>NZ_VCNP01000044.1 GCF_006782915.1 Streptomyces calvus
GCCCAAAGGTTCCCTCAGCCTGGTTGGCAATCAGGTGTTGAGTGTAAGTGCACAAGGGAGCTTGACTGTGAGACCGACGGGTCGAGCAGGGACGAAAGTCGGGACTAGTGATCCGGCGGTGGCTTGTGGAAGCGCCGTCGCTCAACGGATAAAAGGTACCCCGGGGATAACAGGCTGATCTTCCCCAAGAGTCCATATCGACGGGATGGTTTGGCACCTCGATGTCGGCTCGTCGCATCCTGGGGCTGGAGTCGGTCCCAAGGGTTGGGCTGTTCGCCCATTAAAGCGGTACGCGAGCTGGGTTTAGAACGTCGTGAGACAGTTCGGTCCCTATCCGCTGTGCGCGTAGGAGTCTTGAGAAGGGCTGTCCCTAGTACGAGAGGACCGGGACGGACGAACCTCTGGTGTGCCAGTTGTTCTGCCAAGGGCATGGCTGGTTGGCTACGTTCGGGAGGGATAACCGCTGAAAGCATCTAAGCGGGAAGCCTGCTTCGAGATGAGGACTCCCACCCACTTGATGGGGTAAGGCTCCCAGTAGACGACTGGGTTGATAGGCCGGATATGGAAGCACGGTAACGTGTGGAGTTGACCGGTACTAATAGGCCGAGGGCTTGTCCTCAGTTGCTCGCGTCCACTGTGTTGGTTCTGAAACCACGAACAACCCCATGTGTCATGCATGGTGCGGTTGTCAGTTTCATAGTGTTTCGGTGGTCATAGCGTAGGGGAAACGCCCGGTTACATTCCGAACCCGGAAGCTAAGCCTTACAGCGCCGATGGTACTGCAGGGGGGACCCTGTGGGAGAGTAGGACGCCGCCGAACAATTTTTGTGGAAAACCCCGCACCGGGCCGGTGCGGGGTTTTCTGCGTTCAGGGAGCGAAGCCTGCCCCGCTCCTTCCCCGCAAGTGGTCTTCGTTTTCTTACAGGCGTCCTGCTGCCTTCAAGGCGAGATAGGCGTCCGCGAGAGCCGGCGCGAGCTCGTCCGGGGTCGCGTCCACGACCGTGACGCCGTGCCGACGCAGTTGATCCGCCGTGCGGTCGCGCTCCGTCTGTGCCTGGGCGGCCGCGGCGGCCTCATAGACGGCATCGGCACTGCCGCGGGCTGTGGCCATCCCGGCGATGTGCGGGTCGGCCACCGAGGCCACGAGAACCGTGTGCCGCTGGGTCAGGCCCGTCAGAACGGGCAGCAGGCCCTCCTCGATAGGGGCCGCGTCCAGTGCCGTGAGCAGCACGATCAGGGACCGGCGGGGCGTCGTACGGAGTGCCGCGGCCGTCAGACCACGGGCGTCCGTCTCGACGAGCTCGGGCTCCAGCGTGGCCATGGCGTTGACGAGGGACGGCAGGACATCCCCGGCGCTGCGGCCCTGGACAAGGGCGCGCACACGGCGGTCGTAGGCCATAAGAGCCACACGGTCGCCGGCGCGGGACGCCAGGGCGGCGAGGAGCAGGGCCGCGTCCATCGAGGCATCCAGACGAGGGACGTCGCCGACGCGGCCCGCGGAGGTACGGCCCGTGTCGAGGACCAGAAGGATGTGACGGTCGCGCTCGGGACGCCACGTGCGTACCGCGACCGCGGACTGACGGGCTGTGGCACGCCAGTCGATGGAACGGGTGTCGTCACCCGGGACGTACTCGCGCAGGCTGTCGAACTCCGTTCCCTCGCCTCGGGTCAGCACACTGGTGCGGCCGTCCAGCTCGCGCAGGCGGGCCAGCTTCGACGGCAGGTGCTTCCGGCTGGTGAAAGGCGGCAGGACGCGTACCGTCCACGGCACCTCGTGCGTGCCCTGGCGGGCGAAGAGACCGAGAGGGCCGTAGGAGCGGACGGTGACGCGGTCGGCCCGGCGGTCGCCGCGGCGCGTGGGACGCAGACGCGTCGTGAGGCGCCGGCGCTCACCCGGAGGAACCCGCACGGTGTGGCGGGACGCCGCCGACTCCGTGCCGGGCTGCCAACTGCTCGGGGGCCAGGCATCGCGGACGCGGGCACGCAAGGGCCGCCGCGACGGGTTCGTCACGGTCAGCGTGACGTCGGCGGCGTCGCCCAGACGCACCGAGGCGTCGCCGGAGCGGGTCAGACCCAGGCGGCGCACGGGGGCGGCCAGGGCGAAGTCGCAGGCACAGGCCACGGCGAGAGGAGCGTTGACGGCGAGGACGCCCGTCCAGCCGGGTTCCCAGATGCCGACGGGGAGAGAGCCGAGAGCCGCGAGCAGCGCGGCGCGTCCGGTGAAAGCCATCAGCGGGGCACGGGGACGTGGGCGAGGATCGCGTTGATGACCGAGTCGGCCGTCACGCCCTCCATCTCGGCCTCCGGGCGCAGCTGGACACGGTGGCGCAGCGTCGGCAGAGCCAGGGCCTTCACGTCGTCCGGAATGACGTAGTCACGGCCCGTCAGCCAGGCCCACGCGCGTGCGGTGGCCAGCAGGGCGGTCGCCCCGCGCGGGGACACGCCGAGCGTGAGGGACGGCGACTCGCGGGTGGCGCGGCAGATGTCCACGACGTACGCGGTGATCTCGGGAGAGACGGTCGTGGCGGCGACCGCGCGGCGTGCCGCCTCCAGGTCCGCGGCGTTCGCGACGGGGCGTACGCCGGCGGCGCGCAGGTCGCGCGGGTCGAAGCCGTCGGCGTGGCGGGTGAGGACGTCGATCTCGTCCTGGCGGGAAGGGAGCGGGATGGTCAGCTTGAGGAGGAAGCGGTCCAGCTGCGCCTCGGGGAGGGGGTAGGTGCCCTCGTACTCGACCGGGTTCTGGGTCGCGGCGACCAGGAAGGGGTCCGGGAGGGGCCGGGGCGTGCCGTCGACCGTGACCTGGCGTTCCTCCATGGCCTCCAGGAGGGATGACTGGGTCTTCGGAGGCGTGCGGTTGATCTCGTCCGCCAGGAGGAGGTTGGTGAAGACCGGTCCGGGCTGGAAGGAGAACTCGGCGGTGCGGGCGTCGTAGACCAGGGAGCCGGTGACGTCGCTCGGCATCAGGTCCGGGGTGAACTGCACGCGCTTGGTGTCGAGTTCCAGAGCGGCGGCGAGAGCACGGACGAGGAGGGTCTTGGCGACGCCGGGCACGCCTTCCAGGAGGACGTGACCGCGGCAGAGGAGGGCGACGACGAGACCGGTCACCGCGGGGTCCTGGCCGACCACGGCCTTGGCGATCTCGGCGCGCAGGGCCTCCAGGGAGGCCCGGGCGGCGGCCGGGTCCCCGGTGTGCGCGGCGTTGTCAGTGGTCGGGTCCATCATGGACGGCGTACCTCTCTTTCGAGGGCGTCGAGTTGGTCGGCGAGCCGGATGAGTGCCGCGTCGTCGCCGGGCGGCGGGCCGAAGAGGAGAGCGTGCAGCAACTGTCCGTCGCCGTGGAGGCGGGCGGACAGTGCGGGGAGCAGGGCCTCGGGCGCGTGCGCCTGGGAGACGGGGACGCCGACGAGGGGGGCGAGGCGGGTGCGCGTGGTGGAGCGAAGAGCGGCGGCGGCGCGGTCGCGGGCGTTCGCCTTGCGGTAGAGGCGGGCGCGGCCTTCGACGGTTTCGGAGGCGCGGATCGCCACGGGAAGGTTCTCCAGCACCAGAGGGCCGAGCCGGCGTGCCCGCCACAGGGCCGCCAGGGCTGCGGCGACGAAGAGTTGCAGGGTGCCCCACAGCCAGCCGGAGGGCAGCAGGTCGAACAGGTCGCGCTCGCCGTCCCCGGAGGCGGTGGGGGCGTCGGCGGGCGAGGGGAGGTACCAGACCAGATGGGTGCGCGAGCCGAGGAGTTGGAGGGCGAGCGAGGCGTTGCCGTGCTCGTCGAGGCGGTCGTTGAGGAGGATGTCGGGCGAGCCGAGGAGAACGGTGTCGCCGTCGCCGGAGGGTGCCGGGATGCGCAGCAGGGTGGACAGGCGCTGGCTCGGGTAGCACTCGTCGGCGGTCAGATGGGTGGTGCTGTAGCGGATGCCGCCGGTGTCGGCGCTGCCCGCGCGGCGGGCGGCGGGCAGATCGCAGTCGGGGGACAGCGTGGAGTCGAAGCTGGTGGCCGGGTCGGCGGTGACGCCGGGGGCGAGGCGTTCCACGGAGGCGCTGCCGGAGGAGATCAGGACGGTGCGGCCGCGGGAGCCGATGAAGGCGGAGTGCAGCCGGGTCTGCTGGCTGGGGGTCAGCAGGTCGGGGACGGCGACCAGGAGGGTGGTGTCGGGGGCGGCGGCCGCGGCAGCCTCGTCGAGCGTGGTGACGACACGCGTGTCCACGCCCCGGTCGGCCAGCAACTGGGCGACGGCACGGCTGCCGTAGGGGTCGGCGGAGCGCGGGTCGAGCCGGCCGTGCCGGGCGTCGGAGCGGATGACGGCGATCGCGACGGCCGCCACGGTCAGCAGCACCAGCGCGAGGACGACGCCCCGCGTGCGGGTCCACACCTGGCGGGCGGTGGGCGAGGCCGAGGTGGACGGGCGTGTGGCCTCGGTCGTCATCCGGCGGCTCCCCGTTGTGCGGCCGTGCCCGTGCCGCCGGCGCCGCTGTTCGCGAGCCGGGGCTTGGAGCGCTCCAGGGCGCGGTCGAGTTCGGCGATCCGCCGGTACGACTCCTCGGTGGCGGCCCGGCCGCCGTACGTCACGTCGTCGAAGGAGCGGGCGGCGGAGTGCAGTCCGTCGCTGTGGGCGGGCAGGGCGCCGGCGGCTTCCGCGGCGGCCTCGTCGGCGGTGCGGCCGGGACGGACGTCGAGCAGGGCGCGTTCCTCCAGAGAGCGGACGATGGCCCGCATGCCTTCCTGGACGGCCTGGTTCCAGTGGCCCTGGGCGGCGTGCGCCTCGGCGGCCGCGCGGTGTTCGGCGGCGCTGCGGGGACGGTCGTCGAAGAGGGCCGGCGCCGGGGTCGGCGGACGGCGCGGGGTGCCCAGGCGCCACCACAGCGCGCCCAGGACGGCGACCACGGCCGCGACGATGACGACCAGGCCGAGCGTGCCGCCCGGTGACGCGGTGGCGGCGGCGTCGAACAGTTTGCCCACCCACTCCCAGAAGGCGTCGAGGGCCCGCTGGAACCAACCGGGGTCGTTCTCGTGGTACATGCGCTTGGACAGCTCGCGGCGGGCCGCCTCCCGCGCCGGATCGCGCGGGACGGTGACGGGCGGCTCGTCGTCGCGCAGCAGCAGCCGCACCGCCGTGTCCGCGGCCGCGGGCAGGGCCTGTACGGCTGTGAGAACTCCCCCCGTGGTGCTCACCGCATCAGCTCCCCGGGGTGGTGCCGTCGCCCTGGACGCCTGCGGCGCGGGCGAGTTCGAGGTCGAGGGCCTCGCGGCGGATGCGCTGGTCGATGTAGAGCAGCACGGTGACACCGGCCGTGATCGGGAACGTGATCATGGCGCCGATGACCGAGCCGATGCCGCTGACGACGAGGAACGTCCAGCTGATGTCCCCTCCGGCGGTGTTGAGGAAGCCGGAGACGCCGTCGCCGCTCAGTGCGGCGGCGAGGAAGGTGAAGGGGATGATGATGATCGACGCGACGACGTTCGCGATGATCGTCGCGAGCAGCTGGATGCCGAAGACCCGCCACCAGGAACCGCGCACCAGCTTGGCGGAGCGGCTCATCGCCTTCAGGATGCCCTGCTTCTCCAGCATCAGCGTGGGCGAGGCGAGCGAGAAGCGGATCATCAGCCACAGGGCGAGGACGCCGGCGCCGATCAGGCCGAGGACGGTGAGCCCGATGCCCACCTCGCCGCCCGCGGCGAGCGTGACGAGGAAGCCGGGCAGCGCGCCCACGGTGACGATGCCCGCGGTGATGAGCAGCAGCAGGCAGATCAGGCCGAACAGCTTCACCACCTGCGGCCGGGCGTCGCGCCAGGCCTCGCCGATGGTGACCGGCCGGCCGAGTACGGCGCGACTGGTGACGGTCGTGAGCAGGGCGGTCGCGGCGACGGTGCCGACCAGGGTGACCAGGAAGACCACACTGGAGTTGAGCAGGGCGTCGCCCATGGCGTCGGTCAGCTCGCCGAGGGTGGCGCTGGGGTCGTCGAGGGCGGCGGTGCTGGTGCTGTCGAGCACCAGGCCCTGCAGCAGGACGACGACGATCTCCGTGAAGACGGCGACGGTCAGCGAGATGCCGAGGACGGTGCGCCAGTAGGTGCGCATGGTGGAGACGGCGCCGTCGAGGATCTCACCGACGCCGAGCGGGCGGAGCGGGATCACACCGGGCTTCGCCGCGGGCGGAGGGCCGCCCCAGCCGCCGCCCCAACCGGCTCCCCAGGAACCGTGTCCTCCGGGACCGCCCGGGCCGCCGTGGCCGCCGCCGGGCGGTGCACCCCAGCCAGGGCCGGGCGGCGGAGGCGGGGGAGTGCGGGACGGTTCACCGGGGCCGGGACGGCCGGTGGGTGCGGACCACTGGCCGGGCGGCGGCTGCTCCTTGGACCACTTCACGCCGGACTCCCGCGGGCCCTGGCCGGGGCCCTGCGGACCTTCGCCGGGCTCCTGAGGGCCCTGGCCGGGCTGCTGGGTCCGGTCGGCCGGCGGCTCGGACCGATGCGGACGGCCTGCGGGCTCGGCAGGTCCGGACGCACCGGGTTCCTGCCCTTCGGACGGGGCGGATCCGGGCGAGGCCCAGCCCGGAGTGTCGTTCATCGTCGCTCCTTCACGGTGCCCGTCCGCGGTCGCGGCGGCAGCTTGGCAGCCATCGTGCCATGGGGTGGTCATCGGCGGACCGGGCGAGGTCGGGGCTGTGCACCTTCAATAGTCGGTGCCGCAGCGGGCAGACTGGCCGCATGGCTGATCAGTACGCACACAGCGGCGACAACAAGCGGCCGACCGAGATCCCGGCACTGCGCTGGGAAGAGCCACCCGAAGGCCCCGTCCTGGTCCTGCTCGACCAGACGAGGCTGCCGGCCGAGGAGGTCGAACTCGTCTGCACGGACGCTCCCGCGCTGGTGGAGGCGATCCGCTCGCTCGCCGTGCGCGGCGCACCCCTGCTGGGCATCGCGGGGGCGTACGGTGTCGCGCTCGCCGCCGTACGCGGCTACGACGTGGACGACGCGGCGGCGGCGCTGGAGAGCGCCCGGCCCACCGCGGTGAACCTCGCCGTCGGCGTGCGCCGGGCGTACGCCGCGCACCAGGACGCGCTCGCCCGGGGCGGCGATCCGAGGCAGGCCGCCGGGGCGGCGCTGGCCGCCGCGCGGCAGCTGCACCGGGAGGACGCCGAGGCCAGCGTGCGGATGGCCGAGCACGGGCTGGCCCTGCTGGACGAGCTGCTGCCCGGGGGCGGGCACCGGATCCTCACGCACTGCAACACCGGTTCGCTGGTGTCGGGCGGCGAGGGCACGGCGTTCGCGGTGGCACTGGCGGCGCACCGCGTGGGGCGGCTCAGGCGGCTGTGGGTGGACGAGACGCGTCCGCTGCTGCAGGGCGCCCGCCTGACGGCGTACGAGGCGGCCCGCAGCGGCATGGCGTACACCCTGCTCACCGACAATGCGGCGGGATCGCTGTTCGCGGCGGGCGAGGTGGACGCGGTGCTCATCGGGGCGGACCGCATTGCGGCCGACGGATCGGTGGCGAACAAGGTGGGGAGCTATCCCCTCGCGGTGCTCGCGCGCTACCACCACGTGCCGTTCATCGTGGTGGCGCCGGTGACGACGGTGGATCCGGCGACGCCGGACGGGGCGTCGATCGAGGTCGAGCAGCGGCCCGGCCACGAGGTGACCGAGATCGCGGCGCCGCAGGTACCGACGGCGGGGACGGAGGCCGGGGGTGGGATCCCGGTGGCGCCGCTGGGGACGCAGGCGTACAACCCGGCGTTCGACGTGACACCGCCGGAGCTGGTGACGGCGATCGTCACCGAGGAAGGCGCCGTGTCGCCCGTGACGACCGAGGCCCTGGCCGCGCTGTGCGCGAAGTCCCACCGGCCGGCGACCGGCTGACCGACGACGACCGGCTGACCGACGACGACCGGCTGACCGACGACGTCGTGGCGTCGGCCGACGGAACGGTCCCCGCGTCCGCGTCCGGGTCTGCTGCACGCAGGCCCGGGCGCGGGTGCGGACCCGGGGCGCGGAGGGCCGTGGAGTCTCCGTCAACGGCGATGTCCATCAGCTTGGCCACGGTGCGCCTGCCAAGATCGTCGACGTAGCGCAGATACAAGGCCTCCGTGGCATCCGACGGCCGTGTACAGCCGGTGCGTCCGGGTTCGGCGGGCCGGTACCCAAGGCGCGCGGTGCGTCCCGGAGGCGCGCGGTGCGTCCCGGAGGCGCGCGGTGCGTCCCGGAGGCGAGGGGAGCGGGCCGGGGCGGTGGAGGACGGGTGGCCGGCCGTGAGCCGATGCCGCTTGCGACATCGCGATCGGCGGGCGAGGGCAGACAGTGACACCCTCGTACGACTATGGTCACCAGGCAGTGACGTGCCTCACCTGCGCCTTCGCCGCCGTTATGAGAATGGGATGATGTCGTTTATGAAGGGACGAGTCCTTGTCGTCGACGACGACAGCGCACTGGCCGAGATGCTCGGCATCGTGCTGCGTGGTGAGGGTTTTGAGCCGTCGTTCGTCGCTGACGGCGACAAGGCGCTGGCCGCTTTCCGTGAGACCAAGCCCGATCTGGTGCTCCTGGACCTGATGCTGCCCGGCCGGGACGGCATCGAGGTGTGCCGCCTGATCAGGGCGGAGTCCGGGGTGCCGATCGTGATGCTCACGGCGAAGAGCGACACCGTCGATGTCGTGGTGGGCCTGGAGTCCGGCGCCGACGACTACATCGTGAAGCCGTTCAAGCCGAAGGAGCTGGTCGCCCGCATCCGGGCGCGGCTGCGCAGGTCGGAGGAGCCGGCGCCGGAGCAGCTCGCCATCGGCGACCTGGTGATCGACGTGGCCGGTCACTCGGTGAAGCGGGACGGGCAGTCCATCGCGCTGACGCCGCTGGAGTTCGACCTGCTGGTCGCGCTCGCCCGCAAGCCGTGGCAGGTGTTCACGCGTGAGGTGCTGCTGGAGCAGGTCTGGGGCTACCGCCACGCGGCGGACACGCGCCTGGTGAATGTGCATGTCCAGCGGCTGCGCTCCAAGGTCGAGAAGGACCCGGAGAAGCCGGAGATCGTGGTGACCGTCCGTGGTGTCGGGTACAAGGCAGGACCGAGCTGACATGTCCGGTGACAGTGCCGCTTCGGCGCCCGGCCGGTCCGGGGGCCGTCCGGGGCGGCCTGTCGGCCGGAAGACGCCCGGCACCCGCTGGGGACGCCTGCTGGAGGGCGGGCTGCTGCAGGGCGGAGTGCAGGGCAGCCCGGTCATCCGGCTGTTCGTGCGCTGGGTGCGCCGGCCGCTGCTGCCCGTCATGCGGCTGTGGCGCCGCAACATCCAGCTCAAGGTCGTCGTCACGACGCTGCTGATGTCGCTGGGCGTGGTCCTGCTGCTGGGCTTCGTCGTCATCGGCCAGGTGCGCAACGGTCTGCTCGACGCCAAGGTGAAGGCCTCGCAGAGCCAGGCCACCGGCGGATTCGCGGTGGCCAAGCAACAGGCCGAGGAGGCCGTGAGCGTCACCGGCGTGGACGGCGGCACCGCCGCGGACGGCCGTCCCTCGCAGAGCGTCATCCAGTGGATGAGCGACCTCGTGGAGTCGCTGTCCAGCGGCGGTCAGGGCGCCTTCGACGTGGTGACCCTGCCTGCCGGCGACGCGAGCGGCAGCGGGCGCGGACCGCGCGCCTCCGGTGAGGTCAACCCGACCGCGAGTGTGCCCGCGGAACTGCGCGAACGCATCGACAGCAGCACGTCTGCGGCCCAGAGCTACACACGCATCGTCTACGACACCAACAAGCCCTCCCAGCCCGGCCTGGTCATCGGCAAGCAGGTCAACGACCCCAACAGCGACCCGTACCAGCTGTACTACCTCTTCCCGCTCACCCAGGAGGAGAAGTCGCTCAGCCTGGTCAAGGGCACCCTGGCGACGGCCGGTCTGTTCGTCGTCGTACTCCTCGGGGCGATCGCCTGGCTCGTGGTGCGCCAGGTGGTCACGCCGGTGCGGATGGCGGCCGGGATCGCCGAGCGGCTGTCCGCCGGGCGGCTCCAGGAGCGGATGAAGGTCACCGGCGAGGACGACATCGCGCGACTCGGCGAGGCCTTCAACAAGATGGCGCAGAACCTCCAGTTGAAGATCAACCAGCTGGAGGACCTGTCGCGGATGCAGCGCCGGTTCGTGTCGGACGTGTCGCACGAGCTGCGGACACCTCTGACGACGGTGCGGATGGCCGCGGACGTCATCCACGAGGCCCGCGAGGACTTCGACCCGGTGACCGCACGGTCGGCCGAACTCCTCGCCGACCAGCTCGACCGGTTCGAGTCGCTGCTCGCGGACCTGCTGGAGATCAGCCGCTTCGACGCGGGCGCGGCGGCGCTGGAGGCCGAGCCGATCGACCTGCGCGACGTCGTGCGGCGCGTGGTCAGCGGGGCGGAGCCGCTCGCCGAGCGCAAGGGCACCCGGATCAGGATCGTCGGCGACCAGCAGCCCGTCGTCGCCGAGGCGGACGCCCGGCGCGTGGAGCGGGTGCTGCGCAACCTCGTCGTCAACGCCGTGGAGCACGGCGAAGGCAAGGACGTCGTCGTCAAGCTGGCCGCGGCCGGCGGGGCGGTCGCGGTCGCGGTGCGCGACTACGGCGTCGGACTCAAGCCCGGCGAGGCGACCCGCGTCTTCAGCCGCTTCTGGCGGGCCGACCCGGCCCGCGCACGCACCACAGGCGGTACGGGACTGGGGCTGTCCATCGCCCTGGAGGACGCGCGGCTGCACGGCGGCTGGCTCCAGGCGTGGGGTGAGCCGGGCGGCGGCTCGCAGTTCCGGCTGACGCTGCCGAGGACGGCGGACGAGCCGCTCAGGGGCTCCCCCATCCCCCTCGAACCCAAGGACTCACGGCGCAACCGCGGACTGGACGACGCCGGCCTGCCGCGCGGCGGCCGGAACGACGAGAAGCGCGCCACCGTGCCGGCGCAGCCGGCCGGCGCCGACGGCTGCGCCCGGGCGGCCCGCGACCCGCTGGCGCTGCGGCCCACCGGCGCGACCCCCACGGCCGACCCCGCCGCGCTGCCGGGCAACGGCGCGCGCGTGGTGGCCCGTCCCGGAGCGGCCAACGGCACGCCCGGCGCGCCGGACGGCGGCGCCGCGGGCGGAACCCCGTCGGCGCGCGGCGGTGACGGCGCGGCGCGGGACGCGGACGCCGGTGCCGTGGAGCGTGACGGTGGCGTGCACGTGGGACGGTCCGGTGGCGAGCACGCGGGACAGTCCGAAACCGAGCACGTGGGGCGTTCCGGTGGCGTGGAGCGTGACGGTGGCGAACACGTGGGACGTTCCGGTGGCGAGCACCTGGGACGTTCCGAGGCCGAACACGTGGGACGGTCCGAGGCCGAGCACGTGGGCCGTTCCGGTGCCGAACAGGCGGGACGTTCCGGTGGCGAGGACGTGGGACGGTCCGAGGCCGAGTACGCGGGACGTTCCGGTGCCGTGCAGGCCACAGGCGCCGGCCGGGCGTGGGCGGGCCCCGACGGGACCGTGGGACGGCCGGACGGCGGCACCGGGCGGCGGACGCCGGACGGCGGCGGCAGGGGCGCGGGAGGACAGGGAGCGGACGTGCGTGCCGGGGGTGGCGCCGGCGGCGAAGGGCCGGGCGGCGGTACGGGTGCGTGGAAGGACGGGGAGGCTTCGCGTGGGCGGTGAACGCGTCGGGCGCGGCCGGGGGTCGTCGGTGCGGACGGTGGCGTGGGCCGCCGGCGGAGTCGTCCTGCTGGCCGGGTGCGCCTCGATGCCCGACAGCGGGGACCTGCGGGGCGTCGAGTCCACGCCGCGGCAGGACACCCAGGTGCGGGTGTTCGCCATGCCGCCCAGCGAGGACGCCACCCCCACGCAGATCGTGCAGGGCTTCCTGGAGGCGCTGACCAGCGACGACCCGGACTACAAGACCGCGCGGCAGTATCTGACCCCCGAGGCGGCGAAGACCTGGCAGCCCGGACTGTCCACGACCGTGCTGTCGGACGGTCCGGCCGCCCAGGCCGACCCCCAGGACCGGCAGGACACCGGTTCCCTGTCGTACACGCTGACCGGAACCCGGGTCGCCACCGTGGACGCGCAGCAGTCGTTCGCGCCCGCGTCCGGGCCGTACAGCAAGCTGGTGCGCCTCACCAGGGACGACGACGGGCAGTGGCGCATCGACGGGGTGCCGCAGGGCGTCGTCATGGGCGAGTCGGACTTCGAGCGCAACTACATGTCCGTCAACAAGTACTACTTCGCCTCGAGCGGCGAGGCGGCCGCGGCCGGGACGCCGCCGGTCGCGGTCGCCGATCCCGTCTACGTGCGCAGCCATGTCGACCCGACGACCCAGATGGTGCGTTCCCTCATCGGCGGGCCCACGACCTGGCTGGACCCCGTCGTCCGGTCGAGCTTCCCGGAGGGCACCGCGCTGCGCAAGGGCGCCGGCCCGCTGACGCCGGACGACCGCGGCACGCTCACCGTGCCGCTCAACGACAGGGCGGCCGAGGTCGGCACCGCCCGGTGCGAGGAGATGGCGGCCCAACTGCTGTTCACCCTGCGCAACCTCAGCCCCGCTGTGGAGGAGATCGAGCTGCGGGCCGGCGGCGGCCGGCTGTGCTCCCTCACCCAGGACGGCGCGGAGACCGTCACCACCCGGGGCGCGCTGCACCAGCCGGACTACCTGTACTTCCTCGACGAGGAGCACCGCCTCGTGCGGATCGCCGCGGGCAGCAGCGACACCGAGCCGGAGCCGGTGCCGGGGGCGCTCGGCGAGGGCGAGCAGGCGCTGCGCTCGGTGGCCGTCGCGCGGGACGAACGCACCGCGGCCGGGGTCGGGCTCGACGGCCGGTCGCTGTTCGTCGGCTCGCTGGTGACCGGCGACTCCCTCGGGGAGCCCGTGCTGCACAGCCGCGGCAAGACCGAGGCGGACCGGCTGACCACGCCCAGCTGGGACGCGCAGGGCGGGCTGTGGGTGGCCGACCGCGACCCCGCCGACCCGCGGCTGTACCTGCTGGAGGAGGGCACCGGCGAACCGCTGGAGGTGAGCACTCCGGGCCTTGACGGCCGGGTGCGGGCGGTGCGGGTCGCCGCCGACGGGGTGCGGATCGCGCTTGTCGTGGAACAGGGCGACCGGCGGTCCCTGCTGGTCGGGCGGATCGAACGGAGCGCACCGGAGGACGGGACCGGCGACCGGCCGGCCGTCACCGTGCTGGGACTCCGCTCCGCGACGCCGGAACTGGAGCAGGTCACGGCCATGTCCTGGGCCGGGGACAGCCGGCTCGTGGTGGTCGGGCGCGAACAGGGCGGCGTCGAGCAGATGAAGTACGTCGCGGTCGACGGCTCCACGCCGGACGTGCCGCCGCCCGCCGCCCTGACCGGCGTCAAGAACGTCACGGCCTCCGAGGACGAACGGGCGCCGCTGGTGGCGTACTCCGTGGACGGCATCGTGCGGCTGCCGTCCGGGGCCCAGTGGCAGAAGGTGACGGAGGGAACCGCGCCCGTCTATCCGGGGTGAGCGTGCCGGTATGTCCGGGGTGAGCGTGCCGGTTTGTCCGGGGTGAGCCGGTCCGCGCCGCGGCCGTCCGCCGCCGAGCGGTGCCGGGCGACGGCCGCGGTGCCGGGCGCAGGGTGCCGTGCTGGGCACAGGCCGCCGTGCTGTGGGCTCGGGCGCCGTCCCCGGGGGAAGGCCGCCGTCCTCGTGGGAATGGGGCCGTCCGGCGCGGAGTGGAGCCGTCCTGGGTGAACGGAGTCGTCCGGTCCGTGTGCGTTGTCCACAGGGGTGGCCGGGGTCGGCGGGCGTTGGCACAGTGAGCCCATGCGGGACTGGTGGCGGGACCTCAACGACCTGGTGCTCCCGGCCGAGTGCGGCGGCTGCGGGAGACCTCGTACGGTGCTGTGCGCGCGGTGCCGCACGGCGTTGAGCGGAGCCGCGCCGCGCCGGGTGCGGCCGGTGCCCGAGCCGCCGGGACTGCCGTCGGTGCACGCGGCGGCCCGGTACGCGGACGAGGTGCGTGCCGCGCTCCTGGCCCACAAGGAGCGAGGGGTCCTGTCCCTCGCCGGACCACTCGGCGCGGCCCTGGCGAAAGCGGTACGGGCCGGGCTGGCGTCGGCGCCCGGGAGCCGGGCCGGGCCCCAGGACGCCCCCGGCGGCCCTCTGTTCCTGGTCCCCGTGCCGTCCGCGCGGCGGGCGGTGCGGGCCCGCGGGCACGATCCCGCCCGGCGGATCGCGTACGCGGCGGCGGGTGAGCTGCGCCGGGCAGGGGTACCCGCACGGGTGCTGCCCGCACTGCGGCAGCGGCGGCACGTGGCCGATCAGTCCGGGCTCAACTCCCGCCAGCGGCTGGCCAATCTGGACGGCGCGCTGACGGTGGCTCCCGGGTGCGGCCGCCTGCTCGCCGGCGGCCGGGTGGTGCTGGTCGACGACCTGATGACGACCGGGGCGTCACTGGCCGAGGCGGCGCGCGCGGTGCGGACGCCGCGGGTCGAGCCGGGGCCCGCGCGGCCCGAAGCGGAACCCGGTCCGGTATCCGGCGCGAGAGCGGATTCGGGAGCCGGATCGAGTATTTCGGGGGCCGCGTTCGTGTACCTGGGTGAGTCCTGGGAAAGGAGAGGAGAACAGTGGAACGGACCGGCTCGACGAAGGATGGGTCGGCGGTCCGGACGGCCGACCGGTGCGGTCGGTCCGGGCCGTGCCGACGGGATCATCGACGTGATGTGCGCGGCCGTCGTCGCGGCATCACCGGACGCTTTTGGAATGCACCGGAACTGATCGAGAACGTGCGTCGTTGCAGGTAATGAGAGGGCCAATTCACCTGAATGGAGGTACGGCGCGGTAGAGGGTGACGACATCCGTCCGGGCGAGATATGTTCGGTTGTGAGGGAAAGCCGCAGGCCACACCTCTCGAATCCGATTGCCGTGCAGCGGGTTTTGGCAATCACCCGCGCCGGTGGACTGGAGATCTCGCCCATGGGGGAGGAGGTGGAAGTCACCGAGTCCGAGGTTCCGGACTTCACCGGAGCCTGGTGCAAAAAGGGAGACGCTCCGCAACGAAGCGGAGTCATCCGGGAACGGAGTTCTGCGTGGACATCGTCGTCAAGGGCCGCAAGACCGAGGTGCCCGAGCGGTTCCGGAAGCACGTGGCCGAGAAGCTGAACCTGGAAAAGATCCAGAAGCTCGATGGCAAGGTGATCAGCCTCGACGTCGAGGTGTCCAAGGAGCCCAACCCCCGACAGGCCGACCGCTGTGACCGGGTGGAGATCACGCTCCGCTCCCGCGGTCCGGTGATCCGGGCGGAGGCAGCGGCGAGCGACCCGTACGCGGCGCTCGACCTGGCGGCGGAAAAGCTGGACGCCCGACTGCGCAAGCAGCACGACAAGCGTTTCTCCCGGCGCGGTGCGCGCAGGATCTCGGCCGCCGAGGTCCCCGACCACGTCCCCGGCGCGGCGACACTCAACGGAACCGGCGCGGGCTTCGTGGAGGAGGAGCGGGAGGTCGTCCCCACGAAGAAGATCGGCTCGCTGGAGGTCCAGGGTGACGGACCCCTGATCGTCCGCGAGAAGACCCACGTGGCCGCGCCCATGACCCTCGACCAGGCGCTCTACGAGATGGAACTGGTCGGGCACGACTTCTATCTCTTCATCGACTCCGAGACCAAGGAGCCCAGTGTCGTCTACCGACGGCACGCCTACGACTACGGCGTGATCCACCTCAGCGCCGACACGATGGTCACCGCGACCAACTCCCCCGAGGCGGGCGGAACACTCGGCGGCTGACCTGCCGGACGACGGAGCCGGTGCCCCTGGTGCGCGTGTGCGCCCCCAGGGGCACCGGTGTGCGACCACTGGGCGCACGCACCGGCACCTCGGTGTCCTCCGGGCATGGAATCATGGCGGCAACGGCTCAACAGGTGGGCCGTTGCCTTGGGTTGGCGATGGCTCATGACCACAGGCCACAGCCTCAGGGGGAGGAACGATGGCGGACAGCTTCGGACCGATGCACGACGGGGACGCCGACGACGGCGTCGTCGGCACGGGCCGAGACGCGGGCACTCCACGCAAGGAGCCGATCAGAGTCCTTGTGGTGGACGACCACGCGCTGTTCCGTCGCGGACTGGAGATCGTGCTCGCCGCCGAGGAGGACATCCAGGTCGTCGGCGAGGCGGGAGACGGCGCGGAGGCCGTGGAGAAGGCGGCCGACCTGCTGCCGGACATCGTCCTGATGGACGTGCGGATGCCCAAGCGGGGCGGGATCGAGGCGTGCACTTCCATCAAGGAGGTCGCCCCGAGCGCCAAGATCATCATGCTGACCATCAGCGACGAGGAAGCCGATCTGTACGACGCCATCAAGGCGGGCGCGACCGGTTACCTCCTCAAGGAGATCTCCACGGACGAGGTGGCCACCGCCATCCGCGCGGTCGCCGACGGGCAGTCTCAGATCAGCCCGTCCATGGCGTCGAAACTCCTCACCGAGTTCAAGTCGATGATCCAGCGCACCGACGAGCGCCGGCTCGTACCCGCGCCCCGGCTGACGGACCGTGAGCTTGAGGTCCTCAAGCTCGTCGCCACGGGCATGAACAACCGTGACATCGCCAAGGCGCTGTTCATCTCCGAGAACACGGTGAAGAACCACGTGCGCAACATCCTGGAGAAGCTTCAGCTGCACTCCAGGATGGAGGCCGTGGTCTACGCGATGCGGGAGAAGATCCTCGAGATCCGCTGAGCCCGCGCCCCGCCGGACACAGAACGCGGACAGCCCCGGGCCCAACGCCGAACCAGGGCCCGGAACGCCAGGCCAAGGCCCGCAACGCCAGGCCGCGGGCACCCGGAACGCCGGACCCCGGGCCCAACGCCGGACCAGGGCCCGGAACGCCGGACCAGGGCCCGGAACGCCGGACCAGGGCCCGGAACGTCAGGCCGCCGCGGGCACCCGCAACGCCAGGCCGCGGGCACCCGGAACGTCAGGCCAGGGCCCGGGCGAGCTCCAGGACGAGGGGCTCACGCAGCTCGGGCGCGTCGACCCGCTCCACGCGGACGTTGGTGCAGTCCACCCAGCCGGCCGCCTCCACCAGGGCCTGCGCCACCGCGGGAACCGCCTTGCCGCCGTCCAGCGTGACCTGTCGGGCCACCAGGGTGCGGCCCTCGCGCGCCGGGTCGACCCGGCCGACGAGCCGGCCGCCCGCGAGCACCGGCATCGCGAAATAGCCGTGCACCCGCTTCGGCTTGGGCACGTACGCCTCCAGGCGATGGGTGAAGCCGAAGATCCGCTCCGTGCGCGCCCGCTCCCAGACCAGCGAGTCGAACGGCGACAGCAGCGTCGTACGGTGCCGGCCGCGCGGCGGGGACGCCAGGGCCGCCGGGTCGGCCCAGGCCGGCTTGGACCAGCCCTCCACCGTGACCGGGACCAGACCCGAGTCGGCGATGACGGCGTCGACCTGCTCGGCCTTGAGGCGGTGGTAGTCGGCGATGTCCGCGCGCGTACCGACACCGAGCGAGGCGCCCGCCAGGGCGACCAGGCGGCGCAGGCACTCGGCGTCGTCCAGCTCGTCGTGCAGCAGGGCCGCCGGGATCGCGCGCTCGGCCAGGTCGTAGACGCGCTTCCAGCCGCGGCGCTCGACGCACACCACCTCGCCGTACATCAGGGCGCGCTCGACGGCGACCTTGGTGCCGGACCAGTCCCACCACTCGCTGGTGCGCTTGGCGCCGCCCAACTCCGTGGCCGTCAGCGGGCCTTCCGCGCGGAGCTGCTTGACGACCTGGTCGTAGACCCCGTCGGGCAGCTCGTGGTTCCAGTGCGGACGGGCGCGGTAGGCGCGGCGGCGGAAGGCGAAGTGCGGCCACTCCTCGACGGGCAGGATGCACGCCGCGTGCGACCAGTACTCGAACGCGCGCGGCGGCTCGGAGCCCTTCTTCCAGTAGGCGTCCTCGACGGTCCGGCGGCCCACGGCGCCCAGGCGGGCGTACGGAACGAGCTCGTGGGAGCGGGCGAGGACGGAGATGGTGTCGAGCTGCACCGCGCCCAGATGACGCAGGACGCCCCGGACGCCGGCGCGGCGGTCGGGGGCGCCGAGGAAGCCCTGGGCCCGCAGGGCGATGCGGCGGGCCTCGGCCGCCGAGATGTCCGTCGTCGGACGCGGGAGGGTCGTCATACGTCCGCACGATAGAGGGCGGCACTGACAACAGCGGCGGGTTCCGGACTCATCCGCGGCCCGGCACGTACGGCGCCGTGGACGCGAGCCCCAGGTCGGACGGGAGGAGCGAGCCCACCCAGCAGTCCCGCAGCACCCCCTTGTTGTTGAGCGAGGAGCGCAGCACGCCCTCGACGGTGAAGCCCGCGCGTTCGGCCACCGCGCGGGAGGCCGTGTTGCCCACCTCCGCGCGCCACTCCACGCGGTCGACCGACAGCCGGGTGAACGCCCACCGGGAGGCGGCCAGCGCGGCCTCGGTGATGTAGCCGTTGCCGCGGTGCTCCTTCGCGCCCCAGAAGCCGATCTCGCCCGTGCCGAGGGACCGCATGGTGATGCTGAGCATGCCCACCAGCTGACCGGTGGGCAGGAAGACGCCGAAGGTGAACATCGAGCCGTTCGCCCAGCCGTCCGGCACCATCTGCTCCGTGAAGCCCCGCGCGTGCTCCGGCAGGTACGGGGACGGGATCGTGGTCCAGCGCTGGATGTCCGGGTCCTGGCAGACGGCGTACACGGCGTCTGTCTCCTGCGGGCCGACCGTGCGCAGCAGGAGTCGGTCGGTGGTGAGCGTGACGGGTTCCATCGGCCGATTCTGCTCACGCGGCGGTGAACGGCGCCATCGCTTTCGCCGTGGGTGAGGCGACGATCACCCTTCGCACAATTCGCCGGGTGACGCGGCACCATCCGACGGCCCCGGACGTTGTCCTTGTGAAGCAGCCGTGAAACGGATAGGAAGCAGCCGACGGTCACCCCCACGGCGGGCCTCCCGGCGTGGCGGGGTCCTCGCATACGATGGCCGTTGCTCAGTCAGTGAAACGGAAACCGACCGTCCCAGGCCCGACCGGCAAGGAGACCAACCCCCGTGTCCGTCCTCTCGAAGATCATGCGTGCAGGCGAAGGCAAAATCCTGCGCAAGCTGCACCGCATCGCGGACCAGGTCAACTCCATCGAAGAGGACTTCGAAGGCCTCTCCGACGCCGAGCTGCGGGCCCTCACCGATGAGTACAAGCAGCGGTACGCCGACGGTGAGAGCCTGGACGACCTGCTCCCCGAGGCCTTCGCCACCGTCCGCGAGGCCGCCAAGCGCGTCCTCGGCCAGCGGCACTACGACGTCCAGCTCATGGGCGGCGCCGCGCTCCACATGGGATACGTGGCCGAGATGAAGACCGGTGAGGGCAAGACCCTCGTCGGCACCCTGCCCGCGTACCTCAACGCCCTGTCCGGCGAGGGCGTCCACATCATCACGGTCAACGACTACCTGGCCGAGCGCGACTCCGAGATGATGGGCCGCGTCCACCGCTTCCTCGGCCTGAGCGTCGGCTGCATCCTCGCCAACATGACGCCGGCCCAGCGCCGCGAGCAGTACGCCTGCGACATCACCTACGGCACCAACAACGAGTTCGGCTTCGACTACCTGCGCGACAACATGGCGTGGTCCAAGGACGAGCTCGTCCAGCGCGGCCACAACTTCGCCATCGTCGACGAGGTCGACTCCATCCTCATCGACGAGGCCCGTACGCCGCTGATCATCTCCGGCCCGGCCGACCAGGCCACCAAGTGGTACGGCGACTTCGCCAAGCTGGTCAAGCGCCTCAAGCGCGGCGAGCCCGGCAACCCGCTCAAGGGCGTCGAGGAGACCGGCGACTACGACGTCGACGAGAAGAAGCGCACGGTCGCCATCCACGAGTCCGGTGTCGCCAAGGTCGAGGACTGGCTGGGCATCGACAACCTGTACGAGTCGGTGAACACCCCGCTCGTGGGCTACCTGAACAACGCCATCAAGGCCAAGGAGCTCTTCAAGCGCGACAAGGACTACGTCATCATCGACGACGAAGTCATGATCGTCGACGAGCACACCGGACGTATCCTCGCCGGCCGCCGGTACAACGAGGGCATGCACCAGGCCATCGAGGCCAAGGAAGGCGTGCCGATCAAGGACGAGAACCAGACGCTCGCCACGATCACGCTGCAGAACTTCTTCCGCCTCTACAAGCGTCACGACCACGCCGGCAAGGAGATCCCGGGCCTGTCCGGCATGACCGGTACGGCGATGACCGAGGCCGCCGAGTTCCACCAGATCTACAAGCTCGGCGTGGTGCCCATCCCGACCAACCGCCCGATGATCCGCAAGGACCAGTCGGACCTGATCTACCGCACCGAGGTCGCCAAGTTCGAGGCGGTCGTCGACGACATCGAGGAGAAGCACCGCAAGGGCCAGCCGATCCTCGTCGGCACCACCTCGGTGGAGAAGTCCGAGTACCTGTCGCAGCAGCTCAGCAAGCGCGGCATCCAGCACGAGGTGCTGAACGCCAAGCACCACGAGCGCGAGGCGCAGATCGTCGCGCAGGCGGGCCGCAAGGGCAGCGTCACGGTCGCCACCAACATGGCCGGCCGCGGTACGGACATCAAGCTCGGCGGCAACCCCGAGGACCTCGCCGAGGCGGAGCTGCGCCAGCGCGGCCTCGACCCCGAGGAGCACATCGAGGAGTGGGCGCACGCCCTGCCCGAGGCGCTCGCGCGGGCCGAGCAGGCGGTCAAGGCCGAGAAGGAGGAGGTCGAGAAGATCGGCGGCCTCTACGTCCTCGGCACCGAGCGGCACGAGTCGCGGCGCATCGACAACCAGCTGCGCGGTCGTTCCGGCCGTCAGGGCGACCCCGGCGAGTCCCGGTTCTACCTCTCGCTCGGCGACGATCTGATGCGTCTGTTCAAGGCCCAGATGGTCGAGCGCGTGATGTCCATGGCCAACGTGCCGGACGACGTGCCGATCGAGAACAAGATGGTCACCCGCGCGATCGCCTCCGCGCAGTCGCAGGTGGAGACCCAGAACTTCGAGACGCGCAAGAACGTCCTGAAGTACGACGAGGTCATGAACCGGCAGCGCGAGGTCATCTACGGCGAGCGCCGCCGCGTGCTGGAGGGCGAGGACCTGCACGAGCAGATCCAGCACTTCATGGACGACACCATCGACGCCTATGTGCAGGCGGAGACCGCCGAGGGCTTCCCCGAGGACTGGGACCTGGACCGGCTGTGGGGCGCGTTCAAGCAGCTCTACCCGGTGAGCGTCACCATCGAGGAGCTGGAGGAGGCGGCCGGCGACCGGGCCGGCCTGACGGCCGAGTTCATCTCCGAGTCCATCAAGGACGACATCCGCGCCCAGTACGAGGCGCGCGAGGCGCAGCTCGGCTCCGAGATCATGCGGGAGCTTGAGCGCCGGGTCGTGCTGTCGGTCCTGGACCGCAAGTGGCGCGAGCACCTCTACGAGATGGACTACCTCCAGGAGGGCATCGGCCTGCGCGCCATGGCGCAGAAGGACCCGCTGGTCGAGTACCAGCGCGAGGGCTTCGACATGTTCCAGGCCATGATGGACGGCATCAAGGAGGAGTCCGTCGGCTACCTGTTCAACCTGGAGGTCCAGGTCGAGCAGCAGGTGGAGGAGGTCCCGGTCGAGGAGGCCAAGCCGGTGGCCGACCTGGAGAAGCAGGACGCGGTGCCCGCGCAGGCGGGCCCCCGCCCGGAGATCCGCGCCAAGGGCCTCGACGCCCCGCAGCGACGGAACCTGCACTTCTCCGCGCCGACCGTGGACGGCGAGGGCGGCACCATCGAGGGCGAGCTCGCCACCGACGAGGAGCCGGTGCGCTCGGAGGCCGACGGCCTCACGCGCGCGGAGCGGCGCAAGCAGGCCAAGGGCGGGCGTCGCCGCAAGAAGTGAGCGGGCGCCGCTCCGTCGGGAGCGGCTGCGAGCCGGCCGGGGGCCGGGCACCGGAGGGTGCCCGGCCCCCGGCCGTTGTTCAGCCGGCGCGGTGCGGGCGGGGTACGCCCAGTTCCACGGCGGTGCACCGCCAGCGCAGGTCCCTGCCGAGTTCCAGCCGGAACGCCATGGCGCGCAGCCTGTCCCCGGCGCCGATCCGGGCGAACGCCTCGATGGCGCCCTCCCGGGGCTCGCACCAGCCGATGTCGCGGACGACCGGGCGGGCGCCGCGGGTGCGCAGGGGGCCGCGTTCGGCGAGGTGGACCAGTTCGTCGTAGGCCCGGCCGGCGGTGTGGCCCAGCATGGCGTGCACGGGGCGCCGGCCGCTGAGGACGGCGACGAGGAGTTCGGCGAAGCGGTCGGTGGGACGGAGCCGCGGGACGACGGGCCGCCGGGCCGCGTGGCCCGGCGCGGGCGGACGGTTGTCGGCGGGCCGGGCGGGCGCCGTGAGGGCGGTCGGACGGCCGCCGCCCGGGGAGGCGGCGGCCACCGCACCGGCGGCGGGCACACGGGGCGGCGGGGTGGTGGCGGCGCGGGCCGCGGTGGCCGACGGGTGGCCCGCCTCGGGGCGGCGGGGCGCCGTGGTCCTCTCCGCCCGCGGCAGCGGCGGCCCGGCGGCGGGCCTGCTCCCGGCAGGTCGGACGGCAGGTCGGACGGCAGGTCGGGCGGCCGGTCGGGTGGATGTCGTGGCGCCCGGGCGGCGTGGGTCGCGGCGGGCGGGGGGACGGGTGCCGGGACGGTGCTGCGCCCTGGTCATGACCTTGTGCACGGGAACCCCGTTCGACGGGCCCGGAGTCGCCACCGGCTCGGAAGCCGGAGTGATACCGGGCGGTAACTTCGTGGTTGGGGATCTTGTACGGGGCGGCGGGTGGCGGCGGCAAGGAGGACGGCGGCTCGGGCGGAGGGCCCGAGGATTCACTTATCCGGGTGACCGGCGGCCGCTCCGGCGCGCGGGAAAGCGGCGGGGCCGGGTGAATCCACGGACGGACGTTGACGGTCTCCGGGGTGCGGGCAGCAACCCGATGGGGGACGCCCGCGCCTGTCCCCGCACGTATCCTGGAGACCCTTCCGGACCCCCACGAAAGCGGCCGACATGCGCGTCTACGTCCCCCTGACCCTCCCCGGGCTCGCCGAGGCGCACAAGACGGGTGAGCTGGGCGGCGGGTCGTTCCTCGCCTACGCCGTGACGCCCGCGCTGCGCGAGTGGTACCTCTCCGACGACATCGAGGAGCTGGAGTACGCCGCGCTGAACCGTGCCGCCCTGGCCTCGCTGCGGCTGCTGGCGGCGGACCCCTCGGCGCCGCGGCGCCGGGTCGTGGTCGCCGTGGACGTGTCCGACGGCGCCGCCTCGGCCGACCCGGACCGCGGCCTGGACCCGGCCGCGCTCGGCGAGGTGCGGGTCACCGGACCCGTACGGCTGGCCAAGGCGGCCGCGGTGCACCTGGACGCGGCGGACGCGGAGGCGGACGTGGCGGCCGCCGCCGAGGCGCTGCCCGCGGCCGACTCCGGCGACGACGACGCCCAGTTCGTGGTGGACGGCGCGGAGGACCACGAGCTGCTGTGGTACGCCACCCAGGAGATCCCCAACCTGATCGGCTGAGATGCCCCGGTCCCGGATGTCAGTGGGGCCGGGTACGTTTTCCGGCATGGGGATGCACACCGACGCGCACATCGTCTGGGACTGGAACGGCACGCTGTTCCACGACGTCGACGCGGTCATCGGGGCGACGAACGCGGCCTTCGCCGAGCTGGGACTGGAACCGATCACGCTGGAGCGGTACCGGGAGCTGTACTGCGTCCCGGTGCCGAAGTTCTACGAGCGCCTGATGGGGCGGCTGCCCACCGAGGCCGAGTGGGAGCTGATGGACACCACCTTCCACCGCCACTACACCGAGCACCGGGTGCGGTGCGGGCTCGCCGACGGCGTGGTGGACCTGCTCGCCGACTGGACCTCGGCCGGGCGCAGCCAGTCCATCCTCAGCATGTACGGCCACGAGGACCTGGTCCCGCTGGTGCGAGGCTTCGGCATCGAGGCGCACTTCATACGGGTCGACGGGCGGACCGGACCTTCCGGCGGCAGCAAGGCGGAGCACATGGTGCGCCACCTGCGCGCGCTGGCCGGCGTCGACCCGACGCGCACGGTGGTGATCGGCGACGCCGCGGACGACGCGCTCGCCGCCCGGTACGCGGGGGCGCGGGCCGTGCTGTACACGGGCGGCTCCCACGGCCGGGCCGCCCTGGAGGCGGTCGGGGTCCCGGTGGTGGACACCCTGCGGGAGGCCGTGGCCGAGGCGGAGCGCCTGGCCGCGGCATGACCCCGGCGGTCCGGGGCACACGGCACCCGGCATCCGGAAGAACGCGGCGCACTGTGCAGAACGTCAAACTTCCGACCCCGGTTTTGTACACATACGGCTCATGACGGGCCCCCGGCAAGGAGCGATAGCCTTGGTGGCGTGATCAGCGCGATAGCTCGCGGGGGCCTCGGCGTCCCCGCTGTGCGCCCGGCGTGCACGGACGACATCCGTGACCGGGTGGCGGTCGCTGATCCGCGCGGGCGGCACGGGAGGCGGCGCACCCCAGCGGGGCAGGCGTCGTGGAGAGCAGTGTCACACCCCTCGGACGCGTCGGAATCGGCCGAGAAGCCCCCGCTCATCTCACCTTGCGGCATAACGTCGGCACGGACCGGACACCCCGCGTCGTATCACCGCACCACAGGGTCAGAGACCGTACTTCCTTCTACGTCACGCAATGGCGCGCGACAGGAGCCAGAGGACCATGCAGACCAAGCTGGACGAAGCCAAGGCCGAGCTGCTCGACAGGGCCGCCCGGGTAGCTGAGAACAGCCCGGCCGGGGGGAAACTACCGACTGGGACGACGGACGAGGGCGCACCCGACCGGGAAGCCGTGCTCGCGTTCCTCCAGCGCTACTACCTGCACACCGCCCCGGAGGACCTCGCCGACCGCGACCCGGTCGACATCTTCGGAGCCGCCGTCTCGCACCACCGGCTCGCCGAGAGCCGTCCCCAGGGCACCGCCAACGTCCGCGTGCACACCCCGACCGTCGAGGAGAACGGCTGGACGTGCAGCCACTCCGTCGTCGAGGTCGTCACCGACGACATGCCGTTCCTGGTCGACTCCGTCACCAATGAGCTGACCCGCCAGGGCCGCGGCATCCACGTCGTCGTGCACCCGCAGTTCGTGGTCCGCCGGGACGTCACCGGCAAGCTGATCGAGGTGCTCGCCGCCCCGGCCGGCGGCGACCTGCCGCACGACGCGCACGTCGAGTCCTGGATCCACGTGGAGATCGACCGCGAGACCGACCGCGGCGACCTCAAGCAGATCACCGCCGACCTGCTGCGGATCCTGTCCGACGTCCGCGAGGCCGTCGAGGACTGGGGCAAGATGCGCCAGGCCGCCACCCGGCTGGCCGAGGCGCTGCCCGATGAGCCGGTGCCCGCCGACCTGCCCGCGCCGCAGGTCGAGGAGGCCCGCGAGCTGCTGCGCTGGCTCGCCGACGACCACTTCACCTTCCTCGGCTACCGCGAGTACGAGCTGCGCGAGGACGACTCGCTGGGCGCCGTCCCCGGTACCGGCCTGGGCATCCTGCGCTCCGACCCGCACCACGCCACCGACGAGGGCCACCCGGTCAGCCCGTCCTTCGAGCGGCTGCCCGCCGACGCCCGCGCGAAGGCGCGCGAGCACAAGCTGCTGGTGCTGACCAAGGCCAACAGCCGGGCCACCGTGCACCGGCCGTCGTACCTGGACTACATCGGCGTCAAGAAGTTCGACGCGGACGGCAACGTCGTCGGTGAGCGGCGCTTCCTCGGCCTGTTCTCGTCCGCCGCCTACACCGAGTCCGTGCGCCGGGTGCCGGTGATCCGGCGCAAGGTCGAGGAGGTCCTGGAGCGCGCCGGCTTCTCGCCGCACAGCCACGACGGCCGCGACCTGCTCCAGATCCTGGAGACCTACCCGCGCGACGAGCTGTTCCAGACCCCGGTCGGCGAACTCCAGCCCATCGTC
The DNA here is from genome assembly GCF_006782915.1 of Streptomyces calvus. Classification (GTDB taxonomy): domain Bacteria; phylum Actinomycetota; class Actinomycetes; order Streptomycetales; family Streptomycetaceae; genus Streptomyces; species Streptomyces calvus. The sequence goes on from NZ_VCNP01000044.1 coordinate 25,865, forward strand.
ACCTCGGTGCTCTACCTCCAGGAGCGCCGCCGGCTGCGGCTCTACCTGCGCCAGGACGAGTACGGGCGCTACTACTCGGCCCTCGTCTACCTGCCGCGCGACCGCTACACCACCGGTGTCCGGCTGCGGATCATCGACATCCTCAAGGAGGAACTCGGCGGTACCAGCGTCGACTTCACCGCCTGGAACACCGAGTCGGTCCTCTCCCGGCTGCACTTCGTGGTCCGCGTCCCGCAGGGCACCGAACTGCCCGAGCTGTCCGACGCCGACAAGGAGCGCATCGAGGCCCGGCTCGTCGAGGCCGCCCGCTCCTGGGCCGACGGCTTCGCCGAGGCGCTGAACGCCGAGTTCGGCGAGGAGCGCGCCGCCGAGCTGCTGCGCCGCTACTCCGGCGCCTTCACCGAGGGCTACAAGGCCGACCACTCCCCGCGCAGCGCCGTCGCCGACCTGGGCCGCCTCGAAGAGCTGGACCAGGAGCGGGACTTCGCGCTCAGCCTGTACGAGCCGGTGGGCGCCGGCCCCGAGGAGCGCCGCTTCAAGATCTACCGCAAGGGCGAGGCCGTCTCGCTCTCCGCGGTGCTGCCGGTCCTCCAGCGGCTCGGCGTCGAGGTCGTCGACGAGCGGCCCTACGAGCTGCGCTGCTCCGACCGCAGCGTCGCCTGGATCTACGACTTCGGCCTGCGCATGCCCAGGGCGGCCGGCGGGACCGACTACCTCGGCGACGACGCCCGTGAGCGGTTCCAGGACGCCTTCGCGGCGACCTGGACCGGCAAGGCGGAGAACGACGGCTTCAACGCCCTGGTGCTGGGCGCCGGGCTCACCTGGCGCCAGGCCATGGTGCTGCGCGCGTACGCCAAGTACCTGCGCCAGGCCGGTTCCACCTTCAGCCAGGACTACATGGAGGACACCCTCCGCACCAACGTCCACACCACACGGCTGCTCGTCTCCCTGTTCGAGGCGCGGATGTCGCCGGACCGGCAGCGCGCCGGCTACGAACTGGTCGACGCGCTGCTGGAGGAGGTCGACGCCGCCCTGGACCAGGTGGCCTCGCTGGACGAGGACCGCATCCTGCGTTCCTTCCTCACCGTCATCAAGGCGACGCTGCGCACCAACTTCTTCCAGGAGGCGGGCGACGGCACGCCGCACGACTACGTCTCCATGAAGTTCGACCCGCAGGCCATCCCCGACCTCCCGGCGCCGCGCCCGGCGTTCGAGATCTGGGTGTACTCGCCGCGCGTCGAGGGCGTGCACCTGCGGTTCGGCAAGGTCGCGCGCGGTGGCCTGCGCTGGTCGGACCGCCGCGAGGACTTCCGCACCGAGATCCTCGGCCTGGTCAAGGCGCAGATGGTGAAGAACACCGTCATCGTGCCGGTCGGCGCCAAGGGCGGCTTCGTCGCCAAGCAGCTGCCCGACCCGTCCGTGGACCGCGACGCGTGGATGGCGGAGGGCATCGCCTCCTACAAGACGTTCATCTCGGCGCTGCTCGACATCACCGACAACATGGTGGCCGGCGAGGTCGTGCCCCCGGCGGACGTCGTCCGGCACGACGAGGACGACACCTACCTCGTCGTCGCCGCCGACAAGGGCACCGCGACCTTCTCCGACATCGCCAACGAGGTCGCCGAGAGCTACAACTTCTGGCTCGGCGACGCGTTCGCCTCCGGCGGCAGCGCCGGCTACGACCACAAGGGCATGGGCATCACCGCCCGCGGCGCCTGGGAGTCCGTCAAGCGGCACTTCCGGGAGCTGGGCGTGGACACCCAGACCCAGGACTTCACGGTCGTCGGCATCGGCGACATGTCCGGTGACGTGTTCGGCAACGGCATGCTGCTCAGCGAGCACATCCGCCTGGTCGCCGCCTTCGACCACCGGCACATCTTCATCGACCCGAACCCGGACGCGGCCGTCTCCTACGCCGAGCGCCGCCGCCTGTTCGAGCTGCCGCGCAGCTCCTGGGCCGACTACAACACCGAGCTGCTGTCGGCGGGCGGCGGGATCTTCCCGCGCAGCGCCAAGGCGATCCCGGTCAACTCCCAGATCCGCGAGGCGCTCGGCATCGAGCCCGGCGTCACCAAGGTGACCCCGGCCGACCTGATGAAGGCGATCCTCCAGGCGCCGGTGGACCTGCTGTGGAACGGCGGCATCGGCACGTACGTCAAGGCGTCCGGCGAGTCCAACGCCGACGTCGGCGACAAGGCCAACGACGCCATCCGCGTCGACGGCAAGGACCTGCGCGTCAAGGTCGTCGGCGAGGGCGGCAACCTGGGTCTGACCCAGCTCGGCCGGATCGAGTTCGCGCTGCAGGGCGGCCGGATCAACACCGACGCCATCGACAACAGCGCGGGCGTGGACACCTCCGACCACGAGGTGAACATCAAGATCCTGCTGAACGGCCTGGTCGCGGACGGCGACATGACGGTCAAGCAGCGCAACAAGCTGCTCGCCGAGATGACCGACGAGGTCGGCCGTCTGGTGCTGCGCAACAACTACGCGCAGAACACCGCCATCGCCAACGCGCTGGCCCAGTCCAAGGACATGCTCCACGCCCAGCAGCGCTTCCTGAAGCACCTGGTGCGCGAGGGCCACCTCGACCGGGCGCTGGAGTTCCTGCCGACCGACCGCCAGATCCGCGAGCGGCTCGCCTCCGGGCAGGGCCTGACCGGTCCGGAGACGGCCGTGCTGCTGGCGTACACGAAGATCACGGTCGCCGAGGAGCTGCTGCACACCTCGCTGCCCGACGACCCGTACCTGAAGGTGCTGCTGCACGCCTACTTCCCGACGGCGCTGCGCGAGCAGTTCCCCGACCACATCGACAACCACCCGCTGCGCCGCGAGATCACCACGACCGTCCTGGTCAACGACACGGTCAACACGGGCGGTACGACGTACCTGCACCGGCTGCGCGAGGAGACCGGCGCGTCGCTGGAGGAGATCGTCCGGGCGCAGACCGCGGCCCGCGCGATCTTCCGCTCCTCGGTGGTGTGGGACAGCGTCGAGGCGCTCGACAACAAGGTCGACGCGGAGACCCAGACCCGGATCCGGCTGCACTCGCGCCGGCTGGTGGAGCGCGGCACGCGCTGGCTGCTCAACAACCGGCCGCAGCCGCTCCAGCTGAAGGAGACGGTGGACTTCTTCGCCGAGCGGGTCGAGCAGGTGTGGACGCAGCTGCCGAAGCTGCTGCGCGGCGCGGACCTCGACTGGTACCAGAAGATCTACGACGAGCTCAGCGCCGCCGGTGTGCCGGACGAGCCGGCCACCCGGGTCGCCGGGTTCTCCTCCGCCTTCCCGACGCTCGACATCGTGTCGGTGGCCGACCGGATGGGCAAGGAGCCGCTGGACGTCGCCGAGGTGTACTACGACCTCGCCGACCGGCTGCGCATCACCCAGCTGATGGACCGCATCATCGATCTGCCGCGCGCCGACCGCTGGCAGTCCATGGCCCGCGCCGCCATCCGCGAGGACCTGTACGCGGCGCACGCCGCGGTGACCGCGGACGTCCTGGCGGAGGGCAACGGCTCGTCGACGCCGCAGCAGCGGTTCACGGCGTGGGAGCAGAAGAACGCCGCGCTGCTGGGCCGGGCCCGGACCACGCTGGAGGAGATCCACAGCTCCGACGCGTTCGATCTGGCCAACCTGTCGGTGGCGATGCGGACGATGCGGACCCTGCTGAGGGCGCACTCGTAGTCCGCCGGTCCGCGGCACGCGGACGAGGGGCGCCCGGGACCGTCGAGGTCCGGGGCGCCCCTCGCGGCGTTGTGGTGCCTTCAGGTGGGCCTCGGCGGGGAACCGGTGGGGGCGCCCCGTCCACGGTTACCCCTCTCATGTGACTGTCCGATTCTCGTCGCCCGTGGTGCCCGGGAGGACCCCCGAGGGCCGCGCCGCCGCCCGTCCCGCCCTCGGCGGGTTCCTGGCCCCGGCCGTCGCCGGACTCGTCCTCGTCCTGCTCGCCCTGACCGTCGTACGGCTGCCCTGGGCCGGTGACCTGGGCATGCACGCGGCGACCGTGCAGCGTCTGCGGCACAGCCCGCTCGACCCCGGCAACCCCCTGGTCGACGCCGACACGCCCAGCCCCTACTACTCGCCGTGGACGCTGCTGCTCGGCACGGTCGCCCGGCTCACCGGACTGCCGGTGTTCGCGGTGCTGCGCCTGGCCGCCGCGGCCGCACTGGTGCTGCTGGTGACGGGCGTGTGGCGGTACGTGCGGACACTGAGCGCGCACCGGGCAGCGCCCGCGCTCGCCCTGCTGAGCCTGCTGCTGCTGTGGGGCACGACACCGTTCCTGTGGAGCGGATTCCTCGGACTGCACTCGCTCGCCCTGACGGTTGCCTACCCGAGCACCTTCACCCTCGGGCTTGCCTTCCACTTCTGGGCGTGGCTGACGCGGGCGCTGCGCGGTGCCGCCGGATGGGGGGTGTGGCCGGCGCTGGGGGTGCTGTGGGCGGTGATCCTGCTCTGCCACCAGTTCTCCGGGGCGGTGGCCACGGTGGGCGCGGCCGCCGCGTTCGTCGGGGCCCGGCCCGGGCGTGCGGTGCTGCTGCGGGCCGCCACCGCTCTGCCGGCGGCGGTCGCGGTGCTGTGGGCGTGGCCCTACTACGACTTCTTCGCGCTGACCGGCGCGGGCGACGGCCTGGAGTCGATACACCGGGTGCTGTACGGGCACCCGGTGGCACGGTACGGGCTGGTGCTGCTCGGCGTGGCCGCGCTGGTCCCGCGGTGGCGGCGCGACCACCGCGACCCGCTGGTGGTCTTCTTCGTCCTGGGGACGCTGCTGGTCTCGGCGGGCTGGCTGAGCGGCCACTACACCTGGGGACGGGCGCTGTCCGCGGCGGTGATCCCCGCCCAGCTCGCGGTGGCACTGGAGGCGTTCGCGGCGGTGCGGCGCCGGTCGCGGGCCTGCTGGGCGGCCCTGCTCACCGCGGCCCTGCTGCTCGGCGGTTGGGCGCAGGCGGGAGCGGTCGGATACGTGGTGCCGCGCTCCGCCCTGCCGCAGGTGCTGGAGGACAGGTACCGGCCGCCGTGGCCGGGCTACCGCTGGATCACGCCGTACGTGCACTACGGCGACGTCGTCATGGCCGAGGGCCGCCCGGCCCGGCAGATCCCGGCGTACGGCCCCTACACGGTCGCGCCCGGCTACCCGGACTTCTTCCTCCCGGACGAGCGGCGGCGCACGGCGGTCACCGGGCGGTACTTCGCGGAGCGGACACCGCCGTCCGAGCGGCGGCGGATGGAGCGGGAGTACGGGGTGCGGTGGGTGGTGGACCGGACCGGCGCCCTGGACGACACGGGGCTGCGGGCGGTGGCGCGCGGCCCGGACGGCCAGGTGCTCTACCGGGTGCCGTGAGCCGCGCCCGCCGTCACCGCAGCGCGCTCGCCACCAGGCGGGCCGCCCTGCGCACCCGCGGCCGGGCCAGCCGGCGCACCACCGGGCGCACCACGGCGCCGGTGGCGCCCACCGGTTCCCAGCGCAGCTGGAGCCGGCCCGGGATGTGGCCCTCCGGCTCGACGGTGAGCCGGTGCGGACAGGTTCCCGAGCGGTAGGGGATGCGGGCGGTCAGCGGCGGGAAGTCGAGCGGCGCCAGCAGGACCCCCTGGTTGACCCGGCCCCCGCAGGTGAGGCGGACCACCGGATGGCGCACCCCCGCGAAGCCGTGCAGCGGCAGCCGGGCCGCCGCCGCGTCGAGGCGGACCGTGCCTTCGAAGACGCCCGGGGAGACGGGGGAGAGCCGGAAGGGGACGGTGAGCCGGCGCCGGCCGGGCGAGACGATAAGGCTCGCGCGCTGCGGGCCGACCGGGAGGCGCAGGGCCGGGTCGTAGGTGCGCACGGTCAGGTCGAGGCAGGCACCGGGGCCGCGGCCGATCGTGGTGATCTCGTGGCGGAACCGGGCGGCGAAGAACGGGACGGTGTCCAGGTCCAGTTCGGACAGGTCCAGCTCTCGGCGGGCGTCGGCGGACTCGGGCACGCGCCCGCCCCAGTAGACGCGGCCGTCCGCGTCCGTGGCGACCTGCCGCGGGGCGACGGCGTGCCCGAGTCCCCGGGCGGCCAGCCGCGCCTCGGCCGGCCGCCGGTCGCGGACGAGCTGGAGCACGACCCGTTCGGTGCGCGGCAGCCGGGCGTACGCGCCGGGCGACAGGGTCGCCAGGTACGGGTTGACCAGGTCCGCGAAGGTGTCCAGCCACTCGTCGTCCCGGTAGGGCAGGTCGCCCGCGTACATCCGGAAGTCGTGCTTGAGGAACTTGTGGTCCTTGTCCTCGCGCAGCGCCGCGTGCCCGCTCTCCACCAGGAAGGCGTCGATCAGGCGCTGGACGTGGATCCGGTCGCGGACGTTGGTCAGCAGATGCCGCTGGTTGGAGATGGACGCCGCGCCGGAGGACGCGTACGGGGCGACGTACCAGAGGTACACCGGCTCCGGTACGACGGTGAACCGCTTGGCCAGGCAGTACGCCTGCGCCGAGAACAGCTGGTCCTCGTAGTGGATGCCCTCGGGGAAGCGCAGGTCGTAGCGGTCGAGGAAGGCACGGGCGTACATCTTGCTGGTCGACAGGTGCTCGAAGAACAGCCGGGGGTCGTCCTCGATGCCGTCCAGGGTGCGGCGCTCGCGCACCAGGTGCGGCATCCAGGTGGAGCGCCGGCCGGTGTCGACCCGGATCCGCCGCACCGCGCCCATCGCGAAGTCGATCTCGCGTTCGCGGTGCGCGGCCAGCAGCAGTTCCACCGCGTCGGCGGGCAGTTCGTCGTCGCTGTCGAGGAACATCAGGTACGGCGCCCGCGCGATCTCCAGGGCGCGGTTGCGCGGCGCGCTGCACCCGCCGCTGTTCTCCGGCAGCCGCAGGTAGCGGATCCGCGGGTCGCGGGCGGCCAGGTGCCGCGCCACCCGGGGCGTGTCGTCCGTGGAGTGGTCGTCGCTGATGACGATCTCCAGGTTCCGGTGGGTCTGGCGGCGGACGGACTCGACGGCGCGGGGCAGCCGTCCGGCGTCGTTGTAGACGATCACGGTGACGGTGACGTCGGGGGTGGCGGCGGTGGTCATGACGGGCACGCCTCCTCGGGGCTCGGCGCCGGGGTGCGCTGCTCGACCGGCAGTACGGGGGGCAGCGACGCCTCGTCCTGGCCGAGGAAGACCCTGCGGACGACGCGTTCGGCGGCGCGGCCGTCGTCGTACTCGCAGAACCGGCGCCGGAAGGCGGCCCGCGCCTTCGCCGCGCGGTCGTCGCGCCAGGCGTCGGTGGTGAGGATCTCGGTGAGCTCCTCCTGGGTGCGGGCCACCGGGCCGGGCGCCTCGGCCATCAGGTCGAAGTAGACGCCGCGCGTGATGCGGTACGTCTCCCAGTCGTCGGCGTGGATGATCAGCGGCCGGTCGAGGTTCGCGTAGTCGAACATGATCGACGAGTAGTCGGTGACCAGGGCGTCCGCGGCCAGGCACAGCTCCTCGACCGGGTCGTAGGAGGAGACGTCCAGGACGCGGCCGGAGCGGCGCAGGCCGGCCGGCGGGCCGCCGCCGTCGTAGAAGTAGTGGCCGCGCACCAGCAGGACGGTGTCCTCGCCGAGCCGGTCGGCGAGCGCGGCCAGGTCCAGGCGCGGCGTCCAGCCGGCCTCGTAGTCGCGGTGCGTGGGCGCGTACAGCACGGCGCGCCGGCCGGGCGGGATGCCGAGGCGTGCGCGGATCGCGCGGACGTCCTCGGCGCCGGCCGTGTAGTAGACGTCGTTGCGCGGATAGCCGTGGTCGAGCGAGACGTAGCGGGACGGGTAGGCCCGCTGCCACATGCGGGTGGTGTGGCTGTTGGCGGAGATGCTGTAGTCCCACTTGTCGACGCGGTCCAGCAGCGCGGCGAAGTCCAGCCCCTGGGCGGCGGCCGGGTGTGCCAGCTGGTCCAGGCCCATGCGCTTGAGCGGGGTGCCGTGGTGGGTCTGGAGGTGGACTGCGTCGGGCCGTTTGACCACCGCGTTCGGGAAGTTGACGTTGTTGACCAGGTATTTCGCGGTGGCGATCACCTCCGCGTAGCGGCGGGTGCCGGGGACGACGTGGTCGGTGCCGGGCGGCAGCAGGGCCACGTTCTCGGCGGTCACCACCCACACCGGGTGGATGTCCGGGGCGAGTTCGGCGAGCTTCGCGGCGATCGCGGCCGGGTTGCAGGCGACACCGCGGTTCCAGTAGGCGGCGAACACCGCCAGCTGCGGGTCGACCGGGCGGTGCAGGGCCAGGCGGTACTGCTGGTCGCGGACCCGGGCGGCGAGCCGGTGCCGGCCGGTGCGCACCGTGGAACGCACGGCGCGGCGGGCGTGGTTGGCGTGCTGGAAGGCGCGGTACCTGGTGTAGGCGCCCTCTTCGAGGAGGGCGCGGCGGACGCCTTCGGGGCCGGCCGGACGCCGGTAGCCGTCGGGGCGGCGGCGCAGGGCGGCGGTCGAGGCGCGGTGGAAGAACTCCCGGGCCACGGCGTCGGGCATGCCGCCGCGGGCGAAGGTGCGCAGGCAGTCGCGGACCATGATCTCGTAGAGCACGGTGTGGACGGCGGGCCGTTCGCGGGCCAGGTCGAGGAGGCTCTCGTAGCGGTCGATCAGGGCGTACCGCTGTTCGGCGGTGACCGGCGGGAGGGCCGCGGACCGCAGCCGCCGGTCCTCCAGGGCGACGTGCGGCAGGCAGGCGACGCGGTCGGCGAGCAGCAGGGCGGCGAGCGCCGCGTGCGCCTCGTCGTCGGAGCCGAGCCGGGCGCGGTGGGCCCGCCAGAAGGCGGCGCGCAGGACGCGCGTGCCGAGCAGCGGGGTCAGGCGCAGCAGACGGGCGCTGTCGTCGAGCGCGAGGTCGGCCCGGCCCGCGCGGGCGAGCAGCGGGCCGTCCGGCGAGGGCAGGCCCGCGCTGCGCCAGGTGCTGCGGACGTGGTCGACGAGCAGGACGTCGACCGGGTCCGGCAGCGCGGCGAGACGTTCGGCGACCGTGTGCGGGCCGGCGGCCGGCAGGCCGTCCTTGGCGTGGACGAAGTGCAGCCAGCGGCCGGCGGCCCGCTCCGCGCCGGCCGCCCGGGCCGCCGCGTCGCCGGTGCCGTCGGGCAGGGGAACCACCTGGACGTAGGGGGAGTGGCGCTCCGCGGTGCGGCGGGCCCAGTCGCCGACGGCGGCGACGACGATCTCGACGTCCGGCAGCGGCCGGGCGGCCATGGAGTCGAGGAGACCGGTCAGATGGTCCTGGGTGTTCGGCCCGTGGACGATGACGCTGAGCTCGGGCATCGCGGGGCTCCCTCACCTTCTCGTCGCCGCTTCGGGTGAAACCTCTTCGGTCATATTGGCACCAATACGACGAAGCGGCCGCGGGGACGCGCGGGCGTGGGCCTCGCGGAGGAACGGAACCCCCGCATCCTTCGCTCAGGCGTGCGCCTTCGGTTTCGGGGCCGGTTTGGCGGGCTTGGCGGCCTTGGCGGCCTTGTCCGTGCCGCCGGTGAACTTCTCGTACTCCTGGAGCACCTCTTCGGTCGGCCCGTCCATGCGCAGTTCGCCGCGCTCCAGCCACAGCACGCGGTCGCAGGTGTCGCGGATGGACTTGTTGTTGTGGCTGACCAGGAAGACCGTGCCGGCCCGCTTGCGCAGCTCCCGGATGCGGGCCTCGGAGCGCTTCTGGAAGGAGCGGTCGCCGGTGGCCAGCGCCTCGTCGACGAGCAGGACGTCGTGGTCCTTGGCGGCGGCGATGGAGAAGCGCAGCCGGGCGGCCATGCCGGAGGAGTAGGTGCGCATCGGCAGGGTGATGAAGTCGCCCTTGTCGTTGATGCCGGAGAAGTCGACGATCTCCTGGTAGCGGGACTTGATCTCCTCGCGGGACATGCCCATGGCCAGGCCGCCGAGGTGGACGTTGCGCTCGCCGGTCAGGTCGCGCATCAGCGCGGCGTTGACGCCGAGCAGGGAGGGCTGGCCGTCGGTGTAGATGCGGCCGTTCTCCACGGGGAGCAGGCCGGCGACGGCCTTGAGCAGGGTCGACTTGCCGGAGCCGTTGGTGCCGATCAGCCCGATCGCCTCGCCCCGGTACGCCACGAACGACACGTTGCGCACGGCGTGCACCCGGCGCACGCCGGAGGCCTTCTCGGTCTGCTTGCGGCGCAGCATGCGGTTGAGGGCGGCGGTGGCGGAGCCGCGTCCGGCGCCGGTGCCGTTGACCCGGTAGACGATGTCGACGCCGTCGGCGATGACGGTGGGGATCTTCTCGTCGGTGTGCTCAGCCACGGCCGTCCCTCTCCTCAGCCTTCCAGAAGTAGCCGAAGCCGGCCGCGCCGGCCAGCAGGGCCCAGCCGAGGGCGCCCGCCCACACGTGCGGGGGCAGGTAGGAGGAGCCGTAGCCGTCGATCATCGCGAAGCGGACCAGGTCCATGTAGCCCGCGGCCGGGTTCCACTGCAGGACGTCCGCCAGCCAGGGCGGCACGTCCTTGTCGGCCAGCATCGCCGGGATGCTGAACATCACGCCGGAGGCGTACATCCAGGTGCGCAGCACGAACGGCATCAGCTGCGCCAGGTCCGGCGTCTTGGCGCCCATCCGCGCGAAAATCAGCGCCAGCCCGGTGTTGAAGACGACCTGCAGCAGCAGTGCCGGCACCACCAGCAGCCACGACAGCGCGGGGAAGCTGCCGAACGCCATCACGACGACGACCAGCACCAGCATCGAGAAGAGCAGCTGCTGGCGCTGCTGGAGCGCGAAGGAGACCGGCAGCGAGGCCCGCGGGAAGTGCAGCGCCCGCACCAGGCCGAGGTTGCCCGAGATGGCGCGCACGCCGGCCAGCACCGAGCTCTGCGTGAAGGTGAACACGAACACGCCGGTGACCAGGAACGGCACGTAGACGTCGTGCGGGATGCCGCGGCGGGCGCCGAGCAGCAGGCCGAAGATGAAGAAGTACACGGCCGCGTTGAGCAGCGGTGTCGCCACCTGCCACAGCTGGCCGAGCTTGGCCTGGCTGTACTGGGCGGTCAGCTTCGCCTGCGAGAAGGCGAGGATGAAGTGCCGCCGTCCCCAGAGCTGACGGACGTACTCCGTCAGGGACGGCCGGGCGCCGCTGACGGTGAGGCCGTGGCGGGCGGCGAGGGCGGCGAGATCGTCCTCGCCGGGTGCGGTCGGCGCGGGGGGCGGTGTGTGGAGGACCTGACTCACATCCGCTGCTTTCGCTAGGAGAAGGGGGGTGGCAACGGTTCTTCACGTCGGAACGGGACCGTATCGTCGCAACGGGAGCGTAGGCCGAACGAGCGTCGGAACGCAACCGTTTCGTCGTCACGGTGGCGGCTGCCTATGCTGTCCGCATGACGACGAACGCCGACGAGCCCCAGCAGCGTCCGCGCCGCCGGGCCCCCGCCGGGGCCGCCGTGCTGCGGGCGGACGTGACGGAGGCGATCCGGGCGGCCGTCTTCGAGGAGCTCGCCGCCGTCGGCTACGCGCGGATGTCCATCGAGGGCATCGCGCGCCGCGCGGGCGTCGGCAAGACCGCGGTGTACCGGCGCTGGCGCTCCAAGCTGCACCTGGTCCTCGACCTGGTGTCCGCGATCGCCGTCCAGGGCCTGCCCGCACCCGACACCGGCTCGCTGGAGGGCGATCTCCGCCTGCTGTACGAGGTCACCGCCCGCGCCCTGCGCCACCCCGTCGCCTCGCAGATCCTCCCCGACCTCCAGGCCGAGGCGGCCCGCAACCCCGAGATCGCCGAGGCCGTGCAGAAGGCGCTGCGCGAGGGCCAGGACGGTGTCGCCAAGGGCATCGTCGCGGCCGCGGAGTCCCGCGGCGAACTGCGCCCCGGCGCCGATCACGCCCTGGCGCTGGACCTGATCTCGGGCCCCCTGTACTGGCGCTCGGTCGTCATCCGCAACCCGAAGCTCCCCAAGGGATACCTGGAGGCGCTGACCCGGGCCACGACGGAGGCGCTGAAGGCGCTGTGAGGCCCGCGGCCCGCCCTGCCGGTCCCGCCCGCCGCCCGAGGACAAGCGCCGGAACGCCGCCGTGCGATCGCCGCCTCGTGGCCGTGTGCCCGCGCTCTCAGCGGGACAGGCGCCGGAGCCTGTCGCGCAGCACCCGCACGACTCCGCGCACACCCGGCGCCACCCGCAGGGCCAGCGAGCCGGAGTGCGTGGCGTACGGGTGCACCAGGACCAGGCCGTGCCGGGGGCTCGGGAGGGCGCGGCGGCGCAGCAGGCCCGGCCCGGTGAGCGCGTGGGCGGTGACGTGACGGCCCGAGCCGTCCCGGAAGCGCAGCCGCAGCCACAGGTCCCAGGCGCCGCCGCCGAGCGCGGCCAGTCGGTCCGCCCGCACCGTCGTCTCCGCGGCCCAGGTGCCGTCGCCCGACGCCCGCAGCGGCACCGTGCAGCGGACGGCCGTCCCGTCCCGGTCCCGGTGACGCCACTCCACCTCCGCCGTCTCCGGCCCGGCCTGCGCGACCCGGCCGTACAGCTCGTGCAGGCGCAGCCGCAGGCGCAGACCGCGTCCGCGCGGCCGCAGTTCCGCGTCCACGGCGAGCGGCAGGAACGGCACCGGACGGGCCGGCAGCGCCTCCAGGCCGACCTCGGGCAGGTCGTCCGACCAGCACGGGGTGCCGTCCGCCGTGCGGGCGTACGGCGGGCACAGCCGGGCCGGGCGGGCCGCCAGCTCCCGCAGGCGCGGCAGGTCGCGCGGTTCGGGCGAGGCCAGCACCACCCGCCCGATCAGCCGGCCCGGCGCGAGGGGGTCGCGGGTCCAGTCGGCGGCGTCGTACCCGGCGAGGAACTCCCGGGTGTGCGTCCACCACAGGCGCCGGTACTCCTCGTCGCGCAGGGGCAGTTCGCGGACGTACATGCGCAGCTCGCGGTCGAGGAACTTGGCCCGGGCCCGGCGCGCCAGTCGCTTCTGGCCGGCGCCCAGCAGGACGTCGTACGCGGTGCGGCAGGCGTGGGTGCGGGCCCGCCAGTTGTCGATGCCCGCGCGGTCCAGTGAGATCGACAGCCGCCGTGCGGACCGGCGGACGTGCCAGACGTACACCCGGTCCGGGACCAGGGCGACGCGCGGCGCGGCGGCCCACACGCGCGCGGTGAAGACGACGTCCTCGTAGGGGAAGCAGCCGTCGGGGAAGCGGATGCCGTGCGCGCGCAGGAACGCCGTGGCGTAGAGCTTGTTCACGCAGAGGGTGTCGTGCAGCAGGCGTGGTCGGTGCGCCGGGCGGGCGAGCACGGCGGGCGCGGCGTACAGGCCCGGCTCCCACGGCACCTCGCGCCCCGACGGCAGTTCGCGGCGCACGCACAGCCCGGCCGCGACCTCCGCGTCCGCCCCGGTCGCGGCCGTGAGCAGGGCGTCCACCGCGCCGGGCGGCAGCACGTCGTCGCTGTCCAGGAACATCACGTACGGCGAGGTCACCGCGGCGAGACCGGTGTTGCGCGGGGTGCCGCAGCCGCCGCTGTTGACGGGGCGGCGGATCACCCGCAGCCGCGGCTCGTCCTGCGCCAGCCGGTCCAGCAGGCCGGCGCTGCCGTCCGTCGAGCAGTCGTCGACGGCGATCACCTCGCCCACGGCCGGCCCCTGGCCGAGCGCCGAGCGCACGGCGTCGGTGACATGGGCGGCGTCGTCGTGGCCGATGACGACGACGGCCACGTGGGGGCGGTGGGGGAGCATGGCGTCCTCGGGAGGCGGAATCGGGGTTTTCATCCCCTTTGCCCGTTCGGAGGCGTTCCGTACCCGCTGCTCCGTGACCGCCGCGCATTCGGGGGTCGGCCGTCAGGCGCCCTCGTCCGCCGCCTTGTCCAGGGCCGCGGTGAGGCGGTGCAGGCGGCCGCTGAGGTCGCGGATCTCGTCGATCTCGAAACCGGTCGCGGCGACGATCCGGCGCGGCACCGCCAGCGCCCGCTGCCGCAGCGCGATGCCCTCCTCGGTCGGCCGCACCTCCACCGACCGCTCGTCGCGCACGCTGCGCTCCCGGCGCACCAGGCCGGCCGTCTCCAGCCGCTTGAGCAGCGGCGACAGCGTGCCGGAGTCCAGCCGCAGGTGCTCGCCGAGCTTCTTCACGGGCAGGGCGCCGTGCTCCCACAGCACCAGCATCACCAGGTACTGCGGATAGGTGATCCCGAGGTCCTTGAGGACGACCCGGTAGACGCCGTTGAAGGCGCGGGAGGCGGCGTTGAGGGTGAAGCAGATCTGCTGGTCGAGGCGGAGCCAGTCGTCCGCGGCCTCCGGCGGTGCGGCGGGCGCGGGGCTCGCGGTGGGCGGGGTCGGCGTCGCTGTCATGCCTCCAGGGTAGCTCTTGAAGGCTATCCAGTTGTGGGCAATTGAATTGTGTGCTCTACTTATGGCTGCACGACGCCGGGACCACCACCGGTCCCGGCCGAGCCATGAATCGAGAGGGAAGGTCTTCCCATGGACGCGCTCTACACCGCTGTCGCCACCGCCACCCACGGCCGCGAGGGCCGCGCCGTCACCTCCGACGGCAAGCTGGACCTCGGCCTGAGCGCCCCGGTGGAGCTGGGCGGCAACGGCCAGGGCACCAACCCCGAGCAGCTGTTCGCCGCCGGTTACGCCGCCTGCTTCGGCAGCGCCCTCGGCGTGGTCGGCCGGGCGGCCAAGGTCGACGTCAGCGACGCCGCGGTGACCGCCGAGGTCGTCCTCGGCAAGCAGGGCGAGGGCTTCGCGCTCGCCGTGACGCTCCGCGTCGAACTGCCCGACGGACTGGACGAGGCGACCGGCCGCAAGCTGGTCGAGCAGGCCCACCAGGTCTGCCCCTACTCCAACGCCACCCGCGGCAACATCCCCGTCGACCTCGTCATCGAGTAACCCCGGGCGGCACCCCGCCGCTCGACACCGGGCCCGCCCCTCTCCCGGGCGGCCGCCCGCGGCTCACCCCCCGACCCGCGCCAGCACCTCCCCGGTGCGCCGGCTCCACGCCACCACCACCGCCTCCTCGGGCACCCGCTGCCGTGGCGTCAGCAGCAGCCAGCGCGCCCCGTACCGGCGGACGATCACGGAGCGCTCGGCGCGGGTCGACGCGGGGTCGAGATACGCCCGTACGTCCGCCGCCCGCCGCAGCCGCTCCCGCTCGTCCAGCGAGGCGTCCGGCCAGGCCGGCGCCGCGAGGTTCGGGCCGTACCCGGCGATCGCGTGGACGGCGTGGTAGCCGTCGGTGATCACCACCTCGCCCCGGCCGATGTACCGCGCCGCCCACCCGTACTCCGGCCAGTCGGGCGGCCGGTCGAAGCCCACCGGGTCCAGCGACCGCGGCACCACCGCTCCCGCGTGCACGGTCAGGAACCCCGCGCAGACACCCGCCGCGGCGGCCCCGCCCAGCAGCCGCCGCCACACCGGCCAGGGCCGCGGCGCGGCCAGCTCCACCGCGAGCGCCGACTGCAGCGGCACCAGCGTCAGCCCGAGGCTCCGGCCGTAGGTGTAGTGGCCGCTGACCCAGCCGTACGCCACCAGCAGGCAGTCCAGCGCGAACATCAGCACCAGCGGATCCCGCCACGAGGTGCGCCGCGCCCGCAGCCACAGCGCCGGAAGCCCGAGCAGCGCCAGCCCGAACCGTTCCGGCAGATCCAGGTACAGCCGCCGGTGCATCGCGTCCACACTGCCGTCCCCGGCCAGCGCGAACACGTCGAAGTACGGCCAGCACGCGCCGCACAGCAGCGCCACCGCCCCCGTCAGCGCCCACCGCCCGGCCACCGCCGGCCGCCAGTGCCGCTGCCACCCGGCGACCAGCGCCACCGCGCCCACCGCCGCCGCCACCGCCGTGATCGGATGCACCAGCAGGATCAGCCCGTACAGCACGCCCAGCGCCGCGTACCCGGCCGGCCCGCGCGCTCCCGCGTCCCGGAGCCGCGTTCCCGTCAGCGCCCAGGCCCAGAAGGTCAGCCCGATCGCGAACGCCGACGGATAGGCCAGGTTGCCGGTCAGCGCCATCAGGTTGGTGTAGCCGCTCCACCAGGCCCGCTCCACGCCCCACAGCAGCATCATCGCGACGAGCGCCAGGACCGGAGCCCACGGGCGCGGGGACAGCACGCGGACGAACCGGCCGGCCCCGGTGAGCAGCACCAGCAGGTTCAGCGGCCCGGCGAGCTTCAGCACCTCCCAGCCCGCCAGCCCGGTCAGCCGGGCGAACACGCCCTGCGCCACCGCGAACGGCGAGTAGTAGGGGCTGCCCGCGCCCGGCAGGTCCGCCATCGGGTGCCGGGGCCGCAGCAGATCGTCCTTGAGGCGTTCGACCACCGCCGCGTGCTGCCCGGCGTCGCAGCACAGCGGCACCCTCCAGTACGCCAGCGACATCACCAGCCAGAACAGGAAGCCGAAGACCTGGTACGGCGTCGGACGCCAGGAGCCGCCGCCACGCAGCGCCGTGGCACCGCGCACGGGCCGCCGGACGAGAACACCGGCGCTCATCGGGTGAGGAGAAATGAAAGCTTCTGAGGCATTTGCCGTATGTTCCCGGCGGCCTCGACGGCTTGACCTCCCGTCACCTCATCGAGTGATCACGACCACCCTCGGCCGCGTGCTCAGCTCGGCACGCCCACCGCAGTCGCCTGCACCGGCACCACGACCCGCCGCGCCACCGGCTCCAGCAGCAGCGGCACGCCCAGCACCGGCAGCAGCCAGGCCAGCGTGATCAGGCGGTCGCCCCAGATGTTGATGTCCGGGTGCCCGGCCTGGTTGAGGATCCCCGTGCAGGCGGCGGCGACCAGGAACGCGCCGAACGCCGGCCGCCGCCGCGCTCCCAGCGCCCCGGCCGCCAGCGCCGCCACGAACAGCGGCTCCCATAGCTGCCGCCGCAGCCACTCCATCCAGAAGTTCCCCTGGAGCTGGAGGAACTCCTCCCACGGACGCTCCCGGTCGGGCCGCGCGAAGTGATCGGTGAGCAGGTCCTGCACGCTCTCCGACACCGACGGATGGCGCAGCAGCCCGGCCAGCAGCACCGTCCCCAGCAGGCCCGCGCAG
The DNA here is from genome assembly GCF_006782915.1 of Streptomyces calvus. GTDB lineage: Bacteria > Actinomycetota > Actinomycetes > Streptomycetales > Streptomycetaceae > Streptomyces > Streptomyces calvus. The sequence goes on from NZ_VCNP01000044.1 coordinate 42,757, forward strand.
CCCGCCGCGGCGAGCGCCGCCACCCCCGGCTCCGGCGGCACTGCCCGCCACCGCCGCCGCACGGCGAGCACCGCGCCCGCCGCCGCCAGGCACAGCCCGAGGAACAGGGCCTGCGAGTGCTTGACGGTGAACAGCGCCGCCAGCGCGACCGCCACCACCGCCACGCCCGCCCGGGTCCGCCGCTCCTCCAGTACCAGCGCACACCCCCACAGCGCGGCCAGCGTGAGGGCGAGCAGCAGGCCCTCGGTCATCGGGCGCATCGCGGTCGTCCCGCACGGCAGGACCAGGAACAGCGCCTGCCCGGTCAGCGCGAGCGGCACCGGCACCGACAGCGCGCGCAGCACCAGGAAGGCGAGCACCCCGCCCGCGCACGCGACCACCACGCTCGCCGCCCACACGCCCCAGGTCACCCCGAACAGCGTCACGAACGGCACCAGGAACACCGGATAGCCGGGCCGCGCCTCGAAGATCCGCATGAACCGCTCCGGCATGAACGGCACGGTGCGGCCGCCGCTCTGCCCGGCCGCCAGCCGTGCCTCCACCTGCCGCCACTCCTGCTCCCGGCACTCCGCCAGGACCCGCGGCGCGGGGTCCGGGGCGTGGAAGCGCACCACGTCCACGTTCTGCGCGCGGTGCGCGATCGACGCCCGGCCCGCGCAGACCCAGTCGATGGTGGCGGCCGCCGCCTCCCGCTTGTCCGCACCGCTCAGAGTGAGCGCGTACGACACGTAGTTCTTGCTGTCGGGAGTGGCGCGGCCGGTGACGTTCGCGAGTTGCAGCGCCGCGAACACCGCGGTCAGCAGCAGCACCCAGGTGCGCGGTCTCACGACGGGATCAGCAGGTCGGGGCTCGTCGCCTGGGACGGCAGCCGGGCCGCCCCGGACGGCGCCTCGCCCAGCATCAGCGTGCGCACCACCCGCTCGGCGGCCCGGCCGTCGTCGAACTCGCAGTACCGGGCCCGGAAGGCGGAGCGCAGCCGCGCCGACTCCTCGTCCCGCCACGTCCCGGAGTCGAACAGCCAGGCCAGTTCCCGGTAGGAACGCGACACGTGGCCCGGCGCCTCGGCCGTGATGTCGACGTACGCGCCCCGGCTCGCCCGGAAGGCGTCCCAGTCGTCGGCGTGGATCACGATCGGCCGGTCCAGGTTGGCGTAGTCGAACATGATCGACGAGTAGTCGGTGACCAGGACGTCGGCGGCGAGCAGCACGTCCTGCAGCGGCTCGTCCGTCGCGTCGACCACCACGCCCCGCCGGTGCAGCTCCGCCAGGCCCAGCCCGCGCGCCGGTCCGTCGGCGAGCGAGGGGTGCAGCCGGACCACGAGGGTGTGGCCGTCGCCGAGGTCGGCGGCGAACCGGGCCGGGTCGATCCGCTCCACCAGTCCGCCCCGGCGGTAGTCGCGGCGGGTCGGCGCGTACAGCACCACCGTGTCGCCGTCCGGGACGCCGAGCCGCTCCCTGGCCGCACGGACGTCGTCCGGGCCCGCGCCGACCAGGACGTCGTTGCGGGGGCTGCCGGTGCGCAGCGAGGTGAAGTGGCACGGGAAGGCCCGCTCCCACACCAGCTCGGAGTGCCGGTTGGCGACCAGGCTGTAGTCCCAGCGGTCGGCCCGGCGCAGCATCCGCGGCACGTCGACGCCGAGCCGGGCGCCGGGCCTGCCCAGCAGATCGGCGCCCATGTACTTCAGCGGGGTGCCCTGATGGGTGTGGACGTGCACGCTGCCGGGCCGTTTGACCAGCGCTCCCGGCCAGTTGACGTTGTTGACGAAGTACGTGGCCCGCTCGGTCACCCGGCGGTAGTCCGGCGAGTCCAGGAGTACGTACTCGGTGTCCGGCGGCAGGCCGGCGGCCTGCTCCTCACCGGCCAGCACCCACACGTTCCTCAGGTGCGGGGCGAGTTCGCGCGCCGCGCGGTGGATCGCCGCCGGGTCGCCGAGCACACCCCGGTGCGAGAACGCCGAGTACACCGCGAGGTCCGCATCCAGCGGCCGGTGCAGGTTCAGCGCGGACCGGCCCCGGGCCACCCGGGCCGCCGCCGCGCCCCGCGCCTGCCGGGCCCGCCGCCCCAGCTCCCGGCCCGCCCGCCCGGCCTGCCGCCGCGCGAGGTAACCGGCGTAGCCGCCCTCGAGGACCCGCAGCCCGGCGGGGACGCGCACGCCCTCCGGCCGGTGCGCGCGGAACATCTCGGCCGTGCGGCGGAAGAACTCGCCCTTGTCGGACGGCGGCAGGCGGTCCGGCTTGGAGAGGATGTCGAGGCAGTGCTCGCCCATCTTGGCGTGCAGGAAGGGCCGCCAGTGGGCCAGCGCCGGGCGGGCGTCGACGAACCGGAACACCCGCGCGTACTGCTCGTGCACGTCGAAGTGCTTGCGGCTGGTGGTGGACAGGATGCTGCCCTGGCGGCGCTGCCGGTAGTACAGGCAGATCCGGTCCAGGGTGGCGATGCGCTCCGCGCTGAGCATCACCGGGAAGGTCCACGGCGTGTCCTCGTAGTAGCCCGGCGGGAAGGTGAAGCCCTCCCGCTCGACGAAGTCGCGGCGGTACACCTTGTTCCACACCACCATCAGCAGGTCGAGGATCTCCGGCCGTTCGGCGGCCGTGAAGACGTCCTCGGTGGCCAGCACGTGGGCCAGCACGTTGCGGCGGGTGCCGCCCCACCAATGGGTGCGGGCGTAGTCGAAGACCAGCACGTCCGGATCGCCGGTCTCCTCCAGGCGGTCGGCCAGTGCGCGCAGCGCTCCCGGGGTAAGGGTGTCGTCGCTGTCGAGGAAGAACAGGTAGTCGCCCGTGGCGTGCGCCAGACCCGCGTTGCGGGCCCGGCCGAGGCCCACGTTCTCCGGCAGGTGCAGCACCCGGACGCGGTCGTCGCGGGCCGCGTACGCGTCGAGGATCTCTCCGCAGCCGTCGGGCGAGCGGTCGTCGACGGCGATCACCTCGATGTCGCGGTAGGACTGGCCGAGCACCGAGTCCAGGCACGCGTGCAGATAGCCCTGCACCTTGAAGACGGGGACGATGATGCTGAAGCGGGGCACTGCTGGTCAGCTCCTCACCAGGGTGGTGGCGGCCGCGGGGGCGGGGACGCGCTCCGCGAGCGGGATCACGGGCGGCAGGGCCTCGGGCGGTTCGCCGAGCAGCACCCGGCGCACCACACGCTCCGCGGCCCGGCCGTCGTCGAAGGCGCAGAACCGCTCCCGGAAGCGGGCGCGCAGCGCGGCCGACTCCGGGCCCGCACAGGAGCCGTCGCGGAACACGCGGGCCAGTTCGTCGGGCGTGCGGGTCACCGGTCCGGGCGGCTCGGCCATCAGGTCGAAGCAGACGCCCCGGGTCTCCCGGTAGACGTCCCAGTCGGCGGCGTGGATCACGATCGGCCGGTCCAGGTTGGCGTAGTCGAACATGATGGACGAGTAGTCGGTGATCAGCGCGTCGGCGGCCAGGCACACGTCCTCCGAGGAGCGGTGCGCGGTGACGTCGATGACCCGGCCGCCGGTGCGCGGGCCGCCCCGGTCGTAGAAGTAGTGGGCGCGCAGCAGGACCACGACGTCCTCGCCGGCCGCCGCGCAGAACGCCTCCAGGTCGAGGCCCGGGTCGAAGCCGGTGTGGTGGTCGCGGTGGGTGGGCGCGTACAGCACGGCGGTGCTGCCCTCGGGCACGCCGAGCTCCGCACGGATCCGGGCGACGTCGTCGGCGGTGGCCGTGCAGTACACGTCGTTGCGCGGATAGCCGTACTCCAGCTGCTCGTAGGAGCCGGGGAAGGCGCGCTCCCACACGCGGGTGGAGTGCGGGTTGGAGGACAGGTTGTAGTCCCAGCGGTCGACCCGGCCGAGCAGCTTGGTGAAGCTGCCCGTCGCGGCGGCCACCACCGGGTACGTCGACTGGTCGATGCCCATGGTCTTCAGCGGTGTGCCGTGCTGCGTCTGGAGGTGGACGCTGCCGGGCCGCTTGACCACGCCCTCCGCGAAGTTGGCGTTGTTGATCAGGTACGTGGCGCGGGCCAGGACCTCCCAGGCGCGGTGGCTGCCGATGACCGCGTACTCGACGCCGTCCGGCACGGTGTGCTCCTGCCCGGCCTCCACCAGGAACACCGAGCGGATGTGCGGGGCGAGTTCGCGGGCCTTGGCGTGGATCGCGGCCGGGTTGCAGGCGTAGCCGCGCCCCCAGTACGCGCAGTACACCGCGAGGTTCGGATCCAGCGGGCGGCGCAGCTGCATCCGGTAGCGCAGCCGGGTGCGCAGGCCCCGCGGCCGGGGCAGCGCCGCCACCGTCCGGGCTCCCGCGCGGTTGGCGCCGCGCAGGGCGCGGAAGGCCGGGTAGGAGCCGGCCGCCAGCAGCCGGTGCTGCACGCCGAGGCTGCCGCCCGGGGTGCGGTGCCCGTCCGGGCGGTGGCGGCGGTACAGGACGCTCGCCCGGCGGAAGAAGGCGCGCCGGCCGCCCGACGGCAGCCGCCGCGGGTGCGCGGCCGTCTTCAGTACGGCGGCGAAGAGCTGGTCGAACAGCGGCCCCGACCGTTCGGCGGGCAGCCCCTGTTCGGCGGCCAGGCCGAGCACCAGCTCGACCTGGTCCAGCAGTTCGGCGTGGTGCTCGCCGGGCAGGTTCAGCCGGCTGCCCTGCCGGCGCACCTGGTGCCGTACGACGACCGACCGCAGCACCGCCGTCCGTTCCGCGCCCAGCAGCGCCTGCCCGCCCCAGCCGACGTCCGTGAAGTGGCCCGCCGGGAAGGCGAGATGGTGTTCGGCGACGAAGGCGCGCCGCCAGGCCGCGCTCCACGCCGGGAGGCTCACGCCGGTCAGGTGCGGGGCGCGCTCGGGGGCGAAGACGCCGTCCGGGGCTCGGGCCAGCAGCGGCGCGGCCGGGTTGCCGGGCTCGCCCTCCCACCAGGGCACCCGCTCGTGTTCACAGTGCAGCACGTCCACCGGCCCGGTCTCCGCGAGCCGTGCGTCCAGCGCCGCCAGCGCCCCCGGCACCAGCACGTCGTCGCCGTCGAGGAACAGCAGGTACGTCCCGGTCGCCGCCCGCATCCCCGCGTTGCGCGCCCCCGCCAGCCCGGCCGACGGCGGCGCGTGCACCGGCGCCACCCGGGAATCCCGCTCGGAGTGCCGGTCGGCGACGTCCGCCGCCGCCGACCCCGGCGCGTCACAGACCGGGATCAGCTCGAAGTCGCCGAAGGACTGGGCGAGGACCGAGTCCAGCGCCTGGCCCAGCCGACCTGCGACCCCATGGGACGGGACGATGATGCTGAAGCGGGGCATACTGCTCTTTCCGTAGAGGATGTCGTGGCGCCCGCCGTCTCAGCGGGCGGGGCGCCGGCCGGGCCGCCCCGTCGGTCGCCGGGTCGACGGCCGGGTCGGGGTCGGCCGCGACGAGCCGCGGGGCATGGGAACTCCCGTCAGGACAACGGCGCTCACGGCCGGTCGGTGACGGTCACCAGGGCGCCGGGCTGCCGGCCCGGCACCGCCGCGAGCGCCCGCGCGGCGGCTCCACCGGCCTCCGGCAGCTCCGGAACGAGCCCGTCCGGGCCGAGGGGCGGCAGTGCGGCGTCCTCGCCGAGCACGACCCGGCGGACGACCCGCTCCGCGGCCCGGCCGTCGTCGTACGGGCAGAAGCGGGCCCGGAAGCGGGCCCGCAGCGCGGCGGAGCGGGTGCCGCACCACGCGCCGTCGGTGAACAGGCCGATCAGCTCGTCCTCGCTGTGCGCGACCGCGCCCGGCGGGAAGGCGCACGGATCGAAGGAGAGGCACCGGGCCGCCTCGCAGGCCTGCCGGTCGTCGGTGTGCAGCACGATCGGACGGTCCAGGGCCGCGCAGTCGAACACCAGCGGGGAGCAGTCGGTGACCAGCGCGTCCGAGGCCAGGCACAGCGCGGTGGTGTCCGGATGGCCGGTGACGTCCACGACCCGGTCGGAGGCCGCCTCCAGCGGCCCGCCGTGCGACGGCCGGGCGAGCGCCAGCACCACGAACCGGGAACCGAGGCGGCGCGCCACCCGCTCCGGGTCGAGCAGGCGGTGGCCGCGGTGGACCGGCGCGTACAGCACGGCCACCGAGCCCTCCGGGACGCCCAGCGACGCCCGCAGCGCGGCGACCTCCGCGCCGGTCGCCGTGCGGAACCGGTCGGTGCGCGGCCGGCCGTACTCCAGAGTGGTGTACCGGCCGGGGTGCGCCCGCTCCCAGGCCAGCGTGGAGTGCCGGTCGGCGGAGACGACGTAGTCCCACCGGTCGGCGCCGTCGCGGAGCGGCGCGGCACCGGTGTCCCGGGAGGGGTGGCCCGGCAGGCCCGGGCCGGTGTGCCCGAGCGGAGTGCCGGACTGCGTCCGGACGACGACCTGCCCCTTCCGCTTGACCAGCCCGGGCTCGACGTCGGTGTCGGTCACCAGGTACGCGGACCGGGCGAGCGCGCTCCAGTGGGCGGCGGTGCCGGGGGTGAGGCGGCGGGTGCCGGGCGGGACGGTGTGGTGGTGCTCGGGACGGGCCACCCAGGCGGTGCGCATCCACGGGACCGTCGCGCGCAGCGCGGACTCCAGCGCGCCCGGGTCGCCGCCGTGGCCGCGGTGCCCGTGCGCGGTGAAGACGGCGCGGTCGGTGCGCAGCGGCAGCAGCCGCTGGAGGCGGTAGTGCGCCCGCAGGGCGGCGCGGCGCAGGGCGCGCAGCAGGCCCCGGGCGAGCCGGGCCGTCGCGCGGTGCGCGGCCGCCGCCAGCCGCAGGGCCCGGTAGGTGCGGTGCAGCCCGAGGCGGACCAGCGTGTGATGGACCCGGACCCGCACGGGGACGGGCGTGCCGGGCGCGCGGTGACGCCGGCAGTGGGCGCGGGCCCGGCGCAGGAACGCGGCCCGCGCGTCGTGCGGCAGCCGCTCCGGCCGCCCGTACACGGTGACCAGGTGGTCGAGCATGCGGCGGAACAGCACGGGCCGCCAGCGGGCCAGTTCGGGCCGCTCGTCGAGGAACGCGAAGACCCGGTCGTACTGGTCGAAGACCTCGAAGTGCCGGATGCTGGTGGTGCGCAGGATGCCGCCGGTCCGCCGCTGCCGGTAGTGCACGCACACCCGGTCCAGGGTGGCGATCGACCCGGCCGTCATCAGCACCGGGTACGTCCACGGGGTGTCCTCGTAGTAGCCGGGCGGGAAGGTGAGGCCCGTCGCGCGGACGAACTCCCGCCGGTAGGCCTTGTTCCAGGCGACCATCAGCAGGTTCAGCAGCCCGGGCCGGTCGGCCAGCCGGAAGGGTGCCGGGCCGCGCTCGGCGAGTTCGGCGGCGGCCCGGTTGCGCACGGTCTCGCCCGAGCCGTAGGTGCGCGCGTAGTCGTACACCAGCACGTCCGGCTCGTCCGTCTCCTTCAGCCGGTCGGCGAGGGCGAGGAGCGCGTCCGGGGTGAGGGTGTCGTCGCCGTCCAGGAACACCAGGTAGTCGCCGGTCGCCCGGTCCATCCCGGCGTTGCGGGCGGGCCCCAGCCCGGCGTTCTCCGGCAGGTGCACGGCCCGCACCCGCGGGTCGCGGGCCGCGAACGCGTCGATCACCGCGCCGCAGTCGTCCGGCGAGCAGTCGTCCACCGCGATCAGTTCCAGATCGGGATACGACTGGGACAGCACCGATTCCAGGCACTCGTGGAGATACGCCTGAACCTGGTACGCGGGGACAATGACACTGAACCTGGGCAAGGGGAATCCAACGGTCGGTGCGGGCGTTCTGCCCGGCAACGGCCGCTGGGCCGACTTGGTTACGCCCGCTGCGGCATCCGGGGGAACCTCGTCACCCGAAGGGGCGGACCTGTACCGGTCCGCCCCTCAACACGGCTTGAGCACCGTCTACTTCACCGCACCCGCCATCACGCCGGAGACGAACTGCCGCTGGAACGCGAAGAACACCACCAGCGGGACCACCATCGAGATGAACGCGCCGGGCGCCAGCACGTCGACGTTGTTGCCGAACTGCCGTACCTGCGTCTGCAGGGCGACCGTGATCGGCTGGCTGCCGGAGTCGGTGAAGATCAGCGCGACCAGCATGTCGTTCCACACCCACAGGAACTGGAAGATGCCGAGCGCGGCGATCGCCGGCCCGGCCAGCGGCATCACCACCCGCACGAACAGCCGCAGTTCGCCCGCTCCGTCCAGCCGGGCCGCCTCCAGCAGCTCCCTCGGGATCTCCGCGAAGAAGTTCCGCAGCAGGAACACCGCGAACGGCAGCCCGAACCCGACGTGGAAGAGGACCACGCCGGTCACCGAGCCGAAGATGCCCAGGGCGCCGAAGAGTTCGGCGATCGGGATCAGCGCCACCTGCACCGGCACCACCAGCAGTCCGACCACGGCCAGGAACCACCAGTCCCGGCCGGGGAACTCCATCCAGGCGAAGGCGTATCCGGCCAGTGAGCCGATCACCACGACCAGCACGGTCGCCGGGACGGTGATGTACGCCGTGTTCAGCAGCGAGCCGGTGATGTCCTCATTCTCCAGCAGCGTCTCGTAGGCGCCGAAGGTGAGCTGCGACGGCTCGGTGAACACCTGCCACCAGCCGTCGGCGGCCATGTCCCGCGGCGAGCGCAGACTGGCCAGCAGCAGACCGACCGTCGGGACCAGCCAGAACAGGCCGACGACGATCAGGAAGACGCGCACCGCGCCGCCGCTCACCCAGCCGCCGAGCCGCGCGCCGAGCGACTGCTGCGCCGTGACGGCGGCGGGCGCGGAGCCGCCCGCCGTGCCGACCCTGCCGGTGTCCGCGCTCATCGCCGCACCTCCCGCCTCAGCCGCCTGATGTTGAACCACATCACCGGGATCACCAGCAGCAGCAGGAACACCGCGATCGCGCTGGCGACGCCCGGCTGGTCCTCGGAGAAGCCCTTGCGGTACAGCTCCAGCGCGAGGACGTTGGCGTCGTCCTGGGTCGAGCCCGGCGCGATGATGAAGACCAGGTCGAACACCTTCAGCACATTGATCATCAGCGTGACGGTGACGACCGCGAGGACGGGCGCCAGCAGCGGCACCGTGACCCTCCGGAACACCTGCCACTCGTTCGCGCCGTCCACCCGGGCGGCCTCCAGCAGCTCCCGCGGCATGCCCGCGAGCCCGGCCGCGATCAGCACCATCGCGAAGCCCGCCCACATCCAGATGTACGAGCCGATGATCGCGGGCGTGACCAGGGACGGGCCGAGCCAGTCGAGCCCGTTGTACGGCTCCCTGAAGTTGCTCGCCGGAAGCCGAAGGTGAGCGCCGTCCGCCGCGGCCGACAGGGAGAAGGTGCCGTCGGGCGCGGCGGTGGCCGTCTCCACCACCTCGCCGTCCTTGACGGCCTCGATCGTCATGCCCGCGTAGCCGAGTTCGGAGGCGTCGACGGCGTTCAGCGCGCCGACGCCCTTGCCGCGGGTGAAGTCCTGCCAGGCGGTGCCGGTGATCCGGTCGCCCTGCGGCCTCGCCGCCGCGGCCGGCCGGGCGTCGTCCGGCATCACGTCCGGGGCGACGCCGACGAGCGGCAGCGCGACCGTGTCGCCGACGCCCACCGTCGCCCTGGTGACGAACGCGCCGCCGCCGGCCGGCTCCAGCGGCGACTCGCGGCCCGGGTGCGCCTTCGGGAACGCCGAGGACTGCGCGAAGGTGTCGTGCACGCCCACCCACACGGCGTTGGCCACGCCCTTGTCCGGGTCCTGGTCGTAGACGAGGCGGAAGATGATGCCGGCCGCCAGCATGGAGATCGCCATCGGCATGAAGACGACCAGCTTGAACGCCGTTCCCCAGCGCACCCGTTCGGTCAGCACGGCGAAGACCAGGCCGAGCGCGGTGGCGACGGTCGGCGCGAAGACCACCCAGACGACGTTGTTCCTCAGGGCGGTGCGGATGCCGTCGTCGGTGAACAGGGCCCGGTAGTTGTCGAATCCGGCGAAGCCGTCACCGGACTGGTCGTAGAAGCTGCGGACGACGGAGTACCCGATCGGGTAGACCACGAGCGCACCGAGCAGGACGAGCGCGGGCAGCAGGAACAGCGCCGCCACGGTCCTGCGGGTGCCGGTGACGCTCCTGCGCGACGTGGGAGGGGCGGGGGCCGGCATGGGTGGCCCCGCCGCCGTGTCCGGTGCCACGCCGGATCAGTTCCCGTACGCCGCGGCCGCGTCGGCCTCCAGCCTCGCCTGCGTCCCCGCGATGTCCCGCGGGTTCTTCAGGAAGTCCTGCAGCGCCTTCCACTCGCCCTTGCCGGGCGTGCCGCCGAAGGCCTGCGGGGCCTGGTCGGACATGTCGAAGCGGAAGTCGTCACCGGCGTCGATCAGCGCCTTCGCCATCTTGCGCTGCACGTCGTTGGGGTACGCCGAGGCCGGCACGTTCCTGTTCGGCGAGAGGTAGCCGCCCAGGCCGGCGTGGATGCGCGCCGCGTCCGGCGAGGCCAGGAACGTCACCAGCGCCTGCGCCGCCTCGGAGTCCTCCAGGATCACCGCCGCGTCGCCGCCGGACACCACGGGCGGGGCGTCACCGACCGCCGGGAACGGGAACACCTTGGCGTCCATGCCCACCTCCGCCTCGGTCTCGCCGATGTTGACCTGCACGAAGTCGCCCTCGTAGACCATGCCGGCCTTGGGCTGGTCGCCGCCGGTGAAGGTCTGCGTCACGGACGCCGGGAAGTCGGTCTGCAGCGCGCCGGACGCGCCGCCCGCGACGTAGTCCTTCCTGCCCCAGATCTCGGCGAGCGTGGCCAGCGCCTCCGTGACGGACGGATCCGTCCACTTGATCTCGTGCCTGGCCAGCTGGTCGTACTTCTCCGGGCCGGCCTGGGACAGGTAGACGTTCTCGAACCAGTCGGTCAGCGTCCAGCCCTCGGCACCGCCGACCGAGAACGGGGTGACGCCGGAGTCGTACACGGTCTGCGCGGCGGTGAGCAGTTCGTCCCACGTCTTCGGCTCGCTCGCGCCGGCGTTCTCGAAGACCTGGGCGTTGTACCAGATCAGCGACTTGTTGGCGGCCTTGTAGTAGACGCCGTACTGCTTGCCGTCGACCGTGCCGATGTCCTGCCAGCCCGGCGAGTAGTTCTCGGCGAGCTCGGCCCGCGCCTTCGCGCCGAGCGGCTTGGCCCAGTTCTTCTCCACGGCCTGCCTGACGGCGCCCGGCTGCGGCAGCATCGCCACGTCCGGCGGGGCGCCGCCCGCGATCTTCGAGCCGAGGAAGTTGATGATCGGGTCCTGGGCGGGGACGAAGGTCACCTTCGCGCCGGTGCGCTTCTCGAACTCCGCGAGGACCTTCTTGAAGTTGGCCTGTTCCGCACCGGTCCACACGGCGGCCACCTCGAGGCTCGCGCCGTCCAGCTCGGGCAGGGTGACGGTGTTTTCCGTGCCGCCGGTCCCGCCGCCCTTGTCGTCGTCGCCGTCGTCGCCGCCCCCGCACGCGGTGAGCGAGAGGGCGAGCGCTCCCGCGGCGAGCGCCGCGGCAGCCCGTACGGCCGGGCGGGAGCGGGGAGTTGTCACGTGGTTGTCGGGCGACCTGCGTTTCCGGATGATCCTGCCAGTCCTGCGCATCACTGCCCCGTTCTTCGCACCTCGTCGAACGTTGAGCACTGTCCCGTGCGCTCTGGTGTACGCCCGGGCGATGGGGGTGGCAAGAGCGCGTCCCGCGTCAAGTCCGGGATCGTGACCGCGTCGTGACTCCCCGGAGTGGGCAGCGGACGGCCAACAGGGCGGCCGGGTACGCGCGTTACAGCAGGGACGGCACCTCCGCCGCCGAGACCTGGCGGGCCGCCCGCTCCAACGCGCTGGCGAGGAGGGCCAGGTCGGTGGGGCCGTTGCCGAGTTCGCGGACCTGGCGGCGGGCCGGGGGATCGCCCATGCGGTGCCACTCCAGGGGCACGACCGTCGGCCGCAGGGTCGCCGTCCGGGGGATGCGGCCGGTGACCCGGCCGCCCTGGAACGCCGTCACCCGGCCGTCGGGCCCGGCCAGCCGGCCGCGGCCCGGAGCGGGTTCGTCCGGGCCGCCGCCCGGCACGGGCGCGTCGAGCGTGACGCGCAGCGAGGCCTGCCGCGCCGGTTCGGTCGCCGCCGTCCGGGCGCAGGGGCCGGTGGCGGCCACCAGGTGCACGCCCAGCCGCTCGCCGTCGCGCGCCACGGCCTCCAGCGCCCGCATCACCGACCCGGCGGCGGGCCGCCCGGGCGAGCCGAGCGCCGGGGAGACCAGCGCGTCCAGGTCGTCGACGACCACCACCAGCCGGGGCAGCGGCGGCGCCGCCACCGTCTTGCGCCGGTCCGCTCCCGGCCGCAGCCGCAGCGTCGAACTGGGCGGGGTGTCGAGGTCGCCGTTGTGCTCGCCGGCGCCCGCCGCGCGGGACGCGGCGGTGCGCTGGGCGACCATGCGGTCCGACAGTTCCCGGCCGGTGTGCCACTCGGCGAAGTCCGACCGGCCGAGGAGTTCCGCCCGCCGTTTCAGTTCGGCGCTCAGCGACTGGGCGAACTCCCGCATGCGCACCGGGTCGTTGGCGCTGAGGTGCGTGGTGACGTGCGGTACGTCCGTACACGCCCGCAGGCCCTCGCCGCCGCCCGTCGCGGGCGCGCCGCGGCCGTCGACCAGCACGATGCCCAGCCGGTCGGGGCGCTCGGCGGCGGCCAGGGAGGCGACGACGGCCCGCAGCAGTTCGGTACGGCCGCTGCCGGACGGCCCCTCGACGAGCAGGTGCGGTCCGTCGGCGGCGAGGTCGGCGGTGACGGGGCCGCGCGGTCCGGCGCCCAGTATCGCGGTGACGCGTCCGCCGAGGGCGGCCGTGTCGTCGGCCGCGTCCGCCCAGCGGGCCATCAGGGACGCCGGGGTGGCCCGGGCCAGGCCCAGCTCGTCCAGCAGCCGCGCCGACTGCGGCAGCGGAGCCGACACGCGCGGGTGCCGTTCGGCGCCGGGGCCGTCGGTGCGCAGCGGCGCAAGTGCGCGGGCGAACCGCTCGGCCCAGGCGGCGGACACGGCGTCGACGGTGGCGAGGGTGCCGTGCCCGACGGGGCCGGGGCGCGTCCCGGAGCCGGTCGCGGCCACCCGCAGCAGCCGCAGCGCCGTCGCCACGTCACCGCTGAGCAGGGCCACGGCCCCGCACCGGCGGAACCCCGGCGTCACCGCGCAGGCCGCCTCGTACGTCTGCGTCACCGGGGAGGCGGGGGAGGCGGCGGCCGTCTCGGCGAGGCACAGCAGGTGGATGCCGGCCCGGGGGCCGTCCACGGCCAGCCGCGTCACCGCGTCGCGCACCTCGGTGCTCCCGGGATCGCCGTCCACGACGACCACGGTGAACGGCCCGTCGTGCGCCGCCGGCCCCGTGGAGGCGGGCGGGCCGGACGCGGCCGCGTGGTCGTGGTCCGCCAGCCGGCGCAGCAGTTCCTCGGCGCGGGCCGTGGCCTGCTCGGTGTCGTGGGCGAGGAGCAGACGGCAGTCCTGGCCGTGGCCGGGGCGCACATGCGGCAGCCAGCCCAGCCAGGACCACTCGGCGGTGCGCTCCGCCGGCGGACGGGCGGGGTCCGCGGCGATCAGGACGATCTCCAGGGCGTCGGGGGAGTGCAGCGCGGCGAGCTGCGCGAGGACCGAGCGGGCCAGTCCGGTGAGCCGCTCGCGCGGCCCGGCCAGCCCCAGCGCACCGACCTCCCGCAGCCCCGAGGTCACGGGGACGGCGGGCAGCAGACCCGAGCCGTCCGGCGCGGGCCGGTCCGCCGTGCCGAGGCGCACCGCCAGCGCCTCCGGGTGGCCGGGGCCGCGCTCCCACAGCCGGGGGCCGGGGCCCAGCGCGGTCAGCAGCAGTGCGGCCGGGTCCGGCCAGGTCTCCGGCGCGGCGGTCGCGGTCGCGGCGGTGCCGGGCGCGGCGGCCGGGTCCGCCGTGCCGTCGACGGCCGCAGCGGCCTGCGGTTCCTGCCGTCCGCCGGTCAGCCGCCGCGCCCAGGCGGTGAGCCCGCCCCGCTTGCGTCCGGCCGGCATCTGCGGCAGCTCGGTGCCGCGCACCGGGGTGCCCTTGCGGGTGCCGGGCCGGGAGACGGCGGCGTGTTCCGCGTCGTACGGGCCGGCCTGCGCGCCGCCGGCCATGTGACCGGTGGCGGGGCCGGTGGTGGCACCGGTGAGACGGTCAGGGGCGGGAGTGCGGGCGGGGGCGCCGAAGCGGTCCGGCGTGGGCGTGCCGGGGTGATCCCCTGTGGTGTGCGCGGTCCGGTCCTGTGCGGTGTTCGCGGTCCGGTCCGGCGCGGGGGTGGTGCGGTGGTCACCGTCGTCGGGTTCCGCCTGGCGCGGGATCGCTCCGGGGCGGCCCGGGTGCGTCGGGCGGTCGGCGGCCGGTGGCTGCGGGACGTGGTGGCCGCCGGGGAAGCGCGGAACGTCGCCCCGGGTGACCGTGTGCACCACGCGCCCTCCGGCGCCGCCGCCACGCTCGATGCCGGGCGCGCCGGCCTGCCCCGGCACCTGCGGCTCCCGACTCCCGCCGACGCCCCGATCCTCCTGGCGTTCGCTTGTGTGCTGTGTGTCCTGTGCGTCCTGGGCGTTGCGCGGGGCCCCGATGTCCCGCGAGTCCGGTTGCCCGTCCCGCACCGGCGCCGCCCAGGCGGCCGAGCCGAGGGCGTGGTGAGTCGGTGCCATGGGTGCCGTCGGTGCCGCGGGTGCGGGCGCGTGGACGTCCTCGCCGGCACCCGGTGCGGGGCGCGGTCCCGGCACCCGGACGTGTCCCTCGCCGTCCGGCGTCGTGGCCGCCCGCGCCCGGGAGCCCGCGGCCGGGGTCAGTCGCAGGGCCGACTCGCCGATGCGCAGCAGCGCGCCCGGCGGCAGCGGGACCGGGCGGGGGCCGACCCGCCTGCCGTCGAGTGTCGTGCCGTTGGTGGAACCGAGGTCCGCGACCGAGACGCGGCCGTCGGCGCCGACCGTCACCGCGCAGTGCAGCCGCGAGACGTCCGGGTCGTCGAGCGGCACGTCGGCGTCGGCGGACCGGCCTATGCGGATCTCCCCGCCGTGCAGCAGGTGCACGCCGCCCGCGTCGGGACCGGCGACCACGTGCAGCCGGGTCGGGGCGTCGTCCAGTTCGGGATGCGGCTCGGGTTCGCCCGGGGCGCCCACGG
Source organism: Streptomyces calvus (assembly GCF_006782915.1). Taxonomy (GTDB): domain Bacteria; phylum Actinomycetota; class Actinomycetes; order Streptomycetales; family Streptomycetaceae; genus Streptomyces; species Streptomyces calvus. Next base: position 57,762 of record NZ_VCNP01000044.1, read on the forward strand.
CCAGCACCGCGCCGTCGATCAGCGGCGGCTCGCCGAGCGTGCACCGCTGGGCGTCCAGCCGCTGGTCACCGGCGTACAGCACCGGAGTGCCGGAGGAGCCGGAGGTGCCGTCGGCGCCGGAGACCGCGGAGGCCAGCGCGGAGGCGACCGCGGCCAGTGCCGTGCCCGCGGGTGCCGTGACCAGCACGTCGCAGCTCGCGGCCCGCTCCCGGGTGGGGGAGGAGGGGCCGAGGGGGTCTACGACGGTCAGCCGGATCTGCATCGCCGTCAGCGGTCCCTTCTGCGCGGGCGCCCGCGACACGGGGACGAAGCCGCACCGCGGTCCCCCAACCGCGGACTTCCCCCACCGCCACACGCGCACGTACGGCCAGTACTGGGAGGCATCCTCGCACCTGTCGCCGACAACGCGCCCGCCCTCCCGCATCAAATGATCTTGATTGGTCGGCTCTGCCCGTAAAAATGCCTGACCGCTGACGTGCCGGTGATCGTTCCGCGACTACTTGAGATCGGTCACGTCCGGCCGGCGGCAACCAACGGACCGGGGCCGACGTCTTTCCTGCGAACGTCCGATCCCTCCGTCGACCGGCCGGTATCCCGCGCGGCGGCACTACAGTGGGTCGGAACATTTCCGTAGCACGGTGAACCACGGTGTACGCCAAGCAATCAGCAGGGAGTGCGTGACGTGCGGCCAGTCGGCAGCAAGTACCTGCTCGAGGAGCCGCTCGGACGCGGCGCCACGGGCACCGTCTGGCGAGCCCGCCAGCGCGAGACCGCGGGCGCCGAGGCGGCCGTACCGGGACAGCCCGGCGAGACCGTCGCGATCAAGGTCCTCAAGGAGGAGCTCGCCAACGACGCCGACGTCGTGATGCGGTTCCTGCGCGAGCGGTCCGTGCTGCTGCGGCTGACCCACCCCAACATCGTCCGGGTCCGCGACCTGGTGGTCGAGGGCGATCTGCTGGCCCTGGTCATGGACCTCGTCGACGGTCCCGACCTGCACCGCCACCTGCGCGAGAACGGCCCCTTCACCCCGGTGGCCGCCGCGCTGCTGACCGCCCAGATCGCCGACGCGCTCGCCGCCAGCCACGCCGACGGCGTGGTGCACCGCGACCTGAAGCCGGCCAACGTCCTGCTCCAGCAGGAGGGCGGCGAGATGCACCCGATGCTGACCGACTTCGGCATCGCCCGCCTCGCCGACTCCCCGGGCCTGACCCGCACGCACGAGTTCGTCGGCACGCCCGCGTACATCGCGCCCGAGTCCGCCGAGGGCCGCCCGCAGACCTCCGCCGTCGACATCTACGGCGCCGGCATCCTGCTGTACGAGCTGGTCACCGGCCGTCCGCCGTTCTCCGGCGGCTCCGCGCTGGAGGTGCTGCACCAGCACCTGAGCGCCGAACCGCGCCGCCCCTCCACGGTCCCCGACCCGCTGTGGACGGTCATCGAGCGCTGCCTGCGCAAGAACCCCGACGAGCGGCCCAGCGCCGAGAACCTCGCGCGCGGCCTGCGCGTGGTCGCCGAGGGCATCGGCGTGCACGCGAACTCGGCGCAGATCGCCGCCGCCGAGAACGTCGGCGTGCTCCTCGTCCCCGACCCGGCCCCCGCCCCGGTGCCCGGAACCCCGGCCGCGACCGGTGACGCCGACCCGACGCAGGTCCTGCCGCAGGGCGGCGCCGGCGCCTACGACCCCAACGGCGCCACCAGCGTCCTGCCGCAGACCGGCGGCCCGTCCGGCGCCGCCGACCCCACCGCCGTCCTGCCGCCCGTCCCGCCCGGGCAGCCGGGGCAGCCGGGCGGGCCCGGCCCCGACGACCCGCACCCCTGGCAGAACCAGCTGCGCGCGGCCCGCGACCGCAACGAGCAGACGCAGGTCCAGTACCTCGACCCGAGCCAGGACCCGCTGCGCCGCCGCCCCCAGCGGCAGGTCGCCCGCCCTCAGCAGCAGCAGCCGCCGCAGCGGCGCCCCCAGCCCGGCCCGGGCCCCGGATACGCCCAGCCGCAGCAGCACCAGCCGCAGCAGTACGCCCCGCCTCCGCCCCCGCCGCAGCGGCCCCAGCAGCCGCAGCCCCAGCGGTACGCGCCGCCGCCCGAGCCGCAGGCCCCGGCCCGCGCGCCCCGGCAGCGCAGCGCCAACCCGATGCGCATCCCGGGCCTCGGCTGCCTCAAGGGCTGCCTGTTCACGATCGTCATCCTGTTCGTCGCGGGATGGCTGATCTGGGAGCTGAGCCCGCTGCAGGACTGGATCGGCACCGGCAAGGGCTACTGGGACCAGCTCACCGACTGGTTCGGGACGGTGACCGGCTGGATCGAGGATCTGGGCGGCCCGTCGGAGCCCTCCGCACCCTCCGGGACGAACTGAGCCTGTTTGCGGATTTGTCGACATCTGAGGGCGGATTTCCGGATCCGCGGTGAAGGCCGGCCTCTCGGACGCGTAGCTTTGGCGACAACACGCGTCGGTAGGAGCAGTCTTGGCACGGAGAATCGGCAGCCGGTACACCGCCCATCAGATCCTCGGGCGGGGCAGCGCCGGCACGGTGTGGCTGGGCGAGGGCCCCGACGGGCCCGTCGCCATCAAGCTGCTGCGTGAGGATCTCTCCTCGGACCAGGAGCTCGTCGGCCGCTTCGTGCAGGAGCGGACGGCGCTGCTCGGTCTCGAACACCCGCACGTCGTCTCCGTGCGCGACCTGGTGGTCGACGGCAACGACCTCGCGCTGGTCATGGACCTCGTCCGGGGCACGGACCTGCGCACCCGCCTCGACCGGGACCGCAGGCTCGCGCCGGAGGCCGCGGTCGCGATCGTCGCCGACGTCGCGGACGGGCTGGCGGCGGCCCACGCGGCGGGCGTCGTGCACCGGGACGTGAAGCCGGAGAACGTCCTCCTCGACATGCAGGGCCCGCTCGGCCCCGGCGGCTCGCACCGCGCCCTGCTCACCGACTTCGGTGTGGCCAAACTCATCGACACCCCGCGCCGCACCCGGGCCACCAAGATCATCGGAACGCCGGACTACCTGGCCCCGGAGATCGTGGAGGGCCTGCCGCCGCGCGCGTCGGTCGACATCTACGCACTGGCCACCGTCCTGTACGAGCTGCTCGCCGGCTTCACCCCGTTCGGCGGCGGCCACCCCGGCGCGGTCCTGCGCCGCCACGTCACCGAGACGGTCGTCCCGCTGCCGGGCATCCCGGACGAGCTGTGGCAGCTGCTGGTGCAGTGCCTGGCGAAGGCCCCGGCGTCCCGGCTGCGCGCCTCCGAGCTGGGCGCGCGCCTGCGGGAGCTGCTGCCGCTGCTGGCGGGCATGCCCCCGCTGGACGTCGACGAGCCGGACACCGAGCCCGCCGAGGAGCCGGGCGAGGACCCCGAGCCCGCCGCCGCGCCCGCGGCCGCCGGGACACCGGCGCGGCGCCGCGGCGCGGTCCCGCTGGTGCCGGGCGCCAGGCCCGCCGACTCCAACCGCGACACCCATACGTCGATGAGGGTGCCCGCGCCCGACGAGCTCGCCGGTGGCGCCCGCGGCACGGCCCGCGCGCCCCGCGCGGCCGGTGCCCCCCGCCCCGGCTCGGCCCGCAACCGCGCGATCACCCGCCGGCGCCGGCTGGCCCTCGCCGTGGCGACGGTGGTCCTGGCGGCGGCGGGCGTGGGCACCTGGCTCGCCACCGCCGACGACGACCCCGCGCCGCCGCAGGACTCGAAGAACTCGGCCCCGGCCGCCCCCTGACCGCCCCGGCCCCCGGGACCACCGCGGGCGCGGGCGGTCCCGGACCGCCTCCCGCCGGGCGGCCCGGGCGGGCGCGGTCGCCGCGTCCGTGGCGCACGTCCGGCGTGGGTCGGTCGGTGGAGCCGTTACGCTGGAGGGCGTGGCAGTCGTCGATGTATCCGAAGAGCTCAAGTCCCTCTCCTCGACCATGGAGTCGATCGAGGCCGTTCTGGACCTCGACAAGCTGAGGGCAGACATCGCCGTGCTCGAGGAGCAGGCGGCCGCGCCGTCCCTGTGGGACAACCCGGACGAGGCGCAGAAGATCACCAGCAAGCTCTCCCACCTCCAGGCCGAGGTGCGGAAGGCCGAGGCGCTGCGCGGCCGGATCGACGATCTCGCCGTGCTCTTCGAGATGGCCGAGGAGGAGGACGACCCGGACACCCGCGCGGAGGCCGAGTCCGAACTCGTCGAGGTCAAGAAAGCGCTGGACGAGATGGAGGTCCGGACGCTGCTCAGCGGCGAGTACGACGCCCGTGAGGCGCTCGTCAACATCCGCGCCGAGGCCGGTGGCGTCGACGCCGCCGACTTCGCCGAGAAGCTGCAGCGGATGTACCTGCGCTGGGCGGAGCAGAAGGGCTACAAGACGGAGCTCATCGAGACGTCGTACGCCGAAGAGGCCGGCATCAAGTCGACCACCTTCGCCGTCCAGGCGCCCTACGCCTACGGCACCCTCTCCGTCGAGCAGGGCACGCACCGCCTGGTGCGCATCTCGCCGTTCGACAACCAGGGCCGCCGCCAGACCTCCTTCGCGGGCGTCGAGGTGCTTCCCGTCGTCGAGCAGTCCGACCACGTCGAGATCGACGAGTCGGAGCTGCGCATCGACGTCTACCGTTCCTCCGGCCCCGGCGGCCAGGGCGTCAACACGACCGACTCCGCGGTGCGCATCACGCACCTGCCCACCGGCATCGTGGTCTCCTGCCAGAACGAGCGCTCGCAGATCCAGAACCGGGCCACCGCGATGAACGTCCTCCAGGCCAAGCTGCTGGAGCGGCGCCGCCAGGAGGAGCAGGCCAAGATGGACGCCCTCAAGGGCGACGGCGGCAACTCCTGGGGCAACCAGATGCGTTCCTACGTGCTGCACCCGTACCAGATGGTCAAGGACCTGCGCACGGAGCACGAGGTCGGCAACCCCGAGTCCGTGTTCAACGGCGAGATCGACGGCTTCCTGGAGGCCGGAATTCGCTGGCGCAAGCAGCAGGAGAAGTAACTCCCGCTCCGTCGGCGCCCAGTTGGTCCGACAGCGCTTTGTCGACAAGGCAACTGCCGCCCCCGAGGCGGCGGTTGCCTTTTGTCGTGCCGGTGATGTCTGGGTTCTACATCACACTCACAGCTCCAATTGCCCGCAAAGCGCGCGTGGGTGGACATCGCGGTCGCAACGGCCTTGACGTTCATTTGAAAAATGGGAAGGGTGAAGCGTGGCATGCGTATCTCTGGGGCGCATGTGAACCGGGGGAGCGTCTGATGCACAGCCACCTCCTCCGTTGATCACGGCCCCCGAGCGCCGCCTCATTGACGATGAGCTACTGGGGGTAGCAACCAGATGACCAAGAAGACGCGGATCCGTGTCGCTCGGATCGCGGCGGGCGCCGTGATCGCGGCCGGTGCCTCGCTGACGGCGGCCGGCGCGGCCTCCGCACTCGACATCGGCGTCAGCGCCGAGGCGAGCGAAGACGGCCTCGGCCTGGGTGTCGGCTTGGGCCTCGGTGACGAGGACCCGGGTTGCGACGTCGGCACCGGCCCCGAGTGCCCCGAGGAGCCTCCGACCGAGGAGCCTCCCACTGAGGAGCCTCCGACCGAGGAGCCTCCCACCGAGGAGCCTCCGACCGAGGAGCCCCCGACCGAGGAGCCTCCCACCGAGGAGCCCCCGACCGAGGAGCCGACCGAGCCGGAGGAGCCCTCCGAGGAGCCCTCCGAGACCGCCCCGGGCAACGGCAACGGCAACGGCGGCGGCAACGGTGGCGGCAACGCCGCCGACCCCGACGGTGGCGCCTCGACGCAGGAGCAGGGCTCCTCGTCGCTCACCGACACCGGCGAGGAAGCCCCCGCCACCTCGGCCCAGGGCAACGGCAAGGAGCTCGCCGAGACCGGTGCCGCCGAGACCACCTTCCTGGTGATCGGCGCCGCCACGATGATCGCCGGCGGTATCGGCTTCCGGGTGCTGCCGCGCCTGATGACCGGCCGCGGCGCCGCCGCCTGACGGTGGCGGCGCGCGTACGCACCGTACGCGTGACGTGAACGAAGGGCCCGGAGCGCACCGCGCTCCGGGCCCTTCGCCGTCGTCCTGGTGTCTGTCCGCCGTCAGGCGGTCTGGTGGGCGAGCAGCGCCACCGCCGCCACCAGCACCGCAAGCAGCGCGATCAGCGTCATGGGGTTCAGCCCCGCGAAGAAGTTCTCCTGCTGCAGCCGCTCGCGGTTCGCACGGCACACCGGGCACCGGCCCTCGCTCACGGGCGCGGCGCAGTTCGCGCACACCAGCCGGTCGTACGTCATGCGCTCGCCCTCCTCACACCGGTTCCCGTACGGACAACGCCCACGACCACGTGAACGTTCCCCTCCACTGTGCCAGGTTCCGCGGCCATCGGCGCGGCCCCCCTTATCCTGCCCCGTCCCGCCCCCGTATCCTGCCCGGTCCCGCCCCCGTCCCGCCCCGGCCGCCGGCCGGACCGGCCCACCGGAAGGCGCCGTACATCCGTCACATAGGGCGCAAGTACCGCGCAACCCCCGACGGTGACTGCGGTCGTCCTCCGGCTTCGCGTATGGTCACGCTCATCTACCCCCGGCTACCCGTGGTGCACCCGTGATCCGATTCGACAACGTGTCCAAGGCCTACCCCAAGCAGAACCGTCCCGCACTCAGGGATGTCTCCCTGGAAGTGGAAAAGGGCGAGTTCGTGTTCCTCGTGGGGTCCTCCGGCTCCGGCAAGTCCACCTTCCTGCGGCTGATCCTCCGCGAGGAGCGGGCCAGCCACGGGCAGGTGCACGTGCTGGGCAAGGATCTCGCCCGCGTCTCCAACTGGAAGGTGCCGCAGATCCGGCGCCAGCTGGGGACGGTCTTCCAGGACTTCCGCCTGCTGCCGAACAAGACGGTCGCCGAGAACGTCGCCTTCGCGCAGGAGGTCATCGGCAAGTCGCGCGGCGAGATCCGCAAGTCCGTGCCGCAGGTGCTCGACCTCGTCGGGCTCGGCGGCAAGGAGGACCGCATGCCCGGTGAGCTCTCCGGCGGTGAGCAGCAGCGCGTCGCCATCGCGCGGGCCTTCGTCAACCGGCCCAAGCTGCTCATCTGCGACGAGCCCACCGGCAACCTCGACCCGCAGACCTCCGTCGGCATCATGAAGCTGCTCGACCGCATCAACCGGACGGGCACCACCGTGGTGATGGCGACGCACGACCAGAACATCGTGGACCAGATGCGCAAGCGCGTCATCGAGCTGGAGAAGGGCCGTCTCGTCCGCGACCAGGCACGCGGCGTCTACGGCTACCAGCACTGACGCTCCACGGAAAGGCTTGATCAGACGCCATGCGCGCCCAGTTCGTCCTGTCGGAGATCGGCGTCGGTCTCCGCCGCAACCTGACGATGACCTTCGCCGTCATCGTCTCCGTCGCCCTGTCGCTCGCCCTGTTCGGCGGGTCGCTCCTGATGAGCGACCAGGTCAGCAGCATGAAGGGCTACTGGTACGACAAGGTCAACGTCTCCATCTTCCTGTGCAACAAGAGTGACGCCGAGTCCGACCCCAACTGCGCCAAGGGCGCGGTGACCGACGACCAGAAGGGCCAGATCAAGGCCGACCTGGAGAAGATGTCGGTCGTCGACACGGTGACGTACGAGTCGCAGGACGAGGCGTACAAGCACTACAAGGAGCAGTTCGGCGACTCGCCGCTGGCCAGCTCCCTCACGCCGGACCAGATGCAGGAGTCGTACCGCATCAAGCTGAAGGACCCGGAGAAGTACCAGGTCATCGCGACCGCCTTCGACGGGCGGGACGGCGTGCAGTCGGTGCAGGACCAGAAGGGCATCCTGGACAACCTCTTCGAACTGCTGAACGGCATGAACTGGGCGGCCCGCGCGGTGATGGCGCTGATGCTGGTGGTGGCCCTGATGCTGATCGTGAACACCGTGCGCGTCTCCGCGTTCAGCCGCCGGCGCGAGACCGGCATCATGCGGCTGGTCGGCGCCTCCGGCTTCTACATCCAGGCGCCGTTCATCATGGAGGCCGCCGTCGCCGGACTCATCGGCGGCACGCTCGCGTGCGGATTCCTGTTGGTCGGGCGGTACTTCATCATCGACCACGGACTGGCCCTGTCCGAGAAGCTGAACCTGATCAACTTCATCGGCTGGGACGCGGTGCTGACGAAGCTGCCGCTGATCCTCGCGACGAGCCTGCTGATGCCCGCGCTGGCCGCTTTCTTCGCGCTGCGCAAGTATCTGAAGGTGTGACTCTTGCCAAGGAGGGGCGTACGGCCAACCGGCCGTACGCCCCTTCGCGTTGTCCTAGACTCACCGGCATGTCAGGTCGTGACCCGTTCTGTCAGCCCCGCCGGATCCGTCACGGGGCCGCCCTGACCTTGGTGTTCGCGAGCGTGCTCGTCGCCGGTGCCGCCACCGGCAGCCTCCCCGGGGCGGACGGCGAGGCCACGGCGGACGGGACCCGCGCCGCTCCCGTCGGCCGCCACGCCGACGTGGCCCGCGCCGCCGAGGAGGCCGCCGCCGACGGCAAGTCGCCCCTGGAGGCCGCCCGACGCGCCGTCAGCCGCAGCGGGGACCGCTGGGCGGCCGTCTACTCGCCGGGCGAGTACCAGGAGTTGGAGGACGCCCTGGACGGCCGCTACACGGGCGTGGGCCTGTGGGCCCGGGAGCGGGACGGCCGTATCGAGGTGACGAAGGTGGGCCGCGGCACGCCCGCCGCCGACGCCGGGATCCGCCCGGGGGACCGGCTGCGCAGCGTCGACGGCGAGCGGGTCGACGGACGGCCCGTGACCGAGGTCGTCTCCCTGCTGCGCGGCGACTCCACCGGCGAGCCGGCCGGCACCACCGTCCGCCTCGGCCTGGAACGCGGCACGCGCGCGTGGAGCGAGACGCTGCGCCGCGCCCGGCTGTCGCGGGACACCGTCACCGTCCGCGCACTCGCCCCCCGCGTCTCGGTGATCAAGGTCGGCGCCTTCACCAAGGGCTCCGGCGAGCAGGTCCGCACCGCCGTGCGGCGGACCCCGGCCGGCTCCGGCATCGTCCTCGACCTGCGCGGCAACCCGGGCGGGCTGGTCGCCGAGGCGGTCACCGCGGCCTCCGCCTTCCTCGACGGCGGCCTGGTCGCCACCTACGACGTCGACGGCGAGCAGCGCGCCCTGCACGCCGAGCCCGGCGGCGACACCACCAGACCCCTGGTCGCGCTCGTCGACGGCGGCACGATGAGCGCGGCCGAACTGCTCACCGGCGCCCTCCAGGACCGCGGACGGGCGGTCGTCGTGGGCTCCCGCACCTTCGGCAAGGGATCGGTCCAGATGCCGACCACGCTGCCCGACGGCTCCGTCGCCGAACTCACCGTCGGCCACTACCGCACCCCGTCCGGCCGAGGCGTCGACGGTCACGGCCTCACCCCCGACCTGGAGGCCGGCGAAGAGGCGCTCCGGCGGGCCGAGACGGTCCTGAGCGGACTCGGCGGCCAGAGCCCCACGGCCGCGCCCGGGCGATAATCGGCTTCCCGCCGACCCCCTCCGTAGTGCGAAAATGGCGGCACTATGGCTAAGGAAAAAGGACGCAAGCTGATCGCGCAGAACAAGAAGGCGCGGCACGACTACCTCATCATCGACACCTACGAGGCCGGCCTGGTCCTCACCGGCACCGAGGTGAAGTCCCTGCGCCAGGGCCGGGCGTCGCTGGTGGACGGCTTCGTCCAGCTGGACGGCCACGAGGCGTGGCTGCACAACGTGCACGTCCCGGAGTACAGCCAGGGCACCTGGACCAACCACAGCGCCCGGCGCAAGCGCAAGCTGCTGCTGCACCGGTCGGAGATCGACAAGCTGGAGTCCAAGTCCCAGGAGACCGGACACACCATCGTGCCGCTCGCCCTCTACTTCAAGGACGGCCGCGCGAAGGTCGAGATCGCGCTGGCCAAGGGCAAGAAGGAGTACGACAAGCGGCAGACGCTGCGGGAGAAGCAGGACCGCCGCGAGACCGAGCGGGCGATCTCCGCGGTGCGCAGGAAGCAGCGGGCGTAGGTTGTGCGGGGCCGCGGGAACACGGCGGCACCGGCCGGGAACACTCCGGCACCGGCCCGCGTTGAACCGGGTGCCACGGCGGGATGACCGCCGGGAATACGGTGGCATCGTCGGGCGTTGGTCACGTACGATGGCACAGCACCTCGTAGCGGGTGCAGGCCCCCTCCGGGGGGTTGAAAAATCAACATGGGGATGATCGGTTTCGACAGCGGCTGTCGAAGCAGGGGAAGCGTGTCGAGGAAGCGGCCATGATCTCGTAAACCACAGGCCGAAAAAAATAATCGCCAATTCCAAGCGATCCATCTCCCAGGGCGAGCTCGCCCTCGCTGCCTGATCTTCAGGTAGCGAGCAGCGGCTCCCCTACTTAAGGGAGTGTCAGCCCGGGGGTGTTCCCGACCCGGATCCTGGCATCATCTAGGGAACTAAACCTTGATCCCGGTCACGGGGTGAAGAGGGAAAACACACAGTGACTGAGCCCGTCGGAGACTTGTCGGCGTGATCTCCGGGGCCGAGAAAAGCACAGCCGACTGCACACGGAGAAGCCCTGGTTCCGCACCGTTGGACGCGGGTTCGATTCCCGCCATCTCCACGAAGGCGACAGGCGACGTGTGCCCGCGGACAACGCGGGCCGCGTCGCCTTCGTCGTCACTGCGCGGCTGCGCCGCGCGTGCGGAGGCTCCGCCACCCGCACCCCCGATGTGAGTGCAGGTGTGTCCGCGGACAACGCGGGCCACGTCGCCTTCGTCGTCACTGCGCGGCTGCGCCGCGCGAGCGGGGGCTCCGCCACCCGCACCTCCCTGTGGGCACAGGCCTCGTCGCCTCGAGCGACGGGGCTTTTGTCATGCCGTGCCACATGGTCCCGGCCTTGCGATGTGGGGCCCGCACCCATATCGACAGGTGGTTCGCGCTTCTACTTTCCCTCCCCATGACACAGACCAGAGCCGCGACCCTCCTCACCGTCCTCGCAGCACTGCTCTCCGTGCTGCTCACCCCGACCCCGGCCGCCGCGGCCTCCCTCCAGGAGGTCACCGGCTTCGGCAGCAACCCCGGAGCCCTGCGGATGTACCGGTACGTCCCCGACGGGCTGCCCGCCGGCCGGCCCGTCGTGGTCGCCCTGCACGGCTGCACCCAGAACGCCGCCGGATACGCCGCCGGTACCGGCTGGACGGCCCTCGCCGACCGCTGGGGCTTCTCCGTCGTCCTGCCGCAGCAGCAGAGCGGCAACAACCCCAGCCAGTGCTTCAACTGGTTCCAGAGCGCCGACATCGAGCGCGGCCGGGGCGAGGCCGCCTCCGTCGCCCAGATGGTCGACCGGCAGCTCGCCGACGTCTCCGGCGACGCCTCGCGCGTGTACGTCACCGGCCTGTCCGCCGGCGGCGGAATGACCGCCGTGATGATGGCGACCTACCCGGAGAAGTTCGCCGCGGGCGGCGTCGTCGCCGGACTGCCCTACGGATGCGCGCAGGCCGCCGGATCGCCGTACGTGTGCATGTACGTCGGCGCCACCCAGACCCCGAGGCAGTGGGGCGACCGGGTGCGGGCCGCGCGGCCCGGCCACACCGGTCCCTGGCCCGTCCTCACCGTGCTGCACGGCACCGCCGACTACACCGTGAAGCCGGTCAACATGACGGACCTGGTGGAGCAGTGGACCGATGTGCACGGCGCCGACACGGCCGCCGACGTCACCGACACGGTCGCCGGCCACCCGCACCAGGTCTACCGGGGCCCCGGAGGCGGCGCGGTCGTCGAGACGTACAGCCTCACCGGCATGGGGCACGGCCAGCCCGTCGACCCCGGCAGCGGGCCGGCGCAGTGCGGGACGGCCGGGGCGTACTACCTGGACGTCGACCTGTGTGCCGCGTACCGGCTGGGCACGGCCTGGCGACTGGGCTGAACCGGCGGCCGTCCGCGGCCGGCGCGTCACGCCCCGCGCGGTGCCGTGCTGGCCCGCTCCGTCAGGCGGGGCGGCAGCAGGGTGCGCTGCGGTACGGCGGCCCCCGCCAGCTTCCGCACCAGCAGGTGCACCGCGCGGGTGCCCAGTTCCGCGGACGGCACGGACACCGAGGTGACCGGGACCCGGGCCGAGGCGGCGACCGGGGCCGGGCAGACGGCGGTGAGCGACAGGTCACCGGGGACCCGCAGCCCGAGGTGCTCGAAGGCCTCGATCAGCGGCTCGACGAGCGGTTCGTTGTGGACCACCACCCCGGTCAGCGCGGGCAGTTCGCGCAGCAGCCGCTCGGCGATCGCGCGGGCCGCGTCCCGGCCGGTGCCACACGGGTGCACGGCGGATGCGAGACCGTGCCGGTCGGCGGCCGCCGTGAAGCCCTCCACCAGCCGCCGCGCGAACGCGGTCCGCCGCACGTACACCTCCGGCGGCGAGCCGACCAGCGCCACCACCCGGTGCCCGAGCCGCGCCAGATGGTCCACGCACAGCTCACCGGCCGCCCGGAAGTCCAGGTCGACGCAGGTCAGGCCGTCCGGCTCGGCGGGCACACCGACCAGCACGGACGGTAAGGACCGCGAACGCAGCAACGGCAGCCGGGGATCGTGCAGTTGGACGTCCGTCACGATCACCGCATCCGCCAGCCCCGTCTCCGCGACCCGTCCGATCCCCTCCTCGCCCTCCCCCTGGGTGAGCAGCAGCACGTCGTGGTCGTGGGCGCGGGCGGCGGTGACCACCGACACCGCGAACTCCGTCACCACCGGCACATGGATGCCCGAACGCATCGGAACCGCCAGGGCCAGCACCTTCGACCTGCGCCCGGACGCGGGCCGGCCGGCCGGCCCCGCGCGGTAGCCCAGCTCGCGCACGGCCGCCTGGACGCGGCGCCGGGTCGCGTCGGAGATCGGACGCTTGCCGCTGAGCGCGTACGAGACCGTGCTGGGGGAGACGCCGGCGCGCCGGGCCACATCCGTGATCTTCACCATCGGGCGTCCTCGTCTGGCACTGTCCGTGGGGTTAGAAAGCGGTTTCGAAGCGCTTCGACCGGTGAAGGTATGTGCGGGGCGTGGGGCCGTCAATGGGGTGCGCGGGAATCGGTGAAGCGGTTCGACCGCCCGAACAGGACGAGGACGGTCAGCGAGACGAGGAGCGCGGTCGCGGCCGCCGCGACGGGCACGCCGTACCCGGCCGTCGGCGAGAGGCGTTCCACGGTCCAGCCGCCGGCCGCGCTGCCGCAGGCGATCCCGCCGAGCAGGCCGGTCACCGCGAGCGTCATGCCCTCGTTCAGCCGGCCCGCGGGGGTGCGGCGCTGGACCAGGGTCATGGTGGTGACCATGGTCGGCGCGGTCGCCATACCGGCGAGCAGCAGTGCCCCCGCCAGCACCAGGAGCGAACCGGTGAGCGCCGCCGCGAGCAGCGGCAGCGCCATCAGCGCGGTCATCGCCGCCAGGCACCACGGCAGCCGGGTCCGCGCGGACCCCGCCGGGCGCATCGCCCCGTACAGCAGGCCCGCCGCGCAGGAGCCGGCCGCCTGCAGCGCGAGCACCGCCCCGGCCGCCGTGCGGTGCCCCTGCGCGTCCGCGAACGCGATGGTCACGACCTCCATCGAGCCGAACACCGCGCCCGTCGCGAGACAGACGGCCAGCAGCGGACGCATCCCGGGCGCCCGCAGCGGGGCCCGTCCGGCCTGCCGGTGCCCGGCCGGCGGCTCGGTCGACCGCTGGGCCGTGAACAGCACCACACCCGTCAGCAGCAGTACGGCCCCCACCAGGGTGCCCGCCTCCGGGAAGAACGTCCCGCACAGGAAGGCCGCGAGGACCGGGCCGAGCATGAAGCACAACTCGTCCGCGGCCTGTTCGAAGGAGTTCGCGGTGTGCAGTGCCTCGGCGTCGCCCTTCAGCAGGTGCGCCCAGCGGGCCCGGGACATCCCGCCGGTGTTGGGTGTGGTGGCGGTGGCGGCGTAGGAGGCGAACAGGGTCCAGTCGGGGGCGCCGTGACGGACGCAGAGCAGCAGCGACAGCGAGCCGAGCACGGCGAGCACGGTGGCCGGCAGCGCCACGCGGGCCTGCCCGTGGCGGTCGACCAGGCGCGCGATCCACGGCGCGACCACCGCCGACGCCGCCAGACCGGTCGCGGTGACGGCACCGGCGAGCGCGTACGAACCGCGGGTCCCGGCGATCATCACGACCGCGCTCACGCTGAACATGCCCATCGGCAGTCGTGCGATGAGGTTCCCGGCGGTGAACGCGCGGGTGCCGGGCAGCGCGAAGAGACGGCGGTAGGGGCCCTTCGGGCGGGAGTCGCGCCGGGTGCGCGGAGCGAAGTCGACGGCGACCAGGGTGTCGGCGGTGACCGTGAACAGGGGAGTGTCCCGGGAGGTGGGCTGAGGCATGCGTCCACCGTCGTCGCGGGCCGGGCGGATCGTCCAACACCTTCCCGGCACCCATTCACGCACCTGTGTTGTAAGTTCGCGGGATGCCCGCCTCCATGGAACCCCGGCTGCTGCGCGCCTTCGTGACCGTCGCCGAGGAACTGCACTTCACCCGCGCCGCCATGCGCCTGTACGTCGCCCAGCAGGCGCTCAGCCGGGACGTGCGCCGGCTGGAGCGGGAACTGGGCAGCGAACTGTTCGTCCGCACCACCCGCCAGGTGACGCTCACCGCCGACGGCGAACGCCTGCTGCCGTACGCCCGCGCCGTGCTCCAGGCGCAGGACGACCTGCTCGCCGCCGCCGGGCAGGCGCGGCCGCTGCTGGTGGACCTCAACTCCCCGGGCCTGAAGACCCCGCGCCGGGTGCTGTACCGGGCCCGTGAACTCACGCCCGGACACGAGCTGATGGCCCGCTACGAGAGCGGACTGACCTGGGCGGTCGGGGAGTTGCTCGCGGGACGGCTCGACGCGTCGTTCGGGCGGTTCGCCGGGCTGGCCCCCGCCCTGCGCGCCGGGCTCGGCCACCAGCCGGTGCGCCTGGAGCCGATGGCGATCGTGCTGCCCGAGGACCACCCACTGGCGGCACGGGTCGAGGTGCCGCTGGCCGCGCTGGCCGGCGAGACCGTCTACGCCGGGGCCGGCAATCCGCGGACGCCGGAGTGGACGGACCTGGCGCGGCAGTTGTTCGACGGGCGCGGCATCGCGCTCGCGCCGCCAGCGCCGCTGGCCGTCGGCGATGAGGAGTTCCAGCGGATCATGGCAAGGACGCGGCACCCGATCCTCGCCGTGGTGGACTTCCCGCCGCTGCCCTCGACGGTGCTGCGGCCGCTGGTGGATCCGGTGCCGCTGTCGCCGGTGTCGTTGGTGTGGCGCAAGGGCCTGGTCCATCCCGCCCTGGACGCCCTGCGCAGGGCCGCGGCGGACGTCGCGGAGGAGGACGGGTGGCTGCGGGCACCGCACGGGGGATGGATTCCGGCCAGCGATGCGAGGGCGATGGAGTGCCGGTGAGGTCCGGCCACCGAGCAGATGGGCACAGCGCCCGCACATGACCTTCGCATGCGCTACATTCGTCGCCCGAGCACAGTGCGATGAACGGGGCGCTCGGAGCGGGTGGGGGTCCGCTCCGTCGGCGGGTGCTCAGGTCGAACGCGCACCCGGAACGGTCCCGTGGGGGGAAGTGCGTGCGCGTGGAAAAGTGGCGAGAAGACGCCCAACCAGAACGGCCCGAGTCCGCTGAGCTCGACGGGTGGTTCCCGCAGAACGCCTCCCACCCGGCCGTACCGCGGGATCGCGCGGAACGGTCCGGGAGCCCGGCCGACGATCCTTGGGACGCCGAACGCACCACGGCCCTGCGCATTCCCCGTCCACGCACCGGACTCCCGGGCACCGGTGCGCCCGGCCCCGCCGCCGAGGACGGCGCGCGCGGTGCCGCCGGAGGCCACCCCGGGCCGGTCGGCTCCCCGAACCGCACGCCCTGGGCCGCCGCGGCCCACCCCGGAGCCCCCGGCACCCCGGCGCCGGCGCCCCGTACCGCGAACCGCTTCCCGACGGACCGCTTCCCCACGGCCTCCGCCCCGACGAACCGCTTCCCCGCGGCTTCCGCCCCCGCGGACCGCTTCCCCGCGGCTTCCGCCCCGACGTCCCCTCTGCCCACGCCCCCTTCGCCCACGCCCCCCTTCCCCACGTCCTACGCCCCCACGTCCTACGCCCCCACCTCCCCCTCCCCGGCGGACGTTCGCGTCCCCGTTCGTGATCCCTGGCGGGAGGCGGACGCGGAGGACGTCATGGCGACTCGTACGGACGCGGAGGACGTCGTGGCGGCTCGTACGGACGCGGAGGACGTCGTGGCGACGCACGACCCGCACGAGGTGACCGTGCAGCTCGACGCCGTGTGCATAGGCGACGGCGGTGTGCTGCGCCGATCGCCGGGCGGGCCGGGCGGTGCCGGGCCGGACGGCTCCGGCGGCGGGCCGGTGTTCGTCGACGAGTCCGGGCGCCGCATCCAGCTCTACCGCCGTATCGGCATAGCCGTCGGCCTCGCCTGCGCCGGATACGCGGCCGTCATGGTCGCCACGCTGCTGTCCGGCAACTCCGACGCCCCGTGGATGCCCGTACCGGGCCAGGAACAGAAGCCCGCCGGTCAGGTCGAGCCGACGCCGCAGCCGGCGCGGACGGACACCGTCCCCGGCGCCACCCTCGCGCCCGATGCCACCCCGACCACCACGGCCCCCGCGCTCCCCGCGTCCGGAGCCACCGTCCCCGCGACCGGCGCGACCGGCGCGACCGAAGCGACCGGCGACCCGGACGCCGCCGGCCCGGCAACCACGCCGGCCCGGAGCGAGACCCGGCCGGTCACCGGAGGCGACGGGACCACCTCCACGACCCCGGACACGATCGCGACCACCCGCTCCGTCGGCCCGGACCCCCTCACCACCGCACCCACCGGCGGCGGTGACGCCGCCGGCACCGACGACCGCGCCGCCGCCCCGCGGGCCGTCGCGGTCGAGGACCCCGCCGCACCTTCCCCGGGGAACGTCCTCTGATGGCATCTGGCACCCACCGCCGGCGGGCCGCCCGCCCCGTCCGTGCCGCCTCCCGGCGCCGGCGCGTCCCGCTGCGCCTGCTGCTTCCGCTGCTCGTCCTCGTCGCCCTGGCCGCGATGCTCATGCTGCGCGGCTACGTGCACAGCGAGATCCTCGCCGACCACCGCGTCCAGAGCCCCGCCCCCACCACCCGGGTGCCCGAGGAGATCCTCGAGGGCGGCCCGGTCATCGACGCCCGCGCAGGCAACGCCAAGAGCCTGAGCGTGCCCGACCACCACCTCGTCCTCACCTTCGACGACGGCCCGGACCCCACCTGGACGCCGAAGGTGCTCGACGTGCTGAAGAAGCACGACGCGCACGCCGTCTTCTTCGTCACCGGCACCATGGCCTCCCGCCACCCGGACCTCGTCCGGCGCATGGTCGACGAGGGCCACGAGATCGGCCTGCACACCTTCAACCACCCCGACCTGGCCCTGCAGTCCACGCAGCGCATCGACTGGGAGCTGTCGCAGAACCAGCTGGCGATCACCGGCGCCGCCGGCATCCGCACCTCGCTGTTCCGCCCGCCGTACTCCTCCTTCGCCGATGCCATGGACAACGAGACCTGGCCGGTCACCCGGTACATCGGCAGCCGCGGCTACCTCACCGTCGTCAACAACACCGACAGCGAGGACTGGAAGCGGCCCGGCGTCGACGAGATCATCCGCCGCGCCACGCCCGAGGGCGGCGAGGGCGCCATCGTGCTGATGCACGACTCCGGCGGCGACCGCAGCCAGACCGTCGCGGCCCTCGACAGGTTCCTGCCCGATTTGAAGGAGAAGGGCTACGAGTTCGGCAACCTGACCGAGGCCCTGGACGCGCCCAGCGCGCACAGCCCGGTCACCGGTGTCGACCTGTGGAAGGGCAAGGCGTGGATCTTCCTGGTCCAGGCCTCGGAGGGGATCACCGACGTCCTCGTGGCCGGCCTGGCGATCGTCGGCACCCTGGTCATCGGCCGCTTCGTGCTGATGCTGCTCCTCTCCGGCGCCCACGCCCGCCGGGTCCGCCGCAGGAACTTCCGCTGGGGCCCGCCGGTCACCGAACCGGTGACGGTGCTGGTCCCGGCGTACAACGAGGCCAAGTGCATCGAGAACACCGTCCGTTCCCTGACGGCGAGCGACCACCCGATCGAGGTGCTCGTCGTCGACGACGGCTCCACCGACGGCACCGCCCGCATCGTCGAGGCGATGGGCCTGCCGAACGTCCGGGTGATCCGCCAGCTCAACGCGGGCAAACCCGCCGCGCTCAACCGGGGCCTGGCGAACGCCCGGTACGACATCGTCGTGATGATGGACGGCGACACCGTCTTCGAGCCGTCCACCGTCCGCGAACTCGTCCAGCCGTTCGGCGACCCGCGGGTCGGCGCCGTGGCGGGCAACGCCAAGGTCGGCAACAAGGACAGCCTCATCGGCGCCTGGCAGCACATCGAGTACGTGATGGGCTTCAACCTGGACCGCCGCATGTACGACATCCTCGGCTGCATGCCGACCATCCCCGGCGCGGTCGGCGCCTTCCGCCGCTCCGCGCTGGAGCCCATCGGCGGCATGAGCGACGACACCCTCGCCGAGGACACCGACGTCACCATGGCGCTGCACCGCGCCGGCTGGCGCGTGGTCTACGCCGAGAACGCCCGCGCCTGGACCGAGGCCCCGGAGACCGTCCAGCAGCTGTGGTCCCAGCGCTACCGCTGGTCGTACGGCACCATGCAGGCCATCTGGAAGCACCGCCGCGCGGTCGTCGAGAAGGGCCCCTCGGGCCGTTTCGGCCGCGTCGGCCTGCCGTTCGTCTCCCTGTTCATGGTCCTGGCCCCTCTGCTGGCGCCGCTGATCGACGTCTTCCTGCTGTACGGCCTCGTGTTCGGCCCGACCCGCGAGACGATCCTCGCGTGGCTGGGCGTCCTGGCCGTCCAGGCGGTCTGCGCGGCGTACGCCTTCCACCTGGACCGCGAGCCCATGACCCACCTCGTCTCGCTGCCCCTGCAGCAGATCCTCTACCGCCAGCTCATGTACGTCGTGCTCCTCCAGTCCTGGATCACCGCGCTCACCGGCGGCCGCCTGCGCTGGCAGAAGCTGCGGCGCACGGGCGGGGTGTCGGCTCCGCCCGGCGGGGACGGCCCTGCCGCACGGCAGCCGAACGCCGTGGGCGCGAGGCCGGCCGGTTGAGCACCCCGCCCGCCGAGCCGGCCCGAACACCGCCGGGAACCACCGCAATGGACACCATGCCTGCCACGCCCGCACCCCGCAGCGCCCCGCACGCGCCCGCCACCCACCGTCCCACCACTCCGGCCACCGGGACGGACCCCGACGGGCCGCCCGCCCCGCCGGGGAAACAGCCGGGCCGTGCGGGCGGCCGGGACCGCTACTTCGACCTGCTGCGGGCGGTGGCCCTGTTCCGGGTGGTCCTCTACCACCTGATGGGCTGGGCCTGGCTGCCCGTCGTCTTCCCGTCGATGGGCGTGATGTTCGCCCTCGCCGGCCACCTCATGGCCCGCTCCCTGAAGCGGCCCGCCGTGCAGGTCCTCCGGGGCCGGATGCGCCGGCTGCTGCCGCCGCTGTGGCTGCTCGGCGCGATCGGCGTGACGGGCATGCTGGCCCAGGGCTGGAGCCCGGACGACGACGGACACCCCGGCTGGTGGTTCCTCCACCTCGGCTTCTGGGTGCTGCCGCTGAGCGACCCGCCCCACGCCGAAGGCGTCGCCGGCATTCCGGGCGTGCTCGGCGAGGACTGGGCCGCCGAACTCGCCGGACCGCTCTGGTACGTCCGCGCCTACCTCTGGTTCGTGCTGCTGTCGCCGTTCCTGCTGAAGTCGCTGCGCGCGGTGCCGTGGGCGACGGTCGCCGCACCGCTCGCCCTGTCCGCCGCCCTGGAGTTCGGCCTGCTCACGCTGCCCGGTGAGCGGATCGACTCGGCCGTCACCGACTTCGGCACCTTCGGCGCCTGCTGGATCCTCGGCATGGCCCACCAGCAGGGCCTGCTGCGCCGCATCCCGCGGTACGCCGTGCCGTGCCTCGCGGCCGTCGTCGCCGGCCTCGGCCTCTGGTACGCCCTGCGCCAGGACTTCGGGACCGGCCACGACCTCGACTCGCTGCCCTTCGCCCAGGCCCTGTGGTCCTTCGGGACGGTGCTGCTGCTCCTGCACCTCAGCCCCTCGTGGGCCGAGTGGCCGCGCCGGCTGCGCCGCTGGGACCGGCTGATCACCCTGCTCAACTCCCGCGCGGTGACGGTCTACCTGTGGCACAACGTGTGCATCCTGGTCGCCGCGACGCTCTACGACCGGCTGTGGGGCTTCGAGACGCTGGAGCTGCACGTGCCCTGGCTGCTGGAGAGTTCCTGGCCGGTGCTGGCGCTCACGTGGATCCTGATCGCCGGCTGCGTGGTCGCCTTCGGCTGGGCGGAGGACCTGGCGGCCCGACGCAGGCCCCGGCTGTGGCCGGACGGTCCGGTACCGCGTTGACGCACGCGCGTGCGAGACTGCCCCGGTTGCGACAGTGAACCGGGTGGCCGGTGACGGGGTGGGGAGCGGGCGCGGATGAGCAGGCGGCAGACGCAGAAGATGCTGCGGTTGATGGCGAGCGGGGAGCCGGTCGAGGTCGCCAGCCCGATGGCGTCCGTGAAGAAGCTCGCCAAACTCGCCTTCATCGCCCAGCAGTTCGGCTACGAGTACGCCGACGTCCGGCAGGGCGGCGCCAACAACAGCCAGCTGAAGATGCTGATCGTGCCCGACCCGAGTCCGCAGGCCCGCGCCCGCGCCGCGCAGAACTGGGCCCAGTACCCGAACGCGTCGGACGGCGTCTCCCTGCCGCCGCTCGTGCCGGACGCCTTCGAACTGCTCAAGGCCCGCATCAACTTCGACCTCACCGGCAAGAGCGCCGAGAAGCGGATGGGTTACGGCGCGATCGGTGTCTCCGTCGGCTGCGTCGTCATGGCGTACCAGGCGGGCGGCCGGTCCTCGGACTTCGTCGTCGCGGGCGCGGTGTGGCTCGGCCTCATGGCCATCCTCGGTGTCGGCTTCGTCGTCAACCGCAAGCGCAACGCCACGTTCGCGGCCCGGTTGCAGGCCGCCGGGTTCGCCCCGGTGACGGACGAGACCGGCCGGGTCCGCCACCTGCCCCCGGGCGGCCTGCTGCCGGGCCACGGCAACCCGTTCGCCGACGGCCCGTACGGCGGCGCCCCCGCCGCGACTCCCGGCCCCGGCCGGCCCCACCAGCCCCACCAGCCCCCGATGCCGTACCCCCCCCAGGCCCCGACCCCGTACGCCCCCCAGGCCCCGACCCCGTACGCCCCCCACGCCCCGGCCGCCTACGGCACCCCGCCCGCGCCCGCCCCGTACGGCACCCCGCCCCAGCCCCCGGCCCCGGCGCCCGGCCCCTACGCCCCGCAGCAGCCCCCGTACGGGCAGCCCGCCCAGCCGCCCTACCCGCAGCAGAACCCCCACTGGCAGCCCCCGCAGCGCTAGGGGCTGTCGTTCGGATCATCCCGGCTGGGAGGTGCGGTACCTTCCGGGCCGATCCGAACGACAGGCCCTGGACGGGGGCCGTCGGGGTCGTCACCTCACGCCTCCGCGCCCCGCCGCCGCCGGACACCTCTCACCCCGCATCCGCCGGGGGTGAGAGCAACGTTCCCTGCCGGTCACCGCGTGCCACAGACCGGAAACGCTCCCTCCCTACCTTCGGGACCAGCCCCTCGCGGCACCGTCCGCACCCCGGAGAACAGTGGAGGCGCCATGACAGCCCCTAGCCCGCCGCCCGCGACCCCGACCCGGGGCGGCCGATGGATCCAGCAGTGGGATCCGGAGGACGAGACCTTCTGGAACACCACCGGTGAGAAGGTCGCCCGCCGCAACCTCCTCTTCTCCGTGCTGTCCGAGCACATCGGGTTCTCCATCTGGACGATGTGGTCCGTGCTGGTGCTCTTCATGGGCCCGGAGTACGGGCTCACCCCGGCCGACAAGTTCCTGCTGACCTCGGTGGTCACGCTGGTCGGCGCCGTGGTGCGGGTCCCGTACACCTTCGCCGTCGCGGTCTTCGGCGGACGGAACTGGACGATCGTCTCCGCCGGTCTGCTGCTCGTGCCCACCGTCGCCGCGTTCGCCGTGATGGAGCCGGGCACCTCCTTCTCCACCTTCCTACTGGTCGGCCTGCTGGCCGGTATCGGCGGCGGCAACTTCGCCTCCTCCATGACCAACATCAACGCCTTCTTCCCGCTGCGGAAGAAGGGCTGGGCGCTCGGACTCAACGCCGGCGGCGGCAACATCGGCGTCCCGGTCATCCAGCTCGCCGCCCTCGCCATCATCGGCGCGGGCGGCGGACCGCGGGTGCTGCTCGGCATCTACATCCCGCTGATCGTCCTCGCCGCCGTGCTCGCCGCGCGGTACATGGACAACCTGGCCTCGGTGCGGAACGACACCGGCGCCGCCAAGGACGCCGCGCGGGACGCGCACACCTGGATCATGGCGTTCCTCTACATCGGCACCTTCGGCTCGTTCATCGGCTACAGCTTCGCCTTCGGACAGGTGCTCCAGAACCAGTTCGACCGCACACCGCTCGAAGCCGCGTACGTCACCTTCATCGGCCCGCTGCTCGGCTCCCTGATCCGCCCGGTGGGCGGCCGGCTCGCCGACCGGTACGGCGGCGCGCTGATCACGCTGTGGAACTTCGTCGGCATGGGCGCGGCCACCGGCGTGCTGATCGTCGCCTCGATGCGGGAGTCGCCGGTGCTGTTCACCGTCGCCTTCGTCGTGCTGTTCGTGCTGACGGGCCTCGGCAACGGTTCGACGTACAAGATGATCCCCGGCATCTTCCAGGCGAAGGCCCTGGCCAAGGGGCTCGACGGGGAGGAGGCGGCCGCGTACGGGCGGCGGCTGTCCGGCGCCTCCATGGGGCTGATCGGCGCGGTGGGCGCGCTCGGCGGCGTCGGCATCAACCTGGCCTTCCGCCAGTCCTTCCTCTCCCACGGCTCCGGCACCGGAGCGTTCGTCGCCTTCCTCGCCTGCTACGCGGTCTGTTTCGCGGTCACCTGGGCGGTATACCTTCGCCGTCCGGCGGCCGCGCCGAGCGCCACCAGCGCCGTCCCGGAGGAGAAGTCGCAGCTCAACTACGCCAAGGTGTGACGTAACACTGGTGACATGATGCCGATCCGAGCCTGTCACGCATCGTTGACAGGCTCGACCGGCAGGGAGGTGGAGCCGCACCTCCGTGCAGTACGCCGACTCGAGTGCGGGACGAGAGCCATGGACGACGAAGAACAGCGACCCGACCACGGGCCGCTCGCGGGATTCACCGTGGGCGTGACCGCGGCCCGCCGCGCCGACGAGCTGGGCGCGCTGCTGGAACGGCGCGGAGCCGTCGTGCAGCACGCCCCGGCCCTGCGGATCGTGCCGCTCGCCGACGACAGCGAGCTGCTGGCCGCCACCAAGGACATCATCGGGCGGACGCCGGACATCGCGGTCGCCACCACCGCCATCGGGTTCCGGGGCTGGGTGGAGGCCGCCGACGGCTGGGGGCTCGGCGAGGACCTGCTGGCACGGCTGCGCGAGGTGCGGATCCTGGCCCGCGGGCCCAAGGTGAAGGGCGCGATCCGGGCCGCCGGACTGACCGAGGAGTGGTCACCGGCGTCGGAGTCGCTGGCCGAGGTGCTCGACCGGCTCCTGGAGGAGGGCGTCGACGGGCTGCGCATCGCCGTCCAGCTGCACGGCGAACCGCTGCCCGGGTTCGTGGAGTCGCTCCGGGCCGGGGGAGCGGAGGTGGTGGGCGTGCCGGTGTACCGGTGGCTGCCGCCGGAGGACCTCGGTCCCGTCGACCGCCTCCTCGACGCGGTCGTCGCCCGCACCCTGGACGCCGTCACCTTCACCAGCGCGCCCGCCGCCGCCTCCCTGCTGTCCCGCGCCGAGGAGCGCGGGCTGCTCGACGAGGCGCTCGCCGCGCTCCGCCACGACGTGCTGCCCGCCTGCGTGGGCCCGGTCACCGCGCTGCCGCTGCAGGCGCGCGGCCTCGACACCGTCCAGCCCGAACGCTTCCGGCTCGGCCCGCTCGTCCAGCTGCTCTGCCAGGAACTGCCCGCCCGCTCCCGCTCGTTGCCCGTGGCCGGGCACCGGGTGGAGATCCGGGGGCACGCGGTCCTGGTCGACGGCGTGCTCCGGCCCGTACCGCCGGCCGGGATGTCGCTGCTGCGGGCGCTGGCCCGGCGGCCCGGCTGGGTCGTCGCCCGCGCGGAACTGCTGCGCGCCCTTCCCGGCGCGGGCCGCGACGAGCACGCGGTGGAGACCGCCATGGCGCGCCTGCGCTCCGCGCTCGGCGCGCCGAAGCTGATCCAGACGGTCGTCAAACGCGGCTACCGCCTCGCCCTGGACCCGGTGGCGGAGTCCAAGTACGCGGACGGCTGAGCGCGGCGCGAGGGGTTCCGGGGTCCGGTGCGGACGGGCACTGTGGAAGCGGAACCCCTTCCCGGATCGCGCACCGGCCCCACGCGCGGGGCCAACCTAGGCGGTGGCAGGACATGGCACTGGGTACGGTCACGGCCCCCCACGAGCTGCGGTTCGACACCGGTCGGGTCTGCCTGGACCTGCTGGCGACCACCCATCCCGGCGAACGGCTCGACTCCGTGGAGGTGCTGCGCGCCTGGATCGCCGGCTCCGGGCTAGTGCCCGCGGACACCGCGCTGGCCCACGCCGACGCCTCCTGGCTGGTGGCGTTCCGCGAACTGCGCGGCCGGCTCGCCGCGTTGGTGCGCGGCCGCGCGGCGCCCGGTGTCCCCGCGTACGACGTCGCGCTCGCCCGGATCAACGAACTCGCCCGCGCCGCGCCCCCGGCGCCCCGCGCGGTGCCCGGCGCGGACGGCACCCTGGTGCGCGCGCTGGACGGCCCGCCCGGCCGGGCCGCGCTGCTCGCGGTGATCGCGCGGGACGCGGTGGACCTGCTCACCGACCCCGTCGCCCGGGCGAGCCTGCGCCAGTGCGCGGGCGACAACTGCCCCATCGTGTACGTCGACACCTCCCGCGGGCGCAGGCGGCGCTGGTGCTCCAGCGAGGTCTGCGGCAACCGCGAACGCGTGGCCCGCCACCGCCGCCGCGCCGCCCTCGCCCGCGCCTGAGCGCCCGCCACCCCCAACTCCCCTCCCGTGCACGACGCTTGCGCAGGACCCGCTTCCTCTCGTGTCCACAACGTGGAGGAATGGAGAGGGAATGAGGGATTCATGCCCCGGTCGTCACGCCGACCACAGAAAACCGTGCCGGCTTTTTGAACACCCGGCCACCGCCGTCCGTACCGGTTGTCGAGCGACCGACTGGGGGATCCCCCGGACACCGGAGGTGGGCGTGCGCAAGGATGCGGCCGTGGCCAGGGAACGCGGAGCGAGGGCCCGACATCGCATGTCCTCACAGCCCTCGGAACCCGACGAGGAACTGATGCGTGCCCTGTACCGGGAGCACGCCGGACCTCTCCTGGCCTACGTCCTCAGGCTGGTCGCCGGAGACCGGCAGCGCGCGGAGGACGTCGTGCAGGAGACGCTCATCCGTGCCTGGAAGAACGCCGGTCAGCTCAATCGGGCGACCGGTTCGGTACGCCCCTGGCTGGTGACGGTCGCCCGGCGCATCGTCATCGACGGCCACCGCAGCCGGCAGGCCCGGCCGCAGGAGGTCGATCCGTCGCCGCTGGAGGTCATCCCCGCGGAGGACGAGATCGACAAGGCGCTGTGGCTGATGACGCTGTCGGACGCGCTCGACGACCTGACCCCGGCCCACCGGGAGGTCCTCGTCGAGACGTACTTCAAGGGGCGTACCGTCAACGAGGCGGCACAGACACTCGGCATACCGAGCGGCACCGTCCGCTCCCGGGTGTTCTACGCCCTGCGGTCGATGAAGCTGGCTCTGGAGGAGCGGGGGGTGACGGCGTGATGAGCGGGTACGGGGGATTCGGAGGAGGCGGTACGGGTATGTCTGGTCCCATGCAGGGATCACCGGTGCCGAACGAACACGAGACCGTCGGCGCCTACGCCCTCGGCATCCTCGACGACGCCGAAGCAACCGCTTTCGAGGCGCACTTGGCGTCCTGCGAATGGTGCGCCCAGCAGCTCGACGAACTCGCCGGCATGGAACCGATGCTGGCCGCGCTGGCGGACCTGCCCGGCGCCGGGACGCCCGCGGTGGGCGAGTCGCTGTCCGCCAAGCCCTCGCCGCGCGTGGTGGAGAAGCTGGTCGACGAGGTCGCCGAGCGCCGCGCGCGCAAGCGCCGCCGCAACTTCTACATGGTGGCCGCGGCGGGCGCGCTGATCGTCAGCGGCCCGTTCGTCGCCGTGGCGGCGAGCGGCGGCGGCGACGAGGGCGGCGGTGGGAGCGGTACCGGCCGGACGCTCGCGGCGAACCCGGCCAAGGCCGCCTTCGACAGCACCTCCGACAAGATTTCGGCCACCGACCCCGGCACCAAGGTCTCCGCGACCGTGGCGCTGGAGGAGAAGACCTGGGGCACGGGGACGGTTCTGGAACTGAGGAACGTCACCGGCCCGCAGAAGTGCTCGCTGATCGCCGTCGGCAAGAACGGCGAGCGGGAGACCGTCACCTCCTGGTCCGTCCCGGACCGGGGCTACGGCCTGCCCGACGCCAAGACGGACAAGGCCCGGCAGCCGCTGTACATCCAGGGCGGCGCCGCCTTCGAACCGAACGAGATCGACCACTTCCAGGTTATGACCTTCGACGGCAAGCTGCTCGTCGAGGTCGACGCGTAGCTTCACAGGGCCCCCTTCGCGTACGGTTGACGGCTGCCCAGCACGTCAGAAGGGGGCCCGGTGGCCGCTCAGGCTCAACAGGAATCCGCGGTCGACCCGGTTCACGACTCCGTTCGCGACCGGGAGATCCGCGTGGAACAGGAACACCTGGACCGGGTGTACCGGCGACTCGAGGAGAAGATCCACGAGGCGGAGTTCCTCATGGCCGACGCCGCCCGGCGCGGCCAGGTCGGCACCCCCGGCGCCCTCGCCGAACGGGACGCCCAGGTCTTCCGCGCCGGCGTCCACCTCAACCGGCTGCACAACGAGTACGAGGACTTCCTCTTCGGCCGTGTCGACCTGCTGCTCGGCAAGGACGGCAAGAAGGGCCCCGACGGCGCGTACACCGCCGTCGAGCCCGCCGACGGGGCCGTGCGCCCCGACAACACCGCCGACATCGCCGAGACACTGCACATCGGCCGGATGGGCGTCCTCGACGAGGACTACGCGCCGCTGGTCATCGACTGGCGGGCCCCGGCGGCCGCCCCCTTCTACCGGTCCACGCCGGTCGACCCCGGCCGGGTCGTGCGGCGCCGCGTCATCCGCTCCAAGGGCCGCCGGGTGCTCGGCGTCGAGGACGACCTGATGCGGCCCGAGCTGACGGCCCCCCTCGACGGCCACGAGCTGGCCGTGATCGGCGACGGCGCCCTGATGGCCGCGCTCGGCCGGGCCCGTACGCACACCATGCGGGACATCGTCGCCTCCATCCAGGCCGAGCAGGACCTGGTGATCCGCGCCCCCGCCGCCTCCGTCACCTACGTCGAGGGCGGCCCCGGCACCGGCAAGACCGCCGTCGCCCTGCACCGCGCGGCCTACCTGCTCTACCAGGACCGGCGCCGGTACGCGGGCGGCATCCTGATCGTCTCGCCCACGCCGCTCCTGGTCGCCTACACCGAGGGCGTGCTGCCGTCGCTGGGCGAGGAGGGCCAGGTCGCCGTGCGGGCCATCGGCTCGCTGGTCGACGGCGTCGAGGCCACCCTGTACGACAGCCCGTCGGTGGCCCGCGCCAAGGGCTCGTACCGCATGCTCAAGGTGCTGCGGAAGGCGGCGCGCGGGGCGCTGGAGCGCAGCGACGCGCCGACCCGGCTGCGGGTCGTCGCCTTCGGGCGGCGCCTGGAGCTGGAGGCGGAGGACCTGGCCGCCGTCCGCCGCTCCGCCCTCGGCGGCACCGCCCCGGTCAACCTGCTGCGCCCGCGCGCCCGCAAGCTGCTCCTCGACGCCCTGTGGGAGCGCTCCGGAGCCGCCGGCCGGCACAGCGACCCGGAGCTGGCCGCCGAGCTGCGCTCCTCCTTCGACGAGGACGTCACCACCGAGGACGACTTCATCGCCTTCCTCGACGCCTGGTGGCCCGAGCTGACCCCGGCCGCCGTGCTGGACGCCATGGCCGACGAGAAGCGCCTGGGCCGCTGGGCCCGCCGCGTCCTCAACCCGGGCGAGGTCCGCAAGGTCGCCCGCTCGCTGAAGCGGGACGGCCGCTCCGTGCACGACGTGGCGATGCTGGACGAACTGCAGGCGCTGCTGGGCGCTCCCGCGCGCCCCCGCAGGCCGCGCGTGATCGACCCGCTGGACCAGCTCACCGGCCTGGAGGAGCTGATGCCGGTGCGTGAGGAGACCCAGCGGGAGCGGGCCGAGCGGCTGGCCCAGGAGCGCGTCGAGTACGCCCACGTCATCGTCGACGAGGCACAGGACCTCACCCCGATGCAGTGGCGCATGGTCGGCCGGCGCGGACGGCACGCCACCTGGACGGTCGTCGGCGACCCGGCCCAGTCCTCCTGGTCCGACCCGGACGAGGCGGCCCAGGCCCGCGACGAGGCCCTCGGCACCCGTCCCCGCCGCCGCTTCGAGCTCACGGTGAACTACCGCAACCCCGCGGAGATCGCCGAGCTGGCGTCGAAGGTGCTGGCCCTGGCCATGCCCGGCTCGGTGTCCCCGCGGGCGGTGCGCTCCACCGGCGTGGAGCCGCGCTTCTCGGTCGTGGCGGAGTCGCTGGGCGCGACCGTGCGCGCGGAGGCGGCACGGCTGCTGGACCGGGTGGACGGGACGGTCGGCGTGGTCGTCGCCATGCAGCGCCGCGAGGAGGCGCGGCGCTGGCTCGACGGGCTCGGGGACCGGGTGGTGGCGCTGGGCAGCCTGGAGGCCAAGGGCCTGGAGTACGACGCGACGATCGTCGTCTCCCCGGCGGAGATCGCCGACGAGTCCCCGGCCGGCCTGCGCGTCCTGTACGTCGCCCTGACCCGGGCCACGCAGCAGCTGACGGTGGTCTCGGCGGAGCGCGACGAGCCGGACGCGGCAGGGGTGCCGGATCTGCTGCGGGACTGACCCGGTGCGGTGCGGGACCCACCCGGTGCGGACGGTGCGGAAAAAACCGCTTGCGCCGGGGAATGGCCTTACGGGATCCGTTTGTTAGCCTGGACGTGGCACCGGCCCGATCCAAGCCCCCGGGCCCAACCTTCGTCGCTACGAGCGACCACTTGCCGCGAGGCGAGCATGGCGGGTCGGTGTCATAAGCGTGTGAGAGGCCCACGTCACGAGAAGTGACGTGGGCCTCTTTCGCTGTCGGCTCCTCTTCCCCACGCCCGACCATCTCTCGTATGGTGGAAACGAAATTCCACAATGCGCCGCTGATGCCCGCCGATACCCGTCCGGCGCGCGAACAAAACGTTCTCAATCCGGGGCGGCTACCACGTACTCAGGGGTAGGTGCGACGATCGGACGGCACAACGCTGTGACACACAGCGGCGCAGCGACACGGTGAAAGCAGAGGAAGTCGGCCATGGCAACGGCGCCCAGCGTCTCCTACTCGATGACCATCCGGCTGGAGGTGCCCGCGAGCGGAACCGCGGTCTCCCAGCTCACCGGGGCTGTCGAGTCCCACGGAGGCTCGGTGACGGGCCTCGACGTCACGGCGTCCGGCCACGAGAAGCTCCGGATCGACGTCACCATCGCCGCCACCTCCACCGCGCACGCCGAGGAGATCGTCGAGCAGCTGCGCGGCATCGAGGGCGTCACCCTGGGCAAGGTCTCCGACCGTACGTTCCTGATGCACCTCGGCGGCAAGATCGAGATGCAGTCCAAGCACCCCATCCGCAACCGTGACGACCTCTCCATGGTCTACACCCCGGGCGTGGCCCGGGTCTGCATGGCGATCGCGGAGAACCCCGAGGACGCCCGCCGCCTGACCATCAAGCGCAACTCCGTTGCGGTCGTGACGGACGGCTCCGCCGTGCTGGGCCTGGGCAACATCGGCCCCAAGGCCGCGCTGCCGGTGATGGAGGGCAAGGCGGCCCTGTTCAAGCGGTTCGCCGGCATCGACGCCTGGCCGATCTGCCTGGACACCCAGGACACCGACGCGATCGTGGAGATCGTCAAGGCGATCGCCCCGGGCTTCGCCGGCATCAACCTGGAGGACATCTCCGCGCCGCGCTGCTTCGAGATCGAGGCCCGGCTGCGCGAGGCCCTCGACATCCCCGTCTTCCACGACGACCAGCACGGCACCGCGATCGTGGTCCTCGCCGCGCTCACCAACGCGCTGCGGGTCACCGGCAAGGCGATCGAGAACATCCGGGTGGTCATGTCCGGCGCCGGAGCGGCGGGCACCGCCATCCTGAAGCTGCTGCTCGCCGCCGGTGTGAAGAACGCCGTGGTGGCCGACATCCACGGCGTGGTGCACGCCGGCCGCGAGGACCTGGTGAACGCCGCCCCGGAGTCGGCGCTGCGGTGGATCGCCGACAACACCAACCCCGAGAACCTCACCGGCACCCTGAAGGAGGCCGTGCGCGGCGCGGACGTCTTCATCGGCGTCTCCGCGCCCAACGTCCTCGACGGCGACGACGTGGCCGCGATGGCCGAGGGCGCGATCGTCTTCGCGCTCGCGAACCCGGACCCGGAGGTCGACCCGGCAATCGCCCGGCAGACGGCGGCCGTTGTGGCCACCGGCCGTTCCGACTTCCCCAACCAGATCAACAACGTGCTGGTGTTCCCGGGCGTCTTCCGCGGCCTGCTGGACGCGCAGTCCCGCACCGTCAACACCGAGATGATGCTGGCCGCCGCGCAGGCGCTGGCCGACGTCGTGACCGAGGACGAGCTGAACCCGAACTACATCGTCCCGAGCGTGTTCAACGACAAGGTCGCGGGCGCGGTCGCGGGCGCGGTGCGGGACGCGGCGAAGGCGGCGGGCGCCACCGCTCCGTAGCCACCCGGACGTCCCGGGGGCTGTGAGCATCACCACGGCCGGTGTGCAACCGGCGCGTCGCGGAACCCGTAGGTCCTGGCCGCCTCTATGGTGGCGGCCAGGCTCGGGCCCAGGCCCCTGCTGTCCGCTGCCGGAAGCGGACGGAGCGTCACCGCACGGCGGCCGTGGCGCTCCTCGTGTGGCTCCCTCGGGTGTTCTCACGACTCCTGCGGGTGCCGGATTGGCTTTACCGCCGCAGGTAGAGGCAGGATGCGTCCCTGGGCGCGAGGGTCTGACGACGGACCCGGGTCCGGGTACTCACCGAGGAACCTGGCAGCATCGGCTTCGCCGTGCCCGACATGCGGCTCCGCCGCGTGGCACGCCTCAACGGCAAGAAGAACACGGGAGTAACAACATGAACCGCAGTGAGCTGGTGGCCGCGCTGGCCGACCGCGCCGAGGTGACCCGCAAGGACGCCGACGCCGTGCTGGCCGCGTTCGCCGACGTCGTCGGCGACATCGTCTCCAAGGGCGACGAGAAGGTCACCATCCCCGGCTTCCTGACCTTCGAGCGCACCCACCGTGCCGCTCGCACCGCGCGCAACCCGCAGACCGGTGAGCCGATCCAGATCCCGGCCGGCTACAGCGTCAAGGTCTCCGCGGGCTCCAAGCTCAAGGAAGCCGCCAAGGGCAAGTGATCCTGCACTTCGTGCGTCCCGGGACGGCGTACGAGGCACGATGACATGGAAAGGGGCGGCCACCCGGTGAGGGTGGCCGCCCCTTTCGGCGTCCGCGCGCCGGCCGTCAGGCCAGGGCCTTGCCCGGCAGCTCGACCTTCGCGCCGAGCTCCTGGAGCTTCTCCATGAAGTTCTCGTAGCCGCGGTTGATCAGGCCGATGCCGTGCACCCGGGAGGTGCCCTGGGCGGCGAGGGCGGCGATCAGGTAGGAGAAGCCGCCGCGCAGGTCGGGGATGACCAGGTCGGAGCCCTGCAGCCGGGTCGGTCCCGAGACGACCGCCGAGTGCAGGAAGTTGCGCTGGCCGAAGCGGCAGTCGGAGCCGCCCAGGCACTCGCGGTACAGCTGGATGTGGGCGCCCATCTGGTTGAGCGCGGAGGTGAAGCCGAGCCGGGACTCGTAGACCGTCTCGTGGATGATGGACAGGCCCGTGGCCTGGGTCAGCGCGACCACCAGCGGCTGCTGCCAGTCGGTCTGGAAGCCCGGGTGGACGTCCGTCTCCAGCGCGATCGACTTCAACTGCCCGCCGGGGTGCCAGAAGCGGATGCCCTCGTCGTCGATCTCGAAGGCGCCGCCGACCTTCCGGTAGGTGTTCAGGAACGTCATCATCGACCGCTGCTGCGCGCCGCGGACGTAGATGTTGCCCTCGGTCGCCAGCGCGGCGGACGCCCAGGAGGCGGCCTCCAGACGGTCCGGGAGGGCGCGGTGGGTGTAGCCGCCGAGCTTGTCCACACCGGTGATGCGGATCGTGCGGTCGGTGTCCATCGCGATGATCGCGCCCATCTTCTGCAGGACGCAGATGAGGTCCTCGATCTCCGGTTCCACCGCCGCGTTGGACAGCTCGGTGACGCCCTCCGCGAGCACCGCCGTCAGCAGCACCTGCTCGGTCGCGCCGACGGACGGGTACGGCAGCCGGATCTTGGTGCCGCGCAGCCGCTGCGGCGCCTCCAGGTACTGGCCGTCGGCCCGCTTCTCGATCGTCGCGCCGAACTGCCGCAGCACGTCGAAGTGGAAGTCGATGGGCCGGCCGCCGATGTCGCAGCCGCCCAGACCCGGGATGAACGCGTGCCCGAGCCGGTGCAGCAGCGGGCCGCAGAACAGGATCGGGATGCGCGAGGAACCCGCGTGGGCATCGATGTCAGCGACGTTGGCGCTCTCCACGTAGGTGGGGTCGAGCACCAGTTCGCCGGGTTCCTCACCCGGACGGACCGTCACGCCGTGCAGTTGCAGCAGACCCCGGACGACCCGGACGTCACGGATGTCCGGAACGTTGCGCAGACGGCTCGGAGCGCTGCCCAGCAGCGCGGCGACCATGGCCTTCGGTACGAGGTTCTTCGCACCGCGGACCCGGATCTCGCCCTCCAGCGGGGTTCCGCCGTGGACAAGCAGTACGTCATCGACGTCGTTGACGGTCATGAATCTCGCGTTCCGTGGGGATGGGGCAGGGGCCAGAAGGGAAAGGGTAATCGCCCCGCACCCTTGTTCTGTAAGCCCGCGGAGGGCTGCGGGACGTCATGGGTTCGTCACAACACGAACCGTTCCGCGGCGGCCACGCGCGGTCACCGCGCCCCCTGCGCGCCGGGCGTGCTCCCGTCCGCCCGCCCGTGTCCCTCCACCACCGCCGGACGGTGTCCTCACCAGGCCGCTCCCGCACGCCCGCCGGCCGTCTTCACTCCCGTACCCCCATTGCCTCCCCATGCGGGTGGCGGATGCGGGATCATGTCTGGCATGACCGAGGTGTCCTCGCTCACAGGGCGGCTGCTCGTGGCCACGCCCGCCCTGGCGGACCCGAACTTCGACCGCGCGGTGGTGCTCCTCCTCGACCACGACGAGGAGGGCTCACTCGGTGTCGTCCTCAACCGCCCCACCCCGGTGGACGTGGGCGACATCCTGGAGGGCTGGGCGGATCTGGCCGGGGAGCCCGGTGTCGTCTTCCAGGGCGGCCCGGTCTCGCTGGACTCGGCCCTCGGCGTCGCCGTCGTGCCCGGCGGGGCGGACGGGGAGACCGCGCCGCTGGGCTGGCGCCGGGTGCACGGCGCGATCGGGCTGGTCGACCTGGAGGCCCCGCCGGAGCTGCTCGCCTCCGTCCTCGGCTCCCTGCGCATCTTCGCCGGGTACGCCGGCTGGGGTCCCGGCCAGCTGGAGGACGAGCTGGTGGACGGCGCGTGGTACGTCGTGGAGTCGGAGCCCGGCGACGTGTCCTCGCCGGCGCCCGAGCGGCTCTGGCGCGAGGTGCTGCGCCGCCAGCGCAACGAGCTGGCGATGGTGGCCACGTATCCGGACGACCCGTCGCTCAACTGACCGCTGTGAGCTTCAGTACCCTTGGCTGTTATGAGCACTCTTGAGCCCGAGCGCGGGACTGGTACGGGGACCCTCGTCGAGCCGACGCCGCAGACCTCCCACGGCGACGGTGACCACGAGCGCTTCGCCCACTACGTCCAGAAGGACAAGATCATGGCGAGCGCCCTCGACGGGACTCCCGTCGTGGCGCTGTGCGGCAAGGTGTGGGTGCCCGGCCGCGACCCGAAGAAGTACCCGGTGTGCCCCATGTGCAAGGAGATCTACGAGTCCATGGGCGCCGGTGACGACAAGGGCGGCAAGGGCGGCAAGGGCGACAAGTAGGACCCCCTTCCTCCTTCCGTAGGACCGCCGGACCGTTCGAAGGCCCCCGGGGTGCGTTTCGCGCGCCTTGGGGGCCTTTGTGCTGCCTCGGCGTTGCATGGTGTGCGTCCGCCGGTCACAGAGTGGTGGAGACCTCTTGTGGCGCGGTTCACCCAGTACCTAGCCTCCGGTGTGTTGTGCACAGCGAAACCGCCATTGCGTATGTTGCAACGTGCCATCGGAGGAGCAACTCCATGAAGCTGTCCGCCCGCCTGGTCGCCGTCGCGGCCGTCCTCGCCACGGCCGCCTGTGCGCCCCAGACCTCCACAACGTCCTCCTCCGACAAGGACGAGAAGACCGGCACCCTGCGCGTCTGGCTCTTCCAGGAGGTCAACAACAAGCCCAAGGAACAGGCCGTCGACTCCGTCCTCGACGCGTTCGAGAAGGCGCACGAGGGCACCGAGGTCACCGTCGAGTACATCCCCGTCGAGACCCGCGCCCAGCGCATCAAGGCCGCCTTCAACGACCCCGCCTCCGCGCCCGACCTCATCGAGTACGGCAACACCGACACCGCGGGCTACGTGAAGGACGGCGGACTCGCCGACGTCAGCAAGGAGTTCGCGGCCTGGGACGAGGCCGAGCAGACCGACCCGACCGCCCGGCAGTCGGTCACCGTCGACGGCAAGGTCTACGGCGCCCCGTAC
Organism: Streptomyces calvus; assembly: GCF_006782915.1. Classification (GTDB taxonomy): domain Bacteria; phylum Actinomycetota; class Actinomycetes; order Streptomycetales; family Streptomycetaceae; genus Streptomyces; species Streptomyces calvus. The sequence goes on from NZ_VCNP01000044.1 coordinate 92,640, forward strand.
TTCGTCGGCGTCCGCGCCCTGTACTACCGCACCGACGTCTTCGACGAGCTGGGCCTGGACGTCCCGAGGACCCAGGCCGAACTGATCTCCACCGCCAAGGAGATCCGCGCCGCCGAGCCCGGGATGTACGGCATCGCGGTCGGCGGCGCCTACACCTACGGCGCGATGCCGTTCATCTGGGCGCACGGCGGAGAACTCGCCACCGGCAAGAGCGGCTCGTACGCCTCCGCCATCGACAGCGCCGCCGCCCGCAAGGGCATCGAGGCGTACACCTCGCTGTTCGGCGACGACAACTGCCCGGCCGCCAAGTGCGCCGGGATGGGCGGCAACGACACGGTGACCGCCTTCGCCTCGGGCAAGGCGGCCATGGCGATCGGCGGCGACTTCAGCCACGCGGCCGTGGAGGCCGGGAAGGTGAAGGGCAATTACGCGGTGGTGCCGCTGCCCGGCGTCGAACCCGGCTCGATCGCGCCCGCGTTCGCCGGCGGCAACAACCTCGGCGTGCTCAAGTCCACCTCGCACCGCACCCTCGCCGTCGACCTGATGAAGCGGCTCGCGTCGAAGAAGGCGCAGAGCGAACTGTTCGACGCGATGGGCTTCCTGCCGACCTTCTCCGACGTACGCCGGCAGGTGGCCGCGAAGGAGCCCTTCGTGAAGCCGTTCGTCGAGACGCTCGCCGCGGACACGAAGTTCGTGCCGGCCTCGCCGGCGTGGGCGCAGATCGACTCCTCGCTGGTGCTGCCGACGATGTTCCAGGAGATCGTGAGCGGCAAGAAGGACGTCGCGACCGCCTCCGGTGACGCGGCGAAGAAGATGAACGAGGCGTTCGGGTCCCTCGGATGACGGCGCCCGCAAGCCCCCAGGCCGTGGACCGCCGGCGCGTGCGGGCGGTCCGCGGCCCGTCGCGCCCGGACGGCGGCCGCGGCACGGCCCCGCGCCGCCGGGCGGGTTCCCGCACCCCGTGGCTCTATCTCGCGCCGGCACTCGTCGTCCTCGGCGGCCTGCTCGCCTACCCCATCTACCAGCTCGGGCTGATCTCGCTCTTCCACTACACGCAGGCGCAGGTCAGCGGCGGGGAGCCGACCACGTTCGAAGGGTTCGGCAACTACGCCGGGCTCTTCGCCGACGAGCAGTTCTGGCAGGTGCTGCTGGCCACCGTGCTGTTCGCGGCGGCCTGCGTGGTGTGCACGCTGGCCGTGGGCTGCGCGCTCGCCGTGCTCCTCACGCGGGTGCGCGCCGTGCCGCGGCTCGCGCTGATGCTGGCCGCGCTGGGCGCCTGGGCCACCCCGGCGATCACCGGCTCCACGGTCTGGCTGTTCCTCTTCGACGCCGACTTCGGCCCGGTCAACCGGGTGCTGGGACTCGGCGACCACTCGTGGACGTACGGGCGGTTCAGCGCGTTCTTCCTGGTGCTGCTCGAAGTGGTCTGGTGCTCCTTCCCGTTCGTGATGGTGACGGTCTACGCGGGCATCCGCGCCGTGCCCGCCGAGGTGCTGGAGGCCGCCGCCCTGGACGGCGCCTCGCAGTGGCGGATCTGGCGCTCGGTCCTCGCCCCGATGCTCCGGCCGATCCTCGTGGTGGTCACCATCCAGTCCGTCATCTGGGACTTCAAGGTCTTCACGCAGATCTACGTCATGACGAACGGCGGCGGCATCGCCGGCCAGAACCTGGTCCTGAACGTCTACGCCTACCAGCAGGCGTTCGCGTCCTCGCAGTACAGCCTCGGCGCGGCGATCGGCGTGGTGATGCTGCTGATCCTGCTCGCCGTGACGCTGGTGTATCTGCGGCTGCTGCGCCGCCAGGGGGAGGAACTGTGATGCTCGTGGGCCAGGCCGGGGAACCCCGGGTGAATCTTGTGCGCCGGTTCGTCCGGCGGCCGGGACGGCTCGCGGCCGAGGCGGCGGCGCTGCTGACCGCGGCCGTGGTGGCCTTCCCGCTGTACTGGATGGTGCTGAGCGCCTTCAAACCGGCCGGCGAGATCGAGTCGTCCGAGCCGCGGCCGTGGACGCTGGCACCGACGCTGGACTCCTTCCGGCGGGTCTTCGGACAGCAGGAATTCGGCCGGTACTTCCTCAACAGCGTGGTCGTCGCGGTGGCCGTGGTGATCGCCTCGGCGTTGATCGCCTTTCTCGCCGCGACGGCCGTGACGCGATTCCGGTTCCGTATGCGGACCACCTTGTTGATCATGTTTCTGGTGGCCCAGATGGTGCCCGTGGAAGCGCTGACGATCCCCTTGTTCTTCATGATGCGGGACTTCGGTCAGCTGAACACGCTGTGGTCGCTGATCCTGCCCCACATCGCGTTCTCCCTGCCGTTCGCGATCTGGATGCTCAGGGGGTTCGTGAAGGCCGTTCCGGAGGCCCTGGAGGAGGCCGCGTACATCGACGGCGCGAGCCGCGCGCGCTTTCTCTGGCAGATCCTTTTCCCGCTCGTCCTGCCGGGGTTGGTGGCGACCAGCGTGTTTTCCTTCATCTCCACCTGGAACGACTTCCTGTTCGCCAAGTCCTTCATCATCAGCGACATCTCCCAGTCGACGCTGCCGATGGCGCTGCTGGTGTTCTACAAACCCGACGAGCCGGACTGGGGCGGCGTCATGGCGGCGTCCACGGTGATGACGATTCCGGTACTGGTCTTCTTCGTACTCGTGCAGCGGCGGCTGGTCTCCGGACTGGGCGGCGCGGTAAAGGACTGACGTGACCGAACTGATTCCAGCTCCCCGCACCGTCGTGGCCGGTTCCGGCGAGGTGCGGCTGACGGAGCACTCCCGGCTGTACGCCGGTCCCGCGACGGAGGGCGTCGGCCGGTGGCTGCGCACCGTCCTGTGGCAGGCCACCGGTCTGCCGCTGTGCGAGGGACGGGAGCCCGAGGGCGCGGACGGCGGCGGCGCGGCAGGCGACGGCGCGGACGGTGACGGCATCACGCTGCGGATCGGCCCCGGGCTCGGCCCCGAGGAGTACCGCCTCGTCAGCGACCGCGGCGGTGTCCTGGTCGAGGGCGGCAGCGCGGCCGGTGTCCTGCACGGCGCGCAGACACTGCGCCAGCTCCTCGGCCCGGACGCCTTCCGCCGGGCCCCGCTCGACCGCGACCGGGCGTGGACGGTGCCGCACGTCACCGTCGAGGACGGCCCGCGCTTCCGCTGGCGCGGTCTCATGCTCGACGTCGCCCGGCACTTCATGCCCAAGGAAGGCGTGCTGCGTTATCTCGATCTGATGGCGGCGCACAAACTCAATGTGCTCCACCTGCACCTGACGGACGACCAGGGCTGGCGCATCGAGATCAAGCGCTATCCGAAGCTCACCGGGACCGGCTCCTGGCGCGCCCGGACGAAAATCGGGCACCGGGCCTCACCGCTGTGGGACGACCGGCCGCACGGCGGCCACTACACCCAGGACGACATCCGCGAGATCGTCGCCTACGCCGCCGAACGCCATATCGGCGTCGTCCCGGAAATCGACGTACCCGGCCACTCGCAGGCCGCCATCGCCGCCTATCCGGAACTCGGCAACACCGATGTCGTCGACACCGCCGCCCTGACCGTCTGGGACACCTGGGGCATCAATCCGAACGTCCTCGCCCCCACCGACCACACCCTGCGCTTCTACGAAGGGGTGTTGGAGGAAGTCCTGGAACTGTTCCCGGCGGACGCCGGCCCGTTCTCGTCGTTCGTGCACATCGGCGGCGACGAATGCGTCAAGGACCAGTGGCGTGCGTCGGAGACCGCGCAGAAGCAGATCCGAAACTTCGGGCTGGCCGACGAGGACGCGCTCCAGGCCTGGTTCGTCGCGCACTTCGACAGCTGGCTGACCGCGCGCGGGCGCCGGCTGATCGGCTGGGACGAGATCCTCCAGGGCGGTCTCGCGCCGGGTGCCGCGGTGTCCTCCTGGCGCGGTTACGCGGGCGGGGTGACCGCGGCCCGCGCTGGTCACGACGTGGTCATGTGCCCCGAGCAGCAGGTGTACCTGGACCACCGGCAGGACGCGGGCCCCGACGAGCCGGTGCCGATCGGCTACGTCCGCACCCTGGAGGACGTCTACCGGTTCGAGCCCGTGCCCGCCGAGCTGACGCCCGGTGAGGCCGAGCGGATCCTCGGCACCCAGGCCAACGTGTGGACCGAGGTGATGGAGGACCAACGGCGCGTCGACTACCAGACGTTCCCGCGGCTCGCCGCGTTCGCCGAGGTCGCCTGGAGCGCGCTGCCCGCCCCGGCGGAACGCGACGTCGCCGGCTTCGAACGGCGGATGACCGCCCACTACCGGCGCCTGGACGCCCTCGGCGTCGACTACCGGCCGCCCACCGGACCGCGGCCCTGGCAGCGGCGTCCGGGCGTGCCGGGACGCCCGATCGACGGCCCGCCCCCGAACCGGTAGCCCCGCCCGGGCTCCCGGCGGCACGCCGCCGCACGGGACCCCCGGGGCGACCCCGCGCGTCCAACTCCACCATTCGAACAGATCGGGCAATACGGGTACAGGCGTCACTGGAGAGTGTCATGGTGGAACACACCGGCGATGCCGGTCGAAATCGGCTGTCTCCGGGGTGAGGTGGGCGAACGCCTCCTAGCGGACCCCCGTCTTCGGCGCCTGCCAAGATGTGCCAGAGTTGCCACGTCCGCCCTGTCAGCACGTACCGTACGGCAGCACAGGGGGCACCAGGTGGGGCAGCGGGAAGGGGCAGCCGGTTTTGAGCACGCACGCACCGCAGGCGGCGCAGGCCGTGACGCTGCCGACAACCCTGGACGAGGCGGTGGCGGCCCTCACGGCCATGCCCGCCGCCGTGCCCGTCGCGGGCGGCACCGACCTGATGGCCGCCGTCAACTCCGGACAGCTCAGACCCGCCGCACTGGTCGGCCTCGGCCGGATCAGCGAGATCCGCGGCTGGCAGTACCTGGACGGCCACGCCCTGCTCGGCGCCGGCCTCACGCACGCGCGCATGGGCCGCCCCGACTTCGCCGCGCTCATCCCGGCGCTCGCCGCCTCCGCGCGCGCCGCCGGACCGCCGCACATCCGCAACGCCGGCACCCTCGGCGGCAACATCGCCTCCGCCGCTCCCACCGGGGACGCGCTGCCGGTGCTGGCCGCGCTGGAGGCGACGCTGATCGTCGCCGGCCCGGGCGGTGCCCGCCGCGAGGTCCCGGTGTCGCACCTGCTGGCCGGCATGGACCTGCTGCGCCCGGGCGAACTGATCGGCTTCGTGCGCGTACCGCTGCTGCACGCGCCCCAGGTCTTCCTGAAGGCGACCGGCCGCACCGGTCCCGGCCGCGCGGTCGCCTCCGTCGCCCTGGTGCTCGACCCGGCCCGCCGCGGCGTGCGCTGCGCGGTGGGCGCCATAGCGCCGATGCCGCTGCGGCCCCTGGAGGCCGAGCAGTGGGTCGCGCAGCTCATCGACTGGGACAACAACCGCGCGCTCGTACCCGACGCACTGAACGCGTTCGGGGAGTACGTCGCCGCGGCCTGCATCCCCGACGCCGCACCCGGCGAGGACGGCACCGTCCCACCGCTCCCGCCCGCGGTACTGCACCTGCGGCGCACCGTCGCCGCGCTGGCCCGACGAGCACTGGGGAGGGCGCTGTCGTGACCGACGACCAGCACGACCGGCACGGAGAGGGCACGCCGCAGGGCGGCGGCCGCTGGGACCCGCTGCCGCAGGGCGACTACGACGACGGCGCCACGGCCTTCGTGAACCTCCCCGAGGGCGGCATAGACGCCCTGCTGGACTCCATGGAGAGCCCGCTCGCCGCGCCCGGTCACGGCTACGTGCCGCCGCAGATAACGGTCACCCCGGCGACCACCGCGGGCACCGACCCGGCGGCCACCGGCTCCTGGGCGGCGCCCGGCGCGCCCGTCGACGGCGCCCAGTGGCACGACCCGCAGGCCGCCGGTACGGGCGCGGCGCCGGCGGACCGGTTCACGTACGACCCCGGCGCCGGCGGGCAGTGGGCCTACGACGAGAACGCCGCGGAGAACGACGCGGCGCACCTCGCGCCGGGCCACGACGTCACCGGCCAGTGGTCGATCCCCGTCGCCGGCGGCGACCTGCCGGACGAGTCGGGCGAGTTCACCACGTCCTCCCTGGTCGAGCAGTGGGGCAGCACCCCGCCCGCCACGCTGCCGGGCGGCGCCCCGGCCCCCTGGGCCACGCAGGCCATCGGTGAGCCGTGGGGTCCGGGCGTGCCGGGTGTCCCGCAGGAGCAGGGCCAGGACCCGCACGGCGGCGAGCACGGCCCCGCCCCGGAGCAGTACGGCGCCCAGCCGCTGCAGCACGGCGGACCCGTGCCGGGCGAGGCACTGGCGGACGCGTACGGGCAGCCGGGCGGTGCCGGGCACGTGCCCGGCGCGGTTCCGGAGCACCACGACGCCGAACCGCTGCCGTACGGCGGGCCCGCGCCCGGTGTGGGCCCGGACCTCGGGCAGCCGTCCGCGCCGGAGGCGTACGCCGGGCAGCCGCACGCCCAGCAGGCGCCCGGACCCGAGCAGCCCGCGCACGACGGGCCCCGGTCGACCGGGGTGCCCCAGCCGTTCGCCGCCGAGAACTACGCGGAGCCGCAGTGGCAGCCCGGGGCGGAGACCGCCGCCGACGGCGTCCCGGCCGGTCTGCGTGAACACCCGCACCACGGCGGCCAGGACGCCCCGGACGCCGCTCACGGGGCCCCCGCGGCCCCCGAGGCCGTCGAGGCCGCGGACGGGGCTCCTGAGGCGGCCGAGGGCCCGGCAGCACCCGCCGCGGCTCCCGAGGCTCCCGGAGCCCCCGCCGTGGACGCGGAAGCCGCCGATCCGGGACCGGCCGAGCACCCGGCCGCCGAGCCCGCACCCGCCGACCCCGCATCCGTCGAGCCCGCACCCGCCGACCCCGCATCCGTCGAGCCCGCGTCCGCCGAGCCCGCGTCCGTCGAGCAGGACCCCGTCGAGGCCGTACCCGCCGAGCCGGCGTCCGCCGCCTCCGAGGCGGCCGAGGCGGCCGAGGACGGTGCCGCCGAGGTCGCCGGGCCGCCGGCCGGCCCCGAGTCCCCGGACGCCGCCGCCACCGCCGACACCGCCGACGACGCCAACACCGCGGCCGAGGCCGACGCTTCAGGCGAACCGGAATCGTCGGACGCATCGGACACATCCGGCGTATCGGATGCACCGGAAACAGCGGACGCATCGGACGAATCGAGTCACCCCCAGACCGCCGCCCCGGAGTCCCCGCACCCCGTCGCCCCGCACGACGACCACCCCCTGGCCACCTACGTGCTGCGCGTCAACGGCACCGACCGGCCCGTCACCGACGCCTGGATCGGGGAGTCGCTGCTCTACGTGCTGCGCGAGCGGCTCGGCCTGGCCGGCGCCAAGGACGGCTGCTCGCAGGGCGAGTGCGGCGCGTGCAACGTGCAGGTCGACGGCCGGCTCGTGGCGTCCTGCCTGGTCCCGGCCGTCACCGCGGCCGGCAGCGAGGTCCGCACCGTCGAGGGCCTGGCCCAGGACGGCCGGCCCTCGGACGTGCAGCGGGCCCTCGCCCGGTGCGGCGCCGTGCAGTGCGGCTTCTGCGTGCCCGGCATGGCGATGACCGTGCACGACCTGCTGGAGGGCAACCCGGCCCCCACCGAGCTGGAGACCCGCCAGGCCCTGTGCGGCAACCTGTGCCGCTGCTCCGGCTACCGGGGTGTCGTCCGGGCCGTCCAGGAGGTCGTCGCCGAACGCGAGGCGCACACCGAGTCCCCCGACGGGGACGGCGTGGCGGAGACGCCCCGCATCCCGCACCAGGCGGGCCCCGGCGCCGGCGGCGTCAACCCCTCGGCGTTCGGCGACCCCCCGCACGACCCGTCCCTCGGGCAGCCGCACGACCCGCCGCACGACCCCTCGCACGATCAGCCCCATGACCAGTCCTACGGCCAGGACGGAGGCCAGGCGTGAGCAATGAAGCAGCCACCGCGCAGGCCGCACAGGCCGCGGAGGCCGCCCCCGAACCGGACCCGGCACCGCACGGACTCGGCGTCTCCCTGCCGGCCGCCGACGCCCGCGCCAAGACCGAGGGCACCTTCCCGTACGCCGCCGACCTGTGGGCCGAGGGCCTGCTGTGGGCGGCCGTGTTGCGCTCACCGCACCCGCACGCGCGCATCGTGTCCATCGACACCACGCACGCGCGGGAGATGCCCGGTGTCCGCGCGGTCGTCACCCACGAGGACGTCCCCGGCACCCCGGTGCTCGGCCGCGGCAAGGCCGACCGCCCGGTCTTCGCCTCCGAGGTGGTGCGCCACCACGGCGAGCCCATCGCCGCCGTCGCTGCCGACCACCCGGACACCGCGCGGATGGCCGCCGCCGCCGTCATCGTCGAGTACGAGGTGCTCGACCCAGTGACCGACCCCGAACAGGCCTTCGAGGCCGAGCCGCTGCACCCCGACGGCAATCTGATCCGGCACATCCCGCTGCGCCACGGCGACCCCGAGGCGGCCGGCGACGTCATCGTCGAGGGCCTGTACCGCATCGGCCGCCAGGATCCCGCGCCCATCGGCGCCGAGGCCGGCCTCGCCGTGCCCCGCCCGGACGGCGGCGTCGAGCTGTACCTGGCCTCCACCGACCCGCACGGCGACCGCGACACCGCCGCCGCCGCGTTCGGCCTGGCACCCGAACGGGTGAAGGTCGTCGTCACCGGCGTGCCCGGCGCCACCGCCGACCGCGAGGACCAGAGCTTCCAGCTGCCGCTCGGCCTGCTCGCGCTGCGGACCGGCTGCCCGGTCAAACTCGCCGCCACGCGCGAGGAGTCCTTCCTCGGCCACACCCACCGGCACCCCACCCTGCTGCGCTACCGCCACCACGCCGACGCCGAGGGCAGGCTGGTCAAGGTCGAGGCGCAGATCCTGCTCGACGCGGGCGCCTACGCCGACACCTCCTCCGACGCCCTGGCCGCCGCCGTCGCCTTCGCCTGCGGCCCGTACGTCGTGCCGAACGCGTTCATCGAGGGCTGGGCCGTACGCACCAACAACCCGCCCTCCGGCCATGTGCGCGGCGAGGGCGCGATGCAGGTGTGCGCCGCCTACGAGGCGCAGATGGACAAGCTCGCCAAGAAGCTCGGCGTCGACCCGGCGGAGCTGCGCCTGCGCAACGTCATGGCCACCGGCGACGTCCTGCCCACCGGCCAGACCGTGACCTGCCCGGCCCCGGTCGCCGAACTGCTGGAGGCGGTACGGGACTTCCCGCTGCCGCCGCTGCCCAAGGACACCCCCGAGGACGAGTGGCTGCTGCCCGGCGGACCCGAGGGCGCGGGCGAACCGGGCGCGGTGCGCCGCGGCGTGGGCTACGGCCTGGGCATGGTGCACATGCTCGGTGCGGAGGGCGCCGACGAGGTGTCCACGGCCACCGTGCGGGTGCAGGGCGGCGTGGCGACGGTGCTGTGCGCGGCCGTGGAGACCGGCCAGGGCTTCTCCACGCTGGCCCGGCAGATCGTGCAGGAGACCCTCGGCATCGACGAGGTGCACGTGGTGCCCGTGGACACCGACCAGCCGCCGGCCGGCGCCGGCTGCCGGGGCCGGCACACCTGGGTGTCGGGCGGCGCGGTGGAACGCGCGGCGAAGATGGTCCGCACCCAGCTCCTCCAGCCGCTGGCCCACAAGTTCGGCATGTCCACCGAGCTGCTGCAGATCACCGACGGCAAGATCACCTCGTACGACGGCGTGCTGTCCACGACCGTCACGGAGGCGATGGACGGCAAGGAACTGTGGGCCACCGCCCAGTGCCGTCCGCATCCGACGGAACCGCTGGACGAGTCCGGGCAGGGCGACGCCTTCGTGGGCATGGCGTTCTGCGCGATCCGCGCGGTGGTCGACGTCGACATCGAACTCGGCTCGGTCCGGGTCGTGGAGCTGGCGGTCGCCCAGGACGTGGGCCGGGTCCTCAACCCGGCGCAGCTGGCCGCCCGGATCGAGGCGGGCGTGACCCAGGGGGTGGGCGCCGCGCTCACCGAGAACCTGCGCACCCCGCGCGGACTGGTCCGCCACCCCGACCTGACCGGATACTCCCTGCCGACCGCGCTGGACGCGCCGGACATCCACATCGTGAAGCTGGTCGAGGAGCGGGACGTGGTCGCGCCGTTCGGCGCCAAGGCCGTCAGCGCCGTACCGGTGGTGGCCTCGCCGGCGGCCGTCGCCTCCGCGGTGCGGTCCGCCACGGGCCGCCCGGTGAACCGCCTGCCGATCCGCCCGCAGGCCGCGGTGGTGACCGGCGGCTGAGGCCGCGACGACGCGATCGACGACCGCGGTGACGGGCGGCGGACGAGATCCGTCGGCGGACCGCGGTGACGGGCGGTGGTAGGTCTGTCCGCAGGTTGCTGTGGTGACGGGCGGCGGTAGGTCCGTCCGCAGGCTGTCATGGTGACTACGGCGGTACGTCCGTCCGCACGCTGCCGTGGTGACCGGTGGCGGTAGGTCCGTCCGCAGGTTGTCGTGGTGACGGGCGGCGGTAGGTCCGTCCGCAGGGTGTCGTGGTGACCGGCGACGGCACATCCGTTCGCACGCTGTCGTGGTGACCGGCGGCTGAAATCCGTCGCCGACGGCCGCCGCGCACAGGCAACGCGCGGGGGCGCTCGTGCGTCTTCGGAGGCAGGGGAGCCGGCCTCGTCCGTCGCCGCCCGCGGTCCGGGGGCGTTGTCAGTGGTGGCGCGTAATGTTCTGAGCGGTGGGGGACGGCTGCCGGGCCCGGAGGGCACGGACCGTCCTGCCCGGGGCGGGACGTTCGCGGGCCCGGGACGAAGCACACGTATCGCGGGGGAATCATGAGCAGCACCGACACCGTTGCCACAAGGGTGATCACTCTCACCGACGCCGACCTCGGTCCCTGCATCACGCACGCGTCCACGCGCCGCTGGCTCACCGGACCCGGAGTGCCCTCGGACAGCGGCCTGTTCGGCTTCACCGAGCTGTTCCGGCCCGGCGGCCCGCGCACGGTGGCCACCGCGGCGGGCGACCACGGCGACCTCCTCTCCGCCGAGTTGCGGGACCAGCTGGTCATCGGCGGACTGCTCGGCCCCGCCGGCCTGGACACGGAGTCGGTGCTGCTCGACGGGGCGACCGGCGAGGTCTCGACGGCGTACTTCCTCCCCGGCCGGCCCGACCTGATGGACCGCCGGCCGCTCGCCCCGTCCCTGCCGACCCTGGTGCGGTTCGCCGCGGCGACGGACGAACTGGCGGGTTTGCGCGGCCAGTTCGCCGAGTACGCGGGCCGCTGGGGCACCAAGGCGGTCGCGGCGGCCTCCCGGCAGCTGCTGACGTTGTTCGAGGACGGCGCGGACGGCGAACCGGCGCCGTTCTGGAAGATGGCCGCACTGATCCGCCCGCTCGCCCTGGTGGCCGGCCCCGGCACGGCCTCCGGCCTCGCCCTGGACCTGCCCCCGCGGCTGCTGGACGGCGAGTTCGGCCGGCGCGGCGTGGTCCGCTTCGAGGAGGTCGACTTCCCGGCGACCCTCACGCACGAGCCGACCCGCCGCTTCCTGCGCGAGACGGGCCTGCCCGAGGACGGCTTCCTCTTCCAGCTGGACACCGACCTGCCGCTGCGCACCCTCGCGGAGTACTGCGCCGACGAGGACTGCGGCACGCCCCCTCCCGCCCGTCTCCCCGCCCGCGCCGAGCACCTGGTGCGCCTCGGATCGCTGGTCGAGGACACCGCCCTGGTCGTCGACGGCACCACGGGCGCGGTCCTCAGCTGGAGCGAGACGGACGGCGCCCTCCACCCGCTGAACACGGACGTCTCCACGCTCGCCTTCACCCTCTGGCTGCTGCACCGCGAGCACACCATCGACGAGGAGTCGGGCCACGCGCTGACCTCCGACACCTACGACCAGCTCGCCCTGACGATGATCCAGGTCCTCGCCTCCATCGACCCGACGGGCACCACCGCCGACGCCGACTGGCACTACTGGACGGAACTCTTCCAGGACGAGGCGGGCGGAGTGCTCTGACGGCACGGTCGGGCAGGCGCCGGTGTGCCGCGTCGCGGCCCGCTCTCGTGGCACCCCTCACCGGGGACGAATAGGCTGGTCGCAGGGGTCGACACGGTCGATCCGAGGAGCCTGCCATGACAAGGAACAGAACAGGCGCCTGGCGCGCGACGGGACTCGTCACCGCACTCGCCACGGCAGCCGCGATCGCTTCCGTCGCCCCGGCTCAGGCACACACCACCGCTCAGCTCTCCGCGTGGGTCAGCGACGGCTGGGGCGGCGGAACCGTCACCAGCCAACCCGCCGGGATCAACTGCCACCAGTCGGCGTGGGACCCGTACGGAACCGGGGACCCGCAGCCGGCGCCCACCGGCACCTGCACCGCGAGCTTCGAGGTCGGAACGACGGTCACCTTCACCGCCACACCGGACTCCGGGTCCTACCTCAACGACGGCCCGACGCCGAACCCGGTGACCGTCCGCTCCGGTTACAACTTCACCTGGGTGATGTTCTGCCCGGCCGACGGCCTCTGCTCCGCGGGCTAGCGATCCGCCGTCCCCCGGCCGCGTGCGACCGCTGAGACGCGGCGCCCCGCAGGCGCGCCGCCCTTGGTTCCGCGGCATCAGGACACTGGAGGCCGTGACGGGATTCGAACCCGCGTACCTCGCTGTGCAGGCGAGTCCCTGGGACCACTCGGGCACACGGCCGTGCCGGGACGAAGTGCCGTGCGGTGCCTCGCCGTTCCGGACCGGTGCACGGACCGTACGCCGTCGGAGGGACGGCACTCAAGCGCATTACCGGTGCCGCACCCACACGACCGACGTACGCCGTGCACCGACCGAGGGCGGCGGCCTGTCCCGGTCCTACGACCAAGGTCCCGGCCGCGGCCCACCCCCCGACAGGGGTCAAACCGTGCCGTGGCCCTTACGCTGACCGGCATGACCACCCCGCATCCGCGCGACACCGGTGTCGCCGAGACCGCCGACGTCCCCGCCGCCCCGCCCCCCGGCCCCGACGCCACGACCGTGCTGAGCCGCCCCTACCGGGCGCTGAGCATCGGCGTCGTCTCCGTGGTGCTGCTGATCGCCTTCGAGGCGACCGCGGTCGGGACGGCGATGCCGGTGGCCGCGCGGGAGCTGGACGGGGTGTCGCTGTACGCGTTCGCGTTCTCCGGATACTTCACGACCAGCCTGTTCGGCATGGTGCTGTCCGGCCAGTGGGCCGACCGGCGCGGCCCGCTCGGGCCGCTGACCTGGGGCATCGCCTCCTTCGCCGCGGGGCTGCTGCTCGCCGGGACGGCCGGCGCGATGTGGCTGTTCATCCTGGGCCGGGCGGTGCAGGGACTCGGCGGCGGCCTGGTGATCGTCGCGCTCTACGTCATCGTCGGCCGCGCCTACCCGGAGCGGCTGCGTCCGGCGATCATGGCGGCGTTCGCGGCGAGCTGGGTGATCCCGTCGGTCGTCGGCCCGCTCGCCTCCGGCGCGGTGACCGAACACCTCGGCTGGCGCTGGGTGTTCCTCGGCATACCGGCGCTGGTGGTGCTGCCGCTGGCGCTCGCCCTGCCGCAGATACGGCGGCTGGCGTCCGGCCCGGTCGGCGGCGCGCCGGACTCCTCCGACGGCCGTCGCATCCGCCTCGCCCTGGCGATCTCCGCCGGTGCGGCGCTGGTCCAGTACGCGGCGCAGGACCTGCGCTGGATGTCCCTGCTGCCCGGCGCACTCGGTCTGGCGCTGCTCGTCCCGGCGGTGCTGGGCCTGCTCCCGCGCGGCACCTACCGGGCGGCCCGTGGACTGCCCTCGGTGGTCCTGCTGCGCGGCGTCGCCGCCGGGTCGTTCATCGCGGCGGAGTCCTTCGTGCCGCTGATGCTGGTCACCCAGCGGGGACTCAGCCCGACCCTCGCCGGTTTCTCGCTCGCGGCCGGCGGCGGGACCTGGGCGCTGGGCTCCTGGATGCAGTCGCGGCCCCGCCTGGAGGCGTACCGGGAGCGGCTGATGACCCTCGGGATGGTGCTGGTGGCGGCGGCCATCGCGGCGGCCCCGAGCGTGCTGATCGACGCGGTGCCCGCCTGGACGGTGGCGGTCGCCTGGGGCTTCGGCTGCTTCGGCATGGGCCTGGTGATCTCCTCGACCAGCGTGCTGCTCCTCCAGCTCTCCGCCCCGGAGGAGGCCGGCACCAACTCCGCCGCCCTGCAGATCTCCGACGGCCTGTCCAACGTGGTCCTGCTCGCGGCCGGCGGCGCCGCCTTCGCGGCCCTCGGCGGCGGCGCGGTGAGCCACACCGCCAGCGCGGCCACCGGCTCCCACCCGGCCGCCTTCGCGGTGGTCTTCCTGCCGATGGCGGCGGTGGCCCTGGCAGGCGCGTGGGTGGCCACACGGGTGCGGCCGGCATCCGTATGACACCGCAGGGTGCCGCGTGACACCGCAGGGTGCCGCGCGGCTGCCGCGCTCGCGCGTCGACTGTGACCTCGGTCCCACCCTCGGGTGGTGGGGCCGTGTAGCGGCATCGGCACCACCGGCCCGTCGGTAGGGTGGCCCGGTTGTCGTACGTAGCCGAGCCGCTCGACCCCCAACGGAGACCGTGACTACCACCGCCAGCTCCGCCTCGCACCACCTGTCCCCGGCCTTTCCCGGACGTGCCCCCTGGGGCACCGCCGGAAAGCTGCGCGCCTGGCAGCAGGGCGCGATGGAGAAGTACATCCAGGCACAGCCCCGCGACTTCCTGGCGGTCGCCACGCCCGGCGCCGGTAAGACGACGTTCGCGCTGACGCTGGCGTCCTGGCTGCTGCACCACCACGTCGTGCAGCAGGTCACCGTGGTCGCGCCGACCGAGCACCTGAAGAAGCAGTGGGCGGAGGCCGCCGCCCGCATAGGCATCAAGCTCGACCCCGAGTACAGCGCCGGCCCGCTCGGCAAGGAGTACGACGGCGTCGCCGTGACGTACGCAGGTGTCGGCGTGCGCCCCATGCTGCACCGCAACCGGGTCGAGCAGCGCAAGACCCTCGTCATCCTCGACGAGATCCACCACGCCGGTGACAGCAAGTCCTGGGGCGAGGCCTGCCTGGAGGCGTTCGAGCCGGCCACCCGCAGACTGGCGCTGACCGGTACGCCGTTCCGGTCCGACACCAACCCCATCCCGTTCGTGACGTACGAGGAGGGCGACGACGGGATCCGGCGGTCGTCCGCCGACTACACGTACGGCTACGGCTCCGCCCTCGCCGACGGCGTCGTCCGCCCTGTGATCTTCCTCTCCTACAGCGGCAACATGCGCTGGCGCACCAAGGCAGGCGACGAGATCGAGGCCCGCCTCGGCGAGCCCATGACCAAGGACGCGATCAGCCAGGCCTGGCGCACCGCGCTCGACCCGCGCGGCGAGTGGATGCCCGCCGTGCTGCGCGCCGCCGACCAGCGGCTCACCGAGGTCAGGAAGGCCATCCCGGACGCCGGCGCCCTCGTCATCGCCTCCGACCAGGACTCCGCCCGCGCCTACGCCAAACTCATCCGGGACATCACCGGCCACAAGGCCACCCTGGTGCTGTCCGACGACACCGGCGCGTCGAAACGGATCGACGACTTCAGCGGCAGCGACGACCGCTGGATGGTCGCCGTGCGCATGGTGTCCGAGGGCGTCGACGTGCCGCGCCTCGCGGTCGGCGTGTACGCCACCACCATCTCCACACCGCTGTTCTTTGCCCAGGCCGTCGGCCGTTTCGTACGGTCCCGGCGGCGCGGCGAGACCGCGTCGGTGTTCCTGCCGACCGTCCCCGACCTGCTCGGCTTCGCCAACGAGATGGAGCGCGAGCGCGACCACGTCCTCGACAAGCCGAAGAAGGACGGCGAGGAGGACCCGTACGCCGAGTCCGAGAAGGAGATGGAGGAGGCGAACCGGGAGCAGGACGAGGACACCGGCGAGCAGGACATGCTGCCCTTCGAGGCGCTCGAGTCCGACGCCGTCTTCGACCGGGTGATGTACAACGGCGCCGAGTTCGGCATGCAGGCCCACCCGGGCAGCGAGGAGGAGCAGGACTACCTCGGCATCCCGGGCCTGCTGGAGCCCGACCAGGTGCAGTTGCTGCTGCAGAAGCGGCAGGCCCGGCAGATCGCGCACAGCCGCAAGAAGCCCGACACCGAGGCCGACCTCCTCGAACTGCCCGCCGAGCGGCGGCCCGTGGTCTCCCACAAGGAGATGATGGAGCTGCGCAAGAAGCTCAACACGCTCGTCGGCGCGTACGTCCACCAGAGCGGCAAGCCGCACGGAGTGATCCACACCGAGCTGCGCCGGGTCTGCGGCGGCCCGCCCTCGGCCGAGGCGACGGCGGGACAGCTGCGCCAGCGGATCGCCAAGGTGCAGGAGTGGGCGACGCGCATGCGCTGAGGCCGGCGCGGCGGGCCGCCGCGCCGGTGAGCGCCGCACCGTACGGGTCCGGGTGCCCGGTGTCCCGTGCCCGTTTGGGGCCCGTGGGTCCTCCGTGCCGCTCGATGCCGCGCGGGGTCGGTGTACGTACCGGGACATAAGGAACCACTTTGGCGTGATGGTGCCCGGATTCTGGACGGAGCCTTCCGCTGACCGAACCGGCTCGCTACTGTCCCGCTACGCACACGCCCCGTGGCAGCGCCGCCGCGGAGCGCAGCCGTGAAGCGACTGTGCCCGGGACACCGCCGGGCCGCCGGCCGATCGGCGGCCCTCTGAAGCGCGTGACCGACGGGACTCGGTGACGCATCCGCCGCGAGGGGCCGCCGACCTCACCACTAAGGAGTGGGCGTCGTGACCGCGGAGACCTCTCAGACGCTCGACAGGGGACTGCGGGTCCTCAAGCTGCTGGCCGACACCGACCATGGGCTGACCGTCACCGAGCTTTCCCACAAACTGGGCGTGAACCGGACCGTCGTATACCGGTTGCTCGCCACGCTGGAGCAGCACGCGCTGGTACGCCGCGACCTCGGCGGACGGGCCCGCGTCGGGCTCGGCGTGCTGCGGCTGGGCCGGCAGGTGCACCCGCTGGTGCGCGAGGCGGCCATGCCGGCGCTGCGGTCGCTGGCGGAGGACATCGGGGCCACCGCGCACCTGACGCTGGTCGACGGCG
This sequence comes from Streptomyces calvus, assembly GCF_006782915.1. GTDB lineage: Bacteria > Actinomycetota > Actinomycetes > Streptomycetales > Streptomycetaceae > Streptomyces > Streptomyces calvus. The sequence goes on from NZ_VCNP01000044.1 coordinate 109,621, forward strand.
CGGAGGCGCTGGCGGTGGCCGTGGTGGAGCCGTCGTGGACGGACTACCACGTGGCCTACCGGGCAGGTTTCCGGCATCCACTGGACCGCGGGGCCGCGGGCAAGGCGATCCTCGCCGCCCGGCAGCAGCGGGCGGACGACCCCGGCTACACGCTGACGCACGGGGAGTTGGAGGCCGGGGCGTGCGGTGCGGCGGCGCCGCTGCTGGGCGTGACGGGCGTCGAGGGCAGCGTGGGTGTCGTCATGCTGTCGGACGTCGTCCCGGAGCGCGTCGGTACGCGGGTGATGGACGCGGCGCGGGAGGTCGCGGAGGCGCTGCGCTGACCGCGCCCCGCCGTGCCTCCGTGTCCCGGACGCCGCGGAGGTGGCCCCGGGGACGGCGGCCCGACCGCGCCGGCGCGGGTCACGTTAGATTGACCCCGTGCTCTCTCGCCTCACACGTTCCCGGACCCTGGCCGTCTGCGCCGCTCCCGTCGTCGCCCTGCTGGCCGTGGCCGCCTTCGCGCCGCTGCCGTTCTCCGTGGCGCAGCCCGGGACGACGGTCGACGTGCTCGGCAAGGACAAGGGCGCGCAGGTGATCACGATCTCCGGGGCACCGGTGCGGAGGACCGAGGGACAGCTGCGGATGACGACCATCGTGGCGACCTCCCCGGACACCCGCGTCGACCTCCCGGACGTGATCGACGGCTGGTTCCGCACCGACCGGGCGGTCATGCCCCGCGACTCGGTCTACCCCAGCGGCGACAGCGTCCGGGAGATCCAGCAGCACAACCGCGAGCAGATGAAGCAGTCCCAGGACGAGGCGACCCGGGCCGCGCTGACCTACCTGAACCGCGAGGACGAGGACATCGAGATCGCGCTGAAACTCGCCGACGTCGGCGGCCCCAGCGCCGGACTGCTGTTCTCCCTCGGCATCGTCGACAAGCTGGACGGCGACGGCGACGGCGGCGACCTCACCGGCGGCCGGGTCGTCGCCGGCACCGGCACCATCGAGGCGGACGGCACCGTCGGCCCGGTCGGCGGCGTCCCGCTGAAGACGCAGGCGGCCGGACGGGACGGCGCCACCGTCTTCCTGGTGCCCGAGGCCGAGTGCGCCGAAGCGCAGGCCGAACGGCCCGAGGGCCTGCGGCTGATCCCGGTCACCACGCTGAAGGGCGCCGTCGACGCGCTGGTCGCGCTGGAGAAGGGCACCGGCAAGGTCCCCAGCTGCTGACGGCGGCCCCTACTTCTCCTTGACGAACCCTTCCCGCACCATCCAGTCCAGCGCCACCTCGTGCGGATCCTCCCCGTCGACGTCCACCTTGGCGTTGAGGGTCTGCGCCACGTCGTTGTCGAGTCTCGCCGTGACCGGGCGGAGGACGTCGGCGATGGCCGGCCACTTCTCGAAGGTGTCGGCGTTGACCGTCGGCGCCGCGTTGTAGTTGGGGAAGAACTTCTTGTCGTCCTCCAACACCACCAGGTTCATGGACTTGATGCGCCCGTCGGTGGTGAAGACCTCGCCGAAGGTGCAGGCGCCCTTCGCGGTCTGCGTGTAGATGATCCCGGTGTCCATCTGCGTGACGTTGCCCGCCGGCAATTCCATGCCGTACGCCTTCTCCATGCCCGGCAGTCCGTCCGCGCGGTTGGCGAACTCGCCCTCCACGCACAGCGTCACCGCGCCCGGGTCGGACTTCGCCAGCGCGGCCACGTCGGAGAGCGTGCGCGTGCGGTACTTCTCGTAGTTCGCCTGGTTCATGGCGAGGGCGTAGGTGTTGTTCAGGGCCGACGGTTCCAGCCAGACCACGCCGTTCTTGGCGTCCGCGTCGCGCACCGCCTCCCACTGCTCACGCGGATCGGGGATCGGCCTGCTGTTGCCCTGGTACGTGATCCACGCCGTGCCCGTGTACTCGTACCCGGCGTCCGCCTCGCCCTTGACGACCGCCTCCCGGGAGCCGACGGAGCCCTGGATGCCGGTCCGGTCGACGACCTCGGCGCCGGCCGCCTGGAAGGCGATGCCCATGATCGCGCCGAGGATCAGCTGCTCGGTGAACTCCTTGGACGTCACGGTGAGGTGGGCGCCCTCCAGTGGCCGGCCCCGGCCGACCGAGCCCGGCTCCACGTCGTCCACCATGGGTGAACCACTGGTCAGTCCGCAGCCCGCGGCGGCCGTCAGCAGCGCCGCTGCCGGCAGCGCGCACACGCGCCGTGCCAGCCGTGCCGGCCGTTCCGGTCGTGTCAGTCGTGTCATGGCCCCGCCTCCAGCCCTCGCGGCCGCAGCAGCAGTTCCGCCAGCGAGGCCAGCCAGTCCACCAGCAGCGCCAGGGCGACGGTGAGGATCGAGCCGACCATCAGCACCGGCATCCGCTGGCTGGTGATCCCGGTGGTGATCAGCACGCCCAGTCCGCCGCCCCCGCCGAAGGTCGCCAGGGTCGCCGTGCCGACGTTCAGGACGAGTGCCGTGCGCACACCGGCGAGGATCAGCGGGACGGCCAGCGGCAGTTCCACCCGCATCAGCACGCCCAGCGGGGACATGCCGATGCCGCGCGCCGCCTCCAGCAGCGTCGGGTCGTTGGCCTTCAGACCGGCGATGGTGTTGGCCAGCACCGGCAGGACGGCGTAGGCGATGATGCCGATCAGGGCGGCCCTGCGGCCGATGCCGAGCCAGATGACCAGCAGCGCCAGCAGACCGATCGCCGGGGTGGCCTGGCCCATGTTGGCGAACGCCATCGCGGCCGGGCCGGCCCTGCGGAACATGCGGCGGGTCAGCAGGATGCCCAGCGGGATCGCGATGATCAGCACGAAGAACGTCGAGATCGCGGTGAGCTGGATGTGCTGCCACAGCGCCTTGGACACCTGCCCGTCCGACAGCGCGTTGCGGGTCAGCGCGTCGAGGTCGGCCTGCTCGAACCACAGCCACGTCGCGAGCAGTACGGCGATCAGCACCGCCGGCAGGAACGTCAACTTCTGCCAGGTCACCCGCGACGGTTTCGTCCGCGGCGGCGGGGGAGCGGCGTCCGGCTCGTCGGATCCGGCGCCCTCGTCCCGGAAGGCGAGCCCCTTCACCTCGTGCTCGCCCTCGGGCCGCCGCCCGGACGCGGCCCTCACGCCTTCGCCTCTCCGCCGAAGCCCTCCTGAGCCGCGTGCGTCTGCGCGGCCCGCTGCTCCTCCAGCTCGTGCTGCGCCTCCCTCGCTTCGAGCCGGTCGGCCTCCAGCAGTTCGTGCACGGAGTTCATCAGCGTCTCCACGTCCACGACACCCTCGTACGCGCCGCGCCGCCCGGTGACCGCGACCCGCCCGGTGTTGTCGGTGAGGACCGCCTCCAGCGCGTCCCGCAGCGTCGCGTCCCGGGTCACCGTGTCGTGCACCAGCGTGCCCGCGCGGGCCAGCGAGCCCTTGGCGCGCATCAGGTCGCCGCGCCGGAGCCACTTGTAGGGCCGGCCCTGCTTGTCCAGCAGCAGGATCTCGTTGGTGCCGCCCGCCCGGAGCCGGTTGAAGATGTGCTGGAGCGGGTCGTCGACGGTCACCGTCGGATAGTCGGTGATCTCCACGTCCCGCACCCGCGTCAGGTTGAGCCGCTTCAGCGCCGCCCCGGCGCCGACGAAGCCCGACACGAAGTCGTCGGCGGGGTTGGTGAGGATCGCCTCCGGGGTGTCGAACTGGGCGATGTGGGAGCGTTCGCGCAGCACCGCGATCCGGTCGCCGATCTTGATCGCCTCGTCGAAGTCGTGGGTGACGAAGACGATCGTCTTGTGCAGGTCGCGCTGGAGGCGGATCAGCTCGTCCTGGAGGTGGTCGCGGGTGATCGGGTCGACCGCGCCGAACGGCTCGTCCATCAGCAGCACCGGCGGATCCGCCGCGAGCGCCCGCGCCACGCCCACCCGCTGCTGCTGGCCGCCGGACAGCTGACGCGGATAGCGGCCGTGGAACTCGCCCGGGTCCAGGCCGACCAGGTCCAGCATCTCCTCCACCCGGGCCCGCACCCGGGCGGCCGGCCAGCGCAGCATCCTCGGCACCAGCGCGATGTTCTGCGCCACGGTCATGTGCGGGAACAGCCCGCTCGCCTGGATCGCGTAGCCGATCTTGCGGCGCAGCCGCACCGGGTCCATGTGGGTGACGTCCTCGCCGCCGATGCGGATGCGGCCGCCCGTCGGCTCGATCAGCCGGTTGATCATTTTCAGCGTGGTGGACTTGCCGCAGCCGGACGGGCCGACGAGGACCACCGTCTCGCCCGCCCTGATGTCCATGGTGACGTTGTCCACGGCCGGCAGCGCGCTGCCCGGATAGCGCTTGGTCAGGCCCTCCAGCTCGATGGTCGCGCCGACCGACCGGGACGCCGGCGCGGTGGTCCCGGTCGCGGCGGACGCCTCGGTGGCGCCGAAGGCGCCGGGGCCGGGTGTCGCGGGTGTCTCAGCCACGGATCCCCCTGGGAATGGTCAGCCGCCCGATCAGCACGTACGCGGCGTCGAACAACAGGGCCAGGACGATGATCCCGAGCGTGCCCGCGAGCACCTGGTTGAGCGCGTTCTTGCTGCCCAGCGAGGCGATCCCGCGGAAGATCAGGTTGCCCAGGCCAGGCCCGGAGGCGTAGGCGGCGATGGCGGCGATGCCCATCAGCATCTGCGTGGAGACCCGGATGCCGGTCAGGATCGGCGGCCAGGCCAGCGGCAGCTCGACCCGCGCCAGCCGGGTCACGCGCGACATCCCGATCCCCTTGGCCGCGTCCACCAGCGACGGATCGACCCCGCGCAGCCCCACGATCGAGTTCCGCACGATCGGCAGCAGCCCGTACAGGGTCAGCGCGATCACCGTCGGCGGCACCCCGAGGCCCACGACCGGGATCAGCAGACCGATCATGGCCAGCGCGGGAATGGTCAGCAGGGTCGCGGTGGCGGTCGTGGCGAGGTTGCCCGCCCACTCGCTGCGGTAGGTGGCGACCCCGATCAGCACGCCGAGCACGGTCGCCACCACCATGCACTGGAAGACGGCGCTGGCGTGCTGGAACGCGTCGGCGAGCAGCTGCTGATGGCGGTTGCCCAGGTACTCCCAGAAGTTCACATCGGCTCACCCCAGCTCGGCCAGGTCGCATCACTCGCCGAGCGCTGCCTGCTCCACCAGCGGGATGATCCGCAGCGGAACGGGATTCTCCATGACGATCGCCGTGGAGGCCCGGACGATGCCATCAAAACCGACGACGCGGTCGATCACCCGCTGGAGATCGGCGTTGGAACGCGCCACCAGCCGGCACAGCATGTCCCCGGTGCCGGTCGTGGTGTGCAGCTCCAGCACCTCCGGCACGGTCGCCAAGTGGGCCCGTACGTCGGCTCCTTGACCCTGCCGGATCTGCAGCGTGGCGAAGGCCGTGACGGGGTAGCCGAGGGCCGCGGGATCCACCTGGGGACCGAATCCGCGGATGACTCCGTTCGACTGAAGCCGGTCGAGGCGGGCCTGCACGGTGCCGCGCGCCACGCCGAGCCGCCGGGACATCTCCAGCACGCCGATCCGTGGCTCCCGCGCCAGCAGCAGGATGATCCGCCCGTCCAGATGATCGATCGCCATGTCGGCCTCCCCTGTGGTCATCCTGTACAGAAAGCTCGCCGAAGCGGGCATCCGACTGAACACATTGCCCAGTGAACAGGCAAACTATTGCGCACCTTGCAGGGCTGCCCCACCCTGCACCTATGACGCAGACCACACACCACACTCCCGCATCGACCGCCCGGCAGGCCGACCCCTTCCCGGTCAAGGGAATGGACGCGGTCGTCTTCGCCGTGGGCAACGCCAAGCAGGCGGCGCACTACTACTCCACCGCCTTCGGCATGAAGCTGGTCGCCTACTCCGGACCGGAGAACGGCAGCCGCGAGACCGCGAGCTACGTCCTGGAGAACGGCTCCGCCCGCTTCGTCTTCACCTCGGTCATCAAGCCCGCCACCGAGTGGGGCACCTTCCTCACCGAGCACGTGGCCGCCCACGGCGACGGCGTCATCGACCTCGCCATCGAGGTGCCGGACGCGCGCGCCGCGTACGCCTACGCCATCGAGCACGGCGCCCGCTCCGTCGCCGAGCCGTACGAGCTGAAGGACGAGCACGGCACCGTCGTCCTCGCCGCGATCGCCACCTACGGCAAGACCCGCCACACCCTGGTCGAGCGCGGCGGCTACGACGGCCCCTACCTGCCCGGCTACGTCGCCGCCGACCCGATCGTGGAACCGCCGGCCCAGCGCACCTTCCAGGCCGTCGACCACTGCGTCGGCAACGTCGAACTCGGCCGGATGAACGAGTGGGTGGCGTTCTACAACAAGGTCATGGGCTTCACGAACATGAAGGAGTTCGTGGGCGACGACATCGCCACCGAGTACAGCGCGCTGATGTCGAAGGTGGTGGCCGACGGCACGCTGAAGGTGAAGTTTCCGATCAACGAGCCGGCCATCGCCAAGAAGAAGTCCCAGATCGACGAGTACCTGGAGTTCTACGGCGGCGCCGGCGTCCAGCACATCGCGCTGAACACCAACGACATCGTGCAGACCGTCCGCCAGATGCGCGCCTCGGGTGTGCAGTTCCTGGACACCCCGGACTCGTACTACGACACCCTCGGCGAGTGGGCCGGCGAGACGCGGGTGCCGGTCGAGACGCTGCGCGAGCTGAAGATCCTCGTCGACCGCGACGAGGACGGCTATCTGCTGCAGATCTTCACCAAGCCGGTCCAGGACCGTCCGACGGTGTTCTTCGAACTCATCGAGCGCCACGGCTCGATGGGCTTCGGCAAGGGCAACTTCAAGGCGCTCTTCGAGGCCATCGAACGCGAGCAGGCCAAGCGCGGCAACCTGTAGAGCCCCGTCCCGGACAGCCACGCCGCGTCCACCCGCGGTCGTCCGCCGCCACCGCGGGCAGTCGCGCCGCGGGACGGCACGGGTGGGCGCCGGCGGCACACGCTCCGGGTAGGCACCCCGCAGGCGCCGGCCGCGCACACCCGCCCGCGCCCCGCACCGGTGTTCCGTCAGGACGACTCGGGCCCCGCCTGGACGGACGGTTCCCCCAGGCGGGCCAGCGCCGCCTTCGCCTGCGGCACCCGCAGCGGCGAGAAGTACGGGTTGATCTGCACCGCCTCCCGCAGATGCCGCCGCGCCGCCCCGTACCGCCCCAGCTCCCGCTCGATCATCCCGCGGTGGAAGGCGTACAGCGCGCTGCGCACCCCGCCGCCCTGCACCCCCTCCGTCGCCCGCACCGCGAACGACAGCGCCTGCGACGACCGTCCCGCCCGGTGCAGCGCCCAGCCCAGCGCGTCCGCCACCGCCGTCGACGGCTGCCGCTTCCACTCCGCCCGCAGTCGCCGCACCGCCGCGGCCGGGTCCCCGTGGTCCGCCTCGAACCGGCCGAGGAACAGCTCCTCGTCGGCCCCGTGCGCGGCGGCCAGCCGCACCCGCTCCCGCAGCAGCGCGTACTGCACCTCCGCCGCCTGCCGCAGCCCCAGCGACTCGTACAGCTCGCCCAGCTCCAGCGCGTACTCGGGCCGGGGCTGCGCCGCCAGCGCCACCCGGTACGCGCTGAGCGCCTCCGTCATCCGGCCCAGCGCCGCCAGCGCCCGGCCCTGCCCGGCCTGCGCCGCCCGCTGGTCCGGGTCGGTGCGCACCGCCTCCTGGAAGTGCCGCAGCGCGTCCTCCCGGTCCCCGCGTTCCCAGGCGAGCTGCCCGGCCCGCTCCAGGTACGCCGCCCGCTCGGCGGGCTCGCCGGCCGCCGACGCCGCGTCGGCCAGCCGCGCCGCCGCGTCCTCCCGCCAGCCCCGCTCCCGGTACACGGCCGCCGCCCGCGCCATCACGGCCGGCCCGGAGCGCAGCCCGGTCAGCCGGTCCAGCAGCTTCTGCGTCTCCTCGTCGTCCCCGAGCCCCATGGACGCCTCGATCAGCGGCGGATACGTCGTCCACCGCTTCGGCTCCAGTTTCCGCGCCGCCTCGCCCCAGGTGCGCGCCTCGGCGTAGTCCCGGCGGGCGTTGGCCAGCGTCGCCAGCCCGCGCAGCGCGGGCGCGTTGTCCTTCGGCCGCACCTTCAGCGAGGTGCGCAGCGCCTTCTCCGCCCGCGACCAGCACGCCGGGTCCGCCAGCCGCAGCCCCTGCTCCACCCGGGCGGCGCCGAGCACCGCCCAGGCCCGGGCGTCCCTCGGGTGCTGCTTCAGGTGCCGCTCGCGCTCCTCGACCAGCGCCGCCAGGTCCGGCAGCGCGGCCGGCACGCCACTGGTGACCGCCGCCAGCGCCCGCTCCTGCGGAGACGGCGCCTCCGGCGTTCCGTGCCCCCACGGCAGCAGTACCAGCACCCCGCCGAGCACCGCGGACCCGCCGGCCGAGCCGAGCAGCACCCGGCGCCGCACCCGCCCGCGCGGCTCACAAGGCTTGTCGTCCATGGCGCACACTCTGCGCCACACCCCATGTTCATACGATGATCACACCCCGAGGTGACGCGGCTGCCTCCGTGGGGTTCACACCGATGGCCCCGGGTGTCACGCTGTGATCATGAGCCGTATCGAAGCGCGACGCGATGAAGACACGGTGGCGGCCGGACCTCTCGTCGACCGGCTGCTCGGCGGGCTGCCCGCCGAAGCGGTGCTCACCGACCCCGACGTCACCGCCTCCTACGCCAACGACATGGCGAGCTTCTGCCCGGCCGGCAGCCCCGCGGTGGTGGTCCTGCCGCGCACGGTCGAACAGGTCCAGCACGTCATGCGCACCGCCACCGAGCTTCGCGTGCCCGTCGTCCCGCAGGGCGCCCGCACCGGTCTGTCCGGCGCCGCCAACGCCAGCGACGGCTGCATCGTGCTCTCCCTGACCAAGATGGACCGCATCCTGGAGATCGACCCGGTCGACCAGATCGCCGTCGTCGAACCCGGCGTCGTCAACGCCACCCTCTCCCGCGCCGTCGGCGAACACGGCCTCGCCTACCCGCCGGACCCCTCCAGCTGGGAGATGTGCACCATCGGCGGCAACATCGGCACCGCCTCGGGCGGGCTGTGCTGCGTGAAGTACGGCGTGACGGCCGAGTACGTCCTCGGCCTGGACGTCGTCCTCGCCGACGGCCGGCTGATGTCCACCGGCCGCCGCACCGCCAAGGGCGTCGCCGGATACGACCTGACCCGGCTGTTCGTCGGCTCCGAGGGCTCCCTCGGCATCGTCGTCCGCGCCGTCCTCGCCCTGCGGCCCAAGCCGCCCGAGCAGCTCGTGCTGGCCGCCGAGTTCTCCTCCTCGGCCGCCGCCTGCGACGCCGTGTGCCGCATCATGGCCGGCGGCCACGTCCCCTCCCTGCTGGAACTCATGGACCGTACGACGGTCCGTGCGGTCAACGGCATGGCCCGCATGGGCCTGCCGGAGTCCACCGAGGCGCTGCTGCTCGCCGCCTTCGACACCACCGACCCGGCCGCCGACCTCGCCGCCGTCGGCGCCCTGTGCGAGGCCGCCGGCGCCACCCAGGTGGTGCCCGCCGAGGACGCCGCAGAGTCCGAACTGCTGCTCACGGCGCGGCGGATGTCCCTGGTCGCGCTCGAAGCGGTCAAGGGCACCACGATGATCGACGACGTGTGCGTGCCGCGCTCCCGGCTCGGCGAACTCATCGACGGCGTCGAGCGCATCTCGGAGAAGCACCGGCTCACCATCGGCGTCGTCGCGCACGCGGGCGACGGCAACACCCATCCGACGGTCTGCTTCGACGCGCAGGATCCCGAGGAGTCCCGGCGGGCCCGTGAGTCCTTCGACGAGATCATGGCGCTCGGCCTGCAGCTCGGCGGCACCATCACCGGCGAGCACGGTGTGGGTGTGCTGAAGAAGGAGTGGCTGGCGCGTGAACTCGGTCCCGTCAACCTGGAGATGCAGCGGGCCGTGAAACAGGTCTTCGACCCGCACGGCATCCTGAACCCGGGCAAGCTCTTCTGAACGAGAAGGTGCCCGAAAGGAGTGGGGTCCGGTCGGACGGACGGTCCGGGTCCCGCGCGTCTGATAGATGTGGATCCCCCCGACCCACCCATCGAGCAGATACGGGACGACGGACATGAGCGCCCCAACCCCGGCACCCGGCGACGACAGCCCTCGCGAAGGGTATTACCCGGACCCGTCCATTCCTGGATATGTCCGGTACTGGAACGGTTCTTCCTGGGTACCGGGCACGAGCCGTCCGGCGCCCAAGGACGGCGAGCCGCTCGCCCCGCCGCCCGGGGTGCGTCCCGCGCAGCCCTCCGTGGAGGAGACCGGCCCGCACTTCTTCGACGAGGACCCGCAGGACGAGCCGTCCCCGGCCACCGCTCCTCCGGCGAACCCGGCCGCCACTCCTGCGTCGTCCCCCGCCTCCGGGCCCGCCCCGTCCCCGGCGTCCGCCGCCGCCCCGCCCGCGGCATCCGCTCCGGCCGCGTCCGCCGCCCCGGCCGAGGCGCAGCACGGCAGCCGGCCCGAACCGGCCTCGGCCTGGGGCGCCGACCGCTCCCGCCAGTCCGGCTTCGGCGGTGAGCAGGACCGCAAGGTGTCCTGGGGCGCCGACCCGCGGGTGCCGCACGCGTCCCCGCCGGAGGCCGCCTCCCAGGGCGCCCAGGACGCCGACGCGGGCAACACCGTCATGTTCCGCAGGCCGACGGCCACGCCCCGGCCGGCGGCCGACCCCGCCACCGCGGCCCCCGCGGACGAGGGCACCATGACCTTCCGCGCGGTGAAGCGGGACGCGCCGCAGGGCGCCGGGCCGCAGGGGCCCCAGCAGGGGCCCGTGGGGCAGCAGGCTCCCGCTTCCTCAGGACCCGGGTTCGGGGCGGGGAAGGCCGCCGCCGACCGCGCGGCCGCCGCGGCCACGGCACCGTCCGGCCCGCAGCAGGTCACCGCCCCGCCCGTGCCCCCGCAAGCTGCCGCGCCCGCCGCACCCCCGGCCCCCGCCGCGCCGCTGACCACCGGTCCCGGCGGCGGCCAGGCGTCCTGGGCGCAGCAGGTGCACCGGCTCGCCGACGGCGGTGAGCCGCCGGTCGCGCCGTGGAAGCCGCCGGTCGAGGACCCCTTCCAGGCGGCCGCCCGGCGACAGGCGGCCGCCCGTCCCGCCGCGCTCGGACGGCGGCTGGCCGCCCGGCTGCTGGACACGCTCGTCGTGGCCGCTGTCACCGCGGTGGCCGGTGTGCCGCTCGGCATCCAGGCCGTCGACCACATCCAGGCGAAGATCGACGCCGCCAAGCTGTCCGGCGAGACCGTCACGGTCTGGCTGCTCGACGGCACGACGGCGGTCCACCTCGGCATCACCCTGGCCGTGCTGCTCCTCGCCGGTGTCCTCTACGAGGTGCTGCCCACCGTCAAGTGGGGCCGCACCCTGGGCAAGAAGCTGCTGGGGCTGGAGGTGCGGGACATCGAGGGCCATGAGGCACCGGAGTTCGGCGCGGCCCTGCGCCGGTGGCTCGTCTACTGCATCCCCGGGCTGCTCGTCGTCGGTGTGGTCGGCGTGCTGTGGTGCCTGTTCGACAAGCCCTGGCGGCAGTGCTGGCACGACAAGGCCGCGCACACCTTCGTCGCCGGCTGACCCGGAGCGGCCGCGGCCGTACCGGCTGCGGCCACCGGTACTCCGGACGGCGGCCCGCCGGATGCGGGGCCGGGGGGTTCGCGGTCGACTCGGGCCATGAGCACCGAACCGCCCTCCGGCTCCGGTCAGCAGTCGCCGGACGACGACCCGTTCAAGAAACAGCCACCGCCGGGCGGCCCCGGAGCACCGGGGCCGGGCTCCCCGTACGACAACCCGTACGCGGCCGGCGGCGGCCCCTACGGGCCCGGCGGCGGTCCCGGGGGCGGCGGCCCCTACGGGGCGGGCGGCGGTCCTCAAGGCGGCGGCCCCTACGGCGGTCATCCCGGTGCCGCCGACCCCCTGGCCGGTATGCCCCCGCTCGCCGACAGCGGCCGGCGCACGCTCGCCCGCCTCATCGACATGCTCCTCGTCGGTGTCGTCGTCTGGCTGCTCACCTGGCCGTTCGGCGTCAGCGAGTACAACGTCGACGGCGACGAGATCAACGTCGGCAACTCCTTCGGCCAGTCCGTCGTCGCCGCCGTCCTCTACCTGGCGTACGACACCTTCATGACCGCCCGCACCGGTCAGACCCTGGGCAAGAAGTGGCTGGGCATGAGGGTGGCCGACCTGAACGACGGCTCGACGCCCTCGGTGCAGACCGCGCTGATCCGGGCCGCCGTGCTGTGGCTGCCGTTCGCGTTCTGCTGCGCCTGTGTGTGGACGGCGATCTCGGGCGGCTGGAGCTTCTTCGACCGGCCCTACAAGCAGGGCCTGCACGACAAGGCGGCCAAGACCGTGGTGGTCAGCACGCGTTGACGCACGGCCGAATCGACGACCGGAGGCACGGCCGAATCGACGACCGGAGGCACGGCCGAATCGACGACCGGAGGGATGGCCGAGTCGACGGCCGGAGGCACGGCCGAGTCGACGGCCGAGTCGACGGCCGGTGGGTCCGGGCGGTCAGGACGCCGCCCGCTCCCGGACCGGCTCGCGGGGCGGGGCGGGGACGGTGGCCCGCACCGACTCCGTTTCCGGTGCCGCGGGCCGCTCCTCCGCGACGGGCCGCCGGGGCCCGGCCGACGGAACGGTCAGGGCCACCAGGAGTCCGAGGACGAGCGCAATGACGGCGACGACCGCGATCCCCACGCCCGAACTCGTCCCGGACAGCAGGAGCATGGCGAGTGTCGACAAGATCACGGTGCACGAACCGTAAGCGAGCTGAGCGACAGTCGGACGGGGCATGGCCATCGTGTCCTCGGGAGTCGGGGGCTGTCGGCCTGGCTTTCCACCGGTTCAAGGGCGTTCCACCAACCGACTCTAACGGCGAGGGTGCCCGAGCGGAACGGACGGTAAGCGTGACCTGACCGACAGGGCCGGTGCACAGGGGGCGCACGGATGTATGGCGTCCATCCCGTGGACGGTCGTACGCGCCCGTTCGGGTTCGCGGGGATGTGTCCGGAAAGCGAACGTCGTCTCCGCATAGTGCAGTTGAACGGTGCAAGTCAAGGGCTGTTTTTTCTGTCGAACCTCTAGTCAAATGTCGTCACTTGACTACACGCGTTGATCACGTACGCGCGGGAATCTTCCATCGACGGAACCTTCCTCGTCCGCGCCGTACGGACGCGGGAGGGGATCTCAAGTGACCAGTAGACCCTGGACGTTCAGAGCGGCCGCGATAGGCGTGGCCCTCGCGGCGGCCACCGCCACCTGCTCTGCGTTCACCATGGCCCAGGCCGACACGGCCGACGCGGCCGAGCGGCCCGGTGCCGTGGACCGCCACGATCCGGCGGACCGCCACCACGCCGACCACGACCTCGACGGCCCGCTGAGCAAGACGCAGGCCGCGCAGCGCGAAGAAGCGATCAAGCAGGTCATTTCCGGCAAGGCTTCGGTCAAGAACCGTGACGGTTCGAAGGTCGTCCAGCTGAAGAGTAAGAAGGGCGACAGCAAGTACGTCGAGCTCGGCCGCGAGAAGACCGACAAGATCTTCACGATCCTGGTCGAGTTCGGGGACAAGATCGACAGCCGTTACGGCGGCACCCCCGGCCCGCTGCACAACCAGATCGCCGAGCCGGACCGGGAGAAGGACAACTCCACGGCCTGGCAGGAGGACTACGACCAGCAGCACTTCGAGGACCTGTACTTCGGGTCCGGCAAGGGCGTCAACTCGGTCAAGACCTACTACGAGAAGCAGTCCTCCGGCCGCTACTCGGTCGACGGCGAGGTCTCCGACTGGGTCAAGGTCCCGTACAACGAGGCCCGCTACGGCTCCAACAAGTGCGACCCCGACAACTGCGCCTGGTACGCGGTGCAGGACGGCGTCACCGCGTGGGTCGAGCAGCAGAAGGCGGCCGGCCGCACCGACGCCCAGATCACGTCGCAGCTGTCCCAGTACGACCTGTGGGACCGCTACGACCACGACGGCGACGGCGACTTCAACGAGTCCGACGGCTACATCGACCACTTCCAGATCGTGCACGCCGGCGAGGACGAGTCCGCGGGCGGCGGCGCCCAGGGCGAGGACGCGATCTGGGCCCACCGCTGGTACGCCTTCGGCACCGACGCCGGCGCCACCGGCCCCGAGAACAACAAGCTCGGCGGCACCCAGATCGGCGACACCGGCATCTGGGTCGGCGACTACACCATCCAGCCGGAGAACGGCGGACTCGGCGTCTTCGCCCACGAGTACGGCCACGACCTCGGTCTGCCGGACCACTACGACACCGCCGGCGGCGAGAACTCCACCGGCTTCTGGACGCTGATGTCGTCCGGTTCGTGGCTCGGCACCGGCAAGAACGAGATCGGTGACCTGCCCGGCGACATGACCGCCTGGGACAAGCTCCAGCTCGGCTGGCTGAACTTCGACACGGCCAAGGCCGGCGTCAACTCCTGGCACAAGCTGGGCGTCGCCGAGTACAACACCAAGCACAAGCAGGCGCTGGTCGTCGAACTGCCGAAGAAGGCCGTCACCACCGAGATCGTCGAGCCGGCCGAGGGCGCCACCCAGTGGTGGAGCGGCAGCGGCGACAACCTCAAGAACACGCTGACGCGTTCGGTCGACCTCACCGGCAAGTCCAAGGCCGAGCTGACCTTCGACGGCTGGTACGACATCGAGGCCGACTACGACTACCTCTACACCGAGGTGTCCACCGACGGCGGCGCCAACTGGACCGCGATCGACGGCACGGTCGACGGTCAGCCGATCCCGCGCGACGGCAGCGACAAGCCCGCCCTGCACGGCACGGTCGACGGCCACAAGAAGCTCGCGTACTCCCTGGACGCCTACGCCGGCCAGAAGATCGACCTGCGCTTCCGCTACCAGACCGACGGCGGCGTGGCCCAGAAGGGCTTCACGGCCGACGCGATCACGGTGACGGCGGACGGCACGCCGCTCTTCTCCGACAACGCCGAGAGCGCGGACGGCGCCTGGACCGCCACCGGCTTCTCCCGCGTCGGCGCGTCCTTCACCAAGGACTACGCGCAGTACTACATCGCCGAGAACCGCCAGTACGTGTCGTACGACAAGACGCTGAAGACGGGCCCGTACAACTTCGGCTTCGCCAACAGCCGTCCGGACTGGGTGGAGCACTACGCGTACCAGAACGGCCTGCTGATCTGGAAGTGGGACACCTCCCAGGCGGACAACAACACCAGCCAGCACCCGGGCGTCGGTCTGCTCCTGCCGGTCGACTCGCACCCGGACGCGCTGAAGTGGTCCGACGGCACGCTGATGCGCAACCGCGTGCAGAGCTACGACGCGCCGTTCAGCCTCTACCCGACCGACGGCATCACGCTGCACAAGGCGGACGTGGCGACCTGGATCCCGTCGTCGAAGGGCGTGTCGGTCTTCAACGACCGCACCAACGACTACTACGACGAGTCGAACAAGACCGCCGGCGTCAAGATCACTGACACCAACACGAAGATCAAGATCCTCAAGGAGGCCAAGAACGGCTCGACGATCGAGCTCGAGGTCGGCCCTGCGGGCAGGTAAATAGCATCTTCGCAGGTCAGAACATGATCGGCGGTGACCCCCTGGCGGGTCACCGCCGATCCGTGTTTAGGTGCCCCCTGTGGCTCTCTTATTGACACCTGTCCCGACACGGGCCGACACGGGGGTATGACCGCATGGCCGCAGGAGGTTTCAGCAAGCTGCCGAACGGCACGGTGGTGGTGGCGCTCAACCTGCCCAGTCCCGCCGCCGACGCACCGGCCGGCGTCCGCGTCCTCGTCCACGCCCACAACCGGGCGCGCGCCCTGACCAGGCTGCGCAACCTGGGGCTGCGGTCGGTCTACCTGCGGGGCAACGCCGCCCCGCCGACCCCGGACGAGATCACCGCGGTGCTGCACCACCCCGACGGCCTGATATGGCGCACGGCCACCGACAACGCTGTCCTGGCGGGCGCGGACCTGGCGGTGGAGCTCTGGCACCCGATCCGGGCCCTGCTCAGACGGCCCGCGACACCCGCGTAGAACACCGACCGCCGCCGGGCGGCCGGGCCGCCCCGTACGGCCACTGCACGACAGCACCCGTACGGGTCACAGCGCGAAGGGCCCCGTACGGGGTCACAGCACGGACGCGGGCCCCGTACGGGTCACTGGCCGACGGGCCTCGTACGGGTCACTCGCCGACGGGCCTCGCACGGGTCACGGCACGACGGCCCGTACGGGTCACTGCACGACGGGCTTGCCCGAGAGATGTACGCCGGCCGCCCGCAGCTCCTCCAGCGCGCGTTCGGTGCTCTCCCGGGCCACTCCCGCGGTCAGATCGAGCAGCACCTGGGTGCGGAAGCCCTCGCGGGCGGCGTCCAGCGCGGTGGCGCGCACACAGTGGTCGGTGGCGATGCCCACCACGTCCACCTCGTCGATCTCCCGGGCCCGCAGCCAGTCGGCCAGGGACGTGCCGTTCTCGTCGGTCCCCTCGAAGCCGCTGTAGGCCGCCGAGTACGCCCCCTTGTCGAAGACGGCGTCGACCGCTCCCGAGGTGACCGCGGGGGCGAAGTTCGGATGGAAGCCGACGCCCTCGGTCCCGGCGACGCAGTGCGCGGGCCAGGAGCGCACGTAGTCGGGACGGTCGGCGAAGTGCCCGCCGGGTGCGATGTGGTGGTCCCGGGTGGCCACCACATGGCGGTAGCCGGCCGGGGCCTGGCCGATCAGCTCGGTGACGGCGGCGGCCACGTCGGCACCGCCGGCGACGGCGAGGCTGCCCCCCTCGCAGAAGTCGTTCTGCACGTCGACGACGATCAGTGCGCGGCGCATGGTGGGTGTCCTTCGACTATGGCGACTATGGGGTAGGGGTCGGGGTGGGGGGACGGGCCCGGCCGGTGAACCTCCCGAGCCTAGTGACTCGCGGACGGCGCGGACAGGGGCACGGCAGCGGCGGGCGAGGACCCGGCCCGCGTACCGGGAGCCCCGCCCGGCGTACGAGGCGCACACCGCCGGCGGCGGCGCGCCTCAGCCGCCCTTAGGGCCAGTCGTTCGGATCATCCCGGGGTCGCGGGGTCCGGCACGCGCATCTGCGGCGTTGTCGTCGGTTGCCACCGCTCCGCGTTGTCGCCCTCCTCCGCCTTGCAGCTGCACGCACCGGACCCCGCTCGGGCCGGTCGAAAGGGCACCGCACCTCACAGCCGCGCTGATCCGAACGACAGACCCTAGGGCACCTGCGCGTACTCCGTCGGGATGACGGGTTCCCCGCGGGAGAGCTGGGTAGCCGACAGCGGCAGACCCGCGCGGGCCGCGGCGTGCCGGTCGCGGACCACGTCCAGCGGCTCCCGGGCGACCACCTCGCCGCCCTTGACCAGCGGCACCAGCAGCTGCCGGTCGGCCAGCGCGGCCGGCACGGCACCGGTGCCGATCACCTCGGCCTCGGCGACGCCGTGCTCGTCCAGCCGCCGCGCCGCCCACTTGCGGCCGCCGATGGAGGTCTTGCCGCCGCTGGACTTCTTCGCCACCGGCACCAGCGGCGCCTTCGGGTCGTTGGACTCGGCGCGGGCGACCAGCTTGTAGACCATGGACGCGGTCGGGTGTCCGGACCCGGTCACCAGCTGCGTCCCCACCCCGTAGGCGTCCACCGGCGCCGCGGCCAGCGAGGCGATGGCGTACTCGTCCAGGTCCGAGGTCACGATGATCTTCGTGCCGGTGGCGCCCAGCTCGTCCAGCTGCTGCCGCACCCGGTGCGCCACCAGCAGCAGGTCACCGGAGTCGATCCGCACGGCGCCCAGCTCCGGCCCGGCGATCTCGACGGCCGTACGGACCGCCTCGGCCACGTCGTAGGTGTCCACGAGCAGCGTCGTACCGCCGCCGAGGGAGTCCACCTGGGCCCGGAAGGCGTCGCGTTCGCTGTCGTGCAGCAGGGTGAAGGCGTGGGCGGAGGTGCCGACGGTCGGGATGTTGTAGCGGAAGCCGGCCGCGAGGTCGGAGGTGGAGGCGAAGCCGCCGACGTAGGCGGCGCGGGCGGCGGCCACGGCGGCCAGTTCGTGGGTGCGCCGGGCGCCCATCTCGATCAGCGGCCGGTCACCGGCCGCGGACGACATCCGGGAGGCCGCCGCGGCGATCGCCGAGTCGTGGTTGAGGATCGACAGGAGCACCGTCTCCAGCAGCACGCACTCCGCGAAGCTGCCCTCGACCCGCATGATCGGCGAGCCGGGGAAGTACACCTCGCCCTCGGGGTAGCCCCAGATGTCGCCGGAGAAGCGGTAGCCGGCCAGCCAGTCGAGCGTCTCGTCGTCCACGATGTTCTTCTCCCGCAGGAACCCGAGGACGCCCGGGTCGAAACGGAAGTTCTCCACCGCGTCCAGCACCCGCCCGGTGCCGGCCACCACGCCGTAGCGGCGGCCGTTGGGCAGCCGCCGGGTGAAGACCTCGAACACGCTGCGCCGTCCGGCCGTCCCCGCCTTCAGGGCGGCCCGCAGCATCGTCAGCTCGTACTGGTCCGTGAAGAGTGCCGTCGAGGGAACGTCCACCGGCAGCCCAAGGTCCGCTGTGTTCATGGCAGGGATAGTACCCCCATTTCGTCACTCTGACGATTTCGGGTCCGGATGCCGGACGGCGCCCCGCCCGAGCGGGCCGGTTTGTGCCTGCACCCCCCTGCGGTGGCAGCATGGGCAGTGTGACGTCACCCGCACCCCTGGAGATCGAACGCACCGAGTCGGCGGAGGAGGTCTTCGCCGTACCCGAGCCCGACGTCCCGTGGGTCACCATCGTCCACAACGACCCGGTCAACCTCATGAGCTATGTGACGTACGTCTTCCAGACGTACTTCGGCTACTCCAAGGACAAGGCCACCAAGCTCATGCTCGACGTCCACCACAAGGGCCGGGCGGTCGTCTCCAGCGGCACCCGCGAGGAGATGGAACGCGACGTCCAGGCCATGCACGGCTACGGACTGTGGGCCACCCTCCAGCAGGACCGGAAGTGACCGAGCCGGACATGAACCGACCCCGCCCGCAGGACCGGAAGTAGCGAACGCCTCCATGCCAGGACACTTCGAACCGCTCCCCGGCGGCGGCGCGGCCGTCGCCCTCGACGACGTCGAGATCTCCATCATCCGGTCCCTGGCCGTGCAGCTGCTGGAGCTCATCGGCCCCGGCCCCGCCGAGGACACCTCCGGCGACCCGCTCGCCGAACTCTTCGCCGAGGGCCCCAGCGAGCCGCCCGCCGACCCCGTGCTGCGCCGCCTCTTCCCGGACGCCTACGGCGACCCCGAGCGGCCCGCCCGCGGCAAGGAGGCCGAGGAGGAGCGCGCCCACTCCGCCGAGTTCCGCCGCTACACCGAGAACGACCTGCGGGCCGGCAAGCGCGACAACGCCCTCGCCGTGATCCGCTCCCTGGACGCGCTCACCGCGGGCGGCGAGGGCGGCGCGGTCCTCAAGCTGTCGCCGGACGAGTCCCGCCGGTGGCTCGGCGCCCTGAACGACCTGCGCCTGGCGATCGGCTCCCGCCTGGAGATCAGCGACGAGGACGACAGCGACCTCCTCTTCCACCTCCCCGACGAGGACCCGCGCAAGCCGATGGTGATGGCGTACCTGTGGCTCGGCGGCCTCCAGGAGACGCTCGTCTCGACACTCATGCCGTGAATCCGCGCTGGATGTCCGGAAAAGTCCACTGATCGGTTCGCTCAGAGGAACCTCAAGTCCGCATAACGATCCCGTCACCGCCCCTGCGGCTTTGTGTCGCAGGGGCGGTCTTCTGTGACCTGCGTCACTCAAAGAGGCGGTAAACGCGTGGTAAAAATCGGCAACTCGCTTGCGGCCGACCGGTCGGCCTGAGCAAGCCGACCGGTCACCCGCCGGTGTGCAGGACCAGAAACGACACGAGAGCTGTCGACCCGGTTCCCGGGCCGGCGCCCCCACCGCCGTCGCCGAACGGGACATGGCGCCGCCGTGCCGCCCCCGCTCCGCCGCGCCCAGTCAGGTTGTCCCCGCACCACCGAGGAAGTTCGATGTCACTCGACTCCATCACCCAGTCCATCGACGACGCCGTCAGCGATTTCTTCGATCCCGTCGCCACCACGGTCGGCGACATCGTCTTCTACACCGTCCCCGTCGGCGGCACCGAGCTGCCGCTCATCGTCGCCTGGCTCGTGGTCGCGGGTCTCGTCTTCACCGCGTGGTTCGGCCTCCTACAGGCCCGCAAACTCAAACTCGCCGTCGACGTCGTGCGCGGCAAGTACGACGAGGACGGCTCGCCCGGCGAGGTCAACCACTTCCAGGCGCTGACCGCCGCCGTCTCGGGCACCGTGGGTCTTGGCAACATCGCCGGTGTCGCGGTGGCCGTGTCCATCGGCGGCCCGGGCGCCACCTTCTGGATGATCCTCTGCGGTCTGCTCGGCATGGCCACCAAGTTCGTCGAGGTCACCCTCGGTGTGAAGTACCGGGAGGAGCACGCGGACGGCACCGTCTCCGGCGGGCCCATGCACTACCTGCCCAAGGGGCTGGCCGAGCGCTTCGGCAGCGGCGGCGCCAGGCTCGGCAAGGTGCTCGCCGTGCTGGCCTCGATCATGATCCTCTTCTTCGGTCTGTTCGGCGGCAACCTGTTCCAGACCAACCAGAGCTACGCGCAGATCTCCTCGACCTTCGGCGGCGAGGACGGCTTCCTGGCCTCGTCGGCCGGTGCCGTGCTGTTCGGCCTGGTCGTCGCCGCACTGGTGGGCCTGGTGCTGCTCGGCGGCATCCGGTCCATCGCCTCGGTGACCAGCCGACTGGTCCCGGCCATGGCGATCATGTACATCGTGGCCTGCCTGATCGTCATCCTGACCAACGTCACCGCGGTGCCCGACGCCATAGGCACCGTGTTCCAGGGCGCCTTCGAGGCCGACGGTGTCGCGGGCGGTGTGATCGGCGCCCTGATCGTCGGTTTCCAGCGGGCAGCCTTCTCCAACGAGGCCGGCCTCGGCTCCGCGCCCATCGCCCACTCCGCGGTGAAGACGAAGCACCCCGCCAGCGAGGGCCTGGTCGCGCTGCTGGAGCCGTTCATCGACACGGTCGTCATCTGCACCATGACCGCGCTGACCATCGTCATCGCCGCCCCCGCCAGCTGGGACGAGGCCCGCGCCGGCGAGAGCATCGGCGGGGTCACCATCACCTCCGACGCCTTCGCCACCGTGCTGCCCTGGTTCCCGAACCTGCTGACCGTCGCGGTGCTGCTGTTCGCCTTCTCCACGATCCTGACCTGGGGTTACTACGGCCTCAAGGCGTGGTCGTACCTCTTCGGCCGGAGCCGGGCCAGTGAGACGACGTTCAAGGTGATCTGGAGCGTGTTCGTCGTCGCGGGCTCGCTGCTCTCCCTCGACTCGCTGATCAGCCTCGCCGACTCGGCCCTGTTCCTGCTCTCGGTCTTCAACATCATCGGCCTCTACCTGCTGGCCCCGGTGGTGAAGCGGGAACTGCACTCCTTCCTGGAGTTCGTCCGCCGACGCCGGGCGGGCGGGGACGTCGAGGCCGGGGCGAGCGCCGCGGAGGCCGCCAGGAGCCTGTGAGGCTCGCCAGGGGGCGCATCCGCGCGGTCAGGGGCCTGCCCGTACCATCACCGGTACGGGCAGGCCCCTCGCGCTCTGCGGGCGCCGCTTCCGGTGCGACAGGTGTTCGCTCAACGGACGCTCAAATCCGGATAACGATCCTGTCACCGCGCCCGCCATCTATGGCGCCCCAGACACACTTTGTCCGCTTCTCCTTGTGGTGTGCGCCACAAACGGGCCGTTTGATCAGTGTGGCGGCCGTGATAAATCTTCACGACCGCCCGGCGAACACCACCCTTATGTTCCGCCGGGTGCGCCACCGAGCCGGCGACCGCCGGCCAGGCACGGGCGGGCTCCAGGTGTCCGCCCCGCTCCATCAGTCCGGGGGGATCGAGAAACGGTCCGCGGCCGACACCGGCCCGGGTCGGCATGGAGAAAGGCGCACACACATGGCCTCACCGCAGGTCGACACGGAGTCCGTACCCGAGGAGGGGTACGAGCGCGGGCTCAACAGTCGTCAGGTCCAGATGATCGCGATCGGCGGCGCCATCGGCGTCGGGCTCTTCCTGGGAGCCGGGGCGAACATCGCCAAGGCCGGACCCAGCCTGATCGTCATGTACGCCCTCGCCGGCGTGATCATCTTCTTCATCATGCGGGCGCTCGGCGAGCTCCTGCTCTACCGCCCCGTCTCGGGCTCCTTCGCCGAGTACTCGCGCGAGTTCCTCGGCCCGTTCTTCGGCTACTTCACCGGCTGGACGTACTGGCTGATGTGGGTGGTCACCGGCATGGCGGAACTCACCGCCGCGGCCATCTACATCAACTACTGGTTCCCGGAGATCCCGCAGTGGGTCTCGGCGCTGGTCTTCCTGATCGTGCTGTTCGGCGCCAACCTGATCTCGGTGAAACTGTTCGGCGAGATCGAATTCTGGTTCTCGATGGTCAAGGTCACGGCCATCATCGGCATGATCGTGATCGGCCTCGGCGTCCTCACCTTCGGCTTCAGCCAGGCCGGCGACACCGCCGCCGTCTCCAACCTGTGGGCCTTCGACGGCTTCTTCCCCAAGGGCATCGGCTCGTCCCTGATGACCCTCCAGGGCGTCATGTTCGCCTACCTCGCCGTCGAGCTGGTCGGTGTCACGGCCGGTGAGTCGGAGAACCCGGAGAAGACCCTCCCCAAGGCGATCAACACCCTGCCCTGGCGCATCGCCCTGTTCTACGTCGGTGCCCTCACCGTCATCCTGTGCGTCGTCAAGTGGACCGAGTTCTCCGACGGCGCCAGCCCGTTCGTGAAGGCGTTCGCGGTCATCGGCATCCCGGCCGGCGCCGGCATCG
The DNA here is from genome assembly GCF_006782915.1 of Streptomyces calvus. GTDB lineage: Bacteria > Actinomycetota > Actinomycetes > Streptomycetales > Streptomycetaceae > Streptomyces > Streptomyces calvus. The sequence goes on from NZ_VCNP01000044.1 coordinate 132,385, forward strand.
TCAACTTCGTCGTGCTGACCGCGGCCCTGTCGTCCTGCAACTCGGGCATGTACTCCACGGGCCGCATGCTGCGCACCCTGGCCGACAACGGCGAGGCCCCGCGCGTCTTCCAGCGGCTGTCCTCCACCAAGACGCCGGCGCTCGGCATCGGCATCTCGGTGATCTTCATGGGCATCGGCGTCGTCCTGAACTACACCGTCCCGGAGAAGGCCTTCGGCTACGTCACCTCCGTCGCCACCGCGGCCGGCATCTGGACCTGGCTGATGATCCTGATCAGCCACGTCCTCTACCGCCGCCAGGTCGTCGCGGGCCGGCTGCCCGCCTCGTCCTTCCCGGCGCCCGGCGGCTCGGTCTGCTCCTACATCGCCATCGCCTTCCTGCTCTTCGTCACCGGCCTGATCGCCTACGACGCGGACGCCAGGATCTGCCTGTACGTGATGGCCGGCTGGGCCATCGCCCTCGGCATCGGCTGGGCGGTCCTCAAGAACCGCAACCCGCAGGTCACGCAGCGCGGCGAGAACGAGTTCGAGAAGGTCGGCGGCTAGCCTCCGCACCCGCCGCGGTCGACCCGGCCGCGGGGAGTCCTCCGGGCACTTCCCGCGCCCACCGCGCAAGCTGTCCGCATTACGGGCTGTTCCGTACCACCCCTCGGTACGGGACAGCCCGTCTGCTTATCCTGACCCACATGCTGACCATCACCCAGGCCCTGTACGACCGGATCGTCGCCCACGCGCGCCAGGACCACCCCGACGAGGCGTGCGGCGTGGTGGCGGGACCCGTGGGCGCAGGCCGCCCCGAGCGCTTCATCCCCATGCTGAACGCGGCCCGCTCGCCCACCTTCTACGAGTTCGACTCCCAGGACCTGCTGAAGCTGTACCGGGAGATGGACGACAACGACGAGGAGCCGGTGGTCATCTACCACTCCCACACCGCCACCGAGGCCTACCCCTCGCGCACCGACATCTCCTACGCCAACGAGCCCGGCGCCCACTACGTCCTGGTCTCCACCGCCGACACCGACGGCGCCGGCGAGTTCCAGTTCCGCTCGTTCCGCATCCTCGACGGCCAGGTCACCGAGGAAGAGGTCAAGGTCGTCGACGCGTACTGACCCGGCGATCCGGCAGGCCATCCCGTATGACGGAAGGAGGGTGTCCGAAGGGTGAGATCACACTCCGGAGGGCGGTCGGGGAATCGATACGATGACCCCATGGTTCTTCTCGACGTGGGCGACAAGGCGCGGAGCACGCTGCTCGTGGCGCGGCTGCACGTCGATCTCTGCAGGCTGAACAGCGCCATCTGTTGATCTTCCGCTGACGCCGTGGGCCGTGAGCCGCGGCGAACTGCCGCGTGCCCGAGCACGCCCACCGAACCCACGACAGACTCTTCCGACAGGAGCCCTCAGCCATGGCCATCGAGGTCCGCATCCCGACCATCCTCCGCCAGTACACCGACGGCCAGAAGGCGGTGGAGGGCACCGGGGACACCCTCGCCGAGCTCTTCGCCGACCTCGAGACCCGGCATGCGGGCATCCAGGCCCGCATCGTGGACGGCGACCAGCTGCGCCGCTTCGTCAACGTCTACCTGAACGACGAGGACGTCCGCTTCCTGGACGGCATCAAGACCAAGCTGTCCGACGGGGACAGCATCACGATCCTGCCGGCCGTGGCCGGCGGTATGGCCTGACGGCGATGCGGTACGACTCCCCGCTGGCCGCGGTCGGCAACACCCCGCTGGTGCGCCTGCCGCGGCTCTCGCCGTCCGCCGACGTCCGCATCTGGGCCAAGCTGGAGGACCGCAACCCCACCGGTTCGATCAAGGACCGTCCGGCCCTGTTCATGATCGAGCAGGCGGAGAAGGACGGCCGCCTCACCCCGGGCTGCACGATCCTCGAACCGACCTCCGGCAACACCGGCATCTCGCTCGCCATGGCGGCCAAGCTCAAGGGCTACCGCATGGTGTGCGTGATGCCCGAGAACACCTCGCAGGAGCGCCGCGACCTGCTCGGCATGTGGGGCGCGGAGATCATCTCCTCGCCGGCCGGGGGCGGCTCCAACACCGCCGTACGCGTCGCCAAGGAGCTGTCCGCCGAGCACCCGGACTGGGTGATGCTCTACCAGTACGGCAACCCGGACAACGCCGGCGCGCACTACGCGGGCACCGGCCCCGAGATCCTCGCCGACCTGCCCTCCATCACGCACTTCGTGGCCGGACTCGGCACCACCGGCACGCTCATGGGCGTCGGCCGCTACCTGCGCGAGCACAAGCCCGACGTGAAGATCGTCGCCGCCGAACCCCGCTACGACGACCTCGTCTACGGCCTGCGCAACCTCGACGAGGGCTTCGTGCCCGAGCTGTACGACGCCTCCGTGCTGACGACCCGGTTCTCCGTCGGCTCGGCGGACGCCGTCACCCGCACCCGTGAACTCCTCCAGCAGGAGGGCATCTTCGCGGGCGTCTCCACCGGCGCCGCCCTGCACGCGGCGATCGGCGTGGCGAAGAAGGCGCAGAAGGCCGGCGAGTCCGCCGACGTGGTCTTCGTCGTCGCCGACGGCGGCTGGAAGTACCTCTCGACCGGCGTCTACACCGCCGCGACCACCGAAGAGGCCATCGAGACGCTCCAGGGCCAGCTCTGGGCGTAGCGCACCTCGCACGACGAGCAGCACCTCACGTACGGAAGGGGCCGGAGCGGAACTCCGGCCCCTTCCGCACGTCCGGGCACTGTCGCACGCACAGGCCCGACCGCCGGTCCGGCCCCTCCCGCACGGTCCGGCCCCCGGCACGTCCGGTCCCTCCCGCACGGTCCGGCCCCCGGCACGTCTGGTCCTCTCGCACGTCCGGTCCCTCTCGCACGTCCGGTCCCTCCCGCACGGTCCGGCCCCGGCACGTCTGGTCCTCCCGCACGTCCGGTCCCTCCGCACGTCCGGTCCCTCCCGCACGTCCGGATCCTCCCGCCCGTCCGGGCCCGACCGGCGCGCCCTCACTCCCGCGCGCCCCCTGTCGACCCGGCGCGCGCCCCTTCCAGCCGAACCGGTGACAGCACAGGTGAGTTCGCCCACAACGGCCCCTGGTGGAGGAGCGACCAAAGGTTTTGCGCCTTACGCTCGACAAACCGCACGACCCCCGTCTCTCCACACCCGCCAGCGGAGGTTTCTGCTTCATGAAGCTCACCGTCGTCGGCTGCTCGGGGTCGTTCCCGTCCGCGGAATCGGCCTGCTCGAGCTACCTCGTCGAGGCCGACGGCTTCCGGCTGCTCCTCGACATGGGCAACGGCGCCCTGGGCGAGCTGCAGCGCCACTGCGGTCTCTACGACCTCGACGCGATCTTCCTCAGCCACCTGCACGCCGACCACTGCATCGACATGTGCGCCTATTTCGTGGCGCGCTACTACCGGCACGACGGCGGCCGCTGCGACCCGCTGCCGGTCTACGGCCCCGAGGGCACCGAGCACCGGCTGACCACCGCCTACGCCGACACCCCCTCGGCCTCCTCCATGAGCGAGGTCTTCGACTTCCACACGGTCAAGCCGTCCACCTTCGAGATCGGCCCGTTCCTCGTGCACACCGAGCGCGTCGCGCACCCGGTGGAGGCGTACGGCATCCGCATCGAGCACGGTGGGAAGACGCTGACCTACTCCGGCGACACCGGCGTGAGCCCGGCGCTCGACGACCTCGCCCGCGACGCCGACCTCTTCCTGTGCGAGGCCGCCTTCACGCACGGCAAGGAGAACATCCCCGACCTGCACCTCAACGGCCGCGAGGCGGGTGAGACGGCGGCCCGCGCCCGCGCCCGCCGCCTGATCCTCACCCACATCCCCCCGTGGACCGACCCGCAGGTCAACCTCACCGACGCCCGCGCGGTGTACGACGGCCCGGTCGGGCTGGCGGCACCCCGGGCGACGTACGAGATCTGAGACGCGACGAACAGGGCCCCGGAAGCCGTGACGGCTCCCGGGGCCCCGGTGTCATGTCGTACGAGGACGGCTCACGCCTTCGTGGCGTCCTCGACCTCCTCCTCGGGCTCACGGCCCGGGGTCGGCAGGTTGAACTTGGTGATGGCGAAGCGGAAGAGGACGTAGTACACCGCCGCGAAGACCAGACCGATCGGGATGATCAGCCATGGCTTGGTCGCCAGACTCCAGTTGAGCGCGTAGTCGATGGCGCCCGCCGAGAAGGTGAAGCCCGCGTGCACCCCGAGCGCCCAGGTGATCGCCATGGACAGGGCGGTGAGCACCGCGTGGATCACGTACAGCGCCGGCGCGATGAACATGAACGCGAACTCGATCGGCTCGGTCACACCGGTCACGAAGGACGTCAGCGCGAGGGAGACCATCATGCCCATCACGGCCTTGCGGCGCTCCGGACGGGCGGCGTGCGCGATGGCGATGGCGGCGGCCGGCAGACCGAACATCATGATCGGGAAGAAGCCCGACATGAACTGACCGGCGTCGGGGTCACCGGCGAAGAACCGGTTCAGGTCACCGTGGACGACCTCGCCGGCGGCGTTGGTGAAGTCACCGATCTGGAACCAGGAGACCGTGTTGACGAACTGGTGCATGCCGACCGGGATCAGCGCGCGGTTGATCAGACCGAACAGACCGGCACCCGCGGCGCCCAGACCGGTGATCCACTCACCGGCGTCGGAGATGACCTCGCCGATCGGCTCCCAGACCAGACCGAAGAAGACACCCATCGCCGTGCCGACGAAGGCCATGATGATCGGGACGAGTCGGCGGCCGTTGAAGAAGCCCAGCCAGTCCACCAGCTTCTTGCGGTGGTACCGCTGCCACAGGACCGCGGCCAGCAGACCCATCAGGATGCCGCCGAGGACACCGGGGTTGTTGTAGGTCGCGGCTATGTCCGCGCCGTCCTGCACCTTCGCCTCGGTGACCGGGAAGGCCTTCAGGACGTTGCTGTAGACCAGGAAGCCGACGAGGGCGGCGAGCGCCGTGGAGCCGTCGGCCTTCTTGGCGAAGCCGATCGCGACACCGATGCAGAACAGCATCGGCAGGTTGTCGAAGATCGCGCCGCCCGCCGTGGCGAACACCGCGGTGACCTTGTCGGGCAGGTTCAGCTTGTCCTGCACGTCCGTCTGGCCCAGACGCAGCAGGATGCCCGCCGCCGGCAACACGGCGATGGGCAGCTGCAGGCTGCGGCCGACCTTCTGCAGACCCTGGAACAGGCCGGATCCCCGCTTCTTCGCGGGAGCCGCCGAGGCGGTGGCGGAGCTCATACTTCCTCCATCGGTGGTGGTCTACACCACTACTGGTGTAGACCTGTTTGTAGCACGATGAAGGCCGCGTAAGGAACCCGCGAATCCTGCTACCGCAGGGCTACGCACCGTGCCTGCCCGCCACCGTGAAACGGAACCCTCCCCGGGCACAGCGAAAAGCCCCCGGACCGCACGGATCCGAGGGCTTCCACAGCCACCCCCACCCTAAGAGGTCACGCCTTCGTCGCGTCCTCGACCTCCTCCTCCGGCTCCCGCCCCGGAGTCTTCAGATCGAACTTCGTGATCGCGAACCGGAAGACCGCGTAGTACACCACCGCGAAGCACAGCCCGATCGGAATCACCGCCCACGGCCGGGTCGCCAGATTCCAGTTGATGACGTAGTCGATCAGCCCCGCCGAGAAACTGAACCCGTCGCGCACCCCCAGCCCCCACGTCACCGCCATCGACACCCCCGTCAGCACCGCGTGCACCGCGTACAACAACGGCGCGATGAACAGGAACGAGTACTCGATCGGCTCCGTGATCCCCGTGACGAACGACGTCAGGGCCACCGACAGCATCAGACCGCCGACCTCCTTGCGCCGGGCCGGCCGCGCACAGTGCGTGATCGCCAACGCCGCCGCCGGCAGCGCGAACATCATGATCGGGAAGAACCCGGAGAGGAACTGCCCCGCATCCGGATCACCCGCCAGGAACATGTTGATGTCACCGTGCACCACCGAACCGTCCGGCTTCGTGTAACTGCCGAACTGGAACCAGATGGGCACGTTCAGGAACTGGTGCAGCCCCACCACCAACAACGCCCGGTTCGCGATCCCGAACACACCCGCACCCCACGCGCCCAGACCGCTCATCCAGTCGCTGAAGCTCTCCAGCGCGTCACCCACCGGCGGCCACACCCACAGGCACAGCGCCGCGAACACGATCGCCGCGAACGCCATGACGATCGGCACCAGCCGGCGGCCGTTGAAGAAACCCAGCCAGTCCACCAGCCGCGTCCGGTGGAACCGCTGCCAGAAGTACGCCGACATCAGCCCGATCACGATCCCGCCGAACACCCCCGGATTCTGGTACGTGAACGCCGTCACCGTGCCGTCCGCCACCTGGCACCCCACGGTCGGCACCGCCCGCGAACCATCCGGACAGTCCTCCGGGAACTGGCGCAGCACATTGAAATAGACGAGGAAGCCCGCCACCGCCGCCAGCGCCGTCGAACCGTCCGCCTTCTTCGCCATGCCGATGGCCACACCCACGCAGAACAGCAGCGGCAGCCCCAGCGAACCGTCCAGCAGCGCACCGCCCGCGCCCGTCATCACCTTGGACACGTTCGTCCAGCCCAGACCCTCGTCACCGAACACGTCGGGCTGGCCCAGCCGGTTCAGGATGCCCGCCGCCGGCAGCACCGCGATCGGCAGCTGAAGGCTGCGCCCCATCTTCTGCAGCCCCTGGAACAACCGGTTCCAGCGCTCACGGGCCGGACCGGCCGCACGCTCGGCGCCGGCGGGACTCTCGGCACTCATGCGGTCCCCTCGCGGAAGACGATGACGACGGGTTTGGCGGCAGTCCGCCCTCTGGTGTAGACCAGTCGCGGGGACGGTTCCGCTGTCGTGACGCCATCATTCGGCACCCACGACATGACCGCTCGCAAAGATGGGCCAACTGTGGGTTACTGCGACAAAGCGGTTCGGATCAGGGAGAACGAACATGGCCACCAAGGCTGAGAAGATCGTTGCCGGGCTCGGCGGCATCGACAACATCGAAGAGGTCGAGGGCTGCATCACCCGCCTCCGCACCGAGGTCGTGGACCCCGCCAAGGTCGACGAGGCCGCCCTCAAGGCCGCCGGCGCCCACGGCGTCGTGAAGATGGGCAGCGCCATCCAGGTCGTCATCGGCACCGACGCCGACCCGATCGCGGCCGAGATCGAAGACATGATGTGAGCCGGTGAGCCGTCGACTCGTGAGCCGTCGACTCGTGAGCCGACGACCGGTGAGGCGGTGACCGGCGACCGGTGATCCCCCGTGATCCGTGCGATCCGCGTGATCCCCATCCGTCACGGCCACACCTTCGGGGCCCCTTCCCACCGCGGCAGGGGCCCCGTTCACGGCTACGGATAGGCTCGACACCATGTCTCGAATCGACGGCCGCACCCCTGATCAACTCCGCCCGGTCACCATCGAACGCGGCTGGAGCAAGCACGCCGAAGGCTCCGTCCTCGTCTCCTTCGGCGACACCAAGGTGCTGTGCACCGCCTCCGTCACCGAAGGCGTCCCCCGCTGGCGCAAGGGCAGCGGCGAAGGCTGGGTCACCGCCGAGTACGCGATGCTGCCCCGCGCCACCAACACCCGCGGCGACCGCGAGTCCGTCAAGGGCCGCATCGGCGGCCGCACCCACGAGATCAGCCGCCTCATCGGACGCTCCCTGCGCGCCGTCATCGACTACAAGGCCCTCGGCGAGAACACCGTCGTCCTCGACTGCGACGTCCTCCAGGCCGACGGCGGCACCCGCACCGCCGCCATCACCGGCGCCTACGTCGCCCTCGCCGACGCCGTCGCCTGGGCCCAGGGCAGGAAACTCATCCGCCCCGGCCGCCAGCCCCTCACCGGCACCGTCAGCGCCGTGTCCGTCGGCATCGTCGCCGGCGTCCCCCTCCTCGACCTCTGCTACGAGGAAGACGTCAAGGCCGACACCGACATGAACGTCGTCTGCACCGGCGACGGCCGCTTCGTCGAAGTCCAGGGCACCGCCGAGGCCGAACCCTTCGCCCGCGACGAACTCAACGCCCTCCTCGACCTCGCCGTCACCGGCTGCACCGAACTCGCCGCCGCCCAGCGCACGGCACTTGATACCGTCCTCGAAAGGTAAAGGACGCACCAAGACAGGTGGCCGACGCGGAGCAACCGCGCCGGCCGCCACCGCGTCTGAAGGAGTACGGGCGCACGGCTCAACCCCGGGCGCCCGGCCAACGAACCGGGCCGACCGGCCCGACGAGGGAGGGACCGTTCCATGGGCGCGAGCCGCCGACGCCGCACCACAGCCGTCGCCGCCACCCTGGCGGCCGTCGCGCTGACCGCCGGACTCACCACCGGCTGCGACGCCGTCGACAAGGCACTGGACTGCGTCCAGACCGCCGACGCCATCGCCGACAGCGTGACGGACATGCAGCAGGCCGTCGAAAGCGCGTCGAACGACGTCACCCAGCTCGAGGAATCCCTCGACAACATCGACAAGAACCTCGGCGAGATCGGCGACAAGACCGACAACGCCGACGTCAGCAAGGCCGTCGACGACCTCGAGAAGGCCGTCGGCAACGTCCGCACCTCCATCGAGAACGGCGATGAAACCCCCGACATCAGCCCGGTCACCGACGCGGCCGGCGAACTGACGAAGGTCTGCACGCCGTAAGGACCGGACCATGGGCCCGGGGATACTGGGCCCATGACCCGCCTGATCCTCGCCACCCGCAACGCCGGAAAGATCACCGAACTCCGGGCGATCCTCGCCGACGCGGGACTGCCCCACGAACTCGTCGGCGCCGACGCCTACCCCGACGTCCCCGACGTCAAGGAAACCGGCACCACGTTCGCCGAGAACGCCCTCCTCAAGGCCCACGCCCTCGCCCGCGCCACCGGCCTCCCCGCCGTCGCCGACGACTCCGGCCTCTGCGTCGACGTCCTGAACGGCGCCCCCGGCATCTTCTCCGCCCGCTGGGCCGGCCGCCACGGCGACGACAAGGCCAACCTCGACCTGCTGCTGGCCCAGCTGTCCGACATCGCCGACGAGCACCGCGGCGCCCACTTCGCCTGCGCGGCGGCCCTGGCGCTCCCGGACGGCACGGAGCGCGTGGTCGAGGGCCAGTTGAGGGGCGTCCTGCGCAGGGAACCGTCCGGCACCAACGGCTTCGGCTACGACCCGATCCTCCAGCCGGAGAACGACACCCGCACCTGCGCCGAACTGACCCCGGCCGAGAAGAACGCCATCAGCCACCGCGGCAAGGCCTTCCGCGCCCTGGTACCGGTGGTACGGGAGCTGTTGGGCTGAGCATGGGAGAGGGGTCGCCCGCACGGCGACCCCTCTGCGTGTGCGGCCGATGGGAGTCGAACCCACATGGGCAAATGCCCCGAGGCACCTAAAACCTCTGCTTATACCATTCAGCAACGGCCGCGTGCGGGGCAATGCTACCCGTGCTGAGCTGATCGTCCACGCCGGTTCCCGCCCCTGCACCAGGTGCTGGTAATGGCGTGACAGTTGGGGCACAGCAATCGCAGGTTCTCGAGCCGGTTGTTCCGCCAGTTGCCGTCGATGTGGTCGACCTCGAGCGGCAAGGGCTCTCCCCGCCACATGGCTTCGATGCCGCACGAGGCGCAGCGGTTGTCCGTACCTTCTCCGATCATTGCCCGCTTCAGGCGGCTTCCGTCGATGCGCCTGGCTCGGGCGGGTGGTTGCTCGACGAGGAGGCTCTTCGCGTTCCGGGCGCGGCGGGAAGGCGCCCCGAAGTGGGATGTGTCGATCCCGTACGCCTTGATGCGGCGGCTGATGTGGGTGTGGTGGCCGCCGACGACATCGAGACCGAGGTGGCGCAGTACCTCACACATGTTCGTCGACGCCGCGACCGCCGCTTGGAGGATGTCCCTGGTCCACTTGACTCCCTCCTGCTCGAAGTGGGACGTGTCCACTCCGAGGCGCCTCATTCGCTCCCGGATGTACGCCCGTGTCGAACTCCGCGGATCCACGCCCAACCGCACCAACGCCTCCGACAACGTCCGTGCCTCCCGGGCCGCTTCCTCCAGCCGCTCCCTGCCGTACGCGCCTGCCCCCATCGGACCCCCTCCGTGTCTCGGTCACCCGTTCGTGGGCTCGTACGGAGTAACGAGCCGGATATCGGACGGTCACGTACGAAAAACGGAACGGCCCCTGCCGGCAGTCCGGTAGGGGCCGTTCCGGAGGGGCGTGCCTCAGACGCCGAGATCTCTGATGATCTTGGCTACGTGGCCGGTCGCCTTGACGTTGTAGAGGGCGCGCTCGACCTTGCCGTTCTCGTCGACGACGACCGTGGAGCGGATGACGCCGGTCACCGTCTTGCCGTAGAGCTTCTTCTCGCCGAAGGCGCCGTACGCCTCCAGGACCTGCTTGTCGGGGTCGGCGAGGAGGGTGACCTTCAGGGACTCCTTCTCGCGGAACTTGGCGAGCTTCTCGGGCTTGTCGGGGGAGATGCCGATCACGTCGTAGCCGGCGCCCGCCAGCAGCTCGAGGTTGTCGGTGAAGTCGCAGGCCTGCTTGGTGCAGCCGGGCGTGAGGGCGGCGGGGTAGAAGTAGACGATGACCTTGCGGCCCTTGTGGTCGGCCAGGGACACCTCCTTGCCGTCGGCGTCGGGCAGGGTGAAGGCGGGGGCCTCGTCCCCGGGCTGGAGGCGTTCGCTCATCGGTCCGGTTCTCCTCGTACGTGCGCGCTGCGTGGATCGGGTGCCGGGATCGAGGGTAACCGGGGGTCCTGACCGTGCGGGGCGGCGTGGAGCTGACAGACTGTGCGGCACAGGTATCAGCGGATTTCGGAGGCGACACGGTGGCGGACACGGCGGACACCAGAACCCCGGCGCAGATCGAGGCGGACATCAAGCGCCGTCGTGCGGTGCTGGCCGAGACCCTGGACGAGATCGGTGTGCGGGTGCACCCGAAGACGATCATGGGGGATGCGAAGGCCAAGGTCGTGTCCAACGTGGACCACACGCTCGGGCGGGCGTACGTCGGGGTCAACCGTGTGGTGAGCGACGTCAAGGCGCAGTTCGTGGACGAGGAGGGCTCGCCGCGGCTGGAGCGGGTCGTGCCGGTGGCGTTGCTGGTCGTCGGGCTCGTGGGGCTGGTGGCCCTGGGGTCCCGGCGGCGTCGGCGCTGACCCCGCCCGCCCACGTTCGCCGCGAGTGCAGGTAGGTTTCTGACGTGAGCGCGAAGAGACACGAGCACAGTTCCCAGGACGACAAGCTGCCCATCCGGATGCTGCACGACCGCGTCCTCGTGCGGCAGGACACCAGTGAGGGTGAGCGGCGTTCCGGGGGCGGCATCCTGATTCCCGCGACGGCGGCGGTGGGCCGGAGGCTGGCCTGGGCCGAGGTGGTCGCGGTGGGGCAGAACGTACGGACCGTGGAGCCGGGTGACCGGGTGCTGTTCGATCCGGAGGACCGGGCGGAGGTCGAGGTCCGGGGGACGGCGTATGTGCTCATGCGGGAGCGTGATCTGCACGCGGTGGCCGCGGACCGGTTCGAGGGTTCCGAGGATTCGACCGGCTTGTACCTGTAGTTCGATGGGAGAAGGGGCTGGTGACCATGGTCACCAGCCCTTTTTCGGGTTTTGCGGCTAGGGTGGGTGGTCCCTCAGGGGCCCCGACGAGACGCGCCGTACCGGGGTGAAGGCAAAGACGACGCACCCCCGTTTCCGTTCGTGTCCCGGAGGTGCCTGTCATGGCCTGGGTTCTGCTTGTCGTCGCCGGTCTGCTGGAGGTGGGCTGGGCGGTCGGGATGAAGTACACCGATGGTTTCACCCGGCTCGTGCCCAGTGTCCTGACCGGTGCGGGCATCGTGAGCAGCATGCTGTTGCTGTCGTACGCCGCTCGTACGCTGCCAATCGGTACGGCGTACGGCGTGTGGGTGGGGATCGGTGCGGCCGGGGCGGCGGTGCTGGGGATGGTGGTGCTGGGTGAGCCGGTGACCGCGGCCCGGATCTTCTTCGTCTGTCTGCTGGTGGTGGCCGTGGTGGGGTTGAAGGCGACGTCGGGGCACTAGGCCCTGTCGTTTGGATCATGTCGGTTTCGCGGGGCGGGGCACGCACATCTGCTGCGTTGGCATCGGTTGTCGACGCTCCGCGTCGCCGCCCCCCCCCCCCCCGCTCGGGTGGGCTGAGAAGCGCTGCGTCTCCCAGCCGACCTGATCCAAACGACAGACCCTAGTGACCTGAGTCAGAGATTTGTCGGCAGTAGGCGGCGACTTTGTCGAGGATCTCGTCGGCGGTCTTCGTCCAGACGAACGGCCTGGGGTGGTCGTTCCAGTCGGCGAGCCAGCTGCGGATGTCGCGTTCGAGGGCCTGGACGGAGCGGTGGACGCCGCGCTTGGGCTTCTTCTGGGTGAGCTCGGCGAACCACCGCTCCACCAGGTTCAGCCAGGACGCACTGGTCGGCGTGAAGTGCAGGTGGAAGCGGGGATGTGCCAGCAGCCACTTCTTGACGGCGGGCGTCTTGTGGGTGACGTAGTTGTCCAGGATGAGGTGCACGTCGAGTTCAGCGGGTACTTCCTTGTCCAGCTTGGTGAGGAACTTCTTGAACTCGACGGCCCGGTGCCGCCGGTGCAGTGAGCCGATCACCTTCCCCGTGGCGACTTCCAGGGCAGCGAACAGAGTGGTGGTGCCGGCACGGACGTAGTCATGACTGCGGCGTTCGGGAAGCCCGGGAACCATCGGCAGCACGGGCTGGGACCGGTCCAGGGCCTGGATCTGCGACTTCTCGTCCACACACAGCACCAGGGCCTTCTCCGGCGGGTCCAAGTACAGACCCACCACGTCACGGACCTTGTCGATGAACAGCGGATCGGTGGACAGCTTGAACGTCTGTGACCGGTGCGGGGCCAGCGCGAACGCCCGCCAGATCCGCGAGATGGTCGACTGGGACATGCCCGTGGCCGCCGCCATCGACCTGGTCGACCAGTGGGTGGCGTTCTTCGGCTTCTCCTCGAGCGTTTTGACGATGACACGCTCGACGTCCGCGTCGGTGATCTTCCGAGGGACACCGGGTCGCGGCTCGTCGGACAAGCCGTCCAGACCACGTTCCAGGAAGCGCCGCCGCCAGGTGCGGACCATGTCAGCGGTGACACCAAGCCGGCGTGAGACCTCCATGATCGAGTGCCCCTCGGCGCACTCCAGAATGATCCTCGAGCGCTGAGCCAGGGACTGGGCTGTCGAGCGACGACGCACCCAGCCCTCCAGCACATCCCGCTGGGCATCAGTCAGCGACAACGGCGGAATCTTCGGACCTGGACGACTCATACCCAACCAACGATGAATCTCCGACTCAGGTCACTAGGTAGGGGCCGGGAGGCCGCCCGGGAGTGGGTGGTCGCGGGTCATCGGTCCCTGCGGTGGTGCGGGGTGAGCGCGTCGGTCAGGCCGTTCCGGCCGCGTGCGTCGTCCCCGTTGGCGTCGTCGCCGTCGCCGCGGCCTCCGCCCTGGCCGTTGCCGCGGCCGGTGGTGTCGTCGGTCGTCCCGTCGCCGTTGCCTTCGCCGCTCGTGCCGCCGGTGCCGTCCGTGCCGCCGTCGTCGCCCGTTCGGCCCTCGTCCCCGTCGCCGTCCCCGGTGCGGCCGCTGTCCGTGCGGGTGCCGGTGCCGTCGGGGGTGCGGCCGCCGGTGTCCTCGTCGTCCGGTGCGGTGCCGTCCTCGTCGCCGGGGTCGTCGGAGGAGGACGAGGAGGACGAGGAGGAGGGGGCGTCGGAGGGCGGCTGGGTCTGCCAGGCGCCGGGCTGGAGGCGCAGGTCGAAGGAGCGGGCGGGCTGCCCGCGCAGGGCCTCGCGGGTGTACTGGCCCCAGATCTCCGCAGGGGCGCCGCCGCCGTTGATGCGGGGCAGGCCCATGGCGCCGTAGAGCGACTTGTGGCCGGCGGTGACCGGGTCCTGGCCCATGACGGCGACGACGGTGGCGAGGTCGGGGGTGTAGCCGGCGAACCAGGCGGCGGTGTCCTCCTCGGCGGTGCCGGTCTTCCCGGCGGCGGGGCGGCCGGCGCTCTGGGCGGCGGTGGCGGTGCCGTTCTCCACGACGCCGCGCAGGACGGCGGTGGTGGTGTCGGCGGCCTGGCGGCTGACGGCCTGGCGGGTGCGGCGCTCGGGCAGGGCGATTGTCTCGGTGCCCCTGGTGACCTTCTCGATCATGGTGTAAGCGGCGTGCCTGCCGTGGTTGGCGAGGGTGGCGTACGCCTCCGCCATGTCGAGGACGCTGGCGGTGGCCACGCCGAGGGCGATGGACGGGCCGGCGTCGTCCAGGCTGGGGGTGTCCTCGGACAGGCCGAGGTCGACGGCGGTCTGCCGGACCCGGTCGGGGCCGACGTCGACGGCCATCTGCGCGTACACGGCGTTGACGGACTTGTCGGTGGCCTCGCGCACGGTGATGTCGCCGTAGTCGCGGTGGTCCTCGTTCTCGGGGGCGTAGCGGCCGCCCCAGCCCTGGACGGGGCGTTCGCTGGTGCCGTCGTAGACGGTGTTCGGGGTGATGCGGCGGCCGTCCTGGGTGCGGGAGTCGTGCTCGACGGCCGCGGTGAACACGAACGGTTTGAAGGAGGAGCCGACCTGGAAGTCCCGGCGGGGGGCGTTGGGGGTGTACTGCTTGACGTAGTCGATGCCGTTGTACATGGCGACGACCTTGCCGGTCTTCGGGTCGACGGAGGCGCCGCCGGCGCGGACGTAGGTGTCGACCTTGCGGTTCTCGCGGTCGAGCCGGTCCATGAGGTTGTCGTTGACGGCGTCGACGAAGGCGTCCTGCTTGTCCTTGTGCAGGGTGGTGGTGATGCGGTAGCCGCCGGCGTCGAGGGCGGCCTCGTCCACGATGCCGTGCTGGACCAGGTGGTTCTTGACGATGTTGACGATGTAGCCGCGCTGGCCGGACAGGCCGGTGGGCAGGGTCGTCCGCCGGGGCGTCGGGAAGGTGAGGGCGGCGCGTTCGCCGGCGTCGAGCCAGCCCTCGTCGACCATGCCGTCCAGGACGTAGTTCCAGCGGCGTTCGACGGCGTCGCGGTTCTCCGGGTGGGTGATGACGTCGTACTTGCTGGGGGCGTTGACGAGGGCGGCGAGGTAGGCGGCGCGGCCGGCGTCGAGTTCGGCGGCGTCGATGCCGTAGTAGGCGTGGGCGGCGGCCTGGATGCCGTAGGCGCCGCGGCCGAAGAAGCTGGTGTTGAGGTAGCCCTCGAGGATCTGGTCCTTGCTCTGCTCGCGGTCGAGCTTGATGGAGATGAAGAACTCCTTCACCTTGCGGGTGACGGTCTGCTCCTGGCGGAGGTAGTAGTTCTTCACGTACTGCTGGGTGATGGTGGAGCCGGACTGCTTGCCCTTGCCGGTGGCGGTGTTCCAGGCGGCGCGGAGCATGGCCTGCGGGTCGATGGCGGACTCGGTGTAGAAGTCGCGGTCCTCGGCGGCCAGGACGGCGTGCCGGGCGGCCAGGGAGATCCGGTCGAGGGTGACGTTCTCGCGGTTGACCTCGCCGTCGCGGGCGATGACGGAGCCGTCGGCGTAGAGGTAGACGTTGGACTGCTGGGTGGCGAGGGCGTTGGCGGCGGGGATCTGCACGAGGTGGTAACCGAGGAAGAAGCCGCCGACGACGAGCAGGGCGGCGATGAGGAGGCCGCCGAGCGCGGTCCGCCAGGTGGGGAGCAGGCGGCGCCGTCCGGTGCGCCGGGGTGTGCCTCCCGCCGTGCCGCGGGAGGCGTCGGCCGTCGGGGGCCGTCTCGGTGCCCAGCCCTGGCCGGGCTGCTGCCGCTGCGGCTCGTCGCTCATGGTGCACGGACTCCTGTTCCGCCTCGTTCGTGTGGTTGGGCCCTGTACGCCGTGTGTGTTCCGCTTCAGGAAGACTGTGAAGACTGTCGCATCCGGTGGCCCGTTTCCCCGGCGGCGGCGCGCCTCGCGCACCCGTCCGGCTTCTCCTCCTGCGCGGGCTCGGTGAGGCGCTCGGGTACGGCGGTGGCGTCGGAGATGCGGGGCAGTCGGCGCGACGGGCGGGCGCGGCGTGGCCCGGCGGGGTGAAAATGCGTGGCCGTCGGCCGGTCGCGCGCACTAGGCTCCTGCGCTTCGGTGCCTTCGGCGGAGGAGGGTGCGGGCGTGGGCTCGGCGCGGTTGTACCTGGCCGTCGCGGTGGGGGGTTTCCGGCGGTACGCGTCGTACCGGGCGGCCACCGCGGCCGGGGTGTTCACCAACACCGTGTTCGGGTTGATCCTGGTGTACACGTATCTGGCGCTGTGGGAGGAGAGGCCGGGGCTCGGCGGTTACGACCAGGCGCAGGCGGTCACGTACGTGTGGCTGGGGCAGTGCCTGTACGCGACGCTGGCCATTCAGGGCGGGGGCGCGGAGAAGGACCTGATGGACCGTATCCGCACCGGTGAGATCGCCGTGGACCTGTACCGGCCGGCCGATCTGCAGCTGTGGTGGCTGGCGGGTGACGTGGGGCGGGCGCTGTTCCAGATGGTGGGGCGGGGCGTGGTGCCGTTCCTGGTGGGCTGGTTGTTCTTCCCGATGGCCTTGCCCGGGGAGGCGGGCCTGTGGGCGGCGTTCGCGGTGACGCTGCTGCTGGCGGCGGTGGTGAGTTTCGCGATCCGCTATCTGGCGGCCCTGAGCGTGTTCTGGCTGATGGACGGCATGGGTGTCAGTCAGGTCCTGATGATCCTGGGGGTGTTCTGCTCGGGCATGGTGCTGCCGCTGAACGCCTTTCCCGGCGCGTTCGGTGACGTCGTGCGGTGGCTGCCGTGGGCGGCGCAGATCCAGGTGCCGGCGGATGTGCTGATGGGGGAGACCGCCGTGCCGGGGGCGTTCGCGTTCCAGGCGGGGTGGGCGGTGGTGCTGCTCGGGCTGGGGCGGCTGGTGCAGTCGGCGGCGACGCGTCGGGTGGTGGTGCAGGGTGGGTGAGCGCGGTGTGCTCGTCGAGGGGGTGCGGGCGTACGGGCTGATCGCGGGGATGTGGCTGCGGGCCGGTATGACCTACCGTGCGTCGTTCGCCGCGACGCTGGTCGGCAACCTGGTGATGACGGGCCTGGACTTCGTGGCGATCCTGCTGATGTTCTCGCAGGTCGACTCGTTGGGCGGCTGGTCGCTGCCGGAGGTGGCGCTGCTGTACGGGCTGTCCGTGACGTCGTTCGGGATCGCCGATCTGGTGCTGGGCTCGATGGACGTGCTGGGTGCGCGGATGCGGGACGGTTCGTTCGACACGCTGCTGGTGCGTCCCGCGCCGGTGCTCGCACAGGTCGGCGCGGACCGGTTCGCGCCGCGCCGGCTGGGCCGGATCGTGCAGGGTGCGGTGGTGCTGGGCTGGGCGCTGGTGTCGGTGGACGTCGACTGGAGCGTGCCGAAGGTGCTGCTGGTGCCGGTGATGGTGGTCAGTGGTGCGGCGATCTTCTCGGCGGTGTTCGTGGCGGGCGCGGCGTTCCAGATCTTCGCGCAGGACGCCGCGGAGGTGCAGAACGCGTTCACGTACGGCGGGACGACGCTGTTGCAGTATCCGCCGAGCGTGTTCGGCAAGGACCTGGTGCGCGGTGCGACGTTCCTGGTGCCGCTCGCCTTCGTCAACTGGGTGCCGGTCTGCCATCTGCTGGGGCGGCCGTACCCGGTCGGTCTGCCGCCGTGGGTGTCGTTCGCGTCGCCGCTGGTGGCGGTCGCGTGCTGTGTGCCGGCGGGGCTGGCGTGGCGGGCGGCGCTCAGGGCGTACCGGAGCACGGGGAGTTAGCGGGCGGTGGACACGAATGGACGCGTGGGTGCGGTGGATCCCTTCATTGAACTGGACGGTGTGGAGAAGGTCTTCGAGGTGCGCCGGAAGACCGGGTTCATGCGGCGGGAGCGGCACCGGGTGCGGGCCGTCGACTCGATCTCGTTCGCGGTGGCGCGCGGTGAGATGGTCGGCTACATCGGCCCGAACGGTGCCGGCAAGTCGACGACGATCAAGATGCTGACCGGGATCCTCACGCCGAGCGCCGGCCGGCTGCGGGTGGCCGGGATCGAGCCGTCCCGTGAGCGGACGCGGCTGGCGCACCGGATCGGGGTGGTGTTCGGGCAGCGTACGACGCTGTGGTGGGACCTGCCGCTGATCGACTCCTACCGGCTGATGCACCGCATGTACCGCATCCCGGACGCGCGGTACCGCGAGAACCTGGACCGGCTGGTCGAACTCCTGGAGCTGGGCAGTCTGCTGGACGTGCCGGTGCGCCAGCTGTCGCTGGGGCAGCGGATGCGCGGGGACATCGTGGCGGCGCTGCTGCACGACCCGGAGGTGCTGTACCTCGACGAGCCGACGATCGGGCTGGACGTCGTCTCCAAGGCGAAGGTGCGGGAGTTCCTGCGGCAGTTGAACGCCGAGCGCGCCACGACGGTGCTGCTGACCACGCACGACCTGCAGGACATCGAGCAGTTGTGTTCGCGGGTGATGGTCATCGACCACGGCCGGCTGGTGTACGACGGTGCGCTCGCGGGACTGCACGAGTCGGGGGAGAGCGAACGGACGCTGGTGGTGGACCTGGCGCGGGAGCTGCCGCCGATCGACGCGCCGCCGCCGGCCCGGGTGGTGCGGGTGGAGGGGCCGCGGCAGTGGCTGGCGTTCCCGGCGTCGGAGTCGGCGGCGGGGCTGGTGGCGCGGATCGCGGCGGAGTACCCGCTGGTGGACCTGTCGGTGCGGGAGCCGGACATCGAGGCGGTGATCGCGAAGATGCTGCACGGCGACAGCCACGGCAAGGAAGT
Source organism: Streptomyces calvus (assembly GCF_006782915.1). GTDB lineage: Bacteria > Actinomycetota > Actinomycetes > Streptomycetales > Streptomycetaceae > Streptomyces > Streptomyces calvus. The sequence continues at coordinate 151,069 of NZ_VCNP01000044.1, forward strand.
GGGGCGTCCGGTTCCGTAGGGCGGGAATCGGGTCGTGCCGCGGTGGTGGCGGCGGCTCTCGTAGCCGTGCGGCGAGGACAACTCGTAGGCTGCTGGGTATGACCGACGACGCAGCCGTGCCGGACCTCCGCGCCTCCGACGCCGACCGTGAACGGGTCGCCGAGATCCTCCGGGACGCCCTCGCGGAGGGCCGCCTCGACATGGAGGAGTTCGAGGAGCGGCTGGACGCGACGTACGCGGCACGGACGTACGGGGACCTGGCGCCGATCACCCGGGATCTGCCGGACCGGGGCGCGGCGGTGGCGCCGGCGGTGTCGCTGACCAAGGAGCCGGCGCCGGGCGGCGACTGGGCGGGCCGGATCGTCGGCGGCGACTCGGGGACGTCCTCGTGGGGCGTGGCCGTGATGTCGGGCTTCCAGCGCAAGGGGCAGTGGACGGCGCCGCGGCGCTTCAACTGCTTCGCCTTCTGGGGCGGCGGCGAGATCGACCTGCGGGAGGCGTACTTCGCGGACCGGGAGATCGTCATCAACGCCGTCGCGATCATGGGCGGGGTGGAGATCATCGTGCCGCCCGGCGTCGAGGTGGTGGTGCGCGGTGTCGGCATCATGGGCGGCTTCGACCACCGCGAGGACGGTGTGCCGGGTGAGCCCGGCGGCCCGCGCGTGATCGTCACGGGCCTGGCCTTCTGGGGCGGCGTGGGCGTCCAGCGCAAGCTGCCGCGCTCGGAGAAGCAGCGGCTGCGCGAGGAGCGCCGCCGCCAGAAGCTGGAGCGCAAGGAGAGCCGCCGCCGGGAGCTGGAGGGCTCCCGCCACAACCTGCACGACCCGCTGGGCCTGCACCTGCACGACCGCCGCGGCCGCCGCGAGGAGAGCGGGGAGCGCGGCCGGGACGGCGACCGCTGAGCGCAAGCCGGGACTTCCGGGCCGCACGGCCCGGAAGCGGGGGCTCCACTGTGGGGCCCGAAACTCCCGGGCCGCAGGGCCCGGAAAGCGGGGGCTCCGCTGTGGGGGCGGGCCGTCCCGGAGCCGTAAGGGCGGGAGCGCGGTGGTCGCGGGGCCCGCGCCGGGCGCAGCCGGGGCCGCCCGGGGCGACAGGGGTGGGTTACAGCTCGGCCGGGGCTCCGCCTTCGAGGCTGTCCAGGTCGAAGGCCTCCGCCATCCTCGTGTAGCCCTTGTCGCTGGGGTGGAGGTGGTCGCCGGAGTCGTAGTCCGGGCGGAAGCGGCGCGGGTCGTACGGGTCGCGCAGCGCCTTGTCGAAGTCGGCGACGGCGTCGAAGACGCGCCCCGCGCGGATCTCCTCGTTGATCCGCTGCCGTACGGCCTCGCGCGCGTCGGTGTAGCCGCGGTGGCCGCCGAACGGCATCAGGGTCGCGCCGACGACCTTCAGCCCGCGCGCGTGCGCCCGTTCGACCAGGGTGTTCAGGCCCGCCAGGATGCGGTCGGGGTCGGCGGTGCCGGGATGGCGCAGGATGTCGTTGATGCCGAGGACCACGACGACGACCTTGACGTTGGTGCGGCCGAGGACGTCCCGGCCGAAACGGTTCAGCCCGCTGGGGTTCTCGGCGGGCCGGCCGAGGCCGTCGGCGAGGATCTGGTTGCCGCTGATGCCCTCGTTGACGACGCTGTAGCGGCGTACGTCCCGCCCGGCCGCGAGCGCCGCGCGCAGCCGGTCGGACAGCACGTCCGGCCAGCGGTTGTTGGCGCCGACGGTGGAGGTGATCCCGTCGGTCAGCGAGTCGCCGAGGACGACGACCGTGCCGTCGGCCTCGTTGCTCAGCACGTCCAGCGCGGTCACGTACCGCCAGAAGGTGCTCCGCTCGGTGTACGCCGCCCCGCTCGCGTCCCGCGTGTGCTCGCCGTCGGCGACGTACGAGATCTGGCGCGCGTGCGGGTGGTAGGTGACCGGGCCGGAGGCGGTCGGGGAGTACGTGGTGACCAGGACGTCCCCGTCGTGCGGGACGGCGAGGCGCACGACGTCGCTCGTCACCTGCCCGCCGGCCGGGACGACGACCGTCGGACTGCCCGTGAAGGTGAGCCGGCGCACGGTCTCGGCGAGCGCCTCCGCCGTGCCCGGTGCGGCGGAGACGGCGATCGAGGCGTGGGTGACCGTCAGCGGGGACTGGCCGTAGAGGTTGGACAGCGTGACGCGGGCGCCGGTGCCGCCGGCGCTGGTGTGGACGACGTTGCGCACCGAGCGGCCGGCGAGCCCCGTCAGCTCCGTGCCGGGCTCGCCGCCGACCGGGGCGGTGGCCCAGGAGGAGACCCAGGTGCCGGTGGACGCGGGCGCGGCCGGACCGTTCCGCTCGCCGTGGCCGCCGGCGAGGGTGTCGCGGTGCGTCGTACCGTCGTCGGCCGCCACACCGACGTAGATGGTTGCGGAAACCGCCACGATCGCGGCGACGATCGCGGCGAGCAGGGCGCGCTGCCTGGCGGGCGGCACCGACGTGTCCCCGTCACGACCCCGGGTCATGCTGTTCTGTTCTCCTCGGGAGACGGGAGCCCGAGGCTCCGATCCGACGACCCCATGATGTGTCATGGGGGTGGGGAAGGTGTCATGGGGGTGGGGAGACCGGCGGCCCCCGGGACCTGCCGGGTGACGCCGTGGGCTCCCCGGGTGACGCCGTGGGCTGCCCGGATGGCCGTGGCCCCCGAACCCCCGGGAACCCCCGAACCCCTGGGTGATCCCCCGGACGTCCCCCGGACATTTCCCCTCCCGGACAGACGCCGGGAACTCCTGTCCCGTTCCAGTAGTCGGTCAGGAAGGGACAATGTGTGAGGGATCACCGAACGGGTGGAGCGGATGGAACGGACGAAAGTGGCAGAAACCGGAGACCGGGACGCCGAAGGGCAGCATGCCCACACCGGCGCCTTCTCGAACCGTGCGATGACCACCTTCAGTCCCGCGGACGAGGAGAAGCGGCGCGGTGTGCGCCGGATGAAGCTCACCGCCACCGGACTGCTGCTGTTCGTCGCCGTCGTCTACGTCCTCACCAAGTGGGCCTCCCACCAGGGCGCCGGCCCCTGGGCGGGCTATGTCGCCGCGGCGGCCGAAGCCGGCATGGTCGGCGCGCTCGCCGACTGGTTCGCCGTCACCGCCCTCTTCCGCCGTCCCCTCGGCCTGCCCATCCCGCACACCGCGATCATCCCCACCAAGAAGGACCAGCTCGGCGTCTCCCTCGGCGAGTTCGTCGGTGAGAACTTCCTCTCCGAGGACGTCGTACGGCTGCGGCTGCGCGCCGTCGGCATCGGCAGCCGGCTCGGCGCCTGGCTCGCCGTGCCCGAACACGCCGACCGGGTCACCGCCGAGCTGTCGGCGGCCCTGCGCGGCGCGCTGACCGTGCTGCGCGACTCCGACGTCCAGGCGGTGGTCGGCGAGGCCATCACCCGCCGCGCCGACGCCCAGGAGATCGCGCCCGGCATGGGCAAGATGCTGGAGAAGATCGTCGCCGACGGCGGTCACAAGCGCGCCGTCGACCTGATCGTCACCCGCGCCCACGACTGGCTGGTGCTGCACGGCGACTCCGTGATGGACGCCGTGCAGGGCGGAGCGCCGGGCTGGACCCCGAGGTTCGTGGACCGCAAGGTCGGCGAGCGCGTCTACCGGGAACTGCTGCGCTTCGTCACCGAGATGCGCGACATGCCCGCCCACCCCGCGCGCGGCGCCCTCGACCGGTTCCTCACCGACTTCGCCTCCGACCTCCAGTCCGACACCGACACCCGCGCCCGGATCGAACGCCTCAAGGGCGACATCCTCGGCCGCGACGAGGTGCAGGACCTGATCGCCTCCGCCTGGACCGCCGTACGATCCATGATCGTCTCCGCGGCGGAGGACGAGCGCAGCGAACTGCGGCTGCGCGTGCGGGCGTCGCTGCTGTCGCTGGGCGCGCGCATGGCGGCCGACCCCAAGGTGCAGGGCAAGGTGGACGGCTGGGTGGAGGGCGCCGCGGTGTACGTCGTCACCACCTACCGCAAGGAGATCACCTCGCTGATCACGGACACGGTGGCGAGCTGGGACGCCGAGCACACCACGAAGAAGATCGAGGCCAACATCGGCCGCGACCTGCAGTTCATCCGCATCAACGGCACCGTCGTCGGCTCGCTGGCCGGCCTGCTGATCTACACGCTGTCGCGGGCGCTGGGGGCGTAACGCCCCGACGGCGGGGCACTCGGCGTGGGTTCGCCTCACCTGGGAGGGTGCCCATGACCACCGCGCAGTCCGAGACCGGCCGTACCGTCACCACCGGCATTCCCGCCCGCCTGGACCGCCTGCCGTGGTCCCGCTGGCACTGGAGCGTCGTGATCGGCCTCGGGACCGTGTGGATCCTCGACGGCCTGGAAGTCACGGTCGTCGGCAACATCGCCGCCCGGCTGTCCGAGCCCGGCAGCGGACTGCCCATCACCTCCGGCCAGGTCACCGGCATCGCCGCCGCCCTCTACGTGGCCGGCGCCTGCGCCGGCGCCCTGTTCTGGGGCCGCCTGACGGACATCTGGGGGCGGAAAAAACTCTTCATGATCACCCTGGCGGTGTACCTCGGTGCGACCGCCCTCACCGCGATCGCCTTCGACACCTGGTGGTTCCTGCTGTTCCGCTTCCTCACCGGCTTCGGCATCGGCGGCGAGTACGCGGCCATCAACTCCGCGATCGACGAGCTGATCCCGGCGAAGTACCGGGGCCGCGTCGACCTGATCATCAACGGCAGCTTCTGGCTGGGCGCGGTCGGCGGCTCCCTGCTGTCGATCGTCGCGCTGGACACGGACCTGTTCCCGGCGGACGTCGGCTGGCGGCTGACCTTCGCCCTCGGCGCCGTGCTCGCCCTGGTCATCCTCCTCGTGCGGCGGCACGTCCCGGAGAGCCCGCGCTGGCTGCTGATCCACGGCCGCCACGAGGAGGCCGAACGCATCGTCGGCGGCATCGAACGGCGCGTCGAGGCCGAGAAGGGCGAGCCGCTGCCGCACGCCCGGGGCGAACTGACGATCCGTCAGCGCAAGAGCGTGACGTTCACGGAGATCGCCCGCACCGTCTTCGCCAGGTACCGCAGGCGGTCCGTACTCGGCTTCTCCCTCTTCATCGGCCAGGCGTTCCTGTACAACGCCATCACCTTCGGCTTCGGCGCCATCCTGACGACGTTCTTCGACGTCCCGTCCGGCAGCACCGGCTACTACTTCGCCGTCATCGCGCTGGGCAACTTCCTCGGCCCGCTGCTGCTCGGCGCGCTCTTCGACACGGTCGGCCGCCGCGTGATGATCTCCGGCACGTATCTGCTCTCCGGTCTGCTGCTGTTCGGCACGGCCTGGCTGTTCGACCGGGGCTCGCTGAGCGCGGCGACGCTCACGGCCTGCTGGTGCGCGGTGCTGTTCTTCGCCTCGGCGGGCGCCTCCAGCGCCTACCTGACGGTCTCCGAGGTCTTCCCCATGGAGACCCGCGCGATGTCCATCGCCTTCTTCTACGCCCTCGGCACCGCCGCCGGCGGCATCAGCGGCCCCCTGCTGTTCGCCGACCTCACCGGCACCGGCGAAGTCGGCGACACCGTCCTCGCCTTCCAGGTCGGCGCCGGGCTGATGTGCGCGGCGGGCCTGGTGGCCGCGTTCCTCGCGGTGAAGGCGGAACGCCGGTCCCTGGAGGACATCGCCCAGCCCCTCACCGCCGTCCCGCCCCGGCCGACGACGGCCGACCCGGCCCGCACGGGCGCCGCCGCCGGGCCGGAAGCGGGACCGGGGGCGCCGGCGTAGCGCGGGCGGCGGCGTTGCGCGGGCGGCGGCGTTGTGAGAGGGACGGCGTGACCGGCCGGGCGCCGGCGCGGGTTCGGCCCGGCGGGGCCGACTCACCGGCGCCGGTCGGCGATCCGCCGCAGGTCACCCACGCCCGGTCGGACGGCCGCAGTTCAGCCGCGCCGGTCGGCGACCCGCCGCAGGTCACCCACGCCCGGTCGGACGGTACGCAGTTCACCCGCTCCGGTCGGCGACCCGCCGCGGCTCATGCTCGCCGGTCGGACGGCCGCAGTTCAGCCGCGCCGGTCGGCGGCCCGCCGCGGCTCGCCCACCCCCGGTCGGATGCCGCATTCACCCCAGCCGGTCGGTGACCCGCCGCAGGTCACCCATGCCCGGTCGGGCGGTACGCAGTTCACCCGCGCCGGTCGGCGACCGCCCACGACGCCAGGGCCACGGCCCCGGCCGCGCCGAACACGGCGGGCCAGGCTCCCACCTTCTTGGCCAGCGGGTGCGACCCGGCGAAGGCGGCGACGTACGCCACCGACAGCGCTCCGGCCGCCGCACCTCCCGCCCGCTCCCGCCACTGCCGTGCGGCGGTGGCCCCGGCGGCGGCGAGGACGACGCCGCCCAGCTGCCGCTTGCGGGTCCAGCGGGCCACGCCGTACCCCCCGACGAGGCCGCTTGCGGCCACCACCGAACTGGGAACCTTCGCCATGTCTGCCTGCCTTCCACCACGACGCCCGAGAGGGCGTCCTCTCACTGGTTCCCGAGGCTAACCCCCGGTCCGGGACCGCCCCTCGCGGGGGCGTGAAGCCGAAGGCCGACCCGAGTTGAGTCCGCGCTTGTCAAGTTTCCTCCTCCGAGCTATATAAGAAGACGGAAGTGAGGGCATCGCACAGATGACACCCGAAGAGAGGAGTGGACTGTGATGCTCATGCGTACCGACCCGTTCCGCGAATTCGACCGACTCGCGCAGCAGGTCTTCGGCTCCACCGCCCGTCCTTCGATGATGCCGATGGACGCCTACCGGGCAGGCGACGACTTCATCGTCCACTTCGACCTCCCCGGCATCGACCCGGAGACCATCGAGCTGGACGTCGAGCGCAACGTCCTCAACGTGCGCGCCGAGCGCCGCTCCCCGGCCCCCGAGGACGCCGAGCTGGTGGTCGCCGAACGTCCCACCGGCGCCTTCACCCGTCAGCTCTTCCTCGGCGAGACCCTGGACACCGAACGCATCGACGCGTCCTACGACGCCGGCGTCCTGACCCTGCGCATTCCGGTGGCCGAACAGGCCAAGCCGCGCCGTATCCAGATCACCGGCGGCGACAGGCCCAGGCAGATCAGCGGCTGACGGCGCGACCAGCCCACAGCACCCACGCGACGCGTCCCGCGGACACCGGCCGTTCCTCCCCCCGGCCCCCGCGGGACGCGCCCTCGCGCCCCGGCGAAGCCCGGAGAAGCCCGGCGATGCCCGGAGGAGCCCGGCGCAGCCCGGACAAGCCCCGGAGAAGGAGAGGAGCCGCTCATGAGCACGCTGACCACGCCGATCGCACAGCCCGCACGGACCGCACAGCCCGCGCACCCCGCACGGACCGTGCCGAGCACCCCGAGCACGCCGAGCACGCCGAGCACGCCGAGTGCGCCGGCCGCCTCGCGCACGCCCGCGTCCCCGGGCGCGGACGCGGTGATCCCGGCACCGGTCCCGGCCCGCGACCACCGCGTCCGCGACGACGGCTGGCACCGACTCGTCGACGCGGTACGGGAGTCCGGCCAGTACCGGACCAGGGCGGAGGCGGAGAGCGTCACCCGGATCGTCCTCTCCGCCCTCGGCGGCCACGTCGTCGGCGACGAACGGGTCGACCTGGCCCGCGCCTTGCCCGAGGAGGCGGCGAGAGTGGTCGCGTCGCAGATCCCGGCGACCCGCAGGCTGACGGCGGCGGAGTTCGTCGACTCCGTGGCGCCCCGCATCGAGGGCGCGACGCCGGCCACGGCCCGCTGGGACGTCAGCTCGGTCCTGAGCGTGCTGCCCGACCTGGTGGGCGACGCCCTGGTGACCAGGATCCTGGCCCAACTCCCCGCGGGCTACGCCCTCCTGTTCGGCCGGGCGGAACTGACCACGGCGGAGTGACCACCCGGGGACCCGACCGCCGGACCGCTCGGCCGGTCCGCCGCCCGGGTCCCCGGAAATCCATTCGCCCCGCACCCTCCCGACACGGCAAGCTGCCAGGTCGACCCCGACCGTCGGCGGCCGGACCTCCGGCCCCGACGACCGGGCAGCCGACCGCCCGGCCCCGCCGGTCGTCGGCCGGCACCCGGCCCCGACGACCGGCGGCCGACACCTGGACCTCGCCCCGGGAGGGCAGTTGAACCACCACCCCGTCATCCGCCACGTCACCTTCGACTGCACCGGCGACCCCTACGACCTCGCCCTGTTCTGGAGCGAGATGCTCGGCAACCCGCTCGCCGACGACGACAAGCCGGGCGACCCGGAGGCCCTGATCGAGGACCCGGCGGGCGGCCCGGGCCTGCTGTTCGTCCGGGTGGAGGAGGGCAAGACCGCCAAGAACCGCCTCCACTTCGACCTGCGGCCCAGGGGCCGCACCCGCGCGGAGGAGGTGGCCCGCGCCCTCGCCCTCGGCGCCCGCCGACTCGCCGACCACACCCGCCCCGACGGCGGCGGCTGGGTCACCCTGGCCGACCCGGAAGGGAACGAATTCTGCATCGAGCGCGGCGACCTGGACTGAGCCCGCCGCCTCGCGCCGCACTGCACACCGGCCCGCCCCGAGCGTACGATCGTACGCATGGCGACGGACTACTTCGCGGACGACCCGCGCACCAACCTCGAACGCATGCTCGCCGGTGATCTCTACATCGCCGACGATCCGGAGATCGCCCGCCGGCTGCGGCACGCCATGCAGCTGACGGCCCGCTACCAGGCCGCGTACCTCGAGGACCCCGACGAGGCCCGGTCGATCCTCACCGAGCTGCTCGCCTCGGCCGGTGAGGACATCGACGTCCGCCCGCCCCTGTACGTCGACTACGGCAGCAACATCAGCATCGGCGCCCGTACCTTCGTCAACTACCACCTGACCGCGCTGGACGTCGCACGCATCACCATCGGCGAGGACTGCCAGATCGGCCCGAACGTCCAACTCCTCACGCCCACCCACCCGGTGGAGCCGGGGCCGCGCCGCGACAAGCTGGAGGCCGCCCTGCCGATCACCATCGGCGACAACGTGTGGCTCGGCGGCGGCGCCATCGTGTGCCCCGGGGTGACCATCGGCGACAACTCCGTCATCGGTGCCGGCGCGGTCGTCACCAAGGACGTTCCCGCGAACGTCGTGGCCGTCGGCAACCCGGCCCGCCCGGTCCGTACGCTCTGATCCCGGAAACCGCCATGGCCACCGGACACACCGACCCGCACCGCCGCGCACGCATCCTCGCCGCCACGCTCGACCTCATCGTGGAGGAGGGCGTGGCCGGCGTCTCCCACCGCAAGATCGCCGCGCGGGCGCAGGTGCCCCTGGGCTCGATGACGTACCACTTCAGCGGCATCGACGACCTGCTGCGCGAGGCGTTCACCGGCCACGCCGACCACTTCGTGGCCCTCTTCGAGCAGCACCTCGGCGAAGCCTCCACTGCGGACGAGGCCCGGGAAGCGGTCACCGACCTCATCCACACGCTCTCCGAGGGCCCCGGCCGCGACCTGGTCCTCACCCAGGAGCTCTACACGCTGGCCGCCCGCCACGAGCCGTACCGTGTCCTGTGCCGGACGTGGATGCGCCGCAGCCGTGAACTTTTGGAGCAGCACTTCTCCGCGCGCACGGCCCGCCAGCTCGACGCCCTGATCGAGGGCCTGACCCTGCACCGTGCGCTCGACGACGCCCCGCCCGACCGTGAGCTGACCCGCGAGGCGGTGGCCCGCATCACCGGCGCGGTGCCGTAGCGCGACACCGTGGCGCGGCGGCGTCCGGTTCAGCGGCCGGTGTCACGGGGCGGCGGGAACTCCCGTACGAGGTCTCCGCCGCGCGGCTCGTAGCACGACATGCCGACGTTCCACCCGAACCCGTTGAGCAGCGTGTGCAGTTCCTCCCACCGCTGCGGTTCCACCTGCCCGGCGAAGCGGATCAGCTGCGGGTCGGACAGGGTGCTGAGCCGGGCCCAGTCGGTGGAGAAGGCGAGCTCTCCGCGGAAGCGGTCGTCGGGCCGGGAGTCCCAGCCGGCCGCGGCCAGGGTCTCGGCGACCTCGCCGAGCGACGGCGTGGACGTGCCCTCGCGGGCGTCGACGTCCAGGTACACGCCGCCGTAGACGTTGGGGAGGCCGTCCAGTTTCCGCCGCAGCCAGTTGGGGACGTGCTCCTCGGCGCGCGGGAAGTACTGCAGGTCCTGGGCGTAGTGCTCGGGCGTGAAGGAGACGGCGTCCGGCTCGCCGTCGTAGTCGTAGTCGACCGAGTAGCGGTCCGGGACCAGCGTGTACGCCAGTGTGAACCAGGTGCCGAGGTCCTCGTGGTACATGCCCGCGCGCAGCCGCCGGCACAGGTCGTCGATGCCCTTCGGGATGCCGGCGGCGGTGAGGCAGGCGCCGTCCGCGTCCACGACCGCCAGGGACGCCATCGAGCCGCTGGAGACCAGATCCGACCAGCGCAGTGTCGCCCTTGCCCACCCCTCGGGCAGCCCGGCGGTGAGTATGTCGCCGATCTCGGCGCAGGTCTCGGCCTGCTCGGTGGGATCCAGGGGAGTGGTCGGCACGGTGTTCACCTTTCCTCGGTTCTGATCGTCGACGGTCTCCTCACCCGCCTGCTTCCGACGTCCTCCGCCGGGTTCGTCGAGCGGGTTCCGCGGCCGAGCCCGTCGGCCGCGGGGGACTCACCCCGACCGGACGCCTCGCCCGGGGCTCCGGTTGCGGCGGCCCGGTGAAGCCTTCGTGGGAAACCTTCGCGGCGGAGCCGGGCCCCGGCCCCACCCACGCCTCAACTCCACCGACCCCGCGCATACTTGTGGCCCACGCGAGCCCACGCCGCCGCGCCGGAACACGAGACCCTCGAGGAGCCCCGATGAACGCCGCCCGTCACGGCCGACGCAGGTCCACCCTGACGCCCCGCGGATGGCTCGTGCTCGCGGCGTCGGTCGGATCGATCGGGATCTCCTTCGCGGCCGTGTGGGCCACCGTGCCGGACCCGGGCCCCTCCGCCGAAGCGGGCGTGCAGCGCCGGACGATGACACCCGAGGAGATCCGCGCGTACTGGACGCCGGAGCGGGTGAAGGCGGCCACGCCCGCCGAGATGCCGGTCGCCCCGGCGGAATGCTCCGACTGGCGCTGGTTCCTGCACGCACGCTGCTGGTGACCGAACGCACGACCGCCCACCCGGACGCCGCGCCCTGGCCAACGCACCCGTCCGGCCCCCCCCGGTTACCGACCTCGCCTCCCGGTGACGACGACCCCTGCGCCCCACCCGACGCACCCGCCCCGCCCGTCGGCGGGCATCCCGCTCGGTACAGAATGACCCGTATGCCGATAACGAGCACTCCGCAGCCGGCAACGATCGAGGACGCCTCCCTGATCAGCCGCACCCTGGCCCGCGCCTTCGACGACGACCCGATGATGCGCTGGTTCTTCACCGCCGACGCCTCGCGCGAGGCGTCGCTGGGCCGCTACTTCACCACCCTCTTCACCCGGCAGTACCTCCACAACGCCGTGTGTGAGCGCACGGAGGCCGCGGCCGCCTTCTGGGTGCCGCCAGAGGCTCAGGCCAAGGCCGTCCCCGACGCCGGGACCATCCAGGAACTCCAGAACATCCTCGGCGACCGGGCCCCCGTCTTCGGGGCGGCCGTCGAAGCGGCGGCCCGGCACACCCCGCAGGAACCGCACTGGTACCTGGCGGTCATCGGCGCCGACCCGGCCGCCCGCGGCCAGGGCCACGGAGCCGCCCTGCTCCGCTCCGGCCTGGCCAAGGCCGACGCGGCGGGCCTGCCCGCCTACCTCGAATCCTCCAAGCCGTCCAACCTGCCCTTCTACGAGCACTTCGGCTTCACGGTCCGCGCCGAACTGCGCCTGCCGGACGGCGGCCCGATCCTGTGGCAGATGTGGCGGGAGCCCGACCAGGCGCGGTGACCCGCGGGCGGCGAGTAAGACCGAGCACCCTCAGGGCCGTACCGCCGGCCGCGACCCGGCGGGCGAAGACCTCCATGCTCAACGGAGAGCCAGCAACATCACGTCGTGAACATCCGCGCCGTTCCAGGGCCGGGTCTCGCCGACCTTCTCGTACCCCCAGGCGCGATACGCGGCCACAGCCGCAGTGCTGTCCGGGTGCACGTTCAGCAGTACCCGCTCGGCGCCCGTACTGTCGAGCAGCACGTCGTGCAGGCGCCGAGCCACCCCCTGCCTACGCCATGGGACGCGAACGGCCAACTCCATGAGGCCGAAGGTGCGGTGCCCGTCCTCCCGGCGCATGTCCTCGGACACAGGCTGGATTAGCCCTTGCCACCAGCCGGTGTTCGGCCCGAGCGGATACCCGTAGGCCATGCCGACGGGCTCACCGTCACCGGTGCGCGCCAGCGTGGCGCGGAAGGCCTCGTTGCGGGCTTGGGAAGGAAAGCGCCGAAAGGCAGCCGCCACCTCCTCGGCCGTTTCCTCGTACGGCGGCTCCGCGAACGCCTCTGCGTAGACACTCTTGAACGCGTCGACCGCCTCCATGGCGCCGCCCCCGTCCATGCGCTCCAGTGTGATGCCCTCCTGGCCTGTCATGCAGTGCTCCCTCGTACAGTCGCGCGGAGACGCTCATCGCATGCGCGCGCAACACCGGTGTCGATCGGCGCAACGGCCCGCTGGAATTCCCGCATTCTTGCCATCAAACGCGGGGAGGCGATCCCGTCGGCGGCGTCCAGTACTGCGTTCATCTCCGCGCATGCCTCATCGATCTCCCGCGCTTCGAGGAGGACACATGCGAGTTTCAGGCGGTAGGAGGCGCTGTTACGGGCGAGGTCGGCATCGATGCTGCGCACAGCGGCGCGCAGAAAGGGCAATGCGCGCTTGGGCTGTCCCGCGTGCACGTACATGTCTGCCGTCGCGTAGTCGATCTCGTACGGCCCGGCGAACCGCGCCCATTTCGGCACATAGGTGTCCGTGTCGCCACGTCCTTGATGGCTGATGGCCCGACTCAGAGCGCGGCGGGCACCCGGAAAATCCCGGGCATGTGTCGCAACGTTGGCGTCCCGCAACGCGATCACCAGATGCACGGTGGATCCCGCACCCGCGTGTGTGGCCAGGCGATGAGCCTGTTCCACGGCGCTCGCCGCCTCCCACGCCCGGCCGGCCTTGACGGCGAGAAGCACAAGGGTCTCCAGTGCGGAGATCTGAAGCATGGGGTCATCGATGAGTTGGGCTGCTCCCATGGCCTCCATGCAGAAGGCTCGGCCCTGATCGATTCGTCCGCCGTCATATCCGTACCAGGCCCTGTGTCCGTGCATCTCGGCGAGCATGGTGTGCAACTCGCGACCGGTGCGGCTCGTGTAGGACGCGGATTCGAGGGCGTGCGTGATGGACCTTTCGATGCGAAGCGCCTGCGCCGTGGCCGGGACGCTCCCCAGCATGTGGTCCGTCCGATAGAGACCGTCGAGCTCGGCCCGAAGTCGAGCGATGTCGGAGGCCCCGATGCGTGGGCCCGGGCGGGCCGGCACAAGGGCTGTGGCGGCGAGTGTCCCGACATCGGCAACGAACGTTCTGCGTTTCACCTTCTCAGGGTCGCTGATCGGAGCCGAAACCGTCAGTCGGTGTCGGGGGACCTCGAACCCCATCTCGTTCAGCGGCACACCGAACAGTGCCTCCAGTACGGTCTGCTGACTCGGGTGAGGCAGGGGCGGCGGTGTTTCCCGCTCCCAACGTCGTAACTGGCGCACACTCAGGGAGGCGTCGACAGCGAGGCGTGAGGCTTCCTTGGCGAATGCGGTAACGAAGGATTCCTGCGTGTATCCGGCTGCCTGCCGTAACCGCACCAACTCAGCCATCGCTTCCCCCGAGTCCGCACCGCTGTTGTGGATCGTCCCTACGGTAGCGATCTCGTGTCCTGGCAACTGCCGAAACGTCCGCCCAAACGTCCGGTCGTCCGTTGCCCGTCGGCCCCGATCAGACGGTGAACTGGTTCCGCACGGATCAGCACCACCGGAACCGGGAAAGCCGCTCGCTCAACGCTGCCGGGTATTCGTACCTGTTCAACAGTGGGTGCCTGCGCTGCCACGGGCCACCGAGCCGACGGGGTCACGGGGACGCGAGACACCGGTGATTCGAACGGCCTCCCCTGTACGGCGGTGCGTCCGTCCGGTCAGCAATGCAGAAGACGCTGCGCCTGAGAACCGGCGACCAGGCAACAGGCGCGCCCGGACCCGAAAAGGGAGTCACCCTTGGAGATCACAACCGAACAGGCCGACGTGCCGGCCCTCGACCGCGCGCACGTCCTCGCCGTGGTGGGGCGAATCACGTCACCCCGGCTGGAAGTCCCGCCGCTGACCGACACCCTGGAGCGCATGGACACCGTCGCCGGAATGCTCCGGGCACTCGTCGACCACACGCGAGGAGACCAACGGGAGGCCGTGCGCGTGATGCGGCGCCTGTCCAACCGGCTTCTCGACGCGCCGCCGCACGCCGACGCCACCCCTTTCACCGCCTGGCAGCACCTCGTGAACCTTGCCCGGTGCACGGAGGCCTTCATCGACGTCGAGCGGCGGACCGCATGAGAGACGACTGTCCGGACTGCGCGGCCTACCGAGGGGAGCGCGCGAGGCAGATCCGAACCGGCAGGGGCGACTTGGGAGACCTTCTCACGCGCCTTGCGCTGCACGAGTCCACCACTCACCGCGACCCCCGCCTCCAACCACCATCCACTCGACCCAACGCCGAGAGGGCACCCATGGCCACGAACACCACCCGCGACTACCTCACGCCCGTACGTCCCTGGGGGATCGGCCGCCTGCGCCCGTACCCCACCACGGTGGAGCTGCGGTTCACCACGGTCGCCATCGACCCCGTGTCGCAGACCGGTGTCTTCCGAGACCACTCGGGTCAGGTGATCGAGATGGGAAAGCACGGCACCAGTTCCGGCACCGAGACCTGCACGGCGACGAACCTCGATTCGCAACCCGACCAGGGCCACGACCAGGACAGCCAGAGGGACTGACGACCGTGGTCGAGAGGAACACCGTGCTCGTGGTAACCGAGGCCAACGACGTCACCGCCGACATGGTGATCGCCCGCCTCAACCGGCTGGGGGCACGAGTGGTTCGCTTCAATCCAGCCGACATGGGTACGGGCCTGACCGTTGCGGCGCGTTTCGGTACTTGCCCGGCCCCGGAGACCGGACAGCTCCGGACCTCATCGAGGGCGGTACGTCTGGAAGAGATCCGAGCCGTGTACTGGCGCCGTCCCGTCTGGCCCGCCTTCGCCTCGCTGCCCGACGCCGACGCCCGATTCGCCGCCGCGCAGGTGCGCTACGGCCTGGGCGGCACCCTCTACTCCCTGCGAGGCTGCCTCTGGGTCAACCACCCCTTGAAAAACGCCGCCGCCGACTACAAGCCGGCGCAGCTGGCGCTGGCCCGCCGCGTGGGCCTGAAGGTGCCACCGACTCTCGTGACGAACGATCCGGAAGAGGCGCGGCGGTTCATCCGCGAGCACGGGCAGGTCATCCACAAGACGTTGCGCTGGACCCCGTACGAGCGAAACGGAGTCGCCTTGACCTCATGGGCGGAACCGGTCGGTGTCGAGGATCTGGACGACACCGTACGTGTGGTGCCTCACCTGTTCCAGGCCCAGGTGGACAAGACAGCCGACCTCAGGGTTCTGGTGGTCGGCCGCCGAGTATTCACCGTGCGAATTGACTCCGATCTCCTCGACTGGCGTCAGGACTACAGGGCTCTCACCTATCGTGTCGTCGACCTGCCCGGCCGCCTGGAAAAACAACTGCTCGCCTTTCTGGATCATTTCGGTCTGGTCTCGGGCTCGTTCGATCTTGCCCTGGACCGTGACGGTAATCCCAACTGGCTGGAGTTGAATCCCAATGGTCAGTGGGGATGGCTGGAGGAGAAGACAGGTTTGGGGATGTCCGCTGCTCTTGCCGACCTGCTCATCACGGGAGAGGGCGATGCCGATGTCTGAAAGTGCCCTGCACCGGCGCGCGTTGGCCGGACGGCTGAAGGCGGAGGGCGCACTGACCAGCCCGGAGCTGAGCGCTGCTGTCGAAGCCGTCCCGCGTGAGTTGTTCCTTCACCCCGGCGTGTTCCTCCCCGGCGAAGGAGGGAACTGGCGCCCGGTGACAGCACTCGGCACAACGCCGAAGGACTGGTTGGACATCGTCTACGCCGATCAGTCGCTCGCCACCCAACTGGACGGCCACTTGACTGCCGACCGGACCCCTGAGCCGGTGGCCGGTGTGCCCACATCCTCGTCGACCAGGCCCATGACCGTCGTCGGCATGATCGAGGAGGCCGAGCCGAGTGTCGGCCACACAGTGTTGGAGATCGGAACCGGCACCGGCTATTCCACCGCCTTGCTGTGTCACCTGCTCGGCGAGGACAACGTCACCACCATCGAAGTGGACCACGAGGTCGCCGGCCGGGCGGACGCGGCTCTCGAAGAAGCAGGGTTCAGCACGTGGACACTGGTCGGTGACGGCCTGGTGGGGCACCCTGCTCGCGCCCCTTACGACCGGGTGATCGCCACATGCGCCGTACGCCGCATCCCGTACACCTGGGTCAGGCAGACCAGGCCCGGTGGGATCGTCCTCACGACGATCGGCTCGTGGCCGTACGGCACGGGCCTGGCGAAGGTCACCGTCAACGAGGACGGCACTGCGGAAGGCAGGATTGTCGGCCCTTCCTCGTTCATGCAGGCCCGCTCACAGGCCCGCAGACCGCCGGACGGAGACCTGTCGGCCCGCACGGCCTACGTCGACACCGAGCGCCTCGCCGAACTGCCACCCACCCTCCTGGAGGAGTGGATGCCTGCCTTCCTCACCCAGCTTGCGCTACCACGTGCTCAGTTCGTCCGTGCCCGGAGCAGCGACGGTTCGCGACTGCTGTACCTGTTCGACGAGGAACGGGAGTCGTTCGCGGCCTTCACCGAGAACGCGGCCGGCTGGACGGTCGGCCAGGGGGGACCAGTCGCGCTGTGGGACGTGGTCGAGCGGAACCTCGCGGACTGGTATGCCGCAGGTCGCCCGGACATCGGCAGCCTGCGGCTGCGTGTCACCGAGCGGGCGCACGAGTACTGGATCGAGGACACGCAACTCGCATGGAGCCACTGTCTTGCCTGAAGGCGCAGGCCGTTCAGCCTCGTAGGAAGGAGTGAATGGCTCCGGCGATGGCTTTCCCCAGGGGAATCGGAACGGCGTTACCGATCTGCGTGGCGATTTCAGTCTTGGTGCCACACCAGCGGAAGTCGAGAGGGAAGCCCTGGATCCTGGCGGCCTCGAAATGGGTGATGGGCCGGTGTTCCTCCGGATGCAGATATCGGCCCTTCTCCGGCTTGTAGAATTCGGTGCGAATGGTGACCGACGGCTCTCCCAGACGCAGTCGCCCCATGACGTCGCCGGTGCCGGTGTTGTGGCTGTCCCAGCTCTTGGTCGAAAGGTACTCCACGGGGGTTCGCACACCTGCGGGCTTCTCCTCGGGGAAGATGTGAATCTCCCCGAATTCGTCCATGGTGTAGTACTTGCCCCTGAGGTCCTTGCGATTGCCGCCCGGAGGGATGGCCCGGTACCGAGCCCTGGAAAGAGGCTCCGGGTTCCGGCCGAAATGGAGATCGTTTGTTGTGAAGATGCCCGGCAGGACGGCATTTATCTCCGGGACGAACTCTTTGCTGTCCGGAAGTTCGGTACCGCGAAGTTCACGTAGGGACGACTCCGCGAAGACGTCGTCGACCGCCTTCCAGTAGGAGACCGTGGATTCCATTCCTGCCAGAACTGTGACATCGGTGGCCGTGTTCCTCGGACGTCGGACATGGGTCCGCACCGGATAAGACATCACGCGTCCCGTGTCGATGTCACGGCGGACCCCGATGACGATGGCACGGCGACGGGCTTGGATCGCCCCGTAGTCGGCAGCGTTGAGCAGATAGCGCTTCGCTCGTCCCTCGGCGCTGTCGGCCGGCTCGTGGCCCGGGGGGTCGACGAGGCGATACTCGGCAAGGAGGCCCCCGTCCTCCACCTCGCTCAACAGATTCCTGAACTCGTCCGACCTGAGGAAGCGGTCGACGTTCTCGATCACGAAAACCTTGGGACGAACGAGCGCGACAATGCGCACATAGTCCTCCCAAAGGCGGTTGCGCTCGCTGCCCTTCTTCTTGCGGTTGAGAGCGGAGAAACCCTGACACGGCGGGCCGCCGACGACCACGTCCGCGTTGAGGGCCTCGGAAGTGGGCTCCCACTCCTCGATGTCTCCCACGTGCACTCGAGCGGACGGAAGCTGCTCGTGCACTCGAAGACTGCCGAAGTTGACCGCGTACGTGGCCGCCGCGGCGGCGTTGTGCTCCACCGCCGCGATGCTGTGGAAGACCGGACCGCTGTCGGTCGAGTTTCCGGGACGAAACTCGTGAAAGCCCTGGGTGAAGCCCCCGCAACCGCTGAAGAGATCAACGACTGTGATGGGGTCGGGGGCAACTGGTCGGGGCGTGCGCATGGGGCGATCTTAGCTGCGCAGAGCGGCTGCCAGGGCACGGCCCAGAGCAGTCGCCAGCGGTGGTGGCATGGCATGACCGACCTGACGGTACCGGGACGTCTTCCCTCCGGAGAACGCCCACTCGGAGGGGAACGACTGAATCATTGCCGCCTGGGAGACGGTCAGCTTGACAAGCTCGTCCGCCGGGAAGTCCGCGCCGGGCGGCTCGTCTCCCAGACTGTTGCCGTTCACCCCCAGTGCGGCCCAGGCCTTCTTGCTCCCGGTGGGCCCCAGGTCCGCGCCGCCCCGGCGGTCCGAACCACCGACGAGCGCGGGTGCGACGCGGTCGGCATTCACGGCCCAGCGGTCGGCTCCGGACCAGTTGCGGGAGGCCATGGAGGGCCCCAGCACCTGGCCCACAGTGGGGGCCGGAACCCCGCTCGGATCGGGCCACGAGAAGGCCGGGAATACGGCATCCTGCAGAGCGACCAGGAAGCCGCTCCGGCGATTCTGCGGCACGCCGAAGTCCGCTGCGTTGAGGACTTTCCAACTCGACCGGAAGCCGGCGTTACCCAACTCGGTCTCCATCCAGGCGCGGTCCGTTGCGAAATCAGGACTTTCCACTAGATCGGGCACATTCTCGAAGAGGACGGCGCGGGGCCTGATCTTGCAAGCGAGTTCGATCGCGCGCCGAAGGACCCGCCGTTCTTCGGTGTCCTCGGCCCGACCGACCGTTGCGAGTGACTTCACTCGCGGCAGCCCACCGCTGAGGAGATCCACTCCCATCACCTCGGGGCGAGCCTCCGGTTCGAACTCGAGGATGTCCATGCAGATGATGTCCCAGGCGGGCCTGTTGCGGTCGATGGTGAAACACGCATCCGCCTTGCTGTCGATCAGCACGACCGGGTCGAAGCCCGCGGCTTCCAGTCCCAGCGCCTGGCCCCCTGCTCCGGCGCAGATCTCCACCGAGGTGAAGCGCCTCTCCGTCCGGTCGGGTCCCGGGGACGGCTCGTGGGCCGATTCGACCGAGTGAGGGCGCCGGGCGGTGGAAGAGGCGACCCTTTTACCACTGTCCGGTGAGTCCGCGCCGGCAGGTACCGACGAAGAGTTGCTCTGCGCGTCGACCGATTCCCGAGCGACGGCGCGCAACTCCTCGTCGAGGGATCGCTCGTCGATGCCGTCGAAGAGCACGAAGGGCGCAAGGCGAAGGAGACGTTTGAGGAAGTCCCGCAATGTGTCGCGTTCGTTGAGGCCTCTCAGGTCGAGGTCGTTCCAGACACGCAGGATGGCGCGAACCAAATGAGGACTGCCGCCGAGCGCGGCGCGGCGGGCGTAGATCTGGTCGAACGCTGCCTCTCCGAGAATCCGAAGCGCGTGATACGGATCCGCGGCCTCGGGGGAGCGGACCAGTTGAGCCCGCCACCAGAGACGGCCGAAGACGTGCCGGGTGAGGTCCGTGCCGAGGATCCGGTCTCTCGGCGGCTGGGGGTAGCGCCAGAAGGCGATGTCCGGCATCAGCACCAGAGCCAGGAATGCCCAGACGTCCCGTGAGGCGGCCTCGGCTGGCACCATGCCCGTCTCGGCGTGCAGCAGAGCCGCCAGGTGCAGGTCGAACTCGGCGTTACGCGCACGATCGGATTCCTGCGGGAATCCGGCTTGCTCGGCAAGGTCGAGAACACCCTCCCGCAGGTCCTTGAGGCGGCTTGTCGGGATTCGGTCGCCACCCGTGGCGACGTAGACGCAGGATTCGTGCGTCACGTCCACACGGCGGGAGAGTTCGGTGACGGCCAGATCGCGGTACTCGTCGTACAGCGGTTTTGCCTGTTCCGCGAGCAGGCGAGGGTAGAGGAAGCTCATGACGACTCCCCGAAAATCTTGACGGCCGCCTGTAGGTCCGAGGCGAACAGTGCGGCGGATTGCCTCTGACGCAGCCGGATGTCAGTGATCGACTGTCCGGGGAAGAGTTGATCGACCAGACTCAGCAGGGTGGCGCCCAGCGAACCCTCCGGGAAGTCGGCATCCTCACCGAAGTCCTCCTGACTCAGGGCGTGTTCGACCATGATGCGGGCCGCGTCGGCATAGACCGCCGAAAGGACGATCCGATCCACGGGATTCGGCCTGGCGGCCCTTTGGAACGCGTCGGTGGTGGTTTTGTTCCGCTCGTTGACGAGGAGCAGCAGCGAGCCCATGGTCGCGCTCTCCAGACCACCACTGATGTGGAGGTGCCAGGCCGCGTCGTCGGGAAAGGACGTGCGCGCGAAGTCGATCACGGCCATGGGGAACTGAGGGGCGTCGCCCTGAAGGCGTACGGCCTCACGGTCGCTCCACAACACGGAACCGGCACGGCGCGGGGAGGACGGTCGGGCGTCGCTTCTGCGTTGGGAGAGCAGAAGCGCAGTGTCGAGGAGGAGCAGACCACCGAGGTCGGCACCACGCAGGCCGAAATCGAACTCCACCGTGGTGGTGCCGGCCTCCGCCAACCGGATGTGCTGAGCGGGACCGCTGAGGTTCGAGCCGGTGGCGGTCCAGACGGCGGAGACCATGAGCGCGGCGCCCGTCGGGAGTCCCGACTCACGTCGTGCCCGATCCAGATCGACACGGACGGACCTGCGCAGGCGCAGATCCATCTGGTAGTCCCAGTCCGGCAGTGCTTCCGGCAGAGGAACTTCGCCGTCGTCCACCACGAGTCGCCAGTGGTCCGCAGAGACGACGGCCTCGGACGGCACACGGTAGGGAAGTACGCGCCGGCTCACGACGGCCTCACCGCTTCCACTTTGATGCCGATCTCAGTCATGGTGTCGGGCGCGGGACGGACCAGGGCGCGCCACAGGGACTCGCCGCCTTCGACGACCCAGGGGTCCTCGGCATGCACGCGTCCTGCTTCGTCTTCCCAGCCGACGAGTACGGGCATGTCGGCCCCGACGGGGGGATCCGTCTCGCGCCCACCGGAACCCGGCAGTGTGACGGCGAGATCGATGCGTACTCGCTGTGGTCCGGGGACCGGCAGTCGGAACTCCTGAACCAGCACGGAGTCGTCTTCGCGGTCGTCGTAGTAGGGCTCGCCGACGTACTGCACTCGAGGGCGTCGACGCGGCGTGACGTCACCGTCCCGGGCCGCGTTCGACAGGTCGTCCTGCCCGAGGCCGGCGCCGTCGCGGGTCTCGTCGAAGCCCCGGCCCGACGCACGACCGCCTTTCGCCGCACGTCGCCTTCGCTCCTCCGCCTCGTCGGCACGGGACGAACGCGTGGCTGTGCTGCCCGGCCTGGAGTAGTCGGTCGCACCACCTGCTCCCCACGCTCCGCCCACCAGGCCGGAGAAGAACGAACTGGCTGCCCCGAGGGCAACGCTGCTGGCTCCGGGGCGGGCCCCTCCGTTGAGGGACAGCAAACCGTTCAGGGCCTCGTCGATGCGACGGAACGTCGTCTGGACGTACGTGCTCTCGGGCCTGTCCAGTGAATGGGGGTTCCAGGCATCGTGAGTGGGAGGTTCGGCCTTGGCGTAGACGTCGTCCATGGTCTCGTCCGCCCGGAAGACTCCGGCATAACCCTGGTGTGCACTCGGCGGTTTGGGCCCGGGTCGGTAGGTGACGACGAGTTCCGCCGGTCGCATCAGGCACACATGGTGGATCAGGTCCTCGATGCTCAACATGCGTTGCGCGCGCGTCGGCTCCAAGGCGGGCAGGATGCGCTTCACGAGACCGAGCCGACCCAGGTGCTTCTTCGGCTTCAGACAGGCCAGGTCGCGTCCCTCCGGACCCTTCATCGCCTCGTAGGCCGCGACGAACATGTTGAGAGGGCGTGTGACGCGGGGATCCGGCACGGGATGCCGCACGCCGTCGCAGGTGACGGAAAAACTCATGGCCGGGGGCGTGCCGTCCGTCGAGATCATCTTGGGCCACAGGTGCCATGCGATCGTGTCGGCGAGGTAGTCGGCCGCCTCGGAAGCCGGCAACTCGTCGAGATTCGGGTCGATGACGACCACGGTCGTCCCCGTCTCCTCGGGGCCGAAGGGCCGCAGGCCCAGACGCTGGGCCACCGCTTCGGCTGCGGGCCCCACGAGAGGTTCGACGACGTCGCCGGACGTGTCGCCCCACCAGTGCCTGCCCGTGTAGCGGTGGCTCTCACCGTCGTCCGCGGCGACATAGCTCTTCCAGAGCGTGCAGCCGATGAGCCGCGTCTCGTAGCCGCCCTGCGGGGTGCGGCAGCGTGAGTGCACCAACACGGACCCGGACCGTGACAGCAAGTAGAAGATGCCTTTGCCGAATCCGTAGGTGCCGCCACCGAGCGCCGTGTCCCGGGGCTCGCCGATGTTGCGGATGAAGGATACGAAGTCCCGATCGGCACCGATGGCGTGGTTGGCGCGGGTCGGACCCCCCAGACCGCGTGTCCCCCGGTCCGAGACGGCCAGCAGTCGGACGACCCCACGCCTGAGCGTCTCCCTGAGCGGGAAATTCGCAGTGTTCGCGGGGGCGCCCGTCTGAAGGAGCGCACGCCAGGCTGCGGCGTGTGCCGGACTCACCGTCCACATGTCGATGCTGTACTCGACAGGCGCGGAAGAGTGCGGAATGCGGGCGTCCCAACTGTTCTGGGCGGATTCCCGCACCAATATGGTGAGCAGGTCGAGTTCGGGCCGCCCGAGCTGATTGCGGATTCCCTCGGCGGCGCTGGCGCCCTCCGGCGGATAGGGCTGGGAGTACCAGTTGGGCTCCGTCATTCGGACTCCTGAATGATGCGCCGGGCCGTCCGCGACACCTGCTCAGGTGTCAGAGGTGTGAGGGCCTCGACCGAGAGGTCGATGGTGTACTCGACGTCGAGTACGGAGACGGGAAGTCCGGCCGCGACAAGTGCGCCCCGGGTAAGTCGGGGAAACCCTGGCCCAACGTCGAACCAGAGCTCTTCGCCGATGCCGTAGCGGACGTCTCGATAACGGTCGGCTTCGAAGTGGCGGTAGCCGGCTTCCGCCAAAAGCCCGAGCAGCGCGCTCTCGTCGTCGCACCGCCGCAGAGTGCGCTCCACCAGCTCCACGAACCCCGTGCCGCCGGCCGCAGTGGTGATGCGGTGCAGACCGACCCAGACGAGGCAGAGGCTTCCACCGGCGGGTGCTTCGAGTTGGTCCAAGCCGTGTATTCGGGGCCTACGACGGCTCGCGTCCACCGCGGTCTTCACCTCGACGGCACCGATCCCTGTCGAGAAGTCGTGGCGATGACCCTTCGGACCGACCCAGATGCGGTGGGCGCCGGGGTCGTGTTCGAGCAGTTGGTCCAGGACATGCAGTTCGCCGAAGAGACCCGCCAGTTGCTCGGGTCCCAGAAGGGGCCCCGAAGACTGGAACAGAGCCTTCCAACGGTCGAGAACGCGGTAGAGGGCCTTGACGGGAGTCGCGGGGACGTCACGTACTGTGCTCAAAACATCTACGCACAGTTTCGTGAACAGGTCGTTCATGTCCGGGCGGAGACAGGCCAGGTCTGCGTACGTCTGGTAGCTGTCCTCGTCCTCCAGGGGCCGCTTGCGCAGGCGCAGTACGGGGCCGTCGAGACCCGAGCGTATGGTGAGGCGAGTGTTGACCGGCACCAGCAGGTGGCGGTGTCCCTCGTGATCCACCGCCGCGGCCAAGGCGCCCTGGTCCGTCTCCCCGGGAAGTCGGGACACGCGCAGTCGGTTCTCCGCGCTGGCGGGTCGAGCTTCCAGTGCCGTCCAGTGTTGCTCGACGAGCTGCACGAACGCCGGCTCGCTCACGCCTCCTCCTCTTCGAGGAGGCTGAGGTCCTCGTCCTCGATGCGTACCCCGGACAGGTCGGCGGAGATGTACTTCTCCACGGTGCTGTCCCCGTTGCGGGGTTTGGGGAAGACGAGGCCGACACCGATGACGTGCTCCTCGGCGGCGAGTGCCTTACGGGTCTTCTTGGGCGGATTCGGCTCGGACGTCTTGTCGATCGGGTAGAGCACCAACAGCCCGGTGTCGGGGAGCTGGGTCTGCCGCTCCCTCATGATGTCCTCTTCCGTCAGCTTCGACGCGTCGCCGGACAGGTCCACGGCGGCGTCGCGGCGGCTCATCAGGGTCTTGATGTCGGCGGACCCGGGGCCGAGGGTGTCGGCGAGGCGGGCACGAACACTGCGACCGACCACCACGTCGGGGGTGAAGGCGAACGGTTCTCCGTGGGGGTTCCCGACGACGGCCACGTTCCATCGGCGCAGCGAACCCGCTGAGGCGACCCGCTTACGGATGTATGCGCTGATCAGATCCGCGTCGTTCTCGGGAGACTTCTCGTGGAACCGGTAGGAGGCCAGGAAGTCGGTCACGACGTCGTACGGGACGTCGCGGAACACGAAGCGACCCTCGGCCGAGCGGTCCTCGACCTTGACAGCGTTCGCGATGGAGGCCTCGACCAGGTCTCGCGCGGCTCTGATGTTGCCGCGCAGCCACTCGGCGTCGGTCCGGAAGTAGTGGGTCTGCACCCGCCTGCCGGCGTAGGACGAGGCCGCTGTGACGGCCGAGCGCATCTTGGCCGCTGCCGTCACCCGTAGGGCCGGGTGTGTACGCAGGCGGACGGCGAAGGGGAGCGGGGTCTCGGACTCCGTCATGTAGATGTCGATGTCGCGACGCATCTCCGTCTCGACGGTGGCCAGGTGGCGGAACCACTCGGCCAACTCGTCGGTCATCCAGATCCTGGGCAGATCGGCATAGCCGTGTCGGAAGCCGAACCATCGGCCCATCTGCAGCAGGGTGTCGTACGCGGAGACGGCGCGCACGAAGTAGCTCACCGAGAGTCCTTCGAGCGTCAGTCCCCGGGAGAGAGTGTTGCCTCCCACGGCGATCGCCACCACGGGACCGTTCTCGTAGTCGAGACGGTCCTCGCTGCTGGAGTTGTCCATGATGACTCGGCAACTGTCCAGGACGTCGGGCAACTCGGCCAGCAACGAGTCGAACGAGACCGGTGTTTCACCGAAGTCCTCGGCAGGTACGCGAGCGGTCTCCTCTTCCCAGACGGTTCGCAGACGGTTGAGGACGGCGACGTCGGTGAGTGACTTCGCCCGCTTCCCCCTCAGGTGCTCCAGCGGGCGTTTGAAGCTGTTGTGCACGGACGTGTTGACGCTCGTGTGAATGAGCATGGTGCTGTGCGGATTGCCCGTGCCCCTGACCCGGCGGGCTGCGGTGACCATCCAGAAGTAGTCGATGGCTCGCATCAGGGTGTCCGTGAGCACGGGCTCGAAGCCCTCGACGTCGGCCTTCGTCTCCGGACGGACGCAGGGTACGTCTTCTGCCGGCACCGAGCGGATCATGTCGTAGCCGTCGTCGACGTCGGCCGGGTCCTCGCCGTCCAGCGCGTAGCGGCCGAACAGCACCTCGGTGCCGAAGTGCCCTTCCGGCTTGGGAAGGTTGACGACGAAGTCGCGCGGATAGAGGTCCTGCGCGCTCGGGTCGATCAACAGGTTCGCGAACGGGGAAGCGGTGTATCCGACGTAGGCCGAGCGCGGCAGGCTGCTCATGATGCTGAGAATCAGCGGATTGATGGACTTCGTGGCCACCGTGGCCTGGTCCGCCTCGTCGTCGATGATGAGGGCGGGGCAGTCCTCCAGGTAGTCGGATGCCTTGTCCAGCCACTGCGCGAGCTTGCGGAGGACTGTGGCGTTCTTCTTCACCACGCACAGGACGTGCGTCTTGTTGCGCTTGCCGAAGTACGAGGCCGGGTTCTCCTGTGGAGTGAAGTCGTTGTCCAGACCCGTGAGTTGGGACCACATCGACGGGTTCGGCTCGATGAGTTGCTGTACCAGACGAGCCTGCGTCTGCCGTCGGAGCCCGTTGTGGATGCCGGCGAGCACGATGAAGAGCTTGTAACCGCGGTCCGCAGCCTTGGCCATGACCGATGTGAAGTTGGTCGTCTTGCCCGACTGCACGTATCCGACCACTAGGCCACGGGTCGAGAACGCCTTCTCCTTGGGGTGGTTGAGCAGAGAGACGACCCGGGTGGAGGAGTCGTCGAGGTCCCGGATGGCGGGCTGCTCCGGCCAACCCTCCTTGCGAAGCAACTTGACGATGGCGGGCCAACACTTGTCCTTGGCCTGCGGGCCCGTGTACCAGGTGTCACGGTTGCCCATGACGACGGCATGAGGCTCTTCGAGTTCCTTGATGCGAATCGTCTGTTCCTCGTGCCGGGCCCGAATCGCCTCGATGACGTCCTGCTCGATGCCGAAGAGTTCGAGCCTCTTGACGGCCTCGGACGGCGGGAACGTCTCCAGGAGTGCCTGGAACGTCTCATACATCGCATCGAAATCGTCGGTCATGAGATCGACCGCCCCCCGCTCTCGTTCATACAGTCGACTGTTCCCCGGAGACACCACGACACAGGTCACGGCCCCGTTGTTCACATCGCCTACACATTATTGGTAGTGATGGTTGATGGGTGAATTGATCTGACAACTCATCCGATCGATCGGGCCTTGAAGCGGGTGTACCGGGGCAAAAAGGGATACGTGTGGTGCCGTGTTCGTCGCGTTCACGGCCGGTCGGGTCCCTTGCCCTGACCCTTCGCGACGGCTCTGATCCGAAGGGCGACATCCTCGGCGGGTTCGTGCTCCCAGAACCGAAGTACTGTCCAGCCCTCCTGCTCGAGGTGCTCGGTCGTCTCGACGTCGCGCGCCATGTTCTTGTCGAGCTTGGCCCGCCACCACTCCGCGTTGGACTTGGGGCTTGTCGCGTGTTGCGGGCAACCGTGCCAGAAGCAGCCGTCGAGGAAGACCGCGACCTTGGCCTTGGGGAAGACGATGTCGATCGTCCGTCGAGACATGCCGGGCACCGGCACGTTCACCCGGTACCGCAGGCCGGCGGCGTGCAGGATTCTCCGGACCGCCACCTCGGGAGCCGTGTCGCGGGAGCTTTGGCGGCTCATGCGGGCGGAGACGCTGGGAGAGGACGGGACAGCACCAGGCACACAAGCATTCTGCCGGCGCTTCGGTGTGGAGGGGGTTCGGGTGGGAGGCTCCTCCGGGAGCGCGTGGTATGCCGGTCCCGCCCCGGCCGCCACCGCGCCCCGCCCGTTGCGTGCCCTGCAGTCGGGCCGACCCCGGCTTCGTCCTTCGGGACGGCACCATCACGCCACGCGACCGGGTCGCCACAGAGGGGCGACCCGGTCGCTCACATGTCGCGGGCGAGTAATGGGAACCCACAGGGGCCAACGTCCCGCTGAACCGGGACGACACCATGGCATCGGTACCGCCCACGTTCCTTTCCACACGGATGAACCGGCCGCGGACCGTTCCCGTTCGCGGCCTCACTCACGGCCCTCGCCGCCGAGCACCGTGTGAACATCGGACACCACGCGGCCGACGTCCCCGTCGGAAGCTCAAGGCCTCGGTGGGCGTGTTCCGGCGGTGGTCCAGCGGGTGAGCATCGTCGTGGCCTCCGTGCGGGTCGTTTCGGGGAGGGCGGCGATGGTGGTGTGGTGGTTGGCTCCGGGGACCCACAGCACGCGGGAGTCGTGAGGGCCGGGGTGGAAGGGTTCGGCGACGGAGGGGTCCTGCGTGCCGTTGACGAACAGCAGCCGACTGCCGCTGCGGCGGACCCAGCGGTCGATGTCCGGCATCGCGCCGGTGTCGAAGCGCATGGGGATGGTCCGGGGGACGAAGGTGCGCGGCTCGATGGCGTCCGGGTGGTGCAGCAGGTCGGCCAGGTGGGCGGTGGGGACGTCGAGGTAGCCCAGTTGCGTGCCGAGCTGGTACCAGTACGGGATGAAGGCGCGGGCGTTGTTGTCGGCGTAGAGGGCCAGGCCCGCCGTGCGGTCCAGCCAGGTGTACAGCTCGTCGGTGCTCGCGTCCGCGGCGGGTACGGCGGCGAGGTCCGCCGGGCTGCCGCCGTTCTGCCAGAACATGAACGGGGCGCGCAGGACGGCGATCTCGAACGCCTTGTCGGCGCTGCCGACGATGCGGAAGGTGTCCCCGGCGGCGGTCGTCGCCGTCTCGTAGCGGGCGACCAGTTCCGTACGGTGCAGCAGGAGCCGGCGCTGGACGGTTGCGAGGGCCTCGCGGTCGGCGGCCGTGCCCACGGTGTTCAGGAAGCGGAGGTAGGCGGAGTCGTCGCGGTCGTCGACGTTGTTGGGGGCCGCGTAGGCCACGGTGCCGTCCACGTCGTGGGGGTGGAAGCGGCGGTGGTACACACTGGCCATGCCGCCCTTGCTGCCGCCGGTGGAGATCCACGCGCCCGGGTAGAGCCGGCGGAAGGTGCGGACGACGCGGTGGTGGTCGTCGGCGGCCTGCCGGACGGTCAGGTACGCGTAGTCGTGCGGCCGGGGCAGTGACGTGCCGAAGTAGCGGTGTTCGACCTGGAGTTGGTTGCCGCCGAGCAGGATGGCCGGTTCGGTGCGCCGGGGCGTGAGGACGGCCTCGTAGCCGGTCGTGAACAGGACGGTGGGCCGCTCGGCGGAGGTGTGGAGCAGGGTGAGGCGCTGCTCGAACGTGCCGGCCGAGGGGTCGGTGTGGTCGACCGGCTGGCGCAGCCCGAGGACGAAGAAGCGGTACCCCGGCTCGGCGCCCGGTCGTTCCTCCACGATCCGCACACCCGGCAGGGCGCGCAGACGCCGCACCAGCGTGTCGTCGGACCCGTCGGTCACGCGCGGCTTCCCGGTCACGGCACCGGCCGGCGGAGACGCCGTCGCGGCGAGTCCGGCCGCCGCGGCCGCGGAGAACAGCAGGTGTCGTCTCGTCCAGGTGCGCATCGCGGGTCCCTTCCCTCGGCGTCGGCTGCCCCTCAGTACAGCCGCCGGGGCGGCGCGGGCGGATCCCGTGCGCGGGGGAACCGCCTCCCCCACCAGGGGGAGACGTCGGACGCGGCCGGTGCCGGGCCGTGCTCGCCGGCCCGGCGGGCGCGGTCAGCCCGCCCCGTGGCACTCCCCGTACGTGCGTCCCGAACCGCACCAGCACTGCGCGCCCGGCTCCGGCGGCCACGCCACCGCCCGTCCCCGCGCCGCCAGGGTCGTCGCGTACTGGGGGAGCAGGGTGGTGTCGGACGGGGAGGCGCCCTCCGAGGCGGCGAAGGCCTCGTACGAGGGGACCGTGCCCGTGACGATGCCCAGGTTCGGGGTGCCCGAGGCGGACAGTTCGCGCAGGGCCGCCTCGGTCGTCGCCAGGTGGGCGTCGTAGGAGGGGTACTCCTCCGCGAGGGACGGGTACGCCTCCGTCAGTTCCGCGAGTTCGCTCGCCGGCCAGTGCAGGACCGCCACCGGGAACGGGCGGGACAACGCCGCCCGGTACGCGCCCAGTTCCGCCCGCAGGCGGGAGATCTCCGCCTCCAGCTCCGCCGGGTTCTCCGAGCCGAGGGACCACACCCGCTTCGGGTCGTGGAGTTCGTCCAGGGTGATCGGGAGGGTGTGCACGGAGTCGGCCAGGGCGTCCCACTCGTCGTGGTCGGCGCCGAGCATCCTGCGGACGCGGTGGCGGCCGAAGAGCAGGGGATGGGTGGCGTACGGCGGCTCCGCGACGTCGGTCAGCAGCAGCCGCACCGCCTCCGTGAACGTCTCGTGGGCCTGCTCCAGCTCGTCGTGCGACTCCAGGGACTCCGCGACGATCACCCACGGGGCGGGATCGCGCGGGGCCGCCGTGCGGATGCCGTCGATGATCGCGCGGGCCTCCGCCTCGTGACCGTACTCCCAGAGGTTGGAGGCCTTCAGGGCGCGGACCAGGAGCGGGTCGTCCAGTTCCGTGCCGGAGGCCAGCAGACGGTCGTAGAGGGCGGAGGCGGCGGGGCGGTCGCCGGAGAGTTCCCGGTGGGCGGCGGCCCGCAGCAGCAGGGCCTCGGCGTCCTCGGGATACAGGGCGGCGGTCCGTTCCAGGCGGGCGGCTTCGGCGGTGTGGTCGACGTTTTCGGCAGGCGTGTCGGGGCGCATGGGGGACACCGTACTGCCGGTGAGT
The DNA here is from genome assembly GCF_006782915.1 of Streptomyces calvus. Classification (GTDB taxonomy): domain Bacteria; phylum Actinomycetota; class Actinomycetes; order Streptomycetales; family Streptomycetaceae; genus Streptomyces; species Streptomyces calvus. The sequence continues at coordinate 181,319 of NZ_VCNP01000044.1, forward strand.
GACAAGGGTGAGAGCGCGGCAGGTCAGAGGGGGTCCGGTGGGCGGAGGGCCGGGGGCTGCGGGGAGGTGGGTCGGTGGGGTCGGGTGGTGGCCGGTCGGCGGCGGGTTCCCGGTGCCGTGCCGCGGCGCGGGAACCATCCGGCTGGTGCCGGGCGTTGTAGGGGGTGCCGGGGGAGATCCGGCGCGACGGGGCCGACGGATGGACCAGCGGGGGAGGGACGGCGAGTGATCCGCAGCGATGCGCGCGTGCCGCGCGCCCTCGCCGTGCTCCTCCCGCTGCTCCAGCTCGCGCTGCTCGTCCTGCCGGCCGCCGGCGGACTCCTGCCGGCCGACATGGTCCAGGTCGCGCTCGCCGCGACCGCCGCCGCCGGTGCCGCGCTCGCCGTCTGCGCGCTCGTCGCCGCGCGCTGCACACCCGCCGTGCCGCCCACCCGGATCCGTACGGCGATACGCGACCGGGACCTGCGGACGGCCTTCCTGCCCCAACGCGACCCCGACGCCCAGGGGCGCACCCGGCCCCGGGCACCGGGACACGCCCTGCCGGCGACCGCCGCGTAGGGCACCTGTCCGTCCTTCTCGTCCAGCCTGCCCCGCGCGGGTCGTCATGCCGCCATCCGTACTCCCGTCCCGGATCAGCCCCGGGACTCCCGGCACGACGAGACCCCCGGAGGGCTCACCCATGTCCGTCTTCGCCAGCCTGGTCGAGCGCCTGGCCGACCTGCTCCAGCCGCTGTTCGGCGTCTCCGCGGCGGCCGCCGCGATCGTCCTGTTCACCGCGTTCGTACGTCTCCTCGTCCACCCCCTGTCCCGGGCGGCCGCGCGCGGCCAGAAGGCCCGGACCGCGCTCCAGCCGCGCATCGCCGAACTGCGGCGCCGGCACGGCCGCGACCCGGAGAAGCTGCGGCGGGCCGTACTGGAGCTGCACGCGCGGGAGAAGGTGTCGCCGCTGGCCGGATGCCTGCCGAGCCTGATCCAGCTGCCCGCGTTCTTCCTGCTGTACCACCTGTTCTCCAGCGGGACGATCGGCGGGCGGGCCAACGAACTGCTCGACCACCGGTTGTTCGCCGCGCCGCTCGGCGGACGCTGGACGGACGCGCTCGGCGACGGCGGCGTGTTCGGCGCGGCCGGGCTCGTCTACGCCGGGCTGTTCGCGGTCGTCGCGGTCGTCGCCTGGTTCGGCTACCGGCTGACCCGGAAGGCGACGGCCGCGCAGCCCGTCGCAGGTGACGGCGAGCAGGTGCCGGGCCTGGCGGCGATGACCAGGGTGCTGCCGTTCATGTCCTTCTTCACGCTCGTCACGGTCGCCGTCGTACCGCTGGCGGCCGCGCTGTACATGGTGACCAGCACGACGTGGAGCGTGGCCGAGCGGGCGGTGCTCTACCGGTGACCGCCCCGGCCGGGCCGGCACGGCCGGTCCAGCCGGTCCAGTACGTGAACGGGGTATTGCGGAGCGGAACGCCACCTTGGAGGATCGACCAGTCCTCCGATGGCTGCGCTCGCCGCATCCGGGCCGCACACGTCGGTGGCGCCCGCGATCGAGGGAGACGTGATCATGAAGCTGCTGCGAGTCGGTACGGCGGGACAGGAACGGCCGGCGCTGCTCGACGCCGACGGGACCCTGCGGGACCTGTCGGGTCTCGTCGCGGACATCGACGGGGCGCTGCTCTCCGACGAGGCGGCGCTCGACCGGATCAGGGCAGCCGCCGACAGCGGCGAACTGCTCGCCCTGGACGAGACGGGACTGCGGACCGGGCCGCCGCTGGCCCGGATCGGCAAGATCGTGTGCATCGGCCTCAACTACCACGACCACGCCCGCGAGACGGGGGCCGAGCCGCCCGCCGAGCCGGTGATCTTCTTCAAGGCGGCGGACACCGTCGTCGGGCCGAACGACACGGTGCTGGTGCCGCGCGGGTCGGAGAAGACCGACTGGGAGGTCGAACTGGCGGTCGTGATCGGGCGTACGGCGCGGTATCTGGAGTCGGCGGAGGAAGGGCTCGCGCACGTCGCCGGGTACGCCGTCGCGCACGACGTCTCCGAGCGGGAGTTCCAGATCGAGCGGGGCGGCACCTGGGACAAGGGCAAGAACTGCGAGACGTTCAACCCGCTCGGTCCGTGGCTGGTGACGGCCGACGAGATCCCCGACCCGCAGGACCTGTCGCTGCGGCTGTGGGTGAACGGGGAACTCAAGCAGGACGGGACCACCGCCGAGCAGATCTTCCCGGTGGGTGAAGTCGTGCGGTACGTCAGCCGGTTCATGACCCTGTACCCCGGCGACGTCATCAACACGGGCACACCGGCCGGGGTGGCACTGGGCCGGCCGGAACCCAAGCCGTATCTGCGGGCCGGGGACGTGGTGGAACTGGAGATCACGGGGCTGGGGCGGCAGCGGCAGGAGCTGAAGGACGCGTAGCTGCTCCGCGGGGAGAGCTGGGCCGGACGCCGAACGCCGGACGCCGAACGCCGGACGCCGGACGCCGGACGCCGGACGCCGGACGCGGGACGCCGGAGGCCGGACGCCGGACGCCGGAAGCCGGACGCGGGACGCCGGACGCCGGACGCCGGACGGTGGCGCGGGGGACTGTGGTCCTCCGCGCCCACGGCCGCCAACGGGCGTGATACGTATGGGAGTTGCTCGCCGCGTTGATCCGTCCCGTGTGCCGTGGTGTTGCGCCGTGGTGTTGTGCCGTCCCGTGGTCCGTCCCGTGGTCCGTCCTGTGGCGCGGCCCCGTGGCGCCGTGGCGTTGGCGCGGGCGTGAACGTGGGGAAGGGACACGTGTGACGTCATGGGGGGATGCCGTGGGAGAGGTCGAGGCGCGAGCCGCGGCGCCGGGCGGGGTGAAGCGGCGCGACGCCTTCATCTCGTACAGCCAGCGCAAGAACGCGGCGCTCGCCAAACAGCTCCAGCGGGGCCTCGAACGGCTGGCCGTCTCCCGCTTCCGACCCATGCGGATGAGCGTGTTCCGCGATGTCACGAGCCTGCCCGCCAACCACGACCTGTGGCAGTCGATCCAGCGTGAACTGGCGCGCTCCCGCTACTTCATCCTGCTCGCGTCCCCGGAGGCCGCCGCCTCACCCTGGGTGGCCAGGGAAGTCGACTACTGGTTGCGCGAACGCGACACGGAACACCTGCTCATCGCCGTCGCGGACGGTGGGATCAGGTGGGACGACGAGACCGGTGACTTCGACTGGGAGCAGACCACGTGCCTGCCGCGGAGCCTGGCCGGCCACTTCTCGTCCGCGCCGCTCTGGGTGGACCTCCGCGAGATCGGCCAACGGAGCCAGTGGTCCCTGCGGTACGTGCCGTTCCGCGCCGCCGTCGCCACCCTGGCCGCCCCGTTGCACGGCCGGCCGAAGGAGGAGCTGGAGCACGACGACTTCCGGCAACTCCGGTTCGTCAAACGGCTGAGCTGGTCGGGCGTGGCCCTGCTCCTGGCGCTGCTCGTCCTCGCCGTCTACGGCTTCTTCGACGCAGGCAGACAGCGTGACGCGGCCGTGGCACAGGCCCGCACCTCCGCCTCGCAGGCGCTGGCCGCCCGCTCCGGACAACTGCTCGCCACCAGCCCCAACCAGGCCGCGCAGTACGCCCTGTACGCCGATGCCACCCGCTCCACCCCCGAGTCCCGGCGCGCCCTGGCCCAGGCCGTCACCGCCGCCCCTCACGCCACGCGGCGGCTGCGCGCGGACGCCGACTCCGTGACCGACATGGAGGGGGCGAGCGAACCGGCCGAAACGGACGTCGTGATCAGCGCGGACGGGACGACGGCCGCCTACCGCTCGGCGTTCGACAGGGCCCAGGGCGTACGCGTCTACGACGTGCGCTCCGCCCGGCAGTCCCGTGTGCTGCGCACCGACGGCAGGCCCAAGGCGCTGAGCCGCGACGGACGCGTCCTGGCCCTGGAGGCCCACCTCAACCGGGTGGAACTGTGGGACACCCGGACCGGCACGCGCCTCGGCACCATGACCACCGGGCACACGAAGTACCTCCCACACGCCGCGCACGGGCTCCACGCCTTCGCCCTCTCGCCCGACGGCCGGTGGGCGGCGGCCTCCCACTACACCCCTGACAGTGAGGCGTTCGTCGTCGTGTGGAACGCGTCCACCGGACGGGAGACCGGTCGCCTGCGGGTGAGTGACACCAGGGTCGGGCTGGGCTTCTCCGCCGACGGCTCCCGGATGACCCTGGTCGACAGCGGACGTCAGGAGGTCCGGCGTTTCCTCACGGGGCCGGCGCGCTGGGAGCCGGCCCGGTCGCTGCCCGGAATGACCGAAGCCCCCGCCGAAGCCCTGCGGCACAGCGAGATCCTGCTGTTCGACGGGGCGCGCAAGGCCCTGACCCGGACATCGGAGCGCGCCGAGGTGTGGGACCTGGTGGAGCGCCGCCGAATCGCCCGACGGTCCCTGTCCCCGTACGAGAACCTGAAGGTCGCCGACGGTGCGGGGACCTTCGTGATGGGCGGGCAGGACGGCACGGTCCGGCTCCACGACACCGACCTGCGGCCCGGTACGACGCTGGGCCGCCTGGTCCGGCCGGCCAGCACGGTCGCCGTGTCGGCCGACGGCACCCGGGTGGCCGCCGGCTCGTACGGCGGCGAACTCACCCTCTTCACCACCGAGGCCAGGCGGGGACAGCGTGTCGTCCTGGACGGCCGCGCGTTCACTCCCGGGGACCTGACGTCCGACGGGCGGCTGGCCGTGCGCCGGACGGAGGGACGTACCGAGTTCTGGGATCCGCACACCGGCCGCCGGCTCGGCGCGATCCCGTACGCCAACCCGTCCGTGAACGAGGAGGACACGGCGTACACGCTCAGCGAGGACAAGCGGTACGTCGGCATGAAGACCTGGGAGGGCAGCGAGGAGGGCGACAGGAGGCGGTTCGACATCTGGGACCTGCGCACCGGGCGGCGGACGGACTGCGGCCTGCCCCTCGGCAGCGTCGACGGCGTCTTCGCCTTCCTGCCCGGCGACCGGTACGTCGTCGGCCGCACGTCCGACGCCGTGGAACTGGTCGACACCCGCGCCTGCACCCGCACCCCGGTGCTCCCGGTGGAGGCGTACGGCACGCTCGCCCTGAGCGGGGACCGCAGGACGGTGGTGCACGTGGAAGGCGGTGACGTCGACGCCTGGCGCTGGGACGGCGACACCGGCTTCGAGCACGTCGCCCACACCACCGTGCCGGTCGACTCCGGCCTCGTGAACGTCCGCGTCGACCACGACGGGAGGCAGGCGGCCGTCTCCGGCACGGAGAGCCACGTGTACGTCGTACGCCTCGACTCAGGCCGGCAGGTGCGCGCCACCGGGTACCTGCCGAGCATGGCCGACGACATGGCGTTCAGCCGGGACGGCCGTCTGGTGTTCCAGGGCTTCCGCACCGCGAGCAGCCAGGGCGTGCGCGTCCTGGACGCGGACAGCGGCGACCAGCTCGACGTGTGGACCACCGACCCGCCGGCCGCCTCCGCGGCGTCCCGGACCGGGGTACAGATCGTTCCCGGCCCCGCCGACGACATCCTCGTCCTCGGCCCCGACCTGAAGATCGTGCGCCGCACGGCCGGTGTGGAGGCGTGGCGCGACCTGCTGTGCGGCCTGGTGAGCCAGCCCCTGCCGGCCGCGGAACGCGACCGTTACCTGAAGGACCTGGACGTGGACGCGCCCTGCGGCTGAGGCGCGCCACCAGGGGCAGGCCCGAGGCCCCCGGTGGCGCGTGCCGTCAGGTGCCGTCCAGGAACCGCTCCAGGGCCTCCACCACCATGCGGTGGTCCTCGAGCTGCGGAAGGCCGGAGACCGTCACCGCGCCGACGACGCCCACGCCCTCGACCGTGATCGGGAACGAACCGCCGTGGGCCGCGTAGGTGTCGGGGTCGAGGCGGGAGGACTCCTCGAACGTGGTGCCCTTGGCGCGGTGACGCGCGCCCACCAGGTAGGACGCGCAGCCGTACCGCTCGACCACCCGGCGCTTGCGGGCGATCCAGGCGTCGTTGTCGGGCGCGGAGCCCGGCAGCGCGGCGTGGAAGAGCTGCTGGCCCGCGCGGTGGATGTCGATGGCCACCGGGGCGCGGCGCTCGCGCGCCATCTCCACCAGCAGGGACCCGAGCGCCCAGGCGTCGTCGTGGGTGAACCGGCGGAACACCAGGCGGCGTTCCTGCGCCTCCAACTCCTCCACGGACGGCGTGAGTTCGGCGGACGTGCGGGGCGTGGTCACAGCGTCACCGTCACCTTCTCGCGGGCGGACCGGCGGGCCGCCTCCAGGACGTCCAGGGCGGCGGCCGCCTCCAGGGCGGTCACCGGGTTGGGGCCGCCGGCCAGCAGGGCCTGCGCCACGGCCGCGTAGTAGGCGGGGTAGTCGCCCGGCAGGGTCGGTACGGGCTCGCCGCCGCCGGTCACCGGGGACTCTCCCCCGGAGGGGGGACCCCCAACGCCGACGCGGCCCCACAGCTCCTGCGGCTCCGTGCCCCAGCCGGCGCCGGGGCGCAGGCCGTCGCGCAGGGCGGCCTCCTGCGGGTCCAGGCCGTGCTTGACGTAACCGGCCTTCGAGCCGAGGACGCGGAAGCGCGGGCCGAGCTGGGCGGTGGTCGCGGAGACGTAGAGGTGGGAGCGGACACCGCCGGCGTGCGTCAGCGCGATGAAGGTGTCGTCGTCGGTGCGCGCACCCTCGCGGCGGATGTCCGTCTCCGCGTACACGGAGGTCGCCGGGCCGAAGAGGACCAGCGCCTGGTCGACGACATGACTGCCGAGGTCGTACAGCAGACCTCCGATCTCTGCCGGGTCGCCGGACTCCCGCCAGCCGCCCTTGAGCTGCGGCCGCCAGCGCTCGAAGCGCGACTCGAACCGGTACACGTCACCGAGCCGGCCCTCGGCCAGCAGTCCGCGCAGGGTGAGGAAGTCGTTGTCCCAGCGGCGGTTCTGGAAGACGGACAGGAGCAGGCCGCGCTTCTCGGCGAGGGCCGCCAGCTCGCGCGCCTCGGCCGCCGTACCGGCGACGGGCTTGTCCACGACGACCGGCAGACCGGCTTCGAGGGCGGCGGTGGCGAGCGGGACGTGGGTCTTGTTCGGCGACGCGACGACGATCAGGTCCAGTTCGCCGGCACGGCCGAACAGCTCGTCGGGGGTGGCGGCGACGGTCACGTCCGGGAAGGCGGCGCGGGCCTGCCGCTGCCGCTCCGGGTTCGAGGTGACGACCGTGTCGAGCGCGAGGCCCTCGGTCGCGGCGATCAGCGGGGCGTGGAACACGGAGCCCGCGAGGCCGTAGCCGACGAGGCCGACGCGGAGGGGGTTGCCAGTCATGCCCCTACTTTCGCAACGCTGTTGCCAAAGTGCAAGCAGGAGAGAGAATGGCCGGGTGAACAGGACCAACGACGGCATCGGCGGGGCCCACCTGGGGGTGAACCTGCTCGCCCTGCGCAGCCACAACACCGCGCTCGTACTGGATCTGCTGCGGACCGCGGGAGCGGACGGCATCAGCCGCCTGGAGCTCGCCGAGCGGACCGGGCTCACCCCGCAGGCGGTCAGCAAGATCACGGCCCGGCTGCGGGAGGACGGGCTCGCGGCGGAGGCCGGACGCCGGGCCTCCACGGGCGGCAAGCCGCGCACGGTGCTGCGCCTGGTCCCGGAGGCCGGGCACGCGGTGGGCGTGCACCTGGACCGCGACGAGATGCGGGCGGTGCTGGTCGACCTCGACGGCACGGTGGTGGCGCGCCGGCAGGCGCCGCTGGATCTGGGCGCGGGAGCGGAGGCGGTGCTGGCCCGGGTGGCCGGTGTCGTCGCGGCGCTGCGACCGGAGCCGGCCGGGGCCGCCCGCTCCCCGCTGGGCGTCGGGGTCGCGCTGCCGGGACCGCTCGACCACGGGCGGGGCGTGCTGCACCGGGTGACCGGGTTCCCCGAGTGGGACGGCTTCCCGCTGCGGGACGCCCTGGCCGGGCGGCTCGGCGTGCCGGTGGTCGTCGACAAGGACACCAACGCCGCCGCACTGGGCCTGGCGGTCGGCGGCGAGGGCGGTTCGTTCGCCTATCTGCACCTCGGTACGGGCCTCGGCGCCGGACTGGTGATCGGCGGGAGCGTGCACCGGGGGCCGCGGACCGGGGCGGGCGAGTTCGGGCACCAGGTGGTGCAGCTGGACGGGCCGCCGTGCGGGTGCGGCGACCGCGGCTGCGTGGAGGCGCTGTGCCTGGGCGCGGTGGCGCGCGGCGACGTGCGGGAGGCGGCGCGGGTGCTGGGCGCGGGCGCGGCGAACCTGGTCGGGCTGCTGGACATCGACCGCGTCCTGCTCGGCGGACGCACCGTCGAGTCGGCCCCGGAGACCTTCGTGCGCGGCGTGCAGGCCGTGCTGGACGCCCGCGCCCGGCGCACCGGCGACACCGCGGTCCCGGTCCGCGTCGCCTCCGGCGGCGGCCTCGGCGTCGCGGAGGGCGCGGCCCAACTGGTGCTGGCGCCGATGTTCGGCCGAGGGGACGCCTGAGCCGAAGGGGACGCCGCGGTCGATGGAGACGCCCATGTCGAAAGGGACGCCGCGGTCGATGAGGACGCCCGCGGTCGACGGGGACGCCCATGGTCGAAAGGGACGCCGCGGTCCAAGGGTTCGCGGAGTGCGGGCGGGGACCCACGGAGTACGGGGGGCCCACGGAGTGCCGGCGGGGCCTGTGGAGTGCGGCGCCGGCGGGCGGGTTGCCCCCCGTGTTCCCGCCTGGGCCGAACGGGCGGACGTGTGACCCGGACGGGCGGGGGCGACCCGGTACCGGGAAGCGGAGGTGCCGGGCGTGCGGCAGGGTCATGTGATCATGCGACTCTGCACGCTCGTCTCCCTCGGTCTGGCGGCGGCGGTGACCGTCCTTCCCGGCGCGGCACCGGCGTACGCACAGACACCGCTGCCCGCCTGCGCGCCCGAGGAGGACCACACCTTCCCGCTCACCGCCCGCATCCACGGCGGCCCCGCCTCCTACCCGGCCGGCGGAGGCTTCGGCACCTGGCGGCTGGAGCTGACCAACACCACTGGGCGCACCTGCACCGGCATCCATCCCGTCGTCGTCCTGGTCGACCAGAAGCGGGCGTTGCGGCCCTCGCAGCCGCAGCTGGAGTTCTACGACGGCCGGCGCCCCCACCCGGTGCGCTTCGAGGCGACCGACCAGGACGAACTCGTCGGTGTCTTCGCCGCCGAGGACGCCGGCTTCCCCGGGTTCACGGTCGGCGCCGGGAAGACCCTCTCCGTCAAGGTCCGCCTCGCGCTCACCTCGGACGCCGTGGCCAACGAGGTCACCGCCAACGCGGCCGTCGTCCAGCGCCGCGAGAACGACGGCGACTGGGTCGGCCAGTCGAACGACTACCGCTTCCGCATCGACCACGCGACCCCACCCGAACCCCCGTCCACGTCCGAGTCCCAGCCGGACAAGGACAAGGACGACGGCACAGGTACGGACGAGGGCCCAGGCACAGGCACGGACCCGGGCGCAGACACAGGCACGGACCCGGGAGCGCGACCGGACCGGCTGAGCGGCGGCCTCACCGACGGCCTCCCCGACGAACTCGCCGCCACCGGACCCGGCCGGGCCCCCGTCCTCGCCGCCACCGCCGCCGCGTCCGCCGCCTCACTGCTCACCGGCGCCCTCGCCGTGCTGCTGTCCCGTCGGCGCCGCTGACCGCGCGCGCCGCACGCCGCGTCGTATCGGCCATTCCCTCAAGATCCGGGTCTGTTTAGGCTGAAGCGCACGCAGGACCGCGTACGGCAGGAGATCCCGCACATGGCAGACCGCAAGCCGATCGAATCATGGCTCACCGACATGGACGGGGTGCTGATCCACGAGGGCGTACCGATCCCCGGTGCCGACGCCTTCATCAAGAAGCTCCGCGAGTCGGGCAGGCCGTTCCTGGTCCTGACCAACAACTCGATGTACACCCCGCGCGACCTGCACGCACGGCTGCGCCGCATGGGCCTGGACGTGCCGATCGAGAACATCTGGACCTCCGCGCTCGCCACCGCCCAGTTCCTGGACGACCAGCGTCCGAACGGCTCGGCGTACGTCATCGGCGAGGCCGGTCTGACCACCGCGCTGCACGACATCGGGTACGTCCTCACCGACCACGAGCCGGACTACGTCGTCCTCGGTGAGACCCGTACGTACTCCTTCGAGGCCATGACGAAGGCGGTGCGTCTGATCAACAACGGCGCCCGCTTCATCGGCACCAACCCCGACGAGACCGGCCCCTCCACCGAGGGGCCGCTGCCGGCGACCGGCGCGGTGGCCGCGCTGATCACCAAGGCGACCGGCCGGCAGCCGTACTTCGCGGGCAAGCCGAACCCGCTGATGATGCGCACCGGGCTCAACACCATCGGCGCGCACTCCGAGAGCAGCGCGATGATCGGCGACCGCATGGACACCGACGTGCTGGCCGGCATCGAGGCCGGGATGCAGACGTTCCTGGTGCTCACCGGGCTGACCCGGCCCGAGCAGGTGGAGAACTTCCCGTACCGGCCGTCCAAGGTCGTCGACTCCATCGCGGACCTCGTCGACCTGATCTGACGCCGCCCGTCCGCCCTCCCCGTACGCCTGCCGCTTCACTCGGACGGAGTAGTCGTCGCGCGTACGGGGATGCGGTGCCGGACCCGGCGGGCGACCCTCCAGATGTCTGGAGGTGCACGATGGGTTCCCTGTCACTCACTCTCCGTGCGAGCTGACCATGGTGCGCGACGGATGCGAGGAGCAGCAGGAGTACGAGAAGCACCACGAGTGCGAGAAGCACCACGAGTGCGAGGAGCACCGGGAGTACGAGAAGCGCCACGCGTGCGAGAAGCATCAGGAGTACGGAAAGCATCAGGAGTACGGAAAGCATCAGGAGTACGGAAAGCCTCAGGAGTACGAAAAGCACCAGGAGTACGAGGAGTGCGCGGAGCACGGTTCGTCCGGGCGCGGGCGGCTGCTCGCCGGCGTGGCCTGGGTGGTGCTGCTGCTCGCCCTGTGGCTGTGGGGGCGCGGTCCGGGCGAGGTGTCGACCGGGGCGTCGGAGGCGACCACCGGTGACATGGCGGCGGCCGGGCGGCCGCCCAGGACCGAACGGCCCGCCGCCACCGGCCCGTTGGGCGCCGCGGCACCGCTGCGCCTCGACATCCCCGGCCTCGGCGTGCGGGCACCGGTGGTTGCCCTCCGCCCGGACGGCCGTGGCGTCCCGCGTCCACCGGCGCCGCCGTCCGGCCGGCCGGACGAGGTCGGCTGGTACGCGGACGGAGCGGCCCCCGGGACGCCCGGCACCGCGCTGCTGGCGGGACACACCGGCAGCGGCGCCGGGCCCGCCGTCCTCCACCGGGTGAGCACGCTGCGGCCCGGCGCGGAGATCCGCGTGGCCCGCGCGGACGGCACGGTCGCCGAGTTCACCGTGGAGCGCGTCGACGTCGCCACGCCGGACAGCGAGGCCGGGGCCGGCGTGCACCGCGTCGGAGCCGAAGCGGTGCAGCGCCCGGCGCGGGCCGAACTCCGGCTGGTGGCCTGCGCGGTGAGCACCGGCCCGGCGGGCGGCGGCTGCACGGCCGACGTCGTCGTCTCGGCGCATCTGACCGGAACCGGACCCTGACAGGCCCGAGGAGAGGCCGCACCCGGCCCCTGACCAACCCGCGGAAGGAGCACGCCCGGCCCGGTCGGCGCCCCGCTCCCCGGAGGCCGCCGACCGGGCTGGTCCTCGACCGCGCGGGCACGGGCCGCGGGAGTGACCCGGCAGACCGCGCGGGAGGCCGCGATGGCCCAGGGCGCGCACGAGCACCGGCCGGAACGGGCCCGGCCGGGGTCGGTGGCACGACTCTAGAGGGACGGACGGGCCGGGCGCAGGGGTGATTGACGCCAAGTTGCCGCACGGTAGCGGTTGGTGATCATTGCAGGTGGGGGTGGTCGGCGGCGGGTGCGGGGCCGGCGACGTCCGACCGGCCGCGTGGGCTGTAACGGCTCGCGGACAAGGCACGCTCGGCCTCGTGGGCGTACCGGGACGTATGTCAGGATTGAGGCTCGAAGCACATGGACCAGGTACACCCAAGGGGGGTTGGATGTACGGCACCAGGGGGGTCGGGGCGTTCGCCGGGGGGCGGACGTCGGCAGTGGTGCTGGGGGCGGCACTGCTGCTCACAGGGTGCTCCTCCGACGGCGACGACAAGGGGGACAAGGGGGGCGCGGCGATCACACAGCAGCCGAAGGAGGCCGACCCGTACTGGGTCAACCCCGACGGCGTGGCCGCGCGGAAGGTCGCCGAACTGACCGAGGACGGCAGGAAGAAGGAGGCCGACCGGATCCGCAGGATCGCCGAACAGCCGGTGGCCGAGTGGATCAGCCCGGAGAACGCCGAGGAACAGGCGCGCGGCTTCACCGAGGCCGCCGACGAGGTGGGCCGCACCGCGCTGCTCGTCCTCTACAACATCCCGCACCGCGACTGCGGCCAGTACTCGCAGGGCGGCGCCGCCGACGGCAACGCCTACCGCGCCTTCGTCGACGCGGTCGCCCGGGGCATCGGCGACCGCCCGGCCACGGTCATCCTGGAGCCCGACGCGGTGCTGCACCTCGTGGACGGCTGCACCCCGCAGCAGTTCCACGAGGAACGCTACGACCTCCTCCAGGGCGCCGTCGCCACGCTCAAGGGCCTGAAGAACACCAAGGTGTACCTGGACGCGGGCAACGCCGGCTGGGGCAACCCGGACCAGATCTTCGACCCGTTGAAGCGGGCGGGCATCGACCGCGCCGACGGCTTCGCGGTGAACGTGTCGAACTTCTACTCCACCGAGGACTCCATCGCCTACGGCAAGGAGCTGTCCGCCAAGGTCGGCGGCAAGCACTTCGTCATCGACACCAGCCGCAACGGAAACGGCCCCTACACCGGCGGCGACGCGGACGAACGCTGGTGCAACCCGCCCGGCCGCGCGCTCGGCGAGACCCCGACGGTGAAGACCGCGGACCCGCTGGTCGACGCCTACCTGTGGGTGAAGCGGCCCGGCGAGTCGGACGGCGAGTGCAAGGGCGGCCCCAAGGCCGGCGAGTGGTGGCCGAAGTACGCCCTGGACCTGGCCCGGGGCTGAACGCGCCGGGGCGCGGGAGCGACGCGGCCCGCCGCGTCGCTCCCGCGCCCTTGGACGCCGACCGAGGTGCCGCTACGGCACCTTGACCCACTGGGCCTTGCTGGGCGTGCCGTCGCCGTCGTTGACGAACAGCATGTACCAGCCCGACTGCACCAGGTTCTTGTTGTCCGGCACCGTCACCGTGAGCCGGTCGCCGTCCGCCGTGAAGTCCAGCGCGACGGACCGCTGGTCGACATCGGTGACATGGGTCGAGGCGCTCGGCCGGATCAGCCGCACGCTCTTCACCGACGCGGCGTCCTTCGAGGTGAACGTGCCGGACTCACCGCGCGCGATGGTCTTCGGCCCGCCCGACAGGTCGGGCTGCTCGTTGTCGCCGTACAGGTAGGGCGGGGTGTAGATCTCGATGCGCTGCTCGAACTCGCCCGGCTTGGTGTTGGCCTTGTCCGCGTAGAGCGAGTCGGAGCCGAAGAACATCACCCGGCCGTCGGGCAGCAGGATCGACCCCGAGTGGTAGTTGCGGCCCACCAGCGGATCGGCGACCCGCTTGAACGTGTTCGTCTCCGTGTCGTAGATCCGCGCCTGGAGGATGTTGGAATCGCTGCGGCCGCGGTAGTCCTCCGAGCCGCCGGAGACCAGCACGTCGTCGTTGGGCAGGATCGACGCCTGCGGGTAGCGGGTGCCCTTCTCCAGCGACGGGCCGTCCACGAACTTCGGGTCGTCCGCCTTGAGATCCACGATCCGGGTCTTCTCGCTGGACAGCCGGGACTCGCCGACCCCGCCGCCGCCGATCACCATGTACTTCTCGTCCTGCGCGGGCGGCAGCAGCACCGTCCCGGACGTCTCCATCATGTCCGGGTCGCTCAGCCCGGGCACCTTGGTGAACGTGTTGGTCTCCACGTCCCAGACGCCCGGCTCACGTCCCACGTCGTCCGGCCCGTAGCCCGCGTTCGAACCCGAGTAGAAGACCTTGCCGTTCTGCATCAGGAACAGCGCCGGATACGTCGGGAACTGGCGGACCTTGTCGGTGTAGGCCCACTCCTTGGTCTCCGGGTCGTAGATCTCGTTCTTGCCCGGGACAAGCTGGCCGATGTCGTCCAGCCCGGAGACGCTGAGGATCCTGCCGTCGCTCAGCGTGGTGAGCGTCGGATACCAGCGGGCCTCCTTCATCGGGTCGACCTTGATGTACTTCTCGGCGACCGGATCGAACTCGTACGCGTCGCGGATCCCCTGGAAGTCCTTCTTGTCCAGGGCGAGCTTCTCCGCGATGCCGTACGTGTTGCGGGCGTCGAGGCCGGTGAGGCCCTGCACCCGGTAGTTGTCCTGCGTGCCGGTCTCGTACTTCGCGCCCTCCCGCTGCGCCTCGACGTAGATACGCCCGACGCCCGGCGTGTTGCCCAGGAACTCGCCGGTCTCCTCGTCGAAGTTCTTCTTGGCGCGCGGGACGAGCACCGGGTCCTTGGAGACGAACGTCTTGCCGTTCTCCTTGCCGGTGAACTTCGTCCCGGCGGGCAGGGTGATCGGCTCGTCCGGGTTCTCGTTGTGGACGAGCATCAGGCCGCCGGCCTTCTTCACATCGCCCTTGAGCTTCTCGTACCGCTTGGTGCCACCCGCGATCAGCAGGTTGCCGTTGGCCAGCTGGGTGTGACCGGTGCAGAACAGGTCGGTCGGCGTCGGCACCTTCTTGATGGTCCCGTTGACCGGGTCCCAGATCCGGGTGTCGTACTTCTTCGCGTCGAAGTTGTCCTGGTTGTTGCCCGACCCGGCGACCAGCAGCACCTTGCCGGTGCGCAGCAGCGCCGCGTGGATGGTGTTCTGCCGGTACTCCTCCGGGAACTCGACGATCTCCCACTTGCCGTTGGCGGCTTTGTACTCGGGCTGGTCGATCTTGTACTGGTGGTACTGCTCGGAGCCGAAGCGGTACAGCCACGGCCCGTTCATTCCGGCCAGCGCGAGTACCACCGCCGTGCCTATCGCGAGCCGACGGGCGCGACGGCGGCCTGCACGGTCCTTCATTCCTTACGTCCCCCAAGTCCACCAAGGGCGATCTGCATGGTCTGGTCGTCCACGGGGGCGCCACCCCCGGTGCCCGCGGGCCCTCCGTACGAGGCGGCCCAGCCGGGCCGGTCCTGCGGCGGGTGCGGCGCGTAGTGCTGCTGCTGCGGCATCCGCGGCAACTGCTGCGTCGGCGTCTCCTGCGCCGGTGCCGGTGCCGGTGCCGGTGCCGGCGGCCGGCCACCGGCGGCGTGCGCGCCCGGCTTCCGCCGGTCCTGCCGCATGCCGTGCCGCCAGGCGAACATCGGTGCGGCGGTGATCAGCAGGGCGAAGGTCGCCCAGATCACCATCGCCGGGTGGGCGTTGCCCTGGACGACGCCCGCGGCGATGGAGCCGGCGAAGATCAGGATGAAGTACCAGTGGTAGCGGAACGTCCCGAACCAGGTGTCCGGGCTGGCCGAGTCACCCTTCGGGGTGACGACGAACTTGCTCTTCCTGCGCAGCACCGAGTCGATCAGCGCCTTCGCGTAGAGCGGCGCCGACAGCGCGGACATCACCATGCCGGCGACACCGCCGGAGCCCTCCGGCTCGTGCGGCGAGACGTTGTGCCGGCGGTTCCACACGTACAGGCCGATCTGCAGCGCGGAGGCGTTGCCGTAGAGCATCAGCCAGACCACCGGGTCGATGTTCACACCCGAGGCGCCCGCGCCCAGGAACAGCGCACAACTGAGCGCCGCCAGGATCCAGTTCAGCGCCGACATCGGATAGAAGATGATCATCATCGTGTAGTTGAAGAGCTTGCTCGGCGGCAGCGAGTACCAGCCCTTCCAGTACTGCTTGAGGATCGTCTCGTACGTACCGCGCGACCAGCGCATCTGCTGGGTGAAGAAGTCGGTCCAGGCGTTGGGTCCCTCACCGACCGCGAGGACGTCCGGGGTGTAGACCGAGCGCCACTTCCGGCCCGTCGCCGGGTTCTTGGCGCGGTGCATCTCGAAGCCGGTCGCCATGTCCTCGGTGATCGAGTCGTACAGGCCGCCGATCTGCTTGAGCGCCTTGATGCGCACCGCGTTGGAGGTGCCCACGAACATCGGCGAGCCGTAGCGGTTCCCGGCGCGCTGGATCAGCGCGTGGAAGAGGAACTGCTGGGACTCGGCCGCCTTGGTGACGAAGTTGTCGTAGTTGCCGTACACCTGCGGGCCGATGACGAAGCCGACGTCCGGGTCGCGGAAGAAGCCGAGCATCCGCTCCAGGTAGTTGGGCAGCGGCACGTGGTCGGTGTCGACGGAGGCGAAGAAGTCGTAGTCGTCGCCGTGCGCGTCCAGCCAGGCGTTGTAGTTGCCGTGCTTGGTCTTCGCGCGGTGCGGGCCCTTGGCCTGGTTCCACTTGGCGACACCCTTGCGGGAGAAGTGGCGCACTCCGAGGCGCGCGCAGACCTCCTTCACCTCCGGGTCGTCGCCCTCGTCGAGCAGCCAGACGTGCATCAGGCCCCGGTGGCGGATCCTCACCGCCGCCTCCAGCGTCTTCGTCACCATCTCCAGCGGCTCCTTGCCGGGCACGAAGGAGGTGAGGAAGGCGACCTTGGTGCCGGTCTCGGGCACCACCGGGACCGGGTCGCGGGCGACGAGCGTGGCGTGGGCGTTCGACAGCACGTTCATGCAGCGGAAGAACTCGATCAGCCCGATCGAGACGAGCATCACGACGTCGAGGGCCGGCAGCCACGCGAACGCCGGGTAGTCACGCTCGGTCCAGTGCGACGGCTGGAGCAGCCACACCAGCAGCACCAGCGACAGCACGGGGGCGGCGGCCAGCATCAGCGCGATGCGGATGCGGTGCGGCTCCTGCGATATCAGCGAGCGGTACTGCACCCGGTACGGCTTGTTCGGGTCGGGCTGGGTGAGGGGACCGGCGAGCCTGCTGTAGTGCTCGTAGTCGTATCTCGGCAGCGTCTTCTTGATCCGCCGGAACGCTCCCGTGTTCCAGTTCCGATGGGAGGGCACCCTGAGCTGAGTGGTCTGGGACGGGTCGTCGTCCCTCCGGGCGCCCGTCGGCGTCGAGGTCATGAGTCATCCCCCCACACGCGGTGGTCGCCGCGTGTTTCGTCGCTTCCTTCCGCCCGGGGCCGGTTCCCCTCGACCTTCACGGACGTGTCAATGGTTGACCGCTGTCACCACGTCACCCACACCTTATAGACACGGTGCAGCGCTCCTCCGGTTGCAGGATGCCCCCCTCGGCATCACTTCAAGGACGGGATCCCCCAAGACGTCCCGCACCGTGGCAACCGGTCCCTTACCCCCCAACAGCCGCGAAACGGCAGCTACTTGAAAAACCCAGGTTCTACGGTGCGCATCATGATCGCAAGATGCGAAACACGGTGTTCACCGGTCATATGTGCCCATTGTGACCACTGAGGGGGACCGGAGGGGCCACTGTTCCATACGGGGGGCGAGAGGGTTGCGCTCAATGGGCGCGAGAGGGAATCCGGCCAAAAAGCGACGGGCTCCTCGTGTGCACGAGGAGCCCGTCCTGTCGGTGCGCCGCCAGGGACTCGAACCCCGGACCCGCTGATTAAGAGTCAGCTGCTCTAACCAACTGAGCTAGCGGCGCGCGCTGACGGCACAACTCTACAGGCCCCCGGAGGGTGCCCCGGACCCCCGGCGGCCGGGGCCGCACGGGCGGGCCGCCGCCGACCGCCGCCTTTACATCATTCGGACCGTCAGCATGCGCACCGGGAAGACAGTTGCGAAACTGGCCGTCGTGCACAGGCGCGGAGGAACGGACCGGAAATGTGAGGGGAATCGCATGGAGTCTCCGGTATTCGAGGAATTCGATCCGGCGGCGGACTGCGACTGCCCCGGCTGCGCGCATTGGCGGCGCGTGCTGCCGCATTCCGCGGCGGGCCGCTTCCCGGGTCATCCGGCGGCGCGCCGCACCGCCGCCGTGGTGGCCGCGCTGACCACCGCGGCGATCATCGCGCCCGCCGTCCCCGCGGTCGCCGCCCCCCACGCCCGGCACCCCGCCGATCCCGGCGTTCCCGCAGGTGACGGGCCCGGGACGCCGCAGGGGAAGAAGGCGCCGCTGCACGGTCCCGGCGGGCAGGCGGCCCCGCCCGCGAGCCCCGCGAGGGCGCCGCTGATCAGCCGCGCCGACATCATCGAGCGGGCCCGGAGCTGGGTCGCGCAGAGGGTTCCGTACAGCGTGAGGTCGTACTGGTCCGACGGTTATCGGCAGGACTGTTCGGGCTATGTGTCGATGGCCTGGAAGCTGCCCGGAAACGAATGGACCGGAAGTCTCGGAAAGTACGCGGAGCGCATCACCAAGGACGAACTCCAGCCGGGCGACATGCTGCTGTTCCACAATGCGTCCGACCCCCACAACGGATCCCACGTCGTCCTTTTCGGCGGCTGGACGAACTCCGCGCGCACGCACTACGTGGCCTACGAGCAGACCCGCCCGCACACCCGTCGCGCGACCACTCCGTACGCCTACTGGAGCAACTCCGCGCGCTATGTGCCGTACCGCTATCTGGGGGTGACCGACGGTACGGCGGGCGGCGGAGCCGGCCCGGCGACGGATGCCGTACCGGCCCGTACGCCGTTCCCCGGAGTGGCCTATTTCGGCCCCGGCGCGCACAACAGGTACGTCGCCGAACTCGGCCGGATGCTCGTCCGCCGGGGTGCCGGGCGCTTCTTCGCCGCACCGCCGGGCCCGCGCTGGACGGACGCCCACCGCAGGGCGACCCGGGCGTTCCAGGAGGCGCAGGGGTGGCGCGGGGCGGCCGCGGACGGGCTGCCGGGGCCGCTGACGTGGGAGCTGCTGGTGACGGGAACGGGCCGGAACATCCCAAACGGAGCTTCCGCTTCCACCTTGCCGGGCCTGCCGTCGGGCCACTCGCCGAGCCTGCCGGCCGGTCACTCGTCGGGCCTGCCGGCGGGCCACTCGCCGGGCCTGCCGGCGGGCTCGCCGGGCGGTGCCTCCGGCCCGTCGTCCCACGGGGTGCCGGGCTATCCGGGCCGGGCGCCGTTCCGTCCCGGAGCCGTCAACGACCACGTGACCCGGCTCGGCAGGCAGCTGGTGAAGAAGGGCTTCGGCCGGTACTACACGACGGGGCCGGGACCGCGCTGGAGCGAGGCGGACCGCCGCAACGTGGAGGCGTTCCAGCGTGCCCAGGGCTGGCGGGGCGGCGCGGCCGACGGCTGTCCGGGCCCGGAGACCTGGCGGCGGCTCTTCTCCTGACCCCACCCAGACGCGTGGCCCACCCCGGCCACGCCCCATCCGGGCGCCAGGCCCTTCCGGGCGCCCACGTCCCCCGATGTGACGCATCTGGCGCGGAGGCTGGAGGCACGCATGACCACGACGACGTCCCACACCCCCGAACACGTCCCGGAGCCCGGAGGGCCCGCGGACGGTGCGGCGGCCGCTCGTCCGGTGCGGCTCATCCACACCGAGTCCACCACCGAGATCCCCGTTCACCTGCTGTTCCGTGACGATCCCGGCCCCGCGGCGGTGCGGCTGCGCCCGGCGGTCGTCACCCGCCGGCCGGGCGCGGGCCGCCGGGACGGGCCGGGCGCGGGGGCCGGCGCCGCGCGCGAGTGGCGTCCCGCCGTGCCCCGGATCGACCCCGATCTGGTGGAACGGCCGGCCCGGGTGCTGCCCGGGGCCGCGGGGCTGCTCGCCGGGGCGTGCGGGGCCGCCGGCTGCCTGGCCACCTCGTGGTGGGCGGGCGTGCTGCCGCCGGCCGCGAGCGAGGCGCTCGGCCTGGTGGCACGGACGGGCACCGGCGGGCCAGGTCCCGCGCAGTGGGCGGCGTACGCGGCGGCCGGGGCCCTCGGACTGTTCGGGTTCTGCGGGCTGGCCCGCGGGCGGACCGGGCGGGCCTGGGTGCTCGGCCTGTTCGGCCGCTACCGGGGGACCGTCCGGCGCACCGGGCTGCTGTGGGTGAACCCGCTGCTGCTGCGCCGCCGGGTCGACGTGCGGCTGCGGCACTGGCGCGGCGAGCCGATGCAGGCGGCCGACCGCGGCGGAGTGGCCCTGCGGGTGGCGGTGCTGGTGGTCTGGCGGGTGCGGGACACCGCGCGGGCGACGCTCGCCGTGGAGGATCACGAGGCGTATCTGCGGGCGTGCGTGGAGGCGGCGCTGCTGCGGGTGCCGATGGCGGCGCCGGGCGCGGGGCGGGAGACGACGGAGGCGGCGCAGGACGCGCTGACCCGGCTGGTGGCGGCCGACACCGCGCCGGTGGGGGTGGAGGTGTTCGCGGTGCGGCCGGTGCGGGTGGAGTACGCGCCGGAGGTGGCCGCCGCGATGCATCGGCGCAGGATCGCGGCGCTGGACGCGCAGCACCGGGCGAGTGTGCTCGGCTCGGTGGTGGATTCGGTGGAGGACACGGTGACCCGCCTGACGACGCGGGGCCTGGTGGAGCTGGACGACTACGAACGCAAGGTGCTGGTGAAGGACCTCACGGTGGCGTTCTGCGCGGGACGGGCCGAGCCGGGGCCGTGACGGCGCCGTCCCGTGCCTCGAAGCGTTCCGCGAACAGTCCTGCGATTGGTATGGACATGTTCAATCCGCGGCCATAATCTCAGACTTGGTCTAGACCTACCTGCACGGCTCACTGAAACTCCCCACGTTCACCAGGAGCGGCAGCATGCGCACACGGACCAAGATGTACGCAGCCGCCGTGGGGCTGGCCACGACCGGAGCCCTCGTGCTCTCCTCCGGTGGTGCCAGCGGCCACGGCTACACCGACCTGCCGGTCAGCCGGCAGAAGCTCTGCCAGAACGGCACGGTGACCAACTGCGGCGCCATCCAGTGGGAGCCGCAGAGCGTCGAGGGGCCGAAGGGCTTCCCCGCCTCCGGTCCCGCCGACGGTCAGCTCTGCTCGGCCAACAACACCCGGTTCGCCCAGCTCGACAGCCCGCGGACCCCGTCGGGCGGCGCCTGGCCCACCACCCGGGTCACCGGCGGCCAGGACTACACCTTCCGGTGGCAGTTCACGGCCATGCACGCCACCACCGACTTCAAGTACTACGTCACCAAGCCGGGCTGGAACCAGAACCACAACCTGGCCCGGTCCGACCTCAACCTGACCCCGTTCCTGACGGTGCCCTACAACGGCCAGCGCCCGCCACAGACCCTCTCGCACAGCGGTCGCCTGCCGTCCGGCCTCAGCGGCCACCACGTCATCCTCGCGGTCTGGACGGTCCACGACACCGGCAACGCGTTCTACGCCTGCTCGGACGTCACGTTCTGAGGACTCCCGGGGACCGGCCCGCCGGACCCCGGGCACGACAAAGGGCCTCTCGCTCCCACGAGAGGCCCTTCCAGGTGCGCCGCCAGGGACTCGAACCCCGGACCCGCTGATTAAGAGTCAGCTGCTCTAACCAACTGAGCTAGCGGCGCATGACTCCCGCCGTCCGCTTCCGCGGTCGGCGACGGAGAAAATACTACCCGGTGTGCGGGGGTGCTCCCGACCACCGCCGGCGGGAGCACCGTGCGCACCCGTCGGCGGTGGTCGGGAGCCCTCCGGGCGTCTAGATCGTCAGCGACAGCAGCACCGGTGCCGCGTTGCGGTTGAGGGTGTCCGCGGCCCGGCGCAGCCGGTGGGCGTGCTCGACCGGCAGTGACAGGGCCAGGCAGCCGACCGAGGAGCCGGCCGTGATCGGGACGGCCGCGCAGACCGTGCCGATCGCGTACTCCTGGAGGTCCAGGACCGGCACCGTCGGCGGCTGGGACGCCAGCCGGGAGAGCAGCAGCTTGTCACTGGTGATCGTGCGCGAGGTGAGCCGGGCCATCTTGTGCCGGGCCAGGTGGTCGCGCCGGCCGTCGTGGTCGAGCTGGGTGAGCAGGCTCTTGCCGACCGCGGTGGCGTGCGCCGAGCAGCGGAAGTCCACCCACTCGTTCACCTTCGGTGTGGCCGGGCTGTCGGCGTACTGGGTGACCTTGACCTCTCCGTCCTCGTAGCGGCTGATGTAGACGGCGGCGCCCACGGAGTCGCGGAGCCGGTCCAGGATCTGCTGGAGCTGTTCGCGCAGCGCCCCCTCGTGTCCGTGTGCCGATCCCAGGCGCGTGAACGCCGCCCCGGTGGCGTAGGTGCCGTCGGCGATCTGCTCGACGTAGGCCTCGCGGCGCAGCATCCGCAGGAGCGTGGTCAGTCGCTCCGTGCGCAGGCCGGTCTCGCGGGCGATTTCCGTTTCGGTGACTCCTGTGGTGTGCCGTGCCACCGTCTCCAGGACGCGCAGCGAGTCCTGGACCGAGTGGTACGACGCGTTCGGCTCGTGCCTCAGCGCCACGGTTTCCCCCTGCGCTCGCTCTTGGGGCCGCAATCCGGTCAGCGAATCCCTTCCACGATAGCGGTCAAAGACCTTTCGGGAAGCGGCTGTTGACGAGATCGCGGCCCCTCCGAACTGCGGCGCCGACCTTCTGGCACATGCCAGAGGGATGACCCAAGGCGGGGACCTCGGGCGTTGCCGGTCTCACACCGGCGTGGTCACAGGACCGCGCTGAGGAATTCCCGCGTGCGGTCGTGCTCCGGCTCGCTGAAGATCTTCTCCGGCGAACCCGACTCGATGATCCGGCCCGAGTCGAACATCAGCACCTGGTCGGAGATGTCCCGGGCGAAGTTCATCTCGTGCGTCACGCAGAGCATGGTGATGTCGGTGGACCGGGCGATGTCCCGCAGCACGTCGAGCACGCCCGCGACCAGCTCCGGGTCCAGCGCCGAGGTCACCTCGTCCAGCAGCAGCACCTGCGGCCGCATCGCCAGCGCCCGGGCGATCGCCACCCGTTGCTGCTGCCCGCCGGACAGCTGCGAGGGGTGCTTGTGCATGTGCTCGGTCAGCCCGACCAGCTCCAGCAGCTCCCGCGCCCGCTCCTCGGCGGCGTCCTTGGACATGCCGAGCACGGTGACCGGCGCCTCGGTGATGTTCCTCAGCACCGTCATGTTCGGGAACAGGTTGAACTGCTGGAACACCATCCCGATCTTCTTGCGGACCTCGCGGACCTGCTTCTCCGGCGCGGGGAAGAGCTGATCGCCGTCGACGGTGATGGTGCCCTCGTCCGGCTTCAGCAGCGTCATCAGCAGCCGCAGGATCGTGGTCTTGCCCGAACCGGACGGCCCGATCAGCGTGACGTGCTTGCCGGCGTCCACGGAGAAGTCCAGGTGGTCCAGGACCGTGTGGTCGCCGAACCGCTTGGTGACCTGCTCGAGGCGGATCAGCTCACCGGTGCTCCGGCGCGGGTCGGGCTTGCTGTCGGTGGGGTGCATTTCAGTGGACAAGGCGTCGCTCCAGGGCTCGCAGGGCAAGGGAGGCCAGGTAGGAGATGACGATGAAGGCGAAGCCGATCACCGTCAGGGGCTCGGTGAACTGGAAGTTCTGCTGGGCGAAGAGCCGTGCCTCGCCGAGCATCTCCAGCACGGTGATCGCCATCAGCATCGGGGTGTCCTTCAGCATCGAGATGACGTAGTTGCCGAGCGCGGGCACCACCCGGCGCACGGCCTGCGGCAGGATCACCACGGTCCACGTCCGGCGCAGCGGCAGGTTCAGCGCCGTCGCCGCCTCCCACTGGCCCACCGGCACGGCCTCGATACCGGCGCGGTAGACCTGCATCGTGTACGTCGAGTAGTGCAGCCCGATCGCGAAGACGCCGGTGGTCAGCGCCGAGAAGGTCACACCCCACTCGGGCAGCACGTAGAAGAGGAAGAACAGCTGCACCAGCAGCGGGGTGTTGCGGATGAACTCCGTCAGCGCGCCGACCGGCCAGGTCACCCAGCGCGTGGGCACCCGCATCAGCAGCGCCCACACCAGCCCCAGCACGAACGAGATCGCCGAGCCGAGGACGAGCGCCTGGAGTGTGACGATCAGCCCGTCCCAGAAGTGCGGCATGAAATCGGAGACCGCGCTCCAGTCCCACTTCACGAGACACCACTTCCCTCGGGTACCCGCACGGTGGCCGGCTTCTTCCGCGGCGCCTTGCCGACCCCGGCCTTCAGCTTCTTCTCCAGCCCGCGCATGAGCCGGGTCAGCAGGAAGGCGATCACGAAGTAGATCAGCAGGACGTACGTGTAGATCTCCGCGCTCTCCTGCAGCGCGAGGCGCACCAGGTTGCCGCTGAACGCCAGGTCGCCCATGCCCATGATCGACACCAGGGCGGTGCCCTTGAGCAGCTCGATCAGCAGGTTGGAGAACGGCGGGATCATCTCCGGCACCGCCTGCGGCAGCAGGATCAGCTTCATCCGCTGCCACGGGGTGAAGCTGAGCGCGATACCGCCCTCACGCTGGGCCGGGTCGACCGCGGCGAGCGCGCCGCGCACGATCTCCGAGCCGTACGCCCCGTAGGTCAGCCCCAGCGCCAGGGTGCCCGCCCACAGCGGCACGAGCTGCCAGCCGAAGGCCGGCGGCAGCACGAAGAACACCCAGAAGATCATCACCAGTGCCGAGGTCCCGCGGAACACCTCGGTGTAGACGCCCGCGAGGAAGCGGACGACCCACAGCCGGTGGGTGCGTGCGACACCGACCACGAACGACACCGCCGCCGCCAGCAGCGCGCTGAGGACGAGCAGCTGGATCGTGACCCAGACGCCGCTCAGTACGAGTTCCCAGAGTCCCGATGTCATCCGCCGCACAACTCCTTCGCGGTCAGATCCGTCATCTCCGCCTCGGTGAAACCGAAGGGCTTGAGGATGCGGAGCAGCTCGCCGCTCTCCTTGAGCTTGTGCAGCTCGACGTTGAAGGCGTCCCGCAACCCGGTCTCGGTCGGCCGGAAGGCGAAGGCGCCGCCGTCCACGTGCGGCTTGCCGTCGACGATCGGCTTGAACGGCTCCGTGACCTCGGCCTTCGCCGACTTCTTCACCACCTCGCGGGTGGTGAGCGCGGTACCGGCGAAGACGTCGACCCGTCCGGCCTCGACGGCGTTCAGGCCGGCGACCTGGTCCGGGACGATCAGTATGTCGCTCTCCTTGTAGCCGGCCTCGACGGCGTACGCGATCTCCGCGTACCCGGTGCCGGTGGCGAACTTCGCCTTCTTCTCGACGACGTCCCGGTAGTCGCGCAGCCCCAGCGGATTGCCCTTGCGCACGATGAACGAGTCGAGCATCTGGTAATCGGGGTCGGAGAAGATGACCTGCTCGCAGCGCTCCGGGTTGACGTACATCCCGGCCGCCACGACGTCGAACTGCTGCGAGTTCAGCCCCGGGATCAGGGAACCGAACTCGGTGGGCACGGGCTGCACCCGGTCCACCCCGAGCCGCTTGAAGATGACCTTGGCCAGCTCCGGCGCCTCGCCGGTCAGCTCGCCGTTCCTGTCGATGTAACCGAAGGGAATCTCACCGGCGATGCCCAGGCGGACGACGCCCGCCGCCTTGAGCCGGTCCAGCAGGTCACCGCCGTCCGCGGTGGAGGCGGTCGGCACGCGCGAGCACCCCGCGGCACCCAGTGCGCCGAGCGCCGCGACCCCCGCGAGCAGCGACCGGCGAGAGGGCCCGGAGGTTTCCCGGAGTCGTCTCAGTGGTTGTAGTGGTGGAGCCATGGCGGCGCGGCTACCCGAACGGATGCGAGTTATTCCGGCCAGATTCGGCCCCGTTCGGCGGTCGGGCGGTCTTGACCGGCGCGGGACGATGGAGAACATGGCAGAGCGATATCTCGAGATCACGCTGGTCAAACGCGGAATCACCTGCACGGCCCGACTCCTCGACGACCGGGCGCCGATCACCTGCGAAGCCGTCTGGAAATCCCTCCCGCTGTCCGGTGACGTCTACCACGCCAAATACGCGCGTAACGAGATCTATGCCCTGTTCCCGCCGTTCGCGGAATCCGAGCCACCACTGGAGAATCCGACGGTCACGCCCATTCCGGGTGACCTGTGCTATTTCTCCTTCGCGGGCACCGAACTGGGCACCGGGGCGTACGGCTACGACCGTGAGGTCCGCCCCGGCACCACCGTCGTCGACCTGGCGCTCTTCTACGAGCGCAACAACCTCCTCCTCAACGGCGACGTCGGCTGGGTCCCCGGCATCGTCTGGGGCCAGGTGGTGGACGGGCTCGACGCGATGGCCGAGGGCTGCAACGACCTGTGGCGCACGGGAGCGGCCGGGGAGACCCTCAGCTTCCGGCGGGCCTGACGCCCGCGGTCGCTCCCGCCTCGTACAGCGCGTGGGCCGCTCGCAGGACCAGCGCGTCCCGGTGCCGGGCGGCCACCAGCTGCAGACCGACGGGCAGCCCGTCGGCGTCGGTGCCGACGGGGACGGTCGCGGCGGGCTGCTGGGTCATGTTGAAGGGGTAGGTGAACGGCGTCCAGCCGGTCCAGCGCCGGTGCCCCGACCCCTTCGGCACCTCCGCGCCCGCCTCGAACGCCGTGACCGGCAGGGTCGGCGTGACCAGCAGGTCGTAGGCGTCGTGGAAGCGGCCCATGCGACGGCCCAGGTCCACCCGGACGTCCACCGCGGCCAGATAGTCCAGCGCCGAGCGCCGGGCACCCTCGGCGCGGATCTCCCGCAGCCCGGGATCCAGTCGTTCCCGCTGGTCACGGGTGAGGTGCTGGGTCACCCGCGCGGCACCGGCGAACCACAGGGTGTGGAAGGCCTCCACCGGGTCGGCGAGATCCGGATCGGTCTCCTCGACGTACGCGCCGAGCGCGGCCAGCCGCTCCACCGCCCGCCGCACCGCCGCCGCCACCTCCGGCCGCACCGCCACCTGCCCGCCCAGCGACGGCGAGTACGCCACCCGCAGCCCGCGCACCCCGCCCGCGATCCCGTCCGCGAACGAACCCGGAGCCGGTGCGAGCGCCGACCAGTCACGGGAGTCGGGCACGCCGATCACGTCCATCAGCAGCGCCGCGTCCGCCGCGTCCCGGGTCATCGGACCGACGTGCGCCAGCGTGCCGAACGCGCTCGCCGGATACAGCGGCACCCTCCCGTACGTCGGCTTCAGCCCGAAGATCCCGCAGAACGCCGCCGGGATGCGGACACTGCCCCCGCCGTCCGTCCCCAGGGCCAGTGGTCCCGCGCCCAGCGCCACGGCCGCCGCCGCGCCGCCGCTGGACCCGCCCGCGGTGCGGGAGCGGTCGTACGGGTTGCGCGTGACGCCGCTGAGCGGCGAGTCCGTCACGCCCTTCCAGCCGAACTCGGGAGTCGTCGTCTTGCCGAGGAAGACCGCGCCGTGCTCCCGCAGCCGGGCCACCGACGGCGCGTCCTCGTCCCAGCGGCCCGCCGCGTCGATCGTCAGCGAACCCTTCAGGGTCGGGGCGCCGCGCAGCAGCAGGATGTCCTTCACCGTCACCGGCACCCCGTCCAGCAGCCCGCACGGCTCGCCCCGCCGCCACCGCTCCTCGGACGCGGCCGCCCGACCGAGCGCGTCCTCGGCGAGCAGCCGCACGAACGCGTTCACCTCCGGCTGGACCGCCTCGGCCCGCTCCAGCGCCGCCCGGGTCACCTCCACGGGGGAGAACTCGCCCTTGCGGTAGCCCTCGACGAGGCGTACGGCGGTCAGCGCGGTGAGCTCGGACATGCGACCTCCCAGGAACGTCAGTGACCGGGTACATACCCGCGCTGCTTGTCGACCACGTTCACCAGCGGCCGGCCCGCCTCCCACAGCTCGAACAACTCCACGAACTGCGCGCCGAGTTCGTCCCGCCAGCCCACCGTGTCCCCGCTCATGTGCGGCGACACGACCAGCCCCGGCTCCTCCCAGAGCGGGCTGTCGCCGGGCAGCGGCTCGGACGCGAAGACGTCCAGCGCGGCCCCCGCGATCACCCGCTCGCGCAGCGCCCGGACCAGCGCCTCCTCCACGACCAGCTGCCCCCGGCCGACGTTCACGAAGTACGCCGACGGCTGCATCACCGCGAACCGGTGGGCGTCGAACATGCCGCGCGTCCCATCGGTCAGCGGCGCGGCGGCGACCACCCAGTCCGCGCGGGCGAGCAGCCGGTCCAGGTCCTCGGGGCCGTGCACGCCGTCCCCCGCGGCCCGCCCGACCAGCGCGGTCGTCACGCCGAGCGCGTCGAGCGTGCGGACGATCGCCCGGCCGATCGGCCCGGAGCCCACCACACAGGCGCGCGTCCCGGCGAGCCGGCGCGACTCGCGGTGCCGCCAGGTGCGCTCCCGCTGCAGCTCCAGCGTCCGCGGCAGGTCCTTGGCGAACGCCAGGACGAGGGCCGCGACGTACTCGGCGATCGGCTGGTCGAAGACGCCGCGCGCATTGGTCACCACGGTGTCGGAGGCGGCCAGTTCCGGACAGAGCAGATGGTCGACGCCCGCGCTCGCGGTGTGCACCCAGCGCGGCCGCGGCCCCTCGCCGGGCCACGCCTCGCGCACCGCGTGCGAGGTGAAGTCCCACACCAGCAGCACGTCCGCGGACGGCAGACGGCCGGCGAGCGTCGAGGCGTCCGCGTGCTCGACCCGGACCCGGCCGGTGAGCCGGCCGAGGCGGGGCGGCGGGTCGGCGTCCAGTACGAGCAGCGTGGGCAGGGTCATGAGCTGCCGTTTCTCCGGCACGGCCGGGGTCCGGCACACACAAGGTGCAGACGTCTGGGATGTGCGGATTGACCACGCTCGCACCCGAACCTACCGTCGTCAACACGGGCGTTCCCGCGATCCGTTGTGTGCTCGTCTCCCACCGTGAGGCCGGTGCTGACATGGACGTCTCCTCCCTCGGCGGCCCGGGCCCGCAGCGCGGTGTCGGTGTCGTCGCCCCCTTCGACTTCGCGCTGGACCGCGAGCTGTGGCGCTGGGTGCCCGACGAGGTCTCCCTGCATCTGACCCGCACCCCGTACGTGCCGGTGGAGGTGAGCCTCGACCTCGCCCGGCTGGTCAGCGAGCACGCCACCCTCGGCGACGCGGTGCGCACCCTCACCACGGTGGCGCCCGAGGTCGTCGCCTACGCCTGCACGTCGGGCAGCTTCGTCGGCGGTGTCGTGGGGGAGCGCGCGATGTGCGAGGCGATGAGCCGGGCCGGCGCGGTGCCGGCGATCACCACCTCCGGGGCACTCCTGGAGGCGCTGGTGGAGCTGGACGTGCGCCGGCTGGCGCTGGTCACGCCGTACACCGTGTCGGTGACCCGGGTGCTGGAGGGCTATGTCGCGCTGGCCGGGGTCACGGTCACCGGGTGCGCGTACATGGGCCTGACCCGGCACATCTGGAAGGTCACCTACCGGGAGGTGGTGGACATGGCCAGGCGGGCGGCGGCGCGCGGCCGGCTCGGCGCGGCGGACGCGCTCTTCCTCTCCTGCACCAACCTGCCGACCTACGACGTCATCCCCCAACTGGAGGCGGAACTGCGCATCCCGGTCATCTCGGCCAACCAGGTGACCGTGTGGGCTGCGCTGCGCCGACTGGGTACCCGGGCGGTGGGGCCGTACCAGGCACTGATCGACGCGTCGGCGCGCGCCGGGACGGCGCTGCCGGGTCAGGCGTCCGGTGCCGTACTGCCGGACGTGCCGGAAGAGAAGCAGCAGGAAGGCTGGACATGACCGCACTGGGATTCCTCTACCCGGGACACTCCGCCGAGGACGACTATCCGCGCATCGAGCAGTTGCTGGGCAGCGATGTCCGGGTGGACCTGGTGCACACCGACATCGGTGAGGACGCGCACCGGGTCGACGCCCTGCTGGAGATGGGCTCGCCCGCACGGCTGGCGGCCGGCCTGGAGCAGCTGCGGCTCTCGGGCGCCGAGGCGGTGGTGTGGGCCTGCACCAGCGGCAGCTTCGTGCACGGCTGGGACGGCGCCCACGAGCAGGTGCGCGAGCTGGCGCGGGCGGCCGGCATGCCCGCGTCGTCGACGTCCTTCGCCTTCGTGCACGCGGTGCGGGAGGTCGAGGCGCGGCGGGTCGCCGTCGGCGCGACCTATCCGGACGACGTGGCCCAGCTCTTCGCCGGGTTCCTGCGGGCCGGCGGGGCGGAGGTGACCGGGGTGCGCAGCTCCGGGATCGTCACCGCGGCGGAGGTCGGCACCTGGGGCGAGGCGGAGCTGTTCGCGCTGGCCCGCGCGGCCGACACCCCGGACGCCGACGCGCTGCTGCTGCCGGACACGGCCCTGCACACCGTCGCCCACATCGCCGCCCTGGAGAAGGAGCTGGGCAAGCCGGTGCTCACCGCCAACCAGGTCACGGCCTGGGAGTGCCTGCGGCTGACCGACCGCCGGGTGAACGCACCGGAACTGGGCGCGCTGTTCACCCGGGAGCCGATCGTGCAGGTCTGACGCCCGCGCCGGGCGCGACGGCCGTACCGCGGACGCAGCGGGCCTCCTGCCGGACTCCGGCCGGAGGCCCTCTTGCGCGGGCGCGGGACAATGGACGGTGGCCCACCTCCCTGGGTTCCCCCGCTCGCGGGTGAAGGCCGATCGTGACGTACGAGAAGGAGACGCACATGGCGGAGCACACGCCGCGCCGGGACCAGCCGCGGCTACGCCCCGCGCCCCTGCTGTTCGAGCCCGCGGAAGCGGCCTCGGACCCCGAGCACTTCTTCGACCTGGAGTCGATCGAGGATCCCCGTGCGCTGCTCGAGCGGGCGACCGAGCTGACGCTCGCGTTCCGTGCCGCGGCGGACCGGGCGGTGGAGTTCCAGGCGATGGCCGCGGCCCAGCTGGCCGACCCCCGCCGCTTCGACCGGCTCACCACGGCGGACATCGCCGAGCGTGCCGAGTGGACCGAGGACTACGCGAAGAAGATGGTCGAGTTCGGCCGGGACCTGATGCGCGGCGGCGAGGGTCCGGGGCACGTCGACCCGGTGTAGACCGGCGGCCCGCGCACCCGCCCGAACGGGCATGGCATATGCCGGGCGGGCAAGGTACCCCCTTCTCGGCCCTCGTGTCCCCATTTTGCGCAACTCAGCGGAATCGTTCCCTCACCGCGGGTAGACCTGTGGGTCATGAGCAGCACACGGAATGCCTCCGACGTCAGCGGTGTCACCCCGGACGGCGCCGCCTGGCTCGCCTCGGCCGGAACGTATCCGCGCAGCACGCTCTCGCTGTGGGGCGAGCGCCCGGACGCCCCGGTCGTCCTGCCCTGCGGCGTGGTTTTCGACGTGGTGAGCGCGCCCGCGATCTTCGGGCGCCGGATGCTGGACCGGATGTGGGCGGAGGGGCCGGGCTCCGGGCCGGTGGCGGAGTTCCGCGGCCGGATGCTGCTGTTCGCGGCGCCGGGCACGGCCCAGCGACTGCCCGCCCTGATGGAGTGGGAGGAGTGGGCCGGGCAGGGCCGCGACCGCGAGCGGACCGGCCGCACGGGCGGCGTCCCGCCGCTGCTGTGCCACGGCACCGGAGACGCGGTGACCGTCCCCGCCGCTTGCCCGGCTGCTTCCCCCGCCCTGTCCTCCGCCGGCGCGCCGACGGAGACCGGCGGGTCCGCGCCCGCCGCGCGCTGGCTCGTCGCCCCCGACACCCGTCACCCCTGGCTGCCGGGCCCCGAGGTGCTGCTCTGGGCGGCGGTGCGGGCGGCCCGGGAGGCCGTGCGGATATCGATTTCTCCTCCCGCCGATCGTGGTGCTAATGTCTACGACGTCAGCAGGCGCCGCTAGCTCAGTTGGTTAGAGCAGCTGACTCTTAATCAGCGGGTCCGGGGTTCGAGTCCCTGGCGGCGCACGACACGAGAAGGCCTCCGGTGAGAACCGGGGGCCTTTCTCGTACGCCCTGGCGCTCACCCGGTGGTGATCTTCACCGTCCAGGCTCCCGCCGTCGTCCGCCCCTCCACCTCCACCCGGACCGACTCCCCGGGCACCGTGAAGCTCTCGCCGAGGGCGACCGGCGCGTCGGCGAGCGGCGGGTAGACCGAGTCCTCCCAGCAGGCCTCGGTGTCCGGATGGGCGTCCACGACCTCCACCGGGCCGCGCCCGGACCGGGTGCCGCTGCTCACCCGGTAGACCAGCACGCCCTGCCGGCAGGCCGCCGCGTCGTTGCCGACCTGGCCGCGCGCCTCGAAGGCGAGCACGCTGTCGGGTCCGGTGCGCACGACCGCCAGCTTCGTCCCGCGGCCCAGCCCGAAGGACGGCGCCCCGGCGGCACCCGTCACCGGCGTCCCCGGCCCCGCCGCCAGCGGCTCCAGCGTCAGCCGCACCGGCCCCGCCTCCTGCACGCACCGCACCTGCCGCGGCTCCAGCCAGCCCAGCTTCCACTTGTGCCAGCCGAAGAGATCGGGCGCCAGCGCGAACTGACTGCCCATCAGGTCCCAGTCGCCGACATGCGTGTCCCAGTCGCCCTTGCCGTCCACGGGCCGGTGGTAGAGGTCCGGCAGGTCGAAGACGTGCCCGGTCTCGTGCGCGAGGACCAGCCGGTCCGGAGGGTGGTTCTCGAACACGGTGACGACCCGGCGGATGTCGGTGTCGTCGGCGCGCAGCGGCGTGTCCAGGTTGACGACCTTCGTGGCGTCGGAGTCCACGCCCGGCGCGTCCGGGTCGGCGACGAAGTACACGACGTCGTAGCGCGAGAAGTCGACGTGCCGGTCGGTCACGGCGAGCGCGTCGCGCAGATAGGCCGCGCGGTGGGCCACCGTCCAGTCGCGCTGTATGGCGTACGCGGTGGAGGGGCGCGGCATGCGGATCCACCGGCTCAGTGCGTGCGGGCGCAGCGTGAACCTGCCGTAGGACGCCTGCCGGAAGAAGTCGCTGGTGGCCGGGAAGTGGTCGGCGGCGAGTTCGCCGGGCGTGGTCAGCGGGTGGGAGTCGGGAAAGGACAGGAACACCATCACCGCGTCCAGGCTCCGGGTCGGGCGCGGGTAGGCGGCGTTCCAGGTGTCCAGGCCCTCGGAGTGGTGGGCGTCGGTGCGGGTGAGGGCGCAGGGCGCGGCGGAGAACGGCTCGGCGCCGGAGGGGACGCTGACCATCGAGGTCGCCGCGAGCGCCGACATGGTGGTGCACATCGCCGCCGTGCTGCGCAGCCGGGGCCGTACACCCGAACGGCTCAGCCGGTCCCGGAGCGTCTCACGGCCGAGTCCTCCCGGGGTGAGCTGACGCGGCACGGGGACCTCCGGGAGACGGTTCACGGGACACCGCACCCAGATTGTGATGACTTGTCGTACTACGCCCTGTTCGGATGCACCGGACGAGTGAGAAAGGCGGAATTCCAAGCGGGGTCGACACCCTGTTCACTCACGGAACGTCACAACTGGTCGGAGGGCTGCAGAAGCCGTCCACCCCTGGGCAGAAACGATCTGGCAGAGATGCGGGCCCCTCCTGGAGACTGGACAGTAGCTGGAAGGCCCGGACACGGGCCTCTATGATCGGCACACTTTCCTGAGACTTCCCTGCACGAACAGCGATCGAGGGCACTGCGGGAGCGAGCGGTGAGCGGAACGTCCGAAGGGCCGGCGCCCGCAACAGAACTCAACCGGCCGGTCGTCACAGAGAGTGAGATCGTCACGTCTCCGGGTACCGAATCCACGCCACCTCCGTCCCCGGCGCCACCACCGTCACCGGCGTACCGCTCCGTCTTCACGGCGGCGCCGCTCGCCATGGCCGTGGTCGACCGCGAGGGCACGGTCACCGGCGCCAACGCCGCCCTCGCCGGCCTGCTGGGCCGCGACCCGGACACCCTGACCGGTGCCGTCGCCGCCGACCTGGTGGACCTCTCCGGCGACGCCCGCACCTGGCACGCCTACCGGGAGCTGCTGCGCGGACAGCGCGCCAAACTGCGCTGCACACGCCGGCTGAAGCACCCCGAGGGGCACGCGCTGTGGGTGCGGGTGACGGTCTCACCGCTGCCCGCCGAGGACGGGGGCGTGCTCCTCTCGGTCGACGACATCAGCGACCACCGCGAACTCCAGGCCCAGTTGCGGCACGTCCGGATGCACGACCCGGTGACCCGGCTGCCCAACCGCACGCTGTTCCTGGAGCGGCTGACGGCGGCGCTGGAGGCGGAGTCGTACGAGGAGAGCGGAACCGGCCGGATCGGGCTGTGCTACCTCGACCTGGACGGGTTCAAGGCCATCAACGACACCCTGGGCCACCGCGTCGGCGACCGGCTGCTGGCCGCCGTCGCCGAACGCCTGACGCGCTGCGCCCAGGAGGCGGGCCGCACCAGGGCCGGCACCCCGCTGGTCGCCCGGCTCGGCGGGGACGAGTTCGCGCTGCTGGTGGAGGACTCCACGGGCACCGAACAGCTCGCCGACCTCGCCGAGTCGCTGCTCGGCGCGATCCAGGCGCCGTTCGACCTCTCCGGCCGGCGGCTGTCGGTCTCGGCGTCGATCGGTGTGGTCGAGCGGCACGCCGCGGGAACCACGCCCACCGCGCTGATGCAGGCCGCCGACACCACGCTGTACTGGGCGAAGGCCGACGGAAAGGCCCGCTGGACGCTGTTCGACCCGGAGCGCAACGCCCACCGGGTGACGCGCCAGGCCCTCGCCTCCACGCTCCGCCCGGCCATCGACCGGGGCGAGTTCGCGCTGGAGTACCAGCCGCTGGTCGGCATGGAGGACGACCGGGTGCACGGCGTGGAGGCCCTGATCCGCTGGCACCACCCGCGTTTCGGCACCTTGACGCCGAATCGGTTCATCGGACTGGCCGAGGAGGACGGCTCCATCGTGCCGCTCGGCCGCTGGGTGCTGCGCCCCGCCTGCCGGCAGGCCCGCGACTGGCAGGTGGAGCACCCCGACGAGCCGCCCATCTTCGTCAGCGTGAACGTGGCGGTGCGTCAGGTGTGGGACTCCGACCTGGTGGCGGACGTCGCCGAGACCCTCGCGGAGACCGGCCTGCCGCCGCACCTGCTGCAACTGGAGCTGACCGAGTCGGCGGTGATGGGCTCCTCCGGCCGGCCGATCGAGGCCCTGAAGGCGCTCAGCGACATGGGCGTGCGCATCGCCATCGACGACTTCGGCACCGGCTACTCGAACCTGGCCTACCTCAGCCGCCTGCCCGTGTCGGTGCTGAAGCTCGACGGCTCCTTCGTGCGCGGCTTCCAGTACGAGGAGCGCGCCGCCGCGCCCGCGAACCCGGCGGACGAGGTCATCGTCGAGGCGATGGTGCAGCTCGCCCACCGGCTCGGCCTCACGGTCACCGCGGAGTGCGTGGAGACCTCGGCGCAGGCCACCCGGCTGCGCCGGATCGGCTGCGACACCGGTCAGGGCTGGCTGTACTCCCGCCCGGTGTCACCCGACCGCATCTCCGAACTGCTGGGCACGCCCGGCGTTCAGGCGGGCGTCGGCAACCCGTAGGCGTCCGCGATCAGTTCGTAGGAACGCAGGCGCACGTCGCCGCTGTGCGCGTTGGCGGTGATCATCAACTCGTCGGCGCCGGTGCGCTTCTGCAGCTCGTCCAGGCCGGTGCGGACCTCGTCCGGGGTGCCGTGGATCACGTTGGCGTTCCAGGAGTCGACGAACTCCCGCTCCATCGGGCTGAAGTCGTACGCCTCCGCCTCCTCGGGTGTCGGGACGAGGCCGGGACGGCCGGTGCGCAGCCGGACCATGTTCAGCGCGGCGGCCAGCACCTGCCGGCGGGCCTCCTTCGCGTCGTCCGTGGCGAGCGCCGAGACGCCGATGAGGGCGTACGGCGCGTCGAGGACCTCGCTCGGGCGGAAGCTCTCGCGGTACAGGTCCAGCGCGGGAATCGTGTTCTGCGCGGAGAAGTGGTGCGCGAAGGCGAACGGCAGGCCGAGCATGCCGGCCAGCCGGGCACTGAACCCGGAGGAGCCGAGCAGCCAGAGCGGCGGCCGGTGCGGGGACTGCACACCGCCCGGCGAGGTGGCCTGGACGGGCCCGGGGACGGCGTGGATGCGGCGGTAGGGGTGCCCGTCGGGGAAGTCGTCGTCCAGGAAGCGGGTCAGCTCGGCGAGCTGCTGAGGGAAGTCGTCGGCGCCCTCGTTCAGCCGGTCGGTGCGGCGCAGGGCGGCGGCGGTGGCCCCGTCGGTGCCGGGCGCGCGGCCGAGGCCGAGGTCGATCCGGCCCGGGGCCATGGCCTCCAGGGTGCCGAACTGCTCGGCGATGACGAGCGGCGCGTGGTTGGGCAGCATCACGCCGCCGGAACCGAGGCGGATGCGGTCGGTGTGCGCGGCGAGATACGCCAGGATCACGGCGGGCGAGGAGGAGGCCACGCCCGGCATGGAGTGGTGCTCGGCGACCCAGTAGCGGTGGAAGCCGCGCGACTCGGCGAGGCGCGCGATCTCCACGCTGGTCCCCAGCGCGTCGGAGGCGGTGCGCCCGGCACCCACGGTGACCAGGTCGAGGACGGAGAGGGGCACGGGGGCGGTGCCGTCGGCTGAGCCCCGGATCTCGTCTGCGGCCACGGTGGGGTGCCTCCTGTGAGTACGTGACGTTCCGCTGCGGTGGGACCAACAGGAGGCAGTCCCCGCTTATTCCCGGCAGAGGGACGGGTAGTGCCGGCTCGCGCGTCGCGGCGCGGTCCGCGACCCGGGAACGCGCGCGCTCAGATCGTGCCCGCCTCGATGGCCCGCTCCAGGTCGACGTCGACGCACAACAACCGGACGTAGGCCTCCGGAGCCACCTCCCGCACGGCCACCTCGAGCCCCCGCTTGAACTCCGGCTCCCAGTGCCGGACACCCGAGATGATGACCGGGTAGTGACCCGTGCGCCCCAGCACCATGTGCTCACCGTCGTGCTCCCGCAGCGACAGCGTCACCTCGTTGTCGATGCGCTCGTCGCGGATCACCTCATGGACCGCGCTCCGCACCTCCTCGGCCTGCTCACGGGAGACGAGTCCACGGACGTCCAGTTCTATGCGAAGGTTCACAGACATGGCGGCCACCCTAGTGGTGCCGCCGCCCGACTGCCGGACGCCCAACTGCCGTACGCAGGACGGCCGGTCGGCAGGAACGGGCCGCACGGCGTGTCAGGGCCGCCAGGCCACCCGGTGTTCCGCCAGGTGGGCCAGGACCGCGTGGTTGGCCTCCCAGCCGTCCGGGAACTTCACCAGCGTCCCGAGCTGCACCGGTTCCGTCGACGGGTAGTCGTCCAGCAGCTCGCCCACTCCCGCGCGGCACACCACGACGCACGCGTGCCGGTGCCGGGAGGCGAGGACGCACAGGCGGCCCGTCTCCAGGTGGAACGCGGTGGCGTCGGGGCGGCCGGAGAGCGGGTGCAGGACCACCGTCACGTCGTACTCCCGGCCCTGCAGCCGGTTCGCCGTGTCCACGGTCACGTCCGCCACGCCCAGCTCGGCGAGCGCCGCCCGTACCGCCGCCGCCTGGTCGCGGTGCGCGGTGCCGACGGCGATCCGGCCGGCGGTCAGCGGCACGGGGTCGGGCGAGCGCTCC
The DNA here is from genome assembly GCF_006782915.1 of Streptomyces calvus. GTDB lineage: Bacteria > Actinomycetota > Actinomycetes > Streptomycetales > Streptomycetaceae > Streptomyces > Streptomyces calvus. The sequence continues at coordinate 218,525 of NZ_VCNP01000044.1, forward strand.
GAGGTCGCCGCGCCGCCCCGGTCCAGCAGCCGCCGTACGACCGTGGCCACGGCCCGCACCGCCTCCGGGTCCGTGCGCGGGGTGTGCCGGGCGGGCAGCTCCAGCAGGCCCCAGCCGGACGCGGCCGCCTCGTCGATCACCCGGTCCGGGCCCGAACCGTCCGACGGGACCCCGAAGGACAGCGTCCGGTCGCCGTGGTCCGTGCCGCTGCGGAACGGCGTGTACGGGTAGAACGCGTCCGACACCAGCGGCGCCGCCGACGCGGGCAGCCGCCACGACACCGGCAGCCGGTGCTGCGGCAGATCGGGATTGTGGGCGAGCAGCGTGCTCACCGCGGACGCCGACGGGTCGTACGACAGCCCCGCCCACTGCTCGCCGCCCACGATCGAGAACGGGTCCAGCTGACCCGGGTCGCCCACGAACAGCGCCCGCTGAAACAGGTTCGCCACCGCGAGCAGCGCGTCCGAGCGCATCTGGTACGCCTCGTCCACGATCGCGTGCTCCCACGGCTCGACGCCCTTGACGTGCGCCCACTTCGCCGCCGTCGACAGGACCACGCCGAGCCCGGCGAGATCGGCGGCCTTCGCCGACGTACGGACGTTGTCCAGCGCGTCGAGCGCCTTGTCGTACGGGTCGGAGTCGCTGCTGTGCAGCCGGCCCACCGGCAGGTCCGGGTTCTGCTCGGCGAGCCGCAGCACCAGGTCGTCGACCTGCGCGTTCGTCTGCGCCACCACCATCAGCGGGCGGCCCGCCGCGGCCAGTTCCAGCGCCGCGCGCACCACCAGCGTGGACTTGCCGGCGCCGGGCGGGGAGTCGACGACGACACCGCGCGCGGCGCCGTGCAGCGTGTCGCGCAGGATCGCGTCGGTGGCGCGCGCGGCCGCCGCACCGGGATCGAACACGGCCGCTTCGGCGGGGGCGGTCACAGCAGGTCCTCCTCGGTCACCGGGTCCGCGGCCTCCGGTACGGCCTCCTCACCGGGCGGCCCGCCATGGGTCCACGGGGTCTCCTCCGGGTCGGGCAGCTTCGCCCCGCCGCGCGGCTCGTGCTCGAACAGTGTGAAGCACACGCGGTCGCCCTTCTCCGGCACGGACCCCGCCTCGGGCTCCTTGCCGCGCCCCATCTTGTCCAGGATGCGCAGGACGAGCAGCGTCTCCCCGCCGTCGCCGCCCGGCCCGTCCTCGCGGCCGACGAACTCCGCCGCCTGCGGCTTCCCGCCCAGCGAGCGGTACACCCGGGCCCGCTCGCCCAGATGCGGGCCGTCGTCGGTGCGGACGGTGACCAGCGGGCGCGGGCTGGGCCGCTTGCTGTCGCTGTACGCCATCACCACGTCGACCACCTCGCCCGCGAACGCCTCCCCGGCCAGCCGCCGGCCCGCCATCACCAGCGGATCGTCCAGGGCCTCCTGCGCCTCCAGCCGGGCCTGCTCCCGCTCGCGCACGGCGAGCTTGTTCGCCGCGGTGACCGCGTCGTCGCGGCGCGGCTGCGGGGGCTCACCGGCCAGCACCCGGTCCCGGTGCGAGGTGAACGACCAGCGGTCACGCGTCCACCGCTCCTCGACCCGCGCGCCCTCCGGCAGCTCCCGCAGCAGGTCCAGGCCGCGCCACACCGCGTCCCAGGTGGGCCGGGTACGGCTCTCGACCAGCGCGCGGATCTCCCGCTCGGCGGCGGTCAGCGCACCGAGGCGGTCGTCGGCCTCCAGACCGTCCTCCGCGGCGGCGAGCGCGGTACGGGCCCGGTCGTAGCGCTCGATCGCCGGGGCCAGCAGCTTGTTGTCGAACGCCGGGTCGGTCGCCGGGCCCGCGGGCGGGCACAACAACTGGCCGTCGGCGTCCCGCGCCAGCTCGGCCTCCTGCGCCGCCTCGGCACCCAAGCGCCCCTCGGGCGGGTCGATCCAGGCCAGCAGCGCCCCGAGGTGCTGGTCCTCCAGCGTGGACTGGCCGGTCGCCCAGTGCCGCGACAGCACGTCGGTCGTCGCCAGCAGCAGCGAGGAGCCGGGCACCCGGGCCCGCTCCCCGAAGTGCGTCAGCCACCGCCCGAGCAGCGGCACCCGCGGCGGCGCCGGGAACGGCGCCTCCGGGTCCTGCTCCGCCGTGCGCCGGAACCGCATGGACCGCCCGAGGAGCCGTACGAGGTCGATGCCGGCCCGCGACGGCACGATCAGCTGGGGCGCGTCCGCGCACAGCTCGACCTCGACCTTGATCCGCTTGCCGGTCTCCGGGTCGGTCTCGGCGCGCTCGGCGGCCTCGACGGCGTCGGCGAACCCGTCGACGTACGGCAGGACCACGTCGGCCAGTTCGGACAGGAACGCGAACCGCAGGTCGCGGTCGCGCGGCTGCGGCACGGCCAGCAGCTTCGGCGCGTCCCGGTCGGTGCCCACCAGCGCGCCGAGCGGCGCGCCCGCCTCACCGGCGGTGGTGAGCGGCACGAACACCAGCGGGCGGGCGGACAGATGGCGGTGCCGGACGGTGGCGGCGGGCTGGGCGCGGCCCGTGCTGACGGCCTCGAGGCGGGCGAGGGTGGCGATCAGCGACACGGGGCCACCTCCCGCGCGGCGACGGGAACGGGCGCGTCGGCCAGAGCCTCCGCGCGCAGGGCCGCCGCCCGGCGCAGCGCCGCCACCGTCGGGTCGTCGGGGTCGCCGGCCTCGCCGCGGGCCGCCGCGAGCACCTCCTCGACGGTGGTCAGGGCGCCCAGCTCCGCGCGGACCGGACGGCCCAGCCGGGTCACCGCGCCGGCCGCGCGGGAACGGTCCCGGCAGTGGAAGGCCAGCTCGCACGCGGACAGGCACTCCGGCGCGTAGGTCGCCGGGACGGACTCCACGGCCGCGGCCAGGCGCTCGGCGGGCAGCTCGGGCGAGAAGCAGGTGCCCTCGGGGAGCGTGTCGGCGATCTCCTCGATACGGGTGAGCCGGTCCAGCTGGCGGGCGGTCACCGCGCGCTGCTTGCGCACGTCCACGGCGGACGCGGTGGGCAGGTTGGAGAAGTCCTTGGGGCACACCAGCAGGATCCGGTGCCGCACGCGCGGGGACGGTTCCAGCCGCGCGGCGACCCGCTCCAGGGCCAGCACGTACACCGCGGCCTGGCGGGCCGCCGCGCCGACCTTCGCGGGGTCCGCGGCGCCGTCCAGCATGGGGAAGGACTTGATCTCCACGACCGTCCAGCTGCCGTCCGGGTGCACCACGACCGCGTCCGGCTCCAGGAAGGCGGGGGAGCCCGCGACGTCCAGCGCGAGCATCGGGTGGTCGAGCAGCGTCCAGGCGCCCGGTGCGGCGGTGGCGGCCTCGGTGGCCTCGCGCAGCGCCAGTTCCGTGCGCGCGGTGCGGCCCTCGGGGCCCTGTGCGGTGAGGTCGGGCACGTGCGCGCCGGCGGGCGGCTCGGCCGCGCGGTCCAGCTTCTCGTGGGCGAGGCGCAGCAGTTCCGTACCGCCGTCGGCCTTCACCTTCGCCTCGAAGGCGTTGCCCCGCACGAACGCGAACTGCGACTGGCCGAAGACCGACGGTGCGCCCAGCGCGCTCGCCAGCGCCGCCTTGTTCACCCCGGCGCCGTCGAGGATCGCGCGCCGTCTGCAGCCCGGGTTGGCGGCGAGGGCGGCCAGGGCGCGCGCGTCCAGCGCCTTCGCCGGCACCTCGGGGCCGCGCAGCTCAGCGAGCCGGTGCCGGAGCGCCTTCTCCCGCGTCCGAGGGGGAGGCACCCGGTTCGGCTGCTGGTCCGTACCGCGACTCGGGCTGCCGCTGCCGTGGAAATCGCTCACCCGCGGAAGTCTGGCATCCGGCACTGACAATCGGGGAACCGGCGCCCGACGCGGCCGCCGTGACCGGCGCGGGCCGGGACAGCCACCGCGCCTTCGCCAGGTCGGTGCACCGCATCACGTACGGCGCGAGCAGCAGTCCGGCGCCCATGACGGCGGCGCCCGCGACGGCGTCGAGGAAGTAGTGGTTCGCGGTGCCCATCACCACGATCACGGTCACCAGCGGATAGGCGACGGCGGCCGCCCTGGCCAGCGGGGTGCGCCCGTAGCGCCACAGGATCACCCCGCACCACAGCGACCAGCCCACGTGCAGGCTCGGCATCGCCGCGTACTGGTTGGTCATGCCGCCCAGCCCGCGCGGCGCGCTCGCCTCGCCGCCCCACCAGCCGTACGCGCTGTAGTGGGCCATCGTGTCGACGAAGCCGTGGCTCGGGTCGAGCAGCCGGGGCGGGCAGGTGGGCAGCAGGGTGAAGCCGATCAGGCCGATGAAGGTGGACGTCATCAGCCAGGTGCGGGCGGCCCGGTAGCGCACCGCGTGGGAGCGGAACAGCCAGACGAGGAGCGCCGGGGTCACCAGGTAGTGCAGCGAGGCGTACCAGAAGTCGGCCGGTATGCCCAGCCACGGCTCAGCGGTGAAGAGACGGTTCAGCGGGTGCTCGGCGTTGAGGTGCAGCGCCTTCTCGATGCGCAGGATCGCCAGACCGTGGTCCACGGCGTCGGAGACGTCGCCGCGCACGACCAGCCGTCCCGCCGAGTAGCAGGCGTACACCAGGAGGATGATCGGCAGCTCGGACCACCAGCGCAGCCGGGCTGCCGGGGCTGTCCCGGTGCCCGGTGTCTCGGTGTGCGGCATCCGATCGCTCCCCCTTGGTCTCGCGCGGCGCTCCGTCGGCGGCCAGCCACTCTACGGTGTGGCCCGTTCACCCGGCAGACGCCCTCGGCCCTGATAGACGTCGAGATCGCCCGCCGGGTTGCCCGCGACCGGTGTGAGCGATGATGGAGTAGTTCCTCTTGCGAATTCCTCCTGGAAGGTCTCCCATGGCACCGCGCATCCTGCTGGCCCGGCACGGACAGACCGAGTGGTCGCTGTCCGGCAAGCACACCGGCAGCACGGACGTACCGCTGTTGGAGGAGGGACGGCGTGGTGCCAAGCTCCTCGGCGAGCGCCTGCACCGGGCGCCGTACGACGGCCTGTCCGGTGTCGAGGTGCGCACCAGCCCGCTGTCCCGCGCGCGGGAGACGTGTGAGCTGGCCGGGTTCGGCGACCGCGCGCAGACCTGGGACACGCTCATGGAGTGGCACTACGGGGCGTACGAGGGCATGACCCCGGCCGAGATACAGGCCGTCCGCCCCGGTTGGCTGATCTGGCGGGACGGCGTGCCGGAGGGGGAGACCCTGGCCGAGGTGACGGCCCGCGCGGACGAGGTGGTGGCGTGGGCCCGCTCCGCCGACCGCGACGTGCTGGTCTTCGCCCACGGCCACATCCTGCGCTCCATCGGCGCCCGCTGGCTGGGCCTTCCGCTCGACTTCGCCGCCCGCATCCGCCTCAACCCGACGTCCCTGTCGGTCCTCGGCTGGGCCTACGGCGAACCGGCCGTCGAGACCTGGAACGACCAGGGCCACCTGACGGCCTGAGACCGTCCCGCGAAACGGGCCGCACCCCAGTGGTTCGCCCGTGCCCGCGAGCCCCAATGGCCGGAGAGCCCCGAGCGCGCCGCGCCCGTCCCGTCCCCGGCGTTTCGGCGCGCGTGGGGCGCGGCGTTCACACCATGCGCGGCAGTGCGGCGTGGCGGTCGAGGAACGCCGAGACGCCGGAGGCGTGGCGGTGCGGGAGGAGCACCCGGGACGTGCCCGCCAGCATGGTGCGCACGCGGGAGGACTGGACGTCCGACAGCAGGTCCAGGACGCGCATGCCGGCCCGGGCCGCCTCGTCGGGCCGGCCGCCGCGGGCCAGGTCGTCCGCCAGTTCCGCCGTGTACAGGGCGATGTTGCGGGTGAAGTGCGGATCCTGGAGCTCCGCCGCGCGCCGTGCGTGCCGCGCCGCGCGCGGCCAGTCGCCCAGCGTCGACCAGCACTGCGCCTCCAGGCCCTCCAGTTCCGCCTCTCCGTAGAAGGTCATCCACTCCGGGTCGGCCTCCGAGGCGCCCCGCTCGAAGTACGTCTGCGCCCGGGTCAGCGCCTGCTCGCAGCCGGTACGGTCGGCGAGCCCCGCCCAGCCGCCCGCCTCGCGCAGCGCCAGCAGCGACATCAGCCGGGGCGAGCCCAGCGACCGCGCCACCCGCTGCGCGGCCTGCGCCGCCCTGACCGCCTCCCGGGGCCGGCCCGCGTCCCGTGCGAGGAACGCCGTGTTGCAGAAGGCGTGCGCCTCCAGTCCCGGGTCCCCGGTCACCCGTGCGGTCGCCAGGGCCTCCGCGTAGTGCGAGCGCGCGTCGTCGAAGCGGCCCGAGTCGTGCGCCAGCCAGCCCACCGAGATGGCCAGTTCACCGGCGCCCGCGTACAGCCGGTCCGCCGTCCGCTGCCGGGTCGCCCCGGCGTCCAGCAGCGCGTAGGCGGCCCGCAGCGGTGCCGCCGCGCGGCGGTAGAGCCCGTCCGCACCGTGCCGGTCGTCCAGCAGCCGGATCCGGCGGACGGCTTCCTCCAGCGCGCCCGCGTCGCTCGCGCCCGGGCGGCGCACGGCGCGCTGGGCCGCCGCGGCGTCCGGGGCGAGCCCGCGCGGGCTCAGTGAGGCGGCGGCCACCGTGGCGCCACCGCCGGTCATGAATGCGCGACGCAGCACGTCGCTCTCCTCGTGGTCGTGCGTGTCGTACGTGTCGTACCGGTTGTGCGTCTCATACGGCTCGTGCGTCCCGCTGTTCTCATTCGTGTGGCCCGCCGGGTTCTCGGCGCGCGGTCCGGGGAGCAGGTCCCCGGCGGTTCGCGCCCGGCGGCCGCGCACCGCGGAGCGGGGCGCGAAGCCCAGGTCGGTCAGGGTGCGGCCGGGGAACATGTGCAGGAACACCCGCTCGTAGGCGTAGTTGGGGCAGCGGATCTCGCCGGCCTCCACCCGGTGCACGTACCGCGCGTCGCAGCTGACCCGCTCACCGATCTCGCGGGCGGCCCGCCGTACCGCCGCGGCGAACTCGGGC
>NZ_VCNP01000045.1 GCF_006782915.1 Streptomyces calvus
CGGTCGGGCGGGGACGAGGGCACCGTTGACGACGCCATGGCCGGGTCCTCTCTGCGAACCGTCGAACCATGCCGGATTCAGGGGGATTTGTCCGTGTGCTGACCTGTTTCCGGCGGGCAAGAACGTACCTGCTGTGACGGAGTCACCACGCGCAGTTTGACCACAAAGCGGATATGTCATCCGCGATCTGCCATGAACTGCCATCCTTTGTGGCGGACTTCCGCCGTAGCCGTTGACGCCCCGGCTCGTTGAATCCTGTGGACCGGGAGCCCCCCGACTCCCGACCCGCTCGTCGAACCAGGGATGTGTGTGGTGGAGGCCGGGATGACCTGCTGGAGCAACGATTCTTCACAGCGGCCGGGTACGGACTGCGACGTGGTGACGGTCCCGGCCCGGCAGGGCCTGGAGGCGGTCGACATCCTGCGTCGCGGAGCCGGTGACGCGGTCGGCCCGGTGCTGCACGACGGCGGCGGCACCCTCGGCTTCCTGGTGCCACCGGGCACGGCCGCCGCCTGGGACGTACCCGGCAGCACCTGCACCCGGACCGACGGCCGCGGACTGCGACTGGCCCCCGAGCCGCCGGTGGAGGGCGCCAACTGGCTGCTGCCGCCCGGCGACGCCGACCGGGCGACGGACCCCGCGGTGCTGCGCGAGGCGCTGGGCGAGGCGCAGCGCCTGATCGAGGCCGCGGACAGCTGCAGCTGACGGCGGCCCGCGCCCGCCGGTGACCGCCCGGACCCTTGCGACAATGGGGCCATGGGAAGGTCCAGGAACAGTGCGCGCGGGCAGGGCGGCGGCGCCGAGGCCGTGGTCGAGCAGGTCGACGGCGGGCTCGCCCGGCTGGTCCCGGACCGGGACCGGGCGCGGGCCTGGACCCTGCTGATCGACGAAGCCCCGCAGTCCCACGTCGACCTCGACGACCCGGCTCACCTCTCCTTCGAGTACCAGCGCCGGTTCGGCCACGTCGTCGATCTCGCCGCGCCGCCCGGCAAACCACTGAACGCCGTGCACCTCGGCGGCGGCGCCTGCACCCTCGCCCGCTATGTCGCCGCGACCCGTCCCCGCTCCACCCAGCAGGTCGTGGAACGGGACGCGAAGCTGGTGCAACTGGTGCGGCGGGAACTGCCGTGGGACGCCAGGGCCCGGATCAGGGTGCGTTCGACGGACGCCAGGGAAGGGCTCGCCAAGGTGCCGGACGGCTGGGCCGGCCTCGTCGTCGCCGACGTCTTCAGCGGCGCCCGCACCCCCGCCCACCTGACCTCGACCGAGTTCCTGGACGACGTCCGACGGGCCCTCGCCCCGGGCGGGATCTACGCCGCCAACCTCGCCGACGGGCCCCCGCTCGCCCACCTGCGCGGCCAGATCGCCACCGCCGCCGCCCGGTTCGCCGAACTCGCGCTGATCGCCGACCCCGCGGTCCTGCGCGGCAAGCGCTTCGGCAACGCCGTCCTGGTCGCCTCGGACGCGCCGCTGCCGATCGCCGAACTGACCCGCAGGGCCGCCTCCGACCCGCACCCGGGCCGCGTCCAGCACGGCAGGGAGCTGGTCGACTTCACCGGCGGAGCGACGCCGGTGACGGACCTGGCGGCGGTCGCGTCACCGGCACCGCCCGCCTCCGTCTTCCGGTAGTCACCGGCTCCGGGGCGGGAGACGGCCGGATCCGGCGGCCCGCGTCCGTCTTCCGGCGGGCGTCCGCACGGTCCGTTCTCGATGCGTGCTTTCCGGGTCCGGTCAGTACGTTCCGACGTCCACCCGTGGTGGCCCGTCGTGCCAGGTGCAGAACACCGACACCCGGTCCGCGCCGGAGGCGAACTCCACCCGGATCCACGTCTCCGTCTTCCACACCTGCATCGACCAGCCGGCGCCGGGCGTCGCCGACACCAGGGACGCGGACGTCTCGCCCAGGTCGAACACCGCCCGGCCGCCCCTGGTGTCGTACCCCTTCACCCGGCCGGTCGTGGCCGGTGCGGGGGAAGGCGGGGGAGTGGCGGTCCGGGACGGCTGCGGGGCCGGCTCGCGGGACGTCTCCTCCGGTCCGGGCGACGGCTCCCGCGGCTCCGCCGCATCCTCGGAACGCCCCTCGCCGGGCGGCCGCCGCGTCGAGGACGACACCGGGTACGACCGCTCCCCGGCCGACTCGTCCGCACCGGCCGCGGCGATCGGCAGGGCGCGCGGCGGATCGTAGGCGGTGCCCGTCAGCACCGTGCTGACACCCCACCAGGACAGCGTGACCGCCGCGCCCGTGGCGAGCAGCCAGGCCAGTACGTGTACGAGTCCTCTGCGCATCGTCGGCCCATACTGCCCCACGCGCCCCACGAGTGTCGCGCCCCGGGGAGGCACCCGGAGTTGTCCACAGGCCCGTACCGGGCCCGCCCGCCATGGCGTACGGTGCGGCGCATGGCAAGTGTTCTCGTGGTCGAGGACGACCAGTTCGTACGCTCGGCGCTCATCCGGCAGTTGACCGACGCCTCGCACACCGTGCGCAGTGTGGGCACCGCACTGGAGGCGCTGCGCGAGGTCGCCCACTTCCGCTTCGACGTCGTCGTCCTGGACCTCGGACTGCCCGACCTGGACGGCTCCGAGGCCCTGAAGATGCTGCGCGGGATCACGGACGTCCCGGTCATCGTCGCCACCGCCCGGGACGACGAGACGGAGATCGTGCGGCTGCTCAACGCGGGCGCGGACGACTACCTGACCAAGCCCTTCTCCGTGGAGCACCTCTCCGCCCGGATGGCGGCCGTGCTGCGCCGGGCCCGCGCGGGCGGCGGCGGGGCGGCACCCTCACCGGTGATCCGGGTCGGCGGGCTGACCGTCGACCCGCTGCGCCGCCAGGCCGAACTGGACGGCGCACGCCTGGACCTGACCCGGCGCGAGTTCGACCTGCTCGCCTTCCTCGCCGGCCGGCCCGGCGTGGTCGTCCCCCGCAAGGAACTGCTCGCCGAGGTGTGGCAGCAGTCCTACGGCGACGACCAGACCATCGACGTCCATCTGTCCTGGCTGCGCCGGAAGCTGGGGGAGACCGCCGCGCGGCCCCGCTATCTGCACACCCTGCGCGGCGTCGGCGTGAAGCTGGAGCCGCCCGCCCAGCACCCCGGCACCGCGGTGGAGCCACCGCGATGAGGTGGGCCCTGGTGAAGGTGTCGCTGGCGGTGACCGCGATGGTCGTCGTCGCCTTCGCGGTGCCGCTCGGACTCGTCGTCCGCGAACTGGCCGGCGACCGCGCCTTCTCCAACGCCGAGCGGGTGGCGGCGGCCGTCGCCCCCGCCCTTTCCATCACCACCGACCGCGACCAGCTCGAACGCGTCGTCGCCTCCGTCGGTTCCGACGCCTCGTTGGCCGTGCACCTCCCGGCCGGCGACGGCGGCGAAGCCCTCGACATAGGCCGGCGCCGGGCCACCGCCGAGGACATCGCGGCCGTGCGGAAACTGGGCCGCGTCTCCACGTCTGCCGTCTCCGGCGGTTCGGCGCTGCTCCAGCCGGTCGCGCTCAGCACCGGCGAGATCGCCGTGGTCGAGGTGTTCGTTCCCGAGTCCGAGGTCACCAACGGCGTCGGCACGGCCTGGGCGGTGCTCGCCGCCGTCGGCGTCGCGCTGATCCTCGGCTCCGTCGCGGTCGCCGACCGGCTGGGCGTACGGATGGTGCGGCCCGCGCGGCGGCTGGTGGAGGGGGCGCACGAACTGGGGGAGGGCAAGCTGGGGGCCCGGGTGCCGGAGGAGGGGCCGACCGAACTGCGGCTGGCGGCGGTGGCGTTCAACTCCATGGCCGACCAGGTCGTCCAACTCCTCGCCAACGAGCGCGAGCTGGCCGCCGACCTGTCCCACCGGCTGCGCACCCCGCTGACCGTGCTGCGGCTCAACGCCGCCTCCCTCGGCGACGGCCCGGCCGCCGAGCAGACCCGGGCGGCGGTCGAGCAGTTGGAGCGCGAGGTGGACACCATCATCCGCACCGCGCGGGACGCCAAGCCGCAGACGGCCGCGGCGGGCCCCGGCGCCGGATGCGACGCGGCCGAGGTGGTCCGCGAGCGAATGGCGTTCTGGTCGGCGCTCGCCGAGGACGAGGGCCGCAAGTGGCGGGTGGCCGGCGCCGACCGGCCGGTGCGCATCCCCGTGGCCCGCGCCGACCTGGCCGCCGCCCTGGACGCGCTGCTCGGCAACGTCTTCCGGCACACCGCCGAGGGCACCGCCTTCGCCGTCGATGTGCACAACGGCGACGACGCGGTGATCGTGCTGGTCTCCGACGCCGGCCCCGGCATACCCGACCCCGAGGCGGCGATGGCCCGCGGCCGGGGCTCCGGCAGCGACGGCTCGACCGGGCTCGGCCTGGACATCGTGCGCCGGCTCGCGGAGTCCACCGGCGGGGACGTGCGCATCGGCTCCTCGGTGCTCGGCGGGACCGAGGTGCGGATCTGGATCCAGCTCGACGGCCGCGAGCGCGCACCCCGCCGGCACGGCCACCGGGGCACCGTGCGCCGGCGCGGACCGGCGCGGCTGACGGCCTCCTTTAACCGCCTCCGATCCCTTCCTTAAGCGCACCCTAAGATCCCGAACGCCCTCCCGCATCAAGGCATTTGCCCGTTTACGTCTCGCTAGCGTGCTGCCGCACACCCCCCGCAACCGATGAAGGCAGGCACGCGATGAGTACGCACCGGCGCAGGGTCCGCGGCAGGAACAAGCTGATCGGCGGCGTGGTCGCGGCGGCCGTGGCGGGCGGCGGCGCCTTCCTGTTCACCGGCACCGCCCAGGCGGCCGGTGTCGCCGCCGCGTACACCAGGACCAGTGCGTGGTCGACCGGCTACGCCGCCCAGTACGTGGTGACCAACAACAGCGGCGAGCGCGACGCGGACTGGACACTGGAGTTCGACCTGCCCGAGGGCACCGAACTCGCCTCGCTGTGGAACGCCGAGTCCGGCGTGAGCGGCCGGCACGTCACCGTCCGGCCGGCCGCGTGGGACACCGACGGCCTGGCCGCCGGCGAGTCCGTCACCGTCGGCTTCGTCGTCAAGGGCACGGCCGCCCCGACCGGTTGCGTGGTCGACGGCGCCGCATGCGCCACGGACGGCGGACCCGCCCCCGAACCCAGCGGCCGGCCCACCGACGCCCCCACCCCCACCGCAGCCCCGACCGACCGGCCCACGCCCACCGAGGAGCCCACGGCCACCGCCGAACCCACACCGGGCACCGGCACCGGCACCACGGACGACGCCCGCTTCGCCCCGTACGTCGACACCTCGCTCAGCCCGGCCTTCGACCTGCTCGCGAGCGCCGAGGCGACCGGAGTGAAGCACTACAACCTCGCCTTCGTCACCGACGGCGGCGGCTGCACTCCCACCTGGGGCGGCACCGGCGACCTCGCGTCCAACCCGGTGGCCGGACAGATCGGCGCGCTGCGTGCCGCGGGCGGCGACGTCCGCGTCTCCTTCGGCGGCGCGGCCGGCTCCGAACTCGGCACGACCTGCACCTCCGTGGACGCGCTGGCAGCGGCGTACGAGAAGGTGGTGAACGCCTTCGACCTCACCGAGGTCGACTTCGACGTCGAGGGCGGCGCCCTGCCGAACGCCGCCGCCAACACCCGCCGGGCCCAGGCCATCGCCCAGCTCCAGAAGGCCCACCCGGACCTGGACGTCTCCTTCACCCTCCCGGTGATGCCCGAGGGACTGACCCAGGACGGCGTGAACCTGCTCGCCGACGCCAAGGACAACGGCGTGCGGATCGACGCGGTCAACATCATGGCGATGGACTACGGCCCCGCCTACAGCGACGACATGGGCACCTACGCCGAGCAGGCCGCCACCGCCACCCAGGCGCAGATCAAGGGCGTCCTCGGGCTGAGCGACAGCGAGGCGTGGAAGACCGTCGCCGTCACCCCCATGATCGGCGTCAACGACGTCGTCACCGAGATCTTCACGGTCGACGACGCGACCCAGCTGGTGGACTTCGCCCGGTCCAAGGGCCTCGGCGAGCTGTCGATGTGGTCCGGCACCCGGGACCAGCAGTGCCCCGGCGGCACCAAGCCGTCCGCCGACGCCACCTGCAGCTCGATCCTCCAGGAGAAGTTCGCCTTCTCCAAGGCGTTCGCCGCCTACAACTGACCCGCCCGGCCCCCGGAGAACCGGGCCGGGCACACGAACGGGGCGCGGCGCCTCCCCCCAGGGCGCCGCGCCCCGCCTCCGTGCTCCGTGCCTCCGGGCCCCGCGACCGCGAGCCCCAGGTTCCGCGACCGCGAGCTTCCGGTTCGGTGACCGGCGGCTCCGGTAACCGTGACCGCGAGCCTCCGGTTCGGTGACCGGCGGCTCCGGTTCCGCGACCGGAAGCGTCCGGCCCGCGACCGCGAGCCTCCCGGCCCCGCGACCGGCTGCGACCGTCCGCCTCCGGCCCCGCGACCGGCAGCGACCGTCCGCCTCCGGCTCCGCGACGGGCAGCCGTCGCCTGCGACCGTCCGCCTCCGGCTCCCGGTCCCGGTCCCGGAGCAAGGCCGGTCCCGGTCCCGGTCCCGGTCCCGGTCCCGAAGCCAAAGCCGGTTCCGGAGCCGGTTCCGAAGCCGGAGCCGGTTCCGAAGCCGGAGCCGGTTCCGAAGCCGGAGCCGGTCCCGGAGCCGGACGGATGGTGACCCCGGTCGTCGGTCAGATCCGGTCGTCCAGGGCCGGAAGGGCGCCCGAGCGGGCGGCACGGGCGTACCACAGGGCGCTGGACTTCGGGGTGCGCTGCTGGGTGACGTAGTCGACGTACACCGCGCCGAAGCGCTTCTCGTACCCGTACGCCCACTCGAAGTTGTCCAGCAGCGACCACAGGAAGTAGCCGCGCACGTCGGCGCCGTCGGTGATGGCCCGGCGCACCGCCGAGAGGTGGCCGTGCAGGTAGGCGACGCGCTCCGGGTCGTGCACCGTGCCGTCGGCGTCCGGCTTGTCGTCGTAGGCGGCGCCGTTCTCGGTGATGTAGAGCGGCAGTCCGGGCGCCTCCCGGGTGTAGCGCATGATCAGCTCGTGCAGGCCCGTCGGGTCCACCGACCAGCCCATCTCGGTCTGCTCGCCGGGCGACTGGTGGAAGGCGACGTCGTCCGCGGCGGGCCACGGCGAGTGGTCGCTCGCCCCGTGCCCGTCGGCCCGCGGCCCCTTCGTGGCCGGGTCGGCCGCCGACACCAGGGTGGGCGTGTAGTAGTTGAGGCCGAGCGCGTCCAGCGGCTGGTGGATCAGGTCCAGGTCGCCGTCGAGGACGTAGGACCAGTCGGTGAGCGACGAGGTCGCCTCCAGCAGCGTCTCCGGGTAGGCGCCGTGCAGGATCGGGCCGTGGAAGATGCCGCTGGACAGGTCGTCGATCTTGCGCGCCGCCGCCACGTCCGCCGGATCGCCCGGCGACAGCGGCCGCACGACCGACGAGTTGAGGCTGAGCGCGACCGAGTTGCGGGCCGGCATCACCGAGCGCAGCGCCTTGGCGCCCAGGCCGTGCGCCAGGTTGAGGTGGTGGGCGGCCTTCAGGGAGGCCGCCGGCTCGGTGCGGCCGGGCGCGTGCACGCCGGAGGCGTAGCCCAGGAAGGCGCTGCACCACGGCTCGTTGAGGGTGATCCACTGCTCCACCCGGTCGCCGAGCGCCTCACCGACGATCGCCGCGTACTCCGCGAAGCGGTAGGCGGTGTCGCGCTCCGGCCAGCCGCCCGCGTCCTCCAGCTCCTGCGGCAGGTCCCAGTGGTAGAGGGTGACGGCCGGCTTGATGCCGTGCGCCAGCAGCTCGTCCACCAGCCGGCGGTAGAAGTCCAGGCCGCGCTGCACCGCGGGGCCCCGCCCGGTCGGCTGGACCCGCGACCAGGAGATGGAGAAGCGGTAGGCGCTCAGGCCCAGCTCCGCCATCAGCGCCACGTCCTCGCGGTAGCGGTGGTAGTGGTCGACGGCGATGTCACCGGTGTCGCCGCCGGCCGTCTTGCCGGGCGTGTGGCTGAAGGTGTCCCAGATGGACGGGGTCCGCCCGTCCTCCCGTACCGCCCCCTCGATCTGGTACGCGGAGGTCGCGGCGCCCCAGAGGAAGGCGGGAGGAAAGGTCACCGGGTTCGCCGGCGTTGCGGAGTCAGACATGGAAGCGCTCCCATAGGTGGTCGTGGAGGACCGACGAGTGAAGGAAGTAAAGGGGGAAGAGGGGCCGGGGCGGCGGTGACCCGGCCCCCGGGTGGTGCGGAGGCCGGGCGTCAGCCCTTGACCGCGCCCTGCATGATGCCGCCCACGATCTGCTTGCCGAAGATCGCGAAGACCAGGAGCAGGGGCAGCGTACCCAGCAGGGCGCCCGCCATGATCAGGGACTGGTCCGGGGTGTACCCGCGGCCGAGGCCCGCGACGGCGACCTGCACCGTCGGGTTGCCGGTCTGGGTCAGCACCAGGAACGGCCACAGGAAGTCGTTCCAGGTCTGCACGAACATCAGCATGCCGAGCACGGCCATGGCCGGCCGCGCGGCCGGGAACACCACGTGCCACACCACGCGCCAACTGCTCGCGCCGTCGACCCGGGCGGCCTCGATGATCTCGTCCGGCAGCGCCTGGATCAGGTACTGCCGCATGAAGAACACGCCGAACGCGCTGACCAGCGAGGGGAAGATGACCGCCTGCAGCTGGTCGGTCCAGTCCAGCTTGGCGACCATCATGTACAGCGGGATCACGCTGAGCTGCGGCGGCACCATCATCGTGCCGATCACGATCAGCATCAGCGCGTTGCGGCCCTTGAAGCGCAGCTTGGCGAAGGCGAACCCGGCGATCGTCGAGAGCGTGACGATGGTCACCGCCGAAATGCCCGCCACGATCGTGGTGTTGAGGAACGCCTCACCGAGGTTGGCGTCCTTCCAGGCGATCTCCAGGTTCTTGAACAGGTTGGAGCCGAACCAGAACGGCGGCGGGGTCTGCGCCAGCCGCTGGTTGTCCCGGGATGCGGCGATCGCGGTCCACACCAGCGGGAACAGCGACCCGATGGTGAACAGGACCAGGATCGTGTACGCGATCGGACCGCCGTGCAGCGTGCCGCCGGCCCGGGCGGACTTCGGCAGACGCGAGCGCTTCTGCGCCTTGGCGGGCGGGGTCTCGGGGGGCGTCACAGTCGTCGTCACGGCCACAACTCCTTAACTGCTGGCGCGCAGCCGGCGCGAGATGACGTAGTTGATGATGCCGATGACGATCAGGATCAGGAACATCGTCCAGGCGATCGCCGAGGCGCGGCCCAGGTGCTGGTTCACCCAGCCCTGCTCGTACAGGTACAGGCCGAGCGTCTGGAACTGGTGCTCCGCGCCGCCCGAGGCGCCCTTGTTCGCGTCGAACAGCAGCGGCTCACCGAAGACCTGGCTGGCGCCGATCGTCGAGACCACCGCGGTGAACAGGATCGTCGGACGCAGCGACGGCAGCGTGACGTGGAGGAACTGCTGCCAGCGGCTGGCGCCGTCCAGCGCCGCCGACTCGTACAGGTCCTGCGGGATGGCCTGCATCGCGGCGAGGTAGATCAGCGCGTTGTAGCCGGTCCAGCGCCAGATGATGATCGTCGACACGGCGATCTGCGAGGGCCACTTCTCGCCCTGCCAGTCGACCGGGTCGATCCCGACGAAGTCCAGCGCCCAGTTGATCATGCCGTAGTCGCGGCCGAAGAGCAGCACGAACACCAGGGACGCGGCGGCGATCGAGGTGGCGTACGGCGCGAGCATCGCGACCCGGTAGAAGGTCGAGGCGCGCAGCTTGTAGTTGAGGATGTGGGCGATGCCCATCGCCATCAGCAGCTGCGGGACGGTCGAGATGATGCCGATGGTCAGCGTGTTCTTCGCGGCGTTCCAGAAGAAGTCGTCGTCGAAGATCCGGGTGTAGTTGCGCAGCCCCACCCAGTTCATGTCGGTCGGGGCGGTCAGCTCCACCTGGTGCAGCGAGGCCCAGCCCGTGTAGATCAGCGGGAACAGACCGAAGGCGAGGAACAGCAGGAAGAACGGAGCGACGAACGCGTACGGGCTCCAGCGCATGTCCCGTTGCCAGCGGCGGGACAACCTGGCCCGGCGCCGCTCGTCCTGGTCCTTGGCGGAGCCCCCGGGCGGACGGCCCGGGGCCGCGCCCCCCTTGGAGGGGAGCGCGGCGGTGTCGTGACGGGTGGCCATGCGGGTCACTTGTCCAGGTTGTTGTCGATGGTCTTGGTGGCCGTCTCCCAGGCCTCTGCCGCGGACTTGCCCTTGGTCACCAGGATGACGCCGTTGTCCGTCAGGCCCTGCTGGATGATCTGGTCCTTCGGGCCGATCACCTGGACCGGGATCTGCTTGGCGGCCTCGGAGAAGATCTCACCGATGGGGGCGTCGCCGGTCATCTCGTTCTTGGCGCCGGTCACTTCGGGGCTGTCGTACGCGGCCTGGGAGCTGGGGAAGCTGCCCTGCACCTTGAACAGCTTGGCCTGCTGCTCGGGCGCGGTCAGCCAGGCGACCAGCTTCTGCGCCTCCTCGACGTTCTTGCCGCTCTTCGGCACGCCGAGGAAGCTGCCGCCCCAGTTGCCGGACTTGGGCGCCACGGCCACGTCCCACTTGCCGGCGGCGTCCGGCTGCGACTTGCCCTTGAGGTAGCCGAGCATCCACGGCGGGCAGGCGACGGTGGCGAACTTGTTGTTGGCGATGGTCTGGTCCCAGGCCGGCTGGAACTGGGTCTGCGACTGGACGAGCCCGTCCTTCGCGGCACCGGCGGTCAGGTCGAAGGCGTCCTTGACGGCCGGGTTCGACTTGTAGATCACCTCGCCGGAGGCGTCGTAGAACTTCTGCTTCTCGCTGCTCAGGACGGCGTTGAGCAGACCGCCGGGGGAGTCCATGAAGAAGGTGTCCTTGCCGGCCGCCTTCTTGTACTTCCGGCCGGTCTCGATGAACTTGTTCCAGTCGCCCGCCCACAGCTTGCCGACCTCCTCGCGGTCGGTCGGCAGGCCGGCCTTCTCGAAGAGGTCCTTGCGGTAGCAGATGGCCATCGGGCCGACGTCGGTGCCCAGCCCGATCGTCTGGCCGTCCTTGGTGGTGGCCTGCTGCCACTTCCAGTCCAGCCAGTCGGCCTTGTTCACGCCCTCGACCTTGGACATGTCCGTGAACTTGTCCGCCTGGGTGCCGACGACCTCGGCGATGTTGGCGACCTCGATCGCCTGGACGTCCATCAGGCCGCTGTTGGTGGTGAGGTGGTTGACGAGAGCCGGGTAGTAGTTCTCGTTCCGCTCGACAACGTTCTCGGCGATCTTGATGTCGGGGTTGAGCTTCTCGTACTCGGCGTAGAGGCCGGCTTCCTTGAAGCCCATGGTGCCGAACAGCCCCAGGGTGATCGTGGTCTTGCCCTCGCCCGACGAGGAACCGGACTCGTCGTCGCCGCCGTCGTCGGCACAGCCGGCCAGCAGCCCGGTGCCCAGCGACACCACGGCCGCGATGGCCAGTGCCTTGCGGGCGATGGGCGTCCCCCCGCCCGACCGCTGCCGAGAGAGGGGGAGGGTACGTGCTCGCATTGCGTCCTCCTGTTGCCCTGACGTGCCGACCCCCCGGCCAACGGCGTTGTTGGGCCCGTATCGTGCTCGTTGCGGCTCGGGCGGGGAACGTGCGGGTTGTGTATGTGTCAGGTACTGTGGGAGCGCTCCCACAAGTGATGTGTTGAAGAGTCGCGGGTCCGGGCGAGGGTGTCAAGGGAACAGACGCGGCAAAGTGCGTTCAGTTATCTGCCCGTTAACTGGACGCCGCGGACACCTCTGCGGAAGCCCTCGGTCCACGAGCCGCGCTCCCGGCGGTGGTCACCGCAGCTCGCGAGGCTGTTACATTCCAGGCCAGCGTGACATACGAAGGAAGGCGGGGCCGATGGCAAGCCACGGAGCGCGAGGCCGGAGCGGCGGTCGGCCCACCCTCGAAGAGGTGGCGGCGCGCGCCGGGGTGGGCCGTGGCACGGTCTCCCGGGTGATCAACGGCTCGCCCCGGGTGAGTGACGCGACCCGCGCCGCCGTGGAGGCGGCGGTCGCCGAGCTGGGTTACGTGCCGAACACGGCCGCCCGCGCCCTGGCCGCCAACCGCACGGACGCGATCGCCCTGGTGGTGCCGGAGCCGGAGACACGTTTCTTCGCCGAGCCGTACTTCTCCGACATGCTGCGGGGTGTCGGTGCCGCGCTGTCCGACACGGAGATGCAGCTGCTGCTGATCTTCGCGGGCAGTGACCGGGAGCGGCAGCGGCTGGCCCAGTACCTGGCCGCGCACCGGGTGGACGGGGTGCTGCTGGTCTCGGTGCACGCCGACGATCCGCTGCCGGACATGCTGGCCCAGCTGGAGATCCCCGCGGTGATCAGCGGTCCCCGCTCGGCGGCGGAGACGCTCACCTCGGTGGACTCGGACAACTACGGCGGCGCCCGTCAGGCCGTGGAGCACCTGCTCGGCCGGGGCCGGCGCACGATCGCCCACATCACCGGCCGTCTCGACGTGTACGGCGCCCAGCGGCGCATCGACGGCTACCGGGACGCCCTGCGCGAGGCGGGGCACGCGGTGGACGAACTGCTGGTGGAACCGGGCGACTTCTCCGAGGACGGCGGCCGGCGGGCGATGGAGGCGCTGCTGGCGCGCCGCCCGGACCTGGACGCGGTCTTCGCGGCGTCGGACGTCACGGCGGCCGGTGCCCGGCACGTCCTGCGCGAGGCGGGCCGCCGCATCCCGGACGACGTGGCGCTGGTCGGTTACGACGACTCGGCGATCGCCCGGCACCTGGATCCGCCGTTGACGAGTGTGCGCCAGCCGATCGAGGAGATGGGCCGGGCGATGATCGACCTGCTGCTGGCCGAGGTCGCGGACCGGCGTCCGGCGGTGTCCCGCGAGCTGGAGCCGCCGCGCCGGATGGTGCTGGCGACGGAGCTGGTGGAGCGCGCCTCGTCGTGACGGCGGGCGCGCCGCCCCGGCGGTGCGCGGGCCCACGGGCCTCGGCGGGCGGACCGCTCGGCCGTGCGTGGGCTTCCTCGGTCGGGCGCGGGCGCCCGGAGGTTTCCTCGGCCGGGTGTGAGGCCGTACGTGGATGTGCCCGGGAACGAGTTCAGCCGGTGACCTTGATGCAAGGTCACCGGCTGACTACTGAGGGTGAGTGACGGGACTCGAACCCGCGGCATCCTGGACCACAACCAGGTGCTCTACCAGCTGAGCTACACCCACCATGACCCTGTCGGTTGAGATCAGTGACTTCCCCGACCGGCCGAGAAAAAGTGTACAGGGTCCGCAGGGGTGCTCGCGCACGGCTTTTCGCGGCGCCCCCCGGCGACCCCTTCGCGCCCCTACTGACCGGGCAGGACGTGCTTGGCGGCGATCTTCTTCGCGGTGTCCGAGTCGGGGCCCGGCTGCGGTACGAAGACGGCCTCGCGGTAGTAGCGCAGTTCCGCGATGGACTCGCGGATGTCGGCGAGCGCGCGGTGGTTGCCGTTCTTCTCGGGGCTGTTGAAGTACGCCCTCGGGTACCAGCGGCGGGCCAGCTCCTTGATGCTGGACACGTCGACGATGCGGTAGTGCAGGAAGTTCTCCAGGGCCGGCATGTCCCGCAGCAGGAAGCCGCGGTCGGTGCCGACGGAGTTGCCGCACAGCGGCGCCTTCCCGGGCTCCTTGACGTGCTCACGTACGTACGCGAGGACGCGTTCCTCGGCGTCCCGGAGCGTCGTGCCGTTCTCCAGTTCGGCGAGCAGCCCGGACGCGGTGTGCATCTCGCGCACCACCTCCGGCATCGTCTCCAGCGCCTGCTCCGGCGGGCGGATGACGATGTCCACGCCGTCCCCGAGCACGTTCAGTTCGGAGTCGGTGACGAGGGCGGCCACTTCGATGAGCGCGTCGTCCGACAGCGAGAGGCCGGTCATCTCGCAGTCGATCCACACCATGCGATCGTTCATGTGCCTAACCTTACGGCGCGGGGCGCCGCGCCGGGCCCGGTGGCTTGTTGTGGCACGGGGTGCCCGGTGCGGGCGTACCCGGGAGCCGCCGCCGTGCGGGCTCCCGCTGCGGACCCGGAATGCGCGAGAGGGCCGGAGACGGTGGTCTCCGGCCCTCTCGGCCGTCACGTCACGTCACGTCACGGCGCGCTGCGCTGGCCCGGGACGCCCGAGGCCGTCAGGGACGGGCCCAGGGCGCTGGCCGCCGGGGTGCGGCGGGCCTGGTGCGGCAGCGGGCTGTCCGGGTGCAGGGACGCCGGGACCGGGTGTCCCGCGTGGCCCGTCGGCGGGCCGGGCGGAAGGGTCCCGGGTGTGCTCGGGGCGGCCTCGGTGTCCTGGCTCCGGTCGGACTGCGGGCGCCGTGCGCGGTACGCGGCCCGGTAGGCGGCCGGGGACGATCCCAGCTGGCGCCGGAAGTGGCCGCGCAGCGCGACCGGCGAGCGGAACCCGCAGCGGCCGGCGACCTCGTCCACCGAGTAGTCCGACGTCTCCAGCAGGCGCTGCGCCTGCAGCACCCGCTGTGTGATCAGCCACTGCAGCGGTGCGCTGCCGGTGAGCGAGCGGAAGCGGCGGTCGAACGTACGACGGCTCATGTACGCGCGGGCCGCCAGCGTCTCCACGTCGAACTGTTCGTGGAGGTGCTCCAGCGCCCAGGCGACGACCTCGGCGAGCGGGTCGGCGCCGATCTCCTCCGGTAAAGACCTGTCGAGGTAGCGTTCCTGACCGCCGGACCGGCGCGGCGGGACGACCAGCCGCCGGGCCAGCGCGCCCGCCGCCTCGTTGCCGTGATCGGTGCGCACGATGTGCAGGCACAGATCGATTCCGGCCGCCGTACCCGCCGACGTCAGCACGTCCCCGTCGTCCACGAAGAGTTCGCGCGGGTCGACGTGCACCGACGGATAGCGCTTGGCGAGCGTCGGCGCGTACATCCAGTGGGTGGTCGCCGGCCGGCCGTCCAGCAGCCCGGCCGCCGCGAGGACGAAGGCGCCGGTGCACAGCCCGACGATGCGGGCGCCCTCCTCGTGGGCCCGGCGCAGCGCCTCCAGCGCCTCCTCGGGCGGCGGCGAGGTGATCGACCGCCAGGCCGGCACCACGACGGTGCCCGCCCGGGATATCGCCTCCAGGCCATGTGGCGCGGTGAGTTCCAGGCCGCCTGTGGTCCGCAGCGGACCCTCCTCGCCACCGCACACCAGCAGGCGGTAGCGCGGGACGCCGGCGTCCTGGCGGTCAACCCCGAACACCGACAGCGGAATGGAACTCTCGAAGATGGGACCGCCGCTGAACAGCAGCACCGCGACGATCTCCTTGCGGCGTCGCCCGGAGAGTTTCCGGGCCGCGGTTTCCGGCGCGGCAGTGGAGTCGTGGCTCATACTGCTAAGCCCCCCTCGGTGGTCGCGGCTCCTCGGTTGTGTCGCTCCTGCACGTTTCCCCTCGGTCCTGCACGAGTCCCCCGCCGTAAGACAGTCAAGATCGAATCTACTGTGTCCCGTCGAGCACCGGTGGCCAGTTCGGCACCCGGCACATTGTCGACTTGGCAACTTGGCGTGAAGCATTCGATCACGAAGGGTTGCACTCGTGGGGCGTGCAGGGAAGTGCGCCTTGTCGCAGTGGCCAATCCCCGTAGGGTGCGCAGGGCGCCCCAGGCCCTTTCCGTGCAGGTCGAACGGGGGTTGAGGGGTGGGTGGAACCCCGAATGCACGGGAACCGGAAGTTGGCTGAAAAGATTCGGCCGCGGGCATGGAAACCGGTCAACCGACCGGTGTATCCCCGCCATCGTGCCGCAAGTCCGTCACCACCGTGCCAGGAGTCCCTCCGCCGGCGTGCCGGGAAGCCCGTCGGCGCCGTGCCGGGAGTCGCGTCGCCGTCGCGCCGGGAGTCGCGTCGCGCCTGGGTGTCCGGCGTGCCGGCGCCGGCCCCGCAAGGGCTCCGCGCCCGCCCGGCGGACCGGGTCGCACGCCGGGCCCGGGCGCGCCCCGGCCGTGCGCTCCCGCCGGTGCGGCACCGGGTCCGGCTGTCGGGCGCCGCCTGTGGCGTGGCTCACGGAACTCGACGCGCGACCGGGCCGCCGGTACCGCGGGTGCAGGGCGGACGCCCCGGTGGGGGTCACTCTCCCGGCGACGTGAATCCCGGGCAAACCGCCTGTACAAGGCAGCAACCATTGCGTGACGGGCAGACCCTCGTGCATGCTCCGGGGAACCCGCCAGCCGACAGGTGCGGGATCTGGGCAGAGGAGGCGTGCCGCCGTACCCTTGGGGGTATGGGGTTGGGAAGACCATTCCCGGACACAGCTCCGCCGCACACTGTCGTCCACCGTTCAAAGGATCACCACCCCGAGACAGCCATGGCCGGTCACGAATTCTTCGAACCCGCGGACCGCAAGCGGTCGGTCGCCGATCCCACGGCAGCCGAACCCCTGGCGGCGGAGGAGCCACGCCACGCCTGCGACCCCGCCTTCCGGCATGGTGTCGTCGTCGGCTTCGACGGCTCCACCTCCAGTGAACGGGCCCTCGCGTACGCCATCGGCATGGCGCGCCGCCTCGGCTCGGGCCTGATCATCGTCCATGTCGCCAACCGGCTGCCCACCACCGTGTGGGCGGGCTGCGAGCCACCGGTCTTCGTGGACGTCCCGGACCACCGCACCGAGGTGCTCGGCCTCGAACTGGCCTGTGCGGACTATCTGGCCGAGGTGCCGTGGATCCTCGTCGAGCGCGGCGGTGACATCTGCCACGAACTCGAAGAGGTGGGGCGGGAGTACGAGGCCGATGCGATCGTCGTGGGTTCCACCCACGGTCTCGTGGGGCGGATCTTCGGTTCTGTTGCCGGGCGGCTGGCCAAGCGGGCGCAGCGGCCGGTCGTTGTCATTCCGTAAGTCGAGGACGGGCCCCGTGCGTTGCGTGGCAACGCACGGGGCCCGTTCTGTTTCCGTCGGCCTGTGCGGGGGTTCTGCGGTCTCTCGCGCAGTTCCCCGCGCCCCTGGGCGGTCTACTCGACCGTCACCGACTTGGCGAGGTTGCGGGGCTTGTCGATGTCCCGGCCCAGGGCCAACGCCGTGTGGTAGGCGAGGAGTTGCAGTGGGATGCCCATGAGGATCGGGTCCAGCTCGTCCTCGTTCTTCGGGACGACCACGGTGTGGTCGGCCTTCTCCTGCTCCTGGTGGGCGACGGCCACGATCCGGCCGCTGCGGGCCTTGATCTCCTCCATGGCCGCGCGGTTCTTCTCCAGCAGGTCGTCGTCCGGGACGATGGCGACCGTGGGCATGGCCGGCTCGATCAGGGCCAGCGGGCCGTGCTTGAGCTCGGACGCCGGGTAGGCCTCCGCGTGGATGTAGGAGACCTCCTTCAGCTTCAGGGAGGCCTCGCGGGCCACCGGGTAGCCCCGTACACGGCCGATGAAGAGCATCGAGCGGGCCTCGGCGTACTCCAGGGCCAGCTTCCGGATCTCCTCCTCCTGCTCCATGATCTCGGCGATCTGGTCCGGGAGCCGGCGCAGGCCCTCGATGATCCGCTTGCCGTCGCGCACCGACAGGTCACGCGTGCGGCCCAGGTGCAGGGCGAGCAGGGCGAAGGCGACGCAGGTGTTGGTGAAGCACTTGGTGGACACCACGCACACCTCGGGCCCGGCGTGCACGTAGACGCCGCCGTCCGCCTCGCGGGCGATCGCGGAGCCGACGACGTTCACCACGCCGAGGACGCGAGCGCCCTTGCGCTTCAGCTCCTGCACGGCCGCCAGCACGTCGTACGTCTCACCGGACTGGGAGACGGCGATGTACAGGGTGTCGGGGTCCACGACCGCGTTGCGGTAGCGGAACTCGGAGGCCGGCTCGGCGTCGGCGGGGATGCGGGCCAGCTCCTCGATCATCTGCGCGCCGATCATGCCGGCGTGGTACGAGGTGCCGCAGCCGAGGATCTTCACACGGCGGATCCGGCGCGCCTCGCGGGCGTCCAGGTTGAGGCCGCCCAGGTGCACGGTGGAGAAGCGGTCGTCGATCCGGCCGCGCAGCACGCGGTCCACGGCCTCCGCCTGCTCGTGGATCTCCTTGTGCATGTAGGTGTCGTGGCCGCCCATGTCGTAGGAGGCCGCCTCCCACTCCACGGTGGTCGGCTCGGCGGTCGTCCGGGTGCCCTCGGTGGTGTAGGTGCGGAAGTCGTCGGCCTTGAGGGTGGCCATCTCGCCGTCGTCGAGGGTGACGATCTGCCGCGTGTGGGCGACCAGCGCCGCTATGTCGGAGGCGACGAACATCTCCTTCTCGCCGATGCCGAGGACGACCGGCGAGCCGTTGCGGGCCACCACGATGCGGTCCGGGAAGTCGGCGTGCAGGACGGCGATGCCGTAGGTGCCCTCGATGAGGCGCACGGTCTCGCGGACCTTGTCCTCCAGCTTCTCGGCCCGGGAGCGGGCGATGAGGTGGGTGAGGACCTCGGTGTCCGTCTCGGAGAGGAACACCACCCCGTCCGCCTCCAGCTTGCGGCGCAGGTCGGAGGCGTTGTCGATGATGCCGTTGTGGACGACGGCGACCTTGCCCTCGGCGTCCAGGTGCGGGTGGGCGTTCACGTCGGACGGGGCGCCGTGGGTGGCCCAGCGGGTGTGGGCGATGCCGGTGGTGCCCTTGAAGCGCGCCGGGACCTTGGCCTCCAGGTCACGCACCCGGCCCTTGGCCTTGACCATCTTCAGGCCGGAGGTCTTCGGCGACGTGACGGCGATGCCCGCCGAGTCGTAGCCGCGGTACTCCAGGCGCTGCAGGCCCTCGAGCAGCAGGGGAGCGACCTCGCGCCTGCCGATGTATCCGACGATTCCGCACATATGGGTTGGTTCCTAGCCGTAGGTGATTATCCGTAGACGATGCGCCGCAGTTGCCGGAGCGAGAGCTCGGGCGGGGCGACCGCGCGGTATCTCAGGTCCGCCGCGATCCGTTCGAAGATCGTCGCGTTCACCAGGCCCTGGGCCTGGAGTTCGCGGTGGCGGCGACGGACGTACTCCTCGGTCGTCTCGTCGAAGTAGGCGAGCACGTCCTGGATCACGCGCAGCGCCTCGCCCCGGCTGAGGGGCGTGGACCGCGTCAGATGATCAACAAGTTCGTCGTGCACCCGATGATCCTGGGGTACCGGCGACGGTTTCGCAAGAAACGTGCCCGATTTCGGGCAGAGGACCGAGGGTGGGGGTGGTTTCGTTCCTGTTCGGGCGCCGGGCACGGAAGCCTCACCATCGGCGGTCCATGTGCCGTCCTTCTGGATGATTCGTTCCGCGGGGTGATTGATTCACCGGATCTGCGGGAGAGTGGTCCATACCCATCCGGCTTCCCCCGCGGAGCCAAGGAGTTGAGAAAGGGAGCGCGTGTGAGACGGCAACGACGGCACCACCGAACGACTCCCCGCACCGCCCGGCTGCTCGGGTCCCTGCTGCTGGTGACGGCGGCCGGGGCCTTCACCCTGGGAGCGAGCGCCGCCCCGGGCGCGGCCGCCGCCCCCGTCCCGCTGGACCGGGTGATCCCGGCCCCCGCCTCGGTCGACCCGGGCGGATCCCCGTACCGCATCACCGAGGACACCCGGATCCGGGTCGACGGCTCGCGCGAGGCCCGTCGCGTCGGCGAGTACCTCGCCGAGGTGCTGCGGCCCTCCACCGGCCACCCCCTGCCGGTCACCGAGGACGGCCGCGGCGGCATCCGCCTCCGCCTCGCCGACGGCCCCTACGGAGCGGAGGGCTACCGCCTCGACAGCGGCCGCTCGGGCGTCACCCTCACCGCCGCGAAGCCCGCCGGGCTCTTCCACGGTGTGCAGACCCTGCGCCAACTGCTCCCGGCGGCCGTCGAGAAGGACACCGTGCAGCCCGGCCCCTGGCTGGTGGCCGGCGGCACCATCGAGGACTCCCCGCGCTACGGCTGGCGCGGCGCCATGCTCGACGTGTCCCGGCACTTCTTCTCCGTCGACGAGGTCAAGCGCTACATCGACCAGATCGCCCTGTACAAGCTCAACAAGCTCCACCTGCACCTCAGCGACGACCAGGGCTGGCGCATCGCCGTCGACTCCTGGCCCCGGCTGGCCGCGTACGGCGGCTCCACCGAGGTCGGCGGCGGTCCCGGCGGCCACTACACCAAGGCCGACTACAAGGAGATCGTCCGCTACGCCGCCTCCCGCCACCTGGAGGTCGTCCCGGAGATCGACATGCCGGGCCACACCAACGCGGCCCTCGCCTCCTACGCCGACCTCAACTGCGACGGCGTCGCGCCGCCGCTCTACACCGGCACCGAGGTCGGCTTCAGCTCGCTGTGCGTCGGCAAGGAGATCACGTACGACTTCGTCGACGACGTGGTGCGCGAGCTGGCGGAGATCACTCCCGGCCGCTGGTTCCACATCGGCGGCGACGAGGCGCACTCCACCTCGCACGAGGACTACGTGAAGTTCATGGAGCGGGTGCAGCCGATCGTCGCCGAGTACGGCAAGACGGTCATCGGCTGGCACCAGCTGACCGGCGCCACCCCGGCCAAGGGGGCCCTCGCCCAGTACTGGGGCCTGGACCGCACCAGCGACGCGGAGAAGGAGCAGGTCGCCGAGGCCGCCCGCAACGGCACCGGGCTCGTCCTGTCCCCGGCCGACCGCATCTACCTCGACATGAAGTACGACAAGAACACCCCGCTGGGCCTGGCGTGGGCCGGCCATGTCGAGGTGCAGCGGTCCTACGACTGGGACCCGGGCGCCTATCTGCCGGGCGTGCCCGAGTCCGCGGTGCGCGGCATCGAGGCGCCGCTGTGGACGGAGACCCTGGAGAACTCCGGCCACCTGGAGTACATGGCCTTCCCGAGGCTGCCCGGGGCCGCCGAGCTCGGCTGGTCGCCCGCGGCCACGCACGACTGGGAGGACTACCGGCAGCGGCTCGCCGCGCAGGCACCGCGCTGGGACGCGCTCGGCATCGGCTACTACAGGTCGCCGCAGGTGCCCTGGCCGGCACAGGAGTAGCAGGAGCACACAGGAACGCAGGAACGGAAAACGCCGGCGGGCACCCCGGAGGACCGTACTCCGGGGTGCCCGCCCGTTCTCGGGTCAGAACGCCGCGAGGGGGTTCTTCAGCGTGCCGACCAGCTGGAGCGCGCCGGACGGGTCGGCGAGGTCGACCATCTGCCGGTTGTCGCGCAGCTGGAGCCGGTTGAGGCAGGACAGCGCGAACTCCGGCGCGAACATGTCGTACCGGTCGAACCGGTCGGCGAGTTCGGGCACCGACGCCTGGTACTCGCGGGTGACCTCCGCGACCGTGCGCCAGAAGCCGTCCTCGTCGAGGACGCCCTCCTCGGCCAGGTTGGCGGCGAGGAAGCGGAAGAAGCAGTCGAAGACGTCCGTGAAGATCGACAGCAGCTTCTTGTCCTCGGGGACCTCCACGCGGATGCGGGCCACCTCCGGCGGCAGCACCGCGTCCGGGTCCATCACCGCGATCTCCTCGGCGATGTCCTTGTAGACCGCCCGCCGCACCACGCCGTCCTCCAGCACGAGGATCACGTTCTCGCCGTGCGGCATGTACACCAGGTCGTAGGCGTAGAAGCTGTGCAGCAGCGGGACGTAGTAGGCGCGCAGGTAGTGCCGCAGCCAGTCGGCCGGGGCGAGGCCCGAACGCTCGATCAGCGCGCCCGCGAAGGACCTGCCCTCGTGGTCGACGTGGACCAGGGACGCCATGGTGGCCAGGGACTCGCCGTCCTCCAGGGACGGCACCGGGCTCTCCCGCCACAGCGCGGCCAGCATCTTGCGGTACGGCGAGTAGCGGTCCGTGGCCTGCTCGTACTCCAGGTGCCGGTAGCCGACCGCCGCCCGCTCCCGGATGATCGACAGCCCCGTGGACCGCAGCACCGGGTCGCCGGCGACGAGCTGCGCCAGCCAGTCGTTGATCGCCGGGGTGGCCTCCATGTAGGCGGCCGACAGGCCCCGCATGAAGCCCATGTTGAGGACGGACAGGGCCGTCTTCACGTAGTGCTTCTCCGGGTGGGACCGGTTGAAGAAGGTGCGGATGGACTGCTGCGCCAGGTACTCGTCGTCGCCCTCGCCGAGGCAGACCAGGTGCCGGCGGGCGACCTCGGCGGCGAAGGTGACGGACAGCTTGTTCCACCACTGCCAGGGGTGGACGGGGATCAGCAAGTAGTCGGCGGGGTCGAGGTCCTGCTCGCGCAGGACGCCGTGGAACCGCTCGACGGTCTCCGCGCCCAGCTCCTGCCGGACGAACGACTCGTACTCGATGCCCGCGCCCGCCGTGAACGCGGCCCGCGAGCGGTGCGCGGCCAGCCACACCAGCTTCACCGGGTTCGCCGTCTCCGGCGCGTAGGCGAGGTACTCGTGGACGCCGAAGCCGAGACGGCCGTTGTTGGCGACGAAGCAGGGGTGGCCCTCGGTCATCCCGGTCTCGATCGCCTGGAAACCGGCGTCGACCAGCTCGGCGGCCGTGACCTGCGGTTTGGTGAGCTTGTAGCAGGTGCCGGACAGGGTGGAGGAGATCTCCTCCAGGTACACCGGCAGGATCTCCTCGCTCAGCCCCAGCGACTTCTGCAGCTCGATGAAGAAGTCCAGTGCGGCGAGCGGCAGTTCGGCGTCGTCGCGGTGGCGGGTGATCGAGTCGGCGTCGACCTGCCAGTGGTCGAGCGCGCGGCGTGCCGCGGTGAACGTGTACCGGGTCCGGCCGTCGTCGCTGCGGACGACGTAGCGGCCGTCGCCGGTGGCCTCCGGTGCGACGAGCCGCTCGTGGGCGAACTCGGCGAGTGCCTTGCGGATCAGCAGGCGGTTGGCCCGCGCCCAGCGGTGGGGGGACAGGTGCGCCACGGCGTCGGACAGGGTCATACGGCAACTCCTCGTGCGGCCAGGAACTGTGCGCGGGTGCAGAAGCTGAGCAGCGCGCGCTTCTCCGGCTTGTCGATCTCGCGGACGGCTTCGAAGCCCACGGCCTCGTTGAGCGCGTGCACGGCCTTGTTGGACACGTCGGGCTCGACCACGACCCGCCGGGTGCCCGGGTCGGCGAACAGCTCCTCCATCACGGCGGTGATGACGGCCCGGGTGAAGCCGTGGATCGGCCGGTCGGTGGGGGCGACCAGGAAGTGCATGCCGACGTCGCCGGGCTCGGGCTCGTACAGGCCGACCAGTTCGACGTACCGGGGGTCGTACTTCTCCATCAGGAACGCCGGTTCGCCGTCGTGCAGGCCCAGGTAGGCGTGGTGGTGCTCGTGGGCGGCGATGCGCATGTACTCGCGCTCGACGTCCTGCAGTCTCGCGTCCTGCATCATCCAGAAGGCCGCCTTGGGGTCGGTGACCCAGCGGTGCAGCAGCTCGGCGTCGTGCAGCGGGTCGACGGGGCGGACGGTGAAGGTACCGATGCTCATACGGCGAACTCCTGGAACGCGATGGTCTTCTCGACCGGGTAGTACTCGGTGCCGAGCAGCTCGCGGATGATGGACGCGTTCCGGTACGGCCCCATGCCCAGGTCCGGGCTGGTGATGCTGTGCGTGTGGACACCGGCGTTCTGCAGGAAGACGCCGCGGCCGGTGACGTCGATGGCGTAGTTGCGGCCCACGTCGAAGCGGCCGTGCCCGTCGAAACGGAGCCGTTCGCGGACCGGGTCGAGGAAGGCCGGCGGCTCGTAGTGGTAGCCGGTGGCCAGCACCAGGCCCTCGGTGCGGATCTCGAAGTCCTTGTCCTGCTCGTCCTGGTGGAAGCCGAGCGTGTAGCCGCCGTCCTCGTAGCGCGCGCTGGTCAGGGAGGAGTTGGTGAGCAGCCGGGTCGGCAGCGGGCGGTCGCCGCTTTCGACGTTCTTCTGGTACAGCAGGTCGAAGATCGCGTCGATCAGCTCCGAGTTGATGCCCTTGAACAGGCCCTTCTGCTGCTTCTCCAGCCGGTAGCGGGTCTCCTCGGGCAGCGCGCGGAAGTAGTCGATGTAGTCCGGGGAGGTCATCTCCAGGGTCAGCTTGGTGTACTCCAGCGGGAAGAACCGCGGGGAGCGGGTGACCCAGTTCAGCCGGTAGCCGTGGACGTCGATCTCCGAGAGCAGTTCGTAGTAGATTTCGGCGGCGCTCTGCCCGCTGCCGACGATCGTGATCGACTCCTTCTCCAGCAGCTCCGCCTTGCGGTGCATGTACTGCGCGTTGTGGAACAGGCCGCCGTCCAGCCCGCGGCACGGCTCGGGCACGAACGGGACGGTTCCGGTGCCGAGCACGAGGTGCCGGGCCCGGTACGTCTCACCGGCCGCCGTCGCCACCGCGTACAGCCCCTCGCGCTCGTCGTACGTCACCGCGGTGACCGTCGTGCCGAAGCGGATGCTGCTCAGCTGCTCGGCGGCCCAGCGGCAGTAGTCGTCGTACTCGACGCGCAGCGGGTAGAAGTTCTCGCGTATGTAGAACGAGTACAGCCGGCCCTTCTGCTTCAGGTAGTTCAGGAAGGAGTACGGCGACGTCGGGTCGGCGAGGGTGACCAGGTCCGACATGAACGGCGTCTGGAGGTGGGCGCCGTCGAGGAACATCCCGGCGTGCCACTCGAAGTGCGGCTTCGACTCCAGGAACACGCCGCTGAGTTCGTCGATGGGCTCGGTGAGGCAGGCGAGGCCGAGGTTGAACGGGCCGAGCCCGATGCCCACGAAGTCGTAGGTCTCTTCCGTGGTGTCAGCAAGCGCGGTCAAGGGACTCTCCCAGGTACTGCTCGGCGTGGCCGGCGATCAGATCGAGGACGGCGGAGATGTCGGCCGTCGTGGTCTCGGGGTTCAGCAGGGTGAACTTCAGGTAGTGGCGCCCGGCGACCTTGGTGCCCGCGACGACCGCGTCACCGGAGGCGAACAGCGCCTTGCGGGCGTAGAGGTTGGCCCGGTCGATCTCGGCCGGGTCGGTGACGGAGGCCGGAACGTAGCGGAAGACCAGGGTGGACAGGCTCGGCTCGACCACCACGTCGTAGCGCGGGTCGGCGGCCAGCAGCTTCCAGCCCTCGGCGGCCAGGTCGCACACCTCGTCGAAGAGCTGACCGATGCCGTCGGCGCCCATCACGCGCAGCGTCATCCACAGCTTCAGCGCGTCGAAGCGGCGGGTGGTCTGCAGGGACTTGTCGACCTGGTTGGGGATGCGCTCCTCGACCATGCGGCGCGGGTTGAGGTACTCCGCGTGGTAGGTGGCGTGCCGCAGCGTGGCCGCGTCGCGGACCAGCACGGCGGAGGAACTGACGGGCTGGAAGAAGGACTTGTGGTAGTCGACGGTGACGGAGTCGGCGCGCTCGATGCCGTCGATGCGGTCGCGGTACTTCAGCGAGGCGAGCAGTCCGCAGCCGTAGGCGGCGTCCACGTGCATCCACGCGCCGTAGCGCTGGCACAGTTCGGCGATCTCGGGCAGCGGGTCGATGGAGCCGAAGTCGGTGGTGCCGGCGGTGGCGACGACGGCCATCGGGACCAGGCCCGCCTCGGTGCAGCGTGCCAGCTCGTGGGCGAGGGCGACGGTCTGCAGCCGCTTGTCGTGGTCGACGGGTATCGACACGACGGCGTCCGGTCCGAGACCGAGGAGTTTCGCGGACTTCTTCACGCTGAAGTGGCTGACCTCGGAGGCGAAGACGCGCAGTTTCGTCAGGTCCGCCCGTCCGTCCCGCCCGGGCTTGGCCTCCTCGCGGGCGAGCAGCAGCGCCTGGAGGTTGGACTGGGTGCCGCCGGAGGTGAACACGCCGTCGGCGGCCGGGCCGAGTCCGATGCGCCGGGTCGTCCAGTCGATCAGTTTCCGCTCGATGAGGGTGCCGCCGGCCGACTGGTCCCAGGTGTCCAGGGAGGAGTTGACGGCGGAGAGCACCGCCTCGCCGAGCACCGCCGGGATGACGACGGGGCAGTTGAGGTGGGCGAGGTAGCGGGGGTGGTGGAAGTAGATCGCGTCCCGGAGGTAGACGTCCTCCAGCTCGTCCAGCGCGGCGGTGGTGTCGCCGAGCGGCCGGTCGAGGTCGACGGCGTCGATGAGCGGGGCGAGGGCGTCGACCGTGACGCCGGTGAACGGCCGGTCGGTGGTGGCGAGTTTGGCGGCCACCCGCTCGACTCCTTGGGTCACGGAGCGGCGGTACTGCTCCGCGGTGGTGTCGTTGAGCAGGTGCGAGCGCATGTGGGGGTCCTCCGGTGGGGACGGTCCGGTGCGGGACGCGGGCCCGCGGTGCGTTACTTAGGTTAGCCTAACCTAAGTAACTCTGGTCCCGTCCTGTCCCGGTCGTGACTGTGATCACTCCGGTGCCGGGAGTGAGCGGCGGAAAGCGAACGGCCGTCGGCCTCACGCCTGTTCGCGCAGCTGCTCCTCGGTCATCCCGCGGCGCCAGTAGCCGACGAAGGTGACGCGCCGGCGGTCGATGCCGCGCTCGCCCACGAAGTGCCGCCGCAGCTGCTTCACACAGCCGGACTCGCCCGCGATCCAGACGTACGGCCGCTCGTGCGGCGGGAGTTCGGCGGCGCGGACACTATCCAGGGCCATGGGGGAGCCCTGGACGTGCCCGTCGCCGTCGTCCTCGCCGCCGCGGACGAACCAGGTGACCTCCGCGTCGGCCGCGGTGGCCGGGTCGTGGACGTCCCCGGCCTGCGGCACCTCCAGCCACACCCGGGCGCGGGTGCCGGGCGGCAGGGACTCCAGGACCGCCTCCGCCGCGGGCAGGGCGGTCTCGTCCGCCCACAGCAGGAGCAGATCGGTGTCCTCGGGCGGGCGGAAGCGGATCGCGCGGTTGTCGGCGACCGCGGGACCGAGCAGCAGCACCCGGTCACCCGCGGCGGCCCCGGCGGCCCAGCGGGACGCCGGGCCCGCCTCCGGCGAGGTGCCGGGCCCGATGCCGTGCAGCACGAAGTCGATGTCGACCTCGGTGGTGTCCCCCTCCGCGTCCCTGCGCAGCGACCGCAGCGTGTACGAGCGCATCACCGCCCGCACGTCGTCGGGCAGTTCGCGCCAGCCCTGCCACCAGCTGTCGCCGAGGTGGACCGGCACGGCCGGCTCGCTCTGGCCCGGATGCGGCAGGAACAGCGTCAGCGACTGGTCCAGCCCGTCGGAGCGGAAGGCCTGCAGGTCCGGGCCCGTGAAGGTGACCCGGACCAGCGACGGGCCGAGCCGCCTCGTCGCCTTGACCTGGAGGGAGAAGAAGCGGAACGGGGCGGCTACGGCGGTGGTCACGGCTGCGGCTCCGGAGCGGGGGGCGGGGTCAGCTGACCTTCTTGGCCTTCTCGATGGCCTCGGCGAGGTTCTCCACCAGCGGCACGCACTTGTCGTACGACAGGATCGGCTCGGCGGAACGCGCGATGACCTGGCCGGCCTTGACCGCGGGGAGCTTCTTCCAGGTCGCCTCGGTGATGTCGGCGGGCTGGATGGCCGAGGAGCGGTCGTCCATCATGATGACGTCGGCCCGGTACTTGTCGACGTTCTCCCAGCTGAGGCTCTCGAACCAGCCGCCGCCCTCGGCCTTGGCCTTCTCCGGCGGCTCGACGAAGTTCACGCCGAGGGCCTTGAAGTACTCCAGGTCGATGGAGAGGTTGGTGCCGGAGACGTAGAAGAGCTCCGGGCTCGCCGAGCCGACCATCACCTTGATGTCGGGGTGGGCCTTGGCGGCCTTGCGCAGCCGCTCGGAGGCCTCCTCGAAGCGCTTCTTGGCGTCGGTGGCCCTGGCCGCCTTCATGTCGCCGCCGAGGGACTCGGCCAGCTCCCACATCCGCTGCAGCGGGGCGGTCAGCTGACGGTCGAACACGGAGATGCCGACGCTCGGGGCCAGCTTGGCGATCTTGTCCTTGGACGCCTCGGGGACGTACCAGAGGGTGCCGGCGTCGTCGAACATCGTGGAGATCAGGACGTCGGGCGCGAGGGCCGCGTACTTCTCGACGTTGAACTGGTCCCAGACGTTGCCCAGGACGGTCACCTTGCTGATGTCCATGTCGCCGGCCTGGACGTCGGGCTTGCCGTCCTTGGTCTCGGTCGGCCCGAAGACGCCCTTGACCTGCACGCCGTAGTCGTACAGCGCGGCGGCCACGCCGGTGAACGCGACGATGTTCGCGGGGGTCCTGTCCAGCTTCACGGTGGTGCCGCGGTCGTCCTTGAAGGACCACGGGCCGGACGCGCCGGCCCCCGCCGCGTCCGAGCCGCCGCCGTTCGCGTCCTCGTCCCCGCAGGCGGCGAGAACGGCGCCGAGTCCGAGGGCGCCGCCGGCGGCGAGCAGTCCCCGGCGGGAGAAGCGGGCGGAGTGGGCGTTCGACATGGCTGGGTCTGCTTTCGTGCGTACGGAGCGTGCCTTGGCTGAAACCAGGCTTAGGTTAGCCTAACCTCATGATCTGTCCAGGGGGTGTTCGGTATCCATCTCCTCACGGCCGCCCGGAATGCCCGCCCCGGGCCGTGATGATCGTCACGCGCGCAGACGGACGGCCCGCGTCGCGGTCGACGCGGGCCGTCACGCGGAGGGTCGGACGACGTCAGCCCGCCAGCCCCAACTCCCGTGCGATCAGCATGCGCTGGACCTCGCTCGTGCCCTCGCCGATCTCCAGGATCTTCGAGTCGCGCCACATCCGGGCCACCGGGTACTCGTTCATGAAGCCGTAGCCGCCGTGGATCTGCGTGGCCTCGCGCGCGTTGTCCACCGCGACCGTGGAGGAGTACAGCTTCGCCAGCGCCGCCTCCTTCTTGAACGGCTCACCGGCCACCAGACGGCTCGCCGCGTCCCGCCAGGCCAGCCGGGCCGTGTGCGCCTTCATCTCCATGTCGGCGATCTTGAACTGGATGGCCTGGTTGGCGCCGATCGGACGGCCGAACGCGTGGCGTTCCTTCGCGTACTTCACCGACTCGTCCACACAGCCCTGCGCCAGACCCGTGGCCAGCGCCGCGATGGCGATGCGGCCCTCGTCCAGGATCCGCAGGAACTGCGCGTACCCGCGGCCCTGCTCGCCCAGCAGGTTCGCCGCAGGCACCCGGACGTCCTGGAAGGACAACTCCCGTGTGTCCGAGGCGTTCCAGCCGACCTTCGAGTACGGCGCCGCCACCGTGAAGCCCGGCGTGCCCGACGGCACGATGATCGCCGAGATCAGCGGCCTGCCGTCCGGCTTGCGCCCGGTGACCGCCGTGACCGTCACCAGACCCGTGATGTCGGTGCCCGAGTTGGTGATGAAGCACTTGGTGCCGTTGATCACCCACTCGTTCGTCGACTCGTCCAGCCGGGCCGTCGTACGGGTCGCGCCCGCGTCGCTGCCGCCGTCCGGCTCCGTCAGGCCGAACGCGCCCAGCATCTCGCCCGAGCACAGCCGCGGCAGCCACTGCCGCTTCTGCTCCTCGGTGCCGAACAGGTGCAGCGGCATCGCGCCGAGCGAGACACCGGCCTCCAGGGTGATGGCCACCGACGAGTCCACCCGGGCCAGTTCCTCCAGGGCCACGCCCAGCGCGAAGTAGTCGCCGCCCATGCCGCCGTACTCCTCCGGGAACGGCAGGCCGAACAGCCCCATGCGGCCCATCTCCCGCACGATCTCGTACGGGAACTCGTGCCGCTCGTAGAAGTCGCCGATCTTCGGCGCCACCACGTCGTGTGCGAACTCCTCCACCGTGCGGCGGAGTTCTTCCAGTTCGGGGGAGAGCTTGTGGTCCATGGCGTTCACTGCTCCTGGTGGGAGAGGGCTCGTACGGTGCGGGACGGGCTGGGTCGGCCCAGGTGCGCGGCCATCCAGACGCTCGTGGCGACCAGACGGCCGAGATCGATCCCGGTGTCGATGCCGAGGCCCCGCAGCATCCACACGAGGTCCTCGGTGGCGAGATTGCCGGTGGCGGACTTCGCGTACGGGCAGCCGCCCAGCCCGCCCGCGGAGGCGTCGACGGTGGTGACGCCCTGCTGGAGCGCGGCCAGCGTGTTGGACAGGGCCTGGCCGTAGGTGTCGTGGAAGTGCACGCCCAGCGCGGACACCGGCACGCCTGCCCCGGCGAGCGCGGCCAGCAGCGCGGTCACATGGCCCGGGGTGGCCACGCCGATGGTGTCGCCCAGGCTCAGCTCGTCGCAGCCCATGTCCAGCAGCGCCCGGCACACCCTCACCACCTGCGGGACGGCGACCGCGCCCTCCCACGGGTCGCCGAAGCACATCGACAGATAGCCGCGGACGTGGACGTCCTGCGCCTTCGCCCGCCGTACCACCGGCTCGAACATCGCCAGCGCCTCGTCCACCGTGCGGTTGAGGTTGGCCCTGGCGAAGGACTCCGTGGCACTGGCGAACACCGCCACCCGCCGGGCGCCGAGCGCCAGCGCCCGGTCCAGGCCCCGCTCGTTCGGCACCAGGACCGGCAGCGCCACCGGCAGGTCGGCGACCGCCTGGTACAGGTCCTCGGCGTCCGCCAGCTGCGGCACCCACTTCGGGTGGACGAAGCTCGTCGCCTCGATCGTGGTCAGGCCGGTGCCGGCCAGACGGCGGACGAACTCCGCCTTGACGGCCGTGGGCACGGTCGCCTTCTCGTTCTGCAGCCCGTCCCGCGCCCCGACCTCGTGGATGCGCACCCGCGCGGGCAGCCCGTCGGCCGGTACGGTCATGGGCAGGCCCAGGTCCGTGGTGTTCACGCCGTCTCCTCCTCCACGGGCGCGATGACCGCGAGCACCTGGTCCATGGCGACCGTGGTGCCCGGGGCCACGTCCAGTTCGGTGACCGTGCCGGCGTGCGGGGCGGAGATGACGTGCTCCATCTTCATCGCCTCCACCACGAGCAGGCTCTGACCGGCGCTCACCTCGTCGCCGACGGCGACCTTCACCACCGTCACCGTGCCGGGCATCGGCGCGGTCAGCGAGTCGGCGCCCGCCTGCCCGGCCCGGGTGAGGGACGCGGCGACCGGGTCGTGGTCGCGCACGTGCCAGGCGTCGCCGTCCCGGCCGAGCCAGTCGGCGGCGCGGTGGAAGGTGTGCCGGACACCGTCCAGCGTCACCGACACGCTGTCGTCGGTGACGGTGTGGGTGCCGCGCGGCGTGTGCTCCACCGGGTCGGTGACCCGCAGGTGGAAGACGGCCGGCTTCGGCGTGCCGCCCAGGCGCCAGCCGTCCGGCACCGAGAACGGGTCCGTCCAGCCGTCACCGCGCGGACGCAGCGCGTCCAGGCGTACGGCCGCGGCGGCCTCGTACACCTCCTCGGGCACCTCGGTGGAGACCAGCGAGTCCGCCTCCCGCTCCACCAGCCCGGTGTCCATGTCGCCGCTCACCACCGCCGGATGCGCCAGCAGCCGCCGCAGGAACCCGGCGTTGGTCTGCACGCCCAGCGTCACCGTCTGCGCGAGCGCCGCCCGCAGCTTGCGCAGCGCACTCGCGCGGTCGGGACCGTACGCGATCACCTTGGACAGCATCGGGTCGTACAGGCTGCCGACCTCGGTGCCCTCGCTCAGCCCGGAGTCCGTGCGGATGCCGTCGCCCTCGGGCTCGCGCAGCCTCAGCACCGTGCCGCCGGACGGCAGGAAGCCGCGCGCCGGGTCCTCGGCGCACAGGCGCGCCTCCACCGCGTGACCGGTGAGCGTGATGTCGTCCTGCGCGAACGCCAGCGGCTCGCCCGCCGCCCCCCGCAGCTGCCACTCCACCAGGTCCAGCCCCGTCACCAGTTCGGTGACCGGGTGCTCCACCTGGAGCCGCGTGTTCATCTCCATGAAGTAGTACGACGACGGGTCGGTGCCCGGGACGATGAACTCCACCGTGCCCGCGCCCCGGTAGCCGCAGGAGCGGGCCGCCTGCACCGCCGCCTCGCCCATCGCCGCCCGGGTCGCCTCGTCCAGCAGGACGCTGGGCGCCTCCTCGATGATCTTCTGGTGGCGGCGCTGCAGCGAGCACTCGCGCTCGCCGAGGTGCACCACGTTGCCGTGGCCGTCCGCCAGGACCTGGATCTCGATGTGCCGGGGCCGGTCGATCCACCGCTCCACCAGCAGCGTGTCGTCGCCGAAGGAGGCGCGGGCCTCGCGCCGCGCGGCGGCGATCTCGTCGGCCAGCTTCCCGGCGTCCCGCACCAGGCGCATGCCCTTGCCGCCGCCGCCCGCGGACGGCTTCAGCAGCACCGGCATGCCGATCCCGCGGGCCGCCTCGGCCAGTTGCGCGTCCGTCAGACCGCTGCCGCTGGAACCGGGCACGACCGGGACGCCGGCCGCCTGCACCGTCTCCTTCGCCCGGATCTTGTCGCCCATCAGGGCGATCGCGTCCGCCGGCGGACCGATGAACACCAGCCCCGCCTCGGCGCACGCCCGCGCGAAACCGGCGTTCTCGGCGAGGAAGCCGTACCCGGGGTGGACCGCCTGCGCGCCGGTGCGGGCGGCGGCCCGGAGCAGCCGCTCCACCGACAGGTAACTCTCCGCCGCCGGCGCCGGACCGATCCGTACGGCCGTGTCGGCCTCGCGGACGTGCCGGGCGTCGGCGTCCGCGTCGGAGTACACGGCCACCGAGCGCACGCCCATCGACCGCAGCGTGCGGATGACGCGCACGGCGATCTCGCCCCGGTTGGCCACCAGCACTGTCTCGAACATCTGAGCTGCCATCGTCGTCGGTCCCCTCACATCCGGAAGACGCCGAACTGGGGGTCGCCCAGTGGCGCGTTGGCGCACGCGGTCAGGGCCAGGCCCAGGACCTGCCGGGTCTCCAGCGGGTCGATCACGCCGTCGTCCCACAGGCGGGCCGTCGCGTAGTAGGCGTTCCCCTGGCGCTCGTACTGGGCGCGGACCGGGGCCTTGAAGGCCTCCTCGTCCTCCGCCGGCCACTCCTCGCCGCGCGCCTCCAACTGGTCCCGCTTGACCGTCGCGAGGACCGAGGCGGCCTGCTCGCCGCCCATCACCGAGATCTTGGCGTTGGGCCACATCCACAGGAAGCGCGGTGAGTAGGCCCGCCCGCACATCGAGTAGTTGCCCGCGCCGTACGAACCGCCGACCACCACCGTCAGCTTCGGCACGCGCGTGCAGGCGACCGCCGTGACCATCTTCGCGCCGTGCTTGGCGATGCCGCCCGCCTCGTAGTCCCGGCCCACCATGAAGCCCGAGATGTTCTGCAGGAACACCAGCGGGATGCCGCGCTGGTCGCACAGCTCGATGAAGTGCGCGCCCTTCTGCGCCGACTCGGAGAACAGGATGCCGTTGTTGGCGACGATCCCCACCGGGTGGCCGTGGATCCGCGCGAAGCCGGTCACCAGGGTCTGCCCGAACTCCGCCTTGAACTCGGCGAAGCGGGAGCCGTCCACGACCCGCGCGATGATCTCCCGCACGTCGTAGGGCGTGCGGGAGTCCACCGGCACCGCGCCGTACAGCCCGGCCGGGTCGACCTTCGGCTCCACGGCCGGCTCCACCCGCCACGGCAGGGCGCCGCGCGCGGGCAGCGTGGAGACGATGGTGCGCACGATCCGCAGGGCGTGCGCGTCGTCCTCCGCGAGGTGGTCGGTCACGCCCGACACCCGCGAGTGGACCTCGCCGCCGCCCAGCTCCTCCGCCGTGACCACCTCACCGGTGGCCGCCTTCACCAGCGGCGGACCGCCCAGGAAGATCGTGCCCTGGCCCCGGACGATCACCGCCTCGTCGCTCATCGCCGGGACGTACGCCCCGCCGGCCGTGCACGAGCCGAGCACCGCCGCGATCTGCGGGATGCCCGCGCCGGACATCCGGGCCTGGTTGTAGAAGATCCGCCCGAAGTGGTCCCGGTCCGGGAACACCTCGTCCTGCATCGGCAGGAAGGCACCGCCGGAGTCCACCAGGTAGACGCAGGGCAGGCGGTTGTCGAGGGCCACCTCCTGCGCGCGCAGGTGCTTCTTCACGGTCATCGGGTAGTACGTGCCGCCCTTGACCGTGGCGTCGTTGGCGACGACCACGCACTCCCGGCCGCTCACCCGGCCGATCCCGGCGAGCACGCCGGCCGCCGGCGCCTGCCCCTCGTACATCCCGTCGGCCGCCAGCGGAGCCAGCTCCAGGAAGGGCGAGCCGGGGTCGAGGAGGGCGTCCACCCTCTCGCGCGGGAGCAGCTTCCCGCGCGCGGTGTGCCGCGCCCGCGCCTTCTCGCCGCCGCCGAGGGCGGCCGCGGCCAGCTTGCCGCGCAGCTCCTCCACGAGCGCGCGGTGCGCCTCCTCGTTGGCCCGAAAGGCCTCCGACGCGGGATCTGCCGCGCTGTGAAGCTCCGGTGCCTCATGCATCCTGCGGGTCCCCTCACCTTGTTAATGAGCGTTAACGCATTTCCTCCAGGTTAACGACCGCTAACCTCGCTGTCTAGAATCGTCTCCATGGCCACCAGAACCGACGCCCCCACCCGCCGCGAGCAGATCCTCAAGGAGGCCGCCCGGCTCTTCGCCGAGCGCGGCTTCCACGGCGTCGGGGTCGACGAGATAGGCGCCGCCGTCGGCATCAGCGGCCCCGGGCTCTACCGGCACTTCGCGGGCAAGGACGCGATGCTCGCGGAGCTGCTGGTCGGGATCAGCGACTCGCTGCTGACCGGCGCGAAACGACGCCTGGAGGAGGCCGACGGAGGCGCCCCCGAGGCGGTCCTCGACTCGCTGATCGAGGGGCACATCGACTTCGCGCTCGACGACCGCCCCCTCATCACCCTGCACGACCGGGAGCTGGACCGCCTCCGGGACAGCGACCGCAAGCTGGTCCGCCAGTTGCAGCGGCAGTACGTCGAGCTGTGGGTCGGCGTGGTGCGCGAGCTGTACCCGGAGCTGGCCGAGCCGGCCGCCCGCTCGGCCGTGCACTCGGTGTTCGGGCTGCTCAACTCCACCCCGCACCTGACCCGCCCCGGCTCCCTGCCCGGCCGCGCGGGCACCGCCGAGCTGCTGCACCGGATGGCGCGTGGGGCGTTCGCGGCGGCGGGCACGTCCTGACCGGGCCGTGACCCCGGCGGAGTGACGAGCGTTACGGGCCACCGGCTCTGGACGGCTGTGGATACTCGCCGGTACCTTTGTCTGAGCAAGCGCTTAGACATGCCCATGGTTCCTGGAGGTGGCGGAGTGCGCCGGACGGTTTTCAACGAGGATCACGAGGCGTTCCGGGAGACGATCCGCGCCTTCATCGAGGCCGAGGTCGTCCCCGTCTACGACGAGTGGTTCGCGGCGGGCCAGGCGCCCCGCGACTTCTACTACAAGCTCGGTGAACTGGGCGTCTTCGGCATCAGCGTGCCGGAGGAGTACGGCGGCGCCGGCATGGACACCCACAAGTTCGAGGCCGTCCTCTACGAGGAGACCGCCCGCGCCGGCGTGCAGTTCGGCGGCTCCGGCGTGCACGTGCTGCTCGCGCTGCCCTACATCAAGATGCTCGCCACCGACGAGCAGAAGAAGCGGTACCTGCCGAAGTTCGTCACCGGCGAGGAGATGTGGGCCATCGCGATGACCGAGCCGGGCACCGGCTCCGACCTCGCGGGCATGAAGACCACCGCGAAGCTCAGCGAGGACGGCACGCACTACGTCCTCAACGGCGCCAAGACCTTCATCACCGGCGGCGTCCACGCCGACAAGGTGATCGTCTGCGCCCGCACCGCCGCACCCACGGCCGAGGACCGCCGCCACGGCATATCCCTGTTCGCCGTCGACACCAAGTCCGAGGGCTACTCCGTCGGCCGCAAGCTGGACAAGCTGGGCCTGAAGACCTCCGACACCGCCGAGCTGGCGTTCGTCGACGTCAAGGTCCCCGTCGAGGACCTGCTCGGCGAGGAGAACAAGGGCTTCTACTACCTCGGCCACAACCTGGCCTCCGAGCGCTGGGGCATCGCCTTCGGCGCCTACGCCCAGGCCAAGGCCGCCGTCCGGTTCGCCAAGCAGTACGTGCAGGAGCGCACCGTCTTCGGCAAGCCGGTCGCCCACTTCCAGAACACCAAGTTCGAACTGGCCGCCTGCCAGGCCGAGGTGGACGCCGCCGAGGCAGTCGCCGACCGCGCCACCGAGGCCCTGGACGCCGGCGAGCTCACCCCCGCCGAGGCCGCCTCCGCCAAGCTGTTCTGCACCGAGGTCGCGCACCGCGTCATCGACCGCTGCCTCCAGCTGCACGGCGGCTACGGCTACATGAACGAGTACCCGATCGCCCGCCTGTACGCGGACAACCGGGTCAACCGCATCTACGGCGGCACCAGCGAGATCATGAAGACGATCATCGCGAAGGACATGGGCCTGTAAGCCCCGCGACATCCCTGCCGTATACAACCGACCTCATGAGTCAGGCACTACAGGACCTCCTCGATCTGCTCGACCTGGAGCAGATCGAGGAGGACATCTTCCGCGGCCGGTCCCGTTCCGCCGTCGTCCCGCGCGTCTTCGGCGGGCAGGTCGCGGCGCAGGCGCTGGTCGCCGCCGGGCGCACCGTCCCCGAGGACCGGCCCGCCCACTCCCTGCACGCGTACTTCCTGCGCCCCGGCGACCCGGGCGCGCCGATCGTCTACACCGTCGACCGGATCCGCGACGGACGGTCCTTCACCACCCGCCGCGTGGTCGCCGTCCAGCACGGGAAGCCGATCTTCCACCTCTCGGCGTCCTTCCAGACGTACGAGGAGGGCCTGGACCACCAGGAGCCGATGCCGCCCGCACCGGACCCGGCGGCGCTGCCCACCTCCGAGGAGCGGCTGCGCGGCTACACCCACCTCGACCCCGAGGTCGTGGACCGCTTCCTGGAGGCCCGCGCGGCGGTCGACCTGCGGTACGCCGACGAGCCGCCCTACGGCCGCTTCGGCGAGCCCCGCGAACCCCACTCCCAGGTGTGGTTCCGCACCAACGGCAAGCTCGCCGACGACCCGCTGCTGCACGTCGTCCTCGCCACCTACGTCTCCGACATGACGCTGCTGGACTCGGTCCTCCTCGCGCACGGCCGCGGCGGCTGGGCGGTCGGCGACGTGGTGGGCGCCTCCCTGGACCACGCGATGTGGTTCCACCGCCCGTTCCGCGCCGACGAGTGGCTGCTGTACGACCAGCAGTCCCCGTCGGCCCACGGCGGCCGGGGCCTGGGCCAGGCCCGCATCTACACCCAGGACGGCCGCCTCGCCGTCTCCGTCATCCAGGAGGGCGTGGTCCGCGTCCCGCGCGCCCCGTAGTGAGGCGAGCCTCCCGGAATCGGGAGAAGTGATCTGCGGTGCTCCTGGGCAGTGATCCACCGATGTCCCGTCATCGACAAGGGGGAAACGTGCCCACCACCGCGAAGGACCTGGTCGACGAACTCGTAAAACAGCGCGACGCCCAGCGGAAGAACAAGAGGGCACCGGCGCCCCACCCCGACACCATCGCGTTGCTCCACGCCGATGCCCAGATCGCCCTGGCACGGAGCAACGTGGAGCTTGCCGAGGCCGTACGGGCCTGCACCGAGGCCGCCGACAAGAACAACGGGGCGCTCAAGGATGCCGTAGCCGCCCTGACGGCCAAGGTCGCCGAACTCGCCAAACGCTGACGAGGACGGTTGCGCCCCGGTCGGATCCGGCCGGGGCACAGCCCGGTGCCGACCGGGCGCGAGCATCGATGGTGATCCGGCGGTCTAGCCGAGCCCGGCCTCCGTCAGCAGGTAGGCCGTCATCGGGTCGTAGTGGCGGGGGCTGGTGACGTGGTCGTCGAGGGGCACGGTCACCTGGACGGTGCCCTCGGCCTCGGCGAGGAAGAGGGCCGGGTCGTTGCAGTCGGCGTAGCCGACGGAGTCGACGCCGTGCTGTCCGGCGTAACCGGCCCAGCCGTGGTCGGCGACGACCAGGTCGGGCAGCGGGCGGCCCTCGCGTTCCAGCGCGGTCAGGATCGCCTTCATCGGCTCACCGGAGTGCGTGTGCCACAGCGTCGCGCCGTGCTCCAGCACCGCCACGTCCGCGAACTGCATCACATAGCCCTCGTCCGTGGCGAGCCCGTCCGGGATGACCACGATCTCGCAGCCGGCGGCGCGCAGCGCGGCGGCCGTC
The DNA here is from genome assembly GCF_006782915.1 of Streptomyces calvus. Classification (GTDB taxonomy): domain Bacteria; phylum Actinomycetota; class Actinomycetes; order Streptomycetales; family Streptomycetaceae; genus Streptomyces; species Streptomyces calvus. Next base: position 37,697 of record NZ_VCNP01000045.1, read on the forward strand.
GCCCGGTGCACGTCCAGCAGGCCACCGGGGTGGCCGGTGGCGAACAGCACCCGCTGCTGCCCGTCCGCCGCCTTGCGCAGCCGTCCCGCCATGCGTTCCAGACCGGCGACCGTGAGTTCCGGGTCGATGGTGTCCTGCCCGTACCGGTGCTCGGGGTCGTCGTTGACACCGACCCGCTCCGCCATCACCGCGAGCACGTCCTGCTCGTCGGTCCAGCGGTCGCCGAGTTCCAGGCCGAGCCAGTAGTGGCGGTCGCCGTTCGCCAGTTTGCGGTAGTGGGAGAGGTTGTTCTCGCGCGGCGTGGCGACGTCGCCCGCGATGCGCGTGGCGACGAGGTGTTCGACGAGTTCGGCTCGGCTGGGTGTCCCGGATATCGGCATGCCCCCCATTGTGGAGCAGCACCCGGTGCGCGTCCCCGGCGTATCGCCCCCTGGGACGTGCGTCACGTACTCAGCCGGCTCCGTACGGATACTCAGTCGCGGAGCCCCGGTCCTCAGGGGTGGAGGTCCGGTCCTCGGGTGCGGAGGGTCGGTCCTCGTCGGTCCTCGGGTGCGGAGCCGGCTCCTCGGGGGCGGCGCGGGCCTCAGGTGCGGCGCAGCGCGAACCACAGCTCCATCCGCACGTCCGGATCGTCCAGGTCCGCCTCCAGCAGCGCCGCGCACCGCGCGATCCGCTGCCGCACGGTGTTGCGGTGCACCGACAGCGCCACCGCCGTACGGTCCCAGCTGCCGTGCAGGGACAGCCAGGTGCGCAGCGTCTCGGTGAGCGCGGGACCGTCCGCCAACGGCGCGAGGAGCGCCCGCGCGTGGGCGTCCGCGTCGTGCGGCGGAACCAGGTCGGTGAGGGCGGGCCGGGAGCCGTGCCGGACCAGCGGGGTGCGGGTGGCGCGGGCCCGGGCCAGGGCGCGGGCGGCCTGCGTGTCGGCGTCCGGCCACTCGTGCGCCGCGACGGCCGCGCTCACGCCGAGCGTCCAGCCCGGCAGCGCCTCCACCTCCCGACCGCCCGGCACCAGCACCCGTACCGCCTCACCGAACGGGTCCACCAGCGCCGACCCGAGCGCCGCGCCCAGCGCCGACGCGGCCACCGGGTCCGGGGCCGGCCCGTCCGGACGGGCGTGCACCACCCGCCACCGCTCGGCGCCGAGCAGCGGCGCCACCTCCTCGGGCGGCGTCCCCAGCAGCAGCCGTACGAGCGCCGAGGAGCGGGCCGCGCCGGTGCCGCTCTGCTGCTCACCGGTGAGCAGGGACAGCAGGACGGCCGCCACCGAGGTGATGGTGTGGTCTCCCGCCTCCCGCTGCGGCGCGGCGACGGCGAGCACGAAGCCCCGCCCGTGGCCGAGCGCGTGCGCGACCAGCCGGGTGCCGGCGACGGTGTCGCTCGCGGAGGCGGGCCGTCCGGCGCCGGGGCGCACCACGTCCCCCAGGTCGGCCAGCGCCTCCCGGACCTCCGCGCCCGGGTCCGGCCCCGCACCGGCGAGTTCCGTGCCCTCCGGCCCGTACAGCACGGCCCGGCCGCCCAGCCGGCGCGCCAGCTGGCCCAGGACGGAGGGGACCGGGTCGGGGCGGGCGGCGGCGGTGGCCAGGCCCTGCTGGGCCTCCGTGACGCGGCGCAGCTCCGCCAGGCGGGCCTGCGCCATCAGCTGCCACACGGCGCGCGCCACCTTCGAGAACGTGGTCCGCGGCGGCACCTCCAGCAGCGGCAGCCCGTGCATCTCGCACGCCTCGACGAGCGCCGCGGGCACCGTGTCGTGCACCGGTGCCACACCGAAGCCGAGGGCCGCGCCGCCCGCCGCGACGATCCGTGAGACGTACGCGTCGAAGTACCCGGCGCCCGCCCCCTGCGGGATGTGCACGCCCGCCGTCAGCAGCAGCTCACCGCCAAGGAGGTACGGGTACGGGTCCGCCATCTCGGAGGTGTGCGCCCAGTGCACGGCGATGCCCGGGTCGTCGGGTCCCGCGATCCGGCGCAGGCCGAGGTCCGCGCGGGCCAGCAGGGCGTCCAGGGGCACCGGCGGTGTCGGCGGGACCGTGGGGTCCGGCATGGATGTTTCCTCCATCCCGTTCGGCCGGCATGGATGAAACGTACACTTCGCAGTCGCTTTTCGGCCACCTAGTGTCGGGTCGACCGGCGGCCACGGGTACGGGCGGATGTCCCCGTGAGGCGCTGCCGGACGGCACGTTCCCCTGCACGACACGCCACCGACCGTGCGCGAAGGAGGCCCCGCATGGCCGTCGACTACCTGGTCATCGTCGTCTATCTGGCCGGCATGCTGGCCATGGGCTGGTGGGGCATGCGCCGCGCCAAGTCCAAGAGCGAGTTCCTGGTGGCGGGCCGCCGCCTGGGCCCCGCCATGTACTCCGGCACCATGGCCGCCATCGTCCTCGGCGGCGCGTCCACCATCGGCGGCGTCGGTCTCGGCTACCAGTACGGGCTCTCCGGCGCCTGGATGGTGTTCACCATCGGCCTCGGCCTGCTCGCCCTGAGCGTCTTCTTCTCCGCGCGCATCGCCCGCCTGAAGGTGTACACCGTCTCCGAGATGCTCGACCTGCGCTACGGCGGCCGGGCGGGCGTCATCTCCGGTGTCGTCATGTGGGCGTACACGCTGATGCTCGCGGTCACCTCGACCATCGCCTACGCCACGATCTTCGACGTCCTGTTCGACATCAACCGCACCCTGGCGATCGTCCTCGGCGGCTCCATCGTGGTCGCCTACTCCACGCTCGGCGGCATGTGGTCGATCACGCTGACCGACATGGTGCAGTTCGTCGTCAAGACGATCGGTGTGCTGCTCCTGCTGCTGCCCATCGCCGTCGTCAAGGCGGGCGGCTTCGGCGAGATGCGGGCCCAGCTGCCCACCGCCTACTTCGACCCGCTGGGCATCGGCGGCGAGACCATCTTCACCTACGTGCTGATCTACACCTTCGGCATGCTGATCGGGCAGGACATCTGGCAGCGGGTGTTCACCGCGCGCAGCGACCGCACGGCCCGCTGGGGCGGCACCGTCGCCGGTACCTACTGCCTCGCCTACGCCCTGGCCGGCGCCGTCATCGGCACCGCCGCCAAGGTCCTGTACCCGAAGCTCGCGAGTCCCGACGACGCGTTCGCCACCATCGTCAAGGACGAACTGCCCGTCGGGGTCCGCGGACTGGTATTGGCCGCCGCCCTCGCCGCCGTGATGTCGACGTCCTCGGGCGCGCTGATCGCCTGCGCCACCGTCGCCAACAACGACATCTGGTCGCGGCTGCGCGGCATCGTGCGCCCGTCCGGCGGGGAGCACGACGAGGTGAAGGGCAACCGTGCCTTCATCCTGCTCATGGGCCTGGCCGTGATCGGCACCGCCATCGCGCTGAACGACGTCGTGCAGGCGCTGACCGTCGCCTACAACCTGCTGGTCGGCGGTCTGCTCGTGCCGATCCTCGGCGGGCTGCTGTGGCGGCGGGGCACCGCGCAGGGCGCGCTCGCCGCCGTGGCCGTCGGCGGGCTGGCCGTCGTCGGCCTGATGGCGGCCCACGGCATCCTCGCCAACGAGCCCGTCTACTACGGCCTGTCGGCGTCCTTCGCCGCCTACGTCGTGGTGTCCCTGGCGACCCGGCCCACCGACGCGGCCGTCCTGGCCGCCTGGCGCGAACGCCTCGCCGGACGCGCCCCCGCGATCGAATCCCCGTCCGAACAGATTCCCGCTGCCCAGTAGAGTCATCCGGGCAAGCAGTGCATACGCGATGAAGCGTAGGAAAGAAGGCAGTTCCCCATGAGCAGCAACGAGTCGCCCCGCGGCCCCGTCGACTCCTCCCGCGTCCCGCGGTACGCCGGCCCCGCGACCTTCGCCCGGCTGCCCCGCCTGGACGAGGTCGGCCGCGCCGATGTCGCCGTGGTGGGCGTGCCGTTCGACTCGGGTGTCTCCTACCGGCCGGGCGCCCGCTTCGGCGGCAACGCCATCCGGGAGGCGTCCCGGCTGCTGCGCCCCTACAACCCGGCGCAGGACGCCTCGCCGTTCGCCCTGGCGCAGGTCGCGGACGGCGGCGACATCGCCGTCAACCCGTTCAACATCAACGAGGCGGTGGAGACGATCGAGGCGGCCGCCGACGACCTGCTCGGCACCGGCGCCCGCCTGATGACGCTCGGCGGCGACCACACGATCGCGCTGCCGCTGCTGCGGTCGGTCGCCAGGAAGCACGGCCCGGTCGCCCTGCTCCACTTCGACGCCCACCTCGACACGTGGGACACCTACTTCGGCGCCGAGTACACCCATGGCACTCCGTTCCGCCGGGCCGTGGAGGAGGGCATCCTCGACACCTCCGCGCTCTCCCACGTCGGCACCCGCGGCCCGCTGTACGGCAAGCAGGACCTCACCGACGACGAGAAGATGGGCTTCGGCATCGTGACGTCGGCGGACGTGTACCGCCGGGGCGCCGACGAGGTCGCCGACCAGCTGCGGCAGCGCATCGGCGACCGCCCGCTGTACATCTCCATCGACATCGACTGCCTGGACCCGGCCCACGCGCCCGGCACCGGCACGCCCGAGGCCGGCGGCATGACGTCCCGCGAACTGCTGGAGATCCTGCGCGGTCTGGCCTCCTGCAACCTGGTCTCGGCGGACGTCGTGGAGGTGGCTCCCGCGTACGATCACGCCGAGATCACCTCGGTGGCCGCCTCCCACACGGCGTACGAGCTGACCACGATCATGTCCCGTCAGATTGCCGAGGCCCGCGCGAAGTGACCCACGACCACGACCTGGTGCTCCGTCCGACGCCCGCCCAGACGGAGGCCGCGCTGCATCCTCCTCCCGGCCGCAACGGCGGTGACCTGGTCGTGGAGACCCTGGCCGGGCTCGGCGCGACGACCGTCTTCGGCCTGCCCGGCCAGCACGCCCTCGGCATGTTCGACGCGCTGCGCCGCTCGGACCTGCGGTATGTCGGCCTGCGGGTGGAGAACAACGCCGCCTTCGCGGCGGACGCGTACGGCCGGATCACCGGCGAGGCGGCCCCGCTGCTGCTGTCGACGGGGCCCGGCGCGCTGACCTCGCTGGCCGCGTTGCAGGAGGCGGCGGCCGCCTCCGCCCCGGTGCTGGCGATCGGCAGTCAGGTCCCGACGGCCGGCCTGGGCGGCGGCCGCCACGGCTATCTGCACGAACTGCCCGACCAGGCGGCCTCGTTCCGCGGCGTGGTGAAGTCGGTGCACACGGTCCGTACCGCGTCGCAGATCCCGTCGGCGATCGCGGCGGCCTGGAAGTCGGCGCTGACCGTCCCGCACGGCCCCGTGTGGGTGGAGATCCCGCAGGACGTCCTCCTCGCGGAAACGGTGCTTCCGGTGGTGACGGCCATGGACGCCACCCCCGACGAGCTGCCCCCGCGCCCCGAACTCACCGCGCTCGCCGCCCACGTGCTCGCCCACGCCGAACGTCCCGCGATCATCGCGGGCGGCGGCGTGGTCCGCTCGGACGCGTCGGGGAAGCTGAGGCAGCTCGCGGAGCGCGTGCAGGCGCCCGTCGTCACCACGCCGGGCGGCAAGGGCGCCTTCCCGTGGACCCATCCGCTGTCGTTGCAGTCCTGGCTGGAGGACCGCCACACCACCGACTTCCTGGAGGACGCCGACGTCCTGCTGGTCGTCGGCTCCGGCCTCGGCGAACTCTCCTCGAACTACCACACGTTCAAGCCGCGCGGCCGGGTGATCCAGATCGAGGCCGACCTCGGCAAGCTGGAGTCCAACCATCCCGGCATCGGCATTCACGCCGACGCGCGCCTCGCCCTCCAGGCGCTGCTGGAGACGGTCGGGCCCCGCGCGGACGAGTCGGCTCCGCAGCGGGTCCGCGCGCTGCTGGCGAAGGTCGCCGACCGCATCGCCGCCCAGGAACTCACCCTGGAGCAGCAGGTCCTGACGGCCGTCCGGCGTGCTCTGCCGGACGACTCCCCGTCCTTCTGGGACATGACGATCCTGGCCTACTGGGCCTGGTCCGCCTTCGACGCCAAGGGCCCCAACCGCCTGCACTCCGCGCAGGGCGCGGGCGGTCTCGGCTACGGCTTCCCGGCGGCCCTCGGCGCCGCGGCCGCCGACCCGACCCGCCCGGTCCTCGCGGTCTCCGGTGACGGCGGCGCCCTGTACTCCGTCGCGGAGCTGGCCACGGCCCGCCAGTACGGCCTGGACGTCACCTGGCTGATCGTCGACGACGGCGGTTACGGCATCCTCCGCGAGTACATGACCGACGCCTTCGGCGAGCCCACGGCGACGGAGCTGACGCGCCCCGACTACGTGGCGCTGGCCGAGTCGTTCGGGGTCCCGGGCGTCCGTACGACTCCCGAGACCCTGGAGGCCGATCTCGCCCGGGCCCTGTCGGCGCCCGGGCCCCGGGTGGTCGTGCTCCCCGCCGTACTGCGGATGTTCGCGCCGACCCACCTGGGCTGAGGACCACGGGCCCGGTACGTGGCCGGGCCGCCGTCCGCGGTGCGTGACGGAGCCGCCGTCCTCGGTGCGTGGCCGAGTACGGCGGGCCGGGTGGGGCGGGTCAGCAGCCGCCCGGGCCCACTCCGTCGATCCGGCCGCCGAAGTCGCCGAGGTAGCGGGAGCGCCAGTCGCCGTTGAAGACGTTCCGCTTCTCGGTGGGCTGCCAGTTCACGAAGCAGGCCCGGGTGCTCGCGACGAACGAGCCGACGTGGTCGTGCAGGCGGGGCGGCATGTCGCGGTAGCCGCTGCGCGCGGTCCACTCCCAGTAGTCGCCGTCGAAGCCCTCGCCGCTCCAGAAGCACACCGACCCGTCGGGGCAGGACGGGGGCGCGGCCGGCGCGGCGGAGGCGGTGTGGGCCGGCAGCAGGAGCGCGGTCAGGGCGAGGGCGGCGGCGAGGGACCAGGAACGAGTCTTCACGGCACTCTCCATCAAGGCGTCGTGGAGCAATGGGATCGCCCCGGCGGACGTGCCGGGGCGATTCCCATGGTTGTGGCGGTCCGGGGCCGCCCGGACCGGCCCGCCGTCCACACCACCTGATGGAGCGAACCGGAGGCTCGGCGCGGTGTTCGCCGCCGAGGTGCGGGCGCCGCACGCGCGGGGCGTGCGGGCCGTGCCGCCGGTGCGGTGCCCCGGCCGACCGGTTGCCGACGGGGGCCGGCGGGCGCCGTGGATACGGTGGTACGACGCTGCCGGAAGTGACGGAGGAGTCCCGTGTCAGATCTGTCCGTACGCCTCGCCGGCCCTGCCGACCGTCCCGTGGTGGAGCGGCTGTGGCTGATGTTCCGCCATGACATGTCGGAGTTCCAGGGCCTGCTGCCCGACGCCGACGGGACCTTCCGCAGCGATCGGCTCCACTCGGCGTTCACCGAGCCGGGCTGGGCGCCGTACCTCGCCGTGGCGGGTGACAGGCCCGCCGGTTTCGCGTTCGTCCGTGGCCTGGACGGTCCCACCCGCGTGATGAACAGCTTCTTCGTGGCGCGGGGCGCGCGGCGGTCGGGGACCGGGCTGCGTATGGCTCGGGAGGTCGTGGCCAGGCATCCGGGTGCGTGGGACATCGCCTTCCAGGACGCCAACTCCGCCGCGGTGCGCTTCTGGCGTCGCGTCGCCACGACGGTCGCCGGCGAGGCCTGGACCGAGGAACACAGGGCGGTACCGAACCGCCCGGACCTGCCACCCGACGTCTGGATCTCCTTCAACTCCCCTGCCGCTGCACGGGATTGAGCAGATCGCGGAGCGGTTCGGCGAAGGCGCCGTCCAGTGCGTTCGCCCGGACGTCGTCACCCACGGCTTCCGGGCAGCAAGCGGTGGGCCTGGGCGATCCACAGGATCTTCCAGGGCGGTGTCGACGGTTTCCGGAGGACTCAGCGCCAGTCGTCGATCACGTAGGCGTCCGGGTGGCTGTAGCCGGGTTCGTTGGGCCGGTGCATGGTCACGCCTTGCAGCCAGGTACGGAAACCGCGGTCGACCATGCGCCGGTAGGCATCCTGGCGGGCCAGGTTCATACCGGCGTCCAGTTGCCCCAGTCCCTTCTCGGTGGCCAGCTGCTCGCACGCGTCCAGCAGCCGTTCGAACCGGTCCGCGGCGTCCGGGCCGGGGCGTACGGCGCCGAATTTCACGAAGCACACGTCCTCACCGGCCTCCGATCCCGCTCCGCAGTGGCAGACGGCCAGACCGTCGAGGTCGGAGCCGGCGCCCTCGAGGAGGACGGTGTCACCGAGCCCCTGCGCCTGCGCGGCCGTGATCTCGCGCTCCAGGCTCAGGCCCTCGTACACGGCCCCCGTCAGTGCGCGGCACAGGCTCAGCGCGGCGGGCCGCTCGGCGGCGGTCAGCTCGCCGTACAGCACTCGGCCGGGGACCGCGGTACCGACGGCGACCTGCTTCTTCATGATGGCTGTCAGGAATCGGGGCCAGAAACCGTACCGGCGGTAGAGCTCGATGTGCTTGGGACTGTGCGAGAAGGTGAACAGGCCGAGGTGGCGGTTCCCCCAGGTGTCGAAGCAGGCCATGACCGGTTCCATGAGGCGCCTGCCGATGCCCTGGTCCCACAGATCCGGACGTACGGTCAGCGGGCCGAAGAACCCGACGCTGCCCCAGTCGGCGGCGAAGTTCGATCCGACGACCTCGTCCTCGACGGTCGCTGCGAAGGCCGCGCGCGGATCCGCCGCCCAGCGGGTGCGGACGTAGTCTGCGGTCCCGAAGAACGTCCCCGGCTCGGGGGCCCCGAGGAAGGTCCCGAACGCGACCCTGAAGATCTCGTCGGCCCGATCCAGGTCCGGCTCGACCAGCGGGCGGACCGACACCGGGGCGGCGACACTCGTGCGCTTGGCTGCGGACATGATCGCTCTCCTTCCGCCCCCGCTTCCATCGCACCACGAACGCGCGCCACGAGCGAAACGACAGCCCCGGCGGCACCCCGAGGACCGAGCGACCGCCCACCCCGACGACGTGAACCGCTCGGGCACGCGGCGGACGCGTTCGGCGGCCGCCGCGTGGCCGAGGATCGGCTCCGGTTGTCGTTCGCGCGGATGCGTGAGGTGCTGACCGGCGTGTGCCGGATCGCCGGGAGCCGGGGTGTGCGGCCGGCTACCAGATGGACTCGACCCACTCCGGGTGGTCGATGAACGGGTTGCGGTTGTGCTGGTAGGAGTCGTAGATGACCTCGTTGCGGCGCTGCTCGAACGCGCTCGGCGGGTCCTCCTGGTGCCACTGCTTCAGCACCGACAGGCGGCCGTGGTACGGGGAAGTGCCGTTGGTGACGGAGTCGTTGGGCTCCAGGTCCGGCCAGCCGTCGGTGCCCTCGTAGCGGACGGCCATGTACAGGATCATGCGGGCCACGTCACCCTTGACGGCGTCGCGGGGCTCGAAGGAGTCGGAGTCGGTGAGGCTGCCACCGCTGTTGCCGAACGAGCTGCCGCCGTTGTCGAAGTCCTTGTTGCCGCGGATGGAGTTGACCTGGACGTCCTCGGGACGCAGGTGGTGCAGGTCCGTGCCGGGACCGGTGGACGTGCCGAAGTCGCCGTGGGACTTGGCCCACACGTGCTCGCGGTTCCAGTCGCCCGAGTCGCCGCCGTTGAGGGACTTGCTGCGGGAGATGCCCGAGTACAGCAGGATCACGTTGCCGCTGTTGTTCGGATCCTGGTCGGTGACCTTCAGGGCGTCCCAGACGGCCGAGTACGACAGCTTCGTCTGGTCACTGATGATCGTGTGCAGGGAATCCTTCAGCGCCGGGCCGGACTTGCCGAGGGCGTCGGCGTAGTACGTGTCGTCGTACGCGGCGGTCGAGCCGGCGGTGGCCGCCGTGCCGGTGGTGGTCGCGGCACCGGCGGACGACGCGGTCAGCGCGGGAACGGAGAGGCCGACCAGAACGGCCGAGGTCGCCAGGGCGAGGCTCTTCCAGCGGCGGCGTATGGGTGTCACGGGCATGTGGGGACGTCCGATCTACGCGAGTTGATTGAGCAGCCGTTGGCAGAGTGACATGGACATGTATGCACGGGGGTGAAGGAGAGGTGTCGGTCATGTGTCGGTACGTGGTGACGCGCCGTCACCCCTTCGTTCTACGGTGGCGACATGCGTCTGAAGACCCTCCTCGCCGCCACCACCGCGGCCCTCGCCGCCGCCGGCTGCCTCACCGCCGCGGGCCCCGCCACCGCCCAGCCGTACGGGCACGGCACGGACCACGCCTGCTCCGCGTCCGTCTCCATCGACGGCTTCTCCGACGCCCTCGACAAGACGCGGTACGAGGACACCTACGTCGGCAACCTCTCCGCCCTCGCCCGCGACCGGGACGGCGACATCGCCGCCCTCTCCGACCGCTCCGCCCTCTTCCGCCTCGACGCGCGCACCCTGCGCCCCGAGAGCGTCGTCCCGCTCGCCGACGAGAACGGCACCGCACTCGACGCCGAGGGACTCGTCGCCGACCGCGACGGCAGCCACCTCGTCTCCTCCGAGACCGAACCCACCGTGCGCCGCTACTCCCCGGCCGGAAAGATCCTCGACCGCCTCCCGGTACCGGAGGAACTGCGCACCCGAGCCCGGCCCAACGGCACCTTCGAGGGCCTGACCCTGCTGCCCGGCGGCCGCACCCTGCTCGCGTCGATGGAATACCCCCTCACCGGCGACCCCGCCGACCGGATCCGGATGCAGACCTGGCAGCGCACCGCGCACGGCTCCTTCCGGCTCGGCGCCCAGTACACCTACCGCGTCGACCAGGGCCTCGGCGTCAGCGAGGTCACCGCGATCCCCGACGGCCGCCTGCTGGTCCTGGAGCGCGGCTACACCTCCGGCGTCGGCAACACCGTCCGGCTCTACCTCGCCGACCGGCACGGCGACACCTACGGCAAGAAGCTCCTCACCGACCTCGCCGACTGCCCCTCCCTCGGCGCCACCGCCAAGCAGCCCCAGCCCAACCCGCTCCTCGACAACATCGAGGGCATGACGGTCACCGGACGCGACCGCGGCCGGCTGACGGTGCTCCTGGTCAGCGACGACAACGAGAACGCCAACCAGACGACCCGCCTCTACGCCCTGCGCGTACGCCCCTGAGACCCACGCGTACGGCTCCGAATGTTGCGGCGGGATGAAATCCGCCGCCGCCCGCGTTGGTGCCTTCCGGTAGATCAGGACGATCGGAGGGCACCGCGTGACACCGCAACGGGGATGGGCACGGCGACTGGCCGCGTACGCGTGGCGACACCCCAAGGACGTCGTCCTCGCGCTGGGCTCCTCCCTCGGCGGCATGGCCGTCATGGCGCTGGTCCCGCTGATCACCAAGGTGATCATCGACGACGTGATCGGCGACGGGACCAGGGACATGGCCACCTGGGCCGGCCTGCTCATCGCCGCCGCGCTCGCCGTCTACGTCCTCACCTACATCCGCCGCTACTACGGCGGCCGGCTCGCCCTCGACGTCCAGCACGACCTGCGGACCGAGATGTACGCGACGATCACCCGGCTGGACGGCAGACGCCAGGACGAGCTGTCCACCGGGCAGGTCGTCGGCCGCGCCACCAGCGACCTCCAGCTGATCCAGAGCCTGCTCTTCATGCTGCCGATGACCGTCGGCAACCTGCTGCTGTTCCTGATCTCCCTGGTGATCATGGCGTCGCTGTCGCTGCCGCTCACCGTCGTCGCCCTCGCCGTCGCCCCCGCCCTGTGGTGGATCGCCAAACACAGCCGCACCCGGCTGCACCCCTCCACCTGGTACGCGCAGGCGCAGGCCGGCGCCGTCGCCGGAGTGGTCGACGGCGCGATCAGCGGCGTACGCGTGGTGAAGGGCTTCGGACAGGAGGAGCAGGAGACGGCCAAGCTGCGCGAGGTCGGCCGGCGGCTGTTCGCGGGCCGGCTGCGCACGGTGCGGCTGAACTCCCGCTACACCCCGGCGCTCCAGGCCGTGCCCGCCCTCGGGCAGGTGGCGATGCTGGCCCTCGGCGGCTGGCTCGCGGTGCGCGGACACATCACGCTGGGCACGTTCGTCGCGTTCTCCACCTACCTCGCCCAGCTCGTCGGGCCCGTCCGCATGCTCGCGATGGTCCTCACCGTCGGCCAGCAGGCCCGCGCCGGCACCGAACGCGTCCTGGAGCTGATCGACACCGAGCCGTCACTGACCGACGGCACCAAGGAGCTGCCCGCCGACGCCCCGGCGACCGTCGAGTTCGACGACGTCTCCTTCGGCTACGACCCCGACCACCCGGTCCTCGACGGCCTCAGCTTCGAGATCCGGCCCGGTGAGACCCTCGCCGTCGTCGGCGCCTCCGGCTCCGGCAAGTCCACCGTCTCCCTGCTCCTGCCGCGCTTCTACGACGCCACCCGCGGCGCCGTCCTCGTCGGCGGCCACGACGTGCGCGAGCTGACCACCGAGTCCCTGCGGGCCGCGATCGGCCTGGTCCCGGAGGACTCCTTCCTCTTCTCCGACACCGTGCGCAACAACATCGCGTACGGCCGCCCGGACGCCACCGACGAGCAGATCACCGCCGCCGCCCGCGCCGCCCAGGCCGACCGGTTCATCACCGAGCTGCCCGACGGCTACGACACCACCGTCGGCGAGCACGGCCTGACCCTCTCCGGCGGCCAGCGCCAGCGCATCGCCCTGGCCCGCGCGCTCCTCACCGACCCGCGGCTGCTGGTCCTCGACGACGCCACCTCCGCCGTGGACGCCCGCGTCGAGCACGAGATCCACGAGGCGCTGAAGGAGGTCATGCGGGGCCGCACCACCCTGCTGATCGCCCACCGCCGCTCCACCCTGAACCTCGCCGACCGGATCGCCGTCCTCGACGGCGGCCGGCTCGCCGACATCGGCACCCACGACGAACTCCAGCGGCGCTCCGCCCTGTACCGCAGGCTGCTCACCGACCCCGACGAGCTGGGTGCCGTCTCCCCGGGCCACACCCCGCCCGCCGGGCCGCAGGAGGAGGACACCTCCGTCCGCGCGGAACTGGACGCCGAGTTCGACGCCGAACGCGGCGTCACGCCCCGGCTGTGGACCGGCGACCGCGAACCCCGGGACGCCGCCCTGGCCGGCACCCCCGCCACCCCCGAACTCCTCGCCCAGGTCGAGGCGCTGCCCCCGGCCGACGACGTCCCCGACGTCGACGAGGAAGCCGCCGTGCGGCCCGAGGAGTCCTACGGTCTGCGCCGCCTGCTGCGCGGCTTCGGACTGCCCCTCCTCGTCAGCCTCGGCCTCGTCGCCGTCGACGCCGGCATGGGCCTGCTGCTGCCCGTGCTGATCCGGCACGGCATCGACCGGGGCGTCACCGAGGCGGCCATCGGCGCGGTGTGGGCGGCCTCACTGCTGGCCCTGCTCTCCGTGGGCGTCCAGTGGACGGCGCAGATCGGCGAGACCCGGATGACGGGACGCACCGGCGAACGCGTGCTGTACGCGCTGCGGCTGAAGATCTTCGCCCAGCTCCAGCGGCTCGGCCTCGACTACTACGAGCGCGAGCTGACCGGCCGGATCATGACCCGGATGACGACGGACGTCGACGCGCTGTCCACGTTCCTGCAGACGGGCCTGGTCACGGCGTTCGTGTCGGTGGTCACCTTCTTCGGCATCATGGTCGCCCTGCTGGTCATCGACGTGGAGCTGGCCCTGGTCGTCTTCGCGACCCTGCCGCCGCTGATCGTCGCCACGTACTTCTTCCGCCGGGCGAGCGTGAAGGCGTACGAACTGGCCCGCGAACGCGTGTCGGTGGTCAACGCCGACCTGCAGGAGTCGGTGTCCGGGCTGCGGATCGTGCAGGCGTTCCGGCGCGAGCGGGACGGCGGGCGGCGGTTCGCCGGGCGCAGCGCCGACTACCGCAGCGCCCGCATCCGCGGCCAGTGGCTGATCTCGGTGTACTTCCCGTTCGTGCAGTTCCTGTCCTCGGCCGCGGCCGCGGCGGTGCTGATCGTCGGCGGCGCACGGATCGACGACGGCACCCTGACCACCGGCGCGCTGGTGGCGTACCTGCTCTACATCGACCTGTTCTTCGCGCCGGTGCAGCAGCTCTCGCAGGTTTTCGACGGCTACCAGCAGGCGACCGTGTCGCTGGGCCGCATCCAGGAACTGCTGCGCGAACCGGCCTCCACCCGCGCCGCCGCGAAGCCGCTCCCCGTCACCTCCCTGCGCGGCGAGATCGCCTTCCAGGACGTGCACTTCGCGTATGGCCAGGGCCATGGCTCCGCAGACGGCGACGGCGAGGAGGCGCTCGTCGGCATCGACCTCACCGTGCCCGCCGGGCAGACCGTCGCGTTCGTCGGTGAGACCGGCGCCGGGAAGTCCACCCTGGTCAAGCTGGTGGCCCGGTTCTACGACCCCACGGGCGGCAGGGTCACCGTCGACGGCACCGACGTGAAGGACCTCGACCTCACCGCCTACCGGCACCGGCTGGGCGTCGTCCCGCAGGAGGCGTACCTCTTCCCCGGCACCGTCCGCGACGCCATCGCCTACGGCCGGCCCGACGCCACCGACGCCGAGGTCGAGGCGGCGGCCCGCGCCGTCGGCGCGCACGAGATGATCGCCACGCTGGAGGGCGGCTACCTGCACGAGGTCGCCGAGAAGGGCCGCAACCTGTCCGCCGGTCAGCGCCAGCTGATCGCACTGGCCCGCGCCGAACTCGTCGACCCGGACATCCTGCTGCTCGACGAGGCCACGGCCGCACTGGACCTGGCCACCGAGGCCCAGGTCAACCAGGCCACCGACCGGCTCGCCGGCCGCCGTACGACGCTGGTCGTCGCCCACCGGCTGACCACCGCCGCCCGCGCCGACCGGGTCGTCGTCATGGACCACGGCAGGGTCGTGGAGGACGGCACCCACGAGCAACTCCTGCGGCGCGGCGGCGCGTACGCCGCACTGTGGCGCACCTTCGTCGGCGAGGACGTCCCGGCACCCGCCTGAACGGACGCCCGTCGTGCGACGACGGGCGCCCGTTGTGCGCCCCGCGCGCAACCATCCGACATACGTCAGGCGTCCGTACACGCGTACGCCGTTGGGCGCGGCAGGCGCGGTACGGGAGGACGACTGTGGACAGTGGAGCGATACGCCGAAGACTCGCGCTGGGACTCGCGGTGCTGACCGCCTCGGGGCTGCTGGCCGTCGCCGCGCCCGGTGACGCGCACGCGGCCGCCTCCTGCCCCGGACGCAAGGTGCGCACCCTGCCGTTCTCCACCGGGTCGGTGGTCGTCTACAAGCGGGGCGGCTACGTGTGTGCCGTCACCCACGCCAAGCACCCCGGCACCCGGCGGAAGATGTCGGTGAGCGTGCGGGCGCGCGGCGGCCGGCCCGTCGTCGACGAGGGCAACTACCAGCGCTACGCCGGGCCCGTCACCGTGCACGCCGGCCGGCGCTGCGTGTGGGTGAAGGGCAGGGTCGGCGGCGGGTCCGTCAGCTCCGGCTGGATCCTGTGCTGAGCCTCGACCCACCGAGGGTTTTCCCTGTGTCCCCTGGTGCTGCGGGGAGTTGGTCCGCTAGCTTCCGGCGCACATCTGTCTCACAGGGGAGTGCGCATGCGCAAGGCGCTCAGATGGCTGCTGGCGCTCACGGTGCTCATAGGCACACTGAGCACGGCCGGGGCGGCCACCGCCGCCGAGCCGGAGGCCACCGGCACCACTGACATCAAGGAGAGGCTGCTCTCCGTTCCGGGCATGAGCCTGGTCGAGGAGAAGCCGTACACCGGGTACCGCTTCTTCGTCCTGAACTACACCCAGCCGGTCGACCACCGCAGGCCCTCCAAGGGCACGTTCCAGCAGCGGATCACCGTGCTGCACAAGGACACCGCGCGGCCGACCGTCTTCTACACCAGCGGCTACAGCGTCTCCACGACGCCCCGCCGCAGCGAGCCGACGCAGATCGTGGACGGCAACCAGGTCTCCATGGAGTACCGCTTCTTCACGCCGTCGCGTCCCGACCCGGCCGACTGGTCCAAGCTGGACATCTGGCAGGCCGCCAGCGACCAGCACCGCATCTTCACGGCGCTGAAGGACATCTACTCCGAGAACTGGATCTCCACCGGCGGCTCCAAGGGCGGCATGACCGCCACCTACTACGAGCGCTTCTACCCGCGCGACATGGACGGCGTCGTCGCCTACGTCGCTCCCAACGACGTGGTGAACAAGGAGGACTCCGCCTACGACCGCTTCTTCGCGGGTGTCGGCACGAAGGAGTGCCGCGACCGGCTGAACGGGGTGCAGCGCGAGGCGCTGGTGCGCCGCGAGCCGCTGGAGAAGAAGTACCAGGCGTACGCCGCCGAGAACGGCTACACCTTCGACACGATCGGCAGCCTGGACCGGGCGTACGAGGCCGTCGTCCTGGACTACGTGTGGGGCTTCTGGCAGTACAGCACCCTCGCGGACTGCGAGCAGATCCCCGCGGACGCGAAGAACGCCACCGACGAGGAGATCTGGGAGTCCGTCGACACCGTCTCCGGGTTCTCGTTCTACACGGACCAGGGCCTGAGCCCGTACACGCCGTACTACTACCAGGCCGGTACGCAGCTGGGCGCGCCGACCATCCACTTCCCGCACATCGAGAAGCAGTACGTCCGCTACGGCTACCAGCCGCCGCGCAACTTCGTGCCCCGCTCCATCGACATGGAGTTCCAGCCGCGGGCCATGCGGGACGTCGACACCTGGGTGCGCGGCAACGCTCGCCACATGCTGTTCGTGTACGGCGAGAACGACCCGTGGGGCTCCGAGCCGTTCCGGCTCGGCAAGGGCGCGCGTGACTCCTACGTCTTCACCGCGCCCGGCATGAACCACGGCGCGAACGTGGCCGGTCTGGTCGCGCAGGAGAAGGCGTTCGCCACCGCCCGCATCCTCGACTGGGCGGGCGTCGCCCCGAGCGCGGTGCGGGAGAACCCGGCGGCGGCCAAGCCGCTGGCGACGTTCGACGCCAAGCTCGACAAGCGGGGCGTGGAGCGGCAGCGCACGCTGCGCCCGTAAGGCACCGGCGGGGCTACACCGGGCGGGCGCAGCCCACCGGTGCGGTCCCGCCGAGCCGCACGTACAGGGCCGTGGACGCCGGACAGTCGGACCGGTCGTCCACGGCCTTCGTCACCTCGAACTCCGGTGCGTGCCGGCCCGAGCCGTCGCACGCGGTCTCGCGGACCTTGCCGTCGCCCAGGTCGTAGACGCAGTCGCCGACGATGGTGCGCGGCCCGCCCCCGCCGCCCGGGTCACCGGGGTGCGGCGGCTGGAGGTGGCGCATGCAGGCGTAGCCGCGCGGCACCGCCCCGTCGCCGTCCTCGTCGAAGGACGGGCGCTGTTCGCTGATGTGCAGCACGAAGTCCGTGGTCGCCGGGCAGCGCGGCCCGTCGCGGACCGTTCCGTCGTGGCGGGCGACGACCCGGGCCGCCGCCCGTTCACTGGTGCAGGACACCTCGGTGAAGCTGGTGCGGCCGAAGGAACTGCACTCGTCCACCGCGAGGAACACCGCCCCGTACCCGGACGGCCGGGCCGTCGCGGACGACACCGCCGCCCGCCCGCCCACGAGACCGTCCTCCTGCGGCCCGCCCCGGCAGCCGGTGAGCAGCACCGCGCCCGCCGCCGCGAACGCGGCCAGCGCCCCCCACCCACTTCTCCCGTGCATCGTCATCCCCCCGGACACCCCCGTCCAGCGTGACCCGGCGGGCCGGGCCGCGCCAGGCGTACGGGGTGCTTTGCGCACCTTGGCGTGATGCGCAGGGATGGGTGGCGTACGGGCGCTACGCCCGACCGGGGAGCGCGCGCCCGTCCGCGTGCGCGGTGACTAGTAGGTCAGGCCGTGTCCGACGGGGTACAGCACCGCCGTCGGGTCGTCCGCCCGCTGCACCGGCACCGGCAGCGTCCCGCGCGGCTCCGCCCGGCCCGCGATCACCCGGGCCGCCGCGCGCAGTTCGACGTCGGTCCAGGAGTACGCGGCCACGTACGCCGGGACGCCGGGCAGGTGGGCCACGTCGTACGGGTTGCGGATCGCCACCGCCACCACTGGCGTGCCGGTCGCCAGCAGCTGCTCCACGAGCTTCTTCTGCCGGCTGGCCGCCGTGACGTTGTACGTGCCGACGACCACGGCGTCCGCGTCCCGGGCCGCCGCCACCGCCTGCGCGATGACCGTGTCGGACGGCGAGGTGCCGGTGGACAGGGCGGTGGCGGTGAAGCCCAGTTCGGTGAGCGCGCCCGCGAGGACCCCGGTCGGCGGGCCCGTCGTACCGGACGGGGAGGCCGGGTCGGCGCCGACCACGAGCAGCTTGGGCCGGCTGCGGCGGGACAGCGGCAGCAGTCCGCCCTCGTTGACCAGCAGGGTGGTGGTCCGCTCGGCGATCCGGTCGGCCGCGGCCAGGTGCGAGCGGGTGCCGACCGTGCGGTCCACGCCGGCGCGGGAGACGTACGGGTCCTGGAACAGGCCCAGTTTCGCCTTCAGCCGCAGCACCCGCAGGATCGACTCGTCGAGCCGGGACTCGGTCAGCTCGCCGTCGCGCACGGCGTCGAGGACCGCGTTCCAGGCCACGTCCAGGGACGGCGGGTTGAGCAGCTGGTCCACGCCCGCCTTGAGCGCCAGCACCGGCACCCGCTCGTCGCCGTACTTGGTCCGTACGCCCTCCATGCCGAGGGAGTCGGTGACCACGACCCCGTCGTAGCCCAGTTCCTCGCGCAGGATGCCGGTGAGGATCGGGTGGGAGAGGGTCGCCGGGTCCTCGGAGCCGTCGAGGGCGGGCACCATCAGATGGGCCGTCATGATGGAGTCGATGCCGGCCGCCACCGCGGCGCGGAACGGCGGCGCGTCCAGTTCCTCCCACTGCTCACGGCTGTGCGTGATGACGGGGAAACCGGTGTGGCTGTCGACGGCGGTGTCGCCGTGCCCGGGGAAGTGCTTGGCGGTCGCCGCGACGCCCGCGTGCTGGTAGCCGGCGACCTCGGCGGCCACCATCCGCGCCACCGCGTCCGGTTGCGAGCCGAAGGAGCGGACGCCGATGACGGGGTTGGCCGGGTTGACGTTGACGTCGGCGACCGGCGAGTAGTTCTGGCGGATGCCGAGGGCGCGCAGTTCGCTGCCCGCGATCCGGCCGAGGGTGCGGGCGTCGGAGCGGGAGCCGCCCGCGCCGACGGCCATCGCGGCCGGGAACAGCGTCGCGGGCTCGCCGACGCGGGCCACGATGCCGTGCTCCTGGTCGGTGGAGATGAGCACGGGCAGTCCGCGCTCCAGCCCGAGGGACGCCTTCTGGATGCCGTTGGACAGGTCCGCGATCTGGTGCGGGTCGCGGGTGTTGTGCGCCCAGGTGAAGTAGATGATGCCGCCGACCCGGTACTTGGCGAGCAGTTCGGCGGCCGTGCGGACGCCGATCTCCTTGAGGTTGGCGTCGATGTCGGCCTGGTCGGGGTCGGTGGCGGAGTGGCCGTAGACCCGCATCACGAACAGCTGGCCGACCTTCTCCTCCAGCGTCATACGGGAGATGAGGGCGCGGAGCTTTCGGTCGTCGGGGGCGGACGGGCCGGTGGCCGCGTGGACGGCGGGGCCGGCCGCGAGGGCGGTGGTGACGCCCGCTGTCGCGGCGAGGACGGCGCGTCTGGACGGACGTGCGGACTTTCCCGTGCTGCCGGTGCTGCTGTCGGGCACGTGCGCTCCTTTGGAAGGTGATCCGCGGGGACCGGGGATCCGCTGAAGGAAACTGCCAGGACGCCACCAATATCCGGGAAGTTTCTGCCAGTCAAGGGTGCGCGCAGAGGGTGAGGGGCCGTCATCGGCGCAGTTGGAGGGGGCGCGCCGATGACGGCGTGCTGCCGGCCACGGCACGGCGGAGAGGTGGGTCAGCAATCGCAGCCAGCAGCGAGGGCCGACACCGTGCCACGGGGACTCATCCGGCAGCTCGCGGATGGGACGGGCGGAGGCGGGCGCGGGTTCCCCGCCCGGGCCCGGTTTCCCGAAGTCGGGGCCCGGGGGCCGGACGGGGTCAGCGGGGTGCGTGCGCCGACACGGCCGGCCAGTGCTCGCGCAGGGTGCGGACCGTCTCCGCGATCGCCGGGCGGCGGGCCGCGCCGGTCCGCCACAGCGCGTACAGCCGCCGGACGGGAATCGGATCGAGCGGCACCTCCACCACTCCCGCAGGCAGCGGGCCGCGACCCAGCCGGGGGATCAGCGCGATGCCGAGCCCGGCCGCGACCAGGGCGACCAGCGTCGGGTTCTCGTCGGCCTGGTGCACGATCTCCGGCTCGTGCCCGGCCGCGCGCAGGGTGCGCACCAGCCACTCGTGGCAGACCCGGCCCGGCGGCTGGCAGATCCACCGCTCACCGCCCAGCTCCTCCCGCCGCACCGCCGTACGCCCCGCGAACGGATGGCCCTCGGGCACCAGCAGATCGCACAGGTCGTCCCCGACGACCGCCTGATCCACGCCCGCCGGGGCGGGCAGCGGCGCGATGTCCCAGTCGTGCGCCACCACCAGGTCGACCGCGCCCTTGGCCACCAGGTCCACGGACAGGTGCGGGTCGATCTCGGTGAGCCGCGTGTCGAGCGCCGGGTGCCGGCGGGCCAGGTCGGCCAGCACGGGCGGCATCAGCCCGCGCGCCGCCGAGGCGAACGCGGCGATGGTCAGCCGGCCGGCCGGCACGCCGCGCCGCTCCTCCAGCTCGGTCTCCGCCCGCTCCACGATGGCGAGCAGCTCCCGTGCCGCACGCACCAGTTGGTGCGCCTCGTCGGTCAGCCGCACACCCCGCCCCTCCCGCTCCAGCAGCACGGTCCGCGTCTCCCGCTCCAGCTTGGCGATCTGCTGGGAGACGGCGGAGGACGTGTAGCCGAGCGCCACGGCGGCGGCGCCGACGGTGCCGTGGACGGAGACGGCGTGCAGGGCGCGCAGGCGCTGGAGGTCGAGCATGGCGGACGGCTCCCGATCGGTAAGCGGTGCTTCATCCAACCATGCAGGAATCATCGCTGGTGCTGAAGTGTGGTGGGCGGTGATCCTCGACCCATGCGACCTTCCCACCTGTTCCTCGCCGTCCTCGTCGCCGCCGTGTGGGGCGTGAACTTCACCGTCATCGAGATCGGGCTCGGCCACTTCCCGCCGCTGCTCTTCTCCGCCCTGCGGTTCCTGGTGGCGGCGCTGCCCGCGGTGTTCCTCGTGGGGCGGCCCAAGGTGGCGTGGAAGTGGATCCTCGGAGTGGGACTGGCGCTGGGGGTGGCCAAGTTCGGGCTGCTGTTCGTCGGCATGGACGCGGGCATGCCGGGCGGACTGTCCTCCCTGGTGCTGCAGGTCCAGGCCGTGTTCACCGCCCTGTTCGCCTTCGCGCTGCTCGGCGAACGACCCTCCGGCATCCGGCTGGTGGGCATGGCGGTGGCGCTGGCCGGGATCGGCGTGGCGGCGGTCGACGAGGGCACCTCGGGCCCGCTGCTCGGCTTCGCCCTGGTCGTCGCGGCGGCGGCCTGCTGGGGCGTCTCCAACATCCTCACCCGCAAGGCGGCGCCGCCGGACGCCCTGAACTTCATGATCTGGGTGAGCACGGTGCCGGTGCTGCCCCTGCTGGCCCTGTCCCTGCTGCTGGAGGGCCCCTCCCGGGACCTCGACGCGCTGCGCGGCCTCGACTGGCAGGGCGCCGGCGCCCTCCTGTACGTCGCCTGGGTGGCCACCGTGTTCGGCTTCGGCGCCTGGGGGTGGCTGCTGCGCCGCCACCCGGCCTCCACGGTCGCGCCGTTCTCCCTGCTCGTCCCCGTCTTCGGCATGTCGTCGGCCGCACTGTTCCTGGGCGAGTCGGTCACCCCTCTGCGCTGGTGCGCGGCGGCCCTGCTGGTCGGCGGGGTGGCCCTGACCTCGGTCACCTTCCGCCGCCCGGCACCGACCGCCGCGCAGCCGGAGCCCGCCGTCAGCCGGCCGTGACGCGCCTCGACCGGGGCGGGCGGACCTCGGACCGAGGACGGAGGCCCTGACCGCGGGCCCCGGACCGTGGGCCGAGGACCGAGGCGCGGACTGCGGACTGCGGACTGAGGACCGAGGCGCGGACTGCGGACTGAGGGCCGAGGCGCGGACCGAGGACCGAGGACCGGACCGCAGACCGCAGACCGCAGACCGTGGACCGGACACCGGACCTCAGACCGCGGACTACGGACCGCGGACTACGGACCGCGGACTGCGGACTGCGGACCGCAGACCGTGGACCACGGGCCGTCCGAGGGCCGGTCCGAGGGTGTGCCGGGCGGCCGGTTGCGCTGTCGGCCGCTGGGTGCCGCTACTCGGCCGGGCCGGACCGGACGGTCAGACCGTCGCTGTCCGTGAGCCCTGTCGCACCGGTCGTGTCGGGGGTGTCGTCGGCAGTGCTGGCGGCGGTGTTGGCGGCGGTGGCGTCGGCGGTGTCGTCGGCAGTGTTGGCGGTGTCGGCGGCGGTGTCGGCGGAGTGGGCGGTGTCGGTGTGGCCGGGCTGCTGGGCGCGGAGCAGGCGCCGGTAGTGCTCGCTGCCGGCGGCCAGTTGCTCGTGGGTGCCGGTGGCGACGACCCGGCCGCCGTCGAGCACGACGATCAGGTCCGCGGCGCGCACCGTCGACATGCGGTGCGCGATGACCAGCAGCGTGCACTGCGCCGACACCTCGCGGATCGACCGGCGCAGCGCCGCCTCGCCGACCGCGTCCAGATGGGCCGTCGGCTCGTCCAGCAGGAGCAGCCGGGGCCGGGCCAGCAGTGCCCGCGCGATGGCGATGCGCTGACGCTCGCCGCCGGACAGCGCCATGCCGCGCTCCCCGGCGTCGGTGTCCAGGCCGTGGGGCAGCCGGGCCACGAGATCCGTCAGGTGGACCCGTTCCACGACCCGGTCCACCTCCTCGGGCGTCGCGTCCGGCACCGCGTACGTCAGGTTCTCCCGCAGCGTGCCGTACAGCACGGGCGCCTGCTGCTCCACGAGGCCGATCCGGGACCGGTGCGCGGAGCGGCCGGCCGTGCGGATGTCCCGGCCGCCGAACTCGATCCGGCCGCGGTCGGGGTCGTAGAACCGCTCGATGAGCGCGAACACGGTGGACTTCCCGACGCCGGAACTGCCGATCAGGGCGACATGGGCGTGCTCGGGCACCTCGAAGGTCACGCCCCGCAGGACGGGCCGGCCCGCCTCGTAGGCGAACCACACGTCCCGGAACGCCAGCAGCGGCGGCGTCCGCCCGGGCCCGGACCGCGGTGCGGGGCCCGGACCGGTCTCCCGCTCCGCCGGCAGGGCCATGACCTCGGTGACCCTGCGGTACGCGCCGACGCCCTGCTCCATGGTGCTCAGCGACTGGAACACCGAACCGATCGGCCCGACCAGATAGACCATGTACAGCAGGAAGGCGGCCAGGTCCGCCACCGATCCGTCCCGTCCGGCGACCCGCATGCCCCCGATGAGCAGCACCACGACGAACGAGCCCTTGACGGCGAGTTCTACGGCCGGTGCGACCACCGCGTCCAGCCGCGCCATCCGCACGCTCCCCGCGTACGCCGACCGGGCCCGCCCGCCGATGCGTTCCGACTCGCGCTGCTCGGCCCGGTTGGCGCGGACGGTGCGGATGGCGCCCAGCGCGCGCTCCAGATCGGCGGTCATCGCCCCCGTCGCCTGCTGGGTGGCCAGCGAGGCGGCGGAGATGCCTCGCAGCACCGAGCCGACCAGCACCGTGGCGAGGGCCACGACGGCCAGCACGATCAGGAACAGCAGCCAGTCCAGCCAGATCATCAGCGCCACCACGCCGATCAGTCCGATGCCGCCGGTCACCGCGTCCGTGAAGCCCTCGGCGACGAGCAGCCGCAGCGTGGTGCTGTCGCTGCTGACCCGGGAGATGAGGTCACCGACGCGGTGCCGGTCGTACTGGCGCATGGGCAGCCGCAGCAGATGGCGGATCAGACCGAGCCGGATGCCCAGCACGATGCCCTCGCCGGTCCGGGCGAGCGTGTACTGGGCGAAGCCCTGCACCACCGCCTGGGCCAGGAAGAACACGACGAGCAGGGCGACGTCCGGGCCGATCGCCCGCTCGGCCGTGGCCGCCTCGATCACCCGTTTCACCAGCAGCGGCTGGGCCAGACCGAGGGCCGAGGCGCCCAGCATCAGCAGCACCGCGAGGACGATCCGCCGCCGGTGCCCGCGCAGCAGACGCAGCGCGTCGCCGACGCCGACCCGGCCGTCCGCCACGGCCCGGCTGTCCCGGCCGTCCGAGGCGGCCCGGCTGTCCGTGGCGGCCCGGCTGTCCGTGGCGGCCCGGCTGTCGGTGCCGGACCGGCTATCCGAGGCGGCCCGCTGCCCGTTCACGGCCCAGGCCTCGGTCGGCGCGGTCGGCGCTCCCGCCGCACGGCACGGTGAACAGCGGCCGGAAGTAGTCCGGCGGGTACTCCTCGCCCACCGCCACTCCCTCGGCCTCCACCCAGGCGTGGGCCCCGAACGGCGGCAGGCGCCGTGCGCCCACGCACCAGGTGGGCCACTGGCCGTGCAGGCGGCACAGCAGGGCGGTGGCCAGGGACCGCGGCAGGCAGCCCTCCCGGCCCGCGCAGGACAGGCTGACCGCGACCACCGCGTTCCGTGCGGCCCGGGTGCGTGCGACGGTGGCCGGTCGGGCGCCGCGGCTCACCCGGGCCAGCAGGGTACGGATGAGCCGCGGACGCCGGCCGGCCAGTACGCGCGCGACGGCCACCACGAACCGCACCAGGATCCGGTACGGCAGCGGCACCGCACGGGGATCGTGGGCCACGACCTCCGGCGAGCTCATGTCCGCCGCCCGTGCGGGCGGGGCCCGTCGTCGTCCTCCACCAGGCCCGCGGCGCGCAGTTCCCCGACCAGGCTCCGCACGTCGTCCTCCGCGGTCGCGGCGTCCACCGCGTACCGGGTGGTCAGGGCCCGTGCCGCCGCGGGCACCTCCGCGCCGTCCAGCAGGGTCCGGATGACGGCGGCGGCGGTGGGGTTGAGGGTGAAGTACTGGTCGTGGTCCTCGTCCAGCAGGGCGATGCCGTAGTCGGTCTCGGCCGTGAACACACCCGCACGCAGTCTCAGCGTCATGGTCTCTCCCTGGTCCGTCAGGACGGCACGGCGGAGGTCTCGAGCGTCCGCAGCCACACCTCGCAGGCCACGGTCTGGTAGAGCGCGTCGAACTGCAGGGACGGCGGCAGCGGACGTTCGCACACCTCGCGCAGGGTGTGCGCGTCGATCAGGCCCAGCCGGGCCAGCCGGGAGTCCTCGCACAGGGCGAGCAGTCCGGCCCGGTGGTCGCGCAGTCCCGTCTCCACGTCGTAGGAGCCCTCGTCCTTGGTGTGCCGGGCCAGGCTCGCCTCCGGTACGACACCGTGCATCGCCTCGGCGATCAGCGGCTTGTACGCCCAGGGCGTCACCCGGTCCTGTGCCCGCACGGCCATCCCCGCCTCGATCACCCGGTCGTCGTAGTAGGGGGCGGCGATGCCCAGGCCGAACCGTCCGGCCATCTGGGCGAGTTGCCGGACCATGCTGGAGGTGCACCGCATCGCCTCCAGCTCGACGTGCTGTCCGCGGGTCGCCGCCAGCGGCTGTGCGGTGGCGGCGGCGTCCAGGATCACCTCCCGCGCGGCCGTCACCGCGTCCGGGGTGGCCCACGGGGGCATGCGGGGCGGCATGCCCCAGTCCAGGGTGGGGGTGTTCTCCGCGGGCGGTGCGTCGGTGAGCCGGTCCGCGACCCGGGCCAGCCACGTGTCGTAGGTGCTGTTGTCCCGCAGTTGCCGCACCGTCTCCCGGTACGACCACGGCCGCTGCGCGGCGAAGCCGCGCACGCGCTGCCAGGCGACGCCCGGGTGCAGGCGCAGCAGTGTGTGCAGGTGGGCCGGGGAGCCGGCGAGGAGTTCGTCCCCGCCGAAGCCGGTCAGGTGCAGGTGCGAGCCGCGTTCCGCCGCGGCCCGGGGGACGACCAGCCAGCCGGTGCGGTGCACGACGGCCGGGCAGGGTTCGTCGAAGAGGTCGTCCGCGTCCGCCAGCCCGTCGTACACGAGCGGCACGTCGTCGCCCGCGATGACGTGGTGCTCGACGGTGCCCAGCGCGGCCACGGTGCGGCGGGCCCAGTCGGCGTCCGTGCCCATGGGGTCGCGGGCGTCGGCGGTGTAGGCGATCACTCGCGCGGGGCCGTCGGCCGCCAGGCAGCACACGGAGGTGGAGTCCAGTCCGCCCAGGTCGCAGCTGACCAGGTCGCGGCCGTGGACCCGTGCCGCGACGGCGTCCCGCAGCGCGTCCCGCAGGGCCGCGGCGCCCTCGGCCATCGGCAGCACCGGCTCGGGCGGCGTCCACCGGGTCAAGGTCCGGCCGTGTCCCTGCGCGTCGATCACGAGGCAGTGCCCGCCGGGCACGGCATCGACGCCGCGCCACACCGGAAGTGCCGTCACCGGATGCAGTGCGGAGGAATTCAGCAGTCGGAGCGCGAGACGCCGTTCGTCGATTCCGGCGCCGAGCAGGTCGGCCAGGACGTCCGCCCGGTCACCTGCCAGATGCGTGCCGTGGGCGCGGGCGTGGAAAACCGGGCGCAGACCGGTGACACTTCCCTGCACACGGACCTGCCCGCCGGCCGATGCCACGAGGTGGAAACTGCCCGGGAGACGCGTGGCCCAGTGGTCGATGTCGTTGACCGTCCGTGTACGGGCCGCCTCGGCGGTAAGCCGACGCGCCGTCAGGGCGTGGTCGCCGAGGACCGCGATGCGGGTCGTGCCCGCCGCCCCCACGGTCGGCTCCGCCCCGTCCCAGTGGCCGAGCAGCCACGGCCGCCCGGAGGAATGGCTGATCTCCTGTACGGAGCGAGCCCGCAACGCCTCGCCGACGGGGGCCGCCGACGCGTCGTCGGGCAGTACGACGAACCAGCCCACAAGGGCCTCCAGGGGGCCGTGGGATGTCAGTCGTCAGGTCCGGGAGGCGGTGGGAAGGGGACGCGAACCGCCGCCGCCCGGGCACGTTTCCCCGAGGGGAAACAACCGATGGGTCACAGGCTGAACCTCAGCCGGATGAGGCGTTCCGGACCCCTGAACAGGCCGAGGCCGGTGATGCGGAAGGAGCCGACCCGGGTAAGCGTCGGACGCTCGTAAGCGAGCATGTCATTCACCTCCCTTTCTTTTTCTTATCGTGTCAACCTCTCCTCACAGACTAGAACTTGACCCGACGGAATGACAGCTCCGTTATCAATTCAAATATTGACACGCGGACGAGTGGTGTTTGTTCCGGAGCGTGCCTTTCCCGGTTCTCGGATTTCCCGTCCGCTGGTTTCCCGGTTCGAAGCCTCTCCCGGTCCGCAGGCTCTCCCGGTCCGCAGGCTCTCCGGGGTTCTCAGGCTCTCCGGGACCTCAGGGTTCTCCGAATTCTCCGGTTCTCCGGTTCTCCGGTTCTCCGGTGCGGTGCCGTCAGGCCGAATCGTTGAGGAGCCGGGACAGGTGCTCGCGGCCCGGGGCGAGGAGGTCGGGAAGCGGCGCGGCGTCGGCGTACCAGCGCTTCTCGTACTCCCAGCAGAGCCAGCCGTCCCAGCCGTGCCGGGAGAGGATCTCCACGCAGTCGCTCAGCGGCAGCACTCCGGCGCCGAGCGGGAGCGGGGTGGTGTCGTCGGCGGAGGCGATGTCCTTGACCTGGACGTAGCCGAGGTGCGGGGAGAGGGCGGCGAAGCTCTCCGCGGGCTGTTCGCCGCCGAGCCAGGTGTGCATGACGTCCCACAGCGCGCCGACCTGACGGTGGCCGACCAGCCCGAGGACACGCATCGCGTCCGCGCCGGTGCGGTGCGAGTCATGGGTCTCCAGCAGGATGCGCACGCCCAGGTCGGCCGCGTACTCGGCGGCGGTGCCCAGCCGGCGGGCGGCCGTCGCGTCCGCCTCCTCGGGGCTCTGCCCGGTGCCGCCGCCGGGGAAGACCCGCACGAACGGGGCGCCGAGGTCACGGGCCAGGTCGAGCAGGGCGCGGATCTCGGCGATGACCGGCTCGTCCGCGCCGGGGGCGGCGACTCTGGCATATCCGGCGAGGCCCAGGACGTCGACACCGGCCGAGGCGAACGAGGCGGCGGCGTCGGCGCGCTGCGCGGCGGTGAGGCCCGGGTGGACGGGGTCCTCCGGGTGGGCGCGCAGTTCGACGCCGTGATAGCCGTGCGTGCGAGCGAGGGCCAGGACGTCGGTGAGGGGCAGGCCGGGGACACCGAGGGTGGAGAACGCCAGCTTCATGCCAAGGGACCATACCCCCGCACCCCCGGCTCAAGACCCAGGCGCCGGTCCCGGCCGGCCGGGTCGTGACCCAGGAGAAGGCGCGGCCGCCCGGCGGCCGGCGCGGAGCCGTGCCGCCGGGACGCGGTCAGGCCTCGCGGGCGGCCGGACGGTAGACGCACACCTGGGCGCCGGTCTTCGCGGTGGTCGTGGAGACCAGCTCGAACGGCCGCTTCGCACCGTCCGTGGGAAAGACCGACTTGCCGCCGCCGAGCAGCACCGGCATGACGATCAGCTGCAACTCGTCCACCAAGTCCTCGGCCAGCAGGGTCCGTACGAGCGTGGGGCTGCCCATCATCGCCAGGTCGCCGCCCTCGGCCGCGCGCAGCTCACGGATCCGGGCGAGGGCCTCGCCGGCCGGGATCAGGCGGGAGTTGTGCCACGTCAGGTCGGCCTCGCCGAGCGTGCCGGACACGACGTACTTCGGCAGGCTGTTCAACCGGTCCGCGAACGGGTCCCCGGCGCGCTCGGGCCAGGCCCCGGCCATCGACTGCCAGGTCCGCCGCCCGAACAGCAGCGCCTCCGCACCGGCCATCCCCGCGTCGAAGGCGCCGCCGAGGACCTCCGGGTCGAAGTACGGGTGCGACCACCCGCCGTGCGCGAAACCGCCGTCGGTGTCCTCCTCGGGCCCACCCGGCGCCTGGGAAACGCCGTCGAGGCTGATGAACTCGGTGACCACGATCCGCATGACCGCTGCTCCTGACCAACTCGCCGAAAACCTGAACGCCCTGACAGACCGAAACGACCACCGGAACTCATCGGTGCCCCGGGAGGACGCTTCGGATACGCTCTGTACCTACTGGTATGTACAGAGCGGGTGTCGTGAGGCGCCGCGAGCGAAACGGGCGTCCGTGAGGCGCCGCGAGAGACGCAGGCGTCCGTGAGGCGCCGTGAGAGGTACAGGCGTCCGTGAGGCGCCGTGAGAGGTACAGGCGTCCGTGAGGCGCCGTGAGAGGCACAGGCGTCCGTGAGGCGCCGTGAGAGAAGGGACGCGCTATGCCCCTCGTCCGCATCGACGTGCTCGCCCCCGACCCCGCCCGCCTCGACGCGCTCGGGCGCGCGGTGCGCGACGCCCTGGTGGAGGCGCTGGGCGTGCCTCCGGACGACTGCTTCCAGATCCTCACCGGCCACGACGGCACGACCGGCACGCTGCGCTACGGCGACTACCTCGGCGTGCACCGCGACGCCGGCATCGTGTACGTGGCCGTCACCCTGCGGGCCGGCCGTACGACGGAGCAGAAACGGACGCTGTACCGGCGCATCGCGGACCTCGCCCGGGACTACGCCGGGACCGAGCCGCGCAACGTGTTCGTGACGCTCACCGAGAACGGCCCCGCCGACTGGTCACTGGGCAACGGCGAGGCCCAGTACGTCCCTTGAGCCGACACAAGAACCGGACCTCCATCCCGCCAGAGGGAACTGCGCGACCAACCCCCACCCAGCACCCCCGGAGGCGCGGGAGCGGCGCGACCAGCCCCCACTCCCGCACCGAACTGCGCGACCAACCCCGCGCCCCCGCACGGCCCCCACTCCCGCACCCGCACTGCCACCCCACCAGTCCCGCGAGGAACCGCGCGACCGGCCCTCACCGACCCGCACCGGCGAACCCGTGACTACCGCCGCCCCGTTCAGTCCCGTGGCGCCGCCGCGGACCCCCGCACCATCAACTCGCCCCGCACCGACGCGATCCCGCCCGGCGGCGGCTCCTCCCGCCCCATCGCGATGCGCCCGGCCCGCGCCCCCGCCTCCGTCAACGGCAACCGCACCGTCGTCAGCGCGGGCACCGCGTCGATGCTGAACGGCAGGTCGTCGAAGCCGGCCACCGACACGTCCTGCGGGATCCGCAGCCCGGAGTCCCGCAGCGCCGCGCACGCGCCCAGCGCGACGGAGTCGTTCGCGGCGACGACGGCCGTCAACGACGCGTCCCTGCGCAGCAGTTCGAGCGTTGCCTCGTAGCCCGACCGGCGGTCGTAGCGGCCGTGCACGGTCCAGCGCGGGTCCTCCTCGATGCCGTGCGCGGCCAGCGCGGCCCGGTGGCCCTCCAGGCGGTGCCGGGTCGTGGTGCGCTCCTGCGGGCCCGCGATGTAGCCGAGGCGCCGGTGGCCGAGGCCGATGAGGTGCTCGGTGAGTTCCTGGCCGCCGCCGCGGTTGTCGAAGGTCAGCGCGATCGCGCCGGTCTCCGGCGCGGGCGGCCGCCCGCACAGCACCACCCGGGTCCCGGCGTCCGCCAGCTTCCGCAGTTTCGCGTCCATCGCCGCCTTGTGCGGCGCGTCCTCGATCGCCCCGCCGGTCAGCACCACCGCCGCGGCCCGCTGCCGCTGGAGCAGCGTGAGGTAGGTCAGTTCGCGCTCGGGCGAGCCGCCCGTGTTGCACACGACCGCGAGTCTCTCCCCGCCCGCGCGCCCGCCCGGCCCTCCGATCTCCGCCTGGATCGCGCTCGCCATGATCCCGAAGAACGGGTCGGCGATGTCGTTCACCAGGATGCCCACCAGGTCGGAGGTGGCGGCGGCCAGGGCGCTCGCGGGGCCGTTGAGGACGTAGTCCAGCTCGTCGACGGCCTTCAGCACCCGTTCGCGGGTGGACGCGGCCACCGGATAGTTGCCGTTGAGCACGCGCGACACCGTCGCGGGGGAGACCTGCGCGCGCGCCGCCACGTCCGCCAGGGTCACCGTCATCTCTCGTCCTCCGCCTCGCGCGTCCCGCCGTACGCCGCTGTACGCCGTCGTACACACCCACGCCCACACCCGTGGTTCCGAGCAGACCCTACGGCCATCCGCGCGGTTGTTCGCCCCCTCGAACAACTCGGACTCGCCGTGGTCTTGTCCGCACCGCTGTTCAGAGGCTAGCTTCTCTCTACATAGAAAGCGCTTGCTGTCACGCTCACCAGTGGGGCGTATGCGGCGCGCGAACCGCGTACGAAGGGAATGACGTGACACGCAAGACGGTGCGTATCGCCATGAACGGTGTGACCGGGCGCATGGGCTACCGCCAGCACCTCGTCCGCTCCATCCTGGCCCTGCGCGAACAGGGCGGCCTCGACCTCGGTGACGGCACCGTGCTGTGGCCGGAGCCGATCCTGGTCGGCCGCCGCGAGCACGCGCTGAACGCGCTTGCCGAGCGGCACGGCCTGGAGCACGTCTCGACGGACCTGGACGCCGTCCTCGCCGACGACAGCGTCGACATCTACTTCGACGCCCAGGTCACCTCGGCCCGCGAGGAGGCCCTGAAGAAGGCGATCGCGGCGGGCAAGCACATCTACACCGAGAAGCCGACCGCCACCGGCCTCGACGGCGCCCTGGAACTCGCCCGCCTGGCGAACGAGGCCGGCATCAAGCACGGCGTCGTCCAGGACAAGCTGTTCCTGCCCGGACTGCTCAAGCTGAAGCGGCTCATCGACGGCGGCTTCTTCGGCCGAATCCTGTCGGTGCGCGGCGAGTTCGGCTACTGGGTCTTCGAGGGCGACTGGCAGGAGGCCCAGCGTCCCTCCTGGAACTACCGCGCGGAGGACGGCGGCGGCATCGTCGTCGACATGTTCCCGCACTGGGAGTACGTGCTGCACGAGCTGTTCGGCCGGGTGACGTCCGTGCAGGCCCTCATCGCCACCCACATCCCGCAGCGCTGGGACGAGAACGGCAAGCCCTACGACGCCACCGCCGACGACGCCGCCTACGGCATCTTCGAACTCGACGGCGGCGCCGTCGCCCAGATCAACTCCTCCTGGGCCGTGCGCGTCAACCGCGACGAACTGGTGGAGTTCCAGGTGGACGGCACCGAGGGCTCCGCGGTCGCGGGCCTGCGCAACTGCCGCGTCCAGCACCGCTGCGCCACCCCCAAGCCGGTCTGGAACCCGGACATCCCGGCCACCGAGGTCTTCCGCGACCAGTGGCAGGAGGTCCCGGACAACGGCGAGTTCGACAACGGCTTCAAGGCCCAGTGGGAGCTGTTCCTGCGCCACGTCTACGCCGACGCCCCCTACCACTGGGACCTGCTGGCCGGCGCCCGCGGCGTCCAACTCGCCGAACTGGGCCTGAAGTCCTCGGCCGAGGGCCGCCGCCTCGACGTCCCGGAGATCGCGCTGTGACCCTGCACCTGCCCGACGCCAACGGCACGCTGCGGGCCTACGAGCCCCGCACCGAGCCCCTCGCCGTCACCGCCGGAGCCCCCTTCACCTCCCGTACGGTCTTCTCCGCCGCGCACGTCGTCGCCGACCCGTACGCCGACACCACCCCCGACTCGCCCGCCGCCGTCGACTGGGACGCCACCCTCGCCTTCCGCCGCCACCTGTGGTCCCACGGGCTCGGCGTCGCCGAGGCCATGGACACCGCCCAGCGCGGCATGGGCCTGGACTGGGCGGGCGCGGCCGAGCTGATCCGCCGCTCCGCCGCCGAGGCGAAGGCCGTCGGCGGCCGCATCGCCTGCGGCGTCGGCACCGACCAGCTCACCGCCGGCAGCCTCGCCGAGGTGCGCGCCGCCTACGAGGAACAGCTCGCGGTCGTCGAGGAGTCCGGCGCGCAGGCCATCCTGATGGCCTCCCGCGCCCTCGCCGCGACGGCGCAGGGCCCCGAGGACTACCTGGAGGTCTACGGCCACCTGCTGCGCCAGGCCGCCGAGCCGGTGATCCTGCACTGGCTGGGCCCGATGTTCGACCCGGCGCTGGAGGGCTACTGGGGCTCCTCCGACCTCGACGCGGCCACCGACACCTTCCTGGAGGTCATCGCCGCCCACCCCGACAAGGTCGACGGCATCAAGGTCTCCCTGCTGGACGCCCAGCGCGAGATCGACCTGCGCCGCCGCCTCCCGCACGGCGTGCGCTGCTACACCGGCGACGACTTCAACTACCCCGAGCTGATCGCCGGCGACGACCAGGGCTTCAGCCACGCCCTGCTCGGCATCTTCGACCCGCTCGGCCCGCTGGCCGCACAGGCGGTCCGCGTCCTCGACACCGGGAACACGGACGGCTTCCGCGCCCTCCTCGACCCGACCGTCGAACTCTCCCGCCACCTCTTCCGCGCACCGACCCGCTTCTACAAGACGGGCGTGGTGTTCCTCGCCTGGCTGGCCGGCCACCAGAGCCACTTCACCATGGTCGGCGGCCTGCAGTCGGCCCGCTCGCTGCCGCACTTCGCCCGCGCCTACGAACTCGCCGACGGCCTCGGCCTGTTCCCCGACCCCAAGCTGGCCGAGGAACGCATGAGGACGCTGCTGCACCTGTACGGAGTGACCCCGTGACCGACCTCGCGCGCTTCAGCATCAACCAGATGACGGTCAAGCAGCTCGCGCTGCCGGAACTCGTCGACGCCTGCCGGGAACTGGGCGTGCCGGGCGTGGGCCTGTGGCGCGAGCCGGTGCAGGCGTACGGCGTGGAGGCCGCGGCGAAGCTCGTGCGCGACGCGGGCCTGACGGTCACCACGCTGTGCCGGGGCGGCTTCCTCACCGCGATCGACGCCGGTGAGCGGGCCGCCGCCCTGGCCGACAACCGGCGTGCCGTGGACGAGGCGGCCACGCTCGGCACCGACACGCTGGTCCTGGTCTCCGGCGGCCTGCCGGCCGGGTCCAAGGACCTGCGCGGCGCCCGGGAACGCATCGCGGACGCCCTCGCCGAACTCGGCCCCTACGCCGAGGACCACGGGGTGAAACTGGCCATCGAGCCGCTCCACCCGATGTTCGCCTCCGACCGGTGCGTGGTCTCCACCCTCGCCCAGGCCCTCGACATCGCCGAACGCTTCCCCGCCCACCAGGTCGGCGTCACCGTCGACACGTACCACATCTGGTGGGACGACACCGCGCCGGTGCAGATCGCCCGCGCCGGCGCCCAGGGCCGCATCCACACCTTCCAGCTCGCCGACTGGATCACCCCGCTGCCCGAGGGCGTGCTCAACGGCCGCGGCCAGATCGGCGACGGCGCGGTCGACATGCGGGAGTGGAAGCGTTACGTGGAGGCGGCCGGCTACACCGGCGCCATCGAGGTCGAACTGTTCAACGACGCACTGTGGGCCCGCGACGGACGCGAGGTGCTCGCCGAGACGGCCGCGCGGTTCGTGGAGCACGCCGGGTGAGGTCCGCCGCGCGCTGAGGCCCTGGGTACGGGCATCCGGACACGGTGCGGCCGGGCGCACGTACCCGGGGCGCGGAGCGTGCCGTCAGGCTCCCGCACCCGGCGCACCGGCCCGCAGATGTGCCGCCAGACGGCGCAGCTCGACGAGGGCACCGGCGTCCGACCCGTCGCCCAGCGGGTAGTGCAGGGCCGGCTCGGAGGCGGGTCCCAGGGCGACCGGCCGTACCGCGACGGGCGGGCGACGGGCGTGGGTGAGGCCGATGCCCCGCACGTCCCGCGCACCGAGCGTGAAGGCGACCGGGACGGGCGGCGCCTGGAGCACGGGAGCCGTGGTGAGGTCGCGGGCGGCCCGCCGCACCGACGCCAGCATCGTCGTCAGGCCGTGCTCCGCGACGAGACGCTCGGCGAGGGGTTCGATCGCCTCCAGGGGCGGTTCCTCACCCTCCCCGTACCCGAGGGTGAGCGTCACGTCCTGCTCGACGCCGGCGGTGGTCCGCGTGACCCGGATCCACGCCAGCCCGGGCCGGTCGGGGTGTCCTGTCACGATCACATGGGTCGGCTCGGGGGCCCGGTTGCGGGCCAGGCCGGTCAGCCGACGGGGCGACCAGGGCAGGTTGACCGGTTCCGCGGTGCCCCAGCCGGCCGGCGCCGAGCCGGTGAGCGCACGCCAGGCCGTCTCGAGCGCTTCCCCCAGGACGGTGTCCTCGTGCGCGGGGAGCGTCGTACGGAACGCCACGACGAGCTGCCGGTCGCTCGACGGGGACGTCCGGCCGAACGCCTCGGCGACCGAGGCCGTGCCGTCCGCCCCGAGCGCGGGCGTGAACGTCCCGTCCTGCCAGCGCAGCACCGCCCCGGACAGGCCGTCGTAGTAGCCCTGTGCCGGGTCCTGGACGACCCAGCGGTTGGGCACCTGGAGGAGGGTGGCGCGGGCCGGGGCACTGAGCCGGACGTGCGGTGGGGTGACGATCTGCAGGGCACGGCCCGACTCGGAGGTGTCGCGCAGCACCTCGGAGAGCCAGGTGGTCAACGCCAGCACGGGCCGATCGGACAGGACGACGGCCGTGCTGTCGGTGAGGACGTCCACGACCGGCTGCCCGTCGTCCGGCGCGACCGCCGCACGAACGTCCACGACCCCGGTACCCGCCGCCGACTCGGGCCAGGTGCTGCCGCCCAGCAGCAGGGCGAGCCGCCCGCACACCGATCCCGCCAGCCGTTCGGCCTCGGGCACGGCACCGGAGGCCCGGGCCTCGGTCCACCAGAACGGCGCGGGCACCTCCTGCCCGAGCAGCCGTTCGGCCTCCCCGTGGACCTGGACCAGAAGCGGGGCCTCCACGGACACGAGGGGCCTGCCGTCCGGGGCGCACAGCCGCAGCACCGCGCCCGCGGAGTCGGCGGTCACGGCCGCCTCGGGCCCGCCCGCGTACAGGCCGGCCAGCAGGGCCCAGGTGTCCGGCATCTTCGGGGTGAGGGCGATGACGTCCTTGGTCACGACTGTTCCTCCTCGGCTCCGATCAGGGCGGTCTGGACGAGCCGGTGCTGCCGGCCGCGGCGGACCAGGGTGCCGCGGCCGGGTGGCTGCGGGGAGGCGTACAGGCCGGGGAAGAGCTGTCCCTCGGTGCGGTCGCCGGTCATCACCAGGGCGGTGGAGCCCGTCTCGCGCAGGGTGGTCAGCAGCGGCTCGTACAGCGCGCGGGAGGCTCCCGCGGTGCGGCGTGCCAGGACGAAGTGCAGGCCGATGTCCTGCGCGGAGGAGACGTACGGCAGGAAGGGCGCGAGGGGCTGCTGTCCGGCGGTGGTGAGGATGTCGTAGTCGTCGACGAGGATGACGATCCGCGGGCCCCGGAAAGCGGGCTCGCCGGTCTCGGGCGCGTCCGGGTCGGCGGTCTCCGGCATCCTCTTCTGCAGTTCGGCGGCGATGCCCGTGGACAGGGCGGCGGCGAGCGCGGCGTTGTGGGCGTAGCCGCCCCGGTACGGCTCCGGGACGACGCCGCGCAGGCCGCGGCGCGGGTCGAAGACGCCGAAGACCAGCTCGTCGTCGGAGTACCGCTCGACGAGCCCGGCGACGATCAGCTTCAGCAGGTTCGTCTTGCCGCACTCGTTGTCGCCGAGGACCAGCAGGTGCTGGTCGCCGCCGAAGAGGTCGAGCAGCACGGGCGCCAGGGCGTCCTGGTCGAGGCCGAGGGGTATCCGCCGCGGTTCGGCGGCCGGCGAGGGCAGCCGGGTCGCCGGCAGCCGGGCCGGCAGTACCCGCACCGGGGCGGCGGGTTCGCCGTGCCAGGTGGCGCTGACGGTCCGGGCCGCCTCGTCCAGCGCCGGGCCCAGGTCGCCGGTCGTGGGCGAGCCGTCGATACGGGGCAGGGCGGCCTGCGCGAACAGCTTGCCGTCGGTGAGCACCCGGCCGGGCACGTCCGGCGAGAGGGTCTCGGAGAGCTTGCGGTCGACGGAGGAGTCGGCGGGGTCGTTCAGGCGCAGCTCGACGCGGGTGCCGAAGAGCGACTGGGTGGCGATGCGGACGTCGTTCCAGCGCAGCATGCCCGCCACCACGTGGATGCCGTAGCCGCCGCCCCGCTTCAGCAGGTCGGCGACCGGCTCGTCCAGGTCGGCGAAGTCGTCGCGCAGCGCGCCGAAGCCGTCGATCACGAGGACGACGTCGGTGGAGCCGAGCTGCGGCAGCCGACCCTGGGCGCGGAGACCGCGGAGCTGGTCGACGGAGTCGATGCCGTGCTCGCGGAAGACCGTCTCGCGTTCGTCGAGCATGGCGCGCACCTCGGCCACCGTACGGGCCGCGCGCTCACGGTCGGCCCGTCCGGCGATCCCGCCGACGTGCGGCAGGGCGGCCGTCGCCGACAGGCCGCCACCGACCAGGTCCAGGCCGTACACGGCGACGTCGCGGGGCGTGTGGGTGACCGCCAGGGACAGCACGAGGGTCCGCAGCAGGGTGGTCTTGCCGGACTGGGGGCCGCCGATCACGGCCACGTGACCGCCGGCCGTGGTCAGGTCCAGCACCCACTGGCCCTGCCACTGACGGGCCGGGTCGTCGAGCACGCCGAGCGGCACCCGCATCCCGCCGGTGGCGCGCGCCAGGTGCAGTCCGCGCTCGGAGACCCGGACCGGTCCGGCGGCGGCGTCCAGGGTGACGGCGTCGGGCAGCGGGGGCAGCCATATACGGCGCACGGCGGGGGCGGCGCCGGCGAGCCGGTCGACCATGAGGGACAGGACGCTGGGGCCGGTCTCCCGCCGGGTGGCGGCGGGTTCCTCCGCCGGCTCCTCGGTCCGCCCCGCGGTGTTGTACGCCGGGTAGGGCAGGGCGAGCGGCTCCTCGCCCCGCTGCTCGCGAGCCACCGGGCCGCGGTGTGCGCCGGAGACGTACCCGGCCTTGAACCGTTCGTAGGTGGAGGTGTCGACCTTGAGGTAGCCGAATCCGGGCAGGGGCGGCAGATGGAAGGCGTCGGTGGTGTCGAGGACGGTGCG
Source organism: Streptomyces calvus (assembly GCF_006782915.1). Lineage (GTDB taxonomy): Bacteria > Actinomycetota > Actinomycetes > Streptomycetales > Streptomycetaceae > Streptomyces > Streptomyces calvus. The sequence goes on from NZ_VCNP01000045.1 coordinate 75,279, forward strand.
GGACTCGTCGGCCGAGAAGGTCCGCAGGCCCAGCCGGTACGACAGGTAGGTGTCCAGGCCCTTGAGCTTGCCGCCCTCGATGCGCTGGCTGGACAGCAGCAGGTGGACGCCGATGGAGCGGCCGATGCGGCCGATGGACAGGAACAGGTCGATGAAGTCCGGCTTCGCGGTGAGGAGTTCACCGAACTCGTCGATGACGACGAACAGGTGCGGAAGCGGTTCGAGGTCCGGCCTCCGCGTCGCGCGCAGCACGGCGTAGTGACCGATGTCGGCGACGTTGCCGGCGTCCTTCAGGACCTGCTGGCGGCGCTTGACCTCGCCGGCGAGGCTGGTGTGGACGCGTTCGACGAGCCCGGCCCGGTTCTCCAGGTTGGTGATCATCCCGGCGGTGTGGGGGAGTTCGGTGAAGGGGGCGAACGTGGCGCCGCCCTTGTAGTCGACCAGGACGAGCGCCAGGTCCTCGGGGGAGTGGGTGGTGACCAGGGCGAGGACGAGGGTGCGCAGCAGTTCGCTCTTGCCCGATCCGGTCGCGCCCACGCACAGTCCGTGCGGGCCCATGCCGAGCTGCGAGGACTCCTTCAGGTCCAGCAGGACCGGATCGTGGCGGTCCGTCAGCCCGATGGGTACGCGGAGGAAGTCGCGTTCGCCGCGCGGTTTCCACAGGGCGGTCAGGTCCAGGTCGGCGGGGTCGGTGATGCCGAGGAGCGCGGGGAAGTCGACCGGCCCGGTGACGGGGCTGCCCTCGGCGGCGGCGGACTCCGGCGACAGTCGCAGCGGGGCCAGCAGCCGGGCCATGCCCTCCGCCCCGGCCGCGGTGACCGGGTCGACGGTGCCCTCGGCGGCGGTGACCGGTGCGGTGGCGTCCTCGGTGGCGGAGCCGCGAAGGTCCTCGACGACCACCCGCTCGCCGTGGACGGTGATGCGCACGCCCACCTCGTCCGGCTCGTGGACCTGCTCCTCGAGGAGGTGCAGCACGGTGACGCCCATGTCCGGCAGGCCGACCGCCGAGTCCGGGCGCGGGAGTTCCGCGGCCGGCTCGCCGTGGGCGTCGACGACCACCAGCAGCCGGCCCGCCAGCCGCAGTGCGTTCCGGTCGGCGAGCCCGCGCCGTACCTCCGCCGCGTACGCGGACTGCCGGCCCAGCTCGTGCCGGAGCAGCCCGGCCAGCTGTACGAGATCGGGCGCGATGCGACGGGCGGCCACCGGACCGTCGTGCGCCTGCGGATCCAGCACGTGCGGCAGCCACTTCGCCCACTCCCACTCGGCCAGCCGTTCGCCGGGCACGGCCAGGGCGAGCGCGACGTCGTCGGGAGCGTGCGTCACCGCCGTCTGCACCAGCAGGGCCCGGGCGACCCGCAGGACGTCCTCCCGGTCGCCGACGACGCTGACGTTCCCGGCGCGGTCCAACGGCACGGTCAAGGGCATGTCGGCGGCCGTGGCGAACCGGCGCTGCAGGGCGCGGGCCTCGTTGAGCATGAACGGGTCCGGCGGCGTCAGCACCCCGCCGGCGCCGCTCTGCTGGATCACCGGCTCCTGCACCGGTACGTCACCGAGACCGACCCGCACCCGCAGGAAGTCGGCGTCCCGGCGCCGCCGCTCCCACAGCCGGGCCGGGTCCCGCACCAGGTCGTACAACGCCTCCGGCGCCGGGTTCAGCTCACGCTCGGCGTCCCGGCGCCGCCGCTCCGCGGCGCCGAGTTCCTCCCGCAGTTCCTCCAGGTACTCCAGGTAGCGCTCACGTTGGGTGCGCCGGGTGCGCTGCGCCTTGCCGCGCTGCGACAGGAACAGCGCCACCGCGCCCAGCAGCGCGAAGACCAGCACGATCGCGCCCACCACCGCGAACCGGCTGTTGCGGATCACGGTCATCATGACCACGGAGCCCATGACACCGGCCATCGGCAGCAGGGCGGTGGCCGCGTTGCCGGCCTTCCCCTCGGGCAGGTTGGGCGGCGCTTCGACCGTACGGGGCCGGGCGGGTTCCGGGGGGCGGGTGCTGCGGGCGGGCCGGTGGACGATTCTCAGGGTCACGGGCGGGCTACTCCGGAGCGGGTCGTGACGGAGGAGGGGCGGGACGGGCAGTGGCGGAGGGGCGGGGGATGGCGGAGGGACTGGCGGTGGCGGAGGGGCGGGCACGGGCCGGTGCGCACCGGCCGGATGCTCATCGCACCCTCACCGCGCGCCCCATCACCTCGGCGGCCAGCCGCAGGACGGCCTGCTGGGTGGCGTGCGACAGGAGGTCGGTGCGGATGGGGCCGCCGCCGGCCAGATGACGGTCGTACGGCACGGCGACGACGGTGACGCCGGCCTCCTTGAGATGCCCCGCGGCCGTCTTGCCGTCGAGGAGCGTGTCGGGGGTGTTCGACACCAGTGCCACGACCGTCGTGGCCAGCGCGGAATGCGGCAACCGCGCCAGCCAGTCCAGCACCTGACGGGTCGCGCCGACTCCTTCCGCGGTGGTCGGCGCGACCACCACCCGGGCGTGCGCGGTGTCCATGGCCGTACGGGCCACCTCGCCGGGCAGCGTCTCGCAGTCGGCCACGGTCACGGCGAAGTAGCGGCGCAACGCCAGCGTCACCTTGCGGTACGACGTCATGTCGAGCGGCGGACCGACCTGTCCCCGGCCGGCGGGCAGCAGCCAGCCGCCGTCCGACACCGGGACCAGGTAGCCGGTGACGTCCGTCAGTTGCATGGAGGGGTGGAGGATCGGCGCGAGATCGGCGCACGTCCAGCGCACGGCCTCCGCGCCCATGCGCACCGGCAGGGTGCCCAGAGCGGTGTCCGCCTCCAGGGTCAGCACCGGGTCGTGCCGGTAGTGGTTGAGGGTGCGCCCGAGCAACGCGGAGACGGTGGACTTGCCGACGCCGCCACGGATGGAGGTGACGGCCACCACCCGGCCCGTGGTGACGGGCTGCTGCAACTCGCGGGCGATCCGGGTCTGTTCGGCGACGTCCTGGTTGACGGACGAGGTGAGCTTACGCAGGGCCCTCCCCGTGCGCCGGGTCACGGAGTCGCCGTGCAGCGGACGGCCCAGGGCGAGGAGGAGACGGGGATCGAGGGTGGGGGAGGACTCGGGGGCGGGGGAGGCGGGGAGGCGGGGGTCGCGGACGGGGACGGAGGGCGTCGCGGGCCGCTCCGGCTCCGGCCCGGCGGCGGCCGGGGTGCCGGACAGGCGGGCCGGGGACGCGGGGCCGTCCGGAGCGCGGGGCGCGGACGAAGGCACCGGACCGGGGACCTGCGGGCCGGGCACGTCGTCGGCGCCCGCCTCCGGCGCCGTGGCCTCTTCCGGCGCCGTGGCCTCTTCCGGCGCCGTGGCCTCTTCCGGCGCCGTGGCCGGGGGCCGTGCGGGCGCGGGGTGAACGAGCCGCAGCGTGGGCTCGCCGGGCCGGGCCGAGGCCGGCCCTCTGCCGTCACCGGCACCGGTCTCCGAAGGGCTGCTTCCCCCGGCGCCGCCCAGCTCCCGCAGCACGTTCCGCTGCCAGTCGCCGCCTGCCGACGGCTGCTCGCGCCTCTGCTCCCCCTGCGTCATGCGGCCGTGCCTCCTAGGCGAAGGTGTCGAGCAGTCGTCCGTACACACCGAACACGCCGACGAGCAGCGGGAGCAGCGCGATGACCCCCACCGATTCGAGCAGGTCACCGACTCGCCGCAACCGGACCCGCACATGCTCGGCCGGCTGCACGGCGAGCACGACGAGCGGCAGGACCGCGAGCACGACCAGGACGGCCAGCGGGGCCGCGGCCGAGGACCGCTCCGCCCACACCGTCAACAACCGTACGACGACGCCCGCCGCAGCGGCGAGCAGCACCACCACTTCGGCGACCAGCGGAAACGCCCGGGCCCGCAGGCCCAGCACCACCGCGACGAGCGCGGCCAGCGGCACCGTCCACACGGAGGGGTCCCGCAGCGCCAGTACGGCGGCCGCGGCGGCCGATCCGGCCAGGGTGATCGTGGCGAGCACCAGCCCGCGGTGCGCGGCGGTCAGGGCCGTGGACACCCGGTGACGGCTGACGGAAACCCCGCCGGCCCGGCGGTCGTCGAGCCCCGAGAGCCCGGACGCCATCAGCGCGAGCCGCGGCAGCACCCCGAGCACCACCACACAGACGACGCCGAGAACCGCCCCGACCCGCGCCTGCTGCTCCACCGTCCCGGCGCCGGACTGCAGGGCGACGACGGCCTCCCAGCCGACGGCGGTCGCGGCCACGGCACCGGCGCCCACGACCCCGCCCCGCCCCAGCGGCGTGAACAGCCCGAGCAGTGCGAGGACCAGCACGCCCACGGCGGCCACCCCGGCGAGCCGCAGGGCACCCGCCGACGACCCGCCGACGACATCGACGAGGCTCCACACGCCCAGCACTCCGAGCGCGCCACCGGCACACAGGAGGGTGGCGGCGAGCCCGTACCTGCGCACCCGCCCCAGGACCGCACCGGCGACCACTGCCGCACCGGCGGCGACGAGAAGCGCGGCGGCGACCACCGAGTCGTCGTACCGCGCACGCGCGAACAGAGCGGCGACGACCACCCAGGCCACGCTCGCGGCACCCGACGTGACGCGCCGCGCGGCCGGCCCCCACACCCATGCCCGATGACCGAGGTCCTCCGCCACCTCGTCGGTGACGTCGTGCACGACGGGAGCGGGCGGGGCGTCCTCGGCACGGACGAGACGCAGCACAGCGCCGTCGCGGACGCCAGCCGTCTCCAGTGTGCTGTCGTGATCGAGCGCGGAGCCGTCCACCGTGACGAGCTGACGCGAGGCGGGCCGCCCCTCCGCACGGTCGTCCAGCAACCGCATGATCTCGGGCAGCAGCAGCCCGACCGGCTCCCGCGCCGGGAGCACGAGGTCGACGCGGCGCCGCTCACCGACGAGCGTGACCCGGCTCAACACCACCGGCCCACTGGCCGTGTTCCTGCTCAAGGCCCCCGTAGACATCACGTTCGCGAACCTATCACCGGCTTGTAGGACTATTTGAGGGAGTGGAAACGCCGGGAGAGTACGGGCTGTCCTGCCCGATCAGCCGGTGGGACACGAACGACCACCCGACACACCCCGCGCACAGCACGGCCGCGATCACCATGCCGGCGAGCACCTTCCCCATCCGCTCGTCCGCGGCCCGCCGTTGCCGCCGTGCCCCGAACAACAGGGCGTCCCGCAACCGCCGTCGCCGCACGGAAACGGACTCCAGGAGCTGGCTGTCGTAGTCCTGGGCGGTCATGCCGCTCGCTCACCTCGTGTCACGTAGGGAACTCTCCCAGCCAGCTGCGCTTGAGCAGGTGCTCGGGCAGATACTCCGACTCGACCTCGATGGGCCGTCCGGCGTCATGGGCGAGGCAGGTGATGGCGAGGATCGCGAGAGGGATGTCGCCGTCACCGGATTCCTCCCGCTCCTCGTTCGCCGTCCAGTACTCCTTGTGCAGCTCGAGCGCCTGGACCAGGGCCTCGTTGAACTGATCCGCGTCCTGGCCGACGAAGCGGTAGAACAGATTGATCGGCGGATACAGGACCTTGAGCATCGTCTCTCGGTCGAGGAACCGCAGCCGGTCCGGGTCGGTCGCCTCGAACGCGGCGACGAGCTTGTCCCCGAGTCCCGGCCGCTCCAGCCAGTACGTCTGGAGGACGTCGACCCAGTGGTAGATGTACTCCTCGAAGACGGCGCCGGAGGCCCGCAGCGTCTCGACCGGCACCTGGCACAGCTGGGTCATCCGCGCCTGGTCCCGGCAGACGACGGCCAGCCAGAAAGCGTCCAGCCAGGTGCCCGCGTCGACGAAGTGCGTGATCCCCACGGCGGGGATCGTCCGTACCTCGTGGCCGATCATGCACTCGACGGTGGAGCCCTCGGGAGCGGTCGCCGAGGCGAACAGTGCGGACCCGACCTGCATCGCCATGACCCAGGCTTCCCACGTCTCCAGCTTGTCGGCGGTGGGATCGTCCAGCGTCTGAAGGCTGGCGCTGGACACAGCACTGCTGAAGGTCAGGCCGAAGCTCTGCGGGTATTGCTCAAGACGCTCGACGCGACGGAGGGTTCTCTCGTTGATCTCTTGCCGGAGCTCGTCTGGATTCGGGTGACTACCTTTCAGGGGAGGGCGGGGAATGCGTGTATGCATGAACAAATTTCTCATTTCGTGAGATCGAACTGCTTCATTTGGTACCCAGCATAATTAGGCCCGTTGAAATCAGCCTTGACCAGGACGTAGTCCACCTTGCCCTCGTCCAGCGCGTCTCGGAGGTCTTCGGCCAAGGTCCGCTCGGCGCGAGCCGCTTCAACGTCCCCACTCTTCGTGCGTCGCTCGGCCCTCTTCTCCATTTCCTTGAGAATGGTTTCGAAGTACTCCTTCGTCCCCTGTGTCACCAACCGCCCGCTGTGACCCTTGCGCACGCCGAGAGCGGCCGTCGTGGACCCCTTCGCCTCGACGACGACATACCGACCGTCCGTCGTCCGGTACACCTGGTCGAACCGATTGTTCCCGAGGGCCCCGTCGTCCAGGCGCACCGCACCGGGATAGTGCTCCGGTACTGCATGGCGTTCGGCGGCGTGCTCGCCGAGCAGTTCGCTCTGCCGGTTCGCGTCGCCGTGAAGCGGTGAGTGTGTCTTGTCGGCGAGATCCCTTGCGGCGGCCAGCTCGTCCGTGGGGTTGGCGGCGTAGGCCTTCTCCGCGGCCTTCAGGGCGTCCTCCGCCGCGTTGTCGGCCTTGACGGCCGCGTCCCGCTTGGCGGCCTGCTCGTTCAGGTGCCTCAGGGTCTCGTCGGAGAGGTCCGCAGCTTTGCCCTTGATGGGATCCGGGCGCACATATTCCTCCTTGATCGCCGGAGGCATGTCACTCGCCGCGATCCACTTGGGCGGCGCGAGCGGGTTGCGCGTGAGCTGGGGTACGGCCTGGCCGTAACCGCCCTCGGCAGTGGTGGAGCGCCGGTATCCGTTCTCGCGGTAATGCTCCTTGAACCACTCGGGGTCGTTGTTGGCCCGCTCGACCTGCCGGCGCATGATCTCGCGTTCGACATCCAGAGGAGCGCGACTTCCGGACGGTGATCCGCCCGAGCCGTTGCCGCCCCCGTGACCGCCGCCGGTTCCGGCGTGCTGGGCGGGAATCCCACCGTTGTCGGTGCCACCGCTCCCCGCGTGCCCGTCGCCGCCCGCCGCATGCCCTCCGCCGTCACGTGCGGGCGCCGTGTCCGTGCCGCGCGCCCCGGCGTGCTCGCCGACGTGAGCGGTCGGTGCCGTGTTCCCGCCTGCCCGGCCCGTCGCGTCGCCGCCGACGTGGGCCGCCGTGCTCCCGGCCGCGTGTGCGCCTGCCCGGTCGCCCGCCCCGACGAGCACACCCTCTTCGTGCGGCAGGCTCCGCTCCAGCAACTCCCGGTCCGCCGCCGACAGTTCCACCTTCGCCGGAGCCGCCGTGCCGTCCGCGCGGACGACCGAGCCGTCGTCCAGGTTCAGCCGGGTTCCGTCCGGCCACTCCACCACGTTGTCGCGGACGACCGGCATGTCGTCGGCGACCCGCACCACACTGCCGTCGGGCTGGACGCGTCTCGTTCCGGCGAGGATGTCGTCGTAGGCGCCCGCGTGGACGCCCCGCAGGCCGGCGAACAGGTCGGTGACCTTGACCGTGCCGAACTTCGCGGCCTTGCCGAGGTACGTCATGGGATCGACGAGCCGGGCCGTCTTGCCGAGCGCGCCGACCGTGCGGGCCACCGAGCCGCCCTTCGCCGCCGCTCCGGCGCCTCCCGTGAAGACGGTCGTCAGGACGTTGAAAGTGACCGCGCCGCCCGCCCGTGCCGGGTTCTCGCCCCACTGGTCCCAGGCAACCAGCGCCTTGCCCGCCTCCTTGACCGTATTGCGGGAGTCGCGCAGATAGGAGGGCAGCTTGTCCTCGGGCATCTGCCAGTACGCCACGCCGACCACGGGCACCGCGGTGATGAGCACGCCGGTCGCGAGCTTGCCGAGCCCCTTCCACGCCTCGCCCGCCGCGTCCCAGCCGTCCACGCCGACGAGGGTGCCGAGGCCCCGGATCGTGCCCCACACCCCGTCGACGACGAAGCCCTTGCCGAACTCCATGACCTGGTGGCCCAGCCAGTCGAGCCCGTGCCGCTCCTTCTCCACGGTTTTGCCCCAGGGCAGTTCCTCGGACTGGTTCAGGAGGTCGGCGGTGAAGCCGTAGGTGCTGGTGCCGCGCTTCAGCAGGCGCTTCTGGGCGCCGTCCTCGATGATCAGCGTCGAGCCGCCCACCAGCGCGGTGATCTTGTTGTGGCAGGTGATCTCCGCCTGCCAGAAGGCCGCCGTGGTGGCGTTGACGTCGTGCACCAGGTCGTTGTTGAGCTGGACGTTGTCGTCGTCCTCGCGCCAGTCCTCGTCCCCCGCGATCTGCTGCCGGAAGGTTTCCGCGCGACGCTTGAGGCTCTTCAGCCTGGCCACGAGCGGCTGGATCTCCGTCTCGTACGAGCTGAGGGCCGCCGCCACCTTCTCCAGATCGTCGGCGAACTCGTCGGCCTTGGCCGCCACCGGCGCCGTCGTGGCGAACAACTGCTCCGCCTCCGGGGCCGTGTAGCACGCCGACAGCCCCTGGAAGCGGGTGTGCACGTCCGACCCCGACTGGCGGAAGACGAGCGCCTGCCCCGTCAGGAGCATGTGGTCGATGCCCAGTTGCTCCAGATCACCGGTGAACTGCGGGATGTTCTGCGGATCGATGAGGTCCGCGCTCACTGGCCCCCCTGTCCGCCCGCGCCCGGCAGGTCGATCTTCGGTTCCTTCAGTGCGTTCGCCTGGGCCTGCGCGGCCATGTCCAGGTCACCCTTGACGTACGCGTTGGTCGCCGTGGCCGCCCCGTCGAGCGAGTTCGACGTGCGCACCGCGACGTACATCAGCTTCTCCTGGTAGGCGGTGAAGAACTCGCCCAGCGCCGCCGCGACCGGGCCCTGGACCCCGCTCTTCTCCACGCCACCCTGCTGGATCGTGCCGGCGGACTTCGCCGCGCTCGGCATGGTCTTCTGCAGGGCCTTCCCGGTGTCCGAGAGGCCCTCGGCCGCCTTCGCCGTCTGTGTGAGCACGTGCTGCACGCCCGACGGCGAGATGTCCCACCCCGTCATTGGAATCCCCGTACTCCCGTGTGCCGTCGTCCCGCCGACGCGCCCGCGTCAGCCGATGTTGTCGACCGCCGCCCGCGCCTTCGCCATCGTCGACTGGGCCGTTCCGTCGTTGTCCTCGAGAGTCGTGCGCACGAGTTGGATGATGCTGCGCACCTCGTTGGCCGCGCGGTTCCAGCGCAGCTCCTTGCCGTGGTACTCCTCGGAGACTCCGTCGGCCTGGAAGTCGGCCATGGCGGCCTTCACTGCCTTGTCGCGGTCGGCCAGCACGCGCTCCAACTGCCCGACGATTCCCTGCAAGCCGCCCTGCACCTCGCTCGACGCGCCGGTGTCGTAGGAGCGGCGGTCCAGATTCTGGCCCATCGTCAAACCCCCTGTGGTTGTCGCCTCTGCCCCGGTGGGCGGCCTATCGTGCGCCGAAGCGGGCCGCGTCGAAGTTGGCCGCGCCCATGTTCTTCTGGGCGTTGTCGTGCTGCTCGGTCTCACCGGTGGTGAACGCGGTGTCCATACCGCCCTGGCCTTCGAGGATCGCGCCGAGCGACTCGTTCAGCGCCGCGGTGATCTCGTCCGCACGCGTCTTGAAGGAGTCGAAGGCGACCTTCCCGGAACCGTTGAACTTGCCCTCCAACGGCTCGGCCGCCTGGATGAGCATGCGGATCAGCGTGCCCAGGTCGGTGCTCGAACCGAACGTGTTCTTCCCCAGATCCGACAGGGTCGTCGACCCCATGTCGAACTTCACGTGTGTCACCCCCGTGCGTCACGTACGCATCACAGAACCGTTCACAGAACCGTTCGAACATGCTGTCGCGCAACGCGCCACGGACGCAACGGCGTTGATCACAATGTGACGCGATCCGGACACACCGGGGACAGTGTCGATGCTCGTGCACGTCAGCGCGAGGTGCTCGCCGGGACGGCCGCGCGGTTCGTGGAGCACGCCGGATAGGCATCGCGGTGCACGGCCCCCCTGAGCGATGGAGGGCCGGTGCACGCAGCGCGGGCCCGGTACGGGGCGCAGTCCGTACGGGCCCGGCGCGGAGCGCAAGCGGTGCGGTGCCGATCGGACGCCGACGTTCGCCGGCACCGCACGGTGCTTCCCCCCTGCTCCCCGCAGTGCGCGGCCCCCACCGCGCACGGCAACCAGCATGCGGCCCAGGGACGATTGAATCCTTGACCATCCGTGCAGGGATCTTGTCGATTCCGGCAGGACGGGAAACGGCCCCTACGGGTCGGTGTGCTGGTGGCGGTGGTCCGTCGGTGTCATCCCGTACACGCGGCGGAAGACACGGCTGAAGGTGGCCGGGTCGGTGAAGCCCCACCGTGCCGCGATCCAGTGCACGGCGCGGCCCCGCAGTCTCGGGTCGGCGAGGTCGCGGCGGCAGCGCTCCAGCCGGCGGTGCCGGATCCAGGCGGCCGGCGCCTCGCCCTCCGCCGCGAACAACTGGTGCAGATGGCGCACCGAGATGCCGTGGGCCGCCGCGACCGTCGCCGGGGACAGCGACGGATCGCCGAGGTTCTGGTCGATGAAGTCCCGGATCCTGGTGTGCAGGGCCCGCCGGCGGGACTCCGGGGGCAGCGCGTCCTCCGAGTCCGCGCAGCCGCCGAGCACGGAGGCGATCAGATCCGTCGTCACCGACGCCAGCGCGGGCGCGTCCGCCTCCGTGAACTCCTCGGCGCGCCGGGCGACATCGGCCAGCCAGCGGTACAGCGCCCCGCCCATGCCGTGGTCGACCGGGACGGGCGTGGCCAGCAGCCGCCGCACCACGCCCGGCGGCAGCGGCAGCCGGGCCCGCGGCATGCTGACGATCACCGTGGTCGACCGCTCGGACGTCCGGTTGATGCGGGCCTCGTAGGGCAGGCTGGTGTCGGCCATGACGAGCTGCCCGACCCGGAACGCCGTCTGCCTGCCTTCCTGCGCCATACCGCCGTCGCCGTCGAGCTGGCAGTTGATCTGCAAGGCCTCCGGGTCGAAGCGCCGGATGGTGCGCGGGGTGCGCACGGTGTCCAGGTGCGGCAGTCTCAGCTCGGCGATCTGCACGTCCCCGAGGGGCAGCACCCGCATCACGGCGTCGAAGTCGTCACTGCGCGCACTGCGCAGCAGGTTGGGCACATGCGTTCGGGTGGCCACGTCCTGCCAGAGGTCCCACCGCTCGACGGGCTCCACGACATCGGTCCGGAACTCCTGCACCAGCATCCTTACGCCCCCAACGCGTACCGGACGGCTGCATCCTGCCCGGAACATCGTAGGGAAGGGGCGCCGCAAAAATCTCGGAGAGAGCGTGCAACCGTCCCCGCGTCTCGCGGGTCGTACTCGGCGTCAGGACCTCTGGGTGGGGACCCGGGGGGGGAGTTGAGGGGTTCTGACGGGGGAGGGAATCGAGGGGGCCCGGTCGACGGACCGGGCCCCCTCGACGTGCGCACCGCCGGCCGACGGGCCCTCGATCCCGTACGGCCGGCTCGATGCCGTACGGTCGGCTCGATGCCGTACGGCCGGCGCCTCAGAAGAACACGCCGCAGCGCAGCAGCACGTTCGCGTACGGTCGTGCCTCACCGGTGCGCACGACCAGCCGCGCGCCGGCGCTCAGCTCCTTCAGCCGCTCGTGCGGCACCAGTTCGAGCCCCGGGAAGCGTTCCGCCAGCAGTGCGGCCGCCGCCGGATTGGCCTCCCGCACCTCGCTCGCCGCCGTCGCACCCTCGACCACCAGCTCCGCCAGCAGCCCGTCGACGACCTCGGCGAAGGACGGCACCCCGGCCCGGAACGCCAGGTCCACCACGCGCGGCCCGTCCGGTATCGGCATCCCGGCGTCGCACACCAGCACCCCGTCGCCGTGCCCGAGTTCGGCCAGCGCCCCGGCGAGGTGCCGGTTCAGTATCCCGTGCCTCTTCACCGGCCGCCGCCCTCCGCACCCGCCCCGGACGCGGCGTTCGCACCCGTCCCGGACGCGGCGGCCTCGCCGGCACCCGCGCCGGGCAGGGCCGCGACCTCCGCCGCCGTCGGGAACGACACCTGTGCGCCCTGCCGGGTGACGGTCGCCGCGCCGACCCGGGCCGCGTACGCCGCCGCCTCGGCAAGCGGCTCGCCCGCGCCCAGCCGCCAGGCCAGCGCGGCCGTGAACGCGTCACCCGCGCCGGTGGTGTCCACCGCGCGCACCGCGACGGACGGAACCCGCGTCACCCCGTCCGAGGACGCCACCAGCGCGCCCTCGCCGCCCAGCGTCACCACCACCGAGCGCGGGCCCTTCGCCAGCAGCAGCCGCGCCCAGTCCTCCGGCTCGTCGCTCACCGCGGCACCGTCACCGAGGACGACCTTCGCCTCGTGCTCGTTGACGATCAGCGGGTCGCAGGCCGCCAGTACCTGCGCGGGCAGCGGGCGCGGCGGGGACGGGTTCAGTACGAACCGGCTGCCCGGCGCCAGGTTGCGCACCACTTCCTCCACCGTCTCCAACGGGATCTCCAGCTGCGCGGAGACCACCCGGGAGGCGTGGAAGAGACTCGCCGCCGCCCGCACGTCCGCCGGCGTCAGCCGCCCGTTGGCGCCCGGTGACACCACGATGCTGTTGTCGCCGGACGGGTCCACCGTGATCAGCGCGACCCCGGTCGGCGCGCCGCCCACCAGCACGCCCACCGTGTCCACACCGGCCGCCCGCTGCGAGTCCAGCAGCAGCCGCCCGTGACCGTCGTCGCCGACCCGGGCCAGCAACGCCGTACGGGCACCGAGCCGGGCGGCCGCGACCGCCTGGTTCGCGCCCTTGCCGCCCGGGTGGACGGCCAGGTCCGAGCCGAGCACCGTCTCCCCGGCGCCCGGCCGGCGCTCGACCCCGATCACCAGGTCGGCGTTGGCGGATCCCACGACCAGGAGGTCGTAGTCGTTCATGAAGTGGCTCCCCACATGGTCGTGCGGGGGGGGGGGGGGGGTTCCCCTGCCCCCCCCGCCCCGGGTCCTTCTCGCCGGTGTCAGCCGCCGAAGCCGGCCACGTTCTCCTTCGTGACCACCTTCACCGGCACCTTCACCGTCTCGCTGACCTTCTTGCCCTCGGCCGCGCGCAGCGCGTTGTCCACCGCGATCCTGCCGAGTTCCCTCGGCTGCTGCGCGACGGACGCGTACAGCGTGCCCGCCTCGACCGCCTTGAGCCCGTCCGGCGTGCCGTCGAACCCGACGACCTGCACCGACTTCCCGGCCTTCGCGCCGAGCGCCTTGACCGCGCCGAGCGCCATCTCGTCGTTCTCGGCGAACACGCCGTCGATGTCCGGGTGGGCCTGGAGCAGGTTCGTCATCACGTCGAGGCCCTTGGTGCGGTCGAAGTCCGCGGGCTGCTTGGCGACGACCTCGATGCCCGGGTAGTCCTTCAGGCCCTCGGCGAAGCCCGCGCCGCGCTCCCGGCTGGCGGAGGTTCCGGCCTGCCCCTGGAGGATCACGATGGTGCCCTTGCCGCCCAGCTTCTCGGCGAGCGCCTTCGCGCCCTGCCGGCCGCCGGCGACGTTGTCGGAGGCGACCAGCGCGTCCGTCTCGGCCTTGTTGACGCCCCGGTCGACGGCTACGACAGGAATGTCCGCGGTGTTGGCGGAGCGCACCGACGGGCCGGCCGCGTCCGAGTCCACCGGGTTGACGACGATCGCGCCGAGGCCGCCGCTGGTGAAGTTCTGCAGCTGGTTGGCCTGCTGGGAGGCGTCGTTCTGCGCGTCGGTGACCGTCAGGTCGACGCCGCGCCGCTTCGCCTCCGCCTCGGCGCCGGCCCGGATCTGCACGAAGAACGGGTTGTTCAGCGTCGACAGGGACAGCCCGATCCGCTGGTTCTTCGCCGTCGAACCGCCATTGTGCAGGAACGACATGGCGCCGACGACCGCCGCCGCGACCACCGCGGCCAGGACGTACGTCGCCGCCTGCTTCCCGCGGTTCCCGCCGCCGGAGGCACCGGCCGCCACCGGCGTGGCGCCCGCCTTGCGGCGCAGCGTGTCGAAGAGCACCGCCAGCGCGATCACGACACCGATGACGACCTGCTGCCAGAACGCCGACACCGACAGCAGGTTGAGGCCGTTGCGCAGCACCGCCAGGATCAGCGCGCCGATCAGGGTGCCCGACGCCTTGCCGGTGCCGCCCGCCAGCGAGGCGCCGCCGATGACGACGGCGGCGATCGCGTCCAGCTCGTAGCCCTGCGCGGCCTGCGGCTGCGCGGAGGACAGCCGGGCGGCGAGCACGATGCCCGCGGCGGCGGCGAACAGGCCGGACAGCGCGTAGATGACGAGCTTCTGCCGCTTCACCCGCAGCCCGGACAGCCGGGCCGCCTCCTCGTTGCCGCCGATCGCGTACATGGAGCGGCCGATGTACGTCCGGCCCAGCACGAACGCCGTGAGCAGCCCCATCACGACCATCACCAGCACCGGCACCGGCAGCCAGCCGCCGAGCGTGTCACCGAGGTGCGAGACGGAGTCCGGGAAGGCGATCGGGGAGCCCTGCGAGATCACCAGGGACAGTCCGCGCGCCACCGACAGCATGGCCAGCGTCGCGATGAACGACGGCAGTTTCCCGTACGACACGAGGAAGCCGTTGACCAGGCCGCAGACGATGCCGGTGACGACGGCGAGGAGCACCGCGAGCACCACCGGGACGCCCTGCGAGGTGGCGCTCCAGGCCAGCACGGTCGCCGACAGCGCGGCGACCGAGCCGACCGACAGGTCGATGCCCGCGGAGACGATCACGAAGGTGACGCCGAAGGCGAGGATCGCGGTCACGGCCGCCTGGACGCCGACGTTGAGCAGGTTGTCGGCGGTGAGGAAGTCTCCGGACAGCGCCGACATGGCGATGACCAGGACGATGAGCGCGGTCAGCGCCCCGTTGTCGAGGAGCAGGCGGCGCAGGCCGCCCGAGGCGCCACCCGCGCCCGTCGGGCTCTTGAGCGTGTCAGCGGCCACGGGGGGCCTCCTTACCGGTGGTGTCGTCGGTGTCGTTGCTGTCGTCTGTGGTGTGCGTGGTGTGCGTGGTGTCCATGGTGTGCGTGCCGGTCGGGGTGCCGACGGCGAGCGCCATCACGGCGTCCTGCGTGGCCCGTTCGGCGGGCAGTTCACCGGCGATCCGGCCCTGCGCCATCACCAGCACCCGGTCGCTCATGCCGAGCACCTCGGGCAGGTCGCTGGAGATCATCAGGACGGCGGCGCCCTGCGCGGTCAGCTCGTTGACGAGCTGGTAGATCTCGACCTTGGCGCCCACGTCGATGCCGCGCGTCGGCTCGTCGAGGATGAGCACCCGGGTGTTCGCCAGCAGCCACTTGCCGATGACGACCTTCTGCTGGTTGCCGCCGGACAGGGTCCGCACATGCTGCCCGAGGCCCGCCATCCGCACGCCGAGCTGTTCGGCGATCCGCGCGGCCGCCGCGTGCTGCCCCTTGAGGTCGACGAGGCCGGCGCGGGTGGCGGACCGCAGGGTGACCAGCCCGAGGTTCTCCGCGACGGAGGCGTCGAGGACCAGGCCCTGCCCCTTGCGGTCCTCGGGTACGAGCCCGAGCCCGGCCGCCATGGCCGCCCCCACGTCATGGCCGGGCAGCACGGTGCCGTCGACGGTCACGGCGCCCTTGTCGTACGGGTCGGCGCCGAACACCGCGCGGGCCACCTCGGTGCGTCCGGCACCGACCAGCCCGGCGATGCCGACGACCTCACCGGCGCGCACCTCGAAGCTCACGTCGTGGAAGACGCCGTCGCGGGTGAGCCCTTCGACGCGCAGCAGGGCCGCGCCGGTCCCGGGACGCTCACGCGGGTACTGCTGCTCGATGGACCGGCCCACCATGAGCCGCACCAGCTCGTCCTCGGGTGTGGACGCCGGGACCTGCCCGACGCTCCTGCCGTCCCGGATGACGGTGACGCGGTCGCCGAGGGCGGCGATCTCCTCCAGGTGGTGGGTGATGAAGACGACGCCGACGCCGTCCTCGCGCAGCCGCCGCACGATGGCGAACAGCTTCTCGACCTCCTCGGAGGTCAGCACGGCGGTCGGCTCGTCCATGATGAGCACCCGCGCGTCCAGGCTGAGCGCCTTGGCGATCTCCACCATCTGCAGCCGCGCCACGCCGAGTTCACGCACCCGCGCGCGGGGCGACACGTTCACGCCGACCCGCTTCAGCAGCACCTCGGCGTCCGCCTCCATCCGCTTCCGGTCGATCATGCCGAAGCGGCGCGGCTGCCGCCCCAGGAAGATGTTCTCGGCGACGGTCAGGTCGGGGACGAGGTTGAACTCCTGGTAGATGGTGGCGATTCCGAGCCGCTCGGAGTCCTGCGCGTCCTGGATGCGCACCTCCCGGCCACCGGCCAGGATCCGGCCCGCGTCGGGCGTGTGGGCGCCGGAGAGCATCTTGATCAGCGTGCTCTTGCCGGCGCCGTTCTCGCCGAGGAGCACGTGCACCTCGCCGCGGCGCAGGTCGAAGTCGACGCCGTCGAGGGCGACCACGCCCGGGAAGGTCTTGCGGATGCCCTCGATGCGCAGCAACTCGTCCGGGTTGCTCACGACGTACTCCTTCGTACGGGGGACGGGGACGGTGCCGGCTCGCCGCACGAGCGGCGCACCACGAGCCGGGCGGGAAGGGTGACGGACTCGCCGGGCCGGCCCTCGATGCGGTCGACCAGCGCGCGTACGGCGGCCCGGCCGAGCGCGCCCGTGGGCTGCGCGATCGCGGTGACCGGCGGGTCGGTGTGCACGAACCAGGGGATGTCGTCGAACGCGGCCAGCGCGATGTCGTCGGGCACCCGCAGCCCGCGGGCGCGGAGGGCGTCCAGCGCGCCGAGCGCCATCAGGTTGTCGGCGGCGAAGACGACCTCGGGCGGCTCGGCCAGGTCGAGGAAGCCCTCGGTGACCCGGCGCCCGCTGTCGGCCTGGAAGTCGCCCTGCCCGATGTAGGCGTCGGGCACTTCCAGGCCGTGCGCGCGCAGCGCCGCGCGGAAGGCGTCGACGCGTTCGCGGCCGGTGGTGGTCGCCGCCGGGCCCGCGATGATGGCGAGCCGGCGGTGCCCGAGCCGGTACAGGTGCGCCACCAGGTCCCGTACGGCCGTCTGCCCGTCCGAGCGGACCACCGGCACGTCCACGCCGGGGATCCACCGGTCGACGAACACCATCGGCGTGCCCGCGCGGGCGGCGTCCAGCATGCGCGGGGAGCCGCCGTCGGTGGGGGAGAGGAGCAGCCCGTCGATACGGCGGTCCAGCAGCGTCGTCACATGGTGGTCCTGGAGTTCGGGCCGCTCGTCGGCGTTGCCGATGATCACGCTGTAGCCGAGCGCGCGGGCCTCCTCCTCGACGGAGCGGGCCAGTTCGGTGAAGTACGGGTTCATCACGTCGCTGATGACCAGGCCGAGGGTGCGGGTCTGGTCGGTGCGCAGCGACCGGGCGACGGCGTTGGGGCGGTAGCCCAGGGCCTCGACGGCGGCCAGTACGCGCCGGCGGGCGGCCGGGCTGACCGAGGGGTGGCCGTTGAGGGCGCGCGACACCGTGGCGACGGACAGGCCCGCCTCGGCAGCGACGTCCTTGATGCTCGCCATCGCCGCTCCACCTCCTTGTGGAATCGATTACACGGAGGATTGGAAACGATTACACGAGGCGGGCGCAAGGGGGTTTCGAGTGGCCGATATTGAATCGTGACCGGTGGGGCCGGAGTGGCCGTGGGCCGGCGGGGTGGACGCCGGGGCCGCCCGTGCCCCGCCCGGCGCCCGCACCCCGTCCAGCGGCCCGCACCCACTGTCACTCCCCGCCGGTACCGTCGGATCATGACCAACACGTCGGCACCCTCCACCGGCGAACGCCGGCTCGCCGTGCTCGAGGGCGTCCTGGAGCGGATCACGTACGCCAACGAGGAGAACGGCTACACGGTCGCCCGCGTCGACACCGGCAGAGGTGCCGGCGATCTCCTCACGGTCGTCGGCGCGCTGCTCGGCGCCCAGGTGGGCGAGTCCCTGCGCATGGAGGGTCGCTGGGGTTCGCACCCGCAGTACGGCAAGCAGTTCCACGTGGAGAACTACACGACCGTCCTGCCGGCCACCGTGCAGGGCATCCGCCGCTACCTCGGATCCGGCCTGGTCAAAGGCATCGGCCCGGTCTTCGCCGACCGCATCACCCAGCACTTCGGGCTGGACACGCTCCAGATCATCGAGGAGGAGCCGAAGCGGCTGATCGAGGTCCCCGGACTCGGCCCCAAGCGGACGAAGAAGATCGCCGACGCCTGGGAGGAACAGAAGGCGATCAAGGAGGTCATGCTGTTCCTCCAGACCGTCGAGGTGTCGACCTCCATCGCGGTCCGCATCTACAAGAAGTACGGCGACGCCTCCATCTCCGTGGTGAAGAACCAGCCCTACCGGCTGGCCGCCGACGTGTGGGGCATCGGCTTCCTCACCGCCGACAAGATCGCCCAGTCCGTCGGCATCCCGCACGACAGCCCGGAACGCGTCAAGGCCGGCCTGCAGTACGCGCTGTCACAGGCCACCGACCAGGGGCACTGCTACCTCCCCGAGGAGAAGCTGATCGCCGACGCGGTGAAACTGCTCCAGGTCGACACCGGCCTGGTCATCGAGTGCCTCGCCGAACTCGCCGCCGAGCCGGAGGAGGGCGAGGACCCCGGAGTCGTACGGGAAAAGGTCCCCGACCCGGAGGGCGGCGACCCCGTCACCGCCGTCTACCTCGTCCCCTTCCACCGCGCCGAAACCGCCCTCGCCGCCCAACTGCTGCGCCTCCTGCGCACCGACCAGGACCGGATGCCGGCCTTCCGGGACGTGGTCTGGGACAAGGCGCTCGGCTGGCTGAAGCAGCGCACGGGCACGGACCTCGCGCCCGAGCAGGAAGCGGCCGTCAAACTGGCGCTGACCGAGAAGGTCGCCGTCCTCACCGGCGGACCCGGATGCGGCAAGTCCTTCACGGTCCGCTCGATCGTGGAACTCGCCCGCGCCAAGAAGGCCAAGGTCGTCCTCGCCGCGCCGACCGGACGTGCCGCCAAGCGCCTCGCCGAGCTGACCGGCGCCGAGGCGTCCACCGTGCACCGGCTGCTCGAACTGAAACCCGGCGGTGACGCCGCCTACGACCGGGACCGCCCGCTGGACGCCGACCTGGTCGTGGTGGACGAGGCGTCCATGCTGGACCTGCTCCTCGCGAACAAGCTGGTCAAAGCCGTACCGCCGGGCGCCCACCTGCTCTTCGTCGGCGACGTCGACCAGCTGCCCAGCGTCGGCGCGGGCGAGGTGCTCAGGGACCTGCTGGCCGACGGCAGCCCCGTGCCCGCCGTCCGCCTCACCCGGGTGTTCCGGCAGGCCCAGCAGTCCGGCGTCGTCACCAACGCCCACCGCATCAACGCCGGACAGCATCCCGTCACCGACGGCATGAAGGACTTCTTCCTGTTCGTCGAGGACGACACCGAGGAAGCCGGCCGGCTCACCGTGGACGTGGCGGCCCGGCGCATCCCGGCCAAGTTCGGCCTCGACCCGCGCCGTGACGTACAGGTCCTGGCACCCATGCACCGCGGCCCGGCCGGCGCGGGCACCCTGAACGGACTGCTCCAGCAGGCCGTCACCCCGGGCAGGCCCGACCTCGCGGAAAAGCGATTCGGCGGCCGCGTCTTCCGTGTCGGCGACAAGGTGACCCAGATCCGCAACAACTACGACAAGGGGGAGAACGGGGTCTTCAACGGCACCGTGGGCGTGGTCACCTCCCTCGACCCCGTCGACCAGCGGCTCACCGTGCTGACCGACGAGGACGAGGAAGTGACGTACGACTTCGACGAACTGGACGAACTGGCGCACGCCTACGCCGTGACCATCCACCGCTCCCAGGGCAGCGAATACCCGGCGGTCGTCATCCCCGTGACCACCGGCGCCTGGATGATGCTCCAGCGCAACCTCCTCTACACGGCGGTCACCCGGGCCAAGCGGCTGGTCGTCCTCGTCGGCTCCCGCAAGGCCATCGGACAGGCGGTGCGCACCGTCTCGGCCGGCCGCCGCTGCACGGCCCTGGACTTCCGCCTCGCCGGATCCCGCCTCTCCACGGCCCCGGCCGCACGGTGAGGCGCCCGTCACCCAAAAATGATCGATCAAATGAGTCGTGAAGGTCACAGAGCCCTTCCGGATGGGGAACACAGGGGGCAGGATGGGCTAGTTGACGGCACTGAGTGCCGCCAATAGGCCCGATGGGCGACCCCGAGTGCACTCACCTGAGCCGAGTGGGGGATGGTAGAGACAGTCAGGGCACCTCGAAGATGAGGCACAACGTCGGTGAGGGAAGACGTGAGCGACAACTCTGTAGTACTGCGGTACGACGGCAGCGAGTACACCTACCCGGTGATCGACAGCACCGTCGGCGACAAGGGCTTCGACATCGGAAAGCTCCGCGCCCAGACCGGTCTGGTGACGCTGGACAGCGGCTACGGCAACACCGCCGCCTATAAATCCGCGATCACCTATCTCGACGGCGAGGCCGGCATCCTCCGGTACCGCGGCTACCCGATCGAGCAGCTGGCCGAGCGCTCCACCTTCCTGGAGGTCGCCTACCTGCTGATCAACGGCGAGCTGCCGACCGTCGACCAGCTGGCCGGGTTCAAGGACGAGATCACGCAGCACACCCTGCTACACGAGGACGTCAAGAACTTCTACAAGGGCTTCCCGCGCGACGCGCACCCGATGGCCATGCTGTCGTCGGTGGTCTCCGCGCTGTCGACGTTCTACCAGGACAGCCACAACCCGTTCGACGAGCGGCAGCGCAACCTCTCCACGATCCGGCTGCTCGCCAAGCTCCCGACGATCGCGGCCTACGCGTACAAGAAGTCGATCGGCCACCCGTTCGTCTACCCGCGCAACGACCTCGGCTACGTCGAGAACTTCCTGCGCATGACGTTCTCCGTCCCGGCGCAGGAGTACGAGCTCGACCCGGTCGTCGTCTCCGCGCTGGACAAGCTGCTCATCCTGCACGCCGACCACGAGCAGAACTGCTCGACCTCCACGGTCCGCCTGGTCGGCTCCTCGCAGGCGAACATGTTCGCCTCGATCTCCGCCGGCATCAACGCCCTGTGGGGCCCGCTGCACGGCGGCGCCAACCAGTCCGTGCTGGAGATGCTGGAAGGCATCCGCGACTCCGGCGGCGACGTCGACTCCTTCATCCGCAAGGTGAAGAACAAGGAGGACGGCGTCCGCCTGATGGGCTTCGGCCACCGGGTCTACAAGAACTTCGACCCGCGCGCCAAGATCATCAAGGCTGCCGCGCACGACGTGCTGTCCGCCCTCGGCAAGTCCGACGAGCTGCTGGACATCGCGCTGAAGCTGGAGGAGCACGCGCTCTCCGACGACTACTTCGTCTCGCGCAGCCTCTACCCGAACGTCGACTTCTACACCGGCCTGATCTACCGGGCCATGGGCTTCCCGACCGAGATGTTCACGGTCCTGTTCGCCCTCGGCCGGCTGCCGGGCTGGATCGCCCAGTGGCACGAGATGATCAAGGAGCCGGGCTCCCGCATCGGCCGCCCGCGCCAGATCTACACGGGCATCGTCGAGCGCGACTTCGTCCCGGTCGAGGAGCGCTGACGGCCGCTCCGAGCCGCGACACCGGGCCCCGTACGCGCAGGTCGTGTACGGGGCCTTCCGGATGTCCAGCCGTTGTGACGGCGGCTGAGTCCCGACTGACGGCAACGGAAAAGGCGCCCTGGCGCCGGTCCCCCCACGGGCCGACGAGCCAGGGCGCCTTCCCATGTCCCGGTGCGGATTCCCCCCACGGGATCCGGCCGGGCGCTTGTGAGGACAGCGCCTGAATCGCTGTAGGGCGCGGACGGAACTCCGCCGCACCCGTCGGTATGCGATCTGCCGGGACAGCGCACGTTCGGGAGGGCCGCTCAAAGCTTCCCGCTGGTACGTGCCCCGGCAACGCAATCTCTGGGAAAAGTCCCCCAAGACATCTCCCAGATGTCAGGAAGCGCCCCCCAAGACGCTGCCCGACATCGCCAACTTAGACCTTCGAACCCCTTCGATGGTTACGTTCGGATCACTGTGATCTGCGTCTCTTGCATATGACCCTTTGGTGCGCAAGAGCCCGCAAACCTCTCAACGGGACTCAAGCGTAAGGATGATGCGCGAGCCTTGTGAAGAGCTTATGTGAGTGGCGTACCGGACTCCAGGGGTACGCCCCAACTCCACGCCAACTCGAGACCTCAGCGAAACGCCCGCAGCCGCAGGCTGTTCGTCACCACGAACACCGATGAGAAGGCCATCGCCGCACCGGCGATCATCGGGTTCAGCAGGCCCGCCGCGGCCAGCGGCAGCGCGGCGACGTTGTAGCCGAAGGCCCACACCAGGTTGCCCTTGATCGTGGCGAGGGTCCTGCGGGACAGCCGGATCGCGTCCGCCGCCACCCGCAGATCGCCGCGCACCAGCGTCAGGTCGCCGGCCTCGATCGCCGCGTCCGTGCCGGTGCCCATGGCGAGACCCAGATCAGCGACGGCCAGCGCGGCCGCGTCGTTGACGCCGTCGCCGACCATGGCGACGCTGCGCCCCTCGGCCTGGAGCCGCCGTACGACGTCGGCCTTGTCCTCGGGCAGCACCTCGGCGATCACCTTCTCGATGCCCACGGTCCGCGCGACCGCCTCGGCCACGGTCCGGTTGTCGCCGGTCAGCAGCACCGGGGTGAGCCCCAGGGCGCGCAGCCCGCGCACCGCCTCGGCGCTGGTCTCCTTCACCGCGTCGGCGACGGCCAGCACACCGTGCGCCGTCCCGTCCCAGCCCGCCACGACGGCCGTGTGCCCGGCGCGTTCGGCCTCCTCCTTGGCGCGGGCCAGCTCCGGCGGCAGCTCCTCGAAGAGCCGCCCGACGGCCACCTCGTGCCCGTCCACGCGTCCGCGCACGCCCCGGCCGGGAACGTTCTCGAAGTGCTCGGCGAGCGGCAGCGTCCCGGCGCGTTCCTCGGCGCCCGCGGCGACCGCCCGGGCCACCGGGTGCTCGGAGGCGTGCTCCAGGGCGCCCGCGAGCCGCAGCAGCTGCCGCTCGTCGGTGCCCTCGGCGACGTGCACCGCCTGGAGGGTCATCCGTCCGGTGGTGACGGTGCCGGTCTTGTCGAGGACGACGGTGTCGACGCGGCGCGTGGACTCCAGGACCTCGGGGCCCTTGATGAGGATGCCGAGCTGCGCGCCGCGGCCGGTGCCGACCATCAGCGCGGTCGGGGTGGCCAGGCCGAGGGCGCAGGGGCAGGCGATGATCAGTACGGCGACGGCCGCGGTGAACGCGGCGACGGTGTCGCCCGTCGAGCCGAGCCACATCCCGAAGGTGCCGACCGCGATCAGCAGCACCACGGGGACGAAGACCGCGGAGATGCGGTCGGCCAGCCGCTGCACCTGCGCCTTGCCGTTCTGCGCGTCCTCCACCAGCTTCGCCATGCGGGCGAGCTGCGTGTCGGCGCCGACCCGGGTGGCCTCGACGACCAGCCGGCCGCCCGCGTTGACGGTGGCGCCGGTGACGGCGTCGCCGACACCGACGTCCACCGGCAC
Source organism: Streptomyces calvus (assembly GCF_006782915.1). Taxonomy (GTDB): domain Bacteria; phylum Actinomycetota; class Actinomycetes; order Streptomycetales; family Streptomycetaceae; genus Streptomyces; species Streptomyces calvus. The sequence continues at coordinate 98,824 of NZ_VCNP01000045.1, forward strand.
GGACTCGCCGGTCAGCATGGAGGCGTCCACGGCGGAGGAGCCCTCCACCACCGTGCCGTCGGTGGCGATCTTCTCCCCGGGCCGTACGACGAACCGGTCGCCCACGGCCAGCTGATCCGCCGGGATGCGCACCTCGCGCCCGCCCACCCGTCTCCCGCCACCGCCCTCGGCCGAGAGCGCTTCGCGCTCGCCCTCCTCGTACCGCAGGACGGTGACGTCCTTGGCGCCCAGTTCCATCAGCGCCCGCAGGGCCGCTCCCGCGCGGCGCTTGGAGCGGGCCTCCAGATAGCGGCCGAGCAGGATGAACGCGGTGACGCCGGCGGCGACCTCCAGGTAGATGGTGGAGGCGCCGTCGGTCCGCGAGACGGTGAGTTCGAAGGGATGCCGCATGCCGGGCATGCCCGCGTCGCCCAGGAACAGCGCCCACACCGACCAGCCGAACGCGGCGAGGGTGCCGACGGAGACCAGGGTGTCCATGGTGGCCGCGCCGTGCCGCAGATTGGTCCAGGCGGCCCGGTGGAAGGGCGCGGCGCCCCACACCACGACGGGCGCGGCGAGGGTGAGCGAGAGCCACTGCCAGTTGTCGAACTGCAGCGGCGGGACCATCGCGAGGAGGACGACCGGGAGGGCGAGGAGCACGGAGACGGACAGGCGCCGGCGCAGCGCGGCCAGTTCCGGGTCGGTCTCCGTCGCGGCGGGCGTCTCCTCGCGCGGAGGTGCGGGCTCCTCGGCGGTGTAGCCGGTGCGGACGACGGTGTCGATCAGGTCGGCGACCTCGACGCCCGGCGGGTAGGTGATCCGGGCCTTCTCGGTGGCGTAGTTCACCGTGGCGGTGACGCCGTCCATGCGGTTGAGCTTCTTCTCGACGCGGGCCGCGCAGGAGGCGCAGGTCATCCCGCCGATGAGCAGCTCGACCTCCGAGGCCGCCGGCTCGGCGGAGGTCGGTGCCTCGGCGGTGGTGGTGCTGGTCATGTCCGTAACTCCAGGGGCGTCCGGGCTGCGGGTGGGCGGGTGGCGTGCCGGGCCGCGGGGGACGGGTGGCCGCTGCGGCCCGGTTCACGCGCGTGCGGTGGCTCAGGCGGTGCCGGTCAGCTCGAAGCCGGCCTCGTCGACGGCGGCGCGGACGGCGGCCTCGTCCAGCGGGGCCGCGGAGACCACGGTCACCTCGCCGGACGACGCGACCGCCGTCACCGAGCTGACACCGGGGAGCTGCGAGATCTCGGCGGAGACGGAGCCCTCGCAGTGGCCGCAGCTCATCCCGCTCACCTTGTAGACGGTGGTGACGGAGCCCTGGGTGTCGGTCTGGGAGGTCATGTGGTTACTCCTCGTCGGGACGTGTCGGTGTGCAGGTGGGTCGTGCGGGGCCCGAGGGACCCTCCACACTACGAAGACTATACCCCTAGGGGGTATAAATCCACGACGGGTGCGCGGGGAGCGGGAGGAGTGCGGGAGGAGGGCGCTCGAGACCGGGGCCGGGCCCGGGGATAGCGTTTCGCCGGAGGCGATGACCACGGAAGGCGGTGCCCGCGATGCGTGCGGTGGTGTTCGAGCGGTACGGGGAACCGGCCGAGGTGCGCGAGGTCACGGACCCGGAGCCCGCGCCGCACGGAGTCGTGGTCCGTGTCGAGGCCACCGGCCTGTGCCGCAGCGACTGGCACGGCTGGCAGGGCCACGACCCCGACATCGCGCTCCCGCACGTCCCGGGGCACGAACTCGCCGGGGTCGTCGAGGCGGTCGGCGACCGGGTCACCGGGTGGCGGGCCGGGGACCGGGTCACCGTCCCGTTCGTCTGCGCCTGCGGCCGCTGCCCCGCCTGCGCGGCCGGTGACCAGCAGGTGTGCGAGCGCCAGACCCAGCCCGGCTTCACCCACTGGGGCTCCTTCGCCCAGTACGTGGCGCTGGACCACGCGGACGTGAACCTGGTCGCCGTCCCCGAGGAGATGTCCTTCGCGACGGCCGCCTCGCTCGGCTGCCGGTTCGCCACGGCCTACCGCGCGGTGGTGCAGCAGGGCCGGGTGGCGGCGGGGGAGTGGGTCGCGGTGCACGGCTGCGGCGGCGTGGGCCTGTCCGCGGTGATGATCGCGGCGGCCTCGGGCGCCCGGGTCGTCGCCGTCGACGTGTCGCCGCGGGCCCTGGAACTGGCGCGCGCGTTCGGCGCGGCGGAGTGCGTGGACGCGGCGGCCGCACCGGACACGGCCGGGGCGGTCCGCGACCTCACCGGCGGCGGCGCCCACCTGTCCCTGGACGCCCTCGGTTCACCCGCCACCTGCGCCGCCTCCGTCAACGGGCTGCGCCGCCGCGGCCGTCACGTCCAGGTCGGCCTGCTGCCCTCCGAGACCGGCACCACCCCGGTCCCCATGGCCCGCGCCATCGCCCTGGAGCTGGAGATCCTCGGCAGCCACGGCATGGCCGCGTACACCTACCCGCCGATGCTGGAACTGGTCCGCGCGGGCGTGCTCCGTCCCGACCTGCTGGTGACCTCCACCATCGGTCTGGACGCGGTGCCGTCCGCCCTCGCGGCCATGGGCACGGCCGCGGGGGCGGGCGTGACGGTCATCGAGCCCTGGAGCTGAGCCCGCGCGTCACCCGGCGGTCAGCCGTTGCCCCGGCCGCGGTTTCCCGGGCGGGCGGCCACCCAGGCCCGGACGGTGTCGGCGTACCAGTACGGCTTGCCGCCCTCCACGTGGTCGGGCGGCGGCAGCAGGCCGTGCTTGCGGTACGAACGCACGGTGTCCGGCTGCACCTTGATGTGTGCCGCGATGTCCTTGTAGGACCACAGTCGTCGGTCGGTCATGGAGTGCACCTCCCCGCGCGCACCGCGGCGGCGGCCGGGGCGGCCGTCAGGGGGAGCCGGGGTGCCGCGCTGGCGATCGCCAGGAGTCGTGCCCGGTGAACGACGCCGGCCGGCGGCGGGTCAGGGGCTGTCCGCCGGGTGTGACGGAAGGTCCGCGCACGCGTGACGGTTGTGACAGTACGCGGGCATTTGTGACAGGAGTGACGCACGGCCGCGCACCGGCTCACCGGCGCGGCGCATTGACCCGCCCGTCCCGGTCCGTCACGGATCCTCGGAAGCCGCCGATCAGGTTCTCGTCCGAATGTCCGGACAAAACATTGACAGGGCTTCCCGTGCGGGGCTAGAAACCGGGGAGAGGCGCACAGCGCCGCCAGCCGTACGCGTCGTACGAAGGGACCGTGATGGCCTACGACCTGATCACCATGGGGCGGATCGGAGTGGACCTCTATCCGCTCCAGACGGGCGTACCGCTGCCGCAGGTCACGTCGTTCGGCAAGTTCCTCGGCGGCTCCGCCACCAACGTCGCGGTGGCCGCGGCCCGCCTCGGACGCCGGACCGCGGTGATCACCCGCACCGGTGACGACCCCTTCGGCACCTATCTGCACGAGGCCCTGCGCGGCTTCGGCGTCGACGACCGCTGGGTCACCGCCGTCCCGGGCCTGCCCACTCCGGTCACCTTCTGCGAGGTCTTCCCGCCGGACGACTTCCCGCTGTACTTCTACCGCCGGCCGAAGGCCCCCGACCTGGAGATCGACGCCCACGACCTCGACCTGGACGCCATCGGCGAGGCGAGCGTCTTCTGGGTCACCGGCACCGGACTGAGCGAGGAGCCCAGCCGCACCGCGACCCTCGCCGCGCTGGCCCACCGCGCCAAATGCGGCACCACGGTCTTCGACCTCGACTGGCGCCCCATGTTCTGGACCGACCCCGACGCGGCCAGGCCGTTCTACCGCGAGGCGCTGCGCCACACCACGGTCGCCGTCGGCAACCTGGACGAGGTCGAGGTCGCCACCGGCGAGCGCGACCCGCACACCGCCGCCCGCGCCCTGCTCGCCGCCGGTGTCGAGACCGCGGTCGTCAAGCAGGGGCCGAAGGGCGTGCTGGCCGTGGACCGCGAGGGCCGGTCGGCGCAGGTTCCGCCGCTGCCGGTGAACGTGCTCAACGGGCTCGGTGCCGGTGACGCCTTCGGCGGTTCCCTGTGCCACGGTCTGCTGGCCGGCTGGGACCTGGAGAAGACGATGCGGTACGCCAACGCCGCCGGCGCCATCGTCGCCTCCCGCCTGGAGTGCTCCTCCGCGATGCCCACCCCGGACGAGATCGACGCCGCGCTCGCCGCGGGGGCCGTGACATGAGCGTCCGCGCGGCGCCGCGGTGAGGACGCCCGCGATGACCCGTACGCGCCGCACCGCGCCCGCCGCCGGCGCCGCACCGCACGTCCACCGGGGCGCCCCCGCCGGGCCCCCGCCACCGAACGCCTCCGGCGCGGGAGACCGCTTCGCTTTGGCAGGAGCGAAGTGCGAGCGACGACTCCCCGCCCGCCTCGGCCCCGCGCCGGAGGTTTCGCCGCTGCCCCGTGCGGCCACGCGGAGACCGGCGGGGTCCCATGTGTCCACTCGGGGACCGAAACGGCCGACATTGTGTCGGGCCCGTCCGACGGCCCGGTCCTGGTGTGATGTGTCCGTGGCCGCCGCCGCGGCGCACCCGCCCGCGGCCGGCGCGCAGGAGCTGTACGAACGGCACGTCTCCACCCGACGCCGCCATCTGTGAAGGAGTTCTCGGTCATGACGAAGATCGTCAACCACTGGATCGGCGGCAAGACCGCCGAAGGCGCCTCGGGAACCTACGGGCCGGTGACGAACCCGGCGACCGGCGAGGTCACCACCAAGGTCGCGTTCGCCTCCGTGGAGGAGGTGGACGCCGCGGTCGCCGTCGCCAAGGAGGCGTTCCTGAGCTGGGGCCAGTCCTCGCTGGCCACCCGCACCTCGATCCTGTTCAGGTTCCGTGCGCTGCTCGACGCGCACCGCGACGAGATCGCCGAGCTGATCACCGCCGAGCACGGCAAGGTGCACTCCGACGCGCTCGGCGAGGTGGCGCGCGGCCTGGAGATCGTCGACCTGGCCTGCGGGATCAGCGTGCAGCTGAAGGGCGAGCTGTCCACGCAGGTCGCCAGCCGCGTCGACGTGGCGTCCATCCGTCAGCCGCTGGGCGTCGTCGCCGGCATCACGCCGTTCAACTTCCCGGCGATGGTGCCGATGTGGATGTTCCCGCTGGCCATCGCCTGCGGCAACACGTTCGTGCTGAAGCCGTCCGAGAAGGACCCGTCGGCCTCGGTCCGTCTCGCCGAGCTGCTGGCCGAGGCCGGGCTGCCGGACGGCGTGTTCAACGTCGTGCACGGCGACAAGGTGGCCGTCGACCGCCTGCTGGAGCACCCCGACGTCAAGGCCGTCTCCTTCGTCGGCTCCACCCCGATCGCCCGCTACATCCACACCACCGCCTCCGCCAACGGCAAGCGCGTCCAGGCCCTCGGCGGCGCCAAGAACCACATGCTGGTCCTGCCCGACGCCGACCTCGACGCGGCGGCCGACGCCGCCGTCTCCGCGGCCTACGGCTCGGCGGGCGAGCGCTGCATGGCGATCTCCGCGGTGGTCGCCGTCGGCGCGATCGGCGACGAGCTGGTGGAGAAGATCCGCGAGCGCGCCGAGAAGATCAAGATCGGTCCGGGTGACGACCCGACGTCCGAGATGGGCCCGCTGATCACCAAGGCCCACCGCGACAAGGTCGCCTCCTACGTGGCCGGCGCGGCGGACGAGGGCGCCGAGGTCGTCCTGGACGGCACCGGCTACACCGTCGACGGCCACGAGGACGGCCACTGGATCGGCATTTCGCTCCTCGACAGGGTGCCGACGTCGGCCAAGGCCTACCAGGACGAGATCTTCGGCCCCGTCCTGTGCGTCCTGCGCACCGAGACGTACGAGGAGGCCCTGGAGATCGTCAACTCCTCGCCGTTCGGCAACGGCACCGCGATCTTCACCCGGGACGGCGGCGCGGCCCGCCGCTTCCAGCTGGAGGTCGAGGCCGGCATGGTCGGCGTGAACGTCCCGATCCCGGTCCCCGTCGGCTACCACAGCTTCGGCGGCTGGAAGGACTCCCTCTTCGGCGACCACCACATCTACGGCAACGACGGCACGCACTTCTACACCCGCGGCAAGGTCGTCACCACCCGCTGGCCCGACCCGGCCGACGCCCCCACCGGTGTCGACCTGGGCTTCCCGCGCAACCACTGAGCCGCCCGCCCGGGGCAGCTCCGGGGCCGTCCGTCATGCGGACGGCCCCATTTTTTTGCGCCCGCGCCCTGCGGTTCCCGCACGTGCCGGATCGGCGGTACTGACGGGCCTGTTACTGCCGTAAACGACACTCCAAGACGGCTCTTCCTACTGATTCCGCAGTCAAACACCCATTGACGCCTCGGTTTTCGTCGGTGTTCGATGCTGCGCAATCCCTGCGCCATCTGCTGCACGAGTCGATCGGATACCGCCGTATGACCGACACGCTCCGCCCTGCCGAGACCGCCGTCACCGACGCGGCCCCGGACAGCCCCCAGAAGCTCAAGCGCTCCATCGGGGTCGTCGGCGGCACCCTGCTCACCCTCTCGTGCGTCACCCCCGCGTCCACCCTGTTCGTGGTCGTCCCCGACCTGTTCGGCTCGCTCGGCACCGCCACCGCCCTCACCATCGCCATCGGCTCGCTGCTCTGCGTGGCGGTGGCGTTCTGCTACTCCGAACTCGGCACCCTGATCCCCAGCGCCGGCGGCGAGTACGCGATGGTCTCCACGCTCGCCGGACGGCTCGCTGGCTGGCTGGTGTTCGTACTGTCCCTGCTGGTGGTGATGATCGTCCCGCCGGTGATCGCGATGGGCACCGCCGACTACCTCGAACCGGTGCTGCACCTCGACGCCTCGACCGCCGGCGCCGCCGTGATGCTGCTGGCCACCCTGGCCGGCCTGCTCGACCTGCGCGCCAACGCCTGGATCACCGGCGTCTTCCTGGTCCTGGAGGTCATCGCGGCGGCCGTGGTGGCGGTGCTGGGCTTCGCCCACGCCGAGCGCGGCCCGGGCAGCCTCGCCGCCATGGAGGTCGCCGGCGCCGACGGCCGCCCGGACACCGTGACCGCCCTGCTGGTCGTCTCCGGCCTCGCCATCGCCCTGTTCATCACCCAGGGCTTCTCCACGGCCGTCTACCTTTCCGAGGAACTGGAGAACCCGCGTCGCACCGTCGCCCGCACCGTGCTGGCCACCCTCGCCATCTCCACCGTGATCATCCTGGTGCCGGTCGTCGCCATCACCCTGGGCGCCTCCGACCTCGCCGAACTGACCGGCGGCGACATCGGCTCGATGGTCACCGCCTGGTCCAACTCCGCCGTCGGCACTTTCGTCAGCCTCTGCGTGGCCCTCGCCATCATCAACGCCGGCATCGTCATGGTGATCCAGAACTCGCGCGTCCTGTTCGCCTCCGCCCGCGACAAGGCCTGGCCCGAGCCGGTCAACACCGTCTTCTCCAAGCTCGGCCGCTTCGGCTCCCCCTGGGTCGCCACCCTCGCCGTCGGCGTCCCCGGCGCCGCCCTGTGCTACGTCAACCTCGACACCCTGTACGGCGTGACCGGCGTCTCCGTCACCGGCATGTACCTGCTCGTCGCCGTCGCCGCGCTGCTCTCCCGGCGCGGCGCCCACCGCCACACCCGCGCCTGGCGCATGCCGCTGTGGCCCGCCGTACCCGCCCTGCTGATCGTCGTCCTCGGCTACATCCTGACCCAGCAGGAGTCCGTCCACCTCCTGTGGACCGGCGGCATCACCGCCGCCGCCACCCTCTACTGGGCCCTCTACCTCCGCCCGCGCCGCACCACCCGCTGGCTCGTGACGCTGCCGGAGGACGCCCGGTCGTGAGCGTCCCACCGGGCGGACGCCACGTCACGGGACGGAGGTTCCGCCAGGGACCGGACGCAACCGCTCCGGAGGTACGGTCCACTCCCGGCCGCCGCCCACCGGACGCACGAAGGCGGTCGGGCGTGGACGCTGGTCGCCCTGCCACGGCGGCACGTACGCGGTGACGTCCTGAAGGACGCCCACACGCCCGGACTCGGGGTCCTCGACCAGCGTGCCGCGCGGAATGTCCTCCGTGCCGCGCGGCGCGGCGAGCCAGTTCCCGTCCGCCTCCCGCCCGCTCACCGCAGCCCCTCCCGGTGCCTGCTCCAGAGGTTGCGTTCGCGGAGCCGCTCGCTCATCTCCCGCGAGCGGGGACGGTCGTCCGCCGCACACGGGTCCCGGTCCTCCACCTCGTGCGCCAGGCCGTGCCGCAAGGACGCCAACACCCGCAGCATCAACCGCCGTTCCTCGGCCGTGAGCGGTTCCCTCTCCTCGTTCACCGGGCCGTCCCGGCGTCCCGCAGAACAGCCGCCAGCCTGCGTGCGGTCTCCAGGTTGCACCGCCCGAGGTCGATGAGCGGCACCGCATGACACGCCGCGACCGTCGGAACGTCCAGCCCCAGCGACGGCAGCAGGACCCCGACGCCGGACATCGCCACCGCCAACTCCTCCCGCACGGCCTCCGCCTGCCGAATTCCGTCCATCACCACTTCGAGTTCCTCATCCGTCATCTGCCTGCTCCAGCGATCCGTCACGTGCTGCACTCGAAGCGTCACGCCGAGCAGGCGACATGACCAGGGCCGACGCGTTGCCGTCCCGCACGGCAGCGGACGCGGTACGACGGTGGAGGGGAAGGACCGATGGACGGACAGCCGGCACGGCAGGACACCGAGGACTCCGCGCGCAGCGCACTCGGCAGCACCCTGCGCTACCTCCGCGAGAAGGCGGGCAAGTCCCTGAGCCAACTCGCCGAGGACACCAACTACGACAAGAGCTACCTGTACCGCCTGGAAGCCGGCGAACGCATCTCCAAGCGCCCGGTCATGGAGGACCTCGACACGTACTACGAAACCGGCGACCTGCTGGTGCGTCTGTGGAAACTGGCGCGGATGGAGGTGTTCAAGGACCAGTACAAGGCGTTCATGCGGCTCGAGTCCACGGCCACGGTGATGCACATGTACACGCCGGTCATCCCAGGATTGCTCCAGACCGAGGGGTTCGCACGCGTGCTGTTGTCCCTCTGGCCGACACAGATCGACGAGGAGGAACTGGAGGAGCAAGTCGTTGCCCGAATGGGGCGGCAGGAACTGCTGCACCGCAAACCCCGGCCGACCGTCCGGGCGATCATCGATGAGGCCGCACTACGCCGTGCGCCGGCAGATGCCAAGGTTTGGGAAGAACAATTGACCCACCTCATCTTCTCGGCAGCACAACCATCGATCACGGTCCAGGTGCTGCCGTTCAGCGTGGGAGTGCAGCCAGTTCCCGACGGAGCGCTCTCGTTGTTGTGGCAGCCGGACGGAAGCGCCGTCGCCTACCTGGAAGGCAGTGCATCGGGCGAACTGCTCGAAGAACCGGACGACTTCCTCAAGTACCGCTTGGCCTACGATCGGATCCGAGACATGGCGCTGACGCCGCTGGAATCGGTGACGTTCATCGAGCGCATCCTGGAGGAATACCGATCATGAATCGCACTCCCGATCTCAGCACCCTGAGGTGGCGCAAGTCCAGCTACAGCGATGGAGGACAGAACAACTGCGTCGAGGTCGCCGAAGGCCTCCCCGGTGTTGTCCCCGTCCGCGACAGCAAGACCCCGCACGGCCCCGTCCTCCGCTTCCCCGCCACCGCCTGGACGGCGTTCCTCCGCGACGTCAAGGACCAGTAGACGCACGGTCTGACTTGCCGTGGCTGGATCCCACTTGCCCCGTTGCCCGCACCATGGCTGCCCCGGAAGATGGTCTTGGGCCCTTCTGTCCGTGACGAGGGCGGAGAGAAGGCGAACGCGGTGCCGGTCTTGGGGACCGGTGGATCGGGGGGCATGGCGTGTCGACGGGCGTTGACTCGGTCGTGAGTGGTGCCGGATGAGACACCGGATGCAGGTGCTGCTCCAGATCATGCTGGTGCTGACTGCCTCCTTACTCGGCATCACCACCAACTACGCCACGAGTACGGACGATGCGCCGTGGGCGCTGCAGATGATCCAGCGGTTCTCGGTCCCGGCGATCGGGCTGCTGGTGGTGGCCATGGTGGTCGGACAGGTCGTGGTGTACCGGCTGGAGAACCCCGCGCCACCGCAGGTCGACTGGCCACGTGACCGGGTGCCGTACCCGGGGCTGGACGCGTACGACGAGGACGAGGCGGCCGTCTACTTCGGCCGGGAGGCGCAGGCTGCCGAGCTGACGCGCAGGTTGCACGCCACCGCGACGCGACCCGCCGACCGCTTCCTCCTGCTGGCCGGAGCGTCCGGCAGCGGCAAGTCCTCACTGGTGCGGGCCGGGGTGTTGCCCCGGCTCAGGGAGCGCCGGTGGACCGTTGTTCCGCCCTTTTCACCCGGACCGAATCCGCTGGGCGCCCTGGCCGCGGCCCTCGCGGCGGCTTCCGGAGAACGGGAAAGCGCCGGCCTCGTGCTGCGGCGGCTGCGCCAGGGGCCGGACGCCCTGCGGGCGGAGCTGGCTCGGCTGCGCGGCGGCCGGTTCCGGCGGACACTCCTGGTCGTCGACCAGTTCGAGGAGCTCGTCACCCTCGGGGGCGAGCGGGAACGAGCCCACTTCCTCGACTTGCTGCGCACCTGCCTGGAGCAGGACCCTTCGGTCCGGGTGCTGGCCACGCTCCGCGTGGACCTCCTGGGCAGGCTCCTCGGCAGCGCTCACGCCGATCTCTTCCAACACCCCGTGGCGATCGGCACCCTGGGCAGGGCTCAGCTCGCCGAAGTGGTGGCGGCACCCGGGGCTCTGGTGGGCCTCTCGTTCGCCCCCGGCGTGGTCGACACCATCGTGAACGAGACGGGCACCGACGATGCCCTTCCGCTGCTCGCCTACCTCCTCCAGGAGCTGTACTTCGCGTCCGGCCCCGGGGGAACGGTCACCGAGGAGCTGTACCAGCGGCTCGGCGGCGTACCGGGCGCACTGGCACGGCAGGCCGATGTCACCGTGGCCGGCCTCGGCACGGGCGACACCGTCGACTTCGTCCTGCGCGTGCTGCTGAAGTTCGTCACCGTGGAGGGGCAGGAGGTCGCCCGCCGCCACGTGCCGCTGTCGGACCTCACCGAACGCGAGCGGCACGTGGTGGACGCGTTCATCGACGCCCGGCTGCTGCGGTCCGACGTACGCGAGGACGCGGTCACCGGCCAGGAACCGTATGCGCAGGTGACCCACGAGGCCCTGTTCCGGCAGTGGGCGCCGCTGCGTCAGGAGGTGGAGGCCCGGGCCGAACGGCTCCGGGAGCGCGCGGAGCTGGAGCGGTGGGCCGAGGACTGGGAGCGATCCGGGCGCAGCGTCGACTACCTCCTCACCGGCGAACGGCTCACCGTGGCCCGGCGCTGGCTCGAGGCCCTGGACGAGGCCGGACAGACGTCGGCGCCCGCGCGGGCGCTGGTGGAGGCTTCGCAGCGCCGGGACCTCGCCTTCCTGAGCCGCGTCTCCGACAGCATCGGCCGGCAGGTCCTCAGCAGTGCGGAGACCGAACCCGAGCGAGCCCTGCTGCTGTCGCTGGCCGCACTCGGCGAGTGCACGCCGACACCCTCGGCGCGTCGGGGCCTGATGGCCGCGCTGGCCGCCAGCCACCCGCGCACCCGCCTCGACGGACACACCGACACGGTCCGTGACATCGCCTGGTCGCCTGACGGGAGACTGCTCGCAACGGCGTCCCGGGACGGTACGGCCCGCGTCTACGACGCCCGGTCGGGACGGCCCCTGCTCGTCCTGCCGTCCGACGGCGCGATGGTCGAGTCCGTTGCCTGGTCACCCGACTCGGCACAGGTGGCCACTGCCGGCCGGGACCATGTCGTACGGATCTGGGACGCCGCTTCCGGCGAGCCCGTACGGCTGCTCACCGGAGCCGGCGACATCGGCAGGCAGGTGGCCTGGTCGCCCGACGGGCTGCACGTCGCCGCCACGTTCAAGGACCGAGTGGTCCGCGTCTGGGAGGCCCGGACGGGCCGGCTCGTGCACGAACTGCGCGGACACGGCGACGACGTATGGGGTGTTGCCTGGTCACCGGACAGCGACCTCCTCGCTTCCGCCTCCCACGACCAGACGGTGATCGTGTGGGACCGCACGACAGGAACGGCCACCACCACCCTGACCGGGCACACGGACTTCGTCGAAGGCATCGCCTGGTCCCCGGACGGGCGTCGCATCGCGTCCGGCTCCGGTGACCACACCGCACGCGTCTGGGACGCGGCGACGGGCGAGCTCCGACTGCTGTTGCGCGGACACACCGACTACGTATGGAACCTCGCATGGTCGCCGGACGGCCGGATGCTGGCCTCCGCCTCCTCCGACCGGACCGTACGGATCGTCAACGCCGAGGACGCGAAAGTCCTGGCCGTTCTGCGCGGACACACCGACACCGTGTGGGGAGTGACCTGGTCGCCCACCGGCACTCAGCTCGCCACCGGCTCGACCGACGGCACAGGCATGGTGTGGGACCTGCGTCCGCGCGGCGCCGAGGCCACCGTCTTCGACGGGCACGACGGTCCGGTGAACGAGGCCGCGTGGTCCGGCGACGAGTGCCGTGTCACCACCGCGTCCGACGACGGCAGCGTGCGGATCTGGGACGCGGCGACGGGCGCTTCCGCCGGACCCGTGATCGGAGTCGGGGACCGCGTGTGGAGTGTGGCCTGCTCGCCGCACGGGGACCGGCTCGCGCTCAGTACCAACGGCGGACTGTTCCGGGTCGTGGACGGGAACGGCCGCACACTTTTCGAGCAGTGCGGGGAGGTCGTCGAGGGATGCGCGTGGTCCCCGGACGGCCGGCGCATCGCAACCGGCGGGCACGACGGTGCCGTCCGCGTCCTGTCGGCGCACGACGGCACCGAGTTGATGAAGCTCACGGAACACCAGGACTGGGTGGGTCGCGTGGCCTGGTCACCGAGCGGACGGCTGCTCGCCAGCTGTTCCGACGACCGGACCTGCCGGCTGTGGGACACCAGCGACAGCCGACAGCTCACTGTCCTGCGCGGACACGACAACTATGTCGAGGACGCGGCCTGGTCCCCGGACGAGGCACGTGTCGCCACGGCCTCGGGTGACTGGACGGCTGCCGTGTGGGACGCGGCCACCGGGCGCCGCATTGACGTTCTGAGAGGACATGAGGGGCGGGTCCGTGCCGTCGCCTGGTCGCCCGACGGCAGATACGTCGCCACGGGAGCCGACGACCGCACCGTACGGGTGTGGTCCGCGGCCACGTTCGAGGAAGTCGCTGTCGTCGGTGTCCACCAGGACAAGGTGACCTCGGTGGCGTGGTCCCGCGACAGCGCACGCCTGCTGACCGGCTCCGCCGACGGAACGGCACGCGTCTGGCCCGCGGAGCCGGACTACGACCGGCTGGAGGCGGTCGCGCGGGCAAGGGTCTTCCGCACGCTCACGGAGGAGGAACGACGGCACCACATGCTGCCGCTCGACCACCCGTGATCAGTAGACCTGCTCGATCGTGCGGTCGTCGGTGTGAAGGAGGTAGTCGTCCGGGTTCAGGTTCATCGCCTTGCGCTCGGGCGACGACCAGTACAGCGCGTTGCGCTCCTGGAACGTCTCGGGACCGTCGTAGGAGATCAGCCATACGAACTGGTTGCGCTCCCGCTCCACCCAGGCCCCGCCGATGGTGAAGCCGAGCTTCAGCCGGAGCGGCACGATCTCCTGCCGCCAGCGGTCGACCCACTCGTCGAGCATGCCGTCCCGAACCGTGTACGTGCGCAACTGCGTGGTCATGGGCATCGCGGACATCCTCCTGGCGTTCGGTCGTCGTGACACAGCCTAGGGAGACCAGCGGCCGTCGTAGGGGCGTTCTCCAGGACGATTCCCTTTGCCGAACCGGAACCAGTTCCGACACGGCCTGAGGACGGTGTCGTACCGCGGGCGCGGTATGTCGTGGGCCTCGTGTACGACGCCGGGAGGTGCCCCGGTTCCGTCTCCGGTCGACATCTTCCCGACAGGTTCGCCCCGTACCGTTGACGCATGGATCTTCGACTGCCCGGACCGCGGTGGCTGCGGCGGCCGCGACGGGCCCTCGCCGCCGCGGCCGCCGTCGTCGTGCTCGCCGGTGCCGGTACCTGGAGCGCCGTCGCCTCGGACGACGTGCCCGCGGTCCACCGCGCCGACCGGGTCGTGGCCGTGGGTGACGGGGTGCGCATCGACACGTCGTACTTCAGCGCGGGCCCGGACGGCCGCCGGCCCGCCGTGCTGCTCGGGCACGGCTTCGGCGGCAGCAAGGACGACGTGCGGCAGCAGGCCGAGGACCTCGCCCGCGACGGGTACGCGGTGCTGACGTGGTCCGCGCGCGGCTTCGGGGAGTCGACCGGGAAGATCGGGCTGAACGATCCCGAGGGCGAGGTCGCCGACGTCTCCCGGCTGATCGACTGGCTGGCGCAGCGGCCCGAGGTCGAACTCGACGAGGACGGCGACCCGCGGGTCGGCATGGCCGGCGGTTCGTACGGCGGCGCCATCGCCCTGCTCACCGCGGGGCACGACGACCGGGTCGACGCGATCGCCCCGGCCATCACCTACTTCGACCTCGCCGACGCCCTGTTCCCCGGCGGCGTGTTCAAGAAGCTGTGGGCCGGCATCTTCGTCAACTCCGGCGGCGGCTGCGCGAACTTCGAGCCCGCGCTGTGCCGGATGTACGAGCGGGTCGCCGAGTCCGGCGTCCCGGACGCCGAGGCGCGCGAACTGCTCGAGGAGCGCTCGCCGTCCGCCGTCGCGGACCGCATCGACGTGCCCACGCTGCTGGTGCAGGGCCAGTCCGACTCGCTCTTCCCGCTCGGCCAGGCCGACGCCGCCGCCAAGGCGATCCGGGCCAACGGCGCCCCGGTCGACGTCGACTGGATCGCCGGCGGGCACGACGGCGGCGACCTGGAGAGCGACCGCGTGCAGCAGCGCGTGGGCGCCTGGTTCGACCGGTACCTGAAGGGCGACGAGAGCGCCGACACCGGCCCCGCGTTCCGCGTCACCCGCACCGGCGGCGTCGACTCCACCGACGGCCAGGCGCTGCTGCGCGGCGCGAGCGCCGACACCTACCCGGGCCTGGCGAGCGGCGGCCGGTCCTTCCCGCTCACCGGACGCGAGCAGAGCTTCGCCAACCCGGCCGGCGCCAACCCGCCCGCCGTCTCCGCCCTGCCCGGCCTCGGCGGCTCCGGCGGACTCGCCCAGCTGTCCTCGCTCGGCGTCGGCGTCTCCCTGGACTTCCCCGGCCAGTACGCCCGCTTCGAGTCCGCCCCGGTCGCCCGTGACCTGCGCATCACCGGATCGCCGACGGTCACCGTGCACGTCGCCTCGACCAGCGAGGACGCCGTCCTGTTCGGCAAGGTGTACGACGTCGGCCCGGACGGCCGGCAGCAGGTGCTGCCCTCGCAGCTCGTCGCCCCGGTCCGCGTCGAGGACGCCGCATCCGGCAAGGACGTCACGCTCACGCTGCCGGCCGTCGACCACGAGGTGCAGCAGGGCCACCGTCTGCGTCTCGTCCTCGCCTCCACCGACCTCGGCTACGCCTCCCCGGCCGCCCCGGCGACGTACACCGTCTCCCTGAAGAGCGACCTCACCGTGCCCACCGCGCCCGGCGTCGACACGGCCGCGGCCCCGCTGCCCGCCTGGGTGGTGTGGCTGCCGGCCGCCGGTGCCGCGGTCGCCGTGCTCCTGCTGCTGACCGGCCGCCGCCGCACCACCGCCCCGGCCCCCGACCCCGAACTGGCCGGTGTCCCGCTGCAGATCACCGGCCTGAGCAAGCGCTACGCCCGCTCCTCGGACCGGTACGCCGTGCGGGACCTGTCCTTCCGCGTCGAGCGGGGCCAGGTGCTCGGACTCCTCGGACCCAACGGCGCCGGCAAGACCACCACCCTGCGCATGCTGATGGGCCTCATCGGGCCGGACGGCGGCGAGATCCGCGTGTTCGGCCACGCCATCCGCCCCGGCGCCCCCGTGCTGTCCCGCGTCGGTGCCTTCGTCGAGGGCGCGGGCTTCCTGCCGCACCTGTCCGGCCGGGAGAACCTGGAGCTGTACTGGAAGGCCACCGGCCGCCCGGCCGAGGACGCCCACCTGGACGAGGCACTGGAGATCGCCGGCCTCGGCGACGCCCTCGCCCGCGCGGTCCGCACCTACTCCCAGGGCATGCGCCAGCGCCTCGCCATCGCCCAGGCCATGCTGGGCCTGCCGGACCTGCTGATCCTCGACGAACCGACCAACGGCCTCGACCCGCCGCAGATCCGCGAGATGCGCGAGGTGATGATCCGGTACGCGGCCGCCGGACGCACCGTGATCGTCTCCAGCCATCTGCTGTCGGAGGTCGAGCAGTCCTGCACGCACCTCGTCGTCATGGACCGCGGGCAACTCGTCCAGGCAGGCCCGGTGCACGAGATCGTCGGCTCCGGCGACACCCTGCTCGTCGGCACCGACACGCCCGTGGACGAGCCGGTCGCCGAGAAGATCGCCGCGCTGCCGGGCGTCGCCTCGGCGGTCCGCACCGACGAAGGGCTGCTGGTGCGGCTGGACGCCGACGGCAGCGCTCCGCGGCTGGTCGCCGAACTGGTCCGGCTGGAGGTGCCCGTGGCGTCGGTCGGCCCGCACCGCCGCCTCGAAGACGCCTTCCTCACCCTGATCGGAGGTTCCGCATGAGCACGCTCACCGAGCGGAACGAACCCGCCGAACCGGCCGGAACCACCGGAACCGGGACCTCCGGGACCGGGGGAAGCGCCGGGCCCGGCGCCGGACCCGCCGAGGTCGCCGACGGCTACCGCGCCGGCCGCACGCTGCCGCTGCGCGTCGAACTGGTCCGCCAGCTCAAGCGCCGCCGCACCCTCGTCATGGGCGCGATCCTCGCCGTCCTGCCGTTCGTCCTGGTGGTCGCCTTCGCCATCGGCGGCGAGCCGGACGGCCGCGGCAACCGGATCAACCTGATGGACACGGCCACCGCGTCCGGCGCCAACTTCGCCGCCGTCAACCTGTTCGTCTCCGCCGGCTTCCTGCTGGTCATCCCCGTCGCCCTGTTCTGCGGTGACACGGTCGCCTCCGAGGCCGGCTGGTCCTCCCTGCGCTATCTGCTCGCCGCGCCGGTGCCCCGGATGCGGCTGCTGTGGTCCAAGCTGGTCGTCGGCCTCGGACTCAGCCTCGCCGCGATGGTGCTGCTGCCGGTCGTGGCGCTCGCCGTCGGCACGGCCGCCTACGGCTGGGGCCCGCTGCGGATCCCCACCGGCGGCGCCCTGGACCCCGGCACGGCGGCGCAGCGACTGGTGATCGTGGTGGCGTACCTCTTCGTGTCGCAACTGGTCACCGCCGGGCTCGCGTTCTGGCTGTCCACCCGCACCGACGCGCCGTTGGGCGCGGTCGGCGGCGCCGTCGGACTGACCATCGTCGGCAATGTGCTGGACGCCGTCACCGCCCTCGGCGACTGGCGTCACTTCCTGCCCGCGCACTGGCAGTTCGCCTGGGCGGACGCCGTCCAGACCACTCCGGAGTGGTCCGGCATGATCCAGGGCGCGGCGGTGTCCGTGACGTACGCGCTCGTGCTGTTCGCGCTGGCCTTCCGGGGGTTCGTGCGCAAGGACGTGGTGTCCTGACGCCCCGCCCGGGGCGTCCTCCCACCCCGGCCCGCGCGCGCCTGCCGCGCGGGCCAACCGGGTGAACCTGCGCAACCGATTCCCACGAGTCGGGTTGATGAGGACGTAGGCCACTCTCCACGCCGGGGCCGGCCACTCCCATTCTTCAAGCAGGAAGACAACCACATTGCGACAGACCCTGAGCAGGGGAGTGTTCGCGGCGGCAGCCGCCACGGGCATTCTGTCCCTGTACGGAACCCCCGCCCTCGCCGACTCGTTCGCGGGGGGCGGTGCCGAGGATTCTCCCGGTGTGCTGTCCGGGAACAACGTCCAGGTGCCGGTCCACGTGCCGGTCAACGCCTGCGGCAACACCGTCACCGTGGTCGGCGCGCTCACCGGCGCGCACGACAACACCTGCGTCAACGCCTCCAAGTCCGAGCACGGCGGGGCCGGGCACGGCGGGTCCGAGCACGGCAGGTCCGTGCACGGCGGGTCCGGTGGCGCGCACGCGGAGGGCGGAACGAAGGGCTCACCGGGTGTGGGCGCCGGGAACAACGTGCAGGCACCGGTCCACGTGCCGGTGAACGTGTGCGGCAACAGCATCAGCGGGGTCGCGCTGTTCCAAAAGGTGTCCGGCAACGTCTGCGCCAACGTCTCGGACCACGGTGCGCACAAGGCCGGTGACCACTCGTCCGACTCCTCCTACGGTGACTCCCACGGCGGCTCCGGTGGCGCGTACGCGGACGACGGCGCGAAGGGCTCGCCGGGTGTGGGCGCCGGGAACAACGTGCAGGCACCGGTCCACGTGCCGGTGAACGTGTGCGGCAACACCATCGGCCTGATCACCGCGCTCAACGCCGCCTACGGCAACACCTGCGTCAACGAGACCGGTTACGGCGAGGACGACGCGCCCGGTTACGGCGGCGAGGACGGGCCCGGTTACGGCGAGGAGGACGTGCCCGAGAAGCAGACGCCCGAGCCGCCGGTCAAGGTCAAGACGCCTCCGGCGCCGGGCGCCGAGGAGCCGCCGGCCGAGGCGGAGCCCGGCAACCCGCCGCACCTGGCCGAGACCGGCAGCGCGGGCGTGCTCGCCGCTTCGGCGGCCGGCGCCGTGATGATCACGGGCGGGGCGATGCTGTACCGCCGCGGCCGTCTCGCCGCCCGCCGGTAGAGCGCCGCGGGGGCCGGGCCCGCCCCACCCGGCACCCGCACCCACCGCATACACACCTCGTCCCCCGGACCGACCCTCATGGGCCGGTCCGGGGGACGAGGTGTTGTACGCCACCGGTCGGCGGCCCGCCGGCCGACGCCTCACCACCGACTCGACGGCCCGGCGACCTCAGGCCTCACCGACTTCACCGGTTCACGCCTCGGCGACCGCACCGGCTGACCGGCTCACCGACGAGGCCGCTCACCGAACTCACCGAACTCACCGAACTCACCGAACACACTGAACACACCGGCTCACTGGCTCACCGCCTCGGCGACCGCACTGGCTCACCGGCTCGCCGATGAGGCCGCTCACCGAACTCACCGAACTCACCGAACACACCGAACGCACTGAACACACCGGCTCACTGGCTCACCGCCTCGGCGACCGCACCGGCTGACCGGCTCACCGCCTCGGCGGCTCAGCGGCTCACCGGCGCCGGCGCCCCGCTGCGGCTGCTCCCTCCCGGGCCGACCGGCACCGGCACCGTCCCGTGCACCGGCGTCCCCCTGAGCCGTCGGCGCACCCCCTGGACCAGCGTCGACGCCGTGAACGTGGCGCCGTGCACGAAGCGCATCGCCGGGCCGAAGCCGGACGCCGTCACCAGGCCCGCCAGGAACAGCCCGGGGTGCGAGGACTCGAAGCCGCGGTCCACCGCCGGCGAGCCGTCGGGCAGCGCCGCAAGCGTGCCGCGCAGCTCCGCGGAGAGCAGCCCGAGCCGGTCCCGGTGCGCCTTGAACCCCGTGGCCGCGATGACGTGTTCGGTCTCCAGTGCGCGCCGCGCGCCGGTCCGGTCGGTCAGGTCGAGGCGCAGCCCGCCCGGTACCGCGGCGGCCGCCGTGACCTCGAGACCCGGCAGCAGGTCCACCGCCCGCTCCACCCGCTCCCGCACCCACCAGGCGCCCGCCGGGCCCAGCGCCGTGGCCGCGATGCGCGACCGGGTCGCCTCCGGCAGCCGCCGGAACAGGCCGGGACGCTCGGAGTAGAACCAGTTCCGCCAGCCGGGGCCGAGCCCGCTGTGCGGTGAGCGGACCGACTGCCACCAGGGACGCTCCCACGGCGGCGGCACGTCGTTCCACCGCAGCCGCTCCGCCCGCGCCAGCACCCGTACCCGCGTGCCCTGTTCGGCGAGGAGCGCCGCGGTCTCCAGGGCGGCCTGGCCGCCGCCGATCACCGTGACGTCCTTGCCCTGGAAGCGGCCCAGGTCGTTGTGGTGGCTGCTGTGCGTGACGAGCGCCGGGTGCAGGCCGCGCAGCGCCGGCGGCACCTCGATGAACGGCATCACCCCGACCGCCAGCGCCACCGTCCGCGCGTACAGCGCCTCACCGTCCTCGGTCACCACGGTGAAGCCGCCGGGCCCCGACGACACCCGCGTCACCGTGCGCTCGTCCACCTCCGGCACGGCGTTGCGGGCGAACCACAGGCCGTAGGAGGCGAACGCCTCCACCGGGATCGGGTGCGCGTGACGCGCCGTCAGGCCCTGTTCGGTGCAGTACGCGTCGAGGCGCCAGCGTCCGGCAGGGTCGGACAGGTTGGACGCCCACGGCTCGGACTTCAGGAACATGCCGCCGGGCATGTTGTCCCGCCAGGACGCCATGGGCCGGCCGAACACCCGCAGGGTCAGTCCGGCGGCCGCGGCGTGGGAGGCGATCGACAGACCGTACGGACCGGCGCCCACCACCAGGAGGTCGTACATCATCAACTGCTCGCTTTCTCGTTGTCGGTCAGCAAGGGCGTGGCCGCCCGGGGAGCCGGTACGGGAACCGCCGGGACCAGCCGCTGCCGCAGCCGGCCGGACACATGGCGGGCCCACAGCGCCCACATCACCCATCCGGGAACACGGTCGTCACCGGCGTACCAGGCCAGTTCGCGTCCGCCGGGTGCCGTGCGCAGCGCGGCGAACGGCGCGTAGTTCTCCACCACGAACGACCGCCCGGCCACCGGCTCACCCTCCGGCAGCGGACGCCCGGTCAGATCCAGGTGCAGCGCGCGTACGACGTCCAGTCCCGCGCTGTCCGCGAAGAGCCGGAACTGGGCGCCGGGGCGGGGGTTGAAGTCGAGGAGGTGGTAGCGGCCCGTGCTGCCGCTGCGGCGGAAGTCCAGGTCGAGGACGCCGCGGTAGCCCAGCGCGCCGACGAGCCGTCCGGCGAGCGCGCACACCTCGGGGTTGGGGGTCCAGTGGCCGACCGCGGTCAGTCCCGCGCCGCGCGGCCAGGCCAGCTGCTTGCGGCCCGGGCCGCCCGCGCGGACGGTGCCCGAGCGGTCGGCGTAGCCGTGGAAGAACCAGTCCAGGTCCGCTCCCGGCGCCAGATACGCCTGGAGCAGCAGCGGACTGCCCGCCTCCGCGGTCCGCAGGTACAGCTCCCGGGCCTGCCGCGGGGAGTGCACCAGCTGTGTGCTGCGCAGACCGCTGCCGGGCGGCAGCAGCCAGGGCCGGCTCCACTTCGCCACCACGGGCAGGCCCAGGCGCAGCGCGTCGTCGGCGGCCCGCTGCGGGCTGTCCGGGATCAGCGTCGTCGGGTGTGGGAGGCCGGCGGAGGCGCACACGGCGGCCAGTTCGGCCTTGTCGGCGACGCGTTCCGGCAGCCCGGCCGGGACGTCGGGCAGCAGATAGGACGGGGTGAGCTCCGCGCGCAGCCGTCCCGCGGCGATCGCGGTCGCGTCGTCCATCGGGACCAGTACCGCCGGCCGTCCCACGCGGGCGGCCACCTCGCGCAGCGCCGCGAGGATCTCCGCGTCGGACGCCCCCGGGCGCGGCGGGGGATGCAGGCGGCGCACATAGCGCGAGCGGCGGACGGGACTGTTGTCGGCGTCGGCGACGACGTGCACCTCCACCCCGGCCCGGCCGAGCGACCGTACGGCCCCGAGCGTTCCGTGGTGAAAGGGATTCCGGTCGATCCGCAGCAGTACGGCGGGGACGCGGGTGTCGAGCTGCGACACGCGTTCTCACTTCCTTCCGGCGTTCGGCTCACCCGCACGGGGGAGCCCGGCACTCGAAAGCCGCAGTGACATTGGCACCGCCGGATCTCCTGTGCCTGACTTCATATGACTGTCCGTCAATAGCGAGGACTTCGGGCAAGAGGCGGACGAGAGCGAGAAGAGGAGCAGCCGATGGCCGCACAGCACAGACGGGTCCGGGCCCGCGGGACGGCCGTGGGGGTGGTCGCGGCCTTCGTGTCGGCCGCTCTGGCGGCCGGTCCGGCGGCGGGGGCGGTGCGCGCCGACGACTCCGCCCCGGCGGTGCCGTCCCCACCGCGGCCCACGGCCGCGCCCACCGCCCCCGCCGCACCGTCGGTCCCGACGCCGTCCGTCCCGACGCCGTCGGTCACCGTGCCGTCGATCAAGCCGCCGTCCGTCACCGTCCCGTCCGTCCCGGTGCCGGGACGCGGAGTCCCGGCCTTCGGCGCGTTCCTCGCCTCCGACGGCCGGGGCGTGGCCCGGATGGAGCAGCTCAGCCGCTGGCTCGGCGACGCCGAACTCCGCGTCGGGCACACCTACCTGCCCGGCAACCACTGGAGCGACATCGAGGGCGACATCGGGTTCCTGGAGTCGTGGGCGCAGTGGCGCAACGCCCGCAAGGACCGGATGCTCGTCCTCAACGTCCCCATGCAGGAGCGCAACGAGGCCGGAGTCTCCGACGACGAGGTCCGCCGACTGCTGCGGCGGGGGGCGTCCGGGGAGTTCGACCACCACTTCCGCGCCCTCGCCGAGCGGCTGGTCGAGCTGAAGGTGCCGGACACCGTCCTGGTCCTCGGCTGGGAGATGAACGGCGTCACCTACACCCACCGGTGCGGCCCCGACCCCGAGTCCTGGAAGAAGTACTGGAACCGGATCGTCACCACCATGCGCGCGGTGCCCGGCCAGAAGTTCCGCTTCGACTTCACGCCGAGCCGCGGCCGGGACGCCGTTCCCTGGACGGAGTGCTACCCGGGCGACGACACGGTCGACATCATCGGCATGGACTCCTACGACCAGCCGGCCGGCCGCTCCTTCGACGAACAGGTCTCGGAGCCGTACGGGCTGCAGGCGCACGTCGACTTCGCCAGGGCCCACGGAAAGCCGATCTCCTACCCCGAGTGGGGCCTGTTCCGCAACGGCGACAACCCCGAGTACATGCGGCGCATGCTCGCCTGGATGGACAAGCACCGCCCGCTGTACAACACGGTGACCGACTACTGCCCGCACGGCGTGTGGCAGTGCGGAGCCAACCCGGAGTCCTCCCGCGTCTACCGCTCCGTCCTGTCCGGCCGCACCCACGACGCGGACCCGCAGACCACCCCGGAGCCGACGCCGGAGACCACCCCGGACGCAACGCCCGTACCGGCCACGCCCGCCGAGCCGACGCCCCCGCAGAACTGCTCGCCGCTGGACCTCGGCCCGGTGGTGGAACACTGGCTTGGCGGACGGCTCTGCCTGCGCATCGACTGGTGGTCGCGCACCCGCTAGCGGCACCGCCGCCCCGGCCGCCGTCACCGCTGCACGTCGGCGGCGGCGGCCGGACCAGGCACCGAGGCGGCCGGCACCGGGTCCTCGTCCCGGCCCGGCCGTCCGGGCCGCACGAGCAGGGCCAGACCGCCCAGCAGCCCGCCGGCACCGGCCCCCACCAGCGCGGTCGTCGTCGACGAGGCGGACGCCGGTTCGCCCGGCTTCACCGCACGCGAGAACTGCACCAGCCGCACCTGTGTGCTGCCCCGGGTGTCCTCCGCGTGCCGGGTCAGCGCGCGGGTCACGGCGTTCGCCATGTCGACGGCCAGCTCCGGATCCGTGGAGGTGGCGGTGACGGAGACCATCGGCGCGTCCGGCGAGGTCGCCGTGCGCACGCTGTCCCGCAGCGTGCGCACCGGCACACCGGCCCACACCTGCGCGTCGCCGAGCACCGCGAGCTGCGTGGCGACCCGGCCGTACGCCTGCGCGAAACCGCGCGCCGCCTCCGGGGTGGCGTTCTCGGCCGGTACGGCGACGACGTAACTGGTGGCCGCGTACTGCGCGGGCGTGAGCAGGCCGTACGCGCCGCCGCACAGACCGCCGGCGAGCGTGCCTGCCACCAGCGCGGACCAGGCCGGCAGCGTGCGGACGCGGTCCAGCGTCGTACGCAGCCGACGGGTCGGGGTGTCGGTCATGACGGGCTTGCTCCCTGAAGACGTCGAGGTGCGGGGGACGATGACGAGCCGGTGACGGCTGCCGCGTACACGTCCATGAGGCGGGCCGTGCTGCGGGTGATGCTGTAGTGGTGGGCGGCCTCGCCGGCCGTGCGCGGTCGCGGGCCGGCCGCGCGGACCTCGGCGATCGCGCGCGCGTACGCCGCAGGGCCGCCGCGCACCCGCCGGGCGCCGGCCGCGGCCGCCGGCGGCAGGTCCTCGATCGCCGGGCAGGAGGCGTAGAGCACGGGCAGGCCGGACGCCAGCGCCTCCACGGCCGCCAGGCCGAAGGCCTCCTCGGCGGACGGGGAGGCGAACAGGTCCATCGCCGCGGTGAGCGAGGGCAGGTCGGGGCCGGGGGAGCCGTCGGGGACGCAGGGGCGTTCACCGGTGAACAGGACCCGCCCGGCGACGCCGGCCTCGTGGGCCGTGCGGCGCAGCAGGTGCTCCTCGGGCCCGCCGCCCACCAGCAGCAGCCAGTGGTCCGGCGGAAGCAGGGCGAGCGCCCGGACCAGGACGTCGAACCGCTTGCCCCGGGCGAGCCGGCCGACCCCGCCGACGACGAACGCCTCCTGCGGCAGACCGAGCCGCCGGCGGGTGCGCTCCCGGCGCCCGGCGTCGAAGCGGAAGCGGTCGATGTCGATGCCGTTGGGGACGACCTCGATGCGCGGCGCGGGCACGCCCCAGCGCTTCAGCCGCTCGGCGACCGTCGGGGAGACGGCGACGGTCGCCGAGCCGAGCCGCTCGCTCGCCAGGTACAGCGCCCGCACCCCCGGCGTCAGCCTGCGACCCTCCATCTGGGTGTCGCCAAGGGAGTGTTCGGTGGCGACGACCGCGCGGACCCCGGCGGCCCGGGCGGCGAGCCGGCCGTACACGCAGGCCCGGTACAGGTGCGTGTGCACCAGGTCGTAGCGGCCGGTACGGATGAGCCGCACCAGCCGGGGCAGCACGGCCAGGTCGCGGTTGCCGCCCATGCCGAGGTGCACCACGCGGACACCGTCGGCATCGAGCCCCGCGGCGACCGCGCCGGGGTTGGTGAGCGTCACCACGTCGCAGTCGACGGGCAGATGACGCAGCAGCAGCCGCAACTGCTGCTCCGCCCCGCCGACGCCGAGACCGGTGATGATGTGCAGCGCCCTCATCTCAGACCCCCTCCACGGGTCGCCGGCGCAGCCGGTGCAGCCGGAGCTTGAGGTGCAGGCGCCACGCCGTGTCGTTCTGGCCGACGTGCGCGCGCGGCAGGGCGTGCGGGCCGGTCAGCGGGCCCGGGTCGATGGCGCACGCGTAGCCGTAGCCGGCCTTGCGCACGGCCTCGACGGCGCGCGCGTCGACCGTGCCGTACGGGTAGCAGAAGCCGTCGACCGGGGCGCCGGTCAGTTCGGTGAGCCGGGCGCGGCTCTCGGCGACCTCGGCGGTGAGGGCGGCGTCGTCGGCGCGGGTGAGGTCGACGTGGGTGAGTCCGTGCGAGCCGATCTCGATGCCCTCGGCGGCGGCCCGCCGGATGCCGTCGGCGGTCAGCAGCGGCTTGCGCGGACCGAGCGGGTCCCAGGCGTTGTCGCCGCCGAGCCGCCCCGGCAGGACGAAGAGGGTGGCGCCGCAGTCGTACCGCCGCAGCAGTGGCAGCGCGCCGGTGAGGAAGTCGGTGTACCCGTCGTCGAAGGTGAGGCCGACCAGGCCCCGGCCCTCGCCCCGGGCGCGGGCGGCGAGCAGAGCGGCCACGGACACGCCGCGCAGCCCGCGCCGGCGCAGCCAGGCCAGCTGCCGCCCGAGCCGCTCCGGTGTGACCGTGATGCGGTACGGGTCGTCCGAGCAGTCGCCCACCGAGTGGTACATCGCCACCCACGGGACGGGCCCCGGGCGGGGCGCGGGGAGCCTGCCGGTGCCGACGGAATCAACGGAAGCGGCCATGTGTGAGCCTTCGTGTGACGGCGCGTACGGAGCGCGCGGCGGATGCGGGGCCCCGGCCGCCGACGACGGACAGGGCGAACGGGGCGAAGACGGCGGTGACGGCCAGGCAGCCGGCCGCCAGGCCTGCCGCCGGGGAGGCGAACCGGCTCGCGGCGAGGAGTCCGGCGGTCACGGCGAGCGCCGAGGCGAGCACGGGCCGGGCCAGCTCGGCCAGGACCCGGCGGGCGCCGACCGTCACGCCGGGACGGTCGCCGGAGCGGGCCGCGCGCAGGCCGGTCAGCAGCAGGGCGGCGGTGACGGTGATGCCGAAGGCGTTGGCGGCGGCGATCCCCGCCACGCCCCAGCGGCCCACGGTGAGCGCGCCGATCACGGATGTGGCGACGATGCCCGCCGCCATCACACCGACCGGGTACCAGCGGGGCCGGCCCGCCGAGAAGTAGCAGCGGACCAGCGCGCCCACCAGCGTCTGGCCCAGCAGGCCGAGCGCGTACACGCGCATCACGCCCGCCGTCGCCGCGGTGTCGGCGGCGGTGAACGCGCCGCGCTGGAAGAGCAGTTCGATCATCTGCGGGGCGCAGGCGACCACCGCGGACATGCCGGACAGCACCACGCAGGAGGCCAGCACCAGGTCCCGCTCCACCCGGGTGCGGGCCCGCTCGGTGTCGCCGTCCGCGAGCGCCCGCGCCACCACGGGGAAGGTGACGGTGCACACCATCAGCGACAGCGTCATCGGGATCTGCGCGACCTTCTGCGCGTAGTTCAGGTGCGAGATGGCCCCGGCGGGCAGCGAGGAGGCCAGGAAGCGTTCGACGAGGACCTGCGACTGGCGGCACAGCGCGAACAGCAGCACGGCGGCGATCAGCGCGAGCCGCATCGGCCGCTCCTCCGCCGCGGGTCCGGCCACGGCGGGCTCCGGGGCGGTGCGGGAGGCCAGTTGCCGCCACAGCGACGGCAGTTGCACCAGCACCATCAGGCAGCCGCCCACCGCGACCCCGACCGCCGCCGACCGCACTCCCCACTCCCCGCCGAGCAGGAACATCGCCGCGATGATCCCGGCGTTGTAGGCGACGTAGATCGCCGCCGGCGCGAGGAAGCGGCGGTGCGCCCGCAGGGCGGCACTGCAGTACCCGGCCAGCCCGAAGGCCAGCAGGCTGACCGCGGTGAGCCGGGTGCAGTCCACCGCCAGGCGGGGATCGGGCAGGCCCGGCGCCAGGGCCCGGACCAGGTAGGGGGCCGCGGCGGCGGCCAGCGCGGCGACCGCGGCGAGCGCCAGGCACAGCCGCGGCAGGGTCGCCGCGACCAGTTCGCGCACCGGGTCGCCGGCGGCGCCCCGGGCACGGCGGGCCAGCGCCAGGCTGAACGCCGGGATCAGCGCGATCGCCAGCCCGTCCTCGATGAGCAGCGTGGCCGCGATCTCCGGCACGGTCCAGGCGACGAGGAAGGCGTCGGTGTCGCTGCCGGCCCCGAACAGCCGGGCCAGCGACTGGTCGCGGACCAGCCCGAGCAGCGACCCGGCGATCGACAGGGACGCCGTGACCAGCGCGGCCCGGGCGAGGAACCTCCGCGACACCGGCCCCGGATCACCGCCGCGGGCCGGCTCCGGTGTCCCGGCGTCCGCCGTGTCCCCGGTGCGGGGAGCGGCCACCTGGGGTCCGTCCGTGCGGGGGCCGGGCGCCGGTGAGGGCAGCACCGTCATCGCGTCACCGCCTCCTCCACCCGGCCGGGCGCGCCGGCCCGGTCCGCGGTGTCCGCCGGCTCGTCACGGGCCAGCGCCCACCAGGCCACCAGGCCCAGCGCCAGCCCGGTGAGCACGGTCGAGGGGCCGCCGATGTCGCCGTACACGAAGTCGGTCAGCTGCCACAGCAGCAGGCCGCAGGCGACGAGCGCGCAGTCGAACCCGGGCCCGTGCCGACGCACCCGGGCCAGCGCCCGCACCGCGCACACCAGCAGCGCCAGCCAGCTCCCGGCGAGCGAGAGCAGCCCGACCAGGCCCTGCTCGCTCAGCACCAGCAGGTACATGCTGTGCGGCGACAGCAGCGGCTGCCGGTGGTACGTCTCACCGGCGCCGCCGATGTCGCTGCCCGACGACAGCGCCAGGGCCGCGTGGGCGTCGCGGTGTTCGGGGAAGTTCTTCAGGCCGACGCCGGTCAGCGGGCGTTCGTGCCACATGCCGACGGCCGCCGCCCACAGGGCGTACCGGTCGACGACGGACTGGTCCGGGGCGTCGGTGACCGCCGCGATGGAGCCGATCCGCTGCTCCAGCATCGCCGTACCGACGCCGAAGCCGCCCATCAGGACCACCGCCGCGGCGGCCACGACCGCCACCGCCTTCAGCGCGCGCCGCAGCCCCGCCAGCGCCAACTGCACCGTGCAGGTCAGGGCGGTCGCGATCCAGGCGCCGCGGCTGAAGGAGAGCGCCAGCGGCAGCGCCAGCACCAGCGCGCAGCCCGCGGCGACGGCCCGCTGCCGCACCGGGCCCCGGCCCAGCGCGATGCCGGCCGCGCACACCAGGCCGAGCGACACGGCCGTCGCCATGCCCATCACGTCCTGCGCGCCGAACGTGCCCACCGCCCGCACGGTCTCGCCCCGGTAGGAGGCGCCGGTGCCGGTGACGTACTGGTGCACGCCGACCGCGCCCTGCCACAGCCCGAGCCCGACGAACGACCAGGCCAGCACCCGGAAGTCGGCGCGGCCGCGCAGCAGCACCAGCACCGCGGCCGGGACGAGCACGAACACCTGGAGGTAGCGGCCGAGACCGCCGAGCCCCGTCGCCGGCGTGGCCGCGCCCATGGCGGCGAGCGCGAGCCCCGCCACCGGCAGCCCGAGCACCACGGCCGCCACCGGCGTCAGCGGCCTGCGCCGCTCCCGCAGCAGCCGCACCACGCAGTACCCCACCACCAGCGCGGACACCACGTCGGCCGGCCCCGCGCCGTCTCCCGGCAGCGGCAGGGCCAGCAGCGCGGGCACCGCCACCAGCGGCAGGACCGGCACGAGTGCGGCGGCCCGGCGCGGCAGCGGTACGAGGACGTGGCTCACGTGGCGTCAGCTCCCCGTCGGACGGACCAGCGTGGCCGCGGTGCGCAGCAGGATGCAGACGTCCCGCCACAGCGACCAGTCGTCGATGTAGGCGTTGTCGAACCGGCAGCGGTCCTCGATCGAGGTGTCCCCGCGCAGCCCGTGCACCTGGGCCAGCCCGGTGATGCCGGTGCGCATGCGGTGCCGGGTCGCGTAGCCGGGGTAGGTGCGGCTGAACTGAGCGACGAAGTAGGGCCGTTCGGGACGCGGGCCGACCAGGCTCATGTCGCCGCGGAGCACGTTCCACAGCTGGAGCAGCTCGTCCAGGGAGGTGCGCCGCAGCATGCGGCAGAACCGGCGCATCTCCTGCTCGTTGGCCACGCTCCACCGGGTCGCCGACTCGTGCTCGTCGACCGGCCGGTGGGTGCGGAACTTCAGCAGCGTGAACGGCCTGCCGTCGACGCCGATCCGCTCCTGCCGGAACACCACGCCCGGCCCGTCGCTGATCCGCAGCGCCAGCGCGCACCCCAGCAGCAGCGGACCGGCCAGCAGCAGCAGCGTCCCCGACACCACGATGTCGAGCAGCCGCTTGCCGAAGCCGCCGCCGCGCACCGGGGCGAGCTCCAGCCGCCGGCAGGCGAACCCGGCCAGCCGCTCCCGCGCCGGATACGGCGCCGGGCCGGGGTCGACCTCCCAGACGGCGCAGCCGGAACCGGCCAGGGTCCGCAGCAGCGCGTCGTGTTCGGTCCGCGCCGAGGGGTCGACGACGAGCACCGCCCGCACCGCGTTCTGGATGACCGCCCGCTCGACCTCCTCGTCCGTGCGCAGCACGGGAACGCCCTCGCCGCCGTCCGGCTGCCCGGCGACGATCCCCACCGGACGCACCCCGGACCGCGGATGCCGCAGCACCGCGGCGGCCACCCGCTGCGCGGTCGCCACCGGCCCGACGACGAGCGCGGGGTGCGGCCGGCGCAGCAGCACCGCACGCCGCCTCCCGTGCACCGCCGCGCGCAGGGCGCAGCACACCGCCGCCTGCACGGCGCACCCGGCCAGCACGGCGCCGGCGGACAGCGCCGACTCCGGCCGGTACGCCGCCCACAGCGCGGCCGTCGCCAGCCAGGCCACCGCGATCCGCCCGCACACGGCGGGCAGTTCGTCCAGCAGGGCCGGCACGTGCGGGCGGAGGCCGCGCGGGCGCAGCAGCAGCGACGCACCGGCCAGCAGGGCGACGAGCGGGGTGTGGAAGCGGTCGCCGGTGAGCAGGGGGACGGCCGCCGCGACGGCGACGGCGTCCGCGAGGAGCAGCGGCGCCCGCGCGGGCGGCCGGGGCAGCGCGGCGGGCAGCCGGGGCCCGGGGCCGGCGCCGCGCGACGACATGACGGAGACGGGCGGGATCCCGTGGTCCTGTGGCGGTACGCCGGGGGACGGCACGGTGCGTTCAGCGGTCACGAGTGGATGGACTCCCTGTGCTCGAAGGGCTCGACGCGCCGCGTCGTGCGGTCGGCCCCGGCGCCCCCGGCCGCCCGGTGGGGGCACGCTCTCGTCGTGTCGGGCCGGCTGCCGAGCACGTCGCGGTAGACGTCGGCGACGGCCTGCGCGGTGTGCCGCACGTCGTGCAGGGACAGCACGTGCCGGCGGCCCCGCTCGCCGAGCGCCGCGCGCAGCGGCGGGTCGAGCAGCAGCGCGCCGACGGCCCCGGCCAGCGCGTCCGGGTCCTCCGGCGGCACCAGGCACTCGGCGGTCAGCGCGGACGGCAGGCTCTCGCGCGCGCCGTCGACGTCCGTGACCACCACCGGCCGGCCGCAGGCCATCGCCTCCAGCGGCGCCAGCGCCATGCCCTCCCAGCGGGACGGCAGGACGACCACGTCGGCCGCCTGGTACCAGCGGGAGACGTCCGTGACGGCCCCGGCGAACAGCACGGACGGCGGGGCGGCGGCGCGCAGCCGGTCGCGTTCCGGGCCGTCGCCGACCAGGACGAGACGGGCGTCGGGCACCCGGCGGGCCACGGACCGCCAGGCCCGCAGCAGCACGTCCTGCCCCTTCTGCCGGCACAGCCGGCCCACGCACACGGCGAGCGGCGCCTGTGCGGGCAGCCCGGCCAGCGGCGGCAGCACGGCCCGTACGGTGTCGGCGGTGGCCGGACGGAAACGCTCCGGGTCGACGCCGTTGGGGACGACGGCCCACCGGCCGGCGATGCCGGCGCGCACGCCGGTGGCCCGTTCGGCCTCGCTCACGCACACCACGCGCGAGGCCCAGCGTGCCGCCCACCGCTCCCAGCGCAGCGCGAGGGCCGCGGTGCCGCCGCCCACCGCCTCGAACGACCAGGCGTGCGGCTGGAACACGGTGGGGATGCGCCCGCGCACCGCCAGCCGCCCGGCGAGCCCGGCCTTCGCGCTGTGCGCGTGCACCAGGTCGGGACGCACCTCGTCGATGAGGCGGGCCAGTTGCCGTACCTCCCGGGCCAGTGAGGGGCCCGGCGAGCGCGTCGCCCGCCAGGGCCGCACGTGCGCGCCGAGGGAGCGGAGCCGGGCGGCGAGCGGGCTGTCGGGGCAGACGGCGGTGACGTCCAGGCCGTCCGCCAGCTGTGCCCCGACCAGGTCCGTCACGACGCGGGCCACCCCGCCGTCGACCGGCTGGGTGAGGTGCAGGACCCGCGGCCGGGGGCCGCGGGACGACAGGTCCGTGGACACGGTTCCCTCACGTGCGCTGATGCCCGGAACGGGGGAGTTCGTACTCACTGCCGGGCGTCGACGGAGGCGAAGAGCACACCGGCCCACGCCGCGTCCCGCTGGGAGGTGAGCCGGAAGGTGGCCCGGTCACCGGCGTGCGGCAGTCCACCCGCGAGGTCGAACACGTCGGAGTCGTAGCCGAGGGTGTTGGCGTACGCCGGCACGCGCGCCGGCGCGGTCCGTCCGGGGTCGGTGATGGTGGAGTTCAGGACGTCGTCGACGGGGTTGGCCCGGTCGGCGAAGGCGGTGGCGGGGGAGTCGCCGGCGGTGAGGAGGAGCGAGTCGCCGGTGGTGCCGCGGTCGCCGTTGTACGCCACCAGCCCGACCCGGCCGCCCGCACCGGCCGCGAACGGCAGGTCCTGCAGCGGGAACTCGGCGCCCGCGCGGGAGCCCAGCGGCGCGAAGCCGTCCCAGACCGACAGGTGCCGCAGCGGCTCCGCCGCGTTCTCGTACGCCACCACCAGCGTCCAGCCGCCCCAGGCACCGGCAGCCGACTTGCCGCCGGCCACGTTGACCTGGGCCACCGTGTACAGGCCGGCTCCGCTGTCGCGGACCAGCGACGTCACGTCCGCCGAGGCCTGGAAGGCGTCCGCGCCGTCCGCGACCCGGTGTCCGACCACCGTGTCCGCGAGCAGCTCCTTGTAGTCGCCGCCCGGTTCGGCGACGAGCACCCGCCCGTTGTCCTGGGACGGCTTCTGCTCGCCGACGAGCAGGTTGCCGCCCCAGTACAGGCGCGCGTACGTCACCCGGGCGCCGTCGGGCAGCCGGACCTCGGCGCGGGAGGAGTTGTAGGTGTTGGGGTCCTTGTCGACGTCGATGTAGCCCATGTCGAAGTCGCCGTTCACGCCGTGCCCGCCGGTCTGCACGTCCCGGCACGCGGACCGGGAGCCGCGGCAGGTGGCGGAGGCGTTGGCGGCGCGGACGATGCCGCCGTGCTGCACTGCCCGGTACCGCTGGGTGAAGGCGAGGCCTTCGGCCTCCGGCGCGGGCGCGAGGGGCGCGGCGACCGCGGGGCCGCAGGGTACGCAGGTCGCGGCGAGGGTGAGGGCGCCCACCGTCGCACGGCGAAGCAGCTGACCCAGGGAATGGCGCATGACCGTCGGAGCCTTTCGGAAGGGGGGAGGCGGCGGCAGGCAACGGGGACGAGTGCGATGCGTCCGCCCGTGAGTGTGCTTCGGAGGTTCGCAACTCTAGCCACCAAACGGACAAATTCACCGAAATTCGGTGAACGGTGCCAAGTGTGTTGAAATCGTGAAGTCGCGTGGCGTCGTGCCAAGGCACGGAAACCGGTGTGCCGACACCACGGGTGCCGCCCCATCAGGCAGGACGGGCAACGGGGTGAGCGCAGGGTCCGCGAACGGCCCATGATCGGTTGCGGGACCTCACGGGCGCTTCCACGGTGGGCTCAGGATCCGACGTTCACCGAAAGGAACACCCATGCGTGCTCTGCCTGCCCGGCGCATCGCACTCGGCGCGTGCTGCGCCGCCCTCCTGGTCGGGATCACCGGCCCCACCGCCATGGCTGCCGACGCGGCCCGCGAGCACACCCGCGTGGTCTCCTCCGACACCCTGCTCGCGCAGGTCGGGAACCTCGACGCGCACGAGCACGAACTCACCCCCGTCGTCGACCTGCTGAAGGCGGTACTCGAGGCGGACGGCGGCCAGCTTCCTCCGGACGAGGCCAGGCGACTCGGCGAGGCCGCGAAGGAAGCGCTGGCGGACGCGGTCGCGAAGAGCCAGGCCACGGCCGCGCGGACCACCGTCCCGTCCGCGCCGCCGGCCCCGGTGACGGACCCGCTCCCCGTCGAAACCGACACGGACACCGACACGGACACCGACACCGACACGGATGCCGACACCGAGGCCGAGGCCGTCCCGGCGGAAACGCTCCCGGCGCCCCAGACCCTCCCGGCCGACGCCGAGCCCCAGCTCGTCGGTGACCTGCTGGGCGCTCTGCGCGAGGCCGTGGACAGCCTCCTGGACCTGCTCCTGTCCGCCGACGAGCAGGCCGCCGCCCAGACGCCCTCCGCGTCCGACAGCCTGCTGACCCACGTCGGCAACCTCGTCGACGCGCTGGTCGGCACCGAGCCGCAGGTGTCGGTCCAGCCCGCTCCCGCCACCACGACGTCGCAGACCCAGGTGCCGCTGCTCCAAGGCATCACGCTCCCCACGCTCGCCTCCGTCACCTCGCTGCTCCTCCCGCCCTCCTGACCACCCGGGCGCGCAGCGGCACGAGGACGGACACGAGGAACTGGCGCGGGGAGCTGGCACGAGGAACTGATATGAGTCCTCATACGAGGGCTCATATGAGGACTCCTCCATCTTCGGTGAACCCGGTTTCCGCCCGCGTCATGGCTCGTTGGGCACGGCGACACCCTCCCCCTCCGGCTCCTCGCGTTGCCGAAGAAAGGAACACGATGAAGTCCCTGAAGGCCGCCGCCGTCATCGCCGGGTCGCTGATCGCCACCGGTGCCGCCGCCCCCGCGTACGCCAGCAGCTCCGCCGACCCGATGCACGGCTTCAACGACAGCGTGAGGCCGGTCCAGGACGTGTCGGCCTTCGACACCCGGCTGCCGACGGACGCGCTCGCCATCGAAAGGGACAACCCGGTGCTCAATGCCGTCGTGGACGCCATGACCGCGCTGAACGACTCCGGTTCGGAGCGCCGCACGATCACCCGGCAGAGCTGACACCACGCCCCTGAGCGACAGGACGGCCCTCGGTGCATTCCGAGGGCCGTCCTTCTGCGTGTCCGGACGCACTCCGTGCGCACCGCACGAGCGCGCCGCTGATCACCGTCCTGGCCGCGTCGCGGTGACCGCGCGCCTCGTTCGGCGGTTACGGCTACGACAACCGCACGGACGAGGGAGTTGCACCATGGTCGTCAGCACTGGCGGGGCACCGGTGGGTGCCGGGGAGGACGGAGCACCGGGCCCGGTGCCGCCCGAACCGGGCGGCGGGACACGACGGCAGGTGATCCGCGCCCTGCGTGCCGGCGTGCTCGCCGCCGGCCTCGCTCCGGCGCTCGCCGCGTTCCGCTTTCCGCGCCCCGGGCCGCCACCGACGCACCACGCCCCGGACGGCACCGCCTTCGACCTGAGCCACCGGGGCCACCGCATCCGCGGCGTCCGGACCGCCGCGCCGGGCGCGGCCGACGAGGGCCGGTGGCACGTCACCGTGGACGGCCGCCCTCTGCACCTGATGCGCCGCGCCGACGGCAGCTGGCTCAGCATGGTCGACCACTACTGCTCCTACCCGACACCGCTCGCGGCCGCCCGCGCCGCCGTGGACGCACTCGCCCCCGGTGACCGGCTGCGCGACGAGGAGGCCCCGGCACACCACGGCACGGGACGGCGGCACGAGCACCGGGGAGGCCGGCATGGCGTACGTGCGTAAGGACGCCGCCACGCTCACGGCCACCGAGAAGCGCCGGTTCGTCAACGCGGTGCTGGAGGTCAAACGCCGGGGCGAGTACGACGAGTTCGTGCGCACGCACCTCGCGTACTACTCCTCCGACGGCGAGCGCGGACTGCGCACCGCGCACATGGCGCCCTCCTTCCTGCCCTGGCACCGCAGGTTCCTGCTCGACCTGGAGAACGCCCTGCGCCGCGTGGACTCCTCGGTGACCCTGCCGTACTGGGACTGGACGCGCGATCGCACGAGCCGTTCCGCGCCGTGGACGGACGACTTGATGGGCGGCAACGGGCGTTCCTCCGACCACCGCGTGACGACCGGCCCGTTCGCCCACGCGGCGGGCAACTGGCCCCTCACCGTGGGCGTGACCGACGCGGAGTACCTCACCAGGGACCTCGGCCGCCGCCGCGCCCCGATCGACCTCCCCGCGAAGAGCGATCTGGAGTGGGCGCTCAAGGACCCGGCCTACGACACGGCGCCCTGGGACTCCACGGTCACCCGGGGTTTCCGCAACAAGCTGGAGGGCTGGGGCACCGGCCGGGGCAGCGCCTCCTGGCGCAACCACAACCGGGTGCACCGCTGGGTCGGCGGGGTCATGCTGTCCGCCGCCTCCGTCAACGACCCCGTCTTCTGGCTGCACCACGCCTTCGTGGACCTGTTGTGGTCCCGCTGGCAGCGCCGGCACGGCGGCGCCCGCTACCTGCCCGCGTCGCCGCCGGGCTCCGGCGACGCGCAGCGGGGCCGCGTCGTGGCACGCCACGAGACGCTGCCGCCGTGGGACGTGACGCCGGCCGAGCTGGAGGACGTCAGCGGGATCTACCGGTACGCGTGAGGCGGCATGGCGGGCCCTGTCGCCACGACGCACGGGGCGTTGGTCCATCCGATTCGTGGCCAGACGCGCACCTACCTGCGGTTTCTCAAGGAATTTACGCAGATGGGCGTTTCGATCCGCCGAAACCGGCTCACGTCGCCTAGAGTTGCCACTGTCAGTGACCGGTCCGCTACGGACTGTGTCCCTTGCAAGAAACGGAGAGGTAATGCGCAAGTTCCAGAAGGCTGCCGTCGTGGTGGCCATGCTCGGTTCGGTCGGTACCCTCGGCGCCGGCACCGCGGTTGCCAACGACGGCCCGTCCAACGAGTTCAAGGTCTCGGGCGGCGGCTGCACCGTCGAGGGCGACTCGGTCAGCGTCCTCAGCAACATCGGGATCCTGAACGGCGGCATCGTGTCCGGCATCCTGCACTTCGGTGAGGACCCGGACGGCACCACGAGCCTGGACCAGGGCCACGAGGTCGACTGCTCCACCCGCGGGTTCACCGGCTGAATTCGAGCCGAAGACTGAGGACAGGCCCCGGGGCGCAAGCCCCGGGGCCTCTCCCCAAAACACTCCTCACGAACCCGAGCGTTGCTCTCGCGCCACCTCCTGAGGTGGCGCACACCCGGTTGCCACTTGGTTCGAGATGCGCAGCGCCTGGGGGGAACTACCGCAAAAAGGAAATAAGCGGATGCAGAACTTGAAGAAGATCGCAGTTGTGGCGAGCATGCTGGGAAGCTCCGTTCTGATGGGGCTCGGCACCGCCCAGGCCAATGAGCCGGCCCCCCTCCCCGCCTGCGACGAGCAGGCCAGCGACGGCCACTGCGGGCAGAAGCGTGAGTACCGCTACACCACCGAGGACGGCCAGCACGTCCACGTCGTGGTCGAGCGCGAGGCGTGCGCGATCCGGGGCGCCAGCACCGTGGACTGCTCCCTCCACCACCCCTGACGGGCCCCGCGGCGATGACGCCCACGCGAAGCGGCCGTGCCCCCCTTGAGCTGCGCATGGCCCCCGCCGCGACGCGGTGAGCAGTGACCGTACGAACGGCAGATGGCCGGACCCGATTCCCGGGTCCGGCCATTCGGTGTTGTGCGACGGGCCCGGACCGGTTCGGACCCGAGAACACGGGTGTGCCGCGGAACGCGTGCAGACGTGTGAGCCGCCCGCTCGACGCGGGCGGCTCACACGTACCCGATGCGGCGTCGGCACCTCACCCGGCCGAGAGGCCCAGTGACTCCACGGCGTTGCAGTACGGAAGGCCCTCGATGGAGGCGTCGGTGAAGAACCGGCCGATCAGGTCCGAGGATTCCTCCCTGCGCTCGACCGTGACCAGGTGGTCGGTCTCCTTGACCGTGGTGAACAGCGCCGCGGGCATGGCCTCGGCCAGCTCGCGGCCCATCTGCGGAGTGCACAGGGTGTCGTACTCCCCCGTGAACACCAGGGAGGGGACGGCGGGGATCGGCAGGGGCCGGTAACAGCCGTGCGTCACCAGCCTCGTGTTGTGCTCGACCGCCTTCTTGATCTCGTCCGGCGTCTGGTTCATGAACTGCTGGTGGAGCAGGCGCGCCACGGCCGCGTGCCGGCGGACCTTGCCGGCGCCCGGGTTCGACATGAACAGCTGCACCAGACCGTCGGCGGCCCCTCCGATGTCACCCCGCTCGAGCGCATGCGTCAGGCGCGGTACGGCATCGGTGTAGATCCCGGGGAGCCGAATCGCCGCACCCGCGAAGACGATGCGCCTGACGAGCCCCGGATGCAGCTGTGCGAAGCGGAGGCCCACGACCTCACCGAAGCAGCCGCCGAACAGGTTCACCTGCGGCAGGCCGAGCTCCGTCACCATGTGCGCGACCGCTTCGGCGAGGAAATCGATGCCGTACCGGGCGGGCAGGAAGTCCGAGCTGCCGTACCCGGGAAGGTCCACGGTGATCAGCGTGCACAGCGGCGTCAGCCACTTCTCGTGCCCCTGCCAGGAGTACCGGTTCTGTGACGAGCCTCCGAGCAGCAGCAACGGCTCCGTCCGCGGAGCGCTCCGATGCACGATCCGGCACGTGTACGCGAAGCCCTCGAAAACCAGCCGTCGCTCTTCCACCTGCTCCGGAACTGGCGGAACAGGCCCGGAGCACCCGGCGGTCGGTGGGTCCTGGGCGACGACGGCAGTGCGCATGAGCGGCTCCGGAGGGGCGGAACGACGGCGAACCGTTCCATGATTACCAGGAACCACACGGTTCAGACGTAATCACTCAATTGTGGGCGATCCGACTCCGCGGTAGGGACAGGGGGATGCGGGCGCACATCCACGGACGCCACCGCACACCGTCCCGTCCGTCGCACGTACGGGCGCATCGGCGGCAAGGCCCGGCGCGGCGGGCCCTCGATGCGCTACAACGAGGCAGAGCCAAGTGGCCTGACGGGGACGGGAGATGAGGGCTGACGTGACGGTGTATCTGGCCGAGGACGATCCGCGTTGGGCCGAGCACTCCGACGGTGAGGGGCACCACGACGCGCCTCAGTGGCGCCCGGAGGACGTGGAACGCGCCGCGGTGTTCCTGGCCGGCATCGCGCCGCAGGCCCGGCAGGTGCTCGAGTACCTGCTCCGCAGCCCCGGCCGGACGGTCCACTGCACGGAACTGGTGGACGAGGTCCTGGGCGGGCAGGGGGCCGGCGACCCGGCGCGGCGTGTGGCGGGCGTGCTGTCCGGCATGAGCAAGGAGCGCGCGCACAGCGGGCGGCGCTATCCGTTCCACTGGTGGGAGGCCCCCGAGGGCGGCACCGGCGCGACCTACGCGGTCCGCCCCTCGGTGGCGGCGGTCTTCCTGGCCGCCCGGCTCACCGACGACTGACCGGCCTACGGTCGGACGATTTTCCTGCCTGCGCCTTGCGGAGCCCCGTAAGGCGCCACACGGCGGGGACAGTTGGTGGGACCGCGGTACCGCGCTGCCGCACATCGCCTGGCGATCCCGCCCCGCGAAGACCGGACACGTCACGACCGGCTCTGTGTCAGTATGTGCGCGTTACGGCGGGGGAGGGGTGTCGTGTCCGGTCAGCCTGCGGCGTTCATGAGCTACGTCCGGTTCAACGATCAGCATGACGACGGTCTGCTCAGTCAGTTCAGGGAACGGCTCGGTGCCGAGGTGCGGGCGCAGACGGGCGAGGAGTTCGCGATCTTCCAGGATCGCAACGATGTCGCCTGGGGCCAGAACTGGCAGCAGCGCATCGACGAAGCGCTGGATGCGGTGACGCTGTTGCTGGTCATCGTCACGCCGAGTCTGTTCCGCAGCCCCGCCTGCCGGTCGGAGGTGGCACGGTTCCTGGAGCGGGAGCAGGAGCTGGGCCGTACGGACCTGATCCTGCCGGTGTACTACATCAGCGCACAGGAGCTGGACGATCCGGAGCTGCGCGCATCCGACGAGATGGCCCGGGTGCTGCACTCGCGCCAGTACGCCGACTGGCGCGAGCTGCGGTTCGAGCCGTTCACCTCGCCAGTGGTCCGCAAGGCCACCGCGCAGCTGGCGTCACGCATGCGGGACACGTTCTGGAAGCCGCCCTCCGCCCTCCGGATGCCCACCGCCCGCCGCACGGATGCCCATGAAGAAGAGCCCAGGGCTGCGGAACGGATGGGCGAGGGGGCCAGGAGGAGCACGGCCAAGTCCGAACCGCCGACCCATGTCGTCGACCCCTACCACCGGGGAGACTTCACGACCATCGGCACGGCGATCAAGGCGGCGCAACCAGGCGACCGGATCCTGGTCCGGCCGGGCCTCTACGAGGAGGGCCTGGTGATCGACAAACCGCTGGAGGTGCTCGGTGACGGCCCGGCCGCCGACATCCAGATCCGCGCCGTCGACGCCGACGCTCTGCTGTTCCAAGCCAGCATCGGCCGGGTCACCAACCTGACCCTGTGCCAGACGGGGGAGGACTGGTTCGGCGTGGACATCACCCAGGGGCGGCTGGAGCTCGAAGGCTGCGACATCAGCAGTCGGGGGCTCTCGTGCGTCGCCATCCGCAACGGAGCCGATCCGCGCCTGCGCCGCAACCGGATCCACGACGGCAAGGAGTCCGGCGTCTACGTCTACGCCAGCGGTCTGGGGACGCTGGAGGACAACGAGATCACCTGCAACACCGGGGTGGGCGTGGTGATCAGCGAGGGCGGCAACCCCACTCTGCGCCGCAACCAGATTCACGACAACAAGGAGTCCGGCGTCCTCGTCTACGACAGCGGTCTGGGGACGCTGGAGGACAACGACATCACCGGCAACACCCTGCAGGGCGTGGCGATCAGCGAGGGCGGCAACCCCACTCTGCGCCGCAACCGGATCCACGACAACAAGCAGGCCGGCGTCTTCGTCCATGACAGTGGTCTGGGGACGCTGGAGGACAACGACATCACCGACAACAGCAAGGCTGGTGTGGTGATCGCGACGAGCGGCAAGTCGAACGTCCGCGCCAACCGGATCAAGGGCAACGGGTATGAGGCGATATGGATATATGAGGGGGGTGGTGGTGTGGTCGAGCACAATGATCTGAGAGGCAACGCCATGGGCGCGTGGGACCTCGCAGCGGACTGCAAGGACAATGTGTTCCGCGCCCATAACAAGGAGTGAAGGCGACGCGCGGCCTGTGCGGCGCGCTTCTCGCGGCGCCGCGGCTGCCGTCCTGCGCCTGGACCTGTGCGGGCGACGCCTCGCCGGCGCCTTGCCGCCCTGTCCCGGCCCGCGGGCCTGTTGCCTGTCAGCTGTCGCAGCCGGTGCCGTCGCCGTCACGGTCCAGATGGGAGCCGTACCCGGGTTCGCCGCGGTGCACGGGTGCGGCACCGGCGGCGCGGGCGGCGTCGCAGTTCCGGTAGTAGACGCTGCCGCCGCCGCTGCTGTCGTCATCGCCGCCGCCGTACCCGCCGCCGGATCCGCTGACGGGTTCTTCGGTGACGGTCTTCGTCACCTCCACCTCCACCTCGACGGTCTCGGTGACGGTGGGGGCGGGCTCGGGCTCGGTGGTGGGGGTCGCCGTGACGGTCGCGGTGACCGTCGCGGACGGGGCCGCCTTGGCCGCGGCAGGCTTCGCATCGTTCTGCGGCTGGGAGTCGCCGGAGCCGGCTCCGACACCTATGAGGAACGCGAAGGCGAGCGCAGGCAGCACGTACCGCTTGCGCGCCCACTTGGGGGCGGGGCGGCCAGGGGCAGGGGGTGCGGGCGTGAAGGGGTTGGTCATTGACTTCCCGTCAGATGGGTGCGGATGGGCTGACGGTAGCGGTCGAGTGAAGGAAATGTGAAACCGTAACATCTGTTTTGATCATGGAATGGTTGTGGTGATTCCACCCCTCGGGTGACATGCCTGCAGTTCAGGCCGGAAGGGGGTGGGGGCCGGCGTCGCCGGGACGTGCCGAAAATCGTGTTGCGCGGGGTGCCCGCGCGCCGGCCTGGCGGAGGAGTGGGGTGCTCCGGGCGGCGGCCGGGAGACCTGCGGTCCGGCGAGTGACGCGGTCGTTGCCGCCGGTGCTGCCGTCGGAGATACCGAAACGCCCTGGAGAGGAGACCCCCTCTGGGGTGTTCTTGCTGGCAGGAGGTGGCGCCCCCGGCAGGACTCGAACCTGCGGCCAAGCGCTTAGAAGGCGCCTGCTCTATCCACTGAGCTACGGGGGCCGGGTGTGGTGGCCTCTGTCGTGGTGCCCGGGACCGGGCTGTTCCACGACCGTGCCGGAGACAAGGATAGGGCTCCCGCATCCTTGTCCCTGCGTGCCTCGCCTCCGTGGCTCTATGTGGAGGTTCGGTGAAGCGGTCCTGATAATCGCAGGCAGGTACGAATCGTGCACCGCTTTTGGCCTCTCGCGCATCGGGTGTTGTGTACTCGTTATGCCTGGACTGTGCCCGTGTCTCAGTCATCCCTTCCGTCCGATGTGTTCTGTCGGCGCGCAGACATGCTCATATGCTTCAGAATTCCCCTAAAATTGGGCATTCTTCGCATGTGGTGACCTTGGACGTACGGCCTCAGCTGCTCGACGCACTCTCCGCCCTGCGCGACCGTGTCGCCGCCGCACGCTTTCCGCTGCCTCTCGCGGGTGCCGCACGCGCGCGTGCCAACCGCGACGAACTGCTCGCCCAGCTCGACGACTATCTGGTGCCCCGGCTGAAGGACCCCGAGGCGCCCCTGTTGGCCGTCGTCGGAGGCTCCACCGGAGCCGGGAAGTCCACCCTGGTGAACTCCCTGGTGGGCCGGCGGGTCAGTGAGGCCGGTGTGCTGCGGCCGACGACACGGACGCCGGTGCTCGTCTGCCATCCGGAGGACCACCACTGGTTCAGCGGAATGCGGGTGCTGCCCGACCTCACGCGCGTATGGGTGCCGCACCACCAGGACCCGGCGGACGACCTGCTGCTGCCGGGCGAGAACCCCGCGCGGGTGCTGCGCATCGAGACCGCCGACACCCTGCCGCCCGGCCTCGCCCTCCTCGACGCACCCGACATCGACTCCCTGGTGTCCGACAACCGGGTCCTCGCCGCCGAACTCATCAGCGCCGCGGACATCTGGGTCATGGTCACCACCGCCGCCCGGTACGCCGACGCCGTGCCCTGGCACATGCTGCGCACCGCCAAGGAGTACGACGTCACCCTGGTGACCGTCCTGGACCGCGTGCCCCACCAGGTCGTCTCCGAGGTGTCACGGCAGTACGGGGCCCTGCTGACCAAGGCCGGACTCGGCCACGTACCGCGCTTCACCGTGCCGGAGCTGCCCGAGTCGGCGTGGGGCGGCGGGCTGCTGCCCGCCACCGCCGTGGCCGCGCTGCGGACCTGGCTCGTCCACCAGACGCTGGATCCCGCCGCCCGGCAGCACGTGATGTCCCGCACCGCCCACGGCGTCCTCGACTCCCTCAACGCCCGCATGCCGGAACTGGCCGGTGCCGCCGCCGCCCAGTACGCCGCCGCCCTGCGGCTCACCACCGCCGTCGAAGGGGCCTACGACAGCGAACACGCGCGGGTGCGCGGCCGGCTCCAGGCGGGCGCCGTGCTCGCCGGGGACGCGCTCAAACGGTGGCGCGCCTTCCCCCTGGACTGCACCCCGGGCGAACTCCTCGACACCCTCGTGGAGAGCCTCGGCGCGCTGCTGCTGTGCGCCGTGGCCGCCGCCGACGAACGCGTCGACGACGCCTGGCGGCGCGAACCCGCCTCGCAGGCCCCCGAGCTCACCCGGCCCGACCCGGCACCGGAGAGCCCCGAGCACCGCATCGGGCTGGCCGTACGGCGCTGGCGGCGCGAACTCGAGGAGTACGCCGAGGACGAGGTGCGCGAACTGGAACGCGGCGCCGCACCGGACGCCGAACTGGTGGCCGCGCTGGTCGCCACGGCCCTGCTGGGCGGCCGGCGGGCCCGCACCGCCGGTGAGGGGCTCGCCGAGCGGATCGGCGCGCACGGCGCGCTGCGGCTGCGGGACCGCGGCGGCCGGCTGCTCCTGGACGTCGTGGACCGGGTCATGCACGCCGAACGCGAGCGCCGGCTCGCCCCGCTCGACGCCCTCGAGGTGCACGCGGAGCCCCAGGCGGAACTCATCGCCGCGTTGTCCGTACTGCAGAAGGAGAGGTGACCGGTGACCGCCGTCACTGACCAGGACCACACCGAGCACCCCGAGAACTCCCCGGACCGAACCGACCCCGATGCCGGCGACGCCTCCGCACGCGCCGACGCCGGCGAGCCCTGGGACGACGGGCTGATCGCGCGGCGCGTCAACGGCACCGCAGGGGAGGAGCAGCGCGCGGCCACCGAGCCCCGGGCCTCCACACCGCAGACGGTGACCCCCCTCGTGTACGACCCGCAGCTGGGGTCGCGGCTCGACGCGCTGCGCGAGCTGGTGGGGCTCTCCCGGGCCCGCCTCGACAGCCGGACCCTGGCGGGCGCGGGCCGGGTCCTCGACGAGTCCGCCGCGCGGCGCAGGCTCTCC
The DNA here is from genome assembly GCF_006782915.1 of Streptomyces calvus. Classification (GTDB taxonomy): domain Bacteria; phylum Actinomycetota; class Actinomycetes; order Streptomycetales; family Streptomycetaceae; genus Streptomyces; species Streptomyces calvus. The sequence goes on from NZ_VCNP01000045.1 coordinate 142,427, forward strand.
GGGCAGCACACCGTGGTCGCCATCGCGGGCGCCACCGGAAGCGGCAAGTCGCAGCTGTTCAACGCGCTGGCCGGGGTGCCCATCTCGGAGACCGGCGTACGGCGGCCGACGACCGCGGCGCCCATCGCGTGCAGCTGGAGCGACGGCGCGGCCGCCCTCATCGAACGCCTCGGCATCCCGCCTAGGCTCAGACGGCGGCCCCTGCAGGCCACGACCGACGCGGACGAGCGGCTGCGCGGGCTGGTCCTGGTCGACCTGCCCGACCACGACTCGGCGGCCGTGCAGCACCGGGAGCAGGTGGACCGCGTGCTGGGGCTGGTCGACGCCGTCATCTGGGTCGTCGACCCCGAGAAGTACGCCGACGCCATGCTGCACGAGCGCTACCTGCGGCCCATGGCGGCCCACGCGGAGGTCACGTTCGTCGTCCTCAACCAGGTCGACCGGCTGCCCGGTGAGGCCGCCGAGCAGGTCCTGGACGATCTGCGGCGGCTGCTCGACGAGGACGGCATCGTCCTCGGCGAGTACGGCGAACCCGGCGCGACCGTGCTCGCGCTGTCCGCGCTCACCGGCGACGGCGTCGGTGAACTGCGCGAGGCGCTCGGCCGGTTCGTCGCCGAGCGCGGCGCACCGGCCCGACGGATCTCCGCGGACGTGGACATCGCGGCGGCCCGGCTGTGGCCCGTGTACGCCACCCGGCGGCGCACCGGGCTGAGCGAGGAGGCACGCGAGGAGTTCTCGGACCGGCTCGCGGACGCCGTGGGCGCGACGGCGGCCGGCGAGGCGGCCGAACGCGCGTGGCTGCGCAACGCCAACCGCGCCTGCGGCACGCCCTGGCTGCGGCTGTGGCGCTGGTGCCGGGAGCGGAACGAGCCGTCCACCGGCCGGGTCGCGCTGCGCGGACAGCCGGACGAGGAGGCCACGGCCCGGCAGCGCGTCGAGCAGGCGGTGCGCACGGTGGCCGAGCGGGCCTCGGCCGGGCTGCCCGCGCCGTGGGCGCAGGCGGTGCGGGAGGCGGCCGTGCGCGGCTCCCAGGGGCTGCCGGAGGCACTGGACGAACTGGCCGTACGCGCGGGGCTGCCGCCGGGCCGGCCGCCGCGGCCCGGGTGGTGGCCCGTGGCGGTGCTCGCCCAGGCGTCGATGACGATCCTTCAGTTCGTGGGCGGACTGTGGCTGCTGGGGCAGATCATCGGGGTCATGGCGCCGAACCTCGGGGTGCCGGTGCTGCTGATGTCGATCGGCATCGTGGGCGGCCCGCTCATCGAGTGGAGCTGCCGCATGGCGGCGCGCGGGCCCGCCCGGAGGTACGGACTGGAGGCGGAGAGACGGCTGCGGGAGGCGGCCTCGGGCTGCGGCCGGGCACGCGTACTGGACCCGGTGGCGGCGGAACTGCTGCGGTACCGGGAGGTGCGCGAGCAGTACGGGCGGGTCGTGGGCGTGGGAAGCGGCGGCAGGTGACGCGCCGGCACACGGCGGACGGACTCGTTCGGGTGGCGGGGTTGTCCACAGGCCGGCGCTGATCCACAGTCCGCGGCGGGCCCGGCCCGGCGGAGGCAGTCTGGCTGCACGGCGATCGCGGGACGGCCCGCGGTCACCGCGCCAGACGGCAGCCGTACGGGACGGGCCCGTACGCGTGTCCGCCCGGCGCCGGCGTGAGGGCCGGCGGGCCGGGTGAGGGAGGGAAGCGCGATGAACGAGACGATGGTGTGCGTGGTGGGGAACGTGGCGACGCAGCCGGTGTACCGGGAGACGGCGTCGGGCCCGGCGGCGCGGTTCCGGGTGGCGGTCACCTCCCGCTACTGGGACCGGGAGAAGAGCGCCTGGGCGGACGGGCACACCAACTTCTTCACGGTGTGGGCCAACCGCCAGCTCGCCACCAACGCGGCGGCGTCGCTGTCGGTGGGCGATCCGGTGATCGTCCAGGGCAGGCTGAAGGTGCGCACGGAGACGCGCGAGGGGCAGCAGGGCCGGACGTCGGCGGACATCGACGCGGTCGCGCTCGGCCACGACCTCGCGCGCGGTACGACCGCCTTCCGCCGGGCGCAGCGGCCGGAGCAGGCAACCGGGCAGGACGGGCGGCCGGAGCCCGACTGGGAGACACCGGCGGCCGGTTCACCGGCCGCGCGGCAGGAGGCAGTACAACAGCCGCCGGAACCCGCCATGGTGACGTGATGTCAGCGGTCCGGCCTCGGGCGCCGGGCGTGACCGAAGCGAGGCTTATCGGCAGATGCATGCCGAACCATCCCCGATGGATTTGTCGATAAGCCCTGCTCACGGGCGCCTCGGCGATAACGATTCCGAGTCGGATCACTCCCGCGACGCGATCACCGGCGAGCGCGCCGCACCGCCTCTTTAGGATTCCGGGCATGGCTCCCGGTGCTCCGGGGGCCGGTGATTCTGCTGGTGGGACCGCCCCCCACGTCAACGGGTCCTACTCGGAAGGGATTTCGGTGTTTGCTTCGTTCTCCGCGTGGTCCGCGCGCGGACGTGGGTCGGCCCGCCTCACCGCGGGGACGCTGGCGTCCGGACTCCTCGCCACGGCCGTGATCGCCGGTGCCGGGACGGCCGCCGCCGACGGCGAGGAGACGCCGCAGGGCCACAGCGGAGCCGCCGCGACCATAGGCGGGCTCAAGACGTACGGCGCCGCCGTGATCCACGGCGCCGGCGGCGACCAGGAGGTGTCGGCGGGCCTGTTCGAGATGTCCGTCGAGGGCGGCGGCATGCTCCAGACGTACTGCGTCGACATCCACACGCCCACCCAGAAGGACGCCAAGTACCGCGAGACCGCCTGGAGCGGCACCTCGCTGGGCACCAACAAGGACGCCGGCCGGATCCGCTGGATCCTGCAGAACAGCTACCCGCAGGTGAACGATCTCGCGGCGCTCGCGAAGAAGGCCGGAGTGCGCGGCCAGCTCACCGAGCAGGACGCGGCGGCGGGCACGCAGGTCGCCATCTGGCGCCACTCCGACGACGTGGACGTGGAGGCCCTCGACCCGCAGGCCGAGCAGCTCGCCGACTATCTGCAGAAGAACGCCCGCAACCAGCCCGAGCCCCAGGCGTCCCTGACCCTGGACCCGCCCGCGGTCTCCGGCCGCCCGGGCGAGCGGATCGGCCCGGTGACCGTCCGCACGGACGCGCCCGGAGTGACGGTCGTGCCGCCCGCGGACGCCGCCACCAGCGGGGTGCGGATCGTGGACAAGGACGGCGAGCCCGTCACCACGGCGACCGACGGCGGCCAGGTCTTCTTCGAGGTGCCCGAGGACGCGGCCGCCGACACCGCGGAACTCACCGTGCAGGCCTCGACCACCGTGCCCGTCGGCCGTGCCTTCGTCTCCGACAGCCGCAGCCAGACGCAGATCCTCGCAGGTTCCAGCGAGTCCACCGTCTCCGCGACGGCGAGTGCCACCTGGGCGCTGGAGGGCGCGATACCCGCGCTGTCCGCCCGCGAGAACTGCGCCGAGGGCGGCGTCGACGTCACCGTGGCCAACCAGGACGACGAGCCGTTCACCTTCGAACTGGCCGGAGCGGAGCACACCGTCGCGGCCCGGGCGTCCACCACGGTGACGGTCCCGCTGGACGAGGACCAGCCGTACGACTTCACGGTCGAGGGGCCCGGAGGCTTCGAGCAGCGGTTCAGCGGCATGCTCGACTGCCGCACCCGCGCCTCCGAGATCGGCACCACCACCCACCCCCTCGGCGGACCGAGCCCCGCCCCGGTCGGCGGCGCGGCCACCGACACCAACCTCGCCGAGACGGGCGCCGCGAACCTCACCCCGTGGATCGCCGGCACCGCCATCGCCCTGGTCGTCCTCGGCGGCGCGGGCCTGGTCGTCACCCGCCGCAGGAACACTCCGTCCGGCGGCTGAGCAGGGTTCCCTCGCTCGATGCCCGCTCCGGCGCCTCGCTGCTGCGGTGGCCCTGCGAACGGCCTCGGGGTGGCAGCCGATGAGCACGCTGCCCCGACACGGCCCCGTCCGGCGCTCCACATACCGCAGGCCCTCCGCCAAGGTGCCGGAGCGGCGCACCTCCGACGGCCGGCGTGGCGGGCTGCGTAGGATCACCACCCGAGGGGTGATGGCATGGGCATGAGGAACTCTCGGTGGTGCGCGGCGACCGCGGTGGCGTTGCTGCTGACCGGCTGTGGTGGCGGCACGGAGGACGACAGCGGGAACGGCAAGGCGGTGCCGCTCACGAAGGAACAGGTGCGCAAGGCGCTGCCGGACGGCGAGGCCATGGCGGGCTGGAAGCAGTCCGCCCGGCCGATGGCCGTCGAGATGAACGAGTTGTACCGGGGGCTGGACTGCCCCATCAAGGACAACGCGGGCTGCGAGAACGCCCGCTTCCACGGCGCCTCCACCTTCCGGCACGATGCCGACGCCGCCAACGTCACCTTCCTGATCATCGCCTACGACAGCGAACCGGCTGCCCGGAAGGCGTACGACGTGCTCTGGGACGGCTACTACGGCGGGCGTGCGGGACAGCGGGCGAAGACGTTCGCGCTCGGCCCGATCGGTGACGAGCGCAACGCCCGGTTCGGTACGTCCGGCTTCCAGGGCGAGCCCGGAGCCGTGGCCCAGATCCGGGTCGGCACGACGCTGCTGTGGACCCTGGCGGCCTCGCCGCGCAAGGGCGGCATCGACGAGGACGGTGTCCGGGACCTGGCCAAACTGCTCGCGGAACGGTCCCGGCAGGCCCAGAACGGCGACCAGCCGTCCGCCGCACTCGGCGACTGACCGGGCGGTGACGCCGGGACCCGCAACTCGATGGTGCCCGTGCCGGAGACCGTACGCACGTCCTGGACGGTGGTGCCGGGCGTGGTACGCCTGGGGCCGCCCGGCGTCGCTGCCGCTGCGGTGACCGTACGAGTTACTGGCGGACGGCAGGCCCGTGCAGCCGTCGACGTAAGCTGCGACCTCGGGCCGGGCCGTCCCCGGCCTGCCCGATGCCGACCGACAGTGACAGGCGAGGACCGGGTGGCATTCCCGGGCGGCAGGACCCGCCACCGGGACCGGACAGCCTTCAGATGGCGCCGCAGCAGACCGGCGAGGTGGTTGACGGTGCGCGTGGACAGTGGCAGACGGCACTGGTGGACAAGCGGGCAGGCGTGCTCTTCGGCTCTCTTCACACGGTGCCCAACGGCCTCCGGAGGCACCGTGGTTACGTTCGCGCTGCACCATTCCGGGCCGCTCTTGACGGGCTCGCCCCGAGCACCGATTCCAGTCAGCAGGTCCGTGGGGTGTCGCCGTCCTGATCGGCCGGGTAAAGCAGTTCGACGACACGTTCCTCGTACCGGACCCGGGCCGGGGAGAAGTCGTACGGCATCTTGCCGATGGCCTCCATCGGGCTCATCCTCGCCTCGCCTTCCTCCTCGCCGGCGTGCTCGTCCTCCTGGTCCAGGAGGACTTCGAGGGCCTCGTCCAGGCCGGATCTGTCGATGGCGGCTCCCAAGGCGGTCTCATGAGCACACCGCTGGGCGGCCAGGTCCTCGATGCGGGGGTCGTCGGGGGACATGGTGTCGTCCAGGGCCGCCTCGGCCTCGGCCAGGCGGTCCTCCTCGGCCCGCAACTCGGGGTGGGTGGCCAGGACGATGAACCGGTTGGCCTGCACGGCGGCGCCCAGGGAGCCGAAGATGCGCTCCGTGACCAGAAGGGTGTCGAGATCGGCCGGGCGCAGGGACCCGGGCGGCAGATCGTGCAGGCGGCCACTGACCAGCGGTGAGAGCAGGCCCAAGGGGCTGCCCACCTCGCGGAGGCGGTGCACGGCGGCCAACTGGGCCTCGATGGCGGCCGCCTTGGAGACGAGGGACTCCTCCAGCCGGGCCAGGGACTGCTCGATGCCGGTGGCGCCCTCGAAGCCGGCCCGGATGTCGTCCAGGGGGATACCCGCATCAGCCATCCTGCGGATCCACAGCAGGCGGATCATGTCGTCGTATACGTAGCGGCGGCGGCCGTCGCTGCCGCGTTCTGGTTCGGCGAGGAGCCCGATCGAGTGGTAGTGGCGGATGGCGCGGGGTGTGGTCCCGGCGAACGCGGCGGCATCGCCAATCTTGACCCGTCGGGGAAACGCAGGAAGGGGCATGCGCGGGAACCTCTCAATGTCGTGCTCGCCGCCTACTGGAGCACATGCCGCTACGGCACATGCAAGCCCCGCTGCCGTAGGCGCGCCCCGCGCTCCCGCACCATCAAGGGTCGTACGGATCGCTGCACGGGCAAGAAGACGTCCCGGACAAGCAGACTTGGGAACAGAGCAGGGGTGGGGAGTGCAGTCGATGAGTGCCATCAGGGCGGCAGCGTCCCTGGTCGCAGGCGAGTGGTGAACCGGCCGTCGCGCACTTTCAGTGGCTGCCAGTGACTCGTCCTGTCGAGAGGCAGGCGCAGGACGGCCGTCGGTTCGTCAGCCGGTGCGGAGGAAGCGAGGCCGGGCGTCGGCCATGACGGCCGTAAGCGGCGGCGGTGCCTGCCCTCAGGAGGAGCACGACCGGTGCTCGTCGGTCCAAACGGAGGTGCCGGGCTCGGTCGCGACGGCGGCCCGACCCCGTGCAATGTTGCCATCCGGTGATCGTCTCCGGGCCGTCCCTGGGCCGTGCGGGGGTGCCCGAGGTCGACCGACAGTGACAGGTGAGGCTCGGGCGGCATCCAGGAAAGGCCAGGTCAAGGGCCCCGCACGGAACGCGTTTCCTCCCAGGGGTGGCGGTGCGGCAAGATGGGGTGTATCTGCCCACTGCCAGATTTCAAGCTGCCGGACGGTTTCTCTTGGCTGAGTTCATTTACACCATGCGCAAGGCGCGCAAAGCGCACGGCGACAAGGTGATCCTCGACGACGTCACCCTGAGCTTCCTGCCGGGGGCGAAGATCGGTGTCGTCGGTCCGAACGGCGCGGGTAAGTCGACCGTTCTGAAGATCATGGCGGGGCTGGAACAGCCGTCGAACGGTGACGCCTTCCTCACTCCCGGTTACACCGTGGGCATCCTGCTTCAGGAGCCCCCGCTGAACGAGGACAAGACCGTTCTGGAGAACGTCCAGGAGGGTGTCGCCGAGGTCAAGGGCAAGCTCGACCGGTTCAACGAGATCGCCGAGCAGATGGCGACCGAGTACACCGACGAGCTCATGGACGAGATGGGCAAGCTGCAGGAGCAGCTCGACCACGCCAACGCCTGGGACCTCGACGCCCAGCTGGAGCAGGCCATGGACGCGCTGGGCTGCCCGCCCGGCGACTGGCCGGTCGCCAACCTCTCCGGTGGCGAGAAGCGCCGCGTGGCGCTGTGCAAGCTGCTGCTGGAGGCGCCCGACCTGCTGCTGCTCGACGAGCCCACCAACCACCTCGACGCCGAGTCGGTGAACTGGCTGGAGCAGCACCTCGCCAAGTACGAGGGCACCGTCGTGGCCGTGACCCACGACCGGTACTTCCTGGACAACGTCGCCGGCTGGATCTGCGAGGTCGACCGCGGCCGGCTGCACGGCTACGAGGGCAACTACTCCAAGTACCTGGAGACCAAGGCCGCCCGCCTCAAGGTCGAGGGCCAGAAGGACGCCAAGCGGCAGAAGCGGCTCAAGGAAGAACTCGAGTGGGTGCGCTCCAACGCCAAGGGGCGGCAGGCCAAGTCCAAGGCGCGTCTGGCCCGTTACGAGGAGATGGCCGCCGAGGCCGACAAGATGCGGAAGCTGGACTTCGAGGAGATCCAGATCCCGCCGGGCCCGCGCCTGGGCAACGTGGTCGTCGAGGTCAACAACCTCACCAAGGGCTTCGGCGAGAAGCTCCTCATCGACGACCTGTCGTTCACGCTGCCGCGCAACGGCATCGTCGGCATCATCGGACCGAACGGCGCGGGCAAGACCACGCTGTTCAAGATGATCCAGGGCATCGAGGAGCCGGACTCCGGTTCCATCAAGGTCGGCGACACCGTCAAGATCTCCTACGTCGACCAGAGCCGCGAGAACATCGACCCGAAGAAGACGCTGTGGGCCGTCGTCTCCGACGAGCTGGACTACATCAACGTCGGCCAGGTCGAGATGCCGTCGCGGGCGTACGTCTCCGCGTTCGGCTTCAAGGGCCCGGACCAGCAGAAGCCCGCGGGCGTGCTCTCCGGCGGTGAGCGCAACCGCCTCAACCTCGCGCTCACCCTCAAGCAGGGCGGCAACCTGCTGCTCCTCGACGAGCCGACCAACGACCTCGACGTCGAGACGCTCTCCAGCCTGGAGAACGCGCTGCTGGAGTTCCCCGGCTGTGCCGTGGTCGTCTCCCACGACCGGTGGTTCCTGGACCGGGTCGCCACGCACATCCTCGCCTACGAGGGTGACTCCAAGTGGTTCTGGTTCGAGGGCAACTTCGAGTCGTACGAGAAGAACAAGATCGAGCGGCTCGGTCCGGACGCCGCGCGTCCGCACCGCGCCACCTACAAGAAGCTGACCCGGGGCTGATCTCTTGCGGCACATCTACCGCTGCCCGCTGCGCTGGGCGGACATGGACGCGTACGGCCACGTCAACAACGTGGTGTTCCTCCGCTACCTGGAGGAAGCCCGTATCGACTTCCTGTTCCGCCCGGAGAAGGACTTCAAGCAGGGGTCCGTGGTGGCGCGGCACGAGATCGACTACAAGCGGCAGCTCGTCCACCGGCACACGCCCGTGGACATCGAGCTGTGGATCACGGAGATCAGGGCGGCGTCCTTCACCATCGCCTACGAGGTGAAGGACGGCGACGACCAGATCTACGTGCGTGCCTCGACGGTCATCGTGCCGTTCGACTTCGAGGCGCAGCGTCCGCGCCGGATCACCGACGAGGAGCGCGAGTTCCTCGAGGAGTACAGGGACGACGCCGACGCCGAAGCCGATGCCGCCGAGGAGGAGGCCGTCGCCGCATGACGGTGCTGCACCTCGCCGACGAGGGGGAGGCCGCGGACCTCGCGGCCTTCCTCTCCCGGCTGCTGCACTACGACCGTTCGGCCGCGGTGCGGTTGCAGGCGGCCGGTACGGCGCTCGCCGTGTTCGGCCGGCCGCCGTCCTTCGAGGTGCTGGCGATCCGCGCCGTGCGCCTGGCCAAGCCCTACGAGAACGGACTCGACGTCACGCTGGACGTGACCGTGTCCGCGGGTGAGCTGCTGGAGTCGGTGGACGAGTCCGCCGCCACGGCCATCGTGCCGGGCGCGGTGACCGGGCCGCCGTGGGCCGGAGTGCTGCCGCCGCGGGGCGGCTGGCGGGCCGAACCGGGACTGCCGGCGTCCGAGGAACTGCGGGCGCTGGTCGCCGCGTCGGTCGCGGAGTTCCGGTCGCGTACCGGCGAGTTGGCGCCGGAGCGGCGTACCCGGGCCGAGCTGGACCGGATCGGGCGGGAGATCTGGTCCCGTACGGTCGCGGAGACCGGGCTTCCGGTGCGGGCGGTGCACGCCGCCCAGTCGTTGGGGTTCCTGCGGGGCGAGGAGCAGGGGCTGTTCTCCTCGGGCGGGTGGCTCCGGCTGCGCACCCCGTACGGGTCGGTCGCGGTGCGGCGGGCCGGGCTCGGGGCGCTGGGTCTCAGCGTGCGCTGAGACCGCGCGACGCCGTCCCCGGCTCCGGCGGCTCGTCGGCTGCGTCAGCCGTGTTCGCTGTCGTCCGGGCGGACGGCGATGTGGTCGGGTTCCAGTTCCAGCGCCACGCGGTCACGCATGCCCAGGGCCCGCGTGTACTCGGCGGGCAACTGGAGACGGCCGGCGCGGTCGAGCATCGCGTACTCGCGGGCGACCACGGTCTCGTGGCCGGTGGCGGCGTCGACCTCGCTGCGGCGCAGCACCTCGGTGGAGGTGCGGCCGTCGCGGATGGCGACCGTGCGGCGCACCTCGCTCGCCACCGCCTGTTCGTGCGTCACGATCACGACGGTGGTGCCGAGCCGTTCGTTGGCGGTGCGGAACGCGGCGAAGATCTGTTCCGCGGTGTGGGAGTCGAGTTCGCCGGTCGGTTCGTCGGCGAGCAGCACCGCCGGGTCGCCCGCCAGCGCCACGGCGATGGCGACGCGCTGCTGCTGGCCGCCGGACATCTCGTGCGGGCGGCGGTCGCGGCAGTCGGCGACCTCCAGCAACTCCAGCAGTTCCAGGGCGCGTTCGGCGCGAGCGCGGCGCGCGGTCCGCGACCGGCCGCGGCTGCCGGCGAGTTGCATCGGCAGCGCCACGTTCTGCGCCGAGGTCAGATACGGCAGCAGGTTGCGGGAGGTCTGCTGCCAGACGAAGCCGACGACCTCACGGCGGTAGGCGAGCCGGTCCCTGGCGGTCATCGTGAGCAGATCACGGCCGGCCACGCGGGCCGCGCCGGCCGTCGGGGTGTCCAGGCCGGCCAGGATGTTCATCAGCGTCGACTTGCCGCTGCCGGAAGCACCCACCAGGGCCATCAGCTCGCCCTCGCTCACCAGCAGGTCCAGCCCCTGGAGTGCCTGCACCTCCACACCGTCCGCGGTGAACACCCGGACCAGGCGGTCGCAGGTGATGAGGGCGTCATGGCCGTAGGCCGGGCGGTCGCGGTCGGCGGTGACGCGGCCGGCCAGCTCGGCCAGCGTGGGGTGCGCGGTCACGGGGTGCCTCCTGACGGGAGTGGACGGCGAGGTGCGGGCGCGGTCACCGGACGTCCCCCGCCCGTAGTTCCCGCACCGAGCCGCGGCGCCCCGTCCACCACGCCTGCGCGGCCGCGACACCGACGGTCAGGACCACCACCGCCAGCGCGGGCACCAGCAGCGACACCGGGTCGGTACGCAGTTCCGCCGGGCCCGCCGGGGAGGCGGCCGTGGCGACGGCGAGGGTCGTCAGGTCGACGCCGGGCGCGAGCAGCCGGACGGCCGCCCAGGCCGTGAGGGTGCCGCCGGCCGCCGCGAGCAGCGCCTGCGGCAGGGACTCCAGGACGAGCAGCCGGCGGCCCTGCGCACGGGTGAGGCCCATGGTGCGCAGCCGGGCCAGCAGCGCGGCGCGTTCCGGCGCGGCACGCAGCAGGGTCAGCAGCAGCGCGAGGACGGCGTACCCGGCGCCCGCCGCCACCGCCGCGGCGTAGACGCGCTCGGCGCCGGACTGCAGGGGCGAGTCGACGTAGGCCGCGAACGCCTCCGCGCGCAGCCGGACCCGGGCGTCGTCGCCCGCCGCCGCGCGCAGCCCGTGCGCGTCAGGGCGGTCGCCGGTCACCAGCAGGGAGGTCGGCCGGGCGGCCGCGGCGGGCAGCCCCGCCCGGTCCACGACCAGGAACTCCTCCCCGACGAGCACGGGCGTGCGCTCCCGCGCCCCGACGATCCGCACGGTGACGTGGCTGCCGTCGCCAAGGCGCACCGGGAACGGCCGGGTGCCGTAGCGCTCGGCGACGGCGGGGGAGGCCAGCGCGGGCAGGGGCGCGGCGGCGGAACCGCCGGGGGCGGTGGTATCTCCGGGGACGGCGAGGACGTCCGCGTCGAAGGTGCCGATGCCGGTGTGCCGGGCGAGGGCCGCGTAGCCGTCCGGGTCGACACCGGCCAGCGGGACGGTCGGCCTGCCGTCCTGCGGATGGGCGGAGGAGTCGACGCTCACCGCGGTCACGTCCCGTACGCCGGGCACGCGGCGGACCCGGTCGGTCAGCCCGGACGGCAGTCCGCCCGGCGCGTCGACGCGGGCGTCCGCGCCGACGGCCAGGACGGCCGCGCGGTCCCGGGCGTCGGCCACACCGGTGAGGACGGAACCGCCGAAGGCGGCGGTGGTCAGTGCGGTCAGCAGCGCGAGCAGCGGCAGTACCGCGGACGCGGAGGTGCGGCCCGCGCGGGCCAGCGACAGCGGGCCGACGACGCCGCGCAGTCGTCCGGCCGGACGGGCCAGCGCGCGCAGCGGCAGCGGGTACAGGCGCACCAGCACCAGGGCGGCGATCACGCCGACCAGGACCGGGGCCAGGGACACCAGCGGGTCGCCGGACGGATCCGGCCCGTCCGAGGTGCCGCGGGTGCGCAGCGCCACGATCGCGCCCACCGCCACGGTGAGCAGGGTGAGTTCGGCGACCGTGCGGCGCCGGGACGGGCGGGCCGCGGCGACGTCGCCGCGCGCGGCGTGCACGCGCACCGAGCGGTGCGCGGCGACCGCCCGCAGCGGCAGCGCCGCGCAGGCGAGCAGCGCGGTCGCCGCCGCGGCGGCCACGGCGTACAGCGGCCGGGCCCCGGGGAGCGCCGACCGGGCGGCGGCCAGTCCGAGGGCGGCGGCCGGTACGGCGACCACCGCGGTCTCCGCCAGCAGCCGGCCGGCCAGTCCGCGCAGCGAGGCGCCGCGGGCGCGCAGCAGGACGAGTTCGGCGCGGCGCCGGTCGGCGGCGAGCGAGCCCGCCATGAGCAGCACGACCGCCGCGACCGTGCCGGTGCCGGACGCGGCGACGGCGACCAGCGGGCCGATGGCCGAACGCAGCCGCTCGTGATCGGCGAACACCTCGTCGAGCGCGGTGTCCGCCTCCACGTCCGGGGACGCGGCCGCCCGCACCCGCTGCAGCAGCGGGCCCGCCTCCAGGGAGGCGACCGCCGACGTCAGCCGGGCCGGCTCGTGGCCGTGCACCGCGGACACCTTCGGCGCCAGCGTCCAGTACCGCTCGGGCGTACCGGGCGTGCCCAGCATCGCGGGCGCCGCGTCCGGGGGCAGCAGCAGCGCGCCGACCCAGAACACGCTGCGCTGCGGGTCGCCGGGGACGTTGGCGAGGCTGGGGCTGCGCAGCACCGGCGTGGCCGACCAGTACGCCTCCCGGGGTGCGCGGGGTTCGACGATGCCGGTGACGCGCACCGCGAGCGGGGCGCGTTCCACACCGGGCACGTGCAGGACGGAACCCACCTCGATGTTCAGCTTCCGGGCGGTCTCGGCGCTGACGGCGGCCTCGACGGCCCGCGTCGCCGCGGTGGTGCCGGCCCGGGGCCGTGGCAGCCGGCCCGCGCGCAGCCGGGAGTGGTCGGCGAGAGCGTTCGGCGCGACCAGGAGGAACTGCGGAGGCACCTCGTCCGGCCGGGACAGCCACGGGTCCGGGACCTCCAGCCGCCGGGTGGTGCGCACGCCGTAGGAGGACTGCTCCGGGTCGAGCGGCAGCATGCGGCCGGCCAGCGCGAGGATCTTCGCGTGGGCGGCGCGCACCGCGGCGTGCCGCAGCTGCGTCTCCCGCTCTCCGGGCGGCGGCGCGAAGTCGGCCCGGGAGGTGTACAGCTGGACGGTGGTGCGGCCGGGCCCGGCCGCCTCCAGGGCGCGGCGCAGCCCCGCGTCGTCGTACCGGTCGACCGCCAGCGGCAGCGCGGCGGCCAGGAACGCGGTCACCGCGACCAGCAGCGCCAGCGCCGCCGCCGCGGTGGGAGCGGCCCGCAGCCGTGTACGCACCCACGGCGCCACCGCACGCACCCGCCTCACCGCCGGCACGGCCACGTCACTCACCGCCCCGTTCCCGCAGGGACGTCACCGGGTCGGCCCTGCGCAGCGCCAGCACCGCGGTGACCAGCAGCGGTGCGGCGGACACGGCGGCCAGGAGGACGGCCACCCGCAGCGGCGGCAGTTCCACCAGGACCTCCGGCACCGGACGGCCGGCCTCCCCGGTCAGCATGATCAGCGGGATCACCGACCGGGCCAGCACCGTGCCCAGCAGGACGCCCACCGCCAGCGCAAGACCGACCAGCACCCCGTGCTCGACCAGCACCACCCGGGCCAGCCGCCGCCGGGAGGCGCCCAGCGCGCGCAGCACCGCGAACTCGGCCGACCGTTCGCGCAGCGAGCCCGCCGCGCCCACCGCGAACCCGACCGCCGTCAGCGCCGCCGCCGCGAGGGCCGCCGCGCCGAACACCGCCCCGGGCCCGGCGCCGAACGGGTCGTCGCGCAGCTGCCTCGCGATCTCGTCGCGCACCACCACCCGCGCCGGGTCGACGTCGGGCCGGTCGCGCAGCGCACCGGCCACCCGGGCCGACGCGCCCGGCGCGGTCGCCAGCCACCACTCGCCCGGCGCCACGCTCGTGCCCTGCCGCTGCTGCAGCACCCGGTTGACGGACCGCAGGTCGACCAGCAGCGCCCCGCCGTCGTCCGCGCCGCCGGTCGGCGTGGACGGCAGCTCCCGCACCGCCCGCACGATCCGCAGCGGCACGGTGGCGTCACCGATCCGCACGTCCACCCGCTGCCCGGGACGGGCGCCCGCGGAGTCGAGGTACCGGTCGGTGGCCACGGCGTTCACCTCGGGCACCGCCCGCTGCGGCACCTGGAGGCCGACGGTGAGGGAGGCGGCCCGCCAGGCCATGTCGGCGGGCACGTACCCGGTGCCGTACGTGAAGGTCGCGGGGTCGGACGCGGCGCGGCGGGGCGGGCTCGGGTCGGTGGTGCCGTCCGGCGCGGACACCGCCGCGTCGGCGCGCACGGACGGCTTCCACGTCGCCGGCAGCCGCAGCGCGCGCTCCCGCCCGCCGGTGTCCGTGGCGGTCAGCGCGGCCAGGGTGAGACGGTGCCGCTCGGCCTTCCCGACCGGCTGGTACAGGTCGAGGCGGAGCCCGGTCAGGGTCAGCGCGCCGACCGGCGCCTCGGCGGCCGCCGCCAGGTCGAGCACCAGCGTGTGCGGCCGCCCGTCGGCGCGGAGCGCCCCGAGGTCCAGCCCGTACGGCGTGCCGTAGGAGTCCACCAGCGTCGCGGTGACGTCGACCGACGACGCCGGGTCCGCGCCGCCGAGGCGGGCGGTGAGTGCCAGGCGCGCGGTGCCCGCCGGCACCCGGACACCCGCGGTGGTGCCCTCCGGCGACAGGCCCCGCACCCACGCGTCCACCGGCTCCGCCGCCAGGTCGGAGCGCATCAGCACGGTGTCCGCCGCGTGCGCGGTGTCCAGCGCGAGCACGGTCGCCGTCCGCCCGCCCGACAGCGGCACGGTGGTACGCACGGCAGGCGCGGCCCGGCGGACACCGGGCACCGCCGCGTACGCCTGCGTACGGCCGAACTCGTCCTCGCCCGCGGCCACGACCCGCACCGGCGCACCCGCCCGGAAGTCCGCCTGGTCGTCCTGCGAACGCTCCCACGAGGAGCCCTGCCCGATCGCCAGCACGCCCAGCGCCACGGCGAGCACCAGCAGCAGCACCGGCCCCGCCCCGCGCATCGGACGGCGGCCGAGCTGCCAGCCGGCCAGCGCCCCCGGCAGTCCGCGGCTGCGCGCCGCCCGCCGCTCGGCCGGCCGCGCCACCAGTGGCAGCAGCCGCAGCGTCAGCACCGTGCCGGCGAGCAGCGCCAGCGCCGGCGCCACCACGAGCAGCGGGTCGACACCGAGATCGCGGCCGGCCGTACCGGCGGGCCGTCCGCTCAGCCGCCAGTACGCGACCGCGGCCACCACCAGCAGCCCCACGTCCGCGCCCGCGCGCACCACGCCCGGCAGCGGCCGCGCCCGGCCCGCCGTGAACGACGAGGCCAGCGCGGGGACGGTGACGGCGAGCGCACAGCCCACCGCCACACCCGCCGCCACCAGCCACACCGTGCCGCGCCCGGCGACCGCGCCGACGGACGCGTCCAGCCGCAGCCCGATCCGGGCCGGCGCGCCCTGCCCGGCCAGCAGACGGAGGAGCGGCCCCGCCAGCAGCACCGCGCACACCGCCGCGGGCACGGCCAGCAGCAGCGCCTCCAGCGCGGCCGGCCACGCCACCTGGCGGCGGGAGGCGCCGCGGGCCCGCAACAGCCGTGTCTCGGCGGCCCGTTCGGCGCTCAGCAGCCGGGCCACCAGCAGCAGCGCGCAGCCGGCGAGGAGGGCCAGCTGGAGCGCGATGATCAGCAGGGTGGAGCGGGAGACGAGCAGGGAGCGCTCGACCCGGTCCAGCACCGCGGGAAGCTCACTCGCGGCGCTCGCCGTGCCGTTCAGCGCCTCCGCCCTGGGCAGGGCGGTGGTGCCGGTGCGCATCGCCTCGCGCAGCGCGTCGATCCGCCCGGTGCCGAGCGTGGAGAAGTCGGCCGACGCCAGCCAGCCCGAGCCGCCCGCGCTGACCCGGTTCCCGGTGAACACGGACGGGTCGGCGAGCAGCGGACCGTACGTGGTGAAGTGCACCTCGACGATCCCGCGGCCGTCGAGGTCGTCCAGCCGCCAGTAGGGCGCGGCGGTGTCCACGGGCCGGTACACGCCGGTGAGCCGCACCGTGGCGGGCGGCCCGTCGAGCCGGTCGTCCAGGACGAACCGGTCGCCCGGCCCTACGCCGAGGCGGCGGGCGGCGGTCTCCGGGAGGGCGGCCTCGATCACCGTCCCGCCGGCCGCGCGGGGCAGCCGGCCTCCGGTGATCCGCACCTGCGTCCGGTCGAGGGCCGCGAAGTGCGTGAGGTCGGGTTCGTCGGTCTCCGCGCGGTCCCTGGCCGGGCGCAGCGAGGCGGGCAGGGCGTACGGGCCGGAGCGGGTGAGGGTGCGCAGCGTCACCGGCAGCCCGTCGAACGCCTCGCGCGCCCCGTCGCGTACGGCGGCGTCGGCGGCGGCGCGACCGTCGGCGGGGACGTCGGCGCGGACGGCGAGCGTGGTGTCGCCGGCGGCACGCGGGTCGCCCAGGGCGTGCCGCAGGGCCGCGTCGCCGATCGCGGTGGAGTAGGCGGTGAGGGTGGCCAGGACCGCCGTGGTCAGCAGGATCGTGAGCAGGGCCGCCGCGAGCAGCGGCCGGTGCGCCCGCGCGCGGGCGAGCACGAACCTCGCCGACCCCCCTGCGGCAGCCACCCCAACCCCCCGTGGTTGTCCGGACCTCCGGGTGATGTTGTCAGAGGCGGTGTCGCACGGGTAAGCGCCGTGAATACGGGCTTGACCGGATTGTGATCGAAATGTGGCTACGTATTACCGGAATGCGACCGGAGTGGGCAGCGTCAGTCCGCGGTGTTGATCATCGAGGCCGCCGCGTACGTCAGGTACTTCCACAGCGTCTGCTCGTGCTCCTCGGACAGACCGAGCTCGTCGACCGCGTCCCGCATGTGCTTCAGCCACGCGTCGTGCGCCGCCCGGTCCACCTTGAACGGGACGTGCCGCATCCGCAGCCGCGGATGACCGCGGTTGTCGCTGTACGTGGTCGGACCGCCCCAGTACTGCATGAGGAACAGCGCGAGCCGCTCCTCGGCCGGGCCCAGGTCCTCCTCGGGATACATGGGCCGCAGCAGCGGATCGCCGGCCACTCCCTCGTAGAAACGGTGGACGAGCCGGCGGAAGGTCTCCTCCCCGCCGACCTGCTCGTAGAAGGTTTGCTCCTGAAGCGTGCCGCGCCGAATCTCTGTCACGCCGTCCATGGTCTCAGACACCCGGACATAGGACTCAAGGCCTAGGACCGGCCTACTGTGGGAGCCATGGACGGGCAGCACCGTGATCACGGTGACGTCGTCGCCGCCTCGGCGCGGGCGGCGCTCGTGCGGGAGATCGACGCGAGCGGCGCGTTCGACGCCGACCCGGTGTGGCGGGAGGCGTTCGCCGCCGTGCCGCGCCACCTGTTCGTACCGGCCTACTACGCCGGCGTCGTCGGCGGCTACGAACGCCGGTCGGCCGACGACCCGGATCCGGCGGCGCGCGAACGGTGGCTGCGCGGCGCCTACGAGGACACCCCGCTGGCCATCCGGCTGAGCGACGGCGAACTGCTCTCCTCCAGCAGCCAGCCCTCCCTGATGGCGCTGATGCTGGCCGGACTGGACGTCCGGGACGGCCACGACGTCCTGGAGATCGGCACCGGCAGCGGCTACAACGCCGCCCTGCTCGCCCACCGGCTCGGCGACGACGACCTGGTCACCACGGTGGACCTGGATCCGGAGCTGACCGCGTCGGCCCGCCGGCACCTCGACGCCGCCGGACACCACCCGGTCGTCGTCACCGGCGACGGCGCGCGCGGGGTGCCCGAACGCGCGCCCTTCGACCGGATCATCGCGACCTGCGCGCTGCCGTCGCTGCCGCGCGCCTGGCTCGCCCAGTGCCGCCCGGGCGCGCGGATCGTAGCCCCGTTCGCCACCGGTCTGGTCGCGCTCACGGTGCGCGACGCCGGGCGCGCCGAGGGGCGCTTCCTGCACACGCCCGCCTACTTCGTGCCGCTGCGCGGCGCCGGCCGGTCCCGGCAGGAGCAGCCCGACCTGGACGGACTGCCGGCCGCGGCGCGGGGCAGCGACCTGTTCCGCTTCCTGCTGGCGCTGACCGCCGGCGTCCTGGAACCACGGGAGGCGTACGAGGTGTGGGAGCGCGAGGGCAGGCCGCGGCGCGAACGCTACGGCCTGACCGCCGACGGCGAGGGCGACCGCGCCTGGCTGGACGACCCGCGCGGGCCGTACGTCTGGCCAGTGCCCTCCTGACGTCCCCGCCGGACGGTTTCCTCAGCCCCGGCGGATCGTGATCGTCGTCCAGGCGCCCACGTGGACCCGGTCGCCGTCCTGCAGCGGCACCGGGACGAACGGCTGGATCGGCTCGTCCGAGCCGTTGACCGTCGTGCCGTTCGTCGAGTTCTGGTCGACGACCGCCCAGGTGCCGTCCGGCTGCTGCACCAGCACCGCGTGCTGGTGCGAGACGCCCGGGTCCTCCGGCGGAGTCGACAGATCGATGTCCGGGGTGTCGCCGGTGGAGTGGCGGCGCCGGCCGATGGTGATCTGGTTGCCGGTGAGCGTGCGCTGCTGCTCCGGCGAGTACGCGGGCAGGTTCAGGCCCGCGGCCTCGGGGCCGGAGCGCTGCATCATCGCCATGAAGTACTCGCGGTCCGGGCCGATCGTCGCGGTCCAGGTGGCCGGGCCCTGCGGCGGCCGGTGCTGCTGCGGGAAGCCGGCGGGGCCGGGCGGCGCCTGGGTGCCGCCGGGCTGCGGGTAGCCGTAACCGCCGTGCGCACCGGGGCCGTTCGGACCACCGGGACCACCGGGGCCGCCGGGACCACCGGGGCCGCCGGGGCCACCGGCGCCACCGGGGCCGCCGGTCGGCGGGGAGATCACCCAGTCGTCGTCACCGCCGCCGAAGGCGGGCCCGCCCTGCTGCGGGCGGCCGGTGTCCTGCGGGAACGCGGGCGGGGCGGGCGGTCCGGGCTGGAACGCCTGCGGAGCACCGGGACCGCCGGGACCACCCGGGCCACCGTGACCGCCGGGGCCGTTCGGGCCACCGTGACCGCCGGGGCCACCGTGACCGGGGCCGCCGGGGCCGGGACCACCGTGGCCGGGCGGGCCGGGCGGTGGCGGTACCGGGCGCGAGGGATCGCCGCCGAATCCGGGCGGGCCCGGCGGGATCGGCTCGGCGGGCCGGTTCATCTGCGAGGGGCGCGAGCTCTGGTAGTCGTACGCGTCACCGCCGCCGTACGACGGGCCGGGCGGCGGCGGGAAAGGCCCACCGGGCCGCTGACCCGCACCGGGACCCTGACCCGGGCCCTGACCAGGACCCTGACCGGGTCCGGGGGCCGGCGGGCGCGGGGCGGCCGGGGTGTACGACGTCGCCGTGTTCGTCAGGAAGTTCCACCGGCACTCCTCGCAGAACGGCGCACCGCCCTCACGCGGCGTACGGCACTGCGGGCACAGCTCCGGCGGACGGCCACCGGGGCCGCCGAAACCACCGGGGCCTCCCGGGCCGCCGGGGCCGCCGGGTCCGGGCGGCGGCGGGAAGCCGTAGCCGCCGCCGGGCGCGGGAGGCGGGGGAGGAGGAGGTGGGGGCACGGCACCCGCCATGCGGTGACCGCACACCTCGCACCAGTCGTCGGAACCCGACTGGTGTCCGTTCGGGCAGGTCGGCATGTCGGCGCTTCCCCCTCTCCTTGGCCGGCCGCTTCCGGCCGGATTTCTCCAACCCCGAGGGGCCGGGCTCGATTACTTCCGGGTCACTTCTTTACACGAACCGTCTTGGTGGACCGAGTCTCGAGCGTCATCTCGTCGGCCTCCTCGACCTTCGCCTTCAGTCGCACAGTACCCGTCGCGGCATCGACCACGTCCACCACCTTCGCAAGCAGTTTCGCAGTATCCGCGTTGCCGGAGGCGCTCGCGAGCTGAACCGCACGGCCCAGTTTGGCCGTTGCTCCGTCGATGTCGCCCACTTTGCGCAGATCGAGCCCCTCTTGGATGACTTGGGACAGTTCCGCTTGCCCGGTGTAGTGGGCGACCTGAGGGTTGATCGACGTCGAGGCGACCAGGTCGTCGGTCCACACGGCGCGGACCAGACCCTGCGCGCCGAGGTTCTGCACACTGCCGTCGGGCTGCGGGACGACCAGGGAGAGCCGGGCCGCGAGCATCTCCTGTCCGATGCCGGCGGGCGGGACCTCCACGCACAGGTGGTAGTCACGGGACTCGTCGCCCCAGGAACCCAGCGGGTAGTCGCCGGCGCGCGGGCCGGCCTCGGTGCGGCGCCGGGTCAGGTCCTCCACCGTCGGCGCGACCTGCTTGACGAACCGCACCGTCGTCCCGACCGGCGTCCACAGCCGCAGCGAGACGTCCGCGACCTCCTTGCCCATCGCCGTCTCCATCATCCGCGTGAAGTCGGCGGCGAGACCGGCCGGGTCGGCGACGATGTCGGCGGAGCCGAGCAACGCCGAGGCGACGGCTGTGACTTCTTTCACTTCCCAGTCGGTGCCCACGCCGCGGGCGTCACAGGTGAAGCGTCCCGCGCAGGCGTCCAGGGCGGCCCGGAGGTCCTGCGGCGACTCGTGCTCGTTGCGGCCGTCGGTGAGCAGGATGCCGTGGCGGATCGCCACGTCCGCCGGGGCCAGCAGCCGGTCGGCCAGCCGCAGCCAGGTGCCGATCGCCGTGCCGCCGCCCGCGGTCAGCTTGCGCAGCGCCTGCTTGGCCTGCTCCCGGGTGCCCGCGTCGGCGACCGCGAGGGTCCCGCCGCCCGGAAACACCTCCCGGGCCACGTGCGTGCCGCCGACCACCGCGAAGCGCACGCCGTCGCGCAGCGCGTCGATCGCGGCGGCCGTCGCGTCACGGGCGTTGCGCATCTTGGTCGGCGGGTAGTCCATCGAGCCCGAGCAGTCGACCATCAGCACCACGGCCGCCGACGGTCCCTGTCCGGGCGAGTACAGGTGGGGCGCCGTCACCGCGCTGCCGACGGTGCCGCCGCCGGTCGCGGTCACCGTGACGACGGCGTCGACCTCGCGGCCCTCCTCCGGCAGGTACTCGTTCTGGTACACGTCGACCGAGAACTGCGGCACATTCGATTTCGTGGAATTGGCCATGCCTGCTTCGATCCCCCTAGGTGCCCCGGCGGCGCGGGGCGACGACGGATGACGGACCGGTCCCCTCCGGTCCGTTGAGGCTCCCCCGTGAGGGGCGTCCCGTACGCGGCCTCAGGCCGATCCTGCCCCTTACGGGACGGCCGGGAACGGCACGAGGGCCACTGTTACGTTGTCGTGGCCCCCGCCGTCGAGGGCATGACCGACCAGGACGCGGGCGCCGTGCAGCGGTCGTACGGCGGCGTCGGCGGGGACGACACCGGCCATCTCCTCGGCCGATTCCGCGTAGTTCCACAGGCCGTCGGTGCAGACCACGACCACTCCGGCACGGTCCGGCTTGTAGGACGCGGTGTGCGGTTCCAGGTCGTAGGCGTCGGCGCCGAGCCAGCCGGTGATCGCGTGCGCGCGCCGGTCGGCGTACGCCTCGGCCTCGCCCATCAGTCCGGCGGCGACCATCTGCGCGGCCCACGAGTCGTCCTCGGTGAGCCGGGCCGGCGGGGTGGAGCGGTCGACCGGGATCCAGTAGGCGCGGCTGTCGCCGACCCAGCCGACGACCAGCAGGCCCTCGGTGACCACGGTGCCGACGATGGTGCAGGCCGGGGCGTTCTGCTGCGGGGCGTGCTCACGGTCCGCACCCGGCTCGTCGGCCAGCGCGTTGACCGCGTCGGCGGCGGCGACGATCGCGTCGTGCATCGCCTGCTGCGGGTGCGTGCCGCGCGGCAGGGCGGCGAGCAGCGACTCGTTCGCCGCGCGGGAGGCGGCCAGGGACGCCTCGTCGGGCCGGGTCGCGGAGGAGACGCCGTCGCAGACGACCGCGACCGAGGCGGGCGAGCCGTCGGGCAGCGCGGTGGTGCCGACGGCGAAGGCGTCCTCGTTGCGGTGGTGGCGCAGGCCGCGGTCGCTGACCGCGGCGATCGGGCCGGATTCCTGTTCCATGTGGTCCCGTTCGCGCGGCTGGGCGTGGCCGCAGTTCTCGCAGTAGCCGTCGTCGTCGACCCGGCCCGCGCGGCAGGCCACGCACACCGCGGCGGCACCGGCGGCCCGCACGGGCTCGGCGGCCACCCGCGGGTCCGGCGCCTGCAGCGGGTACTCGTCGGGCTGCGTGACGGAGGCGGAAGGCGCGGGCGCGGGCGCAGGGGCGGGTGAGGGTTCGGGAGCGTGGGTCGGGGGCGTGGGGGCGTCCGGCCGGTGCTCGGGGCGCCGGTCGAACCGCACACCGGGCGAGGGGACGGCCGGGGGTGCCGTCGGCGGGGGCGGCGGTGGGGCCGCGCCCGGGACCGGAGGCACGGGCGCGCCCGCGGCCGGGGGCGCGGCGGGGGCGCCGGCACCGGAGGGCGCGGGCCACGCGGGCGGCGCCGACGGGGGCCGGGGGTGGGCACGGTCGGCCGCCGCCTGCGACGGCACCGAGCCGTTCATGGCGATCGTCGGCTCGCCCGCCGGGCGCGCGGGCACGACGGACAGGTCGTATCCGCACGCACCGCAGAAACGATCACCCGACTCGAGGGGTTCCTCGCAGCTCGGGCACTTCGACAGAGCGGCCTGCTGGGGCATCTGGGACATCAACTACACCCACGTCCGGGGGCGGTAACGATTGGCACGTTCCACCAGGTCGATCCTCTCCTCGCCGCTTCGCGCCAGCCGGGCCAGCGTGCGGTACGAACGCTCCAGACCGAAGCGCAGACCCCGCTCGTCCAGGCCGCTGCCGAGCAGCGTCCGTCCTCCGGCGGCATCGGGGTCCCCCCTGCTCGAACCGAGGTGAGAGCCTGGGGGAGGGACGGAACCCTGGCCCCCGGAGAGTACCCAGTCCAGCCCGCAGCCGAGGACTTCGACCGCCAACGACTCGCGGCGCGCCGGATCCAGACCGTACGCCTCCAGCGCCTCGACCTGGGCCGCGGCCGCGCACAGATCGTCCAGGAACGGTACGTCCGCGGCGGCCGGCGCACGCCCGCGCAGCCGGGCCCGGACGGCCGCCACCCGCGCCGCCGTGCAGTGCACGGACGACTCCGGCACCGCCTCCAGCGTGCGCACCGCGCCGCGCCGGTCACCGGCCGCCAACTGCACCCGGGCCAGCCCGAACGCGGAGCTCACATGGCTCGGGTCCGTCGACCACACCAGGCGGTAGTACTCGGCGGCGTTGTCCAACTGGCCCAGCACCTCCGCGCACAGACCGAGCGCCAGCTTCGGCGCGATCTCCCCGGGGAAGGCGTCGTAGATCGCGTCGAAGGCGAGCGCGGCGCCCTCGTGGTCCCCGGTGGCGAGCGACGCCACGCCCCGGTGCCAGACCACCCGCCAGTCGTCGGGGTCCTGTGCCTCCAGGGCGTCCAACTCGTGCAGCGCGGCGGCCCGATCGCCGGTCTCCAGCCGCGCCCGGACCAGCCGCAGCCGGGTCTCGGTCGACGGGGCGGGCACGGCGGCCAGCGCGGTGACCAGCTCACCCGGCGCGGACGCCGCCAGGCCCGCGAGGAGACCGGCGTGCGGGTCGGCGGGGTGCACGTGCGGCACGGGCAGCGCGAGCGCGGCGGCGGCACAGTCGACGGGCTCGACCGGCGCGCCGGGCCCGGCCGGGAGGGCGGTACCGGACGGCAGGGGCTGCCGTGCCCGCCTGCGGGGGCGCGGGTCGCGGGCGCCCAGCCGGGAGACGTCGCCGCTCAGCGACGGGAACAACTCGGTGTCCGTCACCCGCAGTTCCGGCCCGAACAGCGTGGACAGCGCGGGCCGCGCCCGGCCCGACTGCAGGGAGACGACCTCGCGCAGCACGCCCGTCAGCTGCTCCGCCATCTCCTGCGCGGAGGCGAACCTGCGCGCCGGATCGGGGTCGGTGGCGCGCACCAGCAGCCGGTAGAACGACTCGTACTGCCGGAAGACCCCGATGGTGTCAGGGTCGGGCAGCGAGTCCGCGTACACGCCGGTGTAGCCCTGGAAGTCGAACGTGAGGACGGCGAGCGTCCGGGCGACGGTGTACAGGTCCGACGCCACCGACGGGCCGACGTCGGCGACCTCCGGCGCCTGGTAGCCGACCGTGCCGTAGATGGCCGACTCCTCGTCGTCCATCCTGCGCACCGCGCCCATGTCGATCAGCTTCAGCTGGTCCTCGGTCTGGATCGCGTTGTCGACCTTGAAGTCGCAGTACAGCAGGTTGCGGCTGTGCAGGTGGCCGAGCGCCTCCAGCGCCTCCACGCCGTACGCGCACGCCTGTTCCACCGGCAGCGGATCCCGTCTGCCGTCCGGTGCGCGCCGGCCGTTGGCGATCTCCTTCAGCGACTTGCCGCCGACGTACTCCATGACGATGTAGCCGTCGAGGGAGCCGGTGCGCTGGTCCAGGTGCTCCACGAAGTTGTAGATGCGCACGATGTTGGCGTGCTCGATCTCCGCGAGGAAGCGCCGCTCGGAGATCGCCGCCGCCATCGCGTCCTGGTCGCCGGTGTCCAGCAGGCCCTTGAGGACCACCCAGCGGTCCGAGACGGCCCGGTCCACGGCGAGGTAGATCCACCCCAGGCCGCCGTGCGCCAGGCACCCCACCACCTCGTACTGGCCGTGCACGACGTCACCGGTGCGCAGCTTCGGCACGAACGAGTACGGGTGGCCGCACTTGGTGCAGAAGCCCTCCGTGCGCCCCGGCCGGCCGCTGCGGGCCCGGCCCACCGGCGCCCCGCAGTCCGAACGGGAGCAGAACCGCTTCCGCTCCGGCACCTCGGGGTGGTCCAGCACCATCGCGCGCGGATCGGGACGCGGGATCAGCGGCACCTCCACCAGCCCGGCGCCCAGACGGCCCCGGCCGGAGGACGCCCCGCCGCCGGAGCCGCGCACCGACACCGATCGGCTCGTCGCCCGTCCCGACAGCGACCGGGACAGCCGCCCGGACACCGAACGCCGGGACCGCGACGACTGCGACGACCGGGACGCATGCGACGACTGCGAGGGTCGTGACGACGGTGACGGCGTTCCGGAACCGCGGCCGCCGGGGCGGGAACCGTGCGAGCCGGCGCCGCACGGGCCCTTCGGGTCGCGGCCGCCGGCCGTGATGCCGGTCGGGGTCGAGCCGACCATGCCGGTCGGTGACACCACCGGCGCCAGCCCGCAGGTGTCGCAGTACAGTTCGCCGCCGCCGACGTCCTCGTAGGCGCCGCCGCAGCCGGGGCGTTGACACGTGCCGGGACCGCTCATGACGCCGCCTCCGCCCGCTCGCTCATGCGCCCTGCCCCCTGCCCTCGCCGGGCAGGCCCTGGCCCGGCACCCGCGGCGACACGCCCAGCGACTCCATGACCGACCACTGGTAGCGCAGCACCGCCTGCTCGGCGGCGCGCAGGTCGCAGGGCGCGCTCCACAGCATGCGGCGCGCCTTCTCGTAGCGCTCCACCAGCTCCGGATCCTCGGCGCAGCCGTGCCGGGCCGCCTTCGCCTTGTACGCGTCGAGCCGGCCGCGCAGCTCGGCGCGGACCGCGAGCGGCGCCGTCACCGCGGTCAACGACTCGCGGGCGCGCAGCAGTTCGTCCTCCGCCTTCTGCTCCAGGGACTCCAGCAGCGGCGACAGACGGTGCCACTGGGCGTGCCTGCGGTACTCGGCGGCCGTCGACAGCTGTTCCTGCAGCGCCGTCGGCGGGCCGCTGACCACCGGCACCTCCGTCGCCGCGATCTTCGCCAGTACCTCGCCGCGCGCGGTGCGTGCCTCGGCGAGCGTGCGGTCGGCGCGCGACAGCAGGTCGCGCAGCCTGACGATGCGCTTCTCGGCGTCCTGACGCACCGTCAGCACGGCGTCGATCTCCCGGCGCACGTCCTCCAGGGCGCGCGCCTCACGGTCGTAGACCGTGGTGTCCGGCCGTCCGCCGCCCGGGGCCGAACTGCCCTCCGCCGGCTTCCAGAACGCCAGCGGGTCCGACACCACCTGCTCGCGCAGCCTCGTCAGGGTGCGGGTGATCCGCTCCAGGTCGTCGCCGGCCGGGTGCTCGCCCGGCCGCACGCCCACGGAGTGCGCGAGCCGGCTGGTGCGCTGGAGTTCGGCCGCCAGTAGATCGATCCGCGCGGGCAGCGCCGACCACACCGCGTCCGCGGCGACGACCATGTCCAGCGAGGCCGCGTACAGCTCGTTCATGCGGTTCACGAGCGCGGCCAGCGAGTAGCGTTCGCTGAGCCTGCCGGAGGCGGCGTCGGGCGTCTGCGCGTGCGCGGCCGCCGTGGCGCTTCCGGGCACGGTCACCGCCTCGCCGCGCAGCAGCTCCGTCAGCTCCACCAGGTCCTCGCGGCTGGACCAGCGGCGGCGGGCCCTGATGTCCCGGGCGGTGCGGATCGCGTCCGTGTACGCGTCGAAGTACGCCCACAGCAGCGTGATCGAGGCTTCCGTGGCCGACCAGCGCTGCTCGGTGAGGCCGGTGAGCCGGGCGCCCTCCAGCAGTCTTCGGCCCGCGTGGTCCTGCAGGGCGAGGAGCGAGGTCTCGATCGCCTCGTGCTCCGCGCCGAGCCGCGCCAGCGCACGGTCCACCTCGTCCCGGTCCATCACCGGCCCGGTGGGATCCGTGTCGGCCATCGATCACCTCTCGCTGGGGAGTTGGAGGATTCGCAGAAGAGTCGGCAAGCGGGGAGGGGGCGTCGGGGTCAGTTCCTGCGCAGGTACTCCGGGGCCGGGGGTTCGGAACGGGCCGGGTCCTGGCCCATGGTGGCCGACAGCCACTTCCGGTACGAGGCCTGCCAGCCGTCACCGGTGTCCGCGCGGAAGTCCACCAGGATCCGGTTGACCCGGCGGACCAGATCGTCCGCGTCCTTCTTCATCGCCACGCCGTAGTACTCGGTCGTGAAGGCCTCGCCCTTGAGCTGGACCGTCGGATCCTGCGCGGCCTGGCCGGCCGCGAGCGCGCCGTCGGTCACCACCGCGTCCACCTCGCCGAGTTGCAGCCGGACCAGGCAGTCCAGCTGGTTCGGGACGGTCGTGCGGATGTCGGCGGTCGCCGGGAGACGGCCGGCCTTCCGGTCGGCCTCCAGCTGCGCGTACGCCGTCGAGCCCGTCGCCGTGCAGATCCTCCGCTCCGCGAGCGTCTCGTCGTAGCCCTCGACCGGTGAGGACTTCGGGGCCAGGACCTGCTGGCCGGTCCTGAAGTACGGCGCGGAGAACGCGACATCGCGCACCCGTGCGCAGTTGATCGTCATCGTGCGGACGACCATGTCGACGCGGCCGTCCTGGATCGCCGGGATGCGCTGGTCGGTCGGGATCGCCTTGAACTGCACGGCGTCCGCGTCACCGAGGATGTCCTCGGCGATCCGGTGCACCAGGTCGATGTCGAAACCCTCGAGCGTGCCGCTCTCCCCGCTGTTGGGGTCCCGGTAGCCCCAGCCGTAGCTGTTCTGGTCGATGCCCACGATCAGCTTGCGCTTCTCGCCCAGGCGGTTCTTGATCGCGTCGATCGTGGGACCGTCGGCGGAGGACGGGGGCAGGGTCTGCTTCTCCGGCTCCGCGCACTCCTCGGCCGCCTCCTCGGCGGGATGGGGGAGGGTCTGCGCGGCGGGGGACGTGGCGCCCGCGCCGGTGCGGGACGTGGCCGCCGTGCAGGTCAGCAGCAGGGCGAAGGTCAGGGCCAGTACGCAGGCGGTGGCCATGGCACCCACTCCGCCCCAGCCCCGCAGCCCGGCCCGTACGCGTCGTGCCGTCATCCTCGTCGCCTCCCTCGCCCTCCGCGTGCGCCCGTTCACCGGTACTCCGACAGCCTGCGGCCGATGCCCAGGACGGCGGCGGCCGCGCCCAGCACGGCGAGGACGGCCGCGCCGAGCGGCAGGCCCGCCAGCGCGTCCCGGCCGTCGCGCGCCGCCCGCTCGAACTCGCCCTTCTCGTGCGCCAGCGCGGTGGCCAGGTCCGCGTCGACGTTGTCGAAGCACTCGCCGGTCGCGCCCTCGGCGCCGATCACCATGTCCAGTGCCTGGTGGTAGTTGCCGTTCTCGTCCTGCTCCCGGGCGGCCGCGTGACGCTTCTTCCACTCGGTCGTGTTGGCCACCGCCGACGTGACCGGCCGCGCCCCGGTGTCGTCGTCCGCGAGGTCCTTCGCGCGGGCCAGGCCCTCGGCGAGCGCGTCCATGTCGCGGCCGAAGTCGTGGTCGTAGGCGTCGAACGTCTCGTCGCCGACCTTCGTCGTCTCGGCGCCCCGGGACACCAGCGTCAGGTTCTCGTTGCCGCGGGCCTTGAGGGAGGCGATGCGGGCGTCGTGCAGCGCGTCGAGCGAGCGGACACCGTGGTCGTAGGAGTCGTGCAGGCCGGCGCGGGCGACGGTGTGGCCGACGGCCAGCCACAGCAGGACCACGGTGGTGGCCGCCGTGGCCGCGACCAGGCCGTGGTTGAGGACCCGGTGGGTGCGGAGGTAGTCGCGGCGCTGGGCCAGGGCGAGGGCGGCGAGCGCGACGACGCCGAGGGCCAGGGCGGCCCACGGGTAGGGGGTGGCGTCCGCGTAGTCGGAGCGCAGGCGCTGGTTCTCCTTGGTGTAGAGGTCCTGCGCGGCCGGGAGCATCTCCTGCTGCATCTTCTCGTTCGCGTACCGCAGGTAGGCGCCGCCGACGGGAAAACCCTGGCGGTTGTACGTACGGGCGCGTTCCACCAGGCCCTTGTACTCGGGGAGCAGGCGGTTGAGTTCGGTGACGGTCGCCGCGGACGGGGAGTCGGGTGCGGAGTTGGCGGCGGCGTTGACGAGTTTCGCGGCGGCGGTGCGGATGCCCTTCTCGTACCGGTCCCGGGAGGCGGCGGTCTCCTGGCCGCCGGCGAGGAAGCCGCTGGACGCGGCGGTGTTGGCGTCCGCGAGGGAGCGGTAGATGTCGGCGGCGTCGGAGGTGAGGGGCTGGCTGCCGGTGAGGACGTCGTCGGCGGCCGCGGCGCGGTCGGTCATCTGCCAGGCGGTGACGGCGCCGAAGGCGAGGACGAGGGCGGCGAGGAGCGCGCCGATGATGCGCAGCCGGCCGGGTTCCGTGGTGGCGGCCCTGCGCAGGCGGTCCGCGCCCTCGGCGAACGCGGTGCGGCGCGGCTGCGGGGACGGGGCGGGGGCCGCGGGTGCGGGGGTGCGCTGGGGCGGCAGGGAGGGGAGGGCGGGCACGGCGGGGCCCGGCGGGGCCGGGCTGTTCGGCGTGTGTGTCATGTGACCTCCCCCGTGGTCATCCCTTCGCGGCAAGTATTGCCGCCGGGGCTGCCCTGTGCACCGGGCTTGGCACGATCTTGATCCGATTGCGGCGAGAATGCCGGGAATTTCGAATGCGCATCCCGTCATGCCGCGTTCGACTGCGCCCCCCCCGGGGTCCGCCTGCTGCCGCCGTGTTGTCCTCGTCGCCCTCGTCGCCCTCGTCGCCCTAGTTGTGCTGTCCGGACAGGTTGGTGACGCGGCTGGCGGGTGTCTGGCCGTCGATGCCGGTGTGGGGTCGGTGGTAGTTGTACCAGTCCAGCCAGTCGGGAAACGTGGCCTGGCGTTCGCGGTCTGAGGTGTAGGGCCGCTGGTAGGCCCACTCCTCGAGCAGGGTGCGGTGGAAGCGTTCGACTTTGCCGTTGGTCTGCGGCCGCCAGGGCCTCGTCCAGCGGGGGCTGATGCCCAGCTCGTGGCAGGTCTGGCGCCAGGTGTTCTTGGTGTAGGCCCAGGCGTTGTCGGTCAGCACGCGCTCGACGGTGACGCCTTGCTGGGCGAACCAGGCAGTTGCCCGTCGCAGGAAGGCTGCGCAGGTGGCGGCCTTCTCATCGGGCAGGTCCTCGGTGTAGGCGAGGCGGGTGTGGTCGTCCAGGGCGGTGTGCAGGTAGGCGTATCCGGTGCCGTTGCGGCGGTCCTGGTTGGCCCGGCCGGCTGCCCGGCCGAGGACCTTGTGGCCGCCGCCGTCGGGGATGCGGCCGAGCTTCTTGACGTCGATGTGGACCAGTTCGCCGGGCCGGGCACGCTCGTAGCGGCGGACGGGTTCGCCGGTGGCCCGGTCGCAGGCGGCGAGCGCGGGCAGGCCGTGCCGGACGAGGACGCGGTGGGCGGTGGAAGCGGCGATGCCGCAACGGGCGGCCAGCCGCACCGGACCGATCCGGTGTTCGCGTCGCAGCCGCACCACCTGCTGTTCGACCGGGGCGGGCGTCTGGCGCGGGCTGTGGTGGGGGCGGCTGGAGCGGTCGAGCATCCCGGCCGGGCCCAGTTGCCGGTAGCGGCCCGCCCAGCGTGCGGCGGTGGTGTGGCTGACCTGGAAGCGTTCCGCGGCCCGCCGCAGCGGCCAGCCTTCGTCCACGACACACCGGGCCAGGCGAAGCCGTCCGGTCGGAGTCAGCGGGGCGTTACGGTGGGACACGAGGGCCTCCTGCGGTCGGGCGTAGATGTCGCAATCCACACCGAACCCAGAAGGCCCTCACCTGTTCAAGCACCCAGCACGCGTGTCACCAACGTCCCGGGACAGCACACCTAGTTGTTTCTCGTTGTCCTCGTACTGTCGTCGTGCCGTGCCCTTGTGAGGAACACGCGGTGGATGTCTGTTCGGTTCCCGTGAGGGTGCGTGGTGGGTGCGGTGGGTGCCCGGGGCGGTGGGTGGGTCGGGGGCGGGCCGACGGGGCGTGGGCCCGCGGCGCTCAGGGGCGGTCGTAGTGGCGGCGCAGGCGGTTGTGGGCGTGGGCCGGGGCGGAGAGGTGGTCCAGGCCCAGGAGGCCCGCTCCCAGTACGGGGCTGCTGGTCACGACTCGGACCACGGCGCGTGGCGCCCGTTGGGCCAGCAAGGTGCGGATGCGGTCGTTGAGTTGAGGGTGTTCGGCGGCCAGGACGCTGCCGCCGAGGAGGACGGGGGTTTCTTCGTGGTGCAGGTCCAGACGGTGCAGGGCGATGGTGGCCATGGTGGCGATCTCTTCCGCCTGGCGGTCGATGACGGACTGCGCCACGTCGTCTCCGCCGGCGGCCGTCGCGAACAGTACGGGTGTCACCTCGTGGCGGCGGGCTGCGGGTACGTGTGCGAAGTGCAGCGCCTTGATGAGGGCCGGCATGTCGGGCAGGCCGAAGTGGGCCGGGAGCGTGTGGGCCAGGGCTGTGGGGGCGCCGCGGCCGTCCTGGGCGCGGGCGGCGTGCCACAGGGCCTCCTCGGCCAGGTGCCAGCCGCCGCCCCAGTCGCCCGAGAAGCGGCCCAGCGCCGGGAAGCGGGCGGTGCGGCCGTCGGGGCGCATGCCGACGCAGTTGATGCCGGCGCCGCAGACGACGGCCACGCCCCGGGGTTCGGTGACGCCGGCGCGGAGGACGGCGAAGGTGTCGTTGCGGACCGTGGTGGTGCTGCCCCAGCCGCGGGCGGTCAGCGCCTCGGTCAGCTGCTGCTCCTCCAGGGGCAGGTCGGCGTTGGCGAGGCAGGCCGAGACATGGGCGACGGAGGAGGCGCCGGCATTGCTGAGGGCCCGGGTGACGGTGGTGGTGAGCGTGGCCATCGCCGGGTCCAGGCCGACGGCCGGCGGACGGAAACCCGCGCCCCGGGCCGTGGCCAGGACCGTGCCGTCGTGGGCGATCACCGCCACGTCCGTCTTGCTGTTGCCGGCGTCGATGGCGAGGACGCCCGCGCTCAGGCCCACGTGAGGAACTCCCGGTTGTGGGCGACGAGTTCGTCGGTGAGCCGGTCCGCGTACGCGTACTGGCCGATCAGCGGGTGGGCGAGCAGGGCACGGAAGACACGCTCCCGGGTGCCGTGCAGGGCCGCTTCCAGGGCCAGGTCCTCGTAGGCGGTGACGTTGGCCATCAGACCGGCCAGGAGCGGATCGACGGGCGCGACGGGCAGCGGCGTGGCGCCCTTCGGGCCCACGCTCGCCTGGACCTCGACGACGGCGTCGTCGGGGAGGAAGGGCAGGGTGCCGTTGTTGCGGGTGTTGACCACCTGGTGCGGGGAGCCGGTGCCGCGCAGCAGCGCCGCCGCCAGGTCCACGGCCGCCTCCGAGTAGTAGGCGCCGCCGCGCTGCGCCAGCAGCGCCGGCTTCTCCGCGAGGTCCGGATCGGCGTACAGCGCCAGGAGGCGGCGCTCCATGTCGGCGACCTCGGCGGCCCGCGACGGCTTCGTGCGCTGCTCCCGTACGACCTCGTCGTGGGCGTAGAAGTAGCGCAGGTAGTACGACGGGACCAGGCCCAGGCGGTGCAGCAGGGGACGCGGGAGGCGCAGGTCGGCGGCGATGGTGTCGCCGTGGTCGGCGAGGAGGCCGGGCAGCAGGTCCTCACCGTCGGGGCCGCCCCGGCGTACCGCCGTCTCCCAGGTGAGGTGGTTCAGGCCGACGTGGTCCAGGTGGAGGTCCGCGGGCTCGGTGTCCAGGAGCGCCGCGAACTTCCGCTGCAGGCCGATGGCCACGTTGCACAGGCCGAGCGCCTTGTGGCCGGCCCGGAGCAGGGCGCGGGTGACGATGCCGACGGGGTTGGTGAAGTCGATGATCCAGGCGTCCGGGTTGGCGCGGCGCACGCGGTCGGCGATGTCCAGGACGACCGGGACCGTGCGCAGCGCCTTGGCCATGCCGCCCGCGCCGGTGGTCTCCTGGCCGACGCAGCCGCACTCCAGGGGCCACGTCTCGTCCTGTCGGCGGGCCGCCTGACCGCCCACGCGGAGCTGGAGGAGGACCGCGTCCGCGCCGTCGACCGCGGCGTCCAGGTCGGCGGTGGTGGTGATGGTGCCGGGGTGGCCCAGGCGGGCGAAGATGCGGCGGGACAGGGCGCCGACCGTCTCCAGCCGGTCCGTCGCCGGGTCGGTGAGGACCAGTTCGGTGAGGGGGAGGGTGTCCCTCAGCCGGGCGAAGCCGTCGACGAGTTCGGGCGTGTAGGTCGAGCCTCCGCCGACCACGGTGAGTTTCATAGTCATCCCTTGACTCCGGTGAGGGTGACGCCCGCGACGAACGCCTTCCGGGCGAAGAAGAACACGAGGATCACGGGGGCCACGACCAGCGTGGTGGCGGCCACGGTGAGGTTTCAGCCGGTGTGGTGAACGAGGAGACCACGTCCGGGCCGTCGGAACCGCCCGCGCGCAGGGCCTGGTTGAGCTTGTCGTCGTTTATTCGGGACGTTCCGGGCACGGCGGGGCTCCCAGGGGCAGGGGCAGGGGCAGGGGCTGGGGTGGGGGTGGGGGGCGGGAAAGCGGGGAGCGGGG
>NZ_VCNP01000046.1 GCF_006782915.1 Streptomyces calvus
GGGGGGGGGGGCCTCGGGGGGGGGGGGGGGGGGGGGGGGGGGGGGGGGGGGGGGGGGGGGGGGAAAGCGGGGAGCGGGGTCAGCGGGAGGTGTCGAAGACCTCGTCGCGGGTGGCCGCCAGCGCGCTCTCCAGCGCGCCGCGCAGCACGGGGTGTTCACGGACGTCGCCGAGCACCAGGCGGGGGCGCGGCGCGGCCAGTTCCTCCAGTTCGTCCTGGATCAGGGCGCGCAGCACCTCTCCGCCGGAGGTGAGGCCGGTGCCGGACAGGACGACGAGTTCGGGGTCGAGGACGGAGACCAGGGAGGCCAGGCCGGTGGCCAGGCGGGTGGCGTAGGCCCGCAGCAGGCCGCGGTGCGGTTCCTCGTCCGGCCGTGCGGCGGCGCGCTCGACGAGGGCGGCGGCCACCTCGCTGTGGGGGCCGTGCGGAATGTCCTCGACACCCAGGTCACGGGCCAGCCCCGGCACGGCCTGCGAGCCGGCCAGCTCCTGGTAGCCGCCGCTGTTGGCCCGGGTGACCCGGCGGACCAGAGGCGCGCCGGGCACCGGAAGGAAGCCGACCTCGCCGGCGCCGCCGGTCCAGCCCCGGTGCAGCCGGCCGCCGAGGACCAGGGCGGCGCCCAGGCCCTCCTGGCTCCACAGGAGGACGAAGTCGCCGTGGTCGCGGGCCGCGCCGAGGCGCTGCTCGGCGAGGGCGACCAGATTGACGTCGTTCTCGTACTCGCACGGCATCGGCAGCGCGGCGGCCAGTTCGTCGAGCAGCGTGGGGGAGTGCCAGCCGGGCAGGTGGGAGGCGTAGCGCAGACGGCCGGTGTTCGGGTCGAAGGCGCCGGGTGTGCCGATGACCAGGCGGTGGACGTCGGACCGGGTGAGGCCCGCCGCCTTCACCGCGCCGTCCAGGGCGTCGACGACCTGCTGCACGACCCGGGCGCCGGAGGGGCGGCCGGGGGTGGGCAGTTCGTACCGGCCGACCGTGCGGCCGGTGAGGTCGGCGACGGCGGCGCGGATCCGCCGGGGCGTGACGTCGAGGCCGGCGGCGTGGGCGGCGGCCGGGTTGACCTCGTACAACTGGGCGCTGGGGCCGGGGCGGCCCTCGGTGGTGCCGGTGGCCAGGACCAGCCCGGCCGCTTCCAGGCGGGCCAGGAGCTGGGAGGCGGTCGGCTTGGACAGGCCGGTGAGCCTGCCGATGCGGGTGCGCGACAGCGGCCCGTGCTCCAGCAGCAGGTCCAGGGCGGTGCGGTCGTTCATGGCGCGCAGCACACGCGGGGTGCCCGGCGTACCGGCGGTACCTGCCATGGGGTGCGCCACCTGCCCTTCGTCGGCTGTCCAGCTTCTCAGCGGCCGGCGCGGGCCGTCCATCCCGGACCGCCGCCGGCGTACTGTTAGGAAAGTTTCCTGTTGGACGGTGGGAACGTAAGCCCGGCGCGGAGAGGGCGTCAAGGGGGCGTACAGGGCGTACGGGGCGTACGCGAAGGGCGGCACCCGGGGAGGTCCGGGTGCCGCCCTTCGCGTCGGCGGTTACTTCGTGGTGCTCGGCGGAGGCAGCGGGGACGCCGCCGCGGACTGCGGGGAGATCGTGCTCGAGTACACCGACGGGGCCGCGACGCCCGCCGTGGGGTCGGCGGCCTCGGTGCCGTCCGGGAGCGGGGCGTCGCCGACGATGCGGATGCCGTTCGCGTCGAAGGCGCGCTTGATGCGCCAGCGCAGCTCCCGCTCCACGGTCAGGGACTTGCCCGGCATGGTCTTCGCCGAGACGCGCACCACCATCGAGTCCAGCAGCACCGAGTCCAGGCCGAGCACCTCGACGGAACTCCACAGGAGCTCGTTCCAGGGCTCCTCCTTGCCCATCCGCTCGGCCACGTCGGTCAGCGTGGCCCTCACCCGGTCCAGGTCCTCGTCGGAGCGGACCGTGACGTCCACGTTGGCGGTCGCCCAGCCCTGGGAGAGGTTGCCGATGCGCTTGACCTCGCCGTTGCGGACGTACCAGATCTCGCCGTTGTCGCCGCGCAGCTTGGTCACCCGCAGCCCGACCTCGATCACCTCGCCGGACGCCACGCCCGCGTCGACGGTGTCGCCGACGCCGTACTGGTCCTCCAGGATCATGAACACGCCGGACAGGAAGTCCGTGACCAGGTTGCGCGCGCCGAAACCGATCGCCACGCCCGCGACACCGGCCGACGCCAGCAGCGGGGCCAGGTTGATCTGGAAGGTGCCGAGGACCATCAGCGCGGCCGTGCCCAGGATCACGAACGAGGCCACCGAACGCAGCACCGAGCCGATCGCCTGCGAGCGCTGCCGGCGCCGCTCGGCGTTGACCAGCAGGCCCCCGAGCCCGCTGCCGTCCACCGCCTGGCCGGTGCGCGACATCCGGTCCACCAGCTTGGTGATCGCCCGCCGCACCACCACGCGCAGCACCATCGCGATCACCAGGATGAGCAGCACCCGCAGCCCGATAGCCAGCCACGTCGACCAGTTCTGCTCCACCCAGCCGGCGGCCTTCCCGGCGCTCTCCTGGGCGTCCTGGAGCGAGGGCACGCGTGGCGTCCCGGACTCCGAGGGCGTCGGCGACGGATCGACGGCCGACAGGGCGGCGGACAAGAACACGGCAGGAACCTCCAGGTGCACGATCTGCCCCCGGTGCGGCGAGTCAAGGCCGGTGAGATCACGAAAGGGTCACCGGTACGGGCAGAACCACCACACTAACGGGGCATTGTGAGCGGATCCGCGCCCCGTGTGAAGAAGAGACCGGCCTCACCCGTGCTTGAACAGGCCATGATCCTGGGGATGCATCGGGTGTGGTCGAAAACACTCTCAGCCCGTTACCGGGACATGGTGGCGCTTCCACCAGGCATGAGGGGAGACTGACTACGGATCGTCCCGGCGCGAGCCACGCGCCGCCGGCGTACAAGGAGGCATCCGTGCCGCATGTCCTGGTCCTCAACGCGTCGTACGAGCCGCTCGGCGTCGTACCGCTCCGCCGCGCGCTCGTCCTCGTCCTCGAGAACAAGGCAGTCTGCCTCGAGGAGACCGGCGCCTATCTGCACAGCGCGACCGTTACCGTCCCCGCACCCAGCGTGGTCCGGCTCAAGCGTTTCGTGCGGGTCCCCTACCGGGGGCCCGTTCCACTCACCCGCCGCGCGCTGTTCGCCCGCGACGGGGGCCGGTGCATGTACTGCGGTGGCGTCGCAACCAGCGTCGACCACGTCATCCCGCGCAGCCGCGGGGGCAAGCACGTCTGGGACAACGTGGTGGCCTCCTGCCGCCGCTGCAACCACGTGAAGGCCGACCGTCACCTGTTCGAGCTGGGCTGGCGGCTGCGCCACAAACCCGCACCGCCCACCGGTCTGGCCTGGCGCATCATCGGCACCGGCCACAGGGACCCGCGCTGGCTGCCGTACTTGCAGCCGTACGGCGCGGACGACGCGATGGCCCGGATCGACGGCATTTCCGCCTGACGACGATCCGGGCCGATCCGTGTCGGTCCGGTACCGGTCCGCCACGAGGCAGGGGCGGCTGTCCGCCCCGGCGTCGGCCCCCGGCGCCGGTGGTCGCTCCGGGCCGGGCCGCCGCCGGTCCCGGGCGTGCCCGGCCCGGCCCGGAGATGCCGTCGCGCGGCCCCGCCCGCCGCGCCGGGCGGCTCAGGCGTCACCGCCGGCCGGGCTCGGGTGTGCCGTGGTTCCGTCGGGCGGGCTCGGGTGTGCCGTGGTCCGTCGGGTGGGCTCAGGCGTACCGCGGTTCCGTCGGGTGGGCTCGGGTGTGCCGTGGTCCGTCGGGTGGGCTCAGGCGTGCCCGGGGTTCCGCCGGCCGGACTCGGGTGTGCCGTGGTTCCGTCGGGCGGGCTCGGGGGTGCCGTGGTCCGTCGGGGGGGCTCAGGCGTACCGCGGTTCCGTCGGGGGGGCTCGGGCGTGCCGTGGTCCGTCGGGGGGGCTCAGGCGTACCGCGGTTCCGTCGGGGGGGCTCGGGTGTGCCGTGGTCCGTCGGGTGGGTTCAGGCGTGCCCGTGGTTCCGCCGGCCGGACTCGGGTGTGCCGTGGTTCCGCCGGGTGGGCTCAGGCGTACCGCAGTTCCGCCGGGTGGGCGGTGCGGCGCAGCAGGGGCAGGGCGGTGGCGGCGGCCAGCAGGCACGTCGCGTACACGACCACGGGGACCAGCAGCGACGCCCACGGCCGTGACCAGCCGCCGCCGTCCGCGAACAGCGCGTACGCGAATCCGACCACCGCGCCGCCGGTCCCCGCCAGCAGCACCGCCGGCGCCAGCGGCAGGGCCGTCTCCAGCAGCAGTGCCCGCCCGAGCACCGCGCGCGGCACGCCCGCCGCGGCCAGCGCGGCCACGCCGCGGCGGCGGGTGGCCAGCGACTCGGCGGTGCCGACGGCCAGGCCGGACAGCGTGACTGCCAGGGCCACCACGACCGCGGCGGCCGTCAGGTCCAGGCCGGCGGTGTAGAAGGAGCGGCTCTCCGACAGGTGCTTGTGCGAGTCGAGGATGTCCAGCAGCACATGCCGGATGCCCGCGAAACCGGTGCCCACGACCGTCACCAGGAGCACCGCCGCATGCGTGCGCGCCGCCGCCCACGGGTCGTCGCGCAGCCGTTCCGCCGCGATCAGCGTGGCCGCCGACCGGGCCCGCGCCGCCAGCACCCGCCCGGTCAGCCGCGCCGTGGCCCCCGCGAGCCCGACCGCTCCCGCGCCGGTCACCACGACCACGCCCAGCACCAGCAGCGCCGGCGGCGGACCGGGCCGGTACGGGCCCGAGGAGGCGGTGGCGAGCGTGACCAGCCCGGTCACCGCCACCAGCAGCACGCCCGCCGCGAACAGCAGGCCCGGCCCCCGCCCGGTGCGCGGCCGGGTGCGCCGTACCCAGCCGAGCGGCGAGGCCACCACCCGGCGCAGCGCCAGCGCGCCCGCCACCGCGCCGAGCACCGGCACACCGGCCGTCACCAGCACGATTCCGGCCCAGGCCGCGGCGGTCGGCTCGGCCCACACGCCGAGCAGCACCGGCACCGCGACGACCGCGGCGGCCACCGAGCCGAGCAGACACGCCGGACCCGTCTCCAGTGCCGCGATCCGCCGCACCTGCCAGGGTGTCGCACCGGCCAGCCGCAGCCCGGCCAGCCGCCGGTCGCGGTGGACGGCGCCGATGCGGGCGCACTGGCCGAGGAACCCGAGCACCGGCACCAGCAGGAGCAGCAGGCCGACGACCACGCCGGAGCGGGTGCCCGGCTGGTCCAGCAGGCCCGCGCCGACGGACACCCTGGACTGGCCGCGCAGGGAGGCCACGGCCACGGCCGCCAGCGCGCACCCGGTGGCGAGCGCGGCTCCCGTCGCGGTGAGCGCGACCCGCCACCACTCCCGCCGGTCGGAACCGCGGGTGAGCTGCCAGGCCAGACGCAGGTCGGAGGCCAGGGAGGACGTCGTCACGCCGCCACCCCCAGCGGTGCCACGGCGCCGTCCCGCAGCTGCACCTCGCGGTCGGCGTACGCCGCCACCTGCGCGTCGTGCGTGATCAGCAGCACCGCCGTGCCGGTCTCCCGGGCCGTGTGCGTCAGGGCCGTCATCACCTGCTCGCTCGCCAGCGAGTCCAGCGCGCCGGTCGGCTCGTCCGCGAAGACCACCTTCGGCCCGGTGACCAGGGCGCGGGCCAGCGCGGTCCGCTGTGCCTGGCCGCCGCTCAGCTCGCCGGGCCGCAGCTCCTCCTGCCCGCGCACCCCGAACCGCTCCAGCCACTCCCCGGCCGCCGAACGCGCCGCGTCCCGGCCGGTACCGGCCAGCATCAGCGGCAGCGCCACGTTGTCCAGCGCGGTCAGCTCCGGCACCAGCTGGCCGAACTGGAACACCACCCCGAAGTCGGTGCGGCGCAGCTCGCTCAGCCGTTTCTCCGGCAGCTCCTCCAGACGACGGCCCGCGTACGTCACCGAGCCCTCGTCCGGCCGGACGATGCCGGACAGGCAGTGCACCAGCGTAGACTTGCCGCTGCCGCTGGCGCCGGTCACCGCGAGGATCTCCCCGGCGTACAGCTCGACGGACGCGCCGCGCAGGGCGGGTGTCGCGCCGTGCGCCTTGACCAGTCCACGGCCCGCGAGCAGCGGTCCCGCCGTGTTGTCCCCGATGCTCATGCTGTGTCGACCTCCGCGGTCAGGGTGGTGAGCCGGGCCGCCGTGGTCGTCATCCAACGGAGGTCCGCGTCCAGGTGGTTGAGGGCGAAGTCCGCCGAGAGCACGGTCGCCAGATCCGCGCCCGGCGCCGACTTCACCGCGGTGAGCTCCCGCATCCGCGCCATGTGGGCGGCGCGCTGGGCCCGCAGGTAGGCGGCGGGGTCGCCGCCGGACAGGATCGACGCCACGACCTTGGCGAAGATCTCGTTCGTCACGAACGGCGCGGGCGGGGCGATCTCCCCGGCCCAGCGCGTCAGTTCGCGCGTGCCGTCGTCCGTGGCGCGGTACGTCGTGCGCTCCGGGCCGCCGTCCGAGTCGGTGCCCTCGACCTCGGCGAGGCCGTCCCGGACCAGGCGTTGCAGGGTCGTGTAGACCTGCCCGTAGGCCAGCGGACGGGCCTGCGGGAACCGTTCGTCGTGGCGTCGCTTCAGGTCGTAGCCATGGCTCGGCCCCGAGGCGAGCAGGCCCAGCAGGATGTGGCGGGTGCTCATGGACGCCATTATGTACTGAGTACATGTACTGAGTGAATAGTGGGGCCGGAAAAGATCGGCGGGCCGCGGGGAACCGCCGGTCCCTCGCGGCCCGCGGACGCCTGCGATGCGGCGCGGCAACCGCCGGTCCCCGCGCCCCCCGGATGCCGGTGAACCGGCGCGGGTACCGGCCGTGCCTGCAACTCACGGATGACTCACGGATGCGGTGAAGCGGCGTCCGGCGTCGGTCCCGGACCGTGTACGCCTCCAGCGAGCGGCGCGGGAACCGGCCGGGCCCGCGACTCACGGAGCCGGTGAAAACGAGCGCCCGGTGTCAGTCCCTGACCGCGTACGCCTCCACCGAGCGGCGCAGGAACCGGCCGGGCCCGCGACTCACGGACGACTCACGGATGCGGTGAAGTGGCGCCCGGCGTCGGTCCCGGACCGCGTACGCCTCCAGCGAGCGGCGCGGGTACCGGCCGGGCCCGCGACTCACGGATGGGTGAGAACGAGCGCGCGGTGTCAGTCCCGGACCGCGTACGCCTCCACCGACCACAGCGAATAGCCGTACCGCCTGGCCCGCTTCTCGCCCTGCACCCGGACGTGGCGGACGTCCGGCTCGTCCATGCGGAGCGTCTCCCGGCCGCCGCGGCCGTCCGTCACGGCCGCCGCGGTGCGCCAGGTGCGGCCGTCCGCCGAGACCTCCACCCGGTACGCCGACGGGTGCGCGTCCTGCCAGTGCAGCGCGACCTTCCCGAGCCGCACCGGGCGGTCCAGCTCCACCTGCCACCAGGCGTCGTCCTCGGCCGGCGACGACCAGCGGGTCTCCGGGTCGCCGTCGTTCGCCGCGCGGGCGGGGAAGTCGGGCGTCTCGTCGGCCGACGAGCTCGCCCGGCCGCCGCGCGCCAGGTCGGGGCCGCCGACCCGCGGCACGGCGTGCACCCGCAGCGTGCGCGTCGCGCCGCCGAACCCGAACCGCACGTCGTACGCCCCGG
The DNA here is from genome assembly GCF_006782915.1 of Streptomyces calvus. Taxonomy (GTDB): domain Bacteria; phylum Actinomycetota; class Actinomycetes; order Streptomycetales; family Streptomycetaceae; genus Streptomyces; species Streptomyces calvus. The sequence goes on from NZ_VCNP01000046.1 coordinate 7,614, forward strand.
CCCGGATGCCCGGCCGGACCGTCACCTCGACCGGCACCTCCACCCGTGTGCCGCGCGGCACCACCAGGGCCTCCTTCGGCACCCGCACCTCGATGCCCTCGGGCGCCTCGACGGTCAGCCTGCCGCGCACCTCCTCGGGGCGCAGCGAACCGAGGGCGGCCGTCAGCCGCCGGGTGCCGCCGATGTCGGCGTCCGTGCGGCCGCCCGGCAGGTCCAGCGCGGCGGTCGGCGCGTCCGCGTACCACGGGACCACGTGCAGGACCCGGCCGGACCCGGTTCCGGTGACCCGCACGGCGTCGGCCGGCTCGCCGCCCGCCCGCAGCTCGGTGGCGCCCGACGCGGACAGCGCGCCCAGGCGCCGCCACCCGCCGTTCGCCGAACGGACCTCCACGGACCCCTGTGTCGCGGGCTCGGTGAGCACCGTCACCGTCTCCAGCGCGCGGGCGCGCGGGAGCTGGAGCGTACGGTCGCCGCCGGAGCGCGCGGGCGGCGCGTGGTCGATGCCCGCCCAGCTCTCGTACGCCTTCTGCGCCCGGCTCAGGAACGGGTCCAGCACGCCCTCGCCGACCGTCACCCGCGCGGACTCCAGCGCCGACCGCTGCGCGCCCAGCTTCCGGTACGCCGCCCAGGCGGCGCCCGCGTCGCCGTCGCGCTGGGCGTCCAGCATGTCCAGCGCCGTCGCGCCGGCGTCGCCGTAGCGGGCCAGCCGCTCGTTCCACGGGGCGACCTCGGTGGCGAGCGCGGTCCCGGACAGGCGTCCCGGCAGCTCGCGCAGGACGGTGAAGGCGGCGCGCAGCCGCACGGCCGCCGCGGCCGCGTCCCCGTCCGTGCTCCGGGAGTCCGCGCGGGTCCGCCAGAACTCCTCCATCAACGGCCGCAGATACGCCGACTCCTCGCCGCCGAGCACCGAGGAGGCGTCGTTGCCGGCGAGGGCGGTCAGCGCTTCCCGGCGCCGCGCGTCACCGCCGGCGAGGTCGGCGATCGCGGCGCGCCAGGACTCCTGGGGACGGTAGTCGCGCGGGTTCCAGGCGAAGTCCGCGGCCGTGAACAGCGGTATCCGCGACGCCTCCGGCTGCTCCATCGCGTTGGCGAGCAGCGCGGCCGATCCTGCGGCCACGGCGGGCTCGCGGCCCTGGTAGGGGCCGAGGAAGATCCGGCCGGGGGCGTAGTCGTTGACCGGGTAGTTGTCCATGGTCACCAGCGGATGCCCGAACACCCGCCGCGCCTCGGCCAGTTCGCCGCCCGTGATGGTGCGCGGCACCACGCCGACCCCGGTCCACGCCACCTCGACGCCGCCGTCCAGGGCCTGCGCCAGGGCACGCCGGTACGCGGTCGAGCCGTCCTCGTAGTACTCGGTCGGCATCAGGGACAGGGCGGCGGAGTCCGGGTGACGCTCCGCCAGGTGGCGGGCCACCGCGTTCGCCACGTGCGCCTGGGCGCGGGCGGCGGCCTCGGGGCCCGAGCCGAACCGTTCGGCGTCCGCCGCGCAGTGCCACTCGCTGTAGCTGACGTCCTGGAACTGCACCTGGAAGGCGCGGAAGCCCAGCGCCCACATGGCGTCCAGTTTGCGGGTCAGCGCGCGCACGTCCTGGTCGGAGGCGAAGCACATGGCCTGGCCCGGCGCGACCGCCCAGCCGAGCGTGACGTGGTTGCGCCGCGCACGCTCGGCCAGTTCCCGGAACTCCGCGCGCCGCCCGGCCGGGTACGGCTCCCGCCAGCGGGCCTGCCGGTACAGGTCGTCGCCGGGCGCGTAGAGGTACCGGTTCTGCTTGGTGCGGCCCATGAAGTCCAGTTGCGCGAGCCGCTGCCGCTGCGTCCACGGGGTGCCGTAGAAGCCCTCGGTGATGCCGCGCACGGCGGTGCCGGGCCAGTCCCGTACGACGGCGGCGGCCAGGCGGCCGTCCGGGCGCAGGAGCTGACGCAGTGTCTGCACGGCGTGGAACAGGCCGTCGGCGTCCGCGCCGGTGAGGACGACGCCGTCCGGGCCGGTGGTCAGCGTGTAGCCGCCGGCGGGAAGGGCGTGACGCGGGTCGCCCGGGGCGCGTTCCTTGCCCACGCGCACCACGAGCGCCCCCTCGGGCACCTGTGCGCCGGGGGCGGTGAACCGGCGCGCGCCGGCCCTCTCCAGCAGCGCCCGCAGCGCGTCGAGGGTGTACGGGTCGGCCGTGCCGTCGGCGATCAGCGCCACCTCGTCGGTCACCTCGACCGGGATGCCGTTCGCACGCAGGGAGTGCGGGCGCGGCCACACGGACAGGTCCGCCGCCTCCGTCACGTCCGCGGCGGGAGACGTGGTCGTCCCGGGCGCGGGCGGCGCCGCCACGGCGGCGGGCGCGGTACCCAGGGTCCCGGCGAGGACCGCGAACGCGAGGGCGACCCTCCTGGTGGCCGCCGTCCTCCCACCCCTCAGCTGCACCGCGTCCTCCTGGTTGCTCGCCGTCGCGTGACCAGGGCCCCGACGCCGCCCGCCGCTGCCCGACGTGCGCGCCGTCGCCCGACGTCACCCGACGTGTCCCGGTGTTGTTCGACGTGCCGCCCGGTCCCGCTGCCGACGGCCAGCGCCTGCCCCATGCGTCGACCGTGTCCATTCCGTTACCGAGAGGCGCCCCGAGCCCACCATCTGTGTGGTGAAGGTGTCAATGACGGTGGCCGTTGTGGCGTATTTGTCCCACGGTGGAAGGAGGGGTACGGCGGAGAATGTGACCAGGAGCACGTTGCGCGGGTTTCTGCGTCTGCCCTCGCGCCCGCTGGGTAGGGCTGCGAGATAACCCGACCGCCCGCCCGACCACCCGTCCTACCACCCGCCCGACCACCCGCACCGACCCGCAAGGCCGTACCCGTACCCGACGAGGAGGCCCACCCGTGGCTGCACCGGCATACGTCCCGTCCCCCGCCCCGTCCAAACCCACGGCGGATCCGTCCGCCGCCGACCTGCACATCTGCGTGTTCAGCGCCGAGGGCCCCTGCACCGAGGTCCCGCTGACCAGCGAGCCCCCGCTGCCCGACGCCGAACCCCTCACCAGCGAACCGCCGCTCGCCGACACCGCCCCCCTGACCAGCGAGTCCGACGCCTTCTTCGACCCCACGGACGCCTCCGGACTCGACTCCTTCCCGGCCCAGTACCGCCCGGAGCCGTAGGTGACCGCACCCCGGCCGGATGAGCCCCCGTCCGAGGAACTGTCACGGCTCGCCGACCTGCACGGCGTCGCCACCTCCTACCGTCCGTCGCCGGACCGCACGGTCGCGGCCTCGGCCACCGCCGTCACCCGCGCGCTGACCGCCCTCGGCGTGGACACGGCCACCCCGGACGCCGTCCGCGCCGCCCTCGCCGCCCGCACGCGGGAACGCGCCGAGCGGCTGCTGCCGCCCACCGTCGTCGGTTGGGGCACCGCCACGCCGGCCCCGCTCGCCGCGCTCCCCGCGGGAACCCGGCTCGACATCCGCACCGAGCAGGGCGCGACCCTCACCTCGCCGGAGGACCTCCCGCCCGGGGTGCACCGGGTCACCGCCACCGCTCCCGACGGCCGCACCGCGCACGCCCACCTGATCGTCGCCCCGCCCGCGCTGCCCGCCCTGCCCGCCCGCGCCCACGGCCTCCTGGTCCAGCTCTACTCCCTCCTCTCCAGCCGCTCCTGGGGCATGGGCGACCTCGGTGACCTCGGCGAACTCGCCGGCTGGGCCGGGCGCTCCCTGGGCGCCGGGTTCGTCCAGGTCAACCCCCTGCACGCGGCCGTCCCCGGCCCGCCGACCGACCCGTCCCCGTACCGCCCCTCCTCCCGCCGCTTCCCCGACCCCGTGCACCTGCGGATCGAGGACGTCCCCGAGTTCGCGTACACGGCGGACCACGACCGGGTGAGGGGTCTGCTGGAGCGGGCCGGACGGCTGCGGGAGGCGGTGCTCGACCGGGGCGCGCTCATCGACCGGGACGCCGTGTGGGAGGTCAAGCGGGAGGCGCTGGAGCTGGTGCACGAGGTCCCGCTCGGCCCCGGCCGCCGCGCCGCCTACGAGGACTTCCTCGCCGCGCAGGGCCAGGCCCTCCAGGACCACGCCACCTGGTACGCGCTCGCCGAGGTCCACGGCCCCGACTGGCACCGCTGGCCCTCCGACCTGCGCGACCCGCGCTCACCCGGCACCGCCCGCGCCCGCCGCGACCTGGCCCACCGCGTCGACTTCCACTCCCGGCTGGTCTGGCTCACCGACGCCCAGCTCACCGCCGCCCAGCGCGCGGCGCGCGAGGCCGGCATGACCGTCGGCATCGTGCACGACCTCGCCGTCGGCGTGCACCCCCGCGGCGCCGACGCCTGGGCGCAGCAGGAGTACTTCGCGGCCGGCATGTCCGTCGGCGCGCCCCCGGACGCCTTCAACGCGCGCGGCCAGGACTGGGGCCTGCCGCCCTGGCGCCCCGACCGCCTCGCCGACTCCGGGTACGCGCCCTTCCGCGACCTGCTGCGGGCCCTGTTCCGGTACGCGGGCGCCCTGCGCATCGACCACGTCATGGGCCTGTTCCGGCTCTGGTGGGTCCCCGAGGGCCACCCGCCCACCGAGGGCACCTACGTCCGCTACGACGCCGAGGCCATGCTCGCCGTCCTCGTCCTGGAGGCGTCCCGGGCCGGCGCCGTCGTCATCGGCGAGGACCTCGGGACCGTCGAACCGGGGGTGCGCGAGGCGCTGCGCGAACGCGGCGTCCACGGCACCTCGGTGCTCTGGTTCGAACGGGACTGGGACGGCGACCGCCGCCCGCTGCCGCCGGAGACCTGGCGCGCCGACTGCCTGGCCACCGCCACCACCCACGACCTGCCGCCCACCGCCGCCCGCCTCACCGGCGAGCACGTGGAACTCCGCGACAGCCTCGGCCTGCTCACCCGCCCCGTCGAGGAGGAGCGGGCGGAGGCGGCCGCCGACACCAGGGAGTGGCTGGACCTGCTGACCCGGCTGGGTCTGCTGCGCGGCGAGCGGTCCGGGCGGTCCGGGCGGTCCGAGGGGGCCGAGGAGGCCGAGATCCAGGCCGTCCACCGCTACCTGCTGCGCACCCCCGCCCGCATGATCGGCGTCTGGCTGCCCGACGGCGTCGGCGACCGCCGCCCGCAGAACCTCCCCGGCACCTGGGACCAGTACCCCAACTGGCGCCTGCCCGTCGCGGACGCGCACGGTCGCCCCGTCACCCTGGAGGAACTGGCCGCCTCACCGCGACTCCGGGCACTCGTCGACGTCCTGCGGACCGACCGCCCGCCCGGCACGTGAGGCCCGGGAGGCGGTGTGCCGGCACCGTCCTCGCTTGCCGTGCGGGCCCGTACGGCACCCCGCGCGCGCGGCCCCGCACCGCGTTCGATACTTTGGGGACCGTGGACAAGAAGAACGCCCTGCGCGCCGGCGCCCTGGCAGCCGGTACGACGCTGATGATGCTGCTCATGTCGTCCCCCGCGCTCGCGCTCAGCCGCGACGACGGTGACGACCCCGGTACGGGCCTGAGCGTCATCGAGACGCTGGGCCTCTTCGTCGTGGCCCCGATCGTGCTGTTCCTGGTCATCGCCGGTCTGGTGATGGTCGGCGACAAGTCGCACAAGAAGAAGGACACGACCAGCTCCAACATCAGCACCCGGGCCGACGCCACGGCCTGACCCGGGTCCGGGCTGCCCGCGAGCAGCACCGCGCACTCTCCCGAGGGCGCCGCATTCCGTCCGTACGCGCATCCGCCGTACGTGACGCGAGCGGCGCCCTCGACGCGTCTCCGGACGGCGCGCTTGCGCGGGTGGGTGGGGCGGGGCGGCGAGTGGGGTGTGGCGGCGGGTGCCGGTGGGGACGGCAGGCGCCGGTGCCGGAGCTTCGGGTGTGGGTGCGGGTGGGGCGGCGGGTGCAGTGGGGCTGCGGGTGCGAGTGCCGGAGCCTCAGGTGGCGTGTGGGTGCGGGTGTGGGTGCGGGTGCCGGTGGGGCCGCAGGTGCGGTGCGGCGGGGGGCCGGGTGTCGGTCACTGCGGGTACGGCGCCGTCAGGTAACGCTGGATGGTGGGCGCCAGCCACGCCACCGCCTCCTCGGTGTGCATCGCCACGGCCGGCGGGAACCGCAGGACGTACCGGGTGAGGGCCATCCCGAGCAGTTGCGAGGAGACCAGCGCGGCACGCGCCGGCACCTGCTCGGGGTCGGGGCAGAACCGGTGGGCGAGCGGGAGGACCTGCTCCCGGAAGACACCCTGCATGCGCTCGGCCCCGTCCTGGTTCGTCGCGCCGACCCGCAGCAGCGCCGTGAGCACGTCGTTCTCCTCCCACATGGTGAAGAAGTGCGTCACGAGGGCGCGGCCGACCTCCTCCCGGGACAGTGACGCCGGGTCCGGCAGGCGCAGATCGATGGTGACGGCCGCCGCGAACAGGCCCTCCTTGTTGCCGTAGTAGCGCATGACCATCGACGGGTCGATGTTCGCGTCCTTGGCGATGGCGCGGATGGTGGCGCGCTCGTAGCCGTCGGCGGCGAACCGCTCGCGGGCGGCTTCGAGGATCGCCGCGCGGGTGGCCTCGGAGCGGCGGTTCCTGGGCGTGGCGGCCGCCGCGGGCGCGGGCGCGGGCGCGGATGCGGAGGTGGGTGCAGGCGCGGATGTGGGTGCGGGCGCGGATGCGGATGCGGACGCGGAGGTGGGTGCGGGTGCGGACGTGGGTGCGGGCGGGGTCGTCGGCGGGGCGGGGGGCTTGCTCGCTGTCATATCGACAACCGTAGGTCAACGCATGTAGGCCAACAAGTGTTGACGCTCTGGAAGAGGCAGGTCTACCGTTGTCAACGAGCGTTTGCCAACGGATGTTGGCAGACGCGCGTTGGCAAACGGCCGTTGGCACCCAGGAGGCCCGTCATGAGCGGCACCGGCACTAACCACCCCACGAACAACCCCACACCGACCCCCAACGCCACACCGACCCCCAACGCCACACCCACCCCCAACGCCACGCCCACACCCACGTCCGCCCTCTCCGTGATCGTCGTAGGCTCCGGCCCCACCGGTCTCCTCCTGGCCGGTGACCTCGCCGCCGCCGGCGTCCCCGTCACCCTCATCGAGAAGCGCCCCCACGGGATCAGCAACCTCTCCCGCGCCTTCGGCGTGCACGCCCGCACGCTGGAGCAGTTCGACGCCCGCGGCCTCGCCGACCGCCTGCTGGCCACCGGCAGCACCCTGACCCACCTGCGTCTCTTCCGTCGTCTCACCCTCGACCTGAGCACGCTCCCGTCCCGCTTCCCCTTCCTCCTCATCACCCCGCAGTACGAGGTCGAGCGACTGCTGGAGGCGAGGGCGCGCGAACTCGGCGTCGAGTTCCATTTCGACACCGAGGCCGTGGCGCTGCGTCAGGACGCCGACGGCGTCGACCTCGACACGCGTGGCCCGGACGGCACGGTCGTCACCCGCCGCGCGGCCTACGTCGTCGGCGCCGACGGCCACCGCAGTGCCGTACGCCGGGCGGTCGGACTGCCCTTCCCCGGTGTCTCCGTCATCCGGTCGATGTTCCTGGCGGACGTCCGGCTCGCGGAGCGGCCCGAGGGGGTGCTCACCGTCAACGGCGAGGGTGACTCCTTCGCGATGATCGTGTCCTTCGGGGACGGCTGGTACCGGGTCATGGGCTGGAACCGCCGGCACGAAGTGCCCGACGACACACCGCTCGACCTCGCCGAGGTCAAGGCGGTGGCGCGCCGTGCCCTCGGCACCGACTACGGCATGCACGACGCCCGCTGGCTCTCCCGCTTCCACAGCGACGAACGGCAGGCGCCCGAGTACCGGGTCGGCCGGGTCTTCCTGGCCGGTGACGCCGCGCACGTGCACTCCCCGGCCGGCGGCCAGGGCATGAACACCGGTCTGCAGGACGCGGCCAACCTCGGCTGGAAGCTCGCCGCCGCGGTCCACGGCCGGGCACCCGAGGGCCTGCTGGACACCTACCAGGCCGAACGTCACCCGGTGGGCAGGGCCGTGCTGCGCAGCAGCGGCGGACTGGTCCGTCTGGCGCGGGCGCAGAACCCGGCGCTGCGCGCCGTGCGCACCCTGGTCACCGCCGTCCTCCACGCCTCCCGGCCCGCCCGGACGAAGGTCCTGGCCCAGATCGCGGGCATCGGCCACGCCTACCCGGCACCGCGCGGCGCCCACCGTCTGACCGGCACCCGCGTCCCCGACGTGGCACTCGCGGGCGGCCGCCTCCACGAGGCCCTGCGCGGCGGCCGTTTCGTACTGATCACCCCGGAGCCGTACGACGGCGGCGGCGCACCTGCGGAGCGGCTGGCCGTGGAGCGCTGGGCGTCCGCCGGCCGTCGTACGACAGTGCTGGTGCGCCCCGACGGATACGTGGCCTGGGCGGCGGACTCCGCCGGGCCCGGTGAGACCGAGGCCGCCCTCGCCGCCCACGTCTGCTGAAGCGGGCGACGGCTACGGCTACTCCTCCACCGCGAGCAGCAAGTCCCGCAGCAGGTCGGCCAGTTGGGCGACGCGTTCCGTGTCCAGTGCGGACAGGGCCTCCGTCTGCACCGCGAGGCACGAGCCGACCGCCTCGTCGGCCAGGCGCAGCCCTTCCTCGGTGAGCGTGACCTGGAGGCCGCGCCGGTCGTGCGGGTCGGGTGAGCGGCGCAGCAGCCCGGCGCGCTCCAGCTTGTCGAGGCGGCCGGTCATCCCGCCGGTGGTCACCATCAGCGCGGCCGAGAGCTGCCGGGGCGAGAGCATGCGGGACTGCCCGGAACGGCGGAGCGCCGCCAGGACGTCGAATTCGCCGCGCGAAATGCCGTACCGGGCACAGGCGTTCTCCATCCGGTCGTCCATGGCGCGCGCCAGCCGGTGCACGCGTCCGAAGACCTCCACGGCGGTGGTGTCGAGATCGGGCCGGACCTCGGCCCACTGCTCGACGATCGCGTCGACGGCGTCCTTGCGCGGCTCGCGGGGTGCACTCATGACCAGGAGTATCGAGTATCCGCCGCGACCGGCCCGCCTCCGCGTCCGGCCCGCCTCCGCGTCCGGCCCGCCTCCGCGACCGGCCCGCCTCCGCGTCCAACCCGTCCTTGCACCCGAGCCGTCTGAAGACCGCCCGCCGCCGCGACCGGCCCGCCTCCGCGTCCGGGCCGCCCTCGTACCCGAGCCGTCTGAAGACCGCTCGCCTCCGCGACCGGCCCGCCTCCGCGTCCAACCCGCCCTCGCACCCGAGCCGTCTGAAGACCGCCCGCCTCCGCGTCCGGCCCGCCTCCGCGTCCGGCCCGCCCTCGCACCCGAGCCGTCTGAAGACCGCCCGCCTCCGCGTCCAACCCGCCCTCGTACCCGAGCCGTCTGAAGACCGCACCACGGCCGGCGCGGCGACGCCACGCCCGCACCCACCGACGACCGATGGTTACGTTCGAGCCACACGAGGCGAATGTGGCGTGATCGCACATTGCCGCCCCGTCGCCCGGCGAGCAGCCTGGAGTGCGCGGGAGCGCTCCCATGCCGGCGAAGCCCGCAGGGGAACGGTCGCGCCTGTTGTCCGAGAGAAGCACCGCCGCCCTGCACGCGTCCTCGCCTCCGGAGCCGACATGCCACGACGCCGCTGGACCTGGCCCCTTCTGCTGACCCTCCTGCTGACCGTCCTGATCCCGCTGCCCGCCGCGGCGGCCGAGCCCTCCGCGCCGAGACCGCCCGCGCCGCCGGTGCCCGCCGCCGCACGGTCCGCCGCGGACGTGCCCCTGCCGTCCCTCCGTGCGACCACCACCCAGGTCGCCTCCGGGCTGAGACGGCCCACCGCGATCGTCGCCCCCGACGACGGCACCGACCGGCTGTTCATCACCGAGAAGCGCGGGACCGTACGCGTCTACCACCCGGACACCGGCCTGGCCTCCGCTCCGCTCCTCGACATCACCTCGTCCGTCGACGAGTCCGGCAACGAACGCGGCCTGCTCGGCATCGCGCTGCCGTCCGACTTCGCCGAGAGCCAGGACCTGTACCTGGCGTACACGGCGCTGCCCGACGGCGCGGTCACCCTCGCCCGCTACCGGCTGGACACCGCCCGTCTCGAGGTCCTGCTCTCCCAGGAGCACGCCGAGTACAGCAACCACAACGGCGGCCAGCTCGCGTTCGGCCCCGACGGCCACCTGTACTGGAGCATCGGCGACGGCGGCGGCTCCGGCGATCCCTTCCGCTCCGGGCAGCGGCTGGACACCCTGCTGGGCAAGATCATGCGCATCGACGTGAGCCGGGCCTGCGACCCACTTCCGTACTGCGTGCCCGCAGACAACCCCTTCGTGGACACGGCCGGCGCCCGCGAGGAGATCTGGCTGTACGGGCTGCGCAACCCGTGGCGGTTCTCCTTCGACGCGGCCGACGGCTCGATGTGGATCGGCGACGTCGGCCAGGGCCACTGGGAGGAGATCGACCATCTCGCGCCCGGTCAGGGCGGATTGAACCTCGGCTGGTCCTGCTACGAGGGCCTGGAGAAGTTCGAGGGCGGCGACTGCGCGCCCGGACAGACGTACACCGAGCCGGTCTTCACGTACTCCCCGTACACCGGCGGCTGTTCGGTCATCGGCGGCCACGTCTACCGGGGTGAGCAGTACGCCGACCTGGTCGGTGGCACGTACATCGCCACCGACTACTGCTCCTCCACCGTCTGGGCGCTGCGTCCCGACGGCGCGGGCGGCTACGAGCAGGCCGAGATCGGCGAGATGCCGACCCAGGTGACGTCCGTCGGCACCACCGTCGACGGGGAGTTCTACGTCGTCAACGACCTGCCCGGCGGTCTGCACCGGGTGTCCTTCGCCCAGGAGGAACCGGCCTGCCGGGTGGACCGCGCGGTCAACGCCTGGGGCACCGGAATGACCGTCGACCTCACCGTCACCAACACCGGCAGCGCCCCGGTGAACGGCTGGACGCTGGAGTTCCCGCTGGCCCCCGGGCAGACCGTGGTGTCCGACTGGAACACGGACCTGACCCAGTTGAGCAACGTGGTCACGGCGACCGGCGCCTCCCACAACGCCGCGATCGCCCCCGGCGCGAGCGTCACCCTCGGCTACCTCGCCGAGCACACTGGGGACACCTCACCACCGCCCCGCTTCACGCTGAACGGCGACGCCTGCGCCGTCGGCCGCTGAGCGGACGCACACCGCTGCGTCGACGGCGGCGTCAGAACTGCAGCTCGCCGCCGTCGACGTACAGGGTCGTCCCGAGCACGAAGCTGCTGTCCGCCGAGGCGAGGAACGCCACGGCGGCGGCGACCTCCTCCGGCCGGCCGATCCGTCCGACCGGCACTTCCGTCGCGAGTTGTGCCTTGACGGCGGCGGCGTTCTCCGCGCCGACGGCGGTGTCGATCCCCGGGGTGTCGATCGCGCCCGGCGCCACCGCGTTGACCCGGACGCCCTTGCCCTTCAGCTCGTTGGCCCAGGTCTGCGCGAGGGACCGGACGGCGGCCTTCGACGCCGCGTACAGGCCGTAGTCCGCGCGTCCGTCGTGGGCGCGGACGGAGGTGTTCAGGATCACCGAGGCGCCGTCGTTGAGCAGCGGCAGCGCCTTCTGCACGGTGAGCAGCGTGCCCCGGACGTTGATGCCGAAGATCCGGTCGAACTGTTCCGCGGTGGCCTGCTCCAGCGGTGCGAACGTGGCCGTGGCGGCGTTCGCGAACACCACGTCCAGGCCCCGGCCGCGGTCGCGGACCGCGTCGTACAGCCGGTCCAGGTCGGCCGGCTCCGCTATGTCGCCCGGTACGGCGGTGACCGAGGAGCCGATCGACGCGACGGCGTCGTCCAGCGTGTCCTTGCGGCGGCCGGTGATGAACACGTGCGCGCCCTCGGACACCAGTCGCGCGGCGGTGGCCAGGCCGATCCCGGTACCGCCCCCGGTGACCACGGCGGTCTTGCCTTCCAACGTTCCCATGGTGTGACCTCCACAAATTAATGTACCGATCGGTACTGAAGGAGGACTGTAGCACTTCTGTACCGATCGGTTCGGGGAGGTAGGATGGTGCGCGTGGAGATCACCCGGAAAGCGCCGGTCGGCCGGCCGAGAGGCTTCGACGCCGACGAGGCCCTGGAACGGGCGATGCTGGTCTTCTGGGAACAGGGCTACGAGGGCGCGAGCCTGACCGACCTGACCACCGCCATGGGCATCACCCGTACGAGCATGTACGCGGCCTTCGGCAACAAGGAGCAGCTGTTCCGCAAGGCCCTGGAGCGCTACACCGAAGGCCCTGCCTCCTACGCCGCCCGCGCGATGGAGCAGCCGAGCGCCAAGGAGGTGGCCACGGCGTTCCTCGCGGGCTCGGTCAGGGCGACCACCCGCCCCGGCTGCCCCGCCGGATGCCTCGGCGTACAGGGCTCGCTCGCCGCCGGTGAATCCGGGCGGGCGGCCCAGGACGCCCTGATCGCCTGGCGCGACGACGGCCGCCTCCGCCTCCGGCAACGGTTCCAGCGGGCGGTCGACGAGGGCGACCTGCCCGCGGACGCCGACCCGGACCTGCTGGCCCGCTACCTCATGACGGTGGCGAACGGCATCGCCGTCCAGGCGGCGGGCGGCGCCACGCACTCCGAACTCCAGCAGGTGGCCGACGCGGCCCTGCGCAACTGGCCCCCGGTCTGACGGCCCGCGCCCACGGGAGCACGCGGCCCGGCCGGTCACCCGGCCACGGGCGGCCCGCCGGAACTCCGGGAGGAATCAAAGGCCGTGGGCCGGGGAGTGCGACCGGGAGTGCGGCAGCTCCGGCGCGGAGCTGCCGGCGCGCCGGTGGGCAGGGGCGGGCGCGGCGGGCAGGTCGCTCCCGGGCGATGACTTCGCGCCGCGGCAGGAGTCTTCCTCCCGAACGCCCGTGCCGGAGCTGCCCCGTTCCGGCGCGGGCGCGCCGCAGTGCACGACCCGTGACAGGAGACGCGCCCCGATGACCGATCCCCGACCGACAGCGAGCCGCAGCCGCGCGACCGAGATCTGGCCCCTGATCCACGCCGAGCGAGCGGCACTGGCGGCCGATCTCGACGGCCTGACGGCCGAACAGTGGGCCACGCCCTCGCTCTGCGCGGGCCTGACGGTGCGTGAGGTGCTGGCGCACCTCACCGCGGGCGCGAGCCTGAACGCCGTGCGCTGGATGGCGGGAGTGCTCCGCTGCCGGTTCGACTTCGACAAACAGGTGGCCGTGCGGCTGGCCGAGCAGTTGGGCGCGGCTCCGGACGAGACCCTCGAGCGGTTCCGCCGCATCGTGCCGAGCGAGACCAAGCCTCCGCTGCCCGCCATCGCCATGCTGGGGGAGACGGTCGTGCACGGAGAGGACATCCGGCGTCCGCTGGGCATCCGCAGCGGACGTCCGGTCGAGGTCGTCACGCAGGTGGCCGAGTACTACCGGAACTCCGACATGGTGGTGGTCGCCAAGGGACGGATCGGCGGGCTGAGACTCGTCGCCGACGACGGCCCGTTCACGACCGGTTCCGGGCCGCTCGTGTCCGGCCCCACCCTGTCCCTCGTGATGGCCATGACCGGACGCGCGACACACTGCGACGACCTCGACGGCGACGGCGTGGACCTGCTCCGGAGCCGCTGCGGGACGGCATGACCCGCGGCGACACCGGCCCGGCAGCAGCGTGACCCGGCACCGGCCGGCGCCACCACTCGGCCGGCGCCCACGACGGACCCGCTCCGGATCCGGCCGGCGCCACCACTCGGCCGGCGCCCACGACGGACCCGCTCCGGATCCGGTCGGCGCCACCACTCGGCCGGCGCCCACGACGGACCCGCACGGACCCGCACGGACCCGCACGGACCCGCCCGGACCCGGCCGGAGCGACGGCCGGCGACCGGCCTCCGCACGCCGAAGGGCGCCCGGCACGGAACCGGGCGCCCCTCGACACTCACCGCACGCCACGCGCACGCCCACGAACGCTCCCACGCCTGCGGGAACGCTCACCGCGCTCTACCGGGCGGCGGCACCCGCCGCCGCGTCCGCCGCCTGGGCGCGCAGGGCGCGTTCCACGCCCGCGCGGGACTCCGAGACCAGGCGGCGCAGGGCCGCGCTCGGCTCGGTGGCGGTCAGCCAGGTGTCCGTCTTGTCCAGGGTCTCGCCGGAGACCTGCACCGACGGGTAGAGGCCCACCGCGATCTGCTGGGCCATCTCGTGCGAACGGGACTCCCACACGTCCGCCAGCACCTCGAAGTACCGGTCCGTGTACGGCGCCAGCAGCTCGCGCTGGTCGGTCTGGACGAAGCCGGCGATGACCGCCTCCTGCACCGCGTTCGGCAGCTTGTCGGACTCCACGACCGACTCCCACGCCTCCGCCTTGGCCTCCGGCGTCGGGCGGGCCGCGCGGGCGGTGGCGGCGTGACGCTCACCGGCCGCCGTCCTGTCCCGCTCGTACTCGGCCGCGATCTCCGCCTCGTCGAAGCGGCCCACCGCCGCCAGCCGCTGCACGAACGCCCAGCGCAGTTCCGTGTCCACGGCCAGGCCCTCGACGGTCTGCGTGCCGGCCAGCAGCGCCTCCAGCAGGTCCAGCTGCTCGGGCGTGCGGGCCGTCGCCGCGAACGCCCGCGCCCACGCCAGCTGGTGGTCGCTCGCCGGCGCGGCGGACCGCAGGTGGGCCAGCGTCGCGTCGGTCCAGCGGGTCAGCAGCGCCTCACGGGCGGCCGGGTCGGCGTACAGGTCGATGGCCAGCTTCACCTGGCGGTGCAGCGACTGCACGACACCGATGTCGGACTCCTTGCCGATGCCCGACAGGACCAGGGACAGGTAGTCGCGCGCGGCGAGTTCCGCGTCCCGGGTCATGTCCCAGGCAGAGGCCCAGCACAGGGCGCGCGGCAGGGACTCCGCGAAGTCGCCGAGGTGCTCGGTGACGAAGGCGAGGGACTGCTCGTCCAGGCGGACCTTGGCGTACGACAGGTCGTCGTCGTTGAGGAGCACCACCGCCGGGCGGCGCTTGCCGACCAGCTGCGGTACGGCCGTCAGCTCGCCGTCGACGTCCAGTTCGACGCGCTCGCCGCGCACCAGCCTGCCGCCGGCGTCGAGGTCGTAGGCGCCGACCGCGATGCGGTGCGGCCGCAGCGTCGGCTCGCCCTTCGCGCCGGCCGGGAGCGCCGGGGCCTCCTGGCGGACGGCGAAGGAGGTGATGACACCGTCCGCGTCCGTCTCGATCTCCGGGCGCAGCACGTTGATGCCGGCCGTCTCCAGCCACTGCTTCGACCAGGTCTTCAGATCACGGCCGGAGGTCTCCTCCAGCGCGCCCAGCAGGTCCGACAGGCGCGTGTTGCCGTACGCGTGGCGCTTGAAGTACGCCTGCACGCCCCGGAAGAACTCGTCCTCGCCGACGTACGCGACGAGCTGCTTCAGCACGCTCGCGCCCTTGGCGTACGTGATGCCGTCGAAGTTGACGAGCACGTCGTCCAGGTCGCGGATGTCCGCCATGATCGGGTGCGTGGACGGCAGCTGGTCCTGGCGGTAGGCCCAGGTCTTCATGGAGTTCGCGAACGTCGTCCACGAGTGCGGCCAGCGCGAGCCGGGCGCGGCGGCCTGGCAGGCGATGGACGTGTAGGTGGCGAACGACTCGTTCAGCCACAGGTCGTTCCACCACTCCATGGTGACCAGGTCGCCGAACCACATGTGGGCCAGCTCGTGCAGGATGGTCTCCGCGCGCACCTCGTACGCCGCGTCCGTCACCTTCGACCGGAAGACGTACTGGTCGCGGATGGTGACCGCGCCCGCGTTCTCCATCGCGCCCGCGTTGAACTCCGGCACGAACAGCTGGTCGTACTTCTCGAACGGGTACGCGTAGTCGAACTTCTCCTGGAACCAGTCGAAGCCCTGCCGGGTGACCTCGAAGATCGCGTCCGCGTCGAGGAACTCCGCCAGCGACGGACGGCAGTAGATGCCGAGCGGGACGGACTGGCCGTCCTTCTCGTACACACTGTGCACCGAGTGGTACGGGCCGACGATCAGCGCCGTGATGTACGACGAGATGCGCGGCGTCGGCTCGAACACCCAGACGTTGTCCTGCGGCTCGGGCGTCGGCGAGTTGGAGATGACGGTCCAGCCCTCCGGCGCCTTCACGGTGAACTGGAACGTCGCCTTCAGGTCGGGCTGCTCGAACGAGGCGAAGACCCGGCGGGCGTCCGGCACCTCGAACTGGGTGTACAGGTACGCCTGGTCGTCGACCGGGTCGACGAAACGGTGCAGGCCCTCACCCGTGTTGGTGTACGCGCAGTCGGCGACGACCCGCAGCACGTTGCGGCCCGTCAGCAGACCGGGCAGGGCGATGCGGGAGTCCGCGAAGACGTCGGCGGGGTCGAGGGCGTCCCCGTTGAGGGTCACCTCGTGCACCGCGGGGGCCACCAGGTCGATGAAGGACTCCGCGCCGTCGCCGTCCTCCGCGACGTCGAAGCGCACCGTGGTCACGGACCGGTAGGTGCCGCCCTCCTGCGCCCCGGAGAGATCCAGTTCGATCTCGTACGAGTCAACGGTCAGCAGCTTCGCCCGTTGCTGCGCCTCTTCGCGAGTCAGGTTTGTGCCAGGCACGCGGTCATCTCCTCGATATGTGTGGGTTGCGCCATCCTTCCACGCGACATCGCGATCGGGCGACGACGACGGCGAGCCATGGGGATACCCCTGTATCCGCATGTCCGCGGCAGGGGCCCGGACGGCGGATGCGGGGCGTGATGTCCGGAATCCGCCAGCGGCCCGGGACGGCCGGAGCAAGCCTGGACGCATGGCAATCACGACACACCACCGCGCCCGCCCCATCACCCCGGCGGTACTGGAGGAACTCCTGACCGCCGACGACGCCGGCCGTCCCGCCGTCCCCCGCACCGACGACGAGGGCGGCGCCCCGCTCCGCTGCTGTCTGCGCCGCAGCCGCCCCGGTGAGCGGATCGCCCTCGTCTCGTACGCGCCGCTGCGCCGCTGGGCGGCCGGGACGGGCGCCGATCCGGGCGCGTACGACGAGCAGGGGCCGGTCTTCGTCCACGCCGAGGAGTGCCCGGGCCCCGACGACGACGGGCTGCCGTTCACCGACGCCCACCGCACGCTCCGCCGCTACTCCGCCGACGGCCGCATCCTCGGCGGCCGGCTGGTCAGCGCACCGGAGGACTTCGAGCCGGCCCTCACGGAGGCGTTCGCCGACCCGGCGGTGGCGCTCGTCCACGTACGGGCCGTGGAGTACGGCTGCTTCCTGTACGAGGTACGGCGCGGCTGACCCGGCACACGAAGAGGCGGGTGCGGCACCCTGCCGGGTCCCGCACCCGCCTCCCGTACGGCGGTGGCTGACGTCAGCCGCGCAGCTCGTCGGCCACCAGCTCCGCGATCTGCACGGCGTTCAGCGCCGCGCCCTTGCGGAGGTTGTCGTTGGAGACGAACAGCGCCAGACCGTGGTCCACCGTCTCGTCGGGACGGATGCGGCCCACGTACGACGGGTCCTGGCCGGCGGCCTGGAGCGGGGTCGGGATGTCGGTGAGGACGACACCGGGGGCCTCGGCCAGCAGCTCGGTCGCGCGCTCCACGCTGATCGGGCGGGCGAAACGGGCGTTGATCTGCAGCGAGTGGCCGGAGAACACCGGGACGCGGACACAGGTGCCGGAGACCTTCAGCTCGGGGATCTCCAGGATCTTGCGGGACTCGTTGCGCAGCTTCTGCTCCTCGTCGGTCTCGCCCAGACCGTCGTCGACGAGGTTGCCGGCCAGCGGCAGCACGTTGAAGGCGATGGGGCGCTTGTAGACGCCGGGCTCGGGGAAGTCGACCGCCGCGCCGTCGTGGGTCAGCTTGTCGGCCTCGTCGACGACCTTCCGGGTCTGGCCGTGCAGCTCCGCCACGCCCGCGAGACCGGAACCGGACACCGCCTGGTACGTCGCGACGACCAGCGCCTCCAGTCCCGCCTCGGCGTGCAGCGGACGCAGCACCGGCATCGCGGCCATCGTGGTGCAGTTCGGGTTGGCGATGATGCCCTTGGGGCGGTTCGCGATCGCGTGCGGGTTCACCTCGGAGACGACGAGGGGGACCTCGGGGTCCTTGCGCCAGGCGGAGGAGTTGTCGATCACGACCGCGCCCTGCGAGGCGACCTTCTCGGCCAGCGCCTTCGAGGTCGCGCCGCCCGCGGAGAACAGCACGATGTCCAGGCCGGTGTAGTCGGCGGTCGACGCGTCCTCCACCGTCACGCCGTCCAGCTCCGTGCCCGCCGAGCGGGCCGAGGCGAACAGCCGCAGCTCCGTGACCGGGAAGTTCCGCTCCTTGAGGATCCTGCGCATGACCGTGCCCACCTGACCGGTGGCTCCGACGATTCCGACCCTCACGGCGACTCCCTACTGCTTCTGTGCGTATCCGACATGCCTGGCCGAGGCTCTTCCATCATGCGGCCGACCACGGCCCGCCTGTCCAATTCTTTGCCGTCCTGCCCGCCCAGTGGGACGACGGGACGGCAACCAACGGTTGCGGACCTTCGGCCGTCACCCCTGTGAACTGCAGAAATTCAGCCACCGGGGGTCGCGGACCGCAAGGTCCCCTGCCCGGGCCCGGCTCCGGACACACGGAGTGTGACGTACGCCTCGGTGCGGTCCACGACACCGGAAACGCAAAAACGAGGCGCTCCCGCGTGAACGTTCCGGGCGGCAGCGGCGTCGTAAGAGAAACAGCGTGAGGGGGGTGGCCAGTGCTGCGCGGAAGGACCCGGCGCGGCCGGGGGTCGTACGTCGCCGACGACGATCCGCTGGACGCGGCGCAGGAACGCCGGGTGCGGGCGGTGCTCGCACTGGGCGGAGTACCGCAGGCGGACCTGCCGGACGGGGTGCAGCAGGTCCGCCTGCGGCTGCTGGAACGCGCCGCGAGCGGGCGGGAGGCACCGCGCGACGTCTCGGCGTGGGCGGCGGTGGTCGCCTCCAACCTGGCCATGGACTGGCACCGGGCCAAGCGCCGCCAGGAGCGGCTCGGGGAGCGACTGGCCGCGCTGCGCCCGGCGGAACTCCCCTCCGGCGAGGAGACCAGCGTGCTGTCCCTCGCCGTCGCCCGCGGCCTGGAGGAGCTGCCCGACGCACAGCGCCAGGTCGTCGTGCTGCGCTTCTACGCCGATCTGCCGGTGCGCTCGATCGCCGCACAGCTCGGCGTCCCGGAGGGCACGGTCAAGAGCAGGCTGCACACGGCGGTCCGGGCCCTGCGCGCCCGCCTGCACGAGGACGAGGTGGTGTGACATGCCCGCCCACGACGAGAACCCGGCCCACGACGAGAACCCGGCCGGCGACAAGAACCCGGCCCACGAGGAGAACCCGGCCGGCGACGAGAACCCGGCCCACGACGAGAACCCGGCCGGCGACAAGAACCCGGCCCACGAGGAGAACCCGGCCGGCGACGAGAACCCGGCCCACGACGAGAACCCGGCCGGCGACAAGAACCCGGCCCTCGGCAAGATCCCGGCCGGCGACGAGAACCCCGCGTACGACGGCACCGCGTACGACGACGCCGAGCGCGACGGCACCGCGTACGACGACGCCGAGCGCGACGGCACCGCGTACGACGCCGAGCGCGACGGCATGGACGCCCTGATGTCCGCGCTCTTCGACGAGCCGCCGCCCGCGGACGCCCAACGGGACCCGGCGTTCCTGGCCGCGCGCGACGCC
>NZ_VCNP01000047.1 GCF_006782915.1 Streptomyces calvus
GGCCGGCGACGAGAACCCGGCCCACGACGAGAACCCGGCCGGCGACAAGAACCCGGCCCTCGGCAAGATCCCGGCCGGCGACGAGAACCCCGCGTACGACGGCACCGCGTACGACGACGCCGAGCGCGACGGCACCGCGTACGACGACGCCGAGCGCGACGGCACCGCGTACGACGCCGAGCGCGACGGCATGGACGCCCTGATGTCCGCGCTCTTCGACGAGCCGCCGCCCGCGGACGCCCAACGGGACCCGGCGTTCCTGGCCGCGCGCGACGCCGCCGCCGCCGACCTGGCGGTGCTGCGCGAGCAGCTGACGCTGATCGGCGACACACTCGCCACTCCGGCCGGCACGAAGGACACCGCTCCGGGGCGACTCAGGGCCGCTCACCCCGGCGGGCGGCCGGAACCAGGCACCGGCACCCGGCAGACCGCACTCCCGCACCCGCGGCACCCCGCGACCGCCGACGACGGGCCGGGGCCCTCGCCGGCCGCCGGGCTCCCGCTGAGCGCCCCGCCGTCCCGCCCGACCGCCGGCTCCCACGGCTCCCACGGCTCACGCGGCTCCCGTGAGGCGCACGGCCCCGGCCCCCGGCGTGCGCGCCGGCGCCCGGTGAAGGTCGCCCTCGGCGCACTGGTCGCCGCTGCCGCCGCCACGCTGGTCGTCGGTACGGGCTGGCTGGTGACGCAGTCCGGCGGCACCTCCGACGCCGCGGCGGACAAGGCCGCCGTGGCGGACTCGGGCGCGGAGGGCGGGGTCCTCTTCGGCAGTCCCCGCTACCTCGCCTGCGCCCGTCTGGTCGCCGAGGGCACCGTGCTGGCGGTGGAGCCGGTGCCGGGAAGCGCCGGGACGGAACGCGTCACGTTGGAGGCGAGCCGCGTCTACAAGAGCGAGGGCGAGGACGACGGCGCGGGCGACCGCGAGATCGTCTTCCTGAGGGAGACGGCCGGCGGCCCGCCGCTGCACCCGGGCGACGGCGTGCTGGTCGGCCTGCCCCGGCACGGCGACCGCCCGGACACGCTGATCGCCGGCGAGCAGCACATCGCCCCCGAACGGACCCGGATCGCCGACTCGCTTCCCCGGTCGCGCGGCCTGTCCTGCGACTGAACGACAGGCACGACGAACCACACGAACCCGACGAACCCGTCAACCAGCTCACCAGCGAAGACGCCGGACACGACGAAGGGGCGGGCGCCCGTACGGACGCCCGCCCCCCTCTCGTGCACAGTCGTTGCCGCTACGGAACGACCTTCTCGATCGCCACGTTGCCGACGCCCGCGACCGTGCCGCGCGCGTTGACCAGCTGGACGCGTCCGAAGAAGGCACGGCCCTCGGGAGCCGCCGCGGCGACGGTGACGTCACCGGAGACGGTGGCCGACTGGCCCGTGCCGAGCTTCACCGCGGCGGCACCGTCGACGGTGACGGAGCCGAGCGAGGCGGCGAAGAACACGTCCCGGTAGTCGTACTCCGTGGTGCCGGCCGGGACGGCGTAGCCGACGACCTCGACGGTGTACGTACCGGCGGCCGGGGAGGCGATGGAGACGGACTCCTCGGAGTCGCCGTCGGCGGAGGAGCCGACCTCGTTGCCGTCCTGGTCGTAGACGGCCAGGTCCAGGTCGGCGGCGGCGTCGGAGACGTTGCCGATGGCCACGTCGAGCGACGCGGCGCCCTCGGGCACCTCGACGGTCGTGGTGTGCGTGTCACCCGTCGCGATGGACGGCCGGGTGGTCTTGGACGACCCGAGCGGGCCGCCGACCAGCTTGCCCTCCAGCGCCGCCAGCTCGTTCTTCACCGTCCAGGAGGCGGCGGCCGGCGTGCCGACCTTCGCCTCGGGCACGGTCACGGTCTCCGGGTCGAAGGCCGCGCCGAGGACGGCGACGTCCAGCTTGTACGGGTTGTCGAGCAGCGGCGAGGTGCGGCGCGACTCGACCTCGATCTCCCAGACGCCCGGCTGCGGGTTCGCGTACGAACGCACGTCGGGGCGGCAGGTGTTGGCCGGGTTGGTGTAGTTCGCGTAGCAGTTGACCGTCGACGTCGGGTCGGCCGGCACACCGTACGGGTGGATGGCGATGAACCGGGTCTGGCTCTTGTCCTTCAGCCCGCTCATCGCGACCTCCAGCGTCTTCGCGCCCTCGGGCACGGTGACGAAGTAGGAGGTGGTGTCGTTGCGCTGGGCCGTGCCGGCGGCGGAGAAGGTGTACTCCAGCGGCGCGGAGACGACCACGGTGGTCAGGATCTGCTGGTCGACGCCCTCGGTGCGCGGGTCGTCGACCTCCAGGATCGCGCTCTTGAGACCGGCCGAGCCGGGTGCCGCCTGGACCTTCACGGTCACCGGCTTGTTCAGCGGCAGCGCGATGTCGTCGTCGCCGACGATGCGGAAGGTGCGGCCCGCGTTGTTCTCGAGGTCGAGCTCGTGGCGGATCGCGCGGTCCGGGCCGGACGTACGGGTGACGGTGATGTCGTACGTCTTCTTCTGGCCGGCCTTCAGGCCACCCTCGCGGTCGTACAGGCCGGTGCCGAAGCCGGGCGTCTTCAGGAACTGGTCGATCGCGGTGTCGACCGGCGCCTTCACCGTGTACGTGTGCGCGGTGGCGCCGTCACGGATGGCGTCCCAGGCGTCCTCGATGTCGATGAGGCCGGCGCCCTCCTCGTAGGCCTGCACACCGCTGATGTGCTCGGCGGTGGAGGTGAGGGCGGTGCGCAGCTTCGCCGGAGTGAGGTCGATGCCCTTCTGCTTCGCGGCGGACAGCAGCAGCGCGGAGGCGCCGGCGGCCTGCGGCGAGGCCATCGAGGTGCCCTGGAGCATGCCGTAGCCGGCCGGCAGGGAGTAGCCCGCCTCGGCGACCGGGGCGCCGGGCAGCCAGGTCTGGATGGTGTTGATCGCCGCACCGGGCGCGACCAGCGTCGGCGTGAAGCCGCCGTCCTCACGCGGGCCGCGCGAGGAGAACGGCATCATGGCGTAGTCCTTCTCCACCACGGAGCCGTAGTTGGCGGCCCAGGTCTCCTTGGAGACGGACGCGCCGACGGAGATGACCTTGTCGGCCAGCGACGGGTCGCCGATGGTGTTGGCGCCGGGGCCGGAGTTGCCCGCGGAGATCACCAGCTGGACGCCGTAGGTGTCGATGAGGCGGGTGTACAGCTCGGCGCGGGCGTTGTTGCCGTCGTTGAGCGCCGGCAGGCCGCCGATCGACATGTTGACGATGTCGACACCGCGCTTGGTGACGAGGTCGATCATGCCCTCGGTGAGCGCGACGTTCGTGCAGCCGCCGGACCAGGTGCAGGCGCGCGAGGAGACGATCTTCGCGCCGGGGGCGGCGCCGTCCATCCGCCCGCCGAACAGGCCGTTGGCGGCGGTGATGCCGGCGACGTGCGAACCGTGCGAGCCCTCGATGACACCGATGTTGACGAAGTCGGCGGTCTTGCCGATCCAGTCGCCGCCGTAGGGGTCCATCGGGACGTCCTTGCGGACCTCCACGACGAACGGCTGGCGCTCGGCGACGTCGGTCGTCGGGTCGTCGGTGCCGAAGTACCCGACCTGGAAGCCGTCCTTGTACGGCTTCATCGGGGTGTCGTCGGCGAAGTCCTGGTTGTTGTTCAGGTCGACGCGGACCGTGCCGGCCGCGGCGTCGTAGAGCACGCCCCAGGAGTCGGTGGTGTCGCCGTCGCGGTTGGCGTCGCCGCCCGCGTCGCCGCCGGTGGTGTACGACTCCAGGAAGGTGCTGATCCGGTAGTCGCCGGCCGGGGCCTGCCAGGTCTTGCCGCTGTAGGTGAACGTCGGCCCGGAGACGGAGGAGACCATCGGACGCCAGGTGCGGTCGCTGTCGACGATCGGGTCGGTCGCCGTCACCCAGTCGACGATCTTGCGTTCGCCGGTGGTGGTCTTCTGCAGCGCAGGGTGGCCGAGGTCCACACCCGAGTCGAGGATGCCGATGGTGACGCCGCGGCCGTCGGCCTTCGGGTGGTCCTCGACGAACTCGACGGCACCGGTCTCGAAGGACGGGTTGTACGGGTTCTCCGCGGGGGTCCGCTTCCCGGGCGCCGGGTAGGAGGTGCTGCCCTGGGCGCCCGCCTGCCGCGCGGTGTCGGCGGCCGGGGTCGGGTCGTCCAGCGGGATCTCCTCGCGCAGGTCGACGCCGTGCACGGAGGAGAGCTCGGTGGCGGCGGCGATCGCCGCGTCGGCCTTGCCGGTGGGGACGGTGGCGCGGACGTAGCCGAGCCCGTCGTGGGTCCGGCCGACCGAACCGCCCTTGACCGCGTCGAGCTGCTCGGCGACCTGCTCGGTCTTCCCGGGAGCGGTGGCGATCATCATCGTGACGTTCTTGGCGCCGTCGGCCTTGGCCTCGGCGAGCAGCTCCGCGTCGTCCGAACCGAGCTTTTCGGCCGCGGACTTGACGTCGGCGTCGGCGGGCGGCGCGTCGGCCGCGAAGGCCGCGGGAATCGGGCCGGCCGCGGAGAGCGCGGCGACGAGACCGGCGGCCACGGCTATACGGGCCACGCGTCTCGCGCCCGATATCGGGTCGCGCTGGGAGGAGTGGGTCATCGGCATCCCTTGTAGGTAAGGAACGATCGTGGAGCGACCGGAGCCGATCGACCCTGGCCGCAACGGTCCGGAATACGAGTCCGGACGATCGTGAGCCTTACGCAAGGGGTAGATGTTTGGCGAGCGTTGGCCGAATCGATATGGATGTATGGGGAAAACCCCCGGTGCCCTTATGGGGAGATGCACCCCGAAGGTGACAAGTCGCCCATGGGGTGCGGTGTCTCAGGCGTCCTTCGTGTGCGCGTAGTGCCGGGACGCCTCGGCCCGGTTGCCGCAGGCGGCCATGGAGCGCCAGCGGCGGGTGCCGTTGCGCGAGGTGTCGAAGAAGTGCAGGACGCACGCCTCGTGCGCGCAGCCGCGGATCCGGTCCGGCGCGACGGTCAGCAGCCGCAGGTAGTCGCGGGCGGCGAGCCAGGCCGGCCCCCAGGAGGCGTCGTCACCCCGGCCGCCGTGCCGCCGCGCCGGGTCCGCGCCCGAATTCTCCCCTGCCCATCCGCGGTCGCCGCGATAACGTCGCCCGGTGCGACGGAACTTGAGGGTGGCGGCCTACGCCGTGGTGGTGCGCGACGGACAGTTCCTGCTCGCCCGCTCCCCGGGCCCCGCGGGCGAGCCCGAGTGGGTGCTGCCGGGCGGAGGCATGGAGCACGGCGAGGACCCCTACGACACCGTGCGGCGGGAGGTGGAGGAGGAGACCGGCTACCACGTCGAGGTCACCGGACTGCTCGGCGTGCACTCCACCCGCCGCACCTTCCCCGGCCGCCTCGGCCGCACCGTCGACCACCACGGCGTACGGCTGATCTACGAGGGCCGCGTCACGGGCGGCGAACTGCGCAACGAGATCGGCGGCTCCACGGAACTCGCCGCCTGGCAGCCGCTGGACGCCGTGCCCCGACTGGTCCGGGTGCGGCTGGTCGACATCGCGCTGAGACTGTGGCGGGAACGCCCGGCGGCGGGCCACGTGGAGACCGCGGAGCCCTGACCGCACGGCACCCCGGTGGCCCCTGCCGCCGGCTACCGGGGCCGGACCACGACGTACGCCGCCGGCTACCGGGGCCGGATCACGACGTACGCCGCCGGCTACCGGGGTCGGATCACGACGTACGCCGCCGGCTACCGGGGTCGGATCACGACGTACGCCGCCGGCTACCGGGGTCGGATCACGACGTACGCCGCCGGCTACCGGGGTCGGATCACGACGTACGCCGCCGGATCGCGGTCCGCCGCGGCCATCAGCGCGGTGCGGACCACCGCCGCCTGCTGTTCCAGCGCGTCCCGCAGCTTGCGCGGAGTGAGGTGGACGACCGTGACGCCGAGGCGTTCGAGGTGCTCGCGCCGGCGGGCGTACTCGGACCACTCGGCCTCGTCCTCGGGCCGCCGGCCCGGGCGCGGCGCGCGCGTGTCCAGCTCCAGCGCCACCGCCTGCTCCGGCCAGTACGCGTCCATGACCCCGAGGTGAGGGCCGCCCGGCAGGCGCAGGTCGACGTTCCAGAACGGCTCCGGCAGCCCGTACTCGCGCACCATCCGGTACAGCCGGGCCTCCGCCAGCGCCCGCCCCTCCGCCAGCAGCGAGTCCACCGCGTCCACCACGTGCGGCCGGTTCAGCAGCTTCGCGCCGGTCAACTCCCGGACCACCGCCGCCGGTTCGCAGTGCCCGCCGCGCACCGCCTCCGTCAGCAGCAGCCGCACGGCACCCGCGTCGTCCAGGCCCGCCACCGCGTCCGCCAGCGCACGCGGCACCGGCGCCACCGGCACGCCCGCGATCTGCTCCGGTACGGGCAGCGCCGAGGTGCGGACGATGCGCGCGCAGCCCGTCGAGCGCAGCCTGCGCAGCCGCGGCACCAGGACGTCCAGCACGTCCAGGGAGGCCGGCGGAGGAGCGGCGGAGAAGCCGTGCAGGGCCAGCGCGGCCAGCCCGGTGATCATCGCCTCGCCGTAGGAGGACACGGGCGGCTGGTCCGCGCCGGGCTGCGCCGGGACGCCCACGGTCCGCTCCCGCGCCGTGTACAGCAGCACCGCGTGCAGCCGCTCCTCGCCGGTCGGCGGGCCGGAATGGAGCAGAACGACGCCCGGCAGCAGCTGCTGCCAGGGCCCGCCGGGGCGGCACCGTTCGCCGGTCTCGGCGCCGGAGACGCCCCGGGCGCGCAGCTGCGCCTGGGTCAGCACCCGGCGCGTGCCGTCACAGAGCTGGTGCAAGGGGCGGGGGGAGAGCGGGGTGTCGTGGTTCATGCCCGGCAATTTCCCGCCTTCAACCCGCTTTTGAACCCGTGTTACACGTCCGTCGACAAACAAGGACAAGGGCGCACTGAAGGACGCATGTTCGGAAACGAAAACCCCTGGTCCGTTCGGGTGAGGACCAGGGGTTACGGCTCGATTGCCCGCATTCCGTAACGGCTTCGGGCGGGCCCGCGTCACACGGGCCCGGTCGGGCTCAGTCCGCCGCCGCGTCGCAGCGCTGCCCGCGCAGGGCCCGCGCCAGGTCGTCGCGCGCCTCCAGGACCAGCCGGCGCAGCGCCGGGGCCGCGTCCTCGTGCGCCGCGAGCCAGGCGTCCGTGGCGTCCAGCGTGGCCTGCGCGTCCTGGTACTCCGGGAACAGGCCCCGCACCACGTCCATGCCGATCTGGATCGACCGCTCGCTCCACACCCGCTCGATCGCCGCGAAGTACTTCTCCGCGTACGGCGCGAGCAGCTCCCGCTGGGACGACTGCGCGAAGCCCGAGATCGTCGCCTCCACCAGCGCGTTGGACAGCGCGTCCGACTCCACCACCTGCGCCCAGCACTGCGCCTTCACCGCCGCCGACGGGCGGGCGGCCAGACAGCGCACGTGGTGCCGCTTGCCGGAGGCGGTGTCGTCCCGGGCCAGCTCCGCGTCCAGCGCCTTCTCGTCCGCCACACCGTGCGCGGCCAGCGGCTCCAGGAACGCCCAGCGCAGCTCCTGGTCCACCTCCAGGCCCGGCAGCGTCACCGTGCCGTCCAGCAGCGAGGTCAGCAGCTCGAAGGCGGCCGGCGCGTCGGCCACCCGCGCGAAGAACCGCGCCCACGCCAGCTGGTGCTCGCTGCCCGCCTCGGCGGCGTACAGCTGGAGCGAGGCGCCCTCGGCGAGCCGGCGGCCGGCCTCCTGCCGCCGCTCGGGCGCGGTGTAGTGCACGGCGGCCGACTCCGCCCACGCGTGCAGCATCTGCAGCACACCGATGTCGGACTCGCGGCCCGCGTACTCGAGGACCAGCCCGATGAACTCCCGGGCCGGCAGCAGCGCGTCCCGCGTCATGTTCCACAGCGCCGACCAGCACAGGGCCCGCGCCAGCGGATCGGTGATGTCGCCCAGGCCGCCGCGGAGCGTCGCCAGGGAGGTCTCGTCGAAGCGGGTCTTGCAGTACGTCAGGTCGTCGTCGTTGACCAGCACCAGCTCCGGCGCGTCCGCCCCGGCCAGCTCCGCCACGACCGTACGCGCCCCGTCGACGTCCGTCTCCGCCTGCGCGTACCGCTCCAGGGTGCCGCCGGCCGTGCGCCAGTACAGGCCCACCGCCACGCGGTGCGGGCGCAGTTCGGGATGCGATTCGGCGGCCTCCTGCACGACCGCCAGCTCGTCGATCCTGCCCTCGGCGTCCAACAGCACCTGCGGCGTCAGCGAGTTGACGCCGGCCGTCTGCAGCCACGCCCGCGCCCAGGCGCCCATGTCCCGCCCGCTGGTCTCCTGAAGGACCGACAGCAGGTCACCGAGGCGCGTGTTGCCGTAGGCGTGCCGCTTGAAGTAGCGGCGGGCGCCTTCGAGGAACGCGTCCTGGCCGACATACGCGACCAGCTGCTTCAGCACGGAGGCGCCCTTGGCGTACGTGATGCCGTCGAAGTTGAGCTTGGCGTCCTGGAGGTCGCGGATGTCGGCGGTGATCGGGTGCGTGGACGGCAGCTGGTCCGCGCGGTACGCCCAGGCCTTGCGGCGGTTGGCGAAGGTGATCCAGCCGTCGGTGAAGCGGGTCGCGCCGACCAGCGAGAACGCGCCCATGAAGTCCGCGAAGGACTCCTTCAGCCACAGGTCGTCCCACCACTCCATGGTGACCAGGTCGCCGAACCACATGTGCGCCATCTCGTGCAGGATGACGTTGGCGCGGCCCTCGTAGGAGGCGCGTGTGACCTTGCCGCGGAAGATGAACTCCTCCCGGAAGGTGACCATCCCCGGGTTCTCCATCGCGCCCAGGTTGTACTCGGGCACGAACGCCTGGTCGTACTTGCCGAACGGGTACGGGTAGTCGAAGTGGTCGTGGAAGAAGTCCAGGCCCTGCTTGGTCACCAGGAACACGTCGTCGGCGTCGAAGTGCGGCGCCAGGCCCTTGCGGCACATCGCGCCGAGCGGGATCTCCAGCCGCGTGCCGTCCTCGAAGGTGCGCTCGTAGGTGTCCGTGACGTAGTGGTACGGGCCCGCCACCACACAGGTGATGTACGTCGAGATCGGCTTGGTCTCGGCGAACCGCCACACGCCGTCGGCGAGTTCACCGGCGCCGTTGCTCCACACCGTCCAGCCCTCGGGCGCGCGCACCTCGAAGCGGTAGGGCGCCTTGAGGTCGGGCTGCTCGAAGCCCGCGAAGACGCGCCGGGAGTCGGCCGGCTCGTACTGCGTGTAGAGGTACACCTCGCCGTCCTCGGGGTCGACGAAGCGGTGCAGGCCCTCGCCGGTGCGGGAGTAGGCGCACTGCGCGTCGACGACGAGTTCGTTGTCGGCGGCGAGGTCCTCCAGCAGGATCCGCGAGCCGTCGAAGACCTGGCCGGGGTCCAGGTCCCGCCCGTTGAGGGAGAGGGCCGTCACACTCGGCGCGATCAGGTCCGCGAAGCTGCTCGCCCCGGGCTCGGCGCAGCGGAACCGGACGGTGGTCACGGAGCGGAAGGTGCGCGGTCCTCCGCCGGAGTGCTCGCCGACCGCCGAGCGCAGGTCGAGGCTCACCTCGTACCCGTCGACGGACAGCAGGGCCGCCCGCTCCCGGGCCTCGTCGCGGGTCAGATTCTCACCGGGCACGGGCAGCACTCCTCAGGCGTCGTCGACAGGGATGAACAGGACCGATCCTGCCATGTGCCCCTGACGGCGGTCAGCCGGGAATGGCCGGGAGCGGGCGCCGCGTTGTGACGGGGAAACGCCTGCCACTACAAGGAGCGACATGTCGGACAAGTCCCCCGCCACGCCCGTCGACTTCTGGTTCGACCCGCTGTGCCCCTGGGCCTGGATGACCTCCCGCTGGATGCTGGAGGTGGAGAAGGTGCGTGACGTCAAGGTCCGCTGGCACGTGATGAGCCTCGCGGTCCTCAACGAGGACAAGCTCGACGAGCTTCCCGAGGAGTACCGGGACATGCTCGAGACCAAGGCGTGGGGCCCGGTCCGGGTGGTCATCGCGGCGCAGCAGGAGCACGGCGCCGAGGTGCTCGGCGACCTCTACACCGCGCTCGGCACCCGCATCCACAACAAGGACGAGGGTCCGGGCCGGGAGACGGTCGCCGCCGCCCTGGAGGACGTCGGCCTGCCCGAGTCGCTCATGGAGCACTGGGACTCCACTCCCTACGAGCCGGAGCTGCGCGCCTCCCACAAGGAGGGCATCGACAAGGTCGGCCAGGACGTCGGCACCCCGGTCATCGCGGTCCCGGGCGCCGACGGCGAGCAGCTCGCCTTCTTCGGCCCGGTCGTCACCCCGGCCCCCAAGGGCGAGGAGGCCGCCCGTCTGTGGGACGGCACCCTCGCGGTGGCCTCCGTCCCCGGCTTCTACGAGATCAAGCGCACGCGGACCAAGGGCCCGGACTTCAGCAACCTGTGACCGTCACTCCAGGACGGGTGCCTTGATCGGTGCGGCGAACGGCTTCTTGTTGAAGCCCGTGCGCAGGTTGCGGCACTGCCGGCCGGTGTCGGGGTCGAGCACGTTGACGCAGAGCCAGAACTCGCCGACCCCCGCCCGGCCCAGCCGTTCCTTGAGCCAGTCCTCCTCCTTCCTGTCCAGCCGGCGGTGCACCTGGTCGCCGCCGCAGGTCACGCAGTAGTCCGTCATGGTCCTCTGTGTCGCCATTGCGCAACCATGACCCGGATTGCCGCATACCGGAAGCCCCCGCGAGTGACGTCAGTCGCGGGGGCTTCGTTCTTCCGTCTGCCGGGTGAACGGTGAGAAGACGATCACGGGGCGGGACGGCTGTTGCTGTGCCTTATTGCATGTTACTTGCAAGTGCGGGCCAGTAACAGGAAGAGCCGTCCGTGGGTCCCGGGCACACGAAACGGCCCCCGCGTGTCCACGCGAGGGCCGTCGCCGCAGAGGAGAGGGCGGTCAGGTGCGGGCGCGTGCCCGCTGCCAGGCGTAGCCGATCGCCGCCAGGATGAGCGTCATCGCGCCCGTCGAGTACAGCTGCACCCGGGTGTCCGGCTCCCGCGCCATCAGGACGAAGATCGCCGCCATGCCGGCCAGCGCCACCCACGTCAGCCACGGGAACGCCCACATGCGCACCACCAGTTTCTCCGGCGCCTCCCGCTCCAGCCGGCGGCGCAGCCGCAGCTGGGAGACGGCGATGAAGATCCAGACGACCAGGATCACCGCGCCGATCATGTTCAGCAGCCAGGCGAAGACGTCGTCCGGACGCCAGTAGCTGAGCAGCACGCACAGGAAGCCGAACAGCGAGGACGCCAGGACGGCGATCCGCGGCACCCCGCCCGACACCCGGCCCAGCGCCTTCGGGCCCTGCCCGCGCTGCACCAGCGAGTACCCGATGCGCGAGGCTCCGTAGATGTTGGCGTTCATCGCGGACAGCAGCGCCACCAGCACCACGACGTTCATCAGCTGGCCGGCGCCCGGGATGCCGAGGCGGTCCAGCGCGGCGACGTACGGGCCGGCCTCGACGACCTCGGGGGCATCCCACGGCACCAGCGTGACGATGACCGCCATCGAGCCGATGTAGAACAGCGCGATTCGCCACATCGCCGTACGGACCGCGCTCGCCACGCCCTTGACCGGGTTCTCCGACTCGGCCGCCGCGATGGTCACCGTCTCCAGGCCGCCGTACGCGAAGACGGAGGCGAGCAGTCCGATCACCAGGCCCTCGCCGCCGTTGGGGAGGAAGTCGGTGAGGTGGGAGGCGCCGGGGGAGTCGGTGCCGGGCAGCACTCCGGCGATGGCCAGCACGCCGAGGCCGAGGAACAGGGTGATCGCGCCGACCTTCAGGGCCGCGAACCAGAACTCGAACTCGCCGAAGTTCTTCACCGCCGCGAGGTTCGTCCCGCAGAAGACCACCATGAACAGCGCCACCCACGCCCACTCGGGCGTGCCCGGCAGCCATCCGGTGACGATCTTCGCGGCGCCGATGCCCTCCAGGCCGACCGCCGTGCACAGCAGCACCCAGAACGACCAGCCCGCGGTGAACCCGGCCCAGGGCCCGATCGCCCGCTCGGCGTGCGCGGAGAACGAGCCCGACGACGGGTACGCGGCGGACATCTCGCCCAGCATCCGCATCACCAGCATCACCAGGAGGCCGGAGAGGGTGTAGGCGAGGACGATGGAGGGTCCGGCGGCGGCGATGCCCGCCCCGGAGCCGACGAACAGCCCCGCGCCGATCACCCCGCCGAGGGCGATCATCGACAGATGGCGCTGCTTCAGGCCGTGCGAGAGGGAGACGCCGTCCGCCTGCGGGGGCGTGCCGACCGGGGGTGCCGCCTGGTCGGCCGTGGCCGAAGGCTTGGGGGAGGTGCTGGGCATGGGCGCGGCTCGTCCAATGCGGGAGATGACAAAACGCCGCCCAGTCTGGGCGGCCTTCTCGCGCCCGCGAAGGGGGTGCCCAGCATGTGGACGGACGCCATACGGAGGGTGTCCGTCCGGTTACCTTGCCTTCGCGGCCCGTCGCCTTTGGTGAGTCCCTACAGCCCGCCTCCCGCCCGCTCCTGTAGCCGGAACCACCTCACCTCCGTGACCGGTGTCACCTCGTGCGGCCCCTCACCCCGGCTCTTTGTCCGGAGCCCACCAAGTCCCTGTTCGCGCCTTTGTCGAGCGCTGACGGTGATCGACGCACGGACCCCGGTATAGCGTCACCGTGTCCTCAACTGCCCTCACCCCGCGGAGACCTCCATGAGCACCGCTGCCGTCACGTCCGCCCGATCCGGCCAGGTCCTCGCGGACCTCATCCCGGCCTCCCGTGTCCGGGACGCCGCGCTCGTGCTCGGCGGCGCCGCGCTCACCGGCCTCGCCGCCCAGATCGCGGTGCCCGTCCCCGGCTCCCCGGTCCCGGTGACCGGCCAGACCTTCGCGGCGCTGCTCGTCGGCACCACCCTCGGCGCCCGCCGCGGCCTCGCCTCCCTCGCCGTGTACGCGCTGGCCGGCATGGCCGGTGTGCCGTGGTTCGCCGAGGGCGGCTCCGGGACGGCCATGCCGTCCTTCGGCTACATCCTCGGCATGCTGCTCGCCTCCGTCGTCGTCGGAGCCCTGGCCCGCCGCGGCGCCGACCGCTCCGCCTGGCGCACCGCGGGCACCATGCTGCTCGGCTCCGCGATCATCTACGCGGTCGGCGTGCCGTACCTGGCGCTCGCCACCGGCATGTCCGCCTCCGCCGCGATCGCGGCCGGCCTCACCCCGTTCCTCATCGGCGACGCCCTGAAGGCGGCCCTGGCGATGGGCCTGCTGCCCACGGCCTGGAAGCTCGTCGACCGGCGCTGACCGGCGCCGACCGGCGCCGATCGGCTCACGAACCCACAGGGCCGGGGGCCCGCGGCACACGTGCCGCGGGCCCCCGGCCCTGTGTCATGAGATCCCGCCTTCAGAAGGCGGCCCTGTGTCGTGCAGGGCGGCCCGGTACCGGGAGAGGCGCGGCGTCAGCCCGCGCGCACCTCGTCGCGCGCCTCGCCGTCCGCCGCCCGGCGGCCCGCCGCGCGCTGCCTGACGACGGCGATGGCCAGCACGATGCCGGCGACCAGCAGCGACAGCAGCACCGTGGTGCGCCCGTTGTGCTCGGTGTCGGTCAGCATGTAGCCCAGCACGAACACGATCAGCGCCGCGCTGGCCCACGTCAGATACGGGTACAGCCACATCCGCACGACCAGCTTCTCCGGCGCCTCCGCCTCGATGATCTTCCGCATGCGCAGCTGCGAGAAGCAGATCACCAGCCACACGAACAGCGCGACCGCGCCGGAGGAGTTGACCAGGAAGAGGAAGACGGAGTCGGGGAACTTGTAGTTGAAGAAGACGGCGACGAAGCCGAACACCACCGACGCGATGATCGCGGTCCGCGGCACGCCCCGGCTGGAGGTCCGGGCGAACGCCTTCGGCGCGTCCCCGCGCTCACCGAGCGAGAAGGCCATCCGGGAGGCCGTGTAGAGCCCGGAGTTGAGGCAGGACAGCACGGACGTCAGCACGATGAAGTTCATGATCTGGCCGGCGTGCGCGATGCCGAGGGAGTCCAGGGCGGCGACGTACGAGCCGTCCTCGGCGATCGACGTGCTGTCCCAGGGCAGCAGGCACACCACGACGAAGATCGAACCGAGGTAGAAGACGCCGATCCGCCAGATGATGCTGTTGGTCGCCTTGGTCACGGCCCGCTGCGGGTCCTCCGACTCACCGGCGGCCAGTGTGGCGATCTCGCTGCCCATGAACGAGAAGACGACGAGCAGGATGCCGGTGAGGATCGCGCCGGCGCCGTTGGGCAGGAAGCCGCCGTGCTCGGTGAGGTTGGCGAGCCCCGCCTGGTCGCTGTCGACGCCCGGCAGCACACCGAAGACGGCCAGCCCGCCGACGACGATGAACGCCGCGATGGCGACGACCTTGATCCCGGCGAACCAGAACTCGAACTCGCCGTAGGACCCGACGGAGGCCAGGTTGGTGGCGGTCAGCACCACCATCACGATCAGCGCCCAGGCCCACTGGGGAACGGCCGGGATCCACCCTTCGAGGATCGCGGCGCCGGCGGTCGCCTCCACCGCCAGCACCACGACCCAGAAGAACCAGTAGAGCCAGCCGATGGAGAAGCCGGCCCACGGGCCGAGCGCACGGTCGGCGTGCGCCGAGAAGGACCCGGAGGTCGGGTTGGCCGCCGACATCTCGCCCAGCATCCGCATCACCAGCACCACGAGCGTGCCGACGAGCGCGTACGACAGGAGGATGCCGGGGCCGGCGGTCGCGATGCCGGTGCTGGATCCGACGAAGAGGCCGGCTCCGATGACACCGCCGATGGCGATCATCGACAGATGCCGGTTCTTGAGCCCGGCCTGGAGCCCGGAACCTCCCGGGGCCCCGTGGCCACCGGGCCCGTTCTCGGCCTTGGAAAGGGTCGGCTGCGAAGTCATGGGGTGGTCTTCCTTTGCGCCGGTTGAGCGGTTCCCGTACGAGCGGTGTACGAGCCGGACCAGTGAAACGGAGGTGAACGAATAGGGGAACCTTTGATTTCGGATCGTTATTTGAGCTTTCCCTGAGGTTCTGTGGAATCCCTTAGTTTTTGAGGGTCTCCTCGCGCGTCGCCCCGCGCGTTCTCCGGCGCATGCCACCCCGCGCCGCCGCCCGTGTGCGCGCATGTCACACTCGACGCATGCGCGTGTATCTCGGCTCGGACCATGCGGGCTACGAACTCAAGAACCACCTCGTCGAATGGCTCCGGGCGGCGGGCCACGAGCCCGTCGACTGCGGCCCGCACATCTACGACGCCCAGGACGACTACCCGCCCTTCTGCCTCCGCGCGGCCGAGCGGACCGCCGCGGACCCCGGCGCCCTCGGCATCGTGATCGGCGGCTCCGGCAACGGCGAGCAGATCGCCGCCAACAAGGTCGACGGCGTCCGGGCCGCCCTCGCGTGGAGCGAGCAGACGGCGGCGCTGGGCCGCGAGCACAACAACGCCAACGTGGTCGCGATCGGCGCGCGCATGCACACCCAGGACGAGGCGACCAAGTTCGTCGAGACCTTCCTCGCCACCCCGTTCTCGGGCGACGAGCGGCACGTCCGCCGCATCGAGATGCTCGCCGCCTACGAGACCACCGGCGACCTCCCCCCGATCCCCGCCCACCACCCGCAGCAGTAGCGGCAGGACACGGCGGAAGGCGGAAGAGCGAGCGAGGGGGGAGCCGACCCGTGCCCGAGGGCCACACCATCCACCGGCTGGCCAAGGACTACGCCGCGGCGTTCGCGGCCGGCGCCCCCCTCCGCGTCACCAGCCCCCAGGGCAAGTTCAGTGACGCCGCCGCCCTCCTCGACCGCAGCCCGCTGCACACCACCGACGCCCACGGCAAGCACCTCTTCCTCGGCTTCGGCGACGTCGGCCCCGGGCACACGGACTGGGTCCACATCCACCTCGGCCTCTTCGGCAAGGTCGCCTTCGGCACCGCCCCCGTGCCCCCGCCCACCGACACCGTGCGGCTGCGCCTGGCCGACGACACCGCCTACGTCGACCTGCGCGGACCCACCACCTGCGCCCTGATCACGGACGGCGAGAAACAGGCCATCCACCGGCGCCTCGGCCCCGACCCGCTCCGCCCGGACGCCGACCCGGCCCTCGCCTACCGCCGGATCAGCCGCAGCCGCACCACCATCGCGGCACTCCTGATGGACCAGAAGGTCATCGCCGGAGTGGGGAACGTCTACCGCGCCGAGGTCCTCTTCCGGCACGGCGTCGACCCCTACCGCGCGGGCCGTGACATCACTCCGGCCGAGTGGGACGCCCTCTGGGCCGACCTGGTGGCGCTGATGCGCGAGGGCGTCCGCACCAACCGCATCGACACCGTCCGCCCGGAGCACACCCCCGAGGCGATGGGCCGCCCGCCGCGCGTCGACGACCACGGCGGCGAGGTCTACGTCTACCGCAGGGCCCACCTGCCCTGCCACATCTGTGGCGGCGAGGTCCGCACCGCCGACCTCGCCGCCCGCAATCTCTTCTGGTGCCCCGACTGCCAGCGGCCGCCGGGGCGTTAGAACCCGTCGCGTCGATCGTCCCGGCGCCGCGGGCCCCGGCCCGCGCGTCCGCGGCGTCGCAGCCGGGCCGACCCGAACGACAGGATCCGGCCGGTCGGATCCGGACGGTCAGAACCCGTGCGGCAGCCACGGCGCCATGGTGCTGCCGAAGGCCAGCGACGCCTCGGCCAGCGCGCCCTCGCGCAGTTCCCGCACCCGGCCGGCCGCCGCCAGCGCCGTCAAACTCACCCCGCCCAGATACGCCGCCGCCAACTCCCGTACCGACAGGGCGAGATCCGCCGCGTCCCGGGTGCGCTCGCAGGACGCTCCCTTGGCGTCGCCGCTCAGCCGCCAACGCCCCGCGTTCCACGGGCAGAAGGCGTCCTCCACCTCCAGCACGACGTCCACCGGCGTCCGGTACGTCCGCGCCCCCAGCGCCGCACCGACGTCCACCAGCCGTACGTACAGCGCGTCGCGCATCTCCGGCCGGCACCGGCGGATGTCGGACACCATGTACTGCCACGCCTCGTCGACCGGCCGGCCGGTCGCCACCAGCGTCGTCGTCAGGTCGATGCCGAACAGGAACCGCCACAGCGCGGCGTCCGCCGCCGGATCCAGCGCGGCCAGGTCGCTGAGGATCACCGTGCCGTCGTGCCCGGACCGGCCCCAGCCCAGCTTCGTGCGGAACCGCGCGTACCCGACGGTCTCCCCGTCCCGCTCCGCGAGCACGCACTGCAACGGCGACGCCCCGCCCCGGTCGCTCTCCGGGTCGAGCGTCCCCAGCCGCTCCCAGCCGGGCCGCCGGGCCAGCATGCCCGGCCGCCCCGGCACCAGCAGCGCGTACACCGCCTCGCACGCGTCGAGCACATCGACGGGCGAGGCGTACCGCAGCCGCACCCCGTCCGTGCCCTCCGGCACCGACAGGGTCGTCCGGCCGGTGTCGATCTCCGCCTTCAACTGGAAGGAGGCGGCCCCGTACCCGTACCGGCCGTAGATCGCCGGCTCGGAGGCGGTGAGCACCGCCAGCGGCTCGCCCCAGGAGCGCACGTCGTCCAGCTGGCGCCGCATCATCGAGGTCAGGATGCCGCGCCGCCGGTGCGTACCGGCCACGCCGACGCCCGTGATGCCCGCGGCCGGCACCGACTCGCCGCCGGGCACGGTCAGCCGGAACGAGAACGCGCCCGCCGACCCCACGCACTCGGCACCGTCCCAGGCGGCCAGAAAACGATCGAACTCGGCGAGCCCGTGCCAGAGTTGACGCTCCTCGTCGGCTTCCACGACACCGGCGAAGGCACGGAGGAGGTTCGCGTACCACTTGTCCCATTCGTCTGGCTGCAGGGTCCTGAGCGCGGCACCGAAGCCCGCCCTTCCACCGGTCACGTCACCTGTCCCACTCGTGCGCGCGTTCGCCATGAACCATGCCTACCAGGGCCCCGAGGGACGAGCGAGGGAATTTCGCCCGGCGGGCACCGCGCCGGCGCCGGGTGACGTCCCCTGTGAGTTCGGTCCCCGTCGGGGGGACAACCAGGACCTCCCGTGCCAAGCGGCCGGTCCGATGGATAGGGTCCCGGACTAATGGCAGCAGAACGACAGCGGCGCGCGGAAGCCGACACGTTCACGGCCCGGTTGAAGAAGCAGTGGCACCGGGCCCGCGTCGGCGTGCGCCGGGCCGCCGTCGACTACTTCCGCGGCGACGGCTCGGACTGGGTCGCACTCGCCGGACTGCTCCTCACCGTCCCGCTGATCGCGGCCGGCACGCTCGCCAACTCCGTGTGGTGCGCGCCGTCCGCGCTGGTCGTGCCCATCGTCGCGGGCGGCCTGCTGCTGCGCCCGGCGAGCCTGCTCGGCCTGTACGCGGCGGCGGCGACCGCGCTGATCGTGGAGTCGGTGCAGCTCGGCCCCTACACCGAGGGCGCGGCCCGGGTCACCCCGGGCGTGGTCCTGGTCGTCGCGGCCTGCGGCTTCTTCGGCCTGCTCGTCGCGCAGTTCCGCAGCCGGGTCGGCGTGCCCTGGCGGCGCGGCGGCACCATGCTGTTCGACCTGCGCGAACGCATCCGGGTGCAGAGCAAGCTGCCCAAGCTGCCGGACGGCTGGCACCGGGAGATGGCGCTGCGCCCGGCCGGCGGGCAGTCGTTCTCGGGCGACTTCGTGGTCGCGGCCCGCACCAACGGCGGGCGCACCCTGGAGGTCGTGCTGACGGACGTCTCCGGCAAGGGCATGGACGCCGGGTCGCGGGCCCTGCTGCTGTCCGGCGCCTTCGGCGGACTCCTCGGCAGCCTGCCCCCGCACGCCTTCCTCCCGGCCGCCAACGGCTACCTGCTCCGCCAGGACTGGGACGAGGGCTTCGCCACCTCCATCCACCTGGTGCTCGACCTCGACTCCGGCGACTACGAGCTGTACTCCGCCGGGCACCCGCCCGGCCTCCAGCTCAGCGCGGGCAGCGGACGCTGGGAGGAGAAGGCGGCCGACGGCCCCCTGCTCGGCGTGTACGACGGCGCCCAGTTCGACCCCGTGAAGGGCTCCCTGCGCCCCGGCGACGTGCTGATGCTGTTCACCGACGGGCTGGTGGAGACCTCCGACCGGGACATCGTCGAGGGCATCGACCGGCTCACCGGCGAGGCCGACCGCTATGTCGCCGGCGGCTTCCACGGCGCCGCCTGGCACCTGATCGAGGCGGTCGCCAAGGACGTCAACGACGACCGTGCCCTGCTGCTCATCTGCCGCGAGGGACCGACGGCCGCCGCCGCCCGCTGAGCGGGCACACTGGACGGGTGACCGAGACACCGCGCACCCCGATGACCACCGCCGAGGTCGAGGCCACCGCCCGCGCGGCGCACGCCGGGCAGACCGACAAGGCGGGCCGCCCCTACGCCGAACACCTGCGGGCCGTCGCGGAGGGCGTCCGCGCGCGCGGCGGCGACGAGGAGCAGATCGCGGCGGCGTGGCTGCACGACGCCGTGGAGGACGACCGGCTGACGGAGCAGTGGCTGCGCGAGGCCGCGCTGACCCAGCGGACCAAGGACATCGTCCTCGCGGTCACCAAACGGTCCGGGGAGCCGCCCGAGGCGTACGCGGCCCGCATCCTCGCGACGCCGGGCGCGCTGCTGGTGAAGGAGGCGGACCTGGCGCACAACGCCGACCCGGCCCGCCTCGCCGTACTGGACGAGGCGACCCGCACCCGGCTGGCCGGGAAGTACACGCGCATGCGTGCGCTCCTCGGCCTGGCCGACTGAGCCGGGTCCCGGGTACGGAGACGAACCCGGGGGGACTGGGACGGACGGTGCGTCAGGCGGAGACCTTCTCGGCCGGCTCGCGCCGCTCGGCGGCCTCCCGCGGCCGGCGGTCAGGGGCGCTTCCGCCCGGGTTGTCGCGGAACGCCCACTCCATCTTCGGCTCCACCACGCAGCGCAGGGCCCGCTGGACCGGCTTGGTGCACAGCACCGTGACGACGGCGGCCGCGCACACGGTCAGCGCGAGCACGCCGAGCGGGTGCGCGAGCGCCGGCTGGTCGAACCAGCCCGTGTAGTTGCCGGCCTTCACCAGGAAGGCGTGCAGCAGATAGCCGTAGATCGTGCCCGCGCCGAGGGCCGTGAACCACATGTGGCGGCGCGGCACCCACGCGAAGAAGCAGGCGGTCAGCAGCAGGGAGCAGCCGAGCGTGGCGAGCACCATGACCGGACCGGTCCACCACGGCGCGCCCATCTCCTGGGCGGCGGTGTTGTGGTACAGCCAGTTGAGCCGCATCCGCGGCACCGACCACCAGGCGACGACCGTGGCCGCGGCGAACACCGGCACGGACAGGATGCGCACCGAGCGGCGCCGCACCAGCTGGAAGTGCTCGGGCCGCAGCAGCAGGCCCAGCACGAAGCACGGCAGGAACTGCAGCACCCGCTGCATGTCGAGGTCGTCACCGATCAGCGGTGACACGGAGGCCAGGACGGCGACGGCCAGCGAGACCGCCAGCGGGTTGCGCACCGTCCGCCACAGCGGCGTGGTCAGCCGCCAGACGAACAGCGCGCACAGGAACCACAGGTGGTAGGTGGGGTCCAGCAGCGTGACGGAGTGGTCCGGGTCGTCGTTCCCGTAGCGCTGGAACAGCGAGTAGGCGATCTCGAAGACGACGTAGGGGACGACCACTCCGGAGACCAGCCGCTTGACGTGCCGGGGGCTCAGGTCGAAGTTGCGCGAGAAGTAGCCGGAGATGAGGACGAACGCCGGCATGTGGAACGTGTACACGACCCGGTACAGGGTCTCCACCGTCCGGTCGTCCAGGATCTGGCCCCAGGCATGGCCGACGGCCACCAGCACGATGGCCAGGTACTTGGCGTTGTCGAAGAACGCGTCACGCTGCTTGCCGGGCTTCGCCGGCCGGACGTCCTGCCCGGCCCTGACCCGCGGGCTCGGCACTCCGGACGCCGGCGACTGCACCGGCGGGAGCGGCGTCCTGCGGTCGTCGTACGGTCGCTGCGAGTTCGTCACTGACCCTCCTGGCAGGAACTCGGGGAGACGGTCGGTGAGCTCGCTGCGCTTGCGGGGGACGAGGCAGCGTAAAACATCTGAGGCACCCTAGCGTCGTACGCGGGAATCCGTAAAACGCCCGTCGTCATTCCTGGTTATCCCGCCCGCGTACCCCGTCTCCGGGAAAGTGAACGGTGTTGTCGACGTGAGGGCCAACACATGCCATGACCAGCGGCGTTGATGAGCGATGGGTGGCATTTGTCGTGATTCTTCATGACTGAACGGTGCATAAGACCGGCAGGCGACTCCGGTGAAATGTCCGCCTTCGTGTGGTGTTCAGGGCCCGTTCGCGGGTCGGCCGGCGCGTCCCGGTGAGCAAGTCGACACGTGTGCGTGCGTGATTCGAATTAGCTGCGAACGCAATGTGTGGACACGGAAACGATCCCGTCGAATTCCCTGTCCGGGTGTTCCTTCGAATTGCCGTGCGAGGTAAAGCCGTTGATCCTCGCGGGCGAGCGCGCGCACGCGCGACGGGCCCTCGTGAGGTGGATGATGCGTCAGCCGCCGCATAGGGCGGCCGTGTTGGTGGCACGATGGTTCTGGCGGGGTGCGCGGGGTCGCGTCGCCCGGGCCGGGGAAGCCGAACCGACCAAGGGTGTGATCAGTTGTGGCCATTTCACTGTCTGTGGTGCTGCTGTTGGCGATCATCCTGGTGGTGTTGATCAGAGGCGGCTCCCTCAAGGCCGGGCCGGCGGTGGTCGCCGTGCTCTTCGGCTTCTTCCTCGCCTCCACCGGCATGGCCGACGACATCCAGCGGTTCCTGGACTCGATAGCCGGGATGATCAACTCGATCAGCTTCTGATCCCGCCCCGCCCCGCCGAGATCCACGGAAACGACCGGGGCCGGGTCGAGGAGATCTCCTCGACCCGGCCCCGGGCCGTACAGAGCGGGCGACGGGAATCGAACCCGCGTAGCTAGTTTGGAAGACTAGGGCTCTACCATTGAGCTACGCCCGCACAGTGCGCGCCGCGCGTCGCACGACCGCGGCACTGACAGGCATCGTAGCGGGTCGTGGGCCCTCGTCGCACACCCCGTTTCCCGCACCCCTCCCGGCACCGCACCGCGCCGGGAA
This sequence comes from Streptomyces calvus, assembly GCF_006782915.1. Classification (GTDB taxonomy): domain Bacteria; phylum Actinomycetota; class Actinomycetes; order Streptomycetales; family Streptomycetaceae; genus Streptomyces; species Streptomyces calvus. The sequence continues at coordinate 22,002 of NZ_VCNP01000047.1, forward strand.
ATACGGCGGTCCCCGCGCCCGGGTGCATGTACCCTACGTGTCGCACCAGACGGGGTGTGGCGCAGCTTGGTAGCGCGTCCGCTTTGGGAGCGGAAGGCCGTGGGTTCAAATCCCGCCACCCCGACCAGCCACCAGCACACGCACCAGTGATCGCCTTTTGGGTGCCGTAGCCGCTGCCGTTACTATGCAAGCTGCACGCCCGTGTGTCTCAGCGTCTGAAGTCCTCCGGGCGGCGAATCGGCCGGACCGCTCTGGTCCCGGCAGAACCCGAGAAGTCAGCCACAAGGAGACCGAACCGTGAAGAGCGCCGTGGAGACCCTGAACCCGACCCGGGTTCGGCTCACTGTCGAGGTGCCCTTCGAGGAGCTCAAGGACAGCCTCGACGCGGCGTACAAGAAGATCAACCAGCAGGTCACGGTGAAGGGCTTCCGCAAGGGCAAGGTCCCGGCCCGGGTCATCGACCAGCGCTTCGGCCGCGGTGCGGTGCTGGAGGAGGCCGTCAACGACGCCCTCCCGAAGTTCTACACCGACGCCGTCAACGAGGCCGAGCTGAGCCCGCTGGGCCAGCCCGAGGTCGACATCACGGAGCTGAAGGACGGCGAGACGCTGAACTTCACCGCCGAGGTCGACATCCGTCCGACCATCGAGATCCCGGACTACTCCGGTATCGAGGTCGAGGTCGACGCCGTCGAGGTCACCGACGAGGACGTGGAGAAGTCCGTCGAGCAGCTCCGTGAGCGCTTCGCCTCCACCTCCCCGGTCGAGCGCGCCGCCGAGGACGGCGACGTCGTGACCATCGACCTGGAGGCCAAGGTCGACGGCGAGGTCCTCGAGGACGGCATCGCCAACGGCGTCTCCTACACCATCGGCTCCGGTGAGCTGCTGGACGGCATCGACGACGCCGTGAAGGGCCTGCAGGCCGGTGGCGAGGCCACCTTCACCTCCGAGCTCAAGGGCGGCTCCGCCGCCGGCAAGGAGGCCGAGGTCACCGTCAAGGTCACCCAGGTCGCCGCGCGTGAGCTGCCCGAGCTGGACGACGAGTTCGCGCAGCTCGCCTCCGAGTTCGACACCCTCGAGGAGCTGAAGGCGGACAGCCGCAAGCGCCTGGAGAACATGAAGCAGTACGACCAGGCCACGCAGGCCCAGGAGCGCGTCCTGGAGAAGCTGCTCGAGCTGGTCGAGGTCCCGGTCCCCGAGAAGCTGCTCGAGGACGAGATCAACACCCGCAAGCACAACCTCGAGCACCACCAGCTCGGTCAGATGGGCCTCGACCTCGCGAAGTACCTGGAGATCCAGGGCAAGACCGAGGAGGAGTTCGAGACCGAGACCCGCGAGGCCGCGGTCAAGGGCATCAAGACCCAGTTCGTGCTCGACGAGCTCGTCAAGCAGGAGAAGCTGAACGTGAACCAGGAGGAGCTCACCGAGCACCTCATGCGCCGCGCCGCCTCCTCCGGCATGTCCCCCGACCAGTTCGCCCAGGCCGTCGTCGAGCAGGGCCAGGTCCCGCTGCTCGTCGGCGAGGTCGCCCGCGGCAAGGCCCTGGCCCTCGTGGTCGAGAAGGCCACGGTCAAGGACACCAACGGCGAGATCGTCGACCTCGACGACGAGGAGGACGAGGCCGAGGCCGCCGAGTCCACCGAGGCCGAGGCCGCCGAGGCCCCGGCCGAGGAGAAGACCGAGGGCTGACCCTCGCGTCACCTCCGACGTGATCACCAGGGCCCCGGGGTAGGCGACACTCCGGGGCCCCGGTGTCTGGCCTCCGGGGCCGCCGGCCCGGGAGGCGGGGAACCGTGCGACCGACCCCCACGGGGCCGCGGCCGCCACGGCCGGTGGCCCCGCGGCGGGACGGCGTCCGCCCCCGCTTGCGCGGCCCACCGCCGAGTACACCCCTCTACGCCCCCGGCGAACACCCCCGTTACCGGGATTCCCCGGCGGAGCCCCCGCGTTAGGGTCCATGAATACGGGGCCCGAATACCGCGGCGAAACCGCCGAAGGCCCCCGCAGGGAAACGTGAGACGGCCCGGCGCCGTCGTAAGACGAGCAGGTGGATACGTGACGAATCTGATGCCCTCCGCCGCCGGCGAGCCTTCCATCGGTGGTGGCCTCGGCGACCAGGTCTACAACCGGCTGCTCAACGAGCGGATCATCTTCCTCGGCCAGCCGGTCGACGACGACATCGCGAACAAGATCACCGCACAGCTGCTGCTCCTTGCCTCCGACCCGGACAAGGACATCTACCTGTACATCAACAGCCCCGGCGGCTCCATCACCGCCGGCATGGCGATCTACGACACGATGCAGTACATCAAGAACGACGTGGTGACGATCGCCATGGGCCTGGCCGCCTCCATGGGCCAGTTCCTGCTGAGCGCCGGCACGCCCGGCAAGCGTTTCGCGCTGCCCAACGCCGAGATCCTGATCCACCAGCCGTCGGCCGGTCTCGCCGGCTCGGCCTCGGACATCAAGATCCACGCCGAGCGGCTGCTGCACACCAAGAAGCGCATGGCCGAGCTCACGGCCCAGCACACCGGCCAGTCGGTCGAGCAGATCACCCGCGACTCCGACCGCGACCGCTGGTTCGACGCCTTCGAGGCCAAGGAGTACGGCCTCATCGACGACGTGATCGCCACGGCCGCCGGCATGCCGGGCGGCGGCGGCACCGGGGCCTGAGCGGCCCCACGGAGCCCCTGCGGCCCCGTGGGCCACGCCGGGCCCCTCAGGGCCCGCCGAACAGCCCCAGCAGCCCCAGCCGACCGCCTCAGCCCCTTTCCAGGAGACACCGTGAACGACTTCCCCGGCAGCGGCCTGTACGACCGCACCCGCGCCGAGTACACCGGCCCCGCGGCCGAGTCCCGTTATGTCATCCCGCGCTTCGTCGAGCGCACCTCCCAGGGCATCCGCGAGTACGACCCGTACGCGAAGCTCTTCGAGGAGCGCGTGATCTTCCTCGGCGTGCAGATCGACGACGCCTCCGCCAACGACGTCATGGCGCAGCTGCTGTGCCTGGAGTCGATGGACCCCGACCGGGACATCTCCGTCTACATCAACAGCCCGGGCGGATCCTTCACCGCGCTCACCGCCATCTACGACACGATGCAGTACGTGAAGCCGGACATCCAGACGGTGTGCATGGGCCAGGCGGCCTCCGCCGCCGCCGTCCTGCTGGCCGCCGGTACGCCCGGCAAGCGCATGGCCCTGCCGAACGCGCGTGTGCTGATCCACCAGCCGTACAGCGAGACCGGCCGCGGCCAGGTCTCCGACCTGGAGATCGCCGCCAACGAGATCCTCCGCATGCGCACGCAGCTGGAGGAGATGCTGGCCAAGCACTCCACCCGGCCGATCGAGAAGATCCGCGAGGACATCGAGCGCGACAAGATCCTCACGGCCGAGGACGCGCTGCAGTACGGCCTGATCGACCAGATCATCACCACCCGGAAGATGGACAACTCCAGCCTGCGCTGAGGCGAGGCGGGGGAGTAACGTCTGCCGCCCCTTGGCACGGTTTGGCACGGTCCACGTCAAAGTGAACCGTGCCAAGGGGGGCCCGAACGGGGGGCTCGGCAAGGTACCGTCGGACATAAGGCAGCACCAGGAGCCGCCGGACGCCCGCGTCCGCGTCTCCCAGGCGAAGGGGAAGCACACCGTGGCACGCATCGGTGACGGCGGCGATCTGCTCAAGTGCTCGTTCTGTGGAAAGAGCCAGAAGCAGGTCAAGAAGCTCATCGCAGGGCCCGGTGTGTACATCTGCGACGAGTGCATCGATCTCTGCAACGAGATCATCGAGGAAGAACTCGCCGAGACCAGCGAGGTGCGCTGGGAGGAGCTGCCCAAGCCCCGCGAGATCTACGAGTTCCTCGAGGGGTACGTGGTGGGGCAGGAGGCGGCCAAGAAGGCCCTCTCCGTCGCCGTGTACAACCACTACAAGCGCGTCCAGGCCGGCGAGAACGGCGGCGCGCAGGGCCGTGACGACGCCATCGAGCTGGCGAAGTCCAACATCCTCCTGCTGGGCCCCACGGGCTCCGGCAAGACGCTCCTGGCCCAGACGCTGGCCCGCATGCTGAACGTCCCGTTCGCGATCGCGGACGCCACGGCGCTCACCGAGGCCGGGTACGTCGGCGAGGACGTCGAGAACATCCTGCTGAAGCTGATCCAGGCGGCCGACTACGACGTCAAGAAGGCCGAGACCGGGATCATCTACATCGACGAGATCGACAAGGTCGCCCGCAAGAGTGAAAACCCGTCGATCACCCGTGACGTCAGCGGCGAGGGCGTCCAGCAGGCGCTGCTGAAGATCCTCGAGGGCACCACCGCCTCGGTGCCGCCGCAGGGCGGCCGCAAGCACCCGCACCAGGAGTTCATCCAGATCGACACGACGAACGTGCTGTTCATCGTGGGCGGTGCCTTCGCCGGACTGGAGAAGATCATCGAGGGCCGGGCGGGCGCCAAGGGCATCGGCTTCGGCGCGACGATCATCTCCAAGCAGGAGCGGGAGTCCAAGGACCAGTTCGAGGAGGTCATGCCGGAGGACCTGGTCAAGTTCGGCATGATCCCCGAGTTCATCGGCCGCCTCCCGGTCATCACGAGCGTCCACAACCTGGACCGTGAAGCCCTCCTCCAGATCCTCGTCGAGCCGCGCAACGCGCTGGTGAAGCAGTACCAGCGGCTCTTCGAACTCGACGGTGTGGAACTGGACTTCGAGCGGGAGGCGCTGGAGGCCATCGCCGACCAGGCCATCCTCCGCCAGACCGGCGCGCGCGGCCTGCGCGCCATCATGGAGGAAGTCCTCCAGGGCGTGATGTACGAGGTCCCGTCCCGCAAGGACGTCGCCCGCGTCGTCATCACCGCCGACGTGGTCCTCTCCAACGTCAACCCGACCCTGATCCCCCGCGACGCCCGCGGCCGCGGCTCGGGCGAACAGAAGACGGCGTGACCGCCGCCGCGACGGCGGCGGCGGACAAGGCGAAGGGGCCCCGGTCGACCGGGGCCCCTTCGCCTTGTCGAGGTTGTCAGGCCTTGACGCGGACCTCGCCGCGCAGCTTCGTGGTGATGTCCACGGCCGCGTCCTTGGTGATGTCCTTGGTGTTGTCACCGGGGGAGACGATCGCGATCGTGCTGTAGTCCGCCCAGGCGCAGAACCAGTTGGTGGTTTCCTTCTGGGTGAGGTCGTTGGTGCCCTTGCCCGCCTGGCACTTCATGACCGCGCCGTCGATCTCCACCGACTCGGGCTCGCCGACCAGTTCGGACATGAGCCCTCCGTTGCCGGAGTTCTCCTTCGTCTCCTTGTTGATGGAGGCGAAGACCTTGTCGAGCGCCGCCTCCGGGTCCGCGACCTTGCCGTAGGCGCCGAAGAACGTCACGCCCTTGGCCCCCAGCAGTTCCGTCTTGTCCGGGATGGTGCTCGGGTCCTGCGGGTCGTAGTTGCTGAAGTCGGCCGTCGAGTACTGGGCGCCGACGGACTTGCCGTCCTTGATGCCGCCCTCGGCGAGGTCGTCCACCGTGCTCGAGCTGGAGTCCTCGCCGCCCTCGCCGACGCGGGTGTACTCCCCGAGGACCTGCTGCGGAGCCGACAGCTTGTGCGGACCGTCGTCCTCCAGGCCGCCGCCCGCGCCGCCGCCTCCGCCGAAGACGAAGTACGCGCCCACGCCGAGCGCCGCCACGACCGCGACCGCGCCGATGACGATGCCGGCCTTCTTGCCGCCGCCGCCCGACGCCGGGGGCTGGGGCGGCATGCCGTACTGGGGCTGGCCGTAGGGCGGCTGCTGGCCGTACGGGGGCTGCTGCGGCGGGACACCGGGCTGGCCGGGCTGCTGCGGGTAGCCGTAACCGGGCTGCCCGGGCGGAGGGGCCTGCTGAGGGTAGCCGTAGCCGGGCTGCGGAGCCTGCGGCTGCTGGCCGTAAGGACCCGGCTGGCCGTACGGCCCGGGCTGCTGGGGCTGCCCGCCGTACGGGCCCGGCTGGTTGTAACTCATGACAGGGTTCCCCCTCAAGATGCTTGTCTGCTGCCGACATCCTGACGCAGCCACGACACGATCAGGCCACCGGGTGCCGCACCGTTACAAGACAATCGCGTTTCGAGACACCGCGGTGACGCCTCTAAACTGACCCCCGTGACCGAGAACGCTCATCAGCAGCCACCAGCGCCCACCACCGAACTGCCGACCCAGTACGCGCCGGCCGATGTAGAGGGGCCGCTGTACGAGCGCTGGGTAGAGCGCGGTTACTTCGAGGCGGACGCCAAGAGCGAGAAGCCTCCGTACACCGTCGTCATCCCGCCGCCGAACGTCACCGGCAGCCTGCACCTCGGCCACGCCTTCGAGCACACGCTGATCGACGCCCTGACCCGCCGCAAGCGGATGCAGGGCTTCGAGACGCTGTGGCAGCCCGGCATGGACCACGCCGGCATCGCCACGCAGAACGTCGTCGAGCGGGAGCTGGCCAAGGAGGGCAAGTCCCGCCACGACCTCGGCCGTGAGGCGTTCGTCGAGCGCGTCTGGCAGTGGAAGGGCGAGTCCGGCGGTCAGATCAGCGGGCAGATGCGCCGCCTCGGCGACGGCGTCGCCTGGTCGCGTGAGCGCTTCACCATGGACGAGGGCCTCTCGCAGGCCGTCCAGACCATCTTCAAGCGGCTCTACGACGACGAGCTGATCTACCGCGCCGAGCGCATCATCAACTGGTGCCCGCGCTGTCTGACCGCGATCTCCGACATCGAGGTCGAGTACCAGGACGACGACGGCGAGCTCGTCTCCATGAAGTACGGCGACGGGGACGACACGATCGTCGTCGCCACCACCCGTGCCGAGACGATGCTCGGTGACACGGCCGTCGCCGTCCACCCCGACGACGAGCGGTACAAGCACCTGGTCGGCAAGCTGATCAAGCTGCCGCTGACCGACCGTTCCATCCCGGTCGTCGCCGACGAGCACGTCGACCCCGAGTTCGGCACCGGCGCCGTCAAGGTCACCCCGGCGCACGACCCGAACGACTTCGAGATCGGCCAGCGCCACGACCTGCCCGCCATCGCCGTGATGGACGAGCACGCCGTCATCACCGCGCACGGCCCCTTCCAAGGCCTGGACCGGCTGGAGGCCCGCTCCGCCATCGTCGCCGCGCTGCGCGCCGAGGGCCGGATCGTCGCCGAGAAGCGGCCCTACGTCCACTCCGTCGGCCACTGCTCGCGCTGCAAGACCACCATCGAGCCGCGCCTGTCCATGCAGTGGTGGGTCAAGGTCGGCCCGCTGGCGAAGGCGGCCGGCGACGCGGTCCGTGACGGCCGCGTCAAGATCCACCCGCAGGAGATGGAGAAGCGCTACTTCGACTGGGTCGACAACCTCCACGACTGGTGCATCTCGCGGCAGTTGTGGTGGGGCCACCGCATCCCGGTCTGGTACGGGCCGAACGGCGAGGTCGTCTGCGTCGGACCGGACGAGGAGCCGCCGAGCGGTGACGGCTGGCACCAGGACACCGACGTCCTCGACACCTGGTTCTCCTCCGGCCTGTGGCCGTTCTCCACGCTCGGCTGGCCCGAACAGACCGAGAGCCTCGCGAAGTTCTACCCGAACTCCGTCCTGGTCACCGGCTACGACATCCTCTTCTTCTGGGTCGCCCGGATGATGATGTTCGGCCTGTACGCGATGGACGGCACCCCGCCGTTCCACACCATCGCCCTGCACGGCATGGTCCGCGATCAGTTCGGCAAGAAGATGTCGAAGTCCTTCGGCAACGCGGTGAACCCGCTCGACTGGATGGACAAGTACGGCTCGGACGCCCTGCGCTTCACGCTCGCGCGCGGTGCCAACCCGGGCGTCGACGTGCCGATCGGCGAGGACTGGGTCCAGGGCTCGCGCAACTTCGCCAACAAGATCTGGAACGCGACGCGTTTCGCGCTGATGAACGGCGCCACCGTCGAAGGCCCGCTGCCGGACCCGTCCAGGATGTCGCCGACCGACCGCTGGATCCTGTCCCGGCTGAACACGGTCGTCGCGGAAGTCGACGCGTACTACGACGACTTCCAGTTCGCCAAGCTGTCGGACAGCCTGTTCCACTTCGCCTGGGACGAGGTCTTCGACTGGTACGTCGAACTGTCCAAGACGACGTTCCAGGCGGGCGGCGAGCCGGCCGAGGTCAGCAAGCGCGTCCTCGGCGAGGTCCTCGACGTCACGCTGAAGCTGCTCCACCCGGTCGTCCCGTTCGTCACGGAGACGCTGTGGACGACGCTGACCGGCGGCGAGTCGGTCGTCGTCGCCGACTGGCCGGCGGACTCGGGCTTCCGGGACGCCGACGCCGAGCGGGAGATCGCCACGCTCCAGTCCGTCATCACCGAGGTCCGCCGGTTCCGCGCCGACCAGGGTCTCCAGCCCGGCCAGCGCGTCCCGGCCCGGCTGACGCTCGACGGTTCGCCGCTCGCGCCGCACGAGCCGGCCATCCGGCAGCTGCTGCGCCTGCAGCCGGAGGGCGACTCCTTCACCGCCACGGCGACCCTGCCCGTCGCGGGTGTCGAGGTCGCGCTGGACCTGTCCGGCGTGATCGACGTCGCCGCCGAACGCAAGCGGCTGGCGAAGGACCTCGCCGCGGCCGAGAAGGAGAAGGCGCAGGCGACGGCGAAGCTCGGCAACGAGGCGTTCCTGGCGAAGGCACCGGACCACGTCGTGGACAAGATCCGCACGCGGCTGGCCAAGGCGGAGGAGGACATCACCCGCATCCAGGCCCAGCTGGAGCGCCTGCCCGCCGCCTGACGGGCAGCCGGCCCGCACACCCCGCGGCCCCCGACCGGAGACCTCCCGGTCGGGGGCCGTTCACGTTGCGGTGGGCCGCGCGTAACCCGCCCGGGAGAGCCTGCGTCTTCGCCCGTCGCCAGGCCCACGCCATCAGGAGCACCCCCACGATGCCCCGAACCGCGCCCCTCACCACCGCGCTGCCCGCCGAACCGGCCGGGCAGGGCAGACCCGGCCGGGAGCGGCGGTACGACATCGACCTCCTGCGGGTCGTGTGCACCGCCGCCGTCGTGCTGGTGCACGCCGCCGCCGAGTTCATCGACGCCGGCCACCGAACGAGCGGCATCCTCGGCGACTCGGCCGGCCGGTTCGCGGTGCCCGCGTTCTTCGCGATGGCCGGCTGGGCGGCCCTGGCCGGCTCGCCGGTGCGCGGCGACGCCCAGCTGCTCACCCGGCTCGGCCGGATCCTGCGCCCGATGGCGGTGTGGACGGCGCTCTACCTCGCCTGGCAGTACCTGTTCGGGCCGCCCCTGGACGGCGGCGCCAAGGAGGCGGTCCGGGCGCTCTTCGGCTCCGTGGAGGCCGCCTTCCACCTCTGGTACCTGTACGCCTACGTGCCGCTCCTGCTGCTGCTCGGCGTCGCCGTGCTGGTCCTCAAGCAGCGCGCCACGCCCCGCTGGTCGACGCTGCTGCTCGTCGCCGTCGCCGTCGCCCCGGTGCTGAGCGAGGACGTGCGGACCGTCACCGGGCTGCCGCTGCCCGCCTGGGAGTGGAGCGTGTCGCTGTCCTCGCTCGGCTACGCGGTCGCGGGCGCGGCCCTGCTCGCCGCCCGGCGGCGCGGCCCGCGGCCGCTGTGGCTCGCGGTCGCGGCGCTCGCGCTCACCGCCCTCGTCGTGTACCAGTTCACCGTGCGGCACCCCGCCGCGTACGGCAGCGTCGCGGTGGCCGCACTGACCTTCGCCGTGCTCGGCGCGGCGGCCGGGGTGCGCGTGCCGGAGCGGGCGCGGGCGCTGCTGGGGCGGCTGTCGGACGCGTCGTTCGGGACCTACCTGGTGCATCTGCTGTTCGTGATGGTGCTGGTCAGGCCGGTCGCGGAGATGGTGCCGCACGGTGTCGCCGCGCCCCTGGCGCTCGCGGTGACGGCGACGGCCGCCGCCGCGCTGTCCTTCGCCGCGAGCCTCCTGTGGGGCCGGCTGGGCCTGCGGAGATGGCTCGGCTGAGGCGGGAGCCCGGCCCGGTCGGGCGGCTCCGTAGACTGGGTACCGTGAGCGAGCGCCCAGAATCAGCAGGTCCCGACCCGGACGACACCTTCGACGAGTTCGCCGAGCTCGTCGAGGAGGAGACCCGCCGCGACCCCGACCTCGCCGTGATCGAGGCCGGCAGCCGCACCCTGCGCACGCAGGGCGGCCCGCCGCAGGCCGACGTGCCCGCACGGCCGGAGGACCCCGAGGTCGACAAGGCCCTGCGCGAGGTCGAGGCGGAGCTCGCGACCCGCTGGGGCGAGACCAAGCTGGAGCCGTCGGTCAGCCGCATCGCCGCGCTGATGGACGTGCTGGGCGAGCCGCAGCGGTCGTACCCCGCCATCCACATCACCGGCACCAACGGCAAGACCTCCACCGCCCGCATGATCGAGGCGCTGCTCGGTGCCTTCGAGCTGCGCACCGGCCGGTACACCTCCCCGCACGTCCAGTCGATCACCGAGCGGATCAGCCTCGACGGGGCGCCGATCGGTGCCGAGCGGTTCATCGAGACGTACCGGGACATCGCGCCGTACGTCGAGATGGTCGACGCGCAGCAGGAGTACCGGCTGTCCTTCTTCGAGGTGCTCACCGGCATGGCGTACGCGGCCTTCGCCGACGCCCCCGTGGACGTGGCCGTCGTCGAGGTCGGCATGGGCGGCAGCTGGGACGCGACCAATGTGATCGACGGGAGCGTCGCCGTGGTGACGCCCATCGACCTCGACCACACCGACCGGCTCGGCAGCACGCCCGGCGAGATCGCCGGTGAGAAGGCCGGCATCATCAAGCGGGACGCCACCGTGATCATGGCGCAGCAGCCGGTGGACGCGGCGCAGGTGCTGCTGAAGAAGGCCGTCGAGGTGGACGCCACCGTGGCCCGGGAGGGCCTGGAGTTCGGTGTGGTCGCCCGGCAGGTCGCCGTCGGCGGCCAGCTGGTGACGCTGCGCGGGCTCGGCGGCGAGTACGAGGAGGTGTTCCTCCCGCTGCACGGCGCCCACCAGGCGCACAACGCGGCCGTGGCGCTCGCCGCCGTGGAGGCGTTCTTCGGCGTCGGCGCCCAGCGCGCCGAACGGCTCGACATCGACACCGTGCGCAAGGCGTTCGCCGCCGTCGCCTCCCCGGGCCGGCTGGAGGTCGTGCGCCGCTCGCCGACCGTCGTCCTGGACGCCGCCCACAACCCGGCGGGCGCCCGGGCCGCGGCCGAGGCGATCGGTGAGGCGTTCCAGTTCAGCCGGCTCGTCGGTGTCGTCGGCGCGAGCGGCGACAAGAACGTGCGCGGGCTGCTGGAGGCGTTCGAGCCGGTCTTCGCCGAGGTCGTCGTCACGCAGAACTCCAGCCACCGCGCGATGGACGCCGACGAACTGGCGGCGATCGCCGTCGAGGTGTTCGGCGAGGACCGCGTGCAGGTCGAGCCGCGGCTGCCGGACGCGCTGGAGGCCGCGATCACGCTGGCCGAGGAGGAGGGCGAGTTCGCCGGCGGCGGCGTGCTCGTCACCGGTTCCGTCATCACCGTCGGCGAGGCCCGACTGCTTCTGGGGAAGGGCTGAGATCCGTTGCGTACGCTCTGCGCTTCGACGCTGATCGGCGAGCTGTTCGTCATCGGGTTCGCCGGACTGGTCGCGATGAAGTACCCCGACCTGGCCACGAGCACGGTGTGGACGGTCTGCGGCATCGCGATGTTCCTGTGCGTGGCCCTGTGCGGCGTGATCACCCGGCCCGGCGGTGTGGCCCTCGGCTGGGCGCTGCAGATCGCGCTCGTCGCCTCCGGTGTCTTCGTGCCGCTGATGTTCTTCCTGGGCGCGGTCTTCGCGCTGCTGTGGTGGGCGTCGGTGCACTTCGGGCGGAAGGTGGACGAAGCGAAGGCGCGGTTCGCGGCCGGGGCCGACCAACCTGACGCTGCGTGACAGATGCCGCGACACGCCCGGTAACCTCGTCTTCCCGCACGACTTCACGTACAAGGAGCTCCGCCGTGACCCAGCGCACCCTCGTCCTCCTCAAGCCCGACGCGGTCCGTCGTGGCCTGACCGGCGAGATCATCAGCCGTATCGAGCGCAAGGCCGGCTGGCAGATCACCGCGCTGGAGCTGCGCACCCTGGACCAGGACACGCTGGAGCAGCACTACGGCGAGCACAAGGGCAAGCCGTTCTACGAGCCGCTGGTCGAGTTCATGGCCTCCGGCCCGGTCGTGGCGATGATCGTCGAGGGTGAGCGGGTCATCGAGGGACTGCGCCAACTGGCCGGTCCTACCGACCCGATCGCCGCCGCGCCGGGCTCGATCCGCGGTGACTTCGGCGTCATCGTCCGGGAGAACCTGATCCACGCGTCCGACTCCGAGGAGTCCGCCGAACGCGAGGTGAAGATCTTCTTCCCGGGGCGCGCGTAAACCCGCGCATAACGATCACGTCGCGGCCGCGTCCAGCGCGTTTGCCGCCTGTCGGATGGTCTGGGGGCTTTGCCCCCGGACCATTTTTGGCATATGCACGGCGTTCGGGGGAACGGATGCCCCCGATGGCCCGTCTCCACAAGCAGCGGGACACGCCGTCTGATGACAATGGCGAAGACCCTCGCACGGTGTTCGCGAAGGCGCGTCTACCATGGAAGCCTTCAACGTCACCGCACCCACCTCGCCAACCTGAAAAGCCCTCAAAAGCTCGTGGGAAGGCCAGACGAATCCTGATGGGGAACTCAATGTCGTTCATCGGCCGTGACATGGCTGTCGACCTCGGGACCGCCAACACGCTGGTGTACGTCAGGGGTCGTGGGATCGTACTCAACGAGCCGTCCGTCGTCGCGATCAACACCAATACCGGTGGCATCCTCGCGGTCGGTGCCGAAGCGAAGAAGATGATCGGGCGCACGCCCGGCAACATCGTTGCCGTGCGGCCGCTGAAGGACGGCGTGATCGCCGACTTCGAGATCACCGAGCGGATGCTCCGCTACTTCATCCTGAAGATCCACAAGCGGCGGTATCTGGCTCGTCCGCGGGTCGTCGTCTGTGTGCCCTCCGGCATCACGGGCGTCGAGCGCCGCGCCGTGATCGAGGCGTCGTCGCAGGCCGGAGCCCGCCAGGTGCACATCATCGAGGAGCCCATGGCCGCCGCCATCGGCTCCGGACTGCCGGTCCACGAGGCCACCGGCAACATGGTGGTGGACATCGGCGGCGGCACCACGGAGGTCGCGGTCATCTCCCTCGGCGGCATCGTCACCGCCCAGTCCATCCGCGTCGCGGGCGACGAACTGGACAACGCGATCATCCAGCACATCAAGAAGGAGTACTCGCTCCTGCTGGGTGAGCGGACGGCCGAACAGATCAAGATCACGATCGGTTCGGCGTACGAACTCGACACCGACGAGCACACCGAAATCCGCGGCCGGGACCTCGTCTCCGGGCTGCCGAAGACCGTGGTGGTCTCCGCCGCCGAAGTGCGCAAGGCGATCGAGGAACCGGTCAACGCCATCGTCGACGCCGTCAAGACGACCCTCGACAAGTGCCCGCCGGAGCTGTCCGGCGACATCATGGACCGAGGAATCGTTCTGACCGGCGGCGGGGCGCTGCTGCGCGGACTCGACGAGCGGCTGCGCCGGGAGACGGGCATGCCGATCCACATCGCCGAGGACCCGCTGGACAGCGTCGCGCTCGGCTCCGGCAAGTGCGTCGAGGAGTTCGAGGCGCTGCAGCAGGTGCTGGACGCCCAGCCCCGCAGATGACCCACATGTCGATTCCGCCGTACGGGACGTTCTTCTCTCGTACGGCGGATCGCTGATATCGAGGCATAAGCTCTCCCGCAACGCCTCGGAAATCCCCTGCACATCGCACGACACCTGAAAATTCCGACACCTCAAATCCGTTCTCGACGAGGAAGGCACGGCCGCCGCACGTGAGGGACACACGAGAGAGCCGGCTGCTCCTGGTGCTGCTGATCGCCATCGCGTTCGCACTGATCACGGTGGACATCCGCGGCGGGGAGGATTCACCGGTCGACGGTGCCCGGCAGGCCGCGGCGACCGTCTTCGGCCCGATCGAGAACGGTGTGTCCGGCGCGGTCGACCCGATCGGCAACGCCGTCACCGCGGTCCGCGAGTCCGGCGACCGGCACGACCGGCTCGCCGCACTGGAGCGGGAGAACGCCGCGCTCAAGGCCGAACTCGGCAGCGAGGACCGCGGCCGCAGCCGCCTGGAGCAGCTCGACAAGCTCCTGAAGATCTCCGGCCGCGGCCAGTACGGCATCAAGGGCGCCCAGGTCATCGCCATAGGAGCGGCCCAGGGCTTCTCCTGGACCATCACCATCGACGCCGGCGCCAACGACGGCATCAAGCGCGACATGACCGTCCTCAACGGCGACGGACTCGTCGGCCGCGTCACCACCGTCGGACCGAACACCGCCACCGTGCTGCTCGCCACCGACCCCGACTTCACCGTCGGCACCCGCATGGAGTCCGGCGACGAACTCGGCTTCGCCTCCGGCCAGGGCGACCGCCCGCTCCGCGTCGAACTGCTCAACAGCAAGGCCGAGATCAAGAAGGGCGACCGCCTGGTCACCTTCGGCTCGCAGGCCGACAGGCCGTTCGTGCCCGGCGTCCCCGTCGGCGTCGTCTCCCGCGTCGACCCCTCCGGCGGCGACCTCACCCGCACCCTCTACGTCACGCCGTACGTGAGCTTCAGCAAGCTCGACGTCGTCGGTGTCGTCGTCCAGGCTCCCGAGAAGGACCCGCGCGACACGGTGCTCCCCGAGAAGACCGAGCCGAAGCCCACGCCCACCGTGACGGTGACCGTCACGCCCTCCGCCCCTGCCGACGGCCAGTACCAGCAAGAGCAGTAGGAGCTGTCACCCCCATGCGCGTCAACCGGATCCTGCTCTCCAGCTCGCTGATCGTCGTCGCCCTGGTGCTCCAGGTGAGCGTCCTCGCCCGCCTCCACCTCCCCGGCGCCGTCCCCGACCTGCTGCTGCTCACCGTCCTCGGCCTCGCCCTGGTCTACGGCCACGTCGGCGGGGCCCTCGTCGGCTTCGCCGCCGGACTCCTCGCCGACCTCGCCCCGCCCGCCGACCACGCCGCCGGCCGCTACGCCCTCGTGCTGTGCGTCATCGGCTACCTCGCCGGACTCGTCAAACCCGAGACCGGGCAGGTCAAGTCGGCCACCGGCCCCATGGTCGTGGTGGTCGCGGCCGCGATCGGCTCCACCCTGCTCTACGCCGGCGTCGGCGCCCTCGTCGGCGACACCGCCGCCCGCCATGTCGGCCTCGGCTCCCTGCTGTTCACCGCCGCGCTGTACGACCTGCTGCTCGCCCCGTTCGTCGTCCCCGGCGTGATGGCCCTGGCCCGCCGCGCCGAGAACGACCCGCTCGCCGAGACCGCCTCCGCCACCTCCGGCGACATCTCCTCCGGCTGGCTCTCCGGCGGCACCGGGCTGCGCATCGGCGGCCGGCGCAACGGACTGCGGGTGAAGGCGGCCCGCGCGCGCGTGGCCCGGGCCGGACGGATCAAGGGGGTCAAGCGCCTGTGACCTCACGGAACTTCACCGGAACGAGTGACCGGCGACGGAAACCCGGGACGCGGACCGGCCGTTCACCACTCGTACCCACCCACCCGTACGCGCTCTGAGAGGGGAGGAAAACCGCGTGACCAACATCCCCGAGACCGGCCGCAGCCCGCGGGTCCAGATCCGGCTCGTCGTCATTCAGGTCCTCGTCGTCTCCCTCCTCGGCACCCTCGGCGGACGCCTGTGGTACCTCCAGATCCGCGAGGGCGACCAGTACGCCAAGGAGGCCTCCGGCAACCACGTCCAGCAGGTCGTCCAGCCCGCCGTCCGCGGCTCCATCCTGGACGCGCGCGGCGTGGCCCTCGCCGACAACGAGACCCGGCTGGTCGTCTCCGCCTCCCGCACCGACCTGTTGAAGATGAAGGACGACGGCAAGGCGGTCCTCACCAAGCTCGCCGGTGTCCTCGGCATGACGCCGAAGGACGTCATGCAGAAGGTCCGGCTGTGCGACTCCGAGACCCCGCAGCCCTGCTGGAACGGCTCGCCGTACCAGCCGATCCCCATCACCGACGAGGCCACCCCCAAGCAGGCCCTGCAGATCCGTGAACGCGCCGAGGACTTCCCCGGCATCACCGCCGAGCCGCAGGCCCTGCGCCGCTACCCGAGCCCCGGCAAGGCCAACACCGCGCAGGTCCTCGGCTACCTCTCGCCCGTCACCGACGAGGAGATCCAGCAGGCCCAGGACACCAGCTCCCCCTACCTGCGCTCCGACATGGTGGGCCGCTCCGGACTGGAGCGCCAGTACGACAAGCAGCTGCGCGGCAAGGCCGGCGTCACCCGCTACGAGGTCGACAACCTCGGCCGCGTCATCGGCAAGGCCGAGGACGACCCGGCCCGGCCCGGCGCCAACCTCGTCACCAGCATCGACTCCCGCGTCCAGCGCATCGCCGAGTACGAGCTGAACGAGGCGATGAAGGCCGCCCGCAAGGAACACGACCGCAACACCAACCGCAACTACGAGGCCGACTCCGGCGCCGTCGTCGTCATGGAGGCCAAGACCGGCCGCGTCGTCGCCATGGCCTCCAATCCGACCTACGACCCCAACGCCTGGGTCGGCGGCATCTCCGCCAAGGACTACGCCGCCCTCACCGGCAAGAAGTCCAACTACCCGCTGCTCAACCGCGCCATCCAGGGCCAGTCGGCGCCCGGCTCCATCTTCAAGGTCATCCCGACGGCCGCCGCGATCAACGCCGGATACTCCTTCGAAGGCCCCTACAACTGCTCCAGCTCGTACTCCATCGGCGGTCAGGTCTTCAAGAACTTCGAGTCCCAGAACCACGGCGCCATCAGCCTCGGCCGCGCCCTCGAAGTCTCCTGCGACACCGTCTTCTACGCCCTGTCCCACCAGGAGTGGAAGCGCGACGGCGGCAACAAGCCGAAGAAGAACGCCCACGACTGGTTCTACAAGACCGCCCACCAGTTCGGCCTCGGCCAGGAGACCGGCATCGACCTGCCCAACGAGGTCACCGGCCGCGTCCCCGACCGCCAGTGGAAGCTGGACTACTGGAAGGCCAACAAGGACGTCTGGTGCAAGACCGGCAAGAAGGACGGCAGCTACGCCGAGCGCATCGCCTACGAGAACTGCCTCGAAGGCAACCGGCTGCGCGCCGGTGACTCCGTCAACTACTCCATCGGCCAGGGCGACACGCTCGTCACCCCCATCCAGATGGCCACCATCTACGCGGCCATCTCCAACGGCGGCACCCTGTACGACCCCACCGTCGGCAAGGCCGTCATCAGCCCCGACGGCAAGACCGTCACCGAGTTCGAGCCGCGCTCCCACGGCAAGCTGCCGATGACGAAGAAGACCCTCGGCCAGATAGACGCAGCCCTCGAAGGAGTCGCCACCCGCGGTACGGCCGCGTGGCGATTCGGGGGCTGGCCACAGGACAAGATCCCGATGCACGCCAAGACCGGTACCGCCGAGGTCTACGGCAAGCAGACCACCTCGTGGTTCGCGACCTACACCGAGGACTACTCGATCGTCATGACGATCTCCCAGGGTGGTACCGGCTCCGGCGCCTCGGGCCCCGCCGTGCGCAACATCTACAACGCCCTCTACGGCGTCTCCGAGGACGGCGAGATCGACAAGAAGAAGGCGCTGCTGCCGACACCGCAGAAGGACCTCCCGCAGGTCCGCACCGACGGCACCATCAACGCCCCGAAGGTCTCCAAGGACCCCGCCAAGGACCGGGCCACCCCCTCGCCCGACGCCCGGGCGACCGCCCCGCAGGACGGCCAGGACGACCCGGCCGGCGGGCAGCAGGCGGGCACGGTCCCCTCACCGGAGGCGGGCAACCGCGACACCCGCCGCCGCGAGCGACGACGGGGCGGCGGACCACGCCACGGCGACGGCGGGACCCGCCGCCGCGCCCGCGCCCGGCGCGCCGGCAGCGGAGCACGGAGGGCGGACTCGTGACCGGCGGCGTCAACAGCTTCCAGGTCTCCGGATACGGGCCCGAGCGGGCCGGCTGGACCCGGGTCTTCGCCCGGGACTCCCTGGCCCGCCGCCTCGACTGGCCGATACTGCTCTCCGCGATCGCCCTGTCCCTGCTCGGCTCCCTGCTGGTCTACTCGGCCACCCGCAACCGCACCGAACTCAACCAGGGCGACCCCTACTACTTCCTGGTCCGCCACTGGCTCAACACCGGCATCGGACTCGCCCTGATGGTCGGCGCCATCTGGCTGGGCCACCGCGCCCTGCGCACGGCGGTCCCGCTGCTGTACGGCGTCTCCGTCCTGCTCATCCTGCTGGTGCTCACGCCTCTGGGCTCCACCATCAACGGCGCCCACTCCTGGATCAAACTCCCCGGCGGCTTCTCGCTCCAGCCCTCCGAGTTCGTGAAGATCACGATCATCCTGGGCATGGCGATGCTGCTCGCCGCCCGCGTCGACGCGGGCGACCGGCCCCACCCCGACCACCGCACGGTCCTCCAGGCCCTCGGTCTCGCCGTCGTCCCCATGCTGATCGTGATGCTCATGCCCGACCTCGGGTCGGTCATGGTCATGGTCGTCATCGTGCTCGGCGTGCTGCTCGCCTCCGGCGCGTCCAACCGCTGGATCTTCGGCCTGATGAGCGCCGGAGCGATCGGCGCGGTCACCGTCTGGCAGCTCGGGATCCTCGACGAGTACCAGATCAACCGCTTCGCCGCGTTCGCCAACCCCGAGCTCGACCCCGCGGGCGTCGGCTACAACACCAACCAGGCCCGCATCGCCATCGGCTCCGGCGGACTGACCGGCTCCGGCCTCTTCCACGGCTCCCAGACCACCGGCCAGTTCGTCCCCGAGCAGCAGACCGACTTCGTCTTCACCGTCGCCGGTGAGGAACTCGGCTTCGTCGGCGGCGCACTGATCATCGGCCTGCTCGGCGTCATCCTCTGGCGCGCCTGCCGCATCGCCCGCGACACCACCGACCTGTACGGCACCATCGTCGCCGCGGGCATCGTCGCCTGGTTCGCCTTCCAGACGTTCGAGAACATCGGCATGACCCTCGGCATCATGCCGGTCACCGGCCTGCCCCTGCCCTTCGTCTCCTACGGCGGCTCGTCGATGTTCGCCGTATGGCTGGCGGTGGGCCTGCTCCAGTCGATCCGGGTGCAACGCCCGATGTCCGCCTGACCCCGACCACCCACCGTCTCCCGCCCGACCACCCACCGTCTGCCGCCCGGCCACCCACCGTCTCCCGCCCGACCACCCACCGACTGCCGCCGGCCACCGCGTACGCGCCACCGGAGCCACCGGTGCGGAGCGGCCCACTGCCGCTCCGCACCCACGGCGACTAGATTCGCTGCATGGCGGACATCACACGCGAGATCGAGCGAAAGTACGAGTCCGACGACAGCGGACTGCCCGACCTGACCCACGTCCCCGGCGTCGCATCGGTCCTCGACAAGGGCGTCGCCCACCTGGACGCCACCTACCACGACACCGCCGACGAACGCCTCGCCGCGGCCTCCGTCACCCTGCGCCGCCGCACCGGCGGATCCGACGCCGGCTGGCACCTGAAGTTCCCCGTCGCTCCCTCGGTGCGCGACGAGATCCGCGCCCCGCTCTCCGACACGCTGCCCGACGAGCTGGCCGCCCTCGTCCGCTCCCGCGTCCGCGACGGCGAACTGCTGCCCCTCGTCCGGCTCCGCTCCGACCGTGAGGTGCGCCACCTGGTCGACGCCGACGGCCGACTGCTCGCCGAGGTCAGCGTCGACACCGTCCACGCCGAACGCCTCACCGGCACCGGCGGCACCGCCCAGTGGACCGAGATCGAGGTCGAACTCGCCGACGGCGGCGACCCCGCCTTCCTCGACACGGTGGACACCCGCCTGCGCAAGGCCGGCGTGCGCCCCTCCACGTCGTCCTCCAAGCTGGCCAGGGCCCTCGCCGAGACGGCCCCGCCCGGCCGCACCGCCCGCGCCCGCAAGGACCGCGCCCCCGTCACCGCCGGCGACCACGTCCTGGCGTACGTCCGCGAGCAGCGCGACGCCCTCGTCGCGCTCGACCCCGCCGTCCGCCAGGACGCACCCGACTCCGTGCACCGCATGCGCGTCGCCACCCGCCGTCTGCGCAGCACCTTCCGCACCTTCGCCGGCGTCCTCGGCCGCGAGGCGACCGACCCGATCGCCACCGACCTGAAGTGGCTGGCCGGCGAACTGGGCCTGGACCGCGACCAGGAAGTCCTCGCCGAACGCCTCCGGTCAGCCCTGGACGACCTGCCCGCCGCCCTCGTCCACGGCCCCGTCGCCGACCGGCTCGCCGCCTGGTCCGCGACCGCGCACCGCGGCGCCCGCAACCGGCTCACCGGCGTCCTCGACTCCCGCCGCTACCTCACCCTGCTCGACACCCTCGACGCCGTCCTCGCCGACCCGCCGCTGCGCGGGAAGGCCGGTCACGCGCCCGGCAAACCGCTCGCCAAGGCCGTACGCAAGGACTTCGGCACACTCTCCGGACTCGTCGGCCGGGCCCTGGACCTCCCGCCCGGCGAGGACCGCGACGTCGCCCTGCACGAGGCCCGCAAGAAGACCAAGCGCACCCGGTACGCGGCCGAGGCCGCCACCCCGGCGCTCGGCGCGCCCGCCAAGAAGCTGGTGAAGTCCATGAAGACGCTCCAGGGCCTGCTCGGCGACCACCAGGACAGCGTCATGGCCCGCCGCACCCTGCGCGAGCTGGCCGCCGTCGCCCACGCCGCCGGCGAGAGCACCTTCACCTACGGCGTCCTCCACGCCCGCGAGGAACGCCGCGCCGAGCTCGCCGAGGCGGCCCTCCCCGAGGCCTGGAACTCGATCACCGAGAACACCGCCCTGTGACCGCCGGCCCGGCGGCCGTCGATCGGCGTACGGGGAACCCGCCCGGCCGCGTTAGTCTGGATGGTCACCCGCCCCCAGCCATCGGCCGGGGGGACCCCAGTCAGCACACGAAGGTCGCGAGATGCCTGCCGAAGCCGCCGAGTCTGTGAAGTCTGTGTTTCCGCAGCTCGAAGCTCTGCTCCCGCATGTGCAGAAGCCGATCCAGTACGTCGGCGGAGAGCTCAACTCCACGGTCAAGCCGTGGGACAGCTGCGACGTCCGCTGGGCGCTCATGTACCCCGACGCCTACGAGGTCGGACTGCCCAACCAGGGCGTCATGATCCTCTACGAGGTGCTCAACGAGCAGGAGGGCGTTCTCGCCGAGCGCACCTACAGCGTCTGGCCGGACCTCGAGGCGCTGATGCGGGAGCACGGCGTCCCGCAGTTCACGGTCGACAGCCACCGCCCGGTGAAGGCCTTCGACGTGTTCGGCCTGAGCTTCTCCACCGAGCTGGGCTACACCAACATGCTCACCGCCCTGGACCTCGCCGGCATCCCGCTGGAGGCCAAGGACCGCGGCCTCGACGACCCGATCGTCATGGCCGGCGGCCACGCCGCCTTCAACCCCGAGCCGATCGCCGACTTCATCGACTGCGCGGTCATCGGCGACGGCGAGCAGGCGGTCCTGGAGGTCACCCGGATCATCCGCGCCTGGAAGGAGGCCGGCCGTCCCGGCGGCCGCGAGGAACTCCTCCTGCGCCTGGCGAAGACCGGCGGCGTGTACGTCCCCGGCTTCTACGACGTCGAGTACCTCCCCGACGGCCGTATCGCCCGTGTCGTACCGAACCGCTCGGGCGTGCCGTGGCGCGTCTCCAAGCACACGGTGATGGACCTCGACGAGTGGCCCTACCCCAAGCAGCCCCTCGTCCCGCTCGCCGAGACCGTCCACGAGCGCATGTCGGTGGAGATCTTCCGCGGCTGCACCCGCGGCTGCCGCTTCTGCCAGGCAGGCATGATCACCCGCCCGGTGCGCGAGCGTTCGATCACCGGCATCGGCGAGATGGTCGACAAGGGCCTGAAGGCGACCGGCTTCGAGGAGGTCGGCCTGCTCTCCCTGTCCTCCGCCGACCACTCGGAGATCGGCGACATCGCCAAGGGCCTCGCCGACCGCTACGAGGACGACAAGATCGGCCTGTCCCTGCCCTCCACCCGCGTCGACGCCTTCAACATCGACCTGGCGAACGAGCTGACCCGCAACGGCCGCCGCTCGGGCCTGACCTTCGCCCCCGAGGGCGGCTCCGAGCGCATCCGCAAGGTCATCAACAAGATGGTCTCCGAGGACGACCTCATCCGGACCGTCGCCACCGCCTACGGCAACGGCTGGCGCCAGGTGAAGCTGTACTTCATGTGCGGCCTGCCCACCGAGACCGACGACGACGTCCTGCAGATCGCCGACATGGCCACCCGTGTGATCGCCAAGGGCCGCGAGGTCTCCGGCTCCAACGACATCCGCTGCACGGTCTCCATCGGCGGCTTCGTCCCCAAGCCGCACACCCCGTTCCAGTGGGCCCCGCAGCTGTCGGCCGAGCAGACGGACGAGCGCCTCGCCAAGCTCCGCGACAAGATCCGCGGCGACAAGAAGTACGGCCGTTCCATCGGCTTCCGCTACCACGACGGCAAGCCCGGCATCGTCGAGGGCCTGCTCTCCCGCGGCGACCGCCGCATCGGCGCGGTCATCCGCGCGGTCTACGAGGACGGCGGCCGCTTCGACGGCTGGCGCGAGCACTTCTCCTACGACCGCTGGATGGACTGCGCCGACAAGGCCCTCGCGCAGTTCGGCGTCGACGTCGACTGGTACACCACCCGCGAGCGCACCTACGAGGAGGTCCTGCCCTGGGACCACCTCGACTCGGGCCTCGACAAGGACTGGCTGTGGGAGGACTGGCAGGACGCCCTCGACGAGACCGAGGTCGAGGACTGCCGCTGGACCCCGTGCTTCGACTGCGGGGTGTGCCCGCAGATGGACACGAGCATCCAGATCGGCCCCACCGGCAAGAAGCTGCTGCCGCTGACGGTCACCAACGCGGCACCGGCGCCGGGCGGGCACACGCACTGACGCGCGGGCCACGCTGCAGCCGCCGGGCGACATCGGTCGCCCGGCGGCTGCCGTGCGTGACGGCCGGGTGCGGGGCCCGGAGCCGGGTTCAGCGGAGCAGCGCGCCGCGCAGGGTGATGCCGTACCGCGTGCGCAGCCGTCGCAGTTCCCACAGCGCCAGGGCCGTGACGGACAGCGGACCTCCCAGGGTGAGGACCATCCGCACCGCGAACGGCACGGTGTCGTACGCGCCCCGGAACACGTCGAAGAGGGCGACCTCCCACACGAGCAGCGTCGCGAGCAGCGGCGGAACGGTCTCGTGGAGGTCCGCCGTCCGGAAGACGTGCACGAGTGACTGGACGATGCCGTAGAGCGCGAAGGGCGCCAGCCACAGCAGGAAGGCGCCGATGGCGAACAGCAGCAGCACCCGACCCGCCGACGCGGTCCAGTCGGTGTTCTCGTCCACGTAGCCCAGGCCCACGACCAGTCTCGGTGCGGCGAGCGTGACGAACAGGGCGAGCAGCGCTCCGGCGGGTTTGCCCGCGCGGCGCAGAAACAGGCGCCGGTTGGGCGGGCGGGCCGCCGCGATGAAGACGGTCACGGCGACCGGGAAGGTGATCGCCAGCGCGATGAGGCTGGTGCGGATCTGGTCGAAGCGGTCGTCCCGTACGGCGTCGGCGTCCGGCGCCAGCCCGTAGGACAACAGCATCCATGTGACGGCGGCCAGGCCGACGACCGTGCGGAAGATCTGCGCGCGTCTGACCACCGGATCGTCCACGCGGTCCGGCCGGGACGGCGTGAACACCGCCCGCGCCACGGCGATCGGATTCAACAGCCTTCCGAACGTCAGCCGGCGCACCGCCGGCCGCCCCCCGCCGTACGGATTCCACGGCGTCCCGCCCCCGCTCATCCCCGCCCCCTCCCTGTCGCCGTACCCGAAGTCATCGAGGAGACTACGCAGCTCGCGGTGGGTTGAACCGCCTCGTTCCGCTGCAGTTCCGTCCCGGTCGCGGGTCCACGGCGAAGCGGCCCCACCGACGGTGGGGCCGCTTCCGGGGTTCGGGTCTCAGGGGAGGTCGCGCCGGTACGGGCGTACGCGGTGGCGGGGCGGGGCCGTGCGGCGGGGTGGGCGGGTCAGGGTGATCTGGCGGACGAGCTGCTGGAAGCAGGCCAGGGCGGCGACTCCGGGGAGGGCCGCGGCGGCCGTGTCGGTGACGGTCCGGGGGGCCTGGGCCACGCAGAGCATGACCGCGACGGACGAGAAGAGCAGGACGACGAACCAGGAGTGCAGGGCGCGTCGTTGGTGCAGGGCCGCGCGGAGGATGGACAGCGAGCCGGCCAGCCAGGGGCCGTAGACCAGGACGGGCCACCAGGCGGAGGAACTGCCGCTGCTGTGGGCCGTGGTGACCAGGAGCAGCGGTTCGTAGGTGACCACGCCGCTGAAGACGCTCACCATCGACACGGTGACCGCGGCCAGGGCGGCGATGACGTAGCTGGCGATGCGCAGGGCGTCGGGGCGTTTGCGCGGGTTGTGTTTCCGGTGGCCTCGCGGGGTCGCGCGCAGCGGTGGCAGTTCCGCGGTGATCTCCTGCAGGTTGCCCATGGGGCTGCCGGCCGGGGGCGCGGTGACGGAGGACTCCTCGCGCGGGTTCGGGACGGTTCTGCCGTACTCGTCGCTGCGGGCCTCCTGGAGGAGGTAGGCGAGTTCCTCGGCGGGGTCCCAGGGCGGGACGGCCGGTTCCATGGGGTCCGTGTAGACGGCTCCGGCCCGGTGCCGGCCGGTGCCTGCGCCGTCGAACGGGGCCGAGCCGTCGGCGCCGTACCGGAGTGGGTCGTAGCGTTCATCATTCATGTCAGGAGTGATTCATCGGGTCGGCGTACGGATCACCCAAGTGCGGTGGTCTGATGGGCAGTTGGAGCGTCCCTGACCTGCGTCCCTTCGTCATATAGCGACTAACGGCGGGTGTTTCACTTGGATGCGTGGCAAATGAGTGAACGGCCGTGGAGAAAAGCGCTTCATAGAAATTCTCGGAATTCGGTTCTTTATATCGGTGTTCAGCATATGAAGGGTGCGGTCCGTGGGCCGGGGATCCGGAGGGGGCCGTTCGCGCGTCCTGGTCGGTATGGAACTGGAGAAGTCGCCGGCGCCGGCGCGTGAGGGCTGTCTCGTCGTGGCGGTCCGCATCCCGGTGCGGATCGTGGTGCTCGTGCTGGTCGTGCCCGTGCGGATGGTGTGGGACGCGCTCGTCGTCACGGGACGGTTTCTGAACCACACGGTCCTCCGGCCGCTGGGGCGGGCGCTGCTGTGGGTGGGCCGGGCGGTGTTCGTGTGGCCGTTCGTGGGGCTGTGGCGGTATGTGCTCGTCCCGCTCGGCAAGGCGCTGCTCTGGCTCGGGAACGTGCTGCTGGTCCTTCCCGCCCTCGCCTTCTACCGATATGTACTGTGACCCCCCTTGGTCATGCGCTCGGCTGGCTGTACGCGCGTGTGCTGACCCCGGTCGGACACCTGCTCGCCGCGATCGGCGCCGCGCTGTGGACGGGACTGGTGTGGCTGGGGCGGTACCTGGTCGTCCTGCCCTCGGCCTGGCTGTACCGGTGGGTGCTCACGCCGCTGGGGCACGCCCTCGTGCGGTGCGGCCGAGCGCTGCTGTGGTGCGGCAAGGGGCTGGTGTGGCTGGTGAACACGATCGTCACCGGGATCGGCATGGTCCTGTACTGGACCGTGCGGATCCTGCTGGTGCTGCCCGCGCTCACGGTGTGGCGCCGGGTCCTGGTGCCCGTCGGGCGGGTGCTCGCCGTCGTCGCCCGGGAGGTCGGGGCCGCCCTCGGGCACGCCTGGCGGGTCGCCGGGCACGTCTCGCTCGCGGTCGGGCGGTTCCTGGCGGCGGTGTTCCGGTGGGTCTTCGTGGAGCCGGTGCGGTGGGTGTACCGGAGTGTGCTCACGCCCGTGGGTCACGCGGTGCGCGCCGCCGTGCTGCGGCCGGCCGCCGCGGCCGCGCGTGCGGTGGGGCGGGCCGGCCGGCAGGCCCTGGCCGCCGCCCGCGCCTCGGTCCGGCAGGCCCGCGCCGACATCCGCCGGACACTGTTCGGCGAACCGGCCGGAACACCGAAGGAACCGCAGCTCACGCACCGGCGGGAACCTACCGGCGGAGAGACACGTACTCTTGGTAGCAGTACGACCGCTCTCACGAAGGACTGAACGACACTGGGCAAGCGACAGCCCGAAGGCCCGCCGCCCGCACCCGCGGTGCAGCGCATCCGACTGCGCTACACCAAGCGCGGCCGCCTCCGGTTCACCAGCCACCGTGACTTCCAGCGCGCCTTCGAGCGTGCGTTGCGCCGTGCCGAGGTGCCGATGGCGTACTCGGCGGGGTTCACGCCGCACCCGAAGGTGTCGTACGCCAATGCCGCACCCACCGGCACGGGCAGTGAGGCGGAGTACCTGGAGATCGCGCTCACCGAGCCGCGTGATCCGGAGCAGCTGCGTGTGCTCCTCGACGAGTCGCTGCCCGCCGGGCTCGACATCGTCGAGGCGGTCGAGGCCCGGACCTCCGGACTCGCCGACCGGCTGACGGCCTCCGTGTGGGAGCTGCGGCTGGACGGCGTGGACCCGGCCGACGCGCGCCGCGCGGTCGAGGCGTTCAACGGCGCCGAGACCGTCGAGGTGCAGCGCCTGACCAAGAACGGCGTCCGTACCTTCGACGCCCGGTCCGCGGTCGCGAGCCTGGAGAGCGGTGAAACACACAGTTCCCCGGCTGATAGGCCGACCGACCAGCCCTGTGCGATACTGCGGCTGGTTGTTCGGCACGTGACGCCTGCCGTACGACCCGACGACGTCCTGTCCGGTCTCCGCGCCGTGGCCGACCTGGCGCCGCCGGTCCCCGCAGCGGTGACCAGGCTGGCGCAGGGGCTGTTCGATGAAGAGACCGGCACGGTGACCGACCCGCTCGCGCCCGACCGCGAGGCAGCAGCGACCGAGCCGCAACCGGCCGGCGCCACTGCCACCGCGACGGCGCCGGCGTAAGGAAGGTCCCGCGTAGGGACGGACGTCGTAAGCGCCGCCCTCGAACTCGGGAGCCACCTGGGTCGGGCAGCGCACCGACCAGAAGACTTTCGCCAGGCCGTACGCATTCGGCGTACGGAACCGGCGAGACAGGACACAGAGAGCTCCCGTGCGGCGCCCGCGCCCCGGACGGCGGCACACGCGCATCGCGCGAGCCGCGGACGTCACCGGCAACGCCGGACCGGGTGCGGCGCCCGGGAGCCTGACGGGAGAAACGCCCGCATGCTCGAACCGATCGAGCCCACCGAGGGCTCCGAACCGAACACCCCCAGCGACACCCTGCCGCCGCGCAGGCGGCGCCGTGCCGCGTCCCGCCCGGCGGGCCCGCCCGCCGCCGCGGCCGACACGACGGCCGAGACCGTCGCACCGGCCATACCGGCCGCCGGGGCCGCCGACCTCACCGAGGCCGTCGACCCCGCCGAGGACCCCGAGCTCGTCGAGCCCGAGGGAGCCGACGCGGAGACCGACGCCGAGGCCGACGTCACGGCCGAGGCGGACAAGGAGACCGAGGCCGCTCAGGCTGCGCCCGCCGCGCCCCGCCGCCGTCGGGTGGTCCGCCGTGCGGCCGCGCCCGCCGGGGCTCCGGCATCGGCGGAGGCCGCCGAGACCGTCGTACCGGTGACGCAGTCCGCGCCCGAAACGACTCCGGCGCCCGAGCCGGCCCCGGTCGCCGCCGACACCTCCGAGGACGCCGCTCCGCGGCGTGCCCGCCGCCGCGCGACGCGCAGCGTGACCTCGCCGACGGCGCCCGCCGCCGCAACCGCGGACACCGCCGCCGCCGAGACCGCGGCAGCCCCGGAGCGCACCGCCGCCACCGAGACGCCCGCGGTCACCGAGAGCCCCGCGACCTCCGAGGCCGCCGGGGTCGCCGAGGCGGCCGAAGAGGCCGCTCCGCGCCGTACCCGGCGTCGTGCCTCGCGCCGCGCCTCCGCGCCCGCCGAGGTGCCGGCCGAGGCCGCGACCTCCGCCGAGTCCGCGCCCGAGCCCGCGCAGACCCCCGCGGCCGAGACCCCTGCCGAAACCACGGGAACCCCCGAGGCTCCCGAGGCCCCCGTCGCGGAGCCCGCCGCGCAGGCGTCCGAGCGTGCCGGTGCACCCGCCGAGGACGCCGCTCCGCGCCGTCGTCGCCGGGTGGTCCGCAAGGCCGCCGCCGGTTTCGCCGAGCCCGCGCGTCCCGCCCGGGCCGCCGCCGGGACCGCCGAGCCCGCCGAGGCCGAGTCTCCGCGGCGGCGCCCCGCGCGTCCGGCCGTGGCCGTGTTCCAGCCGCCGGTGTTCACCGAGCCCCGCTTCCAGACCCCGGAGCGCGCCGCCGCCGAAGCGGCCGCCGAGGTCGCCGAACCGGCGGAGCCGGAGGAGCCGGAGGAGACCCGGGAACTGCCCGAGGAGCAGCCCGCCGCCTCCCGCCGCCGTCGCCGGCGCCGGGGTGCGGGCGACGAGGCCGAGGCCGCGCCCGCCGCCGAGGCCGCGCCCGCCGCCGAGGCCGCGCCGCAGGCCCGTGACGAGGACGAGGCGGAGGAGGCCGACGAGCAGGCCGAGGACCACGCCGACGCCGAGGACCAGGACGAGAACGAGTCGGCAGGTTCGCGCCGTCGCCGCCGTCGCGGTGGCCGTCGCCGCCGCCGTGGCGAGTCCGCCGAGACCGACACCGAGTCCGGTGACACCGACACCGAGCGGGTCTCCGCCGACCAGGCGTCCCAGGACGCCGAGGACACCGCCGAGCAGGTCGAGGAGGACGCCGAGGAGGCGGCCGAGTCGGCCGAGGACCACGACGAGTCCGGCGCCGGGTCCACCAGCAGCCGCCGCCGTCGCCGTCGTCGTCGCCGCGCCGGTGACAGCGGTGGCGAGGCCGAGCCCGCCGCCGACGACCCGGAGCGCACCGTCGTCAAGGTGCGCGAGCCGCGCAAGGCAGCCGAGCCGTCGGACGAGGTGCAGTCCATCAAGGGCTCCACGCGTCTGGAGGCCAAGAAGCAGCGCCGCCGCGAGGGCCGCGAGCAGGGCCGCCGCCGGGTGCCGATCATCACCGAGGCCGAGTTCCTGGCCCGCCGCGAGGCCGTCGAGCGCGTCATGGTGGTCCGCCAGCACGGCGACCGCACGCAGATCGGCGTCCTGGAGGACGGCGTGCTCGTCGAGCACTACGTCAACAAGGAGCAGGCCACCTCGTACGTCGGCAACGTGTACCTGGGCAAGGTGCAGAACGTGCTGCCGTCGATGGAGGCCGCCTTCATCGACATCGGCAAGGGCCGCA
The DNA here is from genome assembly GCF_006782915.1 of Streptomyces calvus. Lineage (GTDB taxonomy): Bacteria > Actinomycetota > Actinomycetes > Streptomycetales > Streptomycetaceae > Streptomyces > Streptomyces calvus. The sequence continues at coordinate 51,169 of NZ_VCNP01000047.1, forward strand.
ACGCCGTGCTGTACGCGGGCGAGGTCAACTTCGAGGCGCTCGGCATGTCCGGCGGGCCGCGCCGTATCGAGTCCGCCCTCAAGTCCGGCCAGTCCGTCCTCGTCCAGGTGACGAAGGACCCGATCGGCCACAAGGGCGCCCGCCTCACCAGCCAGGTCTCCCTCCCGGGCCGCTACCTCGTGTACGTCCCCGAGGGCTCGATGACCGGCATCAGCCGCAAGCTGCCCGACACCGAGCGGGCCCGGCTGAAGACCATCCTCAAGAAGGTCGTCCCCGAGGACGCGGGCGTCATCGTGCGCACCGCCGCCGAGGGAGCGAGCGAGGAGGAGCTGCGCCGCGACGTCGAGCGGCTCCAGGCGCAGTGGGAGGAGATCAAGAAGAAGTCCAAGAACGGCGGCAGCGCGCCGACGCTGCTGTACGGCGAGCCGGACATGACCGTCCGGGTCGTGCGGGACATCTTCAACGAGGACTTCACCAAGGTCGTCGTCAGCGGTGACGACGCCTGGGAGACCATCCACGGCTACGTCGCCCACGTGGCGCCGGACCTGGCGGACCGGCTGCAGCGCTGGACCAGCGAGGTCGACGTCTTCGCCACGTACCGGATCGACGAGCAGCTCGCCAAGGCGCTGGACCGCAAGGTGTGGTTGCCCAGCGGCGGTTCGCTGGTGATCGACCGGACCGAGGCGATGGTCGTCATCGACGTCAACACCGGCAAGTTCACCGGTCAGGGCGGCAACCTCGAGGAGACCGTCACCAGGAACAACCTGGAGGCGGCCGAGGAGATCGTGCGTCAGCTCAGGCTGCGCGACCTCGGCGGCATCATCGTGATCGACTTCATCGACATGGTGCTGGAGTCCAACCGGGACCTGGTGCTGCGGCGCCTGCTGGAGTGCCTGGGCCGGGACCGTACGAAGCACCAGGTCGCCGAGGTGACCTCGCTGGGCCTGGTCCAGATGACCCGCAAGCGGGTCGGCCAGGGCCTGCTGGAGTCGTTCTCGGAGACCTGCGTCCACTGCAACGGGCGCGGTGTCATCGTCCACCTCGACCAGCCCGCGGCCGCGGGCGGCGGCAAGCGCCGCAAGCGGGCCCGTGCCGGTGCGGCCGAGCAGCCGCACGAGCACGAGACCGCCGCGAGCGTCGAGACGGCCGAGCAGGAGGCGGAGGCGGAGACGGCGGCCGAGGTCGCCGCCGAGGCCGCCGAGCCGGTCGCGCTGCCCGCCCCGGAGTTCACGCCGGACGAGGAGCTGTACAGCAGCGCCGCCGAGGCGGAGGCCGCGGCCACCCGTGGGCGTACGCGCCGCCGGGCGAGCCGACGGGTGTCGTCCCCGGCGGGCGCGCCGAAGCGGGAGACCGCCGGCGCCGACCGGCAGCGTGCCGAGGAGTCCGGGAAGGCGGTGGCCGAGGCCCCGACCGCCCAGGACGTGACGGTCGCCGAGGAGGCCGCCCGTCCGGTGCAGCCGGAGTCGGCCGCCGAGGCGCTCGCCGAGCCCGCCGCCGTCGAGGACGCCGTGGTTCCGCCGGCCGCCGAGGAGGCCGCGCCCAAGGGCCGTACCCGTCGCCGGGCCACCCGCAAGGTGTCCGCGCCGGCCGGTTCCCCGGCGGGTGCCGAGGCCGCGGTGGTCACGGTCGCCGAGTCCGCGGCCGCCGAGGTGACGGAGCCGGCGCCCGCGCAGGCCCCGTCCGAGGCGCCCGCCGAGGCGGAGGCCCCGGCCCGCCCGCGCCGCCGTGCGGTGCGCAAGCCGACCACCTCCACCGCGTCCGAGGAGACGGCCGTCGTGGTCCTCCCGTCGGCCCCGGCGGAGGAGAGCGCGCCCGCTGCCGAGACCGCGGAGTCCGCCGGGGCCGCAGAGCCCGCGGAGGCACCCGCCGCCGCGCAGGAAGCCGCTCCGGCCAAGAAGGCCGCCCGCAAGGCGGCCAAGAAGGCCACGGTGAAGAAGGCCGCCGCGAAGAAGACCACGGCGAAGACTGCGACGGCGAAGAAGACCGCCGCCAAGAAGACGACGGCCAAGAAGACGGCGGCGAAGACCACCAAGTCGGCCGCCAAGAAGACGACCGCGAAGAAGGCGGCGTCGAAGAAGACCGTGGCCGCGGCCGAGCAGCCGTCGCCGTCGGTCACGGCCGTGACCGACGAGGGCTGAGCGGCCGTCCAGCCTGTGTGGTCCTGTCCGCCCGGACAGGACCACACCCTTTTTCCGCGAGCAGACGTCCACCCCCGCGTGGACGTGCCCGCCCGACAGTTCTGCCGCCGAGATGACACCATCCCCGACTCGGTCGGACCCGGGGAACGTAAGGAGAACAACCGCGATGATAGGCCTCGTGCTTGCGGCCGGCGCCGGACGGCGTCTGCGCCCCTACACCGATACGCTCCCCAAGGCGCTGGTGCCGGTCGGGCCTTCGGGTACGGAGGGCGACCCCGACGCGGTGACGGTCCTGGACCTGACGCTCGGCAACTTCGCGGAGGTCGGTCTGACCGAGGTCGCGGTCATCGTCGGGTACCGCAAGGAGGCCGTGTACGAGCGCAGGGCGGCGCTGGAGCAGAAGTACGGCCTGAAGCTGACGCTGATCGACAACGACAAGGCCGAGGAGTGGAACAACGCCTACTCCCTGTGGTGCGGCCGGGACGCGCTGAAGGACGGGGTGATCCTGGCCAACGGTGACACCGTGCACCCGGTCTCCGTGGAGAAGACGCTGCTGGCGGCGCGGGGCGGCGACAAGAAGATCATTCTGGCGCTGGACACGGTGAAGCGGCTGGCCGACGAGGAGATGAAGGTCGTCGTGGATCCCGAGAAGGGGATGCGGCGGATCACCAAGCTGATGGATCCGGCGGAGGCGACCGGTGAGTACATCGGTGTGACGCTGATCGAGGGCGATGCGGCGCAGGAGCTGGCGGACGCGCTGCGGGCGACGTTCGAGCGGGATCCGCAGCTGTACTACGAGGACGGTTACCAGGAGCTGGTGAACCGGGGCTTCCGGATCGATGTGGCGCCGATCGGTGACGTCCCGTGGGTCGAGATCGACAACCACGACGACCTCGCCCGCGGACGGGAGATCGCGTGCCAGTACTGACCCGGCTCATTCCGTCCCCGGTCGTCGTCGACATCCGCCCGGGTGCCCTCGACGACCTCGCCACCGTCCTCGCCGACCAGCGGATCTCCCAGTCCGGCCGGCTCGCGGTGGCGATCAGCGGCGGCTCCGGGGCGCGGCTGCGCGAGCGGCTCTCCCCGGCGCTGCCGGGCGCCGACTGGTTCGAGGTCGGCGGCGGCACCATCGACGACGCGGTCCGGCTCGCCGACAGGATGAAGTCCGGCCGCTACGACGCGGTCGTGGGCCTCGGCGGCGGCAAGGTCATCGACTGCGCCAAGTACTCCGCGGCGCGCATCGGGCTGCCCATGGTCGCCGTCGCCACCAACCTCTCCCACGACGGCATCTGCTCGCCCGTGTCCATCCTGGACAACGACGCGGGCCGCGGCTCGTACGGCGTGCCCACGCCCATCGCCCTGCTGATCGACCTCGCCGTGATACGCGAGGCGCCGATCCGCTTCGTGCGCTCGGGCATCGGTGACGCGCTGTCCAACATCTCCGCCGTGGCGGACTGGGAGCTGGCCAACCGCGTCAACGGCGAGAAGGTCGACGGCCTCGCCGCCGCCATGGCCCGGCAGGCCGGCGAGGCGGTGCTGCGCCACCCCGGCGGCTGCGGCGACGACGGGTTCCTGACCGTGCTGTCCGAAGGGCTGGTCCTGTCGGGCATCGCCATGTCCATCGCGGGGCACACCCGGCCCTCCTCGGGCGCCTGCCACGAGATCAGCCACGCGCTCGACCTGCTCCACCCGCGGCGGGCGGCGAGCCACGGCGAGCAGGTCGGCATCGGCGCGGCGTTCGCGATGCACCTGCGCGGCGACCACGACAGCTCCCGGCTGATGGCCGACGCGCTCCGCCGGCACGGACTGCCGGTGGTGGCGCAGGAGATCGGCTTCACCGACGACGAGTTCGTCCGGGCCGTGGAGTTCGCCCCGGAGACCAGGCCCGGCCGCTACACGATCCTGGAGCACCTGGCGCTGTCGCCGACGCGGATCAAGGACGCCTACGCGGAGTACGTCGCGTCGGTCGCCGACTGATCCACGCACGCGGGCCGCGGCCCGGTCCACGGGTCCGGTTTGACCCTCGTGGGCCGGGGCCCGTAACCTTGACCGTCGGCGTGTCCATCTGGACTGCCACATCCCCGTAAACCTCTTCCTCCCGGGCGCGGGCCGCGATCGGGAGAGGTCGCCCGCGTGCTTGCGCCGGGTGGCTGGCCTGCGGGGGTGCCGTTCTTCGAGTGAGAGAGTGAGATCCGCGTGTACGCCATCGTGCGCAGCGGTGGCCGCCAGCACAAGGTTGCTGTCGGCGACATCGTCGAGGTTGACAAGATTTCCACCGCCAAGGTCGGCGACACGGTCGAGCTCTCGACCCTGCTCGTGGTCGACGGCGACGCCGTGACCAGCGACCCGTGGGTCCTGGCCGGCATCAAGGTCCAGGCCGAGGTCGTGGACCACCACAAGGGCCAGAAGATCGACATTCTGCGCTACAAGAACAAGACCGGCTACCGCCGTCGTCAGGGCCACCGCCAGCAGTACACGGCGATCAAGGTCACTGAGATCCCCGCGGCTGCGAAGTAAGGGACTGAGGAGAGATGGCACACAAGAAGGGCGCATCGTCCACCCGTAACGGTCGTGACTCCAACGCTCAGCGCCTCGGCGTGAAGCGCTTCGGCGGTCAGGTCGTCAACGCCGGTGAGATCCTGGTCCGCCAGCGCGGCACCCACTTCCACCCGGGCGCCGGTGTCGGTCGCGGCGGCGACGACACCCTGTTCGCGCTGCAGGCCGGTTCGGTGCAGTTCGGCACCAGCCGTGGCCGCAAGGTCGTGAACATCGTTCCGGTCGCCTGATCCAGGCCGACCAGCGAACCTTTCGCGAGGCGGACCTCACTTCCCCGGTGGGAAGGCGGGTCCGCCTTTCGCGTGTTACACCCACAACAGATCCGTACGTTCTCGCAGTGCTGGAGGCACCCCCCATGACCACCTTCGTGGACCGCGTCGAACTGCATGTCGCCGCGGGTAACGGAGGCCACGGCTGCGCCTCCGTCCACCGTGAGAAGTTCAAGCCGCTCGGCGGGCCCGACGGCGGGAACGGCGGCCGCGGCGGCGACGTCATCCTCACCGTCGACCAGTCCGTGACGACCCTCCTGGACTACCACCACTCCCCGCACCGCAAGGCCACCAACGGCAAGCCCGGCGAGGGCGGCAACCGCAGCGGCAAGGACGGACAGGACCTGGTCCTGCCCGTGCCGGACGGCACCGTCGTGCTGGACAAGGCGGGCAACGTCCTCGCGGACCTGGTGGGACACGGCACCTCCTACGTCGCCGCCCAGGGCGGCCGCGGCGGGCTCGGCAACGCGGCCCTGGCCTCCGCGCGCCGCAAGGCGCCCGGGTTCGCGCTGCTCGGCGAGCCGGGTGACCTCAGGGACGTCGTCCTGGAGCTCAAGACCGTCGCCGACGTGGCGCTCGTCGGATACCCCAGCGCCGGCAAGTCGTCGCTGATCTCCGTGCTGAGCGCCGCCAAGCCGAAGATCGCCGACTACCCCTTCACCACCCTCGTGCCGAACCTCGGTGTCGTCACCGCCGGTTCGACCGTCTACACCATCGCCGACGTGCCCGGCCTGATCCCCGGCGCCAGCCAGGGCAAGGGCCTCGGCCTGGAGTTCCTGCGGCACGTGGAGCGGTGCAGCGTGCTCGTGCACGTGCTGGACACCGCCACCCTGGAGTCCGACCGCGACCCCCTCTCCGACCTCGACACCATCGAGGAGGAACTGCGGCAGTACGGCGGCCTCGACAACCGTCCCCGCATCGTCGTCCTCAACAAGGTCGACGTGCCGGACGGCAAGGACCTCGCCGACATGGTCCGCCCCGACCTTCAGGCGCGCGGCTACCGCGTCTTCGAGGTGTCGGCCGTCGCCCACATCGGCCTGCGGGAGCTGTCGTTCGCGCTCGCCGAGCTGGTGGCGCAGGCACGCGCCGCCAAGCCGAAGGAAGAGGCCACGCGCATCGTCATCCGGCCGAAGGCCGTGGACGACGCCGGCTTCACCGTCACCCGCGAGGACACCGGCGGGGAGCCGCTGTTCCGGGTGCGCGGCGAGAAGCCCGAGCGCTGGGTCCGCCAGACCGACTTCAACAACGACGAGGCCGTCGGCTACCTGGCCGACCGGCTCAACCGCCTCGGCGTCGAGGAGCAGTTGATGAAGGCCGGCGCCCGGTCCGGCGACGGCGTGGCCATCGGCCCCGAGGAGAACGCCGTCGTCTTCGACTGGGAGCCCACCGTCACCGCCGGTGCGGAGATGCTCGGCCGCCGCGGCGAGGACCACCGCTTCGAGGCTCCCCGGCCGGCTGCCCAGCGCCGCCGCGACCGGCAGGCCGAGCGGGACGACGCCGAGCAGGAGTACGACGACTTCGAGCCCTTCTAGGACCCGTCTGCCCCGCCGCCCCGTACAACCTGCTGACGCGTCGTCATGTTCCGTGCCCACGGCCGGACATGGCGGCGCGTCGGCCGTTACAGGTTCTTGCGGTGACCGACGGACGACTGATGTTTCCCCCGGCGCAACCGGGAGTTACGGTGGCAGAACTGGCAAGGCCCGGAATGCATCGCATGAAGGGCCTTTTCGAGTTCAGGACGCTACCTGGGGGGGGGGAAGCGCATGGGCATCGAGCCCGCACGGGAGGTCACCGTCTCGGTGATCATCCCGGTGTACAACGCCGCGGACTGTCTCGCGGAATGCCTGCAGTCCGTCGCCGATCAGTCCATCGGCTTCGAGAACGTCGAGATCATCGCCGTGGACGACGGCTCCACGGACGGCAGCGGAGCACTGCTGGACGCCTGGGCGGCACGCCACCCCGGGCGGATCCGGGTGGTGCACCAGGACAACTCCGGGGCGCCGGGCGGGCCCCGCAACCGGGGCATCGACATGGCCGCCGGCGAGTTCCTGTTCTTCGCCGACCCCGACGACTACCTCGGCACCGAGGCACTGGAACGGATGGTCGCCGCCGCCCGGCGCAACGACTCCGACGTGGTCCTCGGACGCATCCGCGGAGTGGGCCGCAAGGCGCCGGTCACACCGTTCCGCCGGAACGTCGAGGGCGGCGACATCTTCACCTGCCGCGCCGTGTGGAGCCTCACCGCGCAGAAGCTGTTCCGGCGCTCCCTGGCCACGGAGCGCGGGCTGCGCTTCGCCGAGGGGCTGCGGCTGGCCGAGGAGCAGATGTTCGTCGTCCCGGCCTGTCTGCACGCCCGGTCGATCTCCGTCGTGGCCGACTACGACTGCTACCACCTGGTCCACCGTGAGGACTTCCCGCACCTGACCCGGCAGGCCCCCGACCCCGAGTCGTTCTACGCCAACGTGCGCGACGTGCTGAACACGGTGGTGGCCCACGTCCCGCCGGGCCGCCGGCGCAACGACCTGCTCTACCGCTGGCTCACCCTGGAGATCCTCGGCCGTTTCCAGGCCGCGTTCACCGAACTGCCGGAGGAGACCCGGCAGGTGCACGTGAGGCTCGCCGGGGAGCTGCTGGAGGCGTTCATGCCGCGGGAGCTGATCGCCGAACTGCCGACGCTGTCGAGGCTGCGGTGCCTGCTGATCTCCCAGGGGCTCGTCGAGGAACTCACCGCCCTGTGCGGTCTGGTGCCCCGGCCCGAGCCCGCCCAGGAGCCGAAGGACACCGCCGGGCCGCCGCCGCCCGTACGACGGGTGCGCACGCGCAGGCGCCTCAAGCGCCGGATCCGCGCGCTGGCCGGTGCGCTGCGTGGCGGAGGAGGACGACCGGGAGACACCGCCTAGGCCGGATGCGGCCCGGGCCCGGTTCCGGTGCCGGAAACGCCGCGTGCCCGGGGGCCGTTCGCCCCCGGGCACGCACGCTTCAGATCCGCGCTCAGATCTCCTTGGCCTGCTCCAGCATACGGTCGACGACGCGCTTGGAGGCCTCACCGTCGTCCAGGTCGCAGAACAGGTGGTGGAACCGCGCGAAGCGCTCCTCGTACTCGGCCGACACCTCGTCGATGTTCCGGATCGCCGTCACCAGCTCCTCGGACGTGGAGATCAGCGGGCCGGGCGAGTCCTTCTCGAAGTCGAAGTAGAACCCGCGCAGCGTGTCCCGGTAGTGCTCCAGGTCGTACGTGAAGAACAGCATCGGGCGCTTGAGGTGGGCGTAGTCGAACATCACCGACGAGTAGTCCGTGATCATCATGTCCGCCGCCAGGTACAGGTCCGCGATGTCCGGGTACTCCGAGGCGTCCCACACGAAACCGTTGCCGGCGCCCGGCACGGCGTCCACCACGTTGGAGTGGCGCCGGATCAGCAGCACATGGTCCTCGCCCAGCCGGCGACGGGCGTCGTCCAGGTCGATCCGCAGGTCGAACAGGTACTGCCCGGCGCTGTGCGACTGGTCGTCCCGCCACGTCGGGGCGTACAGCACGACCTTCTTGCCGCTCGGGATGCCGAGCGTCTTCCGCACCTTCTCCGCGATCTTGTCGCGGTCCGGCGAGTAGAGGTAGTCGTTGCGCGGGTAACCGGCCTCCAGGATCTCCCCGTCGTAGGAGAAGGCCCGCTTGAGGATCGGCGTGGAGAAGCGGTTGGAGGAGACCAGCAGACTCCAGTTCTTCGCCTCCAGCGCCAGACGGTTCTGGTACTCGCGGTCGAAGTACAGCGTCTCGATGTCGTGGCCGATCTTCTTCAGCATCGTGCCGTGCCAGGTCTGCACGATGACCTGACCGGGCCGGCGCTCCACCCACTCGGGCAGGTGCCCGTTGGTGACGATGTAGCGGGAGGTGGCCAGCGCCTCGAACCACTCGCGGCCCCACATGCGCACCTTGTCCGCGGTGGGCGGCAGCACCACCTGGCCGTCGCGCACGGCCCACAGGAACTTCAGGTCGCTGCCCCGGCGCAGCAGTTCCTCGTGCATCGCCCGAGGGCTGTCCGAGTACTGCTTGCCGTTGTAGCTGAGGAAGAACACCTGGTCGCGCAGCGGCTGCTGACGGCCCGGCTGGTACACCTCGCGGCGCAGCTGGAGCTGGCGGTACGGGCCGCGCTCCAGGTCGCTGAGCTCCGAACGGCAGTTCAGCTGCGGGTAGTCGCTCCAGCGGTTCTCGAACCAGTAGCGGCGGCCGCCCAGTTCGGTGTGCAGCGGGAACTGCCGCAGCGCCAGCCGGTCGATGACGAACTGCGCGTCGGGCACGTCCGGGTTCGCCGAGCGCAGCAGCAGGTTCCAGCGGCCCGCCTTCAGCGGCACCTGACCGGAACCGCCCATCACCGACGGGTCGAACGCCACGGAGAACGTGCCGTCCTCCGCCCAGTCGACGGCCGCGGTGCGCTCGTCGTAGCGGTTGGTCGCCTTCAGCACGAGGTCCGCACCGACGAGTTCGCGGCTGCACCGGCCGCGCACCACGATCTTGCCGTCCTCCTGGGCGACGCCCCGGATCACGGCACGGCGCGTGCGACCGGTGATCTTCAGATAGCCGTTGTGGCCGGACGTCAGGGCGATCTCGCGGTGCGCGCCCGCCTCGCCGAAGGAGGCCGGCAGGTCGAAGGAGAGGTCCTCCAACCCTTCCTGGACCACGCTGCTGAACTGGCGCTCCGTGCCGTCCGCGGCGGTGGCCACCAGGACCGTGGACCACCGGCGGCGGTCCGGCTGGGCCTTGTCGTCGACCGTGCTGGTGCTCAGCAGGGCCACGTCCTCCAGCGGCACCCGGGTGCGGAACGTCGCGCCGGCGCCCTCCTGCGCCACCTCCACGGGGTAGGTGCGCACCTCGCCGCTCTTGGTGTGGCTCAGCCGGAAGGTGACCGTCTCACCGGCCTTCAGCGGGACCCGGATGTCACCGCTGACCTCCACCGCGTCGCCGTCCAGCCGGCGTCCGGTGATCAGGGCGCGTACCTTCTCCACGCGCAGCTTCAGCGCGCTGCGCTCGACGGTCGGCAGCAGCCGGAAGTCGTCGTCGAGCCACTGGTAGGGCGGGAAGTTGGCGGCCGAGCCGCCGCGGGTCCAGATGCCGCTGCGCCGGACCAGCCCGGAGGCGTAGACGTTGATGCCGACGTGCCAGAGACCCTCCTGCCAGGTCCCGCCCTTGCGCAGCTTCGCCGGATCGAGGGCCAGCTCCCAGCCCGCCCAGTCGTAGTTGTAGCGCTGCTGGCCGGAGTCGGTGGTGCACTCGGGCCGGTAGATGTTCTTGGCGGGCAGGAAGACGCGTCGGCGGGAGCCGTGGCGCTTGAGCTGGACGATCTTGACGCTGCTCCGCTTCGCCGACACGTCGATCTTGTCGATGTAGGCGTCGCCGGACAGCAGCAGCTTGCCGTCCTGCCAGGTCACCGAGCGCAGCGGGGCGCGCAGGCCCAGGTCGCCGTCGATGCGCAGCGCCGACTTCGGCAGCTCCAGGCCGCTCTCCTCGAGCGTGCGGAAGCTGGCGTACTTGCGGAAGGTGCCGGAGACCTCGATGGGCTCCTTGCGGCGCTGGGAGGCCAGCAGGGCGATCAGCTCCGGCATGGCGTGCTTGCGGACCAGCAGCCACTGCACCCGCAGGTCCGTCGGCAGCGCCATGACGATCTTCGGGTCGACCATGTCCAGGTAGCGGTTGGCGGCTTCCAGGAACGCCTCGTGGAACTCGGCGGTCGCGTCCGGCAGCACCCGCAGGAACAGCCGCAGGTCGTCGCGGAGCACCCGGTCGTCGTACTGGCGCTTGTACTCGGCGAACTCCGGGCCCGTCTGCTGGGAGAGGTAGTCGCTGACCATGCTGACCGCGGTGACGCGGTCGCGGATGGCCTGCGGCTCCTTGCGGCGCTGGGTGATCGACGGCGCGGACTCGCCCTCGCGCAGCCGCCAGAAGTACGTCGGTTCGCCGATGATGTCGACGGCCTCGGCGCGGTAGTGCGCGGGCAGGACGACGGGGATGTCCTCGTGCAGGATGCCCTCGGGGAAGACGAAGCCCTCGCGCTCCCAGAACGTCCGCCGGAAGACCTTGTTGCAGGCGATGCGGTCGGCTATGAGCTTCGGGTTCCTGGATATGTGGGTGCGCCTGCGGGCCTCGCCGGCCAGCATCTTCAGCAGGGGCACCTGCCACGACTTCTCGCCCTTGAGGTGGAAGACGTTGCCGGTGGCGAAGTCCGAGCCGGACTCGTCCAGGCTGGCGATCATCTGCCGGTAGGCGTCCGGCGGGATGACGTCGTCACTGTCGACGAAGGTGAGGAACTCCGCGTCGGCCGACATGTGCGCGATGCCCGTGTTGCGGGCCGCGCCGAGCCCGGCGTTCTCCTTGCGGATGAGCTTGAAGCGCTCGTCGCGGCTCTCGTACGCGGCCGCGATGGACGCGGAGTCGTCGGGGGAGCCGTCGTCGACCATCAGGACCTCCAGGTCCCGGAAGGTCTGCGCGGCGAGGGAGTCAAGACACGCGGGCAGGTAGCGCTCGACGTTGTAGATGGGGACGATGACACTGAGCCGAGGGGCCATGGCTTGGTGCTCTCCTTCCTGGGGTCAGGCCCGCTCGACCAGTTCGAGCGCCTGGTCGGGGGTCGGTGCGTGGGATCGTTCGGTGAACGGGACGAACGGCAGCGTGCTGTCCTCACCGAGGAAGACGCGCCGCACCACCCTTTCGGCTGCGCGCCCGTCGTCGAACTCGCAGAACCGCAGCCGGAAGGCGGCGCGGCGCTCGGCGGCGTCCGCTCCGGCGTACTCCCGCGATTCGAGCAGGCGGATCAGCTCGGCCTGCGAGGTGGCCACCACACCGGGCGGCTCCTCCAGCAGGTTGAAGTAGGTGCCGCGGACCGCGGAGTAGATGTCCCAGTCGGGGGCGTAGACGATGATCGGGCGGTCGAGGACCGCGTAGTCGAACATCGCCGACGAGTAGTCCGTGACGAGCGCGTCCGCGGCCAGGTACAGCTCCTCCACCGGGTGGTGGCCCGACACGTCGACGATCCGTCCGCTCCTGCGCAGTTCGGCGGTGTGCGGGGAACTGCCGTAGAAGTAGTGGCCGCGCACCATCAGCGTGACGTCGGGGCCCAGTTCGTCCGCGAGGCGCGCGAGGTCGAGGGCCGGGGTGAACCCGGGCTGGTACTCGCGGTGCGTGGGCATGTACAGGAACGCCTTGGTGCCGTCGGCGAGTCCGAGCGCCGCGCGGGCCCGCCGGACGTCCTCGGCGGTGGCGTTCACCAGGACGTCGTTGCGCGGGTAGCCGGTCTCCAGGGAGGTGTACGAGCAGGGGTACACGCGCTCCCACACGGCGGTCGAGAAGCGGTTGGAGCTGAGGCTGAAGTCCCAGCGGTCGCAGCGTTCCAGCAGCTTGGCGAAGTCCATGTGGGTGGACGCCGGGTACTTCTGCTGGTCCAGGCCCATCGTCTTCAGCGGCGTGCCGTGGTGCGTCTGCAGATGGATCTGGCCCTCCCGCTTCACCACCGCGTCCGCGAAGTTCACGTTGTTGACGAGGTACTTGGCGCGCGCCACGGCCGCCCAGTACTCGCGCGAACCGACCCGGACGTACTCCACGCCCTCGGGCACCTGGTCCACGGCGTCCGGGCGGACGGCCCACACCCGCCGCATGTGCGGTGCGAGGCGGGCGAGTTCGGCGTCGATGGCCGCCGGGTTGCAGGAGACGCTGCGGCTCCAGTAGGCGGAGAACAGCGCGAGGTTGTCGTCGAGGGGCAGCCGCAGCTGCGACTGGTAGTAGACGCCTATCGCGCTGCGCTTGGACCGGTTGATCGCGGCCCGCGCCCGGTTGTTGACCCGCCGCCGGAACTTCACGGCCGCGGTGGCGCCCGCCAGGGCGGCGTACGTGTCACGCTCCAGCATCGCGTACTTGTGGCCGCGGCCGCCGGCCGGACGCCGGAAACCCTGGGGCAGGTGCGCGCGGTAGTCGGCCGCGGCCCGGTGGAAGAACTCGGCGCGGGCCGACTGCGGCAGCCGTCCGGGGCGTTCCAGCACGGTCAGGTAGTGGTCGACCATCTTGCGGAACAGCGGCTCGCGCCACTGCTCCAGTTCCTCGTGGTCGGCGAGGAAGTCGAAGACCCGGCGGTACTGGTCGAAGACGTCGAAGTGCTTGCGGCTGACCGTCTTGAGGATGTTGCCGCCCTCACGGCGCTGCCGGTAGTGCACGCAGACCCGGTCCAGCACGGCCATGCGCTCGGCGCTGATCATCGAGCAGAACGTCCACGGGGCGTCCTCGTAGTAGCCCGGGGGGAAGGTGAGGCCGGTGCGGGTGATGAAGTCGCGGCGGTAGGCCTTGTTCCAGACGATCTGCAGCAGGTTGAGCAGCTGCGGGCGGTCGGCGAGGCGGAAGACGTCCGGGCCCTCGCTCCTGAGCAGGTCGGCGCGCTGGTTGGGGCGGACCTGGCCGTCCCAGTAGGTGCGCACGTAGTCGTAGATCAGTACGTCCGGGTCGCCGGTGGCGTCGAGGCGCTCGGATATCGCCGCGAGCGCCCCGGCGGACAACGTGTCGTCACTGTCGAGGAACAGGACGTAGTCGCCCTCGGCCCGCTCCAGTCCCGCGTTGCGCGCGCGCCCCAGACCCACGTTCTCGGTGAGGTGAATCACATGAATGCGGGCGTCCTTTTCCGCGTACTGGTCGAGAATGAGGCCCGAGCCGTCGGGTGAGCAGTCGTCGACGGCGATGACCTCGAAGTCCGTGCAGTCCTGCCCGAGTATGGAGTCGAGGCACTCGGACAGATACCCCTGCACCTTGTACACGGGGACAACGAGAGAGAGTCTGGGCATCCTTACAACCTGTTCCGAGAACTGACCACGTGCGCACGGGCCCCGGGCCGGGCCGCGCTCCGGGCATCGTTGGACCTGGAGGCGTCGCCGCATCAGCGTAAAGGATTCATGCGAAGTTTCCGTGGGCACGGTAGCGGGACCGGCAGGGGTCGGCCAACGGTGGAATCGCCCGATTTCCAGAGCTTCCTGTCCCTCTCCGTGCGGCCGCAACGCACCTCCGGCAGCGGCGAATCCATCCCTTTTCCACCCTTTGCGGCATGTGTCGGATTCGATTTTCCGGGGCCCGCGGAACACTCTGCATGCAGTGACGACGGACCTTGGAGGCATGAGGATGAGCTGGCTGGTCACGGGTGGAGCCGGATACATCGGCGCGCATGTGGTGCGTGCCCTGCTCGGCGGGGGTGAGTCCGTGGTCGTCTACGACGACCTGTCCACCGGCAGCGCGGACCGGGTGCCGGAAGGAGTGCCGCTCGTGGTGGGCAGCGTCGTCGACCGCGACCTGCTGGAGCAGGCAATTCGTGACCATGCTGTGACAGGTGTGGTGCACATCGCGGCCAAGAAGCAGGTCGGCGAGTCCGTGGAGCGGCCGCTGCACTACTACCGGGAGAACGTCACCGGTCTGCAGACGCTCCTGGAGGCGATGACCGCGACCGGCGTGGACAAGCTCGTCTTCTCGTCCTCCGCCGCCGTCTACGGCATGCCGGATGTGGCTCTTGTCACGGAGGACACCCCGTGCGCGCCGATGAGCCCGTACGGCGAGACCAAGCTCATCGGCGAGTGGCTGATCAAGGCGGCGGCCGCCGCCCACGGCATCCGCGGCGCCTCCCTGCGCTACTTCAACGTCGCCGGAGCGGCGTCCCCCGAGCTGTCCGACGCCGGTGTCTTCAACCTCGTCCCCATGGTTTTCGAGCGGCTGGAGGCCGGCGAGGCGCCGAGGATCTTCGGCGACGACTACGCGACGCCCGACGGCACGTGCGTGCGCGACTACATCCACGTGCAGGACATCGCCTCCGCCCACCTGGCGGCGGCCCGGTACCTCGTCGAGGCGCCGCAGGGCACCGCCCTCACCCTGAACATCGGCCGCGGCGAGGGCAGTTCGGTCCGTGAGATGGTCGACCGCATCCTCAAGGTCACCGGCAACGAGACCGTGGCCCCCGAGGTGACCGCCCGGCGTGCCGGCGACCCGGCCCGGGTCGTGGCCTCGGCGGACCGCATCCGCGAGGTGCTGGGGTGGTCGGCCCGCCACGGCCTGGACGAGATGATCGAGTCCGCCTGGCAGGGGTGGCGGCACCGCCGCGGGTGACGCGGACCGGCAGCTGCGACGGCCGAGGGCCCGCCCGGTGGACCGGGCGGGCCCTCGGCCTCGGGTCTCAGACCAGCGTCTCCTTGTAGTAGATGCTGGCGCGCTTGCGGGCGTCCGTGTCGGACGTGACGGAGGCGAAACCGGAGCACAGGCGCGCCGCCTGCGGTGCGGCCGGATCCGGGATCTGGATCGCCATGCCCTCCGGCTCCCGGTAGGGAAGGCTGTAACCGGCCTTCGTCAGCTCCTGCTCGACCACTGCGCCGCTGTTCCAGTCGACGCAGGTGATGAACGTGTTGCCGGTGCCCTCGACCGACCCGTCCTTGCCGTACTGCGTGCCGGCCAGGAGGTACAGGTGGCTTCCGAACGAGGCGAAACCCTGGAACGTGTCCGGGTGGCCCGGCTGCAGATCGGCCGGCTGCGGCACGTCGGCGAGGGTCGTCCTGCCGCCCGACGTGAAGGCCGCGAGGTCGTACAGCCGGTACCGGAAGGTGCCGTTCACGCGGCACCGGACCGCGAGCCGCTGGTGCGTGGGATCGACCGTCACCGTGGTGCGGTCGACGCCGTCCTCGAGCCGGTGCTGGGTGAGCGCCGGCGAGTCGGGCGTGAGGACGCTGCCGTTGGCGAATGCGAAGCGGGCGAGGCGGCTGCCCCAGCCGGTGTAGTTCCCGGTGGAATCCTGACTGGCCACGGACGCCGTTTCCGTCCACAGAAAACTGCCCGCGTCCGTGGATTCGACGCCGATTTGTACGCCGTGCCCGAAACCACGCAGATACATGGTTCCCAGAATGTTACCCGAAAGATCCATACGGGTGACACAAAGGTCGCCGTTCGCCGAGCGTTCGTCGCCGCTGTACGTGCGGGTCTCGCCGGGAAGTCGTCGGCCACCGTCCACCAATTGCACGAAGAAGACGTGCCGGCGCGCATTGTCGAACCCGAATGACTGGAGCACGCGGGTCTCGTTCAGCCTGACCTCGCGCAGCAGCATTTCGGAGGGCGCGGTGAGGTCGAATCGCCGGCTGCCGGGAACGGCCCCCGGTACGGCCTCGGACCCCGACGGGCCGGTCGGGCTGCCGACCTGCTGTGCGGCCACGGCGATCGCGGGGACCGACGCGACCCCGACGGCGGCGCCCGCCAGCTTCAGTACCTGTCTGCGGTCGAGCATGTAACCCCTCGAAAAGGATGAGTGATGCCACCGTGCACACAGCCTGCTGAAAAAGGGCATTCTGGTCGACGGGGTGGCGGTCGGCCGTCGGCCGGTTATTAAAACACCGGCCATCCAGTGGTGGTAGTCCCACCTAGTCGGGCTTCTTCGGTCACTCACCCTTCAATGTTTTTTGCCAGGAAAGAGTGCGTAATGTCCGAAAGAATCTAATGATCAGCGTTGGAATCTCCTGATCGCTCGGTTACTCTCCGGTCGCCTCACTGTTCTCTTGAGGTTCCTTTCTGTTTCTCCATGGGGTGGGGTGGCCGGTGCGTGCCGTCAGATGGTCTGGTCCCGGACGGGTTGCTCTCGGACGGGTCGCCGTCCTGGTCGCGTCCAGCGCGTTGCTGGCGGGACTGATGTCGGTACCGGCGTCCGCCGTGGCCGCCTCCGTGGCCCGGGCCGAGCCGACGGACCGGACGGTCGACGTACCGGTACGGCCCGGCCAGGGCGTGCCGAAGCAGCAGGGTGAGCCGACCATGACCAAGGCGCCCCGCACGGTGTGGCCCGAGCCGGTCCGTGCCCGGGTCGACCTGACCGAGGCCCCAGCGGGCGACCCCCTCGCCGTGGCACCGTCCGGAGCGGTCGTCGACACCGACCGGAAGAGCGGGGCCGCCGACTCCGCGGTGGTCGCCGTCCAGGCCGCGACCGCCGCGCAGGTCGTGAAGGCGGGCACACCGCCTCAGGGCGAGTTCGCCACCTCGCCGAAGGAGACGCAGGGATCCGGCGCCCTGCCGAAGACGGGCGGCCCGGCCGTACGCTCCGGCCCGCGGCCCGCCCGGGTGGACGTCGAGGTGCTGGACCGCGCGGCCGTGAAGCCCGTCGGCGGCGTCGGCCTGGGCCTGAAGGTGACGCGCACGGACGGCAGTGCGGCGCCGGGACCGGTGCGGGTGACCGTCGACTACTCGGGCTTCCGGTACGCGCACGGCGGTGACTTCGCCTCGCGGCTGCGCCTGGTGCAACTGCCGGCGTGCGCGCTCACCACGCCGCGGAAGAAGGGGTGTTCGCCGGACCGCAGGCGGTTCGTCGACGTCGACAACGACGAGCGGAGCGGAACCCTCTCGGCCACCGTCTTCGCCGACGCCGACCCGGACGCGGTGGCCACGGAGAAGAGCGGCCCCCTGCTCGGCACCTACGCGGCCACCACCGCATCCGAGCCCACCGTCCTGGCCGTCACCACCGGGTCGTCGTCGGACGAGGGCGACTACCGGGCCACGACGCTGAATCCGGCGGGCTCCTGGGACGTGTCGATCGGTTCCGGCGCGTTCACGTACGAGATGCCGTTCAAGCTGCCCAAGGCCCCGACCGGCTCGACTCCCTCGCTGGCCCTGACCTACAACTCGCAGTCCGTGGACGGCCGTACGTCGGCGACCAACAACCAGGCGTCGTGGGCCGGAATGGGCTGGGACCTCCAGACCGGCTACATCGAGCGCCGCTACAAGAACTGCACCCAGGACGGTCTGCCCACGATCGGCGACATGTGCTGGGACTCGCCGAACTCGGGCACGGAGCCCGACGGCGCCGTCTACGTCATCAACCTCAACGGCATCACCTCCCAGCTCATCCAGGACGGCAACGGAACCGGCTCCTACCACGTGCAGGACGACCCGGGCTGGCGCGTGCAGCACCTGTGGGGCGGCCACGGCAGCGACGACGAGTACTGGGTGATCTCCAGCCAGGACGGCATGCGCTACTACTTCGGCTGGGGCCGCAGCGAACGCACCGACGGCGCCACCGACTCCGTCCTCACCATCCCGGTCGTCGGCAACGACACGGGCGAACCGTGCCACGCGCAGTTCCCGGAGCCGTGCGCCCAGGCGTGGCGCTGGAACCTCGACCGCGTCGTCGACCCCAACGAGGTCGAGAACGCCTACTTCTACGACCGGCAGACCAACCACTACCGCTCGGTCGCCAATACCGACAAGGCCCGCAAGTACGACGCCGGCAGCTACCTGACCCGCATCGAGTACGGCTGGGCCTCGCAGATCACCGGCGCCCAGTTGCCCGCGAAGGTCGAGCTGACCCACGTGGGCCGGTGCGTGGAGCGGATGACCGAGAAGGACCCGCTGACCACGGAGCCGGCGGCCTGCCCGCCCATCTCCACCACCCCGGACTCCTACCCGGACGTGCCCACCGACCTGATGTGCGACGGCACCTCCGGTGACAGCTACTGCGCCGGCAAGACGTACTACCCGACGTTCTTCACCACCGACATGCTGTGGGACGTCAAGACGTACGTCCGCGACAACGACGCCGCCGCGTGGGACCCGGCGATGCAGTACCAGATGAAGTACGGGCTGCCGAACCCGGACGGCACGGTCGGCAAGACCCTCTGGCTCGACTACATCCAGCGCAAGGGCTACGGCGACGGCCCCGACCTGCGCCTCCCGGTGATCAATTTCAACGGGGAGTGGAAGGACAACCAGGTCGGTTCGAGCCTGCTCAACTTCCGCCGCGTCACCAAGGTCTACGGCGACCTCGGCGGCGTGACCAGCGTGACGTACGGCCAGCCCGACGCCTGCGACATCAACAGCCTGCCGAGCCAGTCGTCCAACACCCAGCCCTGCTTCTGGCAGAAGTGGACGCCCGAGGGCGAGACGGAGAACAGGACCGGCTGGTTCAAGAAGTACGTGGTCACCGAGGTCTCGGTCGATCCCGGAGTCGGCCAGGGGCCCGACAGCGACGGCGACCCCGACATGACCACCCGCTACGAGTACAACGGCGGCGCCGGCTGGCGCTTCACCAACGACCCGCTCTCCAAGGACGAGGACGAGACCTGGTCCGACTGGCGCGGCTACCAGCAGGTCGAGGTGTTCACCGGCACCAAGGACAACGCGGCCTCCACCTACCACTGGCTCTACCGGGGCCTGGACGGTGACCGCACCTCCAAGACCGACCCCTCCCTCACCCGCAGCGTCAAGGTCAAGGACGGCTTCGGAACCGAGTGGACGGACTCGGCCTGGCTCGCCGGCAAGACCCTGGAGACCAGCAAGCGGGACGGCGCCGGCAGCTCCCACGAACGCGTCCTGAAGGAGTACTGGGTGCACAACACCGCCCAGTACGACGGCCTGCCCGACGCACGCTTCGTCCGCGAGAGCAAGACCTCCACGCACCAGCGCACCTCCACCGGCTGGCGGGTGCGCACGGTCAAGGACGAGTACGACAGCACCTCGTCCACCAGCACCACGTACGGTCTGCCGCTGCGCACCAACGACTGGGGCCTGGAGGACCACGGCGACAACCGCTGCACCACCTACGGCCGCACCTACAGCACGGCCGCGTTCCCCGACTCCGACGTCAAGCGGTGGATGGTCCTGGAGGACGAGCAGCGCCACTACGCGGCCGACTGCGCCGACCGGGCCGCGGCCAACCAGGACGCGTACACGGTCACGCTGTACGACGGCGCCACGTCCGTCACGGACAACGACGCGAAGCTGTCCGACGGCAATCCCACCGAGAAGCGCGTCCACACCGACGCCGCGCAGTTCCGTTCCACGAAGTACGAGTACGACGGCGCAGGACGCGTCACCGCGGCCGTCGACGGCAAGGGCAACCGCACCACGACCACCTACTCGCCGGCCACGTCCTGGCCCGTCGACGGCGTGAAGGTCACCACCCCCGACCCCGACGGCACCGGCCCGGGCACCGCGATGTCCACGACGACCTGGTCGTCGCGGCTGTGGGGCACGCCGTACCGGGTCGTCAACCCCAACGGCCGCTCCACCAGGATCGTCCACGACTCGGTCGGCCGCTTCAGCACCGTGTTCAAGCCGACCGAGGCGGCCAATTATCCCGACGGCAACCCGTCGGTCGAGTTCACCTACACCCTTCCCACGACGACCAACGCCGACGGTGTCCCCGACACGGTCAGCGGCCCGCCGAGGATCACCACCGCGACCCTCCAGTCCGGCTCCACGTACGTGACCTCCTACGAGTACCTCGACGGCCAGGGCCGCACCCGCGAAACCCAGGCGACCGCGCCGGAGGGAACCGGGCGGACCGTGGTGTCCACCCGCTACGACACCTCGGGCAACGTCACCGGCACCTCCGCCGCCTTCTACAACTCCGGTGCGGCCGGCTCCGGCATGGTGCTCCCCACGGTGGCCGACCTGCCCTCCTACAGCGACCCGATCATCGACTGGGCGGGCCGGGAGAAGGAGCTGCAGACCCTGGTGAACGGCGTGGCACAGCCGGGCGGCCGCGTCCGGACGTACTACTTCGGCGACCACACCACCGTCGTCCCCGCGACCGGCGAGCGCACGGACACGTACACCGACGTCTTCGGACAGATCACCAAGGTCGTGGAGCACGGCCCGACCGGCCCCTCCGACACCTCGTACGCGTACACCCGCAGCGGTCATCTGCAGAAGATCACCGACGCGAAGGGCAACACCACCACGTACACGTACAACTGGCTCGGTGAGCGCACCGCGACCGACGACCCGGACGCCGGCCCGTCGACGTCCGCCTACGACGACAACGGGCAGACGGTCACGACGACCAACGCCAACGGCGCGACGGTCACCTACCAGTACGACGCGCTCCAGCGGCTCACCGCCGTCACCGAGGGCACGACGACGCTGTCACGGCTGACGTACGACAGCGCGCCCGGAGGCGCGGGCCAGCTCGCCTCGGCCACGACGTACGCCGACGGCAAGGCCTACACCGTCGCCATCACGGGCTACGACGGCCGCGGACGTATGACGGGCAAGAAGTACACGGTCCCGGACGACGGCTCCGGCCTCACCGGCAGCTACGCGTTCGGCTACGGCTACGACCTCGCCGACCACGTCACCTCGGTCACCTACCCGGCGGCCGGCGGACTGCCCGCCGAGACCGTGACCACCGCCTACACCGCTCAGGGGCAGCCGCAGAAGGTGTCCAGCCCGCTGGCCACCTACCAGTCGTCCATAGGGTTCGACCGCCTCGGCCGGCTGAACGCGCGCACCTTCGGCGCGGGCGGCTCGGACGCGGTGGTGAACCGCGCCTACTCCTTCGACGACGCCAACGGCAGCGGCGCCCTGGCGAACATCAAAACGACGGTGACCGCGGGCGGCACCACCAAGGTGGCGCAGGACGACTCGTTCACACGGGACCTCGGCGGCCAGATCACCGGCGTCCGGGACGGCGTGACCCAGCAGAGCGAGTGCTTCACCTACGACGAGCTGAACCGGCTCACACGAGCATGGACCACGGGCGCGCAGGACGGCTGCACCGGTGCGGCGACACCGGACCTGGCCGGCGGCCCCGACCCGTACGACACCGGCTACACCTACGACGAACTCGGCAACCTGAGGTCCGTCACGGACCGGACCGGCTCCGGGACCACCACCAAGGACTACACCTACCCGGGCTACGGCGCGGACGGTAACGGCTACACGCCGAACCAGCCCCGCCCGCACGCCGTCACCCGGGCCGGTGCCGACACCTTCGCCTACGACGACGCCGGACGCATGACCTCGCGCACGGTGGACGGAGTGACGTCGACGCTCGAATGGAACGCCCAGAAGCGCGTCAGCCGGGTCACCCAGCACAAGGCGACGGGCGACGAGGTGTCGCGCTACGTGTACGACACCGAAGGCAACGTCCTGCTGCGCACCTCTGCCGCGGAGAGCGTCTTCTACCTCGACGGTCAGGAGCTCCACGCCACCGGCGGCACGGTCCGCGCGACACGCCAGTACTCGGCCGCGGGCACCGCGGTCGCCCTGCGGGAGGCCGACGGTTCCGCCGGAGGCAAGCTGACGTGGCTCCTCGGCGACACCCAGGCGTCCACCTCGCTCCTCGTCACGATGGGCGGGATCGTCACCCGGCGCCGGTACAGCCCGTTCGGCAAGGAGCGCGGCACCGGCGGCGCGCTGCCGGCGGCGACGGACCGCGGCTTCCTCGGCGCGCCCGAGGACGACGCCACGGGACTGTCGATCCTCGGCGCCCGGATGTACGACGCCGAACTCGGCCGGTTCATCAGCCCGGACGAGCTCAACCAGCCGTACGTGCCGCAGCAGATGAACGCCTACAGCTACACGGCGAACAACCCGGTCAACTTCAGCGACCCGACCGGCCTGGCCGACGGCCGCGCCTGCCGGTGCGGCAGCCGGCCGGTCCTCAAGCCCAACCAGCCGGCCCCGGACGGCGGCGGCACTCCGGGAGCGCGCGGCGACCTCGGCACCAACGTCCAGCACGGCTGCGACCAGAGCTGCCTGAACGCGCTCGACTCGCTCGTGAACACATGGCAGAAGCAGAACATCAACAAGAGGCTCGCGATCGAGCTGCGCACCTACGTCAAGATCCTCGGCGGCAACATCGACCCCTGCATTCCCGGGGCCGACGTCAGCTCGGGAGCGGCGGCCGGCTGCCTGGACAAGCAGGGCTACACATCCGACGTCGTGTGGCAGGACGTGCTGAACGAATGGCTGTCGGGCCGGGGGAACGTGCTGGCCTTCGGCATCGGCAGCAAGGTCACCCAGCAGCTCGCCACCGGGCCCCACAACACCCGGCTGCTGCAGCAGATCCGCGAGCGGATCGTCGACGCGGACTACGACATCGCGGCCGGCAAGCTCGGCGGTGACGCCGCCTACGTCGACGGTCAGGGGATGGGCAAGCTGGCGGAGTTCCCCAAGGACATCCTCGGCATGCTCACGGACGGCCGACAGGGCAAGGGCACACCCGACGCCTTCCTCGGCTCGTTCAACGAGGTCTACCAGGTGCTGAACGTGGACAAGAAGAACCGGCAGTTCACCGTGGGCTTCGCGGCCTTCAACAACACCGGTACGGCGTCCCTGACCCACCTCCTGCCCGACATAGGCCAGGGCAACCAGATGGCGAGCGTCCACCAGACGTACTACTGGACGGTCACGGTGCGCGAGTAGCGTGACGGCGGAGCAGGACGAAGTGACCACGACGAGCGAGTGCGGGAGACGAGGATGGGTGAGGCCGCGGTCTCCCGGCCGGGCAGGACGGCCTTGCGGCCGCCGGCCGCGGTCGGCGTCCTGCTCAGGCTGCTCGCGCTCCTCGTGCTCACGGCCGGAACGGCCAGTGCGCTCTCGCACGTGCTGCCCGCCCGCGCCGGCGTCACGGAACTGTCCCGTGACGCCGACCCGGGCGGCGCGCTCGTGGTGCACGTCCGGCAGACCGACCTGCTGGAAGTGCGTGCGCGGTGGTCCTCCGGTTTCCTCGGCGACAAGGAGATCGTGCACCGGTTCGCCTCGCTGCCGCTGAGCCCCGGCGGCGTCGCCGCCTTCGAGGAGTCCGTCGGGCGCACGCTCCGGGCCGAGGGCAAGAAGGTCACCTTCGTCGAGGACGACCCGCTGGCCGGACTCGGCGGGCTGTCGGCCTTCGTGCCGGTGCTCTACTGGCGTTTCGTCCCCGAGGCGTGGCTGCGCTGGTCCGTGGCGCTGTGCTGCCTGACCGTGCTGGCCCTCGCCGGGCTGCGCCGGCACCGCCGGGCCGCGGCGGGCCACTGGTACGCCGCCTGCCTGCTGGCGGGGAGCGGCTTCTTCGTCCACCTGTGGTGCGAGCCGTTCCCGCTGCACAGGCCCGGGCCGCCCGGGCAGCCGGCGATGACCGGCCGCCGCGTGGCCGCCGGCACCGTCGCCGTCCTCGGGTGCGTGGTCGCGGCCGGCGTCATCCTCGCCCTCGTGCGTGGCTGACGCCTCGCGGCGCCTCGCTCCGGGCGGGGCCCGCCGCGGCCGCCGCCACCCGGCGCTGCCCCGGCACCTCCGCCGAGTGCCGGCCCGCCATACGCGCGCGGTGCTCCCGGGACGCCGCGCACAGCGCCCGCACCGCCGCCGCGAAGCGCTCCTGGGACGGGGGGTCGGCCGGGCCGAGGAGCCGGAGCTTCAGCTGCGCGCGGGCCTCGGACAGGTCGTCCTTCTCCGGGTGGCGGACCGACTCCAGCAGGGCCGGCACGCCCGCCGCGTCCGGGGTCAGGACCGTCGCCGCGGCCACCGTCGGGAACGCCGCGCGGAACGCCCGCTCCGGCAGCCCGCTGGTGTTGGTCACCGCGTACGGCTTCCCGCTCGCCAGGAAGTCGCTGATCACGCTCGACACGTCGCTGATCAGCAGGTCGGCGACGTTGAAGCAGGCGTACAGCGAGGGCCGGGCGTCCGTGACGACGCGGTGCTCCCACGGCGGCAGCGCCGCCCAGTACGCCTCCTCCCAGGCCGCCGTCAGGCGGGCCACCGCCTGCGCCCGGCCGGGCTCGGGGGCGGACTGCACCAGCATCCGCTCGGCCTGGTCGGCGCCCGGCCGGCACTCGGCGGCGGTGAGCCGGTCCAGCTCCGCTGCCGACCGCGCCGGTTCGGCCGACGGCGCGGGACGCGGGCCGGAGCGCGCCCGGTCGGCCGACCGGATCAGGTCCCGGATGCGCCGGTCGGCGGCGCCGGCCCGCGGATCGACCGAGCCGGTCAGCGGGTGCGGCTTGTACAGCAGACGCACCCCGGGGTCCGCGAGCAGCGCCCGTACGAGGTTCTCGCCGGCCGCGATCAGCGACGTGTTGCCCGGATTGCCGTCCCAGCCCTCCCATGTCGGCGCGTACAGCACCGTGACGTACGGTCCGGCCGGCGGGCCCGCGTACGGCCGTACGGCGTCCAGTTGCGGGCGCCCGATCTCCACCACGTCCTTGTCCTCGACCCCGACCTCGGCCAGCGCGTACCGTTCGCGGGCCGCGGGACCGGCCACCCACACCTGGTCGTAGGCCTTCGCGTACGGGTTGCAGGACGACAGCTTGTCGCTCTCGCCGTGGTTGACGAAGGCGTGCTTGATCGTGGGGATGCGCAGCACCTGCGAGGTCTTGCCGGAGTTGGAGGGGTGGAGCAGCACCTGGAGCGTGGAGTGCTCCAGCCGCATCAGCGTGGACACCTTCGGCAGGCACACCACGGGAATGTCGGTCGTCGCGATCCTCGCCACCATGAACCGCTCGCGCAGGATGATCACCGGCCGTGCGTCCAGCGCGGCCAGCGGCTCCAGCCACATGCCGGCCTGGTAGGCGGAGGACGCCCCGCCGGAGAAGTACAGCCCGACCGTCGGCCGGTACTCCGCCAGCCACGCGTCGAACCAGTCGAGCACCTCCTGCTCGCCCGCCGGACGCCGGCCGGGCAGCAGCCGCAGCAGCAGGGCGGCCAGGCCGGCCAGCGTGCAGCCCAGGGACAGCGCGACGCCGGCCGCCGCGCACCGGGCGTCGCCGGTCACCGCCGTCGCCGTCAGCCCGGCCGTCGCGGGCAGGCCGAACACCAGCAGCCGCGGTCCGGGGCGGCGCAGCAGCACGGGCGGGGCGGGGGACAGTCGCAGGGCCGAGGCGTCGATGTTCCGGGTGACCACGGGCAGCGTGCGGGTGCGGCGCACCAGCACGGACACCGCCTGCACCGCGCAGTGCGCCGCGTAGAAGGCGAGCAGACCGGCGGCGAGCGGGGCGTACTGCGTCTCCCGGTCCTGCTCCCCGAGCCGCAGCAGGCCCACCACCAGCAGCAGGTCCCGCAGCACATGGCGCACCGCGACATCGGCGTGGGCCTTGGCGAACAGGGTCAGCGCACCCCGCTGCCAGCGGTACAGCACACCCTCCACGGCCAGCGAGGCGGTGGTCGCGACCAGGAGCAGCAGTACGTGCGGCACGAGCGCCGCCACCGCCTGTGCGACGAAGGCGGCGCCGAGGACGGCGCCGAGGACGGCGGTCGTCAGCCCCCTCGGGAGGCTCTGCGGGCGGGGCAGGGGTAGGGGCACTGCGGTCACTCCAGGAGCGTCGGGTCGGACCGGGTCGTCCGTCCGGGTTAACGCCCGGTGGCCTCCGGACGACACGCGCGTATCGGCGGCGGTGGCGGCCCGGCCCGCGACGGACCCCGTCCGCGGTGCCGTCCGCAGCGTGGACCGATGGCACGCCGCACGTCCCCTTTCCCGTAGATTGCCTGCTGAGCGACTCAGTTCGACGTGGCGGTGCGAGGGGACGGGGCGGCAAGGTGGCAGGCGCGAGGCAGGCCGTGGGCGAGGCACGCAGGATCGTCGTCAAGGTCGGCTCCTCGTCGCTGACGACGGCGGCGGGCGGGCTGGACGCGGACCGGGTGGACGCGCTCGTCGACGTGCTGGCCAAGGTGCGCAGCGGGGGAGAGCGGGAGATCGTGTTGGTCTCCTCCGGCGCGATCGCCGCCGGGCTCGCCCCGCTCGGCCTGCGCCGCCGGCCCAAGGACCTCGCCCGGCAGCAGGCGGCGGCCAGCGTCGGCCAGGGACTGCTGGTCGCGCGGTACACCGCGTCGTTCGCCCGCTACGGCGTGCGGGTCGGCCAGGTGCTGCTGACCAGCGACGACATGAGCCGCCGGGCGCACCACCGCAACGCCTCGCGGACCCTCGACAAGCTGCTGGCGATGGGCGCCTTCCCGATCGTCAACGAGAACGACACCGTCGCCACCGACGAGATCCGCTTCGGCGACAACGACCGGCTCGCCGCCCTCGTCGCCCATCTGGTCCGCGCCGACCTGCTGGTGCTGCTGTCCGACGTGGACGGCGTCTACGACGGTGACCCCGTCCGCCCCGGCACCTCGCGCATCGCCGAGGTCAGGGGCCCCGCCGACCTCGCCCACGTCGAGATCGGCAGCGCCGGCAAGGCGGGCGTGGGCACCGGCGGGATGGTCACCAAGGTCGAGGCCGCCCGGATCGCCGCCGCCGCGGGCATTCCGGTGGTGCTGACCAGCGCGGTGCACGCCGCCGACGCCCTCGCCGGCGGCGACACCGGCACGTACTTCCATCCCACCGGCCGCCGCTCCGCCGACCGGCTGCTGTGGCTGCAGCACGCCTCCACCCCGCAGGGCTCGCTCACCCTGGACGACGGCGCGGTGCGCGCGGTCGTGCAGGGCCGCAAGTCGCTGCTGCCCGCGGGGATCGCCGGTGTCGAGGGCGAGTTCAGCGCGGGCGACCCGGTCGAGCTCAGGGACCGCGAGGGCCGGGCGGTGGCCCGCGGGCTGGTCAACTTCGACGCCCGGGAGATCCCGCTCCTGATCGGCCGCTCCACCCACGAACTCGCCCGGGATCTCGGGCCCGAGTACGAACGAGAGGTCGTACACAGGGACGATCTGGTGGTCCTGCATCCGTAATCCGCCCGAACGTCCGTCCTCGGTGGTGGACGTTCCGTAAAAGCGCCCCGCGATCCCCGACGGCCTGCTCAACTTTGTCCCAGGGACACATTCCGCCCGACCCCCGGGCCGGTCCGCGTGCGAAGGAGGCCGTCGTGAGACGAGTGCGCCCAGGGACGACGGCGTCTCGTGGTGGCGACCGCGCGGCCGGCGGCGAACGGGCCCTGACCGGCGTCGCGGCCGGTGACCGGTTCCCGGGCGGCTCGGGCGGTGACCTGCCGCGGCTGTGGCACGTCACCCTCAGCGTCTCCGGCCGGCGGGCCCCGGCCGCGGAGGTCCGGCGGGCCCTGGAGCAACTGGCCCACGACCACCCCTTCCTGCTGACCAGCCGTTACGCCGACGACCACGCGGAGATCCGCTACTGGGAGGAGGCCCGCGACCTGCACGACGCGGCCGCCGTGGCGCTGCGCCTGTGGGGCGAGCACCGCCGGACCGCGGGCCTGCCGCCGTGGGAGATCGTCGGCCTGGAGGTCATCGACCGGCCCACCTACCACCAGCGGGTCGCCGCCGGGTACGGGCCGGTCCTGGCGGCGCCGGTCGGAGTGCATCCGTTCTAGGGGCACTCCGGGGCAAAACTTTCGTGCCTTCCGGGCAAAAGCCATGTCTCGGGGTGTGGGACGCCTGCCGACGCGTCCGCCCGCCCGCACTACCCTTCCCTCATGACCACGCTCTCGCCTTACGACTCGATGTCCCCGGTCAGCCAGGCCGCCTACCGGGCCAAGGGGGCCGCCGCCGACCTCGCGCCGCTGCCGCGCGCCGCCAAGGACGACGCGCTGCTCGCCATCGCGGACGCCCTGGAGGTCCGCGCGAGCGAGATCGTCGAGGCCAACGCCGAGGACGTGGCGAAGGCGCGCGAGGCCGGCACCGCCGAGGGCATGATCGACCGGCTCACCCTCACTCCGGAGCGGGTGCGCGCGATCGCCGCCGACGTGCGCGACGTGGCCGCGCTGCCCGACCCGGTCGGCGAGGTCGTGCGCGGCTCCACGCTGCCCAACGGCATCGACCTGCGCCAGGTCCGGGTGCCGCTCGGCGTCGTCGGCATCATCTACGAGGGCCGGCCCAACGTGACGGTCGACGCCGCCGCCCTGTGCCTGAAGTCCGGCAACGCGGTGCTGCTGCGCGGCTCCTCCTCCGCCTACCGGTCCAACACCGCGCTGGTGCGGGTGCTGCGCGACGCCGTGGGCGGGGCCGGGCTGCCCGCCGACGCCGTGCAGCTGGTGCCCGGCGAGAGCCGCGAGAGCGTGCGGGAGCTGATGCGCGCCCGGGGCCTGGTCGACGTGCTCATCCCGCGCGGCGGCGCCTCCCTGATCAACACGGTCGTGCAGGAGTCGATCGTCCCGGTCATCGAGACCGGCACCGGCAACTGCCACGTCTACGTCGACGCGGCCGCCGACCTCGACACGGCCGTGGAGATCCTGGTCAACTCCAAGGCCCAGCGGGTCGGCGTGTGCAACGCCGCCGAGACCCTGCTGGTGCACCAGGACATCGCCGCCGAGTTCCTGCCGCGCGCCCTGGACGCCCTCGCCGACGCCGGGGTCACCGTGCACGCCGACGAGCGGGTGATGGCGTACGCCAAGGACTCGCGGGCCACCGTGGTGGAGGCCACCACCGAGGACTGGGAGACCGAGTACCTCTCCCTGGACATCGCCGCCGCCGTCGTCGACTCCCTCGACCGGGCCGTGGAGCACATCCGGCTGTGGAGCTCCGGTCACACCGAGGCCATCGTCACCACCTCGCAGCAGGCCGCGCGCCGCTTCACCCGGTTGGTGGACTCGACCACGGTCGCGGTGAACGCCTCCACCCGTTTCACCGACGGCGGCCAGTTCGGCTTCGGTGCCGAGATCGGCATCTCCACGCAGAAGCTGCACGCCCGCGGGCCGATGGGACTGCCCGAGCTGACCAGCACGAAGTACATCGTCACCGGCGACGGTCACGTACGGCGCTGACCCGGGCGCGGCGGCCGGACGGCGGGCGGCGCGTCTCGGCAGGCGGTTGAATTTCCATACGGTCTGCCCAAATTGACCCCCCAGGTCTACTCTGTATCCGTGCCGGAGGACGTGGGGGGTTCGCCGTTCCCTGACGGCTGGGAGCCCGACGACGACCACGACCGCGGGGTGTCGGACGAAGAGTTCGCCTCCGTGGTCTTCGACGAGGACTTCGTACGCGCGGCCGCGGTGCACGAGCCGACCGCGGTCGCACGACTCCTGGCCGCCGCGCAGGCCAGGGCCGAGGCCTCCGAGGCCGAGGCCCGCCGGGGCCGTACGCGCGGCGAGCGCTACGACGACGGGTACGGCGGCTACCGGGGCGATCCCGGACACGACCCGGACGACGCCCCGGACGCCGACCACGGCTCCCCGGGACCGTACGGCAGGCAGGTGCGCTGGCACCGGCCCGTGGCCTGGCTGCTCGCCCTGGTGATGGGCGTCGGGATGGTCGCGCTCGCCTTCTCGGCCGTCTACCGGGGCGCCTCATCGCAGCGCGAGGACCCAGTCCCGACGCCCGCCTCCACCGGCCTGGAACAGGGCGGCGCGGCGACGCCCTCCGCATCGGCCGACTACTCCCGTCCGGCCGTCCCGGTGATCCCGCACAGCAGCCCCTGAGACCGCCCACCCGCTTGGTGGGTACCTGTCAGAAATCGGGGTGCCGAGGGCGTTTACGGGACCCTCCCCGGACCTACCCTGAAGATATGGGAGGGCCTTCGGACCCACCCGAGGGGACGCCCGAGGGAGCCCCCGGAGGTGGCGAGGACGAGTACAGGTCCGTCGTCTTCGACGAGTCCTTCGTCCGCGCTGCCCGGCTCCAGGAGTACTCCGCCCAGGAACGCATCGCCGACCACGCACCCGCCGTGCGCCGCCGTCCGCCGCTGCGCCGGGGTCTGTCCCGGCAGGCGCTGGTCCTGGTCCTGCTGATCGCCGTCGCCTTCGGCACCGCCCTCTACATGGGCGTGCGCAACCCGTATCAGGGCCCCGCCGCCCGGCACGCGGTCGAGCCGCTGCGGATGACCGTCGTCCCGCTCGCCCCGCGAGGCGAGGTGCCCGGCACCTCCGACGTCGAGCAGTTGTACGCGCGCAGTCCGGCGGCGCAGTTCCGCACCGGTGCCGAGGGGGTGCCGCTGCCGGCCTCCCGGCGCACCGAGCACTTCTCCGACGGCCAGGTGGTGTCCGCGCTGATCACCGCGAAGGACTACCTCGTACGGTCCTCCCTCGACCCCGGCGTCCTCACCGGCGACCGGACCCGGCCGGTGCGGGTGCTGCTCGACTCCGACCAGCTCGACCAGTTCGACCAGAGCTTCGACCGGCCCACCGCAGACGGCCGGCACGCCCCCAGCGGATGGCTGGTCCGCTTCGACCCCTCCCGGGTGGAGCTGGCCGACCGAGGGATCCGGGTCCAGGGCACCATGCAGGCCGCCGAGACCGACTCCTCCACCCTAGAGGTCACCACCGACCACACCTTCGTGTACGCGCTGCGGCCGGCCGGCGCCGACCGGGACGCCGAGGCGTCGCTGTTCACCGTCCGGCGGGAACTGCACTTCCGCTTCGACCGCGACGACCTGCGGCTGCACCAGGCGGAACTCGTCGTCGCCTACGTCCAGGCCGGCCCGCTGTCCTGCGCCGAGGACGCGACCGACCGGCTGCGCCCGCTGCTCGCCGGCCAGACCGCCGAGGAGAGCGGCCCCGCCGGCACCGACCCCTACGCCACGGGCAGCGCCCCGGCGCTGTGCGGCTCCCTCGCCGAGGGCGCACAGCCGGCGGTGTGAGCGCGCGGCACCCGCGTCGCACGGACCGGTCCCGGCGTCTCACGCCCCGTCGCGCGGCGGTTCCTCGTCCCGGGCGTCCTGCGCCCCGGACGACGTACCGGACGACGTACCGGATGCCGTGTCGGACGAGGAGCCCGACGACGTGCCCGGCTGCTGCGGTCCGCGCGGGGGCTTCGGCGCCGACGAGGTGAACCCGCCGAAGCCGCGGCGCACCCGGTCGCCCAGGTCACCGGCGCCGCCCGCGATGTCACTGACCAGCTTCATCAGCGGGTCCTTGGAGGTGCGCACCTCGTCGGCGTAGCTGCTCGCCGAGTCCCGCCACGACTCCCGCACGGAGGCGTCCTTGTCCTCGTCCCGGCGCGGGTAGTGGCCGTCCATCAGCCGCTGGTAGTCCCGGGAGGCCGCCCACTTCTTCAGCTCGGCGGCCCGCACGGTGGTGAACGGGTGCGAGCGGGGCAGCACGTTGAGGATCTTCAGCACCGAGTCGCGCAGATCGCCGCCGGCCTCGTACTCCTCGGCCTGCTCCAGGAAGGCGTCCACGTTCATCTCGTGCAGGTGGTTGCCGCCCGCGATCTTCATCAGGCCGCGCATGGACGCCTGGAGGTCCTGCCCGACCAGCAGCCCCGCGCGGTCCGCGGACAGCTCCGACTTGCGGAACCACTCGCGCAGCGCCGTCACGATCGCCATGATCGCGAAGTTGCCGAGCGGGATCCACGCGACCCGGACCGCCAGCGACGTCAGGAACAGCAGGATCGTCCGGTACACCGAGTGCCCGGACAGCGCGTGCCCGACCTCGTGCCCGACGACCGCCCGCATCTCCTCCTCGTCGAGCAGCTCCACCAGGCCCGTCGTCACCACGATGATCGGCTCGTCCAGGCCGATGCACATCGCGTTCGGATTCGGGTCCTGGTTGACGTACATCGGCGGGACCTTCTCCAGGTCCAGGATGTAGCAGGCGTCCCGCAGCATGTCGTTGAGGTGCGCGAACTGCCGGTCCGAGACCCGCACCGAGTCGGACAGGAACAGCAGCCGGAGGCTGCGCTCGGGCAGCAGACCGCTCAGGGCCTTGAAGACCGTGTCGAAGCCGCTCAGCTTGCGCAGCGCCACCAGCGCGGAGCGGTCGGCCGGATGTTCGTACGCACGCGAGGAGATGCCGGGGAAGCGCCTGCGCTGCCTGCTCGGCACACTCTCGTGCCCGTTGTGCTGATGGCCGTCGGACATGTTTCCCCCATGTGCGTCTGAGTGACCTTTGCCGCCCCTTGTGCGGCCCTTTGCTCTTCCGCGGCGAGGCCCAGCCTAGGCGGAGTTACCGTGGACGGGCAGTGCGGACGGCGGTACCGCCGAGGAGGTGCGGGGATTCTGCTCCGGGTGATCCTGATCGTGATGGTGGTGGGGTGTGTGCTCACCGCGTGGTTCCTGTTGCGCGGTTACAGGCGGAAGGACGACTGAGGGCGGCCGGAGGTTGCCCGGCAGCGCACGCCGGGGCGGCCCGCGCCCGCAACGGCGGAGTCGGCGTGAGCGGGGCGCAGGCGCCCGCATACGATGAGCGGACGTCCATGTCCCGCCCACACGCGATAGGTCCTGCCGAAGATGAGCTTCCCCAGCACCGCTGCCCAGTTGGTCACCCTCGCCGCCGAGGGCGGAGAGCACAGCGGCAACCACCACAGCCTCAGCCCCTACGTCACCGGCGGCGCCGCCCTGGTGATCCTCCTTCTCCTGCTGTGGATCACCACTCGTTTCAACCGCGACCGCTGAGCCCGTCGCGGGCCGCCCTGGCCACCGGGCCCGGCAGGCCGGGCCGGTAGGGTCTGCACGCATGGGAGAGCAGGACATGCCTACCGGTCCCGGCAGCGGCCCGGCCAAGCAGGGCAAACGCCGTCTCGGCGTCATGGGCGGCACCTTCGACCCGATCCACCACGGGCACCTGGTGGCGGCCAGCGAGGTCGCCGCGCAGTTCCACCTCGACGAGGTCGTCTTCGTTCCCACCGGCCAGCCGTGGCAGAAGAGCCACCGCGCGGTCTCCGCGGCCGAGGACCGCTACCTGATGACGGTCATCGCGACCGCCGAGAACCCGCAGTTCTCGGTGAGCCGCATCGACATCGACCGCGGCGGCCCCACCTACACCGTGGACACCCTGCGCGACCTGCGCGCCCTCAACCCGGACACGGACCTGTTCTTCATCACCGGCGCCGACGCCCTCGCGCAGATCCTCACCTGGCGCGACAGCGAGGAACTCTTCTCCCTGGCACACTTCATCGGGGTGACCCGGCCCGGCCACCACCTGACCGACGCCGGACTGCCCGAGGGCGGTGTCTCACTCGTCGAGGTTCCCGCCCTCGCGATCTCCTCGACGGACTGCCGGGCGAGGGTCGCCAAGGGGGAACCCGTCTGGTATCTGGTGCCGGACGGAGTCGTGCGCTACATCGACAAGCGCGAGCTGTACCGCGGCGAGTGAGCCGAGAGGGGCACCGGTGAACGACCGATACGACGCGGGCTACGGAACGGACGGGGCCGCACCGTACGAGCTCGTCGGCTACGACGAGTACGGCCGGCCCGTCTACCGCCAGGCCACGGACCAGCAGACCCACCACCCCCAGCAGCAGTACGACGGTTACCAGCAGCAGGGCTACGGCTACGACCCGTACGGCACGACCGGGCACCAGCAGCCCTCGTACGACCCCTACGGAACCGCCGCCCCGCAGCAGCCGGGCCCCGCCCCCTCCTACGGCTCCTACGACCCCTACGGCACCCAGCAGACCGGCGATCCGGCCGCCCCGTACGACCCATACGGGCAGCAGGCGAGCGCCGGCACCGGGCAGCAGCCCCGGGTCGCCGAGCAGACCGCGCACATCCCGCAGCAGGCCGGCCCGGCCGACGACGAGTCGGTCGCCGCCGAGCCCGCGCCGGAGTACCGCACCGAGCAGTTCGCGTTCGTGGAGGAGCCCGACGGCGACTCCGAGGACGTCATCGACTGGCTCAAGTTCACCGAGAACCGCACCGAGCGCCGCGAGGAGGCCCGCCGCCGCGCCCGCAGCCGGATCATCGCGCTGGTCGTCGTCCTCGCCCTGGTCGCCGTCGGTGGCGTCGGCTACCTCTGGTACGCCGGGAAACTGCCCGGCCTGTCCGACTCCGGCTCCGGCACGGGCACCGCCACGGCCGCGGGCGCCCAGAAACGCGACGTGATCGTCGTCCACCTGCACGACACCAAGAACGGCGGCACCTCCACCGCGCTGCTGGTCGACAACACCACCACCAAGCAGGGCACCACCGTCCTGCTGCCCAACTCCCTCGCCCTCACCGCCGACGACGGCACCACCACCACGCTCGCCAAGTCGGTCGAGGACGACGGCTCCGAGGGCACCAGGACGGCGCTCGACTCCGCCCTCGGCACCGACATCGAGGGCACCTGGCGGCTCGACACCCCGTTCCTGCTCACCCTCGTCGACCTCGTCGGCAACATCGAGATCGACGCCAACGCCGACGTGCCCGACCCGGACGCCGAGAAGAAGGGCGAGACGCCCCTGGTCCGCAAGGGCGAGGGCCGGACCCTCAGCGGCAAGGCGGCCGTCGCCTACGCCACCCACCGCGCCCCCGGCGAGGGCCAGAACGCCCAGCTGGAGCGGTTCGGCCAGGTCATGCACGGCGTCCTGCGCAAGATGACCTCCGACCCGGACGCCGCCACCACCACCGTGCAGACCCTCGGGCAGATCATCGAGCCGCCCCTCACCGACAAGGACCTGGGCGCCTTCCTCGCCCGGCTCTCCGACCTCGCCAAGGGCGGCGACCACCGGACGGCGCTGCTGCCGGTGCAGGAGGACGGCACCCTCACCGCCGAGGCGAGCGACAGCGTGGTCGAGGACGTCCTCGGCGGCACCGCCAAGAGCCCCGACAAGGACGCCGCGGTCAGCGTCTCCGTGCGCAACGCCACCGGTGTGAAGGACAACACGGAGAAGGCCCGTGTGATCCTCCTCAACGGCGGCTTCACCTTCCTGGAGGGCGGCACCGCCACCGCACCCGCGGCGTCGTCGCAGGTCGTCTACGCCGACGCGGCGGAGAAGGAGAACGCCACGGAGGTCGCCAAGACGCTGGGGCTGCCCGCCGACGCCGTCACCCAGGGCAAGGTGGCCGCGAACGCCCGGGTGACGGTCGTCCTCGGCCAGGACTACGACCCCGGCTCGTAGCGGACCGGCGCCGTGGCCGGACCGGCCCGTCACGGCGCCCCTCCGCCGTCAGGCAGGGCGCATCAGGGCGCACCCCGGGTCAACACGTGGGGTGCGCCCTGCGGTCCGTGAGACCCTTGAGGGCAAGTGCCCGCCGACCGAAAGCCGTGCAGTGACCGCAACCGACCGTTCCATCGAGCTCGTCCACACCGCCGCCCAGGCGGCCGCCGACAAGCTCGCGCACGACGTCGTCGCCTACGACGTCAGTGACGTGCTGTCCATCACCGACGCCTTCCTGTTGGCCTCCGCGCCCAACGACCGCCAGGTCAAGTCGATCGTCGACGAGATCGAGGAGCGGCTCAGCAAGGAGCTCGGCGCCAAGCCGGTCCGCCGCGAGGGCGACCGCGAGGCCCGCTGGGTGCTGCTCGACTACGTCGACATCGTCGTCCACGTCCAGCACAGCGAGGAGCGCGTCTTCTACGCCCTGGAGCGGCTGTGGAAGGACTGCCCCGAGCTGGAGCTGCCCGAGGACGCCAAGGCCACCCGTGGCAAGGCGGCCGAGCACGCCCGGCTGCAGGAGGCCGAGGAGGCGGCGGAGCCGGGCGGTGAGTGGCGGTGAGCGCCACCGGTGAGGTGAGCGGGACCGGGCGCCGGGGCCGCCGCGTCATCCTGTGGCGGCACGGCCAGACCTCCTGGAACGTGGAGCGCCGCTTCCAGGGCTCCACCGACGTGGAACTCACCGAGACCGGCGTCGCCCAGGCCCGCCGCGCCGCCCGGCTCCTCGCCGGACTGCGGCCGGACGCGATCATCGCCTCCGACCTGAAGCGGGCCGCGGCCACCGCCGCCGAGCTCGCCGCGCTCACCGGCCTGGACGTCACCCTCGACGAAGCCCTGCGGGAGACCTACGCCGGTGTCTGGCAGGGCCTCACCCACGACGAGATCATCGCCAGGCACGGCGACGAGTACCGGGCGTGGAAACGCGGTGAGCCGGTCCGCCGCGGCGGCGGCGAACTGGAGACCGAGGTCGCCGACCGCGCCGCCCCCGTGGTGCTGCGGCACGCCGAGAAGCTCCCCGAGGACGGCACGCTCGTCGTGGTCAGCCACGGCGGCACCATCCGCACCACCATCGGACGGCTGCTGGGCCTCCAGCCGCACAACTGGGAGAGCCTGGGCGGCCTCACCAACTGCTGCTGGTCCGTCCTCGGCGAGGGCGCCCGCGGCTGGCGGCTGCTCGAGCACAACGCCGGCACCCTGCCCGAACCGGTCCTCGGCGACGACGACTGAGCGCCACCCGGCCCGCCCCGGGACGCCACCGGACCCGGATTTCACTTTCTGGCAGGTCGCAGGCTAAAGTTCTTCTTGTTCGCCCCGCCGAGCGGGGCGAAACACCAGGCGGCCACGCGAGTGGCGTCCCGGGGCTATAGCTCAGTTGGTAGAGCGCCTGCATGGCATGCAGGAGGTCAGGAGTTCAATTCTCCTTAGCTCCACAGCAGAAGAGGGCGGACCATCCGAACGGATGGTCCGCCCTCTCGCGTTGGGCGGACGGTCCGCCCCCGCCGGCAGCGGGGGCGGACCGACTCAGCGGCCCAGGGCGCGCCGGCCGCGGCCCTGCGACAGCACCGGCAGGTTCCGCGAGGGCGCCTTGGCCTGCGGGGTCTCCTCCTCGATGCGCAGGGCCAGC
Organism: Streptomyces calvus; assembly: GCF_006782915.1. Lineage (GTDB taxonomy): Bacteria > Actinomycetota > Actinomycetes > Streptomycetales > Streptomycetaceae > Streptomyces > Streptomyces calvus. The sequence goes on from NZ_VCNP01000047.1 coordinate 88,159, forward strand.
GCCGGGCAGCGGCGCACCGCGCGCAGCGCCTTCGCCTCGGCGTAACGCGGCACCTGGGCCTGAGCCACCGTCGGGAAACCGTCCGCGCCGAGCTGGAAGACCTCGGGGAGGATGTCCGCGCACAGGCCGTGCCCCCGGCACAGCGTCCAGTCGACGTAGATCTTCTGGCGGCTGGGCCCGTTCTCCTCCCCGCCGCCCGGGATGCCCGTAGGGGCCCTGCCGCCCTCGAAGAGCGGCAGGACGCCCGCCACCGGCCGTCCGCAGCCGTTGCCGAGGACATGGGCGGCGAGGTCGTCCGTGAACGCCTTCAGGGTCGACTCCAGGAACATCGCGGAGCCGTCGGGATGCGAGCAGGCGCCGCGCCGCTTCACGTTCCCGGCGACCTGCTTGACCGCCTCCAGAGCGGCCGGCCCGCCGCCGTTGAGGATGTCCTCCAGGCCGCGTGCCGCGGCCGGCAGCCCCAGGTAGCAGGGGCCGCACTGGCCCGCGCTCTCCTCGGCCAGCCACTGCGCCACCCGCAGCGACTCGCCCAGCGGGCAGGTGTCCTGACCGATCGGCAGGATGGCGCCCGCGCCGAGCGAACCGCCCACCGCGTCCAGGGAGTTGCGGGAGACGATCGCCTCGCCGACGGCCGCCGCGTCGATCCACTTGCCGTGGTAACCACCCGTCAGCACTCCCTGCGGCACCGGCGGCGCCCCGGCGAGCTGGAGGACGTAGCGCAGCGGCACGCCCGTCGGCACCTCGATCACCATCGGGCGGGCCACCGCCCCGGACACCGTGAGCATCACGGTGCCCGGCTCGTCGTACAGGCCGGTGTTGCCGTAGCGGTCCGGGCCGATGCGGGCGGCGATGGCGAGCTGGGCGAACGTCTCGGCGTTCGACAGCAGTGTGGGCGCGCCGCCGACTCCGCTGCGGGAGGCGCTGACCTTGCGGCCCGGCGGGATCGCCGGACCGCCGTCGATGGAACGGATCAGGGAGGCCGCGGCGCCGGTGACCATGCGGACCGGGTTGCGCTGCACCCGGGCCCGCAGCGCGGACCGGCGGCCGTTGGTCAGGCCGCGTTCGGCGAGCGCGGCCTCCATCGAACGCTGCGTGGACTCACGGGTGACCCCCACCACGAGCGTGCGGGCCCCCATGGCCTCGGCGCACAGCAGCGCGCCGTCCAGGATGAGGTGCGGGGCACGGTTGATCAGCACCGTGTCCTTGCGGCAGGCCGGTTCGTCCTCGCTGCCGTTGACGACGACGACCGGCCGGACGCCGCGCTTGATCGCCGACTCGGCGACCGAGCGCAGCTTCCGGTGGAAGGGGAAGCCGGCGCCGCCGCGGCCCCTGAGGTTGATGCGCTCGGCGAGCTGCGCGAGCTGCTCGCCGCCCAGGGGCTCGAGCGGCCCGTGCACCTTGAGGTGCATGGGCAGGTCGAGCCGGTCGACAAGGTCGAAACCCGACGTGAGCTGGGGAAGGCCGACCACGCGGACTTCGGGTACGTCGGGCAGGGCCTCGTTCACTTGTAGCCTCCGGACGGCGTGTTCCAAGGTTCGCCCGAACCCGGTGCGTCGAAGTCGTAGGACGACGACGGCGACGCACCGGAGGGTGTTTCAGTGGTGGGACCGCTGTTGTACGTGTCGTTCGGGATGTACGTGCCGGAGAGGGTGTTCGTCTCACCGGTGTCGTACACATCACTCGAGCCGTAGCCGGAGCCGGCCGGACCGCCGTACGCCGGGATGGTGTGTCCGGTGTCGTCGAGCGGGTCGTACGCCGACGGCGGGGCCTCGCCGACCGGCGGCGGGGACGGGACCGGCCAGCTGCCGGAGGTGCTCCCGGGGCCGTCCACGCGCGGGACCGTCTCGGTGGGCCGGAGGTCCGGCGGCAGCTCCGTGCGGCCGGCCGGCCCGGTCGGCGGCGTGCGGCGGGACGAGGAGACCGCGCGGTAGGCGGCGGCGAATCCGTTCGCCGGTTCCGGGGCGGGCGCCCGCCCGGCGGTCTCGTACCGCGGCACGTCCCGCGCGGTGCCGCGCCGGCCCTCCCGGCCGGGCAGCGACTCGGCCGCCCGGGCCCTGCTCCTGGCCGGCTTCTCCCGGTCGCGCTGCCCGTCGGAGTCGAACAGCGCGGTGATGCCGTCGGCGACCCTGCGCTTGATCCGGGGCGGGCAGGCGCGCAGGACGAGCACCGCCGTGACGCCGAGCAGGGACAGCCCGTACAGCACCAGGAAGACCGGCTTGGCCGCTCGACCCGCGTAGAGGCCGTGCACCAGGGCGGCGCACCACGCCGGGTACGCCAGCATGTGCATCGCCCGCCAGCGGGCGGCGACCGGGGCCGGGGAGGCGAAGCGGTTGCGCAGCACGCCGGTGACGCCGACGAAGAACATCAGCAGGCCGGCGAGGGTGCCGAGCCCGATGAGGAAGGCCCGGCCGGTGACCACCTCGTCCTCGGTGAGCAGCAGTCCGAACGGGATCACCGCGGCGATCCAGGTGGTGTGGTCCTGCGCCACCTTGATGCCGATGTGCAGCACCAGGAAGACGATCGAGGCGACCGAGGTCGTGCGGTGCACCGCCTGCGCCAGGATCCGCTGGCGGGGACCGAGCAGGATCCGGTCCTGGGCGACGAGTCCCCAGATCACCGAGCAGCTCAGGCAGACCAGCGACAGGACGCCCACACCGAAGCCGAGGAACTCGGCGAGCCAGTCGTCCGCCGTGCTGTCGTCGGGCCTCACGACCTGCCTCCCGCCGTCGCGACGCCGGGCGGGCACGACCGGGCCGCAGCCGACCGGCCCCGTGCGGGGGGTGGGCTGCTGTCTGCACGAGAGTTCATGGGGCAACTCCGAAAGGTTCGGTAAAGCGGTCCCGCTGCCGAACTCTAGGGCTCGTCATACCGATCAGTACGAGGTTTCAGTTATTGCGCTGTTATCAAATGACGATCCACTCGTTGCGATGTCCCTTAGCGGTTATTACGCGAAGTAACCGGGGCGGACGGTGCGCGGCGGGAAGCGCGTCGCGGCCGGATCGAGGGCTGCGGTACCCTAGCGCCATGCGTGCCGTACGCCTTCTGCTTAGCGGGCCGCGCTGATCAGTCCCGACCGCCGGTGACACGCCGGTCGGAATCGGCGCGGCGTCCCCTCCTGTGCGAGGGGATTTTTCATTTCCGGCGAACCGCAGCAGCAGGCAGAGACGATCGATGGAGCATTGAGGATCATGAGCGAGACGAACCCCGCAGCCGCGGAGGCCGCGCCGCACCGCTACACGGCCGCTCTGGCGGCCGAGATCGAGGCACGCTGGCAGGACTTCTGGGACGCCGACGGCACGTACGCCGCGCCCAACCCGAGCGGTGACCTGGCGGGCGATCCCGCGACGGTCGCCAGGCCCAAGAAGTTCATCATGGACATGTTCCCGTACCCGTCCGGTGCGGGACTGCACGTCGGCCACCCGCTGGGCTACATCGCCACCGACGTTTTCGCCCGCTTCCAGCGCATGACCGGGCACAACGTCCTGCACACCCTGGGCTTCGACGCCTTCGGCCTGCCCGCCGAGCAGTACGCCGTGCAGACCGGCACGCACCCGCGCGTGTCCACCGAAGCCAACATGGAGAACATGAAGTCCCAGCTGCGCCGGCTGGGCCTGGGCCACGACAAGCGCCGGTCGTTCGCCACGATCGACCCGGACTACTACAAGTGGACCCAGTGGATCTTCCTGCAGATCTTCAACTCCTGGTACGACGAGGAGGCGCGGAAGGCCCGCCCGATTTCCGAGCTGATCGCGCTGTTCGAGTCCGGTGAGCGGCCCGTGCCGGGTCACACGCGTGCCTGGAGCGAGCTGAGCGAGGCCGAGCGCGCCGACGTCCTGGGCGAGTTCCGCCTGGCCTACGCCTCCGACGCGCCCGTCAACTGGTGCCCGGGCCTGGGCACCGTGCTGGCCAACGAGGAGGTCACCGCCGAGGGTCGCTCCGAGCGCGGCAACTTCCCGGTCTTCAAGGCCAAGCTGCGCCAGTGGAACATGCGGATCACGGCGTACGCCGACCGCCTGCTGGACGACCTGGACGCCCTGGACTGGCCCGAGGCCATCAAGCTGCAGCAGCGCAACTGGATCGGCCGCTCCGAGGGCGCCCGCGTCGACTTCCCGATCGACGGCGAACGCATCACCGTCTTCACCACCCGCCCGGACACCCTGTTCGGCGCCACCTACATGGTGCTGGCGCCCGAGCACCCGCTGGTGGAGAAGTTCACCCCGGCCGCCTGGCCCGAGGGCACCCACGAGGTGTGGACCGGCGGCCACGCCACCCCGGCCGAGGCCGTCGCCGCCTACCGCGCGCAGGCCGCCTCGAAGTCCGACGTGGAGCGGCAGGCCGAGGCCAAGGACAAGACCGGCGTCTTCATCGGCGCGTACGCCACCAACCCGGTCAACGGCGCCCGGGTGCCCGTCTTCATCGCCGACTACGTCCTGATGGGCTACGGCACCGGCGCGATCATGGCCGTCCCCGGCCACGACACGCGTGACTTCGCCTTCGCGCGCGCCTTCGAGCTGCCCATCGCCTGCGTGGTCGAGCCGACCGACGGACGCGGCACCGACCCGTCGACGTGGGACGACGCCTTCGCCTCCTACGACGCGAAGATCGTGAACTCCACCGGCGCGGACATCTCCCTGGACGGCCTGGGCGTCGCCGAGGCCAAGGCGCGCATCACCGAGTGGCTGGAGAGCAGCGGCCACGGCGAGGGCACCGTCAACTACCGGCTGCGCGACTGGCTGTTCAGCCGCCAGCGCTACTGGGGCGAGCCCTTCCCCATCGTCTACGACGAGGACGGCGTCGCCCACGCCCTGCCCGAGTCGATGCTGCCGCTGGAGCTGCCCGAGGTCGAGGACTACTCGCCGCGCACCTTCGACCCGGACGACGCCGACACCGAGCCGGAGACGCCGCTGTCGCGCAACGAGGACTGGGTCAACGTCACCCTGGACCTGGGCGACGGGCCGAAGAAGTACCGCCGCGAGACCAACACCATGCCCAACTGGGCCGGTTCCTGCTGGTACGAGCTGCGCTACCTGGACCCGCACAACAGCGAGCAGCTGGTCGACCCGGCCGTCGAGCAGTACTGGATGGGCCCGCGCGAGGGCATGCCGCACGGCGGCGTCGACCTGTACGTGGGCGGCGCCGAGCACGCCGTGCTGCACCTGCTGTACGCGCGCTTCTGGTCCAAGGTGCTGTACGACCTGGGGCACGTGTCGTCGGCGGAGCCGTTCCACAAGCTGTTCAACCAGGGCATGATCCAGGCCTACGTGTACCGCGACAGCCGGGGCATCGCGGTGCCGGCCGCCGAGGTGGAGGAGCGCGACGGCGGCTACTACTACCAGGGCGAGAAGGTCTCCCGGCTGCTGGGCAAGATGGGCAAGTCCCTGAAGAACGCTGTCACTCCGGACGAGATCTGCGCCGAGTACGGCGCGGACACGCTGCGCCTGTACGAGATGGCCATGGGCCCGCTGGACGTGTCCCGGCCGTGGGACACCCGCGCGGTGGTCGGCCAGTTCCGGCTGCTGCAGCGGCTGTGGCGCAACATCGTCGACGAGGCGACCGGCGAGGTGACCGTCGTCGACACGGAGGCCGCCGACATCGACGAGGAGACCCTGCGCGCGCTGCACAAGGCGATCGACGGTGTCCGCGGCGACCTGGAGGGCATGCGCTTCAACACCGCCATCGCCAAGGTCACCGAGCTGAACAACCACCTGACCAAGCGGCAGGGCCCGTTGCCGCGGTCCGTGGCGGAGGCCCTGGTGCTGATGGTCGCCCCGCTGGCCCCGCACATCGCCGAGGAGCTGTGGCGCAAGCTGGGCCACACGGACTCCGTCGTCCACCAGGACTTCCCGGTGGCCGACCCGGCGTACGTGGTCGACGAGACCGTGACCTGCGTCGTGCAGATCAAGGGCAAGGTCAAGGCGCGGCTGGAGGTCTCCCCGGGCATCTCGCAGGAGGAGTTGGAGAAGGTCGCGCTGGCCGACGAGCGGGTCGTCGCGGCGCTGGACGGCGCGGGCATCCGCAAGGTCATCGTGCGGGCGCCGAAGCTGGTGAACATCGTTCCGGCGTGAGGTGAGGCGGCCGGTGAGCACCGTCCGGGGTGAGGTGAGGCCGGTGAGCACCGTCCGGCATGAGGCGGCGGACGGTGAACCTCGTTCCGGGTGAGCGGGACGACGGTGAACATCGTTCCGGGTGAGGTGGACGACGGGGAACGCCGTCTCCGCGTGAGGTGAGCGCCGGGGCTCGTCCGGTGTTCGGCATGATCCGCCGGACGGGCCCCGGGGGCCGCCGGACGGGTCCCCGGGGAAGTCCAAGTGGTCCAGGCGGTCCGGGTGGTCCCCTACGGGCAGGTTCGGGGTTCGTCAGGAACTCCGGACCTGCCCGCTGCGTTTACCGTTGAAGAGCGGCGCGGAGTGCGCCGGGACATGCGGGAAGGCCCGGAGGAGGAGCTTCGTGGAAGCGGTGTTCGCAGTGGTCGCCCTGCTGTTCGTGCTCTTCGTCGTGCTCGGCGTGTACGCCACGGTGAAGGTCGTCGGCGCCGCCAAGCGCACCGCCGACCGCCATCTCACCCAGGCCCGCCGCACGGTGGAGGACCACACTCTCAGGGCCAAGGCCTTCGCCCAGCCCGGCCCGGCCGGCGAGATCGCCCAGCTCCGGCTGAAGCTGCGCACCTCGATGCGGGCCACCCAGGAAGCCCTGGAGGCCGCCGTCGCCGAGGACGCCTCCCTCAAGGAGTCCCTCGGCCTCTTCCAGCGGCTCAGTGCACACGGCCACGAACTGGACGGCGAGCTGAGGCGGCTGGAGTCCGAGCCGGACCGCGCCACGCTGGCCGCGCGCCTGCCGGAGCTGCGCGAGCGTACCGAGCGCGTGACGAGTTCCGCGGACTCGCTGCGCTGGGCCGCCCGGGACCGCGCCGGGCGTTTCGCCTCCGACGACCTCGACTCCCTGAGCGAGCAGATCGACATGGAGGCCGGTGCCCTGCGGCACTGGACCACCACGGAACCGCACCCCGCGCCGCCGCCCTGGCCCGAGGCGCCCGCCGCCGACACCGCGACGTCCGGTCAGACCTGGCCGGAGGGCTCGCAGCGGGCCTCCGCGCGCGAACCGGGCCCGGAGCCCGCGCCGCCCGCCATCAGCCCGCCCGCGCCGCGGCCCACCTACCCCTGGCAGAAGAAGCCCCGCCCCGAGAACACCACTTGATCCGGACACGGCCGGACGCGGCCCGCGGGGCCGGGCTGCCGTACGGGCACTACGGCAGGTAACCTCCAGCTCATGTCCCGCCATGTCGCGATCGTCACCGATTCCACGGCCTACCTGCCGGCCCGGACGATGGAGCGGCATCGCATCACGGCGGTACCCCTGACCGTGGTTCTCGGCGACCGCGCCCTCGAAGAGGGCACCGAGATCTCCACCCGCTCGCTCGCCCAGGCTTTGCAGAAGCGGCGCCCGGTGACGACCTCACGGCCCGGCCCGGAGGTCTTCGCCGAGACCTACCGCAAGGTCGCCGAGTCCGGTGCGACCGGCATCGTCTCCCTCCACCTCTCCGCCGAACTCTCCGGCACCCATGACGCGGCGGTCGTCGCCGCCCGCGAGGCTCCGGTGCCGGTGCGGGTGGTGGACACCGGCATGATCGCGATGGCGCTCGGCTTCTGCGCGCTCGCCGCGGCGCAGACCGCGGAGACGGGCGGCACGGTGGACGAGGCGGTCACCGCCGCGGAGAAACGCGCGGCGGGCACCTCTGCCTACTTCTACGTCGACACCCTCGACTACCTGCGCCGCGGCGGACGCATCGGCGCCGCGCAGGCCCTGCTGGGCTCGGCCCTCGCGGTGAAACCGCTGCTCCAGCTGGCGGGCGGCCGCATCGAACCGCTGGAGAAGGTCCGTACGGCGTCGAAGGCGATCGCCCGGCTGGAGGAGATCGCGGCCGAGCAGGCCGGCGGCGGGCCGGTCGACGTCGCCGTCCACCACCTCGCCGCCCCGGACCGCGCCGCCGCCCTCGCGGAGCGGCTGCGGGCCCGGCTGCCGGGCCTGGCGGACCTGCATGTCAGCGAGGTCGGTGCGGTGATCGGCGCGCACACGGGGCCGGGGTTGCTGGGGGTCGTGGTCTCGAGCCGGTGAGTCTGCGGCGCGGGTCGGTGCGAGTCGTGCACGGCCGGTGAGAGGGCGCACGTTCGTGCGGCGGGTGCGGGGCGGGGATGCGGGCGGGCACGTCGGTGAGGCGGGTGCCGGGTGGGGATGCGGGCGCACGTCGGTGAGGCGGGTGCGGGGCGGGGACGTGGGCGGGCACGTCGGTGAGGCGGGTGCGGGCGGTGGCGGCTGGGCGTTTGCACTCGTACGGGTGACGGAGTTTTCCACAACCGGGCGGTAGTCCCCGGGAATTGAGCAAGATCATCGCGGGTGGGGCGAGGTGGCGGATGCTCCTCGCATGGCACTTCGATCAGGCTCACACACAGTGACACCGACCAGTGGACCGGGCCGTGGCCCCGGCTCCGACGGCCGCGCCCGCCACCGCCGTCCCACCACCACCCGGCTGCGGAGGCGGCCCCGCCAGGCCCTGCGACCCCGGGACCGCCCGGCATCGGCGGACGAACTCCGGCAGCGGGCGGAGGTGTTGTTCGGCGGTGGTGGCGGTGGCGGTGGTGCCGGGAGCGGTGGGGGTGACGCCCGTGCTGGTGGCCGCGGTGCTGCTGCCGGTGGTGGCGGAGGCGGCGGCAACGACAGCGGTGACGTCCGGGCCGCGAGGGGTGGGGACGACGGCAGTGGGGCGCGGCCGGTGCCGAGTTGGGCCGTGCACGGGGCGCGCCGCGTGGCGCGGGTGGAGGCGTCGGCGGACGCGAACCGTTCGCGGAGGACCTCACGGCGTCGGGACGTCGCGGACGGCGAGGTGGAGTCGGCGGGCCCGGGAGCGCCCGCGGCAGGCGGCGGCCCGGGGCCTGGCCGCCGGGAGCGCTGGTCGCTCGCGCTGCGGGAGCGGCTTCCGTTGTGGGCGCAGACGCGGTGCGGACTGGAACGGCGGAGCGTGGTCGCGCTGTCGGTGCTGCTCGTGGTCGCCGTGGGATTCGCCGTGCAGCACTTCTGGTCGGGGCGGACCCAGTCGGTGCGCGCACCGGACGTGGTGCGGGCGGCGGCGTCCCACGGGGAACCGGCGGGGAAGGACGGGGCAGGGGCGTCCCGGGCGGGTGCAGCCGGCGGGGCCGTGGACGCCGGTGCCTCGGTGGGACCCGACATCGTGGTCGATGTCAGCGGCAAGGTGCGCGATCCGGGCATCCATCGTCTGCCGGCCGGTTCACGGGTCGAGGACGCGCTGCGCGCAGCGGGCGGAGTGCGGCCCGGCACCCGGACCGACACCCTCAACCGGGCCCGCTTCCTGGTCGACGGCGAACAGGTGGTCGTCGGCGGCCCGGCACCGCCCGCGGGACCGGGAGGCGCCGCCGGAACGGCGGCCGGCGGCAGCGCGGGAACGGCAGCCGGACCGCCCGTACCGGTGTCCCTGAACACCGCCACCCTGGAGCAGCTCGACACCCTGCCGGGCGTCGGGCCCGTGCTGGCCCAGCACATCATCGACCACCGCGTCAGGAACGGCGGTTTCCGCTCGGTGGACGAACTGCGCGAGGTCAACGGCATCGGCGACCGCCGCTTCGCGGACCTGCGCAACCTCGTACGGCCATGAGCAACGAGACCCCGGACACCGCGCTGCCGCCGTCCCCGGACACCTCGGTGCCGCCACCACCGAACACAGTGACGCCGCCACCGCCACCGCCATCGACCCCGGACACCGCGACGTCACCGGCTCCAGACACTGCGACGCCACCGCACCCGGACCGTCCCGTCACCCGGCGCCGTGTCCACGCCGCCTCCGGGAAGCGCCTGGGTGCCGCCCACCCGAGGCAGGAGGGCCCGACGGATCTCCGGCTGGTCCCGCCCGCGCTGGCCGCCTGGGGCACCGCGGCGGCCATGCTGCATGCCCCGTCCGGCCTGGCGGTGGGCGCCGTGCTCACCGCCCTGCTGACGGCCGCGGCGCTCCTGGCGGTGGCGTGCGTCCGCCCGCCGGGGTGGCGGGGCCGCGCCGTCGCCCACGCCGGTGCCGCCGTGCTGCTGTGCGTCGCCGCTGCCGGTGGATCGGCGGCTCTGCACGGCGCCGACCTGCGGCGGGGCCCCGTGCCCGCGCTGGCACGGGAGTACGCCGCGGTCACCGCCGAGGTGGAGATCACCGCCGACCCCCGGCTGACCCGCCCCAGGGTCAGCGGGAACCACATGGCCCCGACGTCGGTGCTGATCGAGGCCGACCTGCGGTGGGTGCGCGGGGCCGGTGGCACGGCGGAACGGACCCGGGCGCCCGTGCTGCTGATCGTCGACGCGCGTGCGGCCGGGCGGACACCGCCCGTCGGCCACGAGGGCTCGCCCTGGCTCGCTCTCCTCCCTTCCACGCGCCTGCGCGTCGAGGCGCGGTCGGCACCGGCGATGACGGGTGGCGACCGGTTCGCGGCGGTGCTGCGGGTACGGGGCCGGGGCGGTCCGGAGGTGGTGGGGGAGCCGTCGGCACCGCAGCGGCTGGCGGGACGGCTGCGGGCCGGGCTCCGCGAGGCCACCGACCACCTGCCGGCGGACGCGCGTGCGCTGCTGCCCGGCCTGGTCGTGGGCGACACGGCGAGGGTCACGCCGGACCTCGACGAGGCGTTCCGGGAGACCGACCTCACCCACACGCTGGCCGTCTCCGGCGCCAACTTCACCATCCTCCTCGCCCTGCTCCTCGGCCCGCCCGGCCTCGCGCAGCGCGTCGAGCGCCGCGGACTCGCACCCCGTCTCGGCATCTCCCTGCGGACCACGGCGGTGCTGGGCGCGACGCTCTCCCTCGCCTTCGTCGTCGTGTGCCGGCCGGACCCCAGCGTGCTGCGGGCCGCCGCCTGCGGCTCCGTCGCCCTGCTCGCACTCGCCACCGGCCGCCGCAGATCGCTCGTTCCCGCACTGGCGACGGCCGTGCTGCTCCTGGTGCTGTACGACCCTTGGCTGGCCCGCAGTTACGGTTTCCTGCTCTCGGTGCTGGCCACCGGCGCGCTGCTCACGCTCGCTCCACGCTGGAGCGCGGCGCTGCGACGGCGCGGGGTGCCGCCGCGACTCGCGGAGGCGCTGGCCACAGCGGGTGCCGCGCAGGCCGTGTGCGCGCCGGTGGTCGCGGTGCTCGCCGCGCGGGTCAGCCTGGTGGCGATCCCGTGCAATCTGCTCGCCGAGTTCGCCCTCGCGCCGGCCACGGTGCTGGGTTTCCTGGCGCTGGCCGCGGCACCGGTGGCGATGCCGGTGGCGAAGGCACTCGCCTGGTGCGCGGGCTGGCCCGCGGAATGGATCGCGCAGGTCGCCAGGACCGGAGCGGCGATGCCCGGTGCGGGCGTGGACTGGCCCGGCAGCTGGGCCGGAGCGGCGGCCCTCGGTGCCGTCACCGCTGTGGTGCTGCTCGTGGGCCGGCGGTTGCTGCGGCATCCCTGGTGGTGCGGTGCCTGCGCCCTGCTCCTGGTGCTGGTGGTGGTGCAGCCGCCACCGCTGACCCGGGTCATCACCGGTTGGCCGCCGCCGGGCTGGCGGATGGTGATGTGCACCGACTTCCCTGTTTGATCTACATGTTGAAGCGGACCGAGCAAGGGCTGAGTAGTGGCGAGTTGGCAGGTGTACTGGGTGCCGAGGCATCTGGTTGCGGTACCTGAGCAGGTGCCGGTACTGGCGGGGTACGGAGACCTGGCTGAGCGGGAAGAGCGGGTCGGGATCCATGCGGGAGATCCCATTCTGCTTTCCCCGGATTACCGGATCGATGAATGGTTGAGCTTGTATCTGTGTCGTTCGTCTTTCGCACGGCTCGCGCCGGAGACCAAGCGGAACTACACGGATGACTACTGTCTTCTCTTCGATTTCCTGTGGGCTCGCGGAAAAGCGTGGAATGAAGCGACCGCAGATGATCTTTGGGACTTCGAGGACTGGCGGACGCGGTCACCGCGTAATCCCCGGAAGGTCGGGGGATCGCGGTGGGATCGTGGGCTCGCGGCGTTCACTCGGCTGTACGCGTGGGCGGTACGCAGTGAGCTGATGGCGGTCAATCCGATTGTGATGCGGACGATAGTTGATCGCCATGGTCAGCTGGTCGAGGTGCCGGAAGCCCGCTCGAAGAACACCAGATCAAGCAACGTGCATTGGCTGACCCCGCGGGCTTTCCGGCTGTGGGTGGAGGTAGGCCTGCGGGGTTACACCGCCGAAGGCCTGCCCGCGCTGGGCTGGGTGGGGAGAACGGAGGATCGCAATGTGGCCTTCGTCGAGTTGCTGTTCTCCTCTGGGATGCGGCTGACGGAGGGCGGATCGCTGCTGACGATCGAGATACCGCGCTCGGCCTTGCAGGGCCGCCGCTACTACTCGGGTCGGCTGGCGAAGGCGGTGACGAAGTCGAAGAAGGCGAGGACGTACTACGCCGCGGCTCCGGTGGTAGGCCTGGTCGAGGGGTATCAGGAGTCGACGCGGGCAGCGGCGGTGCGGCAGGCGCAGGCCAAGGGCCGGTACGACAGCCTGCCCGAGCGGAAGCTGGTGACTCGAATAACCGGGCTGCGCAAGCAGGTGCTGCACTGGGTCAACCAGGACGGAGTCACTGGCGAGACCGCGCTGAACGACGCCACGGTCGAAGAGCGAATGACGCTATTCACTGAGGGCCCGGCCGGGCCGGAACCGTTGTGGCTGTGGTTGAACGAGTCGGGTTTGCCGTTCCGTCCGCAGTCCTGGGAGAACGTCTTCCGGACCGCGTCGAAGCGGTGCCAGGACGTCCTGGCGGGTGTGGTGGCGGAGCCGCCGTTCTGCACGCCGCATATGTGCCGGCACTCGATGGCCCTCTACATGCTGGTCGTGCTGCACCACGTCGTTGACCTGCGGATGGGCCTGACGCCGGAGGAGCGTCGGGATTTCCGTCTCCTCTACGGGGATCCATGGCGGATGGTGCAGGACCTGTTGGGTCATTCAGAGCTGGAGACAACCCGGGCGATTTACCTCGCGCCCGTATCTGACCTGCAACTTCGATCTCTGCTGGCTGATCCGGATCCAGTGGATGAGCAGGGGGATGCCGCGGTGACACAGCATCGGGTGACCGCGCTGCTGTCGCGCCTCGCGCAGGAGAGCGAAGGCATCCAGGATCTGGACGAGAAACTAGTTGTGCGGCCATGAGCCGACGCGGGCGCAAGGCGTCTTTGCCCACTGTTCCTCACCACCGCCCGGTGGTTCTGGCAGAGGATGGCCTGCGAGTGTGTCACCGCGACAAGCGGGGCGTCATCCGCAATTACGACTTCGGGGCCCTGCCGGTGGCCCCAGCCCTGCAGCGGTCTTTTGCTGCTGTGTTCGCCGCGCGGTGCGCCCCCGGTGGTGGCTGGGACTCCGCTATCACCGGCTTCAACATCTGGGTTCTGCTGCGGGCCTTCGCGAAGTTCCTGTCCGAGCAGGAGAGCCCGCCGGGAGACGTCGACGAGTTCACCGCGGCGTTGTGGTCGTCCTGGCGGCTCAGCAGGCCGGCCACCGACACCGGATACCGGCAGGTCAAGGTGCTGGCGAACTTCCTGTTGCGTGACGAGCGGCTCCCTGAGCCGGTCCGGGAGGTGATGGCCAAGCGGGTACTGAAGGTAAAGGCCCAGGAGAGGGCATACCAGCCCGAGGAGTTCGCTGAGATCCGTGTCACGGCACGGCGGATGTTCCGGGCCGCGCTGTTGCGGATCCGGGAGAACACCCGGCACCTGGATGCCTGGCGGAAGGGGGCCTTCGAGCCCGGCAGTCGGGACTGGCTGATCGGGGAGGGGTTGGACTGCCTCGCGCGGACCGGGCACGTTCCCCGATACCAGCAGGCCAGAGGCAAGATGGTGATGGTCAACCGTTACCGGCTGGCGATGGGCGGCGCGCGGCCGGAGGTGACCTGGCAGCGGCTCTATCTGAGCCGGATCGAGAGCACCTCGCTGGCGGTGCTGCTGGTGACCGAGCAGGGGTTGAACGCCACTACGGTCTCCGAGATGCCAGTACCCCGGGCGACTCCGGATTCCGGGCAGAACGGCGGGTTTCCCGTCTATCGCCTGGAGCTGGAAAAGCGCCGTCGTGGCGGCGGTCGGCACTTCGAGACACGCAACCTCACGGACTTCGGCGCCGATTCCCCGGGTCGGCTGATTACCGAGGCCCTGGAAGCGACCGCTCACGCCCGCGCGTTCATCGCCGCCTCCGGATCCGACCTGGACCGCCTGCTGATATGGCACGAGACATACGCCAACAGTGGACGCGCTGACCCAGAATCGCCCCGGGTGGGGCCATTCGTCCTCGGGCTGGCGAGGTCCGCCGGCACTCACTGGGCCATCGAGGTCGGATTGGCGGGGTCACCGCTGCGGCGCACCCGTAAGACGGTCAACGTCCTGCACCGGCGCGAGCCGGGACAGAACACCCAGGACACCCACGACCGCGTCTACGTCATGAACGAACCGCAGGCCCAGGAGGCAGCTGTCCCGGTGATTGCAGACGGCGCGACCGCGGCACTGGACGCTGCCCGCCGCACGGTGTTCCGGGCCCAGCTCAGCGATGGCCCTGAGGACAGCGAACAGCAGACCGCGACAGCTGGCTGCACGGACTACGACAACAGCCCGTTCACTCCACCAGGCTCGGGCTGCGGGGCGTCTTTCCTGCTCTGCACCGCCTGCCCGAACGCTCGGGTCCACCCTGGCCATCACGCCCGCCTCGCTTATCTGCACCATGCGCTGGAGAGTCTGCGCACGGCCTTGGAGCCCGGCCACTGGGAAACGGACTGGTCCGATGCCCACGCCCGGTTGGAAGACCTCAAGAGCCGTCTAGGAGTGGCCCTTTGGACGGCGAAGCTCGCCGAGGTCACCTCTGAAGACCGCGAGGCGATCGACCATCTCCTGAACGGACACTACGACCTGTGACGAGCGCGTACACCGAACTGCCCCTGATCATCCCGGGCCCAGAAAGCCCTTCGATCGAACCCTTGCTGGTGGTGGCCAGCTACCAAGGCACAGTCAACCCCTACAGCGCCCCCACCTGGCCCATGGCGCCACTGATCGACAACCCCAGTGCTCCCCGCGAGACGATCCACTGGTCGAAGTTCCCGGACACCACTCGGGAGGAGTTCCGGCTCGTCGCCTGGCACATGGTCAACCGGGCGCTGCCCGACACGTTCCTGACCGGCAAGGTACCTTCTTGGCGGACCCGGCAGAGCGGGCCCTCGATCTACCAAGCCGTCCTGATCTGGCGGGCCTTCGCCCACTGGCTCGACAAGCGGGGCATCACTAGCCTGGACGCCTGCACCGAAGAGGTCTTCCACGACTACGGACTTCACCTCAGCCGAAAAAAGAAAGTCAGCCGCTCGACAGTGGGAAGCCGTCTGACCGCGCTGACCCGACTCTGGGCGTTCGACGAAGGCAGTGCGCTCCCCCGCGGAATTGCCGAACCTCCCTGGAACCGGGAGGGCCGCGACGACTACCTCCCGGCGGCGACATCGTCCGGCGGGGAGAACGCCACGGAGCCGCTTGCACCCGCCACCATGGGCCCCCTGCTCATCTGGGCCCTGCGGGTGGTCGAGGACTTCGCCGACGATATCCTTGCGGCCTGGGCCGAGAAACGGCGGCTGACCGCGCAAGTCGCCCAGGCCGAGGCGACCCCCGCATCACGGGCTGCCCTCAAGGCCTACTTCAACGACCTGGTCGAGCAGGGCCAGCCCATCCCCTCTCACAACTACCGTGGCGGCAGACGATTCGCCCTCACCTACATCGCTGGTCTCAACGGCGCTCCCTACGGCCAGACTAACAACGTCGTTGGCAGCCGAGGGCTGGGGCTGAAGGAGTACATGCTCAACAACGCCGGCGGATGTCCGCTGGACATACCCGTCACCGGCCTCGTCGCGGGAAAGCCATGGAAATTGTCGTTGGACTTCACCGAGGCCACAGCGCTGATGCGGCATCTGGGAACCGCGGCTTTCATTGTCCTGTCGTACTTGACAGGAATGCGCCCTCAAGAGGTTCTCGGTCTGAGAACTGGATGCTGCCCGGATCCCGAATCCGGGCGTCACCTCATCTACGGACACGTCTACAAGACGGCTACCGACGAGAACGGCAACTACCGATCCGAGGGTGAGCTCCGCGACGTCCCCTGGGTCGCCGTCGCCCCGGCAGTCAGCGCCATCCGCGTTCTTGAACGCATCGTCCCTGACGGCGCCCTGCTCTTCGATGGCGCCACCCACGACTTCATCAACAGACGCAGCTTCGTCGGCGCAGTGACGCTCAGCTCCTGGCGCAGCCGGGTTGAGGACTTCGCCGTCTGGGTATCCGAGCTGGCCCAAACCCTCGAGCGCCCCCATGAAGTTGTTCCCGCGGACCCGAACGGGGCGATCGGAACGGAGCGCTTCAGAAGAACCCTGGCCTGGCACATCGCCCGCCGACCCGGCGGCCTGGTCGCCCTCGCGATTCAGTATGGCCACCTGCGCACCGCCGTCTCGGCCGGATATGCATCTCGCAGCCGCGACGGTATCCACCAACTCCTAGACATCGAGACCGCCCGCGCCACCGCGGACACCCTCACCACCCTCAACGCCGACCTCACTAACGGCGTCGGCATCTCCGGCCCTGCCGCCCGACGCGCTATCCACGCCGCCAGCCAGGCCCCAGCCTTCGCCGGCACCGTCTTCACCGACCGCGCCGCACGCGCGGTCCTGAAGAACCCCTCCCTTGCCGTCCACGACAACCCGCACTCCTACCTGATGTGTGTCTACAACCGGGAGAAGGCCCTCTGTCACCGGCGTACTGACCGGCGTGACGCTCCCAGCCTGGACCGCTGCCAGCCGACCTGCGTGAACGTTGTCCGGACCGACCATCACGCCGACCAACTCATTGCCCAGGCCGAGGTTCTGGAGAAACAGTCCGTCGAGCTTGTTCCCGCCCCGCTGGCTCAACGGCTACAAGCCCGAGCACAGCGACTCCGAGACCTTGCTGAGAACCACCAGCGCGGCCGCATCACCCTGCTGGAGACATCCACATGACCCCCGCCAACGACGAACGCGACCGCATCCGTGCAGCCATGGACCGCATCCTCAGTGGCTCACCCATCCATTCCAACGGAGCCCTGACCATCGTCGCCCTGGCGCTGGAAGCTGGTGTTCCCCGCAATGCCCTGACCCAACGACACCTCGATCTGAAGAACGAGTTCTACGAACGTATCCGCGCTCGTGGAGAAGCGCCCGACAGCGAAAAACGACTTCGTGTCCAGGTGGTGAAACTCAAGGAACAACATGCCGATGATGTTAAAAGGATCAAGGAGCTCAAGGCCGCCAACGAGATCCTCGTGCGAGCACTTCATCAGGCGCAGATGGAAATTCGTCAACTTCGTCAGCAGGCCATGGAACAAGAATCGAGGATCAGGGCCCTGCCGAGCCAGCCCCACCCCACTCCGATGTTTCGTTGAAGCCCAAACAGTCCAGGTCCAGCTGCGAAGAACAGGCCGTTTCCTCTGAGTTGCAGAGGGCAAAGCTGACCGGGGGTTGATTCTCTCCACGTACGCGGAGAAGGCTCGTTCCGCTCCGTCGTGACCGTGAGTGGGTACCGCAGTGCGGGCAATGCGGCCAGCGTCGATGAGGGCGAGATGGAGGCCAGGCACAGGGGGCCTCATCGTGCAACCGGCGCATCCATGGCCCGGGATTCTCCGGCAGGGAGCCTCGGAGTCCCTGCCGGACACGATGGGGCTCGCGCTGCACATTCGGATGATTCGCTCTACCAAGGGCACACAGCGGACCTTGGTGCGTCTCTTCTGCCGGGCTTTCGTCGGATTGGGCGAGGTGGTCCTCGACCCGGCCTGGCCTCGTACCGTATATCACCTCGGCCCGGCGGTAGGGCAGCCGGGCCCAGTACGAGCGACTGGCACCACTCAGCGGGGTTGGGCAAGCTCGAGCTCTGAAGCGAACATCAGCGCGGCGGCCCTAAGAACTGCATTGGCACGGCGTAGGTCCCGGACTTCGCGCTCCAGGTTGCGCAGCTGATCGTCCCCTGGGACTTCGGCTGTGGGCTCGGGGCGGATCGCCTCAGCCTTCTTGACCCAATGTCGCAGTACCTCAGGGTGAATTTTCATGAGGTCGCCGACAGCACCGACCACGCCGGCGCGGCCCGGATCCTGAGCGCGAATGTCGAGCACCATGCGCACGGCGCGTTCCATGACGTCGGGTGGATACCTGCGCTGAGCGGGCACGAGTCGTCACCTCCAAGCCGTTCGACTCGGCCGGACAGGCTGCACGGACAGTTGCCCACTGAGCGGGCTCTGCGCATTCCAGGAGAAATTATGCACAGCTGTTCATGGTGGTCAAAGAGGCGCGAGTGTTCAAGTCGGTGCCGTGTCTGCCCCTCCGCCCGACCCTGTGCTTCATGCGTTCGGAATGCATCTCCGGCGCATGCGCGAGGCTCGCGGCATGACATTGGAGGAGCTAGCGGCCCATAGCGGCCTAAGCTTCCGAGGGGTGGTCTACATCGAGCACGGTCAGCGCAACCCAAGCTTGACAACCTTGATCAACCTTGCCCGCGGCCTGCACGTCCAGCCCTCCCGTCTACTGGCCGTCTTCGATGCCGAGCAGTGGACGTTTCCGGAAGCCAGCAGCCCGACGCAAGATTGAGGCGATGGGCTCTCGACCGATCGAAGCTCCCCAGGTCTCTTGCGGGCCGCTGTCCTCCGTGACTCAGGGCTGTCCCGCAATCCGGCCGGCCACCCCGGGCGTCCGTGGCGGTGGTCGACTAGCCTCCGTTTGGGCCGCTTTGCCCACCAAGAACGAAAGCCTGTAACGGCCGATATGGACACCGGCGAGGCCGGAGTCCGAGTTGCGGGACAGCCCTTCGTCACTGTCCGCGTGCTGGCTCCCATTCGGGGCACCACAAGGTCCCAACGTTGGCCTTCAAGCTTGCTCTTGGCCGCATCTGGTGACCCCACTCGCGCGGGCAGGTGCGCGATGAGTTCGTGGATCCGCGCTCAAAGCTGGTCAGAGCAAGTCGTGCCCTGGATATGAGATGTCCGAGTTAGCCAAGTTCAGATTGATATGGTGCCTGGCTCGGTGCTCGAAGCGCTCGGAACGGGGTGTCCGGCCACTGCTGGCCTCGTCGCTTGGTTGGCCCGTTTGCCGTACTTCGTAGTCTTGGAGAGGGATATTGTTGGTGAGTCGCCCGCATAGGAATACGACGCTCCGTGTGGGTTCACCCCGCAGGACACGCTCGGCATGTGCATGTCGGGCACGCTCGAAATAGGGTGACCAGCCGAGACGCCACGGCCTTCGGGCCGCAACCTTTGACGAGCAAGGACATCCCCGACTGATGGCAGTGACCCAGCAGGAGATCGAGAACCGGCTGTGGGACGCCGCCGACGAGCTGCGCGTGGCGATGCCCGAAGCGCAGTACTCCTCGGTCGTCTTCCCGCTGATGTTCTGGAAGTACTTGTCGGACACCTGGGAGCACCACCATCAGGAGTTCCTGGACGAGAACGACCCGGACAGTCTCTCCGCTGAGGAAGCCCGCGAGATCGAGTACCGCGACTACCAGTCGTTCGAGATCCCGTTGATCTACTCCGGTACCGTTGCCGAGCGTCGGGCCTCCTGGTCGTCCATTCTGGTCACCATCACCCAGCCCGGCCTCGGCCAGCGGGTCCGCGCCTCCCTGCAGGCCATCGAGACGGCCAACCCCGACAAGTTCTCCCGCCTGTTCGGGTCCATGACCTGGACCTCCGAGGAGGTGCTGTCGGGGGAGGTGTTGGCGGCGGTCATGCAGGCGATGGACCGCACTCCGAAGATGCACGAGGGCAACATGTCCCATGACGTGCTCGGCGGGGCGTACGAGTACCTGTTGAAGCGGTTCTCTGACGGGTCGGGTACCCGCGCCGGCCAGTTCTTCACCCCGCGCGAGGTCGTCGAGCTGCTCGTCGAGATCCTCGACCCCAAGGGGCACGAGTCGGTGTACGACCCGACCTGCGGGTCGGGCGGCATGCTCATCGCCTCCGCGAACCTCCTGAAGGCCCACGGCGGCCGCGGCTACACCCTCAAGCTGTACGGGCAGGAAGCCGTACCGGACACCGCCGGTGTGGCCCGCATGAACCTCTTCATGCACAACCTCACCCAGTTCCAGGTCGAGGTCGGCGACACCCTGAAGGACCCGCGCTTCAAGAAGCCGGACGGGTCCGTCGCGACCTTCGACGTGATCCTCGCCAACCCGCCCTACAGCCTGAAGTGGAAGCCCTGGACCAACGACCCGCGAGCCCTCGGCGGGGTCGCCCCGCAGTCGTCGGCGGATTGGGCGTTCGTCCAGCACATGATCGCGTCGATGGACCCGAAGAAGGGCCGCGCCGGCGTCGTCCTGCCCCACGGCGTTCTCTTCCGCGGCGGCCAGGAAGCAGCCATCCGCCGGCGCGTCCTGGACGACAACCTGCTCGAAGCCGTCGTCGGCCTGCCGGCCAACCTCTTCTACAGCACCAGCATTCCCACGGCGATCCTGGTTTTCCGTGCCCCTGGCACCAAGACCTTGGAACGGCAGGAGGGAGTGCTGTTCATCGACGCCTCCAAGCGGTTCGCTAAGGCCAAGAATCGCAACATCCTCACCGACGCCGACATCGCCGACGTCGTGACCGCCTACCACTCAAAATTCGACGCCGACGGCAACCCGGTGGACCCCGACGGAGAAGGCGGACTGGCGGCACGTTTCGTCCCCACCACGGAGATCGTGGCGAACGGGTACGACCTCAACATCGGCAGGTACATCAAGCAGGCCGCCGCCGAGCAGGAAGACCTCAGCACCCTCATCGACGCCTACAACATCGCCCGAGGTGAGCGCCAGAAGACCGAGCAGCGCATGCTCGCCGTTCTCGCTGCCGCCGGGATCGAGGGCTTCGATGAGTGACTGGCGGCAGGTCTCGCTGTCGGAAGTTGTCACGCGCGTCACGACCAAGAACGTGAACGGGACCAACGAGAACGTTCTGACCGTCTCCGCCGAGCACGGACTGATCGCGCAGGAATCGTTCTTCACGAAGAAGGTCGCCAGCAAGGACACCTCGGGCTACTACGTTGTCGAGCCGGGGCAGTTCGTCTACAACAAGAGCACGTCGAAGTCGGCCGCCTACGGCACGGTGGCTCGCAACCTCAGCAACGAGCCGGGCATCGTCTCCCCGCTGTACTTCGTGTTCGAGGCTAAGGACGGGGCTGCGCTTCCCGAGTACCTGGAACTTGCCCTCAACTCGGACCAGTTCTTCGGCTCGCTCGCTGGCATGCTCCGGGAGGGTGCGCGTGCCCACGGCCTGCTGAACGTCCGTCTGAAAGAGTTCTACGCTGCCACCGTCACCCTGCCGCCCGCACCCGTGCAAGAGCGGATCGTCGAGGTCATCGGAGCGGTAGACGACCAGATCACCGCACTCGATACAGAGGCGGAGGCGCTGGCAGCGGTTTTGCGTCTCCGACGAGCTGTCCTCATCACCGACGACTCGGTTGAAGCCGTGAGGGCCGAGCACGCCTTCGACTTTTCCACCGGCGTGCGCCGGACACCCGACCGGGCGACCGGCCCATACATGACGCCCTACCTCCGTTCCGCGAACGTCGGCTACGGAATGCTCGACCTATCCGACGTGCTCGAGATGAACTACGACCCGGCGGAGCGCAAGAAATTTGGCCTTCAGTACGGCGACGTCGTGGTGTCCGAGGGCAGCGCAAGCGCGAACGCGGTCGGGATGCCCGCTATGTGGCGAGATGAACTGCCAGGGCCCGTTTGCACCCAGATGACCCTGCTCCGTCTCCGGGCGCGGGAAGGGATCTGCATCCCTGAATTCGTCTTCCACTGGTGCATGTGGGCCTACGAGTCCAGGGCCTTCCTTGACGTCGCGGGTGGCACCAACATCAAGCACATCAGTGCCAAGCGGGCAAAGGGCATGGCCGTGCGTCTACCGTCACTCGCCCGCCAACGCGAGATGGCTGTGGAACTTGACGCAACGGCGTCTGCGTTGGAGGCGATCCGTGCGGAAGCCGCCCATCTTCGTGAAGTCCGAGCACGGCTGTTGTCCGGGCTGCTGGATCGCACCATCGAGATTTAGTCGGCTGAGCTGGGGGTCTGAGTCGTGGCAAGGGGCATTCGGGAGCGTGAGTTCCAGAACCTGATGATCCGGTGGTCCCTCCCGATGGGCTGGGGCTTTACGGCGGGCAGGGCGCTGCCGCGTGAGACGACGCAGACGGTGCTTGCCGGCCATTTGCGAGACGCCCTCGTCCGACTCAACCCGGACGTGATCGATCGGTTCGACGTTGACGCGGTGGCCGAGGAGATCGTCGCCGCGGTCAACGCCGTCGAGGGTGGGCTGGTGCGGGCCAACGAGCAGGTACTGCGCCTGCTGCGGGGCCGTAAGGAGTTCCGGGACGCTGACGGCGTGTGGCACGCCCTGAAGGTCATCGACCTCGAGCACCCGGCCGCCAACACGCTGGTGGTGTCGGACGAGGTGACCATCACCGTTCCCGGCAAGACCTCCCGCCGATTCGACCTGGTGTACTGGGTCAACGGCCTGCCGCTGGTCGTGGTGGAGGTGAAGTCGCCGACCGCGAAGTCCGGGTGGGCCGATGCCGCCCGCGAGATCAACGATGTGTACGTCACCGAGTACCCGTGGTTCTTCACCCCCAATGTCTTCGCCGTCGCCTCCGACGGGCTGAAGCTGCGGTTCGGTGCCGCCGGCGCGCCCACGAACCTGTGGCAGCCGTTCAGGTCCACCGCGGATGACGAGAACCTGTCCGGGCAGGCCGACGTGCAGCGCTCCGTCGAGCTGCTGCTGAACCCGGCCACGGTCCTGGACGTGCTCGCCAACTTCGTCCTGTTCGACACCTCCGGGGGCGGGGTGGACAAGAAGTACCTGCCCCGCTATCCGCAGATGGAGGCCGCGCACCTGATCCACCAGCGGGTGCTGGCGGGCGGGTCGAAGGGCCTGATCTGGCACCACCAGGGGTCGGGGAAGACGCTGCTGATGGTGTTCGCCGCCTCGCTGCTGCTGGCCGACACCCGCACCGACTCGCCCACGATAATCCTGCTCTCCGACCGGACCCAGCTCGTCCGGCAGACCTCCGGGGTGTTCACCTCCGCGATGGGTGACACCTACTTCCACCAACCCGCCACCAGCGCCGAGCTGCGCTCCCTGCTGGCCGACGACGTGCGCGGCGTCATCTCCACGACCGTCCACAAGTTCGCCGACGCCGGCAAGGACCTGTCGATGCGGGGCAACATCATCGTGCTGGTCGACGAGGCGCACCGCACCCAGTCCGCCCGGACGCAGTCGTTGGCCGGGCAGATGCGCGCGGCGTTACCGCATGCGAAGTTCTTCGGCATGACCGGCACCCCCGTGCGTAACCTGGCCACCGACACCTTCGCCCTCTTCGGTGAGGAGAGTGACCCGGATAGGGTGCTGCACCGGTACTCGGTGTCTCGGTCCCTGCTGGACGAGGCGACCGTCCCGGTGATGCTGGACCCGCACCCGGTTGCCTTCGAGATAGATGACCAGGCGTTGCAGGCCGAGTTCGACCAGTTCGCCGACGACTTCGATCTCGACGACCCCGACCGTGAGGTTCTGTCCCGTAAGTTCGGGCGCCTCACCAGCGTGTTCGCCAACCCCGACCGTATTCATGCGGTGTGCCAGCACATCGTGGACCACTACCTGGCTGGCGCCTACCGCAATGGCCTCAAGGCCCAGGTCGTCGCCTACAACCGTGAGCTGGCCGTGGCGTACACGGACAAGATCAACGAGCTGCTGGCCGGCTTCGAGGCCCCCCAGGTGCTGGCCGAGGTCGGCAGACACGAGCGGATCACCGCCGAGGTGAACATCTCAGTCTCGGACTCCAAGGACGAAGACCCGGCCATGCGGCCGTACCGGCTCTCGGAAGTCCAGGAGGAGGAGCAGAAGCGGCGGTTCCTCAGCCCGGACGACCCGCTGTGCTTCCTGGTGGTGACCGCGAAGCTGATGACCGGGTTCGACGCCCCCAACGAGGGCGTCCTCTACCTGGATAAGCCGCTGAAGGCCCACACCCTGTTCCAGACGATCACCCGCCCGAACCGCACCTGGATCTCCCCGACCGGGTTCGTGAAGACCTCCGGCGTGGTTGTGGACTACATCGGCCTGGCCGAGGAGGTCCAGCGGGCCGTCGTCGACCCCACCACGTCAAAGGGGGCCGGCAAGGGGGGCGGGTTCGTCAACGACGTGACCGAGCTGGTCGCCGAGTTCCGCACCGCCTTCGCCCGCATCGAAGACCTCCTCGCGGACGTGGACGGCTTGGACCTCACGGTCCACGGATACGAGTCCGTGCGCGCCATCAACGTCTTCCTGGACGCCCACCCCGGCGCCGCCGAGGTGTTCAGCAGGGACTACCGGCTGCTGGCCCGCCTGTACTCGCTGATCAACACCGATAAGCGGATCGCCAAGTACCGCGACGGCTTCGCCCTGTTCGGGTCCGTGTACACGACCCTGTTCAAGAAGTCCTCCGACGAGGAGCGCAAGGAACGCCTCAACGAGCTGGGGCCGATGGTCTTGGAGATCATCAACGCCCACGTCCACTCCTTCTCCGTGGTCGCCTCCCAGGAGGAGCCCCTCGTTCTGGACGCCCAGGGCATCGCCATACTCAAGGAGCTGCTGGCCCTCGTCCACCCCAAGCCCGACAAGGACGACGACCAGAATAAGACACCGCCGTCCGCGGCCGAGATCCTGGACCACATCAAGGCCGCCCTCGACAAGGGCGTCGAACCGGGGTCCGCGAAGTACACCGCCCTCGCCGAGCGGATCAAGCAACTGCGGGACCAGATCATCCAGAACGCCCAGGACGCCCTCGAGTTCCTGTCCGAAGCACTCCGGGTCGCCCGCGCCATCGTGGACGCCCAGAAGCACCCCGCCGAAGCCGTCGTCGTGCTGGACGACGACCACGTGGGCGTCCTGTCCCGGATCATCCACGACCACGCACCACCCGGCCTCACCATCACGGAGAGAAACCTGGCCGAGGAGATCGACCAGGTGGTCACCCGCACCCTCGCCCAGTCATGGGACAACGCCGACGCCCGCAACCGCGGCGTCCGCCGCGCCACCGCCTCGGTCTTCCGCCGGTACACGTTGAAGCCGGTGGGGGAGCCGTACGACTCTACTGTCGCCTACATCGAAGCCCACTACCTCGTTGACTGACGAGTGCACGGAGGCCCGGCAACCTGTGGCGGTTGCCGGGCCTCGTCGCGCTGCTCGGCAGTGTCGGCACCAGCTGAAACGAGCGCGACCTGCACGGGGAACTCGCCGAGTAGGCGATGACTTCGGCAGCCAGCACCTCCTCGTCATTGAGCTGGAGCTGGAGGTCTTGCCGGCGCCGGGTTGGGACAGGACATGCACCAGTGACTGAGGGTGCCATGCCTGCTCCCACGAGGGCCTTCCATTTGTCCCGGGTTTCGGGGTCGATTGCCTCGCTCTTGGCCTCCATGACGGTCAGCGACCCGTCGGAGTCACGAACCCCGAAGTCGGGCTCGGCGCGGGCGCACCTGCACGTGCTCACAACAGTAGGTACGGTGTCGAGGCTGGGCAGGCGCTGTCCGCCCAGCGCGTGGAACATGCGACGTCTTCATATGGCGACCGGTGTGCGCAGCACCCGTACGGCGGCGCGTGACGGTTCCTCAGCTGGCGTGGGCGACGGCGGGCGCGCTGTCCTCGACGCCCGTCGGGCCTGCCCCGGCGAAGTCCTCGACCAGCCCACCAACTGCGCCTTCGTCGACCAGCAGCCGCTCACCGCCGGAGTACGCGGGCTCCGCATCGCCATCGCCGCCAGCCGACCCGCGTGGCGAAGACAAACTTCCTCAGCGCAGGTCAGCTCGCGACCTACCGTCTGGTCACCCCCTCCAGCTCGGGTCGCCCACGGCGTTGTCGGCGAAATCGTCGATGGACTCGTCAACTTCGCTCTGGTGATGAGCGTCGAGCTTGGCGTACAGGGCTTCGAACT
The DNA here is from genome assembly GCF_006782915.1 of Streptomyces calvus. Lineage (GTDB taxonomy): Bacteria > Actinomycetota > Actinomycetes > Streptomycetales > Streptomycetaceae > Streptomyces > Streptomyces calvus. Next base: position 114,155 of record NZ_VCNP01000047.1, read on the forward strand.
CTTCGTCGTCGACTGATCCGATGTCCGTGGTCAGCTTCCCGACGACGTCGTACTGCTCACCCGGGTCCAGTTCCCCGCTCATCAGGGCCAGGTCGACCGTCCACAGCCCGGAGCCCCGCGCCACCTGCACGACGTCCATGGCCAGCTGCAGCGGTGACGGCTTCCACCCGGTCGCCTCCTGGACGAAACCGCCCGGGTCTGCCCGGTCGTCGTTCCATCCCCGGTCCGCCACGGGCAGCCGGAGCCAGTTCAGGCGCTCCCCGCTTTCGGCATGCACCGGGTGCGTGTACCAGGTTAGGAAGGTCTCCCGCAGATCGTCCGTGTGGGTTTCGGCCCGCATCCTGCGCTCGTCGCGAGTGTACGGCGCCCCCTCGATGATCCCGTGGGTCGCGGGCGGCGCCGTGATCACTTTCCAGGCTAGGTGCACCTCGCCAGGCCGAAACAGGTCCGGCCACTGCTCGTGGTAGTGGTTGGCCTCCTTCAGCCACTTCTGCCACAGGGCAGTCGCCGGCGTCTCCTCCGGGAGGTGGCTGTCGGTGAGATGACTGCTCCTCCCGGGAAGCCACGACAGGGCTAGTTCCTCGGTCTGTTCGTGCCTGGACTTCAGAGAGCGGAAGGTCCACAAGGTGCCCGCCGGGTACGGCTGCACGCTGGCTTGGGTAGTCGTCTGACGCATGCCGAAAAGTCTTCCAAGGCGCCGGACGTCCCGCGGCCGTTCCGTGAACCTCGCTGTCGCCCAACGAGGTTGAGATCCCCTACTCGGCGGGCAGCAGCAACTTCAAGGCCGAGTTAGCCAACAGTGTCCTCGTCGTCAGCGGAGAGTTCGATGAACGAGACGTCGTCGCGGTCGAACGGACCTACCGGGCCGACGGGCGCTGTGCAACGCCGACGGCTCCATCGAAGTGCACCCAGCTGGAGCTGGCAGCGCACTTCCTCATCGGTGACATGCCGTGAGACAAGACGATGAACCCGCCCTGCCAGAAGCCAGAGCCCCCCAGGATTGGGGTTTCTGGTCACCCGCGAGTGAACCCAGTGTTCCCCCGGCCCATATGGGCCGGGGGAACACTGGGTTCACTCCGCATACAGCGGCAGGTGTGGAGGCATGCTTATGGCAGTGTGTCCAGAACGCGTTGGAAGAGGGAGAGGTGCTGAGCGGGCACGAAGAATTCGAGTCCTGCCACCCCGAGCGTTATCAGGCTTCTGAAGCGTCTGCCTCGTCCGCATGAACCTCGACGGTGATTCCACCTCCGGGCATAGCAGGTCCGACCAATGCCTGTTCCAGTTCGTCAAAACTGGCCCCGCAACCTCGGAGGAAGGCAGAGATCAGGCGCCGTGAGCGTCCAAAAGTATCCCTTTGAAGACCGAGACGTCCGACAACAGAGGCGTCGATATATCTTTGGTGAGTCAGCCGCTCAAAGATGAAGATGTCCATTTGGCGAGGAAGGACACGGGCGACTGGAGCATCACTTTTCAATCTCCAGCAGAGTTCCGCCAGAGAGGCCGCATAGTCGGGAGGCTCGGGCAGGAAAGCGCCGATCGCCTCGGTGCGAATCTCAGGGGAAACTTTCGCGGCGGACAGGATGCCAGCGACGAACTTGTCGACCGAGTCCGAGATCTTCCGCATCTGGTGCATTGGGACGGCGCCCTCCGCGAGTCTTTCCGAAACGAGAGCATCCCAGTCATTTCTGTTGAGCGTGACGGCGGTCGAAGAGGCCGCAACCAGCTTCAGAGTGAGGATGCTGACACTTTCCGACGCCAGCCACCTGACGGCGCGAGCCTCTGCGTCTTGGAGCCGCGGGGTCCAATACTTGCTGATTCCTTGGAGCAAGTCGATCAGTTGCTTGATCGCCAGGAAATGGTCAAGGAAAAGGACTTCGCCGCGCAGGAACCAGAACGCTCGCTCCAGGTCGGCCACACGCTTGCAGGTTTCACGGACCTCTTGTTCCAAGCGCAGTGCACTTACGCCATGGGAACCGAGATCTGCCATCTTGCCAACGGCATTGATTTCCCTGCGCTCGAAATCCTGGACGCTCTGGGCCGAAACGTCCAAGCTCCGGCCCAGGTCACGGATACGGCTGGTGACACCTTTGGCCATCGTTAGTTCTGCAGCATCGGCACCAACGAGTTCACGTAGCCCGCGGAGCCATACGAGCCTATCCAGCGGCTTTTCTGCGTTCTTCCCCGTCCCGGATTTGACTTCACCAATGTATTTGATTAGGGAGAGGTGAGGGCTGAAGTCGAAAGCGAAAAGATCCAGATCCGTGACAAGGATCGGTTCTTGGTAGTAGCGCTGGAGATTGACGCCATACCGGGCATAGAACCCTTCCCAGAACCAGAGTTGAGCAACCCGGGCTTCCAGCTGTTCACCGAGTGAAGGTGACTTCGGGGTGGGACTCCCGCTACCGCCCGAACGGGCTCTCGTGCCTGACTGCACGCTGGGCTTCCTTCCTCAGTTCGAGAATTGCAGCTGTCGTAATCTCATCGCTGGCTGCGTCGACGGGCATCATAGACCGGTCTTCTTCCGGTGTCATGAACGAGCCGGGGATGTTTTCCATCTTCAACGAAGAGGAGCCGCTGCCGGGAATATTGCCGACGCTTGCCTGGAGCCAGTCGAGACCATCCCGAACGATTTCCTCCTTGATCAACTTCAGGAAGGCTCTCCCGTTGGGAAGCTCCTCGACTCGCACGACTCCAGCGGACTCCAGCAGGTGATAGTCCGTTCCGATATTGGTGGCCGGACCGACGGACCCGGAGTTCACGAGTTTTGAGACGAGGACGACCGGATCATTGATCCTCCCTAGGCCGAGTCGAGCCTTTTCCTGTCCGAAGAGGATGTGAGCGAGGAAGAGCTTACGCAGGTGCAGTGCCTCTGTCGTGGTCGACTGATCATCCGCGGTTTGAACCAACGGGGAGAAGACGTAGGTCTGTGAAAGAGGCTGACCATGGGCACTTGATTTCACAGTTGCGGCCTGGATCAGGCCGACCTTGCGCGCACTCCGAATGATGGCCGGATTACCCCCCATGACATCCAGAGTGGAACCAGGGCGAGCAGTTGCTTTCTCGCAGATGGCGAGCAGGGCATCCCGTTCGTTCGGAGGAAGGGACTGGAGGAAGGACGCGATCTGGACCTGACCGGTTCCCCAGACGTTCGGGTTGAAGACGACATCTTCGTTCAAATCACTCGAAAATACCCGGCGATTAACCGAAGTTGCGAGAGAGTAGCCCAGTCCCTTCGCGGCCGCGTCGTCGACGATCCCTCGTCTGACGATCTGATCAAGATGTTGGGTCTTGGTGAGCGGGGCCCAAGAAGCGATCTCAATGCTGTGAAGGAGTGCAAGCTCGTTCTCGGAGGGACCCAGAATTCCCAAGACCTTGAATGCCTGCTGGATAACGGTTCCTGAGACTCCAATGAACTCCTCCACATGCGCGATGGTGCCATCAGAGTCCAGTGCGTAGTCGATGACGTCTGCCTGCTTGAGGACCGGAAGGATCTGCGAGACCAGATCCATATCGGCGATGCCGGCCTGCCTTGCAAATTGCCGAATGAGATCAGGGCTGGATACCCTGCTGAATCCGTGAAGGCGCGACGCGAAATCCATGGCCTGACCGGCACGGAGCAATGTTGCAATATCGGCTCGGATGACGTTGTTCGTCACCATCGGTGCCTGCTGCAGAAGAAAAATGACGGCTCTTCCAAGTCGACGCTCAGCGGCGTCGGCACCGTCCTGGCCAGTCCCCACCATGGCACCTGTCCCTAGATCACCAATGTGACTTGTCATCATAAGCCATATGGCTGGTGACACTTGGTTACATCTGAAGCCCCCGTCGAGCAGGCCAGGGAAGCCCGACTGGTCAGGCGCGAGGTCCCATCGTTCGGCAAGTCCGGCTTCGACACGTTGAACTTGACAGGGAAGACGTGGGCCAGGGCGACGCGATGGTGCTGGCGGCGGGGGAGGGCACCGGTGTGGTCGTGGACGCCGGCCCGGACCCGGCGCTGGTGGACCGCTGCCTGCACTCCCTGGGCATCACCGAAGTGCCTCTCGTCGTCCTGACCCACTTCCACGCCGACCACGTGGCGGGGCTGCCCGGCGTACTGCGCGGCCGTGCGGTGGGTGCCGTCGAGACCACGGCCTTCGAGGAGCCCGCGGACCAGGCCGCGTTCGTACGTCGGCTCGCGGCCGCCCGGCGGATCCCGGTGACGCGGGCGGTCGCCGGCGAGGTGCGGCGCGCGGGACCGCTGTCCTGGGAGGTGGTCTGGCCGCCCCCGAGCAGCCCACCCGGCCCACCTGGCCCATCTGGTTCACCGGGCTCACCGGGCTCACCGGGCTCACCAGGCTCACCGGGCCCTCCCGGTCGGCACGGCCGACCGGGCCCGTACCTCGCCGCCCCGCTGCCGCTGGGCCCCGTCCCCGAGGGCCCCAACGACGCCAGCGTGGCGATGCTGGTCCGCACGGCAGGCCTGCGCCTGCTGCTGCTCGGCGACCTGGAGCCCCCGGCCCAGCGGGCCCTGGCGCGGTCACCGGCGGGCCCACGGTTGGCGGGCGTGGACGTCCTGAAGGTCGCCCACCACGGCTCGGCCCACCAGGACCCGGACCTCATGCGCAGGGCGTCGCCACGGCTGGCGTTGATCAGCACGGGGGAGGACAACACGTACGGGCATCCGGCCCCGGGCACGGTCGCCGCGCTGCGCGCCGGCGGCGCGACGGTCCTGCGCACGGACCGGGACGGGGCGCTGGCGGTGACGGGCGGGAGGGAGGAAGGCAAGGAGGGCGAGGACCTGCGGGTGACCCGGCGCTGAGGGACACGGCCCCGAGCGCCCCTCCGGTCCGGGCGCCCTTCCAGTCCGGGCGTCCTTCTGGTCCGGGCGTCCTTCCGGTCCGGGCGCCCATCCGGTCCGGGCGCCCATTCGAGCCGGTGCCCTCTTTGCCGAGCGTCCTCCGTGCCGAGCGCCTCCCGATCCGGCCACCGGCCAGCAGCAACCCAGGGCACCCGCGGTGCCGCCCCGCCCGCCTCGGCGCCTCCCGATCCGGGCGCCTCCCTGCCGGGCGCCCCTCCGATCCGAGCGCCCTTCCTAGCCGGGCGCCTCCTTACCGAGCGCCTCCTTGCCGGGCGCCCCTCGTTGACGACCGCCCCCTTCGAGCCGAGCCCCCCTTCGAGCCGAGCCCCCCTTCGAGCCGAGCCCCCCTGCGAGCCGAGCCCTCCTCCGATCCGACCGCCCCTCCGATCCGACCGCCCCCTGCGAGCCGAGCCCTCCTCCGAGCCGAGCCCTCCTCCGAGCCGCCCCCCTCCGAGCCGCCCCCCTCCCGACGCCTGCCCCGGCCGCCCTCAGCCGCGGCGGCCCCAGCCCTTGCCGGGGCCGCCCCGAAGCCCCTGCCGGGGCCGCCCCGAAGCCCTTCCCCCCGCGCCGGCTCCCCGGCCCCCACCCGCGTCCCCCGTCCGTCCGTGGTTACCGGACAATGGCCGGCGTGAGTGACGTCAGACATCTGCTCGTGCTGCCCGACCGCGAGGCCGCGGAAGAGGCCGCGGAGGCGCTCGGGGAACGGTTCGCGCTCGCGGAGGAACCGCACGTCGTCCGTGACGCGTTGGCCGGCGAGGACGACGCCGAGGACGCCCAGTGGCTCGTCGTCCTGCGGGACGAGGAGGAACGGCTGGACCCCGGCGAGCTGGACGAGTTCGCGGCCCGGTGGGACGGCTGGCGCGAGGAGCCGTAGGGGAGGTCGCGGCCGGGCGGCGGCGTTGTCGGTGGCGCGTGCGATGCTTGTCGCGATGGCCAGGAAGACCGCATCCGACGACCCTCTCGCCCCGGTGACGCTCGCCGTGGGCCAGGAGGACCTGCTGCTCGACCGCGCCGTGCAGGAGGTGGTGGCCGCCGCGCGGGCCTCCGACGCCGACACGGACGTGCGCGACCTGACGCCCGACCAGCTCCAGCCGGGCACCCTCGCCGAGCTGACCAGCCCGTCGCTCTTCGCCGAGCGCAAGGTCGTGGTCGTGCGCAACGCGCAGGATCTGTCCGCCGACACCGTCAAGGACGTGAAGGCGTATCTCGGGGCGCCCGCCGAGGAGATCACGCTGGTGCTGCTGCACGCGGGCGGCGCCAAGGGCAAGGGGCTGCTCGACGCGGCGCGCAAGGCCGGCGCGCGGGAGGTCGCCTGCCCGAAGATGACCAAGCCGGCGGACCGACTGGCCTTCGTGCGGAGCGAGTTCCGGGCCGTCGGCAGATCGGCCACACCCGAGGCGTGCCAGGCGCTGGTCGACGCCATCGGCAGTGATCTGCGGGAGCTGGCCTCGGCGGTGACCCAGCTGGTCGCGGACGTCGAGGGCACCATCGACGAGGCCGTCGTCGGCCGCTACTACACCGGCAGGGCCGAGGCGTCGAGCTTCACCGTCGCCGACCGTGCCGTCGAGGGACGCGCGGCCGAGGCCCTGGAGGCCCTGCGCTGGTCGCTGTCGACCGGGGTGGCGCCGGTGCTGATCACCAGCGCGCTGGCCCAGGGCGTGCGGGCGATCGGCAAGCTGTCGTCGGCGCGCGGCGGCCGTCCCGCCGATCTCGCCCGCGAGCTGGGCATGCCGCCGTGGAAGATCGACCGGGTGCGGCAGCAGATGCGCGGCTGGACCCCGGACGGCGTGGCCGTCGCGCTGCGCGCGGTCGCCGAGGCGGACGCGGGAGTGAAGGGCGGCGGGGACGACCCGGAGTACGCCCTGGAGAAGGCGGTCGTCACCATCGCACGGGCGGCGCGGTCGAGGGGACGGGCGTAGCCCTCGCCGCGAGGTCGGTGATCGAGTCGCCCTGGCCGCCCCGAGGAGGAGAATCGGGTGTGTCAGCCGTAGGTCGCCCAGGCACGGAGAGGTGGCGAGCGTGATGGCTGAACACCCGAACGCACAGCTGGTCCGCAAGGGCTACGACGCCTTCGTACGCGGGGACATGGAGACCCTGCGTGCGATGCTGGCGGCGGATGCCACACATCATGTGCCGGGGACCGGCGTCCTGTCCGGCGACTACAAGGGCCAGGACGCGATCCTCGACATGTACCGGCGGCTCGGTGAGGAGACCGGCGGGACGTTCGCCGTCGAGTTGCGGCAGGTCCTGGTCGACGGCCGGGGGCACGCGGTGACCCTGCACCACCTCACGGCCGACCGGCACGGCAAGCACCTGGACGAGGACGGAGGCATCGTCTTCCGGATCGTCGGGGACAAGATGACGGACCTGGACGAGTGCGTCGCGGACATCGACGCGATGAACGACTTCTGGTCCTAGACGACCATGCCGAAGGCCCCGCCCACCACCCCGGGGAAGGGTGTGAGGGCGGGGCCTTCGGATGAAACCGGTGAGCCCGTACCCGCGTGGCGAACGCAGGCCGCGTACGAACTCGGGGTGCCGGCCGGGGGCGGATGAGAGAGGGCCCGCCCGGAGTCCTGCCGGCGATCAGATCACAGGGTTGTTCAGCCCTTGACGGCCGCGACCTTCTGAGCCAGCGCCGACTTCTTGTTGGCGGCCTGGTTCTTGTGGATGACGCCCTTGGAGACGGCCTTGTCGAGCAGACGCGCGGCAGCGCGCTGGTACTCGGTGGCCTTCTCGGCGTCACCCGCGGCGGCGGCCTCACGGGCCTTGCGGATCGCGGTCTTCAGAGAGGACTTGACGGCCTTGTTGCGCAGCCGGGCCTTCTCGTTGGTCTTGTTCCGCTTGATCTGGGACTTGATGTTCGCCACGAATGAGCCTTTTCAGGTTCTGGCACGGGCCGTACGAGGCCGCACGGATCCCGCGCCGGGTGATTTTCTTGGGGGTGTGCCTCGCGCTGAGAGGGCATGAGACACAGCCCCCCACACTACCAGCGGGCCATTCCGCGGCCCAAACCCGTCCCCGGTCGCCACCCGTGGGACCATGGAAGCTACGTATCGATCCGACCCGAGACCGCAGACGCACAAGCACACGTATGCGGACGCCTCAAGAATCAGGACCCTGCGTGCCCGCGATCCCTAGCCATGTGCCCGAGCCGAGCCGTACCGACCCGGCGCTGATCCGCAATTTCTGCATCATCGCGCACATCGACCACGGCAAGTCCACGCTCGCCGACCGGATGCTCCAGCTGACCGGGGTGGTCGAGCAGCGGCAGATGCGCGCTCAGTACCTCGACCGCATGGACATCGAGCGCGAGCGCGGCATCACGATCAAGTCCCAGGCGGTGCGATTGCCGTGGGCCCCGACCCACGACAAGGGCAACACGCACATCCTCAACATGATCGACACGCCCGGGCACGTCGACTTCACCTACGAGGTCTCGCGGTCGCTCGCCGCGTGCGAGGGCACGATCCTGCTGGTCGACGCCGCCCAGGGCATCGAGGCGCAGACCCTCGCCAACCTGTACCTGGCGATGGAGAACGACCTCACGATCATCCCGGTGCTCAACAAGATCGACCTGCCGGCCGCGCAGCCGGAGAAGTTCGCCGAGGAACTGGCGAACCTGGTCGGCTGCGACCCCGACGACGTGCTCAAGGTGTCCGCGAAGACCGGTCTCGGCGTCGAGGCGCTGCTGGACAAGGTGGTCGCCGACATCCCCGCCCCGGTCGGCGTCAAGGACGCCCCGGCCCGCGCGATGATCTTCGACTCGGTCTACGACTCCTACCGCGGTGTCGTGACGTACGTCCGTGTCATCGACGGCCAGCTCAACAAGCGCGAGCGGATCCGGATGATGTCCACCGGCGCCACGCACGAGCTGCTGGAGATCGGCACCAACTCGCCGGAGATGCTGCCCGCCGACGGCCTCGGCGTCGGCGAGGTGGGCTATCTCATCACCGGTGTGAAGGACGTCCGCCAGTCCAAGGTCGGTGACACCGTCACCAGCCAGCACAAGGGTGCCGAGGAGCCGCTCGGCGGTTACAAGGACCCCAAGCCCATGGTGTTCTCCGGCCTCTACCCGCTGGACGGCTCGGACTACCCGGAGCTGCGCGAGGCCCTCGACAAGCTCCAGCTCAACGACGCCGCGCTGGTCTACGAGCCGGAGACGTCCGCCGCGCTCGGCTTCGGTTTCCGCGTCGGCTTCCTCGGCCTGCTGCACCTCGACGTGATCCGCGAGCGCCTGGAGCGCGAGTTCGGGCTCGACCTGATCGCGACCGCGCCGAACGTGGTCTACCGCGTGGTCATGGAGGACGGCAGCGAGCACACCGTCACCAACCCGAGCGAGTTCCCCGAGGGGAAGATCGGCGAGGTGTACGAGCCGGTCGTGCGCGCCACCATCCTGGCGCCCAGCGAGTTCATCGGCTCGATCATGGAGCTGTGCCAGACGCGGCGCGGTGTCCTGCTCGGCATGGACTACCTCTCCGAGGACCGGGTGGAGATCCGTTACACCCTGCCGCTCGCCGAGATCGTCTTCGACTTCTTCGACCAGCTGAAGTCCAAGACCCGCGGCTACGCCTCCCTCGACTACGAGCCCACCGGCGAGCAGACCTCCAGCCTGGTCAAGGTCGACATCCTGCTGCACGGCGACAAGGTGGACGCGTTCTCCGCGATCACCCACAAGGACCAGGCGTACGCGTACGGCGTGCGGCTCGTCGCCAAGCTCAAGGAGCTGATCCCGCGGCAGGCCTTCGAGGTGCCGGTGCAGGCCGCCATCGGCTCCCGGGTCATCGCCCGCGAGACCATCCGCGCCATCCGCAAGGACGTCCTCGCCAAGTGCTACGGCGGTGACATCTCCCGTAAGCGGAAGCTGCTGGAGAAGCAGAAGGAAGGCAAGAAGCGGATGAAGATGGTGGGTTCCGTGGAAGTTCCGCAGGAGGCGTTCATCGCCGTCCTGTCGAGCGATGACGGCGCGGGATCGGCCAAGAGCAAGAAGTAACCGGACGTTACTGCGGGTCACTCCGCAAACCGGGCGGAACAGGGGCCCGTCGCACTCGTGTGCGGCGGGCCCCGCGCGTGGAATGGGTAGTCGTCTGTACGAAGTGACAGGCCGTGGCCCCTTACGTCCTGGGCGATCGACCCTTACTCTGTCCGTGCTCGATAGTTACTCGTGAGTTAAACAACGAGCGAGGAAAACCAGCCGCACTGAGCCAGCCGCACCGTCGCGGGTCCCGGAGGATGTCGTGAGCGACACACAGACTTTGATCGAGAACCGTCCGCCGAGCGTGGCGACCCTCTTCCTGGAGCGTGTGGCGGCCACACCGGACGCCGAGGCGTACCGTTTCCCCGTGCCGCCGGCCTCCGGTGAGGGACCGGACGGCTGGAAGTCGCTGACCTGGGCGCAGGCCGCCGAGCGGGTGCAGGCCATCGCGGCCGGACTGATCGAGCTCGGCGTGCGCCCGGAGGAGCGGGTGGCGCTCGCCTCCGCCACCCGGGTCGAGTGGATCCTCGTCGACCTCGGCATCCTCTGCGCGGGCGCCGCGACCACCACGGTCTACCCGCAGACCAACGCCGACGAGTCGGCGTACATCCTGTCCGACTCCCAGAGCCGGGTGCTCGTCGCGGAGAACGCCGAGCAGGTGGCCAAGGCGGTGGAGCGGCGCGCCGAACTGCCGGAGCTCACCCGTGTCGTGGTCGTCGACCCGGCCGGCGTCGAGACCGACGACTGGGTGATCAGCCTGGCCGAGCTGGAGCGGCGGGGCGCGGCCCGGCTGGCCGAGGAGCCCGGGCTGATCAAGGAGCGGGTCGCCGCGATCACCAAGGACCAGCTCGCCACCCTGATCTACACCTCCGGCACCACCGGCCGCCCCAAGGGTGTGCGTCTGCCGCACGACTGCTGGGCGTACATGGCCAAGGCGATCGCGGCGACCGGGCTGGTCAGCGGCGAGGACGTGCAGTACCTGTGGCTGCCGCTCGCGCACGTCTTCGGCAAGGTGCTCACCTCCGGGCAGATCGAGGTCGGTCACGTCACCGCCGTCGACGGCCGCGTCGACAAGATCATCGAGAACCTGCCCGTGGTCCGGCCGACGTACATGGCGGCCGTGCCCCGCATCTTCGAGAAGGTCTACAACGGCGTCGCCGCCAAGGCGAAGGCCGGAGGCGGCGCCAAGTACAAGATCTTCCAGTGGGCCGCCGGTGTCGCCCGCGAGTACGCCAAGGTCGCCCAGGACAACTTCCGCCGCACCGGCACCGCGAGCGTCCCCTTCGGCCTCGGCGCCAAGCACAAGGTCGCCGACGCCCTCGTCTACGCCAAGATCCGCGAGGCGTTCGGCGGCAACCTGCGCGCCTGCGTCTCCGGCTCGGCGGCCCTCGCCCCCGAGATCGGCTACTTCTTCTCCGGCGCCGGCATCCACATCCTGGAGGGCTACGGCCTCACCGAGTCCTCCGCGGCCTCCTTCGTCAACCCCGGCGAGGCCTACCGCACCGGCACGGTCGGCAAGCCGCTGCCCGGCACCGAGGTGCGCATCGCCGACGACGGCGAGATCCTGCTGCGCGGCCCCGGCATCATGCAGGGCTACCACAACCTGCCGGAGAAGACCGCCGAGGTGCTGGAGGCCGACGGCTGGTTCCACACCGGCGACATCGGTGAGCTCTCGCCCGACGGCTACCTGCGCATCACCGACCGCAAGAAGGACCTGATCAAGACCTCCGGCGGCAAGTACATCGCGCCCGCCGAGGTCGAGGGCCAGTTCAAGGCCGTGTGCCCGTACGTCTCCAACATCCTGGTGCACGGCGCCGACCGGAACTACTGCACCGCCCTCATCGCTCTCGACGAGGCCGCGATCACCACGTGGGCGGCGGAGAACGGCATGGAGGGCAAGCCGTACGCGGAGATCGTCGCCGCGCCCGCCACGGTCGAGATGGTCGACGGCTACGTCAAGCAGCTCAACGAGGGCCTGCAGCGCTGGCAGACGATCAAGAAGTTCCGCCTGCTGCCGCGCGACCTCGACGTCGAGCACGGCGAGATCACCCCGAGCCTGAAGCTGAAGCGGCCGGTGGTGGAGCGCGAGTACAAGCACCTCATCGACGAGATGTACGAGGGCACCCGCGAGGCGTGACCGTCACGGAGTGACGAGTGAGCGGGGCGGGATCCCGGACCTGGTCGGTCACGGATCCCGCCCCGCTCGGGGGTGGCACCGCCGGTGTGCGTCGCTGCCGTGCCGGATCCTCGCGAACGAGGACGTCATGAGGGGGACTGCCCTCCTTCCCGGTCGGTGACGTGCTCCAGGCAGGGCCCGTCGGCTCCGTCCGGCAGGCTCGCCCGGTACGTCGCCTCGTCCGTCTCCTCGTACCCCAGCGCCCGGTACGCGCCGGCGTCGCGCAGGTTGTACACGACCTGGACGCCCTCGCCCTCCCTGGCGAAGTAGCGTGCGCGAGGACCGGGCGACGGTCCCGCGCCGGTGACGTTTTCGCCGCTCATCCGCGTTCTCCGCGTCGCCCTGGTCGGAGATCTTGTGCCACGAGATGCGGGGCGCGCGCACCTCGGCGCGTTGCACCGTGCTGTTCTCGGCCACGCGGCCGTAGGCGGCGGCCACCACGCGGAGCGTGGCCCGGTCGCCGACGACGACGTTGCGCGTGAGGGTGCCCTGGCCGACGTGGCACGCCTGGTAGCCGTTGCCGGCGGCCGGGAAGCCGTACTGGTGCTGGACCACGCCGTAGGCGGTCGGGACCGTGTCGTCGTCGCGCTGGAGGCCGAACGAGATCCACACGTTGGTGCTGTACCGGGCGATGGCGCAGGTCTGCCCCACGGCCATGGCCGTGACCTGGTACACGCCCGGCTCCGGCAGCGTCGCCACGCAGTCGGTGGGGGTCCACTCGCCGTTGACGGGCAGCGAACGGTTCTGGCCGGCGGCCTGCCCGTAGACGGGAGTGAGCCGGGCGCCGATGGTCCAGGTGTCGGGACAGTTCTCGCCGCCGGTGTCGGTGACGTCGATGTCCACCGAGCGCGCGGCGCCGATGTTCCCGCCCCGGTCGATCCCCGCGGGCACCGTACGCGGCACCAGGAGCCCGTCGGGCGTGCACCGGAGCGCGTTGCAGTCGTCCGGGTGGACGACCCCGAGGCGCGGACCCGTGACCCGTGTTCCGTCACTGCTCGAAGTAGGTCACCTTTTTGTCCGTTCCTGACCGCGCTGGGAGCGCTGTTCTCACCCGTGGCGGCCCACTTCGGTAACTCGGCGCTTATGAGCGGGGTCTGTCTGTCACCCTGTGGGCGTCGATCGAGGTTCTATTCGTACGAACTGCCCGGGGAGCTGCCCATGAGGGCCATTCCGACCCAACGGGAGAACGCTTCGTGCGCCTCCGGCGCGCAGGGGTGCGCGCGGGTGGAAGCGACGCTGCCAGGAAGTCCCCTGGCACCGGGTTCCGCGCGGGCGCTGCTGCGCAAGGCGCTCGGCGAGTGGGCGCGCCTCGACCTGCCCGGCGTCGACCTGCCCGGCGCCGACCGGCTCACCGGCCGCGCCGGCGAGGACGCCCTGCTCGTCGCCAGTGAACTGGTCACCAACGCCGTCGTGCACGCCGGCACCGAGGTGCGCCTGGCGTGCCGGCTGGAGGAGGAGACCGGCGCGCTCGTCGTCGAGGTCACCGACCGGCACCCCTCCCGCGCCCCGCGCGACAGCGAGCCCGACACCCCGGGCCACGACACCCCCGAGTACGGGCGGGGCCTGCGCCTGGTCGCCGCGCTCGCCGAGGCCTGGGGGATCACCTACCGCCCGGGCACGAAGACCGTGTGGGCACGGCTGGGCACCGGAGTGTGCGCGGTGGACGACCAACGGGAGACGTACGCGGGGGAGCGGGCGTCGGCGCGGGACCTGAGGATGGCGGAGATCCTCGCGCCCGACCCGCTGGACCCGCTGCTGCCCCGGGGCCCGGCCGGCCACCGCGAGGGGCCCGGCACCCGGGACACCTGGCGGGGCGGCTCGTACGGCGACGACTGGCTCGCCCGACGTCCCGGGCGGGACGCGACCTGGCTGGGACGCGGCGCCCTGTCCTTCCTCGCCGAGGCGTCCGACCTGCTCGCCGGCCAGCTGGACGAGGACCTGGTCGCCTCCCTCACCGGGCAGCTGATCGTGCCGCGGCTGGCCGACTGGTGCGCGGTGTGGCTGGAGGACGAGAGCACCGGCCACGGCGGCTGGGGCGAGGGGACCCGGGCGGGCGGCCCGCGCCTGGCCCGGGTCTGGCACGCAGGCGAGGACCGCATCGAGGACCTGAGCCGCGCCCTGGAGCGGAACCCGCCCCACCCCGGCGACCCGCTGAGCCCCGGCCCCGCGCCCTACCCCTGGCCCGCCGAGGCACTCGACACCCCGCCCGACGACGCGTTACCGGCCACCCCACCCACCACCGACCCCACCGCCACCACCCCGGCGCCCACCGCCTCCGGGTCCGCCCTCGCCTACCGGCTCGTCGCCGGCGGGCGGCCGCTCGGGACGCTGGTGATCGGACGGGCCGGGATCGACCGGTTCCCCGACGAGATCACCGGCCTCGTGGAGGACCTCGGCCGGCGGGTCGCGCTCGCCATCGGCGCGGCCCGGCAGTACTCCCGCCAGGCCACCATCAGCGCCGTCCTCCAGCGCGGGCTGCTGCCCGGCGCCGTCGCCGAGATCCCCGGCGTGCGCAGCGCCCTGGTCCACGAACCCTGCGACAAGGGCGGGCCGAGCGGCGACTTCTACGACCTCTTCCCCGCCGGACAGGACCGCTGGTGCTTCGCCGTCGGCGACGTCCAGGGCAAGGGCCCGGAGGCCGCCGTCGTCATCGGGCTGGCCCGGCCCTGGCTGCGGCTGCTCGCCCGGGAGGGCTACCGCGTCGCCGACGTCCTGGACCGCCTCAACCAGCTCCTCCTCGACGACGCCACGGAGGCCGCGGACGCCGCCGCCCGCGCCCTGGTGGCCGCCGGCGCGCGCCCCACCGCCCCCGGAGACGGCCCCCAGACCCGCTTCCTGTCCCTCCTCTACGGCGAACTGGTGCCCTTCCGGGGCGGCGTCCGCTGCACCCTCGCCTCCGCCGGCCACCCCCTGCCCCTGCTGCTCGCCCCCGACGGCACCGTCCGTACGGTCGCGCAGCCGCAGACGCTGCTCGGCGTCGTCGAGGACGCCACGTACACCAGCGACACCTTCGAGATGTACTCCGGCGACACCCTGCTGTGCGTCACCGACGGGGTCACCGAGCGGCGCTCCGGGTCCCGCCAGTTCGACGACGGGGACGGGCTCGCCGCGGCCCTGGCCGGGTGCGCGGGGATGGACGCCGGGTCGATAGCGGAGCGCATCACGCAGCTCGTGCACGAGTTCGGGGCCCGGCCGCCCGCCGACGACCTGGCCCTCCTGGTGCTCCAGGCGGAGTGACGCGGTGGGTGCGGGACAATGGAGCACATGCCTTCCGCACTCCCTGACGGCGAGCCCGTCCCCGCCGACGGCGCGCTCCCCGCGTCAGCGCTCGCCGGGGCCGCCGACCGCCCCCTCGGGTTCTACCTGCACGTCCCGTACTGCGCGACCCGCTGCGGCTACTGCGACTTCAACACCTACACCGCCACCGAGCTGCGCGGCACCGGCGGAGTGCTGGCCTCGCGCGACAACTACGCCGAGACCCTGATCGACGAGATCCGCCTGGCCCGCAAGGTCCTCGGCGACGACCCGCGGCCGGTCCGCACGGTCTTCGTCGGCGGTGGCACGCCCACCCTGCTGGCCGCCGACGACCTGGTACGGATGCTGGCGGCGGTCCGTGAGGAGTTCGGGCTGGCGCCGGACGCCGAGGTCACCACGGAGGCGAACCCGGAGTCGGTCGACCCCGCCTACCTGGCGGCCCTGCGCGCGGGCGGCTTCAACCGGATCTCCTTCGGCATGCAGAGCGCACGGCAGCACGTGCTGAAGGTGCTCGACCGCACGCACACCCCCGGGCGGCCGGAGGCGTGCGTCGCCGAGGCCCGCGCGGCCGGCTTCGACCACGTCAACCTGGACCTGATCTACGGCACGCCGGGCGAGTCCGACGACGACTGGGCCGCGTCCCTGGACGCGGCGATCGGCGCCGGGCCGGACCACGTCAGCGCCTACGCGCTGATCGTCGAGGAGGGCACGCAGCTGGCCCGCCGCATCCGGCGCGGCGAGGTCCCCATGACGGACGACGACGTCCACGCGGACCGCTATCTGATGGCCGAGAACACCCTGTCGGCGGCCGGGTTCGACTGGTACGAGGTGTCGAACTGGGCGACCTCCGAGGCCGGCCGCTGTCTGCACAACGAGCTGTACTGGCGCGGCGCCGACTGGTGGGGCGCGGGACCCGGCGCCCACTCGCACGTGGGCGGCGTGCGCTGGTGGAACGTCAGGCACCCGGGCGCCTACGCGGCGGCCCTGGCGGAAGGACGGTCGCCGGGGGCGGGGCGCGAGCTGCTGTCGGACGAGGACCGGCGGGTGGAGCGGATCCTGCTGGAGCTGCGGCTGAAGGAGGGCGTCCCGCTCGCGCTCCTGCACACGCAGGGGCACGCGGCCGCCCGGCGCGCCCTGGCGGACGGGCTGCTGCGGCCCGGGCCGTACGAGGAGGGCCGCGCGGCGCTCACCCTGCGCGGACGGCTGCTGGCGGACGCGGTGGTGCGGGACCTGGTCGACTGACCGCTCCCGGCCGCCGCCGCCCACCGCGCCCGGGACGGCACCGCGCGGGAGCGCGACGCCTCAGGACGGTGCCGTGACGAAGTCGATGAGCTCTTCCACGCGGCCCAGCAGGGCCGGCTCCAGGTCCTTGTACGAGCGCACCGAGCCGAGGATGCGCTGCCACGCCTCGCCCGTGTTCGCCACGCGCCAGCCCAGCGCCCGGCACACCCCCGTCTTCCAGTCCTGGCCCCGCGGCACCCGCGGCCACGCCTCGATCCCCACCGACGACGGCTTCACCGCCTCCCAGATGTCGATGTACGGGTGGCCCACCACCAGCGCGTGCTCGCTCGTCACCGACTCGGCGATGCGCCACTCCTTCGACCCGGGCACCAGATGGTCCACGAGCACCCCGAGACGGGCGTCCGGCCCGGGGCCGAACTCGGCCACGACCGACGGCAGGTCGTCGACGCCCTCCAGGTACTCGACGACCACGCCCTCGACGCGCAGGTCGTCGCCCCACACCTTCTCGACCAGCTCCGCGTCGTGCCGGCCCTCGACGTAGATGCGCCCCGCGCGGGCGACCCGGGCGCGGGCGCCGGGGACGGCCACCGAACCGGACGCCGTGCGGGTGGGCCGTACCGGGCCGGCGGACGGCCGCACCAGCGTGACCACACGGCCCTCCAGCAGGAACCCGCGCGGCTCCAGCGGGAACACACGGTGCTTGCCGAAGCGGTCCTCCAGGGTCACCGTGCCGGCCTCGCAGCGGATCACCGCACCGCAGAAGCCGGTGCCGGGTTCCTCGACGACCAGGCCGGGCTCGGCCGCGACCTCCGGTACCGGCTGCGGCTTCTTCCACGGAGGGGTCAGGTCGGCGGAGTACTGGCGCATTCTAACGACGATACGAGCAGCCCGCCCGCCGTGATCACTGCGACACGCCGAACCGGGCCGCCAGCGCGTCGCGTTGGGCCCGGACGAACGCCGCGTCCACCACCGCTCCGTGACCGGGTACGTACCGCGCGTCCTCGCCGCCCAGCTCCAGCAGCCGGTCCAGCGCGGCCGGCCAGTGCGACGGCACGGCGTCCGGGCCCGCCTGCGGCTCGCCCGACTCCTCGACCAGGTCGCCGCAGAAGACCACCTCCGGGTCGCCGGGGACGAGCACCGCCAGGTCGTACGCCGTGTGCCCGGGGCCCACGTTCGCCAGCAGCACCTGCCGGCCGCCGCCCAGGTCGAGCGTCCACTCGCCGCACACCGCGTGCCGCGGCCGGACCAGCGCGTCCACCGCCTCCTCCGCCACCCGCCGGTCCAGCCCGTGCCGCAGCGCGTCCGCGCGCAGCTCCTCGCGCCCGCGGCCGGACAGCGCCGTGTCGATGCCCACCGCGCCGAACACCTCCGCGCCCGCGAAGGCCGCCGCCCCGAGGACGTGGTCGAAGTGCGGATGGGTGAGCGCGAGATGCGTCACACGGCGGCCGGTCAGCGCCTGCGCCTCGGTCCGCAACCGCGCGCCCTCACCCAGACCGGAGCCCGCGTCCACGAGCAGCACGGCGTCCGCGCCGACCACCAGCCCCGCCGTGCAGTCCCAGCCCGGCAGCCGGCACCGCCCCACTCCCGGGGCCACCCGCTCCCATCCCGACTCTTCCCAAGTCACGGTCATACCGGGACGCTATCCGGGACGACCCCGCCCGGCGCGACGGCACGGGACCGGCCTTGCCCGGGCCGTACCCCCCGGCCGTACACTGGGCCGGGGAAGTCTGGCACTCGCGTACGAAGAGTGCCAGTGAACGTGACGGGTGCAAGCAACTGGAGGTGTGCGCGATGCTCAGTGAACGCAGGCTCCAGGTGCTGCGCGCCATCGTCCAGGACTACGTGGGCACCGAGGAGCCGGTCGGTTCCAAGGCGCTCACCGAGCGGCACAACCTCGGCGTCTCCCCGGCCACCGTGCGCAACGACATGGCCGCCCTGGAGGACGAGGGGTTCATCGCCCAGCCGCACACCAGCGCCGGGCGCATCCCCACCGACAAGGGCTACCGGCTGTTCGTCGACAAGCTCGCCGGCGTCAAGCCGATGAGCCCGCCCGAGCGGCGGGCCATCCAGAACTTCCTCGAGGGCGCCGTCGACCTCGACGACGTGGTGGCCAGAACGGTGCGGCTGCTCGCGCAGCTGACCCGGCAGGTCGCCGTCGTGCAGTACCCGTCGCTGACCCGCTCGACCGTGCGGCACGTGGAGCTGCTGTCGCTCGCGCCCGCGCGGCTGATGCTGGTGCTGATCACGGACACCGGCCGGGTCGAGCAGCGCATGGTCGACTGCCCGGCGCCGTTCGGCGAGTCGTCCCTGGCGGATCTGCGGGCGCGGCTGAACAGCCGGGTCGCGGGCCGCCGGTTCACCGACGTGCCGAGCCTGGTGGAGGACCTGCCGGAGGCCTTCGAGGCCGAGGACCGCGGCACGGTCTCGACGGTGCTCTCCACCCTGCTGGAGACGCTCGTCGAGGAGAACGAGGAGCGGCTGATGATCGGCGGCACCGCCAATCTCACCCGCTTCGGACACGACTTCCCCCTCACGATCCGGCCCGTCCTGGAGGCGCTGGAGGAGCAGGTCGTGCTCCTCAAGCTGCTCGGCGAGGCGAAGGATCCGGGCGTGACCGTGCGTATCGGTCATGAGAACGCCCATGAAGGACTCAACTCCACGTCCGTCGTGTCGGTGGGCTACGGTTCGGGCGGCGAGGCGGTTGCCAAGCTCGGCGTGGTCGGACCGACCCGCATGGACTACCCGGGAACGATGGGAGCGGTACGCGCAGTGGCACGGTACGTCGGACAGATCCTGGCGGAGTCGTAGTGGCCACGGACTACTACGCCGTACTCGGCGTGCGCCGCGACGCGTCGCAGGAGGAGATCAAGAAGGCCTTCCGGCGGCTCGCCCGCGAGCTGCATCCGGACGTCAACCCGGATCCGAAGACCCAGGAGCGGTTCAAGGAGATCAACGCCGCCTACGAGGTGCTGTCGGACCCGCAGAAGAAGCAGGTCTACGACCTCGGCGGCGACCCGCTCTCGCAGGCCGGCGGCGCCGGCGGCGCGGGCGGCTTCGGGGCCGGTGGCTTCGGCAACTTCTCCGACATCATGGACGCGTTCTTCGGCACGGCGTCGCAGCGCGGGCCGCGCTCGCGCACCCGCCGCGGCCAGGACGCGATGATCCGCATCGAGGTCGAACTCGACGAGGCCGCGTTCGGCACGACCAAGGACATCCAGGTCGACACGGCGATCGTCTGCACCACGTGCAGCGGCGAGGGCGCCGCGCCCGGTACCAGCGCGCAGACCTGTGACATGTGCCGCGGCCGCGGTGAGGTCTCGCAGGTCACCCGGTCCTTCCTCGGCCAGGTCATGACGTCCCGGCCCTGCCCGCAGTGCCAGGGCTTCGGCACCGTGGTGCCCACGCCGTGCCCGGAGTGCGCGGGCGACGGCCGGATCCGCTCCCGGCGCACGCTCACCGTCAAGATCCCGGCCGGTGTCGACAACGGCACCCGGATCCAGCTCGCCGGCGAGGGCGAGGTCGGCCCCGGCGGCGGCCCCGCCGGCGACCTGTACGTCGAGATCCACGAGCTGCCGCACAGCACCTTCCAGCGGCGCGGCGACGACCTGCACTGCACGGTCACCATCCCGATGACCGCGGCGTCCCTCGGCACCAAGGTGCCGCTGGAGACGCTGGACGGCATGGAGGAGGTCGACATCCGGCCCGGCACCCAGTCCGGCCAGTCGATCCCGCTGCACGGCCGGGGTGTCACGCACCTGCGCGGCGGCGGCCGGGGCGACCTGATCGTCCACGTCGAGGTGCAGACCCCGACCAAGCTCGACCCCGAGCAGGAGCGCCTGCTGCGGGAACTGGCGAAGCTGCGCGGTGAGGAACGCCCGCAGGGCCAGTTCCAGCCCGGGCAGCAGGGCCTGTTCTCCCGGTTGAAGGACGCCTTCAACGGGCGCTGAGCCGCTGGGCCGCGGGGCTGTGGGTCGCCGGGTGGTCGGTGCTGCCGGGGGTCCGGGGGTCGTCCCCCGGGGGATGGGGTCAGCCGGGGCAGCAGGGCCTGTTCTCCCGGCTGAAGGACGCGTTCAACGGGCGCTGAGCCGCTGGGCCGCGGGGCTGTGGGTCGCCGGGTGGTCGGTGCTGCCGGGGGTCCGGGGGTCGTCCCCCGGGGGATGGGGTCAGCCCGGGCAGCATGGCCTGTTCTCCCGGTTGAAGGACGCGTTCAACGGGCGCTGAGCCGCTGGGCTCCGGGAGGCCGCGGGGCGCCGGGTGGTGCTGCGTGGCCGGGCGCTGCCGGGGGCCGGGAGCGGCGTCCGGCCGCCTGCGAAAAGTGGCTTATGCCAAGGGGAAGGGCCGATTCGGAGTTGGTCGGGGGACGTGACAACATGCCGTCATGTCCTCCGTACTGACCGATCTGTTCCCGCACCCGATCGTGCAGGCCCCCATGGCGGGCGGGGTGTCGGTGCCGCAGCTCGCCGCCGCCGTGTCCGAGGCCGGCGGGCTCGGTTTCCTCGCCGCCGGGTACAAGACCGCGGACGGGATGTACCAGGAGATCAAGCAGCTGCGGGGACTGACCGGCCGGCCCTTCGGCGTCAACCTCTTCCTGCCGCAGCCGGAGACGGCCGACCCGGCCGCCGTCGGCGTCTACGCCCACCAGCTGGCCGGCGAGGCCTCCTGGTACGAGACCGAACTCGGCGACCCCGACGGCGGACGCGACGACGGCTACGACGCCAAGCTCGCCGTCCTGCTGGACAACCCGGTCCCGGTGGTGTCGTTCCACTTCGGCGTGCCGGCCCGCGAGGTGCTGGAAGCGCTGCGCCGCGCCGGCACGTACACGCTGGTCACCGCCACCACCGCGGAGGAGGCCCGGGCGGTGGAACGGGCCGGCGCGGACGCGGTGATCGCCCAGGGTGTCGAGGCCGGCGGCCACCAGGGCACCCACCGGGACGTCCCGGAGGCGGACGGCTCCGGCATCGGACTGCTCTCCCTGGTCGCCCAGGTCCGCGAGTCCGTCGGCATCCCGGTCGTCGCCGCGGGCGGCATCATGCGGGGCGCCCAGATCGCCGCCGTCCTCGCGGCCGGTGCCGCCGCCGCGCAGCTCGGCACGGCCTTCCTCGCCACCCCCGAGTCCGGCGCGCACCCCCTGCACAAGCAGGCCCTGACCAACCCCCTGTTCGTCCGCACCGAGCTGACCCGCGCCTTCTCCGGCCGCCCCGCCCGCGGCCTGGTCAACCGCTTCCTGCGCGAGCACGGCCCGTACGCGCCGCCCGCCTACCCGGACGTCCACCACCTCACCGCGCCGCTGCGCAAGGCCGCCGCCGCGGCCGGTGACGCGCAGGGCCTGGCGCTGTGGGCCGGACAGGGCCACCGCATGGCCCGCGAGCTGCCCGCCGGGCAGCTGGTGGAGGTGCTGGCCGCCGAACTGGCCTGCGCCCGGACAGCGTTGTCGGCGGGAGGCACCCGATGACCGCGCCGGTCTTCGTCGTCGACCACTTCGACACCGACGGCACCGGCCGTTACGTGCTGGACGGCCCCGAGGGACGGCACGCCGTCTCCGTGAAGCGGCTGCGGGCCGGCGAGGCGGTCGTCCTCACCGACGGCGCCGGCCGCTGGGCCGAGGGCGAGGTGGACGGCACCGAGGGCAAGGACCGGCTGATCGTGCGGCTCGGTGAAGTCGCCGAGCAGCCCGAGGAGTTCCCGCGGCTCACCGTCGTCCAGGCACTGCCCAAGGGCGAGCGGGGCGAGCTGGCCGTGGAGACGATGACCGAGGTCGGCGTCGACGCGATCGTGCCGTGGCAGGCGTCCCGCTGCATCACGCAGTGGAAGGGCGAGCGCGGGGCGAAGTCCCTCGCCAAGTGGCGGGCGACGGCCCGCGAGGCCGGCAAGCAGTCCCGCCGGGTGCGCTTCCCCGAGGTCGGGGACGCGGCAACCACCAAGCGGGTTGCCTCACTTCTCGCCGAAGCCGACTTCGCCGCCGTGCTCCACGAGAGCGGCACCGAGGCCCTGGCGACCGCCGCGCTGCCCGCCGCCGGGAACATCGTGCTGGTCGTCGGGCCCGAGGGCGGCATCTCGCCGGAGGAGTTGGCGCTCTTCGAGGAGGCGGGTGCCCGCGCCTACCGGCTCGGCCGCAGCGTGCTGCGCACCTCCACCGCGGGGACGGCGGCCGCGGCGCTGCTGCTGGGGCGCACGGGGCGCTGGTCCTGACCCGGGGTTCCGCTTCCGCCGGACGTGCTGACCGGGGCCCCGGGGACGCGAAGGCGCCCGGGCGCAGCGGTAAGTGACCGTATGCGCTCTACCGCGTCCGCCCGTGACGGTGGCAGTCTGCCGTGCATGGGGGCGATGACGAGGATTGCGCGTGGTTCGGGTCGGTGGCGGCGGCAGGCACTCGCCGTCGGGTTCGCCGTCGCCGCCGTGGGCGGCGTCGCGGCCTGCGAGGGCGGCGGCGGACTGGGGTCGGCGGCCGTCGCGATCACGACCGACGAGACGGTCACCGACGAGCTCAACCGGAAGAAGGCGGAGGTGCGTTGGCTGACCTGCACGGCGTCCTTCGGGGACAAGGACGGCGCGTCGCCCGCCGCCGGCGAGGACACCGTCGCCTCCGTGGACTGCGACGGGGAGACACAGGACGGCGAGGAGATCACCGTCACCGGGAAGGTCACCCACGCCGTCAACGGCGCCTGCGTGCGCGGCAACATCACCGCGAAGGTGGACGGCAAGCAGGTGTTCCGGGTCGACGGCCTGGGCGACTGCGACTCCAGCAGCCCTCCGCCGGTCGGCGAGGAGACCCGGCGCGGGCAGCCGAACCCCACGGTCACCGTGACCGTCACAACGACCGTGTGGTGCGAGCAGTACCCGTCCTGTCGTCCCGTCGAGGGCAAGTGATCGAAACCCCTGTCCAGGAACCACCGCGCTGCATAGGGTGATCGGGTGACACAGCCTGCATCGGTCGCATCCGCCGCATATCTCCGGTTCCCGCACCCGCACGGCGAGTTGGTCGCCTTCACCGCCGAGGACGACGTGTGGCTCGCCCCGCTCGACGGCGGCCGGGCCTGGCGGGTGAGCGCCGACAACGTGCCGGTGAACCACCCCCGCATCTCGCCCGACGGCACCACCGTCGCCTGGACCTCCACCCGCGACGGCGCCCCCGAGGTGTACATCGCGCCCGTCGACGGCGGCCCCACCCGGCGGCTGACCCACTGGGGCAACCTCAAGACCCAGGTGCGCGGCTGGACCCCCGACGGGCGGGTCCTCGCGCTCAGCGCGCACGGCCAGGCCAGCCTGCGCCGCACCTGGGCGCGCGCCGTCCCGCTCGACGGCGGCCCCGCCACCACACTGCCCTTCGGCCCCGTCGGTGATGTCGCCCACGGGCCGCACACCGTGCTGCTGTCCGCGCCGATGGGCCGCGAGGCCGCCTGGTGGAAGCGCTACCGGGGCGGCACCGCGGGCAAGCTGTGGATCGACCGCGGCGCCCACGACGCGGAGGACGCCGGCGCGTTCGTACGGCTCCACGAGGACCTGGACGGCAACATCGAGTACCCGCTGTGGGTGGGGGACCGGATCGCGTTCCTGTCCGACCACGAGGGCACCGGCGCCCTGTACTCCTCCCTCGCCGACGGCTCCGACCTGCGCCGCCACACGCCGCATGGGGGCACCTCCCGCTCGAGCGCAGCCGAGAGCGGGGGAGGCTTCTATGCCCGGCACGCGGCCACCGACGGCACCCGCGTCGTCTACTCCAGCGCCGGTGAACTGTGGCTGCTGGACGACCTCGACGGCGCCGAGCCGCGCCGGCTGGACATCCGGCTCGGCGGGCAGCGCGTCGACCTCCAGCCGTTCCCGGTGAACGCCGCCCGCTGGTTCGGCTCCGCCTCCCCCGACCACACCGCCCGCGGCAGCGCCGTCTGCGTGCGCGGCACCGTCCACTGGGTCACCCACCGCGCCGGCCCCGCCCGCGCGCTCGCCGCCACCCCGGGCGTACGCGCCCGGCGGCCCCGCACCTTCCGCGCGGACGGCGAGGAGTGGGTGGTGTGGGTGACCGACGCCGAGGGCGACGACGCCCTGGAGTTCGCGCCGGCCACCGGCCTCGCCCCGGGCGCCACCCCGCGCCGCATCGCCGCCGGCCGGCTGGGCCGGGTCCTCGAACTCACCATGGCACCCGACGGCAGCCGCGCCGCGATCGCCTCGCACGACGGCCGGGTCCTGCTCGTCGAGCGGGAGACCGGCGAGGTGCGGGAGGTCGACCGCAGCGAGGACGGAGACGTCTCCGGACTGGTCTTCTCGCCCGACTCCGCCTGGCTCGCCTGGTCCCACCCCGGCCCGCGCCCGCTCAGCCAGCTGAAACTCGCCAACACCACCGACCTGTCGGTCACCGAGGCGACCCCGCTGCGCTTCCAGGACTACGCGCCCGCCTTCACCCTCGACGGCAAGCACCTGGCGTTCCTGTCGACCCGCTCCTTCGACCCGGTCTACGACGAGCACGTCTTCGACCTGGCCTTCGTCGAGGGCGTCCGCCCGTACCTGATCACCCTCGCGGCGACCACCCCGTCCCCGTTCGGACCGCAGCGGCACGGCCGCCCCTTCGAGACCCCGGACCGCGACGAGACCCCCGACAGCGAAGGCACCCCCACCACCCGCATCGACCTCGACGGCCTCGCCGACCGGATCGTGCCGTTCCCGGTGGAGGCCGCCCGCTACACCAACCTGCGGGCCGCCAAGGACGGGGTGCTGTGGCTGCGGCACCCGGTGCGCGGCGTGCTCGGCGCCAACCGCGCCACCCCCGACGACCCCGACCCGAAGACGGACCTGGAGCGCTACGACCTCGCCCAGCAGCGCATCGAGCACCTGGCCGTGGACGCCGACCACTTCGAGGTCAGCGGCGACGGCAAGCGGGTACTGCTGTGGACGGACGGCCGGCTGAAGGTCGTACCCAGCGACCGGCGCGCCTCCGGCGACGACGACAGCGACACCAACATCACCGTCGACCTCGGCCGGGTCCGCCAGTTCGTCGACCCGGCCGCCGAGTGGCGGCAGATGTTCGACGAGAACGGCCGCATCATGCGGGACAACTTCTGGCGTCCCGACATGAGCGGCGTCGACTGGGAGGGCGTCCTCGACCGCTACCGCCCCGTCCTCGACCGCCTCGCCACCCACGACGACCTCGTCGACCTGCTGTGGGAGGTGCACGGCGAACTGGGCACCTCGCACGCCTACGTCACCCCGCGCGGCGGCTACGGCGACGGCGCCCGGCAGGGACTGCTCGGCGCGGACATCTCCCGGCACGAGGACGGCACCTGGCGCGTCGACCGCATCCTGCCCGCCGAGACCTCCGACCCCGACGCCCGTTCCCCGCTGGCCGCGCCCGGCGTCGCCGCCCGCCCCGGCGACGCGATCGTCGCGGTCGCCGGACAGCCGGTCGACCCGGTGACCGGACCCGCGCCGCTGCTCGTCGGCACCGCCGGCAAGCCGGTGGAGCTGACCGTCTCACCGGCCGGCGGCGGGGATCCGCGGCACGCGGTGGTCGTGCCGCTCGCCGACGAGGAGCCGCTGCGCTACCACGCCTGGGTCGCCGACCGGCGGGCGTACGTCCTGGAGAAGTCCGGCGGGCGGCTCGGCTACCTCCACGTGCCCGACATGCAGGCGCCGGGCTGGGCGCAGATCCACCGGGACCTGCGGGTGGAGGTGCTGCGCGAGGGGCTGGTCGTGGACGTCCGGGAGAACCGGGGCGGGCACACCTCGCAGCTCGTCGTGGAGAAGCTGGCCCGGCGGATCGTCGGCTGGGACCTGCCGCGCGGCATGCGCGCGGAGAGCTACCCGCGGGACGCGCCCCGGGGCCCGGTGGTCGCCGTCGCCAACGAGTTCTCCGGCTCCGACGGCGACATCGTGAACGCGGCGATCCGGGCGCTCGGCATCGGGCCGGTCGTCGGCACCCGCACCTGGGGCGGGGTGATCGGCATCGACAGCCGGTACCGGCTGGTCGACGGGACGCTGGTCACCCAGCCCAAGTACGCGTTCTGGCTGGAGGGTTACGGCTGGGGCGTGGAGAACCACGGCGTCGACCCCGACGTGGAGGTCGTGCAGCGCCCGCAGGACCACGCGGCGGGCCGGGACGTCCAGTTGGACGAGGCGATCCGGATCGCGCTGGAGGCACTGGAGACGAACCCCGCGAAGACGCCGCCCGCGCTGGACTGACCGCCCGGCTACGATGCCGCCGTAAGGGATCACCGGCGTGAGGAGGCACACGCATGGCAGGGGAGCCGCAGGACGACTGTCTGTTCTGCAAGATCGTCGCGGGGACCATTCCGGCGACCATCGTCCGAGAGACGGACACGACCATCGCGTTCCGTGACATAAACCCGCAGGCGCCCACCCACGTCCTGGTGATCCCCAAGGCACACCACCAGGACGCGGCGGCCCTCGCCGCCGCCGCGCCGGAGGTCGCCGCGGACGTGCTGCGCGAGACGCAGGCCGTCGCCGACGAGGAGAAGCTGGAGAGCTACCGGATCGTCTTCAACACCGGCAGCGGCGCCGGACAGACCGTCTGGCACGCGCACGCCCACGTCCTGGGCGGACGCGGCCTCGAGTGGCCTCCCGGATAAGCCTTGTCCGTACGTGAACTGGTGGTGCTCGGCACCGCCAGCCAGGTCCCCACCCGGCACCGCAACCACAACGGCTACCTGCTGCGCTGGGACGGCGAGGGCATCCTGTTCGACCCCGGCGAGGGCACACAGCGCCAGATGCTGCGCGCCGGGGTCGCCGCCCACGACCTGAACCGCATCTGCGTCACCCACTTCCACGGCGACCACTCGCTGGGGCTCGCCGGGGTGATCCAGCGCATCAACCTCGACAAGGTGCCGCACCGGATCACCGCGCACTTCCCGCGCTCCGGGCAGCGCTTCTTCGACCGGCTGCGGTACGCCACCGCCTACCGCGAGACGGCCCCGCTGACCGAGGCCCCGGTCGACGCGGACGGCCCTCTCGCCCGCACCCCCGGCTACACGCTGGAGGCGCGCAGGCTGTCCCACCCCGTCGAGGCGTACGGCTACCGGCTGGTCGAACCCGACGGCCGGCGCATGCTGCCCGACCGGCTCGCCGCGCACGGCATCACCGGCCCGGACGTCGGCCGGCTCCAGCGCGAGGGCGTCCTCGGCCAGGTCACGCTGGAGGAGGTCAGCGAGGTGCGGCGCGGGCAGCGGTTCGCGTTCGTCATGGACACCCGGCTGTGCGACGGGGTGTACGCGCTCGCCGAGGGCTGCGACATGCTCGTCATCGAGTCGACGTTCCTCGACGAGGACGAGCAACTGGCCGTGGAGTACGGTCATCTGACGGCCGGGCAGGCCGCGCGGGTGGCGCGCGACGCGGGCGTACGGCACCTGGTGCTGACGCACTTCAGCCAGCGCTACGACGACCCCGAAGGGTTCGTGCGGCAGGCGCGGGCGGCCGGGTTCGACGGCGAGCTGACTGTGGCGCGCGACCTGCAACGGGTGGGGCTCCCGAAGCGTCGGTGAACGGTCGTACGATAATTCGATGCCCGTACCCAAAGCCGAACTGCACCTTCATATCGAAGGCACCCTGGAGCCCGAGCTGGCCTTCGCCCTCGCCGGCCGCAACGGCGTCGACCTGCCGTACGCCGACACCGAGGCGCTCCGTGAGGCGTACCGCTTCCAGGACCTGCAGTCCTTCCTGAACCTGTACTACGAGCTCATGGCGGTGCTGCGCACCGAGCGGGACTTCGAGGACCTCGCCGACGCGTACCTCGCGCGGGCCGCCGCGCAGGGCGTACGCCACGCGGAGATCTTCTTCGACCCGCAGGCCCATCTGGCGCGCGGCGTCGGCATGGACACGGTGGTCGAGGGGCTGTGGCGGGCACTGGGCCGCAGCGAGGAGACGCACGGCGTCTCCACCCGGCTGATCATGTGCTTCCTGCGGGACGAGTCCGCCGAGTCGGCCCTGGCGACCCTGGACGCCGCGAAGCCGTACCTGGACCGGATCACCGGTGTCGGCCTCGACTCGGCGGAGGTCGGACATCCGCCGGCGAAGTTCCGCGAGGTGTACGAGGCGGCCGCCGCGCTGGGGCTGCGCCGCGTGGCGCACGCCGGTGAGGAAGGGCCGCCGGAGTACATCACCGAGGCCCTGGACGTCCTCGGCGTGGAGCGCGTCGACCACGGGCTGCGCTGCGTGGAGGACCCGGCGCTGGTCGAACGGCTGGTCCGCGACCGCGTCCCGCTGACGCTGTGCCCGCTGTCCAACGTCCGCCTGCGCGCCGTCGACGCCCTCGCCGACCATCCGCTGCCCGCGATGCTCGACGCCGGGCTGCTGTGCACGGTCAACTCCGACGACCCGGCCTACTTCGGCGGCTACGCCGGGGACAACTTCGACGCGGTGCGCGAGACGCTGGGCCTCGGCCCGGAGCGGCTGCGCGAGCTGGCCCGCAACTCCTTCCTCGCCTCCTTCCTGGAGGACGACGAGGAGCGGCGCGCCCGGTACCTCGCCGAGGTCGAGGCGTACGACTTCGGCTGACCGCCGACACCGGTGCCGACGCGGCGTCGACGGTCATCCGGCACCGGTCGCGCCGGGGCGGCGGTTGCCGCCCGCACCGGTCGTGCGGCGGCGTCGGTTGCCGCCGGGACGGGTCGTGCGGCGGTGGTGACCGCCGGGCCCGGTCGTGTGGGGGCGTCGGTTGCCGCCGGGACGGGTCGTGCGGCGGTGGTGACCGCCGGGACCGGTCGCGCGGCGGCGGTGACCGCCGAAGCGGTTTTGCTGGGACGGCGGTGACCGCCGAGATCGGTCGTGCCGGGGCGGCGGTTGCCGCCGGGACCGGTCGTGCGGCGGTGGTGACCGCCGAAGCGGTTTTGCCGGGGCGGGGGTTGCGACCGGGACCGGTCGTGTGGGGGCGGCGGTTGCGGCCGGGACCGGTCGTGCGGCGGGGGGGACCGCCGAAGCGGGTTTGCCGGGGCGGGGGTTGCGACCGGGACCGGTCGTGTGGGGGCGGCGGTTGCGGCCGGGACCGGTCGTGCGGCGGGGGGGACCGCCGAAGCGGGTTTGCCGGGGCGGGGGTTGCGACCGGGACCGGTCGTGTGGGGGCGGCGGTTGCGGCCGGGACCGGTCGTGCGGCGGTGGTGACCGCCGAAGCGGTTTTGCCGGGGCGGTGGTTGCGACCGGGACCGGTCGTGTGGGGGCGGCGGTTGCGGCCGGGACCGGTCGTGCGGCGGTGGTGACCGCCGAAGCGGTTTTGCCGGGGCGGCGGTTGCTGCCCGCACCGGTCGTGCGGCGGGGCGGTCCTGAGCCCGGGGTCTCCGGGACTGAGGCGGGCGCCCGGTGTCCCGGGCCCGGCGGGTGCCGATGGCGCACGGGCCCAGTGGGCGCCCGCCTCGGGCGGCACTGCGTCAGGGGGTGCCGGGACCGCGGGTGGCCGCGGCCGTGTCGTAGTCGCCGCGGGCCGGGGCGGGGGTGCCGTCCAGGGGGATTTCGACCACCGGCTGTTCCGGGGCGCCGATCTCGGGCACGCCGCCCGTCGGCGTGCCCGGGGCCGCGGCGACCACGGCCGCCGGGTGGCCGCCGCGGCGCCGTACCGCGCCGGGCAGCAGCGGGCGGCCGCCGGTGTGCAGGGCGACGGCGGTCATCGGCAGCGCGACCAGCAGCAGTCCGGCGCCGAGCACCGCGCCCATCACCGGGAACCCGGCCTGCGCGGACAGCACGCTGCCGGTGAGCGGGCCCGCGGCCGTGCCCAGCGAGGCGGCCGAGCCGACGAGCACGGCCCAACGTCCGCGCGGATCCAGCGAGGCGGCGAGCCCGATCAGGTACGACAGGACGACCGGGTAGACCGTGTTCCAGGCGATCTCACCGGTGGCGAAGCCGACCAGGTCGGTCGCGGACGCGGTGAGCGCGATGCAGCCGGCGATGAGGACCGTGCCGCCGCCGATGGGCAGGGCCCGACCCAGCCGCGGCCCCAGCGCGCCCGCGCACACCACACCCAGCAGTCCGGTGCCCAGGGCGACGGCGAAGACGACGCCCACGGTCGCCTCCGACAGATGGGCCTGGCCGATGCCGATGCGGCCGCTCACGCCCCACAGCGCGTTCTGGGCGAGCGACCACAGCAGCATGGCGCCGGCCAGGACCAGTCCCGAGCGCAGGTGCGGCAGCCGGGCCGGGCCGTCGGTTCCGGTGCGGCGCGGGCCGGGCGTGCCGGCCGGCAGCCGGGAGGTCAGCGGCCACACCGCCACGGCGGTGAGCGCGATGGCGGCCAGCGTGAGTCCGTGGCCCGGCAGGTGAGGAACCGTCAGGTAGACCACGCCGGCCAGCGCGGAGACGCTGAGCAGCCCGAGCGTGGAGGCCCGGTGCGGGTCGGGCTGGGCGGCGATCCGGGTGGCGGCGACCGTGGTGGCCGTACCCGAACCGAAGCCGCCGACCAGCACACCGGCGACGACGGCCGGTACGGCGGTGGTGAGCGCGGCCGCGCCGTAGCCGAGGACGGCCAGGGCGAGTCCCAGCCGGGCCAGGGTGCGCGCCCCGGCCCGTTCCACGCGCGAGGCCAGCAGGAATCCGGCCGTGGCGGAGCTGAGCAGCAGCGCACTGCCGACGGCTCCGGCCTGAGTGGCCGTCAGATCGAGCCCGCGTTCCAGCCGGCCGACGGTGGTCGGCAGGAGATACGGGGCGAGGTACCCGGCCGTGAAAAGGGCGACGAGGGGCCAGGGAGTGGTGGTGCGGGGGGCGAACACGGGCGTTCCCAGGGCATGCGAAGGGGACGGTGCGGAATGCGGAAAAAGGTGAGGCCAAGCCAAGAAGGGAGGAGCGGCATCCGTCGATCGACAGGAGCGCGCGGGCAATTTGTATCAAGCCGGAGGAGGGCAACGGGAGGGCGCCAGATGTGATCTATGCCACTCTCGCGTTTGGGATCTTGGAGGTGGGGGTAGAAGCGGTCGCTACCTCCAGTGAATGGCCCCTCCACCTGCGGGAACCGTCGACTCCACCTTGGTCCGGATCTCCCGCATCACGGCGACGATCCGCTCCTCGCGCTCCGGTGTGAGCCGCGCCACCGGCACCGAACAGCTGATCGCGTCCTGCGCGGGCGCGTCGTACCGCAGGGCGAAGCCGAAACCGACGATGCCGGGCACGCCCTCCTCCCGGTCCACGGAGTAGCCCCGCCGGCGCACCCGGGCCAGATCGGCCGCCAACGACTCCCGGCTGGTGTGCGTGTTGGGCGTGGCCGCCTCGTACGGGCCCTCGGGCAGGTCCTCGTCCGCTCGCTCCGCCAGCAGCGCCTTGCCCAGCGCGCCCATGTGCGCCGGCAGCCGCCGGCCGACGCGGCTGATGGTCCGCAGGTACTCGTGCGACTCGCGCGTCGCCAGGTAGGCCACGTCGTACCCGTCGAGCCGGCCCATGTGGATCGTCTCGCCCAGCGCGTCGGACGCCTCGTCGAGGTACGGGCGCACGGCCCGCACGCGCGGGTCCGAGTCGAGGTAGCTGGTGCCGGTGAGCAGGGCGTGGATGCCGATGCCGTACAGCGAGCCGGTGACGTCGGTGCGGACCCAGCCGCGCGAGATCAGGGTCTGGAGCAGCGCGTACATCGAGCTGCGCGGCACCTGGAGCGCGTCCGCCAGCTCCTGCAGGCGGGCCGGGCGGTCGCCGCGCGCGGCGAGCAGTTCCAGCAGTTCCACCGTCCGCGCGGCGGACTTCACTTCGCGCACGCCCCCTGACTCCGACATGCGCCGATCGTAGACCGGCGGAAGAAGAGGTGCGCCGGACCGTTGACGCCTCCTGTTCGCGTATCTAACCTTCATCTCCATACGTGGATGACATCTACATGGGGAGATGAGTTGAGGGTGAGTCCCGACACCGGCACGACCGCTGCGGCGGCCGTGGCCCAACGCCTGAAGGACGGCATGGCGAACGGAGTGCTCTCCTTCCCGCTCACGTCGTTCCACGACGACGGCTCGCTCGACGAGAAGGGCTTCCGCGCCTACCTCGCGGACCAGATCGCCACCGCTCCCGGCGCCGTCTTCCCGGCCTGCGGCACCGGCGAGTTCTTCTCACTGGACGAGGACGAGTACCGCCGGGTCGTCACCGCCGCCGTCGAGGAGAGCGCGGGCCGGGTACCGGTCGTCGCCGGCGTCGGCTACGGCTGGGCGCAGGCCGCCCGGTTCGCGCGCATCGCCGAGGACGCCGGCGCCGACGCCCTGCTCGTCCTGCCGCACTACCTGGTCACCGCCCCGCAGGACGGCCTCGTCGCCCAGCTCGAGCACATCGCCGCCCGCACCCGGCTGCCGCTGATCACCTACCAGCGCGGCCAGGTCGCCTACACCGCCGGGACGCTCGCCCGCGTCGCCGCCCTGCCGAACGTCATCGGCCTCAAGGACGGCCACAGCGACCTCGACCGCCTGCAACGCCTCACCCTCGCCGCCCCCGACGGCTTCCTCTTCTTCAACGGCGCCGCCACCGCCGAGATCCAGGCCCGCGCCTACGCCACCGTCGGCGTCCCCGCCTACTCCTCGGCGGTGCACGCCTTCGCCCCCGAGATCGCCAACGCCTTCTTCGCCGCCCTGCGCGCCGACGACCGGGACACCCTCGACGCCCTGCTGCGCGGCTTCTACGTGCCCCTCGTCGAACTGCGCGACCGCGTGCCCGGATACGCGGTGTCGCTGGTGAAGGCGGCGGCCCGGCTGCGCGGACGCCCCGTGGGCCCCGTACGCGCCCCGCTCACCGACCCCTCGGACCAGGACCTCACCGCACTGAAGGACCTGCTCACCACCGGACTCGACCTCGTAGGAGCCGCCTCGTGACCTCGCCGACGCCGCGCGACCTGACCGTGACGGAGGTCCGGCTCACGCCGATCCTCGTCGCCGACCCGCCCCTGCTCAACACCCAGGGCGTGCACCAGCCGTACACCCCCCGCCTGATCATCGAGGTGGTGACCGCCGACGGCACCGTCGGCCTGGGCGAGACCTACGGCGACACCAAGTACCTGGACCTGGCCAAGCCGCTCGCCGACCGGCTCGTCGGCCGCCGCGTCGGCGACCTGAACGCGCTGTTCGCCGAGGCCGACCAGGTCGCCGTCGACGACTCCCAGGTCTCCGGCCAGGTCGACGTCGGCGGACTGCGCGGAGTGCAGACCGCCGACAAGCTCCGCCTGTCGGTGCTCTCCGGCTTCGAGGTCGCCTGCCTCGACGCCCTCGGCAAGGCCCTCGGCCTGCCCGTGCACGCGCTGCTCGGCGGCAAGGTCCGCGACGCCGTCGAGTACAGCGCCTACCTGTTCTACAAGTGGGCCCGCCACCCGGAGGGCGTCGCCGCGGAACAGGACGACTGGGGCGCCGCCGTCGACCCGGCCGGCATCGTCGAGCAGGCCCGGATCTTCACACAGCGGTACGGCTTCACCTCCTTCAAGCTCAAGGGCGGCGTCTTCCCGCCGGACGAGGAGATCGCCGCGATCCGCGCCCTCGCCGCCGCCTTCCCCGGCCACCCCCTGCGCCTGGACCCCAACGGCGCCTGGTCCGTGGAGACCTCGCTGAAGGTCGCCGCGGAACTCGGGGACGTCCTCGAATACCTGGAGGACCCCGCGCTCGGCACCCCCGCCATGGCCGAGGTCGCCGCCCGCATGCAAGAGGCGGCGCGAAGCGCCTCGGACAAGGGCGGTGGTGGGCGACGGGTGGGCGTGCCGCTCGCCACCAACATGTGCGTGACGACGTTCGCCGAGATCAAGGAGGCGTTCACCACGGGCGCCGTCCAGGTCGTCCTCTCCGACCACCACTACTGGGGCGGACTGCGCAACACCCAGCAACTCGCCGCCATCTGCCGCACCTTCGGCGTGGGCGTCTCCATGCACTCCAACACCCACCTCGGCATCAGCCTCGCCGCCATGACCCACGTGGCGGCCACCGTGCCCAACCTCCACCACGCCTGCGACTCCCACTACCCCTGGCAGTCGGAGGACGTCCTCACCGAACGCCTCACCTTCGAAGGCGGCACCGTCCGCGTCTCCGACCGGCCCGGCCTCGGCGTCGAACTCGACCGCGACCGGCTCGCCCGGCTCCACCAGCGGTGGCTCGACGACGACGGCTCGCTGCGCGACCGCGACGACGCGGCGGCCATGCGGATCGCCGACCCCGACTGGGTCACCCCCACCGTCCCGCGCTGGTGACCGCCCGGCGGGGGCGGGAGCCAGCGCGGCCCGCCCCCGCCGTCCCCTTCCTCCCCACCTGCCACGATCGGAGCCGCTCGTGTCCGCAGTGCCCTCCCCACACGCGCCCCACCCGCCCGCCGTCGAGTCGGCGATCCGCAAGATCTTCCGCCGCGTCGTCCCGCTGTTCTTCGTGATGTTCGTCGCGAACTACATGGACCGCGTCAACCTCGGCTTCGCCCAGGACGAACTCCGCGCCGACGTCGGCCTGTCGGCGGCCGCGTTCGGCCTCGGCGCCGGCATCTTCTTCATCGCCTACGCCCTCTTCGAGGTCCCCTCCAACATCCTCATGGAGCGGTTCGGACCCAAGGTCTGGCTCACCCGCATCATGATCAGCTGGGGTGTCGTCGCCACCGCGATGGCCTTCGTCGACAGCGTCGAGATGTTCTACGCCCTGCGCTTCCTGCTCGGCGTCGCCGAAGCCGGCTTCTTCCCCGCCGTCATCTACTACTTCAGCCGCTGGCTGCCCGACTCCCACCGGGGCCGCGCCACCTCGATCTTCCTCATGGGCTCCGGCACCGCCACCGTCATCGTCGGCCCCGTCTCCGGCGCCCTGATGGAGATGCACGGCATCTGGGGCCACGCCGGCTGGCAGTGGATGTTCTTCATCGAGGGCATCTTCTCCGTCGTCCTCGGCTTCGTCGTCTACCGCTTCCTCGACTCCGGCATCGAGAAGGCCGAATGGCTCACCGACGAGGAGAAGACCGGCCTCGTCGCCGTCATCGACGCCGAGCAGGAGGCACGCGACGCGCAGCGCGGCACCTCCGCCCACGTCTCCCGCTGGAGGCTGCTCGCCGACCCGCAGATGCTGCTGTTCCTGTGGATCTACTTCGCGATCAACGTCGCCCTGTACGCGGTCACCTTCTGGCTGCCGTCGATCGTGGACGACATCGGCGGGCTCAGCTCCTTCGAGGTCGGGCTGCTGACGTCGGTGCCGTGGCTGTGCGCGATCGCCGCCGTGTACGTCAGCGGGCGCGTCTCCGACCGCATCGGCAAACGCCGCCCGGTGCTGATCACCCTGCTCGTCCTGGGCGGCTGCGGCACCCTGCTGGCCGTGTTCGTCTCGCCCTGGGCCGGACTCGGCGCGCTCTGCCTGGCCGCGATGGGATTCAAACCGGCCTCGCCGGTCTTCTGGACCATCCCGCAGAGCTACCTCGACGCCCGCGCCGCCGCACCCGGCATCGCGCTGATCAACTCCATCGGCAACCTCGGCGGCTTCGTCGCGCCCACCGCCTTCGGGATCATCGAGGACACCACCGGCTCCACCAAGGCCGGCCTGGTCGGCCTCACCGTCGTCGGCTTCCTCGCCGCGCTGAGCGTGCTGCTGGTGCGCGGCGGCGGACGCAACGACCGGGTCCGCGCCCGCCCGGCCAAAGCTCCGGCGGTCCCGCCGGCGCCGGCGTCCGGGGCGACGCCCGGCGCGGCACGGACCACGCACCCGGGACCCGCTACGGCCTGACCCCGACCGGGCGGCGGGGGAATGGCGTGACGGCGGTCACGAGGCCGGTGGATTGGTGCACACTGGCCTGATCAGCACCACGTCAGGAAGCGCACCGTGATGGCGTCCACCGCGAAGGCATTCACCGACGGATCGCACCGCCCGCCCCAGGTCGATCCCCTCGCCGCCCTGCGCGTCCCGGACGATCCGCTCTGGGACGTCTACCTCACCGGCACCGTCTTCCTCGACATCGTCTTCACCGGGCTCGACTCCGCCCCGGTGCGCGGGACCGAGTCCTGGGCCCGCGGGATGGGGTCGAGCCCCGGCGGCGTCGCCAACATGGCCACCGCCCTGGCCCGCCTCGGCCTGCGCACCTGCCTCGCGGCCGCCTTCGGCGACGACCACTACGGCGAGTACTGCTGGGACGCGCTGGAGCAGGGCGAGGGCATCGACCTGTCCCCGTCGCGCACCGTGCCCGGCTGGCACTCGCCGGTCACGGTGTCGATGGCGTACGAGGGCGAGCGCACCATGGTCTCCCACGGCCACGAACCGCCCCCCGACGAACCCGCGCCCGACTGCCCGCCCCGCGCCCGGGCCGCCGTCGCCTCCCTCACACCCGGCCGCAGCGCTCCCTGGATCGCGCAGGCCGCGCGCAAGGGCGCCCGGATCTTCGGCGACGTCGGCTGGGACGACACCGGCGCGTGGGACCTGGCCGCACTGCCCGACCTGCGGCACTGCGAGGCCTTCCTGCCCAACGCGGAGGAGGCCATGCGCTACACCGGCACCGACTGCCCCCGCGCCGCCGCCCAGGCCCTCACCGAGCACGTCCCGCTCGCCGTGGTCACCCTCGGCGCGCAGGGCGCGTACGCGGTGGACCGGCGCACGGGAGAGACCGCCTCGGTGCCGGCCATCGAGGTCGAGGCGCTGGACCCGACCGGCGCGGGGGACGTGTTCGTCGCGGGCTTCGTCACCGGCACGCTGGCCGGCTGGCCGCTGGCCGACCGCCTCGCCTTCGCCGGCCTCACCGCCGCGCTGTCCGTGCAGGAGTTCGGCGGTTCGCTGTCGGCGCCGGGCTGGACGGAGATCGCGGGCTGGTGGCGCAGGGTGCAGTCGGTCGAGGGGCAGGACCCCGCGGCGCTGCGGCGGTACGCGTTCCTGGCCGACATGGTGCCGGAAGGGCTGGTGCGGCCGTGGCCGCTGCGGCGCGCGGTCCCGACGATCGGCTTCCGCCGGTCGGCCTGACGAACGAAGCGACCGCCCGGCCCGACGCGCGAAGCGACCGGCCGGCCCGGCGACGAGCGCACGGGACCGGTCGGCCCGGCGAACCAACGGGACCGGCCGGCCCGACGGCGAGCGCACGGGACCGGTCGGCCCGGCGATGAGCGCACGGGACGGTCGGCCCGACGGCGAGTGCACGGGACCGGTCGGCCCGGCGAACGAACGGGACCGGTCGAAAAGTCCTACGGGCTTGTCACCCCCGCGTCGTACCCTGGGAGTCGCGAGGCCGCCCTCAGCTGTGCGGCCGTGACGAGGAGGAACCGCAGGCCTTAAGCGCCGGCCCATGACTCAGACACCCACAGCTCACAGCCCCGCGCAGGGGCAGGCGAGAGTGCAGTTCACCGTCCCCGCCCAGCACCCCATGGTGACCGTGCTGGGTTCGGGAGATTCGCTCCTGCGCGTGATCGAGAAGGCCTTCCCGGGGGCCGACATCCACGTCCGGGGCAATGAGATCAGCGCGGTCGGCGACGCCACGGAGGTCGCCCTCATTTCGCGCGTGTTCGACGAGATGATGCTGGTGCTCCGCACCGGGCAGCCGATGACGGAGGACGCAGTGGAACGCTCGATCGCCATGCTCAAGGCGAGCGAGAACGGGGAGAGCGACGGCCAGGAGACCCCGGCCCAGGTGCTCACGCAGAACATCCTGTCCTCGCGCGGCCGCACGATCCGCCCCAAGACCCTCAACCAGAAGCGCTACGTCGACGCCATCGACAAGCACACCATCGTCTTCGGCATCGGCCCGGCGGGCACCGGCAAGACCTACCTCGCCATGGCCAAGGCGGTGCAGGCCCTGCAGTCCAAGCAGGTCAACCGCATCATCCTGACCCGGCCCGCGGTCGAGGCGGGGGAGCGGCTCGGCTTCCTGCCGGGCACGCTCTACGAGAAGATCGACCCGTACCTGCGCCCGCTGTACGACGCGCTGCACGACATGCTCGACCCGGACTCGATCCCCCGGCTGATGGCGGCCGGGACCATCGAGGTCGCGCCGCTGGCCTACATGCGCGGCCGCACGCTGAACGACGCCTTCATCATTCTCGACGAGGCCCAGAACACCAGCCCCGAGCAGATGAAGATGTTCCTCCCCCGCCTCGGCTTCGACTCGAAGATCGTGATCACGGGTGACGTGACGCAGGTCGACCTGCCGGACGGCACCAAGTCCGGCCTGCGGCAGGTGCAGGACATCCTGGAAGGGCTGGACGACGTCCACTTCTCCCGGCTGTCGTCCCACGACGTCGTCCGGCACAAGCTGGTGGGCCGTATCGTCGACGCGTACGAGCAGTACGACAGCCAGCACGGCACCCAGAACGGCACCCACAAGGGCGGCCGGGGCAAGTCCGGGCACAAGGGGAAGTAGACCGAGCACCAGATGTCGATCGACGTCAACAACGAGTCCGGAACCGAGGTCGACGAGCAGGCGATCCTCGACATCGCCCGCTACGCGCTCGCGCGGATGCGCATCCACCCGCTCTCCGAGCTCTCGGTGATCGTCGTGGACGCCGACGCCATGGAGCAGCTGCACATCCAGTGGATGGACCTGCCCGGGCCGACGGACGTCATGTCGTTCCCG
The DNA here is from genome assembly GCF_006782915.1 of Streptomyces calvus. GTDB lineage: Bacteria > Actinomycetota > Actinomycetes > Streptomycetales > Streptomycetaceae > Streptomyces > Streptomyces calvus. Next base: position 153,074 of record NZ_VCNP01000047.1, read on the forward strand.
ATGGACGAGCTGCGGCCGCCGTCCAAGGACGACGACGAGCCCCCGCAGGGGCTGCTCGGCGACATCGTGCTCTGCCCCGAGGTCGCCGCCCGGCAGGGGCAGGAGGCGGAGACGCGGCACACCATGGACGAGGAGCTCCAGCTGCTCACCGTCCACGGTGTGCTGCACCTGCTCGGCTACGACCACGAGGAACCGGACGAGAAGGCCGAGATGTTCGGCCTGCAGGCGGCCATCGTGGACGGCTGGCGTGCGGAGAGGGGCCTGACCGGCCCGTCTCCGGCCCCGACCGTGTCATGAGTCCGCAACTCGTCCTCGGCGCGATCGCCCTGGTGGTCGTCGCCTGGCTCGCCGCCTGCGCGGAGGCCGGCATCGCGCGCGTCTCCAGCTTCCGCGCCGAGGAGGCCGTGCGCTCCGGCCGCCGGGGCAGCGCCCGGCTCGCGCAGATCGCCGCCGACCCCACCCGCTACCTCAACGTGGCGCTGCTGGTCCGCGTCGCCTGCGAGATGGCCGCCGCCGCGCTCATCACGTACGGCTGCCTGCGCGAGTTCGACGGCACGGCGGAGGCGCTGCTGATCGCCATCGCGATCATGGTCCTCGTCTCCTACGTCGCCGTCGGCGTCTCACCGCGCACCATCGGCCGCCAGCACCCGCTGAACACGGCCACGGCCGCCGCGTACGTCCTGGTGCCGCTGGCCCGGGTCATGGGTCCGATCCCGTCGCTGCTGATCCTCATCGGCAACGCCCTGACCCCGGGCAAGGGCTTCCGGCACGGGCCGTTCGCCTCCGAGGCGGAGCTGCGTGCCCTGGTCGACCTTGCGGAGGCGGAGTCGCTGATCGAGGACGAGGAGCGCCGCATGGTGCACTCGGTCTTCGAACTGGGCGACACCCTGGTGCGCGAGGTCATGGTGCCGCGCACCGACCTGGTGGTGATCGAGCGGTACAAGACCATCCGCCAGGCCCTCACCCTCGCCCTGCGCTCCGGTTTCTCCCGGATCCCGGTGACCGGCGAGAGCGAGGACGACATCGTCGGGATCGTCTACCTCAAGGACCTGGTCCGCAAGACGCACATCAGCCGGGACGCCGAGAGCGAGCTGGTGGCCACGGCGATGCGGCCGGCGTTCTTCGTGCCCGACACCAAGAACGCCGGCGACCTGCTGCGCGAGATGCAGAAGGAACGCAACCACGTCGCCGTCGCCGTCGACGAGTACGGCGGCACCGCCGGGATCGTCACCATCGAGGACATCCTCGAGGAGATCGTCGGCGAGATCACCGACGAGTACGACCGTGAACTTCCGCCGGTGGAGGAGCTGGGCGAGGACCGCTACCGGGTCACCGCCCGTCTCGACATCGGCGACCTGGGCGAGCTGTACGGCCTGGAGGCGTTCGACGACGAGGACGTGGAGACCGTCGGCGGGCTGCTCGCCAAGCACCTCGGCCGGGTGCCGATCGCGGGCGCCTCGTCGCTGGTGGCGCTGCCCGACGCGCGGGAGCTGCGGCTGACGGCGGAGGCGGCGGCCGGACGCCGGAACAAGATCGTGACGGTGCTGGTGGAGCCGGTGCACCCGGCCGGCCCGTCCGCCGGTGAGGAGGCGGGGCCGGAGTGACGCCGGGGCGACTGCGTTCGCTGTGCCTGTCCTTCAACGCGACGGTGGAGGACTTCCCCTTCAACCCGGAGACCTCGGTCTTCAAGGTGCTGGGCAAGATGTTCGCGCTGACGAACCTGGACGCGCGGCCCCTCACCGTCAACCTCAAGTGCGACCCGGAGGACGCGATCCGGCTGCGCGCGGAGCACCCGGGCCTGATCGTCCCCGGCTACCACATGAACAAGCGGCACTGGAACACGGTGACCGTCGACGGCGGCCTCCCGGACCGTCTGGTGCGGGAGCTGGTCGAGGACTCCTACGACCTGGTCGTGGCCGGCCTGCCGCGAGCCGACCGCCTCCGCCTCGACCGCCCCTGAGCAGCCGACCGCACCGCATCCGAGGCGGGCGGACTTGCCTCCGCCGGGACGGCCTCCGAGGCCGAGCCGATCCACCTCCCCGTCGACCGCCCCGGAGCAGCCGGTCTCACCGCGTCCGCCGCGGCGGCGTTGGAGGCGGGGCGGACTTGCCTCCGCCGGGACGGCCTCCGAGGCGGGGCCGACCTGCCTCCGCCGGGACGGCTCCTGAAGCTGAGCCGGCCCACCTTCGCTGCGGACCGGCCCCGAGGCTGAGTCGACCTGCACCCGTCGCGATCGCCTCCGAGGCGGGGCGGACTTGCCTCCGCCGGGACGGCCTCCGAGGCGGGGCCGACCCACCTCCACCTCGACCGCCCCTGAAGCTGAGCCCACCCACCTCCGCCGCGACCGCCCCGGAGCGGCCGGCCTCACTGCCTCCGCCGCGACGGCCTTGGAGCGGGGCGGACTTGCCTCCGCCGGGACTGGGACGGCCTCCGAGGTCGAGCCGACCCACCTCCACCTCGATCGCCCCGGAGCAGCCGGCCGCACCGCCTCCGCCGCGACCGCCTCCGAGGCCGGGCCGACCTGCCTCCCCCCTCGACCGCCCCCGACACCCCCTTATGCTCGGATCATGACCGACAGCAGCGCGCTCGACCCCGAGGACCGCAAGATCGTCACCCTGGCCCGTTCCGCGCGGGCCCGCAACGGCGTGCCCGAGGGCGCGGCCGTGCGCGACGAGACCGGGCGGACGTATGTCGCGGGGACCGTGGCCCTGGACTCCCTGAGGCTCAGCGCCCTCCAGACGGCCGTGGCGATGGCCGTGGCCTCCGGCGCGAAGTCGCTGGAGGCGGCGGCGGTGGTGACCGAGGCGGAGGCGGCGTCGGCCGAGGACCGCGCGGCCGTGCGGGACCTGGGCGGGCCGGACACCCCGGTGCTGGTGGCCGGTCCGGACGGGACCGTCCGGGAGACCGTCACCGCGGGCTGACGCACCGGCGCGGGCGCGGGCGGGGACGGACCGGCGTCCGCCCCCGCCCGCCCCACCCACCTGTTACCGCCGGTAAATAGGCCGGATTTCATCCTTGCCGCACCCTGCCTCCCGCGCATCAATGGACACACCGGTACTGACGGCACGTCAGCCGGTGTGATGCGGCGGGTCCGGACCCCTGCGCCGAGCAGTCCCCCCACGGAATTCCCCCCACACGGAAAGGGACCGGAATCCAATGAGAGGCAAGCGATTCGGAACAGGTGTGTCCCTGGCGGCAGGCGCGCTCGCGGTGTGCGGGCTCGCCTTCGCCCCGACCGCCGCCGCCGTCGCCCCCGGGACGGCGACCGTCACCGCCGACTGCGGAAGCTACGGCGGTGGCGAGGCCACCCTGACGGCCACCCAGAACGGCACCTCCGCCACCGTCACCCTCACCACCTCCTCGGTGACCGCGCCCGTCTCCATCGGCCAGGACTCCCTGGTCTCCGAACTCACCCTGGTGAAGGCCGGCGGCGGCACCACCGTGTTCAAGGGCACCAAGAACCCGGCCATGGCGGCCGGCGACCCGCTCGAGGTCGGCCCGCTCAGCGGAACCGTGGCGTCCGGCGACAGCCTGGAGGCGTACGGCGGCTCGCTGAAGGTGACCGCGTTCGGTTTCATCACCATCACCTGCAAGGCGACCGGACCGCAGGCCCCGGGCCCGTTCGTCTTCGACTGACGCCGCCGGGGAACCGCACGGGCGGGCCGGACGCCTCCGGGTGTCCGGCCCCGCTCGCCCCCCGCTCGGCCCCGATCCGCAAGGTGGTACGGCGCGGCCTCGGGGATCAGGGAGAATGGGCGGCATGAGTGTTCGTACGCAGACATCCGAGCAGCCCGCCGACGCTGTCCACAGGGCCGGTTTCGCCTGCTTCGTGGGCCGTCCCAACGCGGGCAAGTCCACCCTCACGAACGCTCTGGTCGGGCAGAAGGTGGCCATCACCTCGAACCGGCCGCAGACCACCCGGCACACCGTGCGCGGGATCGTGCACCGCGAGGACGCGCAGCTGATCCTCGTGGACACCCCCGGACTGCACAAGCCGCGCACCCTGCTCGGCGAGCGGCTGAACGACGTCGTGCGCACCACCTGGGCGGAGGTCGACGCGATCGGTTTCTGCCTGCCCGCCGACCAGAAGATCGGCCCCGGCGACCGCTTCATCGCCAAGGAGCTGGCCGGGATCAGGAAGACCCCGAAGATCGCGATCGTCACCAAGACCGACCTGGTGGACGGCAAGGCGCTGGCCGAACAGCTCATCGCCGTCGACCAGCTCGGCAAGGAACTCGGCATCACCTGGGCGGAGATCATCCCGGTGTCGGCGACCGCGAACAAGCAGGTCGAGCTGGTGGCCGACCTGCTGATCCCGCTGATGCCCGAGGGCCCCGCGCTGTACCCGGAGGGCGACCTCACCGACGAGCCCGAGCAGGTCATGGTCGCGGAGCTGATCCGCGAGGCGGCCCTGGAGGGCGTCCGCGACGAACTGCCGCACTCCATCGCCGTGGTCGTCGAGGAGATGCTGCCGCGCGAGGACCGTCCCGCCGACAAGCCCCTGCTCGACATCCACGCCAACCTCTTCATCGAGCGCCCCAGCCAGAAGGGCATCGTCATCGGCCCCAAGGGCAAGCGCCTGAAGGACGTCGGCATCAAGTCCCGCAAGCAGATCGAGGCGCTCCTCGGCACCCCGGTCTTCCTCGACCTGCACGTGAAGGTCGCCAAGGACTGGCAGCGCGACCCGAAGCAGCTGCGGCGGCTCGGTTTCTGATCAGGCCCGCTGGTCCCGCAGCAGCTGCCTGAACCACTCGTACGACGCCTTCGGGGTCCGCCGCAGCGTGCCGAAGTCGACGTGGACCAGCCCGAAGCGGCGGGCGTACCCCTCGGCCCACTCGAAGTTGTCCATCAGGGACCACACGAAGTAGCCGCGCACGTCCACGCCCGCCTCCAGCGCCCGGTGCAGGGCGCGGATGTGGCCGTCGAGGTAGGCGATGCGGTCCCGGTCGTCCAGGCCGTCGTAGGCGCACCCGTTCTCGGTGATCACGACCGGCGGGAGGCGGTCCCCGTACCGCGCGCGGAACGCGGTGAGGAGTTCCGTCAGCGCCTCCGGGACCACCGGCCAGCCGAAGTCCGTCACCGGATACCCCTCGACCTCCCGCACCGAGAACGGCAGCCCGGCCGGTATCCGCACCCCGCCCACATCGGTCTCCGCGTCCAGCGGTGCGCCCACGCGCGTCGGCGCGTAGTAGTTGATCCCGTACCAGTCCAGCGGCTCGGCGATCACCTCCAGGTCCGCCGCGGCATCGCCCGCCAGCAGCTCGCCGATGCCCTCCGGGTAGCGGCCCAGCAGCAGCGGGTCGGCGAACAGCCGGTTCAGCAGGAGGTCGTGGAAACCGGCCGCGGCCACGTCCGCCTCGTCCTCGGACGCCGGCCAGGTCGGGCCGTGGGAGTTCGCGATGCCGATGTCGTCCGCACCCGCCGCCCGCAGCGCCCGCACCGCCAGGCCGTGCGCGAGGAGCTGGTGGTGGGCGGCCGGCAGCGCGTCGAAGAGCAGTTTCCGGCCCGGCGCGTGCACCCCCAGCGCATGCCCGAGCAGCGTGTGCTCGGCCGGTTCGTTGAGCGTGATCCACTTCGTCACGCGGTCACCGAGCCGCCCGGCCACCCGGGCCGCGTACTGCGCGAACCGTTCCGCCGTGCTCCGCTCCAGCCAGTCCAGACCGGCCGGCAGGTCCCAGTGGAACAGCGTCGGCACCGGCCGTACGCCGGCCGCGCACAGGTCGTCGACCAGCCGGTCGTAGAAGTCCAGGCCGCCCTCGGCCCGCACCCTCGGCCAGGACACCGAGAAGCGGTACGCGTCCACGCCCAGACCGGCCAGCAGCGCCACGTCCTCGCGGTGGCGGTGGACGTGGTCGCAGGCCACCGCCGCCGTCGAGCCGTCCCGCACCCGCCCAGGCTCGGCCGTGAACACGTCCCACACGGACGGCTCCCGCTCGTCCGCCGCCCCCTCGATCTGGTGCGCCGAGGTCGACACTCCCCACAGGAAACCGGCCGGGAAACGGGGCACCGGGTTCGTCGTCGCCATGGCCCGCATCATCCGCACCCGGCCCGCACCGCGTCAACGCCCGTGCGGGCACCCGGCCCGCACCGCGTCAACGCCCGTGCGCCCGGGGCCCGTTACGCGCCCTCCCGCAGCACTCTGCGGATCAGTGCGCGCTGCTCGTCCGTCAGCCGGGGATCGGCGCAGTACACCGTCCTCCCGTCCACCGTGATCCGGTAGCTGAAGCCGTCCGGCACCCCGTCCGGCGGGGTGCCCCGGCCGACGGACAGCACCCGTTCGGCCAGGGCGTGCCACTCGTGGGCGTCCGCGCGGCCCGCGGTGTCCACCTCGGCCCGCCGCTCGATGCCCGCGAAACCACCGGTGCGTGTCACCTGAATGTGCATGGGTCCGTGTCTAGTACGGAACTACAGCGTGCGCACCCCCACCCGCTCCCAGGCCTTCGACACCGCCCGCAGTTCCTCGCCCTCCCCGTAGCGGGCGCGCGCCGCCTTCACCGTGAGCGTCGCGAAGTCCGTGAACATCGCGTCCTGCTGCAGCTCGCCGCCGGTCAGGACGTCGTACCAGACCTGTCCCGCCCGCTCCCAGGCGTGCCCGCCGAGGGTGGTGGCCGCCAGGTAGAAGGCGTGGTTCGGGATGCCGGAGTTGATGTGGACGCCGCCGTTGTCCCGGCCGGTGCGGACGTAGTCGTCCATCGTCGCCGGCTGCGGGTCCTTGCCGAGCACGTCGTCGTCGTACGCCGTGCCCGGCTCCTTCATCGAGCGCAGCGCCTTGCCGGTGACGCGCGGGGCGAGCAGGCCCGCGCCGATCAGCCAGTCGGCCTCCGCCGCCGTCTGGCCCAGCGTGTACTGCTTGATCAGCGCGCCGAAGACGTCCGACACGGACTCGTTGAGCGCGCCGGGCTGGCCGAAGTACGTCAGGTTCGCGGTGTACTGCGTGACGCCGTGCGCGAGTTCGTGGCCGATGACGTCGATGGGGATGGTGAAGTCGAGGAAGATCTCGCCGTCCCCGTCGCCGAAGACCATCTGCTCGCCGTTCCAGAAGGCGTTGTTGTACTCCCGGTCGTAGTGCACCGTGGCGACCATCGGCAGGCCGTTGCCGTCGATGGAGTCGCGCGCGTACGCCTTGAGGAACAGCTCGAACGTGGCGCCCAGACCGGCGTAGGCGCGGTTGACGGTGGCGTCCCCGCCGGGCGCGTCGCCCTCGCCGCGGACCTTCTCGCCCGGCAGGTCGGTGCCGTGCCCGGCGTCGTACACGGTGCGGTGCGGCTTGGCGCGCTCGGCCTCGGCGAGCGGCGCGACGGCCGGCGCGCCGACCACGGTGGTCAGCCGGCGCTGGGTGCGTTCGTAGGCGTCGCGTTGCAGGGTGCGGCGCGCGGGACCGGCGAGCACGGGATCGTCGGCCTGCGCGAGCCGGTCGAGGACGTGCGGCGGGACGATGGAGCAGAAGACGGGCTCGAAGCCCCCGTTGTGGGTCATACCCGGCACCATTGCACCGTGTGATGTCACTGTCACCACCCGCAACCACGATGGATGAAATCTCCGGCCACTCCGCCGCCCCCGCCGCCTGTAAGTGGTATACGGCACTTTTTGTCCAGTTAATCCCGCCGGTCCCGCATACTGATACGGACCCTCGCGTGGCATGCGTCTCGGCTATGCTGCGGAGCATCATGCGTTTCGGGCTGCTTCTCCTTAGCTGCCGCGGTGAGGGTCTGCAGTAGAGGCCGACCCCCTCCCCGCGGAGTCTGGCGTTGCGCCGTCGGCCGTCCCATCGGACATTCCGCGGACCACCGAGGAGCCCCACGCATCATGGCGAACCGCCAGCAGCCCAGCCCCATGCCGATCCACAAGTACGGCCGCTACGAGCAGGTCGACATTCCGGACCGCACCTGGCCGGACAAGCGCATCACCACCGCCCCCCGCTGGCTCTCCACCGACCTGCGCGACGGCAACCAGGCCCTGATCGACCCCATGTCGCCCGCCCGCAAGCGGGCCATGTTCGACCTGCTGGTCAAGATGGGCTACAAGGAGATCGAGGTCGGCTTCCCTGCGTCCGGCCAGACCGACTTCGACTTCGTCCGCTCGATCATCGAGGACCCGGACGCCATCCCGGACGACGTCACCATCTCCGTACTGACCCAGGCCCGCGAGGACCTGATCGAGCGCACGGTGGAGTCCCTGAAGGGCGCCAGGCGGGCCACCGTCCACCTGTACAACGCCACCGCCCCGGTCTTCCGCCGCGTCGTCTTCCGCGGCTCCAGGGACGACATCAAGCAGATCGCCGTCGACGGCACCCGGCTGGTCATGGAGTACGCCGAGAAGCTGCTGGGCCCGGAGACCGAGTTCGGCTACCAGTACAGCCCGGAGATCTTCACCGACACCGAGCTGGACTTCGCGCTGGAGGTCTGCGAGGCGGTGATGGACGTCTACCAGCCCGGCCCGGGCCGCGAGATCATCCTCAACCTGCCCGCCACCGTCGAACGCTCCACCCCCTCCACGCACGCCGACCGCTTCGAGTGGATGCACCGCAACCTCTCCCGCCGCGAGCACGTCTGCCTGTCGGTCCACCCGCACAACGACCGCGGCACCGCCGTCGCCGCCGCCGAGCTGGCCCTGATGGCCGGCGCCGACCGCGTCGAGGGCTGCCTGTTCGGGCAGGGCGAGCGCACCGGCAACGTCGACCTGGTCACCCTGGGCATGAACCTGTTCTCGCAGGGCGTCGACCCGCAGATCGACTTCTCCGACATCGACGAGATCCGCCGTACGTGGGAGTACTGCAACCAGATGGAGGTCCACCCGCGCCACCCGTACGTGGGCGACCTGGTCTACACGTCCTTCTCCGGCTCCCACCAGGACGCCATCAAGAAGGGCTTCGACGCGATGGAGGCCGACGCGGCCGCGCGCGGCGTCACCGTGGACGACATCGAGTGGGCCGTGCCGTACCTGCCCATCGACCCCAAGGACGTCGGCCGCTCCTACGAGGCCGTCATCCGCGTCAACTCGCAGTCCGGCAAGGGCGGCATCGCGTACGTCCTGAAGAACGACCACAAGCTGGACCTGCCGCGCCGGATGCAGATCGAGTTCTCCAAGATCATCCAGGCGAAGACGGACGCCGAGGGCGGCGAGATCACCCCGGCCGACATCTGGGCCGTCTTCCAGGACGAGTACCTGCCCAACCCGCAGAACCCCTGGGGCCGCATCCAGGTCGCCAACGGCCAGTCCACCACCGACCGCGACGGCGTGGACACCCTCACCGTCGAGGCCACCGTCGACGGCGTGGAGACCACCCTGGTCGGCACCGGCAACGGCCCGATCTCGGCGTTCTTCCACGCACTGCAGGGCATCGGCATCGACGTACGCCTGCTGGACTACCAGGAGCACACGATGAGCGAGGGCGCCTCCGCGCAGGCCGCCTCGTACATCGAGTGCGCCATCGGCGACAAGGTGCTGTGGGGCATCGGAATCGACGCGAACACCACGCGGGCCTCGCTGAAGGCGGTCGTCTCGGCCGTCAACCGCGCGGCGCGCTGAACAGCCGCTTCGCGGGATCCGAGGGGTCCGTCCCCCCGTACCGGCGGGGGGGGGGCCCCCCGTCGTTTCCCGGCCAATTGCTGTGCAGGTCACGGAAAGGTCTCGTCCGGGGTACTGACTCAGCCTCCCGGATGTGGCTAACATCACGCAAGCGCGGCGATGGTGCTGTGGCCATATGGAGGTGCGACGTGCTGCCAGGACGGGGACCCAACGGCCGTGCCGCTGCCACCAGACTGTCCCGCCTGCTGGGCACCCGCACCTCGTGGACGCCGGTCGGCGACGGCGAGTTCTTCTGCCCCGGCTGCGGCGGCGACCGCAACTACCAGCGGCTGACCGGACACCGCCGCTTCGCGCTGTTCGGCGTGCCGGTGCTGCCGCGCGGCGAGACCGGGCCGGTCGTCGAGTGCGCGGCCTGCCGCCGCCACTTCGGCACCGACGTCCTGGACCACCCCACCACCACCCGCTTCTCCGCGATGCTCCGCGACGCCGTGCACACCGTCGCCCTCGCGGTCCTCGCCGCGGGCGGCACCTGCTCCCGCGCCTCCCTGGAAACCGCCACGGCCGCGGTGCGCGCCGCCGGCTTCGACGACTGCACGGAGGAGCAGCTGGCCGCGCTCGTGGAGGCGCTGGAGGCGGACACCGGCCGCTTCACCGGCGAGCCGTGCGCCGCCGGACTGGCCATCGAGCTGCACGAGGCCCTCGACCCGCTGGCCCCGCACCTCGCCGCGCCGGGCCGCGAGTCGATCCTCCTCCAGGGCGCCCGCATCGCCCTCGCCGACGGCCCCTACACCCCCGCCGAACGCGACGCCCTGACCACCGTGGGCGCGGCCCTCACCATCTGCTCGGACGACGTGACCCGCCTGCTGGCGGCGGCCCGCACACCGTCCTGACCGAACCGGCAGCCCGCCCACCGTCCTGACCGGAAGCACCGGCCCGCGCACCGACCCCTGACCGAATCCAGCGGTCCGCACGCCGTCCTGGCCGAAACGAGCGGCCGGCACCCCGTCCTGGCCGAAAGCGGCCGCCCGGCCGCCCGGCGTCCCGCCCGGCCCGATGCGATGCTGGGATCTCCGGACGGGACAGTGACTCCTCACGGGAGACGGGCAGTGGCGGACGGCGTGGTGGTGATCGGTGCGGGCGTCGTGGGACTGACCACGGCCGTCTGCCTGGCGGAGTACGGGGTGGACGTGCGGGTCGTCAGCGACCGGGAACCGGCCGCGACGACCTCGGCGGCGGCCGGCGCGATGTGGGACCCCTACCTGGTGCGGCCCGCCGCGCTGGTGGAGCGCTGGAGCAGCGCCACGCTCACCGAGCTGACCGCGCTGAGCGAGGACGAGGACAGCGGGATCCGGCTGGTGGAAGGCACCCAGGAGTCCCGAGTCCCGCGCGACCTTCCCGTCTGGGCGCCGCTGGTCGGCGCCCGCGCCTGCGCCCCCGACGAGCTTCGGCCCGGATTCGTCACCGGGTGGCGCTACCGCGCCCCGGTCGTCGACATGCCGCGCTACCTCGCCCATCTCGCACGGCGGCTGAAGACGGCGGGCGGGCGCCTGAGCCGCCACCACTACGGCACCCTCGCCGACGCCCTGCGCGAACGGGCCCCCGTCCTGGTGAACTGCTCGGGCGCCGGGGCGCGTTCCCTGGTGCCCGACCCGTCCCTGGAGCCCGTACGCGGCCAACTGGTCGTCGTCGAGAACCCCGGTGTCCGGGAGTTCTTCTGCGACGACACCCCGGACGCCGACACCCTCACCTACATCTACCCGCACGCCGGCACCGTCGTCCTCGGCGGCACCGCCGAACCGGGCCGCGGGGACACCGTCCCGGACGACGAGGCGGCCCGGGGCATCATCGAACGCTGCGTCGCCGTCGAGCCCCGGCTGGCGGGCGCCCGCGTCCTCGAACGCCGGGTGGGGCTGCGCCCCAAGCGCCCGGAGATCCGGTTCGAGGAGGAGCGGCTCGGCGCCACCACCGTGCTGCACAACTACGGTCACGGCGGCGGCGGGATCACCCTCTCCTGGGGCTGCGCACGCGAAACGGCGGAGCGGGTACGGCGGTTGCTGGGCCTCACGCCCTGATCTGCCACTGCCCGCGCCGCTTGGCGATCCCGCCCTCCGGACCGCGGCGGACGAGATACAGCCACGTCCGCACCGCGAGCGTGACGATCAGCAGCAGCGTCCAGGGCCAGCTCACCGAACCGGTGGTCACCGCGGCGGCACCGAACAGCGGGGACACCGCGGTGAGCACCATCAGCGTGGCGCCCGGCCCGGTGTTGCGGAACCGGTGGGCGATGGAGAACTCGGACCACTCGTAGCCGGCGATCGAGACGCTCACCACCAACGCCAGGACCATCGTCATCCACCGGCTGTGGCTCACCCCGGCGAAGATGACCGGCAGCGAGATCAGGAACGGCAGCACACCGCCGTACTCGGACAGGACGTTGCCCCATTTCATGATCCGGCCGAAGGAGTTGGCGCGGATCCGGGCCAGCTCGCCGGAGGCACTCGCGTAGACGATCAGCGACAGCATGGTGCTGAAGGTCGCGCCGATGAGGACCAGCCGCACGTCGTCGGGGAACCGGTCCGACGTGAAGGAGATGCCCAGCAGGAACGTGATGGCGGCCAGCAGCGACCCGGAGAAGGCGATGCCCGCCGCCGCCTCCCCGGACTGCAGGGACGCGGGGTCGTCCCGTTCGAAACGGGTGATCTCGAAGGCCGGGCCGTCGGCCAGGGTGACCAGTCCGGTCACCGCGTGGTCGTCCGGCGCCAGCGAATCGGCGAGCTGTTCCGGCAGCGCGGTCGGCACCAGGTGGCGGGCGTCGGGGTCCACGTAGTCGACACGCAGCTTGTGCTGGTACTGGATACGCGGCCCGCCGCCGGCCCCGCCGGACCGGAAGACACGCGTCCCGATGAACCCGCACGCCAGCAGGAAACGAGCGGAGTCCAGATCTCCGATGCCGATGACGGCGGAGATCGTGGGCCGCTCCCCGGGTGTCCGCGCCGCCTCGTCGAGAACGTCCTTCACCAGCCGGGCGCCCACTCCCCGCAGGCGCGCACCGGGGGCGACGGCGACCACGGACACCCGCAGATGACCGGACGAGGGCGACTCGGCGGCCGTGCATCCCACCACGGCCCCGTCCACCTCGGCCACGCGCACCAGACCGTGCCGTACGCAGTGTTCCAGGGCCCGGGGCGGCGGCGCGGCCTCCGCCTCGCACCACGACGCCAACAAGGCGTGCAGTCCGGGTAATTCGGACGGAGCGGCCGGTCTGGTGGACACCGTGGTCATGGACGTCATGCATAGCCCACGCCACCGACCTCCGGCAATGGCCTGTTCCGGCCCGCTACTCCCCGGGGAGTACCGCCCCCTCGCCGTCACCCGCGGCAGTACCGCGCAACTCGGCCTCACGCCCGACGTTCCGTGTCCGTCGTGCCGGAAGTCTGGAGGGCGACTCAGACGTCCGACCGGAGGGGAGCCCGTTCCATGGGGGCCGCAATGACACGCATACGGCGGCGACGCGCCGTGCCCTGGGTGGTGGTCGGCCTGTGGCTGGCCGCGCTGGTGTTCGTCGGGCCGCTGGCCGGCAGGTTCGGCGAGGTCCAGCAGAACCGGGCCGTCGACTATCTGCCCGACAGCGCCGACTCCACCCAGGTGGCCCGGATCCAGGAGGAGTTGCCCGGCGGCGAGTCCACCGACCTGGTGCTCGTGTACCACCGGGACGGCGGGCTGACCGCCGCCGACCGGAGTGCGGCCGCCGCGCAGGTCGCCGAGGTCGAGGACGCCTACGAGCTGTCGCAGCCGCCCCGGGGCGTCCCGTCCGGGGACGGCGACACCCTCATGTACGCGGTCTCCAGCACCCAGCCGGGCCAGGACGAGGACGCCCGGGACGCGTTCGTCGACGGGGTGCGCGAGATCACCGTGGGCACGGGCGGGCTGAGTGCCGAGGTCGGAGGGCCCGGCGCGCTCAACACCGACATGGGCACGGTGTTCGAGACGATCGACGGCACCCTGCTGCTGGCCACGCTCGCCGTCGTCACCGTGCTGCTCGTGCTGATCTACCGCAGCCCGTTCCTGTGGCTGGTGCCGCTCGCCGTGGCGGGCGTCGCCACCGCCCTGGCCATGGCCGTCGGCTACGGACTGCACGCACTGTTCGACGTCACCGTCACCGGGCAGAGCGGCGGCATCATGACCGTCCTCGTCCTGGGCGCCGGCACCGACTACGCGCTTTTGCTGATCTCCCGCTACCGGGAGGAACTGCGCCGCCACGAACGGCCGTACGACGCGATGAGTGCCGCGCTGCGCGGCTGCGGACCGGCGGTCCTCGCCTCCTCCGGCACGGTCGCCGCCGGGCTGCTGTGCCTGCTCGCCGCCGACCTCAACAGCAGCAGCGGCATGGGCCCGGTCGGCATGGTCGGGGTGCTCGCCGCGCTGGTCGCGATGACGACGCTGCTGCCCGCGGTGCTCGTGCTGCTCGGCCGGCGCGTGTTCTGGCCGCTGATCCCCGCCTTCGGCAGCGCGCCCAGGGCCCGCCGGTCACTGTTCGCCGTCATGGGCACCTCCGCCGCGCGCCGGCCGGCGGCCGTCCTCGCGGGCGGCGCCGCACTCCTCGGCGCGCTGGCCCTCGGCACGCTCAACCTGACCGGCGACCTCAAGCAGGAGGACTCCTTCACCGACCGGCCGGAGTCCATCACCGCCCTGCAGACCCTGGAGCGGGAGTATCCCGAGCGCAGCACCCGCCCGCTCACCGTGATGGCGCCGGCCGACCGGGCGGACGCCGTACTGGAGCGGGCCCGTGGCACCGAGGGAGTCGCCGAGGCGGCCGCGGGACGCAGCGGCGGCGGCTGGACCGAGATCTCCGTGTTCGCCACCGCCGCACCCGAGTCGGCGGGCGAGACCCGCACCATCGAGGCGCTCCGCGACGGCCTCGACGGCGACGGTCTCGGCGCGCACGTCGGCGGCCCCAGCGCGCAGCGGCTCGACCTCGCCGCCAGTGAGGCCCGCGACCGTTCGGTGATCGTGCCGCTGGTGCTCGCGGCCGTGTTCGGGATTCTCGTGGTGCTGCTGCGCAGCCTTGTCGCGCCGCTGCTGCTGCTGGCCGCGGTGGTCGCCGTGTGGGGCGCGGCCCTCGGTCTCGGCGGGCTGGTCTTCGAGCCGCTGTTCGGCTTCGCCGGCACCGACCCGGGGCTCGGGCTGCTGTCGTTCGTCTTCCTGGTCGCCCTCGGTGTCGACTACGGCATCTTCCTGATGCACCGGATGCGGGAGGAGTCCCTCAACGGCGCCGAACCCGAGGCCGCCGCGCTCACCGCGCTGCGCACCACCGGCGGGGTGATCGCCTCCGCGGGCGTCGTGCTGGCCGCGACCTTCGCGGTGCTCACCACCCTGCCGCTGGTGGGCCTGGTCGAACTCGGCTTCGTCATCGCGGCCGGCGTCCTCCTGGACACCTTCCTCGTCCGCACCTACCTGGTGACGACGGCGAGCGTGCTGCTGCGCCGCCGGATGTGGTGGCCCGGCCGGCTGTCCCGGGCACCGGAGCCGGCCGTACGCGAACGGCAGCCGGAACCGGTGTAGCCGCCCGCGACCCGACCAAGGGCGCCCCTCCCTGCCGGAGGGGCGCCGTCCTCCCGGAGGATGGACCCCGTGCAGCCGACCACCACGACAGCGGACACCACGACAGCGACCACCACGACAGCGGACCCCGCGGCGACGGAACCGGCGGAACCGGCGGCGGCGCGGCTCCGCCTGGGCGAGCGGATCATGGCCGCGGTCAACCGTGACCCGTTGACTGTCCCGCACGCCGTCCGCCACGACGCGGTGCTCGCCGTGTGCACGGCCGCGCTGGCCGCTGCCCTGGCGCTGCTCGTCGACCACGGGCGCACACCCGACGCGCTCGGCTGGACCCTGCTGCTCGCGGCGCACGTCCCGCTGGCCTGGCGGCGGCGCCGGCCGCTGCTGGTGCTGCTGCTGGCGCTGGTGACGGTCGTGCCGTACCACGCCCTGGACTACAGCCACGCCGCTCCCGTCGCCGGTTCGATGGTCGCCCTCTACTCGGTCGCGTCGACCAGCACGCCCCGGCGCACCCTGGTCATCGGCACCCTGGTCATCGGCACGACCCTCACGCTGAACGCGCTCACCAATCCCGACGGTTTCGTGGAGCTGGTCCGCATCACCGGCTGGGTGGTGGCGGTGCTGGTCTTCGGTGTCGACGTCCGCTTCTACCGCCAGTACGTCGCCGCCATCGTCGAACGCGCCGAGCGGGCGGAACGCACCCGGGAGGAGGAGGCCCGCCGCCGGGTCGCCGAGGAACGCCTGCGCATCGCCCGCGACCTGCACGACCTGCTCGCCCACAGCATCACCCTGATCGGTGTGCAGACGTCCGTCGCCGCGCACGTCCTGGCCGCCGATCCCGAGCGGCTCGACCGGGAGACCGTCGCCAAGGCCCTCGACGACATCGCGGAGACCTGCCGGACGGCGCGCGGTGAGCTGCGTACGACGCTGGAGGTGCTGCGCGACAACGGGTCCGGGGACGCGCGCGGCCCGCTGGCCGGCATCGACGGCGTGCCGGATCTGGTGGAGGCGGCGCGTTCGTCGGGCGCCCGGGTGGAGCACGAGGTCCGGGTCGGTGACGCGGTGCCGCCGGCGGTGGGTGCGGCCGTCTACCGTCTGGTGCAGGAGGCGCTGACCAACGCGGTGCGGCATGCCGGGCCCGAACCGGCGGTCCGGGTCGACCTGCGGGAGGCGGACGGCGTGCTGCGGCTGTCCGTCGTCGACGACGGCACCGGTCCCACGCCCGGTGGCGTTCCCGGCTTCGGCCTGGTCGGCATGCGGGAACGGGCCCGCAGTGTCGGTGGCACACTCGACGCCGGGCCGCGTGAGGGCGGCGGCTACCAGGTCACCGCGACGCTGCCGCTCGGCGCGGCGACGCCCGCGACACGGGAGGGAACGGGATGACCGTCCGCGTGCTGCTCGCCGACGACCAGACGCTGGTGCGGGAGGCGTTCGCGATGCTCGTCGAGTCGGCACCCGACATGGAGGTCGTCGGGCAGGCGGCCACCGGCCGGCAGGCGGCGGAACTGGCCCGCACGGAGCGGGCCGACCTGGTCGTCATGGACATCCGGATGCCGGACCTCGACGGCATCGAGGCGACGCGTCTGATCGCGGCCGACGACGATCTCGCCGGTGTGAAGGTGCTGGTCCTCACCACCTACGACACCGACGAGAACATCGTGGACGCGTTGCGCGCCGGCGCGTCCGGGTTCCTGGTGAAGGACACCCGGCCCGCCGAACTGCTGGACGCGATCCGTACGGTGGCCGCCGGGGAGGCGCTGTTGTCGCCGGGGCCGACGGCCCGGCTGATCGAGCGGTTCCTGCGCAGTCCGGCCGCGCCGCCGACCGCCGGTCCCGAGTGCCTGTCGGACCGGGAGCGGGAGGTGCTGGCGCTGGTCGCGCGCGGCTTGAACAACACGGAGATCGCCGAGTCGTTGGGACTGAGTCCGCTCACCGCGAAGACCCACGTCAGCCGCATCATGGGCAAGCTCGGCGCGCGGGACCGGGCCCAACTGGTCATCGTGGCGTACGAGTCGGGGCTGGTGACGCCCGGCGGTTCGTGAACCGGCGGCTCACAGGGTGTGGTTGAGCCACCGCTGGATGGTGGTGTTGATGCTGCCGGACAGCGCGCTCAGGCTTTCGATGGCTTCGCGGTCCTCGGGGGCGGGCGGGATGCCGGCGGCGGTCAGCGCGGCGTGCAGTTCCAGGCGGCGGCGGTCGCGCGGGTCGAGGGCGATGTCGAGCCGCTCGGCCGGGCGCGGCGGCGGCAGCAGGTAGTCGCCGTCCCGCTGCCCCTCCGCCGGGGGCCACCGGACGGAGTCCGCGCCGCCGGCCGCGGTGCAGGGGTCGACGAAGGCATGCTTCGGGCCGTACTCGAAAGCGGTGGCGGTCATGTCGGTCTCCTCACCAAGCAGTGCCGGTTCTGCAGGACAGGAGGCCGCCCGCGCCCGCCCCGGTTGCGGTCCCGGCACGGCGTCAGCCCATTGGCGTCATCGGCAGTTCATCGTCCGGTCGGACGAACGGCCCGGGGTGCGGGTGTGCCGTCCTGGGGGCAGTACGTGTCCCGGTCGGGGCGTGCGCCGGTGGCGAGGAAGCGGGAGACGGTGCGGTCGCCGCAGGCGTTGCCCTCGGCGAGGTAGGCGTGGTGGCCGGTGGAGTCGACGGTGACCATGACCGCCCGCCGTCCGAACGCCTCGCGGAGCTTCCACGCACCGCCGAGCGGAGTGGCGACGTCCCGTCGGTTCTGCACCAGGAGGATGTTGGACGGCCCTCGGCCGGTGATCCGCACCGGGGCCTCGCGGGGCTGGTGGGGCCAGGCGGCGCACGGGAGCGCGTTGCGGGGCATGCCGGCGGTGAGCGGGTACTCGGCGCGGCTGTCGGCGACGCCCTTCTCGTACACGGCGGGCGAGGTGGGCCACGCCACGTCGTTGCAGAGCGTCCCGACGCCGACGGCGGTCACGTTCTGCACGACCGACTCGGGCGGGGCGGGCGGCACGGGCGGCACGGTGCCCTGCCGGGCCGCCCGCATCAGCTGCGCGAGGGCCGGGTACCTGCCCGGCCGGTAGAGGCTGTCCAGCATGGTCTGGCGCAGCACGTTGCCGTTCAGTTCCCCGGCGTCGGCGCCGGGCCAGGGGATCGGCTCGCGGTCGAGGCGGGCGGCGAGCCGCAGGAACAGCGGACGTACCTCCGCGGCCGTCTCCGCGACCCGGTCCGGGTTGCCGGGCTTCGACGCCCACGCCGCGAAGTGCGGGAAGACGTCCTCGACGCCTTGTTCGTGTGCGGCGAGCCAGGCGCGGTTCGCCCGGACCGGGTCGGGGTCGTCGTTGCTGTCCAGCACGATCCGGTCGGTGCGGTGCGGGAACATCTGGCTGTACACGGCGCCCACGTACGTCCCGTACGACACGGCCCACGCGGAGATCTTCCGCTCTCCGAGCGCGGCCCGGACGCGGTCGAGGTCGCGGGCGTTGTTGCGGGTGTCGAGGTGACGGATCAGCTCTCCGCCGTTGTGGGCGCAGGCGGTGGCGAGGCGTTCGGCGGTGGCCATGTTCCGGCCGATGGAGCCGTCCGGGGCGGGCCAGGGGCGCAGCTTGGCGGCGGCGAGGTCGGTGGGCTCCAGCTTGCAGTCGACCGAGGTGGACGGTGCGAGGCCGCGGGGCGCGAACCCGATGAGGTCGTACTGGTCACGGATCTCCCGGGGCAGTTTCTGCCCCTTGCCGGAAGGGTCGTCGATGCTGGAACCGCCCGGCCCGCCCGGGATGAGGAGCAGGGCGCCGTGCCTGCTGTCCGGGTTCTCGGCGGGTATCCGGGACAGGGCGAGGGAGATCTGCGGGCCGGTCGGGTCGGCGTGGTCCATGGGGACCCGGAGCGTGGCGCACTCCTGACGGGCGTCGGCCGTGGCGCTCGTGCCCGCGCAGGGGGCCCAGGTCAGCGCGGGCCGCGCCGCGGTGCCGGGTACGGCGTCGGCGGTCAGCGGCGGCAGCAGGGCGACCAGCAGGGCGGCGGGTACGGCCGTGAGGGCGAGGGTGTGTGTGGTGGTGGGCGACATGTCCACGAGCCTCGCGGCAGCGCGCTCCCGCTCCCATCCGGGCAACGGGCGTGTCCCTACGGGGGTTTGCCCCAGGGCCTGCCGGCCAGTGGCCGTTGGGCCCGCCGGCATCTTCGCGAGTGTCGTGCTTCCGCGGGCCGGGTCAGGGACCGGCCGGGCCGAGGTCCTTGTGGACTGCCGCCCCGTACGGTCCCTCCGTCGCCTTCCCCGCTACCGGCCGACCCCGGCTATGAACTCCGCCCAGGCGACCGCCCCGACAACGATCACCGGCCCCCCGTCCACCTTGCTGTCCCGAACGGGCACGACACCCGGAACTCCGTCGGCGACTTCGAGGCAGGCTTCGCCACCGTCACCGCCGCTGTGGCTGCTCTTGCGCCAGCGGGCTTTGCTCAGCTCATACCCTCGCATCGTCTGAAGTCCTCCGCTGCCGACTCGATCAGGGCCAGGGACGCCTCCGGCGACAACGCGGCGGCCCTGATGTGATCGTATGACGCCCGGATTCGCTTCACCAGCGCCGGTTCGTCCAGCAGATTCCCCGACAGCACGGCTTCCGTATAGACAGTCGGCGGCGAGTCCTCGAACTCCAACAGCCACATCATCTTGCCCATGGCCGGATGCGCCCCCGCAGAGAACGGCAGCACCTGCAACAGCACCTTGCGCTCACCCGTCATCGCGGCGATGTGGTCGAGTTGGTGCGCCATGGTCGCCGCACCTCCCACCGCCACGCGCAGCACCGCCTCGTGCAGCACGACCCAGTACACCGGCCGCGTGGCGTCCCTCAGGAGCCGTGTCCGGTCCATGCGGCCCTTGAGCAGTTCCTCGATGTACTCGTCGGTGGCGAACGGATTGCCCGCCAGGAACATCGCCCGCGCATACTCCCTTGTTTGCAGGAGCCCGGGGACGACAGCCGGTGCGTACTCGCAGATTTCAGTGGCCAGCCGTTCCAGCTCGGCTGCGTGAGCGAAGTACTCCGTATAGGGCTGGTCCTTGATGAGCTTCCGCCAGAGCCGTTCGAAAAAGCCGTCGGTTTGCAGTGACGCGTCGATCCGCTGGGCCACGTCCAATTGCGGCTTGCGAATGGCCTGTTCGAACTGACCGATATAGCCGCCGGACACGAAGACCCGCGCCCCCAGCTCGACCTGCGTGAACCCCGCGTCCTCCCGTCGGCGCTTCAGCTCCGCACCGAAGAACTCCCAGGCCGCTTGCCGTGAACCATTGGCCACAACCAACCCCCTTGTACTGCCTCGCACTTGTAGTGCGCAAGCTCCTGCCGAGTGTAGGCGCGACGCGGCATTCTGGGCATGCGAAGAGTGAAACCGGAATAGCGAGGGGATCACCGTGAAGGCACGACACTCGGCGCTCTGCGTCGAAGAAGCGGAGGAAGTGGTGAAGGAATTGCGGGCGGCACTCGCGAAGGCCGGAATTTCCCTGCCGTCACTGGGCCTGGACCCGGTGAGTCTTGCGCGGGAGGCCCCCTGTCCGCTCGTCGAATTGGGGCGGTGTTCCGTGGAGACCGCGCGCAGGATCGCGGCGGCGGTGGTGCGATGAAGCCGCCCGTCGGCGCGTACGTCGTGGACACCCGGACCGAGCGGATCGGCATCGTCATGGGGCATGAGGGGCCCTATGTCCAGCTGCGACCGCACGGCGGCGGCAGGGAGTGGGACGCCGACCCGGGGGTCGTGCGGCACGCCACACCCGCGGAGCGGCTGAGCGTGGCGACGGCGTACGCCAATGCCCGCAGTCGCGGAGAGGTGCCTTGAACGTAGGCGACAATGGGTGCCATGAGTCTGTTCCGCGACGACGGCATCGTGCTGCGCACCCAGAAGCTGGGTGAGGCGGACCGGATCATCACCCTGCTCACACGCGGTCACGGCCGGGTACGCGCCGTGGCCAGGGGCGTGCGCCGGACGAAGTCCAAGTTCGGTGCGCGCCTCGAACCGTTCTCGCACGTGGACGTGCAGTTCTTCTCGAAGGGCAGCGAGCTGGTCGGACGCGGCCTGCCGCTGTGCACGCAGAGCGAGACGATCGCGCCGTACGGCGGCGGCATCGTCACCGACTACGCGCGCTACACCGCCGGGACGGCCATGCTGGAGACCGCCGAGCGGTTCACCGATCACGAGGGCGAGCCGGCGGTGCAGCAGTACCTGCTGCTCGTCGGAGGGCTGCGGACGCTCGCCCGGGGCGAGCACGCCCCGCATCTCGTGCTCGACGCGTTCCTGCTGCGCTCCCTCGCCGTCAACGGGTACGCGCCCAGCTTCACCGACTGCGCGAAGTGCGGGATGCCCGGACCCAACCGGTTCTTCTCCGTCGCGTCCGGCGGATCCGTCTGCGCCGACTGCCGGGTGCCCGGCAGCGTCGTACCCTCGCCGCAGGCCCTGGAACTCCTCGGAGCGCTGCTCACGGGAGACTGGGAGACCGCCGACGCCTGCGAGGCGCGGTACGTGCGGGAGGGCAGCGGACTGGTGTCCGCCTACCTGCACTGGCACCTGGAGCGCGGCCTGCGCTCGCTGCGGTACGTCGAGAAGTAAGCCACACAGCACACCAGCCGAAGGAGACGAGAAGCACATGGTGGTACGCGGGTTCCTGGGGCGTCAGCGCCGGGAGTACAGGACGCCGGAACCGCACCCCTCCGGCGCGCGGCCCCCGAAGATCCCCGGGGAGCTCGTCCCGAACCATGTGGCGATCGTCATGGACGGCAACGGGCGGTGGGCGAAGGAGCGGGGACTGCCGCGCACCGAGGGGCACAAGGTCGGGGCCGAGCGGGTGCTGGACGTGCTCCAGGGCGGCATCGAGATGGGCGTCGGCGCGATCTCCCTGTACGCCTTCTCCACCGAGAACTGGAAGCGCTCACCCGACGAGGTGCGCTTCCTGATGAACTTCAACCGCGACTTCATCCGCAAGACCCGGGACCAGCTGGACGAGCTGGGAATCCGGGTGCGGTGGGTCGGGCGGATGCCCAAGCTGTGGAAGTCCGTCGCCAAGGAACTCCAGATCGCCCAGGAGCAGACCAAGGACAACGACCGGCTCACCCTGTACTTCTGCATGAACTACGGCGGCCGGGCGGAGATCGCCGACGCCGCGCAGGCGCTCGCGGAGGACGTGAAGGCCGGACGGCTCGACCCGTCGAAGGTCAGCGAGAAGACGCTGCAGAAGTACATGTACTACCCGGACATGCCGGACGTGGACCTGTTCCTGCGGCCGAGCGGTGAACAGCGCACCTCGAACTACCTGCTGTGGCAGAGCGCGTACGCCGAGATGGTCTTCCAGGACGTGCTGTGGCCGGACTTCGACCGCCGTGACCTGTGGCGGGCCTGTCTGGAATTCGCCTCCCGCGACCGCCGCTTCGGCGGGGCCATCCCGAACGAGGAACTGCTGGCCATGGAGGGCAGGCAGTCCGAGAGCTGACCCCGACAACGGGACGCTAGGGTTCCGCCCATGGTTCACCAGGGGCGGGACATCATCCGGGACAGCGGCACCGACGCCGTCGAGCTGGCCTTCCGGCCGACGCGCACGGACATCCTCCGGGGCATCCAGGTCCGGGAGCGCGTGCGCGGACTGGCACCGGTGCGGTGGATCTTCACCGTGCTCTGTGCCGGGTTCGCCGCGTTCACCGCGCTCGGCGGGGCGGACGCCGCGGTGCTGACCGCACTGTCGCTGCTGACCGCGGCCCTGATCTGGGGCACGCCCCGGCTCCAGGCCAACCATGTGTTCCGGACCGTTTCCTGGCAGGGCGAGTACCGTGCCACGGTCACCGACTCCGGGATCGCGGTCGACACCGAGCACACGACACTCGTACAGCGCTGGACACTGTTCCGCGGCTACCGCGAAACCCCCGAGCACCTGGTGCTGCTCAGCCGCGACCCGAACATCCTGGTCCTGGAGGTCGCGCCCAAGCGCGGCCTGCGCGGCGAGGACGACCTCGCGCGGCTGCGGGACCTGCTCGACCGGCACCTGCCGCGCGTATGACGGGCGTCCGTGTGGCGCGCGGGCGCGCGGCGGGCGCCGTCTTCGCCTTCGCGGGACTCGTCGTGCTGTTCGGGTTCCCGGGCACCGTCGAGACGGAGTCGTTCCCGGGACTCCAGCGGAACAACGCGCCGCTCGTCGTCTGCACGCCGGTGTTCGCCGCGCTGCTCGCCGCCGGCGGACTGGCGCTCGCGGGACGGCGGTCGTACGCGGGACGGGGGCCGTCGCCGTCCTGGGCGTCCTCGTCGCGGTGCGGCTGTGGACGCTCGCACCGGTCCTGCACTGCTGGTCCCACGACAGCGTGGGCAGGAACGACGACGGCTCGTACTCCTGCGTGAACCTCGGCGACATGCTGCCCTGACGGGCGGCCGCCGCCGCGGGCTCAGCCGGCGTCCGCGGCCGCCGCGCACTCCGCGCAGGTGCCGAAGACCTCGACGGTGTGCGCCACATTGACGAAGCCGTGCTCGGCGGCGATGGCCTCGGCCCACTTCTCCACGGCCGGGCCCTCCACCTCGACGGCCTTGCCGCAGCTGCGGCAGACCAGGTGGTGGTGATGGTCACCGGTGGAGCAGCGGCGGTACACGGACTCGCCGTCGGCGGTGCGCAGGACGTCGACCTCGCCGGCGTCGGCCAGGGACTGAAGGGTGCGGTAGACCGTCGTGAGCCCGACCGAGTCGCCCTTGTGCTTGAGCATGTCGTGGAGTTCCTGCGCGCTGCGGAACTCGTCGACCTCCTGGAGGCACGCCGCCACGGCGGCACGCTGCCGGGTGGAGCGGCCCTTCACGGGCGGTCCTGCGGTCGTCACGGGAATGCCTCCTCACATCTGGCCTCTGCCCGGGCCATTGTGCCAGTCCGGGCAGAGGGCAGTCAGGCGCCGACCTCGTCGCGGTCCTTGCGGGTGGCCGGAATCGCGCACTCTGCCGGATCGCCGCCGGGTTGCGCGGCGGCCAGGGCGCGGGCGCGGCGGCGGGCCAGCGGAGCGGCCAGCGCGGTCAGCGCGATGAACGCGCCGATCGTCAGCAGCACGATCGTCGCGCCGGGCGGCACGTCCTGGTAGTACGAGGTGACCGTGCCGCCGATGGTCACGCTCACGCCGATCGCGACGGCGATGGCGAAGGTGGCGGCGAAGCTGCGGGTGAGCTGCTGGGCCGCCGCGACGGGCACCACCATGAGCGCGCTCACCAGCAGCAGGCCGACCACGCGCATCGCGACCGACACCGTCACCGCCGCGGTGATCGCCGTCAGCAGGTTCAGGAACCGCACCGGCAGGCCCGTCACCCGCGCGAACTCCTCGTCCTGGCTGACCGCGAACAGCTGCCGGCGCAGACCGACGGTGATCAGCACGACGAACGCGGCCAGCAGGCAGATCGAGGTCACGTCGGACTCGGAGACCGTGGACAGGGAGCCGAACAGGAACGACGACAGGTTCGTGGTGGAGCCGCCCGGCGCGAGGTTGATGAACATCACGCCGCCCGCCATGCCGCCGTAGAACAGCATCGCGAGGGCGATGTCGCCGCGGGTCTTGGCGTACCAGCGGACCAGCTCCATGAACAGCGCGCCGAGCACGGAGACCAGCGTCGCCATCCACACCGGCGACCAGGACAGCAGGAAGCCGAGGCCGACACCGGTCATCGCGACGTGGCCGATGCCGTCGCCCATCAGGGCCTGGCGGCGCTGGACCAGGTAGATGCCGACGGCGGGCGCGGTGATGCCGACCAGGACGGCGGCGAGCAGCGCCCGCTGCATGAAGGCGTAGTCGAGGATCTCCATCAGCTGAGCAGTCCCGTGCGGATCGGTTCGGTGCCCGCCGGTGCGTGCGGGTGTACGTGGTCGTGGCCGGGCAGCGCGTGCTGGCCGACCGCCTTCGGAGGCGGGCCGTCGTGCAGGACGCAGCCGTCGCGCAGGACGACCGCCCGGTCGATCAGGGGCTCCAGCGGACCCAGTTCGTGCAGCACGAGCAGCACGGTGGCGCCCTCGGACACCTGGTGGCGCAGGGTGTCCGCGAGGATCGCCTGGCTGGCCAGGTCGACGCCGGCCATCGGCTCGTCCATGATCAGGAGTTCGGGTGCGGCGGCGAGCGCGCGGGCGATCAGCACGCGCTGGTGCTGCCCGCCGGAGAGCGCGTCCACGGAGTCCTTGGCGCGGTCCGCCATGCCGACCAGCTCCAGGGCCTGCCGTACGGCCTCCCGGTCGGCCCTGCGGAAGAGACCGAAGCGGGTACGGGCGAGACGGCCGGAGGAGACGACCTCGGTGACCGTGGCGGGGACGCCGCCCGCGGCGGTGGTGCGCTGCGGGACGTAGCCCACGCGCGCCCAGTCGCGGAACCGGCGCCGCGGCACGCCGAAGAGGTCGACCTCGCCGGCGCTGACCGGCACCTGGCCGATGACGCTGCGCACGGCCGTCGACTTGCCGGAACCGTTGGCGCCGAGCAGGGCGACGACCTCACCGCGGTGCACGGTGAGGTCGATGCCGCGCAGGACGGGGCGTGAGCCGAGTTCTGCGCGGACGCCGCGCAGGGCGATGACGGGCTCGGTCATGCTGCCCTCCTGAGATGGGTCGGTCACTTGGCTCCCAGAGCCGTCTGCAGGGCCTTGAGGTTGGCCTCCATGACCTGGAAGTAGTCGTCGCCGCGGGACGTGTCGGTGATGCCCTCGATCGGGTCGAGGACGTCCGTCTTCAGTCCGGCGTCGCCGGCGAGGGTCTTGGCGGTCTTGTCGCTGACCAGCGTCTCGTAGAAGACGGTGGTGACGCCGTCGGCCTTGGCGGTCTTCGCGAGTTCCTTGACGCGGGCGCCACTGGGCTCCGACTCGGGGTCGAGGCCGCTGATGGCCTCCTCGGTCAGGCCGTAGCGCTCGGCGAGGTAGCCGAACGCGGCGTGCGTGGTGATGAAGACGTCGGTCTTCCTGTCCTTCAGGCCGGTCTCGAACGTGGTGTCGAGGTCGTTGAGCTTGCCGACCAGGGCCTCGGTGTTCTTCTTGTAGTCGGCGGCGTGGTCCGGGTCGGCCTTCTCGAAGGCCTTGCCGACGCCCTCGGCGACCTCGGCGTACTTGACCGGGTCGAGCCAGATGTGGGGGTCCTTGCCGCCCTCGGTCTCGTGGCTGTGCTCGTGCCCGTGCTCGTCCTCGTGGGCGTGCTCGTCGGCGTGCTCCTCGGCGTGCTCGTCGGCGTGCTCGTCGGCGTGCTCCTCCGCGTGGCCGCCGACCTCGGCGCCGTGCTCCTCCAGTGAGGTCAGCGTGGCGGCGTCGATCTTCGTCTTGATGCCGGACTGGCCGATGGCCTCGTCGACGGACGGCTGGAGGCCCTTGAGGTAGAGCGCCGCGTCGGACTCCTGGAGCTGCGCGGTCTGCTTGGCGCTGATTTCCAGGTCGTGCGGCTCCTGGCCGGGCTCGGTGAGGCTGGTGACGTTGACGTGCTCGCCGCCGATCTGCTCGGCGAGGAACGCCATCGGGTAGAACGAGGCGACGACGTCGAACTTGTCCGTGTTGCCCGCGGCGGCACTGTCCGAGGAGCAGGCGGTCAGGGTGCCGAGGCCGAGCGCGGTGACCGCGGCCAGTGCCGCCGCGGATATGTGGTGTCGTCGTACGTTCATGACACTCATTTTCAACAAATATGGAAACCGTTGTCAACAAAGCACGTGAGAGGCCTGTAGGGGGCACCGATTTGGTCGAGGGGCAGTCCACGCCGGTAACCTGAGTCATTCGCTGGAAGCATCTCGCTTCGTCGCCCGTCGTCGTAATGAAGAGAGCACCGTGGCCGCCGACAAGATCGACACCATCGTCAGCCTGAGCAAGCGCCGTGGCTTCGTATTCCCCTGCAGTGAGATCTACGGCGGCCAGCGTGCCGCCTGGGACTACGGGCCGCTGGGTGTCGAGCTCAAGGAGAACCTCAAGCGCCAGTGGTGGCGCTACATGGTGACGTCGCGCGAGGACGTGGTCGGTATCGACTCGTCCGTGATCCTGGCCCCCGAGGTGTGGGTGGCCTCCGGTCACGTCGCCACGTTCACGGACCCGCTGACCGAGTGCACCTCCTGCCACAAGCGGTTCCGCGCGGACCACCTGGAGGAGGCGTACGAGGAGAAGAAGGGCCACGCCCCGGAGAACGGCCTCGCCGACCTCAACTGCCCCAACTGCGGCAACAAGGGCACCTTCACCGAGCCCAAGCAGTTCTCCGGTCTGCTCTCCACCCACCTCGGCCCGACGCAGGACTCCGGTTCCATCGCCTACCTGCGTCCCGAGACCGCCCAGGGCATCTTCACCAACTTCGCCCAGGTGCAGGTCGCTTCGCGTCGCAAGCCGCCGTTCGGCATCGCCCAGATGGGCAAGTCCTTCCGCAACGAGATCACGCCGGGCAACTTCATCTTCCGCACCCGCGAGTTCGAGCAGATGGAGATGGAGTTCTTCGTCAAGCCGGGCGAGGACGAGAAGTGGCAGGAGTACTGGATGGAGCAGCGCTGGAACTGGTACACCGGCCTCGGCATGCGCGAGGAGAACATGCGGTGGTACGAGCACCCGAAGGAGAAGCTCTCCCACTACTCCAAGCGCACCGCTGACATCGAGTACCGCTTCCAGTTCGGCGGCAGCGAGTGGGGCGAGCTGGAGGGTGTCGCCAACCGCACCGACTACGACCTCGGCGCGCACTCCAAGGCCTCCGGCCAGGACCTGTCGTACTTCGACCAGGAGGCCGGCGAGCGCTGGACGCCGTACGTCATCGAGCCGGCGGCCGGTGTCGGCCGCGCGATGCTGGCGTTCCTGCTCGACGCGTACGTCGAGGACGAGGCGCCCAACGCCAAGGGCAAGATGGAGAAGCGGACCGTGCTGCGGCTCGACCACCGCCTCGCCCCGGTCAAGGTCGCGGTGCTCCCGCTGTCCCGCAACGCGGAGCTGTCGCCGAAGGCCAAGGGCCTGGCGCAGGCGCTGCGGCAGAACTGGAACATCGAGTTCGACGACGCCGGTGCGATCGGCCGCCGCTACCGCCGCCAGGACGAGATCGGTACGCCGTTCTGCGTGACCGTCGACTTCGACACCCTGGACGACAACGCGGTGACGGTGCGCGAGCGCGACACCATGAAGCAGGAGCGTGTCTCGCTGGACCAGATCGAGGGCTACCTGGCCTCGCGTCTGATCGGCGCCTAGCTTCCGTCCGGCACGAGCCGGACACATCGGCCCCCGGCCCGGACCCGTCAGCGGTCCCGGTCCGGGGGCCTGCGCGTTCGCGGTGAACAGGGGCTGCGGGCCTGCGCGTTCGTGGGACACCGGCTGGGGGCCGGCGCCTTCACCGCAACACGGGCCGGGGACCGGCGCGTTCCCGGGGCACGGGCCGTGGGCCCGCGCGTTCACCGGAACACGGGTGGGGCGGCCGGGCGCTCACGTCCCGGCCGGGAGCCTCATGTCCGGCCGGGAGCCTCATGTCCCGGCCGGGTGCACCGTCGCCTGGTGCGCCTCGGCGAGATGCTCCTCCGCCTTGAGCCACGGCAGGAACTGCGCGCCCCTGCGCCAGCCGCACGTGTCGCATCTGATCGTGCGCTGCACACCGGTGCGCTGGACCCGCACGACGTGTTCACGGCCGTGCAGGTCCCAGCGGCTCACCTTGCTCGAGTCGGTCCGCGGCATGACTCCTCCGGCTCCGCGTCGGGTGTCGCCGTTCGTCTGCCCCGTTCGGGAACGACCGTGCCTCCGTCCCCGTGCGGGAACGACCGTGCGCCCGTCCCGGATCGGGGACGACAAGGAGTGTGCAGCACGACGGGCGGCCGGGCGGCCGCGGGCCGGGGACGAGACCCAACCGTGACGGTCGGGACGGGAGCGGCGCGGGACCACCGGCCCGAACGGGCGGGCGGGCGCGACGAGTCGGGGCGGGGTCAGGTCCTGGCGCCGGTGGGCCGCGGGTCCTCCGCCGTCTTCAGGCGTTCCGCGGTCCGTTCCGCGGTGCGGTGGGCCCAGCGGCCCGAGGTCAGCGCGCCGACCAGCAGCACCGAGAAACCGCACGCGGCGAGGATCCACCAGCCGGGCCGCGCCGCCGACACGAAGGCGTCCGCGTACGACGAGGAGCCGACGCCGGCCGCCAGCACCGCGCCGACCACTGCCACGCCCAGCGTCTGGCCCAGCTGGCGGCTGGTGGAGGCCACCGCCGAGGCCACACCGGCCTGTTCGGTGGGCATGCCGGAGACGGCCGTGTTGGTGATGGGCGCGTTGACGAAGCCGAAGCCGATGCCGAACAGGACGTAGCCGAGGAACAGGGTGGTGTTGGACGTCTCGGCCTCGAAGAGGGCGAAGAGGAGACCGCTCGCCGTCATCGCGACGCCCGCGACCGCCAGCGGCAGGCGCGGGCCCCGGCTGCCGACCAGCCGGCCGGACAGCGGGGCGCACAGGAAGGTGGGGACGGCCATCGGGAGCATCCACAGACCCGCCTCCAGGGCGTTCAGGCCCCGGACGTTCTGCAGGTACAGCGTGGACAGGAACAGGAAGCCGCCGAGCGCCGCGAACGCGCTCACCGCGATCACGGTGGCCCCGCTGAACGGGGCGGAGCGGAAGAAACGCAGGTCGATGAGGGGTTCGGGGCGGCGCGGCTCGTAGCGCAGCAGGGCGAGCAGGGCGACGAGCGCCACGGCGGCGAACGGGGCGGTCACCGTGAGGGCGGCGTGCGGGGCCTCGATGATCGCGTACGTGAGGGAGCCGAACAGGGCGATCACCAGCAGCTGGCCGACCGGGTCGGGGCGGCGGGCCCGGGGCGCCCGGGACTCCGGGACGAAACGCCAGGTGAGCAGCAGCGCCGCGAGGCCCACCGGCAGGTTGATCCAGAAGATGGCGCGCCAGCCGACCGACTCCACCAGCAGCCCTCCGACCAGCGGGCCGGCGGCCATGGAGATGCCGACGACCGCGCCCCACACGCCGATCGCGCGGGCGCGTTCGCGGCGGTCGGTGAAGGTGTTGGTGATGATCGACATGGCGACCGGATTGAGCATCGAGCCACCCACCGCCTGCACCATGCGGAACACCACCAGCGACGACAGGTCGGGCGCCAGCGAGCACAGCACCGAGCCGGCGGTGAAGACCACCAGGCCGGCCATGAAGACCCGTTTGCGGCCGATCCGGTCGGCGGTGGAGCCCGCGAGCATCAGCAGCGAGGCCAGGACGAGCGTGTACGCGTCGATGGTCCACTGCAGGCCCGAGGTGGTGGCGTGCAGTTCCCGCTGCATGGCGGGCAGGGCGACGTTGAGGACCGTGTTGTCCAGGCTCACGATCAGCAGGCTCATGCAGCAGATCGCGAGCACCAGCATGCGTCGGCCGTGGCTGAGCTCGGGCATGGGCGCCATCGTACGCCCGTGTCGATAGTGCGGCTAACTAATGACTGTTACACCGGGTCGGTGGGTGCGGTCCGCCGGGCGCCCGTCGGGACGCGCGAGGAGATGCGGGAGAATGGGGGAATGTCCACGCCCCTGTCGACGACGCACCCGACCCTGCAGATCGGCCCGCACCCGGTGCGGCCGCCCGTCGTGCTGGCCCCCATGGCCGGGATCACGAACGCGCCCTTCCGCACCCTGTGCAGGGAGTTCAGCGGTGGCAAGGGCCTGTTCGTCAGCGAGATGATCACCACCCGGGCGCTGGTCGAACGCAACGAGAAGACGATGCAGCTGATCCGGTTCGACGCGACCGAGAAGCCGCGCTCCATCCAGCTGTACGGCGTCGACCCGGCGACCGTCGGCAAGGCCGTCCGCATGATCGCGGAGGAGGACCTCGCCGACCACATCGACCTCAACTTCGGCTGCCCGGTGCCCAAGGTGACCCGCAAGGGCGGCGGCTCGGCCCTGCCCTACAAGCGCAACCTGCTGCGCTCCATCCTGCGCGAGGCCGTCGCCGGGGCCGGGGACCTGCCGGTGACGATGAAGATGCGCAAGGGCATCGACGACGACCACCTGACCTATCTGGACGCCGGGCGGATCGCGGTCGAGGAGGGTGTGACCGCCATCGCGCTGCACGGCCGCACCGCCGCCCAGCACTACGGCGGCACCGCCGACTGGGAGGCCATCGCCCGGCTGAAGGAGCACGTCCCGGAGATCCCGGTGCTCGGCAACGGCGACATCTGGTCGGCCGAGGACGCGCTGCGGATGGTGCGCGAGACGGGCTGCGACGGCGTGGTCGTGGGCCGCGGCTGCCTGGGGCGGCCGTGGCTGTTCGCGGACCTGGTGGCCGCCTTCGAGGGCCGTACGGAGGACTTCGTACGGCCCACCCTGCGCGAGGTGGCCGACGTCATGGTCCGGCACGCCACGCTGCTCGGCGAGTGGATCGGCGACGAGTCCCGCGGGGTGATCGACTTCCGCAAGCACGTCGCCTGGTACCTGAAGGGCTTCGCGGTCGGCTCCGAGATGCGGGGGCGCCTCGCGGTCACCTCCTCGCTGGAGGAACTGCGGTCCGGACTGGACGAGCTGGACCTCGACCAGCCCTGGCCGGCCGGCGCCGACGGGCCCCGCGGCCGTACGTCCGGCAACAACCGTGTGGTGCTGCCGGACGGCTGGCTGAAGGACCCGTACGACTGCGCGGGCGTGACCGAGGACGCGGAGCTCGACACCTCCGGCGGCTGACCGGCGCGGCAGGGAAGGGGGGGCAACAGATTGCCGTGGGCCCCTTCCGCTTTCCGTGGCCGGCCCCCCTCCGGGGCGGGCGTTCCCGGCGCCCTGGAGTGGGGGACGGGCGCGGCGGGAGGGGCGGACCCGGTGTGGGGGCCCGGGTCCGCCCGGCCTTCCGTACGGGCGGGGCGGCCGGTGCGTTCATCCGGGGCGGGGACGGGTGGCGACGGACGGGGGCGGGCGCCGACAGGGAGGGGTCGGGAAGGGGCCGGGAGAGGGGCGGGAGAGGGTCCGCATGGTGAAATCCGGCCCGGTGTGGCAGCGTGATTCTCGCCACCCTTGATAAGTGTTGCGCTCAGATGAGCGAATGATGAGCGGTTGCACTTCTCAAAGGGTGGCACTCAGTGCCACCTGTTGATCGTTCATCGAGCGAACTCAGACGTGGAGTTTGTCGCTCATATGAGCGTCAATGAGGTTGCTCGGAGGTTGTTGCGTTCAAGAAGTGAAAACACTCGGCTGTGACCGCTTGCCAAGCTTTGACTTTCGATCCGCTGGCGGACGAGTGGTTACAGGCGCATGACGCGCAAGTAGACGTACCCAGGTGCCTTTGATCTGGGTACATTCCTCGCCGTCAGGGCAGCCACCGCGTCCTCGAGGAGTCGAGACCCGTGTCGGAAAACAAAGATCACCATGGAGCTCAGTCGGGCACGAGCGTTGAGGGCGTGAAGTTCGTTTACGACTTCACCGAGGGCAACAAGGAACTCAAGGACCTGCTCGGCGGCAAGGGTGCCAACCTCGCCGAGATGACCAACCTGGGCCTTCCCGTCCCGCCCGGCTTCACCATCACCACGGAGGCCTGCAAGGTCTACCTGGACAGTGGCGAGGAGCCGGCGGCACTGCGTGACGAGGTGAGTGCGCACCTCGACGCCCTCGAGACGAGGATGGGCAAGAAGCTCGGACAGGCCGACGACCCCCTCCTCGTGTCGGTCCGCTCCGGAGCCAAGTTCTCCATGCCGGGCATGATGGACACCGTCCTCAACATCGGCCTCTCCGACAAGTCCGTGCAGGGCCTCGCGAAGCAGGCCGGCGACGACCGGTTCGCGTGGGACTCCTACCGGCGCCTCATCCAGATGTTCGGCAAGACCGTCCTCGGCGTCGACGGCGAACTCTTCGAGGACGCGCTGGAGGCGGCGAAGGCGGCCAAGAAGGTCACCGTCGACACCGAGCTGGAGGCCGCCGACCTCAAGAAGCTCGTCACCAGGTTCAAGAAGATCGTCAAGACCGAGGCCGGCCGGGACTTCCCGCAGGACCCGCGCGAGCAGATGGACCTCGCCATCAAGGCCGTCTTCGACTCCTGGAACGGCGACCGCGCCAAGCTCTACCGCCGCCAGGAGCGCATCCCGCACGACCTCGGCACCGCCGTCAACGTCTGCTCCATGGTCTTCGGCAACCTCGGCCCGGACTCCGGCACCGGCGTCGCCTTCACCCGCGACCCGGCCTCCGGCCACCAGGGCGTCTACGGCGACTACCTGCAGAACGCGCAGGGCGAGGACGTCGTCGCGGGCATCCGCAACACCGTGCCGCTCGCGGAGCTGGAGTCGATCGACAAGAAGTCGTACGACCAGCTGATGCAGATCATGGAGACGCTGGAGAACCACTACAAGGACCTCTGCGACATCGAGTTCACCATCGAGCGCGGCCGGCTGTGGATGCTCCAGACCCGCGTCGGCAAGCGCACCGCGGGCGCCGCGTTCCGCATTGCCACGCAGCTGGTGGACCAGGGCCTGATCGACGAGGCCGAGGCGCTCACCCGCGTCAACGGCGCCCAGCTCGCGCAGCTGATGTTCCCGCGCTTCGACGAGAGTGCCAAGGTCGAGCAGGTCGGGCGCGGCATCGCGGCGTCCCCGGGCGCGGCGGTCGGCAAGGCGGTCTTCGACTCCTACACGGCCGTCAAGTGGTCCCGTTCCGGCGAGAAGGTCATCCTGATCCGCCGCGAGACCAACCCGGACGACCTCGACGGCATGATCGCGGCGGAGGGCATCCTCACCTCGCGCGGCGGCAAGACCTCCCACGCGGCCGTCGTCGCGCGCGGCATGGGCAAGACCTGTGTCTGCGGTGCGGAGGAGCTGGAGGTCGACACCAAGCGCCGCCGGATGACCGTGCCCGGCGGGCACGTCGTCGAGGAGGGCGACGTCGTCTCCATCGACGGCTCCACCGGCAAGGTCTACCTCGGTGAGGTGCCGGTCGTGCCGTCGCCGGTCGTGGAGTACTTCGAGGGCCGGATGCACCCGGGCGCCGACGACGCCGACGAACTGGTCGAGGCCGTGCACCGGATGATGGCCTTCGCCGACCGCAAGCGCCGGCTGCGGGTGCGCGCCAACGCCGACAACGCCGAGGACGCGCTGCGCGCCCGCCGCTTCGGCGCCCAGGGCATCGGCCTGTGCCGCACCGAGCACATGTTCCTCGGCGACCGGCGCGAGCTGGTGGAGCGGCTGATCCTGGCCGACACCGAGGCCGAGCGCGAGGAGTCGCTGAAGGCGCTGCTGCCGCTGCAGAAGCAGGACTTCGTGCAGCTCTTCGAGTCGATGGACGGCCTCCCGGTCACCGTCCGCCTCCTCGACCCGCCGCTGCACGAGTTCCTGCCCGACATCACCGAACTGTCGGTCCGTGTCGCCCTCGCCGAGTCCCGGCAGGAACCCCACGAGAACGAACTCCGCCTGCTCCAGGCCGTGCACCGCCTGCACGAGCAGAACCCGATGCTGGGCCTGCGCGGCGTCCGCCTCGGCCTGGTCATCCCGGGCCTGTTCACCATGCAGGTACGGGCCATCGCGGAGGCCGCCGCCGAACGCAGGGCCGCCAAGGGCGACCCGCGCGCGGAGATCATGATCCCGCTGGTGGGCACCGTCCAGGAGCTGGAGATCGTCCGCGAGGAGGCCGACAAGGTCATCGCCGAGGTCGAGGCGGCCACCGGCACCGAACTCAAGCTGGCCATCGGCACGATGATCGAGCTGCCGCGCGCCGCGCTGACCGCCGGCCAGATCGCCGAGGCGGCGGAGTTCTTCTCCTTCGGCACCAACGACCTCACCCAGACGGTGTGGGGCTTCTCCCGGGACGACGTGGAGGCCAGCTTCTTCACCGCCTACCTGGAGAAGGGCATCTTCGGGGTGTCGCCGTTCGAGACGATCGACAAGGACGGCGTCGGCTCCCTGGTGAAGCTCGCCGCCCGGGCCGGCCGCGCCACCCGCCCCGACCTGAAGCTCGGCGTCTGCGGCGAGCACGGCGGCGACCCGGAGTCGGTCCACTTCTTCCACGAGGTCGGCCTGGACTACGTCTCCTGCTCCCCGTTCCGCATCCCGGTCGCCCGCCTGGAGGCCGGCCGCGCGGCGGTCACCTCGGCGGGCAGCGACCACCGCTGACCCCTTCCGGGGCGGCGACCAGCCCCGGAGCCGTTGTCTGTCACCCGACCACCCTCACCGATCGGCAGCGGCTCCGGACCACGAGAAGAGGGCGGCACCCTTGTGCGGGGGTGCCGCCCTCTCGCGTGCCCGGCACCGGTGCCGGATCGGCGACCGCCCGGGGTCAGTTGCGGAAGGGGCCCGTCACCTCGTAGGTGATGCCGCCGGAGGAGGTGCCGGTCGTGCCGCGCTGGCTGGAGAAGTACAGGCGGCTGCCGTCGGGGGAGAAGGCGGGACCGGTGATCTCCGAGCCCGACTGGCCGGCGATGCGCAGGAACGGGGCCACCACGTCGTCGGGCGTGATGACGCAGATCTCCATGTTCCCGCCGTCCTCGGCGACGAACAGGTCGCCGGAGGCGGAGCCGGTGACGTTGTCGACGCCGGTCAGCGGAGCCGTGCCGCTCACCAGCGAGTCGTCGTAGGCGAGTTCGACGGTCTGGGCGGCCGCGTTGTACTGCCAGACGCGGTTGTCGCCCTTGGTGGTGAACCAGCAGGTGTCGTTCGCGTAGTAGCAGCCCTCGCCGCCGTTGAAGCGCTTGGCGCCGGAGACCTGGTTGCGGGTGGCGGTCGCGCCGGACGGGTCCGGGACCTTAGCCCAGCTCACCGGGCCGCTGGTGCCGCTGCCCGCGACCAGCACCTCCAGCGTGCCCGACGACAGGTCGCCCCACGTGGTGGGCCGGAAGCGGTAGAAGCAGCCGTCCGACACGTCCTCGGTCAGGTAGATGACCTTGCGGACCGGGTCGGCGGCGGCCGCCTCGTGCTTGAAGCGACCCATGGCGTCACGGCGGACGGCCGCCTTCACACCCCACGGGTCGGTCTCGTACACGTAGCCGCGGTCCACCTCCTCGCAGGACAGCCAGGTGTTCCACGGGGTCTTGCCGCCCGCGCAGTTCTGCCGGGTGCCGGACAGGATGCGGTACGCGCCGGTGACGGCACCGGTGGCCGAGAACTTCAGCGCGCTCGCGCCGCCCGAGGGGTTGATCTCCGAGTTGGAGACGTAGATCCAGCCCGAGCCGTCCGCGTAGCAGGCGCCGCCGTCGGGCGCGTTGTGCCAGGTGTACGAGGTGCCGGTGACCGTTCTGCCGGAGCGGGCGACGACCCGGCTGGTGAAGCCCGCGGGCAGGCTGATGCCGTTGGCGTCCGCCGCGCCGAGCGGCCCGTACGGGCCGGTGCCGGGCTGGGCGGGTGCGGCGTACGCCGCGCCGCGCCACAGGGTCCCGCCGAGCACGGCGGAGGTACCGCCGACGGCGGTCGCACGAAGGAAGGTACGACGTTCCACTGTCGCTCCAAGAGGTGCCGTGACCGTCCCGCCGCCGGTCGGCGGCGGGGGCGTGCGAGCAGCGAACCTAGGGGAGCGGAATGGACGCTTCATGGCCGGGGACGTACCGGCAGATGACCATCCCACGGGGCAGAGGGCCGGGTGCCTGCACGGGCTACAGGGGGACGGCCACGGCCGTGAACGTCGTCTCCGGGGTCTGCGGGCTGGTGAAGCGCGCGTTGACCAGGTAGAGGCGGTCGCGGAAGCGGGCCGCGGTGGCGGGGACGTCGAACCGCGGGTCGGTGATCGAGCGGCGCAGGGTGGCCGTGGTGGCCCGGGCGTCCAGGTCGAACACGGTGACCACGTTCAGCCGGTTCTGCACCACGTACAGGGTGCGGCCG
The DNA here is from genome assembly GCF_006782915.1 of Streptomyces calvus. Classification (GTDB taxonomy): domain Bacteria; phylum Actinomycetota; class Actinomycetes; order Streptomycetales; family Streptomycetaceae; genus Streptomyces; species Streptomyces calvus. The sequence continues at coordinate 189,822 of NZ_VCNP01000047.1, forward strand.
ACGCGGACCAGGCCGTCGCCGTTGACCACGTCGTCCGCGCCGGACAGGGCGATGCGCCGGGCCCGCCCGGTCTCCAGGCTCACCCGGTACAGCTCGCCCGGCGTGCTGCTGACCACGATCACGTCGCACCCGTCCGGTGTGCTCACGATGCCGTTGGCGTTGATGACGTCGGGCAGCTGCTCCCAGTCACCGGTGAGCGGCAGCACGCGGACGCCGCCGCAGCCGCGGCCGCGCGGCACGCCGTACAGGACGGCGTCGCGGGAGTCGGTGAACCAGGCGCGGTCCGGGAACAGCACCACGTCGTTGACGAAGTGACCGCTGCCGGTGGCGAGGTGGTGGGTCCCGCGCAGTGCGCCGGTGCGGGCGTCCACCAGCCGGGCGGTGCCGCCGGCGCCGCCCGCCACGTACAGCAGGCCGTCGTCACCGAGCTTCAGGCCGATGGCCGTCAGGCCCGGGGCGCCCTGGTGGAGGACCGTGCCCCGGCCGGTGCGCAGGTCGGTGCGGTGGATCGCGCCGTCGGCGCGGGAGCCCAGGTAGGCGTACGGGGCGCGGCCGATGGTGATGCCCTCGGGCAGCCAGCCGTCGGGCAGCGGGAACTGTGTGGGCCAGGCGGGCCGCCGGCCGGCTGCCTCGGCGGGGCCGGCCGCCGCGGCGAGCGCGGCGACGGCGGCACCGCCGAGCACGGCACGCCGGGACGGCAGGGGGCGCTGCGGGTGGTTGCGGGTCATATCTCGGGCCTCCGTGCGGGATGGGGGTGGGACCGGACACGGGTGGGGCAGGTCCGATACAACCCGATGGACCCGCCCTCACGCGTGGAACGACCCGAACCCGACAGGTTCTCGACAGCGCCCGCCCGGCGTCAGGCCGCCTTCACCTCGTACGCCGTCACCCGCACCGTCTCGTCGTCCAGGCACCGGCCCGACTCCAGGTCGAAGCGCTGCTTCAGCAGCGGCGAGGCGACGAAGGGCCGGCCCTGGTGGGTGCCGGTCAGTCCGCGTGAGAGGACCGCCGCGCCGGTGAAGGGATCACGGTTGTCGATGGCGTAGAGCCGTCCGGTGCGGTCGGCGAAGACGGCTGCCTGGCGGCCGTCGGGCAGCAGCGCGGCCACGCCGCGGCCCGGGATCAGCGTGCTCAGGTCGCAGACGGTGAACCAGTCCTCCGCCAGGCGGAGCCGGACCTTCAGGTCGGTGGTCTCCAGTGCCAGGGTCATCGCGTGGCGCTCCCTTCCAGGGCGTCGTCGGCAGGTCGCAGGCCGATGGTCAGCAGCGGCAGGTCGGGCTTGATCTGGTCGCGTTCGGGAACGAAGGCGACCACCGGGTCCGGGGTGTCGGGCGCGTTCACGAAGGACACGAACCGGGCGAGCTTCTCCGGGTCGTTGACCGTCTCGGCCCACTCGTCGCGGTAGTGGGAGACGTGCGCGGCCATCAGTTCCTCCAGCTCGTCGCAGATGCCGAGGGAGTCGTGCACGACCACGTCCCGTACGTGGTCCAGGCCGCCGGGGATCCGCTCCAGCCAGGCCGAGGTGCGCTCCAGGCGGTCGGCGGTGCGGATGTAGAACATCAGGAACCGGTCGATCAGGCGGACCAGTTCGGCGTCGGACAGGTCCTGGGCGAGCAGGTCGGCGTGGCGCGGGGTGGCGCCGCCGTTGCCGCCGACGTACAGGTTCCAGCCGCTCGCGGTGGCGATGACGCCGAAGTCCTTCGAGCGGGCCTCGGCGCACTCGCGCTGGCAGCCGGAGACCGCCGACTTCAGCTTGTGCGGCGACCTCAGCCCGCGGTAGCGCAGCTCCAGGTCGATCGCCATGCGCACGGAGTCCTGGACGCCGTAGCGGCACCAGGTCTGGCCCACGCAGGACTTCACCGTGCGCAGCGACTTGCCGTAGGCGTGCCCGGACTCGAAGCCGGCGTCGACCAGGCGGGTCCAGATCAGCGGCAGTTGCTCGACGCGGGCGCCGAACATGTCGATGCGCTGGCCGCCGGTGATCTTCGTGTAGAGGCCGAAGTCGCGGGCGATCTCACCGATCACGATCAGCTTCTCCGGGGCGATCTCGCCGCCGGGGATGCGCGGCACGACCGAGTACGAGCCGTTCTTCTGCAGGTTGGCCAGGAAGTGGTCGTTGGTGTCCTGCAGGGCCGCCTGCTCGTCGTCGAGGACGTAGGTGCTGGCGCCGATCGCCGGGGCGAGGGAGGCGATGATCGAGCCGACCGCCGGCTTGCACACCTCGCAGCCGTCGCCGCCGCGGGCGGTCTCGCGGCCGTACCGGTCCAGCAGGTCCCGGTAGGAGGTGATGCGCAGGGCGTGGACGATCTCGTACAGCTCCTCGCGGGTCTGCGCGAAGCAGCCGCACAGGCCCTTGTCGACCTCGACGCCGCTCGCCTCCAGCTCGGCGGTGACCAGCTGGCCGAGGACCTTGACGCAACTGCCGCACGTCGTACCGGCCTTGGTGCACTTCTTCACCTCGGGCACGGTGGTGCACCGGTGCTCGGTGACCGCGCCGCGGATGGTGCCCTTGGTGACGTTGTTGCAGGAGCAGATGATCGCGTCGTCCGGCAGCGCGGCCGGCCCGAGCTGCGCGGGCGCACCGGCACCGGCCGGCAGCACCAGCGACTCCGGCGGCACCGGCGGGACCGAGCCGGTGAACGCCTTCAGCGTGCCGTACGCCTCCGCGTCGCCGACCAGGATGCCGCCGAGCAGGGTGCCGTCCCGGCCGACGACCAGCTTCTTGTACAGACCGGCGCGGGAGTCGGAGTAGACCACGTTCAGGCAGTCGCCGCCGGCGCCGTGCGCGTCGCCGAAGGACGCCACGTCCACGCCGAGCAGTTTCAGCTTGGTGGACAGGTCGGCGCCGGTGAACGTCATCTCGTCGGTCCCGTCGGCGGCGATCGCCGCGGCGGCCGTCTCCGCCTGCTCGTAGCCCGGCGCGACCAGCCCGTACACCCGGCCGTCGGCGGCCAGCGCGCACTCGCCGATCGCGAAGACGTGCGGGTCGGTGACCGTGCGGCACCGCTCGTCCACCGTGATGCCGCCGCGCTCGCCGACCGCGAGACCGCAGTCGCGGGCCAGCTGGTCGCGGGGGCGGACACCGGCGCTGAACACCACCATGTCGGTGGCGAGTTCGGAGCCGTCGGACAGCTTCATGCCGGTGACCGCGCCGTCCTCGCCGACCACGATCTCCTGCGTGCCCACACCGGTGTGGACGGACAGGCCCATGTCCTCGATGGTGCGCAGCAGTGCCGCGCCGCCGCCCTCGTCCACCTGGACGGGCATCAGCCGGGGCGCGAACTCCACGATGTGGGCGTCCAGGCCGAGGCCCTTGAGCGCGCCGGCCGCCTCCAGGCCGAGCAGCCCGCCGCCCACCACGGCGCCCGTCGTCGCCGTGGACCGCGCGTACTCCTCGATCGCGAGGAGGTCCTCGATGGTGCGGTAGACGAAGCAGCCGGTGGCGTCCTTGTTCGGCACCGGCGGCACGAACGGGTAGGAGCCGGTGGCCAGGACGAGGACGTCGTAGCCGAAGACGCGGCCGGACCGCGCCGTGACCGTCCGCGCCTCGCGGTCGACGGCCTCGGCCGGGTCGCCCAGGTACAGCTCGATGCCGTGCGTGTCGAGGAACTCCCGGTCGGTCAGCGACAGCTCCTCGGGCGTCCGGCCCGAGAAGTACGAGGTGAGCTGGACGCGGTCGTAGGCGGGGCGCGGCTCCTCGCACAGCACGACCACGCGGTGCGTGGCGGTCAGGCCGCGCCGGGCGATCGCCTCCAGGAAGCGCTGGCCGACCATGCCGTGGCCGACGAGCAGGATCGTGGGGGATGCCCCCGGGGTGGCGGTCATCAGGAGCCTCCATCGTTGGTGAGCAGGTGGAGCAGCGGGCCGCCGTCGGACGGGAGCGGCTCCGCTCCCTCCCAGGCGCGCGCGAGGGCGCCGACGGTGCCGAGTGCGCCGACGAGGACCCCGCCGACGAGGCGGTCGTCGCGGACGACGACCTTGCGGTAGGTGCCCCGGGTGGCGTCGGCGAGCTGCACGACGTCGTCGCCGGGCAGCGCCTCGGTCTCGCCGAACGCGGCGAGGTCGAAGGAGCCGCCGGGGCCGGCGAGCGGGCCGGTGAGCGTCAGCCGGGTCAGGGAGCGGGTGCCGGTGTAGCGGGCGCGGGTGTCGCCGGCGAGCAGCGCGGCGAGCGCGTCGGCCTGCTCCAGGGCCGGGGCGGCGAGCCCGTAGACCGTGCCGGCGTGCTCGGCGCAGTCGCCGACGGCGTGGACGTACGGGTCGGAGGTGCGCAGCGCGTCGTCGACGACGACGCCCTTGCGGACCTCCAGGCCGGCCGCCTGCGCGAGGCCGGTGCGCGGGCGCACACCGCAGGCCAGCACCACCAGTTCGGCGTCGAGGGCGTAGCCGTCGGCCAGCTCCACCGAGCGGACCGCGCCGCCGACGCAGCGCACGTCCCGCACCCGGCACTCGGTGTGCACCTCCACGCCGAGGTCGGTGAGGTGCCGTCCGACCAGCGCGGACGCGGCCGGGTCGAGCTGCCGTTCCATCAGCCGCTCGGACTGCTGGGCGAGGACGACCTGCGCGCCGCGCACGGCGAGCGCGCGGGCCGCGGAGACGCCGAGCAGCCCGCCGCCGATCACCACCGCCCGCACGCCCGGCCGTACCGCCTTGGCCAGGCCCAGGCAGTCGTCCATGGTGCGGAAGGCGTGCACGCCCTCGGGCAGCCGGTGGTCGCCGGTGAACAGGCCGCGCAGCGGCGGCAGCACCGGGTTGGAGCCGGTGGCCAGGACGAGCCGGTCGTACGCGGTGACCGAGCCGTCCGCGTGGGCGACGGTCCGCCCGGCGCGGTCGATGCCGGTGATCCGGGCGCGGACCAGCTCCGCGGGCGCCGGCAGGGCGATCACCTCGGGGCCGTAGCGCCCGGCCAGCACCTCGGCGAGCAGCACCCGGTTGTACGGGCGGTGCTCCTCCTCGCCGATCAGCGTCACGGGCGTGCCCAGCTCGCCGAGCCGCCGGGCGAGCCGTACGCCCGCGAGGCCGGAGCCGATCACCACCACACGCTCATTCGAGGTCATGCACTGGAGCGTGCGGTGCCGGTGTTACCCGGCAGCATCACCTCTGTTTCCCGCGCGGAACGCTGCCCTCAGTACGGGAGCGGGCGGGGTGTGAGGGTTCCGGACGGGCGGTGGGGTGCTGCTGTGAGCAGCGCAACGTCAGCCGCAGCCCATCTCGATGGACGCCACATCTATCGCGTCCATAGGGTCATGGTCATGCCCGACATCTCCCTGACCACGGTCGTCCTGCTCTGTCTGGCCGCCCTCGCCGCCGGCTGGATCGACGCCGTGGTGGGCGGCGGCGGGCTGCTGCTCCTGCCCGCCCTGCTGCTCGGCCTGCCCGCCGGCACCCCGGCCGCGCACGCGCTGGGCACCAACAAGGCGGTCGCGATCGTAGGCACCACGGGCGCCGCGGTGACGTACGCCCGCAAGGCGCCGGTCGACGTGCGGACGGCCGTGCGCATCGGACTGGCCGCGCTGGCCGGATCGTCGGCCGGTGCGTTCTTCGCGGCCGGGATGAGCACCGAGGTCCTCAAACCGGTGATCATGGTGGTGCTGCTCGCGGTGGCGGCCTTCGTGATCCTGCGCCCGGCCTTCGGCACCGCACCCGCCACCGGCCCGGCGACCCGGCGCCGCATCCTCGCGGCGATCGGCCTCGCCGGGCTCGGCATCGGCTTCTACGACGGTCTCGTCGGCCCCGGAACCGGCACCTTCCTGGTGCTGGCGCTCACCGCGATCCTGCACCTGGACCTCGTCACCGCCTCCGCCACCGCCAAGATCGTCAACTGCTGCACCAACGCCGGGGCCCTCGCCACGTTCGCCTGGCAGGGCGCGGTGCTGTGGCAACTGGCGGCCCTGATGGCCGTGTTCAACCTGGCGGGCGGCACCTTCGGCGCGCACACGGCGCTGAAGAAGGGCAGCGGCTTCGTCCGCATCGTCCTGCTGACGGTGGTCTTCGCCCTGGTGGCGAACCTGGCGTACGAGCAGTGGTCGGCCTGACCGGATGACCCGGCGCGGCCGGTCCGGTCAGGCGCGGCCGCGCGCAGCCAGCAGGTCGACCAGCCCCGCCGTGTCCTCGTCGCCGTGACCGTCGGCGACGCGGCGGGCCATCAGCTCCATGTACGGCGTCAGCAGTTCCGCGCTGACGCGCTGCTCCTCGGCCGTGCGCAGCAGGGTCGCGTTGCCGGCCGACTGCATCGCGAGGTTGGACACCACGCCGCCGGTGAAGTCGCCGCCGGCCAGCCGCTCGGCCGTCTGCTGCACCGACGACGTCATCGCGGTGAGCCAGGAGGCGAGCAGCGGCGCGAAGTCCTTCGGCGCGATGTCCTCGCCGCGGACCAGCGCGAAGGCGTGCGTGATGCCCGCGAACAGTCCGCTCATCGCGCTGAGCAGCGCCACGTCGTGCAGCGCGGCGAAGCCCGGGTCGGCCCCCACGTACTGGGTGCCGGCGGGGACGGCGAGGGTGTCGCGGTGCTCCTCGAACAGGTCGCCCGAACCGCTGTAGAACACGTAGGCACCGGACTCCGGGTGCCCGACCATCGGCGGTACGGCCATGATGCCGCCGTCCAGGAAACGGGCGCCGCGCGAGACGGCCCAGGCGGCGCGGGCGCGGCCCTCGGCCGGGGTCCCGGTGGTGAGGTTCACCAGGTCCCTCCCGGTCAGGTCGGCGTCCTCCAGCGTCGTACCGACGGAGGCGTCGTCCAGCAGGCAGGCGATCACCAGGCGGTTCGCGGCCACCGCCGCGGCGGCGCTCGCGGCGACCGTGGCGCCGTCGGCGGCGAGGGCGGCGGCGCGTTCGGGAGTACGGTTCCACACGGTCACCGGGTGGCCGGCGGCGAGCCAGGCACGGGCCAGGGCGGTGCCCATGGCGCCGGTGCCGAGAAGAGTCAGGGGAGTGCGGGAAGCAGGGACGGTGGCAAGGATGTTGTCGCTCATGAGGACCAGGCTCGCCGCGGGCGAAGCCCCAGCTCAAGTACGTACTTCGAGGTGGGCGCTTACCCCGGGGAAAGGGTGCAGGCAGCGACGGTGGACGGGGTGACGGGATGGCGGCGGTACGGCGGCCGGGTGCGTACGTGTGCGGGATCGACGCGGCGATGGACGTGATCGGCGGCAAGTGGAAGGTGCTCATCCTGTGGGCGTTGAGCGAACGGCCGCACCGCTTCGGCGAACTGCGCCGCAGCGTGCCGGGCGTCACCGAGAAGGTGCTGGCCGCGCAGTTGCGGGAGCTGGAGGCGGACGGCATCGTGCACCGCGAGGACTACGACGAGGTGCCGCCGCGGGTGGAGTACTCGCTGACGTCCCGGGGCGCCGACCTCAACGCGGCGCTGGAGCCGCTCGGCGATTGGGGCCGGCGGAACGTGATCGGGGACGCCTACCGCGGGGCGCCGGAGGACGCCGCGCCCGTCGCGTCCTTCGGGGTGTGACCGCGGGAGCGGCCCGCCGCGGGTCACGACGTCCGGCCGGCGTGCGCACACGTCCGCAGGACGGG
>NZ_VCNP01000048.1 GCF_006782915.1 Streptomyces calvus
GGGCGGCTGCCGGGTCAGCCGCCGACCAGGGACCGCCAGGTGACGGGCCCGATGATCCCGTCCACGGCGAGCTGCCGGGACCGCTGGTGGCTGCGGGTCGCGGCGTCGGTGGCCGTCCCGAACACGCCGTCGACGACGAGGTTCCTGCCGTGGGCGTTGAGCTGGATCTGGGCGGCGCGCACCGCGGGACCCGAGGAGCCCTTCTTGACGGTACGGACCAGGGCGGACCAGGTCTTGGGTCCGATGACGCCGTCCACGGCGAGGCCCCTGGCCTTCTGGAAGGCCCTGACCTTGGCGTCGGTGTCGGATCCGAAGACACCGTCCGCGGCGAGCCGGTAGCCGCGGCCGGCGAGCAGGTACTGGGCGGTCCTGACGTCCGTACCGGTCCGGCCCTTGGCGAGGGTGGGCCAGCTGCCGGTGGACGGCGGCGGCGGAGCCGGGGTGCTGCCGTCGGAGATGTTCACCGGCCGGTACGGCTTGTACTCGCTGCCCGCGTTCAGGCCGTAGCTCAGCTTGCGGTGCGTGGTGCCGTAGGTGCCGCGCTGCTCGTAGGCCCAGTAGGAGGTGCGCGAGGAGTCCGTCCACTTCTCGAAGATGACGACGTGACGGGTGGTGTTGCTGCCGGAGGCGTCGATCAGCAGGTCGCCGGGCTTCAGGCTGCCCAGGCGGATCGGAGTGGTCAGGCTCCGGTCGCCCGCCAGCCCGACGGTGTTGGGGCCCGGCTTCCACAGGCCGAGCGTCATGGAGACGTAGCCCGAGCAGTCCTGCCGGTAGCCGTCGGACCACACCTTGCTCTGGCTGTACGGCACCGGCCCGCCGTTGTTCGCCGTGAGCCACTTCGCCGCGCGGCGCAGCACTTCGGCCCGGGTGACGGACGGGTACGCGGCGGTGACGGCGTGCTGCTGCCGGCCGGCGTCCTGGGCGACGGTCTGTGCCCGGGGCGCGGCGGTCGCCGGGCCACCGGCCAGCAGGCCGCCCAGTGCGACGGCGGCGGCCGAGGCGACGGCGACGGCGCCGGTGACCTTGCGTGGGGTGCGGGAGTGCCTGGACATGGTCCTCCTGGTGGGGGGCTGGGAGCGGCCAGTTATGACGTGCGCATGACATACGGACGCGGGGACCCGGCCGCGGTGGTTGCGGTACATCCTGCCCCGCACGGAACCTGCCGAGGCGGCGAGCCCGCCTTCGTGCCGGAAGCGGAAACCCGCGGTCCGGCGTGCGGAAGAGGCCGTCCGGCGCCGGGCCGTGTCCCGTCGACACCGCCCTCATGGCGCGCGCCCCTCCTCCGACGTCCCGGCCGCCGGCCCGGCTCAGGCGCCGCGCGCGCCGGTCAGGTGCGCGTAGACGACGACGTTCCCCTGGTAGCCGGTCGTCCGTGACCAGCCGCCGCCGCAGGTGATGACCCGCAGCTCCGGGCGGTCCGCCGCGCCGTAGACCCTCGCGTCGGGGAAGTCGTCGGCGTCGTACACCTCGACGGCGTGCACCGTGAACACGGCCACGCCGCCGTCGCGCCGGTCCACCTCGACGGTGCTGCCCTTGCGCAGCGCGCCGAGCGAGTAGAAGACGGCCGGGCCGTCGGCGTTGTCGACGTGGCCCGCGACGATCGCGGTGCCGGTCTCACCGGGCGTGGTGCCGGCCTCGTACCAGCCGGCGAGGTTCTTCCGGTCGGCGGGCGGGACCTCCAGGCTCCCGGTGCCCGTCAGACCGAGCCCGGTCAGCGGCGCGTCCACGCCGATCGCGGGGATGCGCACGCGCGCGGGCGGGGACGGCGGCAGGGCGGGAGCGGCGGACCGGGCCGCGCCGCGGCCGCCGGCCGCGGTGTGCGCCTGGGCGGCGGAGGGCTGCGGCGGGGCGGCCTCCCCGGTGCCGTCGCGCAGCAGCCACAGCCCGGAGCACAGCGCGCACACGGTGACGGCGGCTATCGCTGCGTTGCCCGGACCCCCGGTCCGGCGGAACCTGCGGCGCACGGCCAACTGACCTCACCTCGATCGGCCCCGTGCCCCCTCCGGGCCGCGAGGGGCGTCGGACCCGGAGGGGGAGGGGAGTTGCGGTACCGGCGGGACGGGCAGCGGAGGGTGCCCGTCACATCCCGTCGCCTCTCGCCCGGCGATGCAGGAGCCATGTACCGCCCGCGGCGGCGACGGCGAGCGCCGTCACCCCGGCCGCGGTCTGCACGGGGTCGGGGCCCAGCGCGCCTCCGACCCCCGTCTTCACACTGCCCCGGGGATACACCTGCTGCGTCCCGGGCGTCAGGCTGACCTCCAGGTCACCGGCGACCCGCCGGCCGCTCCCGGCGCACGTCGCGACGATCTCGTACGTCCCCGGCTGCGCGCCCGGCGGCACCTCGAACCGGCCGGTCAGGCCGTCCCCGTGCGCGTCCGGCGCCAGCGTGAACCGTCCGGCGCCGACGGCGGAGGCGTCACCGGCCGCCGCCTTCCCGTCGGCGCACGCCGAGGTGGTCGCGGTGACCTGCGCGCCCGGCGCGACCGAGGACGGGTACACCTCCAGGCTCCCGGCCGACGTGCCGTGCGCAGGACCGGCGGGGGCCCTGACGTCCGCGGCGTGGACGGGCGCGGCGAGCAGCCCCGCGGTGGCCACGGCGAGCGCGGTGCCGGTCATGCCGGTCAGCAGCCGGGCGGTACGTCGCATCGATGCTCCCTCGAGCTCACGAAGGGGCCACGGCCCGCGGCACCCCCATGTGCCGCCGTCGGACGCGTCCCTGCCCCTCCGAGGTAAGTGCCCCCGGCCCGGTACCGCTTCCTGAATGGTCGTCAGGGCAGGGGCTGAACGGGTGTCAGACGGCCGGGGCCGCACCCGGTGCGCGGCGCGTTCCAGCAGGTCACCGGCGCCCCGTGGGTCCGGCCGGGGAAAGTGTCCGAAGGAGGGGCGGCGCGGCGGTGAACGGGTGAGTGACCGGGGCCGGCCGGACACGACTTGACCTCAATCAAAGTCGAGGTATCAGGCTGTGCCGCATGAAGACCGCAACCGATGCCCTCCATGTCACCGTCGTCGTCGGCAGCAACCGGCACGGCCGCTTCGGGCCCGTCGTGGCCCGCTGGCTGCTCGACCGCGTCCGCGGCCGCGACGGCCTCACCGTCGACGTCGTGGACGTCGCCGATCTCGACCTGCCCACCACCATGGAGCCGACCGACCGGGCCACCGCGGCACTGGCCGACGTCACCCCGAAACTGGACCGGGCGGACGCGTTCGTCGTGCTGACCCCGGAGTACAACCACTCCTTCCCGGCGGGCCTGAAGAACCTCATCGACTGGCACTTCGGCGAGTGGCAGGCCAAGCCGGTCGCGCTGGTCACCTACGGCGGACTCGCCGGCGGGCTGCGCGCGGCCGAGCACCTGCGCCAGGTCTTCGCCGAACTGCATGCCGTCACCGTCCGCGACACCGTCTCCTTCCACAACGCGGGCGCGGCCTTCGACGACGAGGGCCGCCTGAAGGATCCGGCGGGACCGGACGCGGCGGCGAAGACGATGCTGGACCAGCTGGTGTGGTGGGCGACGGCACTCCGCGAGGCCCGCCGGCGCAGGCCGTACGGCGGCTGACCGCCGAGCTGCGGGGGCGGGGGCAACTGACCGCGACGGCGCGGCGCGCGGGGGACGTCGACCAGAACGGCGCGGGGTGCGGGCGCGCAGACGGCGGTTGACGGTGAGGGGTTGCGAGGGCCCGGGGGTGCGGGGTGCGGGCGCGCAGTACGGCGGTTGGCGGCGGAGGGTGCGTGGGCCCGGGAGTGCGGGGCACGGGGGGCGTCGGCCAGAACGGCGCGGGGTGCGGGGTGTGGACGTGCAGTACGGCGGTTGGCGGCGGAGGGTGCGAGGGACCGGGGGTGCAGGGCTCGGGGTGCGGGGCGCGGGCCGGTGCCCCGGGGTGCGGGGCCCGGAGGTGCTCGCCCGGCACTGCGGGCCCGGGGGTGCGGGGTCCGGGTCGGCGTCCCCGGTCAGCGTCGTACGGGCCAGATCCCGTCCTCGATCCGCACCCCTCGTGCCCGCAGTCGTGCGGCGACGGCGGGTGCGGCGAGGTACACCCACGCCCGCACCACCGTCCCGTCCGCGTCCCGCACGACGTCCCGCGCCACCCGCTCGTACAGGTTGCGCGGATCACCCGGTACGTACTCCTCCAGCCGGTCCAGCGCGGCGAGCAGGTCCGCGTACGCCTCCGGCCGCGCGGTCACCAGCTCGCCGCCCACCGAGCCGCCCACCGAGCCGCCCACCGAGCCGCCCACCGAGCCGCCCACCGAGCCCTCCACCGCACCGCCCTCCTCCTCGACGGCGTACGGATAGCCGGGCCCTTCGTACAGCACCGCGCCCGCGAGCCGGCCGGGTTCCTCGCGCAGGGTGCGGCCGCGCAGGAAGCGGTCGTGGTTGGTCCCGCCGGGGCGGAGGGTGCCGTAGACGAAGAAGGGCAGCGTCACTCGTTTCACCTGCGCGGACGGTCGGTTGAGCCCCTCTGCACCGAAGTGCCACCGGAGCCTTGCAGGAACGATTCTCACCCCTCACACACCCCCACATCCGCGCTATGGACATGACATTCGCGCGCTACTTGAATCGCGGTCAACATCCCCGTCGCCGCCCCTCCCCCCACCCATGCCGGGGCGCCCGTTCTAGGAGACCGCTTGAGCCGGATACGGCATGTCCGAGGTTCCCGTCTCGTCACCGCCGGCGTGACCGTCACCAGCGCAGCCCTGCTGGCCGCCGCACTCTCCCCCACCACCGCCGGTGCGGCCGACCGTCCCACCCGCGCCACCGCCGTCGCCCACGCCGCCGCGGTCCTCGCCGACCGTGCCGGGGCGCTGGGTCTCACCGCGGCCCAGGGGACGAAGGTCCGCGACGTCGTCGTCGATCCGGACGGCACCCAGCACGTCCGCTACGACCGCACCTACCGCGAACTCCCGGTCCTCGGCGGCGACTTCGTGCTCCACCTGGCCCCGGACGGCAGCTACCGCGCCGCCTCGCGGGCGACCCGCGCCGCCCTCGACCTGCCCACCGTCACCCCGGCGCTCACCGCGCCCGAGGCCGCCGACCTCGCGGCGAACGCCCTGCGCGCCGCCCACCTCGGCGAGACCCTCAAGAGCCTCACCTCGAAACCCCAGTTGGTCGTCGACGCCCTGCACGGCGCCCCGAAGCTGGCCTGGCGCACCGACGCGGTCGCCCAGGACTCCGCCGGCAACCCGGTCGCCCGCACCCTGCTCACCGACGCGCACACCGGCGCCGCCATCGATTCCTGGGACAGCCTGGAGAGCGCCACCGGCGACGGCAGGTCCCTCTACGGCGGCACCGTCCCGCTGGAGACCACGCCGACCGCCTCCGGATTCGAGCTGAAGGACCCCACGCGCGGCGGCACCTACACCGGCGACGCGGGCAACAGCACCGACCGGTGCGTCCTGGTCGTCTGCCTCGACCGCGCCCCGGCCACCCCCTTCACCGACGCCGACAACCACTGGGGCAGCGGCGACACCGCCGACCGCGCCACGGTCGCGGTGGACGCGCAGTACGGCACCGACGTCACCTGGGACTACTACGAGGACGTGCACGGCCGCCGCGGCATCGCGGGCGACGGCAAGGGCTCGTACAACCGCGTGCACTACGGCAACAACTACAACAACGCGTTCTGGGACGACCGTTGCTTCTGCATGACGTACGGCGACGGCGACGGCACCCAGATGGGCCCGCTGGTGTCGCTGGACGTGGCCGGGCACGAGATGACGCACGGCGTGACGTCCAAGACGGCGGCCCTGACCTACTCGGGCGAGTCCGGCGGCCTGAACGAGGCCACCTCTGACATCTTCGGCACGCTGGTGGAGTTCCACGCGGCCAACGCGCAGGACGCCGGGGACTGGCTGATCGGTGAGGAGATCGTCCGGGACGGCTTCGGCCGGGACGCGCTGCGGTACATGGACGAGCCGTCCAAGGACGGCAAGTCCGCGGACTGCTGGGACACCACGGTCAAGGACCTCGACGTCCACTACTCCTCGGGCGTCGCCAACCACTTCGCGTACCTGCTCGCCGAGGGCAGCGGCGCGAAGACCGTGAACGGCGTCGCCCACTCCTCGCCCACCTGCGACGGCTCCACGGTCACCGGCATCGGCCGCGACAAGCTGGGCGCGATCTGGTACCGCGCGCTGACGGTCTACATGACCTCCTCGACCGACTACGCGGCCGCCCGCACGGCGACCCTGAAGGCGGCCGCGGACCTCTACGGCGAGGGCGGCACCGAGCACGCCGCGGTCGCGGCGGCCTGGACCGCGGTCGGCGTGGCCTGACCGGCCCCCACCGGCCGGCAGGCCCCACACCCTGCCGGCCACAGGCCACCACGTCCTGCCGACCGCACGCCGCACGTTCCGCACGTCGTCGGCCGCACGTCCTGCCGGCCACAGGGCCCGAGCCCTGCCCCTAGGGTCTGTCGTTTGGATCAGGTCGGCTGGGAGACGCAGCGCTTCTCAGCCCACCCGAGCGGGGCGTGGTGCGTGCAGCTGCAAGGCGGAGGAGGGCGGCGACGCGGAGCGTCGACAACCGACGACAACGCAGCAGATGTGCGTGCCACGCCCCGCGAAACCGACATGATCCAAACGACAGACTCTACGGCCGCACCGCCTCCACCCGCACCGCGCACGCCTTGAACTCCGGCATGCGGGACGTCGGGTCGAGGGCCGGGTTGGTGAGGGTGTTGGCGCGGCCTTCACCGGGCCAGTGGAACGGCATGAACACCGTGTCGGGGCGGATCGCGGTGGTGATCCGTCCCGGCGCCACCGCCCGGCCCCGCCGCGACACCACCGCCACCGGGTCGCCGTCGGCCACGCCGAGCCGCTGGGCGAGCCGCGGGTGCAGCTCCACGAACGGGCCCGGAGCGGCGGCGTTCAGCTCGTCGACGCGCCGGGTCTGGGCGCCGGACTGGTACTGCGCGACGACCCGTCCGGTGGTCAGCAGCACGGGGTACTCCTCGTCGGGTTCCTCGGCGATCGGACGGTGCGCCACGGGCGCGAACCGGGCCCGCCCGTCCTCGGTGGCGAACCGGTCGAGGAAGAGCCGAGGGGTGCCGGGGTGGACGCCGGCCCCGTCCGCGCCCTCCGCCGCCTGCGGTGCCGGGCACGGCCAGAACACGCCGTTCTCCTCGGCCAGTCGGCGGTAGGTGATCCCGGAGTAGTCGGCGGGGCCGCCCGCGCTGGCCCGGCGCAGTTCCTCGAAGACCTCCTCCGGATCGGTCGGGAACCCCTTCTCCGCCACCGTCCCGCGGCCGAGCCGCGCCGCCAGCTCGTGCAGCACCTCCAGGTCGCTGCGCACACCGTCCGGCGGGCGGACCGCACGCCGCCGCAGCAGCACCCGCCCCTCCAGGTTGGTGGTGGTGCCCGTCTCCTCCGCCCATTGCGTCACCGGCAGGACGACATCGGCGAGCGCGGCCGTCTCCGACAGCACCACGTCGCACACCGCCAGGAAGTCCAGCGCGCGGATGCGTTCCTCGACGTGCGCGGCGCGCGGCGCCGACACCACCGGGTTGGAGCCCATCAGCAGCAGCGAGCGGATGTCCGTCCCGAGCGCGTCCAGCAACTCGTACGCGCTGCGCCCCGGCCCGGGCAGGCTGTCGGGGTCCACGCCCCACACTCCGGCCACGTGCGCGCGGGCCGCCGGGTCGGTCAGCTTGCGGTACCCGGGCAGCTGGTCCGCCTTCTGGCCGTGCTCCCGCCCGCCCTGCCCGTTGCCCTGCCCGGTCAGGCACCCGTACCCGGACAGCGGCCGGCCCGCCCGGCCCGTCGCCAGGCACAGGTTGATCCACGCGCCCACCGTGTCGGTGCCCTTCGCCTGCTGCTCGGGCCCGCGCGCGGTCAGCACCATCGCGGCCTCCGGCGCACAGAACAGCCGTACCGCCTCCCGGAGTTGCGGAACGGACACCCCCGTGATCCGCTCCACGTGCTCCGGCCAGTGCGCCATCGCCGCCGCCCGGGTCTCCTCCCAGCCGGTGGTGCGCTCCCGGATGTACTCCTCGTCGGTGCGGCCCTCGGCGACGACCAGGTGCAGCAGGCCCAGCGCGAGCGCCAGGTCGGTGCCCGGGCGCGGTGCCAGATGCAGGTCGGCCTGCTCGGCGGTCCTGGTGCGGCGCGGGTCGACGACGATCAGCGTGCCGCCGTTCTCCTTCAGTTCGGTGAAGTAGCGCAGTGCGGGCGGCATGGTCTCGGCCGGGTTCGACCCGACGAGGATCACGCAGCCGGTCCGCGGAACGTCCTCCAGCGGGAACGGCAGCCCCCGGTCGAGACCGAACGCCCTGCCGCCCGCCGCTGCCGCCGACGACATGCAGAAACGCCCGTTGTAGTCGATCTGGGAGGTGCCCAGCACCACCCGCGCGAACTTCCCGAGCGCGTACGCCTTCTCGTTGGTCAGTCCGCCCCCGCCGAACACCCCGACCGCGTCCGCCCCGTGGGCGTCCCGCGTCCGCGCCAGCCCGTCGGCGACCCGGTCCAGCGCCTCCGTCCAGGACGCCGGCACCAGCGTGCCGTCCGCGGACCGCACCAGCGGCGAGGTCAGCCGGACGGCCGCCGACAGCACGGCCGGCGCCGTACGCCCCTTCCCGCACAGCGCGCCCCGGTTCACCGGGAAGTCCGCGCGCTCGCTCACCCCGACGGTCCCGTCCGCGGCGGGCGTCAGATTCATCCCGCACTGCAGGGCGCAGTAGGGGCAGTGCGTGGGCGTCACGGTGTTCTGCATGCGGCCCAGCCTGCGCCGCCGGTGTTACACGGCAGGCCGACCCCTGTTACACGCCCGGTACGGCGACCCCCCCGCCCCGCGCGGCCCGCGGTGAGGGCAGGCGTGTCATCCGTCGGCGCCCGCGGACGCGTCCGCCAGCGCCCGCTCGACGCCCGGCTCCCGGGGACCGAGGAAGCGCGGGTCCGGGCGGAACGTCGCGTCCAGGGCCGCCTTGCCCGCCGCGAAGAGCTCCCGGACACCGCCGTAGTACCAGGTGGCGTCGTGCCGGTCGGCGACGCCCACGCCGTACGAGGAGACCCCCGCCGCCCGGCACAGGGCCACCGCCCGGCGGATGTGGAAGCCCTGGCTGATCAGCACCGCACGGTCCACGCCGAAGATCCGCTTCGCGCGGACGCAGGAGTCCCAGGTGTCGAAGCCCGCGTAGTCGCTGACGATCCGCGTGTCCGGGACGCCGTGCCGGGTGAGGTAGGCGCGCATCGCGTCCGGCTCGTCGTAGTCCTCGCGGCTGTTGTCGCCGGTGACCAGCACCACCTGGATCCGGCCCGCCCGGTACAGCTCGGCCGCCGCGTCCAGCCGGTGCGCGAGGTACGGCGACGGCTCCCCGTCCCACAGGCCCGCGCCGAACACCACGGCGACGTCGGTGCGCGGCACGTCGGCGGTGGTGCGCAGCCGGTCGTCCGTCGTCAGCCGCAGCCAGGTCGCCGGCAGCAGCGCCAGCACGCACCCCGCCACCACCGCCCGCACCAGCCGCCGCCGCCCCGTACGGGTGCGCGGCAGAGCAGGTCGGCGAAGCCTGAAACGGCGCATCGGACGGTAACCCTCCCCGGTCGGTCCTCCACCTCCAGGACGCCCCGCCGCCCCGCCCGGTTCGCCCGACGCCCTGTGACCGGCTTCACCCGCCCGCGCACCCGCGGCCCGTACGCCCTCACACCGGCCGCGCTCCGCGCGGTGAACCGCCGGAAAACCCCCGTGACACCCGCGCAACGGCGAGGCAACGTCCCGCCGTCACGATCGTCAGCATGACGACGTACCCGTATCCCGAGAACCGCGCGGCCGCACCGCCTCCCGCGCTCGTCGTCGTGGCCCACGGCAGCCGCGACCCGCGCGCGCTGCGCACCGTACGGCAGCTCCTGGACCGTGTCCGCGCGGTGCGGCCCGGCCTGCCCGTGCACCTCGGGCACATCGAGCTGAACGCGCCCCTGCTGCCCGACACCCTCGCCGGGCTGGACGCGCACGGCACCCGGGCCGCCGTCCTGGTGCCGCTGCTGTTCGGCCGGGGCCACCACGTCAAGCGGGACATCCCCGAGCTGGCCGCCGGCGCCCGGCTGCACACGCGGGTCGCCGCCCCGCTCGGACCGCACCCGCTGCTCGTGGACGCCCTGCACGCCCGGCTCACCGAGGCCGGCTGGCGCACCCCGGCCGACGCGGCGGCGCGCCGAGCGAGCGGCGTCGTCCTGGCCGCCGCCGGATCCCGCGACCCCGACGCGCGCGCCGACATCGTCCGCACCGCCGACCGGCTCGCCGCACGGCTCGGCGTGCCCGTCGTCCCCGCCTACGCCTCCGCCGCCGCGCCCACCGTGCCCGACGCCGTGCGCGCGCTCGCCGCCCGGGGCCGGCACCGCGTGGCCGTCGCCTCCTGCTTCACCGCGCCCGGCCGGTTCGCCACGGAATGCGCGGCGGCGGCGCCCGGCACCGTGTCCGCGCCGCTCGGCACCCACCCGGCCCTGGCCCGCCTCCTCCTGCACCGCTACGACCAGGCCCTGCGCACCCCGGCGACGACCACCGCACCGGCGGCCCTCGCACCGGCGTGAAACGGCCGCCGGCGTCCCGCGCACCCGCGGCGGCGTCTACTGTCGGTGCATGGAAGGCATCACATCCGACACACCCGCGTCGCCCGCGCCGTACGAGAACCACGTCCCGCCCGCCGGCTACGACCCCTCGGCCGTCGAACGCTGGGCCGCCGAACCGGACAAACGGCCCGGCCGCACCGCCTTCCAGCGCGACCGCGCGCGCGTGCTGCACTCCGCGGCCCTGCGCCGCCTGGCCGGCAAGACCCAGGTGGTCACGCCGGGCGGGTCCCACCCCGTCTGGGACGCCACCCCCCGCACCCGCCTCACCCACTCCCTCGAATGCGCGCAGGTCGGCCGGGAACTCGGCGCCGCGCTCGGCTGCGACCCCGACCTCGTGGAGGCCGCCTGCCTCTCCCACGACCTCGGGCACCCGCCGTTCGGGCACAACGGCGAACAGGCGCTGAACGAGTTCGCCGAGGACTGCGGCGGCTTCGAGGGCAACGCCCAGTCGCTGCGCCTGCTCACCCGCATCGAACCCAAGCGGTTCACCCCGGAGGGCTCCGTCGGCCTCAACCTCACCCGCGCCGCCCTGGACGCCGCCACCAAGTACCCCTGGCCGCGCGGCGCCCACCCCACCGACCCCGCCTCCGTGAAGTTCGGCGTCTACGACGACGACCGTCCCGTCTTCGACTGGGTCCGCAAGGACGCGCCCGGCACCCGCACCTGTTTCGAGGCGCAGGTCATGGACTGGGCCGACGACGTGGCCTACTCGGTGCACGACGTGGAGGACGGCCTGCACGCCGGCCACATCGACCCCAACTGCCTGCACGCCGAGCCCGAACGGCAGGAGGTCTTCGCCGTCGCCGTCGGCCGCTACGTGCCCGCCGGCACCGACCACGCGGAACTCGCCGAGGCCCTCGACCGCCTCCTCGCCCAGGAGTGGTGGCCGCACGGCTACGACGGCACCGCCGTCGCCCAGGCCCGCCTCAAGGACGCCACCAGCCAGCTCATCGGCCGTTTCTGCCTCGCCGCCGAGGGCGCCACCCGGCAGGCCCACGGGGGCGGGCGGCTCACCAGGTACGGGGCGGAGCTGGTCGTCCCGCGCAGCACCCGCATGGAGTGCGCCGTCCTCAAGGCCGTCGCCGACCGGTACGTCATGCAGCGCGCCGAGCAGGAGCGGCTCCGCGCCGACCAGCGGATCGTCGTCACGGAACTCGCCGAGGCCCTCACCGCCCGCGCCCCCGAAGGACTCGACCCGCAGTTCCGCACCCTGTTCTCCCGGGCCGCCGACGACCGGGCCCGCAAGCGCGTCGTCGTCGACCAGATCGCGTCGCTCACCGACGCCTCGGCCCGCTCCCTGCACGCCCGTCTCACCGGCCGGACGTGACCCGGCTGGCCTGATCGGGTCACTCCCCCTTCCCGCAGCCCCGCCGGTGCGGGACGCTCGCAGGTGGCGGCACCGTTAAAAGGAGGCATCACGTGGTCGACGCGGATCAGACTTTCGTCATCGTCGGAGGCGGCCTGGCCGGCGCGAAGGCAGCCGAGACGCTGCGAACGGAGGGCTTCACCGGCCGCGTGATACTGATCTGCGACGAACGCGACCGCCCCTACGAGCGTCCGCCCCTGTCCAAGGGCTACCTCCTCGGCAAGGACGAACGCGAGAGCGTCTTCGTGCACGAACCCGCCTGGTACGCGCGCCACGACGTCGAACTGCACCTCGGCCAGACCGTCGCCGGCATCGACCGCGCCGCGAAGACCGTGCGCTTCGGCGAGGACGGCACCACCGTCCGCTACGACAAGCTGCTGCTCGCCACCGGCGCGGAGCCCCGCCGCCTCGACATCCCGGGCACCGATCTGGCCGGCGTGCACCACCTGCGCCGCATCGCCCACGCCGAACGCCTCAAGGGCGTCCTGGCCGCCCTCGGCCGCGACAACGGCCACCTGGTGATCGCGGGCGCCGGCTGGATCGGCCTGGAGGTCGCGGCGGCGGCCCGCCAGTACGGCGCGGAGGTCACCGTCGTGCACCGGGGGCAGGGCCCGCTGCATTCCGTCCTCGGCCTCGAACTCGGCCAGCTCTTCGCCGAACTGCACCGTGAGAACGGCGTCCGCTTCCACTTCGGCGCCACCCTCACCGAGATCACCGGCCAGGACGGCATGGTCCTCGCCGCCCGCACCGACGACGGCGAGGAGCACCCGGCGCACGCCGTCCTCGCGGCGATCGGCGCGGCCCCGCGCACCTCCCTCGCCGAGGCGGCCGGCCTGGAGCTCGCCGACCGCGCGGACGGCGGCGGCGTCCTCGTCGACGAACGGCTGCGCACCTCCGACCCCGACATCCACGCGGCCGGCGACGTCGCGTCCTTCCCGCACACCCTGTTCGGCACCCGGCTGCGCGTCGAGCACTGGGCCAACGCCCTCAACGGCGGTCCGGCGGCCGCCCGCGCGATGCTCGGCCGGGACGAGGTCTACGACCGCGTCCCCTACTTCTTCACCGACCAGTACGACCTGGGCATGGAGTACTCCGGCTGGGCACCGCCGGGCTCCTACGACCAGGTGGTGATCCGCGGCGACGCGGGCCGGCGCGAGTTCGTCGCGTTCTGGGTGAAGGACGGGCGCGTGCTCGCGGGGATGAACGTGAATGTGTGGGATGTCACCGACCCGATCCAGCGGCTGATCCGCTCCGGTGCGCCGGTGGACACCGAGGCGCTGGCGGACCCGCACGTGCCGTTGGAGAGCCTGGCCGCGTAGGCGGCCGCCGGGTCGGGTCGCAGCGGGCGGGCCGGGGGAGCGCCGTGACCGGTCGCGCCCCGCGGTACCGCCCGGGGATGCCGCCCGGCCCCCGTAGAATCCACGTGTGGCAGGACGGATCAACGACGAGGACGTGAAGGCGGTACGGGACGCGGTCCCGATCGACGCCGTGGTGTCCGAGTACCTCCAGCTGCGGAACGCGGGCGGCGGCAACCTCAAGGGCCTCTGCCCGTTCCACGACGAGAAGTCGCCGTCCTTCCAGGTCAGCCCGAGCAAGGGACTCTTCCACTGCTTCGGCTGCCAGGAGGGCGGCGACACCATCACGTTCGTGATGAAGATCGACCACCTCTCCTTCTCGGAGGCGGTCGAGCGCCTCGCCGGACAGGCCGGCATCACCCTGCGCTACGAGGAGGGCGGGTACAACCCCACCCACCAGCGCGGCGAACGCATCCGCCTGGTCGAGGCCCACAAGATCGCCGCCGAGTGGTACGCGGAACAGCTCGCGACCTCCGCCGAGGCCGAGACCGGCCGGGTCTTCCTCGCCGAGCGCGGCTTCGACCAGGCCGCCGCCGTCCACTTCGGCGTCGGCTACAGCCCGCAGGGCTGGGACCACCTCACCCGGTTCCTGCGCGGCAAGGGCTTCAGCGACAAGGAACTGATCCTCTCCGGGCTCGCCCAGGAGGGCCGCCGCGGCCCCATCGACCGCTTCCGCGGCCGGCTGATGTGGCCCATCCGCGACATCGGCGGAGACGTCGTCGGCTTCGGCGCCCGCAAGCTGTACGAGGCCGACAACGGCCCCAAGTACCTCAACACCCCCGACACCGCGATCTACCGCAAGTCCCAGGTCCTCTACGGCATCGACCTGGCCAAGAAGGACATCGCCAAGTCCTCCCGCGCGGTCGTCGTCGAGGGCTACACCGACGTCATGGCCTGCCACCTCGCCGGTGTGACGACCGCCATCGCCACCTGCGGCACCGCCTTCGGCGGCGACCACATCAAGATCCTGCGCCGGCTCCTCATGGACAACGGCAGCGCCCGCGTGATCTTCACCTTCGACGGCGACGCGGCCGGCCAGAAGGCGGCCCTGCGCGCCTTCGAGGACGACCAGAAGTTCGCCGCCGAGACCTACATCGCCATCGCCCCCGACGGCATGGACCCCTGCGACCTGCGCCTGGCCAAGGGCGACGAGGCCGTCGCCGACCTGGTCGAACCCCGCACCCCGCTCTTCGAGTTCGCGCTGCGCCAGATCGTGCGCCGTTACGACCTGGACACCCCGGCCGGCCGCGCCGCCGCCCTGGACGAGGCCGCGCCGATCGTCGCCCGCATCAAGAACAGCGGCGCCCAGCACGAGGTCGCCGTCGAACTCGCCGGCATGCTCGGCATCCTCGACACCCAGTTCGTCGTCAAGCGGGTCGCCCAGCTCGCCCGCTGGGCCCGCGACCGCGGCGGCAAGGGCCCCGCCCCGGACCGGCAGCAGCGCGGCGGCGGCCCGCAGCAGTACGCCGCCGCGCCCGCGGGAACCGCCCCGCGCGGCCCCGCCCTCAACCTCCGCAACCCCGTCTTCGCCACCGAACGCGAACTGCTCAAACTCGCCCTCCAGCGCCCCGAGTTGGTCTCACCGGCCTTCGACGCGTACGGCGTCGACGAGTTCACCGCCCCGCCCTACGCCGCCGTGCGCCAGGCGATCCAGGACGCCGGCGGCGCCGAGTACGGCACGACGGACCCGCAGGAGTACCTGATCCGGGTTCGCGAGGCCGCCCCCGACGACACCGTCCGCGCCATGGTCACCGAACTCGCCGTCGAGGCGATCATGCTGCACCGGGGCGTGAAGGAGGTCGACGAGACCTACGCCGGCGCCCAGCTGGTCACCGTCCGCCGCCGCGCCGTCGAGCGCCGCATCCGCGACATCACCAGCCGCCTCACCCGCCTCGGCGCCCACGGCGACCCGTCCGAACTGGCCGCCGTGCAGAACGAACTGTGGGTCCTCCAGCAGTACGACCAGGCCCTGCGGGAGCACGGCGCCGCGGCGCTGTAGCGGCGGGCATCACCAGGCCGTCACGGACCGGACGCAAAAAGTCATCGCACGCCCCTCGTGGGGACGATGTGTCGTACCCCACACTGGGTGGCGGTGCCTGAGTCCTCGGAGCGCGGCCGATCCGTCACCGACGGGTCCCGGACATCCGCGGTTCCGCTCATCGCGTACGGGACGGACTGCGGCGAGGCCGCCGACTCCGCCCCCGAAGTACCGCTGCCGCCCTCCATGGCAGCGATCATCCTGGAGGTCGCCCCCGTGCAGACCCAGACCCTCACCCAGCCCGACGCCGGTGTTCTCCCCGCGGTGCCCGCGCAGAGCCGCGCCGCGCACCACCCCGAGACGCCGCCCGAGCCGGCCGAATGCCCCGCCGAGGCGCTGGAGCCGGCCGACGCGCCGGCCCTGTCCGCGGAGCCGGTCGCCGCGCCCGTCCGCCCCGAGACCGGCGGCCCCACCTCGGACCTGTTCCGCCAGTACCTGCGCGAGATCGGCCGCATTCCGCTGCTGACCGCCGCCGAGGAGGTCGAACTCGCCCGCCGTGTCGAGGCCGGCCTGTTCGCCGAGGAGAAGCTGCGCCTCACCCCCGACCTGGACAACCGCCTCGCCCACGACCTGGACCGTCTCGTCGTCATGGGCCGGATGGCCAAACGCCGGCTGATCGAGGCGAACCTGCGGCTCGTCGTCTCCGTCGCCAAGCGGTACGTCGGCCGCGGCCTGACCATGCTCGACCTGGTCCAGGAGGGCAACCTCGGTCTGATCCGGGCGGTCGAGAAGTTCGACTACGCCCGCGGCTACAAGTTCTCCACCTACGCCACCTGGTGGATCCGTCAGGCCATGTCCCGCGCGCTGGCCGACCAGGCCCGCACCATCCGGGTCCCCGTCCACGTGGTGGAACTCATCAACCGCGTCGTCCGCGTCCAGCGGCGCATGCTCCAGGAACGCGGCTACGAGCCGACGCCGGCCGAGGTCGCCGCCCACCTGGACCTGCCGCCCGAGCGGGTCGGCGAGGTCCTGCGGCTCGCCCAGGAACCGGTCTCCCTGCACGCCCCCGTGGGCGAGGAGGACGACGTGGCCCTCGGTGACCTCATCGAGGACGGCGACGCGGCGAGTCCCGTCGAGTCGGCGGCGTTCCTGCTGCTGCGGGAGCACCTGGAGGCGGTGCTGTCGACGCTGGGGGAGCGGGAGCGGAAGGTCGTGCAGCTGCGCTACGGGCTGGTGGACGGGCGGCCCCGCACCCTGGAGGAGATCGGCCGCATCTTCGGCGTGACCCGCGAACGCATACGGCAGATCGAGTCCAAGACCCTCAACAAGCTCCGCGACCACGCCTTCGCGGACCAACTGCGCGGATACCTGGACTGAAGTCCTCGCCCCCGCCGCCCCTCCCCGGTCCCGGGCGGAGCCCCGGGCCGGGCGGGAGAGGGCGGCGGGGGCGAAGCGAGCTAGTCGACCTCCGCGACCGCCTGGGCGAACTGCGCCTTGTACAGGCGGGCGTACGGCCCGTCCGCCGCCAGCAGCTTCTCGTGCGCGCCCTGCTCCACGATGGCCCCGTTCTCCATCACGAGGATCGTGTCCGCGTCCCGGATCGTCGACAGCCGGTGCGCGATCACGAACGACGTACGCCCGTGCGCCAGCCGCGCCATCGCCTTCTGGATCAGCACCTCCGTCCGCGTGTCCACGGAACTCGTCGCCTCGTCCAGCACCAGGATCACCGGATCGGACAGGAACGCCCGCGCGATCGTGATCAGCTGCTTCTCACCGGCGCTGACCCCGCTGCCCTCGTCGTCGATCACCGTGTCGTACCCGTCGGGCAGCGTCCGCACGAACCGGTCCGCGTGGGCCGCCCGCGCCGCCTGCTCGATCTCCTCCCGGGTGACCTCGCGGGCCGCCCCGTACGCGATGTTCTCCGCGATGGTGCCGCCGAACAGCCAGGTGTCCTGGAGCACCATGCCGATCCCGGCCCGCAGGTCGTCCCGCGACATGCGCGCGATGTCCACCCCGTCGAGGGTGATGCGCCCGCCGGACACCTCGTAGAACCGCATCAGCAGGTTCACCAGCGTCGTCTTGCCGGCGCCGGTCGGGCCGACGACGGCCACCGTCCGGCCCGGCTCGACCGTCAGCGACAGGTCCTCGATCAGCGGCTTGTCGGGGGCGTAGCGGAACGACACCCGCTCCAGCTCCACCCGCCCGCGCAGCCGCTCCGGCCGCTCGGCCGGCTCCGGGTCGGCCTGCTGCTCCTCGGCGTCCAGCAGTTCGAAGACCCGCTCGGCGGAGGCGACGCCGGACTGCACCAGGTTCGCCATCGACGCGACCTGCGTCAGCGGCATGGAGAACTGCCGCGAGTACTGGATGAACGCCTGCACGTCACCGATGGACAGCGACCCCGACGCGACCCGCAGACCGCCGACGACCGCCACCAGCACGTAGTTGATGTTCGACACGAAGAACATCAGCGGCTGCATGATGCCGCTGTTGAACTGCGCCTTGAACCCGGCCTCGTACAGCGCCTCGTTCTCCTCGGCGAACTTCGCCGCCGACTCCTCCTGCCGCCCGAACACCTTGACCAGCGTGTGCCCGGTGTACATCTCCTCGATGTGCGCGTTGAGCGTGCCGGTGGTGCGCCACTGCTGCACGAAGTGCGGCTGCGACCGCTTGCCGACCCGCGTGGCGACGACGAACGACAGAGGCACCGTCACCAGCGCGACCAGCGCGAGGATCCAGGACACGTAGAACATCATCGCCAGCACACCGATGATGGTGAGCAGCGAGTTGATCAGCTGGCCCATCGACTGCTGGAGCGTCTGCCCGATGTTGTCGATGTCGTTGGTCGCACGGCTCAGCACCTCACCGCGCTGCCGCCGGTCGAAGTACGACAGAGGCAGCCGCGACAGCTTCTTCTGCACGTCCTCGCGCATCCGGAACACGGTGAGGTTCACGACCCGGTTCACCAGCCGGGTCGCCACCGCCATCAGCAGGCCGGCGACCACGAACACCGCCAGCGCGAACAGCAGGACGTTGCCGACGGCGGTGAAGTCGATGCCCTCGCCGGGCGTGAAGTCGGTGCCGCGGAGCATGTCGGCGACATCGCCGTCGCCCCGCTCCCGCATCGCGTCGAGCACCTGCTCCTTGCTCGCGCCCTGAGGCATCTCCCGGCCGACGATGCCCGCGAAGACCAGGTCGGTGGCGTGGCCGAGGATCTTCGGCCCGATCACGCTGAGCGCCACGCTCAGCACGACGCACGCCAACAGCCCGTAGAGGGTGAGGCGTTCGGGTCTGAACTGGGCGAGCAGCCGTTTGCTGGACCCCTTGAAGTCGATCGACCGCTGGTCGGGGCCGCCCCCGGCCATCATCCGGCCTCCTGGCCCCGCCATCAGGCCGCCTCCGCTTCCGTCAGCTGGGAGAGCACGATCTCCCGATAGGTGTCGTTGTCCGCCATGAGTTCGTGGTGCCGTCCGGTGCCGACGACCCGGCCCTCGTCCAGCACCACGATCCGGTCGGCGTCCCGGATGGTCGCCACCCGCTGCGCGACGATCACCACGGTCGCCTCGGCGGTCTCCCGCGCGAGGGCCGCCCGCAGCGCCGCGTCGGTGGCGTAGTCGAGCGCGGAGAAGGAGTCGTCGAACAGGTAGATCTCCGGGCGCTGCACCAGCGTCCGGGCGATCGCCAGGCGCTGGCGCTGACCGCCGGAGACGTTCGTCCCGCCCTGGGCGATCGGCGCGTCGAGGCCGCCCTCCAGCCGTTCCACGAAGTCCTTGCCCTGCGCCACCTCCAGCGCGTGCCACAGCTCCTCGTCGGTGGCGTCCGGATTGCCGTAGCGCAGGTTCGTCGCCACCGTCCCCGCGAACAGGTACGGCCGCTGCGGCACCAGCCCGACCGTCCTCGCCAGCAGCGCCGGCTCGATGTCCGCCACGGGCACGCCGTCGACCAGCACCTCCCCGTCGGTCGCGTCGAACAGCCGCGGCACCAGCCCGAGCAGCGTGGACTTGCCGCTGCCGGTCGACCCGATCACCGCCGTGACCTCGCCGGGCCGCGCCACCAGGTCGACGTCCCTGAGCACCGGCTCCTCGGCGCCCGGATAGCGGAAGCCCGCGCCCCGGATCTCCAGATGGCCGTGCCGGCGCAGCTCGGTCACGGGCGCGACGGGCGGCACCACGCTGGAGGAGGTGTCCAGCACCTCCTGGATGCGCTCGGCGCACACCTCCGCGCGCGGCACCATCATGAACATGAAGGTGGCCATCATCACGGACATGACGATCTGCATCAGATAGGCGAGGAACGCCGTCAGGTCACCGATCTGCATCCCGCCGCTGTCGATGCGGTGCGCGCCGAACCACACCACCGCGATCGACGACAGGTTCACCACCGTCATGACCACCGGGAACATCAGCGCCAGCAGATTGCCCGCGCCCAGCGACACGTCGGTCAGTTCGGTGTTGGACCGCCGGAACCGCCGCTGCTCGTACGTGTCCCGCACGAAGGCGCGGATGACGCGGTTGCCGGTGATCTGCTCGCGCAGCACCCGGTTCACCGTGTCCAGCCGCTCCTGCATGGTCCGGAACAGCGGACGCAGCCCGCGTACGATCAGCGTCACGCAGATGCCCAGCACCGGCACCACCGCGACCAGTACCCCGGACAGCGGGACGTCCAGCCCGAGCGCCATCACGATGCCGCCCACGCACATGATGGGCGCCGACACCATCAGGGTGAACGTCATCAGGACCAGCATCTGCACCTGCTGGACGTCGTTCGTCGTACGGGTGATCAGCGAGGGCGCGCCGAAGTGGCCCACCTCGCGGGCGGAGAACGACTGCACCCGGTCGAACACGGCGGCCCGCACGTCCCGCCCGAGCGCCGAGGCGGTCCGCGAGCCGTGGTACACGGCACCGATGTTGCACACCACCTGGGCCAGCGAGACGCCGATCATCACGGCGCCGTAGCTCAGGATGTAGCCGGTGTCCCCCTCGACGACACCGCGGTCGATGATGTCAGCGTTGAGTGTGGGCAGGTAGAGAGTGGCGCAGGTCTGCACGAACTGCAGCAGGACCAGCAGGGCGATGGGTCTCTGGTAGGGCCTGAGAAAGGCCCGCAGGAGTCGTATGAGCACGCTGAATCTCTCGGAGTGGTCGGCGGGGGCGTTGGTTGCCCGTGGCCCCTATCGTCGAACACTCCACCCGCGTTACCTCAAGCGATTTAATCCCGCCCGGGGCCTGCCCGCCATCAGACGCGGAAGGCCCCCGGATGGGTCTGCTCGCGCACCGACACGAACTGCTGCCGCACCGCCTGCCCCACCGCCAGTTCCTCGCCGGGATCGAGCACCTGCGCCACCGCGCCCTGCCAGACCGGCGGCGTCCGCGGATCCAGCGTCCCCTGCGACACCCCGAGCGCCCACGCCGCCTGCCGGGCCGCGCCGATCGCCGCGTAGTCCGCGGGCGCCGGCACCACCACCTGCGCTCCGAACAGCGAGGGCGCCGCCGCCTGCACCGCGGGCAGTTCCGCCGTCGGCCCCAGCAGAAAGACCCGGCGCACCTCCACGCCCCGGCCGCGCAGCACGTCCAGCGCGTCCGCGAGCCCGCACAGCATGCCCTCGAACGCGGCCCGCGCCAGGTGCTCCGGCTTCATCGACTCGCGCCTGAGCCCCGCCAGCGTTCCGGCGGTGTGCGGCAGGTTCGGGGTGCGCTCGCCCTCCAGGTACGGCAGCAGCACCAGCCCGTGCGCCCCCGGCGTCGACTTCATCGCCAGCTCGGACAGACCCTCCAGATCGGGCACGCCGAGCAGTTCGGCGGTCCCGCGCAGGGTGCGCACCGCGTTCAGGGTGGTGACGACGGGCAGGTGCATGCCGGTCGCGTCGGCCAGGGAGGTGATCATCCCGTGCTGGTCGACGAGCGCCTCGGGGTGCACGGCCATCACGGACCCGGACGCGCCCAGCGACACCACCGCGTCGCCCAGCCCGATGCCGAGCCCGAACGCCGCCGCCATCGTCTCGCCCGTACCGGCCGAGATCAGCAGCCCCTCGGGCGTCGTGCCCGCCGCGTCCGACGGGCCGATCACCTCGGGCAGCATCACCTGGTGGCCGAGGGCCAGTTCGACCAGATCCGGCCGGTACGCGCCGGTGGCGGCCGCCCAGTACCCGGTGCCGGAGGCGCCGCCCCGGTCGGTGGTCCGCCGCACCGGCCGGCCCAGCAACTGCCACACCAGCCAGTCGTGCGCCTGCAGCAGTACGGCCGTGCGGGCGGCGTTCTCCGGCTCGGTCCGCGCCAGCCAGCGCAGCTTGGTCACCGGCTGCGCGGCGCCCGGCACACAGCCGACGGCCTGCGCCCACGCCTCGCGCCCGCCGAGCGCGTCGACCAGATCGGCGGCCGCGACCTGGGCCCGCCTGTCACCGCCGACGATGGCGGGCCGCACCGTGTTGCCCTGCGCGTCCAGCGGCACCAGCGCGTTCTGCTGCGCGGACACCCCGATGGCCTGCACGCCCTCCAGCAGTCCGCCGCCCGCCGCCTCGCCCAGTGACAGCAGCCAGGCCTGCGGATCGACGTCGGAGGGACGGCCGCCGCCGTCGGTGCCCTGCACCGGATGCTGGGCATACCCCTGCCTGAGCACGGCTCCGGTGTCCGTGTCGCAGACGACGATGCGAGTGAAATCGGGCGCACTGTCCAGCCCGGCGACTATCCCCATGCATCAGATTTTGCCGCACGGGTCGGGCTGCCCGGGCGCCGGTGGTCCGGCGCGGAGGTGACGTCAGGTGTTGCTGGTGCCCCAGTCGTCCTCCGCCGGGCCGTGCGCGGTGCGTTCGCGCAGGGTGCGCACCCGCTGGGCGACGGAGTCGGGCATGCGGTCGCCGACCTTGTCGCTCACCGCGTGGTACGCCTTGTCCGCGAACTCGCGGCCCTGGTGGGCGGCGGTCTCCGCGGTGTTGCGGACGGCGGGGTTCTGCGTGAACTGCTGCGCGGACCTCTTCATCTGCTCGTAGCGCTCGCGCCCTGCTTTCGTGCCCAGCACGTATCCCAGGACGACTCCGGCGACGAACGTGAGCCGGTAACGCATGGCGGCCACCCTTCCCGTTCTGTTCAGGTCTGCGTAGGTATTCCGCGCCGCTGCAGCGTCGGGGAGTACCGATTGGCGGAGCACCCCCCTGCTTGCGCTAATGTATGTGTCGCAGCGAGCGCGCGCCCCCTGGCGAATACCCAGGCCGACGCTTTCGATGCAGACGAGGCATTCCTCCGTAGCTCAATTGGCAGAGCAGCCGGCTGTTAACCGGCAGGTTACTGGTTCGAGTCCAGTCGGGGGAGCTCGGTCCTCCGTAGCTCAATTGGCAGAGCAGCCGGCTGTTAACCGGCAGGTTACTGGTTCGAGTCCAGTCGGGGGAGCATGCTGAACGAGGACCCCGCAGGGGTCCTTTTTCATGTGCGCGGGAACCGTGCGGGGCTCGGCGAAGTCTCCATGGTCGCGAAGCCGTACGCAGCCGACCATCCGGAGCAGGAGATCGTATGAGCGGCTATGCTGCGGCAGACGGCGCGCACACATGTACGCGACACGCCGCTATGGGGCGGTAGCTCAGCCGGTTAGAGCAGCGGACTCATAATCCGTCGGCCGTGGGTTCGAGTCCCACCCGCCCCACCAGGCCCCCTGTGAGCGCGGGCGTGCGCGCGCCGCCCGCGCTCGTCTCAGGCGATGTCCGCCCCCGTGGGAAGCGGCGGTTCCGCCTCGATGCGCTGCCACTCGGTGTCGGTGAGCAGCCGGGAACGGATCAGGAACCGCACGCCCTCCGGCGCCTCCAGCGAGAAGCCGCTGCCGCGGCCGGGAACCACGTCCACGGTGAGGTGCGTGTGCGACCAGTACGCGTACTGGTCCGCGCTCATCCAGAACGGGGTGTCGCCGGCCACGTGGCCGAGCAGGACGTCCGAGGCGCCGACGCGGAACTCGCCGCGCGGGTAGCACATCGGGGCGCTGCCGTCGCAGCAGCCGCCGGACTGGTGGAACATCACCGGCCCGTGCAGCCCGGCCAGCCGCCGCACCAGGTCCTCGGCGGCCGGGGTCAGCTCGACGCGCCTGGTGCGGGCCGTCATCAGAAGAACCCGAGCTTCTGGCCGGAGTAGCTCACCAGCAGGTTCTTCGTCTGCTGGTAGTGGTCCAGCATCATCTTGTGGTTCTCGCGGCCGATGCCGGACTTCTTGTAGCCGCCGAACGCCGCGTGCGCCGGGTAGGCGTGGTAGCAGTTGGTCCACACGCGGCCCGCCTTGATCTCGCGGCCCATCCGGTAGGCGGTGTTCCCGTCCCGCGTCCACACGCCCGCCCCGAGGCCGTACAGCGTGTCGTTGGCGATCTTCAGGGCCTCGTCGACCGAGTCGTACGTCGTCACCGACACCACCGGGCCGAAGATCTCCTCCTGGAAGATCCGCATCTCGTTGTCGCCGCGGAAGACGGTCGGCTGGATGTAGTAGCCGCCCCCCAGGCCGGGCACCGTGCGGCGGTCGCCGCCGGTCAGCAGCTGCGCGCCCTCCTGCTTGCCGATGTCGATGTAGGACAGGATCTTCTCGAACTGGTCGTTGCTCGCCTGCGCGCCGATCATGGTGGCCGGATCCAGCGGGTCGCCGCCCACGATGGCCTCGGTGCGCTCGATGCAGCGAGCCATGAAGGCGTCGTAGATCGAGGAGTGGATCAGGGCGCGGGACGGGCA
Organism: Streptomyces calvus; assembly: GCF_006782915.1. Taxonomy (GTDB): domain Bacteria; phylum Actinomycetota; class Actinomycetes; order Streptomycetales; family Streptomycetaceae; genus Streptomyces; species Streptomyces calvus. The sequence continues at coordinate 23,941 of NZ_VCNP01000048.1, forward strand.
GGTGCACACCTCGCCCTGATTCAGCGCGAACATCACGAAGCCCTCGACCGCCTTGTCCAGGTAGTCGTCGTCGGCGGCCATCACGTCGGGCAGGAAGATGTTCGGGCTCTTGCCGCCCAGTTCCAGCGTGACGGGCACGATGTTCTCGCTGGCGTACTGCATGATCAGACGGCCCGTGGTGGTCTCGCCGGTGAACGCCACCTTCGCGACCCGGGAGTTGGACGCGAGCGGCTTGCCCGCCTCCACGCCGAAGCCGTTGACGACGTTCAGCACGCCCGGCGGGAGCAGGTCGGCGATCAGCTCCACCACGTAGAGCAGGCTGGCGGGCGTCTGCTCGGCCGGCTTGATGACCACGCAGTTCCCGGCGGCCAGCGCGGGCGCCAGCTTCCAGGCGGCCATCAGGATCGGGAAGTTCCACGGGATGATCTGGCCGACCACGCCGAGCGGTTCGTGGAAGTGGTACGCGACGGTGTCCGCGTCGATCTCCGCGATGCTGCCCTCCTGCGCGCGCACCACTCCGGCGAAGTACCGGAAGTGGTCCACGGCCAGCGGGATGTCGGCGGCCAGCGTCTCGCGTACCGGCTTGCCGTTCTCCCACGTCTCGGCGACGGCGATCCTCTCCAGGTTCTCCTCGATGCGGTCCGCGATCCGGTTGAGGATGTTCGCCCGTTGAGTGGTGGACGTGCGGCCCCAGCGCGGCGCGGCCGCGTGCGCGGCGTCCAGCGCGAGTTCCACGTCCGCGGCGGAGGAACGGGCCACCTCGCAGAACACCTTGCCGGTGACCGGCGTCGGGTTCTCGAAGTACCGGCCCTCGACGGGGGCGACCCACTCGCCGCCGATGAAGTTGTCGTAGCGGGCGGCGAATTCGACGATGCTTCCGTCGGTTCCGGGCTGGGCGTACACCATGCGGCTCTCCTCGGTCGGTGGCGGAGTGCGGTGCTTGCGACGGCTCCCGCGCCGTCGTGCTGTGCCGCACTGTGGCCCGGGGAGGTTGGTGCGAGGTTGGCGCCGTACGCCCGTGAGCCCGAACGGGGTCAGTCGCGCAGGGCGGTGGCGAGCCGGCCGGCCGCGACGGCGCGGCGCGGATCGCCCGCGTCGAGCAGGCGCAGCGCGTGCTCGTGCACCTCGGCGTCGTACGGGGCGCGTTCGCCGAGGCGCAGGGCGTGCTCCGGGCGGCCGCTCGCCAGGACCGCCTCCCGCACGGCCACCTCCAGGAAGGTGCGCCACGCCTCGATGCCCGGGGCCACCGACCGGGGCAGCAGCGGGCCGCGGTACAGGTCCAGCGCGGTGTCCGCGTCCCCGCTCTCCAGCGCCCGCAGCACGTCCGCGGCGTCGCAGGACACGGGCGCGGTCAGCGCGTAGCGGCGGGTGGTGACACCGCCGTCCAGGGCGCGGCGCAGATGGGAGATCTCCGCCTTGAACGTGGACGCGGTGACCGGCCGGTCGCCGTACAGGGCCGTGCGGAGCCGCTCGGGCGGGAAGCCGTCGGGTTCCAGCGCGAGCAGGGTGAGGATCTCCAGCTGGCGCGGGCGCAGGACGAGGGGGACACCGCCCTCGCGGACGGCCTGCTCCGATCCCAGGCAGGTGAGGCGCACCGGTGCCGGTGCGCGAGGGGCCCGGCGCGGGGCCTCGGCGCGCAGCCGGGCCTCGATGGTGGCGGCCAGCGACCGCACCGTGGACATGGCCAGCGGATGGGACCGGTCCCAGGTGGTGGACATGTCCAGCACACCGAGCAGGCGCCCGTCGGGGCCGTGGACGGGCGCGCAGTAGCAGACCCAGCCGTGCAGGGCCGTCACCAGGTGCTCCGCCGAGAAGACGGAACTGGGCCGGCCGGTGCGCAGCGCGAGGGACAGGGCGTTGGTGCCCATGGCCGGTTCGTCCCAGCGGCCGCCGGGCGCGAAGTTCACGCGCTCGGCCCGCCGGCGCATGGTGCGGCCGCCGCACGTCCACAGGATGGTGCCGGACTCGTCGGTGACCGCGGTGACGAAGCCCGCGTCCTCGGCGATGCTGCGCAGCTCCTCGGCGAGCCCGTCGACCGGGCGGCGCAGCGGCGAGGCGTTCCAGCGGTGGCGCACGGCGTCGCCGTCGGCGGCGGGCGCGCTGTCCTGCGTCGGGTCGACGCTGCTCAGCGAGCGCACCCAGGACTCGGCCACGTCGTCGCGCAGCGCCGCGACACCGCTCGGTCTCGGTCCGGCAGCCCGCATCCTCGGTACCCAGCGGGACCACGCGTCCTCCAGGGTGGCCCTGCGCCGCCTCAGGTCGCTGCTGCCTGCCATGTGCTCCCCTGCCGTCGAACGGGGACAACCGACTCTTGTCCGTAGACCGGCCTGCACACAGAGTTATCGGCCAACCGGGCGGCAAAAGCAAGGTTCCGGACGGCAGAACGAGGTGCCCGGGCGGCCACGGCAGGGTTACCGGGCGGCTGCCGGCCGGTCCCGTGCGGGGCTCGGGTGCCTCAGCCGCCGCCGGCGTCGTCGTCCGCCGCCGTGGGGGCGTCCGCCGGGTCGCGTTCGCCCTCGGCCTGGGACGGGGTCGTGTGCGGTACGTCCGGGGTGGTCCACTCGTCGTCGTCCCGGTCGCCCTCGGCCTGGGACGGAGTGTGCTCGCTCATCGTGCCTCCTCCTGAACGCGGGCCCGTGCCCGCCGGGTACCCCGGGGTGCCGGGATCACCGCGCGGCGCGGCGGGCGAGCGCCCGGGACAGGGCGGTGCGCACCTCGGGCGGCGGGGGAGTGCCCTCGGCGGCCGCGCCGGCGGTCACGGCGGCGGCGACCTCGCGGAGTTTGGTGTTGGACAGCTGCGAGGCCTCCCGGAGGATGTGCCAGGCCTCGTCCGAGGAGCAGCCGTGGGTGGCCATCAGGATGCCGCGGGCCTGGTCGATGACCGGGCGGGAGGCGATCGCCTGCCGCAGCTGCTCGACCTCCTCCTGGAGCAGCCGCAGCCGCTCCTGCCGTTCCAGCGCCACCGCCGAGGAGGCCGGCTCCGGCCCGCCGCCCCGCTCCGGCCCGCCGCCAGGTCGCGGCCCGCCGCCCGGCTCCGGCGGGCGCAGCGGATCCGCGGTGTCCAGGCCGGCGAGCTCCAGGATGCGGCGCGGCTGGCCGTTCCACCGGGTGGCCGTGACCCGGACCTGCCGCCGGCGGGCGTGGTCGCGCAGCACCTCGAGGAAGTCCAGGCCCGCCGAGTCCATGAAGTGCACACCGCTCATGTCCAGGTCGACCCGGGCCACACCGGCGGGCAGCCGTGCCAGCCGCTCGGCCAGGGCGTCCGCGCACCCGCGGACCAGCTCGCCGCGCGGCACGAGAAGCGCCCGGTCCGCGTCCGTACGACCGTCGATGACCAAGGGGGTCGGCCTTCCCGGGAGGGGCCACGATGCCGCGGAGGTCATGTCACCGCCTTGTCGGTGCTCGGGGTGGACGGAGCTTCGGGGGAAGCGGGAAAACGTTCGGTGGACGCGGTCGGATCCGTGCGGGAAGAACCGAGCCGTGCCACCGCCCCCACCGGAGAGGTAGGCTGCGCACGGTCCCGGCCGCGCTGCGGGTGCGCCTGCCCGCCCTGCGGCGTACTACACACGCAGCCGGGGAATGGCCGGGAACCGACGGGGTACGTGCGACCCCGGGAGTGAGGAGACGGGTGTCGGACTCTCGGCAGCGGACGCCGGACGGGCCCGAGGGCCCGCGGCCGATTCTGACGGTGCGCCCGCTGGAAGGGTGCGGGGGTGTCCGCGCGGCCGGAGAGGTCGGCCTGGGCACCCACATGATCTGGGAGCGCGTGCTGGAGCAGGCGGTGCGCGGAGGTGAGACCGTGTACTACCTGGAGCTGTCCGAGGTGACGTTCGTCGACGTCGCCGGCGCGGGAGCGCTCGTGGCCGCCGCCGAGCGGCTCGGGGACGGACGCCGGTTCGTGGTGCGCCGTCCGCCGCCGGGCCTGCGCCGGGTGCTGGAGATGCTCTGGCCCGACCAGCCGGGGGTCGAGGTGTCGACGACATGACCACCTCGGCCGGACCCGTGACCACCGCCCACGACCCGTTCGTCCACCCCGCGCTCTTCTACCGGGACGAGCAGGAGTACCTGGACGGCACCGTCTCCTTCGTCCGTGAGGGCCTCGCGGCCGGGGAGCCCGTCGCGGTCGCCGTGCCCGGCGAGCGGCTGCGGCTGATCGGGGACGCGCTGGGCGGCGACGCCGCACACGTCCGGCTCCTCGACATGCGGGAGGCCGGCCGCAACCCCGGCCGGATCATCCCCGGCGTGCTGCGCGCCTTCGCCGACAGCCACCCCGCCGGCCAGCGGGTACGGATCATCGGCGAACCCATCTGGGCCGGCCGCACCGAGACCGAGTACCCGGCCTGCGTCCAGCACGAGGCGCTGATCAACGCCGCCTTCCGGGGCCGTGCGGTGACCATCCTGTGCCCCTACGACGCCGTACGGCTGCCCGGTCCCGTCCTCGACGACGCGTACGCCACCCACCCGACCGTCATCCCCGCCGGATCCCGCGCGGTGCGGGACAGCGCGGCGTACGCCCCCGACGCGGTCGTCTCCCGCTACAACGAGCCGCTGCCGCCGGTGGCGGACGCGATGACCTTCCCGTTCGTCGCCGAGTCGCTGACGGCGGCCCGGCACGCGGCGACCGACGAGGGACGGCGGCTCGGCCTCACCGGCGTCACCCTGGAGGACCTGGCCCTGGCCACGGCCGAGCTGACCACCAACAGCGTGCTGCACGGCGGCGGTTCGGGCGTGCTGCGGATCTGGGCCGAGGACGGCCATGTGCTGTGCGACGTCCGCGACGGTGGCCGGCTCACCGACCCGCTCGCCGGCCGCAGGCCCGCGGCCGGCGGCCGGCGCGGCGGGCGCGGGCTGCTGCTGGTCAACCTGATCGCCGACCTGGTGCGCGTGCACACCGGGGACGACGGCACGACGATCAGGTGCTGGTTCCCGCGCCGCCGGCCCTGAGCGGCAGCGCTCCCCGCAGGCCTTCAGCGGTACGCGCCGCCCTGCGTTCGGAGGTCGGACGCGCGGGGCGGTCGGGCGTGGCACCGGGCCGGGGGCGTGCCCGTCGTCGGGTGGGTGCGGTGCTCAGGCGCCCAGGGGGTTCAGGACGATCGGGGCGATCCTGCCCTCCAGCATCTCGCCCAGCCCCTGCACGGCGCACACGTCCGGCCGTTCGGCGATGTGCACGGGCATGCCCGTCGCCTGACGCAGCATCTGGTCCAGGCCCGGCAGCAGGGCGCTCCCGCCGACCATCATGATCCCGCGGTCGGCGAGGTCGGCGACCAGGTCGGGCGGGCACCCGCGCAGCACCTTGCCGATGCCGTCCAGGACGGCGGTGAGCGGCGTCTGGATGGCCTGCCGCACCGCCTCCGTGTCGACCCGCACGGAACGGGCCAGACCGGTGGCGACGTCCCGGCCGTGGATCTCCGTCGACTCCGGGCCCTCGGGGGTGAGCCCGTTGCCGTGCAGGGCGAGCTGGAGGGGCCGTACCGACTGGCTCGGCAGCATCAGCTCGTGCTGGTGGCGCAGGTGCTGCACGATCGCGTTGTCCACGGCCTCGCCGCCCACGGGGATGCGTTCCGCCGTCACGATCGACCCCAGGGAGAGCACGGCCACCTGCGTGGCCGCCGCCCCGCACACCATGATCATGGTCGCTTCGGGCTGCTCCACCGGCAGGCCGCAGCCGACGGCGGCGGCGATGAGCGTGTCGACCAGCTCCACCCGGCGGGCGCCCAGACCCACCAGGGTCTCGATCGCGGCGCGCTGCGCGAGCGGGTCGGCGTCGTGCGGGGTGCAGGCCGCGGCCCGCAGCCGGGGCTTGCGGCGCAGGGTGCGGCGGATCCGGTCGCCGAGCAGCTGCCGCAGCATGCGCTGCGCCATCTCGATGTCGACCACCGTGCCGCCGGACACCGGCCGCACCACGCGGATGTAGTCCGGTGTACGGCCCGTCATCTTCTCCGCCAGCTCACCGACCGCGATCAGCGCGCCGGTGCGCGTGTTCACGGCGGCGACGGACGGCTGGTCGACGACGAGCCCGGCGCCCTTGACGTACACCCGGGTGCGGGCCGCGCCCAGGTCGACGGCGAAGTGGCAGCGGCGCAGCTGCTCCAGACTTGCGGTCACGGCAGTTCCTCCCGAGTGCGCGCCCTGGGGCCCGCCGGGCGGCGGACCTCTCAGGCATCGTGCGCGCCGGGCCGCGGCCCCGCCTTTCCTGGGGGGCCGGGTGGGGGGCCGCCGAACGGGCGGCAGCCCACCCGGGCCGGGGTGCTCCTCACCCGGGCGGAGCCCCGGCGCCCGCCGGCCCGACGACGCCCCGGACCACGCCGAGCGCCACCAGGTCCTGCGGACGGACGCGGAGTTGGTCCGCCGTCGTCCGAACCGCGTCCGGCGGGCGCTTGAGGATGGCCGCCGCGAGTTCCGGTGCGATCACCGAGAAGTAGCTGTCCGGAGTGACCCAGGTGTTGCCGGGGGCCGCCAGGGCCAGCGCGCCGCCCGAGCCGCCCTCGCCGACGACCAGCGTGGTGACCGGTGTGCGGGCGGCGGCGACGGCACCGAACAGGTCGGCGATGGCGGCGCCCACGCCCTGCCGTTCCGCCTCCGCGTCGTTCGCCGCGCCCGGCGTGTCCACCAGCGTCAGCACCGGGATGCCGAGCCGGTCGGCGAGCCGCACCAGCCGGGCGGCGGTGCGGTAGCCGGCGGGACGGGTGGCCGTCCCGGTCTGCGCCGCGTAGGCGACCGTACGGCCCTCGTGCTCGCCGAAGCCGCACAGCATGCCGTCCGGGTCGGTGCCGCCGCAGCGGTCGCCGCTGAGCGTGACGCGGTCGGTGAAGTAGGCGTCCAGGTAGGCGGCGGCGCGCGGGCGTTCCGGCGCGCGGGCGCGGCGGACCGCGTCCGAGCCGGCGGCCGGCGGACCGGCCGCGCCCAGCGCGTGCGGCGGTGGGGCCGGCGCGGTGGCGGGGCGGGTCAGCAGCCGCAGCCAGCGGCCCAGGGTCTCCCGCAGGTCCTCCGGCCGCACCAGCGTGTCCGCCGCGCCCGCCGCCACCTGCGCCCGCGCCGTGTACGCCGCCGGGTCGGCGTCCGCGGGCCGCACCCGTGAACCGGCGAACCCGACCTGCGCGTCCGGCAGCGCCAGCACCACGTCGGCGCCCGCGCCCAGGGTGGCCCAGCCGCCGCCGGTCGTCGGATCGCGCACCACCGCGATCTGCGGCAGCCCGGCCTGCCGGGTGAGCGCCGACTCCCGCGCGACCCGCTGGAGCTGGGTGAGCGCGAGCATGCCCTCCTGCATCCGGCTGCCGCCGGTGGCGACCAGCGGCACCACCGGCAGCCGGTGGGCGCGGGCATGGACGTACGCCGCCTCCAGCCGGTCGCCGGTGCGCTCGCCGAGGGAACCGCCGAGGAAGCCGAACTCGAACGCGACGACGACGGCCCGGGTGCCCTCGACGACCGCCGTGCCGCAGATCACCGACTCCCGCTCGCCGGTGCGTTCGGCGGCGCGGGCGCGGGCGGCGTCGTAGCCGGGCCAGCCGAGCGGGCCGTCCGGGGCCGATGGGCGTTCCGGGTACGGCAGTTCGGTGAAGTCGTCGGTGACGACGGCGATCGCCGCGCGGGCGGAGAGGCGGTCAGCCACGGTGCAGCGCCCGCTTCATGATCTTGCCCATGTCGTTGCGCGGCAGCGCGTCGAGGTGGTGGACGACGCGCGGCCGCTTGTGCGGGGCCAGGCGCCCGGCGACATGGTCGGCCAACGCCTCCGGCGTCGGCGGGGACTGCGGGTCCGCCGGCACCACCCACGCCACGATCCGCTCGCCCAGATCCGCGTCCGGCTCCCCGGTGACCGCGGCCTCCCGCACCCCCGGGTGCTCCAGCAGCGCGTTCTCGATCTCACCCGCGCCGATCTTGTAACCGCCGCTCTTGATCAGGTCGGTGGCCTTGCGGCCGACGATGCGGACGTAGCCGTCGGGGTCGCGCACCGCCATGTCGCCGGTGCGGAACCAGCCGTCCGCGGTGAACGCCTCGGCCGTGGCGTCCGGCCGGTTGAGGTACTCGGTGAACAGGTTCGGCCCGCGCACCTGGATCTCGCCGACCGTCTCGCCGTCGTACGCGGCGACCGGGGAGCCGTCCTCCTCCACCAGCCGCAGTTCGACGCCGGGCAGCGGTACGCCCACCGTGCCCGGGCGGGCCTCGCCGTCCGCGCGGACGCTGGTGTTCATCAGCGTCTCCGTCATGCCGTACCGCTCGATGACGCGGCGGCCGGTCGCCGCCGCGATCCGCTCGTGGTCGTGCACGGGCAGCGCGGCGGAACCCGACACCAGCAGCCTGGCCCCGGCCAGCGCCTTGGCCAGGTCCGGCGCGCCGGGCAGGGCCTCCGCGACCCGGTGGTACATCGTCGGCACGCCGAACAGCATGGTCGCGCCGTCGTTCAGCTCCCGCGCCACGCCCTCGGTGGTGAACCTGCCGAGGTGGCGCACGGATCCGCCGCGGCGCAGCGGGCCGAGGGTGCCGAGGACGAGGCCGTGCACGTGGAACAGCGGCAGCCCGTGCACCAGCACGTCGTCGCCGGTCCACTGCCAGGCGTCGGCGAGCGCGTCGAGGGTCGCGGCGATCGCGCGGCGGGGGACGACGGCACCCTTGGGCGGGCCGGTGGTGCCGGAGGTGTACACGATCAGCGCCGGGTGGGCGTCGTCCAGGTCCCGGTCGTCGGGCAGCGCGCCCGGGGCCCGGACCGCCGGGTCCACGTCGATGCGCGGCAGGCCGGCGAGCGGGGCGGGCAGGTCGGTGCCGGGCGCGGTGAGGACCAGGCCGGGGGCGCTGTCGGAGAGGATGTGGCCGAGTTCCTTCTCGCCCGACCGCGGGTTGAGCGGCACCACGGTGACCCCGGCGAGCAGTGCCGCGGTCACCGCGACGGCGGTCTCCAGCGACGGCGCGGCCCACACGGCGACCCGCCGCGCCCCCGCGAGGTCCCCGGCGACCGCGCCGGCCGCCGCGGCGAGGTCCCCGTACGTCAGTGCGCGCTCGCCGAAGCGCAGGGCGGGCCGGTCGGCGGCCGCCGGGCCGGCGGTCAGGGCGGGGAAGAGAGAGGACACGCGTCGTACTCCTTAACCAGCTGTTGTTCGGAAGCGGTCGGGTGCTCGGGTGTTCGGGTGCTCGTGGGCCGGTGCGCGGGTGCGGGCCCCGGGCCGGCCGTGTGCGGGCCGTGTGCGGGCCCGGACCAGGTGCTCGGGTCCCGGGTTCAGGGTGGCCTACCCCCAGCCGGGCACGACCATCACCAGCCACGCCACCGCCGGGACCGCCGCGACCACGATCCCCCCGTACGCCATCAGCTGCCGGAAGAACCGTTCGCGGTCGACGTCCGGCGCGGCGGCCAGGACGAGCGCGCCATTGGTGGAGAACGGGCTGACGTCCACCACCGTCGCCGACACCGCGAGCGCGGCCACCATCCCGACCGCCCCGATCTCCCCCTGGGCGAGGAACGGCACGGCCAGCGGGATCAGCGCGCCCATGATGCCGACGGAGGAGGCGAACGCCGACACGATCGCGCCGATGTAGCAGAGCAGCACCGCGGCGAGCAGCGGGACGCCGATGCCGCCGACGCCCTCACCGGCCCAGGTGATGGTGCCCATCTCGTCCAGCACGCCGACGTAGGTCAGGACGCCGCAGATCAGCAGGACCGTGGGCCAGGCGATCTGGCCGACCGCCGTGCGGCTGTCGTCCGGCCAGACGGTGCTGAGCACGACGGCGAGGGTGATCGCGGTGAGTCCGGCGTCCAGGTCGAAGCCGAGGACGGCGACGACGAGCGCGACCAGGGAGACCAGGGTGGCGACGACGGGCGCGGTGAGCGGGACGGCGGCGGGGGCGTCGGGGCGGGTGGCCACGGCGGCGGGGGCGGAGGCCGTACCGGTGCCGCCGCCGCTGCCCGCACCCGAGGTGACGGAACCGCCGCCGGCGCCCGCGCTCCCGCTGTCGTCCACGGCCCCCTGGCTCCACAGCCGCACCCCGCCGCAGGCGACGAACACCACGGCGGCGATGAGGAGGTTCGCCAGCAGGGAGGCGAGGAACAGGGTGATCTCGCTGCCGGGCAGCTTCTCGCGCTCCACGATGCCGTTGACGATGGAGCCGTAGATGCTGATCGGCGAGAAGCCGCCGGCCTGGGCGCCGTGCACCACCATCGCCCCCATCAGCAGCGGGCTGATCCGGTACCGGGCGGCGAAGCTCAGCGCGATCGGCGCGACGATGGCGACCGCGGCCGGGCTGACCGCGCCGATCGCCGTGAGCGCGCCGGTGAGGGCGAACATCACCCAGGGGATCAGCGCCACCCGGCCCCGCACCAGCCGGACGGCGGCGTGCACCAGCCAGTCGGTGGTGCCGTTGGCGCGGGCGATGGCGAAGAGGTACGTCACGCCGACCAGGACGACGAACAGGTCGCCGGGGAAACCGGCGAAGACGCCGTCCGCGTCGAGGCCGGCGACGAGCGTGCCGACCCCGAAGGCGGCGGCGAAGGCCAGCGCGCCCATGTTGACGGAGCGGGTGGTGGCGATGACGAACACCACCGCCAGGACGAGGATCGAGACGAGTTCGGGGGACATGCGGGCTCCCGAGTGGATGAGTGGCTGAACCACTTTTCCACTGGAGTGGCGTGGTCCGTTTGGCTGGACAGCGTGGGCCCCGGGGAAGGGCCCGTCAAGGGGTCGCGCATGAATTGGCTCAGCCACTCGTCCACTGTTCCGGCCCGGTGCTAGTCTCCCGACGAGAGGGGGACCCCGTGACCGACGCCCTGCGTCCGATGCCCAGACAGCGCCTGTACGAACAGGTACTGGACCGGCTGCGCCAGTACGTCACCGAGGGCGGCCTGCGGGCCGGCGACCGCCTCCCGCCCGAACGGGACCTCGCCCAGCGGCTCGGCGTCAGCCGCGCCTCGGTGAAGCAGGCCATCGTGGTCCTGGAGGTCCAGGGCCTGGTCGAGGCGCGCCACGGCGGCGGCACCTACCTCGTACGCGACAGCCTCGACGTCGAACCGGTCGAACGGCTGGTGGAACGCCGCCGGCGCCTGCCCGACGTACTGGAGGCCCGGGAGGCGCTGGAGACGAAGCTCGCCGAACTGGCCGCCGAACGCCGCACGGACGAGGACCTCGCCGCGCTGCGCTCGGCCCTCGCGCACATGGCCGACGAGATCGAGGCGGGCGGCCACGGCGTGGAGGGCGACCGCCTGTTCCACGCCGCGGTGACGGCGGCCGCCCACAGCGCTCTGCTCGCGGAGTTCATGCGGTCCATCAGCGAGCAGATCGCCGAGAGCCGCACCGAGTCCCTGCGCCAGCCCGGCCGCCCGCACCGCTCCCTGGCCCAGCATCAGGCCATCCTCGACGCCGTCGCCGCCGGCGAGCCCCGCCGGGCGGCCGCCGCGATGCGCCGCCACGTCCGCACGGTCGCCAAGGTCCGCCTGCTGGACTGGGATCCGGAGGCCGAGCGCTGACCGCCTCCTGACGGTCAGGCCGCCGCGTCCGCCGCGTCCGCCGCGTCCACCACGTACGCCACCGCACAGGCGACGTTGTCCGGACCGCCGGCCTCGTCGGCCGCGCCGATCAGCGCCCCGACCGCCTCGGCCGGGCCGGCCGAGGCGACGAGCAGACGCCGCACGTCGGCGTCCGGGACCGCGCGCGGCAGGCCGTCGGAGCACAGCAGCCAGCGGTCGCCCGCGCGGACGTCGTGCAGGCGGAGGTCGGGCGCGGCCGTCGCCTCCGCGCCGGTGAGGGCCTTCAGCAGCAGGGTGCGCTGCGGATGCGAGGCCGCCTCCTCCTCGGTCAGCCGGCCCTCGTCCACCAGCGACTGCACCACCGTGTGGTCGTGCGTGACCCGGAACAGCTCGCCCCCGCGCAGCAGGTACGCCCGCGAGTCCCCGATGTGGACCAGCGCCAGCCGCGATCCCGTCCACAGCGCGGCGGTCAGCGTGGTGCCGGCCTCCTCGGCGCCGGCGGCCACGTCCCGCACGGCCCGCGCCGCGCCGCGCACCGCGTCCTCCAGCAGGTTCAGCACCCCGCCCGCCGGGACCTCCCGCGTCTCCAGGCGGCGCAGCGCCGCCACCGCCGCGCCGGCGGCCGGTCCGCCCGCGGGACCGAAGCCGTCGGCCACGGCCAGCAGCCGCCGGCCCGCGTACGCCGCGTCCTGGTTGGCCGTGCGGACCCGGCCCCGGTCGGAGTGGGCGTGGTACCGCAGTTCGAGTGTGCCGGTGCTCATGGTGGTGTCCCTTCTCGACACGTCCGTCAGGTGATCGACCAGGAACGCGGCCAGGTCCCGCCGTACCACCGTGTCCGCCTCCACCCGGGCCCAGTACGCCCGGACCTCCACGGCGGCGGCGTCGGCGCCGAGCGCGCACACCCGGCGGATCTGCGCCAGCGGCATGCCCAGCCGCCGCAGCCACGCCACCAGCCGGGCCCGCTCCAACTGCCCGGCCGTGTAGTACCGGTAGCCGGTGTCCGGGTCCACGCGGGCGGGCCGCAGCAGGTCCAGCTCGTCGTACAGCCGCAGCGCCTTCGGCGACAGCCCGCACGCCCGCGCGAACGCACCGATCGTCAGCATCTCCCCGGCCATGGGCCTCCCCCGCTCCGTCCGTCCCGCCGTGCCGCGTTCCGCCACCGATCCTGGGGCTTGCCCGAAGGGGAAGGTCAAGCGGCTGCCGGCGCCCGCTCCGGTCCCGTCCGGCGGCGGTGACCGGGCAGCGCCGGGCGCCCCGCGGTGGCGCTGGTCCGCATCGTCGGCCGGCCGACCGCCCGCCCGACCGGCCGACCGGCCGACCGGCCGCCAGGCCGCCAGGCCGGCCAGTCGGCGCGGACAGCCGTGCCGGGAAGGCCGTAAAGGTGCAGGTCACCGTGGTCGGACGGGTGGTGTGCGGGCGCCGGGTGCGGGAGCGGGGCTGTTAGCCTGCCGGTCGGTCGGCCGTGTGGCCGGCCGGCTGTGCGGAGAAGGAGGAGTCGCCGTGCCCCGTATCGCGCTCGTGACCTGCCGGCCCGGGCCCGACGTGGCCGAGGACCGGGACCTGCCCGGGCTGGTGTCCGCCCTGCGGGAGGCCGGGGCGGAGGCGTCCGCCGAGGTGTGGGACGACGGCGACGTGGACTGGGGCGCCTTCGACCTCGCCGTGATCCGGTCGACGTGGGACTACAGCTGGCGGTCCGCCGAGTTCACCGCGTGGGCGGAGCGGTGCGCCGCCGTCACCCGGCTCGCCAATCCGGCGGACGTGGTGCGGTGGAACACCGACAAGCGCTACCTCGGGGACCTCGCCGCGGCCGGGGTGCCGGTGGTGGACACCCGGTACCTGGCGCCCGGCGACACCGTCGTCCTCCCCGACACCCACGAGTACGTGGTCAAGCCGACCTCCGGCGCCGGCGCCCGGTTCGCCGCCCGCTACACGCCCGCCGAGCACGACACGGCCGTACGGCATGTGCGGCGCATGCACGACGAGGGGTTCACCGCGATGGTGCAGCCCTATGTGCGCAGCATCGACACCGCCGGGGAGCGGGCGGTGCAGTTCTTCGGCGGGAGCCTGCTGCACGCCGGCCGCAAGGGCGCGGTCCTCGCCCCGGGCACGCCCTACGACCAGCGCAAGGTCGCCCACCCGGGGCTGACCGCCTGGACCCCCACCGCCGCCGAACTCGACGTCGCGGAGCGGGCGCTGGCCGCCGTGCCCGGAGCACCGGAGCTGCTGTACGCGCGCGTCGACCTCGTGGACGGCGAGGACGGCCGGCCGCGGGTGATGGAACTGGAACTGGTCGAACCCAACCTGTTCCTGTGGCTGCACCCGGAGTCGGTGCCGCGCGTCGTGAAGCACCTGCTCAGCGCCGCGGCTCGCTGACCGCCGTACGCTGCAACAGCCCCCACGTGAACTCCGCGACCACGTCACGGAGTTCACCGCGGGCGTCCGGTGCGGTCAGGGCCAGGCCCCAGCGGGTCGGCGCCGTGCCCTCCAGGGGACGGGCCGGGGCGAAGGCGCGGGCGGCCTCGTCGACCGTGCAGGACCACGGCGTGAGGTCCTCCACCGTGCGCAGCGGCGGCGGCGCGGCGGACGGCGCGCGGACCAGCCACTCGTTCCACACCGCGCCCCCGGCCGCCGGGGTCAGGACCTCGAAGCGCAGGTCCGGCCAGAGCGGGAGCGGCCACTGCCAGGCCTCGCAGTCGAGGTCGCCGATCCGGCGCGGGGTCCGGGACTCCGGCTCGCCGAGCACCGAGCGGTACCGGGACAGGGCCGGTCGGGAGCGCGGCGAGCGGACCATCGCCTGCCAGCGCCTGTTGGCCTCGCGCAGGTCGGCGGGGGAGGCGCCCAGTTCGCGCCGGGCGTCCTCGACCGGGCCCGGGTTGAAGTCGGCCATGCGGCGCAGCAGCACGAGCTGGAAGTCGCGCGGGGTGAACGGGGCGGCGGGACGGCGTCCGGTGGGCACGGAACCATCGTCGCGCACCGGGCGGTGCGTGTCGTGGAGCGGTGACCGGTGCATGTGGTGACCGTGGGCCCATTGCCCGGTACGGCCCGTGTGGCTAGCCTGTGTGTTCGCCATTCCGATCGCCTGTTGAAATCTCGAACGACCGCAGGCGCCTGAGACACATTAGGGAGGGGGCCGGTCGTGGGACGCCTCGTACCAGCCGTGACCCGGGCTCTCGACATTCTGGAGCTCTTCCTCGACGGGGACGGCACGCTCTCCGCCCCCGACATCGTGCGCCGGCTCCAGCTGCCGCGCACCACCGTCCACGAGCTGGTGACCACGCTCGCCGCCCGGAAGTACATCGTCCCGGTGGCCGGCCAGCCGGGCCGCTACCGGCTCGGGGTACGCCCGTACCAGCTCGGCGCCCGCTACGCCGAGCACCTCGACCTCGCCGCCGAGGGCCAGCAGGTCGCCCGGGCCGTCGCCGAGACCTGCGACGAGACGGTGCACGTGGCGATCCTGGAGGACACCGACGTCATCTACATCGCCAAGGTGGACTCCACGCACGCGGTGCGCATGGTGTCGGCGGCCGGCCGCAGGCTGCCCGCCCACTGCACGTCCGTCGGCAAGATGCTGCTGGCCTCCCTTCCCGAGCACGAGCTCGCCGCGCGCCTTCCCGACGACGCGGACCTGGTCGCGATGACCCCCAACAGCATCACCGACCCGGCCGTCCTGCGCGAGACCCTTGCCGGGATCCGTGCCCGGGGCGTCGCCGTGGAGAGCCGGGAGTCCAATCCGGACGTCAGCTGTGTCGCCGCGCCGGTGCGCGACCGCACCGGCCAGGTGGTCGCCGCGCTGTCCATCTCCGTGCCGATGATCCGCTGGAGCGAGGAGCGGCTGGGCGAACTGGAGGAACTCGCCGTGAAGGGTGCGGCCGACCTGTCCGAGCGTCTGGGCCACCGGAGCATGGCATGACACACACCTTCGACGTGGCCGTCCGGGCGGAGGCGGCCCTCGGTGAGGGGCCCACCTGGGATCCGGCGACCGGCCGCCTGCTGTGGATCGACATCCTCGGCTCCCGCGTCCACACCTACGACCCGGCCACCGGCCGCCGCACCCTGCGCCGCACCGACCAGCACGTGGGCGCCGTCAAGCCCCGCGCGGGCGGCGGCCTGGTGCTGAACCTGCGGGACGGCATCGGCCTGCTCGACGCCGACGACACCTTCCGCTGGCTGCACCGCGAACCCGTCCCCGGCCGCCGCGCCAACGACGCCGCCGTCGCCCCCGACGGCAGCCTGTGGGCGGGCACCATGCGCTACGACGAGGCGCCCGGCGGCGGCACGCTCGCCCGCGTCACCGGCGACGGCACGGTCCACGCCCTCCTCGACGACGTGGCGGTGAGCAACGGCATCGGCTGGAGCCCCGACGGCCGGCTGATGTACTACATCGACTCGCCGACCCGCCGCGTCGACGTGTTCGACGTCGGCGAGGCGGACGGCAGGATCACCGGCCGCCGCTGCCTGGTCACGATCGAGGAGGGCGCCGGCTTCCCGGACGGCCTCACCGTCGACGCCGACGGCTGCGTCTGGGTCGCCCTGTGGGACGGCGGCGCGGTCCGCCGCTACACCCCGGCCGGCGACCTGGACCGGGAGATCCCGCTGCCCGTGCCCCGCGTCACGGCGTGCGCCTTCGGCGGCCCCGACCTGACCGACCTGTACCTCACCACGGCCCGCGTCGGCCTGACGGCACCCCACCCGCTCGCGGGCTCGCTGCTGGTGGTCCCGGGAGCGGGTCAGGGGGTGGCCCAGCCGGCGTTCGCGGGCTGACCCCACCCCCGCCCCCTCCCGCCGCGCCCCGCCCGCCGCGCCCCGCCCGCCGCGCCCGGTCGCCCGCCCCCGCCCGCCGCGCCCGGTCGCCCGCCCCCGCCCGCCGCGCCCGATCGCACGCCGCCGCGCCCGGTCGCCCGCCGGTGCGTCCGGTCACACGCCGGTGCGGTCCAGGCCCCGGAGGACGTTGCGTTCCTCCGGGGTCAACGGCGGTTCGGTCGACGGCGGCAGCGGGGAGCCGGCGAGGGCCGCGAGGACGGCGCCGGGACGGAACATGCGGGTCGGCGGCGTGCGCAGGCTGGTGACGTCCCAGATCGCCGAGGCCGCCGCGTACGAGCCGGTGGCCGCCTTCATCATGCGGCGCGTGTAGGCGGTGAGGACGCGGTCGCCCGGCGTCGGGCGGCCGCCGCGCACACCCGGGTAGAGGACGTCCTGGCTGACCGCCATGGTCCACGCCGCGTCCGCCGAGCGCGCCGCGCCCCGCAGCACCCGCCGGGCGAGCCCGGGCGCGGTGAGGGAGCCGGCCCGGTCCAGCTCCCGGCCGAGGACGCGCGCCCCGAACGCGGCCACCGACATCCCGTGCCCGTACGCCGGATTAAACGTGGCCAGCGCGTCCCCGAGCACCACGAACCCCTCCGGCCAGTGCGGCAGTTTCTCCAGGTGGCGCCGCACATTGCTGGTCGACCGGCTCAGATGCACATCGGTCAGCGGCTCCGCGCCGGAGATCAGCCGCCCCACGATCGGGTCCGGCAGGTCGAGCGTGTACCGCAGGAAGCCCTCGGGGTCCGCCGGCGGTTCACCGCCGCGGGAGCCGCCGCAGCTCACCAGCCAGCGGCCGCCCTCGACCGGCATCACCATCGCGCTGCGGCCCGGCCGGGACACGTACGGATCGGCCTGCACGATCGTCAGCGGGAACCGTTCCGCGCCGTCCGGCACCCGGTACACCCGCGACGCGTTGACCAGCCCGGAGTCCACCGCCCGCTCCCGCACCCCGCTCACCCCGAGCCCGCCCAGCCAGCCGACCACCCGGGTGCCGCGTCCGCTCGCGTCGACGACCAGGTCCGCCTCCAGGTCCACGTCCCCGCCGGGCGCCGCGATCCGCACCCCCCGCACCCGATCCCGGGAGCCGGTCAGTCCCACCGCCGCCGCCCGGCGGAACTCCACCGCGGTCCGCTCCCGCACCGCCGTGCGCACCACCCAGTCCAGCAGTGCCCGGGTGCACGTCACCATGACCGGGCCCTCGCGCCGCCACCGCCGCAGCCAGCCCTCGGGCGTGCGGGCCAGCATGCCCGAGCTGAGCGAGACCTCGTGCGCCCCCGCGGCCAGCAGCCGTTCGCGCACGCCCGCACCCGGCAGCAGCTCCTCCACGGCGTCCATGCCGCCGGTCATCAGCAGGTGCGCGTGCCGCCCCTGCGGCAGCCCCTTGCGGTGCTCGGGGCCCTCGGGCAGGTCGTCCCGGTCCAGCACGACCACCTCGTCCACTCCGGCGGCGGACAGCACGGCCGCGGCCAGCAGGCCGGCCAGACCGGCACCGACGACGACAGCTCTATGCGACATGGGGCTCCTCGGGTTCGGCCAGCGGCGGCACCGTGCCGCCGGGCGCGGTGGCCGCGGCGGGCGGACGGTTGAGTTCCTGGGCCAGCTCCACCAGCCCGCTGGTGCCGGACATCTCGGTGGCGTGCAGCCGGTACGCGGCGGCGGCCTCGGGCGGTTCCTCCCGGGCGGCGGCCCGCCGCGCCGCGTCGGCGAGCATCGCGGCCTCCGCCGCGAGCCGGGCCCGGTGCGGCGTGCCGCCCGCGCGCAGCGCACCGTCGCGGACCCGCTCGCGGACGCGGTGGTCGAAGTACGGCGCGAGCGCGAGCAGCGCGTCGTGGATCGACACCTCGCGCCACTGCAGGCGGGCCTGCGGCAGCTGCCACCAGCCGGTCGGCGGCTTGGGCGCGGTGGACACCGACCGCACCAGGGTCCACAGCGGCGCCAGCCGCCGGTAGTCGCCCAGCGCCCGCCACTGGGCCCGCGCCGACGGCAGCAGCCGCGGCAGCACGAACCCCGCCGAACACAGCAGCGCGGCCAGCGAGGCCATCGGCGGCGCCAGCGTGGTGGACAGGAAGTCCAGGTCGTGTCCGGTCCAACGGGCCACGACCGCCGTGTACTTGGCGACCTGGAAGCCCACCACGTCCAGCAGCGAGCCCACCAGGATCAGCCGCAGCCCGGTCCGCAGCAGCCCGCCGACCTCGCGCCCCCACTTGACGCACACCGTGCACATCGCCAGCATCGCCGCGCTGTGCCCGAGCAGGTACAGCAGGATCATCTCCCGCATGAACGGCGTGTTGGCGTAGTACGTGTCGAGGTCGTTGAGCCGCTCGGTGTCCGCCTCGGCGAGCAGGAACAGCACCACGATGGCGGCGATCAGCAGCCCGTAGGCGGCCATGCAGCGCAGCACCAGGCGCCGCACCCGTTCGCGGGAGCCGCCCCGCCAGTTGATCAGCAGGACGAGCACGGAGCAGCTGTACGCGGAGAGCATCCCGTAGGTCAGCGGCGCACCGAAGTTGGGGACGCCGGTGAGGCGGTTGACGGTGGCCAGGGTGGCCGGGGCGGCGCAGACGAAGACCAGCGCGCCGAGGACGACCGCCACGCACGTGGACAGGGTCAGCGGGTTGCGCATGGCCCGGCGCGGGCGGCGGAACAGCAGCACGGAGGTCATCGCGAACACGAACGCGGCCAGGTAGACGACGGTGCTCACGCCGGGCACCTCCCCGCGGCCGGTGCCGCTGCGGCCCGCCCGGGCCCGTGCGCGCCGCTCCGGGCCCTCATACGGTGCCCGCCGTCGTCGTACCGGTCGGCACCGCGGAGGGCGCGGGCAGCGGGACGCCGCCGGCCAGCGCGTCGGCGATCCGGGGCAGGGCGGCCGGGTCCGGCACCCGGTCGAGGGCCCGGCCGGCGCCGGCCGGCGGCGCGGCCTGCCGTCCCGCGTCCGCCTCCCGCCGTACCGCCGCGTCGATCACCGCGGCCCAGGCGGCGGCCCCGGCCCGTTCCTCGTCGCCCGTCGCCCGCAGCACGGCGGCGCGCGTCCGGTCGTACAGGTCCGGGTCGAAGTACACGTCGAGGTGGCCGAGCGCGTTGAGGACGCTGGTCTGACGCCACATCAGCCGGGTGGTGGGGGAGGCGAACCGGGGCCGGGGCAGCCGCAGGGTGCGGCGGGTGAGGAGGTCGTCCAGCGTCCGCTCCAGGGGCTCCAGCCGGGCGTACGTCCGCCGGGCCAGCCGCCACTCGGCGACCCGGGGCGTGGCGAGCGGGACCAGCACGCCGACGACCGTGAGCAGCGCGCCCAGTCCGGCGGCGGCGGGGGAGACGGTGGTGCCGAGCTGCGACCAGTCCCGCCCGGACCAGCGGGCGCCGACCGCGACCAGTTTGGCGAGGCTGTACCCGGCGCCGCACAGCGCGCCCGCCCCGAGCAGGAGCAGCCCGGCCCGCAGTCCGCCGCGCACCCGGCGCGCCCAGCGCAGCGACGACACCGTCGTGACGGTGACGGTGGTGAGGTGCGCGAGCAGGTACAGCACGATCATCTGGGCGATGAACGGGGTCGTGGCGTAGTAGGTGTCCAGGTCGGTGCGGCGCTCCACCGGCGCGTCCCCGAGGGTGAAGGTCACCGCGATGCCGACGACGACGACGGCGTAGGCGAGGATCCAGCGGCGGGCGGTGCGGTGCACGCGGGGCCCGCCGCGCCAGTGCACGATCAGCACCTGCGAGGCGGCGCAGTAGCCGGTGATCGCCGCGTAGGTGACCGGCGCGGCGAGGTTCGGCACGCCGCCGATCCGGTTGACCGCGCCGACCGTCGGCGGCGCCCCGAGGAAGAAGCACAGCCCGGCCAGCCCCAGCACCGCGCAGATCGCCCGCAGGTAGGGATCGTGCCGGTGCCGCAGCAGGTCGGGTGCCTTCACCAACAGCCCGAGCCACAGCACCCCGCAGCTGACGTAGTTGATCAGGCCGCTCATCTTCGTGTCCCGCGGTAGTTGAGCGCGGCCCCGATGCGCCCGGCGAGGTCCTGCGGGTCGTCGGGGACGCCGCCCTCCGCGGCGAACACCGAGTCGGTGGAGGCGTCCAGCCAGGTGCGCAGCCTGCGCCCCATCAGCATGCCGAAGCGGTCGGCCTCCTGTTCCTCGGCCAGGCTGAAGTCGGTGCGCGCGGCGACCGGGCGGGGCCCGTGGCCGGTTTCGGCGTCCGCGTCGCGGCGGTTCATGTGCCACACCTCGTGGCAGAAGATCACGATCTGGTGCCACACGGCGGCCCGTTCGTCCACCACCACGTCGTCGTGGGTGTCGCGTTCGAGCCACAGTCCGCTCGCGGTGTGCGGCGGGAACGACGCGCGGTGGACGACGACGTCGCGTCCCCGCCAGGTGCTGACGGACGCGACGAGCGCCTCGAACAGGACCTCCGGGTCGGCCGGTACGGCCACCTGGATGGGGTCGATGAGGGCGTCAGCGAGACGACGCATCTCCTTCCTGGTACGCACCGCTGTCTCCCTGTTCCCCTGGGTGTCGCTCGGTCACCTGTGCAATATGCCAAGACGGGTGCCGTCCCGGCCAGTTCCGTGTGCGGGCCCGTCACTCGGTGACCGCCGCGGTGTCCTCGGGTGCCGCGGCGCGGGCGCGGACCTCCCGGATGACGTCGGGGTGGCGCAGGGCGCGTGAGACGGCTCCGATCTCGCGGAGGAGTTCCGTGGTGTCGGGGCCCTGGCCGCCGTCGCCGTGCTCCGGTTCCGCACCGGCCCGCACGGCGTCGAGGATCACCACGGCCGCGGCGAGGGCCCTGGCCCGCTCCGGCGGGTGGCCGAGGCCGAGGGCGGCGGCGTAGGACCGTTCGCGCAGCCGCTCGTCGGTGCGCCGGGCCAGCGGCATCAGGACGTCCCGGATGAAGGTCTCGCGGCGGGTCAGGCGCAGTTCGGGGCTGGCGCGCAGCAGCAGTGGCACGCCGCTGCCGTGCACGCCGCGCATCAGCCGGTACAGCGGCCGCAGCCGGCGGTGGGCCAGGCGGATCCGCCAGCGTCCGTGCAGGTACTGGCCGGCGTGCGGCAGGATGAAGCCGACCGCGATCGACACGGCGGACGCGCAGGCCAGTGCCGGGGCCACGTTCAGGCTGAGCCAGTCCAGGTCGTTGCCGGTCCAACGGGCCGCCACCGCCGTGAGTTTGGCGGCGTCGAAGGCCAGGTTGAGCGCGTATCCGACGCCCAGGAACTTCAGTCCCCAGCGCAGCCAGGCGTCGAGTCCGTCGGTGCGGATCCAGTTCCAGATCAGCTTGGACGTGACGAGTCCGGCGGTGGTGTGGGCGAGGAGGTACAGCAGGATCGCCTCGCGCATGAACGGCGTGTTGGCGTAGTAGGTGTCCAGGTCCCGGGTCCGCTCCACGGGCACGTCGGCGAGGGCGAACAGCACCCACAGCGCGACGATCACGCCTCCGTAGGCGGCGACGACCAGGCGGGTGGCGCGGCGGGTCGGCGCGGAGTGCTCCGACAGGCCGTCGCGCCAGGCGATGATCAGCAGCAGGCAGGAGCCGCAGAACGCGGTGAGCAGCGAGTACACCCAGGGCGCGGAGATGTTCGGCACGCCGGTGACCCGGTTGACCCAGACGATCGTCGAGGGCGCGACGAAGACGAACACGGCGCAGGCGAGCAGCAGCAGCCCGCCGACGGCGCGCAGCAGCGGGTCCGTCCAGAGCCGGAAGATCGTGGGCAGTTTGATCGCCAGGGCGGCGGCCAGCACGGCGGCCGGGATCCACCAGAAGGACGTGTAGAACTCGCTGAGGAACGAGGCCGGGCCCATGGCCGCGTCCGCGAACCCCATTCCGCTCCCTCGCTCCCACTCGCGCCGTACTCGCCGCCGTACTCGTCGTACTCGAGGCCGTTCGAGCCTACGCGGACGGAAGTGCCCGCGTCATGCGATCCGTTGACCGTTGTCGCTCGGTGGACGACCGGACGGTGCCCGTTCGTGCTCGGAGCGGGCCCGGGAAAAGTCCGGCCCGAGTCTTGTGCGAACCATTGACGTGCCGGTCCATCACACTTACGGTCCGTTCGAAGTTACGAGCGCCATCCGATATTTCGAACATACGATGAGCAGATGGGGCAGGGCATGGGACGACCTGGCCTGAATCGCAGGCAACTCCTCGCCGGAATGGGCGGGTTGACGATCGCCGGCAGCTTCGGCTTCGCGGCGCTCGGAACGGGGGCCGACGCGCTCGCCTCCGGGGCGGACACCCGGGTGCGCTACTGGAACCTCTTCAGCGGCGGCGACGGATACAACATGATCGCGATGCTGGACTCCTTCCGCGCGGAGCACCCGGGCATCGACGTGAAGGACTCCACCCTCCAGTGGGGCAACCCGTACTACACCAAGCTCGCGATGGCCGCCGCGGGCAACCGCGCGCCGGACCTCGCCGTGATGCACCTCGGCCGGGTCCCCGGCTTCTCGCCGGGCCGCCTCCTCGACCCCTGGGACGTGGACCTGCTCGCCCGGTACGGCGTGCACGAGAAGGACTTCAACCCGGACCTGTGGAGGCGCGCCGTCGTCGACGGCAAGCTGTACGCCCTGCCCCTCGACATCCACGTACAACTCTGTTTCTACCGCAGGGACGTGCTGAAGAAGGCGGGGCTGCTCGGCGACGACGGCCGGATGGTGCCGGTGACGTCGACCGACGACTGGTTCGCGATGCTGAAGGAGGCCAAGAAGGCCACCCGCGGCGGACTGCAGACGCTCGGCCTGCACGTCAACGACCTCAACATCCAGTGGTGGATGTTCGTCGCCTTCTACACCCAGCTGGGCGGCACCTGGTTCGACGCGGGCAACACCGAGGTCACCTTCGACACCGACAAGGCCACCGAGGTCCTGGAGTTCCTGCGCCGGCACATCACCGACGGTTACACCGTCCCCGGGGCCGCCGACGCCGAACAGTTCGTCAACGGCGCCCCGTTCACCCTGGAGGGCAACTGGTCGGTGCCGGTCTTCGACACCGCGAAGCTCGACTACGGTGCCGTGCCGCTGCCGCCCGTCTTCGGCACGCAGGCCACCCACGCCGAGTCCCACGCCTTCGTGCTGCCGCACCAGTCCGACCGCGGCGGCACCGGCAACGACGCCGCCCACCGCCTGGCCGCCCACGTCGTCACGCACGCCCGGCAGTGGGCGGGCGGCGGACACATCCCCGCCCACACGCCGACCCTGACCTCGGCCGCGTACCGGAAGCTGAAGCCGCAGAGCGAGTACGTCTCCGCGATGGACCACCAGGCCACCGAGCCGAAGGTGTGGTTCGCGGGCTCCACCGGCCTGCTCGCCCAGCGCATCGGACCCGTCGTGATGGCCTCCACCGCCGGGTCTGCCAAGCCGGGAACCGCGGCCGGCCGGATGAAGAACGTCCTCGCCCAGCTGCTCGCCATGAAGAACCCGATGGACGGCCTCACCGCCGCCGAGGGAGGTGCGGCCGCATGACGACCGCCAGTGCCGAGACCGTCGTCGCCCCGGCGCGCGCAAGGACCGCCGCCGGCACCGCCGGCGTCCGCCGCCGCCAGGGCTTCCAGCACGGGGGATGGTTCGTCGCCCCGTTCCTGGCGCTGTTCGCGCTGTTCGTGATCTGGCCGCTGCTGCGGGGCCTGTGGCTCAGCTTCACCGACGCCAACATCTCCGGTGACGACGCGAACTTCGTCGGCCTCGACAACTACCGCGAGGCCCTCCGGGACGACCTGATGTGGGACTCCCTCGGCCACAGCGCCTACTTCACGCTGCTGGTCGTGCCCTGCATCACCGTCCTGGCGTTCGGGCTGGCGATGCTGGCCCACCACATCGAACGCGGCGCGTGGCTGTGGCGGCTGTGCTTCTTCATGCCGTTCCTGCTGCCGTCCACCGTCGCCGGCAACCTCTGGCAGTGGCTGTTCAACCCCGGCACCGGCATGGTCAACCACGTCTTCGGCATCGACACGCCGTGGCTGTCGGACACGTCGTACGCCATGCTCGCCGTCGTCATCTGCACCCTGTGGTGGACGGTCGGCTTCAGCTTCCTGCTCTACCTGGCCGCCCTCCAGGGCATTCCCGCCCACCTGTACGAGGCGGCCAAGCTGGACGGCGCGAACGCCTGGCACCGCACGGTCCACATCACCCTGCCGATGCTGCGCAACATCACCGGCCTGGTGATCGCCCTGCAGATCCTCGCCTCGCTCCAGGTCTTCGACCAGGCCGTCGTCATGATGGACTTCGGCCCCGGCCCCGAGGACTCCACCCGCACCTTCGTGCAGTTCACCCTCGAAGAGGGCTTCACCGCCTACCGCGTGGGCTACGCCTCCGCGATCTCCATCATCTTCTTCGTGCTCATCGCGGCCGTCGCCCTCGGACGGATGTGGCTGCTGCGCAACCGTGAGGAGGGCGGCCGATGACCACCGCCGCAGCACCGGTCCGGACCAGGCCCCGCCGGAGCTGGACCCCGAGCCAGATCGTCCTCACCCTCCTCGGCACCGCCGTCGCCGCGGTGATCATGTCGCCGCTGGCGTGGGCCGTGTTCACCTCCCTGAAGTCGGAGACGGAGGCCGTCGAGGTACCCCCGCACTGGCTGCCGAAGGACTGGACCGGCCAGGCGTGGTCGGCGATGTTCGCGACCGGCAACATCACCGACTGGTTCGTGAACTCCCTCGTCGTCTCCGTCTGCGTCACCACCGTCGTCCTGCTGGTGAGCGCCCTCGCCGGATACGGTTTCGCCCGCACCGAGTTCCGCGGCAAGGCCGTCCTGATGGGCGCGGTGATGGCCGGCCTGATGATCTCCCCGGCGGTCCTCGGCGTCCCGCTGTTCACCACCGTCCAGCAGATGGGCATGGTCGACACCTACTGGGGCATGATCCTGCCGCAGTGCGCGCCCGCCGCGATGGTCTACATCCTCTACAAGTTCTTCCAGGGCATCCCGCGCGAACTGGAGGAGGCCGCGTTCATCGACGGCGCGGGCCGCTGGCGCATCTTCTTCACGATCGTCCTGCCGCTGTCGCGTCCCTCGCTCGCGGCGGTCGGCATCTTCACCTTCATCAGCTCCTGGAACAACTTCCTGTGGCCGTACATGGTGACCAACAACCCCGACCTGATGACCATGCCGAACGGCATCGCGACCGTCATGAACTCCTACGGCATCCAGTGGGCCCAGCTCATGGCCGGCGGCCTCATGGCGGGCCTGCCGCTGATCGTCGTGTTCGTCTTCTTCCAGCGCCAGATCGTGGCGGGCGTCGCCCACACCGGTCTGGCCGGCCAGTGACACCGGGAGACCCTGTCGTGAAACGCCTGAGAACCGTCACCCTCCTGGCCGCGGCCGTCGTGGCCCTCCTCCCGACCTCCGCCCGCGCGGACGTCACGTACCCGGACCCGCAGCCGGTCACCGGCCGGCAGATCATCCACGACCCGACCGTGATGCGCCTGAAGTCCGGCGGCTACGTGGCCTATTCGACGGGCGGCGTCATCGGAGCCCGCACCTCGAAGGACCGCGTCCACTGGGACGACGCGGGCAACGCCTTCGCCGAACCACCGCGCTGGTGGTACGAGTACAACGACACCGGCGACCCGTGGGCCCCCGACCTGTTCTGGCGCGACGGCCGCTACTGGCTCTACTACGCCGTCTCCTCCTGGGGCACCAACCACTCCGCGATCGGCGTGGCCACCTCCCGCACCGGCCTGCCCGGCACCTGGACGGACCACGGCAAGGCCTTCTCCTCCGAGACCACCGACCACTGGAACGCCATCGACCCGGCGGTGGTCCGCGCCGACGGCCGCCTGTGGATGACGTTCGGCTCGTACTGGACGGGCATCGGCATGGTGGAGCTGGACCCGGCGACCGGCAGGGCGATCGAGGGCGCGACCGTCCACCACCTGGCCACCCGCCCCGACGAGCCGTACGCCGTCGAAGGCCCGGAGATCGTCAAGCACGGCCGCCACTACTACCTGTTCGCCTCCCACGACGCCTGCTGCTCGGGCGTGAACAGCACCTACAGGATCAAGGTCGGCCGCTCCACGGACATCACCGGCCCGTACGTCGACAGCACAGGCACCCCGCTCCTGGAGGGCGGCGGCGACCTCCTCCTGGCCGGCCACGGCCGGTACGTCGGCACGGGCGGCCAGTCGGTCTTCCGCGACCGCGGCCGTGACTGGCTGGCGTACCACTACTACGACGCCGAGGACGAAGGCACCCCCAAGCTCGGTCTGAACGCCCTGACGTGGCAGAAGAACGGCTGGCCCGTCGTCCGCTAGACGAAACCGAACCCCGGAAGGAACCCATGCGTACCGCCCGCTTCACCCTCGACCCCGCCTTCACCGTCGGTGAGGTCGACCCCCGTCTCTTCGGCTCGTTCGTGGAACACCTCGGCCGCTGCGTCTACACGGGCATCTTCGAACCCGGCCACCCCACCGCGGACGCCGACGGCATCCGCCAGGACGTCCTGGACCTGGTCCGCGAACTCGGCGTCACCGCCATCCGCTATCCGGGCGGCAACTTCGTCTCCGGCTACAAGTGGGAGGACTCCGTCGGCCCGGTGGAGGACCGCCCCCGCCGCCTGGACCTGGCCTGGCGCTCCACGGAGACCAACCGCTTCGGCCTGTCCGAGTACATCGCCTTCCTCAGGAAGATCGGCCCGCAGGCCGAGCCGATGATGGCGGTCAACCTGGGCACCCGGGGCGTCGCCGAGGCCCTGGAACTGCAGGAGTACGCCAACCACCCGTCCGGCACGGCCCTGTCGGACCTGCGCGTCGAGCACGGCGACAAGGACCCGTTCGGCATCCGCATGTGGTGCCTCGGCAACGAGATGGACGGCCCCTGGCAGACCGGCCACAAGACGGCCGAGGAGTACGGCCGCCTCGCCGCCGAGACGGCCCGCGCCATGCGGCAGATCGACCCGGGTGTCGAACTCGTCGCCTGCGGCTCCTCCGGCCAGTCCATGGAGACGTTCGCCGAGTGGGAGGCGACGGTCCTGAAGGAGACGTACGACCTGGTCGACTACATCTCCCTGCACGCCTACTACGAGCCGCTCGACGGCGACGTCGACTCCTTCCTCGCCTCCGCCGTGGACATGGAGTCGTTCATCGAGAACGTCGTCGCCACCTGCGACCACGTCGGCGCCCGCCTGAAGTCCAAGAAGAAGATCAACCTCTCCTTCGACGAGTGGAACGTCTGGTACCTGTCCCGCACCGAAGCGCAGGTCAGCGCGCTCGACTGGCCGGAGGCGCCGCGTCTGCTGGAGGACAACTACAGCGTCACCGACGCGGTCGTCTTCGGCTCGCTGCTGATCGCGCTGCTCCGGCACGCCGACCGTGTCACCGTCGCCTGCCTGGCGCAGCTCGTCAACGTGATCGCGCCGATCATGACGGAGCCGGGCGGCCCGGCCTGGCGGCAGACGACGTTCTTCCCGTTCGCCCAGGCCTCGCGGTACGGCCGCGGCGAGGTGCTGGACGTGCGCGTGGACTCGCCGACGTACGGGACGAAGAAGTACGGCGAGGCGGATCTGCTGCACGCCACCGCCGTGCGCGCCGAGGACGGCTCGGTGACCGTGTTCGCCGTCAACCGCAGCCGCACCGAGGCGCTGCCCCTCGATGTCGCCCTCAGCGGCCTGGAGTTGACGTCGGTCGTGGAGCACAGCGTGCTGTCGGACGCCGACCCGGACGCCCGCAACACCCTCGCCGAGCCCGAGCGGGTCACCCCGCACCCCGCCGAGGGGACGACCCTGGCCGACGGGCGGCTCTCCGCCGTCCTGGAGCCGCTGTCCTGGAACGTGATCCGCCTGGCATGAGCCCCACCGAAGCCGGTGGACTCACCCACCCGTGAATCCCACCTCGGAGACTCACCTTCCCGGTGAGTCCACCGCCTTCACCGGAATCCCGCCGCGCGCGGCGCCCAGCAGCGTCAGCCGGACGTCACCCGGACCGGCCGGTGTGGTCCCGTCCGACAGCACCGCCAGGGCCAGTGTGTTCGTGCCCCGTGTGCGCAGGATCCCGTTCGGCAGGACGAACGTGTGCTGCGGGCCCACGTCGTTGATGTACTGGCCCAGGTTCCAGCCGTTGAGGAAGATCTGCGCGCGGTAGGCGCGGTCCGGGTCGTCGTCCAGGGTGAGCCCGACGGACGCGTCCATGTCCGGGTCGACGTCCAGCCGGAAGCGGGTCCGGTACCAGACGACGCCCTGCCAGCGGTCCGCGCGCGGCAGTTCCGCGGTCCGCCACTCCCGGTCGTCGAACCCGGGCAGGTGCCAGCCCTTCCGTTCCCCGTACAGTCCGCCGTTGTTGAGCGGCCCGCGCACCCGGTCCGGTGCGGCGGCCCCCTGGATCCGCCACTCCACGGCCGGCGAGCCGCCGCCGAACTCCACGGACACCAGCCCGCGGGCGGCCCGGTAGGTGTCCCTCGCCGTGCCGTCCGCCGTGCCCCGGGCCCGTTCGGCCCCGGCGTGCTGCATGGGCCGTACGAGCAGGGACAGCACGTGCGGCCCCGGCGCGCGCAGTGCCGCCGGCACCTCGAAGGTGGCCGTCGCCGTCCAGGTGCCCTGCCGCGCGGTGTCCTCGTCCGGCACGGGCATGCGGTGGGTGCCCAGGGCCCGCCCGTCCAGCCAGGCCATCAGCAGCCCTTGTGTGCCGGTGCTGTAGGACAGCGACACCGACGCGATGCCGCTCGCGTCCTCGAACCGGCCCCGGTACCAGACGTCGCCGTAGTGGAAGCCGTAGTCGTCCGCGAACAGGACGGGGCCGCCCTCGGGCACGGGTGTGCTGCTGTGCGAGGCGGTGCGGTCGGCCACCGGCCACGCCGAGTCGTCGAAGTCCGGTTCGGACTCCGGGTTCTCGGTGCGCGCCCGCCAGCCGCCCGGCACGGGCAGCGGCACCGTGGGCGCGGCCGGCATCAGGCCCTTCATCACCAGGCTCCCGGCCATGCCGAGGTAGGTGGGCACCGGCTGCCCGTTCCATGTCACGTCGGTGATGCCGCGCGGCCCCCACACCTCCACACCGGTCTCGCCGACGACGTCGCCGACGAGGTGGACGGTGGAGCCGCGCAGGGTGGCCGAGCGCAGCAGCGCGGGCCCGTAGACCAGCAGCGGGCCGGACGGCGTCTCGTAGGGCCACAGGCGCAGCGCGGTGGCGTCGTCGGCGAACAGCAGCACCATGGGCGTGTCGGAGTCGCCGCCCTCGACCACCACCCGGTTGAGCCCGCCCCGGCCGAGCGGCACCACGACGTTCAGCCGGCCCCGGTCGTAGGACCACGCGGACTCCGGGTCGACCCGGTGGGTGACCGGCTGCGTCTCGCAGTCCAGCGCGAGCTGCGCGGTCTCGCCGCCGCGGCCCGCGAACACGGCGATGTCCTGCCGCCCGGTGGTCATGCTCAGCATGGGCTGCGCGGTGGTGTAGGCGAGTGTGCGCCGGCCCAGGCGCAGTCCGGTGGTGAGCAGTTTGGCGTCGCCCGGGCCGACGGCGACCGGCACGTCGATGCCGCTGTCCGGCAGCATCGAGGTGACCGGCTCGGCGGAGTCGTTGCGCACGACGTACACCTGCGTGCCGGTGTCCGGGTTGGCCAGGTGGCGCACCGTCAGCCGGTCGTCGTCGGCGCGCACATGACCCACCGGGTCCAGCCGCGCGAGGTCGGGCACGGTCCGCACCAGGTGCCCGAACTGCTGGTACGGGGCCAGGTGCGGCGTCGGCCGGCGGGCCTCGTCGATCGGCGCGCCGCAGTCGTAGGAGGTGTACACGCCCGGGCCGGGCAGCCAGCCCCAGGAGGTCCCGCCGTACGCCATGCGGACGTTGTGCACGGTGACGCCGTCGGCCAGGGCGGTCAGCCGGCGGCTGCGTTCGGACGCGGCGTCGTGGGCGCGCCGCACCTCGCCGTACCCCTTGCCGCCGGACGCCGTACCGCCCCACGCGTCGGCCTGCCCGCTGCTCTCCCCGGCCCTGATGCGGGGGGTGCGCGGGCCGGCGCCGCGTTCGTCGAGGCGGGCGTCGGCGTGGAACAGCGGTACGTCGATGCGGTCGGCGCGGACCTTCGTGTACAGGTGGCTCAGGTAGGCGCGTCCTGCCGGATCGTCGGCAGGCACCTCGGACCCGTCCTCGAACTGGTACAGCAGTACGGTGCCGCCGCCCGCGGTGTACAGGTGCCGTACGGCGATGGCGTCGACCGCGCCGAGCCACTCGTCGACGTGCCGCAGGTACTCCGGGTCGTCGGTCCGCGCGGTGCCACCGGTGGCCGTCAGCCACCCCGGCAGGCCGCCGGCGTCGAGGTCGGCACCGAGGTACGGTCCCGGTCGCAGGATGACGTACAGGCGTTCCTCGGCGGCCGTGGTGAGGAACCGGTCGAGGTCCCGCACGCCGGTGAAGTCGTACCTGCCGGGTGCGGGGGAGTGGAGGTTCCACGGCACGGGGACGCCGACCGCGTTGTGGCCGTGGGCGCGCAGCTTCTGCAGCACGTCCCGCCACAGGGACGGGCTCGGCAGGCGGAACGGGTGCATCTCGCCGGACCACAGCACCAGGCGCCGGCCGTCGACCAGCATCGAGTAGCGGTCGAAGCCCACCCTGTGCCGTCTGCCGTCCGCGCTCGGCGGTGGGGGTGGTGGGCCGGTGGGCACGGTGCGTGGCCCGTTCGTGCCGGTCGCCGCTCCGCCACTGCCGGCCAGCGCGAGACCGAGCGCCGCCGTGCCGGCCAGGGCCGTGAACGTACGCCTGCTGAGCTCCAAGGGAGCGCCTCCTGTTGTGGTGCCACAAGGGGTGCCGGTGCGTCATTGTCCATGAACCGGAGCCTCCTCGTTCACATCAGGGTCCCGGTATGCGCCTTTTGGTGTGCCGTGGAGTGACGGAAGTGAATGGCCGGAGTTCGGCCTGTCGGAGGCTCCCGCGGCTCCATACGATGCGAGCGCTCCCGGCCTTCACCGCACCTTCATGCCTCCTTCACGGGGCCGGGAGCGCATGCGCGCATTTCTGTCATGTACATGACGCTTCAACCAGTTCCCGGGAAACCAAGCGAGACATCACGCCCACCGAAGGATGGAGAATCATGGCTGGTGGCCTGCTCCTGAGTGCGGCGGCGGCCGCGCTCCTCACCGCTGCGTTACCCGCGCACAGCCCGTCGTCCGGGTTCGACAACCCGCCCCCGGACAAGATCGTCATCGATGTCGCCACAGTGAACGGTTCCGGATGTCCCGAGGACACCGCCGCGGTCGCCGTCTCCGCGGACAACACCGCGTTCACCGTGACGTACAGCGAGTACCTCGCGCAGGCCGGGGGCGGCTCCGATCCCACGGCCTACCGCAAGAACTGTCAGCTCAGTCTGCTGGTGCACGTCCCGCAGGGCTTCACGTACGCCGTGGCCAGCGCGGACTACCGCGGCTTCGCCTCCCTCCAGCCCGGAGCCACGGGCACGCAGAAGGCGTCGTACTACTTCCAGGGCTCCTCGGACACGGCGTACCGCAGCCACCGGTTCGCGGGCCCGTACGACGACAACTGGCAGGCCACGGACACCACCGACTGGGCCCAACTGGTCTGGGCGCCCTGCGGGGTCCAGCGCAACTTCAACATCAACACGGAGCTGCGCGTGAGCGCGGGGACGACCTCCCCGAACGACGTCAGCTTCATGACGATGGACTCCACGGACGGTGACATCAGCACCGTCTACCACCTGGCGTGGAAGGAGTGTCCGGAGACGCCGTGAACGCGGTGATGCCGTGACGCGGTGAACCGAACCGGAACCGGTGCGGCTCGTGTGCCTCCTGTGGGCGCGCGGGCCGCACTTCGGTGTGGACGCGCGCTGGAAGGGCTGGTCCCGGCGGCCGCTTCGTGACGTACGTGAGGAAGTCCGCCCAGGTGACGCCAGGAGAGGACAGGCCGAGGGTCCGCCTCGCCCTTCCGGTCGCGGCCGGCGCCGATCGGGGCTGCGCGGGCCATTGACGCGCAAGTGGTTCGATTCTACGGTCCGTTCGAACTTGCGATCGCTGTTCGGAATTCCGAACACACTGTCACCCCCACCGCAAGGAGAACCCGTATGAGCCGCACGTTCCGCACGCTCCGCAGGCGCACCACCCTGCTCGCGCTCCCCACCGCCGCGCTGCTCGCACTGATGCCGACCACCGCCTCGGCGTACCCCAACCCCGGCCACGTCACCGGGTCCGTCGTCACGCACGACCCGACGATGATCCGCACGTCCTCCGGGCAGTACCTGCTCTACGCCACCGGCGGCGGCATCAGCAGCAAGACCTCCACCGACCGCACCGCCTTCTCCGCCGGCGCCGACGCGTTCCCGTCCCGGCCCGGCTGGTGGTCGAACTACTCCTCCGTGCCGGAGGCCTGGGCGCCCGACATCTCGTACCACGGCGGCAAGTACCTGATGTACTACTCCGTCTCGAAGTTCGGCTCGAACACCTCCGCCATCGGGCTCGCCACCTCCAGCACCGGACAGCCGGGCAGCTGGACCGACCAGGGCACCGTGTACACCTCGAACTCCTCCAGCGACTACAACGCCATCGACCCCAACCTCTTCGTCGACGACGACGGCAAGTGGTGGCTGTCCTTCGGCAGTTGGTGGACCGGCATCAAGATGATCCAGATCAACCCGTCCACCGGCAAGCAGCTCTCCTCGAACACCACCCGCCACTCCCTCGCCTCCCGCCCCTCCGGGACGAAGGCCGTCGAGGCGCCGTTCATCGTCAAGCGCGGCGGCTACTACTACCTGTTCGCGTCGTACGACACCTGCTGCGCCGGCACCGGCTCGACCTACAAGGTCAAGGTCGGCCGCGCCACCGGCATCACCGGGCCGTACCGCGACAAGAACGGCGTGTCGATGATGAACAACGGCGGGACGCCGGTGCTCGAGTCGCACGGCAGCGTCATCGGCCCCGGCGGGCAGTCGATCATGAACGACGTCGACGGCGACCTGATCGTCTACCACTACTACGACGGCAACGACAACGGCACGCCCAAGCTCGGCATCAACCTCCTGAACTGGAGCAGCGGATGGCCCGTCGCCTACTGACCCTGCTGGCCGCGCTGCTGCTCGCCCTCACCCTCGGGCAGCCGTCCGCGCAGGCGGCGTCCTTCAGCAACCCCGTCAAGGCGCAGAAGGGCGCCGACCCGTGGATCGTCCGCCACGACGGCAACTACTACCTGGTCAGCACGTCCTGGACCGACGTCGTCACCGTCCGCAAGTCGCCCACCCTCGGCGGCCTCGCCACCGCCCCCAGCGTGCAGGTGTGGCAGGGCGACGCGGCCTCCCGGTGCTGCAACATCTGGGCACCGGAGCTGCACCACTTCAACGGACGCTGGTACCTGTACTACGTCGCCGGACAGAACGTCGCCGACTACAACCCCACCCAGCGCAGCCACGTCCTGGAGAGCGCCGGGTCCGACCCCTTGGGGCCGTACAGCTACAAGGGGCAGCTCAACTCCTCCTGGATGCTGGACCCGACGGTCGCCACCGTGAACGGGCAGCTCTACCTGTTCGGCAGCACGCACAACGGCACGCAGAACATCGTCGCCGCGCGCATGTCGAACCCGTACACGGTGAGCTCGGGCTTCACCACCGTCTCCACGCCCACCCACGACTGGGAGCGGCAGGGCGGCGCCGTCAACGAAGGGCCGGAGATCCTCCAGCGGGACGGGCGGACGTTCCTGATCTACTCCGCGAGCGGCTGCTGGACCCCCGACTACAAGCTCGGGCAGCTCACCCTGACCGGTCCCGACCCGACGTCCGCGTCCTCGTGGACGAAGAAGCCGACACCCGTCTTCCGGCGCAGCGACGGCAACGGCGTCTACGGGCCCGGGCACAACGGGTTCTTCACCTCACCGGACGGCAAGGAGAACTGGATCGTCTACCACGCCAACGACTCCGCCTCCGACGGCTGCGACAACGGGCGTACGGCACGGGCGCAGAAGTTCACCTGGAACGCGGACGGGTCACCGGACTTCGGCACGCCCGTGCGGCTCGGGGCCGGTCAGGCCGGGCCGTCCGGTGAGCCGGCCGCCGTCTCCACCACGTACACCCTCACCAACCGCAACAGCGGCAAGTGCCTGGACGTGGCGGGCGGGTCGACCGCGGACGGCGCCGACGTACGGCAGTACGCCTGCAACGGCGGCGCCAACCAGCGGTGGCGTCCGGAGGACCTCGGGGACGACACCCACCGGCTGGTGAACGTCGCCACCGGCAAGGTGCTGGACACCGAGAACTGCTCGTCCGCCGACGGCGCGAACCTGCGGCAGTGGTCGTGGCTGGACAACACCTGCCAGCGGTTCCGGTTCGTGGCCACCGACAGCGGCCATGTCCGCATCGTCAACCGGGCCACCGGCAAGGTCGCCGACGTCGCCGACTGCTCCACCGCCGACGGCGCCGACGTACGGCAGTGGGCCTGGCTGGACAACGCCTGCCAGCAGTGGCGGATCGATCCGGCGTGAGCGTCGGGCCCGGGTGAGTCCCGGGTGAGTTCCGCGGGAGTGCGCGCGTGGGTCGGCGTGAGGCGTGCGGGTGGCCTCACGCCGGCCGCGGGGATCACTCCGCGGTGCCGTGGTCCCGCAGGTGGAGCGAGCGCAGCGCCACCTCGAGGGCGAAGCGGTGGTCCGGGTCGGCGAGCCGGTCGCCCAGAAAGGTGTCCAGGGCCCGCAGGCGGTAGCGGACGGTCTGGGCGTGCACGCCCAGGATCTCGCCGACCTGCTCGGCCGGTGCCCGGGTGGAGACGTGCACCCGGAGCGTCTCGACCAGCCGGTCGCGCCGCTTCGCGGGCAGCTCGTCCAGCGGGGCCAGCTCACGGGCCGCGAGATGGCCGACGAGGGCCGGATCGGACAGCAGCCACAGGGTCGTCAGGTGGTCCTCGCAACGGACCAGCGGGGCGTCCGGCACGACACCGTCGTCGACGAACTGGAGCACCCGGCGGGCCCAGCGGACGGAGTCGGCGGCCCCCGCGACCGGGACGGTCAGGCCCACCGCGGCACGAGTGCCGGCCAGCGCCGAGCCGAGCATGTCGAGGCGTTGCGGAGTGACGTCCCCGGGGACGAGCAGATGCGGCTGCGGAATGTCGAGGTCGGCGAGGACGTCCGCGTCGAGCGCCGCCTGGATGTGCTCCGGCGCCGGAGGGCGCACAGCGACGAGGAAGCACGTGCGGGGCAGCTCCCAGGCGGCGGCCCGGCACAACTCGGAGACGGTGGTCCGGGGCAGCGGCGACGAGGCCAGGAGGAGGTGTAATAACTGTCTTCGTAACGCGGACACCTCCGACGCGGCCCGCTCCCGCACCTCCGCGTACCCCTCGCGGGTGACCGCCTCCAGCTCCTCGACGTACGCGAACAGGGCGTCGGCGAAGGCGAGGACGAGCGTGGGGGAGAGGCTGTGCTGCCGTCCCAGCGACTTGGCCCGGCGCAGCGCGATACGGGCGCCGAGCCGGTACGCGCCCTGAAGGACCTCCAGGTCACGGCCCTCGTAGGCCTCCACCCGGCCGAACCGGCGCAGCAGTTCGTCCCGCAGCTCCGAATTGCGGCCGGGGTCGGCCACACGGTCCACGAAGGCGGTCAGCGCCTGCTCGACACCTTGACGGATCGCGTCCCCGTCCGGGCCGTTCAGCAGCCGGCCGTAGACCGGGTAGGCGCGCGTGACCTCGGCCCGTATCTCGTTCAGCAGCCCCGGCAGCTCCGGCCGCATGAAGGCCGCGAACTGCCGGGGAAGGGGGTCGAGCGGTTCACCGAGCACCGAAGGGCGTGCGAATGAGGGCATGAGCGATCCCTTGCTCTCCGACATGTCCGGCGAGGAGGCCGGCCGGGCACCGCCCCCGCCGGACGGCGGACGGAACCCGGGGCCGGCCCACCAGGTGCACACCGGTTGGAAGCTGAAGGTAAATCAACTTCCGTGTGCTGTACACCACTTGGGAAGAAACCGCTTCACGGGGCATGGGCGGTCACCGGGACGCCCGTGCCCCGCGGTGCCGTGTCCGTCACCGGACGGCGGAGTGCCAGTTCTCCGCCAGGACCCGGCCGGCGTCGGGGACGACGGTGCCGGGCGCGTTGAGGCCGGTGAGGTGGGTCCGGGTGTCGTCCAGGGTGAGGCTGTTGTTGCCGGCGGCGGAGGGCAGGCCGGTCTTGGCGTTGACGGCGGCGTTGATCAGCCCGACGTTCAGGCCGCAGCCGGTGGCTCCGGGAACGGCGAAGGCGCTGTCGTTCTGCGTGGCGCCGGTGAGGTTGATCCGGCTCATCTCGCCGGCCTCGTCGGGCGTGCCGTCGCCCTGGAAGAAACTCATCCCGAACTCCGGGTAGTTCAGGTTCTTCGGGCGCAGCACGATCGGCTGGGCCGCCGACCCGATGTAGCACTTGTCGCCCAGCAGCGGGTTCTCCAGGTGGATACGGACCGGCAGGGCGACGATGGGCAGGTCCGTGAGGACGCCCGCGGTCTGGTCGAAGGCGTAGGGCGCGCCGACGGACTCCATGGTGGCGGTGATCCGGTTGAGGTCGGAGTTCTCCAGCGTCCGGCAGATGCCGGTGATCACCGGGATGTCGCTCGGGCACATCAGGCCGAGCAGGCCGCCGGGCACGGTCGCGGAGTCGGCGACGAGCGCGCCGGACGGCGGGGCGACGACGCTGCTGGTGCCGTCGGCGTTCTGCACGACACCGAGCTGGAGGTTCGTCCTCCCCGTGACCACGGTGGTCCTACCCAGCTTGATGGACCCCT
Organism: Streptomyces calvus; assembly: GCF_006782915.1. Taxonomy (GTDB): domain Bacteria; phylum Actinomycetota; class Actinomycetes; order Streptomycetales; family Streptomycetaceae; genus Streptomyces; species Streptomyces calvus. Next base: position 60,809 of record NZ_VCNP01000048.1, read on the forward strand.
TGGCGGAGGTGGAGACCACGCACTGCGGCGTCCTGTCGACGCCGTCGGCGGCCAGCATCGCCGGGGCGTCGACGGGGCAGCGGGTGAAGGGCGCCCACTCGCCGTTCAGGGCCGGGTCGGCGGCGGTCGCGGTGCCCAGGGAGGCGAGGGCGCCGAGCGCGGTCAGCGCGGACACGGCGGCGAGTCTGGTACGGGTGGAGAGCGAGGGCATGGTGGTGGCCTTCCGTTGGAGTGGGGGTGGCTCGGCTCAGCGCTCGGGGACGGGAATGTCGCGGGGCTGCAGGTCCTCGGTGCACTCGTTCTCGTTGAAGACCTGCACCGCGCACGTCTGGCCCTGGATCTGCTTGATGTGGTTGCCGGGGCCGGAGACGGAGGCGGTGAGGAGGCGGTCGAGGTCCTCGCCGCCGGTGCCGCAGCCGGTGAAGGCCGGGATGGTCACTTCGCCGGTCAGCGGGCCGCCGGAACTCAGCAGATAGCCGACGGGCTGGTCGGGCGGCTGGTGCGTGCTGCTGCCGGACAGCACCAGATGGTCACCGGGGAACTTCCCGGGCTCGGGCTCGGGGGAGCGCAGGGGCTTCTCCGTCCGGCAGGCGGATCCGACCTCCAGCGGCGTCCCGTTGACCTCGAGCGCCGTCACCCGCAGCACCAGCGGCACCCGCACCCGGGTCTCCAGGCGGGTGAACAGCGTGACGAACGAGGTCTCGCCGGCGGCGTCCATGGTCATCGGGCCCGTCTGCTCCAGCACCATGGTGGCCTTCGTCGGGGTGAAGCCGAAGGTCAGGAAGGTGGCCTCGAAGGGCGGGGTCTGCGCGCGGCCCTGGTGGCGGAGCGTGCCCTCCGAGTGCTGCGACAGATAACCCCCGGTGAAGTCCGGGAAGAACTCGATGTCCGTGGGGCCCTGCTCGATCAGCACGCAGGACAGGGGCAGCAGCGAGGCGCCCTTCAGCTTCTTCACGTTCGTGTAGCCGGTGACGTAGGCGTTGAGCGACGCCGAGGTGGACGGATGGGAGTCGTCGTAGCGGCACGGCGGGGCGGCGCGGTCCGCGGCGGCGCCGCCGGGCGCGTTCTCCGTCACCTCGGGCGCGCGCTCGTCCTGCCGGTCCCCGGGTTCGTCCGGCGGGCCGGAGGACGACCCGGAGGACGGGTCGGACGGCGAACCGGACGACGGGTCGGGTGCGGTCGGCGGGTCGTCCGGTTCCGTGCCCGGCGTCCCGACCGGCACGGTGGCCAGCAGTCCACGCTCCGGTGCGTCCGCGGGCAGGGAGCAGTCGACGGTCAGCGCACCGGGGCCCGCGGTGGCGCCGTCCGTGGTGCCGGGTTCCAGGTCGAGGGCGAGAGCACCGGCGGTGAACGTCAGGTCGCCCTCGTCCCGGCCGGTCACCGAAGGGACGTCGCCGGTGGAGGTCAGCGTCAGCGGCCCGGCGGCCGGAAGGGCGACGGGCTCGGCGCTGCCCCGCCAGGTCGCCGTGGCCCCGGCCGCGTTCTGGGCGACACCGACGCCGAGGCGGGTCGCCGCCCGCACGGTGGCCGCCCCGGCCGAGGCGAGGTCCGCGACCGCCTCCGCCGGGAGCACCGCGGTGGTGGTGACGCCGGTGGGAGTGAACGCCTCGCCCGGCTGCGCCCGTTGCGGGAACGTCGCCGTGACCCGCACCGTCACCGCCCGTTCCCCCGACGGGAACGCGCAGACGTAGGGGAGTTCGACGTCGGTCTCCTGGGTGCCGGCGGCGGAGGCCGCGGCCGGGATCACGGCGGCGAGCACGACGAACGCGCCGATCGCCGCGCTCCTGGCGCGGACGCGCGGCGGGCGCGGGACGGCGGCACGGTGGCCTCTCATGCGGGTCCCTTCACATCGCTCGGGAGAGGGTCTTCGAAGGGTTCGGCCGGACCGTCCGTGTCCGCCCGGCCGGGGAGCCGGCCGGGCGGACGGGAACGGGTGGCGCCTTACGGGTTGGAGCCGACGATCTTCGGGATGGTGCCGTTCGACGCCTTGATGACGTAGTTGCCCTTGAAGGTCGGCTTGGTGGCGGTCGTGACCACCGAACCGCAGTTGACGGGCGCGGGGTCGGCGCTGACGGCCAGGTCACCGGAGACGCTGTTGACGGCGAGGACACCGGTGGAGTTGGTGTACGTGCCGGAGGCCTTGCCCGTCACCGTGAACTTGCAGGCGCCGGCGGTCACATTCGCCTTGACGTTGCCGACGTAGCCCTTGGTGACGCCGGTCGCCGCGTCGTAGTCCTGCGCGACGACGGTCCAGGGAGTGACGGCCACCGTGGTGACGTTGCCCAGGACGCTGGTGCACGGAGACGTCGCGGTGCCGAAGTTGATGGCGGCGATGGTGGCGACCGTGGCCGGGTTGCCGGTGGTGCTCGCCATGGTTCCCGAGGCGCCCGACGTCGTGCACGTCATCGGGATGGTGGCGGTCAGCACGATGTTGCCGCTGTTCGTCGCCGTGTAGCTGCCCGACGGCGTGACGGTCCACACCGTGGAGGGCGCCGCCGAAGCGGGTGCGGCGGCAAGGCCGAAGGCGGCCGCGGCCGCACCCGCCACAACGGCCAGTTTTCTCGTCTTCTTCTTCATGAGTCGGGGATTCTCCTTGTGATCGACCGGCAGAGATGGGCCGCGGGCCGAAGAGATCGAGGGAGCGGCCGGCACGGCCCGCGGCTCGGTGTTCCCTGTCCGCGAACCATGACGTTACTGGCGGGAAACTTGACCCAACAATGCCGCCGTTCAAGATTCTTTGAAAAAGGCAACCAACTGTTTCCGGGGTGAGTGGTCCGCGGTTTGCGTTAGTCACCCGGTGCCAATGTCGAAGCCGTCGGCCGGTGATGTCCGACCTTCCGGTCCGGCATCCTTCCCGCGCCGTGTTGCTCACCCGGTGACAAGTTCCCGGACTGCGTTTGTCTCCGCGCTGACAGGTTCGGGGCGGGCGAAGTCGGTATCCCGGAAAACTTGGATTCCGGTATTGCCCACCGACATTACTCGACCGTAACGTGCCGGTGTGCTGCCTGGTTCCGGGCCGGCGCCCCCGGCCGGCCGGAGTCACGACGGGTGCTTTCCGGCCCCTGTGTCCACCGGGCCGGGCATCCGTCGGCAGGGGGCCCCGGCCCCCCC
>NZ_VCNP01000049.1 GCF_006782915.1 Streptomyces calvus
TGCGGGCCGGGCGCATTGTGTGCGCGGTGACAAGTTCCGGAGGTGCTGTGGGAATCGAAGTGGTGGTCGAGGGCCTGACCAAGTCCTTCGGTGAGCAGAACATCTGGCGGGACGTGACACTTACTCTTCCCGCCGGAGAAGTGAGTGTGATGCTGGGTCCTTCCGGCACCGGGAAGACGGTTTTCCTGAAGTCGCTCATAGGGCTGCTCAAACCCGAGAAGGGCCGTGTCCTCATCAATGGAGTGGACATGGTGAACAGTCCCGAGAGGGATATTTACGAGACCCGGAAACTGTTCGGGCTCATGTTCCAGGACGGCGCCCTGTTCGGCTCCATGTCCCTCTTCGACAACATCGCCTTCCCGCTGCGCGAGCACACCCGCAAGAAGGAGTCGGAGATCCGCCGCATCGTCATGGAACGGATCGAGGTCGTCGGACTGCTGGGCGCGGAGGGCAAGCTCCCGGGAGAGATCAGCGGAGGCATGCGCAAACGGGCCGGCCTGGCCCGCGCGCTCGTGCTGGACCCGCAGATCATCCTCTGCGACGAACCGGACTCCGGGCTCGACCCGGTCCGCACCGCCTACCTCTCCCAGCTGCTGATCGACCTGAACGCGCAGATCGACGCGACGATGCTGATCGTCACCCACAACCTCGACATCGCCGCCACCGTCCCCGACAACATGGGCATGCTCTTCCGGCGCGAACTCGTCACCTTCGGCCCGCGCGAGGTGCTGCTCACCAGTGACGAGCCGGTCGTGGCGCAGTTCCTCGGCGGCCGGCGCGAGGGTCCCATCGGGATGTCCGAGGAGAAGGACGCCGCCACCCTCGCCGCCGAGGCGGCCGCCGCCACGGCCGTCGCGCCCCGCGTGATCGTCCCGCAGCTGGAGCCCTCGCCGGGCCTCCCGCCGCGCCGGGCCGTCGCCCGCCGCCGTCAGCGTGTCATGAGCATGATCGACGAGTTGCCCGCCGGGGCGCGCTCCGCCATCCGGGCCACCTACGCGGCAAGCGCCCAGGCGCCCGCACTGCCGACGCCCGCCGCCGGGAGCGGCGCATGATCACCGCGGCGCTGCGGCAGACCGGCCGGCTCTTCGCGCTCGCCGCCGAAGTGAGCCGCGCCATCTTCCGAAGACCCTTCCAGTTCCGCGAGTTCGTCGAGCAGTTCTGGTTCGTGGCGGGCGTCACCATCCTGCCCGCCGCCCTCGTCTCCATCCCCTTCGGCGCCGTCATCGCGCTCCAGGTCGGCTCCCTCACCCAGCAGTTGGGCGCCCAGTCGTTCACCGGCGGCGCCAGCGTCCTCGCCGTCGTCCAGCAGGCCAGCCCGCTCATCGTCGCCCTGCTGATCGCCGGCGCCGGCGGCTCCGCCATCTGCGCCGACCTCGGCTCCCGCACCATCCGCGAGGAACTCGACGCCATGAAGGTCATGGGCGTCTCGCCGGTGCAACGCCTGGTCGTGCCCCGGGTCCTGGCCACCATGGGCGTGGCCGTCCTGCTCAACGGCCTCGTCTCCGTCGTCGGCACCCTCGGCGGCTACTTCTTCAACGTCGTCCTGCAGGGCGGCACCCCCGGCGCCTACCTGTCCAGCTTCTCCGCCCTCGCCCAGCCGGCCGACCTGTACATCAGCGAACTCAAGGCGCTCGTCTTCGGCTTCATCGCGGGCATCGTCGCCGCCTACCGGGGCCTCAACCCGCGCGGCGGCCCCAAGGGCGTCGGCGACGCCGTCAACCAGTCCGTCGTCATCACCTTCCTGCTGCTCTTCTTCGTCAACATGGTGATGACGGCCGTCTACCTCCAGATCGTCCCGCCGAAGGGAGGCTGACCCACGATGGCCTCGCCGCTCGCCCGGCTCGACCGCTCCGGCGACCACCTGCTCTTCTACGCCCGGGCGCTGCTGTGGATCCCGCGGACCCTGCGCCGCTACCTCAAGGAGGTGCAACGCCTCCTCGCCGAGGTCGCCTTCGGCTCCGGCGGGCTCGGCGTCATCGGCGGCACCATCGGCGTGATGATCGCGATGACGCTCTTCACCGGGACCGTCGTCGGACTCCAGGGCTACGCGGCCCTCGACCAGATCGGCACGGCCGCGTTCACCGGGTTCGTCTCCGCCTACTTCAACACCCGCGAGATCGCCCCGCTCGTCGCCGGACTCGCCCTCTCCGCGACCGTCGGCGCCGGCTTCACCGCCCAGCTCGGCGCCATGCGCATCAACGAGGAGGTCGACGCCCTCGAAGGCATGGGCATCCGCTCCATGCCGTACCTGGTCACCACGCGCATCATCGCCGGGGTCGTCGCCATCGTCCCGCTGTACGCGATCGGGCTGCTCTCCTCCTACCTGGCGTCCCGCTACGTGACCGTCCTGTTCAACGGCCAGTCCCGGGGCACCTACGACCACTACTTCAACCTGTTCCTCTCCCCGACGGACGTCCTGCTGTCCGTACTGAAAGTGCTGATCTTCAGCGTGATGGTGATCCTCGCCCACTGCTACTACGGCTTCCGCGCCTCCGGCGGCCCCGCCGGCGTCGGCGTCGCCGTCGGCCGGTCCGTGCGCAACGCCATCGTGCTGATCAGCGTCACCGACTTCTTCCTGTCGCTGGCCCTGTGGGGCGCGACCACGACCGTGAAGGTGGCGGGGTGAGATGAGCGGACGAGGCGAGACGCTGCGCCGCCGGTGCGCCGGCGTGGTGTTCCTGCTGGTGCCCGTGCTGCTGGTCTGGCTGGCCGTCGCCGTCTACGACAAGCGGTTCACCGACTCCGACCCGGTGGTCGTCGAGACCGGCAGCGTCGGCAACGAGATGCACCCGGGCGCCGAGGTGAAACTGCGCGGCGTCGTCGTCGGCGAGGTCCGCGCCGTCGACGCCACCGACGACGGCGCCCGGCTCACCCTCGCCCTGGAACCCGGCGCCCTGGACCACGTGCCGTCCGACGTGCGCGCGCAGATGCTGCCGACCACCCTCTTCGGCGAGCGCTACGTGGCGCTCGTACCGCCGGAGCGGCCGTCGGCGAAACCGCTGGCCGCCGGAGCCGTCATCCCCCAGGACCGATCCGCGAACGCCGTGGAACTCCAGCAGGTCCTCGACAACGTCCTGCCGATGCTCACCGCCGTCCGGCCGCACAAGCTCTCCGCGACCCTGTCGGCCGTCTCCCGGGCCCTGGAAGGACGCGGCGAGCAGCTCGGCGACACGCTGACGCAACTGGACGAGCACCTGGAGGAGTTCAACCCCCACCTGCCCGCCCTCAACCGCGACCTCAGGGAACTCGTGAAGGTCGGCCACGTCTACGCCGACGCCGCACCCGACATCCTCACCGCGCTCACCGACTTCACCACCACCAGCGGCACCCTCGCCGAGCAGGAGGCCGCACTCGCCGGCACCCTCGGCGCCACCACCCGGACGGCCGAGGACATGACGGCGTTCCTGCAGAAGAACAAGAAGACCGTCATCCGGCTCAGCGCCTCCGGCCGCCCCACGCTGGAACTGCTCGCCGAGTACTCCTCCGCCTTCCCGTGCACCCTGCGCACCCTCGCCGAGTTCGTGCCCGCCATGGACAAGGCGCTCGGCAAGGGCACCGACCGGCCCGGCATCCACGTCGACCTCACCACCGTCCCCTCACGCGGCGCCTACCGCCCCGGCCGCGACACCCCGGTGTACGACTCCGGCGGCGGACCCCGCTGCCCCGCCGTGCCCTACCTCGGCTCCCTGACCCGGCCCGCCGCGCAGACCGCCGCCGCGGCCGGCCAGGACCTCGGGCCCGCCAACTCGCCGCAGGAGAACGACCTCGTCAACGAACTGCTCGCGCCCGCCGCTGGACAGCACCCCGGCGACCTGCCCGACTGGAGCAGCCTGCTCGCCGGCCCGCTCTACCGCGGGACGGAGGTGACCCTTCGATGACCGCCCCGGACCACGCGCACACCCGGCGCCGCCCGCTGACCGGGCCGCTGTGGAAGTCCCTCGCCTTCGTGGTGGTGACCGCGCTCGCCACGACCGTGCTCGGGCTGAGCGTCGCCGACACCGGCGTCCGCTCCGGCACCCGCACCTACAAGGCCCTGTTCACCGACGTCACCGGCCTCGTGGACGGCGACAGCGTGCGCATCTCCGGAGTGGAGGTCGGCGAGGTGACCGGTGTCCGCGTCGTGCAGCGGCGCACCGCCGAGGTCACCTTCACCGTCCGGAAGGACCGCACACTGCCCCGGTCGACCACCGCCGCCGTGAAGTACCTCAACATGGTCGGACAGCGCTACGTCTCGCTCGGCCGCGGCAGCGGCGACCTCACCGGCAGCCTGGACGCGGGCGACACCATCCCCCTCGACCGCACCACGCCCGCCCTCGACCTGACCCTGCTCTTCAACGGCTTCAAGCCGCTGTTCGAAGGCCTGTCCCCGAAGGACGTCAACGAACTCGCCGGGTCGATCGTGCAGGTGCTCCAGGGCGAGGGCGCCACCGTCGACAGCCTGATCCGCCACATCGGCTCGCTCAGCACGACCGTCGCCGCCAAGGACGAGGTGATCGGTCAGGTCGTCGACAACCTCACCACCGTCCTGGACACCCTCAACGACCGCGAGGCCGACTTCGACGACCTCGTCGTCACCCTGCGGGACCTCGTCACCGGCTTCGACGACGACCGTGAACCGCTCGGTGAGGCCGTCGAGGCCATGGGCGACCTGACCACCGTCACCGCCGGCCTCTTCAAGGACGGACGCGCCCCCCTCAAGCGGGACATCCGCGAACTGGGCCGGCTCTCCGCGAACCTCGGCGCGCACACCCCGCAGATCGAGGACTTCCTCCACCGGACCCCCGCGAAGATGACCGCGCTGGCCCGGCTGTCCTCCTACGGATCGTGGTTCAACCTCTACCTGTGCGAGGCACGGGTGAGCGGAGTGACCACCTCCGACGGGTCCGAACCGCCGACCGGCATCGCCATCACCGAATCGAGGTGCCGCGGATGAACCCGTTCACCCGGCCGGGCGGCCCCAGGCGCCCGCGCATCAAACCGGTCGCGGAACGCAACCCCGTCGCCGTCGCCGTGGCCGGGCTGCTCGCGCTCGCCCTGCTCACCGCCCTCGCCTACCACGCGGAACGGCTGCCGTTCGGCGGCGGCACCTCCTACAGCGCCGACTTCTCCGAGGCGGCCGGCCTCGACGACGGCGACGAGGTGCGCATCGCCGGCGTCAAGGTCGGCGAGGTCACCGGCGTCGCCCTCGACGGAGCCAAGGTGAAGGTCACCTTCGAGGTCGAGGACGCCTGGCTCGGCGACCGCACGACCGCCGCCATCGCCATCAGGACCGTCCTCGGCGACAAGTACCTGGCCCTCGACCCGCTCGGCGCCGGCCGGCAGGACCCCGCCCGCCGCATCCCGCTGTCCCGCACCACCAGCCCCTACGACGTGACGCAGGCGTTCCAGGACCTCGGCGGCACCGTCGACGCCCTCGACACCCGCAGGCTCGCGGAGAGCTTCGAGACCCTCTCCGAGACCTTCGAGAAGTCACCGCCGCACGTGCGGAAGGCCGCCGGCGGCCTGTCCGACCTGTCGAAGTCCCTCTCCAAGCGCGACGCGAAACTCGTCGAACTCCTCAAGGGCAGCGCCCGGTTCACCAAGACGCTGCAGAACAAGCAGGCCGGCTTCGAGACCCTCATCGAGGACGGCGGATCCCTGCTCGGCGAACTGAAGGACCGCCGCGCCGCCATCCGCGCGCTGCTCAAGGGCAGCCGTGAACTCGGCACCGAACTCGGCGGCCTCGTCGACGACAACGACAAGCACCTCGGCCCCACCCTGAAGGCACTCGGCCGCGTCACCGCGGTCCTGGAGAAGAACAACACCCAGCTCGGCAAGACCCTCGCACTGGTCGGCCCGTACTACCGCCTGGTCGGCAACACCCTGGGCAACGGACGCTGGTTCGACAGCTACCTGTGCGGCGTCGTGCCCCGCGACTACCTGCCCGCAACGTCCCTGCCGGAAAGCGGATGCATGCCGCCGAAGCAGACGACGCCGGCGGCCCGGCAGAGCGGTGAGTGACGAGATGAACAGACGCGGAAGAATCCTCGCCGGCGTGTCCGCCCTCGCGGTCCTCGCCGCCGGACTGACCACCGTCCGGGTCCTCGACTCCGACGGCACCCGCATCACCGCCTACTTCGACCGCGCCACCGGCATCCACGCCGGATCCGACCTGCGTGTCCTCGGCGTCCGGGTCGGCGAGGTGGAGTCGGTGCGGCCGCAGGGCACCACGGTCCGCGTCGGCCTGCTCCTGGACGAGGGCGTCAAGGTGCCCGAGGGCGCGCGGGCCGTCGTCGTCGCGCCGAGCGTCGTCGCCGACCGCTACGTGCAGCTCACCCCCGCCCACAGCAAGGGCCCCGCCCTCGCCGACGGCGCCGTCCTGCCCGCCTCCCGCAACCGCACCCCCGTCGAGATCGACCAGATCTACGCGTCCGCCACCGAACTGGCCCGCGCTCTCGGCCCGGACGGCGCCAACTCCGCGGGCGCCCTGTCCGAACTGCTGCGCACCGGCGCCGCCAACCTCGACGGCAACGGCGAGGCCATCGGCGACAGCATCGAGGAGTTCGGCAAGGCGGCGAAGACCCTCGACACCGGCAGCGGCGACCTGTTCGGCACGCTCCGCCGGCTCCAGACCTTCACCACCATGCTGAAGGAGAAGGACACCGACGTGCGCACCGCGCAGGAACGCCTGGACGAGGTCGTCGGCTTCTTCGCCGACAACAAGGACGACCTCGCCGGCGCCCTCGAGGAACTCGGCACCGCCCTCGGCCGGGTCAAGACGTTCATCGAGGACAACCGCGGCGAGCTGAAGAAGAACGTCGACCGGCTCGTCCCGCTCACCCGGACCCTCGTCGAGCAGCGGGCCTCGCTCGCCGAGGCGCTGGACGTGGCGCCGCTGGCCGCGTCCAACGTCGTCGGCGCCTACAACCCCGACACCCGCACCCTCGACGGACGCGCCAACCTCAACGAGATCAGCATGGGCGGTCCGCTGCTGCCGCTGCCCGCGACGGACGGCTCCGCCGCGGGCGGCGACGGGTCCGCGGCTCCCGGGAAGGGGCAGCGATGAAGCGCGGCACCCGGCGCACCGGGGCCCGGCGGGCCGGGCGGGGCGTGCTGACCGCGGGCGGCGCCGCCGGCCTCACCGCGGGCGGGCTCCTCGCCCTCGGGCTCGGCTTCGCCCTGGCCCTCGGCGCGGTCGTCGTCGGACCGCCGCGCTTCGACGGCATCGAGGACCTGCCGCTGCCCGGCGGCGCCGACCTCGGCGACCACCCCTACACCGTCACCGCGGAACTGGACGACGTGGTCAGCCTCGTCCCGCACTCCGCGGTGAAGGTCAACGACGTCGCCGTCGGCCGGGTCACCGGCATCGACCTCGGCCGCGACGACTGGTCGGCCCGCGTCACCATGCGCATCAACGGAGACGTGCGGCTGCCCGCCGACGCCGGCGCGCGGATCGAGCAGTCCGGCCTGCTCGGCGAGAAGTACGTCCAGCTCGTCGCGCCGGCCCGCCGGACCGGGGCCGGGAGGCTGGCGGACGGGGACGTCATCCCGGTCTCGCGCACCGGCCGCGGCACCGAGGTCGAGGAGGTGTTCGGCGCGCTGTCCCTGCTGCTCAACGGCGGCGGCGTCAACCAGCTCAGAACGATCACCCGGGAGCTCAACGCGGCGCTCGGCGGCCGCGAACCCGAGGTCCGCTCCGTCCTGCGACGCGTGGACACGCTGGTGAGCGAACTCGACGACCACCGGGGCGACATCACCGACGCCCTCGACGCCGTCAACCGGCTCTCCGCGACCCTCGCCACCCGCAAGGAGGACGTCGGCACCGTCCTCACCGACCTCTCGCCCGGACTGAAGACGCTGGAGAAGCAGCGCGGTTCGCTGCTGACGATGCTGCGTTCCCTCGACACGCTCTCCGGCGTCGCCGTCTCCACCATCGACGCGAGCAAGGACGACATGATCGCCGACCTGAAGGCCCTCGCGCCGACGCTGAAGGCGCTCGCGGACGCGGGCACCGACCTGCCGGACTCGCTTGAGGTGCTGCTGACGTACCCGTTCACCGACGAGGTGCTGCGCGGCGTGAAGGGCGACTACCTCAACGTGTACCTGGACCTGGTCGCCGTGCCCGGCACCCAGGTGATCCCGCCGCTGGTGCCGCGGGGCACACCCTCCCCGTCCGCCCCGGCGGGCGGCGAGCCGGGCGGGGCCGGGCGGAAGGGGTCCGCCGGGAAGGACGGAGACGCGTCGGGGACCGGCGGCACACCGGGTGCCGGCGTCGGACCGGAGACGTCGTCGTCCGTCCCGCCGTCGGGAAGCCCGTCGCGGGACACCTCGCCGCTGCCGCTGCCCTCCGTGTCCACCACCGGGGCCGGCACGGCACCGGCCGCGTCCCCGGACGGGGGCGACGACGGATGATCACCCTCGCCGTACGGCTGAAGAACCTCGCCTTCCTCCTCGTCGCCGTCCTCGCCCTGTCCTACCTCGGCATCCGCTACGCCGACCTCGGCCGGTACGTCGGCGTCGCCGACTACTACACCGTCGACGTCCGACTCCCGCGCACCGGCGGCCTGTTCACGCACTCCGACGTCACCTACCGGGGCGTCTCGGTGGGACGCGTCGGCCCGATCGACCTCACCGCCGACGGCGTCGTCGCCGAACTGCGCATCAGGAAGTCCGCCCCGCGCATCCCCGCAGACACCCGCGCCGTCGTCGCCGGGCTGTCCGCCGTGGGCGAGCAGTACATCGACCTGCGGCCCGAGAGCGACGGCGGCCCCTACCTCGCCGACGGCACCCGCATCGCGCAGTCCGACACCCAGGTGCCGGCCCCCGTCACCGACGTCCTCACCGGCCTCGACGACCTCGTCACCTCCGTCCCGCTGGAGGACCTGCGCACGGTCGTCGACGAGTTCGGCGAGGTCTTCGAAGGACACGGCGACGACCTCCGGGTGCTGCTCGACAGCGGCGGCGCGTTCGTGGCGGCCGCCGACCGCGCCCTGCCGTCCACCAGCCGGCTCATCACCGACGGCGAGACGGTGCTGCGCACCCAGGCCGAGGAGGCGCGGGCCATCCGGGACTTCGCCACCGGCGCGCGGGAACTGGCCCGCACCCTCAAGGGCTCCGACGCCGACCTGCGCCGCCTGCTCGCCGTCACCCCGGAGGCCGCCACGCAGGTCAGCGGCGTCCTGCGGGACCTCGACCCGAGCCTCGGCGTCGTCCTCGCCAACCTGCTCACCACCTCCGAGATCGCCGTCACCCGGCAGCGCGGCATGGAGGAACTCCTCGTGACCTACCCGGCGGCCGTCGCCGCCGGCGCCACCGCCGTCGACGGAGGGAAGCTGAACCTCGGCATGGCCGTCACCTTCTTCCAGCCCCTGCCCTGCACCACCGGATACGGCGGCACCCGCTACCGCAACGGCCTCGACCTCGGCACCGCGCCCGCCCTCAACACCGGCGCCGCCTGCACCGCCCCGGCCTCGTCCGGCTCCAACGTGCGCGGCTCGGCGAACGCCCCGAAGGGCGGCGCCGTGCCCGAACCCGCCAGGCCGGGCTCGCTGCCCTCGGGGAGCGGCGGGGCGCCGAAGGGCGGGCGCGAGGCGCTGCCCGGCGCGCTCGCCCTGCCCGGCCAGGACGGCGAGGCACCGGCGGACCTGGCGGGACTCCTCGCCCCGGCCACCGGGAGCACACGATGAGACGGGCCCGGATCCTCACCGGAGCGGGGCTGGTGCTGGCCCTCGGGTTCTGCGGCACGGGCGCGTGGACGTACGCACAGGCACGCACCGACGACACGCTCGCGTACGGCAGGGAGCGGGACGAGGCGCTCGCCGACGGACGGGCCGCCGTCGCCGTGCTCACCACGCTCGACGCCTCCACCCGGCAGCGGGCGGAACGCGGCGTGCGGGCCTGGCGGGCCGTGTCCACGGGGCCGCTGCGCGAGGAACTGGGCCGCGCCGGGGCCGAGTCGGGTGCCTCGGCGCGCGGCACCGTCACCGAGGCCGCCGTCACCGCGCTCGACCCGCGGACCGGCACGGCGAAACTCATCGCCACCGTCCGCGTCGAGGTCACCTCCGCCGGGTCGAGCAGGCCGGCCGTCGACCGCAAGCGACTGGAGGCGGTCCTGGCCCGCACGGGCGAGGCCGAGTGGAAGGTCAGGGCCCTGAGCGCGGTACCGCTCACGGCGGCGGAGGAAGGCGAGGACCGATGACAGGCAGAACAGCGGAGCCCGCCACGGAGGCGGCGGACGACGACGGCGGGGAACTCCTGGCCGGCACCCGCGGCACCTCGCGCCGTGGCCTGCGCCGGCTTCTCCTCGTCGGGACCGCCGCGGTGCTGGTCCTCGGCGGCTGCGGCTTCCTGCACGCCGCGCACCGGCTGAACTCCGCACCGTCCGCCGAGAACCGCGCGCTCACCGACACCGAGGCCACCGCGCGCGTCGCCGGCGAGGTCGGCAACGCCCTCGCCCGCGTCTTCTCGTACACGCCGGACGGCACCGCGGCCGCCGAGCGTTCCGCCCGCACCGTGCTGGACGGTCGCGCCGCCCGCCAGTACGACGTCCTCTTCGACCGGGTCCGCGGCGACGTCGCCGAGCAGCGCGTCACCCTGAGCACCCGGGCCGTCCGCACCGGGGTGGTCGAACTGGACGGTGACCGGGCGCGGTTGCTGGTCTTCCTCGACCAGACCTCCCGCCGCGGCACGGACGCTGCCACCACCGCGCCGGCCCAGCTCACCGTCACGGCCCGGCTCCGGGACGACCGGTGGCGGATCGTCGACATCACGGCCCGCTGAACCCGAAAGCCCTCCGACCCGAGAGCCGCAGAACCCCACTGACCCGACGGGAGAGCCCGCAGAACCCCACTCCACCGACCGGAGAGCCCGCGGAACCCCGCTGAACCCCCGCTGACCCGACCGGAGAACCCGCAGAACCCCCGCTGATCCGACCGGAGAACCCGCAGAACTCCGCAGAACCCCCGCTGAACCGACCGGAGAACCCGCAGAACCCCACTGACCCGCCGCACGTGCGCGGGAGACTGGAGCGCCCCATGAAACGCGCGGTCCGCGTCCTCGCCGGAGCCCGGCCCCGGCCGCTGCCGGCCCTCGCCCTCGTCCTCACCCTCGTCGCGGGCGGGTTCGCCGCGTGGACCGGTCAGGACTGGTACCGCGCGGCCCACGACGACCGGGCCGCGTACGCCGCGCAGCGGGACGCGGCGCTCGCCGCCGGGGAGCAGGCCGTGCAGAACCTCAACACGCTCGACCACCGCGACCTGGACCGCGGCCTCGACCTGTGGGAGTCCTCGACGGCCGGCGAACTGCACGACCAACTCGCTTCTGGGCGCGATGAGTTCGCGGAGCAGGTGAAGGCGGCGAAGACGGTCACCACGGCCCGGGTGCTGTCGGGCGCCGTCACCGAGCTCGACGACCGCGCCGGCCGCGCCCGGGTGCTGGTCGCCCTGCGCGTCACCGTCAGGGCGTCCGACGGCGCGAAGACCGACAAGGACAGCCGCATGCTCGGCGAACTCACCCGGACCGGGGGCCGGTGGAAGCTGAGCGCCCTGGGCCAGGCACCCGTGGGCGGCACACCAGCCGGCTGACCCGGGCCCGTACCGCCCACGCCGCCCCTGCCGTGCACCGAGGAGGACACCGCACGATGTCGACGACCCGCCACCACATCAACCGCCAGCGCCGCCGCCGGGACCGCGAGACCCGGTCCGCCGCCGTCGACGCGAGCCCGGAGCGCGCCGGGGGCCGGACCCGCGCGGGCGGCACGGCCGTCCTGCCCGCTCCCCGCGCCTCGTCCGCCGCACGGACCGCCGGACCGGCCGCCGCACGGACCGCCGGACCGGCCGCCGCACGGACCGCCGGACCGGCCGCCGGGCCGGTCGCCAGGGACGGCGGGCGGCGGGAGCGGAAGACGGGCAGGACCGCGGGCCTCGCCGTGCTCTGCGCGCTGACCCTGCTCCTCGGCGGCTTCGCCGGCTGGGCCCGCGCGCAGGCCGAGGCGCTGCGGGCCGAGCCCGCCCGCGGCAACACCGCCCTCACCGACGTCGCCCGCACCAGCGAGATCAAGGGACAGACGGCGAAGGCCGTCGGCCTGCTCTTCTCCTACGACCACACCGAGCCCGACGCCCTCGGCAAGGCCGCGAAGGACCTCCTCACGGGGAAGGCGGTCGGCCAACACGCCGCGCTGCTGGCCGACGTCCGCAAGCGGGCCGACGAGCGGAAGGCGGTCATCACCACGACGGTCACCGAGAGCGCGGTCGAACGGATCGACGGCGACCGGGCCCGGGTCCTCGTCTACGCCGACCAGAGCAGCGTCGCCACCGCCGGCGCCGAGTCCTCCACGGGCGGCGGCGCGAAGGGCGAGGACGGGGCGGACGCGCGGGACGAGGGCGTGTACGCGGGAGCCGTGCTCGCCGTCGACGTGGTGCACCGCGACGGACGCTGGCTGGTCTCCGGCATCGACACCTTCGGCCGCTGACCACCGTACGCCCGCCCGCACCCCGGCACCTGCCCGTTCCCGCACCGCCGACGGATCCGACAGGAGTGACCGCCATGTCCGTACGCCGCGCCCGACGTCCGTACGCCGGCCGGGCCCGCAGGGGACTGCGGGCGACCGCCGTGGCGGTGACGGCCATGGCGGCCCTCACCGCCTCCCAGGCGCCCGGCCTCACCGGCGACGCGCAGGACGCCCACGCCGCCCCGCCCGCCGACGGCCCGCACACCCCGGCGGCCGGCGGCCCGTACGCCGACCTCGCTCCGCCGGGGGACGGCTCCTACCACACCGAACTCCCGCCCCTGCGGTCCCCGGACGCCGCGTCGGACGCACCGGCGCTCGTGCGCACCATCCGGGCCCAGTCCGGCATTCCGGCCACCGTGCTGCGCGCCTACCGTGCCGCCGAGACCTCCGTCGGCCGGACCGACCCCGGCTGCCGGCTGCCGTGGGAGCTGCTCGCGGCGATCGGCAAGGTGGAGTCCGGTCAGGCGCGCGGCGGTGCGGTCGACCGGAACGGCACCACGCGGGGCCGCATCACCGGGCCGGCGCTCGACGGGCGGGGCTTCGCCCTGATCCGGGACACGGACGGAGGCGCCCACGACGGGGACACGGTGTACGACCGTGCGGTGGGGCCGATGCAGTTCCTGCCGTCGACCTGGGCCCGGTGGGGCACGGACGGCAACGGTGACGGCCGTGCCGACCCGAACAACATCTTCGACGCGGCCCTGGCCGCCGGGCACTACCTGTGCGCGGGCGACCGGGACCTGGGCCGGGCCGCGGACCTGGACCGGGCGATCCTCGGCTACAACCACTCCCGCGCCTACCTGAGACTGGTCAGGTACTGGCTGGAGTTCTACCGCCGCGGCGTGCACACCGTCCCCGACGGGAGCGGCGTCGTCCCGAGGAGTCCCGGCGCGGGCGGCGACACCCCGGCGACCGAGCCCGTCGACGGCGGAAACCGCGGGAGTGGTCAGAACGGCGGCACGGGGGACGGGAACGGGGGCGGCGGTGGCGTCGTCATCGGCCCGGACCCGAGCACCCCGGTCAGCCCCGGACCGTCCCCGTCCGCCCCGTCACCCACCCCGTCACCCACCCCGTCACCCACTCCGGCGCCCACCTCCCCGTCCCCGGACCCCTCCTCCCCGACGGCCCCTCCGACGAGCCAGGACCCGTCGCAGCCGCCCGGCGGATCCCCCACGGCAACTCCGACACCGACCGACCCGGCCCCCTCGCCCACGGACCCGGACACCTGCCCCTCGGAATCGGCGACCCCGTCCCCGGACCCCGAACCGTCCCCGACCGCCTCGCCCTGCCCGACGCCCCCGGCCGCCGCTCCCTGAACATGAGACGACCGCGTACCGCGACGACCGCGTACCGCGACGACCGCGCACCGTGAGTGCGGCGTACCGTAAGGGCCGTTCACACGACGGTCGTTCACACGAGGGCCGCGCACCACACGCGTCGCGCACCACGAGGGCTGCGCACTACAGGCGCTGCGCGCCGCGAGGGACCGTGCACCGTGCGGACCGCGGTCAGCCGGCCCGGCCCATGCCCGCCGCGTACGGCCAGCCCTGCGGTCCGGGCCGGCCGGGTGCCGGGGCGGCGGAGAGGCCGTCGGTGCCCCGGACCTGCGCGGCCGTCAGACCGCCCCGGGCCGGGACACCGGGCGGCGTGGGCCCGGTCGGCTGCGGCAGGGGAGCGGGCGCGACCCCGGGAACAGGGGCGGCGACAGGGGCGGCGACAGGAGGGACCACGGCCGCCGCGGCGGGCATCGGCACCGGCATCGGCGCCACGGGCCCCATGGGCCCCATGGGCGCGGCGGGAGCCACCGGTGCGGCGGGCACCGTGGCGGCCGCCGGCGCCAACGGCTGCGGCAGCGGCTGCGGAAGAGGCTGCGGCACCGGCTGCTGCGGTACGGCCGGTGCGCCCGCCGGAACCCCCGCCGAAGCCGGCGGCGGCATCGGCACGCCGGCCCCGTTGGTCTGGCTGACCAGCCGGTCGACGGCCGCCGTGCCCGAGCTGTAGCCGGTTCCGGTCGCGGGCCCCGGCACGGCGGCTCCCCTCCTGGCCGTCCCGTAGAGCACCTGCTCCAGGCCGGTCACCAGGCGACGCACATCGACCTGGGGACGTACCACGAGACGCAGGAAGCGGCTGGAGGAGCCGATCTTGTTGCCGCACTCGCGGACCAGGATCCGGTGCTCGGTGAGCATCCGGTCCCGGACCACGGTGCCCTCGGCGCCCACGGGGAGGCGCACGAAGAGGAAGTTGCCCTGGGACGGGTAGACCGTCAGTCCGGGCAGTGCGGAGAGCTGGCCGGACATGTCCATCCGGTCGCGGCGCACCTGGTGCAGGCTCTGCGCGTACTCGGCGCCGTGCTCCTTCAGCATGAACACCACGTGCTCGGCGAAGGAGTTGAGGTTCCACTTGGGGAGCATGGACCTCACCCGGCCCGCGAGCGCCGGGTTGGCGACCAGGTAGCCGAAGCGGATGCCGTGCAGGCCGAAGTTCTTGCCGAGGCTGCGCAGCACGATGACGTTGGGCCGCAGCATGGCCTCCTGCACCACGCTCGGTTCGTTCTCCGCGTCGGCGAACTCCAGGAACGACTCGTCGACCACCACCAGGTCCAGGTCCGCCATCGCGTCCATGAACTGCACGACCGCGTGCTTGTGCAGGAAGCCGCCGTCGGGGTTGTTCGGGTTGCAGATCACCGCGACCCGGGTGCCGCGCGCGCGGATGAACTCGGCGTACTGCGCGAGGTCCAGGGCGAAGCCGCCGGACTCCTGGAGCGGGAACATGTCGACCCGCTTGCCGGTCTCCATGGGCTGGTCGGTCCAGCGGCCGAAGGTGGGGACGGGGACGGCGAGGGACTCGCGGACCAGCAGGTGGTCGATCCAGGTGATGAGTTCGGTGGAGCCGTTGCCCATCGCCACGCACTGCGGCGGGAGTTGGAGCAGGCCGCACAGCTCGGCGGTGATGGTGTCGGCGCTGCTCGGGTAGTACGTGATGATGTCGCGGAGCCTGGCCGCCATCTCCTCGAACATGGCGGGGGTGGGGAAGTACGGATTGCAGGGGATGCAGAAGTCCACCGGGCCGGCCCCGTCGCTCTCCCGTGTCAGCGCCGCCATCGACGGGCTGTGCGCCGCGGTACTGCGGAACAACGAGGTGACGTTGTCGGCCATGGAACCTCCGTGTGCGGCGGGCCCGCCGGGGACGTCCGGGCCCGTCATGCCTGGGTGGCCCGCGCGGGGGAACGCGGGCCACCCAGGGGTACGGAGCGCGGCACGGGGCCGTTCAGCTCATGTGAGGAAAATGTGACCACCGGAGCCGCCCGAACCACCGGAGCCGCCCGGACCACCGGAGCCGCCCGAACCACCGGAGCCGCACGGACCACCGGAGCCGCCCGGACCACCGGAGCCGCCCGGACCACCGGAGCCGCCGGGGCTCAGGAGCCCTCGAACGACCGGAGCCGCCCTGACCACCGAGCCGCCGGAGCCGCAGAGGCTGCCGGAGCCGCCCTGACCCCCGAGCCGCCGGAGCCGCAGAGGCTGCCGGAGCCGCCCTGACCACCGAGCCGCCGGAGCCGCAGAGGCTGCCGGAGCCGCCCTGACCACCGAGCCGCCGGAGCCGCCCCCACCACCGGGCCACCGGAGCCTCCCGGCCCGCCGGCGCTCAGGAGCCGCCCGGCCGCCGGCGCTCAGGAGCCGAACGAGTGGACCGTCGTCGTCCGGTACGTCTCGCCGGGGCGCAGCACGGTCGACGGGAACGACGGCTGGTTCGGCGAGTCCGGGAAGTGCTGGGTCTCCAGGCACAGCCCGTCGCCCTGCCGGTAGACCCGGCCGCCGGTGCCGGTCAGGGTGCCGTCGAGGAAGTTGCCCGAGTAGAACTGCAGGCCCGGCTCGTTGGTGGCGATCCGCAGGGTGCGGCCGGAGGACGGGTCGCGCAGGGTGGCGACGTGCTCGGGCCGGTCGGTGATCCCCTTGTCGAGGACCCAGTTGTGGTCGAAGCCCTGCGCGGTGATCAACTGCGGGTGGGCGGCGCGGATGTCCCGGCCGATCGGCTTGGCCCGCCGGAAGTCGAACGGGGTGCCCGCCACCGGGGCGAGCTCACCGGTGGGGATCAGGCCCGCGTCGGTGGGTGTGTAGCGGGACGCGGCGATCGTCAGCTCGTGGTCCTCGATGCCGCCGCTGCCCTCGCCGGCCAGGTTCCAGTACACGTGGCTGGTGAGGTTGACGACGGTGGCCCGGTCGGTGGTGGCCTCGTAGTCGATCCGCCAGTCGCCGTCGCGGGTGAGCGTGTACGTCACCGTCGCGCGCAGCGTGCCCGGGTAGCCCATCTCGCCGTCGACGCTCGTGTGGTACATCCGCAGACCGACGTCCGGGCCCGCCGTGAACGGCTCGACGTCCCAGACCCGCTTGTCGAAGCCGCGGGCCCCGCCGTGCAGGCTGTTCTCGCCGTCGTTGACGGACAGCTGGTGGTCCGTGCCGTCGAGGGTGAAGCGGCCCTTGTCGATGCGGTTGCCGTACCGGCCGATCAGGGCGCCGAAGTACGGGCTGGACGCGACGTAGTCCGCCAGGTCGTCGAAGCCGAGGGAGACGTTGGCGTGACGGCCGCGGCGGTCGGGGACCTCCAGGGACTGGACGATGCCGCCGTAGGACAGCACCCGCATCCGGGTCCCGCCGTTCTCCAGCGACCAGCTGTGGACCTTCGTGCCGTCCGCGAGCTTGCCGAACAGCGTCTTCACCGGCTTCCTGCCTCCCGTGGCGTGTGCCGTGCCGGCCACCGCGGCGGCGGTGACCCCGGCTGCTGCTCCTGCGATGACCGTGCGTCTGCTCAGTTCCACGAAAACCGCTCCAACAAGGGGAGGGGCCCCGCCGTCCGGCGGGGCCCGAGTCGACTTACGAACCGACCTTGCGCTTGTTCCACACGTCGAACCCGACCGCCGCCAGCAGCACCAGGCCCTTGATGACCTGCTGCCAGTCGGTGCCGATGCCGACGAGGTTCATGCCGTTGTTCAGCACGCCCAGGACCAGACCGCCGATGATCGCGCCGAGGACGGTGCCGACACCGCCGCTCATCGACGCGCCGCCGATGAACGAGGCCGCGATCGCCTCCAGTTCGAAGTTGAGGCCGGCCTTGGGAGAGGCCGCGTTGAAGCGGGCGGCGAACACCAGACCCGCCAGGGCCGCGAGCATGCCCATGTTCAGGAAGACGAGGAAGGTGACCTTCTTGTCCCGCACGCCCGACAGCTTCGCCGCGGGCAGGTTGCCGCCGATGGCGTAGATGTGGCGGCCGATGACGGCGTTGCGCATCACGTAGCCGAAGCCGACGAGCAGCGCGCCGAGGATCAGCAGCACGATCGGGGCGCCCTTGTAGCTGGCCAGCAGCAGCGTCACCACGAGGACGGCGGAGGCCAGCGCGACCAGCTTCAGCGCGAACAGCTTGGCGGGCAGGACGTCGAGGTCGAACTCCTTCTGCCGGCGGCGGTCGCGGACCTCCTGGAGGACCACCAGCGCGATCAGCGCGAAGCCGAGCAGCAGGGTGAGGTTGTGGTAGTTGGTCTCCGGGCCGACCTCGGGCATGAAGCCGTTGGCGACCTTCTGCAGGCCCTTCGGGAACGGGCCGAGGGTCTGGCCCTCCAGGAAGATCTCCGTCAGGCCGCGGAAGGTCAGCATGCCCGCGAGGGTCACGATGAACGACGGTATGCCGCCGTAGGCGATGAACCAGCCCTGGATCGCCCCCGCGAGGGCACCCACGGCCAGGCACAGCAGCACCGCGACCGGCCACGGTATGTCGTTCTTGACCATGAAGACGGCGGCCATGGAGCCGACGAACGCGGTCAGCGAGCCGACCGACAGGTCGATGTGGCCCGCGATGATGACCAGCATCATGCCGATCGCGAGGATCAGGATGTAGCTGTTCTGCAGCACCAGGTTGGAGACGTTGCGCGGCAGCAGCAGGTCGCCGTCGGTCCACACCGCGAACAGCGCCACGATGAGGCCGAGCGCGATCAGCATGCCGTACTGCCGCATGTTGCGGCGCATGCCGTCCAGCATCAGCCGGAGCAGGCCGTCACCGCTGCCCGCCCCCTTCTTGCCCGGCGGCGCGGCGGCCGGGGTCGTGTCGGTGACTTCCGTGCTCATCGGGATACCTCTTTGTCCTTCGTCATCTGACGCATCAGCGATTCCTGGGAGGCCTCGGCCCGCGAGAACTCACCCGTCAGCCGCCCCGCGGCCATCGTGTAGATGCGGTCGCACATGCCGAGCAGTTCGGGCAGCTCGGAGGAGATGAAGACGACCGCCTTGCCCTGGGCGGCCAGCTGGTCGATGACCGTGTAGATCTCGTACTTGGCGCCGACGTCGATGCCGCGCGTCGGCTCGTCCAGGATCAGCACATCGGGACCGGCGAAGATCCACTTGCTGAGGACGACCTTCTGCTGGTTGCCGCCGGACAGCTTGCCCACCGGCTCGAAGACCGTCGGCGCCTTGATGTTCATGGACTTGCGGAAGCCCTCGGCGACCTGCCGCTCCTCGTGCTCGTCCACCACTCCGCGCCTGGCGACCTTCTTCAGTGCGCTGAGCGAGATGTTGCGGTTGATGGTGTCGATGAGGTTCAGCCCGTAGTGCTTGCGGTCCTCGGTGACGTACGCGATGCCGTGCGCGACCGCCTCCGGGACGGTTTTGGTGCGGATCTCGGTGCCGTCCTTGAGGACCGTGCCGCCCGCGTACCGGCCGTAGGTGCGGCCGAACAGGCTCATCGCGAGTTCGGTGCGGCCGGCGCCCATCAGGCCCGCGATGCCGACGATCTCGCCGCGCCGGACCTCCAGCGACACGTCGTCGACGACCTTGCGCTGCTGGTCGATCGGGTGGTGCACGGTCCAGTTGCGGATCTCCAGGGCCGGTGCGACGCCCTCCTCCGGCCGGTGCGGGGTGCGCTCCGGGAAGCGGTGCTCCAGGTCGCGGCCGACCATGCCGGAGATGATGCGGTCCTCGCTGGTCTCCGGGGCCTTCACGTCGAGCGTCTCGATGGTCCGCCCGTCCCGCAGGATCGTCACCGAGTCGGCGACCCGGCGGATCTCGTTCAGCTTGTGGGAGATGATGATCGAGGTGATGCCCTGGTCCTTCAACTGGAGGATCAGGTCGAGGAGTTTGCCGCTGTCCTCGTCGTTGAGCGCCGCGGTCGGCTCGTCGAGGATGAGCAGCTTCACCTTCTTCGACAGCGCCTTGGCGATCTCCACCAGCTGCTGCTTGCCCACGCCGATGTCGGCGACGCGGGTCTCCGGGTGCTCGTCGAGGCCCACCCGGCGCAGCAGCTCGGCGGCGTGCCTGAGCGTCTCGTTCCAGTTGATGAACCCGCGCGTGGCGTGCTCGTTGCCGAGGAAGATGTTCTCCGCGATCGACAGGTACGGCACCAGGGCCAGCTCCTGGTGGATGATCACGATGCCGTGCTCTTCGCTGGCCCGGATGTCCTTGAACCGGCAGACCTCCTCCTCGAAGAGGATGTCCCCGTCGTAGGTGCCGTGCGGGTGGACGCCGGAGAGGACCTTCATCAGGGTCGACTTGCCGGCGCCGTTCTCGCCGCAGATGGCGTGGACCTCGCCCCGCTGGACGGTCAGGGTGACGTCCGACAGCGCCTTGACGCCGGGAAAGGTCTTGACGATCGAGCGCATTTCCAGGACGGGTCCCGCCATGGTCGTGCCTTCCAATCCGTGGGGGTCGGCGGTTACTTGAGGTCGCTTTCCTTGATGTAGCCGGAGTCGACCACGGTCTGCCGGTAGTTGGCCTTGTCCACGGCGACCGGCTCCAGCAGGTAGGCCGGGACGACCTTCGCGCCGTTGTCGTAGGTCTTCGTGTCGTTGACCTCGGGCTTCTTGTCGTTGAGCAGCGCGTCGACCATGTTGGAGGCGACCTTCGCGAGTTCGCGGGTGTCCTTGTAGACGGTCATCGCCTGCTCGTCGGCGATGATCGACTTCACCGAGGCGACCTCGGCGTCCTGGCCGGTGACGACCGGCAGCGGCTTGCTCTTGGAGCCGTAGTCGTCGGACTTCAGCGCGGAGAGGATGCCGATGGAGATGCCGTCGTAGGGGGAGAGGACCGCGTCGACGCGGGCGCTCTTGTAGGACGAGGTGAGGATGTCGTCCATGCGCTTCTGCGCGGTGCCGCCGTCCCAGCGCAGGGTGGTGACCTGGTTGAGGGCGGTCTGCTTCGAGCGGACGACGAGCTGCTTCTTGTCGATGTACGGCTGCAGGACGTTCATGGCGCCCTGGAAGAAGTAGCGGGTGTTGTTGTCGTCGTTGGAGCCGGCGAACAGCTCGATGTTGAAGGGGCCCTTCTCGCTGCCGTCCTTCAGGCCGAGCTTCTCGACGATGTAGGTGCCCTGGAGCTCGCCCACCTTCTCGTTGTCGAAGGAGGCGTAGTAGTCGACGTTCTCCGTGCCGAGGATGAGGCGGTCGTAGGAGATGACCGGGATGTCGGCGTCCTTGGCCTGCTGCAGGACGTTGTTCATCGACTTGTTGTCGATGGCCGCGACGATCAGCGCCTCGACGCCCTGCGTGATCAGGTTCTCGATCTGCGAGACCTGCTGGTCCGGGTCGTCCTCGCCGTAGACCAGCTTGGTCTTGTAGCCCTTGGACTCCAGGTCCTTCTTGACGTAGTTGCCGTCGGCGATCCAGCGCTCGGAGGACTTCGTCGGCATCGCGATGCCGATCGTGGCCCCGTCGGACCCGCCCTTGCCCTCCTCGCTGCCGCCCTCGCTGTTCTGGCCGCAGGCGGTCAGGGTGAGGGCGAGGGAGGCGGCTGTGGCCACGGCGGCGATGGCGGCTCTGCGATTACGCATGATCATCATCCTTGATGTGTGGGCAGGTCGGTCCGGTCGAGCGAGGACGCTTCCGGGAGGGAACCAGGAGAGACCGAGAGAGGTGTGTGCGATTGTGCGCGGCTGTGTCTACTTGTGTGAAGCTGAGTTTCCGGAACGTTATGACGAAATTTCGAACCGGCTCAGATCGCCCGGAAGCCGCGAACCGAGCGGTGCCATCTCGCCGTCCGCGCCGTGCCGGGCCAGCAGATCCAGGGCCAGCCGGCCGCGGCGCACGCGCTCCTTCGCGGTCGCCAGGGTCAGCTCCCGCATGTGGTGTCCGTACGGGTAGATCCCGGGCGCCTTGGCCAGGCCGAACTTCAGGTACAGCGGGGCGCCGCGCCGGATCAGCTCGGCGACCTCGTACATCCGCACATAGCCGCCGAGGTCGTCGGGGGCCTCGATGTACATGTCCATCGGGGTGGCCGAAACCCGTCGTATCTCGGTGAGGTGATCCAGTGTCAGGTCGCTGGGCACGTTGATGGAGTCCGCGCCGAGCCGCTCGTAGACCGCGTACGAGGCCGGGTTGACCGGCCCGACGAGTGCCGAGACCTTCAGCGTGGTGTCGGCGGGCAGGATGCCGGCCGCCCGTGCCCGGTGCAGCGTCCACAGCACGCCCTCGTCCGCGACGAGCAGGCACTTCACGCCCAGCTCCGTGGCGCGCACGGCGTCCTCGACGCAGCCGGCCACCGCGTCGTGGCCCCGCGCGCGCAGTCCGGCGCCGTGCGAGTCGGTACGGGTGGAGCCGCCGATGTCCCAGGTGCCGCGCGGGCCGGTGAACAGGCAGAGCTCGATGTCCCGTTCCGCGGTGGCCTCGACCATCTCGGTGATCTCGGCGTCGGTCAGCATCCAGACACCGCTGCCCTGGCTGATCCGGTGGACCGGCACGTCGAGGCGGGAGGCCTCCTTCAGTACCACCGCCAGCGCCTCGGGACCCTCGCACGAGGGGATCTCGGTGCGCCAGCGGCCACCGCCGGGGAAGGTGTGCGGCGAGGCGTCGGCGGGGTCGAGGGCGGGTGCGCCCAGACCGAGGGCGGTGAGCGCCTGCTCACCGGGCCTGCGGGGCGCCGTGGCGGAAGCGTCGGTCACAAGGTGTCCTTAGTGTTCGAAATATCGGACGAAGTTCGCGGCTCGGGGTGCGAGTCGGGCGGAGCGAGCAGTGCAGGCCGGTGTCCCGGGTGCACACCGGTACGGGGGCCGTCAGGTCGCCCCCGTACCGGCGTACGGCTGAAGGCTGTCGTCTGGATCATCCCGGGGTCGCAAGGCACCGCACCTCGCGGCCGGGCTGGTCCGAACGGCAGACGCTAGGGCCGCAGCAGGACCTTGCCCACCTTCGGGTCGCCGGACCCCACCAGCTCGATGGCCTGCGGGAATTCGGCGAGCGGCAGTTCGTGGGTCACCAGCGGCAGCGGGTCGAGCAGTCCGGCGGCGAACATCCGCACCGTGTGCGCCCAGGCGTCCGGCGGCGCGCCGAAGACGGTGTGCACCTCCAGCTGCCGTACGACCAGGTCCGTGGGGTCGAGGCCGTCGGCGCCCGGCGCCGGGATGCCGGTCAGCACCAGCCGCCCGCCGCGCCGCAGCAGCGAGGCCGCCGTGCGGGCCGCGTCGGCCGACCCGGCGGTCTCGATCACCACGTCGAAACCGCCCGGCAGGTCCTGGTCCTTGGTGCGGAAGCCGGTCGCGCCGAACTGCCGGGACAGCGCCTCGCGGTCCCGCCGGGTGCCCACCACCAGCAGGTCGGCGGGGGAGCCGGCCCGCAGGAACTGCACGGCGAACATGCCCAGGGTGCCGGTGCCGACCACGGCCACCCGCTCACCGGGCACGGCGTTCGCCTTCAGCGCGGCGGCGGCGATGCAGGCGGCCGGCTCCAGCAGTGCGGCGGCACCGAGGTCGGCGTCGTCCGGGAGGACGTGCAGCAGACGCGCCGGAAGGGTCAGCGTGGCGGCCATCGCGCCCGGCTGCGTGAAGCCGGTCTCCTCGTAGCCGGCCGAGCACAGCGTCGTCTCACCGGCGTGGCAGCGGTCGCAGACCTGGCAGTTGCGGAAGCCCTCGCCGACCACCTTCCGGCCGACGAGCGACTCCGGCACGCCCGCGCCCACCCGCTGCACGGTCCCGGACCACTCGTGGCCCGGCGTCAGCGGGTACCGCACGTACCCCTCGGGCCGGTTGCCCTGGTACACCTCGCGGTCGCTGCCGCAGATGCCGGACGCGTGCACCCGGATCAGGGCCTCGCCCGCGCCGGGCTCGCGCGGCTCGTGCGGCACGAGACGGTGCTCACCGGGGCCCTCGACGACGACGGCGGTGCTCATCGCGCCTCCCCGCGTCGCAGGCGACCGGCGGCGCTCACTTCGTGCCCTTGGGCTTGCGCTGCTCCCAGCCCTCGGCCCACAGGTCGAACCGGGCCTGCTGCTGCGGGAACTCGGCCGCCGCATCGACGTCCAGCTCCACGCCGAGGCCGGGCGCGTCGGACAGGTGGAAGCAGCCGTCCTCCGGGTTCACCTGGGGCGCGCCCTTGACGACCTTCTTGATCTCCGCGTCCGCGAAGTCGTTGAAGTGCTCAAGGATCTTGAAGTTCGGGGAGGTGAAGCCGACCTGGAGCGAGGCGGCGGTCAGCACGGGGCCGCCGACGTTGTGCGGCGCGACCAGCATGTAGTGGGTCTCCGCGGTCGCGGCGAGCTTGCGCGTCTCCCAGATGCCGCCGATGTGACCGACGTCCGGCTGGAGGATGTCGACCGCCTGGTTCTCGAACAGCTCGCGGAACTCGATCCGGTCGTGGATGCGCTCACCGGTCGCCACCGGCATGTCGACCTTCGCGGCGACCTTCTCCAGCGCCTTGAGGTTCTCCGGCGGCACCGGCTCCTCCAGCCAGGCCGGCTTGAACGGCGCCAGCTCCTTGGCCAGGCGGACGGCGGTCGCCGGGGAGAAGCGGCCGTGCATCTCCAGCATCAGCTCCGCGTCGGGGCCGATCGCGTCGCGGACCGCCTCGATCAGGGAGACGGCGTACAGGCTCTCCTGGTGGTCGAGTTCGAAGTGCCCGGTGCCGAAGGGGTCGATCTTCAGCGCCCGGTAGCCGCGCTCCATCACCGCCTGCGCGGCCTTGTGGTACGCCTCCGGGGTGCGCTCGGTGGTGTACCAGCCGTTGGCGTACGCCTTCACCTTGTCGGTCACCTTGCCGCCGAGCAGCTGCCAGACCGGCACGCCGAGCGCCTTGCCCTTGATGTCCCAGCAGGCCATCTCGACGACGGCGATACCGGACATCACGATCTCGCCGGCGCGCCCGTAGTCGCCGTACTTCATCCGGCGGACGAGGTCCTCGACAGCGAACGGGTCCGAGCCGAGAATGTGGTTGACCTCGGCCTCCTTCAGGTAACCCAGGAGTGCGTCGGTGTGTCCGAGCATCCGGGTCTCGCCGACTCCCGTGATCCCCTCGTCGGTGTGCACCTGGACGTACGTCAGGTTGCGCCACGGCGTCCCGACCACGTGTGTGCTGATTCCGGTGATGCGCACGGCAGTTGCCCCTCGCTGCGGTAGTGGACCCTTCATCGGTGTCTGCAGTTCGACGCGTTCGATATTTCGGCACACGTTCGAAATGCTGGCGTGACAGTAAGGACGGGGTGGCGGGGGTGTCAATGGGTCACGCACATAATCGGTTTCGGCAGTTTCGAAACCAATGAGTGCCGGTCCGCACCAAACCTTCACCGCAAGGCCTATGACTCGGACCCGAACGGAACCTAACCTTCCCGCGTCATGGACTTTTGCCACCCGTGCCGACGGCACCTCAACGGCGCCCTCGCCTGCCCCGGGTGCGGCTCGCCCGTCGAGGCGGTCCGCGCCCGGTCGGGAGAGCCTGCCGCGCCGTCGGCGTACGGGGGCGGTGGGGGCACCGCCGGGGCCGCCGAGGACGGCGGCGAGGAACCCGGCGACGGACCCGGCACCGCGTACACCGCACATCCCGGCCACGCGTACACGGCCGGGCACGGCGACGGGTACGCGCACGGGTACGGCGGTGCGTACGGCGAGGGACCCGGCGACGGGTACGCGCACGGCTACGGCGGTGCGTACGGCGAGGGACCCGGCGACGCGTACGGCGACGACCCCGGGGGCGCGTACGACGGCGACCGCCGGGCCTCGTACGGCGACGACCGGGGCGACGCGTACGGCGACGACCGGGATGACGCGCGTGGCGACGACCGAGGCGACGCGTACGAGGGCGCGCAGGGCGAGGAGGAGCCGCCGGGGCGGCGTGCGGCCCGGCGGGGGCGCGAGGCGGGCGACGAGGGCCGGGCGGCGGGCGCGAGCCGCCGGGACCGCAAGGCCGCCGCGCACCGGCGCCGGCGCCGGCGGGCGCTGCTGGTCGTCGGCGGCTTCGTCCTCGCCGCGGGCGGACTGAGCCTGGCGGAACTCGGGATGGACGCGCCCGGATCGGCGTCGAAACCGTCCGCCTCCGGGGACGAGACGGCGGACGGCGGTGGCACGGAACTGGAGGACACCCGGACGCCGGGCGCGGGCGCACCGGCGCCCGGCAGGTCGCCCGGCGCACACACCTCCGGCTCCCCGTCGGCCTCCGGGTCACCCGACGACAAGGAGTCCGGCAAGGCGAAGGACGACAAGGACGCCGAGGACGACAAGGAAGAGAGCACCTCGTCCGCCCCGGCGGAACCGCCCACGACCG
Organism: Streptomyces calvus; assembly: GCF_006782915.1. Lineage (GTDB taxonomy): Bacteria > Actinomycetota > Actinomycetes > Streptomycetales > Streptomycetaceae > Streptomyces > Streptomyces calvus. Next base: position 25,986 of record NZ_VCNP01000049.1, read on the forward strand.
ACGAGGCACCGCCCCAGCCCGAGCAGCCCCCGTCGCAACCGGATCCCCCGCAGCCGGAACCGACCACCGAGAAGCCCGAACCGGAGCCCGAGCCCACACCGACGTGCGAGCGGTTCCTGTGGTGGTGCACGTAACGCCCGGCCGACCCGCTCCCAGCTGAAACGGACCGCCCGGCATCCGCCGGAGCGGCGGCGCACGAGCTGCCCGGCATCCGCTGGCACGGCGGCGCACGGGCCGCCTGGCATCCGCCGCTACGGCCGCCCTCGCACCGCCCGGCATTCGCTGGCACGGCGGCCCTCGGATCGCCCGGCATCCGCCGGAACGTCGGCGCACGAGCTGCCCGGCATCCGCTGGCACGTCGGCGCACGGACCGCCCGGCATCCGCCGGAACGTCGGCGCACGGACCGCCCGGCATCCGCCGCTACGGCCGCCCTCGCACCGCCCGGCATTCGCCGCTACGTCGGCGCACGAGCTGCCCGGCATCCGCTGGCACGGCGGCGCACGGATCGCCCGGCGTTCGCCGCTACGTCGGCGCACGGGCCGCCCGGCATCCGCCGCTACCGCCGCGCACGGATCGCCCGGCATCCGCTGGCACTGCGGCCCTCGGACCGCCCGGCGGGCCCGCTCACTCCTCGCCGAGCATCCTCCGCAGCGCGTCCCGCAGCGCCACCCGCTCCTCGTCCGAGAGCCCCGCCAGCGGCTCGCGCGCGAACCGCAGCGAGTCCTGAAGGCTCCGCGCCACCCGCCGCCCCTCGTCCGTCGCCGCCGCCAGCTTCACCCGCCGGTCCGCCGGGTCCGGGCGGCGCTCCACCAGGCCCCGGGACTCCAGCCGGTCGACGATGCCCGTGACGTTCGACGGCTCGCACTTCAGCCGCTGCGCCAGCCTCCGCATGGGCAGCGGTTCGAGGGACAGCAGGCTCAGCAGCCTCGCCTGCGCGCCGGTCAGCGCATGGCCGGCGGCGGCCTCCTCGTACTCCTCGTGGTAGCGGGCCACCACCGAGCCGATGAGCTCCACGACCTCCAGGGTGAGGGCGTCGGGGCGGCGGGACGTGTGCGGTGTGGCCATGGTCTCCAGGGTACCCACTTGCTTGACATCCTGAAATATTCAGCCGCATGGTTGTTTCAGGTAATGAAGTATTACGAGGAAAGGTGCCAGGTCATGTCCGACGCCCCCACGCTCCCCACCACCGGCCGCGAGTGGCATCTGCTGAGCCGGCCCGTCGGCTGGCCGAAGCCGGAGGACTTCGCCCTGGTCGAGGCGGAGGTCCGCACCCCGGGTGAGGGACAGGTGCTGGTACGGAACGCCTACCTCTCCGTCGACCCGTACATGCGCGGCAGGATGTCGGCCGCCAAGTCCTACGTCGCCCCGTTCGAGCTGGGCAAGGTCATGCAGGGCGGCGCCGTCGGCGAGGTCGTCGCGTCGAACGCCGAGGGGATCGCCGTCGGCGACCACGTGCTGCACTTCTTCGGCTGGCGGGAGTACGCCGTCGTGGACGCCAGGAACGCCGTCAAGGTCGACCCGGAGGCCGCGCCCCTCTCGGCGTACCTGGGCGTGCTCGGCATGACCGGGCTCACCGCCTACGCCGGTCTGCTGCGCACCGCCGCGTTCCAGGAGGGCGACGCGGTATTCGTCTCCGGTGCCGCCGGTGCCGTCGGCAGCCAGGTCGGGCAGCTCGCGAAGCTCAAGGGCGCCTCCCGGGTGATCGGCTCCGCCGGGTCCGACGAGAAGGTGAAGCTGCTCGTCGAGGAGTACGGCTTCGACGCCGCCTTCAACTACCGCAACGGCCCCGTGAGCGAGCAGCTGCGCGCCGCCGCCCCGGACGGGATCGACGTCTACTTCGACAACGTGGGCGGCGACCACCTGGAGGCCGCCATCGGATCGCTCAACCGGGACGGCCGGATCGCCGTCTGCGGCATGATCTCCGTCTACAACAACACCGAGCCCGCGCCCGGCCCGAAGAACCTCGCCCGTCTGATCCAGACCCGCGGCCGCATCGAGGGCTTCCTCGTCGGCGACCACTACGACCTCCAGCCGCAGTTCGTCCAGGAGGTCGGCCCCTGGGTGCGCTCGGGCGAGCTGAAGTACCGCGAGACCGTCGTGGAGGGCATCGAGAACAACCTGGAGGCGTTCCTCGGCGTCCTGCGCGGCGACAACACCGGGAAGATGATCGTCAAGCTCTGACGCCTCGGCACCCTTACCGTGACGCCGGCCCGACCGGGTCGTTGCCCACGGCGGGGCCGCATCCTTGGACGTGGGATGCGGCCCCGTCCCGTGCCGGGCCGGATCAGACGCCGAAGTCCAGGTCGTCCACCCGGCTCAGGAAACGCCCGGGCCAGGAGTACACGGCCCCGCCGAAGGAGAGATTGCGCGTGTAGACGCCCTCCATGAGGATCACGAGCCCGACGTCCAGCGCGTCGGCGTCGCCCTCCGAGACGCCGGAGATCGTCTGCGGGAACCGCCACTCCGAGCGCGTCGTCGTCACGACGGCCCCCTCGCGCCGCAGCTCGTGCCGGAGCTTGCCGCCCAGCACCCGGTACCGGTAGGAGCGCCCGGAGAGTTCGATCCGCAGGGCACGGCCCCGCTCGGTGACGGCGAGGTGGCGGCGGCGCAGCCGGGCCGTCCAGCCGTCGGCGGTGAGCTGCATGCCGGCCATGCGCGGGAGGCCGCGGAACGCGATGCCGGTGAAGGACATCGGCGGCACGACCGGGCCCGACACCCATGCGACGAGAGACTCCCGCTCGATGTGCTCCTCCGCGGGGCACACCAGCTCGACCGCCCCGAGACCGGGCAGCGACCCGGCCCAGGTGTACGTCGGCCGACGGCGCAGCCGCCCGTGGGACGCACCCGCGTGGACGAGCCGGAACTGCCTGGTGGTCATCTGTCTCCCCCGTGCCGGACGCGGGTCGAGGCCGCCTGCCCCGCCCCCGCTACAGTCTTCCTCATGCGCGATCTCGGGGCGGGTTTCAAGTTTCTGACGAAGGGCCAGCGTTGGGTGGCCCGGCACGGCAAGCAGTACGGGTTCGGGCTGCTGCCCGGGCTGATCACGCTGGTGCTGTACGCGGCGGCGCTCGTCGCACTGGCCCTGTGGGGGCAGGACGTCGTCACGTGGGCGACACCGTTCGCCGACGACTGGTCCGACACCTGGGCCGGCCTGTTCCGCGGCTTCCTCACCGTGGTGCTGTTCGCGCTCGCACTCCTGCTGTCCGTGCTCACCTTCACGGCCGTGACCCTGCTCGTCGGACAGCCCTTCTACGAGAGCCTCTCCGAGAAAGTCGACCGGGACGTGTCGCCGGACGGCACCGCGCCCGAGTCGAACCTGCCGCTCTGGCGCGAGCTGTGGATCTCCGGCCGCGACAGCCTCCGCATCGTCCTCCGTGCCCTGGTGTGGGGCGTGCTGCTCTTCGCGCTCGGCTTCATCCCGGTCGCCGGCCAGACCGTCGTACCGGTGATCGGCTTCTTCGTCACCGGGTTCTTCCTCACCGAGGAGCTCGCCGCCGTCGCGCTCCAGCGGCGCGGGGTCGAACTGCGCGAGCGGCTGCGGCTGCTGCGGTCCCGCAGGATGCTCGTCTGGGGTTTCGGCACACCGCTGGCGGTGGCCTTCCTGGTGCCGTTCGTCGCCGTGTTCCTGATGCCGGGCGCGGTCGCCGGAGCCACCCTCATGGCGCGTGAACTGCTGGGCGAGGAGACCGTCGGGGACGGCGCCGAGGAGACCGAGCAGGAGGGCGTCACGCCATGAGCGAGGTGGCCGCCGTCGCCGTCATCACCGTCCTCGCGGTGATCGCACCGGGCGCCGACTTCGCCATGATCGTGCGCAACAGCTACCTCTACGGCCGCCGCACCGGACTGCTCGGCGCGCTCGGCGTCGCCGCCGGCGTGCTGGTGCACGTCACCTACACCATGCTCGGCGTCGGACTGCTGATCGCGTCCTCCGCCTTCCTGTTCACCGTCGTCAAACTGGTCGGCGCCGCCTACCTCGTGTACATCGGCGTCCGCACCTTCCGCACCCGCGGCGAGGTCACCGTCGACCTGGAGCACAGGACCGGCCTGACCCCGTTCGCGGCGCTGCGCACCGGCTTCCTCACCAACGTCCTCAACCCGAAGACGACCCTGTTCGTCGTCTCGACCTTCGCCCAGGTCGTCGGCCCCGACACCCCGGTCCTCCAGCAGGTGGGCTACGGGCTGTTCATGTCGCTGGCCCACCTGCTGTGGTTCGGTGTCGTCGCGGTGTTCTTCGGCCACGACCGGATGCGCGGCCTGATGCTGCGCGGCCAGAAGGTCCTCAACAAGGTGATCGGAACCGCCCTGGCCGGCCTCGGCGTCAGCCTCGCGTTCGCTCCGTCGCACTGACCGCCACGGTCACGATCGACCGCACCTGGCCGATGATGTCCAGCCGGTTCCGCACGAACTCCGGATCGGTGACCTCGGTGGTGTTGCCGGCGCCGAACTGCAGGACGGGCGTGTGCACATGGCCGCCCGGCAGCGTGTCGTGCAGCCCGAGCCGGTCCCGCAGCAGCGTCGCCCGGTAGGCGATCTCGTTGGACAGGTAGTCGCCGCCGCCACCGGCCCGCGCCGTCGAACCGGGCGTCGGACCCTCCGGCCGCACGACGGGCTCGGTGCCGCCCGCCGGGATCTCCGTCACACTGGTGTTGTCGTACACCGGGAACCGGCCGCTGTCCGCGGCGACGATCTCCGCGTACGGCAGCGTCGTGGACGTCCACTGCGGCTGCGTGGCCGGGTCGGTGACCGGGACGGTCTCCGTGCGGCCCACGTTCTCGTTGTCGCCGAAGCCGCCCCGCCACGCCCCGTTGGTCCGCTCGATGTCGAAGCGGCCCACCCGGCCCTGGCTCACCGTCGTGAACAGGTCCACCTCCGGCAGGTGCGGGCGCAGCGCCCGCTCCACGGCGCCGTCCGTGAAGTCCCGCCAGCGCACCGGGAAGACGGCCGTCTCGATGCGCGCCGGACCGTCCGCCGTCTCGATCACCGTGCCGTCCAGGGCCAGCGCGACGGCACCGGACGGGTTGGAGATGCGGATGTCCCGGTCCAGGGTGAACGGGTCGAAACCGGTCACCAGGATCCGCTTCACGGCCCCGCCCTGCGGGTACCGGATCGCGTCCTGCCCGCGCGAGGTCCGCTCCAGCTCCTCCAGCAGCCGCGCCCGCCGCGCCTCGTCCAGCGCGAACTCCGGCTGCCAGGCGCGCAGTTCACGGGTCATCCCGAGCCGCGCCCAGTACAGCGGCCGGTCGTCGTCCCGGCTGAGGTCACCGCCCGCCGGACCACGCCCCTGCGCCCGGTCCACGGCCCTGCGCCACACCTCCCCGCCCCCGCGTACCACGGCACGGCGCGCCTCGGCGTAGGAACGTGCCCGGTCCAGGGCACGGGCGAAGTCGGGCGCCACCGAGTCGAAACCGGAGCGGCGCAGTATCTCCTGCGGGACCGCCCCGTCCAGACGGCGTTCCTCGACGGTGGGGGCCGTCGGCTCGGCGGCGGTCGCGGTCGTGGGGGCGGTGAGAGCGGTCAGCAGGGCCAGACCGAGGACGCCGATGCGCACACTGAGGGATCTCAAGGGGTTCGGGCCTTCCGTTCGTCGTGGGGCACGGGGGATGCCGGAGGCGGCAGTATCACCCGCCGGCGGGCGGCCACGCCATGGTCCCCGGCCGCCCGTCCGCCCTCGGTGCGCGCCGGCTTGGCCACATGTGAAGGGTTCGTACGGAATCCACGCGGGGCCCTCCATCACCGGCCGCCGGGTCACCGCAGCGATTAACGTCTGGTACGGGTATCACCCACATGAGCAGCCCCGGCCCGGGACCCTGACCCCGGACCGGGGCCGCTCATGTGCGGCCGACGCGGCGGCCTACCGCACGCCGAAGCCGTAGACCGTCGCCGAGCGGAAGGTGTCGCCCGGGCGCAGGACCGTGCTCGGGAACTGCGGCCGGTTCGGCGAGTCCGGGAAGTGCTGGGTCTCCAGGGCGATGCCGGCGCCCGGCGTGAACGGCTCCGTGATCTGGTCCGCGGTGTACAGCTGGATGCCCGGCTCGGTCGTCGCCACCGTCAGCACCCGGCCCGACGCCGGGTCGTGCAGCTCGGCCACCTCCACCGGCCGCTCCGTCACCCCCTTGTCGAGCACGAAGTTGTCGTCGTACCCGGCGCCCACCGTGCGCGCCGTGCGGAAGTCGAAGCGGGTGCCGGAGACGTCCGCCAGCTCACCGGTCGGGATCAGCTCCGCGTCGGACGGGGTGAAGCGCGAGGCGGCCAGCCGCAGTTCGTGTCCGCCCGCGCTGCCGGAGCCGGCCAGGTTCCAGTACGAGTGGTTCGTCAGGTTCACATGCGTCGGGGCGTCCGCCACCGCCTCGTACGCGATCCCCAGCGCACCCCGCTCGTCCAGCGAGTACGTCACGGAGACCTCCAGACGGCCCGGGAAGCCCTCCTCGCCGTCCGCGCCGACCAGGGAGAGCCGCAGCCCGTGCTCGACCGGCGTCACGTCCCACACGCGCTTGTCGAAGCCCCGGGCGCCACCGTGCAGCGAGTTGGGGCCGTCGTTCGGCTCCAGCGCGTAGGAGCGCCCGTCCAGGGAGAAGCGGGCGCCCGCGATCCGGTTGGCGTACCGGCCGATCAGGGCGCCCAGGAAGGGTTCCGGATGCCGGAGGTAACCGTCCAGGTCGGAGAACCCCAGCACCACGTTCCCGGCCCGCCCGTCCCGGTCCGGCACCTCGACGGCCTGCACGATCCCGCCGTACGACAGGACCCGCACCCGTACGCCCGCCCGCTCCAGGGTCCAGCGGTGCACCTCGGTGCCGTCGGAAAGTGTGCCGAAGAGTTCGTTCATGTGCGAAACAATAGGTCACGGTCGCTTCGCGGTGACCGTCCGGTACGCGATCTCGGCCAGCCTGGCCTGCCCGTCGACACTCGGGTGGAACCAGTCCCAGCGGCTCAACTGCCCGGTGCCGAAACGGTACGCGTGGACCGCACCGCCGTCGTAACGGCAGCGGCGGTCCTCGGCGCACACCTCCTCCAGCACCTCGTTGTAGTCCTCCACCCGCCGGTCCACCGTCTCGCGCCGCAGCGTCGCCGCCGCGTCCAGCGCGTCCGCGTCGCCCAGCATCGACGGGCAGATGCCCAGCTTCCACACCTGTCTGCCCAGCGCGCTGGTCCGCCCCTGCGACCACAGCCGCTTCAGGTCCGGCACACTCGCCACGTACACCTGCGCCTTCGGCAGCGCCGCGCGCAGCGTGCGCATCGCCTCCCGGAAGTCGGCGCGGAAGTCCGCCACCGGTGTCATCGCCGCCGTGGTCTCCCGGCAGGCGTCGTTCGCCCCGGCCATCACCGCCACCAGCTCCGGGCCGCGCCGCACCGCCCGCGCCATCTGACCGGGCAGGTCGGCCATCCGCGCCCCGGTCACCGCGTAGTTCCAGCTCCGCTCGGCCGCACCCGCCCGCCCGAGCAGCCGCACGGCCAGACTGTCCACCCGCTCGCTGTCACCCGTCGCCCAGGACACCTCGGGACAGTCCGTCAGCACCGCGCAGGCGTCGAAACCCCGCGTGATGGAGTCCCCGACCGCGGCGACGGAGTCCGGGCGGGTGTCCCACAGCGGCGTCGGCCTCGGCGAGGGACGGGCCTGCGAGCCGGACGGGGCGGGGGAGTCACCGCCGACCGCGTCGCAGCCGGCCACGCCCAGCGCGGCCGCCGTCACCACGGCGAGCACCGCCCGCGCACGGCGGGCCCGCCTCCGCATCGCCTGCGCCATCGGTCGCCTCCCCGCGCGTCGTGGTGTGTCCGTCCCCCAACCATGAACAACGCACAAGGGTTCCCGCCCCCGCACGGGCCCCTCCGGAGGAACGTCCCACACCCGCACAGGCGTCCTGCCGGGTGAATGGCGGCAGTTTCCCGGCACCGGGACCGACCGTACGTCACACTCCTTGCGCCGTCGCACGGTAGCCTCGCCATCAACGCGACCCGCCCGGGCCGCGGCCGATCCACCCCTGTCAAGACGACCCGCTCAGCCCGGAGGTTCCGGTGACGACTCGTGGAGTTCTGTACGTGCACTCCGCGCCGCGCGCGCTGTGCCCGCACGTCGAGTGGGCCGTCGCCGGGGTGCTCGGCACGCGTGTCAGCCTGGACTGGATCCGCCAGCCCGCCGCGCCCGGCACCTGGCGCTCGGAGTTCTCGTGGCAGGGCCAGGCCGCCACCGCCTCCAAGCTCGCCTCCGCGCTGCGCGGCTGGCAGATGCTCCGCTTCGAGGTCACCGCCGAGCCCTGCCCCGGCGCCGAGGGCGAGCGCTACAGCTGCACCCCCGACCTCGGCATCTTCCACGCCGTCACCGGCATCCACGGCGACATCCTGATCCCCGAGGACCGGCTGCGCGCCGCGCTGGTCCGCTCCCGGGCCGGCGAGACCGACCTGGAGGCCGAGATCGCCAAGCTCCTCGGCAAGCCCTGGGACGACGAACTGGAACCCTTCCGGTACGCGGGCGAGGGCGCCCCGGTCCGCTGGCTGCACCAGGTCGTCTAGCGAAGCGAAAAGGCTCCCACCCCGACAGGGTGAGAGCCCTCGCGACGAACTACGGCGGTCACACCGTCCGGAACGCCAGCACCACGTTGTGCCCGCCGAACCCGAACGAGTCGTTCAGCGCGGCGATCCGGCCCTCGGCGGGCAGCTTCCGCGCCTCACCGCGGACCACGTCGGCGTTCGCCTCCGCCTCCGGGTCCAGGTTCTCCACGTTGATGGTCGGCGGAGCCACCCGGTGGTACAGCGCCAGCACCGTCGCCACCGACTCCACGCCGCCCGCGCCACCGAGGAGGTGACCCGTCATCGACTTGGTCGCGGAGACCGCCATGTGGTCCGCGTCGTCACCGAAGACCTTGCGCAGCGCCTTCAGTTCGGCGATGTCACCGGCCGGCGTCGAGGTGGCGTGCGCGTTGACGTGCACGATCTCGGACGGCGCCAGGTCGGTGCGGTCCAGCAGGTTCTGCAGGGCGTGCGAGATGCCGCGGCCCTCCGGCTCCGGCTGCACGATGTCGTGCGCGTCGGCCGAGATGCCCTGGCCGACCGCCTCCGCGTAGACGCGGGCACCGCGCGCGGCGGCGTGCTCGGCGGACTCCAGCACGATGACGCCCGCACCCTCACCGAGGACGAAGCCGTCCCGGGCGGTGTCGTACGGACGCGAGGCGCCCTGCGGGTCGTCGTTGTTCTTGGACATCGCCATCATGTTGCCGAACGCGGCGATCGGCAGCGGGTGGATCGCCGCCTCCGTGCCGCCCGCGACGACGACGTCGGCACGGCCGGTGCGGATCATCTCGATGGCGTAGCCGATGGCCTCCGCACCCGAGGCGCAGGCGGAGACCGGCGTGTGCACGCCCGCACGGGCGCCCACGGCCAGGCCCACGTTCGCCGAGGGGCCGTTCGGCATCAGCATCGGCACGGTGTGCGGGGAGACGCGGCGGACGCCCTTCTCCTTCAGCACGTCGTACTGGTCCAGCAGGGTCGTCACGCCGCCGATGCCGGAGGCGATGACCGCGCCGAGCCGGTCCGGGTCGACGTTCGGGTCCTCACCGGCCTTGGCTTCGAAACCGGCGTCGGCCCACGCCTCCTTGGCCGCGACCAGCGCGAACTGCGCCGAGCGGTCCAGGCGGCGGGCCTGCGGCCGGGGGATGACCTCGGTGGGCTCCACGGCCACCGGGGCCGCGATGCGGACCGCCTGCTCGGCGGCCCAGTCCTGCTCCAGGGGCTTGACGCCGGAACGTCCGGCGACCAGGCCCTCCCAGGTAGAGGCTGCGTCGCCACCCAGCGGTGTGGTTGCGCCGATACCGGTGACGACCACGGTGCGATTGGTCGGGCTCATCGGAATTCTTTCTCCAACGGATTACGAGGATTCGTACGGCGCCACCGCCGGGTGGCGGGGCCGGGAGCCCCGGCCGAGCAGGGCTCAGGCCTGGTGCTTGAGGATGTAGTCGGTCGCGTCGCCGACGGTCTTGAGGTTCTTGACGTCGTCGTCCGGGATCTTGACGTCGAAGCGCTCTTCGGCGGCGACGACGACCTCGACCATGGACAGCGAGTCGACGTCCAGGTCGTCGGTGAAGGACTTGTCCAGCTGGACGTCCTCAACCGGGATGCCGGCGATCTCGTTCACGATCTCCGCGAGACCGGCGACGATCTCTTCCTGAGTGGCGGCCATGATGGCGCTCCTTCTTTGTGATTCCAGAGGATGTGGCGGTGTTTCCTCGCGTACCGGACGCATGATCCGGCACGGAGTGCCTAGGGGAGGGTAACGACAGTCGCGGCGTAGACGAGACCCGCCCCGAAGCCGATGACGAGCGCGGTGTCGCCGCTCTTCGCCTCGCCGGTCGCCAGGAGCCGCTCCATCGCGAGCGGAATCGAGGCGGCCGAGGTGTTGCCGGTGGTGCGGATGTCACGGGCGACCGTGACGTGCTCCGGCAGTTTCAGCGTCTTCACCATCGAGTCGATGATCCGCACGTTGGCCTGGTGCGGGATGAAGACGTCCAGGTCGTCCGCGGTGATCCCGGCCGCGTCCAGCGCCTGCTGGGCGACCTTCGCCATCTCGAACACGGCCCAGCGGAACACCGCCTGGCCCTCCTGCGTGATCGCGGGGAACTTCTCGACGGTTCCGTCGCGGTAGTCCGTCCACGGCACGGTCTGCTTGATGGTCTCGGACTTGTCGCCCTCCGAGCCCCACACGGTCGGGCCGATCGCGGGCTCCTGCGACGGGCCGACGATCACCGCGCCCGCGCCGTCGCCGAACAGGAAGGCCGTGGCCCGGTCCTCCAGGTCGGTCAGGTCGCTCAGCCGCTCCACGCCGATGACCAGGACGTATTCGGCGGAACCTTCCACCACCATGCCCTTGGCGAGGGTCAGCCCGTAGCCGAAGCCCGCGCAGCCCGCGGAGATGTCGAAGGCGGCGGCCTTGTCCGTGCCCAGCTTGTCGGCGATCTCCGTGGCGACGGCCGGGGTCTGGCTGAAGTGGGACACGGTCGAGACGACCACGGCGCCGATCTGCTCGGCGTCGATCCCGGCGTCCGCGATGGCCTTGCCGGACGCCTCCAGCGACATCGCCGCGACGGTCTCGTCGGGCGACGCCCAGTGCCGGGTCTCGATGCCGGAGCGGGAGCGGATCCACTCGTCCGACGAGTCGATCGTCTCCAGGATCACCTCGTTCGGCACGACCCGGGTGGGACGGTAGCCGCCCACGCCGAGGATGCGCGCGTACGGGGCGCCCTTGCTGGGCTTGATCTTCGCCATGCGGGTCGGCTCCTTAAGGGCGTCAGACGTGCTCTGCGACGAGCTCGCGGGCCGCGTCGAGGTCGGCGGGGGTCTTCAGGGCCAGCGTCCTGACCCCGGGCAGCGCGCGCTTGGCGAGACCGGTCAGGGTGCCGCCGGGGCAGACCTCCAGGAGGGCGGTGACGCCGAGCTCCTTGAAGGTCTCCATGCACAGGTCCCAGCGGACCGGGTTGGCGACCTGGCCGACCAGGCGCCGGAGCACCTCGTCGCCGGTCGCGACGGCCTTGCCGTCCTTGTTCGACACGTAGGTGACCTTCGGGTCGACCGGCGTCAGGTCCGCGGCGGCCCGCGCGAGGGTGTCGACCGCGGGGGCCATGTGGGAGGTGTGGAAGGCGCCGGCCACCTTGAGCGCGACGACCTTGCGCACGCCCTCGGGCTTGTCCGCCTCCAGCGCGGCGAGCTGCTCCTTGGTGCCGGCCGCGACGATCTGCCCGGCGCCGTTGATGTTCGCCGGGGTCAGGCCGAGCTTCTCCAGGTGCGCCACGGTCACGTCGGGGTCGCCGCCGAGCAGCGCCGCCATGCCGGTCTCGGTGATCGCGGCGGCGTCGGCCATGGCCAGACCCCGCTTGCGGACCAGACCGAGCGCGGCGGTGTCGTCGAGGACGCCCGCGAAGGCGGCCGCGGTGATCTCACCGACGCTGTGACCGGCGACGGCACCGGGTGCCACGTCCCCGAGCGCGGAGGCGGACAGCAGTCCGGCCGCGACCAGCAGCGGCTGCGCGACGGCCGTGTCGCGGATCGCGTCCGCGTCGGCCTTCGTGCCGTAGTGGACGAGGTCGAGTCCGATGGCGTCGGACCACGCGGCGACGCGGTCCGCGGCACCGGGGAGGTCGAGCCATTCGGTCAGAAAGCCGGGCGTCTGGGCGCCCTGGCCGGGAGCGACGAGTACGAGCACTCTCACACTCTCTCTTGGGGACGGCCACGGCCGCCCGTGGGGACAAGGACGAAGAACCGGAAAGGGTTTTGTTGGGCCCCGACAAAAGGTTAGAGATGAAGATCGCCGTCGGCCAGACGTCCCAGGATCAGCGCGATGCGCAGTGTGAACGCCGAGCGTACATCGGACGGCGACCAACCGGTGACATCAGTCACACGTCGGAGCCGGTAGCGGACGGTGTTGGGATGCACGAAGAGCATGCGCGCCGCGCCCTCGAGACTGCTCGCCTGTTCGAGATACACGCTGAGCGTCTCCAGCAGCGCCGCACCCGCCTCCTCCAGCGGTCTGTAGATCTCCTCCACCAACTGCTCGCGGGCGGAGGGGTCTCCGGCGATCGCGCGCTCCGGCAGCAGATCGTCCGCCAGCACCGGACGCGGGGCGTCCTGCCAGGCGGAACACGCCTTGAGGCCGGCCGCGGCGGCCTGCGCGGACCGGGTCGCGGCCAGCAGGTCCGGCACCACCGGGCCGGCCACCACCGGGCCCGCCGCGTACGGCCCGATCAGCGACTTCGCCACGGCCAGCGGGTTGTCGCTGCCGCCGGCGATCACCACCAGCCGGTCCCCGAGCACCCCGGTCAGCACCTGCAGCTTGGCGTGCCGGGCGGCGCGCCGGATGGCCTCCACGGTCAGCTCCGAGTCGCCGTCCGGGGCGGTGCCCAGCACCACGCACACGTGCTCCGGCGAGTTCCAGCCCAGCGCGGCGGCCCGCGACACGGCGCCCTCGTCGGCCTCGCCGCTCAGCACGGCGTTCACCACCAGCGACTCCAGCCGCGCGTCCCAGGCACCGCGTGCCTCGGCGGCCTGCGCGTACACCTGGGCGGTGGCGAAGGCGATCTCCCGCGCGTAGACGAGGAGCGCCTCGCGCAGCACGGACTCGTCACCCGGCGCGGCCACCTCGTCGATGGCGGACTCCATCACCTCGATGGTGGTGCGCACCATCTCCACGGTCTGCCGCAGGGTGATGGCCCGGGTCAGTTCGCGCGGCGCGGTGCCGAAGACGTCCGTGGAGATGGCCTGTGGGGCGTCCGGGCGCCGGAACCACTCGGTGAAGGCGGCGATGCCCGCCTGGGCGACCAGGCCGATCCAGGAACGGTTCTCCGGGGGCATCGCCCGGTACCAGGGCAGCGTCTCGTCCATCCGCGCGATCGCCTGCGCGGCGAGACTGCCGGACGACTTCTCCAGCCGCTTCAGCGTCGCGGTATGGGGATGGGCGGAGCGTGCTGCGGCTTTACCGGTGCTGGTTTCTGGTTCGGGCACGGGGACAAGACTGCCTTATCCGGACGGGAGTCCGTGCCGCAGGGCCTACGGTGGACGGTGTGATGGACGTACGGCGCGCGCACCGGCGCTACCAGGGCGGTGATCCGGCGGCCGGGATCGAGACGTGGCACGCCTTCTCCTTCGGCCCGCACTACGACCCGGACAACCTGCGCTTCGGCGCGGTGATCGCCTGCAACGAGGAGCGGCTGGCCCCCGGCGCCGGATTCGACGAGCACCCGCACAGCCACACCGAGATCGTGACCTGGGTGGTGGAGGGCGAGCTGACCCACCGCGACTCCACGGGCCGCGAGACGGTGATCCGCCCCGGCGACGTGCAGCGCCTGAGCGCCGCGTCCGGCATCCGCCACGTGGAACGCAACGCGGGCCCGGCCCCCCTCACCTTCCTCCAGATGTGGCTGGCCCCGCTGCAACCGGGCGGCGAGCCGTCCTACGAGGTCGTCCGCGGCATCGCCGACTCCACCCCGTACGCCCTCCCGGAGGCGGGCGCGATGCTCCACGTGCGGCGACTGGCGGCGGGCGGGCGCACGGCGGTGCCGGACGCCGCGTACGCGTACGTCCATGTGGTGCGCGGCACCGTCCGCCTGGACGGCGAGGACCTGGGCCCGGGCGACGCGGCCCGCCTCACGGACGCCGAGGGAGTGGACGCGACCGCGGCGACGGAGGCGGAACTGCTCGTGTGGGAGATGACGGCGAGGTGACGCGGCCCCGCCGGCGCCGGCACGGCCCGGCTTCGACGGGGCGCCCGGGGCTCAGCCGCGCAGTTCCGTCAGGACCGCGTCCGTGAGCGGTGGCCACGCCTCGGCCGCCCACGGGCCGAAGGCGCGGTCGGTGAGGGCCGCGCAGGCCACGCCCGCGTCCGGGTCGATCCACAGGAACGTGCCCGACTGGCCGAAGTGGCCGAAGGTGCGCGGCGAGGACGCCGCGCCCGTCCAGTGCGGGGACTTGGCGTTGCGGATCTCGAAGCCGAGGCCCCAGTCGTTGGGGTTCTGGTGGCCGTAGCCCGGCAGGACGCCCTTGGTGCCCGGGTACTGCACCGTCATCGCCTCGGCGACCGTGCGCGGGTCGAGCAGGCGCGGCGCCTGCACCTCGGCCGCGAACCGCAGCAGGTCGTCCACCGTGGAGACGGCGTCCTTCGCCGGGGAGCCCTCCAGCGACGTCGACGTCATCCCCAGCGGCTCCAGCACCGCCTGCCGCAGGTACTCGCCGAACGGGATCTCCGTCGCCTTCGCGACGTGGTCGCCGAGCTGTTCGAAACCGGCGTTGGAGTACAGCCGCCGCTCCCCGGGCGCGGACTGCACCCGGTGCTCGTCGAAGGCGAGGCCCGAGGTGTGCGCGAGCAGGTGCCGGACCGTCGAGCCGTCCGGGCCCGCCGGCTCGTCCAGCTCGATCGCGCCCTCCTCGTACGCCACGAGCACCGCGTAGGCGGCGAGGGGCTTGGTGACCGAGGCGAGCGGGAAGCGGTGGGTGACCGGCCCGTGGGTGCCGAGTACCGTGCCGTCCGCCCGGACGACACCCGTCGCGGCGGTGGGAACCGGCCAGTTCTCGATCAGCGCGAGGCTCTTCAGCGACATGCCGTCGAGCCTAAGCGGTCACCGGGACGGCTCCGGCAGGGGGAGGGCCCGGGGAGCCCCGCGGGACGGACAGGCCCGTTGGCGACCGGCCGTCATGTCGGCCGCTTTCCCACCGATGTCGCTTGCTTGGAGTGCACTCCAGCGTTCTAGCGTAAGGGCCATGACGGTGATGGAGACCACGGGTACCCCAACCGACACCTGCGCCGGACCGCCGCAGGGCAACCGGCGGCCGGACGGCGCCGACAAGTACACGATCAGCGAGGTGGCCGCCCTCACCGGCCTCACGGCGCACACCCTGCGCTGGTACGAGCGCATCGGGCTGATGCCGCACATCGACCGCTCCCACACCGGGCAGCGGCGCTACACCAACCGCGACCTGGACTGGCTGGCCCTCGTCGGCAAGCTCCGCCTGACCGGCATGCCGGTCGCGGACATGGTGCGGTACGCGGAACTGGTCCGCGCCGGCGACCACACCTACGGCGAGCGCTTCGAACTGCTCCAGCGCACCCGGGAGGACGTGCTGTCCCGGATCGCCGAACTGCAGGGCACGCTCGCCGTGCTCGACCGCAAGATCAGCTTCTACGCGGACGCCGGGCGCGCCCTGGCTTCGGAGAGGACACGATGACCAACGGCAGGATCGGTACGGCGGCTCTCGGCGACGGCGGCCCCCAGGTGGGCGTGCAGGGCCTCGGCTGCATGGGCATGAGCTTCGCCTACGGCCCGGTGGACGTGGACGCCTCCCGGGCGACCCTGGAGCGGGCCCTGGAACTCGGCGTCACGCTGTACGACACGGCGGACGCCTACGGCGCGGGCGAGAACGAGCGGTTCCTGGCGCCGTTTCTCAAGGCGCACCGCGACGAGGTGGCCGTCGCCACCAAGTTCGCCCTGTCCATCCCGCCGGACGACCCCACCCGGCGGATCATCCGCAACGACGAGCCCTACATCCGCGAGGCCGTCGAGGCGAGCCTGAAGCGCCTCGACGTCGACGTGATCGACCTTTACTACATGCACCGGCGCGACGTGGACGTGCCGATCGAGGAGACCGTCGGAGTCATGGCGGACCTGGTGCGCCAGGGCAAGGTCAAGCAGCTGGGGCTGAGCGAGGTCACGGCCGACGAGCTGCGCGCCGCGCACGCCGTGCACCCGATCGCCGCCGTGCAGTCGGAGTGGTCGCTGTTCAGCCGGGACATCGAGGCGAAGGTGGTGCCGGCCGCGCGTGAGCTGGGCGTGACCCTGGTGCCGTACTCGCCGCTCGGCCGCGGCTTCCTCACGGGCGCCTTCGTCAACGCCGAGAAGGAGCTGACGGACGACGACTTCCGCCGCCGGCAGCCCCGCTTCACCGGCGACAACGCGGCGGCCAACGCGGCCCTGCTGGAACCGGTCCGTGCGGTCGCCGACGCGCACGGCGCCTCCCTCGGCCAGATCGCCCTGGCCTGGGTGCAGCAGCGGGCGCAGGTCCACGGCCTTCCCGTCGTCCCGATCCCGGGCACCCGCAGGCCGGACCGGGTGGAGGAGAACACGGCGGCGACTCGCATCACCCTGACCGAGGAGCAGCTGGCCCTGCTGGAGCCGATCGCCGCCCAGGTGGCCGGCACCCGCTACCCGGACATGTCCTTCACCTCCGCGGGCCGCGAGTAGCGGACACCGCTACAGCTCCGCCAGCAGTTCCGCCTTCTTGGAGGCGAACTCCTCGTCCGTCACCAGGCCCGCCTGGTGGAGTTCCCCGAGGTGCCGGATCCGCTCGGCGATGTCCGCGGGATCGCGACGCGTGACCGCGGACATCGCCGGCACCGGCGCACAGTTGCGCACCGCCGCCAGCACCGCCGCCGCGAACGGCAGCGACTCGTGCACGGGCCCGTAGCCCAGCCCGAAGACCACCGCCGCCGGATCCTGGTCGGCCTGCGCGGGCGGCGGTACTGCCGCGTCGCGCCGCAGCAGCCGCAGATGTCCCTCGAACACCTCCGGCGACCGCCACTCCACCCCGCTCAGCTCGCCGATCGGGAACCGCTGGTCGCCGGCCTTCCACTTCGCCGACGAGGCGCCGGTCCAGAACCAGCGGAACGACACCGACGTACCGTCGAACACGGCCTTGCCGTCGTACGCCTTGAACTGCAGCGGCGCCTCGGGCGCGGGCACGAGGTGGCGTTCGGCGGGGCCGGACTCGGTGAGCAGGGCGCGCAGTTCGTCGGCGTAGTACTCGGCGAGGGTCTCGCGCTCGGCGGGCAGCACCAGCCGGTACGGGTCGCCGCTCTCCTTCAGCTGCCCGGCGGCGGCCTCCATGAGCGGATCCGCGCCGGGCCGGGGCTCGATCCGCAGGACCACGGTGCCGCGCTTGCCGGGCGCGAGGGTCACAGCCTCGATCGCCTCCAGCGGAACACGCCGCTCACCGAGCGCCTGGAACAGCTTGGGTGTTCGGATTCCTCGTTCGTAACGGATGAGCACGGAGTCGGACTCGAACTCCCAGGCGGCATGAAATCCGGCCAGTACGTCACCCATGCGGCTCATCGTATGCGGCATGAGCTTCCTCGTCCCCTCCCCGCGCATACCGCAGTATCTCCGCTTCTACGCGCGTCCGATAGCCGTCGTACCGGACAGATCCGCCCGGCACATGTCGTTCCCGCCCGCGCAGGAAACCGCGCGGTATGCGCCAACGCCGATCTCGGCGAAGTTCCGCAGACTGTCCGTGCCCGGTTCGAAATACCCGGCGTGGCCCTTCGCCTCCCGCGCCGACAGCACCCGCGCACCGAACCCGGTGGCCACCGGGTCCGCGCCGTGCCCCAGACCGCCGAGCTCCAGATAGGGCACGTCCTGGATCCAGTCGTCCGCGTCCCGCATCGCCCACACCCGTGCGCCGGTGCGCAGCTGGGACGCCTTCTCCACGCGCATGCCGGGGCTGCCGGCCACCGCGATGTCGGACACCCGCTCCGGCAGCGCGGGCGCGGCGACCCCGCACACCACGGAGCCGTAGCTGTGGCAGAACAGCGAGACGGGCGCCCGGCCCGGCAGCGCGCGCACCAGCGCCTCCAGCCGCACCGCGCCGTCCTCGGCGCGCATCGCCGTCGCCGCGTCCATGCCGAGCCCGCTGGGGGCGGTGTAGTCGGCCCAGGCGATCACGGCGGTACGGGTGCCGGGGGCGGCGTCGCGCTCCGCGGCGTACAGGGACTCGGCCATGCCGACGGGCGCCGAGTACTTGCGCTGCGTGCGCTGGAAGGTGAGCAGATCGGTGTCGACGCCGGGGACGACGACCGAGACCCGCTGCGCCGTGCGCAGGTCGCCGAAGACCTCGGCGACCCGGCCGCCGCCGGACGGGTTGAAGGCGAGGATCTTCCGGCCCGGGTGCATCAGCGCGTCGAGGCGGTTCATCCGGCGGCCCGCCTGGTGCTGGCCCGCGGCCGTGAGCCGTTTGTCGTGCACGCGTTTGACCTCGACCTGGCGGGCCTGCCCCAGCGCGATGCGGTTGGCCAGGTAGCGCAGCTCGACCGGCGCGCCGTTCATGTTGCCGACCGCCAGCGGATAGCGGCGGGCGAGCGACGCGCGCTGCCCCTCGGTGAGCGAGGCGAAGAACCGGGCCAGCCGCGCGGGCGCCGACTGCGGGTCCGGCAGCCGGTGACCGGCTATCCGGCCGTGCTCCCAGGCGCTGAGCGACGCCTGCAGCGGAGCGGGGTGGCGCTGGTGGCGCAGTGCCGTCCAGCCGGTGGTCGCCAGCATCACGAACACGACGGCGAGCGCGAGCAGCGCCCGCCAGACGTTCAGTTGCGGGGAGGTGTCGAAGGAAGTCACTGGGAGGACACACTAGGAGAACGAGCGGGTCTCGCGTGAATCAAGTGACCGGGATCACGTTTTGGTGCGTCGCTTCGGGGATCACTCCGTACGCCAGTTCCCCGCGAGGGCCGGTCCCAGATGGTCCAGGTAGGTCGCCAGCAGCTCGCGCATCGCGTCGACCCCGAAGTCGTCCCCGGTCGACCACTGCCGTTCCGCCACCCGGACCACCCCGCCGAACGCGGCCAGCAGGATGCGCGGCCGGGGGTCGGCGTCCACGTCGAGGCCCTCCCGCTCGGCGATGATCCGCGCCAGCTCCTCCTCCAGTTCCGTCGCGCGGCGCAGATGCGCGGCGAGCAGGGCGGGCGTCGACTCGATCACCCGGTAGACCCGCATGTGCAGCTCCAGCGGGACGAGCCGTTCGACGGCCTCGGTGATCCCGTCCCAGCTGTCCAGCACGGCCCGGCGCAGCGCCTCCAGCGGGACCTCGTCCGGCGGGCGCCGGTGCACGGCGTCGACGACGTGCGACTCGGCGAGCCGGGGCACGAACAGGGCCACCTCCTCCTTGCTGGCGAAGTAGCGGAAGAAGGTGCGCTGCGAGACGTCGACGGCCTCGGCGATGTCGTCGACGGTCGTCCCCTCGTACCCGCGCGTGGCGATCAGCTCCAGAGCGGTGCGGACCAGCGCGTCCCGGGTGCGCTGCTTCTTGCGCTCCCGCAGACCCGGCCGCGGCGGCGCGCCCACGACGGTCCCGACCGTCTCCATTGGGTCCTCCTCGAACTGTTTCTCCAGTTCAGGCTATAGGCGGATGTCGTGTCAGTTACCGACTAGTGAATTGGTTTGTCAACTGTCAGTGGCTGTCATTAGCCTCGAACACATGACTAGTCAGACCACCATCGACAAGGCGGGGCCGGGGGACGGGACACCGGCCGCCCCGTCGGACGCGACGCCGGGCAAGGGGCTGCGCGGGCACCCCTGGTTCACCCTCTTCACCGTCGCCGTAGGGGTCATGATGGTGGCCCTCGACGGCACCATCGTGGCCATCGCGAACCCCGCCATCGCCAGCGACCTGGGCGCCACGTTCGCCGAGGTGCAGTGGATCACCAACGCGTACTTCCTCGCCCTCGCGGTCTCCCTGATCACCGCGGGCAAGCTCGGTGACCGCTTCGGACACCGCCAGACCTTCCTCATCGGCGTCGTCGGCTTCGCCGCCGCCTCGGGCGCCATCGGCCTGTCCGACAGCATCGCGCTGGTCATCGTCTTCCGTGTGCTGCAGGGCCTGTTCGGCGCACTGCTGATGCCGGCCGCGCTCGGCCTGCTGCGGGCGACCTTCCCGGCCGAGAAGCTCAACATGGCGATCGGCATCTGGGGCATGGTCATCGGTGCCTCCACCGCGGGCGGCCCGATCCTCGGCGGTGTCCTCGTCGAGCACGTCAACTGGCAGTCGGTGTTCTTCATCAACGTGCCGGTCGGTGTCCTCGCCGTCGCCCTCGGTGTGTGGATCCTGCTCGACCACCGCGCGGAGAACGCCCCGCGCTCCTTCGACATCCTCGGCATAGCCCTGCTGTCGGCCGCGATGTTCTGCCTCGTCTGGGCCCTGATCAAGGCGCCCGAATGGGGCTGGGGCGACCTCACCACGTGGACGTTCATCGCCGTCTCGGCCGTCGGGTTCGCGCTCTTCGCCTTCTGGGAGACCAAGGTCGGTGAGCCCTTGATCCCGCTGGGGCTGTTCCGTTCCGTCCCGCTGTCCGCGGGTGTCGTGCTGATGGTCCTGATGGCCATCGCCTTCATGGGCGGCCTGTTCTTCGTCACCTTCTACCTGCAGAACGTGCACGGCATGAGCCCGGTCGACGCCGGTCTGCACCTGCTGCCGCTCACCGGCATGATGATCGTCGGCTCGCCGCTGGCCGGCGCGGTGATCACCAAGGTCGGCCCGCGCATCCCGCTGGCCGGCGGCATGGCCTTCACCGCGCTCGCCATGTACGGCATGTCGACGCTGGAGAAGACCACCGGCAGCGGCGTGATGTCCCTGTGGTTCGCGCTGCTCGGCCTCGGCCTCGCCCCGGTGATGGTCG
Source organism: Streptomyces calvus (assembly GCF_006782915.1). Classification (GTDB taxonomy): domain Bacteria; phylum Actinomycetota; class Actinomycetes; order Streptomycetales; family Streptomycetaceae; genus Streptomyces; species Streptomyces calvus. Next base: position 46,892 of record NZ_VCNP01000049.1, read on the forward strand.
GCGCCACCGAGGTCATCGTCGGCAACGCGCCGATGGAGCTCTCCGGTGTCGCGGGCGGTCTCCAGCAGGCCGCCATGCAGATCGGCGGCAGCCTCGGCACGGCCGTGCTCGGCGCCGTGATGGCCTCCAAGGTCGACAGCGACCTCGAGGGCAACTGGGCGAAGGCGGGTCTTCCGCCGCTCACCCCGGAGCAGGCCGGCCAGGCCTCCGAGGCCGTCCAGGTCGGTGTGGCGCCCGTGGCCGAGGGCACTCCGGCACAGATCGCCGCGAAGATCACCGACGTCGCCCACGACACCTTCATCTCCGGCATGAGCCTGGCGTCCCTCACGGCCGCCGGTGTCGCCGCGGTGGCGGTGCTGGTCGCGTTCCTCACCAAGCGCGGTGAGAACGCGGAGGCCGGCGCGGGCGTCGGCCACATCTGACGGACCCGGTGGCCGAGTTCCCTCATCAGGGTGAACCGGCGCGGTGATCCCTCCCCTCCGGAAGGCACCGCAGGTCACAGTGGGTCACGTCCTCCGCAGGACACGGGGGACGCGGAGGACGCGGGCTGCGGCGCGCTGCCGGAGGGGGGCAGCGCGCCGGCAGCAGGCGGACGTTCCGACACGGACGGGCCCCCGGCGAGTGCGCCGGGGGCCCGTCCGCGTCAGGGCCGCCACTGCGACCTTCGGGACAGCCCTACGCGTCCCCGCCCGCCACGCCCGGGTCGGCCGCGGCGACGTCGAGGAGCCGGTAGCGGTCGACGGCCTGCTTCAGCACCGACCGGTCGACCTTGCCCTCCCGGGCCAGCTCGGTGAGGACCGCGACCACCACCGACTGCGCGTCGATGTGGAAGAACCGCCGCGCCGCCCCGCGCGTGTCCGCGAACCCGAAACCGTCCGCGCCCAGCGACTGGTACGTCCCCGGCACCCAGCGCGCGATCTGGTCCGGAACCGACCGCATCCAGTCGGACACCGCCACCACCGGCCCCTGCGCCCCCGCCAGCTTGCGCGTCACGTACGGCACGCGCTGCTCCTCCTCGGGACGCAGCAGGTTGTGCTCCTCGCAGGCCACCGCGTCGCGCCGCAGCTCGTTCCAGGAGGTCGCCGACCAGACGTCCGCCTTGACGTTCCACTCCTCGGCGAGGATCTGCTGCGCCTCGATCGCCCACGGCAGCGCGACACCGGAGGCCAGGATCTGCGCCGGCAGTGCGCCCGCCGGGCCCTCGCTGAAGCGGTACAGGCCCTTGAGGATGCCCTCGACGTCGACGTTCTCCGGCTCGGCCGGGTGCTGGATCGGCTCGTTGTAGACGGTCAGGTAGTAGAAGACGTCCTCGCCGTGCGGGTGCTTCTCGTCGGAGCCGTACATCCGGCGCAGACCGTCCTTGACGATGTGCGCGATCTCGAAGCCGAAGGCCGGGTCGTAGGCGACGCAGGCCGGGTTCGTGGACGCCAGCAGCTGCGAGTGCCCGTCCGCGTGCTGGAGCCCCTCGCCGGTCAGCGTCGTACGTCCCGCGGTCGCGCCCAGGACGAAACCGCGCGCCAGCTGGTCGGCCATCTGCCAGAACTGGTCGCCGGTGCGCTGGAAACCGAACATCGAATAGAAGACGTACACCGGGATCAGCGGCTCGCCGTGCGTGGCGTACGCCGATCCGGCGGCGATCAGCGAGGCCGTGCAGCCGGCCTCGGAGATGCCGTCGTGCAGCATCTGACCGTTCGGCGCCTCCTTGTAGGCGAGCAGCAGATCCCGGTCCACCGCCTCGTACTGCTGGCCGAGCGGGTTGTAGATCTTCGCGCTCGGGAAGAACGAGTCCATGCCGAACGTGCGGTACTCGTCCGGTGCGATCAGCACGAACCGCTTGCCGATCTCCTTGTCCCGCATGAGGTCCTTGAGGAGCCGGACGAAGGCCATGGTGGTCGCGATGGACTGCTGACCCGACCCCTTCTTCACGGTCGCGTACGCCGTGTCGTCCGGCAGGGCGAGCGGCTTCGACCGCACCACCCGCGTCGGCACGTAGCCGCCGAGCGACCTGCGGCGGTCGTGCATGTACTGCATCTCCTCGGTGTCCGGGCCCGGGTGGTAGTACGGCGGCACACCGGACTCGAGGTCCTTGTCGGGGATCGGCAGGTGCAGCCGGTCCCGGAAGCGCTTGAGGTCGTCGACCGTCAGCTTCTTCATCTGGTGCGTGGCGTTGCGGCCCTCGAAGTTCGGGCCCAGCGTCCAGCCCTTGACCGTCTTGGCGAGGATCACCGTCGGCTGGCCCTTGTGCTCGACCGCCGCCTTGTACGCCGCGTAGATCTTGCGGTGGTCGTGGCCGCCGCGGCCCAGGTGCAGGATCTGGTCGTCGGTCATGCCCTCGACCATCGCGCGCAGCCGGTGGTCGTCGCCGAAGAAGTGCTGCCTGATGTACGCGCCGGACTCGGTGGCGTACGTCTGGAACTGGCCGTCCGGCGTGGTGTTCATCCGGTCGACCAGGATCCCGTCCCGGTCCTGCGCGAGCAGCGGGTCCCAGCTGCGGTCCCAGATCAGCTTGATCACGTTCCAGCCGGCGCCCCGGAAGACCGACTCCAGCTCCTGGATGATCTTGCCGTTGCCGCGGACCGGCCCGTCGAGCCGCTGGAGGTTGCAGTTGACGACGAAGGTCAGGTTGTCCAGGCCCTCCCGCGCGGCGATTGTCAGCTGGCCCAGCGACTCCGGCTCGTCCATCTCGCCGTCGCCGAGGAACGCCCACACGTGCGACTTCGACGTGTCCGCGATCCCGCGCGCGTGCATGTAGCGGTTCATCCGCGCCTGGTAGATCGCACCGATCGGGCCGAGCCCCATCGACACCGTCGGGAACTCCCAGAAGTCCGGCATCGACCGCGGGTGCGGATACGACGACAGCGCGTACGGCGCCTTCGACTTCTCCTGGCGGAAGCCGTCCAGGTGCCGCTCGCTGAGCCGGTCCAGCAGGTACGCGCGGGCGTAGATGCCGGGCGAGGCGTGCCCCTGGAAGAAGACCTGGTCGCCGCCGTCGCCCTCGTCCTTGCCGCGGAAGAAGTGGTTGAAGCCCACGTCGTACAGCGACGCGGAGGAGGCGAAGGTGGCGATGTGGCCGCCGACGCCGATGCCCGGCCGCTGCGCGCGCGAGACCATCACCGCGGCGTTCCAGCGGGTCGCGTTGAGGATCCTGCGTTCGATCTCCTCGTTGCCCGGGAAGAACGGCTCGGCCCGGGTCGGGATGGTGTTGACGTAGTCCGTGCTGCGCATCTCGGGCACGGCCACACGCTTCTCGCGGGCACGTTCGATCAGTCGCAGCATCAGGTAGCGGGCCCGCTCCCGGCCGCGCTCGTCCACCGCGGCGTCGAGGGAGTCGAGCCACTCCTGCGTTTCCTCGGGATCGAAGTCAGGAACCTGACTCGGAAGGCCGCCAATGATGATCGGGTTGCGATCTGATGCGGAAGCCACGCTGTTCCTTACCTGTCAGAGGGCCGTGAGGGGGCCGCTGTTTCGCTGATACGGCCGGATTTGCGCCGCTCCCCATGGTCCACCCCGGGGCCGCGGACGTCATCTCTACCGGGAGGTAATCCGCAGGCGGGACCGGTACGGTGACGCATGGGGCGAATACCATCGAGTCTCGTACCCACAGACGGTTCCCAAACGCCCAAACGGGGCACAAAGGTGTGGTGCACGTCACTGCGGGCCATCATGGTGTGCCTGGAGTCGCGGTGACCCGGCGGGGATCGTCACCGGTTCGGCGGTCTGGACGGCCGGGTACTTGCGCGATCCGTCCCGCCCGTGTGGACTACGGCCAATGCTTCGCGCACGCGCGTGGCTGAGTTATTCCCAAGACATGATCAGGAGGCAACCCGTGAGCGCGACCGCGGACCACGCGGAGGAGCGGACGAACCCTGCCGCCAGGCTGGGGTTCCAGCCCGGGCAGGTGGTCCAGGAGATCGGCTACGACGACGACGTCGACCAGGAGCTCCGCGAGGCCATTGAGGGCGTCATCGAGAGCGATCTTGTCGATGAGGACTACGACGACGTGGCCGACGCCGTTGTGTTGTGGTTCCGCGACGACGACGGCGACCTGACGGATGCGCTGGTGGATGCCACCACGTACATCGAAGAGGGCGGCGCGATCCTGCTGCTGACGCCGAAGACCGGCCGTTCGGGATACGTCGAGCCGAGCGACATCTCGGAAGCGGCCACCACGGCCGGCCTGACGGCGTCCAAGAGCGTCAGTGTGGGCAAGGACTGGAGCGGCAGCCGCCTGGCGACGCCGAAGGCCGCCAAGTCGAAGCGGTAGGCAGTACGTCGTCGGGACGGGCCGGCCGCATCGCGCGTCGGCCCGTCCGCCGGCCTGTCGTACCCCCTGCGTAGGGTGTTTCCGAGCGAACCACCCTCCGAAGGGATGAACACGACGATGGCGATCCAGGTCGGCGACAAGGCCCCCGACTTCGAGCTCAAGGACAACCACGGCGCCACCGTGAAGCTGTCCGACTTCCGCGGACAGAAGAACGTGGTGCTGCTCTTCTACCCGTTCGCCTTCACCGGCGTGTGCACCGGCGAGCTGTGCGAGCTGCGCGACAACCTGCCGCGGTTCTCCGACCGTGACACCCAGGTGCTCGCCGTCTCCAACGACTCCATCCACACCCTGCGCGTCTTCGGTGAGCAGGAGGGCCTCGAGTACCCGCTGCTCAGCGACTTCTGGCCGCACGGCAACGTCTCGCGTGCCTACGGCGTCTTCGACGAGGACAAGGGATGCGCGGTGCGCGGGACCTTCGTCATCGACAAGGAGGGCGTCGTGCGCTGGACCGTCGTCAACGGCCTGCCGGACGCCCGTGACCTGAACGAGTACGTCAAGGCGCTCGACACCCTGTGATTGTTCGGTTCCAGGGCCTGCGGGCGCCGGGAACCCGTCACTAGGATCGACTCGTTGATCCGACATCCAACGCACTACGGGGCTTCCCGCCCCTGGACACCAATGGAGGACTCGTGGGAGTCAGCCTCAGCAAGGGCGGCAACGTATCGCTGACCAAGGAGGCGCCCGGCCTGACCGCGGTCATCGTCGGACTGGGGTGGGACGTCCGCACCACGACCGGCACCGACTTCGACCTGGACGCCAGCGCCCTGCTGCTGAACAGCTCGGGCAAGGTCTCCAGCGACCAGCACTTCATCTTCTTCAACAACCTGAAGAGCCCCGACGGCTCGGTCGAGCACACCGGTGACAACCTCACCGGTGAGGGCGAGGGCGACGACGAGCAGATCAAGGTCAACCTGGCCGGCGTCCCGGCGGACATCGAGAAGATCGTCTTCCCGGTCTCCATCTACGACGCCGAGACCCGCCAGCAGTCCTTCGGCCAGGTGCGCAACGCGTTCATCCGCGTCGTCAACCAGGCCGGCGGCGCCGAGATCGCCCGCTACGACCTGTCGGAGGACGCCTCCACCGAGACCGCCATGGTCTTCGGCGAGCTGTACCGGCACGGCGCGGAGTGGAAGTTCCGCGCCATCGGCCAGGGCTACGCCTCCGGCCTGCGCGGCATCGCGCAGGACTTCGGCGTGAACGTCTGAGACGGCCACGCCCGGGCGGCCACGCCCGAGCACGGCCGCACGGCCGCACCGCCCGGCGCCGCACGTTTACGTGCGGCGCCGGACGCGCAGTACGAGCAGAGAAACATCACCTGGGGAGGGACCAGAATGGGCGTCACGCTCGCCAAGGGGGGCAATGTCTCCCTGTCCAAGGCCGCACCGAACCTCACGCAGGTGATGGTCGGGCTCGGCTGGGACGCGCGCTCCACCACCGGAGCCCCCTTCGACCTCGACGCCAGTGCGCTGATGTGCACCGGCGGCCGGGTCATGGGGGACGAGTACTTCGTCTTCTACAACCAGCTCACGAGCCCGGACGGCTCGGTGGAGCACACCGGCGACAACCTCACCGGCGAGGGCGACGGCGACGACGAGTCCCTGCTGGTCGACCTGTCCAGGGTGCCGGCCCAGTGCGACAAGATCGTCTTTCCGGTCTCCATCCACATGGCCGACGAGCGGGGTCAGACCTTCGGACAGGTCAGCAACGCCTTCATCCGCGTGGTGAACCAGGCCGACGGCCAGGAGCTGGCCCGCTACGACCTGAGCGAGGACGCCTCCACCGAGACGGCGATGATCTTCGGCGAGCTGTACCGCTATCAGGCAGAGTGGAAGTTCCGTGCAGTGGGACAGGGGTACGCGTCGGGGCTGCGGGGCATCGCTCTAGACTTCGGAGTCAACGTTTCGTAAAGCCGATCACGGCAGCGGGGGAGACCCGTTAACACACCTGGGGTAGCCAGTGGTTCTGAAAACCTTCGGCTGGTCGTTCGCGGTCACCGCGCTCGGCCTGGTCGCAGCGGTTCTCTTCGGGGGGTGGACCGCCTTCGGCATCGTGGCGATCCTCTCCATCCTCGAGATCTCGCTGTCCTTCGACAACGCGGTGGTCAACGCCGGAATCCTGAAGAAGATGAATGCCTTCTGGCAGAAGATCTTCCTCACCATCGGCATCCTGATCGCCGTCTTCGGTATGCGACTGGTCTTCCCCGTCGTGATCGTCGCCGTCAGTGCTCAGCTCGGTCCGATCGAGGCGGTCGACCTCGCGCTCAGTGACAAGGACCGTTACCAGGAGCTCGTCACCGACGCCCACCCGGCGATCGCCGCGTTCGGTGGCATGTTCCTGCTGATGATCTTCCTGGACTTCATCTTCGAGGACCGGGACATCAAGTGGCTCGGCTGGCTGGAGCGCCCGCTGGCCAAGCTCGGCAAGGTCGACATGCTGTCGGTCTGCATCGCGCTGATCTTCTTGATGATCGCCGCCATGGCGTTCGCGACCCACGCCCACCAGCACGGCGGGGCGCACGTCGACAAGTCGTCCACGGTCCTGTTGTCCGGTGTCGCCGGTCTGATCACCTACATGATCGTGGGCGGTCTGTCCGGCTACTTCGAGGACAAGCTCGAAGAGGAGGAGGAACGCGAACACGACGAGGAGGAGAAGGCCGCACGCGAGGGCAAGCCCCGCTCGGCGGTCGCCCTGGCCGGCAAGGCCGCGTTCTTCATGTTCCTCTACCTCGAGGTCCTGGACGCGTCCTTCTCCTTCGACGGCGTGATCGGCGCCTTCGCCATCACCAACGACATCGTCCTGATGGCCCTGGGCCTGGGCATCGGCGCCATGTACGTCCGGTCGCTCACCGTCTACCTGGTCCGCCAGGGCACCCTGGACGAGTACGTCTACCTGGAGCACGGTGCGCACTACGCCATCGGCGCGCTGGCGATGATTTTGCTCGTCACCATCCGGTACGAGATCCACGAGCTCATCACCGGCTCCATCGGCGTCATCCTGATCGGCGCCTCCTTCTGGTCCTCCGTCCGCCGCAACAAGAGGCTGGCGGCGGCCGAGGGAAACGCCGACGACAAGACTGAGGTCTCCTCCGGGGTGTGACAGCCCTCGGCGTGAGGAACGCTCTCGACGGGGCGGCCACCGAGGACCACTCCTCGGCAGCCGCCCCGTCGGCCGTCCGGGACCACACGGTCCCCGGCCGGCCCGGGCGGGGTTCGGCAACTGGACTTGGGGCGGGAATGGGTTTCCTGGACGGACTGCGGGGCGGCCGCGAGAGCGCCTTCGACTCGGGCAACGCGGCCACCAACGCCATCGAACTGACCAAACGGCACGGTCAGATATCCCTGACCAAACAGAGCGCGGCCACCGGCCACCTGCGGATCAACCTGAGCTGGCGGATGCGCACCTCCGACTTCGGCGGCACCCAGCGGGAGAGCCTGCTGCGCCACCCGCTCAAGGCGCTCAAGCCGCCGGAGGTCGTCGGGCACAGCCAGAGCATGGTCAACGTCGACCTCGACCTGGGCTGTCTGTACGAGCTGCAGGACGGCACCAAGGGCGTGGTGCAGCCCCTCGGCGGCTTCCTCGGCGACGTCAACGAACCGCCGTACGTCAAGCTGAGCGGCGACGACCGGTTCGGCTCGGGCTCCGGCGAGACGATGTACGTCAACCTGGACCACCGGGAGAACATCAAACGCCTGCTGGTCTTCGCCTACATCTACGACCAGACGCCCGCCTTCGACCGCACGCACGCCATGGTCACGCTCTACCCCAGCAACGGCCCGCGGATCGAGATCGGCCTCGACGAGCGCCATCCGCAGGCCCGCTCCTGCGCGGTAGTGATGATCGAGAACGTCAAGAACGAGATCATCGTGCGGCGCGAGGTGAAGTTCGTCTACGGCTTCCAGGCGGAGCTGGACCGGCTGTACGGGTGGGGCCTGCAGTGGGGCCGCGGTTTCAAGACGAAGGCCGATCGCTGAGGAGCACCCGGCCTCCGCTCCCTTCCGGGACGGAGGCCGAGCCCGCGCAGCGGTGTCTGCCCGGCTAGCGCCTGTCGTTTGGATCATGTCGGTTTTCGCGGGGCGTGGCACGCACATCTGCTGCGTTGTCGTCGGTTGTCGACGCTCCGCGTCGCCGCCCTCCTCCGCCTTGCAGCTGCACGCACCACGCCCCGCTCGGGTGGGCTGAGAAGCGCTGCGTCTCCCAGCCGACCTGATCCAAACGACAGACCCTAGCGCCCGATGAACTGCGGCCCCTGCGGCGGAAGCCGGAAGTCCGGGTCGGGGGCGGCGGTGGGCGGCGGCGGGAAGCCGTAGCCGGACGGCGCGGCCGTGGCGGCCGGGGCGGCGGGCGCCGGCGGATAGCCGTAGGCGGGCTGCGCGGCCGGGTGCGGATAGCCGTAGGCCGGCTGGACGGCCGGGGGCTGCTGCGGCGGGTAGCCGTACGCGGGCTGTGCGGGCACGCCCGGCGGCTGCTCGGGCGGAAGCGGCCGGGACACCTCGGGTGACGGCGGGACGACCGGGGGGTGCGCCTGGGTCAGGGCCTCGGAGGAGGACGGCTCGGGGGCCCGGGTCTGCGTGGTGGCGGGCGGCTGCTGGGTGGTGGTGTCGCCGGAGTCCTGCGCGGCCTCCGACTCGTCCACCGAGATGCCGAAGTCGGTCGCCAGGCCCTTCAGCCCGTTCGAGTAGCCCTCACCGAGCGCGCGGAACTTCCAGCCCTCCCCGCGCCGGTACAGCTCGCCGCAGATCAGCGCGGTCTCCTGGCCCGTCTCCGGCTTGACGTCGAAGTACGCCAGCGCGTCCCCGTCGGCGGCCTGGGCGTCGTACAGCAGGATGCGCAGCGACCGTACGCTGTCGAACGTGACGCCGTCCGCCGACGCGACGATCAGAATCCGGCCGACGCCGGACTCGACACCGGCCAGATCTGTCTGGATCGTGTCCGTCAGGCCCTCGGCGACGCGTTTCTTGCCGAGCCGCCACACCTTCCCGGAAGGGTGCCGGGGCTGGTTGTAGAAGACGAAGTCCTCGTCGGAGCGCACACGATCGTCGGGGCCGAGGAGCAGCGCGGAGGCGTCGACGTCCGGCACCCCCTGCCCGGGCGACCAGCGCAGCACGGCACGTACCGTGGTGGCCTCGAGTGGGACGTTCGACCCCTTCAGCATCGCGTGCGTCATGCGGTCATCCTGCCTTCTCCGTCCTGGTCACGACAACGTGGGGGTGTGGAGCCGACACAGTGGGGTTACCGGAAGTTCATGGCCGGAGGGAACCTCCGACATGGATCTCTACGTACTATTACCGGCCACCTTTTCCCAACACGGATCACCCAGAGGCCACGGGGGAGTTCAATGCGTCATTTCGGGCACATCGGCCCTGCGGTGCGGAAACGTCTCTTCTATCGGGAGCCGAGCGAGTTCACGGCCGACTCACCGGCCCGGCTGCTCTCCGCGGCCCTGGGCGCCACCCTGTACAGCCCCGCGACCCGGCCCCGGCTCGCCGACGACGTCGTCAAGCAGGGCGGGCGCGGTGTGGTGTCCATGGTGCTGTGCCTGGAGGACTCCATCGGCGACGCCGACGTGACCGCGGGCGAGGAGAACCTCGTACGCCAGTTCGCGGACCTGGCCGGGCGGCCCGGGGTGGATCTGCCGCTGCTGTTCATCCGCGTCCGCACCCCCGAGCAGATCCCGGACCTCGTGCGGCGCCTCGGCCCCGCCGTCCGGCTGCTGGCCGGATTCGTACTGCCGAAGTTCACCGCGGAACGCGGTCTGCCGTTCCTGGAGGCGCTCGCCGGCGCCGAGGCCGACAGCGGCCGCCGGCTGTTCGCCATGCCCGTACTGGAGTCGCCCGAGCTGCTCTACCGCGAGACGCGCGTGGAGACCCTGGAGGGCATCTTCCGCGTCATCGACAAGTACCGCGACCGCGTCCTCGCGCTGCGCCTCGGCGTCACCGACTTCTGCTCCTCCTACGGGCTGCGCCGGGGCCCCGACATGACGGCGTACGACATCCAGATCGTCGCCTCCGTGATCGCCGACGTGGTGAACATGCTGGGCCGCGCCGACGGCACCGGCTTCACCGTGACCGGGCCGGTCTGGGAGTACTTCCGGGTCCAGGAGCGCATGTTCAAGCCGATGCTGCGGCAGAGCCCTTTCCTGGAGGTGCAGGCCGTGGCGCTGCGCGAGACGCTGATCGAACACGCCATGGACGGCCTGCTGCGCGAGATCTCCCTCGACCGGGCCAACGGCCTGCAGGGCAAGACCTGCATCCACCCCTCCCACGTGCTGCCGGTGCACGCCCTGTCCGTCGTCAGCCACGAGGAGTTCAGCGACGCCCAGGACATCCTCCGGCCGGAACGCGGCGGCGGGGGTGTACTGAGGTCGGCCTACACGAACAAGATGAACGAGGTGAAACCCCACCGCGCCTGGGCCGAGCGGACCATGCTGCGCGCCGAGGCGTTCGGCGTGGCCAACGAGGACATCGGCTTCGTGGAACTGCTCGCGGCCGGCCTGGCGGAGTGAACCGCGCCCGAGTGAACCGCACCGGCGCACCTGACGGAACCGACCGAACCGACCGCTGGGAATCCATGGAGAAGGCTGTGAACGAGGGGATGCACCGCACGGTGCGTCACGCGACGGGAACCGGCGCGGACGTCTGGTCCGGCAGCTGGGTCACCGAACGGCTCGGGGTCGAGCTGGCCGGGGACGACCGGCTGCCGGGGCTGCTGGGGCTGGCGCTGCGCCGCAACCCCAAGCGGGCCCACCTGCTGGTGTCCAACGTCCTCGGCAAGCACGTGCCGCAGGCGCCGTCCGTCGTCCACGGCCACGGTGTCGCGCTCGGCCGCCGGGTGCGCGAGCTGCTCGGCGACGAGGCGCACGACGCGGTCGTCCTCGGCTACGCGGAGACCGCGACCGGCCTCGGCCACTCCGTCGCCGACGGCCTGGCCACCGCCCCCTACCTGCACTCCACCCGCCGACCGGTCGCCGGGACCGCCACGGCCGGCGGCTTCGAGGAGTCCCACTCCCATGCCACCTCCCACCTGCTGCTCCCGGAGGACCCGCGGCTGCTGGCCGGCGCCGGGCCGTTGGTCCTGGTCGACGACGAGTTCTCCACCGGCAACACGGTGCTGAACACCGTCCGCGCCCTGCACGGCCGCTATCCGCGCCGCCGCTACGTCGTCGTCGCCCTGGTCGACATGCGCTCACCCGCCGACGCCGGCCGCCTGGACGCCTTCGCCCGCGAGATCGGCGCCCGGGTCGACCTGGTGACCGCCGCCTCGGGCACCGTGCGGCTGCCGGACGGCGTCCTGGAGAAGGGCCAGGAGCTGGTGGCCCGGTACGAGTCCGAGGGTGCCGCGACGGGCAGCGGACCGTCCGCCGCCGCCCCGGGCCCGGCCCAGGACGGCCCCCACCCGCACGACCCGCCCGCCCACCGCGTCCGCCGCGTCGACCTGGGCTGGCCCTCCGGCCTCCCCGACGGCGGCCGACACGGGTTCACCCCGGCCCACCGCGCCCGCCTGGAACGCGCCCTGCCCGCCATGGCCGGCCGGATCGCCGACGCGCTGCCCGAAGGCGCCCGCCGCGTCCTCGTCCTCGGCTTCGAGGAACTGATGTACGCGCCGCTGCGCCTCGCCTGCGCGCTGGAGCAGCGCCTGTCCGCGGGGGACGGCGCCGAGGTGCGTTTCTCCACCACCACCCGCTCGCCCGTCCTCGCCGTCGACGACCCCGGCTACGCGATACGCACCCGCCTGGTCTTCCCCGCCCACGACGACCCCGCCGACGGCCCCGGCGAGCGCTACGCCTACAACGTCGCAGGCAACGGCTTCGACGCCGTCGTCGCCGTCGTCGACTCGGCCGCCGACACCCCCGCACTGCACGCCCCCGACGGCCTGCTCGCCCGGCTCGCCGAGCACACCCCGCAGGTCCTCCTCGCGGTCGTACCGACGTACGTGCCCGCCGCCCGGGACACACCCCGGGACGCCCGACCGGACGCCCCCGAAAGGCCCGCCACCATGCTGCCCGAGCCCCTCAGAGGCCCCGCCTTCTCCTCGTACGCGCCCGAGGAGGTCGGCTGGCTGCTCCAGGACCTCTCGGACGTGACGCTGGAGGCGCCGACCGAGGAACGCGAGGAGGCCATCCAGAGCGGCGGCGCCCACTACGCGGAGTCGCTGCCCGTCGAGTACCAGCCGAGCGAGCAGTACCAGCAGCTGTTCCACACGGCCCTGGACGAGTCCGCGGCCCGCCTCGCCCACGCGGTCGGCGTGGTCACCGAGACCGTCCTCGCCGAACGGTCACCGCGCCCGGTGCTGGTCTCCCTCGCCCGCGCCGGCACCCCCGTCGGCATCCTGATGCGCCGCTGGGCCCAGCACCGCCACCACCTCGACCTCCCGCACTACGCCGTCTCCATCGTCCGCGGCCGCGGCATCGACGCCAACGCGCTGCGCTGGCTGGCCGCCCACCACGACCCGCGGGACGTCGTGTTCGTCGACGGCTGGACCGGCAAGGGCGCCATCACCCGCGAACTCGCCCAGGCCGTGGAGGAGTTCGAGAAGACCGAAGGGGTCACCGGTTTCGACCCGGAGATCGCCGTCCTGGCCGACCCCGGCTCCTGCGTCCGCACCTACGGCACCCGCGAGGACTACCTGATCCCGTCCGCCTGCCTCAACTCCACCGTCTCCGGCCTGATCTCACGCACCGTGCTCCGCGCCGACCTGGTCGGCCCGCACGACTTCCACGGCGCGAAGTTCTACCGCGAACTCGCGGGCGCGGACCTGTCGGTGGCCTTCCTCGACGCCGTCTCCGCCCGCTTCCCCGAGGTCACGGACGCGGCCTGCGCCCAGGCCAAGGAACTCCTCGCCACCGACCGGACCCCCACCTGGGAGGGCTGGGCCGCGGTCGAGCGCATCAGCGAGGAGTACGGCATCCACGACGTGAACCTCGTCAAGCCCGGCGTCGGCGAGACCACCCGGGTGCTGCTGCGCCGCGTCCCCTGGAAGGTGCTCGCCCGCGCCGGAGCCGGCCGCGACCTCGACCACGTACGCCTGCTCGCCGAGCAGCGGGGCGTCCCCGTCGAGGAGGTCGCCGACCTCCCCTACACCTGCGTCGGACTGATCCACCCCCGCTACACGCGGGGCGCGACCGGCGCCGACGGCAAGGCGGTGACCCGCTGATGCCCGTCATCGTCGCCAGCGACCTCGACCGCACGCTCATCTACTCCGCCGCGGCCCTCGCGCTGACCATGCCGGACGCCCGCGCGCCCCGGCTGCTGTGCGTGGAGGTCCACGAGAGCAGGCCCCTGTCCTACATGACGGAGACGGCGGCGCAGCTCCTCACCGACCTCGGCGACGCCGCGCTGTTCGTACCGACGACGACCCGCACGCGCAAGCAGTACCAGCGCATCAACCTCCCCGGCCCGCCGCCCACCTACGCGATCTGCGCCAACGGCGGCCACCTCCTCGTCGACGGCGTGTCCGACCCGGACTGGCACGCGCGGGTCCTCGCCCGGCTGGCCGACGAGTGCGCCCCGCTGGCCGAGGTGCAGGAGCACCTGCTGCGCACCGCCGACCCGGTGTGGGTGCGCAAGCACCGCGTCGCCGAGGACCTGTTCGCGTACCTCGTCGTCGAGCGGGAACTGCTCAGCGAGGAGTGGGTGAAGGAACTCGCCGTCTGGGCGGAGAACCGCGGCTGGACGGTGTCCCTCCAGGGCCGCAAGATCTACGCCGTGCCCAAGCCGCTCACCAAGAGCGCGGCCATGCACGAGGTGGCCCGCCGCACCGGCGCCGACCTCACCCTCGCCGCCGGCGACTCCCTCCTCGACGCCGACCTGCTCCTCGCCGCGGACCAGGGCTGGCGGCCCGGCCACGGCGAACTGGCCGACGCCGACTGGACGGGGCCCGCGATCAGGGCACTGCCCGAACGCGGCGTCCTGGCCGGCGAGCGGATCCTGCGCGAGTTCCTGCGGACGGTGCGCTCGGCCGGGTGAGACACACCGGGCACCCGCCCGCCCCGACCGGCCTCCGGGCGGTTCAGGCGGTTCGGGCGGGTGCGCCGGGCCGCGGTGCGTGTCCGGGCCGGTGCTTGGTGGTGGTGCCGTGTCCGGGCTGGTGTTTGACCGGCGTACCGGATCGGGGCCGGTGCTTGGTGGTGGTGCCGTCCCGGGGGCCGGCGCTCGACCGTCGTACGCACCTGGACGGGTGCCTGGCTGCCCGGCTGTGGTGCCGTCCCGGGGGCTGGTGCTCCACCGGGGTTCCGTGGCCGGTGTGGGAGATCAGCGGTGGTGCCGTCGCCGGGTGGCCGGGGCGTGCGGGCCGGCGGGCTGCTACCGGTCGGGGAGTCGGCGGGCTGCTACCGGTCGGGGGAGTCGGCGGGCCGGCGGTGCGCGCGGCGCAGGGCGACCGTGTCGTCCACGGTGCCGGTGGGCGGCCCGGGCGTCCGGTCCGCGGCCGTTGCCCCCGTGCGACGGCGGCGGCCGCCGCCGGACCGCAACAGCCGCAGGACCACGAACGCCAGCACGGCCAGCGCGGCCAGACCGAGGACCACCTTGGAGTAGGCCGAGACGATGCCCGTCACCTGCTCCCAGTTGTCCCCCAGCGCATAGCCCGCGAGCACGAACGCGGTGTTCCAGATCGCGCTGCCCAGCGTCGTCAGCCCGAGGAACAGCGGCAGCCGTATCCGTTCCACTCCGGCGGGCACCGAGATGAGACTGCGGAAGATAGGGATCATCCGGCCGAAGAACACGGCCTTCGGCCCGTGCCGCAGGAACCAGGCCTCCGTCTTCTCGATGTCCGCGACCTTCACCAGCGGCAGCCGTCCCGCGATCGCCACCGTCCGGTCCCGGCCGAGCAGCGCGCCCACCCCGTACAGCGCGAGCGCGCCGACCACCGAGCCCGCCGTGGTCCACAGCAGCACGGCGAGCAGACCCATCCGTCCGCTGCTCGCGGCGAACCCCGCCATCGGCAGGATCACCTCGCTGGGCAGCGGCGGGAACAGGTTCTCCAGCGCGATGGCAAGGCCCGCCCCGGGAGCACCCATGGCGTCCATGAGGTCGTGGACCCACTGCGGTCCGGCGCTCCCGTCCGCGGCCGCCGTGATCGTCTGCGCTGCGATGGCTGTCATGCCGGTCACGCTAGAGAACCGGACCTGAAGAAACCCTGAGGAAATCCGAGCGGCCACGCCCGGTCCGGCCGGGACCGGGCGAGGGGCCGGTCAGCCGCAGCAGCCCCCGCCGCAGCAGCCGCCGCCACCGCCGCCCGCGCGGGGTGCCGGGGCCGGTGCGGAGCCGGTGCCGGCCACCGCGACCGTGGACAGGAGCTTCACCGTGTCGTCGTGGCCCGCCGGGCAGGCGGCGGGAGCGGAGGACTCCGCCATCGGGCGGCTGAGTTCGAAGGTGTCGCCGCAGGTACGGCAGCGGTACTCGTAGCGAGGCATGGGCACAGGGTAACCGGCGGGGCGGGCGCGGGTCAGTGGGCTCCCGAGCCACGTTCCTCACGGATCCGAGCCACCACGCGGCCCACCGCGGCCCGTACCTCCTCGGTCTCCGTGAGGAAGTGCCAGTAGTCGGGGTGGCGGCCCTCCAGGCCGGTGACGGCCCGCTCCAGACGGGCCACGGCGTCGTCCAGGGGGCGGGCGTGGCGCGGGTCGGGGGTGTTGCGGCCGGCCATGGCGAGGCGCTGGGCGTCGCGGATGGCGAAGCGGGTGCGTTCGATCTCCTGCTCGGGGTCCTTCTGCACGGCGTTCAGCCTGTGCAGCCGGTCACCGGCGGCGGAGACGGCCTCGTCGGTCGTGTTCAGCAGGGCGCGCGCGGTGGACAGCAGGGCGGTCGCGTCGGCCCAGCGCTGCTCGTCGCGTGCGGCGCGGGCCTCGGCGAGCCTGGCTTCCGCCCGGGTCACGTTCTCGGAGGCGACGGCGGGGACGCGTTGCAGGTCCTGCCAGCAGGCGGCGGTGAAGCGGCGGCGCAGTTCGCTCAGTACGGGTTCGACCTGTTCGGAGCGAGTGGTGAGGGCCTGGGCGCGGGTGCGCAGGGAGACCAGGCGGCGGTCGATCTCGGCGGCGCGTTCCGGCAGGCGTTCGGCTTCGACCCGTACGGCCTCGGCCTCGCGGGTGACGCGTTCGGCCCGCTCCAGGGTCTGGGGCACGCCGTGCTGCCCCGCGCCCTGGTTCAGCTTGGTGAGTTCCGGGGAGAGCGCGGCGAGCCGGGCGGCGAGGTCGTCGGCCCGCAGTCCCGATCCGCGTGCGGTGTCGAGGGCGTTCGAGGCGGCGAGGAGCGTCTGCCGGGCGCGTTCGACGGCGGGCGCGAGCCGGGCGAGCCGGGTCTCGGCCTTGTCGAGGAGGGGGCCGAGCCCGTCGGCGAAACGGTCCAGTTCCTGCTTGACCCGGCCGAGTTCGTCCTGGGCGGCGGTCAGTTCGGCGCGGGCGCGGGAGGCGGTGGAGGCTTCCAGGTCGTCGCGGTCGAGGTCGTGGGCGTCGACGGCGCCGATGTATCGGTGGCTGGCCTCGTCGATGCGCCGGCCGAGCGCCTCGAAGTCGGCGACGGCGCGGCGGGCGGCGGGGGAGTCGTCGACGGCGCTGATCGTCTCGATGGAGATCCGCAGGTCGCGCTGGGCGGTGTCGAGTTCGTAGAACGCGGCGGCCGCGGCGTCCTTGGCGGCCTGGGCCTCGGCCCGCTGGTTCTCGGCCCGTCCGCCGAACCAGCGCCGGGTGCCGCCGCCGGCGAACGCGGCGGGCAGCACCAGTGCCGCGGCCAGCGGCAGCCCCGCCAGAACGAGCAGGTCACGCAGTGGGCCCGGGGCCCGGCGTGGGCGGCGCCCCGGCGGGACGGGAGCGGGGGCACGGCGCGTGCGCGGCACGCGCGGCTCCGACGGCGAGTACGGCTGCGCTGGTGTCGCCGTCACATCCCTCTCCCGTACTGTCGTTCGCCCGGCCCGGTGCCATTCTCCCACCGGTGAAGGACGAAGACACGGGTCGGTCAGTTCGCCGTGCGCACGGTGAGTTTGCCGTCGCCGGTGCGGACGCTCACCACGTGGGGGCTGGAGTCGTCGCGGGGCACGGACACGTCCTCGGCGCCGTCACCGGTCTCGGTGTGCACGCGGTAGGAGGCGCGGGGCAGGTCGACGGTCACGGAACCGTCGCCGCTGCGGGACTCCACCAGGTCGGGCACGGCGCTCAGTTCCAGGCGGACGGTGCCGTCGCCGCTGTGGGTGCGCACCGTGCGGGAGGACACCTCGGCGCGCACGGAGCCGTCGCCGGTGCGCAGCTCCAGGGGGCCGGAGGTGTCCGTGACGTGGACGGAGCCGTCCGTCGTGCGGATGTCCAGCGCGTCGCGGAAGCCCCGCGCCCGTACGCTGCCGTCCTTCCCCTCGACCTCGACGGTGACCCCGCGGGGCACCTGGATGCGGTGCTTGCCGGCGCAGTCGGCGACGACGCCGGAGCACTTCTCCCGCAGCACCAGCCGGTCGCCGTCCATGGACCAGGTGACCTCGGGGTCCTTGCCGAGGGCGACCGTGCCCTGGAACCACCGGGTGACCTCGATCCTGCCCTCGGGGTTGCCGTCCGCGGCGACGATCTCCAGGGCGGTGTCGTCGGAGTCGACGGTGAGGGTGCGGCCGGGCAGGTCGAAGGTGCGGTGGTCGGGTTCGTCGTCGTCGGAGGCCGACGCCCCGCAGGCGCTCAGGCCCGCGACGAGCACGACGGAGGCCGCGGTGAGGACGAGGGCGTGCGCCCGCAGCGGACGTGGGGCGCCGATGATGCGGTCGGTACGGGTCGTGCGGGTCATGACGGTCTCCCCCAGGAACGGACGGTGGCGCTCCGCGGCGGTGTCCGAGCGCTCTCCGACCGTACGGACGGGGGACTCGGCGGGGGATCCGGGCGGCTGGCGGATACGGGGTGGGGATAACCCCCGGTCGGGTTTGCCGGACCGCGGCCCGGGCCATGTAGGCTGTCGACTCGACCTGGGCGCACGCCCGGGCCGCGGGTGCGTAGCTCAGGGGTAGAGCGCCTGCCTTACAAGCAGGATGTCGGCGGTTCGAAACCGTCCGCGCCCACCACGAACCAGGGCCTCCGGAGACTCTCCGGAGGCCCTTTTCGCTGCCCCGACGCTCCCCGCGTCTCCCGGCACTCCGGGAGGGCGCTCGCCGCCCCGTCCGGACGGTTTGCCGCTGCCCTACGAGGGCTGTTGTTCGTTCTCGGGGGTGTTCTCGTGGACGTGCTTGAGCTGGGAGCGGGCGTGTATGCGGTCGGCGCCGGTGAGTTCGGCCCAGTAGCGGTGGGTGCTCACGAACACCGCCAGTTCGTGCTCCCGTCGCCTGAGTTTCTCGACCTCGGCCTGTTCGTCGGCGGTCCAGCCGGGCGAGGCGGGACGTTCCACCTTGCGCCAGCCGTTGTCGTCGCTGAAGCCGTCGAGGGGTTCGACCGACCAGGGGAGACGCCTCAGCAGGGCCGACAGCTCGGCCCGGACCTGATGCAGTTCCTCCTGACCGGCGAGGAGGTCACTCGGAAAGTCATAGGTCGCAGCCACGACCCAATGATACGCCTGTTCGATTTTGGGTGGCGAGTCACTCCGGGGTCCTACCGCCGGGTTCACCCGTTCGAGCGGGCGCGGCCCGGTGTCCGGTCAGGTCGGTCAACTCCCGCACCACCCGCGCGGTCACGGGAGCCGCCACGCCGTGACGCTCTGCCGCACGCAACAACGCGCCGCCGATGGCGTCGAGTTCCAGCGGGCGGCCGGCTTCGGCGTCGCGCTGCATCGAGGACTTCATCCCGGCCGGGAACGCGTCGTAGCGGGCGAGCGCCCGGTCGGGGTCGCCCGGGCCTCCGCAGGCGCGGCTGATCGCGGCCGTCTCCGTCACCAGGGCCGTCAGCTCCTCGCGGCGGTGGGTGCGCACGTCCCCCAGCGGGACGCCGTACCGCGTGGTCAGCAGCGCCAACGGGGCCAGGAACGACATTTTGGCCCACAGCACCGCCGTCTCGTCGTCGAGGACCGCGACCGTCGGGCCGGCCGCGCCGAGGGCGGCGGCCAGGACGTCCAGGCGCTCGCGCGGCACGGCGTCACCGGTGAGGTCGATCTCCGCGAACGGACTGTCGTGCTCGACGACCCCCGGGGCCACGCGGGTCGACTCGACGCGGATCACGGCCGGGGCGACCCGGTCGGGCCGGTGACGGGCCCGCAGTGCGGCCGGGTGTTCGACGCCGTTGAGGAAGGGGACGACGAGGCCGTCGCCGAGCACCTGCGCCGGGAGGCGGTCCAAGGAGGTGTCGAGCGCGGTGTGCTTCACGGTGACCAGGCAGGCGTCGACCGGCTCCCGCAGGACGGTGTCGGTCTCGACGGGGGCTGTGAAGTCACCGAACCGTCCGCTGCGGACCCGGATCCCGTTGTCGCGCAGCGCCCGTGCCGTCTCGTCGCCGGCCAGGCAGATCACCCGGTGCCCGGCGCGGGACAGCAGCGCGGCGAGCAGTCCGCCCACGCCGCCGGGGCCGAGGACCGCCACGGTGAGATCGTTCGCCATCGAGGAACTCCTCTCGTCGGTCGGCCCCTGGACGGTGGCCGCCTGCCGGGATCATCGCAGGTGCCCATTCCGTGGTCGGGACGGGCCCTGCGCGGCAGACTGGGGGCATGTGCCGGAGTATCAAGACGCTGCGTCCGCCCGTGCTGCCCGAGGAGGCCACGGAAGAGGAGATCCGGGCCGCCGCCCTTCAGTACGTGAGGAAGGTGTCCGGCTTCCGCGCGCCCGCCGCCCACAACCGCGAGGTCTTCGACCGGGCCGTGGACGCGATCGCCGAGGCCACCGCCGACCTCCTGGACGGCCTGGAGATCCGGGGTGCCGCACCCCACCGGGCCGCGGGGTAGACCTCACCGTTGCCGGGCCCGCGCCCGGGCGTTGCCCGGCCGGGAGCCGGGAGCCGGGAGCCGGGAGCCGGGAGCCGGGAGCCGGGAGCCGGGAGCCGGGCCTTGGTGTTCCCGCGCCGGGCATCGAGTCAGGGGTGAGCCGGGAGCGGTGCGCCCGTGGAACCGGAAGCCGGTCTCAGGAGGTCCGTGAGACCGGGGCGACCCGTGGTGCTCGCGGGCTGCGCCGCATCAGGTAGGCCGCGCCCGCCCCCGCCGCGAACAGCGCGCCCACCGACACCGCCGTCGCCAGCCAGGTCGCGCCCAGCCAGTGGGCGCCGAAGTAGCCGAGGGCCACGCTGTACGCGGCCCAGGACAGGCCCGCCAGGGCGGACCAGGGGAGGAAGTCGCGGGCGCGGTGGTGCGCGGCGCCGGCGCCGAGGGAGACCACCGAGCGGCCGGCCGGCGCGAAACGGGCGAGGACGACCAGCGCGCCGCCGCCCCGCGCCAGGGCCGAGCCGAGTCGTTCCTGCGCGGCCCGCAGCCGCCGGGAACGGGCGAGGGCGCGGTCCAGGCGGGCGCCGCCGCGCCAGGCGAGGCGGTAGGCCACCAGGTCGCCGAGGACGGAGGCGGTGGCGGCACACAGCGTGAGCACCAGGATGTCGGGCACGTCGGCCGCCGTACCCGCGGCCGCGGCCGTGGCCGCCGTGATCACCAGGACTCCGCTGGGCAGGACCGGCAGGAACACGTCGAGCAGGACCGAGAGGGCCACCACCGCATAGATCCATGGGCTGCCGACCAGCGACCCGACACTCTCCACCCGAACTCCCCGTAGCTCCCCCGTGGGCCAGACCGTGCCGCGATGTCGCGGGGGGAGCGGCAGGAGTGGCCGTTGACAGCCACACAGCGTACGCGGGATGTGTGACGGAAGGGTCACGAGGGGTTCGTGTGTTCGCCGTCGTACGTTCGCCCACGTGCCTTAACGGCCAACGGACGCCGGCTGCGTCAACGGCCCGCGGACGCCGGCCCCGTGAACGGCGGAAGGGTGCCCTCCCCGAACGGGAAGGACACCCTCCGCAGCCGGCGGGCCGGTGCCCTCACCGGCCACCGGCGGGCCGGCGGCCCGGTGAGGGCCGTGGGCCGGTCGGCCGGTGGCCGGTCAGGCGGCCACGGGTGTCGTGTCCGCCGTGCGCGCCCTGTCCGCCGACGAGCCCTTGCTGAACAGGCGGTCCAGGCCGAATGCTCCGGAGCCGGTGAAGACCAGCAGGAACATGGCCCAGCAGTACATGGCCGCGCCCTCGCCGTTGTTCTGGATCGGCCACAGCGCCTCGGGCTGGTGGACCTTGAAGTACGCGTAGGCCATGGCGCCGGACGAGATGAACGCGGCGCCGCGGGTGCCGAGTCCGAGCAGGACCAGGCCGCCGCCGACGAGCTCGATCACCGCCGCGTACCAGTTGGGCCAGGCGCCGGTCTCGGCGGTGCCGCCGTTGCCGTCCACGCCGCCGAGCACGCCGAACAGGGCAACGGCGCCGTGGCAGGCGAAGAGCAGGCCGACGACTATGCGGAACAGGCCCAGAACGTATGGCTGGGCGCTGTTGAGGCGTCCGGTCATGTGGGGGGTCTCCTTCGGTCAGGCCGGCCCCCGGGTGGGGCCGGTCCGGGGACGGAACCGAGTCGAAGACCCACGCTAGGAGCGGCCCACACTTACTTGCAAGTTCAACATTTGGCCACGGGTTAACGGTGCTTCGACCGCTCCGGAACCCGCTGTCGCATGTCAATACGGCCCTCACCCGGCCCTCATGCTCAACGGCGTGACCGAATCCGCACCACGATCCACAGCGAACTGACAGGTTCCTGCAGCCTCACTGACTCAGCCGCGTCTCCGACACCGTCCTCAGCCGCGCCCCGGCCGCCCCGGGGTGTGCGCACTCCAGTCGCAGCACCGCCGAACGTCCCTGCGTCGTCAGCGTCATGAGCTGGTTGCCGAACCAGGGCCCGCCCGTGCGCCGCCAGTGGACGGCCGGCCGCCCCAGACCTCCGTGCCGCGCGAACACGCGGCCGAACGCCCGGGCGCCGGCGCTCCAGCCGAAGCGGAAGCCGAGCCGCAGCGACAGGGGAATGGAATTGTGGACGGGGGAGCAGGTCAGCTGGACGACGCGGGCGTCCGGACCGGCGCGGCCGGGCCAGCTCGGCTCGGCGACGTAGGCGTGGTGGACGTCCCCGGAGAGCACGCACACCGTCGCGGGTGCCCCGGGCCCCGTACCGGTCTCGGCGATCAGCTCCGCCAGCTCGTCGAACGACTCCGGGAAGGCCGGCCAGTGCTCCAGGTCCGCCGCGCGCCGCAGCCGTTCCCCGAACCGCGCCCAGCGGTCCCCCTTGTCGCCCCGGCACACCACGGAGCTCCACGCCTCGACGTCGTGCACCAGATGGGGCAGCAGCCAGGGCAGGGACGTACCGATGAGCAGGTGGTCGTACGAGCCGTGCCCGTCGAGGACCTGTTCGCGCAGCCAGCTCGCCTCGCCCGGGTCGAGCATGGAGCGCCGGCCCTCCTGAAGGACCCGGGCGGCGCGGCTGTCCACCATCACCAGCCGGACCCGGCCGAAGTCGCGCCGGTAGCTCCAGCGCGCGGACGTCGGGTCCGCGTCGGCCGCGGCGGCGAAGGCGCGCAGCGCGTCGGTGCCGTCGGGGGTTTCCCGGACGGCCGCGTACAGCGGGTCGGCGGCCACCTCGGCGGGGGAGAGGTTGCCCAGGTGCTGGTACACCCAGTACGACATCAGGCCGCTGAGGATGCGCTCCCGCCACCACGGCAGGGCGCGCATGTCGGCGACCCAGGAGGCGGAGGTGTTCCAGTCGTCGGCCACGTCGTGGTCGTCGAAGACCATGCACGTCGGCACCGTGGACATCAGCCAGCGCACCTGCGGGTCGAGCCAGGACTCGTCGTAGAGGTGGGTGTACTCCTCGTAGTCCGCCACCTGGCTGCCCGGCGGGTCGTTCAGATCGCGGCGGGCGGCGAGCCAGGCGCGGGTGGCGTCGGACGTCTCGTCGGCGTACACCTGGTCGCCCAGGAGCAGCAGCACGTCGGGCCGTTCGCCCGCCGGGGAGGCGGCGATGCGCCGGGCCAGGGCGTCCAGGGCGTCCGGCCCGACGGGGTCGGTCTCCCCGGTGGGCGGGGCGGCCCAGCGGCAGGAGCCGAAGGCGACGCGCAGGCGGTCGTCGGGGCCCGGGGTGGCGATGACGGACGGCGGCAGCGAGGCGAACGGTTCCTCGGCCACCGGCCACACCCGGGTGCGGTCCACGAACACCTCGTAGGGCGTGGAGGTGCCCGGGGTCAGGCCGGTGACCGGGACGAGCGCGTAGTGGTGGCCGGCGATCTGGAACGTGCCGGCCCGCCCGGCGGTCCCGTCGGCGCAGCGCACCTCGACCGTGCCCGGCCGGCTGGTCTCGACCCAGAGCGTGGCGGACGAGTCGTCGATGTACCTCAGCAGCGGTCCGAGCCGCAGTCCGGCCATGGTGACCCCCTTCCTCCGTCGCCCCGTACCGTACGGAACGACGGAGGACACCGGGGAGATCCCGGCGCGGCGCAAGCGGCTCAGCAGCCGGCGAGGTAGCCCTGGAGCGCCGACTTCTCGGCCGAGTCGACCGACAGGCCGTAGTAGTACTTCACCTGGACCCAGGCGCGGACGTAGACGCAGTGGTACGACGTGCGCGACGGCATCCAGGTGGCCGGGTCCTGGTCGCCCTTGGCCTGGTTGACGTTGTCCGTGACGGCCAGCAGCTGCGGGCGGGTCAGGTCGTTGGCGAAGGACTGGCGGCGCGAGGTGGTCCAGGCGTCGGCGCCGGAGTCCCAGGCCTCGGCGAGCGGCACCAGGTGGTCGATGTCGACGTCGGAGGCGGCCGACCAGGTCGCGCCGTCGTACGGGGAGTACCAGCTGCCGCTGGTGGCGGCGCAGGAGGAGTCCGTCCGCACGTTGGATCCGTCGCGCTTGAGGACGGTCTCGCGGGTGTTGCAGGCGCCGCTGATGGTGATCCAGTGCGGGAACAGGTCGCGGCTGTAGCCGGTGCGGTCCTCGGTGCGCACGGGCAGCGTGGCGAGGTAGCCGCGGGCGGTGTCGGCGCTGACCGGGGTCGGGAGGGCGGCGGACGCGGTCGGGCCGTTGAACAGGCCGACGGAGGCGACGAGTCCGGTGAGCGCCGCGACTATGCTGATGCGTCGACGCGCGTAGAACTTCGGCATGCGAACTCCCTTGTGGGGTGGGCGTGTTGGAGCGTGGGCAGGGGAATGCTCACCACTCCGGGTTGCGGGGAGGGGTGTGTCCGGTAAGAAGTTAGTGACGCGTCCATGTCACGTCCATGGTTCCGGTGTGAAACTTCCGCGGACACGGGTCGGCGCGCGCCTCGCGTACCATGGACGGCGCAGAAGGGGAGTAGCTCTTCGCCGGACCGTCGACACACTGCTCAGCACGCCTGAGCCGGCGCCCGGAGGCGGACCTCGCGCGACGGGGTCGGCCAGCGAGACCTTCGGCAAGCAGTGCACGCCCGTGCCGTACGGCACGGGTGCCGTGTGTGCTGCCGTGCCGAGGTGTCCCGCGGAAACGCACAGCACTCTCGGTGGGGCGGCCCCGACCGATTGAGGAACCGTTGATCAGCCTGACCGTGACGGCCGTCGTCTTCGGCGTCGTCTTCCTCGCCGAACTCCCGGACAAGACCGCCCTGGCCGGCCTCGTCCTCGGCACCCGCTACCGCGCCTCCTACGTCTTCGCCGGTGTCGCCGCCGCCTTCGCGCTGCACGTCGCGCTCGCGGTGGCCGCCGGAAGCGTCCTCACGCTGCTGCCGCAGCAGCTCGTGCACGCGCTCACCGGCGTGCTCTTCCTCGGTGGCGCGGCGATGCTGCTGCTGAAGAAGGACGAGGACGAGGCGGAGGTCCGCAAGCCGGAGAACCAGTCCTTCTGGAAGGTCTCCGGGGCCGGATTCATGCTCATCCTCGTCGCCGAGTTCGGCGATCTGACGCAGATCATGACGGCCAACCTCGCCGCCCGCTACGACGACCCGCTCTCCGTCGGCCTGGGCGCGGTGCTCGCGCTGTGGTCGGTGGCCGCGCTCGGCATCGTCGGCGGAAAGGCGCTGATGAAGAGGGTTCCGCTGCGGCTGATCACGCAGATCGCGGCGCTGCTGATGCTGGGCCTCGGCGTGTGGAGCCTGTGGGAGGCGATCGCCGGCTGACGCCGCGCCGCGCCGGGTGGCGGCGGGCCGAAGTGTGCGTGAACGGTCGGCGGAGGCGGTGGCGGAATACCGCGGTTGTTTTGTACCGTGGATGAACAAAGTGGCTCCCGCCCGTTTTCCCTGACCGGCGGGCGGGGCCGCCTTGTTCCCCCGGGGCCGTCACCGCAGGCCCCCACCTCCGCGCCTTGGAGCTGCCGATGACGGCCACCGCCGTGCTCACCGCCCGCGCCCTCCTGCTGGACATGGACGGCACCCTCGTCAACTCCGACGCCTCCGTCGAACGCGTGTGGCGCCGCTGGGCCGTGCGGAACGGGCTCGACGGCGACGAGGTCATGAAGGTCGTGCACGGGCGCCAGGGCTACGCGTCGATGGCGCTGCTGCTGCCCGGCCGCCCGATGGACCAGAACCACGCCGACAACGCCCGCATGCTCGCCGAGGAGACCGCCGACACCGAGGGCGTCGTCGAGATCCCCGGCGCCCGCGACTTCCTCGCCTCCCTCAAGGGGCTGCCGCACGCGCTCGTCACCTCCGCCGACGTCGCCCTGTCCACGGCGCGGATGGCCGCCGCCGGACTGGAGCAGCCCGAGGTGCGGGTCACCGCGGAGAGCGTCGGCGCGAGCAAGCCGGACCCCGAGGGCTTCCTGAAGGGCGCGGCGGAACTGGGCGTCGACCCGGCCGACTGCGTGGTCTTCGAGGACTCCGGCGCGGGCATCGCCGCGGGGCGCGCCGCCGGGATGCGGGTCGTCGGCATCGGCCCCCGGGCCGGCTTCCACCGGCCGGACGTGCTCGTACGGGACCTGACCCAGGTGCGGGTGGAGCGCGCCGGGGACGGGACGATCCGGCTGCACATCACGCAGTAGGCCCGGAGCCGCGCTTCGGGCACCCCGCCGGGCCGGACGGCGCGTGCGGACCGGCCGCCGACCGTGCGGGAACCCGTCCGGGCGTTACGCCGTACGGGTCGCGTGTCGTACGGGTCTCGCCGTGCGTGTCATGCCGTACGGGTCGCGTGTCGTACGGGTCTCGCCGTGCGTGTCATGCCGTACGGGTCGCGTGTCGTACGGGTCTCGCCGTGCGTGTCATGCCGTACGGGTCACGTCGGATGCGACGGGCCGGCCGCGGCCCTCACGGCTCCCGGGTCTCCGACTCCAGGCGGGCGCGGGTCTTCGGGCCGTACACGCCCAGCTCCTCCTGCACTCCGCGGGACCACTGGTAGTTGCGCAGGGCCTCCTCCACGCGGTGGTCGAACTCGCCGTTGACGGCGTCGTTGTACAGGTACACCTCGCGCAGCCGCAGCTGGAGTTCGGTGACCTCCGGGCCGCGGTCGCCGCGGCGCAGGACCGGCTCGGTGCCGTCGTGGCCGTCCTCGCCGGTGTCCTCCGCCGACGCCTCGGGCGCGGTGGCCGTCGGGGAGGCGGACGGCTCGTCCGCCCGTGACGGGCTCGGTGAGGCACCGGACGCCGACGGCGACGGCGAGGCGGAAGGGCTCGCGCTCGCGGACGGCGAGGCCGACGCGGACGCGCCGGACGCGGGCGTGGTGGCGGACGCCGGGGCCGCCGGCGTGGCGGAGGGCCCGGCGGACGACGGGTCCGGGACGCCCGCTCTGATGTCCCGTGGCGCCGCGCCGTCCCGGGACGGCGTCTCGTAGGAGAACAGCCCGCTCGCCCACCCCGCCGCCCCCACCACCGCGACGACCGTCCCGGCGACCGCGAGCAGCATCCCCGGCCGGCGCCGGCGCGGCGGCTCCTGGCCGGCGCGGTCCGATGCGGGCCCGGCCCCGGCGCCGCCGTCCGGCGGGGCGGTGTCGAACAGGTGCAGGTCGGTGGCGTCGGGCGGGGTCGTCGCGGGCGCGAGCGGCGCGGGCAGGACGGATCCCGGCCCGCCGGACCCGGCGGCTTCCCCGGACCCGGCGCCTTCCCCGGACCCAGTGGCTTCCCCGGCCCCGGCGCCTTCCCCGGCCCCGGAGGCGTCCACGGGCCCGGAGGCGTCCACGGGCCCGGAGGCGTCCACGGGCCCGGAGGCGTCCACGGGCGCACCCGCAGCCCTCGGCGCACCGGCACCACCCTCAGGCGCACCCCCGTCCTCCGAGGCGCCCCCGTCCTCCGGCGCACCGGCGCCTCCCGGCGGCGCGTCCCCCGCGCCCCGCGAGTCCTGCCCGTCACGGGAGTCCCGGCCATCCGGTGTGTCCCGCGCGTCCCGCGTGCTCGCGCCGTTCAGGTCGACGTACGGCCGTATGCGCAGGGGATCGAAGTCCTCCGCCGCGGCCGCCTCCGCCGTCCGTGTGTCGCGCAGGGCGTCGGCGGCGCGCCGGGTGCAGCCGCAGGAGGGCGTGTTGTCGCCGTTCCTGGGCGCACCGCACTCCGGGCACGGATTTCCGTTCGGCTGTTCCACGTGACGTCCCTCCCCTCGCGAACTCCAGAGATTATGCAGATCTCCTTCACAGCCACGCCCGTATCCCCCCGGAATGTGGACTTCCAACCGGACTCGACAGGCCATAACGGGTCACACCGATCACGATGGAGGGTGGTGGAACGAGAACCTGTGGAGGTCTGCATGGCCGGCGACGCGCACGGTACGGCGCCGAGGTCGAGCGACGCCCGGCCCGCACCCCGCGCCGGACCGCCGCCCGGCGACACCGGCGGCCGGGAGCAGGTTTCCGGCAACGTGATGGTCTCCATCGGCGCCCTGCTGCTCGGTCTGCTGCTCGCCGCCCTCGACCAGACCATCGTCGCCACCGCGCTGCCCACCATCGTCAGCGAGCTGGGCGGCCTGGAGCACCTGTCCTGGGTGGTCACCGCGTACCTGCTGGCCTCGACCGCCGCGACCCCGCTGTGGGGCAAGCTCGGCGACCAGTACGGGCGCAAGAGGCTGTTCCAGACCGCCGTCGTGATCTTCCTGGTGGGGTCGGCGCTGTGCGGCGCGGCGCAGGACATGGCCCAGCTGATCGCGTTCCGCGCGCTGCAGGGACTGGGCGGCGGCGGGCTGATCGTGCTGTCCATGGCGATCGTCGGCGACCTCGTCCCGCCCCGTGAACGCGGCCGCTACCAGGGCCTGTTCGGGGCGGTGTTCGGCGCGACGAGTGTGCTCGGGCCACTGCTGGGCGGACTGTTCACCGAGCATCTGAGCTGGCGCTGGGTGTTCTACGTCAACCTGCCCGTCGGGGTCGTGGCGCTCGCCGTGATCGCGGCGGTGCTGCACATCCCGCGCCGGCGGACGAAGCACGTCATCGACTACCTCGGCACGTTCCTCATCGCCTCCGTCGCCACCTGCCTGGTGCTGGTCGCCTCCCTCGGCGGCACCACCTGGGCGTGGGGCTCGGCACGGACCATCGGGCTGGCGCTGCTGGGCGCCGTGCTGATCGTCGCGTTCGTGGCCGTGGAGCGCCGGGCCGCGGAGCCGGTGCTGCCGCTGAAGCTGTTCCGGGTGCGCACGTTCACGCTCTCCGCCGTGATCAGCTTCATCATCGGCTTCGCCATGTTCGGCGCCATGACCTATCTGCCGACGTTCCTCCAGGTGGTGCAGGGCGTCACCCCGACCATGTCCGGTGTGCACATGCTGCCGATGGTGGCCGGCATGCTGCTGTCGTCCACCGGGTCCGGGCAGATCGTCAGCCGTACCGGCCGCTGGAAGGTGTTCCCGATCGCGGGCACCGCCGTCACCTCCCTGGGACTGCTGCTGCTCCACCAGCTCGCCCCGGACAGCTCCACCGCCGCGATGAGCGCCTACTTCTTCGTCTTCGGCCTCGGCCTGGGCCTGGTGATGCAGGTCCTGGTGCTGATCGTGCAGAACGCCGTCTCCTACGAGGACCTAGGCGTCGCCACGTCCGGCGCGACCTTCTTCCGCTCGATCGGCGCGTCCTTCGGCGTCGCCGTCTTCGGCACGATCTTCGCCGGCCGGCTCGGCGACAAACTCACCGCCGCCCTCGGTGGCGCCGCCCTGCCGCCCGGGATCTCCGCCGACTCGCTGGGGGCCGACCCGCGCGGCATCGCCGCCCTGCCGCCCGCCCTGCGCGCGTCCGCGATCGACGCGTACGCCACCGCCATCACCGACGTCTTCCTGTACGCCGTACCGGTCGCCCTCGTCGGTTTCGCCCTGGCCTGGTTCCTCAAGGAGGACCGGCTGCGCGCCTCGGTCACCGCGCCCGACGTGACCGAGACACTGGCCAGCAACCCGGTGGAACGGTCCTCGCACGACGAGGTGTGCCGCGCCCTGTCGGTGCTCGGCACCCGTGAGGGCCGCCGCGAGATCTACCGTAGGGTCACCGAACGCGCGGGCTACGACCTGCTGCCCGCGGCGAGCTGGCTGCTGCTGCGGATCAGGCGGTACGGCTCGGTGGAACCGGCCCGGCTGCCCGAGCGCACGCCCGTTCCGCTGGACGTCGTCCTGGAGGCCGCCCGCCAGGTCGAGGTGCGGCACCTGGCCGTGCGCGAGGGGCTCGACATGGTGCTGACCGAGGAGGGACGGCAGGTGTCGGAGCGGCTGGCGCGGGCCCGGGAGGAGTCGCTGGCCGAGCTGCTCGGCGACTGGTGGGGGCCGGACCGCCCGACCGACCTGGTGCAGCTGGTGCACGAGCTGAACGACGAGCTGTGCGGTTCCCTGGGCGAACGCCCGCACGACGCACGGCCGGTGACGGGGGCCCGGTGACGGGACGGCGGGCACGCCGGACGAGCGGCGCGTCCCGTCCCGGCCTCAGTCCAGGTCCTTCGCGAACCAGTGCTCGGCGTACGGGTCGGCGTTGTGCGGCTCGGTCTCCGCGTAGCCGAGCCGCGCGTACAGGGCGCGGGCCTCGACGAGGTCGCCGCGCGTGTCCAGGATCATCCGCCGGGCGCCCGAGGCACGGGCCGCGTCCTCGGCGGCCCGCACCAGCAGCCCCGCACCGCCCCGCCCCCGCACGCCCTCGTACAGGAAGACCCGGGTCAGTTCGGCGGTCCCGTCGTCCCGCAGCCGGACGCCCGCACTGCCGGCGGGCTCATCCGCGTACCGCGCGACCAGCAGCAGCCCGCGCGGCGGCGCGAGGTCCGCGCCCGACACGGCGGCGATCTCGCGCTCCAGCTCCGCCGGATCGGTCCGCCGCCCCTCGTGCAGCAGGTACCAGCGGTCGCTGACTTCCGTGTAGTACGCCCGCCAGAGCGCGGCGGCGACGGCCGAGTCGTACGGCTCCGGGGCGACGGTCCAGGTCATGTCCGCATTCTCGACGGTCCTTGCGGCGGGTGCGCAAACGAATATGCCCTGTCCGGACGGTGACGGTCCGCAACTGTTTGTGCGGGAACCTTCGGGCAACCCGGAAGGCGAACCGGCTCGCGAGGAGTGCCGGTTGGGCCGAGAACCGGGAAGGCATCCATGTCCACTGGCCTGATCATTGCGTTGATCGTGATTGTTGCGCTTGTCGTCGCCGTCGCGGCCGTCATCGCCCTGCGCGCCCGCGGCCCGCGGCACGGCAGGGGCCTGAAGCGGCGCTTCGGGCCCGAGTACGACCGCGCCGTCGCCCGGCACGACGGGGACACCAGGGCCGCCGAGCGGGAGCTGGCCGAGCGCGTGGAGCGCCACGGCGCCCTGCGCGAGCGGCCGTTGGAGCCCGCCGAGCGGGAGCGGTACGAGGCGCGCTGGACGGCCGCCCAGGAGCGGTTCGTCGACGCCCCGCGGGAGGCGGTCGCCGAGGCGGACCGGCTGATCGCCGAACTCGCCGCCGCGCGCGGTTTCCCCGCCGGCGGGCACTACGAGGACCAGCTCGCCGCGCTGTCCGTGCACCACGCCCACCACGTCGAGGGCTACCGGCGTGTGCACCGGGCGGCGCGGTCGCGTGCCGACGGCGCGCACGACGGCGTCGCGGGCACCGAGGAGATGCGCGAGGCGATGGTCGAGGCCCGCGCCCTGTTCGCGGAACTGCTCCGCCCGTCCCGCCACGACGGCGGACGCCACCGCGCCGACGCCGACCGTACGGCCCCGGCGGCCCGCCGCGGCCACCACGTCCCGTCGTTGCTGCACCGTCACCAGGCGAAGGAGAGCTGAGCGCCATGTCCGACGCGACCCGCCGCCCCGACGACATCCCACCCCCCGACCCCACCACCCGGACCGCCGGCATCCACGGCCCCGCTTCCGGCAAGGAACCCGGCCGCACCGCACCCGCGGGCCGCACCGCACCCGCCGACTCGCCGCCCGCCGCGCCGCCACCGCCCGCCGCGCCCCCGGCGCCCGGCGACGCCACGGCCACCGGCCCCGACTGGTCACCCGGCCGCACCCCGGACCCGGCGCACGGCACCCCGGACGCCGCGCACGGCACGCCGGGCCCCGCGCACGGCACCCCGGACCCTCACCACGCCGGTGCCCGGCTCCTGCCGCACGAGATCGCCGACAAGCTCGCCGAGCGGCTGCGGCACGCCGTGGCCGGTTTCGTCGACGCGCCGCGGGACGCCGTGCAGGAGGCCGACGACGTGCTGAGGGAGCTCACCGAGCGCTTCACGGACGCGGTGACCGAGCGGCGCCGCACCCTGCGCCGCTCCTGGCGGACCGCAGACGCCGAGGACGGCAGGCAGGCGGCGGGCCCGCACGTCACGGCGGCCGACACCGAGCAACTGCGCCTCGCCCTGCGCGACTACCGCGAGCTGGCGGAACGCCTGCTACGCGTCTGACCCGTCCGCCGTCGCCCGGCGCTCCCGCCACTGCCGTACCACGTCCTCGACGTCGTACGGCTTCATGCCCAGCGGCGGGCCGGGCGGCGGCTTGAACATCATGTCGCGGATCTTCGCGTTGATCTCCGTGAGGATCCTCCGCACCACGCGCTCCGAGGGAGCCGCGTGGGCCGCCTCCAGGGCGTCCTCCGCCTCCTTGCGCAGGGCCAGCGTCGGCGGCAGCACCGAGAAGCCCTCGCGGGCCATCTTCCGCTTGACCCACCACAGTTCGTCGTAGGTGGTCTCCACCTCGCGCGGCAGCGGTTTGCCCGCTCCTGGCAGCCGTTCGAACTCGCCGCGCGCGTCGGCGTCGCGGATCTGCTTGTCGACCCAGCTCTCGAAGTCGACGCCCGGGGGCTTTCGCTCGGTCATGAGGCCATTGTGCCGGACGCCGTCGAGCCGGGCGTTTTATCATGCGGCGGCAGCGAGCCGATCCGGCCGCGGGTCTCGGGCCCACCTCGGCCCGTCAGACGTCTCAGTCCCAGAAGGAGCGCACGTGCTCGAACTCACCATGGCCGCGGTGTCCGCGGAGGAAGCGGGCGCCACGGCCGGCATGCTCATGGCCGACGCGCCGAGCGAGCCGGGCACCGTGCTGCGGGTGGGCCGGGACAAGGCGGTGTGCCGCCTGTCCACGCCCGACGACTGGCTGTTCGTCTCGCGCGTCCACCTGGAGTTCCAGTGCGCGGCGGACGGGACGTGGCAGCTGACCTGGCTGCGCGGCTCCCTGCCCGAGCCGTCCTCCGAGGTCCGGCTGACGGTCGGCGAGCACGCCCACCCGGTCGCCTACGGCGGCACCGTGCCGCTGCCCCGGGGCGGCAGCGGCGAGGTCGTCATCCACGACCGCACCGCCCCGCGCAGCGTCAACGTGGGCTTCTACCACGAGGTGTGAGGCGTCCCGGGTCCGTTCACGCCACCACGCGGGCCAGCGCGAAACCGTCGTAGTTCTTGGCGCCGACGGTCTGCACGGCCGTACCGCTCAGCCGCGGATGGCGGCCGATCATGTCGAGGGCGGCGCGGGTGCCCACCACGTCCGGGTCGGTGTTGTCCGGGTCGGCCACCCGGCCGCCCCGGACCACGTTGTCGAGGACGATCAGGCTGCCCGTGCTGGTCAGCCGGAGCGCCCACTCCATGTAGTGCGGGTTGTTCACCTTGTCGGCGTCGATGAAGACCAGGTCGAACGGCGGCGGGTTCTCGTCGGCCAGCCGGGGCAGCGAGTCCAGCGCCGCGCCCACCCGCACCTCGACCTGCTTGTCCAGTCCCGCCCGGGCGATGTTGCGGACGGCGACCTCGGCGTGCTCGGGCTTGTACTCCAGGGAGATCAGCCGTCCGTCGGCCGGCAGGGCACGGCCCAGCCAGATGGTGCTGTAGCCGCCGAGGGTGCCGATCTCCAGGATGTGCCGGGCGCCCTGCACCTGCGCGAGCAGCTGGAGCAGCTTGCCCTGCAGGGGTGAGACGGCGATCGCCGGCAGGCCGGCCGCGTCGCTGTCGCGCAGGGCGGCCGCCAGGGCGTCGTCGTCGGGGGCGTCCGGCATGAGGCGGGCGGTGAAGTAGTCGTCCACCTCGTGCCAGAGCTGCGGCTCGCTCATGCACCTGTACCTTCCGTACGGCTGGTTAGTCTGTCTAACTACTGCCGTGGACGAAGATACGCCGTGCTCCGCGCCGCGTCAGACGTTTGCCGGGTGTGTCCCGGGCTCCAGCGACGGCGCCGAACCGGGCAGCGGCCGTCCCGCCGACTCGGCCATGCGCCACACCGCGAACCCGCCGATCACGGCGGCCGCCATCATGTAGTAGGCGGGCATCATCATGTCGCCGGTCGCGCCGATCAGGGCCGTGACGACGAGCGGGGTCGTGCCGCCGAACAGGGACACCGAGACGTTGAAGCCGATCGACAGCGAGCCGTAGCGCACCCGGGTCGGGAACAGCGCCGGGAGCGCCGACGGCATGGCGGCGGTGAAGCACACCAGCAGCAGCCCGAGCGCGCCCATGCCGGTGGCGACCGCGAGCAGACCGCCGTCGCGGATCAGCAGCAGCGCCGGCACGGACAGCAGCAGGAACCCGGCGCAGCCGGCCGCGATGACCGGACGGCGGCCGACCCGGTCGGTCAGCGCTCCGGCGAACGGCTGGACGATCATCATCAGCACCATCACGCCGAGCACGACGACCAGGCCGTGCGTGGCGTCGTAGCCCAGCTCGCTGGTGAGGTAGCTCGGCATGTACGACAGCAGCATGTAGTCGGTGACGTTGAAGACCAGGACCAGCGCCACGCACAGCAGCAGCGCCCGCCACTGGCCGGTGACCATCTCGCGCAGCGGCACCTTCGGGCGCTCGCTCTCCGCCTTCTCGACCTCGGCGGCGAACGCCGGCGTCTCCTCCAGACGCATCCGCAGGTAGAGGCCGATGATGCCCATCGGGCCGGCGATCAGGAACGGGATGCGCCAGCCCCAGGAGAGCAGGTCGTCCGAGGAGAGCAGCGCCGTCATCAGGGTGACCAGGCCCGCACCGCCGATGTACCCGGCGAGCGTGCCGAACTCCAGCCAGCTGCCGAGGAAGCCGCGCCGCCGGTCGGGTGCGTACTCGGCGATGAAGGTGGACGCTCCGGCGTACTCGCCGCCGGTGGAGAAGCCCTGCACCAGGCGGGCCGCCAGCAGCAGGATCGGGGCGCCGACGCCGATCGTGGCGTAGGAGGGGATCAGGCCGATGGCGAAGGTGCCCGCCGCCATCATGATCATCGTGAGGGCGAGGACCTTCTGCCGGCCCACCCGGTCGCCGAGCGGCCCGAAGACCATGCCGCCGAGCGGACGGACCAGGAAGGCCGCGGCGAACGCGCCGAACGTGGACAGCAACTGGGCGGTGGCGTTCCCCGACGGGAAGAACACCTTGCCGAGCGTGACCGCGATGTAGCTGTAGACACCGAAGTCGAACCACTCCATCGCGTTGCCCAGCGCGGCCGCCTTCACGGCACGCCGGACCAGCGCGGGATCGGTGACGGTGGGGGCGGGCGCCTGCGCGGAGCCGTGCCGCCGGGACGGGGCGGCCGGGTGAGGGGCGACGTGGGCCGGGACGACCGGGGCAGTCGACAAGACTTCGCTCGCCTACCTTTCGACGGGGACAGGGACACGGGACCGCGCGGCGGCGCTGTCGGCGGGCCGAAAGAGCGACGATAGGCGGACTTGGCCCCTCTACGGGCGGTATGCGTTTCGCTGCATACTGCACATAAATGCGCTGTGCGCAGGGCCGCAGCCCCGCCCCGACGCCGTCCCTCCCGCCGTCCACTGTGATCCTTCTCGCGTCCCTCGCGGGCAACCCCGGCCCCGTCGGACTATCGTCATCCGGACAAAAGTGAGAGGGCCGTCAGGTGAAGCCGGGGTTGCCTGCGTCCCTGTCAGGGGCGACGCGAGCCTCATAGGGTTCGCGGAGTGAGATCCCGCGCACGGGACACGCGGGACACAACGGGGCGGGAGGCCGACGGGGCGTGGCGAACGCGGAGCACAGTGGGCGACCGGCGGAGGCATTCGGGGCGACGGCCGTCGGCGGCACCCGGGCACGGCTGCGCCTGGCGCGCCTCGGACTGTGGCTGCTCGCCGCGGTCCTCGCCGTACGGCAGATCGCCGTGGTCCTCACCACTCCGCGCGGTGAGCGGCTCACCGACCTGGAGACCTGGGTCGGTCCGGAGGGTGTGCTGCACGTCAGCGGCTCCCTCTACGACTCCACCCGCTTCACCGGCACTCCTTTCGGCGGCCTCGTCCTCAAACCTCTCACCCGCGCGGCCGAACAGGCCCTCGGCTGGGGCTGGACCTTCGGCACCCTGCTGCTGGTCGCCGCGCTCGGTGTGGTCGCCGCGCGTGCGCTGCCGCAGCCGGTCGGCCGGCGCACCGCGCTGCTCGCGGCCCCGGTCGCCATCAGCCTGCTCATGCTGTCGCTGCCGGTGCGCAACACCCTCTGGCTCGGCCAGACCAGCATCGTCCCGGTCCTGCTGGTCCTGCTGGGCTGCTTCGTGGTCCGCGGCCGCCGGGTCAGCGGCGTCCTGATCGGTGTCGCGGCCGCGCTCCAGCCGACGCTGCTGCTCTTCGCTCCGCTGCTGTGGCTCACGGGCCGCCGCCGGCCGGCCGCCGCCACCGGCGTCACGTTCGCCGCGGCGACCGTCCTCGCCTGGGCGGCGATGCCGCAGGACTCGCACACCTACTGGGTGCACCACATGGCGGGCGTCGGCCTCGGCGGCCCCGCCGACGACCTCGCCAACCAGTCCCTGCACGGCGCGCTGCTCCGCCTCGGCCTCGAAGGCCCGCTGGAGATCGGCCTCTTCCTCCTGCTCGGGACCGCGGTCGCCGTCCTGGGTCTCAGACGCGCCGTCCACTACGCCCGTGACGGTCAGCTGCTGCTCGCGGTCGCGGTCACCGGCTGCACCGCCGTCGTCGTCGCCCCGACCGCCTGGCAGCACCAGCTGCTGTGGGTGCTGCTCGCCGCCGTGGGCCGGGTCGGCAACCGCGCCTCGGACCGGCTGGTGTGGCCGGTCGCCGTCGTCCTGGTGATCACGCTGCCCGCGAAGATGATGCTGCCGAACATGGCGGCCCTGCACCCGCTGCGTGACAACGTCGTCCTCCTCGCCGCTCTCGCCGCCGCCGTCGCGGTCCCGTTCCTGTCCCGCACCTCGCCGTACTTCGACGCGCCGATCCCGACCCGGTACGCCCCGCCGGTCCCCGGCCGTTTCGCGTTCGTCCCGCTGCTGCCGTTCCTGCGCCGCGTGCTCACCCGGCCGAACCTGCTGCTCGAACTGCTGCTGATCCGCGTCACCTACGCCGCCTACGCCAAGGTCCGCCTCGCCGCGACCGGCGACAACGCCGCGGCGGGCCGCGCCCGCGCCGAGGAGCACGGCCAGCAGATCCTCGACTTCGAACGCGTGCTCCACCTGGACATCGAGCACGCCGTCAACCACGCCGTGGTGAAGATCGACTGGCTGCGGCACTTCTTCGACTTCTACTACACGTCGTTCCACTTCATCGTCCCGCTGACCGTCCTCGGCCTGCTGTACTGGCGGCGGCCCGTCGACTACCGCTGGGCGCGCTCCAGCCTCGGCTTCGCCACCCTTCTCGCCCTGATCGGCTTCTGGCTCTACCCGCTCGCCCCGCCGCGCCTGATGCCGGACCTGGGCATCATCGACACGGTGCACGGAGTGCAGGACTTCTCCAAGCCGGACTACGGCACGCTGACCGCGCTCACCAACCAGTACGCGGCGATGCCGTCGCTGCACTTCGGCTGGTCCCTGTGGTGCGGCCTGGTCATCGCGATCATCGCGCCGAAGGCGTGGATGAAGGCCCTGGGCCTTCTCCATCCCCTGTTCACCGCCTCCGCGATCGTGGCCACCGGCAACCACTGGGTGCTGGACGCGGCCGGCGGCGCGGTGGTCGTCGGCGCCGGCTTCGGCCTGACGTACCTGCTGCAGGGGCCGCGCGCCCGTACGGCCGTGGCTGCCACGGAGTTCACCAGGGAGCCGGCCGTGCGGGAGAAGGACCGCTCGCTCAGCTGACGCACGTCGGTGAGCGAGCGGCCCGACGGCCACATCCCTCACACGCGTTCACTGCAGCACTCGAACCACACGGTCTTCCCGCCACGCGGCTCGGGATCGACACCCCAGGCGTCGGTCACCGCAGCGAGGAGCGCGAGTCCTCGCCCGTTCTCGGCATCGGGCGCCAACCCGACCGGCACGGACGGCAGTGCGTCGAAACCGTCGGTCACCTCGACCCGGACGCCACCGGGCAGCCGCAGCAACAGCAGCGTGCAGCGCCGGTCCGGGACGTGTCGTACGACGTTGGCGAGCAGCTCGGTCACGCCCAGTTCCGCAGCGTCGGACAGCCCGGCCATCTCCCACTCGCGCAGGAACGACCGCACGATGCGCCGGACGTGCCGTGCCGCGTGCTCACCGACGGTCAGACGCATCGTGTACTGGGCGCCGCGCGCGGCGAGGAGGACCGGAGGAATGTGTTCGTTCACGCCACAAGGCTGACCTGCCCTCACTACGCTCGGCTACAGCACGAATACAACCGGTTCCGCTGTGGACCGAGTTGCGCGAAAGGGGCTCCGCGTGACCCACATCAACGTCCTCGACCCGGGCGCGTCTCCGCTGGACTACTACGGCTTCGAACTGCGCCGCCACCGCGAGGCCGCCGGCCTGACCCAGCGGCAGCTCGGGGACATCGTCAACTACACGGGCTCACTGGTCGGTCAGATCGAGACGGCCCGGAAACTGCCGACGCAGGAGTTCAGCGAGCGGGTGGACGCGGCGCTGGGAACCGGCGGACTGCTGTCCCGCCTCGTGGGCCTGGTGATGCGCAGTCAACTTCCGGCCTGGTTCCAGCAGGTGGCCGAGCTGGAGTCACGGGCGATCGAGATCTGCACCTTCCAGACGCACATGGTCCACGGTCTCCTCCAGACCCAGGCCTACGCGCGTGCGGTGCTCGGTGCCCTGGACGACACCGACCTCGACGACAGGACCGCCGTCCGACTGGCTCGACAGCGGATCTTCGACAAGGGACAGCCACCGGTCCTGTGGATGGTCGTCAGTGAGGCCGCGCTGCGTCAGGAGGTCGGCGGCGCCGAGACCATGCGGGAGCAACTGGTACGGCTGTTGTCCTTCGAGGGCAATCGCTGGATCAACGTTCAGGTGCTGCCGTTCTCGGTCGGAGTGCACGCGGGCCTGCAAGGCTCATTCAACCTCTACCGCTTCGACCGGGACCCGTCCATCGTCTACACGGAGGGGTACGGCAGCGGGCATCCGACCGCCAACCCGGACACGGTCAAGGACTGTTCGCTCCGTTACGATCACCTCCAGGCCGCCGCGCTCTCCCTCAGGGAGTCGGCCGGACTGATCCGACGGGTGATGGAGGAGCGCTATGGACAGCAACCTGATTCCGGCGGGGATCCTGTGGCGTAAGTCGAGCTACAGCGGTGACCAGGGCGGCGACTGCGTAGAGGTGGCAATGACCGCCCTCTGTATAGCTGTTCGCGATTCCAAGACCCCGGCCGAGTCGATCATCACGGCCGGCCCCGCCGCCTTCACCCACTTCCTCGACTGGGCCGCCGCCACCCCACTGCCACGATGACTCACTTCTCGCGCTCCTGGACCGCACTGCTCGCCGCCGTCGCCGACGTCCCGGACGACGACTTCGCCCGGCCGTCCGGCTGCACGGGCTGGCTCGTGCGGGACCTGGTGTGCCACCTGGTCATCGACGCGCAGGACGTCCTGATCACGCTGGTCACGCCCGCCGACACGGAGCCGACGGCGGACGCCGTCACCTACTGGAACCTGGTGGAACCACCGACCGGTGACGACCCGCTGGACGCGCTGATTCCGCGACTGGCGGCGGCGTACGGCGATCCGGGCCTGCTCAAGTTCCACCTGGACGACGTCGGTTCCGCCGCCGGCCGAGCCGCGGAACTCGCCGACCCCGCCGCCCGGGTCAGTACGCAGGGCAAGGTCCTGACCGTGGCGGACTACCTGTCCGCGTACGTCCTCGAATGGACCCTGCACCACCTCGACCTGATCGCCCACCTGCCCTCCGCGGCCGGGCCGCCCGCCGACACCCTCGCGGCGGCCCGCGCGGCGCTGGAGAGGATCGCCGGAGCGCCGTTCCCCGCCGAACTCTCCGACGCGGACGCCCTGCTGGTCGGCACGGGGCGTCGTGCGCCGACCGCCGGGGAACGGGCCGTGCTGGGCGGGCTCGCCGCGAGGATGCCGTTCGTCCTCGGCTGACCGGCACTCCAGGCAGGCCCCACTCCTGGCCTCACTCCAGCCGGCCCGCTCCAGGCGGCCGGAGGCAGGCGAAGGCGGCGGCCCCGGGGGATCGGAGGGCCACCGCCTTCGGTATGTGCGGGCTGTCAGTACCAGCCGTTGGACTGCCAGAAGCTCCAGGCGTCGCAGGCGCTGCCGTAGCGGTCCTTCATGTAGTCCAGGCCCCACTCGATCTGCGTGGCGGGGTTGGTCTTCCAGTCGGAGCCGGCCGAGGCCATCTTGGAGGCGGGCAAGGCCTGGACCAGGCCGTAGGCGCCGCTGGAGGAGTTCGTCGCGGTGGGGTTCCAGTTGCTCTCGTGCTGGACGATCTTCGAGAAGCACTGGTACTCGGCCGAGTTGCCGATCATCTTCTTCGCGGTCGCCTGCGCCGAGGTGGCGCTCGTGGTCGCGGCGTGCGCGGGCGCGGCGGCGATCAGCGTGCCGCAGGTGGCGGCGGCCAGAGCGGCGCCGGCGAGGGCCTTCTTCGGGGCGGCGACGGTGCGGAGGACGGAAGCGGCGGACACAGGCGGCCTTTCGGTCGGAAGCAGGAGGGTCGCCGGTATGCGTGCCGCGGTGTGCGGCGGGGACATGCGGCGGCGCCGCGGCCCGGGGCGGGCACGTCGGCGCCTGGCGACCGCTCCACCGAAACAAATCTCGGGATTGCCCGCAAAGGTCCGATTTACTAAGGCCGGTCGCAGGCGTCGGGCCGTGCACGTGCAGGGAGCGGGGTGGGCGGGGCGCGGGGTGCGTCCGGTACGGGTGGGGGGCTACGGCCGTCCTTCGTATGTGACGCCGGTCATGTGGGGTGCTTCACCCTCTCGGTCACCCGGCGCGTGCGGGGCCTCACCGAGGGGCGTCGCCGAACGTGACCGGCGCCTCGAAAGCGGCCCTGCGCGTGGCCCGGCGGAGGGCCTTGAGGACCGGGGTGCCGAGGGTGAGGGTCAGGACGACCGTGACCGCCGCCCGGCCCAGGTCCCAGCCGAGGGACGTGGCCAGGCAGTACGCC
This sequence comes from Streptomyces calvus, assembly GCF_006782915.1. Lineage (GTDB taxonomy): Bacteria > Actinomycetota > Actinomycetes > Streptomycetales > Streptomycetaceae > Streptomyces > Streptomyces calvus. The sequence goes on from NZ_VCNP01000049.1 coordinate 87,669, forward strand.
AGGAAGCGGGCCAGGTTGGTGGCCAGGGACGCGTCGGGCGAGAAGGCGATGTTCGAGGCGAGGGCGGACATGAAAGGCCAGCCCGCCATGTTCATCACCGTGCCGTAGGCGAACGCCGCCAGGAATCCGTACACCGCCAGCAGGACGACCTCCGCACGGCCGCGGAGACGGTCGGGGCCCGGCAGCAGTCCCGCGCCCATCGTGAACCAGCCCATCGCCAGCATCTGGAACGGCAGCCACGGCCCGACACCGCCCGTCAGCAGCGCGGACGCGAACATCGTCACCGAGCCGAGCGTGAAGCCGAAGCCGGGGCCGAGGACCCGGCCGCTGAGCACCATCAGGAAGAACATGGGTTCCAGACCCGCCGTGCCCGCGCCGAGAGGACGCAGCGCCGCGCCCGTCGCGGCGAGGACGCCGAGCATCGCCACCGCCTTCGGACCCAGGCCCGACTCCGAGATCGTCGCCGCCACGACCGCGACCAGCAGGACCAGCAGGCCCGCGAAGAGCCACGGCGCGTCCTGGGCGTGCGCGTTCAGGGCCGACTCGGGCGGGGCGAGGAACGGCCAGCCGAAACCGGCCACGCCGACCGCGCTCACCAGGACCAGGGCCAGCCAGGAGCGAGGGCCGAGGCGGATGGCCCGGGTACGGCGTTCCGGGGGTGTGGAGGCGGCCGTCATCGCAGGGCCTCGCGGACCTGGGGGACCGTGAGCCACCGCTGCGGGGCCAGGATCTTCGCCACCTGCGGCGCGAACGACGGCGACGCCACGACCACCTCCGCCGCCGGACCGTCCGCGATGACCTCGCCCTCGGCGATCAACACCACCCGGTGGGCGAGTTCCGCCGCCAGTTCCACGTCGTGCGTGGCCATGACGATGGCGTGGCCCTCGGCGGCCAGCGCGCGCAGGATTGTCACCAGGCGGGCCTTCGCCGCGTAGTCCAGGCCGCGGGTCGGCTCGTCGAGGAGCAGCAGCGGAGGGCGGGCGGTGAGGACGACCGCCAGCGCCAGCGTGAGGCGCTGCCCCTCGGACAGGTCCCGCGGATGGGTGCCGTCGGACACCGACGGCAGCAGCTCCGACAGCAGGGCACGGCACGTGCCCGGCGCGGCGCCCGCGTCCCGGTCGGCGGCCGCGCACTCCGCCGCGACCGTGTCGGCGCACAGCAGGTCGCGCGGCTCCTGCGGGACCAGGCCGACACGGCGGACCAGGTCACGGGGGCGGGTGCGGTGCGGGACCGCGTCGCCGGTGCGGACCGTGCCGGAGGACGGCTCCACCAGACCGACCAGCGCACCGAGCAGGGTCGACTTCCCGGCGCCGTTGCGGCCCATCAGCGCGATCGTCTCACCCGGCGTGACCGTCAGGTCCACGTGGCGCAGCGCCTGCACACGGTCGCGGCGCACGGCCAGGGAGCGGACCTCCGCCACGTGGACGCACGATGCGGTGGCGGACTTCCCGCGCGGGAACAGGCGCCGGGTCGTCGGGGACGGCGCGGGAGGAGCGGGCTGCGGCGCGGGCGGTTGCCTGTCGGTGAGACGGTCGCGCAACGGCGCCGACCTGCGGCGGGCGTCACGGACCGTCAGCGGCAGCGGCGACCAGCCGGCCAGCCGGCCCAGGTCCACCACCGGCGGGAAGACGGGGGAGAGCGCCATCACCTCCGCCGGCGTCCCGAGCAGCGGCCGCTCCCCGGGACCCGGCAGCAGCACCACCCGGTCCGCGTACTGGACGACCCGCTCCAGGCGGTGCTCGGCCATGAGGACGGTGGTGCCCAGGTCGTGCACCAGACGCTGGAGGACCGCGAGGACCTCCTCGGCGGCGGCGGGGTCGAGAGCGGACGTCGGCTCGTCCAGCACCAGCACCCGCGGATGCGGGGTCAGCACCGAGCCGATGGCCACCCGCTGCTGCTGGCCGCCGGAGAGAGTGGAGAGGGCACGGTCGCGCAGGCCGGCCAGTCCGAGGAGGTCCAGCGTCTCCTCGACCCGGCGGCGCATCACCGCCGGGGACAGGCCCAACGACTCCATGCCGTAGGCGAGTTCGTCCTCCACCGTGTCCGTCACGAAGTGCGACAGCGGATCCTGGCCCACCGTCCCCACGACATCGGCGAGTTCACGCGGCTTGTGGGTGCGGGTGTCGCGGCCGGCGACCGTGACCCTGCCGTGCAGGGTGCCGCCCGTGAAGTGCGGCACCAGACCGCTCACCGCGCCCAGCACCGTCGACTTGCCGACACCGGACGGCCCGACGAGCAACACCAGCTCACCCTCGGGCACCTCGAAGTCGACGCCGCGGACGGCGGGTTCCGCCGACCCGTCGTACGTCACCGACACGTTCTCGAACCGGATCACGTCGGCTCCTTGCGGGGATGCGGTGCCACGGGGGCGGGGGTGACGAAGGCGGGGAGGAGGCCGATCAGGACGGCCGCCGCCGGCCACAGGGGCAGCTCGGGGGCGACCAGCGGGACCACGCCGGGATGCAGGGCCGCCGGGTCACGGCTCGCGGCGAGCGCCAGCAGTGCGGCGACGGCGGCCCCGGAAGCGGACACCAGCCAGGCGCGGGCGTCCCAGCGGTCGGGACGGTAACGGGTGCGCAGGGTGCGCCGGCCGCCCAGCCACAGGCCCGCGAGGGCGGCGGCCAGACCGGCGAGGAGGACGGGCAGCCCGTACGCGCCGCCCTCCGCGGTGAGCAGCCCGTACGTGCCGGCGCAGACACCGAGCAGACCACCGAGGGTGAGCGCGGCGGTGGTACGGCGCACAGCGGGCGGCACCTCGGCCGTACGGCCGTATCCACGCGCGTCCATCGCCGCGGCGAGCGCCACCGAACGCTCCAACGCGCCCTCCAGCACCGGGAGTCCGACCTGGAGCAGACCGCGGACGCCGCGGTCGGGGCGGCCGCGCAGCCGGCGGGCGGCCCGCAGCCGCCGCACGTCGGCGATCAGATGCGGGGCGAAGGTCAGCGCCACGACGACCGCCACACCGAGTTCGTACAGGGCGCCCGGGAGGGACTTGAGCAGGCGGGACGGGTTGGCGAGGGCGTTCGCGGCGCCGACGCAGACGAGGAGCGCGGCCAGGCGCAGGGCGTCGTAGAAGGCGAACGTCAGGGCCTCGGCGGTGACCTCGCCGCCCAGGCGGATGCCCTGCGCCCAGGACGGCAGGGGCACTTCGGGCAGGGCGAGGAGGACGTGCGTGCCGGGAACGGGCGAACCGAGGACCACCGCGAAGGCGAGCCGGACGAGGAGGACGACCAGCGCGAGCTTGAGGAACGCGCCGTAGGAGCGGGCCCACGGGGCGTGGGGGCGGCGGGTCGCCACCACGTACGCGGAGACGGTGATGAGGAGCGCGAGGAGGAGCGGGTTGGTGGTGCGGGTGGCGGCGGTGCCGAGGGCCAGGGCCCAGAGCCACCAGGCGCCGGGATGCAGGGACGTGCGGTGGCGCGCCGGCCGGGCGGCGGGCCCGGCCGGCGGCGTGCGCCGGATGCCGTCGCGCCCGGCCGCGTCGCACCGGCTAGGCACGACGGCGGACCTGCCAGAGGGCCGCCGCCGCCAGGACGGCGACCACGGCGACACCGGCCACGAGGCCCACCGAGGGGCCGCCGTCGGCGGGTTCGCTCCGCTGCTCCTGCTTCTGCTTCTGCTTCTGCTCCTGTTCGTCCGCCGCTATCTGCTCGCCGCAGCCCTTCCGCGGATAGCCGTCGATGGCGCACAGCAGGGCGTTGGTGTCGTAGCGGAGGGGCTCGGCGACCGAGGCCAGCGCCTCGGACGTGGTCGCGTCCGGTGCGACCCGCGCGCAGGCAGTGCGGGCGGCCGGCGGGGTCTCGCCGGACGGTGCGTCGGCGCGGGTGCCGAAGTCGATGACCAGCGCCACGCGCTTCGCGCCGTCCCGCGCCGGGGTGCCGGCGCAGATCGTGGCGAAGTCGGCGGTGCCGCGCGGCTCCGCCGCGTCCGCGGAGTCCTCGCTGACGGAGAAGCGGAAGCCCTGCACGGCGCCGTCGGCCGGACGCAGCAGGGACGGGCCCTGCGTGGCGTACGTCCACGTCGTGCCGTCCTGCTCCCAGAACGACCAGTAGCGGTACCCGGCGGCCCGGGCCTGGCCGGTGGCCGCGAGCAGGGGCAGGAGCGCGGCCAGGAACAGCGCGGCGGCCCGGCGGATCACGGCTGCCGTCCCTTCGTGCGGCCGCTGATCAGGAAGCCGATGCCGATCCCGGCGACCAGGCACACACCGACGAACCACCAGACGCCGAAACCGGAGTCCGACTCGTCCTTCTTCTCCGCCGTCTCGGCCGTCTCGGCCGTGGCGGTCCGCTGGGCGGCGGACGGGCCCGTCGCCGTGAGCTGCCGCACCAGGTCCGTGCCGCCGAAGTCACGCGGGTCGGCGCCGGCCGCGTGGGCGGCGAAGATCAGCTGGGCGTAGGCGGCGGGGCCGCTCTGCGCCGCCCAGTCGGCGGCGTTCTCCTCCAGCCAGGCCACGGACTTCCGCGCCGGCCCGGTGGCGCCCCGCGCGGCGAGCGCGACGACCGCGTCGGCGGTGTTGCCGTAGTCCGGCTGGTCCTCGGCACCGGCCAGGGCGGAGGTGAGGTGGCCGTCCTCGGCGAGGATGTCCGCGAGGTAGGCGGCACCGTTGGCGGCGGCCTGCGCGGGATCGTCGGCCTTCGCGCACGCGGCGTCCCCGGTCCTGCTCCGGCCGGGTTCGACGACCAGACCCGCACCCAGCGCGCCGAGCACACCCGCCGCCGTCGCGTCCGCGTTGGCGGCCGACTCGCCCTTCTCGCCCGGCTGGAAGGCGAAGGCGCCCCGGCCGTCGCCGCCGCACGGAAGCGCCAGCTTGAGCAGGGCGTCGTAGGGCGACCTGCCGTCCTTGCGCACCTCGGCCGGCTTCTCGCCGGCCGCGGCGAGCGCGCCGACGACGACGGACGTGGAGTTCGTGTCGCTGGCGCCGCCCGCGGTGTAGCCCCAGCCGCCGTCCGTGTTCTGTACGGACTTCAGCCAGCCGACGGCCTTGTCCGTCACCGCGTCGTGGCCGCCGAGCGCGGCGAGGGCCTGGACGGCTGCCGCGGTCTGGTTGGTGTCCACCGCCGTCTTCGCGTCGCACGCCTTCGACGTGTCCGCGCGGTACGGGGCGAAGGAACCGTCCGCGCACTGCTGGCCGGTCAGCCAGTCCACGGCCGCCTGCGGCGGCGCGACGTCCACCGTGTGCAGGGCGAGCAGGGCCAGCGACTGGCGCCAGACGCCGTCGTACTGCGGATCGCCGTCCCCGTACAGGGCGGACGGCAGCGCCCGGGACGGCGACGGCGACGGGGACGAGTCGGCGGCGGCCGGTGCGGCGGCGCCGATCACGGCGACGGCGGCGAGGACCGCGGCGCTGCGGCGGACGTTCATCATCGGCGGGTGCCTTCCCTGCAGGAGGGCCGGGCAGCGCGGGACACCCCGGCGGCTCGGCTCCGTATGCCTCGACGGTGCCGTGCCCGGCGGAGCGCCGGGCACGTGAGCCGGTCACGGACCGTGCGGGGCAGTCCGGCTCACCGCACGAGGCGGCTCACGGTTGCGGGTCAGCGCCGGAATTGCACCGGCTTCCCCCCGTACGGGTGTGATGACGACCTCGACACTCTACCCGCCCGTAGGGAAGGGGTCAGGAGGGCCTTCCTCCTGCGGCACGACGCGACCGGCCCGCGCCCCTTCGGAGGGACACGGGCCGGCCGGGCCGCGTACGGTGGCGGGTCAGGCGGCCGTGCAGGCGCCGACCTGCGGCGGTGGTGCCGTGCCGCCGTTCACGGTGAAGCCGAAGCTCGTCGAGGCCCCGGCCGCCAGCGTGCCGTTCCAACCGGACTTCACCGTCATGACGTTGCCGCTGCTGTCCCAGGTGGGCGAGCCGTTCCAGACGGAGACGACCTTCTGCGGGGCGGTGAGCGTGACGTTCACGCTCCAGCTGCTGATCGGTGAATTGCCCGCCGTGATCGTCACCTTGCCGTTGTAGCCGCCGCTCCACTGCTCCGCCGTGGTGTAGGTGGCGGTGCAGCCCGCGCCGGGAGTGCCCGGACCGCCCGGCTCGGTGCTGCCGCCCAGGGCGCTCAGCACGGCGTGGTAGGCGGGCTTCTTGTTGTAGTTGTCGTCGAACAGCAGGGGCGTGCCGCTCGCCCGCCACGAGTACTTGTCCGGGATGCCCCACACCGTGATGCCGGTGCAGCGGCTCACCGCCAGGCAGGCCCGTACGACGTTGCCGTAGTCGGTGGCCTGGGCCGTGCCCGAACCCTCGATGTCCAGCTCGGTGATCTGCACGTCGACGCCGAGGTCGGCGAAGCGCTGGAGGTTCGCCCGGTAGTCGGACGGCACGGGCGAGTTGCTGTTGAAGTGCGACTGGAAGCCGACGCAGTCGATCGGCACGCCACGGGACTTGAAGTCCTTGACCATGGCGTAGACGGCATTGCTCTTCGCGTTGACGCCGTCGGTGTTGTAGTCGTTGTAGCAGAGCTTGGCGTTCGGGTCGGCCGCGCGGGCGGTGCGGAAGGCCTCCTCGATGAAGCCGTCGCCGAGCCTGTCCTGGAAGGGCGAGCTGCGCCGGGCGCCGCTGCTGCCGTCCTGGAACGCCTCGTTGACCACGTCCCAGGAGTGGATCTCACCCTTGTAGTGCGTCATGACCTGGGTGATGTGGTTGTTCATCGCCGACCGCAGGTCGGTGGCGCCGAGCCCGGAGACCCAGCTCGGCAGTTGGGAGTGCCAGACCAGGGTGTGCCCGCGGACGTCCATGCCGCGGCTCTGTGCGTGGTTCACGATCTGGTCGGCGCGGCTGAAGCTGAAGGAGCCGCGGCTCGGCTCGACCGCGTCCCACTTCATCTCGTTCTCCGGCGTCACCGAGGAGAACTCGGTGTTCAGCGTGGACACGTACGGCGCCTCGCCCAGGTGGTTCGCGGCGACGGCGGCGCCGAAGTAGCGGCCCTTCTCGGCCGCCGCCGCGCCCAGGGTGTCGGCGGCGTGCGCGGTGCCCTGGGGGAGCGCGGCGAGGGCGGTGAGGGCGAGCAGGGCGGTGGTGGCGGCGCTCGCGGCGGCGCGCAGCCGGCCGTGCGGGCGGCAACTGCCGCTCGCGGCTCTCGCTCCCGTGCTGATCATGCGCATGTCATCCCTTTTCCGGTGGGGATCCGTGGTGCGGATCGGCGGGACTGCTTGCTGAGCGGTGGATCGAAAGTTTCGGACTCGGCTCCGAATTGCTGCGGTGACGATATGAGCCAGGGGAGGGGCGGTCAACCGTTTGCGCAGGGGGAGGTGGTGATCGGACCGGTCCGGGAAGTGGCCGGGAAGGCGGCGAAAGTTTCGTCAGGAGGAGGCGGGTGCCTGCGGGGACGTCAGGTCTATGAGGCGGCACGCCGTCTCGATGTCGGCCCTCACCTGGGCGATGGAGGCCCGGCCCGAGAGCCAGGTGATCAGGGCCGCGTGCCAGGTGTGCTCGATGACGCGGACCGCCGACAACTGCTCCGGCGTGGGATCGGTGAGCCCCATGGCGTCCAGGATGATCATCGTGGTCCGGCGGGAGACCTGGTCGACCTCCGGGCTCACGCTGCGGTCCGCGAAGGTCAGCGCCCGCACCATCGCGTCGGCCAGCTGCGGCTCGCGCTGAAGCCCGCGGAACGCCCGCATCAGGGTCTCCGCGACCCGTTCGGCCGCGGTCTCACCGGCCGGCGGCTTCTTCCGCAGGGTGGCGTGCATGTGCTCCAACTGGTCCTGCATCGTGGCGACCAGCAGATGGATCTTCGACGGGAAGTAGCGGTACAGCGTGCCCAGCGCCACCTGCGAGGACTCCGCGACCTCACGCATCTGCACCGCGTCGAAGCCGCCCCGGCAGGCCAGCCGGCAGCAGGCCTGCAGGATGCGGCGCCGGCGCGCCTCCTGCCGCTCGGTGAGCGGCGAGGCCGGAGAGGTCCGTGCGGTGCCGGTGTCCGTCCTCGCCGCCCGGTGCGCCTTGGCGGCCGCCGCCGGCGCGCCGGCCGTGCCGGCTGCCGAGGCCGCCTTGGTCGCCCTGTCTCTGTTGGCTTCCGCGGGCATGGGTCCCGTCCGTGACAGTCGGTGAGGGTGGATGATCAGACAGCATGGCATGCCGTCGTCGTGGCGTGAATCACCTGATCCACTGCTCACACTGCAGCTACCTGCCGGTAGATTCGAAACCTCCGAACGATCAACTCTGAAACTTGTTCTAGATTAGCGTCCCGGCGTAATCTCGCGGGACAGTGCAGGCAGAGAGGGGCCCAGAGTGACCGCTGAGGCCAGTCAGGCCGGGCCCCCGAAGGGGCCCGCATCCGACGGCTTGCGACCGCTCCGGATCGCACTCCTCACCTATAAGGGAAACCCGTTCTGCGGCGGACAGGGCGTCTACGTACGCCACCTCTCCCGCGAACTGGCCCGCCTCGGCCACCGCGTCGAGGTCATCGGCGCCCAGCCCTACCCCGTGCTCGACGAGGGCCACGACGGGCTGAGCCTGACCGAACTGCCCAGCCTCGACCTCTACCGCCAGCCGGACCCCTTCCGCACCCCCGGGCGCGACGAGTACCGCGACTGGATCGACGCACTGGAGGTCGGCACCATGTGGACCGGCGGCTTCCCCGAGCCGCTGACGTTCTCCCTGCGCGCCCGCCGCCATCTGCGCGCCCGGCGCGGCGACTTCGACGTCGTCCACGACAACCAGACCCTCGGCTACGGCCTCCTCGGCGACCTCGGCGCCCCCCTGGTCACCACCATCCACCACCCCATCACCGTCGACCGGCGCCTGGAGCTGGACGCCGCCGAGACCTGGCAGCGGCGGTACTCGGTGCGCCGCTGGTACGCCTTCACCCGGATGCAGAAGCGCGTCGCGCGCCGCCTGCCGTCCGTGCTCACCGTCTCCGGCAGCTCCCGTCAGGAGATCGTCGACGACCTCGGCGTACGACAGGACCGGATCCACGTCGTCCACATCGGCGCCGACACCGACCTGTTCCGCCCCGACCCGTCGGTGCCCGTGGTGCCGGGCCGGATCGTCACCACCTCCAGCGCGGACGTGCCGCTCAAGGGTCTGGTCTTCCTCGTCGAGGCACTGGCGAAGGTCCGCGCCGAGCATCCCGGCGCGCACCTCGTCGTCGTCGGCAAGCGGCCCACGGACGGGCCCGTCGCCCAGGCCGTCGAGCGCTACGGCCTCGCGGACGCCGTCGAGTTCGTCAAGGGCATCTCGGACGCCGAACTCGTCGACCTGGTGCGCTCGGCGCAGGTCGCCTGCGTGCCGTCGCTCTACGAGGGCTTCTCCCTCCCGGCCGCCGAAGCCATGGCCACCGGCACCCCGCTGGTCGCCACCACCGGCGGCGCCATCCCCGAGGTCGCCGGCCGCGACGGGGAGACCTGCCTCGCCGTACCGCCCGGCGACGCCGGAGCGCTGGCCGCCGCACTCAACCGGCTGCTGGCCGACCCGGACCTGCGCGCACGGCTCTCGGCGGCCGGACGCGAGCGCGTCCTGCGGCACTTCACCTGGGCGCGCGCGGCGGAGGGCACCGTCGCCCGCTACCGCGAGGCGATCGCCCGCGCCGCCCGCCCCGGCACTCCCGCCCGCCCGGCCGCCGCGGCCCCGCACCGCGCCGCCACCCCCGACACGACCCCCGAGAAGGCCCCCGACAGGACCCTCGGGAAGACCCCCGCGGACACGCCCGCCGTGTCCGCGTCCGCCGCCGACACCTCCGACCGCGAAAGCAGGGCCACGTGCTGACCGTCGACTTCTCCCGGTTCCCGCTCGCCCCGGGCGACCGCGTCCTGGACCTCGGCTGCGGGGCCGGCCGGCACGCCTTCGAGTGCTACCGGCGCGGCGCGCAGGTCGTGGCGCTCGACCGGAACGGCGAGGAGATCCGCGAGGTCGCCCAGTGGTTCGCCGCGATGAAGGAGGCCGGGGAAGCGCCCGCGGGAGCCACCGCCACCGCCATGGAGGGCGACGCGCTCGCCCTGCCCTTCCCCGACGAGTCCTTCGACGTCGTGATCATCTCCGAGGTGATGGAGCACATCCCGGACGACAAGGGCGTCCTCGCCGAGATGGTGCGCGTGCTCAGGCCCGGCGGCCGGATCGCGATCACCGTGCCGCGCTACGGCCCGGAGAAGGTCTGCTGGACCCTCTCCGACGCCTACCACGAGGTCGAGGGCGGGCACATCCGCATCTACCGGGCGGACGAGCTGCTGGCGAAGATCCGCGAGGCGGGCCTGCGCCCCTACGGCACCCACCACGCGCACGCGCTGCACTCGCCGTACTGGTGGCTGAAGTGCGCGTTCGGCGTCGACAACGACAAGGCGCTGCCGGTGCGCGCCTACCACAAGCTGCTGGTCTGGGACATCATGAAGAAGCCGCTGGCCACCCGGGTCGCCGAGCGGGCGCTGAACCCGCTGATCGGCAAGAGCTTCGTGGCGTACGCGACCAAGCCGCACCTGCCGCGCGCCGCGACGGAGGCGGACGCCACGTGACGGCCTCCCGGACTCCCCGGACACAGCACCTGGTCCTGCCCGGGGTGCTCACCGCCGAGCAGGCCGCCGAGACCGTCGCCGGTGTGCTCTCCGTGCAACGGGAGGACGGCGCGATCCCGTGGTTCCGCGGGCACCACCTCGACCCGTGGGACCACGTCGAGGCCGCGATGGCCCTGGACGCGGCGGGCGAGCACGAGGCCGCCGAGCGGGCCTACCTCTGGCTCGCCCGGCACCAGTTGGCGGACGGCTCCTGGTACGCGGCCTACGCCGACGGCGACCCGCGCGACGTCACCGACCGGGGCCGGGAGACCAACTTCGTCGCCTACGTCGCGGTCGGCGTGTGGCACCACTACCTCGCCACCGGCGACGACACCTTCCTGGACCGCATGTGGCCCTGCGTGTACGCGGCGGTCGAGTTCGTGCTGCGGCTGCAGCAGCCCGGCGGGCAGATCGGCTGGCGGCGCGACGACGACGGCACGGCCACCGCGGACGCGCTGCTCACCGGCTCCTCCTCCGTCCACCACGCGCTGCGCTGCGCACTCGCCGTCGCCGAGCAGCGCGAAGAGCCCCAACCTGACTGGGAGTTGGCCGCGGGCGCGCTGCGGCACGCGATCCGGCACCATCCCGAGCGGTTCCTCGACAAGGACCGCTACTCGATGGACTGGTACTACCCGGTGCTCGGCGGCGCGCTGACCGGCGCCGAGGCCAAGGCCCGTATCGAGGAGGGCTGGGACCGCTTCGTCGTCCCCGGACTCGGCGTGCGCTGCGTGGTGCCCAACCCGTGGGTCACCGGCGGCGAGTCCGCCGAACTCGCCCTCGCCCTGTGGGCGATGGGCGAGTCGGACCGGGCGCTGGAGATCCTCCAGTCGATCCAGCACCTGCGCGATCCGGGGACCGGCCTGTACTGGACGGGCTACGTCTTCGACGACGACGCCGTCTGGCCCCGCGAGCTGACCACCTGGACCGCCGGCTCACTGCTGCTGGCGGTCGCCGCGCTCGGCGGCCACGAGGCCACCTGCGCGGTCTTCGGCGGCGAGCACCTGCCGCGGGGACTGGACCCGGACTGCTGCGCGCTCGTCTGAGCCGCCCCTGCCCTCGTCGCGGCCCCCGCTCCCTGCGGGCGGGGGCCGTTGTCGTGCGCCGGGGCGCGGTTCAGTGCCGGCGCAGACGGCCCGCGACGGCGTGGCCGACGAACAGGTAGACGACGGCGGCGAGTCCGTAACCGGCGACCACGCGGGCCCACGCCTCGTCGAAGGTGAACAGGTCACGCGACCAGCCGGCCAGCCAGTCGGCCGCGTCATGGACGAACCGGACCAGGTCGTTGCCCCGGTTGGCGTCCAACAGGTACATCACGATCCACAGTCCGAGGATGACGGCCATGACGTCCGCGATCACCGCGACGACCGTCCCCGCGGAACTGGAACCACTGCGATATCGAGGGGACATGCTGTCCGACTGGCCCCGAAATCCCGCTTGAAACCCGGAGCCGACCCCCGGGCGCACGACAACGGCCCCCGCCCGCGAGGGGCGAGGGCCGCGACGAGGAAGGGCCGGGGAGGTCAGCCGCGCTGGATGCCCGAGGTGTCCTGGAGGACACCGCGACGGCCGTCCTGCGTCTGCGCGACGAGCGCCTGACCGCGCTGCTCGACCGCCAGGTACCAGGTGCCGGGGGCCAGTTCGGCGATCGGGGTCGGCGAGCCGTCCTCCGGGAACAGCGGCCGCGGCACCGGCACCGCGAACCAGAACGGCGAGAAGTCGGCGGCGGGCGCCGGCGCCGGCTGGCCCTGCTGCGGCTGGCCCGGGTAGGGCTGCGCCGGCTGACCGGGCTGGCCCGGCTGCGGCTGGAACGACGCCTGCTGCGCGCCCGGGTAGCCGTAACCGCCGGGCGGCTGCGCACCGTAGGGCTGCGGGGCGGCGGGACGCGCGGCCGGGACGAGCGCGCCCTTGAGGGCGGGCACGAGCGGGGTGGCGACGGCCGCGGCGGCCATGACGAGCGTGGCGACGAGGGCCAGGATCATGCCGATGCCCGGGTCCGGGCCGTCGGAGGAACCGCCGCCGATGTTGTCGGCGCCGCCGGCCACGTCGAAGATGTTGCCGAGCGCGCTCCAGGCGGCGAACACCGTGAACGCGGCACCGAACTGGCCGAGGTCGAGCCCCGCGACCTTCGGCGCCTGCGGCAGACCGCGGGCCACGACGACGAGCGCGGCACCGATGATGCCCGCCAGCACGACTCCGAGCACGACCGGACCGCTGCCCCACAGGCTGGGCAGGTCGTAGCTGTCGGGAGCGCCGTCGACGGAGTAGAGGTCGAGGAACGACGCGATGAACAGCAACACCGCTGCTCCGATCACCACGCCGTCGCCTCGAGTGAGGGAGCGGATATTCACTTCAGGTCCTTCGTAGGTCGTCTCGTCGTCGGAAGAGGCGTCGCTGTCACCTGTCGCCCGAAGGCCCTGGTGTGAAGCGCGGGGGTGGCCCCTCATCGTAGGGACGACATTATCGTCCGGACGATCGGGCTGTCCGCCGGGATCAGCGGGCGCATCCTCACCCGCGCAGGAAACTCACGATTCCCTCGGAAATCCCTTGCGCCGCTTTCTGCCGCCAGGCGCCGCTGGTCAGCAGCGCCGCGTCCTTGCTATCGCGCATGTTGCCGCATTCGATGAACACCTTGGGAACCGTTGACAGATTGAGACCGCCCAGGTCCTCACGCGTGACGAGACCGGTGCCGCCGCCGACGTAATTGGACGGCGCACTGCCGGTGACGCGCACGAAGTTGCCCGCGATGCGCTCGCCCAGCTCACGCGAGGGGCCGACGATGGCCCGGGTGTCGGCGGCGCCGGCCCGGACCGAGCCCGGGAGGATCACGTGGAAACCGCGGTTCCCGGCGCCCGAGCCGTCCGCGTGGATCGACACCACCGCGTCGGCGTTCGCCTCGTTGCCGATCCGGGCCCGCTCGTCCACGCACGGCCCGAACGGCCGGTCGGCGTCCTGGGTCAGCTTCACCGTGGCGCCCTGCTCCCGCAGGATCGCGCGCATCCGGTGGGCGACGTCCAGGGTGAACTCGGCCTCGGCGTAACCGTCGTTGGTGGCGGTGCCGGTGGTGTCGCACTCCTTGCGGTGGGTCCCGATGTCCACCTGCCGGTTGATCTCGCCGGTGTGCCGGGCGTTGCCCGGGTTGTGTCCCGGGTCGATGACGACGACCTTGCCCTTGAGCGGCCCCGACCCGGCGGGCGCGGAGGCGGACGGGGAGGGGGCCGTCGCGGTGGGGGAGGCGGAGGGGCCGCGGTCGTCGTCGGGCGTGCCGGTCGGTGACGCGCCGCCGGGGGACGGGGTGCGCGCGGACGGGGAGCCGGTCGCGGTGGCGTGCGCGGAACCCCCGTCGTCCGCCGGCCCGCCCACCGCCGCGTACACCGCCCACCCGAGCAGCGCCCCCGGCACCAGCGCCGCCAGCGCCACGGTCAGGGGCCCGCGCCGGGACCGTCGGGGCTGGGGCGGATCGAAGTCGGGACCTGTGTACGACACGTCAGTCACCCTAACGGTGGCTCAGACGCCCGCGCCCGTCCTGCGCAGGACGCGCAGGGAGCCGGTGGCCGAGACCTCCGTGAACGCGCCGGAGGCCAGGGCCCGCAGGTACACCCGGTACGGGGCCTGGCCGGTGAACTCGTCGGCCGGGTCGGGGAAGACGTCGTGGATGACGAGGAGGCCGCCGTCGGCGACGTGCGGGGCCCAGCCCTCGTAGTCGGCGCTCGCGTGCTCGTCGGTGTGGCCGCCGTCGACGAAGACCAGCGCCAGCGGCGTGTTCCACACGGCGGCGACCTGCGGGGAGCGGCCGACCAGGGCCACCACGTGGTCCTCCAGGCCGGCCCGGTGCAGGGTGCGGCGGAAGGTGGGCAGGGTGTCCATCACGCCCAGCTCGGCATCGACCGTCTCCGGGTCGTGGTACTCCCAGCCGGGCTGCTGCTCCTCGCTGCCGCGGTGGTGGTCCACGGTGAGCGCGGTGACGCCGGCCGCGCGGGCCGCGCCGGCCAGCAGGATCGTGGAACGCCCGCAGTAGGTGCCGACCTCCAGCAGCGGCAGGCCCAGCCGGGCCGCCTCGGCGGCCGCCGCGTACAGGGCCAGGCCCTCGTCGGCCGGCATGAAGCCCTTCGCCGCCTCGAACGCGGCCAGGACCGCGGGCTCGGGCGTCATCGGCAGGGGGCGGGCCTCTGGTGGGGGCGTCGGTGTGTGCACGGCCCCATGCTGCCGTACCCCCGGTCCGGCCGCCGACCGGGGGTACCGCCGGGTAACAAGGTCAGGCGGAGACCGTCTCGCCCGGCAGGGAGAGGTCCAGGTCGACGGGGCGCTCGTCGCCGGTGTGGGTCGCCGGGGCGGCGAGCGGGGCGTGACCGGCGGCGCGGGCGGCCAGGACGTACGGGCCCCGCGCGGGCACCGCGACGGCGTAGCTGCCGTCCTCGGCGGAGACGGCGGCGCCCGCCCGGCGGCCGTGCCGGTCGATCAGGGTGACCTTGGCGCGGGGGACGGGGACTCCGGCCGCGTCGAGGACCCGGCCGCGGAAGCCGCGCAGAACGGCCCCGGCGCGCTCCAGGTTCGCGTCCTCCTCGCTGCTCGCCCGCAGCTGCGGACGGGCCGACGGGCGGCCGCCGGGCAGGAACAGGGCCAGCGCCAGACCCACGGCCACCGCCGCCGTCGCGATCAGGAAGGAGAGCCGGAAGCCGTGCAGGGTCGGCACCGCGACGCCGCCGACGGTGTCCGCCGTGTTCGCCAGCACCATGCCGATGACCGCGCTCGACACGGAGGTGCCGATGGAGCGCATCAGCGTGTTCAGGCCGTTCGCCGCGCCCGTCTCGGACGCCGGGACCGCGCCGATGATCAGCGCGGGCAGGGAGGAGTAGGCGAGGCCGATGCCCGCGCCGAGGACCACCGAGGTGACGACGGTCTGCCAGGCGGCGTCCATCAGGCCGAGTCCGCCGCCGTAGCCGGCCGCGATGACCAGCAGGCCGAGGATGAGGGTGCTCTTCGGGCCGTACCGGGCGGACAGCCGCGCGTACACCGGGGCGGTGAACATCATGGTCAGGCCCAGCGGGGCCACGCACAGGCCGGCGACGACCATCGACTGGCCGAGCCCGTAGCCGGTGGAGGCGGGCAGCTGGAGCAGCTGCGGCAGGACCAGGGAGACGACGAAGAAGGAGACACCGACCATGATCGACGCGAGGTTGGTGAGCAGCACCTCGCGGCGGGCGGTGGTGCGCAGGTCGACCAGGGGCGCGGACACGCGCAGCTCCATCAGGCCCCACAGCAGCAGGACCACGGCCGCGGCGCCGAACAGGGCCAGTGTGGTGCCGGAGGTCCAGCCCCAGTCGCTGCCCTTGGAGACGGGGAGCAGGAACAGCACCAGGCCGGCGGAGAGGCCGAGCGCGCCCGGCAGGTCGAAGCCGCCGCCGGCGCGGGCCGGGGACTCCGGGACGACGAGCAGGGTGAGCGCGATGGCGAGGACACCGAGCGCGGCGGCGCCGAAGTAGAGGGCGTGCCAGTCGGAGTGCTGGGCGACCAGCGCGGCGGCGGGCAGCGCGAGACCGCCGCCGACGCCTATGGAGGAGCTCATCAGCGCCATCGCGGAACCCAGCCGCTCGGGCGGCAGCATGTCGCGCATCAGGCCGATGCCGAGCGGGATGGCGCCCATCGCGAAGCCCTGGAGCGTCCGGCCGGCGATCATCAGCAGCAGGTCGCTGGTGAACGCGCTGACCAGCGCGCCGACCACCATCACCGCGAGGCTGGTGACCAGCATGCGCCGCTTGCCGTACAGGTCGCCGAGGCGGCCCATGATCGGGGTGGCCACGGCGCCGGACAGCAGCGTGGAGGTCAGGACCCAGGTGGCGTCGGCGGGGGCCGTGTCGAGCAGTTGCGGCAGGTCCTTGATGACCGGGACGAGCAGGGTCTGCATCACCGCGACAACGATGCCCGCGAAGGCGAGCACCGGGACCACGGCCCCGCTCGCTCTGCCGGAGGGACGGTCGGTCGTCGTCTGCGTCATGAAGGGTGCCTCCAGGGGCCGGCCGGTGTGGCGAAGGGATACGTGGAGACCGAACCCCGTACACCGAGGCAACTATTCCGATGCTTCGGCACACTAACGAATTTTTGACCGTTCCTTGGTCCTCACCGTTGAGCGGCGGCGGGCGGCGGGCGGCAGGCGGCAGGCGTCGCGGCGGGCGGGCGGCACGCGGCAGGGCGTGGCAGGCGTCGCGGTGTCATGCGTCCCGGCGTGACCGGACCCGCCCGCTCCCCTTCGGCGGGGGCGGGCGGGTCCGGGCGGTGCGGCGGGTCACACGCGCGTGCTGCCGCTCTGGTCGCGGTGCTGCTTGTTCCTGCGGGGGATCAGTCCGGCCAGGCCCAGCAGGCCCAGCAGGCCCCACAGCCCGGCGTTGCCGCCGTCGTCGTCATCGTCCTGCGCCTGGACGACCGTGGCGGTGGTCTGCTGGGCCGGCTGCTCGGCCTGCTGTGCGAAGGCCGCGCCGGCCGGAGCGACGGCCAGGACGATACCGATGGCGACGGTGCCTATGAACTTGCGCATTGCTGTCTCCCTGTGGTCTCAGCAGTCGCTTTCGTACCGTCCGTAGTGCCCCGTTCCTCCAATAGCAGGCACGAATGTGCGGAAAGTAGAGATTTTTTGGTTGATTCTGCAACGGTGAGGGTGGCGGAAACGGTCGCCTCACCGTCGGCCGGAGCGGCGCCGGGCGCGAAATGACGGTGCGCGGAAAGCGGGGCGGCTGAGACCATGACGGGCATGCTCGAAGCCACCGACACCCCACGCATGTCCGGCCGTACCACCGAGCCCGCCCCGTGGGTGGTGGTGGCGCTCGCCTGCGCCGGGCAGTTCCTCGTCGTCCTCGACGTCTCGGTGGTGAACGTCGCGCTGCCGTCCGTGCGCACCGGCCTCGGGCTCGGCGAGCAGGGGCTGCAGTGGGTGGTGAACGCGTACTCCATCGCCTTCGCCGGATTCATGCTGCTCGGCGGGCGGGCCGGTGACCTCTTCGGGCGCAAGCGCATGTTCCTCGTCGGACTCGGCCTGTTCACGCTGGCCTCGCTGGCCGGCGGGCTCGCCCAGGAGAGCTGGCAGCTGCTGCTGGCACGGGCGGTGCAGGGACTCGGCGCGGCCGTGCTGGCGCCCTCCACGCTCACCATCGTCACCTCCGCGGTGCCGGAGGGCGCGGCCCGCACCCGGGCCATCGCGACCTGGACGGCCGTCGGCGCGGGCGGCGGCGCGGCCGGCGGGTTCGTCGGCGGGGTGCTGGTGGACCTGCTGTCGTGGCGGTGGGTGCTGCTGATCAACGTGCCGGTCGGCGCGATCGTCCTGGCCGGCGCCGCCCGGTGGCTGGCGGAGAGCCGCGCCGGGGACGGGCGGCGGCTGGACCTGCCGGGCGCGGTGCTGGTGACCGCCGGACTCGCCACCCTCGCCTACGGCATCTCGCAGACCGAGGCCGAGGGCTGGGCGGCGACGGCCACCCTGGTGCCGCTGTGCGCCGGGCTCGCCCTCATCGCCCTGTTCCTCCTCGCCGAGGCGCGGGCCAAGGCCCCGCTGATGCCGCTCGCACTGCTGCGGCTGCGCTCCGTGGCGTCGGCGAACGTGGCCATGTTCCTCAGCGGGTCCGCGATGTTCTGCATGTGGTTCTTCATGACCCTGTACGCGCAGAACGTGCTCGGCTACACCCCGCTGGAGGCGGGCCTGGCGCTGGTGCCGAGCTCGCTCGCCGTGATCCTCGGCTCCAAGCTCGCGCCCCGGCTGATGCGCACGGCCGGCCCGCGCGCCGTGGCCGTGGCCGGCACCCTGGTCGCCACGGCCGGCTTCGCCTGGCAGTCGACGATGACCGTGGACGGCGCGTACCTGACCGCGATCATGATCCCCGGCGTCCTGATGATGCTGGGCGCGGGCCTGGCCGGCACCCCGCTCGCCGCACTGGCCACCTCCGGCACGGCACCGGAGGAGGCCGGCCTGGTCTCCGGCCTGGTCAACACCTCCCGCACGATGGGCGGTTCCCTCGGCCTCGCCGTCATGTCGACCATCGCGGCCGCCCACACGGCGGGCGCCGCCCGCACCCCGCAGACGCTGACGGAGGGCTACGCGGTGGCGTTCGGCACCGGTGCGGCGGTGCTGGCCGCCGGGGCGGTGCTGATGTGGGTGTGGCTGCCGCGGCGGTCGGCGACCGCGCACTGAGCCGCCCCGGCTGACATCCGCCGGGCGGGCGGCGACCGCGCACTGAGCCGCCCCGGCTGACATCCGCCGGGCGGGCGGGCTATACCGGACGTGCCGCACCTTCCCGCGGCCCTCCCGGCGATCAGGAGTCACATGCCCATCGACCCGGCCGAGGCGCTCGCCGCGGCCCCCAGGACCGGCGAGATCTCCTGGACCGCCGGGGACGTCCTGCTCTACCACCTCGGCATCGGCGCGGGCCGGCCCGCCACCGACCCGGCCGAACTGCGCTACACGCTGGAGTCCCGGCTGCACGTCCTGCCGAGCTTCGCCACCGTCGCCGGCGGCGGACCGCCCGGCGTGACCGACGCGCTGTCCGTGCCGGGCGTCGACGTGGACCTGGCCCGCGTCCTGCACGGCGGACAGTCGCTCACCGTGCACCGCCCGCTGCCCGCCGAAGGCACCGCCACCACCACCGGCCGCATCACCGCCGTGTACGACAGGGGCGACGCGGCCGTCCTGGTCATGCGCACCGAGGCCGCAGACGCCGACGGGCCGCTGTGGACCGGCGAGGCCCGCGTCCACGTCCGCGGCGAGGGCGGCTGGGGAGGCGAGCGCGGCCCGTCCGCGCGGCGCGAGGCGCCCGCCGGGGAGCCGGACCGGACCGTGGAGCGGGCCGTACGGGAGGACCAGGCGCTGCTCTACCGCCTCACCGGCGACCTGAACCCGCTGCACGCCGACCCCGGCTTCGCCGCGCGCGCCGGTTTCGAACGGCCCGTCCTGCACGGGCTGTGCACCTACGGCATGACGCTCAAGGCGGTCGTCGACACCCTGCTCGACGGCGACGTCACCCGCGTCCGCTCCTACGGCACCCGGTTCGTGTCAGTCGTGTACCCGGGCGAGACGCTGCGGATCCGGATGTGGCGCGGGGACGGCGAGGTGCGGGCGGTGGTGAGCGCCGTGGACCGCCAGGACACCACCGTGCTCGCCGGCACCACCGTCCGGCACGTCTGACCGGCAGGCGCACCGGAGCCGTGGACGACGAAGGCCCCGCCCGTCGTGCGACGGGCGGGGCCGGATGCCGAGCGGTGCCTGACGGTGCGTCAGGCGGCCGACTCCGCGTGTTCGTTGTCCTGGGCCGGCCGGCGGTGGCGGCCACGCGGGGACGTTTCGGCGCCCTGCGTGGAGACCGGACCGCGATGCCTGCCGTGTCCGGCAGCGACCTGCCCGTCCTGAGCGGACTGCGGCTCGTTCGTGCTGACGTCGTTCATCGGAAGGAATTCACCCCGTAAACATGATCTTTCCTACAGCCGGGCGAGTCTAACCGGCACACCACGGGCCGAATCCAGACGGCCACGCCAACCGCCACTAGTTCGTTACAAGCCGTCCCAAAGGCGCCTGCTGCAAGGGCACAGGACGGGCGGCGGACGGGGATCCGGAGGCGTCCGAGGCCTCCGGGCCGGCCGGCGGCGGCGGTCCGTCGGGGGTCACCGCACCAGCCGGATGCGGCAGTTCGGCGGCGTCCGGCGCCTCCGGAAGGTCCACCGGCACATGGACGTCCAGCCCTTCCGGCCGGCGCTCCTGCCCCGGCGCCCGCAGCGTGGCCACACCGCACGGCACCGCCCGGGTGGCGTACGGCAGCCTCAGCACACCGTCCGCCGTCCACACCCCGCACCCCGTCAACCACCCCTCCGGCGCCGGGAAGTGGTGGACCTTCCGCTGCGCCGGCCGCCACACCCCGACCCAGCTGCCCAGCGCCCCGTCGATGCGCAGCGCCACCGCGCAGCCCTCCGGCGTCAGCATCTGCCCCGGCTGGATCGCGAACGGCGTGACCGTGCAGTCCGCCGGCCGCAGACTGTCCGGGAAACGCACCGGCAGCGTGCTGCCCAGCACCCCCCAGCCCAGCCGCTCCCGGCCCGGCGAGGGCGCGTCCGAGCGGATCAGCAGCAGCCCGCTGTCCGGGTCGGCGAGCAGCAGCCGGTCGTCGCTGTCGGCGGCGATCTGCAGCAGCGGCGACATCTCCCCGCCGCACTCCAGGTCCACCACGACCGTCTTGGTGCGCCCGCCGGTCTCCCGGTCCAGGGCCAGCATCCGCCCGCCGCGGTCCAGCCACACCCCGCCCGAGCAGCGGCCGGGCACCTCGGCGACCGACTCCGGCCCGAAAGCGCCGCCCGCCACCCGCCACACCGTCGACGACCGGGCGCCCACGGCCAGCACGTACGCCCGCTCCCCGTCCGGGGCCGGCGGCAGCAGCCGCACCCGGGCGTCCGGGCCCGGGCGCACGACCGTGCCCAGCGGCAGTTCACCGGTGCCGGGGCCGGTCGGGTACAGCAGGGAGAAGGCGTGCCGCCCGCCCACCCGCCGGTGGATGAGCACCCGCCCGTCGCTCAGGGGCTGCACCTCGGTGCCGGGCTCCTCGGGCTGGTTGCCGGGCAGCGGCACCGCGTACGGCTCGGGGCCGTCCAGGGTCCAGCGCTCGGGGAAGAAGGAGTCGCCGGACAGGGCGAGGCGGGCGGCGTAGCAGCCGTCCGCGGTGATGGTGCAGCCCGCCCGTCCGGCTCCGTCCTCGTGGCCGGCCGCAGGTTCGATGGCACAGACCGTCATCGTTCGGTCACCTCCGGTGACGAACGGTAGTTTTCGTGTGCACGGGCGGCGGACCGGCGGGCCTCCACTTCACACGTAAGGGTGCTCCAGGAACGATTCGCCTGAGGTGCGGCCCGACGGTGTGCTCCAGGGAGCCGGTACGTCCGCGCGGGACGGACAGGTAGCCTTGCAGACGTGCCCCGTCTGTCTGAAGTCATCGCCGCCCTGGACGAACTGTGGCCCGCCGAGCGGGCCGAGTCCTGGGACGCGGTCGGTACCGTCGTGGGCGATCCCGACCAGGAGGTCACGCGCGTCCTGTTCGCCGTCGACCCGGTCCAGGAGATCGTCGACGAGGCGGTGGAACTGGACGCCGACCTGCTCGTCACCCACCACCCGCTCTACCTGCGCGGGACCACCACGGTCGCGGCCTCCACCTTCAAGGGCCGGGTCGTGCACACGCTCATCAAGAACGACATCGCGCTGCACGTCGCCCACACCAACGCCGACACCGCCGACCCGGGAGTCTCCGACGCCCTCGCCGGCGCCCTGGACCTCAGGGTCGTACGGCCCCTGGTCCCGGACCCCACCGACCCCGAGGGCCGCCGCGGCCTCGGCCGCGTGTGCGAGCTCGACCACCCGCTGACCGTCCGCGAACTCGCCGAGCGCGCCGCCGCACGCCTGCCCGCCACCGCGCAGGGCGTCCGCGTCGCCGGCGACCCCGACGCGCCGGTGCGCACGGTCGCCGTCAGCGGCGGCTCCGGCGACAGCCTCTTCGACCACGTCCGGGCCGCCGGGGTGGACGCCTTCCTCACCGCGGACCTGCGCCACCACCCCGTGTCGGAGGCCCGCGCCCACAGTCCCCTCGCGCTGCTCGACGCGGCGCACTGGGCCACCGAGTGGCCCTGGTGCGAGCTGGCCGCAGCCCAGCTCGACGAGGTCTCCGACCGTCACGGATGGGGCCTTCGGGTCCACGTCTCGAAGACGGTCACCGACCCCTGGACCGCCCACGCGGCGTCCGTCACCACCCGCCCGGGGAGCGCGTCGCGCGTCCCCGACCCCTCCGACACCTCTGGAGCCCCCAACTGAACGCCGCGCCCGCCGACCAGATCAGACTCCTCGACGTCCAGGACCTCGACGTCCGCCTCCAGCAGCTCGCGCACAAGCGGAGGTCGCTGCCCGAGCACGCCGAGATCGAGTCGCTGAGCCGGGACCTGACCCAGCTGCGCGACCTGCTCGTCGCCGCGCAGACCGAGGAGAGCGACTGCGCCCGCGAGCAGACCAAGGCCGAGCAGGACGTCGACCAGGTGCGCCAGCGCGCCGCCCGCGACCAGAAGCGCCTCGACTCCGGCGCCGTCTCCTCGCCCAAGGACCTGGAGAACCTCCAGCGCGAGATCACCTCGCTCGCCAAGCGGCAGGGCGACCTCGAGGACGTCGTCCTGGAGGTCATGGAGCGCCGTGAGTCCGCGCAGGAGCGGGTCGCCGAACTGACCGAGCGGGTCGGCTCGGTGCAGGGCCGGATCGACGACGCGACCGCCCGCCGGGACGCCGCCGTCGAGGAGATCGACGGCGAGGCCGCCTCGGTGACCAAGGAGCGCGAGGTCGTCGCCGCCTCCGTGCCCGGCCCGCTGCTGGCGCTGTACGAGAAGCTGCGCGAGCAGCAGGGCGGCATCGGCGCGGCGAAGCTGTACGCCCGTACCTGCCAGGGCTGCCGTCAGGAGCTCGCCATCACCGAGCTGAACGAGATCCGCGCCGCCGCCCCCGACACGGTGGTGCGCTGCGAGAACTGCCGCCGCATCCTGGTGCGCACGTCCGAGTCGGGGCTGTAGGGGTCAGGGACGGTGCGGGAGTTCATCGTCGAGGCGGACGGCGGGTCGCGGGGCAACCCGGGGCCCGCGGGCTACGGGGCCGTGGTGAGCGACGCGGCCACCGGTCAGACGCTGGCGGAGGCGGCCGAGTTCATCGGCGTCGCCACCAACAACGTCGCCGAGTACCGGGGCCTGCTGGCCGGCCTGCGCGCCGCCCACGCACTGGACCCGCAGGCCGCCGTCCACGTCCGGATGGACTCCAAGCTCGTCATCGAGCAGATGACGGGCCGCTGGAAGATCAAGCACCCGGCGATGAAGCCGCTCGCGGCGGAGGCGGCACGGGTGTTCCCGCCGGGCCGGGTGACGTACGAGTGGATCCCGCGCGAGCGGAACAAGCACGCGGACCGGCTGGCCAACGAGGCGATGGACGCGGGCAAACGGGGCGAGCAGTGGTCGCCCTCGGCCTCCACGGCCGCCCTGGACACCCCGTCCGGCCCGGCCGCCGCGGCCGCCGACGTCCCCGAGCCCTCGGGTCCGCCCGGGGATGCGACGGCGGGCGCGGCGCGTGTCCGCGCGGCACTGGCGTCCGCGGCGGCGGACGCGTCAGGGGCCACGTCCGGGGACACCGGCGCCGACGCGGGCGCGCGGGCGGGGACGAACACGGAGGCGGCGGCCGCCGATGCCGACGCGCGGGCCGCGCGCGCCGTGGCCACGCCCCGAGCCGGTTGGGGACCCGCCGACATGGGGCCGCCGGCCACGTTCGTGCTGCTGCGGCACGGTGAGACGCCGCTGACCCCGCAGAAGCGCTTCTCGGGCAGCGGAGGCAGCGACCCCTCGCTCTCCGAGGTCGGCCGGGAACAGGCCGAGCGGGCCGCCGCCGTGCTCGCCCGGCGCGGCACCGTGCAGGCGATCGTCACCTCGCCGCTCGCCCGCACCCGCGAGACCGCCGGCATCATCGCCGCCCGCCTCGGGCTCGACGTGAGCGTGGAGGACGGGCTGCGCGAGACCGACTTCGGCGCCTGGGAGGGCCTGACCTTCGGCGAGGTCGGCGAACGCCACCCCGACGACCTGAGCGCCTGGCTGTCCTCCCCGGACGCCGAACCCACCGGCGGCGGCGAGAGCTTCGCCGCCACCGCCACCCGCGTCGCCGCCACCCGGGACAAGCTGATCGCCGCGTACGCCGGCCGCACGGTACTGCTCGTCACCCACGTGACACCGATCAAGACCCTGGTCCGGCTCGCCCTGGGCGCCCCGCCCGAGGCCCTGTTCCGCATGGAACTGTCGGCGGCCTCCCTGTCCGCGGTCGCCTACTACGCCGACGGCAACGCCAGCGTCCGGCTGTTCAACGACACCTCGCACCTGCGCTGAGCCCGGCGGCCGCACGCGCCAGCCGCTCGACCCGGTCCCAGTCCCGCGCGGCCACGGCGTCCGCCGGGAGCATCCAACTGCCGCCCACACAGCCCACGTTGGGCAGGGCCAGATAGTCCGGCGCGGAGTCCGGGCCGATCCCGCCGGTCGGGCAGAAACGGGCCTGCGGCAGCGGCCCGGCCAGCGACTTCAGATACGCGGTGCCGCCCGCGGCCTGCGCCGGGAAGAACTTCATCTCCCGCACCCCGCGCTCAAGGAGCGCCACCACCTCCGAGGTGGTCGACACCCCCGGCAGGAACGGCAGCCCGGACGCCCGCATCGCCTCCAGCAGCGTGTCCGTCCACCCCGGGCTGACCAGGAACCGCGCTCCGGCGTCCACCGCCTCGGCCACCTGGCCGGGCGTGATCACCGTGCCGGCGCCGACCACGGCCCCGGGCACCTCACCGGCGATCGCGCGGATCGCGTCCGGGGCGGCCGGGGTGCGCAGGGTCACCTCGATCGCGGGCAGGCCCCCGGCCACCAGCGCACGCGCCAGCGGTACGGCGTCGGCGGCGTCCTCGACGACGACGACGGGCACGACGGGAGCGAGATCGAGGACCGAGGAGGGCAGGGGAGAGCTCATGGCGTCATCCTGCCCGCAGTCGTGCACCCTGCGCAAAGCCCGTTGCGCACGCTGCAATACGACGGACAGTGTGCGTCAGTGGACCTCGGTCACCAGCACGTCCAGCGCCCACGCCGTACCCGCCCGGGCCGGTGCCGCCGCCTCCACCTCGTATCCGAGGTCCCGCAGCGCCACCACCAGCTCCGCCGGGTCCTTCGGCGCGGCCCGGGCCGTCAGCAGACTCCGTACGATCCGCCCCTTGGTCGCCTTGTTGAAGTGGCTGACCACCTTCCGGGTCGGCGCGTGCAGCACGCGCACCGTCGCGGTCCGGCCGGCCACCTCGCCCTTCGGCCTCCAGGCCGCCGCGTACGCCGCCGACCGCAGGTCCAGGACCAGCCCCTGCCCCGCCGCCTCCGGCAGTACCTCCGCCATCGGCGCGCGCCAGTGCCCGCTCAGCGCGCCCAGCCCGGGCAGCTTCACGCCCATCGAGCAGCGGTAGGAGGGGATCCGGTCGGTGACGCGGACGGCGCCCCACAACCCGGAGAAGACCAGCAGGGACCTGGCGGCCCGCCGCTTGGCCGCCGCGTCGAGCGAGGCCAGGTCCAGGGCGTCGTACAGCACCCCGGTGTAGATCTCACCGGCGGGCCGCGCGCCGGCCGTCCGCAGCCCGGCGTTCTTCGCGACCTCGCCGCGCAGTCCCTCGCTGAGCCCGAGCACCTCGCGCGCCTTCTCCTCGTCGCCGGCGCACAGGTCCACCAGCTCCGCGAGGACGGCCTCCCGCGCCGCCGCCAGCCCCGGCAGCGACAGCGACTCGGGCTTCAGCGGGGCACCGCGGCCGGAAGCGGCCTTGCCTTCGGACGGCGGCAGCAGGACAAGCACACGTACTCCTTCGGTAGAGCTCCGAGTCAGGGTACGGCGTGGGTCAGCCGGTCCAGTTCGGCGCCGTAGAGCACGGCCGGGTCGAAGCCCATGCCCGTGAAGTGGCCCGCCAGCTCCAGGGACAGCACGCCGTGCAGGCGGGTCCAGAAGGACAGCGCACGGCCGAGTGCGGCCGGGCCGGCGGGATGATCGCCCGCCCACGCGCGGTGCGCCGCGAGGTGCGCCTCCAGCGCACCGCCTGCACCGTCGGTGCCGCCGGTGCCGTCCGCGTCGTCGTCG
Organism: Streptomyces calvus; assembly: GCF_006782915.1. Classification (GTDB taxonomy): domain Bacteria; phylum Actinomycetota; class Actinomycetes; order Streptomycetales; family Streptomycetaceae; genus Streptomyces; species Streptomyces calvus. The sequence continues at coordinate 113,806 of NZ_VCNP01000049.1, forward strand.
GTGAGCCGGGCGGCGTCGAGGAGGGTCGCCATGATCTCCCGCGCGATCCCGGTGACGTCGTCGGGAGCGTGGTAGCCGGGGACGGGCGTGCCGTAGACGAGGAAGTACCGCTGCGGGTCGGCGAGCGCCCAGGCGCGCAGCGCGGCCCCCAGCCCGGCCAGGTCCGCGCCGCCGGCCGCGGCGGCGCGCACGGCGTCGGCGAGGCCGCGGTAGGCGTCCCGGATCAGCTCGGTGATCAGGTCGTCCCGGCCGGCGAAGTAGCGGTAGAGCGCCGGACCGCTCAGGCCCATCTGCTTGGCGATGGCGTTCAGCGACAGCCCGGGCGCCCCCGACGTGGCGATCTGCTCCCAGGCGCGCTCCTTGATCTCCGCGCGCACCTGGTTCCGGTACCGCTCGCGGGGCGTGCGCCCGTCCTTGTCCGCCACCTGTCGTGCCCCTTCCGCCGCCGTCCGGCCGTCCGGACGGTCCGGTGAGAAGTTATCACCGGTGGGAAAGGGTGCAGCGGGGTCGGAGGGGAAGGGTGCAGCGAGGTCGGAAGGGAAGGGTGCAGCGGGGTCGGAGGGGAGGGGTGCCGTGGGGCCGGAGGGAAGAGGGGCAACGAGGCCGTAGGAACAGGGCCCGACGAGCCTCATGCCCGACCCGCCCGCTCGGCCCTCTCCGTCCCTTCCGCCCGCTCGGCCCTCTCCGTCCCTTCCGCCCGCTCAGCCCTCTCCGTTCCCTCGGTCCCCTCGGTTCCCTCCGCCCGCGCTCCCCGCGCCGTCCGCTCCGCGGCGAGCGCGCGGACCAGCCCGTCGGAGTCGTCCGCGTGGAAGCGGACCACCCGCACCGCACGGTGGCGGCCCAGGAACGTGACGTGGGTGACCGGCTCGGTGAGCTCCACCGTGACGGTCGTCTGCGAGCCCACGGCCACGTCCAGCTCACCCTCGGCCCCCTCGTGCGTCGTCCGCAGCTCCCGCCGCACCGAGGCGATCCGCTCCAGCGGAATCCGCAGGTCCACGTGGACGGCCCGGCGCACCCGCAGCACACCGCCGCCCAGCACGTGCGGACGCACCACGGACGCCGCGTGCAGCCCGACGACGAACACCACCGTGTACACGTCCAGGACGAGCACCACCGCGTGCACCACCGGCCAGTCCGCCAGCAGCACCGACATCGCCACCGTCTCGACCGCGCACACGAACGCGAACCCGAACATCACGGCCCCCTGCCCGCCCGCGTACCCGAACGCCCGCCCGCCGCCGGTGCCGTGGGTGCGCCGCGCCAGCCACAGCCACAAGCTCGCCATCAGCCGCAGCTCGTGCCGCACCAGGGCCCTGGCCACCCGCAGCCCGGTCATGACCGTTCCTCCGCGACGATCCGCAGCGCCCGGCGGATCGCCTCCGCCTGGGCCGGGGCGAAATCGGCGTAGAAGGCGCGCACGAAGGCGTCGTCCGCCGTCACGTCCGAGCCCTCCGGAACCAGGTCGGCCGGCACGCACGCGGCGAGCGCCCGGGCGGCCTCCTCGACCCGCGGGTCGTCCGGCCCGACCTCGGCGAGCGAGTCCAGCAGCCGGTAGAGCGCCAACGCCCGCTCCGCCCCGCCCGGCGCGCCCAGCGCGCCGCTGAGCAGCGCCGTCAGCCGCTCCCGTTCCTCCGGAGGCGCGGCGGTCTCGATGAGCGCCAGCAGCTCGCGGTCCTTCGCGGCCATCGGGGAGTCGGTGACGTTCCCCATCTGCCGGAACACGGCGGCCAGTTCGGCCGACACCGGCCCCTCGGCGGGCGGCGCGCCGTCCGACTCCAGCAGCGTCCGCAGCCGTGCCCGCCGGTCCCGGATCGCGGCCTCCTGCCGCGCCAGGTCCTCGTCCAGCTCCGTCAGCACCTCGACGAGGTCCTTGCCGGCGTCGTCCGCGAGCACGTCCCGCACCTCGGCGAGCCCCAGCCCCAGCTCGGTCAGCCGCCTGACCCGCGCGAGGACGACGGCGTGCCGCAGGGTGTAGTCCCGGTACCCGTTGCCCAGCCGTTCCGGCTCCGGCAACAGCCCGAGCTGGTGGTAGTGGCGCACGGTCCGCGTGGTGACGCCGACGACGGCGGCGAGTTCTCCGATCCGCATAGGACCAGTAGAAACGTTGACGTTGCGGCAGGGTCAAGCCACGCTGTGGCCGGGGGTGGGAGGCATGGGCGGGCGGGAACAGGCGCGGTGGGCCAGGGCGCGGCTCGGACGGTGCGGTCCGCCCGTCGACCTGCTCACCGCCCGCTTCGACCGCCACGAGTACGCCCCGCACGCCCACCAGGAGTTCACGGTCGGCGTCACCGTCGGCGGACTGGAGGTCATCGCCTACCGCGGCGGGCGCATCGTCTCCGGCCCCGGCTCGATCGTCGTCCTCGAACCCGGCGAGATGCACACCGGCGGCCCCGCCGCCCCCGAGGGCTACGCCTACCAGGCCCTCTACGCCGGCCCCGACCTCCTCACCGACGGAACCCACGGCCGTTCCCTGCCGCACTTCCGCGAACCCGTCCTGCAGGACCCCGAACTCGCCACCGCACTGCGCCGCGCCCACAGCGACCTCAGCGCCCACCCCGACCCGCTCGAGGCCGAGTCCCGCCTGCCCTGGCTGCTCACCGCGCTCACCCGCCGCCACTCCACGGCCCGCGCGAGCGACGACACCCTCCCCGGCGCCGGCCGCATCGCCCGCACCGTCCGCGACCGCCTCGCCGACGAACTCCTCGCCCCGCCCTCCCTCGCCACGCTCGCCGCCGACCTCGGCCTGTCCCGCTACCAACTGCTCCGCGCGTTCCGTACGACGACGGGCGTGCCGCCGTACGCGTGGCTCGCCCAGTACCGGGTGACCCGGGCCCGCGCGCTCCTCGACGCCGGGCTGCGCCCCGCCGAGGCGGCGGCCCTCGTCGGCTTCGCCGACCAGGCGCACCTGACCCGCTGGTTCCGGCGAGTGCTCGGGGTGACCCCGGCGGCGTACCGCAACAGCGTTCAAGACACCGCGCCCTGACCCGGCCGACACTCGCCGCATGACTGCACGCGGCTGGCTCCTGTTCTCCCTGATGGGAGTGGTCTGGGGCATCCCCTACCTGATGATCAAAGTGGCGGTGGACGAGGTGTCCCCGTCCACGGTGGTGTTCACCCGCTGCGCCCTCGGCGCGCTGCTCCTGCTGCCGTTCGCCCTGCGCCGGGGCGGCCTGACCACCACCGTCCGCACACACTGGCGGCCCCTGCTGGCGTTCGCCTGCATCGAGATCGTCGTCCCCTGGTACACCCTCACCGACGCCGAACGGCACCTGTCCAGCTCCACCGCCGGCCTGCTGATCGCGGGCGTCCCCATCGTCGGCGTGGCGCTCGCCCGGTTCTTCGGCGACACCGAACGCCTCGGCACCCGCCGCCTCACCGGCCTCGGCCTCGGCCTGGCCGGCGTCACGGTGCTCACCCTGCCGCACCTCACCGGCGGCGACGCCCGCTCGCTGGCCGAGGTGCTGCTGACCGTGCTGGGCTACGCCGTCGCCCCGCTGATCGCCGCCCGCCACCTCCAACAGGTCCCGTCCCTCCAGCTCACCACCGTCTGCCTCACCTTCGCGGCCCTGGTGTACGCCCCGGCGGCCGCGCTGACCCGACCCACCCGGATGCCCGCCGCCGAGACCCTGACCGCGCTGGCCGGCCTGGGCGTCATCTGCACCGCCGTCGCCTTCGTCGCCTTCCTGGAACTGATCAAGGAGGCCGGACCGACCCGGGCCACCGTCATCACGTACGTCAATCCGGCGGTCGCGGTCGCGGCCGGGGCGCTGTTCCTCGACGAGGCCCTGACGCCGGCCGTGCTGGCCGCCTTCGGCCTGATCCTCACCGGCTCGGTCCTGGCGACGGCCACCGCGCCGGGACCCCGCCCACGCCCGGTACCATGGTCGGCACGGCAGACGAGCCGGGCGGACGGCCGCGTGGAGTCCCCCTAGGGGGCTTCCCGAGGAACGTCCGGGCTCCACAGGGCAGGGTGGTGGCTAACGGCCACCCGGGGTGACCCGCGGGACAGTGCCACAGAAAGCAGACCGCCGGGGACCTCGGTCCTCGGTAAGGGTGAAACGGCGGTGTAAGAGACCACCAGTGCCTAGGGTGACCTGGGCAGCTAGGTAAACCCCACCCGGAGCAAGGTCAAGAGGAGCGCCGTGAAAAGCGCTCTGCGCGGACGTTCGAGGGCTGCCCGCCCGAGTCCGCGGGTAGACCGCACGAGGCCGGTGGCAACACCGGTCCTAGATGGATGGCCGTCGCCCCGGCGTCCGCGAGGACCCCGGGGAACAGAACCCGGCGTACAGCCCGACTCGTCTGCCGCTCCTTGTTTCCGCAGGCCAGAGGTGATGGTTTCCGCAGGCCAGAGGTGATGCTTCTGGTCCGGGCGACGTGTACGCGCGCCGGGGTGCGTCTGCCTTCGGGCTACCCGGTCCGGCCGGTCGGCGCGGCGGTGGCCGGAACCCCGAAATGCTCAGCGACCGGGTGGTCCGCCCACGTGACAGCGCTGCCGCCGCTCACCCCGGCGTACGGCCCGACTGCTCTGCCCCTTCCTGCACCCGCCGCCCCCCTCGCGATCGGTGGCGTCAGCATCTCAAAGGGTGCTCCACCTCGGGCGAACGGGAGCGTGGACGGGGCGTCTTCGGGCGTGTGGTTGGCCGGAATTGGGCAGCCGGTGGGGCGAGGACGGCTCGGAAATCGCTTGCAGGGCGCGGAGTGTGACGGGACGGCAGGCGCGTTCGAGTGGGTAAGTGCCCTGTTCTCGACCTTGTGGGCGGCGGGCTCGTTCGGCGTCAACTCCGATACCACGGTGCCCCGAACGGGCGATGGAAACACGACGAACTCGGATTGCCGACCGAGTATGCCGTCCGTGGTGCGTCCTCACCCAGCAGGATGGCTAGCATGGGCCGTACCCGGTCGGAAGATCGCCCTCCTCTTGTTGGCTGACCACCTTCCCGGCCCGCGGCCGCCCTGATCCGGTCGCCACCACCCCGCTGCTCTCACAGACCGAGGGACCGCACCATGTCAGTGCCTGCTCCGCCCCGCCGGCATCCGTCGGCGAGGGCGCCGCGTACCTCGCCCGTCCCGTCGCTGGCCGTGCTGGTGGCGAGTGCCGCCGGCGGCGGCGCGGCGGTCGCCCTCGCACCGTCCGGCGCCTTCCGGTGGGCCCTGGCCGTGGTGGCGACCGCCTGGGTGTGCGTGGCCGTCGCCGTCCTCGCCGGCCACCGGCTCGTCCACCGGGCCCGCACGGCGGCCGCCGAACAGGAGGCGGAGAACGGCCGGCTCAAGGCCGAGGCCGCCCGGAAGGCGGCCGAGATCTCGCACCTGGCCGGTGTGACCCTGCCCGCCGTGGCCGGCCGGCTGCGGGAGGGCGCGGGCGCGGCCGAGGTGCTGGGCAGTGTGCCGCCGCCGTCGGACCCGCAGCTCCAGCGGATCTCGCACGCCTTCGCCACCGCCGTCGAGGAGGACGTGCGGCGGGCGGCCGCCCTGGACGGCGAGTACCGCAAGGCCCGGCAGGAACTCGACCAGGTGGTCGCCGAGTTGGAACTGCTCGGCCAGAAGACGCTGCCCACCGCCGTCGCCCGGCTGCGCGAGGGCCGGTCCGCCGACACCGTGCTCGCCGAGGTCGACCTGCCCCGGCTGCCCGCGGTGCGCACCCCGGCCGAGTCGTTCGTCCGCGAGCTCGCCCACAGCGAGCGGCGCGCCGCCGCCGCTCAGGCCGCCTCCGCCAAGGCGCTCAGCCGCGTCCAGGCCAAGGCCGTGCGCATGCTCGCCGACCTGCGGGAGATGCAGGAGCGGCACGGCGAGGAGGTCTTCGGGGACCTGCTGAAGCTGGACCACAGCACCTCCCAGCTCGGCCTGATGACCGACCGGCTGGCGCTGCTCATGGGCGGCCGGTCCAGCCGCGCCTGGAACAAGCCGATCGTGATGGAGAGCATCCTGCGCGGTGCCGTCGGCCGCATCGCCGCCTACCAGCGGGTGCGCCTGCACTGCTCCACCCGCGCCGCCGTCTCCGGCTTCGCCGCCGAAGGCGTGATGCACCTGCTCGCCGAGCTGATGGACAACGCCGCGAACTTCTCGCCGCCCATCGACGAGGTGCACGTCTACGTCGAGGACCGCAGCGCCGGCATCGTCGTCACCATCGAGGACAGCGGCCTGAAGATGGCCGACGCGGCGATGCGCCGCGCCGAGGAGGCCGTGGCCGGACGCGTCACCGACCTCGCCTCGCTGCAGGGCACCCGGCTCGGCCTGGCCGTGGTGGGACGGCTCGCGGTGAAGTACGGCATCAGCGTCAACTACCGCCCCTCCTCCCGCGGCGGCACCGGCGTGGTCGTCCTGCTGCCCCTGAACCTGCTCGCCCAGCAGCGCGACCTGGCCCCGCAGGAGACGGCGCCCCGGCCCGCCGCCGCGGCCGTACCCGCGCCCGCGGCGGCCGTGGACCCGCTGCCGGACGCCACCGCCCTGCCCGCGCACCCGGAGCGCCCCGCGGTTCCGGAGCGATCCGCCCCCGTGGAGCGGCCCGCGGTCCCGGAGCGGCCGGCCCCCGCGGAGCGGCCCGCCGCAACCGAGCGGCCCGCCGCACGGCCCGAGCTTCCCGAACCGGGACGGCACCGGCGGCCCGACGGCACCACGCCCAACGGACTGCCCGTCCGTGCCCCCGGCCGCACCATGGCCGAGGCGGAGCGCGAACGCGAGCAGCGCCTGTCGGAGACCGGACGGACCGGTGACACGCCGGCCACGCCGCGCCCGCCGCGCGACGCGGGCTCGCGGTTCGGCGCCTTCGCCCGCGCACGGCAGACCGGAAACGGCCCCGCCGCACCGGGCACCCGGCCGCCCGAGTCCGAGCCGCCGACGGCTCCGTAGTCCCAGCCCTTCCCGTACGGCGCCCGGGGCGACGGCGCCCCTTCCCGCTCGAGTTCGTGAGATAGGAGGAACGGGCCGGTGACCGGTCAGCCGGGCACCACCGTCCCATCACCCATCATGCAGACCACCGACAACAGCCTCAGCTGGCTCCTCCACGGCCTCCTGGAACAGACCCCCGGCACGCGGCACGCGCTGGTCCTGTCCCGGGACGGCCTGAAGCTCTGCTGGAGCGAGCACCTGACGCTCGACCGGGCCGACCAGCTCGCGGCGATCTGCTCCGGCATCCAGGCCCTGGCCCAGGGCGCCTCCGTGGAGTTCGGCGACGGCAGCGGCGGCGTCCGGCAGTCGATGACCGAGTTCCACGGCGGCCTGCTCTTCATCGTCGAGGCCGGCGAGGGAGCGCACCTCGCCGTCGTCGCCGGGGAGGACGCCGACCCCGGCGTGGTGGGCCACCAGATGTCGGAGCTGGTCGAGCAGATCGGCGAACACCTGCGGGCCGAACCGCGGGGCCATGCCCGGGGGAGCGGCGCGTCATGATGCGCAAACCCGTCGACACGGGTGACCCCGACCGGCTCTACACCGTCACCGGCGGACGCAGCCGCGCCGACGAGTCCTTCGACCTGGTCACCCTCATCGTCAGCGAGAGCGGGCCGGTGCCGGGCATGCAGTCGGAGCACGCCCGGATCCTGGAGCTGTGCCGGCACCCCACCGCCGTCGTCGAGATCGCCGCGGAAATCGGCCTGCCGATCACGGTGGTGCGGATCCTGCTCGGCGACCTCCTGGACACCGGCCGCATCACCGCCCGTCATCCGCGCGCGGCGCGGTCCGTCGCCTCCCTGCCCGATTCCGCCCTACTCCAGGAGGTGCTCCATGGGCTCCGCAACCTCTGAGCTGCCCTCCCACCGCACACCGCTGAACGACGCCGCGGAGACCGGTCTCAAGATCGTGGTCGTGGGCGGATTCGGCGTCGGCAAGACGACCCTGGTCCGCTCGGTGAGCGAGATACGCCCGCTCAACACCGAGGAAGTGATGACCCAGGCGGGCGTGGGCGTCGACGAGACGAGCGCGGTGGCGGGGAAGACCACCACGACGGTCGCCTTCGACTTCGGGCGCATCAGCCTCAACGAGCGCATGGTGCTGTACTTGTTCGGCGCGCCCGGCCAGGAACGCTTCTGGTTCCTGTGGGACAGGCTGTTCTCGGGCACGCTGGGTGCCGTGGTCCTCGTGGACACGCGCCGGATGGACGACTCCTGGTACGCGATCGACCGGCTGGAGCACCACCGCACGCCCTTCGTGGTGGCCGTGAACCGGTTCGACGACGACACCTCCCGGTACTCCCTGGACGAGATCCGTCAGGCGCTCGCCCTGCCCGGCCACGTGCCGATGGTCGACTGCGACGCACGGGTCCGGCAGTCCGGCAAGGACGTACTGATCACCCTCGTCAACCACCTCCACGAGATGGCCATCGCCGAGGAGGCGACACTGTGACCGACTCCGGCTTCCCCTCCGCGCACCCGGCACCCCCGGGCTGCCCCGCCCACACCGACGCGGTACGCCTGGGAGGGCTCGAGTACCAGCAGACGCCGTCGCAGCTCTACCGCGCGATGCGCCGGGAGCACGGCCCGGTCGCGCCGGTGCTGCTGGACGGGGACATCCCGGCCTGGCTGGTCCTCGGCTACTCCGAGGTCACCTATGTGACCAGTCACGACGAGCTGTTCGCGCGTGACTCGCGGCGCTGGAACCAGTGGGAGAACATCCCGCCGGACTGGCCGCTGCTGCCCTTCGTCGGATACCAGCCGTCGGTGCTGTTCACCGAGGGCGAGGAGCACCGCAGGCGGGCCGGGGTGATCACGGAGGCGCTGGAGGGCGTCGACCAGTTCGAACTCGCCTACGACTGCCGGACGATCGCCGACGACCTCATCGCCCGGTTCGCCGGCAGCGGCCAGGCGGAACTGATGGCCGACTACGCGCACGCCCTGCCGATGCGGGCCGTGGTGCAGATGTGCGGCATGCCGACCTCGGGCGACGACACCCGCCGGCTCGTCGACGACCTGCGGATCTCGCTGGACGCGGGCGAGGGCGACGACCCGGTGGCCGCGTACGGGCGCGTCGGCGAGCGGCTGCGGCAGCTGGTGAAGGACAAGCGGGCCGCGCCGGGCCCCGACGTCACCTCGCGCATGCTGACCCACCCGGCGGGGCTGACCGACGAGGAGATCGTCCAGGACCTGATCTCCGTGATCGCCGCGGCGCAGCAGCCGACGGCGAACTGGATCTGCAACACGCTGCGGCTGCTGCTGACGGACGAACGGTTCGCCGTGAACGTGTCGGGCGGCCGGCTCAGCGTGGGCGAGGCGCTCAACGAGGTGCTGTGGCTGGACACGCCGACGCAGAACTTCATCGGGCGGTGGGCCGTGCGGGACGTCCAGCTGGGCGGCCGGCAGATACGGGCCGGCGACTGCCTGGTGCTGGGGCTGGCCGCCGCCAACACCGACCCGCAGATCTGGCCGGAGGCGCACGTCGGCGCGGAGAACGCCGCACACCTGTCGTTCAGCAACGGCGAGCACCGCTGCCCGTACCCGGCGCCCCTGCTGGCGGACGTGATGGCCCGTACGGCGGTCGAGACGCTGCTGGAGCGGCTGCCCGACCTGGTGCTGGGCGCCGAGCCGGAGGAGCTGACCTGGCGTCCGTCGATCTGGATGCGCGGGCTGTCGGCGCTGCCGGTGAGCTTCACGCCGGTGGTGCAGTAGGTGCAGTAGGCGCAGTAGGTGCAGTAGCGACGGTTCGCCGGCCGTTCCGGTGCCGTTGAGCGGGTCCGGGTTGCTTCACGGCGGTGGTGCAGTGGTGACGGTTCGCCGACCGTTCCGGGGCCGTTGAGCGGGTCCGGCTTCACGGCGGTGGTGCGGTGGTGACGGTTCCCTCGGCGTTCCGGTGCTGCCGTTGAGCGGGTCCGGGTTGCTTCACGGCGGTGGTGCGGTGGAGACGGTCCGCCTGTCGCTCCCTCGCCGGGGTGCGGGAGCGTGTGGCGTGCCGGGCCCCGTGGCAGGGGCCCGGATCGCGGCGCCGACCGGTGTGCGGGTGCCGGTGGCCGCGGGTCAGCCCACGGGGGTGAACCGCACCGGGAGGCGCTGCGGGCCGCGGGTGAACACGCCCTCCTCGGCCGGTTCGAAGCCGTCGGCGAGACGCAGGTCCGGCATGGCGTCCAGGAGTTGCGCGACGCCGATCTCCACCTCCGCCTTGGCGAGCAGCGCGCCGACGCAGAAGTGCCGGCCGAGCGCGAAGGCGAGATGGTCGGCGGCGGCGGAGAACGCGGTCGTGGTGGTCAGGTCGTCGCGGAAGATGTCGAAGCGGTCGGGGTCGCGGTAGCGGTTCTCGTCGCGGTTGGCGGCGCCGATCAGACACGTGACGGTGGCGCCCGCGGGTATCGTGCCGCCGCTGAGCTCCACCTCCGTCGCCGACTGCCGCATGATCATGTGAACGGGCGGGGTGAACCGCAGCGTCTCGGCGAAGGCGCGCGGGATCAGCGAGTGGTCGGCGCGGACGGCGGCCAGCTGGTCGGGGTGGAGCAGCAGGTTGGCGAAGATACCGGCGATGGCCTTGTCGGTGGTCTCGCCGCCGGCGGCGAGCAGCAGACTGCAGAACGCCTTGACGTCCTCGTCGCTCATCCGGACGCCGTCGACCTCGGCGGCGCACAGCGTCGACAGCAGGTCGTCGCCCAGCTTCTCGCGGCGCTCACGGATGATCGGCAGCATGTACTCGGCGAACTCCACGCGGGTCCGCTCGCCCGCCGCCGTCACCTCCGGGTCGCCCGACAGGTTCCCGAGGAACGCGATGACGGCCGTGTACCAGCGGTGGAAGCGCGCGTGGTCGGCCTTGTCCAGGCCCAGCATGTCGGCTATGACGTTGACCGGGAAGCGGGTGGCGTAGTCGGTGACCAGGTCGGCGGAGCCGGTGTGCCGGAACGCGTCGATCAGTTCGCGCGAGTTGCGCTCGATGACGGGCAGGAACTTCTCCTGCAGGTCGCTGCCGCGGAAGGCGGGTGCGACGAGGGCCCGGCGCACGGCGTGCTCGCGGCCACTGAGCTGGAGGATCGTTTTACCGTGTACGGGTTCGATCTGCCAGGTGTAGTTGTCGGTGGTGAACTCGCCGGCCTTGTCCTTGAAAACGCGCTCGACGTCCTCGTAGCGCGAAACGATGTAACTCCGCGTCGCCTCGTGCCAGATGAGAGGCGCGGTGTCCCGCATCACGCGGTAGGCGGGGTAGGGGTCCGCTGCGAACTCGGGCGAGAGGATGTCGGGCACCTGCTGCGCGGTGGACATGGGTCTCCCTGGATCGTGATATGGCTGACCGATACAGGTTATTGATCAACCATCAGATGCGACAGGGCTGTCGGTCACCGGTCCGCTCCGGAGCGACGTCGGCCGAAAATCGCCCCCAGGCAGGCGCGGAGAACGGTACAGAACGGCAATTACCGTTTCCGTGCGCCTGGTCGGGCACGACAAGGGCTGCCTCTGGCGCGACCGGCCATGAAGACGGCGGCGGGGTCCTGACCGGGCGAGGAGACGCAGCGGCCGCTGCCGCGCGTAGGTACCGTACCCACCGCCGCCGGTGTACCGGTTCGGCCGAGGAGCGCGATCCAGGAGGAAGCACACGGCATGGCGCAGACGCGGTACGACCAACGGGTCCGGGTCTTCGTCGAGGTCCGCGGTGGCGTCCACGACTGGCAGGAGGCCGAGGCGCGCTTCGACCGGCACGGCTGGCCCGTGCGTGACGCCTACCCGGCGGGCGAGGGCCCGTTGGGCGCGGCACTGGAACGCGACCCCGACAGCCGCGTGTACGAGATCGAGGTCCGCCTCTTCGGCACTGCGAAGGGAAGCGACCGCGGTGCGGCCGACCGGGTGCGCAAGATGCTGCGCGGCGCCCGCCTGGAGGGCTACGTCCGCCGCGCCGAACTGCTGGACCGGGACCGCGAGTTGTTCCCGCACTGGCGGATCGTCGGTGCGACCCGCAGGCAGCCGGGCCGGCGCGGACGACTCACCCGCATTGCCGTGCGGCTGGGCCGGCACGACGTCGGGGGCTTCGTCTCCGGCGGGCCGCGTCAGGCCCTGAGGATCGCGCGTGCGGCATCCTCCCCGGACGCCGCCGCCTCCGGTCTGGCCGTCCGCCCCCTGGACGGGCGCTGGCGCGAACCGGCGCCCTACAAACGGGAGGACCAACTGCAGCGACGGGTGCTCCGGTTGGTCCTGTGGGCACTGCTCTCCGCCGGCGCCGTCACCCTGGCCACCGCCGCGCCGGCCGTCACCTGGTGGTTCTGGACACCGGTGGCGCTCCTCGGCGCGGTCGGGGCGGTGCGCACGGGACTCGAACTGAGCGGGGAGCGCAGGAGAGCCGAGGGTGTGGTCCTCGCCCTGCTGTGTGTGCTGATCTTCGTCGCCTTCGGTACGGGACTCCTCGACCGGGACGGCACGGCGTGGACCCCGCGCCGGACCCTCATGACCGCCGTGGTGGTCGCGGTGATCGCCGGACTGTGGCTCCTCGTCCGGCAGTGGACCTGGGGCGAGTGGGTCGCCTGGGCCGTCCCGGTGCTGGTGACCCTGGCGGTCTCCGCGTTCGTCGCCGCGGGTTCCGTCCTGCACGCCCTGTACGCCGAAGGCCTCTCCCTCGCCCCGGACGACCTCGACGTGCCTCCGGTCTGGCAGGCCCTGGCCGCGGTGAAACTGCTGGTGATGCTGAGCCTCGTCATGATCGTCCCGGCCTGGTGGGGGTTCGCCAAGCACCGGCACCACTGGTACGCCACTCCGGGGGACGGCACGAACGTCGTCCTGAACGTCTGCCTCTTCCTGGCGATGCTCGCCGGGGCGGGCATCCAGGCCATGGGGTCCGCGGAGACCGCCGTGGACCGGACGGTCGCGGCAGCCGCGCGAGGGGACGAGCCACCGGCGTACTTCGGCGTCGCACCGGAGTGGACCTGCGTACGCCCCGTCGTCCCGGCCGACGACCTGCCGGGCGAGGGCCCGCGCCTCCGACCGGCCGCCCCCTACCTCTCCTTCGGCGTCTCGGGGGAGACGGCGGTCCTGTGGGACCCGGCGACCCGGGAACCCGTCAAACTGCCGGCGAACCAGGTGTGGCTGCGCCCGGCCGCGTCCGGGAAGGTGTCCTGCGCGACCGGCCGCCACTAAAGCGCGTGCGTGCGTTCGAGCAGGTGGGATATGTTCCTGCCTGTTCGAAGGGGGACGCCGACATGGCGAAGCTGAATCAGATCATTGCTGTCGAGAAGGGCGTCAAGAGCAAGTCGCTCCAGGACGTCAACGCCGCGCACGCCAAGGTGCAGAAGCCCGCGCTGCTGTCGGGCATCTCGCGCACGTACCAGCCGAAGGACGAGGAGGGCGAGCAGCTGCCGCCCGAGTCGACGCGCGTGCAGGTGCAGGCGGAGGACGTGCTGCGGGAGATGTCGGCGTCGCTGACCCGGCTGTTCGACGTGACCGCCACGAAGGACTGGGCGAACTGCACGGCCCGTGCGGACGTCACCGTCGACGGGCGGACGGTCGTCGCGGACGTGCCGGTCGCCTACCTGCTCTTCCTGGAGAAGCAGCTCGCCGAGCTCCACACCTTCGTCAAGAAGCTCCCCACCCTCGACGCCGCCGAGTCCTGGACCCACGACGCGTCCACGGACTGGTGGAAGACGGACCCGGTCCGCACGATCCGTACGAAGAAGGTCCCGCGCAACCACGTCAAGGCGGAGGCCACGGACAAGCACCCGGCGCAGGTCGAGGTGTACTACGAGGACGTGCCGATCGGTTACTGGACCACGGTGAAGTTCTCCGGCGCCCTTCCGGCGCGGCGGGGGAACGAGCTGGTGGAGCGCGTCGAGAAGCTCCAGCAGGCGGTCAAGTTCGCCCGTGAGGAGGCCAACGGCACCGAGGTCACCGACCAGCGGGTCGGGGACGCGGTGTTCGGCTACCTGTTCGGCTGACGCCGGGACGGGTGGCCACCACGATCGCCCCCGCGTGCGAGCGCGGGGGTGCGCGACCAGGCGTGGGCCGGATGAGGACCGGTTCGCGTACGGAGCGCAAGCTGACACTGAAGTTCAGCCTGAAGAGCGGCTGGGTGCACACCCGGCCGCGGTCAATCTCAGACTCTCGCTCCAGTCTCAGCATCGCCGCCGATCGCCGGTGCGACCGGGGACGGACCTTCGCTGTCGGATACGAGTTCGAATCTCGTCTGCACCTCTTGCACGGTGCGGTAGTTCAAAGGAAGAACACGACGGCTTGACGACTGATCCGTCCTCTTCAAACGCCGCCGGTGTGCGCCATTGGGTGGCATCCCCAGGGGCCCGGGAGCTGGATACGACTCCCGGGCTCCGCCACGTCCGCGGACGCGCCGACAATGGACCCATGAGCATCGTCAAGATCAACGTACTCACCGTTCCCGACGAGCAGCGCGAGGTGCTGGAGAAGCGGTTCGCCGCCCGGGCCGGGACCGTGGAGAGCTCCGACGGCTTCGAGTGGTTCGAGCTGCTGCGCCCGCTGGAGGGCACCGACACCTACCTCGTCTACACGCGCTGGCGCAGCGAGGAGGACTTCCAGAACTGGATGTCCGGACGCGGCCGGGCCGCGCACGCGGGCGGCTCCGGGAGCGGAGCCGAGGGCGGCTCCACGGACGGAGCCGAGGGGGAGCGGCCCCGGCCCGCCGCCTCCGGGGCGACGCTGTGGTCCTTCGAGGTGGTCCAGCAGGCGGGACCCGCGGGACCCGCGCAGTCCTGATCCCGTCGGGCCGAACCGGTCCGGGTAGCAGGGCGGCCCGGACCCTGCGGAAAACCGCGGGGTCCGGGGTGGGGGAAGGCGTACGGGTGTGACGGCTCTCCGCATACCGGCGCCGAGCTGCGGTTCCTAGCGTGTTCGGTGGATCGCGGCACCGGCCGCGGCGACCGCCTCGCACCCCGGAGAGTTCGACATGGACCACATCACCCTGGCGCTGCCCGAGGAGCCCGCGGACGGTGTCGCGGGATGGGCGGCCGATCTGGTGGACGCCATGGGAGCACCCGGTGCGGGCCTCGCCGTCGCCCTGGAGAACCTCTTCCCGCCGCTGCCCAGCGAGATCATCCTGCCGCTGACCGGATTCGCCGCCGGACAGGGCGTCATCAGTCTCTTCTCGGCCCTGTTCTGGACCACCCTCGGATCCGTGGTGGGCGCCGCCGTCCTGTACGGGGTCGGCGCGCTGTTCGGCCGCGAGCGCATGCATGCGATCTGGGCCAGGCTGCCGCTCGTCAAGACCTCCGACCTGGAGCGGACGGAGGAGTGGTTCGCCCGGCACGGCACCAAGGCCGTCCTCCTCGGCCGCATGGTGCCGATCTTCCGCAGCCTCATCTCCGTGCCGGCCGGTCTGGAACGCATGCCGCTGCCGACCTTCCTGACGCTCACCGCGGTGGGCAGCCTGGCGTGGAACGCCGTACTGGTCCTCTCCGGATACTGGCTGGGCGAGCAGTGGGACACGGTCGGGGAGTACGTCGGCGTGGTCAGCAAGGCCGTCCTGGTCCTCGTCGTCGCCGCGCTGGCCCTCTACGTCGTGGTCCGGCTGCGCTCCCGCGGCGCCGCCCGGCACCGCCGCACGTCGTGACCGCCCCCGTCCCCGACCAGGCCGGACGATCTTGTCCCGGGTGCGCCGCCCGACTAGTCTCGGCGAACGTGCAGGGGGATCCGGCGGACACGACCATCCGGCCCCTCCCGACGGCGCCCGGAACGGCGGCACCGGGAGGTGATCCTCCGCCGACGCCGACGCCGACGCCGACGCCGACGCCGACGCCGACGCCGCTCCCGAGGCGGGCCGCCGGAGTTCTCCTCGGCTGTCTCACCGCCCTGTTGGGGCTGCTGTACTTCGCCGTCGGCGGCGCCCTCCTCGGTGCGCCGCTGCTGTGGCCGCGCACCCGGCGGCGCGCCCTCGTCGTCCTGACCGCCGGGGCCCGGCGGCTGACGGCGCTCGAACGCCGCCGCCGCTCGTTCTTCTTCGGGGACCGCTTCCCCGACCGGCCCGTGCCCGACCGGCGCATCCTGCGCCACCTCGCCGCCCGCACGTACTCCGGTCTGCTCACCGGCGTCGTGGTCGGCCTGCTCGGCTTCGGCGCCGTCCTCGCCGGCCTGCTCGTCGTCGGCCTGGCGCGGGGCACGCTCGACTGGAGCGAACTGGTCAGCCAGGTGCTGCTCGGCGGGGTGCTGCTCTTCCTGAACGTGCAGGGGCTGTTCTCGCTGGTGGCGCTCGACGCGCGGCTGGCCCGCGAGTGCTTCGGGCCGTCGGAGCGGGAGCTGATGCAGCAGCGCATCGACGAACTGGCCACCAGCCGGGCGGCGGTGCTCCGGGCGGTCGACACCGAACGCCGGCGCATCGAGCGGGACCTGCACGACGGGGTGCAGCAGCGCCTGGTGGCGCTCGCCATGCTCCTCGGCCGGGCCCGGCGCGGCGGCCGCACGCCCGAGCAGGCGCGCGCCCTGCTGGACCAGGCCCACCAGGAGTCGCGGGACGTCCTGGCCGAACTACGGGAAGTGGCCTGGCGGGTCTATCCGACGGCACTGGACACCCTGGGACTCCAGGAGGCGCTGGCCGGCGTGTCCGAGCGGTGCAGCATTCCCGTACGGACGGAGTTCGCGCTCACCGAGCCGCTGCCGGCGCCCGTGGAGACCGCCGCGTACTTCGTCGTGTCGGAGTCGGTGACCAACGCCGCCAAGCACTCCGCCGCCACGGAGATCCGGGTGAGCCTGCGCAGCCACGGGCCCGTCCTCGTCGTCCGGGTCGAGGACAACGGCGTCGGCGGCGCCAGGCCGGACGGCGGCGGACTGACCGGGCTGCGCAGCCGGGTCGGCGCGCTGGACGGCCGACTGCACGTCCACAGCCCCCCGGGGGGACCCACCACGATCACCGCGGAGCTGCCGTGCGCGTAATGCTGGCCGAGGACTCGACCCTGCTGCGGGAAGGGCTGGTCCGACTGCTCGCCGAGGAGGGCCACGAGGTCCTCGCCGCGGTCGGTGACGCCGTCGCCCTGCTGCGGGAGGTGGAGGCGCGGCCGCCGGACCTGGTCGTCGTCGACATCCGGATGCCTCCCACCCACACCGACGAGGGACTGCGGGCCGCGCTGGAGATCCGCGAACGGTGGCCCGAGATCGGGGTCCTGGTGCTGTCGCAGCACCTGGAACGCGCCTACGCGGCGCAACTGCTCACCTCGAACGCGGAGCGCGTCGGCTATCTGCTCAAGGACCGGGTCGCCCAGGTGGAGGAGTTCCTCGACGCCCTGGAACGCATCCGGGCCGGTGGCGCCGCCATCGACCCCGAAGTCGTACGGCAGTTGGTGGTCCGCACCACGCACAGCGACCCGCTGGCCCGGCTGACGCCGCGCGAGCGCAGCGTCCTGGAGGCGCTGGCCGAAGGGCACACCAACGCGGCCATCGCGGAGAAGCTGCACATCTCCATGAGCACGGTGGAGAAGAACCTCAACACGATCTTCGACAAGCTCGAACTCGCCCGCACCACCGGCTCCAACCGGCGCATCCTGGCCGTCCTGCGCTACCTGGAGTCCTAGGGCCTGTCGTTTGGATCATGTCGGTTTCGCGGGGCGTGGCACGCACATCTGCTGCGTTGTCGTCGGTTGTCGACGCTCCGCGTCGCCGCCCTCCTCCGCCTTGCAGCTGCACGCACCACGCCCCGCTCGGGTGGGCTGAGAAGCGCTGCGTCTCCCAGCCGACCTGATCCAAACGACAGACCCTAGGGTCGGCCGTTCGGACCGCCCGGGGTCCGGGGCGGCGGCCGGCCGTCAGCCGGTGCTGCGGCCCCGCCGGGCGGCTGTCGGTGGCTCGTGCAGGTTGTTGAAAGGGCCCGAGGCGGGTGCGACGGCTGTCGGTAGCGTGAAGGCGCGGCGGGTTTGTGGTCGGTTTCTGCCGTCGGTATGGCCACAGATGGGGGCAGGATGCATGAGCGCGAGTTCCGGGCCTTTGTGCTGATCGCGGAAACCGGGCGCATGGATGTCGCGGCGCGGAAACTGGGTTATTCCCAGCCGGCGATCACCTATCAGGTTCAGCGACTTGAGCAGTCTCTCGGCTTCAAACTCTTCACCCGGCATCCCAGCGGTGCCCGGCTGACGGGGAACGGGCGGATGATCCTGCCGTCCGTGCGTGCGGTGCTTCTGCTGATCGACAGCATGCGGGACGCGCACGGTTCGGGAGCCGGTGAGGACCGGGACCTGGAGTGCAGCGCCTGACATCGCCGTTCAGGGAACCAATAGCGACCTTGCTTGGAGAGTGGACGATGAGCACCAATCCTTTCGAGGACAACGACGCCCAGTACCGCGTGCTGGTCAACGACGAGGGGCAGCACTCGCTGTGGCCGGCGTTCGCCGAGGTCCCGGCGGGCTGGACGGTGGCGCACCCCGAGGACAGCCGCCAGGCCTGCCTCGACTACGTCAACGAGAACTGGACCGACATGCGTCCGCTCAGCCTGGTGCGCCAGATGGAAGGCGCCAAGTAGTCCCGTGATGAGGGCGACGATCGTACAGACGAGCGGCGGTGCCGCCGTGCACCGGCCCCGGCCGCGGCCGCACGCCGAACGGGTGCTGGTGTGCCTCAGCTACTGCGGCGGCGGCACCGCGCCGTTCCGGCAGTGGGCCAACGTGCTGCCGGACGATGTCGAACTGGCGCTGATCTGCTACCCGGGACGCGAGGCCCGGTTCGGCACGCCGTTCGCGCGGGTCTGGACGGATCTGCGGGACGACGTGGTGCGGGCCGTGCGCGGCCTCACCGGGCGCCCCTACATCCTGTTCGGGCACAGCATGGGCTCCTGGGTGGCGTTCGAGACCGTGGCGGAACTCGAACGGCTGGGCGTCGCGCCGCCCGAGGCGCTCGTGGTGTCCGGCGGTGTGGCCCCGCACCGGCGCCGGGAGGTGCCCGCCGAGGCCGTACCGCGCTCCGACGACTCCGCGGAGGCGCTGGTGCGGTGGATGCGGGACCTCGGACAGGTCTCGCCGGCGATCGCCGCCGAACCGGAACTGGTCAAGATCGCGGTGGACCTGCTCCGCGCGGACCTCGCGGTCTCGGAGTCCTACCGCTTCGTGCCGGGCTCACGGGTCTCGGTGCCGCTGCGGGTGCTGTACGGGACCGAGGACGTGGCGCCGTTCGCCGACGTCGAACGGCACTGGCGTCCGCTGACCGACGGCGCCTTCCAGGCCGTGGAACTGCCCGGCGGGCACTTCTACACACCGGAGGTGTGGTCCAGGCTGCCCGAGTGGTGCACCCTGCCCGTGCCCGGCGCCGCCGCCCGCTGACCGGCCCGCCGTACGAAAACGACACACGACACCGCCGCGCGGTCGACCGCGCGGCGGTGTCATGTTCGTACGGCCGTGTCCGTACGGCGGTGTTCGTCAGTCGCCGGGCCGCAGGGCGCGCCGGCGGTCGTGCAGGACCAGCAGCAGGGTCATCCCCATCATCACGCCGAGCACCGCGCTGACATCCCTCGCCAGGGCTCCCGCAAGCGGGAGTTCGGGGGAGGGCTGCTGCATGTCGGTGAGGGTGAGCAGGTTGTAGACGCTGTACGAGAACAGCATGCCCGACGACACCCAGGCGGCGATCATCGGCGGGAGGAACCGGTTGGTGCCGCGGCGGGCGGTCAGCACGAGGATGCCCCAGGCCCCGGCGAGCGCCCAGACGGCCGTGCTCAGCGACAGCATGTGCCACCACAGGTCACGCCGGTCCAACTGGTCGGCGTCCAGGCCGAGGGTGCCGCCCGCCGCCCAGAACACCTTCACGCAGGCGAGCAGGACGCAGCCGGCCGCGACCAGCCGGGCCAGCGTCACCTGCAACTGCCGGGTGCCGCCCACCGGTTCGTCGAACGCCAGCGGACCGCCCAGGGCCTCCGGCCAGCGGGCCTTGGCGTAGCCGGCGAGGGCGAGGGGCAGGCCGACGCCGACGCCGACCAGCGAGATCATCACGAGGATCTGTTCGTAGATCCAGAAGTCCGGTGAACCGGCGTCCTGGTCGCGGTTCATGGCGGCCGGGCCGAGCACCGGCGCCAGCAGCAGCATGGGCACGAGCAGACCGGTGCCCACCCACACGGGCAGCGCCACCAGCCAGGCGGGCAGGCGCTCGCCCCAGGGCCGGGAGAACGCCATCGCCAGCACGATGCCGACGGCGGCGAGGAACGCGGTCGCCGCGTTGATCGCCCGCCAGTCGGCGCCGCCCATTTCCTCGGTCGGAATGAAAAAACCGAAAGTCCAGACGATTTTGATGAGCAGATACGGTGTCACCGCTATGGCTGCTCCGAGGCCGCCGACTCGGCGAAACCTGGTCAATCGGTCGGTCGGCTGTTCTGCCCTTACTGTCATATCGGCACGCTATCCGGGGGTCGGTGGACGGGTCAAAGCCGGCCCGGCGCATCTGCGGATATCCGCCACTCAGATGAATTCTGGACCAACGGGATCGGCGCGGTGGATTCCTATTGCGGTGAGATGCCCGAGTTCGGAAATGGACAGCACCAGGGCGGTCTCGCCCGCCCGGGCCGGCCCGATCAGGTCCAGCAGCCCCGACACCGCGCAGTGCCGGGCCGGCCGCGTCCCGCCGGCGTCCGCGTCCCGCACCGGGACACCGCGGTCGGCGAGGGCCTCGGCCACGGCGTCGCGGACCGCCGCCGCGTGCGGGGCGGCGGCCGGCGGCGCGCCGACCAGCAGGCGCACGGCATCCGTTCCGCCGGGCGACGGGGCCAGCGCGGCCACGCGCGCGGCGCTCCGGTCGAGCGCCGCGGGGGCCAGGTCACCGGCGGGGCCCGGAGGGAGGAACCGGGAGATCCCGCCGGTGACCGTGGCGAGGGGACGGGTGGCGCCTGCCGTGCCGGAAGCGCGTCCCCCCGCCGACAGGACGACGGCCGCGGCGGCGTCGTACTCGCCGCGGGCGCCGTGGTCCTCGGGTGCCTGGTCGGCCGCGGCCGCCACCACCACGTCGGCCCGCCCGGTGCGCAGCGCGGTCACCGCGAACTGCACGGCCTCCAGGCCCGCGGTCACCGGATTGGTGAGCGTGACCGAGAAGGCGCGGGCGCCGGTGCTGATGGCCAGCTGGCTGCCGGGCGTGTTCATGGAGAAGCCCGGCACCTCGGCGGGGCTGATGCCGTGCACGCCCTCGCCGGTCAGGACGGTGTCCATCCGGCGGTGCACCCGGGCGATCGCGTACTGGGTGCCGGTCACCACACCGAACCGCTCGGCGGCGACGCCGGCCGGCGGCGGGTCGTCGTGGCGCCGGCCGAGCGCCTCGTTCGCGGCCGCCAGCAGGTAACGGGTGGCCGGGGTGAAGTACTTCCAGCCGCGCCGGCCGAGATGGGCGGCCGGGTCGAACCACGGGCCCGGGTCCCCGTCCGTACGCGGCTCCTCGGCGACGGCGCCGACGCCGGTGATCAGTACGGCGGTCATGCGGCGGCCCGCCAGGTCAGTACGGCGTTGTTGCCGCCGAAGCCGGTGCCGCTCACCAGGACCGAGGGCCGGGCGAGCGGGGCCGGCCGGTCCAGGGGGACCGTCAGCGGGCAGTCCGGGTCGAGGTCGGTGACGTGCGCGTTGGGCGGGACCAGGCCGTGGCGCAGGACGAGGGCCGCGATCACGCAGCCGAACACGCCGGCCGCGCCGGCCGTGTGGCCCATCACCGCCTTGGGCGCGTAGCCGAGCACGTCGCCGCCGGACCCGCCGGCGGCCTCGACGGCCGCGCTGATCGCGGCGGCCTCCACGGTGTCGTTGACCGCCACTCCGGCGCGGTGCAGCACGGCCGCGCCCGGCGTGCCGTCGATCCCGGCGAGGGCCCGGGCGGCCGAGCGGCGCAACTGTTCGCCGGACGGCTCCGGCGCCATCGGATGGTGGGCGTCGCAGCTCCAGCCGTGTCCGGCCAGCACCGCGTGCACGGGCCGGCCGCGCCGGCGGGCGGACTCGGCGGACTCCAGCACCAGGGCGGCGGCGCCCTCACCGGTGACCATGCCCGCCCGGCCGGTGTCGAAGGGCCGGCAGCACTCGCCGTCCAGCAGTCCGAACCGCTGGAGCGTGCCGACGGCGACGCGGGAGAAGGCGTCCCCGCCGCACGCCACGACGACGTCCGCCTGTCCCGTCTCGATCAGCTCCGCGCCCCAGCCCACCGCGTAGGCGCCCGCCGAGCAGGCGGTGGAGAGGGTCTGGCCGGGTCCGCCGATGCCGAACCGGGTCGCGAGCGAGGCCGCCACCCGGTGCGTGGCGGGCGGAACGCCGACGGCGTCCCCGAACGGCCCCGGGCCCGTGCCCGGACCGGTCCCGGCAGCCGCTCCGGCGCCCGGACGCGCGTCCGCACCGGCCCCGGCAGCCGCGCCCGCGCCCACGCCCGGTTCCGACAGGTCGATGTCGCCCAGCGACGTCCCCACGGTCAGTCCCGCGTCCAGCAGGTCACCGGCACTCAGCCCGGCCTCCGCGACGGCCTCGGCGACGGCGGTCGCCAGCAGCGCGCCGGTCCGCCCGGTGCCCCGCGCCGGGGCGTCGCCGTCCGGCACCGCGTACAGGTGCGGGCGGGCCGGCAGGCCGCAGACGTCCGGTGCGGGGTCCGGCCGCCGGCTCGCGCCGAGCAGCCCCTCCCACAGGGCGCCGGTGCCGCTGCCGAAGCAGCTCACCGCACCGAGTCCCGTGACCACCACCGTCACCGTGCACCTGCCTTGCCGTTGTCTCTTTCCCGAAGGCGCGGCACAATGGCCGACACCATTCAGGATGCATTCCCGGCAATCGCCTCCCGCGGTGCTTGCAAGTACCTGCAGCGATCAGCGGCGCGCCTCGTCACCCTCCATCGCGCTGACCTAGCATCCCTCCGCGAAACGCAATTTCGTCAAAAAAATGCGAATGGCCCGAGGAAGGGAATTCCGGTGAGTGCCGAAACCACGCTGGACGTGTCGGAACTTCGCGAGCTGGTGGCGGACACCCTGGATGTCGAACTGTCGGCGCTGACCGACGACGTGCTCCTCATCGAGGAACTGGGCGTCGACTCCGTCGTGGCCCTGGAACTCATGGTCACGCTCGAACAGCGCTACGGGATCAGGATCCCCGAGGAGGAACTCGGCACGGTCCGCACGTTCCCCGACATCCACGTCCTGCTGAACGGGAAGCTGGGCGGCTGATGGAGGCGCAGACGGCGGCCACCGGCACCACCGCCGGTGCCGGCGCCGCGTCGTACTTCCTGGTCGAGAGCAAGGGCAACTGGGCGGGCCCCAACGCGGCCGCGTTCCTCGCGGACGCCGCGGCGCTCGCCGAGGCCGGCCACCGGGTACGGGTGTTCCTCGTCGAGGACGGCGTACTGAGCGCCGTCGGCACCGACGTCCCCGAGATCCGGCGGCTGGCCGAGGCCGGCGCCGAGATCCTCGTGGACGACTTCTCGGCGGCGCAGCGCGCGCTGTCCGCCACCACCCTGTCGCCGCACGTCAGGATCGCCGGCATGGACCTCGCCGCCGCCGCGCTCACCGAGGACGGCTGCCGGGGAGTGTGGCACTGATGGCCCGCATGGAACGCCGCGTGTGGGACCTGCTGCTGATCCTCACCGCGGCCCCGCACTCCGGGGACGTGGTGACCTCGGCGCTGCGCCTGTCCCAGGCGGTGCTCGACCGGGGCGGCTCGGTACGGGTCTGGGCGTGCGGCTACGCCAACATGATGACCCAGGACACCTTCGGCGACACCAAGCTGCCCAACACCCGTGACCCCGAGGGCCACTACCCGTCCCCGTCGGCCGTCGTGCAGCGGATGATCGCCGACGGCGACGGCCGCTTCGGGTGGATCGCGTGCACCGCCTGCTCCGAGGAGCGCGGCGCCGTGCACCACGTGCCGCAGGTACGGCACCGCTCCCCGCTGCGGCTGGCGACGACCATCGCCGGTGCCCGGCAGACGCTCTACCTCGGAGGGGCCTGATGAGCAGCACCACCACCGCCGCCGGCCGAGGCTCCGGACCGCCCGTGCTGTGCGTCCTGGACCGCGCCTACCGGGGCGCGGTCGAGGCGCAGTTCTTCCACGCCCTGTACGGACTGCTCGACCTGCACGGCCAGTTCCAGCGGGTGGACGTGGCGCTGCGCGGCGCCGCGGTGACCCTCGCCGTCGAGGAGGACGTCTACCGGCCCTCGGTCCGGCTCGGCACGATGACCCTGGACACCCTGCCCGACTACCGCGGCTCCGTGCGCGACCTGGTCGCCGAGGACTTCACCGTCTTCGTGGACCGGGACGCCGTGACGGCGCTGGGCTTCGACCCGCAGCGGCTCGTCGCCGGGACCGTCCTGCTCGACCCGGCCGAACTCGCGCTGCGCTGGCCCGAGTACGACCAGGTGTGGTTCGTATGACCGGGCCCGCCGCCGTGCCCCGCGCCTACGCGGCACCGCTGCGCGCGGTGGACCGGACGGAGACCGTCTCCGACGGGCCCGTGACGCGGCTCGTGCTGTACAAGACCGTCGACCCCGAAGACCCCTACATGGCCGGTCACTTCCCGGGGCTGACGCTGCTGCCGGCCGTGTTCGTCCTGGAGGCGCTGCGCCAGGCGGTGACCGACCTGACCGGCGCGGACGAGCCGCTGAACCTGCTGGAGGTGAGGTCGGGGCGCTGGCTGGCGCCGATGCAGGGCGGTGACGAGATCCGCCTGGACGTCACGGTGACGCCCGACGGGCCCGGACGCCTGACGGTGACCGCCGACGGCGTACGGCAGGACGGCACGCCCGTCGCGGCGGTGAAGGCGACGCTCGGCGACCGCGCGGCCGTCCTCGCCGCGCGGCCCCCCGAGGACCCGCCGCCCGCCCCGGCCGACGGCCCGCCCGGACCCGACTACACCGGCATCCTCGGCCTGCTGCCGGTACGGCACCCGATGCTGATGGTGGACCGGGTCGAATCCCTCGACCCGGGACGGCAGATCACCGTCGCCAAGGCGGTCTCCGGATCCGAGCCCTGCTACCAGGACCTGGCCGACGGACTGCCCCTGTCGCGGTACATGTACCCGCGGTCCCTGATGCTGGAGTCGTTCGGGCAGGCCTCGGTGCTGCTGTGGCTGGCCACCGGCACCGCCGAGGGTGTGCCCGTGGCCGCCGCCTTCCGCGACTGCCGCTTCTTCGGCGAGGTGCGGCCCGGCGCCGTACTGCGGCACGTGTCGCGGATCGACCGGCTGATGGCGAACAACGTGTTCGTCTCCGGGCAGACCTGGGACGGCGACCGGTGCGTGATGACGGTCGGCACCCTGGTCGGCTCCAGCCGGCCCCGCGAACGCGTCGACCGCGCGCTGACCACCGCCTCCTGACCGCCGCCTCCCGGCCACCGCACCGGCCACCGGCCCCCGCTCCTTCGGCGCGGGGGCCGTTCGCCGTGCGTCAGGACGCCACGCGGGAGCCGAGGATCCGGTTGACGGCCTCCGCCACCCGCTTGTCGCGCAGCATGTCGCAGTGGTCGACGTCGATGCCGACGTTCCGGCCGGCCAGCGCCGCGCCCTGCGACGGCGTGCGGGAGCCGACCGCGGTCGCGGTGCGCCACGCGGCGGCCGGGTCGATGCGGCGGGCGGCGTCCAGGTAGGAGACGTACGACCGGAACACCGCGACGAACTCGTCCAGCAGCTCGGTGTCCAGCTCCTCCCGGGCGAACGCCGCACCGGCCCGCTCCATGAAGATCCGCACCAGGACGTCGCCGTACGCGCCGAAGTCCACGTCACCGGTGCGGGCGGCGTCCGCCTCCTGCTGCGCGGCGCTCACCTCCTCGGCGGTCAGCACCGAGGCGAACTGGTTCATCATCGCGGCGAAGTCCCGGTACAGGCCCGCCGGTTCGGGCACCTCCGGCTCGAACAGCACCAGGTGCGGGGCCTCGTCCTGCCGGGCCGCGACCCGCGCGGCCAGCTCACCGGCGAACACGCTGCCGGCGCAGTAGCCGAGCACGGCCCGCACCCTGCGGCCGTCGGCCGCCGCCTCGCCGTCCCACAGCGCGAGGTAGTCCTCGGCCGGCAGGCCGTCGCCGGCCGGCTGGCGGGTCTCCCACACGGCGAGCTCCGGGTCGAGGCGCGGTGCGAGGTCGGTGAAGGCCGAGTCGGACCGGCCGGTGGTGGCGAAGTCGACGGCGAGCACCAGCTCGCCGCCGGCCCGGCCGGGGCCGAGCACTTTCCATCCGCTGAGCTGAGTCATGGGTCTGTCCACTCCAGTACGGGAAGGCGGGAAAACGGCCGCGGGTCCGGCTCCCTCGTCGCTGTGGACGGGGAGCCGGACCCGCGGCCCGGGGGACGGGGAAGAGGTCAGCCGCCGGTGATCAGGACGGCCTTGCCCGGGCAGAGGTGCTCCGCGACCTTGCGGGCGTCGTCGGCGTCGGCGCCGGTGGGCGAGTCGTTGAGGACGACCACCATCCCGTCGTCCTCCTGGTCGAAGACCGACGGGGCGTGCAGCGTGCACAGCCCGGCACCGATGCAGCGGTCGCGTTCGGCGTGAACCTTCATGGCGCCTACCAGCCGATCGTCAGCTTGTGGACCGGCGGCAGCCCGTCGATCAGCTCGATCGGCTCGTCGCCCTCCACCAGGTGCAGGCCCGGGAAGCGCTCGACCAGGCTGGTGAGGCACATCTCCAGCATGAGGCGCGCGACGTGCTGGCCCAGGCACTGGTGGACGCCGTAGCCGAACGCCAGGTGGTCGCGGGAGTCGCGGTGGATGTCGAAGACGTCCGGGTTCGGGTACTTGGACGGGTCGCGGTCGCCCAGGCCCTTGAGGACCAGGATGCCCTCGCCCGCCTTGATGGTGACGCCGTCGATCTCGACGTCCTCCAGCGCGACCCGGGCGATGATCTCGTCGACCAGGCTGTAGTAACGCAGCACCTCGTCCACGGTCTTGGGCATCAGGCCCGGCAGGTCGGCACGGAGCGCGGCGAGCTGCTCGGGGTTCTCGACCAGGGCCTGGATGCCGAGCGCGATGCGGTTCACGATGAACTCGTAGCCCGCGAGCAGCAGCATCTTGGTCATCAGGGTCAGACCGTGGTGGTCGAACTCGTCGGTCTTGCCGGCCCGGGCGATGAAGTTGCCGAGCATGTCGTCGGTCGGGTTGCTCTGCTTCTCGGTGACGAGGGCCGCGAAGTACTTCATCAGCTCCTCGTTGGCCGCGAGCTTCTGCTCCATGGTGTACGAGTGGCGCGTGCCCACCATGATCGCGGCGTTCCGGGTGAAGATCTCCCGGTCGTTCTCGGGGATGCCGGCCAGCTCGCAGATCACCTGCGCGGGGAAGGGCAGGGCCAGCGCCTGGACCAGGTCGGCCGGGGCGCCCTCGGCCTCCATCTTGTCCAGGTAGTAGTCGATCAGGTCCTGCATCCGCGGCCGGAGCTTCTCCGCGGCCTTGATGGTGAAGTCGGGCAGCGCCATCTGACGGACCCGGGTGTGGCGCGGCGGGTCCATCGTCACCAGCAGGTTCTTCGCGTCGCGGGCGATCATGTCGAGCAGTTCCTGCGGCGCGGGGAACCGGATCGGGAAGGTGGGGTGCGGCTCGACGCTGAAGCGGTTGTCGGCCAGCAGGCGCTGGATGTGGTCGTGCTGCGCGACCAGCCACGCCTTGCTGCCCGACGGCATGGTGACCTGCGTCAGCGGCCGGCCTTCCGGCAGTTGGTCGTACTCCGGCAGCAGCGGGTTGGGCCAGCCGTGCGGGGCGACAGGGCACTTCGCCATCTTCGTCTCGGCGTCGGTCATGACGTTACCCCTATATCTGAGCTGAGGTCATTTCTTGCGGGCCGATCCTAAGGAGCGGCCCAGGCTTCCCGGAGCGGTTTGCCGCTAGCTGCAGAAGGGTCGGTCAGCAGAAACTGATTTCGCTTGGCCCATGGTCGTTTCCGGAAAATGCACCGGCCCGCGACAGCGATATCCGCGTCGTGTATCCGTTGACTCAGTACGTCCGACTACCCGGCCTTTCACGCCCCTTGACCGCCGAACACCGGATCGGCCCGGCCCGAAGAAAACAGAGGACAGATGTCTGACTCGTCAGCCACGGTTCTGCCACTGACCGCCGGCCAGGCCGGAATCTGGTACGCACAGAGCCTGAGCGGCCCCAACGCCACCTTCAACGCGGCCCTCTACCTGGACATCGAAGGAGCGGTGGACGAGCGGCTGTTCGTCGCCGCGATGCGCCAGGTCGTCACCGAGGCCGAGGCCCTGCGGGCCCGGATCACCGACGACGGCACCGGCCCGGTGCAGGTCCTCGAGCCCGTCGGCGACTGGGCCGAGCAGCCCGTGCAGGTCGTGGACTTCACCGCGGCCGAAACGCCGTGGCAGGACGCCGAGGCGTGGATGTGGGCCGACGCCGGCACCCCGCTCGACATGAGCGGCGAGCCGCTGTACCGGTTCGCCCTGCTGAAGGTCGCCGACGACCGGTCGCTGTTCTACTACCGCTACCACCACGTGGTGATGGACGCCGCCGGCGCGAGCCTGGTCGCCGCCCGCGTCGCCGACGTCTACACCCGGCTCGTCGCCGGTGAGGACACCGCCGACGGAGCGTTCCCGCCGCTGCGCGAGCTGATCGAGGACGAGGCCGCCTACCGGCGGTCCGCCGCCTTCGAGGCCGACCGGGAGTACTGGACCGCGCGGTTCGCCGACACCCCGGCCGTCCCGAGCCTCGGCGACCGGCCCACCGCGATGCCCCACCACCAGCTGCGCGGCGGCGCCCGCGTCCCGGCCGCCGTCGCCGCCGAGGTCCGCGACGCGGCCCGCACCGTCGGCGTCGGCTGGCCGGCCGCCGTACTGGCCGCGCTGGCCGCCTACACCAGCCGCATCACCGGCAGTTCGGACGTGGTGGTCGCGCTGTCCGTGGCCGCCCGCACCACCGCCGCCGGCCGCGCCGTGCCCGGCATGGTCTCCAACGTCATCGGCGTCCGCCTGGACGTGCGGCCGGAGATGACGGCCGCCGAACTCATCCGGCACGCCCACCTGAGGATGCGCGAGGCGTCCCGGCACAAGCGCTACCGCTACGAGGACCTGCGCCGCGACCTGAAGCTCCTCGGCTCCGACGGCCGGCTGCTCGGCCCGCGCCTCAACCTGCACGTGGCCTCCGCCGCCGTGGAGTTCGCCGGCGTCCCCGCCACCCTGCACCCGCTCACCGCCGGCCAGGACGACGACTTCTCCCTGATCGTGATGGCCGAGCCGGACGGCGGCTTCCGCTTCGACATGACGGCCAACCCGGACGTCTACCGCTCCGGCGCCGCCGAGCGCCACCACCGCCTCGTCATGCGGCTGCTCGGCGAACTCGCCGCCCGCCCGCACCGCCCGGTCGGCGCGTTCGACACGGTGGACGACGAGCTGCGGACCCGGCTCGTGAACGACTGGGGCGGCGTGAACGCCACGGCCGCCGCCCCGGAGCAGGTGCTGTCGACCCTGACCGAACGTTTCGCCGAGGCGGCCGCCGCCCACCCCGACCACACGGCCGTCGTCGCCTTCGACGGCGACGACCGCCGCACCCTGACCTACCGGGAACTCGACGAGCGCTCCAACCGCCTGGCCCGCCTGCTGATCTCGCGCGGTGTGCGGCGCGGCGACCTCGTCGCGCTGGCCATGCCCCGCTCGGCGGACCTGCCCGTGGCGCTGCTCGCCACGGTCAAGGCCGGCGCGGCCTACCTGCCGATCGACCCCGACTCCCCGGCCGACCGGGCCGCCTACATCCTCGGCGACGCCCGCCCGACCGCCATGGTCACCGCCCACCAGGACACCCTGGCGGCCCGCCCCGACGGCGACGTCCCCACGATCGTGCTGGACGACCCGTTCATCCGCATCGCCCTGGCCGCGCTGTCCGACGCGCCCGTCGAGGACGGCGACCGGGGCGGCCCGCTCCTGCCGCACCAGGCCGCCTACGTCATCTACACGTCCGGCTCCACCGGCCGCCCCAAGGGCGTCGTCGTCGCCCACCAGAACGTGATCCGGCTGCTCGACCGGACCCGCCACTGGAGCGGCTTCGGCCCGGACGACGTGTGGGCGCTGTTCCACTCCTACGCCTTCGACTTCTCCGTGTGGGAGATCTGGGGCGCCCTGCTGCACGGCGCCGGACTCCTGGTCCCGCCGCACCACGTGACCCGCTCCCCGCACGAGTTCCTGCGCATGCTGGCCCGCGAACGGGTCACCGTGCTCAACCAGACGCCGTCCGCCTTCTACCAGCTGATCCAGGCCGACGCCGACGAACCGGACACCGGCGCCGAACTCGCCCTGCGCTTCGTGATCTTCGGCGGCGAGGCCCTGGAGTTCGGCCGCCTCGCCCAGTGGTACGAGCGGCACGCCGAGGACGCGCCGCGGCTGGTGAACATGTACGGCATCACCGAGACCACGGTGCACACCACCGAGCTGATGCTGAACGCCGCCGACGCCACCGCCGGCACCGGCAGCATGATCGGCCTCGGCATCGGCGACCTGCGCCTGTACGTCCTCGACGGCGCGCTGCGCCCGGCCCCGCCCGGCGTCCCCGGCGAGCTGTACGTCAGCGGCCCCGGCGTCGCCGACGGCTACCTGGGCCGGCCCGACCTGACCTCCACCCGCTTCGTCGCCGACCCCTTCGGCCCCGCCGGGCAGCGCATGTACCGCTCCGGTGACGTGGTGCGCTGGGCCGAGGACGGCAGCGCCAACCTCGAGTACCTGGGCCGCTCCGACCACCAGGTCAAGATCCGCGGCTTCCGC
This sequence comes from Streptomyces calvus, assembly GCF_006782915.1. Taxonomy (GTDB): domain Bacteria; phylum Actinomycetota; class Actinomycetes; order Streptomycetales; family Streptomycetaceae; genus Streptomyces; species Streptomyces calvus. The sequence goes on from NZ_VCNP01000049.1 coordinate 144,293, forward strand.
ATCGAACCCGGTGAGATCGAGTCCGCCGTCCTGCGCCACCCCGACGTGCGCCAGGCCGCCGTCGTCGTGCGCGAGGACACCCCCGGCGACAAGCGCCTGGTGGCGTACGTCGTCGGCGGGCAGGGCGGCGAGGCCGCCGCGCTGGAACCGGCGGCCCTGCGCAAGCACGCCGCCGCCGAACTGCCCGACCACATGGTGCCGTCCTGGTTCGTGCAGTTGGACGCGCTGCCGCTGACCACCAACGGCAAGCTCGACACCCGGGCCCTGCCCGCGCCCGACTTCGGCGCCGGCGTCTCCGGCCGCGCCCCGCGCACCCCCGAAGAGGAGATCTTCTGCGGCTTGTTCGCGGAGATCCTGGGCCTGCCGTCGGTCTCCCTGGACGACAACTTCTTCGACCTGGGCGGCCACTCGCTGCTCGCCACCCGGCTGGTCAGCCGCATCCGCGCCGCGTTCGGCGTGGAACTGGCCATCCGCACCGTCTTCGAGCAGCCCACCCCGGCCGCGCTGATCGGCTGGCTGGCCGGCACCGGCAACCTGCCCGAGGCGCGGCGCCCGCTCACCGTGATGGACAAGCCGGAGGAGATCCCGCTGTCCTTCGCGCAGCTGCGGCTGTGGTTCGTCGACAAGATCGACGGCGGGGCCGGCACGTACAACATCCCGCTCGTGGTGCGGCTGCTCGGCGCGCTCGACGAGGAGGCGCTGCAGGCCGCGATCGGCGACGTGATCGCCCGGCACGAGAGCCTGCGCACCGTCTTCCCCGACCGGGACGGCACCCCGCGCCAGCACATCCTGTCCGCCGCCGAGGCCACCCCCGTCATGGGCGTGACCGAGATCGCCGCGGACGAACTGGCCGACGCCATGGCCGACATGGCCGCCATCGGCTTCGACCTGGCCACCGAGGCCCCGGTGCGCGCCCACCTCTTCCGCGTCGCCGAGGACGACCACGCGCTGCTCATGCCGGTGCACCACATCGCCGGCGACGGCTGGTCCCTGGTGCCGCTCACCCGCGACCTGGAGACCGCCTACACCGCCCGCAGCCAGGGCCGGGTCCCCGACTGGAAGCCGCTGCCGGTGCAGTACGCGGACTACACGCTGTGGCAGCGCGAGATCCTCGGCGACGAGGACGACCCGAACTCCGCCATCCGCGCCCAGCTCGCGCACTGGAAGCAGTACCTGGCCGGGCTGCCCGAGGAGGTCACCCTCCCCACCGACCGGCCCCGGCCGGCCGTCGCCTCCTACCGCGGCGAGACCCTGCGCTTCGCGCTCACCCCCGAGCAGTACCAGCAGCTGATGCGCTGCTCCCGCGAGTTCGACGTCAGCCCGTTCATGGTGGTGCAGACCGTGCTGGCGGCGCTGCTGAGCAAGCTCGGCGCCGGCGACGACATCCCCCTCGGCATCTCCATCGCGGGCCGCACCGACGAGGCGCTGGACGACCTGGTCGGCTTCCTCGTCAACACCCTCGTGATGCGCACCGACCTCAGCGGCGACCCCCGCTTCGACGACCTGCTCGGCAAGGCCCGGGTGGACGGCCTGGCCGCCTTCGCCAACCAGGACCTGCCGTTCGAGCGGCTGGTCGAGGCCGTCAACCCGGAGCGGTCCGCCGGCCGCCACCCGCTCATCCAGATCGGCCTCGGCTTCCAGAACAACGCCACGCCGACCCTCGACCTGCCCGGCCTCGACGCGTGGATCGAGCCGGCCGTCACCCGCACCGCCAAGCTGGACCTGCTCTTCGACTTCCGCGAGGTGCAGGGCGAGGGCGACGGCCCCGACCACATGGTCTGCGCCGTCGAGTACGCGACCGACCTGTACGACCGCTCCACCGTGGAACTGCTCGTCGAGCGGCTGGTGCGGCTGCTGGACGCGGCGACGGCCCGGCCGGCCGCCCGGCTGAGCGAGCTGGACGTGCTCCGCGACGACGAGCGCCGGCGCGTCCTCGTCGAGTGGAACGACACCGCGCGCGCCGTCGACTTCGACACCCTGCCCGCCCTGTTCGCCGCCCAGGTGGCCCGTACGCCCGAGGCGCTCGCGCTGGTCGCCGGCGCCGAGGAGCTGTCGTACGCCGAGCTGGAGGTGCGGGTCAACCGGCTCGCCCGGCAGCTCGTCGCGCGGGGGATCGGCGCGGAGGACCGCGTCCTGCTGGTCATGCCGAAGTCCGTCGACCTGGTGGTGGCGCAGCTCGCCGTGGTCACCGCGGGCGCCGCGTTCGTGCCGGTCGACCCGGCCTACCCGCGCGACCGTGTGGCGTTCATGGCGCAGGACTGCGCGCCCGCGCTGATGCTGACCCGCACGGACGTCGCGGAGACGGCCGCCGAGGTCGTCCCGGACACGCCGACGCTGGTGGTCGACGACCCGGCCACCGCCGCCGAGATCGCCGCCCGGCCCGACACCCGGCTCACCGACGCCGAACGGGTCCGTCCCGCCTCGGTCGACCACGCCGCCTACGTCATCTACACCTCCGGCTCGACCGGCCGGCCCAAGGGCGTCGTCGTCACCCACCGCGGCATCGGCAACCTGGCCGCCGCGCAGATCGAGCGGTTCGCGATCCGGCGCGACAGCCGGGTCGTGCAGTACGCCACGCCGAGCTTCGACGCGGCCGTGTCCGAGACCTGCATCGCCCTGCTCCGCGGCGCCGCGCTGGTCCTGCCCGTCGACACCGGGCTGCTGCTCGGCGACGCCCTCGCCCGGTTCCTCACCGAGTACCGCGTCACCCACGCCACCATCCCGCCGGTCGCGCTGACCGGCCTGGACCCGGCGGCCGTGCCCGCGGACCTGGTGCTCACCGTCGCCGGCGAGGCCTGCCCGGCGGAACTGGCCGGCATCTGGTCCCACGGCCGCCGCATGATCAACGCCTACGGCCCCACCGAGACCACCGTCTGCGCCACCATGAGCGAGCCGCTCACCGAAGCGGCCGTCCCGCCCATCGGCACCCCGATCACCAACATGCGGGTGTACGTGCTCGACTCCCGGCTCAGCCCGGTCCCGCCCGGTGTCGACGGCGAACTGTACGTCGCCGGTGTCGGCCTGGCCCGCGGCTACCTGGGCCGGCCCGGACTGACCGCCGAGCGGTTCGTCGCCGCGCCGTTCGGCGAGCCGGGCGAGCGGATGTACCGCACCGGTGACGTGGTGCGCCGCCGCGCCGACGGGCAACTGGAGTTCGTCGGCCGCGCCGACGACCAGGTCAAGCTGCGCGGCTTCCGCGTCGAACCCGACGAGATCGCCGGTGTCCTCACCGACCAGCCGCAGGTCGCGTCGGCGGCCGTCGTCATCCGCGAGGACCGGCCCGGTGAGCGCAGGCTCGTCGGCTACGTCGTGCCCGCCCGGCAGGCCACCGAGGGACGCGACACCGGACTGGAGACCGACCAGGTCGACAAGTGGCAGGTCATCAACGACGAGGTGTACGGCGCCGCCGACGAGGCGGACGGCCCGCCGCTCGGCGAGAACTTCGCCGGCTGGCACAGCAGTTACGACGGCTCGGTGCTGCCCGAGGAGGAGATGCGCGCCTGGCGCGCGGCCACCGTCGAGCGGATCCTGGACCTGCGGCCGAAGCGGGTGCTGGAGATCGGCGTCGGCGCCGGCCTGATCATGGCGCCGGTCGCCCCGCACGTGGAGCTGTACTGGGGCGCCGACCTGTCCGGCACGGTCATCGAGACCCTGCGCCGGCAGACCGCCGCCGACCCGGTGCTGGCCGACCGCACCCGGTTCACCGCCGCCCCGGCGCACAGCCTGGACGGCGTGCCGGAGGGCACCTTCGACACCGTCGTCATCAACTCCGTGGCGCAGTACTTCCCGAGCGTCGACTACCTGACCGAGGTCATCGCCAAGGCGTTCGCGCTGCTCGGCGACACCGGCGCGGTCTTCCTCGGCGACCTGCGCGACCTGCGGCTGCTGCGCTGCATGCGGGCGGGCGTCCACCGCGTGGCGCACCCCGGCGACAGCCCCGCCGCCGCGCGCGCCGCCGTCGACCGGGCCGTCGAGCGGGAGACCGAACTGCTCGTCGACCCGGGCCTGTTCGACACCCTCGCCGGCACCCTGGACGGCTTCGGCGGCGTCGACATCCGCATCAAGCAGGGCGCCTACGACAACGAGCTGAGCCGCTACCGCTACGACGTGGTGCTGCACAAGCGCCCGGCGGAAGCCGTCTCCCTCGCCTCGGTGCCCGTCCTGGCCTGGGACGACGCCGGCGGCCTCACCGGGCTCGCGACCAGGCTGCGCGAGAGCGCCGCCGGCCCGCTGCGCGTCACCGGCATCCCCAACGGGCGCCTCGCCGCGGACCTGGTGGCCGTCGCCGAGATCGACGGCGTACCGGCACCCGACGGCATCGCCGTGGGCGCGCTCACCGACATCGGCTCCCGCGCCGGCTACCGCACCCTGGTCACCTGGACCGCCGCGGCCGCCGACGGCCGGCTGGACGCCGTGTTCGTCCCGGCCGGCGCCGGCGAGGAACCCGAGCCCGCCTACCGGGACCTGTACCTGCCGGGCCCGGCCCCCGAGCGGTACGCCAACGACCCGCTCGCCGGCCGCAAGGACGGCGCCCTGGTCGCCGAGCTGCACGACGCGCTCGCCGCCCGCCTGCCCGACTACATGGTGCCCGCCGCGCTGGTCGTCCTCGACGCGCTGCCCGTCACCCCGAACGGCAAGCTCGACCAGAAGGCGCTGCCCGCCCCGGACGCCGCCGCCTCCGCCTCGCACCTGGCACCCGCCACACCGGAGGAGGAGACCATCGCCCGGATCTTCGCGGAGGTGCTCGGGCTCGCCCGGGTCGGCGCCGACGACGACTTCTTCCGCCAGGGCGGCGACAGCATCGTCTCCATCCAGCTGGTCAGCAAGGCCCGGGCGGCCGGACTGACCCTGACCGCGCAGGACGTCTTCGCCCACCGCACCGTACGGGCCATCGCCGCGGCGGCCACGCCCGCACCCGACGACACCGGCACGACCGACCAGGCGGCCGGCAGCGAGTGGGACATCCCCCTGGTCTCCCAGGACGAGCTGGACGAGTTCGCATCGAATTGGAGCGTTTAGTCAATGAGCACCGAGCCCTCGTCGCTGGAAGCCGTCCTGCCGCTCACCCCGCTGCAGGAGGGCCTGCTCTTCCACGCGCAGTACGACGAGCAGGACGGCCCGGACGTCTACGTCATGCAGCTCGGCATGGACATCGACGGACCGCTCGACGTCCCCGCCCTGCGCTCCGCCGCCCGCGTCCTGCTCCAGCGGCACGGCAACCTGCGCGCGGGCTTCCGCGACGGCGGCGCGCGGCCCCTGCAGTTCGTCCCGAAGCAGGTCGACCTGCCCTGGCGGGACGTCGACCTGAGCGAACTGCCCGAGGAGGAGCGGGAGGCGGCGCTGCGCGAGGTCACCGAGCGCGACCGGGCCGCCCGCTTCGACCTGCACCACCCGCCGCTGCTGCGGTTCACCGTGGTGCGCACCGCGCCGCTGCGGCACCGGCTGCTGGTCACCAACCACCACATCCTGCTCGACGGCTGGTCGGCGCCGGTCCTGGTGCGCGAACTGTTCGAGCTGTACGCGGCCGGCGGTGACGCCGCGGCCCTGCCCCCGGTGACACCGTTCCGCTACCACCTGGGCTGGCTCGCCAAGCAGGACCGCGACGCCGCCGGCCGGGCCTGGCGGGACGCGCTCGCCGGGCTCGACGGGCCGACCCTGCTGGCCGCCCTGCCCGACGACCGCTCCGCCTCCGTGCTGCCCAGCAAGGTCGCCGCGACGCTGTCGCCGGAGACCACCGAGCGGCTCAACCGGCGCGTGCGCGAACTCGGCCTCACCCTGAACACCGTCGTGCACGCCGCCTGGGGCCTGCTGCTGGGCCGGCTGACCGACCGCACCGACGTCACCTTCGGCATGACCCTCGCCGGCCGGCCGCCGGAGATCCCCGGCGTGCACACCATGGTCGGCCTGTTCCTCAACACCGTGCCGGTCCGGGTGCGCCTGGAGCGCGACGAGACGCTCCTCGCGCTGTGCCGGCGGCTCCAGGACGAGCAACGTGCCCTGATGGCCCACCAGTTCCTCGGCCTCGCGGAGATCCAGCGCACCGCCGGGCACGGCGACCTGTTCGACACCCTCACCGTGACGGAGAACTTCCCCGTCGACCCGGCCGCCCTCGACCTGCCCGGCGGACTGTCGGTCGCCGGGGTCTTCTCCACCGACGGCGCGCACTACCCGCTCGCCCTCATGGTCATCCCCGGCGACTCGCTCGAACTGCGCTTCACCTACCGCGCCGACGCCTTCGACGAGGCCCGCATCGAGAGCTACAGCCGCGCGCTGACCGCCGTACTGGAGGCCTTCGTCGCCGACCCGTCCGTCCCGGCGGGCACCGTCGACGTCCTGGACACCGCCGTACGGTCCCGGCTGCTGGAGGAGTGGAGCCCGCAGCCCGCACCCGCCGCCGCGCACACCCTGCCCGAACTGCTCGCCCTGCGCACCGCCGAGACACCCGACCGGGAGGCCCTGGTCTGCGGCGGCCTCTCGCTGACCTACGCCGAACTCACCGACCGGGTCGAGCGGATCGCGGCCTGGCTGCGCGAGCGCGGCGTGCGCGACGAGGAGCCCGTCGGCATCGCCATGGACCGCTCCGCCGAGTACGTCCTCGCCGTGCTCGGCGTGATCCGCGCCGGCGCCGTGTACGTACCGGTCGACCACCGCTGGCCGGCGGCCCGGCGCGAGCACGTCCTCGGCGACAGCGGCATCCGGCTGATCCTCGAACAGGGCGACCTGCCCGAGGACCACCCGCTGCCCGAGGGCGGCGTCCCGATGCCGCCCGGACCCGACCGGATCGCGTACATCATGTACACCTCCGGCTCGACCGGCCGCCCCAAGGGCGTCGCCGTCACCCACCGCGGCATCGCCGACCTCGCCGCCGACGGCCTGTTCGCGGGCGGCGCGCAGGAGCGCGTGCTGCTCCAGTCGGCGCACGCCTTCGACGCCTCCACCTACCAGATGTGGATCCCGCTGCTGAACGGCGGCACCCTCGTCGTCGGACCGCCCGGTGACCTGGACATCGCCACCATCGGCCGCACCCTCGTCGAGGGCCGCGTCACCGCCACGCTGTTCACCACCGGCCTGTTCCGGCTGATCGCTGCCGAGGCCCCGGAGACGTTCCGGTCGCTGCGCGAGGTGTGGACCGGCGGCGAGGCCCTGCCCGCCGCCGCGGTCCGCCAGGCCCTGGAGGCCTGCCCCGACCTGACGGTCGTCAACGCCTACGGGCCCACCGAGGTCACCGTCATGGCCGCCGCGCACCGGCTGCCGGCCGGCGAGCCCGTACCGGAGCCGGTGCCCATCGGCCGTCCCCTCGACGGCAAGCGCGTCCTGGTCCTCGACAGCGGCCTCAGGCTGTGCCCGCCCGGCGTCGCCGGCGAACTGTACGTCGCCGGTGTGGGACTGGCCCGCGGCTACGTCGGCCGGCCCGACCTGACCGCCGAACGGTTCGTCGCCGACCCCTACGGCGAGCCCGGCGCCCGCCTGTACCGCACCGGCGACGTGGTGCGCTGGCGCGAGGACGGCCTGCTGGAGTTCGTCGGCCGCACCGACAACCAGGTGAAGCTGCGCGGCTTCCGCATCGAACTCGGCGAGATCGAGGCCGTACTGGCCGGACACGACGCCGTCGGCCAGATCGCCGTCGTCGTCCGCGAGGACCGGCCCGGCGTGCGCCACCTCGTCGGCTACGCCGTCCCGGCCGCCGGCGCGACCCTGGACACCGAGGAGCTGCGCACCTGGGCCGCCGAGCGGCTGCCCGACTACATGGTGCCCCGGCCCCTCGTCGCCCTGGACGCGCTGCCGCTGACCACCAACGGCAAGCTGGACGTGCGGGCCCTGCCCGCGCCCGAGCACACCGAGGAGGAGACCCGCGGCCCGCGCACCCCGCACGAGGAACTGCTGTGCGGACTGTTCGCCGAGGTCCTCGGCCGCGAGACGGTCTCCGTGCACGACAACTTCTTCGAGCTGGGCGGCCACTCGCTGCTCGCCACCCGCCTGGTCAGCCGCGTCCGTTCGGTGCTCGGCGTCGAACTGCCCATCCGCCGCGTCTTCGAGGAGCCGACGGTCGCCGCGCTCGCCGCCCGGCTCACCGACACCCCGGCGGCCGCCCGGCCCGCGCTGCGACCGGCCGACCGGCCGGAGCGGGTGCCGCTGTCCTTCGCGCAGCGCCGCCTGTGGTTCCTCAACCGCATGGAGGGCCCGAGCGCCACCTACAACATCCCGTTCGCCGTACGCCTGTCCGGCGCGCTGGACACGGCCGCGCTGACCGCCGCGTTCAACGACGTGGTCGCCCGGCACGAGGCGCTGCGCACCGTGTTCCCGGACAGCGACGGAGAGCCCTGGCAGCAGATCCTGCCGGCCGGGCACGCCGTCGTGGACATCGAGGTCTCCGACGTCACCGAGGCCGGACTGCCCGCCGCCCTGCACGCGGCCGGCACGGCAGGCTTCGACCTCGCCGTCGACCTGCCGGTGCGCGCCTGGCTGTTCCGCCTCGCCCCCGACGAGCACGTGCTCTGCGCGGTCGTGCACCACATCGCCGGCGACGGCTGGTCCCAGGCGCCGCTGGTCCGCGACCTGTCGGCGGCCTACCGGGCCCGCCTGGAAGGCACCGCGCCGGACTGGCGTCCGCTGCCGGTGCAGTACGCCGACTACGCCCTCTGGCAGCGCGAACTGCTCGGCGACGAACAGGCCGACGACAGCACGGCCGCCACCCAGCTGGCGTACTGGAAGGAGCGGCTCGCCGGCGCGCCGCAGGAACTCCAGCTGCCCACGGACCGGCCCCGCCCGGCCGTCGCCGGACACGAGGGCGGCACCGTGCCGGTGCACGTCGACGCCGCACTGACCGGCGCGCTGCGCGAGCTGGCCGCGAAGACCGACACCACGCCGTTCATGGTGTTCCAGGCCGCGCTGGCCGCGCTGCTGTCCCGGCTCGGCGCCGGCGACGACATCCCGATCGGCACCCCGGTCGCCGGCCGCACCGACGCCGCCGCCGACGACCTGATCGGCTTCTTCGTCAACACGCTGGTGCTGCGCACCGACGTCTCCGGCGACCCGAGCTTCACCGAACTGCTGCGCCGGGCGCGCGCGGCGGCGCTGGGCGCCTACGCCCACCAGGACCTGCCGTTCGAGCGGCTGGTCGACCTGGTCGGCGCCGACCGCTCGCTGTCGCACAACCCGCTGTTCCAGGTGATCCTCGCCTACCAGAACAACGACCTGCGCGCGGTCGAGCTGCCCGGCCTGGAGGTCACCCCGCACGAGATGCTGCTGCCGGTCGCCAAGGTCGACCTGGAACTCACGCTGGTCGAGGACACCGCCGGCGGCGGCATCTCCGGCCTGCTGAACTACGCCACCGACCTGTTCGACCGCGACAGCGCCGAGCGCGTCGCCGCCCACCTGGTGGCGCTGCTGCGGGCCGCCGTCGCCGAACCGGCCCGCCCGGTGCGGACCCTGGAGATCCTGCCGCCCGCCCAGCGCGAGCAGTTGCTCACCGGCTGGAACGACACCAGCCGGCCGGTACCCGCGGGCACCGTCCCGGAGCTGTTCGCCGCGCGCGCCGCCGCCCACGCCGACCGCCCCGCCGTCGTCTGCGAAGACGGCGAGCTGGACTACGCCACGCTGGCCGACCGGGCCAACCGGCTCGCCCGGCTGCTGATCGAACGCGGCGCGGGACCCGAGGACCGGGTCGCGCTGGTCCTGCCGCGCTCCGCGGACCTCACCACCGCGCTGCTCGCGGTGATGACGGCGGGCGCCGCCTACGTGCCCGTCGACCCGCACCACCCGGCCGACCGCATCGAGTACATGCTCACCGACGGCGACCCGGTGCTCGTGGTCACCCTCACCGCGCTGGCGGACCGGCTGCCCGACCAGATCGCCGAACCGGTGTTCCTGGACAGCCCCGACGTCGTCCGGGCCCTCGCCGGCCACTCCGGCGCCGAGCTCACCGACGCCGACCGCCGGTCCCCGCTCAGCCCCGACCACCCGGCCTACGTCATCTACACCTCCGGCTCCACCGGCCGCCCCAAGGGCGTCGTCGTCGGCCACCGCGGCCTGGGCAACCTCGCCGCCTGGCAGGCCGGCCACCTCGGCGTGACCGCGGACAGCCGCATCGGGCAGTTCGCCGCGCCGAGCTTCGACGCCGCCGCCTGGGAGACGGTGATGGCGCTGCTCAACGGCGCCACCCTGGTGCTCACCCCCGCCGACGGCCCGGTCCTCGGCGACGCCCTCACCGCCTTCCTGCGCGAACGGGCCGTCACCCACGCCACCCTCACCCCGACCGCCCTGTCCGGCGCCGACCCGCAGTCCGCGCCCGACGGCCTGACCCTGGTCCTCGCCGGCGAGGCCGTCCCGCGCGACCTGGTGGCCCGCTGGGCGCCCGGCCGCCGCGTCGTCAACGCCTACGGCCCCACCGAGACCACCGTCTGCGCCACCGCGTCCGGACCCGTCGACGGCTCCGTCACCCCGCCCATCGGCGGGCCCATCGCCAACACCCGGGTCTACGTCCTGGACGGTGCGCTCAACCTGTGCCCGGTCGGTGTCGCGGGCGAACTGTACGTGGCGGGCACCGGACTGGCGCGCGGCTATCTGCGCCGGCCCGGTCTGACCGCGGAGCGGTTCGTCGCCGACCCGTTCGGCGAGCCCGGCGCCCGGCTGTACCGCACCGGCGACGTGGTGCGGTGGCGGGCCGACGGCGCACTGGAGTTCGTCGGCCGCCGCGACAACCAGGTCAAGCTGCGCGGCTTCCGCATCGAACTCGGCGAGATCGAGGCGGCGGTGGCCGGCTGCGCCGGCGTGGACGCGGCGGCCGTCGTGGTCCGCGAGGACCGGCCCGGCGTACGGCAGCTGGTGGCGTACGTGGTGCCCGACGGCGACGCCGAGTGCGCGCCGGAGACGGTGCGCGCCCACGCGGCCGAGCGGCTGCCGGAGTACATGGTGCCGCAGGCGGTCGTCGTCCTGGACGCGCTGCCGCTGACCGTCAACGGCAAGCTGGACCAAGCGGCGCTGCCCGCACCGGAGTTCGGCGGCGACGACGGCGGCCGGGCGGCGACGACCGACGCCGAGAAGATCGTCGCCGAGGCGTTCCGCGAGGTGCTGGGACTGCCCGAGGTGAGTGCCGACGCCGGCTTCTTCGAACTCGGCGGCGACAGCATCGTCTCCATCAAGCTGGTCGGCGAGGTCCGCAAGGGCGGCCTGGTCATCACGCCCCGGGACGTGTTCGAGCACAAGACGGTCGCCGGTCTGGCGGCCGTCGCCCGCAGCGCGGACGACCTGCCCGAGCAGGACCCGGACGCCGGCATCGGCGAGGTCCCGCTCACCCCGATGACACACTGGCTGCGCGAACTGGGCGGCCGCACCGAACGGTTCCACCAGTCGGTGCTGCTGCGGGTGCCCGCCGGACTCGGCCGGGAGCGGCTGACCACGGCCGTGCGCACCGTGCTCGACCACCACGACGCGCTGCGGCTCACCCTGTCCGACACGGCGGGCCAGTGGTCGTACGAGGTCAGGCCGCGCGGCGCGGTGGACGCCGACGGCTGCGTCACCCGGGTCGACGTCACCGGCGCCGGGACCGAGGAGCTGCGCGCCGCGATCGCCGAGCACGCCGAGCGGGCCGTCGGCCAACTGTCGCCCACGGACGGCGAGATGGTGCGCGTGGTGTGGTTCGACGCCGGCCCGGACGCGCCGGGCAGGCTGCTGCTCGTCGCGCACCACCTGGTGGTCGACGGCGTGTCCTGGCGGATCCTGGTGCCCGACCTGGCCGCCGCCTGGCAGGCCGCCGCGTCGGGCGCCGAGCCCGCGCTCGAACCGGTCGGCACCGCGTGGCGGCGCTGGGCCCAGTGGCTCGGCGAACTGGCCGCGCAGCCCGCCCGCGCCGCACAGGTCGCCTGGTGGGCGGACCAACTGCGCGACGAGGACGTCCTGGTCACCGCCGAGCGGCGCGACCCGGCCGTCGACACCATGGCCACCCAGAGCGCGCTCGCCGTCACCCTGCCCGAGGACGTCACCGGCCGGCTGCTGACCGCCGTACCGGCAGCGGCGCGCTGCGGCGTGGAGGACGTGTTCCTGACGGCGTTCGCCCTCGCCGTCGCCGACTGGCGCAGGCGGCGCGGACTCGGCGCCGGCACCTCCGTCCTGGTCGACGTCGAACGGCACGGCCGGCAGATCCCGCCCGGTCACGACCTCGACGTCTCCCGCACCGTCGGCTGGTTCACCAGCCTCGCCCCGGTGCGCCTCGACCTCGGCCCGGTCTCCTGGGGCCAGGTGTTCACCAGCTCCGCCGCCCTGCACAAGGCGCTCTCCCGGGTCAAGGAGACCCTGCGCGAGATGCCCGACGAGGGCATCGGATACGGCCTGCTGCGCCACCTCAACCCGCGCACCCGGGACGAACTGGCCGCCTACGAGCAGCCCCAGTTCGGCTTCAACTACCTGGGCCGCACGGCCGTCGCCGACGCGGACGCCGGCGACGCGCGGACGGGTGACGACTGGAGCATGTCCGCCGACGGCGAGGTGCTGCGCGAACTGGGCGGCGGAGACCCGCAGATGCCGGCCCCGCACGCGGTCTCCCTCAACGTCGTCGTCGAGGACGGCCCGGCCGGGCCGCGCCTGGTCGCCAACTGGACCTGGCCGCGCCGCCTGCTGGAGCCCGACGAGCTGCGCCGGCTGGCCGACGGCTGGTTCCGCGCGCTGACCGCGCTCGCCGACCACGCCGCCGAGGAACAGCCCACCGGCCTCACCCCCTCGGACCTGTCACTGATCGACCTCGAACTCGACGACCTCGGGGTGCTGGAAGCAGAGTGGAGGAAGACCCAGTGACCAGCAACGACCTCTTCGAGGACATCCTTCCCCTGGCACCGCTGCAGGAGGGGATGCTCTTCCACGCGACCTACGACGAGGACGCCCTCGACGTCTACACGGTGCGGCTGGCCATCGACTTCGAGGGCCCCTTCGACCTGGACGTGTTCCGCGACGCGGTGCGCGCGCTGCTGATCCGCCGCAGCAACCTGCGGGCCGGATTCCTCTCGGAGAACCTGAGCCGGCCGGTCAGCGTCGTGCCGCGCGCCTTCGACACGCCCGTCGTCGTGCACGACCTGTCCGCGCTCGGCGGCCCCGAGCGGGCCGAGCGCCTCGCCGAACTGGAGGCGGCCGAGCGGGCCGTGCGCTTCGACCTGACCGCGCCGCCGCTGCTGCGGTTCACCGTGGTGCGGCTGGCGGAGAACGGCTGGCGGCTGATGTTCGCCTGCCACCACATCCTGCTCGACGGCTGGTCCATGCCGATCGTGCTCGGCGAGCTGTTCGCGCTGTACGGCGCGCGCGGCGACGCCTCCGTGCTGCCGCCCGCCGCGCCCTTCAAGCTGTACCTGGCCTGGCTGCGCAAGCAGGACAAGGAGCAGGGCCTGACGGCGTGGCGGTCCGCGCTCGACGGCCTGCGCGGCGCCACCCTGGTCGCCCCGGACGCCGACGACACCGTCGACACGCTGCCGGGCCGGATCGTCGCCGACCTGCCGGCCGGACCGAGCGCCCGCCTGACCGCGCTCGCCCGCCGCCTCGGCATCACCGTCAACACCGCCGTGCAGGCCGCCTGGGGCCTGCTGCTGGCCCGGCTCACCGGCACCGAGGACGTCGTCTTCGGCGCGACGGTCTCCGGACGCCCGCCCGAGCTGGACGGCGTCGAGACCATGGTGGGCCTCTTCATCAACACCGTGCCGGTGCGGGTCCGGCTCGCGCCCGGCGAGTCCCTGCGCGAGCTGCTGCTGCGGGTCCAGGACGAGCAGTCCGCGCTGCTGGACCACCACTACATCGGCCTGACCGAGGTGCAGCGCGCGGCGGGCCACGGCCGGCTCTTCGACAGCCTCGTCGCCTTCGAGAGCTACCCGGTGGACGCGGACTCCCTCCAGTCGTCCATCGGCGACCTCACCGTGACCGGTGTCTCCGGCGACGACGCCACCCACTACCCGCTGACGCTGATCGTCGTGCCCGGCGAGCGCGTTCAGCTGCGCCTGGGCCACCAGGGCGGCGTGTTCACGCCGGAGGTGGCCGGCGCCCTGCTGACCGAGCTGGAGCGGCTGCTGACGGCCGTCGCCGACGACGACACGCGGCCGGTGACCGAGGCGCTGGCGTCGGTCACCGTGCCCGGCGGCTGGCCGGCGTCGGCCGCGCGGGCCGACGGCGGCGGCACGGGCGGCACCTCGGTGTCGGACCTGACCGTCGTCTCCGGCGAGGGACGGGCCCCGAGGACCCCGCACGAGGAGGTGCTCTGCGGACTGTTCGCCGAGGCCCTCGGCGTGCCGTCGGTCTCCATCGACGACAACTTCTTCGACCTGGGCGGCCATTCGCTGCTCGCCACCCGGCTGGTCAGCCGCGTCCGCAGCGTCTTCGACATCGAACTCCCCGTCCGCGCCCTGTTCGACGCGCAGACGGTGGCGGCGCTCGCCGAGCGCGTGGTCGGCTCGTCGGTCGGCGGACGGCCGCCGGTGCGCGCGGCGGCGGAGCGCCCGGAGCGGGTGCCGCTGTCGTTCGCGCAGCGCCGCCTGTGGTTCCTCAACCGCATGGAAGGCCCGAGCGGCACCTACAACATTCCGCTGGCCGTGCGGCTGTCGGGCACGCTGGACGTGGCCGCGCTGCGGTCGGCGCTGGTGGACGTCGTGGGCCGGCACGAGTCGCTGCGCACGGTGTTCCCCGACGCGGACGGTCAGCCCTGGCAGCAGGTGGTGCCCACGGCCGACGTCGACCTGCCGCTCGAGGTCGTCGAGGTGACCGAGGAGGACCTGGAGGCCGCGCTGGCCTCGGCGGCCTCGGCCGGGTTCGCCCTGGCGGCGGACCTGCCGGTGCGGGCCTCGCTGTTCCGGGTCTCCGCGCCCGAGCACGTGCTGTGCGTCGTCGTGCACCACATCGCGGGCGACGGCTGGTCGCAGGCGCCGCTGGCGCGCGATCTGGGACTGGCCTCCCGGGCGCGGCTGACGGGTACGGCGCCGGAGTGGGAGCCGCTGCCGGTACAGTACGCGGACTACGCGCTGTGGCAGCGGGACGGGCTGGGCGGCGAGGACGACGCCGACTCGCCGATCGCCGCGCAGCTCGCGGACTGGCGCGACGCGCTGGACGGGATCCCGGACGAGCTGAGTCTTCCGGTGGCCCGGGCGCGGCCCGCGGGGGCGTCGTACCGCGGCGGGGTGGTGTCGGTCGAGCTGGGGGCCCGGCTGCACCGGGACCTGGTGGGCCTCGCCCGCTCCACCCGGTCGTCGCTGTTCATGGGGTTGCAGGCCGGGGTGGCCGGTCTGCTGTCCCGGCTGGGCGCGGGAACGGACGGGCCGCTGGGCACGGCGATCGCGGGCCGTACCGACGCCGCCCTCGACGACCTGGTCGGGTTCTTCGTGAACACGCTGGTGCTGCGCACCGACGTCTCCGGCGACCCGGGATTCCGTGAGCTGGTGGAGCGGGTCCGCGTCGCCGACCTGGCCGCGTACGCCCATCAGGACCTGCCGTTCGAGCAGTTGGTGCACGCGGTGCAGCCGGCCCGTTCGCTGGCCCGGCACCCGCTGTTCCAGGTGATGATCGTCCTGCAGAACAACGCGGTCGCCTCGCTGGACCTGCCCGGCCTGACCGCCCGCCCGATCGACGGGGACATCGGCGCCGCCAAGTTCGACCTCGGCTTCAACTTCGTCGAACGCAAGGACGACCTGGGCGCGCCCGCCGGTGTCGAGGTGACGGTCGAGTACAGCGCCGACCTGTTCGACGCCGACACGGTCGCCGTGCTGGGCAGGCGCCTGGTGCGCCTGCTCACGCTCGCCGTCGCCGACCCCGCCATGCCGTTGAGCGGGCTCGACCTGCTCGAATCCCGCGAGTGGCAGCAGCTGCTCACCGGCCGACCCGGCATCGAGCAGGCCGACGGACCCGACAGCGCCGACACCGTCCCCGGACTGTTCGCCGCCCGCGCGGCGAGCACCCCGGACCGGCCGGCGGTGATCGGCGAGGACGCCGAACTCAGCTACGCCGAACTCGACGAGTGCTCCGGCCGCCTGGCCGCGCTCCTCGCCGCACGCGGCGTGCGCCGCGGCGAGGTCGTCGCCGTCGCCGTGCCGCGCTCGGCGGCCCTGACCGTCGCGCACCTGGCGGTGCTGCGGGCCGGCGCCGTCTGCCTGCCGCTCCGGCCGGACGACCCGGCCGGGCGGATCGCCCGCATCCTCGACGAGACCGCGCCCGCCGCCGTCCTCACCACCCGGGACACCCTGTCCCGCCTGCCCGCCTCCGTGACGGAGCCGGTGCTCATCGACGAACCCGCGGCCATGACCGTGGACGCGGCCCCGCACCTGCCCGGCCCGCTGCCCGACGCGCCCGCCTACCTGATCCGCACCCCCGGCGGGACGGACGTCCTGCTGCCGCACCGCGGCATCGTGAACCGGCTGCTGTGGATGCGCGACACCTACGGCCTCGACGCCGACGACCGGGTGCTGCACAAGGCGCCCGAGGACCTCGACGTCTCCGTCTGGGAGCAGTTCGCGCCGCTGGCCGCCGGCTCCGCGCAGGTCGTCGCCGGGCCCGGCAGCCACCGCGACCCGGTCCGTCTGGCCCGGCTGATCCGCCGCGCCGGTGTGACCACCGTCCACTTCGCACCGTCGATGCTGGAGGTGTTCCTCGCCGAGCCGGAGGCCGCCCACTGCACCGGCCTGCGCCGCGTGCTGTGCGGCGGCGAACCGCTGCCCGTCGGGCTGCCCGACCGGTTCCGGGCGCTGACGGCCGGCACCGAACTGCACGTGCTGCACGGCTCCACGGAGACCAGCTCCGACGCCCTGGCCTGGGACGGCACCACCGGCACGGCCACCGCGCACCCGCCGGCCGGCCGGCCGGTCCGCAACACCCGCGTGTACGTCCTCGACGCCCACCTCGCCCCGCTGCCCGCCGGCAGCACCGGCGAACTGTACGTCGGCGGCGCCCAGTTGGCGCTCGGCTACCGGAACCGCCCGGACCTGACGGCGGAGCGCTTCGTGGCCGACCCGTACGGCCCGCCCGGCTCCCGGCTCTTCCGCACCGGCGACCTGGCCCGCATCACCCGCGACGGCACCGTCGAACTCGTCGGCCGCACCGACGACCGGATCACCGTCGGCGACCGGACCGTCGAACCCGGCGAGGTCGAGCGGGTCCTGACCGCGCACCCGGCCGTCGGCGCCGCGGTGGTCACCGCCCGCCCGGGCCCGGCCGGCCCGACCGTGCTGGTCGCCCACCACGTGCCCGCCGACCCGGCGGCCCCGGCGGACGAGGAGACGCTGCGCGCCCACGCCGCCGCCGCGCTCCCGGAGTACGCGGTCCCCGCCCACTTCCTGGCGCTCGACGCCTTCCCGCGCACCGCCGACGGCCGGATCGACCGCGCGGCCCTGCCCGAGCCCCACCGGAGCACCGCGCGCGGCCCGCGCAACGACATCGAGCGGACCCTGTGCGGGCTCTTCGCCGAACTGCTCGGCAAGCCGGTCACCACCATCGACGACAGCTTCTTCGACCTGGGCGGCCATTCGCTGCTGGCCACCCGGCTGGTCAGCCGGGTCCGCTCCACCTTCGGCATCGAACTGCCGTTCCGCGACATCTTCGACGCGCAGACGGTGGCGGCGCTCGCCGAACGCGTCGTCGGCTCCTCGACGGGCGGACGGCCGCCGGTGCGCGCGGTGGCCGAGCGCCCGGAGCGGGTGCCGCTGGCGTTCGCGCAGCGCCGCCTGTGGTTCCTCAACCGCATGGAGGGCCCGAGCGGCACCTACAACGTCCCGGTGGCGGTGCGGCTGACCGGCGCGCTGGACGTGGCGGCGCTGAGCGCCGCGGTCAACGACGTGGTCGCCCGGCACGAGGCGCTGCGCACCGTGTTCCCCGAGACCGACGGCGAACCGTGGCAGCGGGTCGTCCCGGCCGCGGAGGCCACCGTGCCCGTCGAGGTCGTCGAGGTGACCGAGGAGGGCCTGACGGCGGCGGTGGAGGCGGTGGCCTCGGCCGGGTTCGACCTGGCGGCGGACCTGCCGGTGCGGGCCTCGCTGTTCCGGGTCTCCGCGACCGAGCACGTGCTGTGCGTCGTGATGCACCACATCGCCGGCGACGGCTGGTCGCAGGCGCCGCTGGGCCGGGACCTGGCCGTCGCCTACCGGGCGCGGCTGACGGGTACGGCGCCGGAGTGGGAGCCGCTGCCGGTGCAGTACGCGGACTACGCGCTGTGGCAGCGGGACGTGCTGGGCGGCGAGGACGACGCCGACTCGCCGATCGCGGCGCAGCTCGCGTACTGGCGCGACGCGCTGGACGGGATCCCGGACGAGTTGAGCCTTCCGGTGGACCGGGCGCGCCCGGCGGTGGCGTCGTACCGCGGTGGTGTGGTGTCGGTCGAGCTCGGCGCCGGGCTGCACCGCGACCTCACCGACCTGGCACGCACCACGCGGTCGTCGCTGTTCATGGTGTTGCAGGCCGGTGTGGCCGGTCTGCTGTCCCGGCTGGGCGCGGGAACGGACGTGCCGCTGGGCACGGCGGGCGCGGGCCGCACGGACGCGGCGCTCGACGACCTGGTCGGGTTCTTCGTGAACACGCTGGTGCTGCGCACCGACGTCTCCGGCGACCCCGGGCTCAAGGAACTCGTGGAGCGGGTCCGCGTGACGGACCTGGCCGCCTTCGCCCACCAGGACCTGCCGTTCGAGCAGTTGGTGCACGCAGTGCAGCCGGCCCGTTCGCTGGCCCGGCACCCGCTGTTCCAGGTGATGATCGTCCTGCAGAACAACGCGGTCCCCTCGCTGGACCTGCCCGGCCTGACCGCCCGCCCGATCGACGGGGACACCGCCGCGGCCAAGTTCGACCTCGGCTTCAACTTCGTCGAACGCACCGACCTCGACGGCGCACCCGCCGGCATCGACGTCTCCATCGAGTACAGCGCCGACCTGTTCGACGCAGACACCGTGCGGCTCATCGGCGAACGGCTCGCCCGGCTGCTCACCACCGGCGTCGCCGAGCCGGCGACCCCGCTCACCCGCATCGACATCCTCGCCCCCGACGAGCACGACCGGCTGGTCACCGGCTTCAACGACACCGCCCGCACCCTGGAACTGCCGCCCGTGACGGAGTCCGGCTTCGCGCCGGAGACCATCGCCGGACTGTTCGCCGCCCGCGCGGCGAGCACCCCGGACCGGCCGGCGGTCATCGGCGAGGACGCCGAACTCGGCTACGCCGAACTCGACGACCGTTCCTCCCGGCTGGCCGCGCTGCTCGCCGCCCGGGGCGTGCGCCGCGGCGACGTGGTCGCGGTGGCCGTGCCCCGCTCGGCCGCCCTGACCGTGGCCCTGCTCGCCGCGCTCAAGGCGGGCGCCGCCTACCTGCCGGTGGAGACCGACTACCCGGCCGAGCGCATCGCCTACGTCCTCGGCGACGCCCGCCCGGCCGTCCTGGTCACCACCTCGCAGGCGCTCGCCGCCCTGCCCGAGGAGATCAAGGGCACCGTCCGCTCCCTCGTCGTGCTGGACGACCTCGGCACCGACTGGGAGCTGGCCGCCGTGGCCGCCGAGGAGATCCGGGCCCTGCCCGGCCCGCTGCCTCAGTCACCCGCGTACGTCATCTACACCTCCGGTTCCACCGGCCGTCCCAAGGGCGTCGTCGTGCCCCACCGCGGCATCGTGAACCGGCTGCTGTGGATGCAGGACACCTACCGCATCGGCGCCGACGACCGGGTGCTGCAGAAGACACCGTCCGGATTCGACGTCTCCGTCTGGGAGTTCTTCTGGCCGCTGGTGGCCGGCTCCACGCAGGTCGCCGCCCGGCCCGGCGGCCACCGCGACCCCGCCTACCTGGCCCGGCTCGTCCAGGAGTCGGGCATCACCACCGTCCACTTCGTGCCGTCCATGCTGGAGGTGTTCCTCGCCGAGCCGGAGGCCGCCCGCTGCACCGGGCTGCGCCGCGTGCTGTGCAGCGGCGAGGCCCTGCCCGCCGGACTGCGCGACCGGTTCCGGGCCGCGCTCGGCGGCGTGGAACTGCACAACCTGTACGGCCCGACCGAGGCGTCCGTCGACGTCACCGCCTGGGACTGCGCCACCGCCGCGGACACCGCGTCCGTGCCGATCGGCCGGCCCGTCTGGAACACCAGGACCCACGTACTGGACGCCGCCCTCAACCCGGCCCCGACCGGCAGCAGCGGCGAACTGTACCTGGGCGGCGTGCAGTTGGCGCACGGCTACCTGAACCGCCCGGACCTGACGGCGGAACGCTTCGTGGCCGACCCGTACGGCCCGCCCGGCTCCCGGCTCTACCGCACCGGCGACCTGGCCCGCGTCACCCGCGACGGAGTGATCGAGTTCCTCGGCCGCACCGACGACCAGGTGAAGATCCGCGGACAGCGCATCGAGCTGGGCGAGATCGAGCACGCGCTCACCCGGCACCCGCGCGTCGGCAGCGCCGTCGTCACCGCGCACCGGGACGAGTCGGGCGACACCCGCCTCGCCGCGTACGTCACCGTCACCGACCCGGCCGCCCCCGTGGAGCCGGAGGAGCTGCGCGACCTCCTCGCCGCGCTGCTGCCCGACCACATGGTGCCCGTGCACTACGCGGTCATCGACGCCGTACCGGTCACCCCGAACGGCAAGGTCGACAAGAAGGCGCTCCCCGCGCCCCGCCTGCTCGACCGCCGCCCGGGCCGCGCCCCGCGCGACGAGAACGAGACGGCGCTGTGCGAGATCTTCGCCGAACTGCTCGGCCACGACACCGTGCACATCGACGACAACTTCTTCGAACTCGGCGGCCACTCGCTGCTCGCCACCAAGCTCATCAGCCGCGTCCGCGACCGGCTCGGGGCCGAGCTGTCCGTGGTGTCGATCTTCGAGGCGCCGACGGTGGCGACACTCGCCGGCCGCCTCGGCCGGGACGCCACGACCGGACCGACGAGCCCGCTGCTGACCCTGCGTCCCGGCGGCACGGACACCCCGCTGTTCTGCGTCCACCCGCTCGGCGGCCTCAGCTGGCCGTACGCCTCTCTCGCCGAGCACCTGCCGACGGAGGTCGGCCTGCACGGCCTGCAGGCCGTCGGACTCGACGGCGACGAGCCGCTGCCGGAGACGCTTCAGGAGATGGCGGACGACTACGTGGCCCGGGTCCGCTCGGTCCAGCCGGAAGGCCCCTACCGGCTGCTCGGCTGGTCGCTCGGCGGCCGGATCGCGCACGCCATGGCCGAACGGCTGGAGGCCGCGGGCCAGGAGGTCGAGCTGCTCGCCCTGCTGGACGCCTACCCGAGCACCACCGTCGACACCGACGCGCGTTTCTCCGAACGCGAGTTCCTCGACGGCATCCTCTCCGCCGCCGGACTCGACGCGTCCGCGCTGGACGGCCCCGTCGACATCGACACGGTCATGGCGGCGGTGCGCTCCACCGGCGACGACCTGGCCGGCCTCACCGCCGACCAACTGCGCCGCCTCCAGCGGGTCATGGCGAACAGCTTCCGTCTCGACGGAGCCGCGCGCACCGGCCGCTGCCGGGCGGGCGCGGTGATGTTCGCCGCGACCGTCGACCCGGCCGGCGACCCCGACCACTGGCACGGCCACGTCGACGGCGGCCTGGAGATCCACACCGTCGCCGTCGGCCACAACGACCTGATGCGGCCGGAACCGCTCGCCGAGATCGGGGCGGTGCTGGCGAAGAAGCTGGCCCGCACCTCCGGCGCCTGACCGCCGGCCGACACAGCCACACACCGCGCACCACACAGCACAGAAAAGGGAATCACCATGGCAAAGACGGTCGTGCTCTGCGTGCCGTTCGCCGGGGCCGGCGCCTCGGTCTTCCGCCCCTGGGTGCCGCTCGCCCAGGACCGGTTCGACCTCGCCGCCGTCCAGCTGCCCGGCCGTGAGCAGCGCTTCGCGGAGGAGCCCTACCAGGACGCGGTCGCCGCCGCCGACGGGCTGCTGCCCGAGGTGCTGGAGCGGGTCAAGGGCGCCGGCCCGGTCGTCCTGTTCGGCCACAGCCTCGGCGCGGTCCTGTCGTACGAGATCGCCCACCGGCTGGCCGCGACCGACGGCGTCGAGCTGGCCGCCCTGGTGGTCAGCGGCTCGCCCGGGCCGTGGACCCGCCGCGAGAACGGCGCCAGCGGACTCGACGACGACCAGTTCCTGGAGCGCGTCAAGGAGTTCGCCGGCTACCGCCACGACGCCCTGGAGGACCCGGAGATGCGGGAGCTGCTGCTGCCCACGCTCCGCGCCGACGTGGAGATGCACGAGAGCTACGTCCCGTCCTCCGACCAGCCGCTGCCCGCGCCGATCGTCTCCGTGCGCGGCACCACCGACACCCTGGTGACCACCGAGCAGGCCATGGAGTGGTCCAAGGCCACCAGCAGGGACTTCCGGTTCGTCGAGGTCGAGGGCGGCCACATGTACCTGGTCGACAACCCCGAGGGCCTGATCGACGTGCTCGCGGACGTCCGCCCGGCCTGAGCCGGCGCGACGGGCCCGGCGGAACCTCCACCAACGTTTAAGGAGTCTTGGTGCGCCTGCAAGGAAAGACCGTCGTCGTGACGGGAGCCGCGCGCGGGGTCGGCCGTGCCTGCGCGCTGGCGTTCAGCCGGGAGGGAGCCGATCTCGCCCTGCTCGACGTGTGCGGTGACGTGGACGGCGTGCCCTACCCGCTCGGTACCGTCAGCCAGCTGGACCACACCGCGCGGCTCTGCCGTGAGCAGGGCGCCGCCGTGCTCACGGCCACCGCCGACGTCCGCGACGGCGCCGCCCTGCGCGCGGCGGTCGACGCCACGCTCGACCGGTTCGGCGCCGTCGACGTCCTCGTCAACAACGCGGGCATCGTGGCGCCGTCGGGCCGGACCACGCACGAGATCACCGAGGACGAGTGGCAGGTGATGCTCGACATCAACCTGTCCGGCGCCTGGCGCATGATCTCGCTGGTCGGCCCGCACATGGTGGCCCGCCGCTCCGGCAGCATCGTCAACGTCGCCTCCACCGCCGGACTGGTGGGCTACCGGCACTTCGCCGGCTACACCGCCTCCAAGCACGGCCTGATCGGACTGACCCGGGCGACGGCCCTGGACTACGCCCCGCTCAAGGTCCGCGTCAACGCCCTGTGCCCGGGCTCCATCCGGGACGACAGCGCGGTCGAGGGCCGGATGCTCACCGAGATCGCCAGGTCGCTGGAGCTGCCGGTCGGCGAGCACGAGCAGACCTTCGTCCAGTCGCAGCCGATGAACGCGCTGATCGAACCGGAGGACGTGGCGGGTGCCGCGCTCTGGCTGGCCTCCGACGAGTCCCGGCAGGTGACGGGCTCCGTGCTGACCGTCGACGGCGGCTTCACCATCCGCTGAGCCACCTGTTGAGCCATCACAACCATGTCTAGGGGACCAGTCGTGTCGATCACTCACCAGGACGCCGCCGCCGCGCGCACGCCCGAGCGGGCCGCCGCCCCGGCCGGCGCGGCCTGCCACGCACTGCGCGTACGCCTCACCGCCGGCGCCGCGGCGGACGGACCGGACGCGGTCGCCGCCCGGCTCACCGCCCTGACCGCCGGCACCGGCCCGTCGGCGGGCTTCCCCGCGCGGCTGTGGACCGAGCGGGTGCCGTGCGGCGCCGACGCGCCCGCCGCCCGGCGGTGGCGGGACCGCGAACTCGGCCGCCCGCTGCCCGTCCACCGGGACGCCCCGGTCCGGGCGGTGCTGCTGCAGTACGCCGACGGCGCCACCGACCTGGTCGTGGTCGCCGACCGCGCCGCCCTGGACACGACGGCCCTGCACGCGTTCACCGCCCGCCTGCTCGGCGCCGAGCAGGACACCGCCCTCACGGCCCGCACCGCCGCCACGTCGCCGCCCGCCGAGCCCGGCCCGGGCGGCCCCGTGGAGCAGCCCGACTGGGGGCTCGGCCGGCCGCACGGCCCGGACACCCCGGTGACCCGTGTGCTGCCGCTGCCCGCCGGGCACCCCGAGACGGACGCCGAGAGCTGGGCCACCGCCCTCGGTGTCGTCCTCGCCCGCTACGAGGGCGTCACCCGGCCCGCACTCGCGCTGCTCGCCCCCGGCACCGGCGCCCCGGGCCGCCCGGTCGTCCCGGCACCGGTCGCGGCGGACGGCGGGAGCACCCTCGGCACCGTCGACAAGGAGCTGCGCGCCGCCCTGGCCGCCGGCCCGGACGGGACCGCCACGACGGCCGCGGTGGGCCTGGTCCTCGCCGACCGCGACCTATCCGCCGGCCTGCCCGGCGCGGACCACGCCGAGTACCGGCCGTTCCAGCAGCCGCCGTTCCCGGTGACCGTCACCGTGACCCGGGACGCGACCGGCGGACGGGCCCTGCGCTGCGACCACTCCGCGCGCACCCTGTCCGACGCCGTCGCCGACCAGTTGCTGCGGCACGTGAGCCAGGTGCACCGCACGCTCGCCGAGGCCCCGGACACCCTCGTCGCCGACGCCCGCCCGTGGGACGAGGAGGAGGCCGCACGCCTGGCCGCGCACCGCCGGTCCGCGCCGCTGCCGCCGTTCACGCCGCGGCGCATCGACACCGCGGTCGCCGAGATCGCCGCCGCCCGGCCGGACGCCGTCGCCGTCCGCTGCGAGGACACCCGGCTGACGTACGGCGAACTCGACCGCCGCGCCGACCGGCTGGCGCACGCGCTGCGCGCGCTGGGCGTCGGGGACCGCGACCGGGTCGGCGTGTGCCTGGAACGCTCGGCCGAGATGATCGTCGTGCTGCTCGCGGTCCTCAAGGCGGGCGCCACCTACGTACCGATGGACCCCGCCTACCCGGAGGACCGGCTCGCCTACACGACCTCCGACGCCGGACTCACCACGGTCCTCACCGACCGCGCCGACTTCCCCGGCGGCACCGACACCCGGGTCCTGACCCCGGCCGCACTCGAGGACCTGGCACCCGAACGGTGCGACGGGCCGCCGCCGTCGGCGGCCGGCGCCGACGACCCGGCGTACGTCATCTACACCTCCGGCTCCACCGGCCGCCCCAAGGGCTGCGTCGTCCCGCACGTCAACGTCCTCAGCCTGATGGCCGCCACCACCGGCGACTTCGGGCTCGGCGCGGACGACACCTGGACGCTCTTCCACTCCAGCGCGTTCGACTTCTCGGTGTGGGAGATCTGGGGCTGCCTGCTCACCGGCGGCCGGCTCGTGGTCGTCCCCTACTGGGTGTCGCGCTCGCCGGAGGACTTCCACCGGCTGCTGCGCGAGGAGCGGGTGACGGTGCTCAGCCAGACCCCGTCGGCCTTCGCCCACCTGGTGGAGGTGGAGCGGGACGGCGCCGACCCCGCGCCGGTCCGGCTGGTCGTCTTCGGCGGCGAGGGACTCGACCCGCGGATGCTGCTGCCCTGGTTCGACCGCCACCCGGAGACCGCGTGCCGGGTGGTCAACATGTACGGCATCACCGAGACCACGGTGCACGTGACCGCGCAGACCGTCACCCGCGCCGAGGCGCTCACCGCCTCCAAGTCGGTCGGGCACGCGCTGCCCGGCTGGTGGGTGCGGGTCGCCGACCCGGACGGCCGGCCGCTGCCCGCCGGTGTCGCCGGTGAGATCTACGTCGGCGGCGCCGGCGTCGCCGCCCACTACCTGAACAAGCCCGAACTCACCGAGCAGCGCTTCCTCACCGACGTGCGCACCGGCGAGCGGCTGTACCGCAGCGGCGACAAGGGCCGGCTGCTGCCCGACGGACGGCTGGAGCACCTGGGCCGGCTGGACAGCCAGGTCAAGCTGCGCGGCTTCCGCATCGAACTCGACGAGATCCGCTCGGTGCTGCTGGACGACCCGCAGGTCACGGCGGCGGCCGTGGTCCTCAACCGGACCGACCCGGACGACGCGGCGACCGCACAGCTCGACGCGTACGTGGTGATGGACGGCGACGACACCGCCTCCGTGCGGCAGCGCGCCACCCGCTTCCTGCCCGAGTACATGGTCCCGTCGACGGTCACCGCACTGGAGCGGATGCCGCTGACCACCAACGGCAAGCTGGACACCCGCCGGCTGCCCCGGCCCGCCGCGGCCCCCGCGCCCGCCGCGCCTGCCGCACCCGCCGCCACGCCCGCCGCCGCGCAGGCCGAGTCCGCCGCGGCGCAGGCCGACACGTTCGAGCAGGTGCTGCTGGAGGTCTGGCGGGAGGTGCTCGGCGTGCCGGTCGGCCCGGACGACAACTTCTTCGACCTGGGCGGCAACTCACTGCTCGCCATGCGGGTGGGCGCCGCGCTGCGCCGACGCGGCGGGCACACGGTGGCCATGCGCGACCTGTACCTGCGTCCGACGATCCGGCAGCTCGCCGCGGACCGCGCCGGATGAGACGCGACGGCCCCGAACGCACTGGACGCAGGAGACGCACGTGATGCACGTGAACACAACCCACACCACGGACGACACCATGGCTGACCCAACCCTCGCCGAACTCTTCCAGGCACAGGTGGCGCGCACCCCGCACGCCGTCGCCGTGCACAGCGGCGGGCAGGAGCTGGACTACGCCGGGCTCAACCGCCGGGCCAACCTGCTCGCGCACCGGCTGCTGGGCCGCGGCATCGGCCCGGAGGACGTGGTCGGGGTCCGGCTGCCCCGCTCCGCCGACCTGCTGGTGGCGCTGCTGGGCGTGCTCAAGACCGGTGCCGCCTATGTGCCGGTCGACGCCGACTGCCCGGCCGGCCGGCTGGCGTACATCGTCGAGGACACCGGCCTGGAGCTGATGCTCGTACCGGACGGCGAGGACGCCGACGGCACCGGTGAGGGTCCGCGGACGCTCTCGGTCCCCGCCGAGGTCGCCGCCGCCGAGGCGGCCGGCGGTCCCGCGCACGACCCCACCGACGCCGACCGCCCGGCCCCGCTGACCGCGCGGAACCTGGCGTACGTCATCTACACCTCCGGCTCCACCGGCCGGCCCAAGGGCGTGACGGTGCAGCACGACACCCTGCTGCGCTACCTGGACTTCGCCTGCGACGCCTACCCGGGCCTGGCGCGGAGCGCGCTGCTGCACTCCCCGGTCGCGTTCGACCTGACCGTCACCGCGCTGTACGGGCCGCTGCTGCGCGGCGGCCACGTGCGCGTCGGCTCGCTGGACCGGGAGCCCGAGCCCGGTACGCCGGCCGGGCGGCCCGCCTTCGTCAAGGCCACCCCCTCGCACCTGCCGCTGCTGACCGTGCTGCCCAGCAGCCTGTCGCCGACCGGTGAACTGGTCGTCGGCGGCGAGATGCTGATCGGCGACGTGGTCGAGCGGTGGCGCAAGACCCACCCCGGCGCGACCGTCGTCAACGAGTACGGGCCGACCGAGGCGACCGTCGGCTGCTGCGTCTTCGCCATCGGCCCCGACGACCCCGTCGAGCTCGGCGCCACGCCCATCGGCCGTCCGACCCCGGGCACCGAACTGCACGTGCTGGACGAGCGGTTGAACCCCGTTCCGGCCGGCACCGAGGGCGAGCTGTACATCGCGGGCGGCCAGGTCGCGCGCG
This sequence comes from Streptomyces calvus, assembly GCF_006782915.1. Lineage (GTDB taxonomy): Bacteria > Actinomycetota > Actinomycetes > Streptomycetales > Streptomycetaceae > Streptomyces > Streptomyces calvus. The sequence continues at coordinate 171,674 of NZ_VCNP01000049.1, forward strand.
GCTACCTGGGCCGGCCCGGGCTGACCGCGGAGCGGTTCGTGGCCGCGCCCGGCGGCGGACGCATGTACCGCACCGGCGACATCGCCCGGATGCGGCCCGACGGTCTCCTGGAGTACCTGGGCCGCACCGACGACCAGGTCAAGATCCGCGGCTACCGCATCGAACTCGGCGAGGTCACCTCGGTGCTGGCGGCCCAGGCCGGGGTGCGGCAGGCGGCCGTGATCGCCCGCGAGGACCGCTCCGGCGACCGCTACCTGGCCGGCTACGTGGTCCCCGAGGACGGCGCCGCCCCGGACCCGGCCGCGCTGCGCGAGGCCGTCGCCCGCCACCTGCCGCCCTACATGGTCCCGTCCGCCGTCGTCGTGGTCGGCGAACTGCCCCTGACCTCCAACGGCAAGCTGGACAAGGACGCCCTGCCCGAACCGCCGGCCGACGACGCGCCGACGGGCGCCGCCCCGGTGACCGAGGCGGAGACCCGGCTGTGCGCCCTGTTCGCCGAGGTCCTCGGCCTGCCCGTGGTCCACCTCGACGACGACTTCTTCGACCGGGGCGGGGACAGCCTGCGCGCCGCCAAGCTGGCCAACAAGGCCCGCAAGTCCGGCTGGACCTTCGGCCTGCGCGACGTGCTGGAGCTGCGCACCCCGCGCGCCCTGGCCCACGCCCCCGGCGCCCCGACCGAGGGAGCGGCGTCGTGACCGCCGGACACGTGGTGATCGTCGGCGCCTCGGTCGGCGGCAGCCGCCTCGCGGCGGGCCTGCGGGAGACCGGCCACACCGGCCGGATCACCCTGGTCGACCCCGACCCGGACGCCCCGTACGACCGGCCGCCGCTGTCCAAGCAGATCCTCGCCGGGGACTGGGACGAGCAGCGCGCCTCGCTCGGCGACCCCGCGCAGTGGAACGCCGAACGCCGGGTCGCCGCCGCGGCCGCCCTGGACACCGGCCACCGCCTGCTGCACCTCGACGACGGCACCCGCCTCGGCTACGACCGGCTGGTCCTGGCCTGCGGCGCCGCGCCGCGCACCCTGCCCGGCATGCCGCGCGACGGTGTGCACGTGCTGCGCACCCTCGCCGACTGCCGGCGGCTGCGCGCCGACCTCGACCGGATCGGCACCGGCCGGCTGGTGATCGTGGGCGGCGGCTTCGTCGGCGCCGAGGTGGCCTCCACCGCCCGCGCCCGCGGCACGGACGTGACCGTGGTGGAGGCGCTGCCCGCACCGCTGTCCGGGCTGCTCGGCGAGGAGGCGGCCGCCGAACTGGCCCTCCTGCACGCCGACAACGGCGTCCGCCTGCTCACCGGCACCGGCGTCACCGGCCTCGTCGGCGAGCCGTCCGTCACCGGCGTCGCCCTCACCGACGGCAGCGTGCTGCCCGCCGACGCCGTCGTCGTCGGCATCGGCGTGCGCCCCGGCACCGGCTGGCTGGCCGGCTCCGGCATCGCGCTGCACGACGACGGCGGCGTCCTGTGCGACGCGTACGGCGCCGCCGACGCCGAGCGCACCGTCTTCGCCGTGGGCGACGTCGCCCGCTGGCACGACCCGCTGCTCGGACGGCACGTCCGCGTCGAGCACTGGACCAACGCCGTGGAGCAGGCCGACGCCGTCGCCCGCACCCTCACCGGGCCCGAACCGGTGCCGTGCCGCGCCGAGTTCTTCGTCTGGTCCGACCAGTACGGCGGCAAGATCACCGTGCTCGGCCGGCCCGGCCCCGGCGACGAGGCCACCGTGGTGCGGGCCGACGCCGGGCGCCGCCGGTTCGCCGTCGCCTACCGGCGCGAGGACCGGCTGGCCGCCGTACTGACCGTCAACTGGCCCAAGGCGCTGCTCGCCGCCCGGCGGGCGCTGTCGGCACAGGGCGCCGCGGACGACGTCGTCGCCGCCTGGAAAGCCCTGTAGCGCCTGCCGTTCGACCGTGCCGGAGCCGAGTAGCGTCCGGCACGCGCGTCCGCGGCGTCGTCGCCGGTCGCCGGACTCCGCCCGGCCGCCCTTCTCCGCCGTGCGGCCGCACACCGGACACCGCCCGGCTCCGCCGCGAGGCGCCGTTCCCGCGAGCCGGCCCGATCCGAGTGACGCCCCCCGGTCGCAGCTTGCTGAAACGGCCCTTTCGGCGGGCCGTAATTCCTGGATGATTTGAGTGTGCGGCGCGCCGATAAGCGCGCCGGTGCAGCGGATTGCATATCGCTGCAAAATCACCGGCCGACCGTCTGGCGGCACGGAATTGGTTGCTAGCGTGGCGGAAGTTCGCCGGGGGGAAACAATTCTCCTTGCCCCGGCCATATCCTCCGCTGCCCGAATTTCTTCGGAAAGGGATGTCCGGTGCTCCGACAAGGCGATGTCGAGCCGCTCGTGCTCCGGCAGCGGGCCACGTCCGGCGAAGCCGGCCGGCGCGCGCTGCTGCTGCACGGCCTCGGCAGCAGCGAGAGCAGCTGGGACGCCTTCGTGGAACACCGGCCGCCCGGCCTGGAGTTGTGGAGCGCCGGCCTGCCCTGGCGGGCGGGCGGCACCTTCGCGGTGGCCGAGCGGGACGACACCGCCTGGATCACCGAGGCGATACGCCGGATACCCGGCGGCGCCGACGTGGTCATCGCCCACTCCTACGCGTCGGTGCTGCTGCTCACCCTGCTCACCGACCTGGCGGCGGCCGGCCGCGATGCGCGCGAGGAGCTCGGCGTCCGGGGCGTCGTCCTGGTCGCACCGTTCTACCGGCAGCGACCGGAGGACTTCACCTGGGCCGAACTGCCCCGGTTCCTTGACCTGTTGCGGCTCGGAGCGGAGGACGGCATCACGGCCAGGTCGCGCAAGCCGCTCGCCGCGGACCTGCGGGCCGAGATGGCCGAGCGCTCCTGCGAACAACTCGGACCGCACTGGGTCGTGCGACACCTGCACGTCTACCTGCGCACCCCGTTCCTGCCCGTCGACCTGGTGGGCCTGCCCGTTCACGTCGTCATCGGCGACCAGGACCCGATCGCGCCGCCGGCCGAGGGCGCACGCCTCGCGGCCCGGCTCGGCAACGCCTCGATCCACCGCATCGAGGGCTGCGCGCACACACCGATGGCCGAGCGCCCTGACCTCTTCTCGCTCGCTGTCCAGCAATTCCTCACCACGCTGCCGGCGGGGCACCCCCCGGCGGCGGTCAACTGAGTACGGGAGTACATCGATGGCCACCCTGACCGATGTCGACATCAAGAAGCTGCTGACCGAGCCGAGTTCGGTGACGATGCGCCCCTCCTACGAGGGCGGCAACATCAACACCGCGATCGGTTTCAAGTGCGACAACTACCTGCTCGAAGCGGCGGTGCTCGACCACTTCCGGGCCGTCGGCCTCGGCGCCACCGAGCTGTACCTGGTGCACGGCGTCAACTTCGACGTGGTCGGCGTCGACACGCGGCTGCACACCGTGCTCACCCTGGACGACGACGTGACCGTCGAGGTCACCCCCAAGACCAAGGACACCGACCGCGAGATGGTGTTCGCGGTGGCCGCGATCGTCGAGCGCGACGGCGCCCCCAAGAAGGCCGTCACCTCCAAGTTCCGCGTGCTGCTGCGCCGTGACACCAACATCGCCGACCCGGCGCCGCTCCCCGCGGAGCTGGAGCGCTTCGTCGTCGACCGGCTCGCCACCGCCGAGCCCGCCGAGCTGGCCTCCACCCCGGTGGACGACCTGCACGGCGCCTTCCACCGCGGTGAGGACGCCTCCACCGACCCGGTGCTCGCCGAGATCATCGGCGACGACAACGCCATCGGCTGGAAGTGGCGCATCCCGTACTACTACTGCCACTTCACCGAGCGCATGCAGATGTCGGGCTACCTGCGCCAGATGGAGGAGGCCAAGCACCTCTTCGTCGCCTCCCGCGGCATCAGCATCAAGCGGCTCCTCGACGAGCGCGGCTGGATCCCCGTGGTGACGCAGAACAAGCTGCACTTCACCGACGAGGCGATCATGGAGGAGGACCTGTACACGGTCTACACCGTGGAGTCCGTCTTCAAGGACATGCTCTACACCTCCCGCATGGACTTCTACGTGGTGCGGGACGGCAAGCTCGTCAAGACCGCCACCGGCGAGATCACCCACGGCTACTGCCACAAGGTGTCGCCGGACGCCGAGTGGCAGATGGCCGTCTTCGACGACGAGGTCCTGCGCGCGCTGCGCGGCGAGTGACCACCCACCCCACAGCCCGGAGGACCCCATGGCTTCCCGCCGCCGGCCGCGCTGGTACTTCTCCCTGCGCAGCCCCTACTCCTGGTTCGCCTACCGCGACCTGATGAGCACCCACCCCGAGGTGCTCGACGCCATCGACTGGCTGCCGTTCTGGGAGCCGGACGAGGAGACCGCACGGCTGCTGGCCGACGAGGGCGTCACCCTCCCGATCGTCGCCATGAGCCGGGCGAAGAACTTCTACATCCTCCAGGACACCCGCCGGCTCGCCACCGAGCGCGGGCTGGACGTCAGCTGGCCGATCGACCGCGACCCCTGCTGGGAGGTGGCCCACCTGGCGTGGATCGCCGCCGACGACGAGGGCCGCGGCAAGGAGTTCGTCGCCGCCGCCTACCAGGCCCGCTGGCAGGACGGCAAGAACATCTCCGAGCCGGAGGTGATCGCCGGCATCGCCGAGGAACTCGGCCTGGACGCCCAGCGGCTGTCCACCGCGACCCAGGACCCCGACCTGCGCAAGCGGGGCGCGGCCCTGCTCGCCGAGTCCGCCCACGACGGCCTGTTCGGCGTGCCGTTCTTCATTCACGGCCGGGACAAGTTCTGGGGCGTGGACCGGGTCGCGCCGTTCGTCCGCGCCGTCCTCGGCACCGAAGCGGCCGAGTCCGCCCGGCAGTCGGCCGCCGACGCCCCGGACCCCGCCACCCACGCCGACCTGCTGGCGGCCGGCGGCGACCAGGGCCACGCCGGCGGCTGCGGCTGACCGGGCGGCACGCCCACCCCTGAACAGCCCTGGCCGGTGCGGCGGCCAGGGCCACCCATCCACGCCACATGACGAGGAGACGACTGTGGACAGCGACGCGCACGGCACCGCGCGCGGCACCGACTGGGATGCCGTGGTGGTCGGGGCCGGTCTCGGCGGTCTGACCGCCGCCGCGTATCTGGCCGCCGCGGGCAAGCGCGTCCTGGTACTGGAGCAGTTCTCGATCGTGGGCGGCAACAGCCATGTGTTCCGGCGACGCCGCGCCTACGAATTCGATGTGGGCGTCCACTACCTGGGCGACTGTGCACCCGGCGGAGTCATCCCGAGCATCCTGTCCGGTGTCGGACTCGGTGACCGGGTGGACTTCCTGGAGATGGACCAGGACGGCTTCGACCAGATCCGGGTGCCGGGCGTGTCCGTCGACATGCCCGCCGGCTGGGAGGCGTACCGGCGACGCCTCACGCAGGCCATGCCCGAGGAGGCCGCGGGCCTGAACGCGTTCGTCGACGTCTGCTCGGCGCTCGGCGAGGAGCAGCGCGCCGCGCTGTTCGAGGCCCACGCGTGGGCGCCGCAGGACATCGCCGCCCGCACCGCCACCATCCGGCAGTGGGGCCGGCGCACGCTGGACGACCTGTTCCGGCACTGCGGGCTGTCCTCCCGGGCCCGTACCGTGCTCGCCGCCCAGGCCCCCAACTACGGCCTCACCCCGAAGCAGGCCACGGTGGCGCGGCACACCAGCGTCACCGACCACTACCTGCGCGGCGCCTACTACCCGGCCGGCGGCGGACAGGTGCTCTCCGCGGGCCTGGTCGAGGTGATCGAGGCGCACGGCGGACAGGTCCGCACCCGCAGCCGGGTGGCCCGCATCCTCGTCGAGGACCGCAAGGTCGTCGGCGTCCACCTGGACGGCGGCGAGGTCATCACCGCCGACCTGGTGGTGTCCAACGCGGACTATCCGCGCACCGTGCTCGAACTGGTCGGCCCGGAACACTTCCAGAAGTCGGTCGTCACCCGCACCGCCGGGGCGAAGATGGGCATGCCGTGGCTGGTGCTCTACCTCGGCCTCGACACCGATCTGCGGGATCGGCCCAACGCCAACCTGTGGTGGTACGACACCGACGACATCGACGGCTACTTCGACCGGGTGAGCGGCGGCGAGACGGGCGACGTGCCCTTCCTGTTCTGCTCGTTCGCCTCGCTGAAGGACCCGCACAACCGGGAGCTGTGCCCGCCGGGACACGCCAACCTCCAGGTGATGACGCTCTGCCCGCCGGACTACGCGTGGTGGGGCGTCACGGACGGACCGGCCGACGGCGGCGACTACCGCCGCAACCCCACCTATCTGCGGCGCAAGCAGGAACTCACCGAGGCCACCCTGGACGCCGCCGAGAAGGCCCTCGGCCCGCTGCGGCCGCACCTCACCCACATCGAGGCGGCCACCCCGCTCACCCACGAGCGGTACACGCTGTCCACCGGCGGCACGCCCTTCGGCATGGCGGAGTGGGGCGGCACCGCCCGGCCCGGCACCGCCACCGCCGTCAGGGGACTGCACGTCGTCGGCGCCAGCACCCAGGCCGGCAACGGCATCGCCGGCGTCATGCTCGGCGGGATCGGCTGCGCCGCCGACATCCTCGGCGAGCCGCTGCTCGCCGCCGCCCGCGCCGGGACCGTGTACGGCGACCCGGACCTGCTGCCCGAACGGCCCGAGGGCTGGGACCCGAGGGAGGTGTGCCGCGGCGGTGCCCGGCGCACCACCACGCCCCGACCCTTCCGCCTCCCGTCGCCCGGCCTCGCCGGCGCACGCGAGTGACCGCGCGCCCGCGCGCACCGAGACGTGCGGGACGTCCGCCCACGGCCCACCGGGGCCACGGCCGACCGGCCCCGCACCGAACCACCGAGCCAACCACCGAGCCATCCACCGACCGAACCATCGGAAGAACAAGGGGAATCACATGACCACCGCCATCGACACCACCGCCCAGGCCCGCATCAAGGAGATCGTCTGCGACGTCCTGGAGCTCGAAGAGGACGAGGTGACCGACAGCAGCCTCTTCAAGGAGGACCACGGCGCGGACTCGCTCCGCGCCATCGAGATCCTCGCGGGCCTCGAGAAGGAGTTCAAGGTCACCATCGAGCAGTCCGAGCTGGAGCGCATGGTCAACCTCGACGGCGTCTACGCCGTGGTGGGCGAGGCCGTCGCGGCCCAGAAGTAACGGCGGTACGCCGGGCGACCGGAGGGGCGGGCAGCACGCCGTCGGCCCTCCGCCGCCCGGTGGCCGCCCGGCCCTGTCCTCATCCAAGGCGACCACGCCGTACCGAGGGAGATTGATGTCAGTGAACGTTTCCGACGCGACGCGTGACGACGCGGCCACCCGGGTGGTGCTGACCGGGTTCGGCGTGTTCTCCAGCATCGGTGTGGGCGCCGATGAGTTCGCCGAAGGGCTGCGGGCCGGCCGCAGCGGCGCCAAGCCGATCACGCTGTTCGACACGGAGGGCTTCGCCCACGCCAACGGCTGCGAGATCACCGGCGCCGAACCCGAGCGCTGGATCCACAACCTGCCCACCGAGACCCTGGGCCGCGCCACGCAGTTCTCCGTGGCCGCCGCCCGCATGGCCGTCGAGGCCGCCGGCGCCGACCTGGACGACCTGCGCGCCCGGCGCGGCATGATCTCCATCGGCACCACCGACGGGGAGTCCTACGAACTCGACCACCTGGTCGGCACCGAGGTCGCCTCCGGACCGCAGGCCATGGACCCCACCGTGGCCCGCCGCGTCTACCCGAACCGCCTCTCCGTGGCCGCCGCCCAGGAGCTGGGCCTGTCCAACGTCGAGGCGGTCACCATCGCCACCGCCTGCTCGGCCGGCAACTACGCCATCGGCCAGGGCTTCGACGCCATCCGCAGCGGCGAGGTCGACTACGCCCTGTGCGGCGGCGCCGACGCCATGTGCCGCAAGACCTTCACCGGCTTCTACCGGCTCGGCACCATCGCCCCCGACGTGTGCCGCCCCTTCGACGTCGACCGCAAGGGCATCCTCACCGGCGAGGGCGCGGGCGTGCTGATGCTGGAGAGCCTCGCCTCCGCCCGGGCCCGCGGCGCCCGCATCTACGCCGAGGTGCTCGGCTACGGCATGAACTGCGACGCCTACCACCAGGTCGCCCCGAACCAGGACAGCGTCGCCCGCTGCATGGAGATCGCCCTGGAGAACGCCGGCGTCAAGGCGTCCGAGGTCGACCTGATCTCCGCCCACGGCACCGGCACCAAGGCCAACGACGTCACCGAGTCGCGGGCCATCCACGACGTGTACGGCGACACCGTGCCGCGCACCGTCTCCCTGAAGTCCATGCTCGGCCACACCATGGGCGCCGCCAGTGCGCTGGCCGCCATCGCCTGCGCCCTGTCGATCCACCACGGCTTCATCCCGCCGACCATCAACCACCGCGAGACCGACCCCGAGTGCGAGATCGACTGCGTGCCCAACCAGTCGGTCGAGGCGGACCTGAGGATCGTGCAGAACAACGGCCTCGCCTTCGGCGGCAACAACGCCATCGTGATCCTCGGCAAGTACCAGGAGGGTGTCCGATGAGGGTGCCCATCATCGGCGTCGGCGCCGTCGCGAGCGTCGGCCGGGACGCGGACGAGATCTTCGCCAACCTCTGCGCCGGCCGCGGCGGACTCGGTCCGATGCGCGGGTTCGACGGCGAACGCTACAACGGCAAGCAGCTGTTCGAGATCGACGACCGGCCGGAGCCGGGCGCCGACCGCCCGCTGCGCGCCACCGAGTTCCTGCTGGACGCGGTCGCCCAGGCCGCCGCGGACGCCGGCCTCGGCGACGACCTGTCCGGCGTGCCGGTGCTCGTCGGCACCGGCCTGCGCGAGCTGCGGTCGGCCGAACTGTGGTGGCGCGACGGAGCGCCGTTCGGCGCCGACCGGCTGCACTTCGGCACCGCGCTGCGGGAACGGTTCGGCACCGCCGACACCCTCACCGTCTCCAACGCCTGCTCCGCCTCCCTGTACACGCTGGCGCTCGGCGCCGACCTGCTGGCGCTGGGCGAGGCGGACACCGTCATCGTCGCGGGCGTCGACTCGATCACCGAGTCGATGCACGGCCTGGCCGACCGCGTCCAGCCCAACCCGCCGACCGCGCTGCGCACCCTCGACGTCAACCGCCGGGGCACCATCCTCGGCGACGGCGCGGCCGCCGTCGTGCTGCGCGGCGAGCAGGTGCGCTGGCCGGGCGGCCGGCTGTGGGGCAAGCTCCGCGGCGTCGGCATGACCTGCGACGCCAAGCACCCCACCGCCCCGGACCCGGTCCAGGTCGCCGAGGCGATGCGGCAGGCGCACCGGTTGGCCGGCACCCGGCCCGAGGACATCGACATGGTGCTGCTGCACGGCACCGGCACCCCGCTCAACGACCTGGTCGAGATCACCGCCTACGGCGAGGTGTTCGGCGAGGCCGCCGGCCGTCCGGTGCTCACCGGCATCAAGCCGATGACCGGCCACACCAGCGGTTCCGCGGGCCTGATGAGCCTCGTCACCACCCTGCAGGTGATGGCCACCGGCAAGGTGCCGCCCCTGGTCAACCTGGAGCAGCCCATCGAGGAGGCGGCCGGTCTGCGGCTGGTCCGCGGCCAGGAGGCCAAGCACGAGGTGGGGCTGGCGCAGGTGCACGGATTCGGGTTCGGCGGCGTCAACGCCGTAGCGATTGTCGAGGGATCATGATGATGACCGTCACCGGCGTCGGCGTCGCCCTGCCGGGCGCCGACTCCGCCACCGCCCTGGCCACCGCGAGCCGCCCCGGCGACAGCGTCGAACCGGCCGCCGTCCTGGGCAAGAAGGGCCTGCGCTACAAGGACCGCGCCACCCAGCTCGGACTGTGCGCCGCGCAGCGCGTGCTGACCGACGCCGGGCTGCTGGCCGACGGCGAGCTGACCGTCGACGGCACCCGCACCGCGGTGCTGGTCAGCTCCAACCTGGGCAACGTCGACACCGTCTGCCGCGTGGTCCAGACCATTGCCGACGAGGGTACCCACGGCGTCAGCCCCATGGACACCCCGAACGCCTCCAGCAACATCATCGCCTCCGAGATCGCCATCCGGTGGGGCCTCAAGGGCCCCAACCTGATGCTGTGCAACGGACCCGCCTCCGGGCTCGACGCGATCCGCTGGGGCACCGCACTGCTGCGCTCCGGCCGAGCCGACCACGTCGTCGTGGTGGGCGTCGAGCCGGACAACGAGATCGCGCGCCGCCTGGTCGGCGGCCCGCTGGCGGACGGCGCCGCCGCCGTGGTGCTGGAACGCGCCGAGGCCGCCGAGGCCCGCGGCGCCACCGTCCGGGCCGTCATCGGCGCCCACACCCGCGGCCTGGACGTGGCCGGCACCATCGCCGAACTGGCCGAGGTCGAGTCCGAGCCGGCCGCCTGGTACGCACCCGCGGCCGCCGCCCCGGCCCTGTCGCAGGGGCTGCCCGTGCACGACCTCGCCGCGGTGTGGGGCGAGTTGTCCGGGGCGCTCGGCGTCGTGCAGTGCGCGGCGGCGGTCGGCGCGCTCGACGCGGGCGCCGACGGCCCGATGTGGCTGGTGGCGGGGACCGACTCCGACGACGGCGTGGCCACGTTGGTGCTGCGCCCGCCGGTGCCGGCCGGCGCCCGCCCGGCCGCGGTCTGACCGGCTCCCGCCGGACACCCCGGACCCCGGACCTCCGAACACCGGGGCCACCGAGGACACCGAGCACCACCGAGACCACCGAGCAGAACGGAATGCGACCATGACCCTTTCGGCGAGCGCGCCGGCGACCACGACCCGGCCGGTGATCACCGCCTGGTCCGCGGTGTCGCCGTACGGCATCGGCAAGGACAGCTTCGCGGCCGGCGTACTCGCCGGACAGGACACCTCCGCGCCGCTGGACTCCGGGCAGTGGGCGGCGCCCGACAGCCACGCCTGCCTGATCCCCGGCTTCGAACTGCGCGAGGTGCTCGGCAAGAAGGGCACCCGCTCCATGGACCGGGTGACCGGACTGGCCGTCACCGCCGTCCGCGACCTGCTGCGCGACTCCGGCGACCGGCGCACGGCCTCCGACGAGGAGACCGCCCTGGTGCTCGGCACCACCACCGGCAGCGCGCAGAGCATGATGGACTTCACCCGCGCCTCCCTCGAGGGCGACAAGCCGTTCTACGTCGACCCGTCGCTGATGCCGAACGCGGTGATGAACTGCGCCGCCGGCCAGTGCGCCATCTGGCACAACCTCAAGGGCCCGAACACCACCATCGCCGGCGGTCGCGTCGCCGGCCTGTCCGCGCTCAGCTACGCCGCCGGGCTGCTCGCCTCCGGCCGCGCCCGCACGGTGCTGTCCGGCGCGGCCGAGGAGTTCTCCAACGCCCGCGCCTGGCTGGACCACCACCGGCGCGGCGAGGACGGCGCGGACGCCCTGCTCGGCGAGGGCTGCGCCATGTTCATGCTGGAGTCGGCCGATCCGGCCGACGCGGCGGACCGCGCGCTGGCCGAGGTGCTGGCCGTGCAGTCCCGGGTCTACTTCGACGACGACCCCGGCGAGGCCCTCGCCGCCTGCGTGGACGGCGTGCTGCGGCGCGGGGGAGTGGACCGCGACGACGTGTGGGCGGTCTCCACCTCGGCGCCCGCCGGGAACGCGGGCACCCGCGAACGCGAGGTGCTCACCGCCCGCTTCGGCGCCCAGGTGCTCGACCGGGCCCCGTCCATGAGCGCCGTCGGGGACACCGCGGCCGCCTCCGCCGCCTTCCAGATCGGATCGCTGCTGGCCGCCGCCGAGCAGTCCGCGGTCCCGGCCGGCGCCGTCGCCCTCGTCTCCTCCGTGGACGACAACGGCGTCGTCGCCTGCGCCGCGCTGCGCCTGTCCGCGCGCTGACCGACACGCACCACGAAGCACCGCGCCGACCGAAGCGCAGCACCAAGCACCGCGCCGACCGAAGCGCACCACCAAGCAACGCGCTGACCGACGCCCACTCCGAAGAAAGAAGCAAGGACATGCCGATCGACGCGGCCGCCGGTCTCGACCGGGAACACCTGCGGCAGTTGCTCGCCGACACCATCGACGCGGACGTCACCGACGTCCAGGACGACACCGACTTCGTCCAGACCCTCGGCGTCGACTCCCTGATGGCCCTGGAAGTGGTCGTCGTGCTGGAACGCACCTACGGCGTCAAGTTCGCCGAGTCGGAGATGAGGGAGGTGCGCACCCTGGACAGCGCCTACGAGGTGGTCCGCCGCAAACTGGGGGAGCGTCCGTGACCGGCACCGTCCTGGCCGCCGCGCGGCCGGTGCGCGGACCCGCCCACGACGAGGACTCCGGGGCGTGGACGGCCGGCTTCACGGTGACGATCACCGAGGACGAGCCCGTCTTCGCCGGCCACTACCCGGACTTCCCGATCTTCCCCGGCGTCTGCGTGATGGAGTGCGTGCGCCGCGCCGCGGAGTCCGCCGCGCCGCCGGTCACCGGCGGACTGCGGCTGGCCGCCGTCGAGTCCACCCGGTTCCTCTCCGCGGTCCACCCCGGTGACGAACTGACCGTCGACATCACCTGGTCGCCGCGCGGCGAGCACTGGCGCTGCGCCGCCAAGGTGGCCACCGGCCGCGGCCCCGCCGCCTCGGTCCGCCTGCGCTACCGGCAGGAGGGAACACCGTGCTGACCGCCGTCGGCGTCCGCGCCGCCCTGCCGCACCGCTACCCGATGCTCATGGTCGACCGCGTCCTCGAGATCGGCGACGACCACATCCGGGCCGTCAAGGCCGTCACCCTCAACGAGCCCTGGTACGCCCGGCTCGGCCCGTCGCCCGGCGACGACGACCTCGCCTACCCGGACTTCCTGCTGATCGAGTCGTGGACCCAGACGGCCGGCATCCTCGCCACCCGCCTGGCCGGCGACGCGGCCGACGGCCAGGTCATGCTGTTCGGCTCCATGAGCGGCATCGACCTCCACCGGCCGGTCTTCCCGGGCGACACCGTGGAGCACCACGCCCGCCTGGAACGCGCCGTGAACGACACGATGATCTTCGCCGGTGAGAGCACCGTCGGCGGCGCACCGCTGCTGACGATCGGCCAGATCACCATGGCCTTCCGCCCCGGCGACGCCCTCGCGCCGCCCGCGCCGCAGGGCTCCTGAGCCGCCCGCGCTCGCCGCACCGCGCCCGCCCCATCCGGCCCGCCCGGGCCGCCCCGACAACCTACGGAGTGTCATGACGGAGAACACAGCGCCGGTCGCCCTGGTCAGCGGCGGCTCGCGCGGGATCGGCCGCGCCGTGGTCCTGCGGCTCGCGGCCGAGGGATACGACGTCTCCTTCTGCTACCAGTCCAACGAGCAGGCCGCGCTGGAACTGGAGAAGGAGGCCGGCGAACTCGGCCGGCGGGCCCTCGCCGTGCGCGTCGACGTCACCGACGCCGCCTCGGTCCGCGACTGGGTCACCCGCACCGAGTCCGAACTCGGCCCGGTCGACGTGGCGGTCAGCTCGGCCGGCATCACCCGCGACAACCCGCTGGTCCTGATGTCCGACGAGGACTGGCACAGCGTCGTGGACACCAACCTCGACGGCGTCTACCACGTGTGCCGCGCCGTGATATTCGAAATGATGAAGCGCAAATCCGGCACGATCATCAATATCTCGTCGATCGCCGGTGTGTACGGAAACGCCACCCAGGCCAACTACTCGGCCTCCAAGGCGGGCATCATCGGATTCTCCAAGGCGCTCGCCAAAGAGGTCGGTCGATACAACATCAGGGCCAATGTGGTCGCGCCGGGATTCATCGAGACCGATATGACGGCCGAACTCGCCGAGAAGGTCAAGAAGGACGCCGCGAAGAACATTCCGCTGCGCCGTTTCGGACAGGCCGAGGAAGTGGCGGACCTCGTCGCCTTCCTGGCGAGCGAGCGGGCCGCCTACATCACCGGATCGGTCCTCCAGATCGACGGCGGCCTGACGGTCTGATGACCGGGGAGACCTACCTGCGGCTGCGCGCGCTGGCCGACCGGCACGGTGCCAGGTACCGGCTCATCGAGCACGCCCCCGAGGGCCGTACCGAGGCGGCCAGCGCACTGCGCGGGCACGCGCTGGAGCAGAGCGCCAAGTGCCTGGTGGTCACCGTACGGCCGACGAAGCGGACGTGCCGGTACGTGCTGGCCGTCGTCCCGGGCGACCGGCGCGTGGACCTGGCCCGGGTCGCCGAGTGCGCCGGCGGGCGCAAGGCGGGGTTCGCCGACCGGGAGACCGCCGAGCGGCTGGCCGGCTCGGTCAGCGGATCCATCATTCCGTTCTCCTTCCACCCCGACCTCGAACTGATCGTCGAGGAGGACCTGCTGCGCAGCGACACGCTGTTCTTCAACGCGGCCCGGCTCGATCTGTCGATGGCCCTCGCCACCGAGGATTACCTCCGTATGGCGCGGCCGCGCATCGCGCGGATCAGTGAACCCGATTCGACGGCCGCGGTATTTCAGCAACCTGCAGGCGCCCCGTCTCCCTTGTGATACCGCCCTAGCATCACGAAGCAGCGGCACAGGAAATTCCGCAGACATATCCAGACCATGGCCTGCCACCGGGCCGCCGGAGAGAGCAACGGAGGCCAAGCACGTGGCCAATCCCATGATTGAGGCAATCGACGTCACAAAGTCGTTCGGTGACGTCACCGCGCTGAACGGTGTGAACGTCTCGGTTCCCGAGGGGTCGATCCACGGCTTGCTCGGCCACAACGGCGCCGGCAAGACGACCCTGGTCCACATCCTGTCCACGCTGCTGGAACCGAGCACCGGCACCGCGCGGATCTGCGGCCTGGACGTGACCCGGGACGCCCAGGACGTGCGCCGCCGCATCGGCCTGACCGGCCAGTTCGCCTCCGTGGACGAGCAGTTGTCCGGGCGCGAGAACCTGACCCTGATCGCCCGCCTGCTCGGCGCGAGCAGGCGGCAGGCGCTCTCCCGCGCCGACGAACTGCTGGAGCTGTTCGAGCTGACCGACGCGGCCAAGCGCCCGGCCTCCACCTACTCGGGCGGCATGCGCAGGCGGCTGGACATCTCGGCGAGCCTCGTCGGCTCGCCGCAGGTCATCTTCCTCGACGAGCCCACCACCGGTCTGGACCCCAACTCCCGGATCGCCGTGTGGGAGGTCATCGAGCGGCTCGCCAAGGACGGCGTCTCGGTGCTGCTCACCACCCAGTACCTGGAGGAGGCCGACCGGCTCTGCGAGCGGATCACCCTGCTCTCCAAGGGCTCGATCGTCGCCGAGGGCACGCCCACCGAGCTCAAGGGCGCCGTCGGCCAGCGCATGGTGAACGTGACACTGTCCGCCGAGTCGCAGGTGCCGGGCGCGCTGCGCGCCCTGGAGGCCGAGGGCTTCCGGCCCACCCTCGCGCAGGACTCCTCGACCGCCCTCGGTGTGCCCGTGACCGCCTCCGCCGACCTGGCGGTCGTGGTGCGCGCGCTGAACGAGGCGCACACCGACATCGCCGAACTCGGCTTCTCCGAACCGACCCTGGACGACGTCTATCTCCGGCTCACCCACGAGCCCGCCGCGACGCCGGTGCCCGCGTGACCGTCCCCACCATCCCCACCGTAGAAGGAGCACTCAGATGACGGTCGCCGAGGCCGGTACACCCTTGCGGACACCACCCGTGCGGCGCGACGGCACGACCGCCCAGTGGGGCACCAGCGGGCTCATCACGCAGACCGCCGCGCTCACCGGTCGCTCGCTGCGCCCCTACCTGAACGCCGGCGTCATCATCGTCACGTTCGTCGAACCCCTCGTCATGCTGCTGATGTTCGCCGGCGTGCTGAAGGTGCTCGGCGAGGCACCGGGCATGTCCAAGGAGATGGCCTACATCGACGGCCTGGCCCCCGCCATCATGATCATCACGGCGGTCGCCGCCGGCGCCCAGGCGGGCAACGGCCTCATCAACGACCTGCGCAACGAGGTCATCACCCGCTTCCACACGCTGCCCATCAACCGGTTCAGCGTGCTGCTGGCGCGCAGCTTCGCCGACGCCGCCCGCTCGCTCTACCAGCTGATCGCCGTGGCCGTACTGGCCGCGGTCATCTTCGGTTTCTCGCCACCCGGCGGCATCCTCGGCGTGCTGGGCGCGATCCTCATGAGCCTGCTCGTCGGCTGGTCGATGAGCTGGATCTTCATCATGATGGCGGCGCTGATGCGCAACGGCGACGTGCTGCGCATGATCACCACGCTGCTCACCTTCCCGCTGCTGTTCGCCTCCAACGCCTTCGTGCCGCCGGAGTCGATGCCGACCGGGCTGCGCGTGATCGCCCAGGCCAACCCGATCTCGTACGCCAACGACGCCGTGCGCGCCATGGTCGCCGGGAACGTCACCGTGATGGAGCTGGTCACGACCGTCGCGGTCTGCCTGGCCCTGGTGTGCGTGTGCGCCCCGATCTCCAAGCGCTCGTTCCGGGTGCTGTGACGCTCCGCCGGGACGCCGCGACCCGAAGTCCTGGCAGGAAGTGACGAGTTGACCCGACAAACCGGTCCGACGCCCCGGACCGCATGACCGGTAGTGCCCTCATCCCGCCCTCTGCCCCGGTGCAGTGGGCGGGATGTCCTTTCCCGGTGGCACCAAGATGTCGAACCGCAGACCGAACACTCCAAGCCGTTCTTGGCATGTCTAGGTTTAATCCGCGAGTGGGCAAAACCTGCCCCTGGGAAGACACCTTCCGAGAGGTTGACGTGGCGCAATCCGGTATCGGTCTCGACGAACGTTCGGAGCTTCTCTACCGGAGGATGCTCCGGCGGACGAACTGGCAGACGCGTGAACTGGCGCAGGTCATGAAGTGGCCGGCGTCCGAGGTCGTACGCGCGATGGACACACTGCGGGCCGAGGGGCTCGTCGCCGTATCGGCGGACGACCCCACCGCGTTCCGCGCGGTCGAACCGTGCATCGCCCTGCCGGCCCTGCTGGCCCGGTCGATGCACGAGGGGCGCTCCCCGCAGCCCCGCCCGGTCGAGATCGACCGGTTCATCGCCCTGCACGAGCGGGCCGTCGAGCGGATCGAGGAATCCGCCGACGGAGGAGGACACCGCCATGACGCGTCCACCGTGATCGAGCGGATGGTCGCCAAGGCGGAGAGCGACGTGGTGTTCCTCGTGCCGCGGTACGTCGAGGGCGGGTTCGCCTTCTCCCGGCCGATCGTGGACATGGCGCTGCGGCGGGGCATGCGGCTGCGCGCCGTGTGGACGTCGTCCGTCTTCCACGCCCACCACGCCATGGTCCACGCGCAGTGGCTGGCCCAGCAGGACGTGCCGCCGCGCATGGCCGACTCGGTGCCGGTGAGCGCGATGATCATGGACGGTGCGGCGGCGGTCGTGATCGACGACTCCCACACACCGCGCGTGGTGCGCTCCGCCAGCGAACTGGACTCCCTGTGCGCGCTGGCCGAGCGGTTCTGGGAGCGGGGCACCGCCGTGCGCCAGCTCAGACGGACCCCCGGCGCCGCGACGACGCGCCGGCCGCGCACCGAGATCGTCCTGCGGCTGCTGGCCGAGGGCCTCACCGACGACGCGATAGCCCGCCGTCTGGGATGCAGCGTCCGCACCGTCCGCAACGACGTGGCGGCGGCGATGGTGGCGCTCGACGCCCGCAGCCGCTTCCAGGCCGGCGCCCGAGCCATGCAGGTCGGCCTCATCTGAACCCCGTGTGCCCCGAGCCCCCGCCTCGGGCACACCCCCGGCCCCCGCGGGCCGCACCTCACCGAGCCCCCGCCTCGGGCACACCCCGGCCCCCGCGGGCCGCACCCCTCACCGAGCCCCCGCCTCGGTCGCACCTCCGACCCCGCAGGGGCCGTACACCGCACCACCCCGAGCCTCCCCCCCGCCGCAGCGGAACCCCGCACACCCGAGTCCCCGCCCAGACCTCGACGCTCCCGAGGCACCCCACCCCGACCAACCGCTCCCACCGGCCCCTTGCCCCCACTGACCGCCTGTCCTTGAGCACTGCTCGGGGAAGAGGTCGGACGCCGGCCGGGCTGCCGCTCAGGCAGCGTCGTCGTGGCCGAGGCCGCCGCCCAGTTCACGGGAGGCTTCGGCCTGGGCGAGGAGCTCCCTGGCCTTGGCCGTGACGCCTTCGATGGCGTCGGCGCCGGCGACGAAACGCAGCGGCGGCTGGTCCTGGCCGGCGAGGGTCAGCAGGGCGTGGGCGAGCTTGGCGGGGTCGCCGGGCTGCCGTCCGTTGATGCTCTTCCAGACTTCGACCGTGGCGGTGGTGCGCTCGGCGTAGTCGTCGACGGTCGGCTCGGGCCAGGTGGTGGAGGCGTCCACGAGCAGTTCGGTACGGAAGTAGCCGGGCTCCACGATCGTGGTGCGGATGCCGTACGGCTTGATGTCGTGGTGCAGGGCCTCTATCCAGCCCTCGACGGCGAACTTCGAGGCCGCGTAGGCGGAGGTGAACTCCGTGCCGACCTGACCGGCGAGCGAGGAGATCGTGATGACGTGACCGTGGCGCTGCCTGCGCATGACGGGCAGGACGGCACGGGTGACGTTCATCGGACCGAACAGGTTGGTCTCGATCTGCCGGCGCATGTCCTCCGGCGAGATCTCCTCGAAGAAGCCGGCGAAGAAGTTCCCGGCGTTGTTGATCAGGACGTCGATCCGGCCGAAGCGGTCGACGGCAGCCTGTGCGGCCGCGTGCGCGTCGTCCAGGCTGGTGACGTCCAGCTTGGTGACCAGCAGGTTGTCGTGCGGCCCGCCCAAGGTCTTCTCGACCTCCTCGGGGCGGCGGCCGGTGGCGACGACCTGGTGGCCGGCCGCGAGGGCCTGGCGGACGATGTCCGTGCCGAGACCGCGTCCGGCACCGGTGACGAAAATGACCTTGCTCATGAGGGATTCCTTCTCGGGTGCCGCATGCGGCGCCCGGTGGGTCGGGGGGCGTCGGCCGTGCCGGGACGGCGCGTACTGCGCCGTGCCGTGCCCGGGCCCGCCATCCAGGCAACCACCCGCCGACCCCGCCCGGGCCCGCCTACGAGGTACGGCTCTTCCGGGGGTCTGCCAGTACCTCCTTCGCGGGCTCCGGAGGGCCGGGGGCCGCCGTACGGTGGACCCATGGACCGCAGCAGCGAGATCCGTGAGTTCCTGCGCACCCGCCGGGCCCGGATCACCCCCGAGCAGACCGGCCTCGCCCCGCACGGCGGCGCCCGCCGCGTTCCGGGCCTGCGCCGCGAGGAAGTCGCTCAGCTCGCCGGGGTCAGCGTCGACTACTACATCCGTCTGGAGCGGGGCCGCACCCAGGGCGTCTCCGAAAGTGTCCTGGAGGCCGTCGCCCGCGCCCTGCGACTGGACGACACCGAACGCGCCCACCTCTTCGACCTCGCCCAGCCCACCGCCACCCGGGCCGGCCGTCGGCGTCCGCTCGCCCCGCAGCGGGTCCACCCGGTCCTCTACCGGACCTTGGACTCCCTCAGCGTCCCCGCGGTGGTCCAGGGACGCCGCACGGACGTGCTCGCCGCCAACCGGCTGGCCCACGCCCTCTACACCGACTTCGAAGCCCGGCCTCGCCGCGAGCGCAACTTCGCCCGCTTCGTCTTCCTCGACGAGGCCGCCCGCGCGCTGTACGCCGACTGGGACCGGGTCGCCGGCGACTGCCTGGCCATGCTGCGCCTGTATGCCGGACGCCACCCCGACGACCCGCAGCTCACCGAGCTGATCGGGGAGCTGTCCCTGCACAGCGACGCCTTCCGCCGTATGTGGGCCGACCACGAAGTCCAGGCGCACACCAGCGGCACCAAACGCCTCCATCACCCGCTCGTCGGCGACCTCACCCTCGACTACGTGGTCCTGACCGTCGAAGGCGATCCCGAACAGACCCTCACCGTCTACACCCCCGAACCCGCCTCCCCTTCTGCCGACGCTCTGGGCCTCCTCGCCAGCTGGACCGGTACTCCGGCCCCCGGGCCGCACGCCCGTGCGGAGAGGACCGACCCAGCCGGCTGACCGTGCACCCCTGTGAGTCCTTGAACTCACGCAGTCGTCAGGAAAGCACGGATGCGGACACGGCGTTCTCCTCCCGGCGGCGGCCCGGCGGCACGCCGGATCACTCACCCGGTGCGCAGGGCCACGAAGTCGCAGAGCGCGTCGAGGGAGTGGCGCGCGGGCAGCGGCGGCAGCGCGTCGAGGGCCGCCCGCGCCCGGTCCAGCCGCTCGTGCATGAGCGACTGCGCGCGGACCGTGGCCCGGGAGACGGAGAAGAGGGCGAGGGCACGACGGTGCCAGTCCGCTCCCGCCGCCGGTCCGGCCGCCAGCAGCTCCCGCAGTTCCGCGTCGTCCGGGTCGCTGCTGTCCCGGGCCAGCAGCACGGGCAGGCTGGGCACGCCGGCGAGCAGGTCCCGGCCCTGCTCCTTGCCGCTGAACGCCTCGGGGGAGAGCAGGTCGAGCAGGTCGTCGGCGATCTGGAAGGCGAGGCCGAGCTCTTCGCCGTACGCGACGAGACGGTCGGCGACCGCCCGCGGCGCCCCGGACTGGAACGCGCCCACGCCCAGCGACATGGCCAGCAGCGCGGCCGTCTTGCCGGCGGTGACCCGGAAGTAGTGGCCGACGGAGTCCTCCTCCGGCCCGGGGCCGGCGAGTTCGCGCAGCTGGCCGGCGACGATGCGGTTCGCCGTGAAGGAGTTGAGGGCCAGCGCGTCCGGCACCAGGTCGGCGGACATCCGGGCGGCCCTGGCCAGCAGCCAGTTCCCGCCCATCGCGGCCATCCGGTTGCCCCACAGGGCGTTGGCGCTGGCGGCGCCGTGCCGGGTGGGGGCCCGGTCCACCACGTCGTCGTGGTAGAGCGAGGCCAGATGCACCAGTTCGGCGACGACGGCCGCCCGGTCCACGCCCGCACGGTCCGGATCCCCGAACTCCGCCGCGAGCAGCACCAGCAGGGGCCGCATCCGCTTGCCGCCGGTGGCGGCGAGATGCCCGGTCAGCTCCCTCACCCGAGGGTCGGACGCGTCCCGCGTGCACGTGCGCAACAGGCGCTCCACACCCGCCAGCGCACCGCCCAGCCGGTCCTGGAACTCCGGTACGTCGGGGCCGAGCCGGCGCAGCAGCGCGGCGGCGTACGGGCGGTCGCCCACCGGCACGACGGTCGTCGGGACCTCGTACAGCTGCTCTGCGGTCACGAGCGAACTCATCCTGTCGGGGCGGCCTGCGGGAGCGGAACGACGGTCGAACACCGTCGGCTGTTTCCAGCCGCAACCATTGCAGTCGCCCCCACGCGCGACAACGGGCCTGGCATGAAGGTGTCATACCGGCCACGGGCCCGTCCGTGCCCACTGCCCGTGCCCCGACCGGCCCGGAAGCCGGAGAAACCACGAAACGGAAGGCGCGTCGGAATTCCCTGCGGCGCCCGGCGGTGAGGCCCGCGGCACCCGGCAGCTTGATGACAGTTTTCCATCGCGCACCGACGGCCGGGGAACGCGCGCGGACACAATCGGTGCGCCCATCCATCCCCTGAGAAGGAGCCTCCCCCCATGTTCGGACGGGTCGGACGGTCCGCCGTCAAACACCCCTGGCTGACCATACTGGCGTGGGTGATCGCGGCGGTAGGCGTGGCGTCCCTGGCGCCGCCCCTGAAACCGGTCAGCGACCAGGCCGAATTCCTGCCCTCCCACTACGAGTCGGTGCAGGCCGGGGAACTCCAGAAGAAGGCGTTCCCGCAGGAGGAACAGCCCGCCTCCGTCATCGTCTTCCGCCGTGACGACAACGGCCGGCTGACCGAGGCCGACCTCGCGGACGTGCAGAAGGTCGCCGCCGGGCTGGAGAAGGCCGGCCTCGAGAAGATCAGCGCCGTGCAGACCGGCCCGCAGGCCGTGTCGGAGAACGGCGAGATCGCCCTCGCGAGTGTCCTCGCGAACACCGACAACCCCTACGACGAAACCTTGATCGAGTCGGTGCGCGAGATGCGCGAGGAGGCCAAGCCGCTCCTCGAGGGCACCGAGCTGCACATGGGCATCACCGGCTCGGCGGCGACGGCGCTGGACACCAAGGAGTCCTCCGGCGACACCGACGCCATGATCATGATGGCGACGCTGGTCCTGCTGATCGTGCTGCTGGCGGCCATCTTCCGCAGCCCGCTCATCGCGATCCTGCCGGTCCTCGTCATCGGGCTCGTCTTCGTGCTCGCCACCGGCCTGATCTCCATCGCCTCCGAGGCGGGCGGATTCCAGGCGGACGCCTCGATCGGCTCGATCCTGATCGTGGTGCTCTTCGGCGTCGGCACCGACTACCTGCTCTTCCTGCTGTTCCGCTACCGGGAGTTCCTGCGCCAGGGCCGGGAGCCGAAGGAGGCCATGACCGAGGCCGTCACCCGGGTCGGGGAGACCATCGCGTCCGCGGCCGGCGCCGTCGTCGTCGCCTTCCTGGCCCTGCTGCTGTCCAGCCTCGGCATGCTCAAGGCCCTCGGCCCGGCGCTGGCCATCTCGGTCGGCGTCACCCTGGTGGCCTCGCTGACCCTCGTACCGGCGGTCTTCTCGCTGCTGGGCACCAAGGCGTTCTGGCCGTCCAAGGCGTGGAGCAAGGAGCCCAAGCACAGCCTCGCCGCGCGGACCGGTGCGCTCACCGCCCGCCGGCCCGGTCTGGTCGCCGCCGTCTCCGGCGGTCTGCTCGCCGCGCTCGCGGCCGGCGTGCTCAGCCTCAACACCGTGTTCGACAGCAGCAGTTCGCTGCCGAAGGACCTGGAGTCGGTGCAGGCCGCCAAGGAACTGGAGCGCGGCTTCGCGGCCGGCCAGACCGACCCGACCTGGGTGTACCTGGAGGCCGAGGACGGCGGCAAGCTCGACCGGCGCCAGGTCGACGCCTACGGCGAGAAGCTCGCCGCCGCCGACTTCGGACGCGTGACGCCGCCCGTCCTCGCGCCCAAGGGCGACATCGCCAAGTTCGGTGTGGTGCTGACGCACAAGCCGGACAGCGACCGCGCCGTGGAACTGCTCGCCGGCCCGCTGCGCGACGCCGTGCACGAGGCGGCGCCCGACGGCACGCGCGCCCTCGTCGGCGGCACGTCCGCCGTGCTCGCCGACATCCAGCACGCCACCAACCGCGACTACTCCGTGGTCTTCCCGGCCGCCGGCGTGGCCATCATGGTGATCCTCGGCCTGCTGCTGCGCAGCGTCGTCGCGCCCCTGTACCTGATGGTCGCGGTCGGCCTGGGCTTCGCCGCGACGCTCGGCGCGACCGTGCTGCTCTTCCAGACCGTCGCCGGTGAGGCGGGGCTGCCCTTCACCCTGCCGGTGATCGTCTACCTGTTCGTCGTGGCCATCGGCACCGACTACAACATCCTGATGGTGGCGCGACTGCGGGAGGAGGTGGGCCGCGGCAGCACTCCGGCGCAGGCCGTCCGCCAGGCCATCACCCACTCCACGTCCACCGTCGGAACGGCGGCCGTCATCCTCGCCGGCACCTTCGGCGTGCTGCTGCTGGCCCAGAACTCCATGCTCCGCCAGATGGGCTTCGCCGTGGCCTTCGGCATCCTGCTCACCGCCTTCGTGATGGCCGTGCTGCTGGTGCCCGCGGTCACCACCCTGCTCGGCCACCGGACCTGGTGGCCCGGCCGGGTCCGTCCCGAACCGGAGCGGGAGGCCGACCCGGAGCCGGCGGCCGAGGAGCCCGTCGCCGCGCAGCGTACGTGAGCAGTTACCTCCTGATCGCCGGGGCCACCGCACTGCTCGGCCCCATGATCATGGCCGTACTGGCCCGCAGAGTGCTCGGACTGCGCATCGGCGCGGTCCGGGCACTGCTCACGGGCGTCGCGGGCCTGCTCGCCGCGGGCGTCGTCGGTACGCCGATGGGCCCGCAGGCCAGCCGCACCCCACTGGTGACCGTGCAGCTGGGTGCGGCCCTGCTCGGCGCCATGATCTTCCTGGTGCTGTCGGAGGCGGCGGTCGCGGGCGGCTCCGTGCGCGGCATGGTGCGCTGGCCCGGCGCGCTGCGCCGCAGGCTGGCGCGCAGCCGCCGCTACACCCAGCTCAGCAGGATCGCCGTACGGCACGGGCTGGGCCGTTTCCTGACCGGCCGGTCCCGGCGCGGCGCGGCGAGCCCCAAGGACCAGGCCGCGCTGGCCAGGTCGCTGCGGCTGGCGCTGGAGGAGGCGGGAGCCACCTTCGTCAAGCTCGGCCAGGTGCTGTCGTCCCGTTACGACCTGCTGCCCGACGTGTTCGTCGAGGAACTGAGCGCCCTGCAGCACGAGGTGGCGCCCGAGCCGTGGCCCGACATCGAACGGGTGCTGGCCGAGGAGCTGAAGGCTCCGCCCGAGAAGGTGTTCGCGGAGTTCGAGACCGAGCCGCTCGCCGCGGGCTCCATGGCCCAGGTGCACCGGGCGCGGCTGCGCGACGGCCGGGCGGTGGTCGTCAAGGTGCAGCGGCCGGGCGCCCGGCAGGTGCTCGAACGCGACCTCGACATCCTGTTCCGGATCAGCGACATGCTGGAGCGGACGACCAGTTGGGGCCGTACGGTCGGCTCGCGTGCGCTGGTGCAGGGCTTCGCCGACTCGCTCCACGAGGAGCTGGACTTCCGCACCGAGGCCCGCAACACCGCGGCCGTCGCCGCGAACGCCGCCGTCCCCGGCACAGCCGAGGACGGCGACGGCCGGGCGCCCGCGGCCGCCGCCCGGGTCCTGCTGCCCGAGGTCCACCTGGAGCTGACCACCGCCCGGGTGCTGGTCGTCGAATGGCTCGACGGCGTCACGCTGAACCGCGCCGACACCGTCATCGAGGCGCAGGGCCTGGACCGTGAGCGGCTGGCCCGCGACCTGTTCGGCTCGCTGCTGCACCAGATCATGATCGGCGGGGTGTTCCACGCCGACCCGCACTCCGGGAACATCCTGGTGCTCGGCGACGGCCGGCTCGGTCTGATCGACTTCGGCTCGGTGGGCCGCATCGACCGGATGCTGCGCGCCAGTCTGCGCGAACTGCTCATGGCGATCGACCGCAACGACCCGCAGGCGCTCTCCGACGCCCTGCTGGACCTGGTGGAACGGCCCGACGGGATCGACGAGGAGCGCTTCACCCGCGCGCTCGGCCGGTACACGGCCCGCCACCTCGCCTCCGCCGGGCCGCCGGGCCGGGAGATGTTCTCCGACCTGTTCCTGCTCGTCGCCCAGTACGGCCTCACCGTGCCGCCCGAAGTGGCGGCCGCCTTCCGGGCGTTGGCGACGGTGGAGGGCGCGCTGGGCCGGCTCGTGCCGGGGTTCGACCTGGTCGAGGAGGCGCGGTCCTTCGCCGCCACCGAACTGGCCCGCCGGCTCTCCCCGCGGCAGTTGAGCCG
This sequence comes from Streptomyces calvus, assembly GCF_006782915.1. Taxonomy (GTDB): domain Bacteria; phylum Actinomycetota; class Actinomycetes; order Streptomycetales; family Streptomycetaceae; genus Streptomyces; species Streptomyces calvus. The sequence continues at coordinate 196,841 of NZ_VCNP01000049.1, forward strand.
GTCCCTGGCCGACGAGGCCGCCGCCGTGCTGCCGATGCTGCTGCGGCTGCCGCGCCGGGCCGAGCGCATCAGCAGCGCGCTGGAACAGGGCCGGCTCAGCATCAACGTGCGGGTGTTCGCGGACGAACGGGACCGGCGCTTCATCCAGGGCATCGTCCGGGACGTGCTGCTCGCCTTCCTCGGCGGAGTGGCCGGCGTGCTGGGCATGCTGCTGCTGTCCACGCGGGGCGGGCCGCGGGTCGCCGGCTCGCTGCGGCTGTTCGACGTCTTCGGCTACAATATGCTGCTGATCAGTTCGGTGCTGGTGCTGCGCGTGCTCTTCACCATCAGCAAACCGCAGCGCTGACCTCCAACGGGACGCTCACCCGGCCCAAGGCGTCAAGCCGCCGAGGCTGAACGGCCTCACGGTCCGCTCACTCGTGCCCGTGACGACGGCCGACCCGACCTCGTGCGTTGCGGACGGCGTGCCGGTGCGGGGTCCGCGCGGCGCCTCCGTACGCTGTTCGGTCGTACGGCGGTGCGCTGCTGTTTCGTGCCCGGTCGCGGGTGCCGGGCGGGTCGCGGTCGTGGGCGGTCCGGGCCACTGCGGTCCCGGACGGCGGCCCGAGCCGCGTTCGGTCGGACGGCGTGCGCCGGTGTCCTGCGCCCGGGATGCCGCGGCGTCCGGCTGCGGGCGCCGCGTGGCTCGCGGCCGGCCAGGTGCCGGGGCGGGTCGCGGTCGTGGGGCGGTCCGGCGACCACGGCCGCGGACGGTGTCCCGCGCGGAGTCCCGATGACGGCAACGTGCGTGCCGGAGCGGTGTGTTCGGCCCCGCACACACCGGGCCGGGCGCGGCACACCGCCGGTGCGCCCGGTCCTCACACGGCGGCCGTGCCCCGCACGGACGCTGGCCCCGGGGGTTTGCGGGACGGCAGGGCGTGGGAGCGGTGCAGCGCGTCGCCCAGGGCGGCGGCCGCGTCGAACACGTTCGCTCCCAGCCACCTGGCCGGGATCGCGTTCATCCGGCCCGGCGGACCGGACACCGACAGCGCGGCGACCACCCGGTCGTCCCCGGCCGCCCGCACGGGCACGACGAACGCGATGTCGCCGGGCAGCATCACGTCCGAGCCGCGGGCCCAGCCGCGGCGCCGCACCTGAGCGAGGTGCGCCGCGGTGAACCGGGCGCCGCGCAGCCCTTCGTGGATCTCCTCGGGTTCCTGCCAGGCCAGCAGCACCTGCGCGACCGGCCCGGCACCGGCGGGCCGGGACATCCCGACCGGCACCCGCTCGGCGCCGTCCGGTCCGAGCGCGCCCTCCGCGCAGGTCGCCACGCACGTCTGCGTCCTGCCGCGGCGGCGCAGCACGCGCGCGTCCAGTCCGGTGCGGTCGTGCAGTTCGGCCAGTACCGGCCCCGCCGCCTGCGCCAGCCGGTCGTAACGCGCCTCGACGGACATGCTGCCGAGCCGCGGGCCGAGCGCGAACCGCCCGTGGAAGTCCCGGGTCAGCAGCCCCAGCCGCTCCAGCGCCACCGCGATGCGGTGCACGGTGGGCCGGGACAGCCCGCTGCGGGTGACCAGTTCGCTGAGCGGCGCAGGACCCCGCTCCACGATCTCCAGCAGGACGGACGCCTTGTCGAGCACGCCGATACCGCTGATCCACTCCCGGGGCGCGGTGTCCGTCACCGTGCCGGCCGCCGCGAGGGTCCGCGTGCCGTCGGGAACAGCTGCCATGGTGGTGTCCGGGTCTCTTCTGCTCACGCGGTTCGTCGTCGTCAGTCAGTCCAGGGCGGCGGGGCCGTCCACGGAGACCACCTCGACGCCGGGTTCGATACGGCGGATCAGCCCCGCCAGGGTGCGTCCGGGCCCGAGTTCGACGAGCCGGCCGCAGCCGAGGGTGGCGGTGAGGGTGCGCACGCTCTGCTCCCACAGCACCGGGGAGGTGAGCTGGCGGGTGCCGAGTTCGGTCCAGCCGCCGCCGTCGTACGGCCGCGCGTCCACGTTGGCCACCACCGGCAGGTGCCGGGGCGCCGCGGCGGTGTCCTTCAGGGCGGCGGCCAGGGTCTCGGCGGCGGGCGCCATGTACGGGCTGTGGAAGGCGCCGCCGACCTGGAGCCGGATGAACTTGGCGCCGATCGACGGGGCCTGGTCCGCGACCCGGGCGACGCCTTCGGGCGAGCCCGACACCACGGTCTGTCCGGGGGCGTTGACGTTGGCGACCCACACGTCCGCGCCGTCCTCCCGTACGGAGTCCACGAGGTGTTCCACGCTGTCCAGCGGTGCCGCGACCAGGACACCCATGGTGCCCTCGCGGGCGCCGGAGGCCTCCCGCATGGCGCGGCCGCGCGCGGCCACCAGGGCCGCCGCCGCGGGCAGTGTGAACGCCCCGGCCGCGGTGAGGGCGGCGTACTCGCCGAGGCTGTGGCCCGCGCAGGCGACCACGGGGCCGTCGAGCGCGCCGCGGCGCACCGCCTCCGCGTGGGCGATCATCGCGACGGAGAACACCGACAGCTGCGCCAGGTCGGTGCGGCGCAGGTGTTCCGTCGTCGCGTTCAGCAGCAGGTCGGCGATGTCCTCCCCGGTGGCCTCGGAGATCTCCTCGGTGACCGACCAGGACGGCGTGTCCCGCCACGGTGCGCCCATTGCCTGACGCTGCGTTCCCTGCCCGGGAAACACCAGACCGATCGGCCGCCGTTCCATGGATCCACCTTCCGCAACGGACTTCGTCGAGGGCGCGGGGACCCTTACCGGACCGGCCGGTGCGGGCCCCCACGGACCGGCGGCTACGGGGGGACCTCCGGTGACGGGAGCCGTCCGCGAGGACGGTCCCGTTCCCTGAGGACCCATCAAACTGTGCGTGCCGCGGCGCGGCAACGCGCGTTTCAGGAAGCTGCGGCGCGCCCTTCACGGGTGGTGCCCGTTGCCCTGTCCGGGTGGCAGCAGCCCCAGCTCGGCGGCCCGCACGCCGGCCTGGAAGCGGGAGGTGGCGCCGAGCAGGGCCATGATCTCCGCGACGTAGCGGCGGTAGGTCCGCACGGAGACGGTCAGTTCGCGGGCGGCCACCTCGTCGGTGACGCCGGCCCGCATGGCGCCCAGGATCTGCCGGACCAGATGGGCCCGGTCACGGTCGCCGAAGGCGAGGTACTCGTCCGGGGGAGCGGAGCTGCACCAGATGCTCTCGAAGAGCGCGCACAGGGCCTGCAGCACCTCGGGTGCCTTGATGAGGGACGCCCGGCGCTCGGCGGGTGTCCCGACCACCACCAGCGCGGTGGCCCGGTCGGCTATGAGCACCTGCAGCGGCGGCAGCCGCGCCACCCGTACGGTCAACTGCCGGTGCGGGTCGGGCAGCCAGCTGCCGAGCGAGTCGCCGACCAGGTCGGGCCCGGCCAGTAACCGGGCCGACACCCGCTCCCGGGCGAAGTGCAGCAGGTCGGCCTCGAGCAGCCCGACCCGCTCCAGCTGGCTGCCGGTGCCCGGGACCCGGGAGCGCAGGATGTCGATGCTGCTGGTGGCCTGGGCCATCAGCTCCCGGGTGACGCCGATGAGCTGTCCGTAGCCGCCGGGCAGCGCCGTGATGAGCTGTTCCCGCCGGCTGCGGTCCCGATGGATGATCATGGTTGACTCGATCAACTCTCTGACCTGCAAGAGAGCATGCTCCAACTCGTCCCCCGATTGGCCGCACACCTCGTGCCCCCATTTCTCGCTGGATGTTCGTTCCCTGGGTCCGCTCCACGGACACGGGGCGCGGCGCGCCCGGGCCGGTCACGCCGCCTTCGGCAGCAGCCCGAGTTCGACCGCGCGCACGCCGGCCTGGAAGCGCGACGACGCGTTGAGTTCACGCATGATCTCGGCGACGTGTCGCCGGTAGGTGCGCAGGGACACCTGGAGTTCGACCGCGGCGGTGGCGTCGGTGCGCCCGGACCGCAGCTGTTCCAGGATGCGGCGGGTGAGTTCGGAGCGCAGACGCGGACTCACCTCGGGGTGGTCGACCAGTCGGCGGCCGCGTGACCACACGCCGGCGTAGAGCAGTTGCAGGGTGCTGACCGCGGCGCGGTCGGTGACGACGGCCGCCCTGCCGTCCGCCGGGCCCTGCGTGGCCAGCCGCAGGAACGCGGACGTGCCGTCGGCGACGACGAATCCGCTCAGTTCGTGCGGGAGGATCCGCACTCCGGCCAGGCCGCGCAGCCGCGCGGGCGAGACCTCCAGGGCGGCCGGGGTGCACAGCACCCGCACGGTCACCCCGCTCGGCACCTCGGCCACGCACCGCAGCACCGTCTCCACGAAGGCGACCGACCCGGTGAGTGCCACGTTCACCGAGCGTCTCGCCCGGAGTATGAGTCTCTCGAGCGTCTCGGTGGTCACCTCGGCGTCCGTGTGCGTCACGCCCGACACCGTTGCCGGACGGCGGCGGTGCAGGGACATCGTGGACTCGATCAGGGCGCGGGCCTGGAGCAGGGTCTGCTCCAGGCGGGCGGCATGGCCCTGTGGGAGGCTTTCCTCGAGGTCGCCGACGGTGGGTAGATCGAACAAAGTGCCAGCCACGCGTGAGCCCCCATGTTTGTTTCCACATTGCCTCTGCCGCGCGTTTACCGGCCCTGGTTGCCCCAGCTGTGTGACGCCCCGGCGCCACCGCCGGCCCCCGCTCGGCGAATTAATTGAACCGGAAATCAAATTTCGTGCCGCTTGTGAACGCTTGCCTCCTTGGCAATGAATCTCACGTGGGGACCAGCCGAAGGCAATGTGCTCACGGTGTGGCCGAAATCAGGTGTAGGTAATCACGACTGACCGACGATATCCAGTTCCTGGGGTGGGGTCCGTGGCAGCAAGATGCAGAACAGATACAGAAACCGGAGAGTACAGTTCCGGTTCGTGTGCGGATCCGGCTGTTACTCGCACGTAGAGTGCTCAAGTTGGCCGCAACTTGTCATCTTCCCCCGGTGAGCCGCCATTGCCACTGTTGATTCCTGTGCTAGTGGGGCAGGGGTCGCCACGGATGCTGATCAATCGGGCAATCCGAATGAATCGGATCCTTCACTCATTCCCGAATGTCTCGGGGCGGCTTTCAAAGGGGTAGACCAGTGGCATGAGTTAAGTTCATTTTCTTGCTCGCGCCCGTTGTATACAGCGTAATTTGGCTCGTTTTCCGGCCGCTGTCCGCCGTCCGGTATATCTCTTGCCGCTTTCATGCGGATGAACGTTTCGCGACGCACGCAGATGCGACCTCGACGCAGAAAAGTGACCCATGTCACCCCGAATCGGGGCCCGCTCTGTACGACGGGACGGCGGGACCGTGGCCCGCGGAGGTCCGCGTCGGCGAGGGCGTCCACGGCGCACCGCGGGTGCCGGGGACGCTCCGCCCCAGCAGGCGCACGGGCGAGGAGATTGGCGGGCGCGGTGTCGTGGAGGTGCGGCATGATGGGCCGCCGGTGGCGGAAGGGGCGGGGGTCCGGTGGCGGGTGTCGGGGTGCGTCGGCGGATCGTGGTGGCCTGGGCCGGACTGTGTCTGGGCGGTCTCGTCGCCACCTGGGCGCTGACCGTCGAGCCGTCCGAACCGCCCCGAACCCCGGCCGGTGAGCCGGCGCCGGACGGTGGTCACGCCGCCGACTGCCGGGAGATCGCCGCGTCCCTCGCCCGGGGCCGCGCCGAGGCCGAGCGGCGGCGCCAGGAGGCGCTCGACCCGTCCGATGGCGATCCGTACGTGGTGCAGAGCCTGGTGGACGTGGCGGTGCCCGTGGAGTGCGCCGACGAGATCGAGGCGCTGGACTGACGGCGGCCGGACGGCACGCGCGCGTCGTCCCCGGAGTGGACGTGGCGGTGCCCGTGGAGTGCGCCGACGAGATCGAGGCGCTGGACTGACGGCGGCCGGACGGCACGCGCGCGTCGTCCCCGTATGCGAGGCAGCCGTTCCACCCGCCGGTGCGCACCCGCGGTCCCTCGCGGGTCCACCCCCGACCCGGCGGTGTGGAACGACTGCCCTCCCCCTGGACATGGCCTGCGGAAGCGACCTGCTCCATCTGTGAAGCTTCGGTGGAGACGAGTTGAGCATAGGTCGCCCATCGGCGGCAACGCTACGGAAGATGAACTTCCGTATGTGAGGGCTGGTTGACGGTCTTCTCCTCAGCCGCGGCCCACGTACGGCATCGTCGTCGCCAGTACGGTCGCGAACTGCACGTTCGCCTCCAGCGGCAGCTCCGCCATGTGCCGCACCGTGCGCGCCACGTCCGCGACGTCCATCACCGGCTCGGCAGCGATCTCCCCGTCGGCCTGGAGGACGCCGGCCTGCATGCGCTGCGTCATGTCGGTCGCCGCGTTGCCGATGTCGATCTGGCCCACCGCGATCCGGTACGGCCGCCCGTCCAGCGACAGCGACTTCGTCAGGCCCGTCAGCGCGTGCTTGGTCGCGGTGTAGGCGACCGAGTGCGGACGGGGCGCATGCGCGGAGATGGAACCGTTGTTGATGATCCGGCCGCCCTGCGGGCGCTGCTCCTTCATCTGCCGGTACGCCGCCTGCGCGCACAGGAACGCCCCGTTGAGGTTGGTGTCCACCACGTGCCGCCACGCCTCGTAGGGCAGGTCCTCCACCGGCACCCCGCCCGGACCGAACGTGCCCGCGTTGTTGAACAGCAGGTCCACCCGGCCGAAGTGCTCGACGGTCGTCGCGAACAGCGCCGCCACGTCCGCCGGCTGCGACACGTCCGTCCGCACGGCGAGCGCCTCGCCGCCGCCCGCGTCCGCGGCCGACGCCGCCGTCTCCTCCAGCGGGCCGGTACGCCGCCCCGCAAGCGCCACTGACCAGCCCGCGCGCAGCAGTTCCACCGCCACCGCCCGCCCGATGCCGGAGCCCGCCCCGGTCACCACGGCGATCCTCGTCTTCCCGTCCGTTACCTCGGTGTTCATGGCCCCGCAGCGTACGGGAGGGTCCGCCATGCGGACCTCATGTGACCGTCACCCGGATGCCGTGTGCGCGTCAATGCCGAGCCGTCCCCGGCCACTCCAATGCCATCTGCATCCACACGCCAGGGGAGGACCGGATGACATCCGAGGCCCGTCAGCCACAGCACGCCCCCGAACTCCGCGCCGCCGCGCGGCACATCGGCCGCCGTCACTTCCTGACCGCGACCGGGGCCGCCGCCGCGCTCGCGTTCGCCGTCAACCTGCCCACCGCCGGCACCGCGGCCGCCGCCGAACTCGACGCCGCACGGATCACGGAGGACCCCTTCACGCTCGGCGTCGCCTCCGGCGACCCGCTGCCCGGCTCCGTGGTCCTGTGGACCCGGCTCGCGCCCGCCCCGTTCCAGGCCGACAGCGGCCTGCCCGCCGAACGCGTCACCGTGCACTGGGAGGTGGCGCACGACGAGAGGTTCCGCCGGATCGCCCGGCGCGGCACCGCCACCGCCCACCCCGAGTTCCACCACACGGTGCACGTCGAGGTCTCCCACCTCGAACCCGGCCGCACCTTCTACTACCGCTTCCGCGCGGGCCGCTGGATCAGCCCGACCGGCCGCACCCGCACCGCCCCCGCGGTGGACAGCCGACCCGGCTCCCTCACCCTCGCCGCCGTCTCCTGCCAGGCGTACCACGACGGCTACTTCACCCCGTACGCCCACCTCGCCGCCGACGACGTCGACGTGGTCTTCCACCTCGGCGACTACCTGTACGAGTACGCGGTCAACTCCGTGGGCGGCGCCCGCGCCTACACCGACCGCACCCTGCCGGCCCTGTTCAACCGCGAGACGGTGACGCTCGAGGACTACCGGCTGCGCTACGCCCTCTACCGCGACGACGCGGACCTGCGCGCCGCCCACGCGGCCCACCCCTTCGTGGTCACCTGGGACGACCACGAGACCGAGAACAACTACGCCGACGACATCCCGGAGAACAGCGTCCCGCCGGAGGAGTTCCTGCTGCGCCGCGCCTCCGCCTACCGCGCCTACTGGGAGAACCAGCCGCTGCGCCGCCCGCAGCAGCCCGAGGGCCCCGACATGCAGCTGTACCGGCGCCTGCACTGGGGCCGGCTCGCCCAGTTCGACGTGCTCGACACCCGCCAGTACCGCTCCAACCAGGCCTACGGCGACGGCGCCCACGTGCCCGGCCCGGAGAGCGACGACCCGTCGCGCACCATCACCGGCGCCTCCCAGGAACGCTGGCTGCTCGACGGCTGGCACTCCTCGCGGGCCCTGTGGAACGTCGTCCCGCAGCAGGTCGTGTTCTCCCAGCGCAGGTTCGAGCTCACCACGCCCTCGAAGCTGTCCATGGACGCCTGGGACGGCTACCGCGCCTCCCGCAGCCGTGTCCTGGACGGCGCGAAGGCCGCCGGGATCGAGAACCTGATGGTGCTCACCGGCGACGTGCACGTCGGCTACGCCTTCGACATCAAGGACGACTTCGACGACCCGGACTCCCGGACCGTCGGCACCGAGATCGTCGCCACCTCCGTCACCAGCGGCAAGGACGGCGCCGAGCGGCCCGCCAACTGGCACACCTACATGACCGCCAACCCGCACCTGAAGTTCTACAACGGGCAGCGCGGCTACGTGACGGTCGAACTGGGACAGGAGGCGGCCCGCGCCGACTTCCGCACGGTGCCGTACGTGACCAGGCCCGGCGCGCCGGTCACGACGGCCGCCTCCTTCGTCACGGCGGTGGGGGAGCCGGGGCTCAGGCCCGCCTGAGCCCCGGCACCGGCCGGGCCGGTCAGCCGGCCTCGCCCGGGTAGCGGACGCCGACGCGGTCACGGATCGCGTCGAGCGTCCGCATCACGGCGAGCGTGCCGTCGAGCGGGACGAGCGGCGACTCGGTCTCCCCGGCCCGCAGCGCCCGCATCACCTCGGCGGCCTCGTGCTTGAGGCTGTTGCGCGGGCCGTCCGCCGGGTCGGCCGTGAACTCCTCGGCGTCACGGCCGTCCCGGTGCAGCACGAACCGCTCCGGGAAGAAGAAGCCGTACGGGATGTCGATGCGGCCCGCGGACCCGGTGACCGAGGCCGATGTCGCCGTGCCGCCCACGATGGAGCAGTGCACCGAGGCGAGCGCCCCGCCGTCCCACGAGAGCAGCGCCCCGGTCTGCAGGTCGACGCCCTCCTCCGACAGCGTGGCCCGCGCCGTGACGTCCGCCGGCTCCCCGAGCAGCAGCTGCGTGAACGACACCGGGTACACGCCGAGGTCCAGCAGCGCGCCGCCGCCGAGCGCGGGGTCGCGCAGCCGGTGCGAGGCGGGGAAGGGGCCCGCGAGCCCGAAGTCGGCGTGCACGCTGCGCACCTCGCCGATCGCGCCGTCGTCGACCAGCGCCTTGATCCGCCGCACCATGGGATGGCAGTACATCCACATCGCCTCCATCAGGAAGCGCCCGTTCTCCCGTGCCAGCGCGACCAGTTCGGCCGCCTCGCGCGCGTTCAGCGTGAACGGCTTCTCGCACAGCACGTTCCGCCCGGACCGCAGCATCAGCCCGGCCGCCGCGCGGTGCGCCGAGTGCGGGGCGGCGACGTACACGACGTCGACGTCCTCGTCCTGCGCCAGCGACTCCCAGTCGCCGTACGCGCGCGGTATGCCGAACCGCTCGGCGAACGCCTTCGCCGGCTCCGGCGACCGCGACGCCACCGCGACGACCTCCGCGTCCGGCATGTCCACCAGGTCCGCCGTGAACGTCGCGGCGATCCCTCCCGTCGCCAGGATTCCCCAGCGAACCTTCTGCCCTGTCATCCGTTCCACCCCTGCTCGTGTCGTCACCGCGTAGCGGAGATCATGGAAGCGCTCCCAGGGCATCGCCGTTGACGCCGAGCACTCCGTCCGAGCTGAGAGCATAGGGAGCCGACGACGCGGAAAGGGAGGGGCCACATGCCCGAGGGCGGGCCGTCCATACCGAGCAGCACCACCACCGACTCCACCACCGACGCCACCACGAACCCGGCGGCACACCCGGTGCCCGGCCCGGCGGCCGCCCCGGACACCGGGCGCGCGGCACCCGGCACCGCGCCGGGACCGGCCGCAACGGGCCGGGGACCGGCCGCAACGGGCCGGGGACCGGCCGCAACGGGCCGGGGACCGGCCGACCCGGCGCTCCGCGCCAGGGCCGGCCGCACCAGCCTGCTGGTCACCCTGATCCTGGGCGGTCTGACCGCCACGCCGCCCCTGGCGATGGACATGTACCTCCCGGCCCTGCCGGAGGTCACCCAGGCTCTGCACGCGCCCGCCGCCACCGTCCAGCTCACCCTCACCGCCTGCCTGGCCGGCATGGCGCTCGGGCAGCTGGTGGTCGGGCCGATGAGCGACCGCTGGGGCCGGCGCCGCCCGCTGCTCGTCGGCCTCGCCGTCTACGTCGTCGCCACGGTGCTCTGCGCGCTCGCGCCCACCGTCGACCTCCTCGTCGCCTTCCGGCTGGCGCAGGGACTCGCGGGCGCGGCCGGCATCGTCATCGCCCGGGCCGTCGCCCGTGACCTGTACGACGGCGTGGCCATGGCCCGTTTCTTCTCGACCCTGATGCTGATCTCCGGGCTCGCGCCGATCGTCGCGCCGGTCATCGGCGGGCAGATCCTGCGGGTGACGGACTGGCGGGGCGTGTTCGTCGTCCTCACCGTCGTCGGCGTGCTGCTGACGGCCGTCGTCTGGGCGAAGCTGCCGGAGACGCTGGCGCCCGCCGACCGGCACGGCGGAGGCGTCGGCGAGGCCCTCGGCTCGATGCGCCGCCTGCTCGCCGACCGCGCCTTCACCGGCTACATGCTGGCCGGCGGCTTCGCCTTCGCGGCCCTGTTCGCCTACGTCGCCGCCTCCCCGTTCGTGGTGCAGGAGATCTACGGCGCCTCCCCGCAGACCTTCAGCCTGCTGTTCGGGCTGAACTCGATCGGGCTGCTGATCGTGGGCCAGATCAACGGCAAGGTGCTGGTCGGCCGGGTCAGCCTGGACCTGGCGCTCGGCCTCGGGCTCGCCGTCGTGACCCTCGCCTCGGTGGTGCTGCTGCTGATGGCGTCGGGCGTGTTCGGCGAGGTGGGGCTGGTGCCCGTGGCGGCCGCGCTGTTCGTCCTGATGTCCGCGATGGGCATCACCATGCCCAACACCCAGACGCTCGCCCTGCTGCGCACCAAGCACGCCGCCGGCTCCGCCTCGGCCCTCCTCGGTACGACGTCCTTCCTCATCGGCGCGATCGCCTCGCCGCTGGTCGGCATCGCCGGCGAGGACACCGCCGTCCCGATGGCGGTCGTCCAACTGGCCTCCGCCGTGGTGGCGCTGGCCTGCTTCCTGGGAATGTGCCGCCCGTGGAACAGGCCGACGAGCACGAAGGGCGGGGGCTTCTGAGCGCGCCGAGACTGCGCCACGGCACCCCGGAACGGGCCGGACTCGACGCCGGGGAACTTGGCCTCCTGGTCCGCGAGGTCCACGCCCTGACCGCCGGCGAGCGCCCCTGGGCGGCGGGCGCCGTCGTGGTCGCCGGCCGCGGCCCGGTCCTCGCCGTGCAGGAGGCGGCGGGCTGGGCCGTGCGCCACGCGGCGTACGACGAGGAGACGGACACCCCGGTGGAGCTGCCGCCGGAGCGGCGGGTGCCGATGACCGTGGACACCCCGTTCGACCTGGCGTCCCTGACCAAGCTGTTCACCGCGGTGGCCGCGGTGCAGCAGATCGAGCGGGGCACGCTGGGCATCGACGCCCGCGTGGGCGCGTACCTGCCGGACTTCACGGCCGCGGCGCGGCACGGCATCACCGTCCGGCAACTGCTCACCCACACCTCCGGGCTGCGTCCCGAACTGCCGCTGTACGACTGCGCCGACCACGCGGAACGGCTGGCGCTGCTGCGCGCGGAGCGGCCCGTCGGGGTGCCCGGCACCTACTGCTACTCCGACCTGAACATGCTGCTGCTCCAGCACGTCCTGGAGCGCCTCACCGGCCGCACGCTGGACGTGCTGGTGCGCGACGGCATCACCCGGCCGCTCGGCATGACGGCGACCGGCTTCGGGCCGCGCCCGGACGCGGCGGCCACCGAGGACCAGCGGCGGCCGTGGGCCAAGGCCGACCGGGGCATGCTGCGGGGCGAGGTGCACGACGAGAACGCCTGGGCGCTGGGCGGGGTCGCCGGCCACGCCGGGCTGTTCTCCACGGGCCGGGACCTCGCGGTGTTCTGCCGCACGCTGCTGGCCGGCGGCTCGTACGGGCCCGCCCGCATCCTCGGCCCCGACTTCGTGGACCTGCTGTTCACCCCGCCCGGCCTGGGCTTCGCCATGGACCAGCCGTGGTTCATGGGGGAGCTGGCGGGCCGCGGGGCCGCGGGCCACACCGGGTTCACCGGCACGTCCCTGGTCCTGGACCGGGTCACGGACACCTACCTGATCCTCCTCGCCAACACCGTCCACCCGCGCCGCCGGCGGCCGGACAGCGCGCCCAGGGCGGCGGCGGCCACCCGGCTGGCGCGGGCGGTGCGGGGCATCCGGCCGCCCGGCACGGGCGGCCCGCCGGAGCTGAGAGAATCGTGACGTGAACGCCCCCGCCCCGTCCCCCGCCGAAACCCTGCGCTCCGCCCTCGCCGGGCTGCTCGACGGGCTTCCGCCGCGGCAGGCCGCGCAGGCCGTCGACCGGCTGATCGCCAACTACCGGGGCGCCACCCCCACCGAGGCCCCCATCCTGCGGGACCGGGCCGACGTGGCCGCGTACGCCGCATACCGCATGCCCGCGACATTCGAGGCGGTGCGCTCGGCGCTGGCGGCGTTCGCGGACGCGGTGCCCGGGTGGGTGCCCCGCGACCACGTGGACGTCGGCGGCGGCACCGGCGCGGCGGCCTGGGCGGCCTGCGCCACCTGGGACGGGGAGCGGCCGGTGACCGTCCTCGACTGGGCCGAGCCGGCCCTCGCCCTCGGCCGGGAACTCGCCGCCGCGCACCCCGCGCTGAAGGCGGCCGACTGGCAGCGCACCCGCATCGGCCCGGCGCTCAGCCTCGCCGGCGCCGACCTCGTCACCGTCTCCTACGTCCTCAACGAACTCACCGCCGCCGACCGCGCGGCCCTGGTCGACGCCGCCGCGCAGGCGGCGCAGGCCGTCGTCGTCGTGGAACCCGGCACCCCCGACGGCTACGCCCGCATCATCGAGGCCCGCGACCGCCTGGTGTCGGCCGGCTTCCGCATCGCCGCACCGTGCCCGCACAGCGCGGCCTGCCCGATCGTCCCCGGCACGGACTGGTGCCACTTCTCGGCGCGGGTCAGCCGTTCCTCCCTGCACCGCCAGGTCAAGGGCGGCTCCCTCGCCTACGAGGACGAGAAGTTCGGCTACGTCGCCGCCACCCGCCTCCCGGTGGTCCCGGCGCCGGCCCGGGTCGTGCGCAAGCCGCAGATCCGCAAGGGCCAGGTCCTCCTCGACCTGTGCGAGACGGACCCGGCCCTGCGCCGCGCCACCGTCACCAAGCGCCACGGCGACCTCTACCGCGCGGCCCGCGACACCGACTGGGGCGACGCCTGGCCGCCCGCCGAGGACTGACGGGACCGGACGCCTGCGCCGGGCAGCCGCCCGCGCACTAACCGCGCCGCGAGCCCTCGCTCTTCCCCGTCTCGGCCTCCGTCTCCGTCTCCGTCTCCGTCCCTTCGTCGGCCTCCTGCCGCCGCTGCCCGTCCTGCGCGGTGTGCCGTCGCTCCTCCTGGAGCCTGCGCAGCAGCTCGCGCTTCTGCGCCTGCGGGTCGAGGCCGCCTCCGACACGGCCGGCACGGCCGCCGCCGCGCAGCGCGTCGCGGCCCAGGTGCTGACGAGTGCCGCCGACCCCGAGCATGTTCCCTGCTCCGCCTCGCGCCATGACCGTCTCCTCCCAGTTAAACGAGACGTATCGTCTCGTTATTGATGCCTTCACCACTGTCCGGCGAGACGCGGCGTCTTGTCAACCTGATAAATTCGTCCCATGGCCCACACCCCGTCCGCGAACCAGTCCGCACCGGACGCCACCCGCCGCAGCGAGCGCTCCCGGCGCGCCATCTATGACGCCGCCCTCGCACTGGTGGTCGAGGTCGGCTACCCGAGGACGACCATCGAGGGCATCGCCGCCCGCGCCGGCGTCGGCAAGCAGACGATCTACCGGTGGTGGGGATCGAAGGCGGACGTGCTCCTGGAGGCCTTCCTCGACCTGGGCGAGCAGGCCGCGCGCGCCGCCGGACACCTGTCGTACGCCATCCCGGACACCGGCGACCTCGCCGCCGACCTCAAGCAGGTGCTGCGCGCCACGGTCGACGAACTGCGCGACCCCGCCTTCGAGGCCCCCTCCCGCGCCCTGGCCGCCGAAGGCGTCGTCAACGAGGAACTCGGCCGCAGATTCGTCGCCCAACTGCTCGAACCACCGCTCCAGTTGTACGTCGACCGGCTGCGCGCCGCCCAGCAGGCCGGGGACGTCCGCGCGGACGTCGACCCGCGCATCGCCCTGGAGCTGTTCGTCTCGCCCCTGGCCCAGCGCTGGCTCCAGTACACCGGCCCCATCACGTACGAGTACACCGACACCCTCGTCGACTACGCGCTGTACGGCCTCGCCCCCCGCTGAACCGCCCGCACGGCCCCGCCGCCCCACCGGGCCCCGCCCGGCCCCCGCTCCGGCGCCGCCCTCACCGCCCCAGCGCCGCGCTCACCGCACCGGGCGTCCGCGCCGGACGGCGGGCCAGGCGCCCCGGCGCGTCCGTGATGACCCCGTCGCAGCCCAGCGCCAGGGCGCGGTCGCGCTGGGCCGGAGTGACGACGGTGTGCGCCCACACCCGTGGGACGCCGGAGCGCACCGCCCGCCGCAGGTCCGCGTCCCGCGCCCGGACGTCGACGTCGAGCAGATCGACGTAGGAACGCCAGCGCTCGGGGCGGTCGGTGCGCAACTGGCGGGCCGAGCGCCACAGTTGGGACAGCAGGCCCAGGTCGTGGACGCGGCGCGCCACCTCCGGGTCGTTGGTGTTCACGAACACCGAGCGGGTCAGGCCACGGGAGCGGATCAGCGCCGCCAGCCGGTCCACACCACGCGGGTCCTTCGCCTCCAGCATCAGCACGATCCGCCCGCCGAAACGATCCAGCACCTCGGCCACCGTCGGCGGCCGCTCCGCCCGCCAGCTCCCCGGCAGTCCGTCCCGCGGACGCAGCCGTACGCCCCGCCACTCGCCGGCGTCCAGGTCGCGCACCGCGCCGCCGAGGAACGTGGTGCGGTTCAGCGTCGCGTCGTGGAACACCACCGGCGTGCCGTCGCGCAGCACCCGCGTGTCGAAGTCCAGCACCTGCGCCGTACCGCGCCGGTACGCCGCCATCAGCCCCGACATGCTGTTCTCCGGGACCTCCCGGGCCCCGCCGCGATGGGCGACGTAGGTGATCCGCGGCAGCGCGTCCACCGTCAGCGGTCCGCCGCCCCACTCCAGCGGGGCCCCGGGACCACCGGCAGCCGGGAGGGCCAGGGAGACCACCGAGGCCACGGCCGCCAGGCCCGTCGCCGCGATCCATGTGACCATGGCGACCACGGTAGGCGCGCCCCTCGCACCGAAGCGCGCCATGACACCCGAACCGGCTACGGCCCGCACCGCCCCCAAGCGCACCGTTCGCCCCGTCCGGCACCCCTCGACACCCTCGTCCCCTCCGCCCCCCTCGTCCCACCTGCGCGGATTGTGGGCTCCGGCCCCCCGATGCGCGCGATCGTGGGACCATAGGGCATGCTGTTCGGCACGACGGCGAGGCGAGGAGATTGATGAGCGCGGAGTTCGGCGGCCGGAGCGGCCGACAGGGCAGACTCTCCCAGTGGCTGCGCGGACGCCGCCCGAAGCAGGCCGCCGACGAAGGCGGCCGGGAAGCCCTGCTGCTCGCCGCCGCCGACGCGGGACTGCCGCTCGCACCCGCCGCCCACCCCGCCGGATACCGCTGCTCCTGCGACCGCGTGGGCTGTCCCACCCCCGCCCGGCACCCGGTGTCGTTCGCCTGGCAGACGCAGTCCACCACCGACCGCGCGCAGATCGAGCGCTGGGCCCGCCACCAGCCGCAGGCCAACTTCATCACCGCGACCGGCATGGTGCACGACGTCCTCGACGTCCCCCTCGACGCCGGCCGCGAGGCGCTCACCCGCCTGCTCGACGCCGGCATCGAGGTCGGCCCCGTCGCCGAGAGCGACGACGGCCGCATGCTGTTCTTCACCCTCACCCGCGGCACCCCCGAGGACGAGGACGAGTGGTGGCCGTGCGAGCTGGACTGCCACCCCGAGACCATGGACGAGCACCCCGGCCTGCGCTGGCACTGCCGAGGCTCCTACGTCCTCGTCCCGCCCGCCCGGCTGCCCGGCGACGACGACCAGTCGGTGCACTGGCTGCGCGGCCCCGAACACCCGCTGCCGGACCCGCTGAGCCTCCTCGAGGTCCTCACCGACTCCTGCGCCCGCCACGCCGGCGACCCGTCCGACCACGCCGGCACGGCCTGGCCCCTGCACCACTGACACCGCGCACGGGCCGGCCGCACGCGCCCTGCGCGCCCTACTCGCCCTTTGCCGACGTCAGCCCCTGGATCCGGCCCAGCACCTGCACCGGTCCGTCGGCCGGGTCCAGCGCCACCTCGTTGGAGACGAACTCCATCGTCAGCGACTGGGTGATCTCCCCGTCCGTCAGCGCCAGCACGTCCTTGTTCGGCGTCGGCACGGACGCCCCGGCCGCCGCGGTCTGCTTCTCGAAGTGGCGCGTCGTGAAGAACACCAGCGCCCCGCCGTCCTCGGTGCGCAGCGCCAGCGGCGCGTAGTCGCCGTTCGTCATCGGCTCGTCGATGTACTGCGTGACCAGACCCGGGCGCTCCGCCCGCTTCGCGCGCAGCGCCCGCCACGCGCTGGTGTGCGGGCCGTCGGCGAACGTCTTCCCGCCGTCCTTCAGGAACGAGGCGTAGCCCTTGCTCAACTCGGCCGGCGGCACCGCCACATCCGTGGAGTTCGCCGGCACGGCCTCGGCCCAGCCGTTCTCGTCCGTCTTGAACTCCGGTACGTCGTCCGGGGCGACCAGCGTCAGGTACGCCACCTCCCACGGCTCGTCCAGGCCGTCCCGGGTGAACACCAGCAGCCAGCGCGCCGCGCCGCCCTTGTTGCCGGCCGCGTCCGCGACGAACCAGCGCGGCCAGCCCGCCTTCTCGACGATGGTGAACTTCGCGTCCGTCAGCTCCAGCGGCGCGTGACGCGGGTTGCCCTCCGGGCTGTTCGCCCGCCCGGCCTTCAGCCGCGCCCCGTCGATGTCGGCGAGGGCACCGGTGGTGTGCTCGGCGTCCAGGGAACTGTCGTACGCCTTGTCGGCCGCGTTGTACGCGGCGGTGAACTCCTCCAGCGCCTTCGCGGCTTCCGCGCGGGTCGCGGCCGGCAGCACCTCGCGTTCCCCGTGCACCACCACACAGCCGCTCGCCGTCAGCGACACGGCGGTCGCCGACACCGCGACCAGCACGCTCCTGTTCCACCTGCGGAGCCTGTTGAGCCTTCGAAGGCCGAGATCCCTGCTCATCCGGTTCCGTCACCCTCCCCTTTCCGCAGGCGAACCTTACCGGCCCCCGATCACGGCCGGGCACCCGGAGCACACAGCCGGTCCAGCCCCGGGGCCACCGGCCCGCGGCGCGTCGGACCGCGGGCGCCGGATCCCGGTGGGAAGCACCGGGACGGCGCCCGGAGTCGACCGGACGATTCCGAGTGGGGCGGATGTCGGTGGCGGGCGGCAGTGGCCGGACGAATTCGGTCACCCGGAAGAACCCGAGCAGTGGCCGTGGGCTCACCACGGTGATTGGCTGAGGCGACGAGCGGCAGGTGCTCGACGGGCGGCAGTTGCTCAACGGTCCACCGCTCCGTCCCGAACACCGAATCCACAAGCGACGGCAGCGGAGAGACGGTGAGTGATGGCGAACAACGGCGGACAGCAGTTCCGGGTCGAGCTCGATGGAATCGATCTCAGTGACGAAGTGGTGCAACGAATCGACAATGCGCTTCGCAAGGCCGTGCTCACGGAACTGGCCACGGTCAACCTAGGTGGCCGCGCAGTCGACCTCCTGGGGACAGGTTTGAGCGTGGACCGCATTGCCGAGGGAGGCCATACGCAAGGCATCCGGGTCCGGAAGGTGAGGTAGATGCTTCCTTCCAACCCCCGTCCCACGGGCTCGACACCAGGCCGTGGAGCCGGCACGCGAGACGCGCCGCTGTGCCCCAGCAGCACGTGTCATGAGGGAGCCGCGGTGATCGGAGTGCTCGGGGAGAACGGACGCCTGGGATATCTGCGCCCCTCGATCACTGTGGACGAGCAGTTCATCGATGCGTGCGAAGGGCACGGTGACCCGGAAACACGCTTTCGCTTCGCCGATCGTTGTGTCGAGAACTCCTGTGAACACTGGAGTGGTGCGCGCTGTTCCCTCATCGGCCGCTTGATGACCGCCGGACGTGACACCGGCGCGGCACAGAGCGCGGAACTGCCCAGGTGCGCCATCCGCTCCGCATGCAAGTGGTTCTCGCAGGAGGGACCGCAGGCCTGCGCGATCTGCCCGGTCGTCGTCTACCGGCCTGCGTAGTGCGCCGCGTCCCGGTCGGCCTGCTGCTGCCGGCGCGAGTCACCGTTCCGGTTGGCACGACACCACGCGGCAACACCCGTTGCCCATGGGGGCCCATCCGCTCGTGGACGACGCCCACCTGGCCGTGGGGAAGTTGTCGCTCACTTCACCGATGCCGATTCCGTGCACATGCACAGAAGGCTTCTTGTGTTCGGCAAGTGTCGCATCGTCCAGGTGGAAGGCGAAGATCTGCTTCACCTCAACGCCGGTAACAACACTGGCTACCGCACCCTCCTCGCTGACTATGCGTGCCACCCACCGTCCCTCGTCGTGGTCAGGCCCCTCCACGAATTCGATCCAGTTGTAGTACGTTCCTGGAGCGAGATACGGAAGGTCGCCGTACGGGCTACCGGACACGATGATTTTGTATTGCAGCCTTCCTTCAGAAATGAGTTGGAGGATCGGGTGCTCCGACAGGCTGCACGGCACATACTCGATACTGCCGTTGTCGCTCCGCGCCACGAAGCTTTCTTCTTCGTGGAAGTGGGCCGCGTTCGCGATCTCCAATATGCTGTCGACGCTCTTCGGCGCCGGACGGGCCCCGATCACTATCAGAGTGATAGCGCCGGTGTGCCGCCTGAATTCCTGCAGAGGCATGTCGTGGTCGTGGGAGTGTCCACCCATTCTTCTCACCTTGACGCAATGGTTGCCGGTCGGTCGTTGCTCACACGGTGGAAAGTCAGCGACTCCTTGGGAGGGGAGCTGGGCCGGCTGCCGGCCATCTCGTCCGCACCGCATCGCATCGCAATGCGCAGGATGGCCGGATCAGGCCTGCCGAGGGTCAACTCGGCATGGAGTCGGCCAGGTTCATCGACCGTCACGTCGCGTTCCGACCATGACCCGGTCTCTCCTTCGAGAGACCGGGGAGGGGGTCGGAACCGATGGAGCCGAGCTCCTCTCTCAAGGGTGACTCCGATCGGTTTCTCATGCCACTCCAGGCGCTCGCGCTGTTCCCGCACTGTGCCACGGGCCGTGGCCTGCGGCACAGTGCGGACCACAGCAGCCTCACGGCACTGGGCCGTGCCGCACCCCTGAGGGCCCCTAGCGGTTGAAGGCGGGCAGGGCGAAGCGTGCGACGAGCGGGAAGCCGTCCTCCCGGGCGCTCTTGGCGTTCACCGAGTACACGACCGTCCGGGACAGGTCACGGGTCGCCGCCAGCACCGTGTGGTAGCCGGGCCGCGACCCCGTCTTGCCCCAGATCTCCGTCCCGTTGTGGACGAAGCGCTGCCAGGCCATGCCGTACGTCGCGCCCTCGATGTCCGGCACGGTGAACATCTGGTCCAGCAGCGGCCGCGGCACCACACGGCCCCCGAACAGGGCGACCAGGAAACGCTCCAGGTCGGCGGTGGTGGAGATCATGTTCCCGGCCGCCCAGCGGTCGGACATGTTCCACTCCGTGACGTCGGTCGTCACACCGCCGATGTCCGCGTACGCCCGGTTGTGCGGGCCGTGGATGCGCGGGTCGGGTCCGGCCGGGAAGCCCGTGTGCCGCATGCCCAGCGGACGGAAGATCCGCACGTCGGCCTGGTGCTCGTAGCTGTCGCCGGTCACCTTCTCGATCAGCAGGCCGAGCACCGTGTAGTCGATGTTCTGGTACACCTGCCGCTCGCCCGGAGCGGAGGCCGGCCCCTCCGCGACGGCCGTGGCGACCACCCGCTCCGGAGTGAGGGTCCGGAACCGGTTCTCGTACATCTCCTCCGTGGTCGAGCCGAGGTTCGCACCCGGTCGCAGACCGCTCGTGTACGTCAGCAGGTGCCGTACGGTGGGCGGCTCGGTGAAGGAGGACGGCAGCAGCCCGGGCAGATAGCGGGTGACCGGCGCGTCCAGGTCGACCCGGCCCTCCGCGACGAGCCGGAGCACGAGCGCGGCGGTGACCGTCTTCGTCGTCGACCCGGCCCGGAACCGCGCGTTCTCCCGCGCAGGCGCGCCCGTGCGCAGGTCGCGCACACCGGCGCTCCCCGTCCAGCGGCCCTTCCCGCCCACCCGGACCAGCGCCGCCGAGACGTCCCCGTCCGGGATGCCGACGAGCGCCCGCTCCAACGCGGCGGTGTCGGGCCCGTCGGCGGCGGCTGCCGTGACGGACGGGAGCGGGGACTGCGGCCGGGCGGGGGCCGCCCCGGCGAGCGGACCGAGGACCAGGGCCCCCAGCACCGCGGAGACCAGCACGGTACGGGCACGGGCGCGAGTACGAACGTTCATGGGCCGAAGCTCCTGCGTTTCGGAGGGAGTTGCGTTGCTCGGACGCACTCCATCCTGGTGATCACGCACGCCCGCGAGATCCTGCACACAGAGGAGACCACCCCCGCATATCCGGCCCCGGCCCCTCGGGGGTCACCCCTAGGTGTGCCCTCGGCGGGCCACGCGGGCGCGAGCGGCGTGGGCCACCAGGGCTTCGCCGCACTCAGGACCGCGGCCGCGACCCTCGCGATCGCCGGCACCCGCACCGTCCCGCTGTTCGCCCCGGCTCGGCCCCCACCCCCGTCACCCCGGCGGCCGTCGCGAAGTGCGCGCGCCGCCACTCCGCTCCGCGCGGTGCTTGAATGCCCCCGTGACTGACTACGACGTGCTGCGCGTCTTCTGCGGCCCCCGCGGCGGATACGGCAACGAACTCGGCGTCGTCCGCGACGGCTCCGTACTGCCCGAGCGGGACGACCGGCAGGCGTTCGCCGCGAAACTCGGTTTCAGCGAGACCGTGTTCGTCGACGACCCCGAGCGCGGCGTCATCGACATCTACACCCCCACCCTGCGCCTGCCCTTCGCCGGCCACCCCTGCGTCGGCACGGCCTGGCTGCTCGACGTGCCCGAACTCGTCACCCCGGCCGGGGTGGTGGGCGCCCGGCAGGACGGCGAGTTCTGCTGGATCGAGGCCCGCGCGGAGTGGGTGCCGCCGCGCACCCTGCGCCAGTACGCCACCGCCGCCGAGGTCGACGACCTGCCCGTCCCGCCGAAGGGCGAGTGGATCTACGCCTGGGCCTGGCTGGACGAGGCGGCCGGTCGCGTCCGCGCCCGCGCCTTCCCCGGCCGCGACGACGGCATCGACGAGGACGAGGCGACGGGCGCCGCAGCCCTCCTCCTCACCGACCGCCTCGGCCGCGCCCTGAACATCACCCAGGGCACCGGCTCCCAGATCCTCACGGCCCCGCAACCGGAGGGCTGGACGGAAGTCGGCGGCAGGGTCCACCTGGAACGCTGACCGCAACACCGCGGGGTGGCGGCCCCGGAGCTGCTGCCGGTTCACGAGGTCGGCACCGGCGCCGGGGCCGTCGGCGGAGGATTTACGGCACACTTGTTCGAAGGCGCGCTTGTGGTGTGGAACCTTGGTCGCAGCAGGTGAAGGCGCCGTAAATGCTGGGCCACGGAGCCGGTTCCCGTCCCTGGTGGAGGTCCTGATGAGCACGCCCACACCGGAAGACCTCAGCTCCCCGCCGCTCCGGCCGCGCCTGTCGGTCGAGGAGTTGTTGGCGGCCAAGGACACCCAACCGATCCGCTCCCTGGACGATCTCGCCGCCGACACGTTCCAGTCGGATGAGGAACTGGAAGAGTTCCGCGCCTTCACGTGCGCCGAGCGCCACCGAGACGTCGCCTGACGCCACATGTAACCCGTCATCCTCGACACCGACGTCGCCTCCCTGTCGCACAAGCGCAAGCTCACCGGGCCGCTCGCCACTCGCCTCATCGGTCGCAGGCCGCTGATCACCTTCGTCACCTACGGCGAACTGACCGAGTGGACGGAGATCCGCCACTGGGGGGCCCGCAGCCGCCAGGAACTCGCCGACTGGCTCGCCGGCATCCCCGTCCTGCCCGGCGACGAGCCCGTTGCCGTCACCTGGGGACGGCTCTCCGCCGCCGGGATACAGCGTGGCCGGCCCCGCCCGGCCAACGACATGTGGATTGCCGCCTGTGCCCTCACCTACGACCTGCCGCTGGCCACGCCCAACCTCAAAGACTACGAGGACTTCCGCCTCCACCACGGCCTCCGCATCCTCGGTGCCGACTAGCTGCCGCCTCCGACGGCAACGGACTCCACACCGCCGCACCTCCACGCGCCCCTGGGAGGGCGTGCACGCGCTCTGGATCCGCCGCTGTATGCACGGGCCCGGACGTGCGGCTGCGCGCCGCCGAAGCGCTGACCGTACGGACGCGGAAGTGCGCCGGGCGATGAGCGGCTGCGGCTGTTGTGACGGCGGTCGGTGTCATGCCGTCATGGGGAACTCCTCGCCGAGTGCCCGGAAGACGTCCGTGTTCAGGGCGAACGCGCGCTTGCACTCGGCGACGATGCGCTGCTTCTCCAGGTCGTCCACCGGGACCGCGTCCAGCAGTTCGCGGTAACTCCGCTTGAAGGCGGCCGGGTTGGGGATCTGCTCGAAGACGTAGAAGCGGACGCCGTCGCCCTTGCGGGCGAAGCCCCAGGCCCGCTCCGCGCGGTCGCGGATGATCTGGCCGCCGGACAGGTCGCCCAGGTAGCGCGTGTAGTGGTGGGCGACGTAGCCGGCCGGCCAGTCGCGGGCGCAGGCGGCGACCCGGTCGGCGTAGGTGCGGGTCGCGGGCAGCGCGGTCAGGCCGGTGCGCCAGCCGGGGCCGCGCAGGTGGGCCAGGTCCCGCTCCAGCGAGGCCAGCCGGAACAGCTCCGGCCGGACGAACGGGCCGGCCACCGGGTCCGGAGCCAGCCGCTCCGCCGCGGACTCCAGTGCCTCGTACACGAACCACAGCTGCTCGGTGTACCGGGCGTACGCCTCCACCCCCAGGCGGCCGCCCAGCAGGTCGCTCATGAACGTCGACGTCTCCGCCTCCATGTGCTGCTCGTGGGAGGCGGTGCGGATGAGAGTGGAGAAGGAGTCCATGCCCCAAGTTTCTGTGGTTAGGCTTACCTAAGTCAACGGTTTCCCGACAGGTTGTCGGGAAACCTCCCCGTGCCGGTCCCGACGCAAACAACACGGCCCGCGCAAACAACACGGCCACGCGCGAACAACACGGCCACGCGCGAACAACACGGCCACGCGCGAACAACAGGGGCCGCGCAAGCCAGAGGGCCCGCACAAGCAACAGGACGCCTGCGTGAACCACAGGTGCGTAAACACCAGGGGCCGCGCACGCAACAGGGCCCGCCCTCTGTGGAAGAGAGCGGGCCCGCGGGGGAGGGCTACGGCAGGGTCAGGATGTCCGCGCCGGTGTCCGTCACCACCAGCGTGTGCTCGAACTGGGCCGTCCGCTTGCGGTCCTTCGTCACGACCGTCCAGCCGTCGTCCCACATGTCGTACTCGTGCGTGCCCAGCGTCAGCATCGGCTCGATGGTGAAGGTCATCCCCGGCTGCATCACCGTCGTCGCGTGCGGGCTGTCGTAGTGCGGGATGATCAGGCCCGAGTGGAAGGAGGAGTTGATGCCGTGACCGGTGAAGTCACGGACCACTCCGTAGCCGAACCGCTTCGCGTACGACTCGATCACCCGGCCGATGATGTTGATCTGGCGGCCGGGCTTGACCGCCTTGATCGCGCGGTTGAGCGCCTCGCGGGTCCGCTCGACCAGCAGCCGGCTCTCCTCGTCCACGTCGCCGACCAGGTACGTGGCGTTGTTGTCGCCGTGCACCCCGCCGATGTACGCGGTCACGTCCAGGTTGACGATGTCGCCGTCGCGCAGCACCGTCGAGTCGGGGATGCCGTGGCAGATCACCTCGTTGACCGAGGTGCACAGCGACTTCGGGAAGCCGCGGTAGCCGAGCGTCGACGGGTAGGCGCCGTGGTCGCACATGTACTCGTGCGCCACCCGGTCCAGCTCGTCCGTCGTCACGCCGGGCGCGATGAGCTTCGCCGCCTCCTCCATCGCCCGTGCCGCGATCCGGCCGGCGGTCCGCATCGCCTCGATCGTCTCGGGCGTCTGCACCTCCGAACCGGTGTACGGCGTCGGGGCGGGCTTGCCGACGTACTCGGGACGGCGGATGTTCCCGGGCACGGAGCGGGTGGGGGACAGCTCCCCAGGTACGAGCAGCGACTGGCCAGACATGCCGGCGAGTCTAATTCAGCGGCGACGGGGGACCATCTTCGTGGTGAAAGGAGCCGGTCATGCCCCTGTTCAAGAAGCGGACGGTCGGAAAACCGGGCGAGTGGTACTACTGCCTGGAGCACAAGAAGGTCGAGGAGGGCCCTGACTGCCCGGGCAAGGACCGCTTCGGCCCGTACGCCAGCCGCACCGAGGCCGAGCGCGCCATGGAGACGGCCCGCGACCGCAACCTCCAGTGGGAGAACGACCCCAAGTGGCACGACGCGCCCGCGGCCGACCGCGACGACTGAACCCGCCGCACGCGCCGCGGCCGAACGCGGTGACCGAGCCGCCGCACGCGTCGCCTGCCGAACGCCACGGACCGACCCCGCCGCCGTCGCCTACCAGCGCGCCGGCGGGGGAGCCGTCAGCAGGTCCGCCAGCCGTGACAGCCGGTCACGGAAGCGGCGCCGGCCCCGGGAGGCCGGCAGGGCGTTCTCCCCGGCCGCCGCGCTGACCAGGTGCTGCACGGTGTCCAGGTCCAGCTCGGAGCCGTCCGGCACGGGCAGGACCTCGTGCGCCAGCGCCGGCAGCTCCCCGGTCTCGGGCCCCAGCGACAGCAGCGTCGCCCCGGCCCGGCGCGCACCGCAGACCCGTTCCAGGAGCGGGGCGGACGGCTCGCCGGGCGGCGCCACCACCAGCAGCGTCTCGCCCCGCCGCGCCGCCTCCAGCCGTCCCAGCGCCACCGCCAGGTGCGCCGGATCGGACGGCCGCGCGTCGTGCCGCACCAGCGTGGGCGCCAGCTCGGGCGTGCCCGACCAGGCCGCCTCGTCCACCAGGTGCGCCGCCAGGTGCCACGGCTCGTACTCCGGTGTGCCCACGAGCAGCAGCCCGCCGCCGTGCGACACCACCGAGCCGCGCAGCGTCCCCGCGAACCTCCGGGTGGCGCCCAGCCACTCGGTCCCGGCCAGAACGTCCCGCAGCAACGCCACCCGTACCGCATCCATACGGCCGCATCCTGCCCCCAACCTCCCGTCCACGTCCCCGTGTTCGAACCGGATTCGCCCGACCCGGGGACGCCGCGGGCGCCGCCGTGACGGGGCTCACGCGCACCGGGAGCGGCGCCGCCACGGACGTAGAGTCGGCCCATGACCTCTACCGACAGTGCACAGCAGCCCGCGAAGGCCCCCGCCAAGGACCCCTGGGACCTGCCCGACGTCTCCGGGCTGGTCGTCGGCGTGCTCGGCGGCACCGGACCGCAGGGCAAGGGCCTCGCGTACCGGCTCGCCAAGGCCGGCCAGAAGGTGATCATCGGCTCCCGCGCGGCCGAACGCGCACGGGCCGCCGCGGAGGAACTCGGGTACGGCGTCGAGGGCGCCGACAACGCCGAGACGGCCCGGCGCAGCGACATCGTCATCGTCGCCGTGCCCTGGGACGGCCACGGCGCGACCCTGGAGTCCCTGCGCGCGGAACTGGCCGGCAAGCTCGTCGTCGACTGCGTCAACCCGCTCGGCTTCGACAAGCAGGGCGCCTACGCGCTCAAGCCGGAGGAGGGCAGCGCCGCCCAGCAGGCCGCCGCGCTGCTGCCGGACTCCCGGGTCACCGCCGCCTTCCACCACCTGTCGGCCGTCCTGCTGCAGGACCCGGAGATCGACGAGATCGACACCGATGTGATGGTGCTCGGCGAGGCCCGTGCCGACGTCGAGATCGTGCAGGCCCTGGCCGGCCGCATTCCGGGCATGCGGGGCATCTTCGCCGGGCGGCTGCGCAACGCCCACCAGGTGGAGTCGCTGGTCGCCAACCTGATCTCGGTCAACCGCCGCTACAAGGCGCACGCGGGACTCCGCGTCACGGACGTATGAGGCGATGGGGGACACTGGACGGCGTAGCAGTGTCCCCCGACAGGAGCCAGCAGCCATGCCCCGCCTCGCCCTCTACGCCCTCGCGGTCTGCGTCCTCGCCGTCGCCGCGGCCGTCGTCTCCTTCGTGCGGGGCAGCGTGTTCATCGGCATCGTCTGGGTGCTGCTGGTGGGCCTGTCGTCCAACATGACCTGGTACTACCTGCGGCGGGGCCGGAACCGGGCGAGCGACGGCTCCGTCACGGGCTGACGCTCGCCAGGGGCCGACGCCCGCGTCGCGTCAGCCGGCGACCGCGCAGATGCCGTTCTCGCCCCGCCAGAAGCGGAACAGTTCGTATCCGCAGTACGTGTCGAACTCGTGGATGCCCAGCGCCCCCAGCAGTCCGTCCACGGCGTCGAAGAACACGCCGTTCACCGCCGGCACCCACAGCAGCGCGAACACGAACAGCAGCCCGAACGGCGCGAACGGCTCCACCTGCCGGCGCACGCTGTACGACAGCCACGGCTCGATCACGCCGTAGCCGTCGAGGCCCGGCACCGGCAGGAAGTTCAGGATCGCCGCCGTCACCTGGAGCAGCGCGAGGAAGGCCAGCGCGAACCGGAAGTCGGCCGGTACACCGTCCAGCGCGTCCAGCCAGAACGGCGCCGTGCACACCACCGCGAACAGGACGTTCGTCAGCGGACCCGCCGCGGAGATCAGGCTGTGCCGCCAGCGGCCGCGGATCCGGCCCCGCTCGATGAAGACGGCGCCGCCGGGAAGACCGATCCCGCCCATGATCACGAACAGCACCGGCAGCACGATGCTCAGCAGCGCGTGCGTGTACTTCATCGGGTTCAGCGTGAGATAGCCCTTCGCACCGACCGAGATGTCGCCGCTGTGCAGCGCGGTGCGCGCGTGCGCGTACTCGTGCAGGCACAGGGAGACGATCCAGGCGGCCGTCACGAACAGGAACACGGCGACCCCGGGTTGCGCGGCGAACCCGGTCCAGGTGGCCCACCCGGTGACCGCCGTGACGGCCAGTATCCCGAGGAAGACGGGGCTGATCCGCCGGTCGCTGTGACGGGTGGTGGCGGTGGTCATGGGACTCCCTGAACGGTCGGGCGCGCGGGGGGACCCGCGGGGGACTGCCCGACGGTACCGGGCGCACCAGGAAAACGTCTCGCGCGGTGGGCCGGTTCCGGTGCAGGGTGGGACGGCCCGCACCGGGCACCGGGCCCTCTCCGGGTACCGGGCAGGCGCCAGGCACCGGGCACCGGACCCGCACCGAGCGCCGGGCAGGCACCAGGCGCCAGGCGCCGGGCATTAGGCACCGGACCCGCACCGCACGCCGTCGGCACCCGTCGTACGGACACCGCGCCGCGCCGTCGGCACCCGTCGTACGGACACCGCGCCGCGCCGCCGGAACCGTCGTACGGACACCGCGCCGCGCCGCCCGAACCCGGTGACCCCGCGGACCGCCACCGGAGAGAATGGATGCCGTGCGCTACCGCATCCTCGGCACCACCCAGGCACTCCGCCCCGACGGCACCGTCGTCCCGGTCGGCGGGGCACGGCTGCGTGCGCTGCTGACCGTGCTCGCCCTGCGCGCCGGACGCACCGTGCCCGCGGGGCTGCTCGTCGACGAGGTGTGGGACGGCGACCCGCCCGCCGACGCGACCGGCGCGCTCCAGGCCCTCGTCGGACGGCTGCGCCGGGTGCTCGGCGCGGACGCGGTCGCCTCCGCCGACGGCGGCTACCGGCTCGCCGCCGCACCCGACGACGTCGACCTGCACCGCTTCGAGCGGCTGGCCGGCGAGGGCCTGCGCGCCCTGACCGACGGCGACGCCGAGAAGGCGGCCGCCGTCCTGGACGACGCCCTCGCCCTGTGGCGCGGCCCCGCCCTGGCCGGACTGCCCGACCGCACCGCCGAGGCGGCCCGCCTGGAGACCCGGCACCTGGACGTGGTGCGCGCCCGGCACGCCGCCGCCCTCGCCCTCGGCGACGCCGAGCAGTGCCTGCCCGACCTGACGGCCCTCTGCGACAGCCACCCCCTCGACGAGCCCCTCCAGGCCCTGCGGCTGCGCGCCCTGCACGACACCGGCCGCACCGCCGAGGCGCTCGCCGCCTACGAGGACGTACGACGCCTGCTCGCGGACCGTCTCGGCTCCGACCCGGGCCCCGAACTGCGCGCCCTGCACGCCCGGTTGCTGCACCGGTCCGCGGCCCCCGCCGCCCCCGGACCCTCCCCGGCCGCCACCCGGCCCGGCAACCTGCGGGCCCGGCTGACCTCGTTCGTCGGCCGGGAAGCGGACATCGAGACCATCCGCGCGGACCTCGCCGCCGCCCGGCTGGTCACCCTGCTCGGGCCCGGCGGGGCCGGCAAGACCCGGCTGTCGCAGGAGGCCGCCGAGACCGTACGGCAGAGCATCCCGGACGGTGTGTGGCTCGCCGAACTCGCCCCGGTCGACGACCCCGAGGCCGTCCCCGAGGCCGTCCTCACCGCCGTCGGCGCCCGCGAGACCGTGCTGTACGGCGCCGGCGCCGAAAGCATGCGGGCCGTCGCCGACCGGCCCGCCGACCCCGTGGAACGGCTCGCCGAACACTTCGCCCGACGCCGCGTACTGCTGATCCTGGACAACTGCGAGCACGTGGTCGACGCCGCCGCCCGGCTCGTGGAGACGCTGCTGCAGCGCTGCCCCGGCCTCACCGTCCTCGCCACCAGCCGCGAACCCCTCGGCGTGCGCGGGGAGACGCTGCGCCCGGTGGAACCGCTGCCCGAGCCCGTCGCCCTGCGGCTGCTCGCCGACCGCGGGGCCGCCGCCCGGCCCGGCTTCCGCACCGACGACGACCCCGACGCCTGCGCCGAGATCTGCCGCCGCCTCGACGGACTGCCGCTCGCCATCGAACTCGCCGCCGCCCGGCTGCGGATGCTCACCCCGCGCCAGATCGCCGACCGGCTGGACGACCGTTTCCGCCTGCTCACCTCCGGCAGCCGCACCGTCCGCCCCCGCCAGCAGACCCTGCGCGCCGTGGTCGACTGGTCCTGGGAACTCCTCGACGCCGACGAACGCGACGTCCTCGGGCGGCTGTCGGTGTTCGCCGGCGGCTGCGACCTCGCCGCGGCCGAGGTGGTGTGCGGGCCCGCCGCGCTCGACGCGCTCGGCTCCCTGGTGGACAAGTCCCTCGTGGTGGCCGCGCCTTCCGGCGACGGCGGAATGCGCTACCGGCTGCTGGAGACCGTCGCCGAGTACGCGCGCGAACGCCTCCAGGAGGCCGGCGCCCGCGCCGAGACCGAACGCGCCCACCTCACGTACTACCGCGAACTCGCTCGCACCACCGACCCGTTGCTGCGCGGCCCGGACCAACTCGCCGCCATGGACCGGCTGGAGCGGGAGTACGAGAACCTGCGCACGGCCCTGCGGCACGCCCTCACCCTGCGCGACGAGCAGGAGGCGCTGTGCCTCACCCTGTCGCTCGCCTGGTTCTGGCAGATGCGCGACCTGCGGGTCGAGGCCCGCAACTGGTGCGTGGAGGTGATGGCCCTCGGCCCCGACCCGTTCACCGAACCGGTCCGGCCGGCCGTCCCGCTGTGGCAGCGCTGCACCGACACACCGCCGCCGATGACCGGCGAGGTCCTCGCCGAGGCCTGGCGCGGCGTGCACCTGGCCCACATGGCCTGCATGGACACCGAACTGGACGACTGGCAGACCCCGCAGGCGCAGCGCAAACTCCGCCTCATCGCGGCGACGTACGAACCCGGCATGCCGCAGACCTGCCGCTCGCCCGGCATGCTGTGGACCTTCGCCGTGATGCTGACCGGCGACATGGACCGGCTGTACGAGGTCGTCGACGCCGCCGTCCGCACCTGCCGGGAGACACCCGGCTACGACTGGGAGCTCGCCGCCAACCTCCAGCTGCGCGCCAACCTGCTGGCCAACCGCAGCGACTGGGTCGGCGACGCGCGGCGCGACGCCGACGAGTCCCTGGAGACCTACCGCCGCCTCGGCGACGCCTGGGGCACCGCGGAGGCCCTCTCGTCGCGCGCCGAGGCCCGCGAGCGCGGTGGCGACTACGAGGCCGCCGCCGCGGACTACGAGGCGGCCATCGAACACGCCGAACGCCTCGGCGCCCGGTCCCAGAAAGCCGTCCTCATGGCCCGTCTGGGCAGCACGCTGCTGGAGGCCGGCGACGAGGAGCGCGGCGAGCGGCTGCTGCGCGCGGTCGTCGACGCCGCGCCCGGCGGCCACAACGATGCCCTGCCCGCCGCCCGGTTGTTCCTCGCCGGCTGGCTCGGCACGATCGGGCGCACCGGCGAGGCGCGCGAGCAGCTGCGGCTGCTGCGCGAGGAGTTCCGCATCGCGCACTACGTCGTCTTCGACGCGTTCATCCTCGGCGCCGAGGCCTGGCTCGACGTGGTCGAAGGGCACGAGGAGCGGGCCCTGGCCACCATCCGCAAGGCGCTCCACCGGGCCGGCGACCCGCTGTCGTCCGCCATCGCGCCCCACATGCGGTCGGCGTTCGCCGCCATCGGCGCGGCCGCGCTCGCCGGGCTCGACGGCGGCCGCCGCGCCCGGGACGCGGCCCGCTGCCTCGGCGCCGCCGACAGCTGGCTGCCGCCCGGCCATGTGAGGGGCCGCATGGAGAGCACGGTCCACGAGCACGTCGAGGGGCGTATCCGCGCGGTCCTCGACGACGCGGCCTATGCGAGCGCCTACGCGGAGGGCGAGGACCTCACCCCCGGTGAGGCCCTAGCCCTACTGTGACCCTCTGCTACCACATGTGACCGTCTGTGGCCCTTTGTGGCCGCTGCGACCGCTGCGACCCGTTGTGACCCACCCGCCCTGACCGGCCGCGTCCCGGTGCGGAAGCCGGTCGGCCTTTGGTGCGGCAACCGGTCGGGTCGTGGTGCGGAAGCCGGTCGGCCTTTGGTGGGGCAACCGGTCGGCTCGTGGTGGGGAAGCCGGTCGGCCTTGGTGCGGCAACCGGTCGGCTCCCGGTGCGGAACCGGTCAGCTCTTGGTGCGGAACTTGTGGATGGCGACCGGGGCCATCACCGCCGTCAGCCCCACCGACCAGGCCAGCGTCATCCACAGGTCCTGGGCGACCGGGCCGCCCACCATCAGTCCGCGCGCGGCGTCCGCCAGCGCGGACAGCGGGTTGTACGCGGTGAACGCCTCCAGCCAGCCCGGCATCGACTGCGTCGGCGCGAAGATCGACGAGCCGAACTGCAGCGGCATCAGCACCAGGAAGCCCATCGCCTGCACCGACTGCGCGTTCTTCATCACCACACCCAGGGTGAGGAAGATCCACATCAGTGCCGAGCCGAACACCGCGGACAGCCCGACCGCGGCGAACAGCCCCGGCCAGTTGGTGATGTCGAAGCCGACGAGCACGCCGACGACGAGCAGGATCGCCGTGGCGATCAGCATCCGCACCATCTCGACCGAGATCTTCGCGAACAGCACCGAACCCCGCCCGATCGGCAGCGACCGGAAACGGTCCATCACCCCGGTGTTGAAGTCCTGGTTGAACCCGGTGCCCACCCCCTGGGCCATGTTCATGCCCATCATGGCCATCAGTCCGGGCACGATGTACTGCACGTACGCCTC
This sequence comes from Streptomyces calvus, assembly GCF_006782915.1. Taxonomy (GTDB): domain Bacteria; phylum Actinomycetota; class Actinomycetes; order Streptomycetales; family Streptomycetaceae; genus Streptomyces; species Streptomyces calvus. The sequence continues at coordinate 228,756 of NZ_VCNP01000049.1, forward strand.
CTGCCCGCCGCCGAGCGACTGCCCGATCGAGCCGCCGAAGACGTACACGAACAGCAGCGTGAAGACGATCGGGAACAGCACGGCGTCGAACATCGACTCCGGGTCCTGCCGGATCCACAGCAGATTGCGGCGGATCAGCGCGCCGGTGTGACGCAGGTGGCCGCGCAGCGTGATCCGCGCGTCCGCGCGCGGACCGGCGTCCAGGGTCGTGGCACTCATACGGCGACCTCCTCGCGGTTCTCGGTGGGCACGGCGTCCTGCGGGGCACTGGCACGGTGGCCGGTGAGGGACAGGAACACCTCGTCCAGACTGGGCAGTTCGGTGGTGAGGGAGCTGAGGGTGATGTCGCGCGCGGTGACCGCGCCGACCACGGCCGTCAGCTGCTCGTCGCTGAGCACCGGCACGAGCACGGCACCCCGCTCGGCGTCCACGGTGGTGCCGGCCAGCCCGGTGATGCCCAGCCCGTCCAGGGCGTCGGCCAGCGGCCGCAGCTGCCCCGGGTCGGCCGGGCGGATCCGCAGCGTACGGCCGCCCACCCTGGCCTTCAGCTCCTCGATGCCACCGCTCGCGATGACCTTGCCCCGGTCCACCACGGTCAGCTCGCCGGCGAGCTGCTCGGCCTCCTCCATGTACTGGGTGGTCAGCAGCACGGTCACGCCCTCGCCGACCAGCCGTTTGACCTCGTTCCACACCTCGTTGCGGGTCCGCGGGTCCAGTCCCGTGGTCGGCTCGTCCAGGTACAGCACGGCCGGCCGGCCGATCATGGACGCGGCCAGGTCCAGCCGCCGCCGCATGCCGCCGGAGTAGGTGGCCGCCGGCCGGCGGGCCGCGTCGGTGAGCGAGAACCGCTCCAGCAGCTCGTCGGCGCGGGCCCGGGCCTCCTTGCGCGGCAGGTCGAGCAGCCGCCCTATCAGGTAGAGGTTCTCCCAGCCGGGCAGCTTCTCGTCGACGGAGGCGTACTGTCCGGTCAGCCCGATCACCCGGCGCAGCTGCCGCGGCTGGCGGACCACGTCGTACCCGGCGACGGTGGCGTGGCCGGAGGTCGGGGCGAGCAGCGTGGACAGGATCCGTACGAGGGTGGTCTTCCCGGCGCCGTTCGGACCGAGCACCCCCATCACGGTGCCCTCGCGCACGTCCAGGTCGACACCGTCCAGCGCCTTGGTCGCGCCGTAGTGCTTGACCAGCCCCCGCACGGTGACGGCGCTCCCCGCGCCACCCAGGTCATTGTCGATGCGTGTCATGGCAACGACGGTGTCAGCGCTCACCGACAGACCACCGACAAACCACCGACACGGCCACCGACAGACCACGACAAGGCCACCGACAAGGCCACGACAAGGCCATCGACAGAGCAACGACACGGCCACCGGCACGCCGCCGACACCCACCGACGGGGGCCGCGGGCACCCGTACCCGGCCCGGCCGCGTGCACCCGCACCTGGCGGCCGCCCGCACGGCCGCGGGCATGCGCCGGCCCCGCCGACGGGGGACGATCGGCGGGGCCGGCCGGTGGTGCGGCAATGGCTCGGACGGCGGCGCGGCGCTCGACGCGCGGCAGCGCCGCTCAACGGGCGGCGCGGCGGCCGCTCAGTGGACGGAGTGCTCCTCCTGCGGGAACGTCCCGCCGACGACGTCCTCGGCGAACGCCTTCGCGGCCCCGCTCATGACCTCGCGCAGATCCGCGTACTGCTTCACGAACTTCGGCACCCGCCCGCCGGTCAGCCCGAGCATGTCGGTCCACACCAGCACCTGCGCGTCGGTCCCGGGCCCCGCGCCGATCCCGACGGTCGGGATGTGCAGCGTCCGGGTCACCTCGGCGGCCAGCTCGGCCGGCACCAGCTCCAGCACCACCGCGAAGGCGCCCGCGTCCTGCACGGCCTTGGCGTCCCGCAGCAGCTGCTGGGCCGCCTCCTCGCCGCGCCCCTGCACCCGGTAGCCCATGGCGTTCACCGACTGCGGCGTCAGCCCGATGTGCGCCATCACCGGGATACCCGACTCCACCAGCAGCTCGATCTGCCGGTGCGAGCGCTCGCCGCCCTCCAGCTTGACGGCGCCCACGCCCGCCTCCTTGACCAGCCGGGTCGCCGAGCGCAGCGCCTGCACCGGACCCTCCTGGTAGGAGCCGAAGGGCAGGTCGCCGACGATCAGGGCCCGGGAGGTGCCCCGGACGACCGCCGCCGACAGCATGGTCATCTCGTCGAGGGTGACGGGCACGGTGGTCTCGTACCCGAGGTGGCAGTTGCCCGCGGAGTCGCCGACGAGCATCACCGGGATGCCGGCCTCGTCGAACACGGACGCGGTCATCGCGTCGTAGGCGGTGAGCATGGGCCACTTCTCGCCGCGCTCCTTGGCGGCGGCGATGTCGCGGACGGTGATGCGGCGTGTGCCCTTGCCCCCGTACAGCGTCTTGGCGCTGCCGGAGGGACCCGACGTCCCGGTCTGGGCAGCCGAAAGCTGCGTCATTGCAACGTCTCCCAACACGTCATCTCGAGGCGCCCTGACGGCGTCCCCGGACCACGTCCATGGTGGCACCTCGGCCGTACGAGGGCCAGAGGCCCCCCTGTGAGTTCCGCCCCGCCCCGCCACGCCGGCGCCACGCCCGGCGAGAACGGCCCAGGAACCCCCCAGGAACCCGCCAAGAACCCGCCAAGAACCCGGCAAGAACCCGGCAAGAACCCGGCAACACCCCGGAAAGGGCCTTTCCGATACGAGACGGTCTCGTATCGGAAATCATAGGCTGGGTCGCATGACTTCTCCTGCCGCCCCCGCCCGCCGGGTCCCGGAAGCCGTGCACCGGCGCCGCTGGGCGATCCTCGGTGTGCTGATGCTGAGCCTGCTGATCGTCGTCCTGGACAACTCGATCCTGAACGTCGCCGTCAAGACGATCGCCACCCCCGCGCCCACCGGCCTGGGCGCCACGCAGAGCGAGCTGGAGTGGGCGATCAACTCCTACACGCTCGTCTTCGCGGGCCTGCTGTTCAGCGCGGGGCTGCTGGGGGACCGGATCGGCCGCAAGAAGGTGCTGATCGGCGGTCTCGCCGTGTTCGGCGCCGGCTCGGCACTCGCCGCGTTCTCCGGCTCCCCGGTCGAGCTGATCACCTTCCGCGCGGTGATGGGCCTGGGCGCGGCACTGGTCATGCCGGCCACCCTCGCCGTCCTGATCAACGTCTTCGAACGCGACGAGCAGCCGAAGGCCATCGGCATCTGGGCGGGCGGCGTCGGTATCGCCATCGCCGTCGGCCCGATCACCGGCGGACTGCTCCTGGACCACTTCTGGTGGGGCTCGGTCTTCCTGGTCAACGTGCCGGTCGTGGTCCTCGCCGTCGCGCTGATGCTCTGGCTGGTCCCCGACTCCCGCGACCCGAACCCCGGCCACATCGACCCGCTCGGCGTGGTCCTGTCCGTGGCCGGACTCGTCCTGCTCGTCTACGGCATCATCAAGGGCGGCCAACTCGCCGACTTCACCGATCCGGTGGTGCTGTCGACGACCGGCGCCGGTCTCGCCGTACTCGCCGCCTTCGTGGTGGTCGAGAAGCGCAGCGACCACCCGTCCATCGACATGGGCTACTTCCGCGACAAGGTCTTCTCCGCCGCGATCGCCGCGATCGCGCTGGTCTTCTTCGCGCTGATGGGCGTGACGTTCTTCGCGGTGTTCTACATCCAGAGCGTGCGCGGCTACTCGCCGCTGGAGACGGGCCTGTTGATGCTGCCGCTGGCCGCCGCACAGATGATCTTCGCGCCCCGGGCCCGCCTGCTGGTGGACCGGTTCGGCGACAAGGCCACCACCACCGCCGGCCTGGTGGTGCTCGCCGCGACGCTGGCCGCGTTCGCCACCCTGGACGCGGACACACCCCTCTGGATCCTGGAGGCCGTCTTCTTCCTCATGGGCGCCGGCATGGCCCACGTCATGACCCCGGTCAGCGTCCTCATCATGCAGGCCCTGCCCCGCGAGAAGGCCGGCTCGGCCTCCGCGCTCAGCAACACCTTCCGCCAGGTCGGCGGCGCCCTCGGCATCGCCGTCCTCGGCTCGGTGCTCTCCACCGCCTACCGCAACGCCATCGAGGACGAACTCGGCGCGCTGCCGCCCGGCACCCGCCACGCCGCCGGCGAGTCCATCGAGGCGACCCTGGCCGTGGCGGACCGGCTGGGCGCGCGCGGCGAGGCCCTGGTCGGACCCGCGAACGACGCGTTCCTGCACGCGATGCACGTCACGGCGCTGTGGGGCGCGGGTGTCGCGGCCGTGGGCGCCGTCGTCGTCGCCGTATTCCTGCCCGGCCGCACCCCTGGCCCCGAAGAGGCCGAAAAGGACGAGGAGTTGGTGCCGGCGGCGGACTGAAAACCCACGGGTGGCGGCCCGCCGCCGCCACTCGCCGGGGAGAATCACCTGAGCCCACCGAAAGGACCCGACGACGTGAGCCCGGCCGACACCGAACCCCGGCAGGACGGCCCCGCACGCGGCCGCCCCCGCAGCGAGGCGGTCGAACACGCCATCATCGAGGCGGTGATGACGCTCCTGGAGGACGGCGTGCCCCTGGCGGAGATCTCCGTCGAGCGTGTCGCCCGCACCGCCGGCGTCGGCAAGGCCACCATCTACCGCCGCTGGAGCGGCAAGGAGGAACTCTTCGTCGACGTCCTGCGCGCCGCCGAGCCGCCGGACCCCGAACTGCCCGGCACCTCCATGCGCGACGACCTCGTCGTCCTGCTGGAGGCACTGCGCCGGCGCGGACTGGCCGGCCGGAACTCGGCGATCCTGCACCACGCGCGCGCCCAGATGAAGAGCAGCCCCAACCTGTGGGCCGCCTACCACAACACCGTCATCCTGCCGCGCCGCAGACTCGGCCTGGAAGTGCTGCGCCGGGGACGGGAGAACGGCGAACTGCGCACCGACGTCGACATAGAACTCCTCAACGACATCGTCGTCGGCCCGCTGCTCGTGCGCACCGTGCTGCGCCCCGACGCCGACCTCCCCGACGACCTCGCCGAACGCGTCGTCGACACCCTCCTTCAGGGCCTGCGCCCCGCCAACGGCTGACCCCCGTGTGCGCGTTTCGTCACAGAGGGCGCTTTCCGCACCCCGTCGCGGAACTCCGCGAGCGGCCCCGCACGTCCTCGCCCCCGTACGGCCGTCGAGAGGCGGCAGGAAAGGGACCGATCATCCCCTAGGGTCGTACGGACACGGGGGCGACGGTGTGCACAGCAGGTGGTGAGGCGACGGTATGGCGCAGCAGGCGTACATGACGGAGACGGACAACGGAAGCTCGGGGCCCGAGCACCGCACATCCCGGCTTCGGCGCGTGCTCGACCGCCTCGCCGGCGGCTGGCGCGGCGACCGCCGCGTCTGGCGGCGCGGCATCGTCCTCGCCGTCTGCGCCGTCCTGCTGGCGCTGGTGATGCTGGCCCACGCCCACATCCCCAACGCGATCGGCAACCTCGGCAGCCTGATCGAGACGTTCCTGCCGTGGCTGGGCCTGTTCGTCCCGCTGCTGCTCCTGCTCGGCCTGCTGCGCAGGTCGGCGACGGCACTGATCGCGACGATCCTGCCCGCGGCCGTCTGGCTGAACCTGTTCGGCGGCCTGCTCACCGACAAGACCGCCGCGGGCGGCGACCTCACGGTGGCCACGCACAACGTCAACGCCGACAACCCGGACCCGTCCCGCACCGCCCGCGACGTGGCGGCCTCCGGCGCGGACGTCCTGGCCCTGGAGGAACTGAAGGCGACCGAGGTCCCCACCTACGAGGCGGCGCTGGCCGGGACGTACAAGTACCACGCGGTGGTGGGAACCGTCGGGCTGTGGAGCAAGTACCCGCTCAGCGACGTCCAGCCCGTCGACATCCGCCTCGGCTGGAAGCGGGCGATGCGCGCCACGGTGACCGCGCCCGCCGGCCGGGTCGCCGTGTACGTCGCCCACCTGCCGTCGGTCCGGGTGAAGCTGGAGGCCGGCTTCACGGCCCGCCAGCGCGACAAGAGCGCCGACGCCCTGGGCGAGGCCATCGCCGCCGAACCCCTGCCGAACGTGGTCCTGCTCGGCGACCTGAACGGCACGATGAACGACCGCGCCCTCAAGGGCGTCACCGCGCAGATGCGCTCGACACAGGGGGCCGTGGGCAGCGGCTTCGGCTTCAGCTGGCCGGCGTCGTTCCCGATGGCGCGGATCGACCAGATCCTCGTCAAGGGCGCCGAACCGGAGAGCTCCTGGACCCTCCCGGCCACGGCGAGCGACCACCTGCCCATCGCCGCGCGTGTGAGGGTCACCACATCCACCGACTGAAAACCCCAGGTCAGCCCTGATTTTTCGACGTACGGAAACCCAGCCGCAACCCAGTGGAATACAGACCCTGCGAGACTTTGTTCCGCACTTGAACATATGAAGTGCGCTCCACAGTCCCGAAAGGTCCCCCTTCTATGCCCCTGGCCCTGCTCGCCCTTGCCGTGGGTGCCTTCGGCATCGGTACCACCGAGTTCGTGATGATGGGGCTGCTCCCCGACGTCGCGGACGACCTCGGCATCTCCATCCCCAGCGCCGGCCACCTGGTCTCGGCCTACGCCCTCGGCGTGGTCGTGGGCGCCCCGCTGCTGGCCGCCGCGACGGCGAAGCTGCCCCGCCGCACCGTCCTGATCGCCCTCATGGGCCTCTTCGTGGCGGGCAACGCCCTGTCGGCGCTCGCCCCCGACCACGGCTGGCTGCTCGCCGCCCGCTTCCTCAGCGGCCTGCCGCACGGCGCCTTCTTCGGCGTCGGCGCGGTGGTGGCCATGACGATGGCGACCCCGGAACGCAAGGCCCGCTCCGTCTCGCTGATGTTCCTGGGCCTGACCATGGCCAACGTGGTCGGCGTCCCCGCCGCCACGCTCATGGGCCAGCACTTCGGCTGGCGGGCGACCTTCCTCGCCGTGAGCGCCATCGGCCTGGCGGCCATCGCCTCCCTGGTCCTGCTGATCCCGCGCGACCGCGGCACCGCCCCGCAGCAGGGCCTGCGCGGCGAACTGGCCACCCTGCGCTCGCTCCCGGTGTGGCTGGCCCTCGGCACCACGGTCGCCGGCTTCGGCGCGCTGTTCGCGGCGTACAGCTACATCACCCCGATGCTCACCGACTCCGCGGGCTACGCCGACACCAGTGTGACGCTGCTGCTGGCCCTCTTCGGTGTCGGCGCCACCGCAGGCAACCTGCTCGGCGGCCGCCTGGCCGACCACTCGCTGCGCGCGACCCTGTTCGGCGGCCTGGCCTCCCTGACGGCCATCCTCGCCCTCTTCCCCCTGCTGATGAGCACGCAGATCACCGCCGCGCTGGCGGTCACCCTGCTGGGCACGGCGGCGTTCGCGACGGGCTCGCCCCTGCAGCTGATGGTCATGGAGAAGGCCGCCGCGGCCCCGTCCCTGGCCTCCTCCGCCAACCAGGCGGCCTTCAACCTGGCGAACGCCGGCGGCGCGTGGATCGGCGGCCTGGCCCTCGCGGCCGGTTTCGGCCCGACCTCCCCGGCGCTCGCGGGCGCGCTGCTCGCGGCGGCGGGCATCGGCGTCGCGGCGGTGGCGTACGCGGTCGACCGCGGAGGCCGGCGCACCCCCGGCCGCGAGCGGGTCGTCGCCGGTGGCGCGCCGCAGCAGACGGAGACGCTGAACGGCGTGCACTGAGAGAACGTTTCACCGGCACGCGGCCGGGGCCCGCACCAAGGGCCCCGGCCGTGCGTCGTCGTGCTCAGGAGCCGTCCAGCGCCTTCCGGAAGGAACCTCCGCGGTGCAGGGCGCGTTCGATGCTCTCCAGGGACCTGCCCCGGGTCTCCGGCACCTTCGCCGCCACGAACGCGATGCACACGACGTTCATCAGGGCGTAGACGAAGAACGTCCCCGAGCGGCCGATGGCCTGGATCGCGGTCAGGGCCGTCAGCGCGATCAGCAGGTCGACACCCCACACGGTGACGGTGGCCAGACTGGTGGCCGGGCCACGCACCCTCAGCGGCAGGATCTCCGGGCCGATGAGCCAGACCACGGCCTGGATGCCGATGCCGTTGAACAGGATGTACGCGAACAGCGAGACGATGACCGTCCAGCGCTGCGCCGACGAGCCCTCGGGGCCGAGGAAGGCCAGCGCCATGACGGCCATGGCGAGCCCGGAGCCCGGCAGGAACCACAGCATGGTCCGCCGGCGGCCCACCCGGTCCACGGCGACGGCACCGACCACTCCGGCGATCACCAGCATCACACCGATACCGACACCGGTGAGCAGCGCGGCCGAGTCGCCGAAGCCCGCGTCGACGAGGATCGTCGGCGCGTAGTAGACGACGGCGTTGATGCCGGTCAGCTGCGAGAAGGCCGCGATGCCGACGGCGACCAGCAGGGCGGGCCGCATCCAGCGCTGCCGCAGGTCGCGCCAGCCGCCGGCGGGGGTGGCGGCGGCCACCTCGGTGATCTCGTCGATCTCCCGGCCCACGTCCGTGCCGGGCGGCCGGAGCCGGGCCAGCACGCTCACCGCCTCCTCCCGGCGGCCGCGCTCGACGAGCCAGCGCGGGCTCTCCGGCAGGAACAGCATGCCGACGCCCAGGACCACGGCGGGCAGCACCGCCAGGGCGAACATCGTGCGCCAGCCGCCACTGCCCGACAGCGCCCAGCCGCACAGGTACGCGATGAGCTGTCCGCAGGCGACCATCAGCTGGAACAGCACCATGAGCCGGCCGCGGATCCTGGCGGGCGCGGCTTCGGCGATGTAGACGGGCACCATGTTCGAGGCGCCGCCGACGGCCAGCCCGAGGACGAAGCGCGCGGCGACGAGGCTGCCCACCCCGGGCGCCGCGGCCGCCGCCGCGGCCCCCACGGCGAAGACGACCGCGACCGCGATGACGACCTTGCGGCGTCCGTGACGTACGGCCAGACGGCCCGCGAGCAGGGCTCCGGCCATCGCGCCGAGCAGGATCACGCTGACGACGACCTCCTGCTCGCGGGAGCTCAGGTCCAGGTCGTGGCGCAGGTTCAGCAGGGCACCGGAGATGATGCCGGTGTCGTATCCGAAGAGCAGCCCGCCCAGTGCGGACACGGCCGCGACCGCGTACACCATGGCCGGCGCCTTCTGCCGGTCGTCCACGGGCGCCTCCACCGGTGCGCGCCCCTTGGTCAGCTCAGGCATCGCCCATGACCAGACCCTCGATGGTGTGCTTCTGCGTGATCGGTTGCAGCACGTCGACGACCGGGCAGTCCAGGTGGCGCCGGACCCGCTCGGGCAGGGACTCCCAGTAGCCGCGGGTCACGGCCGTGTCGTGCCGGTCGCTGTTGGTGGCCTCGGGGCCGTCGACGCCGAGCACCAGCACGGGCCGGGACTTCGCGGAGTGGTTCCTGGTGCCGCGGTGGATGGTCAGCGCGCTGCGCGCCGAGATGTCACCGCGCTGCGGGTACTTGCGCACGGCCCGCTCCTCGTAGCGCGGGTAGAGCGACCGGGGCGGGAACATGCCGTGGTCGAACTCCGGGCCGTCGTCCCACTGGGTGCCCGGCGCGATCTCGAAGGGGCCCATGTCCTCCTGCGTGTCGACGGCGGTCACGTTGAAGGCCAGGGAGGTCAGCCGGCGCTCGGTGCGGGTCTCCTCCGGTATGGGGAAGTCCCGGTGCCAGGGCTGGTTGACGGCGCCTTCGAGCGGCACGTCGAAACCGAGCTCGACGATGCGGTACTCGGGCCCGAGCACGGCGGTGCAGACGGACCGCACCCAGGGGTGGTCGACGAGGTCGACGAAACCGCGCAGCTGCTCCGGGTGGATCTCCACGTAGTACCGGTGCGGTCCGCGTCCGACGGCGCCGCCGGGTCGTTCCAGCGCTTCCCGGAAGGCCACGTCGATGTCCTCGCGGAGCCGGTCGGCCCAGTCGGGGGTGAAGGCGCCCTTGCGGGCCGTGATGCCGTCCGAGTACAGGGCCTGGACGTCGGCTGTCACGTCCAGGTCGAGGGCGGCCGGGTCGATTCCGGGGTACGGGCTCATGTGTGCCTCCTCGCACCATGCAGCGAAACTTTCCGGCCAATGTTGCATCGTTGAATTCAACGTGGCAATACCTTGGTGGTCGGCCGCCGGGGCATGCCACGATGTGCGGGTGAGCAGCAGCCTGAAAGAAGTAGCCGCCCGTGCCGGTGTGTCGGCGCGCACCGTGTCGAACGTGGTCAACGGTTCCGCCCGGGTCTCGGAGCAGACCCGGCAGCGGGTGCAGGAGGCGATCGACGAACTGGGGTACCGGCCCAATCTGGCCGCCCGCAGCCTGCGGGCCGGCCGTACCGGCATCATCGGCCTGGCCATCCCGGAACTGCACTCGCCGTACTTCGGCGAGCTCGCCGGCCTGCTGGTCGACGAGGCGCGGCGCCGCTCGTGGACGGTGATCATCGACCAGACGCACGGGGACGCCGAGGCGGAACGGCGGCTGCTGACCGGCGACGGCGGCCGGGTGATGGACGGGCTCATCATCAGCCCGTGGGCGTTGGAGGCGCAGGAACTGGTGACGACCGGCCGCTCCCTGCCCATGGTGCTGCTCGGCGAACGCAGCCCGCAGGGCATGGCGGACCGCGTGGCGGTGGACAACATCGCCGCCGCGGACGAGGCGACCACGCACCTCCTGGCGCTGGGGCGCCGCCGCATAGCCGCCATCGGACTGCAACCGCACCTGCAGAACGGCACGGCCGAGCAGCGCGCCGAGGGGTACCGCAGGGCCCTGCGCCGTGCGGGCGTCCCGCCCCGGCCGGAGTGGGAGCAGACGGTCGACTCACTGCACCGCAGGGAGGGCGCCCGGGCCATGGCGGCGCTCCTCGACGGTGGCGCCGCCCCTGACGCGGTGTTCGCCTTCACTGACGAACTGGCCCTGGGCGCCATGCACTTGGCGCACACCCGGGGTGTCCGCGTACCGGAGGACCTGGCGGTGGTCGGTTTCGACGACATCGAGGACGGCCGGTTCAGCCATCCGACGCTGACCACGGTCTCCCCGGACAAGCGCCAGATCGCCGCGCGCGCCCTGCAGTGCCTGGCGGACCGCATCTACAGCCCGGACAACGAGGTCCCCGCCTCCGACCTGACGATCCCGCACCAACTCCTCGTACGCGGCAGCACTTCAGGCCCACAGAACCCCTGACCACTGCCCCCACCACCACGACCGCCCACGGCCGGGCGCCAGAAGCACACGACGCCCGCCGACGACGCGATGGAGCCGCGCCGAGCGGCGACTACCGACGGCACGGCGGCGGGACGGTACGGGCCATGGTGTCCGCGACGCGAAGGGGACGGGCAGGACCGACCGCCCGACGGCGCGAAGGAAGCGGCCCCGCGCGGACGATGTCGGCCGGCGACGGCGCGGCGCGGACGGGCAGGAGTGACCGCCTGACGGCGTGGAGCGGGACGGGGCGGGGCGGCGATGGTGCCCGCGGCGCGGAGGAGGCGGCCTCGGTCGGACGATGTTGGCCGGCGACGGCGCGAAGGAGGCGGCCTCGGTCGGACGATGTTGGCCGGCGACGGCGCGAAGGAGGCGGCCTCGGTCGGACGATGTTGGCCGGCGACGGCGCGAAGGAGGCGGCCTCGGTCGGACGATGTTGGCCGGCGACGGCGCGAAGGAAGCGGCCTCGGACGGACGATGTTGGCCGGCGACGGTGCGGAGGAGGCGGCCTCGGACGGGCGATGTTGGCCGGCGACGGCGCGGAGGTGGCGGGCCCGGGCGGGCGATGTCGGCCGCTCACGGCGCGGAGGGGACGGGGCGGGGGTGTCCGCCCGCAGTGACTGGCGCGTCCGCGCCCTCCACCCGTCGATCGACCCATTCCGCGCCGGTCCGAGGACGGACACCCCCGACCCGGCCCCGACCCACCGACCGCCCGTAGGCGCTACCCGAGCCCCCACCCACCCGCAGCTGCGCCGCAGGCATCACACGGCGGCCCACCCCACCATCACCCAGCCGGAGGCACCTGCTCCCGCCACCCGTTCGTGATCGGCAGCCTCCGGTCCTTCCCGAACCCCTTCGGCGAGATCTTCGTCCCCGGCGGATACTGCCGCCGCTTGTACTCGGCCCGGTCCACCATCCGCAGCGTCTTCGTCACCAGCTCCCGATCGAACCCGGCCGCGACGATCTCGTCCGCCCCCCGGTCCCGGTCGACGTACAGCTCCAGGATCGCGTCCAGCACCGGATAGTCCGGCAGCGAGTCCGTGTCCACCTGCCCCGGCCGCAACTCCGCACTCGGCGGCTTCGAGATCGAGTTCTCGGGAATCGGCGGCGTCTGCCCCCGCTCCGCCGCCGCCCGGTTGCGCCACTCCGCCAACCGGAACACCGACGTCTTGTACACGTCCTTGATCGGCCCGTACGCCCCCACGGAGTCCCCGTACAGCGTCGAGTACCCGACCGCCAGCTCCGACTTGTTCCCGGGAGCCAGCACGATGTGCCCCTCCTGGTTGGAGATCGCCATCAGCAGCGTCCCCCGCAGCCGCGACTGCAGGTTCTCCTCCGCGAGCCCCGTCAGCCCCAGCGCCCCCATGTACGCGTCGAACATCGGCTCGATCGGCACGGTCCGGAAGTTCAGCCCCGTCCGCCGCGCCAGCTCCGCCGCGTCGTCCTTCGAGTGCTCCGAGGAGTACTTCGACGGCATGGACACGCCGTACACGTTCTCCGCGCCCACCGCGTCGCACGCGATCGAGGCGACCAACGCCGAGTCGATTCCCCCGGACAGTCCGATCAGCACGGACCGGAACCCGTTCTTCGCGACGTAGGCCCGCAGCCCCACGACCAGCGCGGAGTACACCTCCTCATCGTCTTCGAGCCGCTCGGCATAACCCCCGGCACCGGCCTCGGCAGCCACCCCGTCCGACGCTCCGTCCGCCGCTCCGACCGCTGCCCCGGCAGCCCCTTCGGCAGCCCCTTCGGCAGCCCGATCGGCAGCCACCCCGGCCACCGCCCCGCCGACCTCCTCCGACAGCACGACCCGCTCGATCCGCAGCCCGTCGTCCACGACCCCGGTGGGCGCGTCGTCCTCCGCTGCGGGCAGCTCCAGGTCCACGATCACGCACGCCTCGGCGAACTGCGGCGCCCGTGCCACGACCTCGCCGTCGCGGTCCACGACGATCGAGTCGCCGTCGAAGACGAGCTCGTCCTGCCCGCCCATCATCGCGAGGTACGCGGTCGTGCACCCCGCTTCCTGCGCCCGCTTGCGCACCAGTTCCAGACGCGTGTCGTCCTTGTCCCGCTCGTACGGCGAGGCGTTGATCGACAGCAGCAGCCCGGCCTTCGCCGATCGCGCGGCCGGCACCCGCCCTCCGTCCTGCCACAGGTCCTCGCAGATGGCGAGGGCGACGTCGACGCCGCCGACGCGCACCACGGGCATGCTGTCGCCGGGCACGAAGTACCGGAACTCGTCGAAGACGCCGTAGTTCGGCAGGTGGTGCTTGGCGTAGTTCAGCACCACCTCACCGCCGTACAGCACGGCGCCCGCGTTCTGCGGCGCACCGGCCGGCTGGCCGTACTTCGGCTGTGCGGCGGCGCTGCGGTCGAGGTAGCCGACGACCACCGGAAGTTGTCCGAAGCCTTCTTCGGCGAGCCGTGCGGCGAGGGAGCGCAGGGCGGCGCGGGAGGCCTCCACGAAGGACGACCGCAGGGCGAGGTCCTCGACGGGGTACCCGGTCAGCGCCATTTCCGGGAACGCCACGAGGTGGGCTCCCTGCTCGGCGGAGTGCCGGGTCCAGCGGACGATCGTTTCGGCGTTGCCGGCGAGGTCGCCGACGGTCGAGTCGATCTGATTCAGGGCGAGACGTAGTTGAGGCACGGCCCCAGTGTAATCGTCAAAGCGACGCGATGTACCGCGAGGTAAGCCACCTCCACCCCCGCCCCCCCCCCCCCCCCCCCCCCCCCCCCCCCCCCCCCCCCCCCCCCCCCCCCCCCCCCCCC
>NZ_VCNP01000005.1 GCF_006782915.1 Streptomyces calvus
GGAGCCGATCTCACCGGTGGTGTGGCGGGAGTTCGCCGCGAGGACCCGCCCGGCCGGACTGGATCCGAGGGCGGCGACGCCCGTGTACGGGCTGGCCGAGGCGACGCTGGCGGTGACCTTCCCGCCGCCCGGCGAGGTGGCCGTGCCCGTGGTGGTGGAGCGTGCCGCGCTGGGCCGGGGGCGGGTGGTGGAGCGGGAACCGGGCGACGGGGCCGTGGAGTTGATGGACGTCGGGCTGCCGGTGCCGGGGTGCGCGGTGCGCGTCACCGACGACGGCGGCCGGCCGCTCGGGGACCGGCGGGTGGGGCACGTCGAGGTGCGCGGTCCGCAGGTCGCCCGCGGCTACCACGGTCTGCCCGACGCGACGTCGGCCACCTTCGGCGACGGCTGGCTGCGCACCGGTGACCTGGGCTTCCTCCGCGACGGCCGGCTGTGCGTCAGCGGCCGGCACAAGGACGTGCTGTTCGTCAACGGCCGCACCTTCCACGCCCCGGACCTGGAGGAGGTCGCGGCCGGCACGCCCGGCGTGCCGGCCGGTACGACGGTGGTGGTCGGGTCGACCGATCCGGTGACCGGCGGGGAGCGGGTGGTGGTGTTCGTCGCCTGGGCGCGGCCGCCGCGCACCGCGGCCGGGGTGCTGGACCGGGTGGCGGAACGGGTCCGGGGCGCGCTGGGCCACGACGACGTGCGGGTGCTCGCGCTGCCGCCGTCCGCGTTCCCGCGCACGACGAGCGGCAAGGTGCGCCGGCAGCGGATGCGGACACGGTTCGAGGAAGGCGCGTATCGGCCGGTGGCGGCTTCCGGCACCGGGACGGGAGCGACGGGCGGCCGGACGGCGGGGCGGACCGCCGGGGCGGCGGAGGCGCCGCAGCGGGCCGACGCCGAAGGCCCGGACGATCGGACACCGCCGGCCACGGAGAGCCCGGACGGGAGTGCGCGGCCGACCGCGGAGGGCCCGGACGCGGGAGCGCGGCCGACCACAGAGGACCCAGACGCGGGAGCGCGGCCGACCACAGAGGACCCAGACGCGGGAGCGCGGCGCGTCGGCCGGACAGCGGCGGTGAGTTCGCGGTCCGTACCGGCGCCGATGCCCCGTTCTCGCGCGGAGGTGCGGCGCGTGGTGCGGGAAGTGTGGGCGAAGGTGCTGGGACTGCCGGAGGCGTCGTTCGCGGACACGGACCGGTTCGCCGGGCTGGGCGGCGGCTCGCTGAAGGCGATGGAGGCACTCGCCGCACTCGAACAGGCCCTGGACATCACCCTCGGTCCGGCGGTGATGCGCAACGACACGGTCGCCGCGCTCACCGACCAGTTGCTGGACGTGCTCTCCGACCGGAACTCCGACCGGCAGGCACCGCAGCGGCCGGCGGCGCACGGTGAGCGGGAGCGGCCGACGGCGCACGGTGGGCAGGAGCGGCCGGCGACGGACGGTGGGCAGGAGCGGCCGGCGGCGGACGGTGGGCAGGAGCGGCCGGCGGCGGACGGTGGGCGGGAGCGGGACGCCGTCACCGCCGTGGTGGGGCTGGCGTGCCGGTTCCCCGGCGCCGGCAGTCCGGAGGAGTTCTGGGAGCTGCTGATGGCCGGCCGCGACGCCGTGACCGCGGTGCCCGCCGGCCGCTGGGACAGCGGCGGGCGGTCCCGGGCGGACGAGCGGGAACGCTGGGGCGCCTTCCTCGACGACCCCGCCGCCTTCGACGCCGACCACTTCGGCATCGGTGCCGAGGAGGCACGCGCCCTCGACCCGCAGGCCCGGATCTTCCTCGAACTCGCCCACGAGGCCCTGGAACGCGCCGGATACGCCGGGCCCCGCCGCCGGGGCCTGCGGATCGGCGTCTTCGCCGCGGTGGGCGACAGCGGCTACCGGCAGGTCCTCGCCGACGCCGCTCCCGACGGCGCGCCGGCCGCCGCGGCCGCCCTCACCGGCAACCTGCCCAACCTGGTCGCCGCCCGGGTGGCGCACTGCCTCGACCTGGACGGTCCGGCGCTCGCCGTGGACACGGCGTGCTCCTCGGGCCTGGTGGCGCTGCACCTGGCGCGGCGCAGCCTCGCGGACGGCGAGTGCGACCTCGCGGTCGTGGGAGGGGTCAACCTGCATCTGACGCCCGCAGCGCACCAGGCTCTCGAGGCGGCGCAGGCGTTGTCGCCGACCGGGCGCAGCCGTGCCTTCAGCTCGGCGGCGGACGGGTTCGTCCCGGGCGAGGGCGGCGCGGCGCTGGTGGTGCGGCGGCTCGCACAGGCCCGGCGCGACGAGGACGAGGTGCTGGCCGTCGTACGCGGCACCGCCGTCAACAACGACGGTACGTCCCTGAGTCTGCTGGCGCCGAACCCGCTGCGCCAGCACGAGGTGATCGAGCGGGCCCACCGTGACTGCGGCGTCGACCCCGCGTCGGTGACGTACGTCGAGGCGCACGGCACGGGCACCGCCGTCGGCGATCCGATCGAGCTGCGGTCCCTGGCGCACGCCTTCCCGCCCCGGCCGGACGGCCGGCCCCGGCTGCTCGGCTCGGTGAAAACCAATGTCGGGCATCTGCTGAACGCGGCAGCGCTGCCGTCGTTGGTGAAGGTCGTCCTGGCCCTCGGCCACGGCCGGCTGCCCGCCTCCCTGCACCACGCCGCTCCGCTGCCCGCGGTGGAACGGTCCGGGTTCGCGCTGGTGACCGAGCCGACCGTGTGGGACTCGCCGGGCCCGCGCAGGGCCGGCATCAACGCCTTCGGCTTCGGCGGTACGAACGCCCACGCCGTCCTCGAAGAGGCCCCGCCCGCCCCGCCGCGCGCCCCGCGCCCCAGCGTCGGCGGCCCGCACCTGCTGACCCTCTCGGCCGGCAGCGCCGAAACTCTGCGGGCGTGGGCGTCCCGTCTCGGGCAGCACCTGCGCGACCACCCGGACCTCGACGAGGCCGACGTCTGCCGTGCGGTCGGTGCGGCACGGGACGAACGGCCCCACCGCCTCGCGCTGGTGGCCGACGGGGACCTGCGCGATCGGCTCGTGGCGGCGTGCGCGGACGGAGGGCCGGCGCGGCGGGACGTGGTCACCGGGACGGTGGCACGCCGGCCCCGCACGGTCTTCGTCCTTCCCGGGCAGGGTGCGCTGCGGCCCGGCCCGGGCCGGGCGCTGTACGCCACGGCACCGGTGTACCGCGCCACGCTGGACGAGGCGTCGGCGCTGGTCGGAGCAGTGCGGGGGCGGGAGTTGGCGCACTGGTGCGTCGACGGCGGTGCGGCCGCCGAGGACCTGGCCTCGACGGAGGTGGCGCAGCCGCTGCTGGTCGCCCACGGTGTCGGCCTGGCCCGGCAGCTGGCGGCATGGGGGGTGCGCGCGGACGCGGTCGTCGGGCACAGCGTCGGCGAGCTGGCGGCCGCGTGCGTGGCAGGAGTGCTCTCGCTGCGCGAGGCGGTGGGTTTCGCGGCGCGGCGGGGCCGTCTGATGGGCGGGTCGACCGCGCCGGGCGCCATGGCCGCCGTACTGGGCGCCGAGGAACGAAAGGTGGCCGCCCTGGTCGACGCCGACCCCGGTGCGCTGGCCGTCGCCGCGGACAACGGGCCCGGCCGACTGGTGATCTCCGGCACGCCGGAGGCGGTCCGCCGGGCGTCCGCGCGGCTCACCGGGCAGGGTGCGACCGTGCGTCCGCTGCGGGTGACGCGCGCCTTCCACTCGCCGCTGATGGAGCCGGTCGCGCAGGCCCTCGCGGACGCGGCGCGCGAACTGGCCCCGGCGGAGCCCGCCGTGCCGCTGATGAGCACGCTCACCGCGGCCTGGCAGCCCCGGATGGATTCCGCGTACCTGCGCGACCACGCGCTTCGGCCGGTGCGGTTCGGACCGGCCGTGGCGCGCCTGGCGGAGGAGGGCTACGACACGTTCGTGGAGCTCGGCGCGGGCGGGAACCTCTCCGGTCCGATACGGGCGGCGGCGGGCGGCGCGGTCGCCGTGGTGTCGGCACCCGTCGCGCCGCGGGGCGACGGCGAGGCGCCGGGCGGTGCGCGCGAGTTGCTGCAGACGGTGGCCCGGCTGTGGGTGCGGGGCGTACCCGTGGACCGTACGGTGCTCGACGCGGGAGGCGGACGGGTGCCGCTGCCGCCCGCTCCGTACCGGCGGCGCAGGTACTGGCCCGAGCCGGTGCCGCACGGGTTGCTGCACGCCGTCGTGTGGCGGCCCGCTCCGCTGTCCGGCGACGGGGCGGCCGGGCGGGTCGTGGTGAGCGGTGCGGACGGCGCGGCGGTACGGCGACTGGCCGACGGGCTCGCCGCGCGGGGCGTGGCCGCGGTCCCGGCGACCGGGGACGTCGACGCGGCGGACACCGTGATCCTGCTCGGTGGAACGGACCGGCCCACGGCGGCGGCCGCACTCGAACGGGAGCAGGGGCAGGCGGTCACGGCTCTGCGCGAGGCGCTGGCTCTGCTGGACCGGACCGGTGCGCGCCGGCTGCTGGTGGTGACGCGGGACGCGCATGTCACCGGTGAGGGCGCGGAACGGCCCGATCCGGCGCAGGCCGTCCTCGGCGGGCTGGCCCTGGCCGTGCCCGAGGAGTCGGCGGGGGTGGTGGCGAACTGGGTGGACCTGTCCGCCCACGACGACGAGGAGCGGTGGCTGCGGGCGCTGGCCGCCGAGGCGGCGGCACCGCAGGCGGACGGTGCGGTCGCCTGGCGCGGCGGCCGCCGCTCGGTACGGGCCGTGGTTCCGACGACCGGCGACCGGTCGGCCGACGCGGAACCGGCGGCCTGCGGACAGCCCGCCGAGGCCGTGGGCGGGAGCGACCCGGGCAACACGGAGCCGGGGCCCGCCGGACGCGCCGCCGAGCCCCTGTGCGGGAGCGCGGCGGCCGGCGTGGAGCCGCTGCCCGCGGACGGCGCCTACCTGATCACGGGTGGCGGCGGAGGCATCGGGTCCGCGCTGGCCCGGGACCTCGCGGGCCGCGGGCGGCCGGTCCTGGTGCTGGCCGGACGCTCCGCCCGCGCGCCGCGCGGCCTGGTGGAGGAACTCACCGCGCTCGGCGCGGACGCCCGCTACGTCGCGGCCGACGTCACCGTGCCCGGGGACGTGGAGCGGCTCGTCGCGCAACTGCCGCCGCTGGACGCCGTGTTCCACGCGGCCGGCACCGCCCGGCCCGGCAGCCTGCGCGGCACACCGGTGCGGGAGACGGTCGAGGCGCTGGGCGCGAAGACGACCGGCACCGTCCTGCTCGCCGAGGCGCTGCGGCGTCATGGTCAACGCCCCGGCGTGTGCGTCGCGTTCTCCTCGGTGTCGTCCGTACGGCCCGGGCTGGCCGGCGCGCTGGGCGCCTACGCGGCGGGCAACGCCTTCCTCGACGCCTTCGCCGGTGCCGAGCGCGCGGCGGGCCGCCCGTGGCTGTCGGTGAATCTCGGCCCGTTCCGCGAGACGGGCCTCGCCGCCGCTGCCGGCGCGGCGCCGGCGGGTGCCGCGGGACGGCCGCTGGCGACGGCGCCCGCGCTGGCGGCCCTGCGGTCGGCGTGTGGCACAGACGCGGCGCAGCTGGTCCTCGCCGACCTCGGTGCCGCCCCCGTGGCGCGCCGGACCGTCGAGCGGAACGAGAGGACGACGGCCCGGGCCGCAGCCACGTCCGACGGCACGTCCGGTGACACGGCCGCAGCCGCGTCCGACAGCACGAACGGCGACACGACCGCAGCCACGTCCGACGGCACGAACGGCGACACGACCGCAGCCACGTCCGGTGACACGGCCGCAGCCACGTCCGACAGCACGTCCGGTGACACGACCGGCGACACGGCCGGTGTGCTGCGGGAGTTGCTGGCGCAGGCCCTCGGCGTCGCGGCGTCGGACGTCGACGACGACACCCCGTTCCTGGCCCTCGGCCTGGACTCGCTGGGCGCCGTCGACCTCGTCAAGCGGCTGGAGCGGAGGCTGGGCCGGGACCTGCCCACCACGCTCTTCTTCGAGCACCGGACGGTGCGTGAACTCGCCGCCCACCTCGGTGATCGGGCCCCGGAGCCCGCGGAGGGCGAGCCGTTCCCGTTGACGCCCGTCCAACGGGCGCTGTACACCAGCAGCCTGCTCCATCCGGAGGTGCCGGCCCGCGGCCATCTGCGGCTGACGGTCCGCGGACCGCTCGACACCGGACTCCTCGGCCGGGCGCTCGCGACGCTGGCCGAGCGGCACGGCATGCTGCGGCTGCGCGTCGACGGCTCGGGACCGCGGCCGGTGCAACGGGTGGCGCCGCCGGTGGCGGTGGCGGACTGGTACGAGGTGATCGACTGCGCCGCCGAGGACGTACCCGGCATCGAGGCGGACGTGTGCAACCGGCCCTTCGACCTGGCGGCGCGTCCGCCGGTGCGGGCCGTGCTGCTGCGCGAGGGGCCGGAACGCGCCCACCTGCTGCTGGTGGTGCACCATGCGGCGGCCGACGGGTACAGCCTGAACGTCCTCGCGGAGGAACTGTGGTCGGCCTACGCCGCGTTGAGCCACGGGGAACGTCCGCCGCCGGCACCGCGGGCGCCCGACTTCGCCCGGTACGCGGCCCGGAACGAGGGCTCCGGGGTCGGCGAATCCGTCCGGCGCCACTGGGCGGAGCGTCTCGCTGCGCGCGGTGAGCCGCTGCGGCTCCCCTACGACGGCGATCCGGACGCGCCCGTGACCGGCCCGATCGCGCAGCATCCCGGCGAGATCGGCCCGGAGGAGGTCGCCGGGCTGGAACGGCTGGCCGCCGCGCACGACGTGTCCCTGTTCCACCTGCTCCTGGCCGCCTATGTGCGCTGCCTCGCCCGGTGGTCGGGCCGCCGGGACGTCGCCGTGAACGTGGCCAGGGCCGGACGCGAGGACCGCTTCGACGGCGTGGAGCGGCTCGTCGGTCCGCTCGCCGACACCCTGCCGCTGCTGTGCGAGGTGGCCGACGGCGAACCGGTCACCGCGCTGGCGCGGCGGGTGCGCCGCGCGTGGCTGGAGAGCGAGCGGCACGCGGGCCCGAGCAGCCTCGACCTCGCCGGACTGCTGCCGGGCGCCGGTGCCGGTCCGCGCACGGTCAGCCCGGCGGGCTTCAGCTTCGCCCGTTTCCCGGCGGCGACGGTCACGGGAAGTCCGGTGCAGGTGCGGGCGACCGGAGCCGGCACCGGTTCGGCCACCACCCGGCTGTCCCTGCTGTGCTGGTCGGACGGCCCGGTGCTGCGGCTGTCGTGGAACTTCCCGGCGCCACTGTTCGAGCGGGCGACCGTGGCGCGTCTGGACCGTGAGTTCCGCGCGGAACTCGCCGCGGCCGCGCACACCCCCGTCACCCGCGCCGAGCCGCACCCGCCCGCGCGGACCGAGGCGAGTCCGCCGCTGGCCGTCCGGCTGCTCGACCGGTTCCGCACGCATGCCGCGTCGACGGCCGTCGACGCGGGCGAGGCGTCCTTGACCTACGCGGCGCTCGACCGGGCTTCGGCCGCACTCGCGGCGCGGCTGCGCGCGCTCGGCGTGCGCCGGGGCGAGCTGGTCGGACTGCTCACCGAGCCGGGCGCGGACACGGTGGTGGGGGTCGTCGGCATCCTGCGGGCGGGAGCCGGCTGGGTCCCGCTGGACCCGGAGCACCCCCGCGCGCGGCTCGCCGACCAACTGGCCCGCACGGGAGCCACCACAGTGGTGTGCCACTCCCCCACCCGGGCCGTCGCCGACGCGCTGACCGGCGTACGGACGGTGCCGGCCGACGGCCCGCCGGAGGAACCTGCGGACGCCGCCGTCACCCCGCCCGACCCCGACGCGATCGCGTACGTCATTTTCACCTCCGGTTCGACCGGCCGTCCCAAGGCGGTTCCGGTCACCCACCGGGCGATGGAGAACTACCTCGACTGGGCCGTGGACACCTTCGGTTACGGGCCCGGGGACCGTCTCGCGCAGACGGCGTCGCCGTGCTTCGACGCCTCCGTACGCCAGTTGCTCGCGCCGCTGCTGGTGGGCGGGACCGTGGTGGGCGTGCCGCGGCACCTGCTGCGCGATCCGGAACTGCTGCTGGCGCACGTGGAACGGGCCCGGGTGACCGTGTGGAGTTCCGTGCCGACGCTGTGGGAGCAGCTGCTGTCCGCCGCCGAGGCACGGGCACGGCACGCAGCGGTGGACCTGTCCGCGCTGCGCTGGGTGCACGTCGGCGGTGAGGCCCTGCCCGTCGGGCATGTGCGCCGCTGGTTCGACCTGTTCGGCGAGGGCGCACGGATCGCGAACCTCTACGGGCCCACCGAGACCACGATCAACGCCGCCTGCCACATCGTCGATGCCCGGCCGGACGACGGGGCGCGGCAGGTGCCGATCGGGCGGGCCGCGGCCGGGGCCCTGCTGGAGGTGGTCGACGACGACGGTGCCGTCTGCGGGGCGGGCGAGGCCGGGGAACTGCTGATCGCGGGCACCGGCCTGAGCCCCGGCTACCTGGGCGAACCGGAGCTGACCGCGCGGGCGTTCACGTTCCGCGCGGGCCGGCGCTGGTACCGCAGCGGGGACCGGGTGCGCCGGTCGGCCGACGGGGTCCTGGAGTTCCTGGGCCGGATCGACGCGCAGGTGAAGATCCGCGGGAACCGGGTGGAGCCGGGCGAAGTCGAGGCGGCGCTGCAGACGTGTCCCGGGGTGGCGCTGGCGGCGGTGACCGCCCATGAGGGGCGGCTGCTCGCGTTCGTCACCGCGCGGGCCGGTGCCGGGCGGCCGACTGCCGTCGGCGTGCGCCGGCATCTGGCCGGGCTGCTGCCGTCGTACATGCTCCCGGCGCGGATCACGGTGGTCGACGCGCTGCCGCTGACCGGCACGGGCAAGGTCGACCGGTCGGCGCTGACGGCGGTCACCGGGGCCGTCCTGGACGGCGGCGACTCACGGCACGAGAACGGCGACGGCGACGGGAGGACCGCTCCGGTCACGGCGACCGAACGGAGGCTGGCCGCGGTCTGGTCCGAGCTCCTGGGAGTGACCGGGGTGTGCCGCGAGGACGACTTCTTCGCGCTGGGCGGTGACTCGCTGCTGGTGCTCCAGGTGTTCGCGCGGCTCGCGGAGCACGAAGGGCCGCTGCCGCGGCCGACCGTGGTCTACCGGCACCGCACCCTGGCCGCGCTGGCCCGGGCCGTGGACGCCGCCGCCGGACAGCGGACCCCGGCACCGTCCACCGCCCCGGCCTCTCTCTCCGATCCGGCCCGCCCTGCTGTTCCGGCCACTCCGGCCGATACCGCCGATACCGCTGATCCGGCCGATCCGGCCGATACCGCCGATACGGCCCATGCCGCCGATCCGGCCGATACCGCCGATACGGCCCATGCCGCCGATCCGGCCGATACCGCCGATACGGCCCATGCCGCCGATCCGGCCGATACCGCCGATACGGCCCATGCCGCCGATCCGGCCGATCCCGCCGATCCGGCCGTTCCGGTAGCCCAGGTCGCTCCGGCCGGCGACGACGCCACGTCCCCGTTCCCCGTCACCCCCGGGCAGCGCGGGTTCCTGCTCGCCGACGCGCTCACGCCGGGCGACGGGACGTGGCTGGCCCGGCTCCGGCTGTCCGGGCCGCTGGATCCGGAGCTGTTCCAGCGGGCGGTGGACGTGCTGGTGGAGCGTCACGGCATGCTGCGCACCGTCTTCCCGGCCGGTGCCCGGCCGCCCGTCCAGCAGGAGCTGCCGCGGTCGCTGCGCCTCCCGGTCGTCTTCGAGACGGTCGACGGCCCGTTGGAGGTCGAGGAGCGCGCCGCTGCGGAGGCGGAACGGCGCCTGGAACCCTGGGCGTGGCCGCTGCTGCGGCTTCGGCTGCTCACCCTGGACCCGCTGGAGCACGTCCTGCTGGTCCACGCGCACCACCTCATCGGCGACGGATACAGCGCCGCGCTGCTGATGCGGGAACTCACCGACGCCTACGACCGGTTGGCCGGCGGTGACACGCCCGCACCGGCCCCGCTCCGGACCACCTTCCGGGACCATGTCCTGGCGCGGACGGGCGCAGGCGGCGCACCGGCGGCGCAGGCCGGGCTCCGGGCCCGGGCCGGGCGGCTCGGCATGCCGTACCGGCCTCCGGTGCTGCGCGCCGTTGCAGCAGTGGCCGAAGCCGGTTTCGGCGCGGCGGAGTTCACGCTCGACGCGTCCTCGACGACCGCGCTGCGCAAGGTCGCCGCGGATGCGGGAAGCACGCTGTACGCGCCGCTGCTGACGGCGTACTACCAGGAGTTGGCGGCGGTGACGGGCCGCGCGGACCTCGTCGTGGGCCTGGCGGTCAGCGGCCGGGACCGGGCGGCGCCGCCGGACGCGCACCGGGTCTTCGGGCCGTTCGCCACGGCCGTGCCCGTACGGCCGGCCGGCGCCGCGGACTCTCCGCTGACCGAAGGGGACTTCGGTGCCGCGGTGCGGCGGATCGCGGCGGAGGCGGAGGCGGCACGGGAGTACGGGGACGACGAGGACGTCGTGCCCCGGCACGCCGACGGACTGCCCGTGACCGCGCAGTTCTTCTTCACCTACCTCGACTTCGCGGCACTGGCGCCCCGGGACGGCGGCGTGCTGCGGGTGTCGTGGGACGGCGGAGAGAGCACCTTCCTGCCGCCGTCGTCCGCGACGGACCTGTTCCTGGCGGTCCGGCCGGACGGTGACGGTCTGCGGGTCGCACTCCGCGGCTCGGCCGCCGCGTTCCCGGCGGCGGCTCTCAACGGTTTCGCCCGCTCGCTGCACGGCCGTCTGGTGCGGGCGGCCGGAGGTGGGACAGCCGCTGCGGTCCCGTCGGGGAAGCGGCGGGAGACGATGGACGCGGCGCTCGTCGGCTATCTGCCGGCGCCGGAGCATCTCGCCCGGCTGGCGGGCCTGCCCGAACGGTCGCTGCCGCGGGAGGAGGTGCGTGCCCTGCTGTTCCCCGACGGTGCCCCGCGGCTGCTGGAGACGGTGCGGACACCGCTCGGCCGGTCGGGTTTCGTCTGCGTGCCGCTCTTCGCCGACGAACTCGGCGGCGACGACGGGCTGGTGGCGCACACCGCGCGTGCGGTGTCGCTGGCCGGTTCGCTGGGTGCGCGCTGCGTGTCCCTCGCGGGGATGATCCCTTCGCTGACCGGTTACGGCTTCGACGTGCTGCGGTTCCGGCGGTACGCGTCGGCGGTGACGACGGGGCACGCGGCGACGGTGGTGTCGGTGGTCAAGACCGTGCACGCGGCGCTCGACGCCACGGGCCGGGATCTGGGCGACCTCGAGGTGGCGTTCGCCGGTCTGGGTTCGATCGGCGCCTCCTCACTGGAGCTGCTGCTGGCGCTCGCGGCCCGGCCGCCTCGGCGTCTGCTGCTGTGCGACGTGCCGGGCAGCGGCCCGCGACTGCGGGCACTCGGACGCCGGCTGCGTGCGTGCGGCGCGGCGGGCGAGGTGGAGGTCGTCGAGTCGGGCCGGATGCTGCCGGACGCGGTGCACGGCGCGGACCTGCTGGTGACGGCGGTCAGCGGTGCGGCCACCGTGCTCGACGTGGACCGGCTGCGGCCCGGTGCCGTCGTGGTCGACGACTCCTTCCCGCACTGCTTCGACACGGCGCGGGCGCTGGCCCGCATGCGGGAACACGGCGACGTGCTGGTGCTGGGCGGCGGACTGCTGGACGTCGGCCGAACCGACCGGGAGGTCGCCGCCGACCTCCCGGCCGCCGCGGCGGCCGGCCATCTGGCCCAGCCCTGGATCGACGGCACCCTGGCCTCCTGCCGCACCGAGTCCCTGCTGCACGCGGCGGGTCACCCGCTGCCGCCGGTGCACGGCCTGGTGGACGCGGCGACGGCGCGCGCCCACTGGGACGCCGTGGAAAGCGCCGGGATCACGGCGGCGCCGCTGCATCTGCTCGGCCGCACCGTCGACGTGCCGACGGGCACCGCTGACCCGGAACGGAGGTCAGATACCGAACTCCGCGGGTGAGAGTCCGAGGGCCGAGCAGGCGTCACGGATGGCGTACTGCTCGGACGCCTCGAAGTGGCCGTCGGCACCGGCGACGACCATGCCCGTCTGGACCACCGCTCGGGCCTCGGCCGGCTTCTTCGCCGCCTTCGCGATGTCCTCCAGCGCCCGTGCCTTGCCCAGTTCGAAGTTGGCCGTGAGCCGGTCCACGTGCTCGTTGAACCGGGTGCGGAGCTGGTCGGCGGGGAAGTTCTGCAACACCTCGTTGGAGACGATCAGCTCCTCCACCCGCTGCCGCTCCGCCGGCTCGACACGCCCGTCGGCCGCGGCGACCAGCGCGCACATCGCCATGCTGGCGTCCCGGTAGGCGCCGCTCTTCAGTTCGGCCTTGGCCGACGCGAGCTGCGACTTGAACAGCCCCATCAGCTGGGCCTTGGAGCCACCGCCGGAGGACGAGCCGTGCCCGGGCGTGTGCTGTCCGCCTCCCCGCCCGCTCTGGCCCTGCTGGAGAGTCCTGGCCTGGTCCTTCAGCCGGTCCCACATCGCCACTTGGTGCCACCTCGGCTTCTGTTGCTGTCCGTCCGGTCCCGGTACCGGTCCCGGATCTTCGGTACGTCCGGTCAACGGACGCGCCCGCGACCATGTTCCCGCAGGGCAAAAGAAGGGCAAAAACCGTTCGGAAGCCGATCGAAACTTTCGACGCCACGGCCCCTGAATCCCGGTCCTGAAACCATCGGCGACCGCCCGGGACCCGCCGTGCTCGGCGACACCCGACGCACTGGCGCCGGGCGCGGCGTCGGACCGGTCCCGCCGGGCACGGCACACGCGGACACGAACGTCACGGCGAACCAGACCGGCACCGGCAAGGGCACCGTCACCGGCGACGGCGCCGGGCGTTTTCCGTGGTGGTGGCGCTCCGCTCGTACCGGAGCGCCACGCCGGTCGCGACGGCGCCGAGGCCCTCCCAGACCCCGACGCCGATGAACACCTCCGGCGCCTTCCGCCGACGGCGGCGGCCGTGAACACCGCGCACGTCAGCAGCCGGAACGGCACCGTCCAGCGGAAGAAGGCCCGCCAGTCGGCGAGCGCGGCCAGCACGTAGTACACGCCCATGTTGAGCGCCGCCGTCGACGACGCCGTCACGAAGGCCGACGTGTGGTCGCCGGCGCCCCGCTCGCCGGGCACGGCGAGGCCGAGCAGGGACAGCTGCGCGGCCGGCGCGACCAGGCCCACCGCGCCGAGCGCGGCGGCGAGCACACCGAACACGGCCATGGTCCAGCCGGACGGCGAGCGGGGAAACCGCGCGGGCGCTCTCACCCGGTGGTCACCGTCACGTGGTCCACGACCAGTTGCTGCGGGAAGACGGTGGAGCCGTCCGGGTCGCCGGGCCAGTAGCCGCCCACCGCGAGGTTGAGGATGAGGAAGAACGGCTTGTTGAACACCCAGGTCCGGCCGCCCAGGTCGGCGGGGGTGCGCCGCTGGTAGACGTTGCCGTCCACGGACCAGGTGATCGAGTCGGGCGCCCAGTCGACGGCGAAGGTGTGGAAGTCGTCCGCGAAGGCCCGGCCGCCCGGCAGGGTGTAGCCGGCGCCGATGCCGCCGGAGCCGGAGTAGCCGGGGCCGTGGATGGTGCCGTGCACCGTGGAGGGCTCGAAGCCGACGTTCTCCATGATGTCGATCTCGCCGGAGTCCGGCCAGTTGACCGGAGTGCCCAGCATCCAGAACGCCGGCCACATGCCCTGACCGCGCGGGATCTTCATCCGCGCCTCGATGTGCCCGTACTGGGCGGTGAACTTCCCGGAGGTGTTCAGCCGGGCCGAGGTGTACTCGCACCTGCCGTACCAGCACTGGTAGTCGGCCGGGTTCTCCTTGCGGGCGGTGATGACCAGGTGGCCCTGACCGTCCAGCGCGGCGTTCGCGGTGCCGGACGTGTAGTACTGCCGCTCGTGGTTGTTGACGTTGTCGCCGGTCTCCAGCTGCCACTTGGAGCCGTCGACCGCCGCGCCCGCGGGACCGTCGAAGGTGTCCGAGAACGCCACGGCGGCGGCGTCGGGCGCCTCCGCCGCCCGTGCGGTCCCGACCACGCCGGAGGCGAGCAGCGCGGTCGACAGGGCCGCGACCAGCCAGGTGCGGCGTGTACGCGGAGAGGACATGGCTCTCCTTTCCGTACGGCGGCCCGTGCGCTCGGGCCGCCGACCGAGGTTGTGGGGGGAAAGGTGCAACGACTTGATTCAAGGAGTGAGATAAGAGGGCGTCAAGGCCCTGGTACGGACCTTCCGTTCACAGTGCCGGACCGTCCCGGCCCTCGTTCACGTCGTGGTGCCCCATGAGGTGCGGTGCGCGCAGCCCGGGTCGTGCCGGGTCGCGCACGAGGTCCACCAGCGTTCGCAGCAGGCGGTGTCGACCTCGGCCCGCGCGAGCGCCGCCGCGGCCGTGTCCCGCCAGGCCGACCGCCTGGCCTCCCGCTGCCGCAGGGCGGCGACGGTACGCCGTTCGCCGGCGATGACGGTCTCGCGGACGACGCCCACGACGGGAGCGAGGGCGGCGGCCGCCATGGCGAGGGTGGTCCAGGCGGGCACCGCGCCCCAGGTGCGCACGGTGCAGAAGGCCAGCCAGAGGGCGACGGCGACGTACAGGACGACGAGTGCGCGGCCGCCCCTGCTCATGGCGGGTTCTCCTTCGCGTGCCGTCGGGGCACGGGCCGGCCGGTCGCCGCCCGCGTTCCGTCGACGTCGGACGCAGTCCTGATGCCCCGGATCCGGCCGGGCATGACTCCCGGCACCCGCCCGTTCCCATCTCCTGGGAAGCGCGGCCGAGTTGCCGGCCGCTCCGGGCCGGGCGGGGCACCGCGTCGGGGCGACCGAACGGGTGCGCTACATTTTGCTCGCCCTTGCCCGCGATCAATCACGATCTTTCACGCTACGGAGCCGGCAACCTCATGAGCGACATCGTCAACGGACTCGGCCGGGCCACCGCCTACGGCGCACTCGGACTGGTCCTGCTCGTCCTCGGCATCGTCCTCGTCGACGTGCTGACCCCGGGGAAGCTCGGCCGGCAGATCTGGGAGGAACGCAACCGCAACGCGTCCGTGGTACTCAGCTCCTCGCTGCTCGGCATCGGCGGCATCGTGTTCACCTCGATCTGGACGACGTACGAGGACTTCGGCAAGGGGCTGGTCTCCACGGCGACGTTCGGAGTGCTGGGCCTGGTGATGATGGCCGTGGCGTTCCTCGTGGTGGACCTCATCACGCCGGGGCGGCTCGGGGCGACGCTGGTCGATCCCGAACCGCACCCGGCGGTCTGGGTGACGGCGTCCTGCAACCTGGCCGTCTCCGCCGTCATCTCGGCGTCCATCGCCTGACCGGTCTCCTCACCGGCACGGCGACGACCCACGCCCCGGCCCCCGCGCCACCCGCGGGAGCCGGGGCGTCGCGCGTCCCGGGCCGGGCCCACGGCCCGCACCGGCGACGGTTCAGTCCCGGCCGGTGAACTCCCATCGCCCGTGCGGCACCCGGTAGACGACGAACTCCGGCTCCGCGCGCAGGAACCGGGCGCCGCGCGGCGCGTCGACGCGGGAGGCGTCGCCGGCCGGCACATGGACGTCGGCGGCCGAGCCCACGGGGACCTCGACCGTGAGCCGGGTCCGGCCGTCGATCCGCGACCAGGACGCGGCCGCCGGGCCGCGCACCGTGCGGATCGAGGTGCGCGCCCAGTCCACCCCCGTACGGGCGTCGGGACGCACCACGAAGGTGCGGTAGCCGGCGTCGCCGGGCCGCAGCCCGGCCACGTTCTCGTACAGCCACTGGACGACGGTGCCCTGGAAGTAGTGGTCGCGGGAACGGGAGTCCAGCGGCCACATCTCCCACATGGTGTCGGCACCGTGCTCGTACCAGAACCCCCAGCTCGGATACGTCCGTCGGGTGGCCACGGCGTGCGCCACGTCGGGGCGGCCGTGCGCGCACAGCACCCTCAGCAGCACACTGGTGCCCAGCGCGCCGGTGTTGAGGTGGTTGCCGCGCTCCTCGATGTCCCGCACCAGGCTGTCCAGCACGGTGGCACGGGCGCCCGCGGGCACCAGGCCGAAGGCGAGCGGCACGGCGTTGGACGTCTGCCGGTATCCCGGGTCCTTGGCCGTCCGGTAGTGGCCCTCCGGGCCGAGGAACGCCGCGTTGAACGCGTCCCGCAGCGTCCCGGCGGCCTGCCGGTAGCGGTCCGCGGTCTCCTCCTCGCCCAGCAGATCGCCCAGTTCGGCGGTGTGCAGCAGGGCCCGGTGCAGATACGCCGTCGCGGTGAGCCGGGTGTCCTCGGGCGGGTTGCCGCCGTAGCCCGGCGGCAGGTAGTCGCCGAGCGCCGTGACCGCCAGCCCGTCCCGCAGCCGCGACAGCTCCCAGTCGAGGTAGCGCACCAGCGGCGCCCAGTGCTCACGGGCGGCGCGCTCGTCGCCGTACACGCGGTACATCTCGCGCACCACGAACGGGTAGACCGTCGTCCACTCGGGCGAGGGACCCAGATCGCCGTAGCCCCAGCCGCCGCTCGGCACGATCACCGGCAGCTGCCCCGCCTCCGTCTGACTGTCCGCCAGGTCGCCGAGCCACTTGGACAGCAGGCGGTGCACCCCGAAGGCGTACGCCATCACGGGCGCCCCGAGCTGCGCGTCGCCGGTCCAGCCGTTCTTCTCGTACATCGGGGTGTCGGTCGGGATGCCGTGCAGGTTGTTCAGCACGGTGCGGCGCATCGCCTGCTCCAGCCACTCGTAGAACGGCTCCGAGCAGGCGAAGGAACCGACCTCCTCCACCCCGGTGTGCACCAGCCGGCCGAGCACGTCGTCCGGTTCCGGCCGCCCGGGCAGCCCGCTGACCTGCACATAGCGGAAGCCCTTGTACGAGAACGACGGCTCCCACACCTCCTGTCCGCCGCCGGCGCACACGTACTCGTCCGTCTGGAAACGGCCGGGCACATGGCCCGTCTCGGCGTGCACGCTGCCGTCGTCGTTCAGCTTCTCGCCGTGCACCAGCCGCACGACCGTGCCCTCGGCGGCGTCCCGTACGGTCAGCCGCGTCCAGCCCGCCATGGTGCGGCCCATGTCCACCACGTACACGCCGGGCCGCAGTTCGGCGATCTCCCGCGGCCGCACCGTGTCGACGACCTCGATCGGGTCGTGCGGCTGGGCGCGCAGCGTTCCGGCCGGCGCCGGCTGCACTCCGGCCGGGCGCCACGCGCTGTCGTCGAATCCGGGGCGGGTCCAGCCGGCGGGCACCAGACGGGCGTCGAAGGTCTCGCCGGCGTACAGGGAGTTGGAGCGGGTCGGGCCCTCGGTGAGCCGCCAGTCGCCGTCCGTGACGACGGTGGTGCGCGACCCGTCGGGGTGGTCGATCTCCAGCTGGGCGAGGAGCCGGGGCTCGCCGTGCCAGGGCGGGCGGTGCCAGTTCCACACGTTCGGGGTGGTCATGCCGTAGAAGCCGCGGCCGAGGGTGACGCCGAGGGCGTTCTCGCCGCGTTCCAGCAGGCCGGTCACGTCGTGCACGGCGTACAGCACGGTCTCGTCGTAGTCGGTGAACCCGGGGTCGAGGACCTGCCGTCCGACGCGGCGGCCGTTGAGGTGCGCCTCGTAGTAGGCGAGTCCGCTGATGTACAGGCGCGCCGCGGAGATCTCCTTGCGCACGGTGAAGGCCCTGCGCAGCAGCGGTGCGGGCTGCTCCGGCGCGGCGACCGACACCCCCGCACCCCAGGGCCCCTGGCCGTACGGTGCGAGGACGGCGGCCTCTGCCCAGCCGGCGTCGTCGAAGTCCGGCCGCTGCCAGCCGGTCTGTTCCGTCTCCGCGCTGCGCCACCCGGCGCCGGTGACCAGTTCGTGCTGCCGTCCGTCGGCGGTGTCCACGAGCAGCCGGACCAGCAGTCCGCCCGGATTGACGGCGGCGCCGCCCCGGTTGGTGGCGACGGCGGCGATGACCACCTCCCCTCCGCCGCCGTCCGGTCGCCCGGCGCGGAGGATGGCGGTGACGTCCGCGACCTGCCCGGTGCGCCAGCCGTCCTGCTCCCGCGGTGCGTGCAGCGCGCGTTCCCCGTCCGCGTACAGCGTGAAGTCGTCGTCCGCGGTGGCGACCAGTACGGCGCGCCGGATTCCGGCCGTCGCCGGCAGTTCCAGCCGTGCCCGGAACCAGCGGCTGCCCTCGGGCGCGTCGGAGGAGGTGGCGCCCGGCGACCAGATCCAGGAGGCGCCGTCGAGGGACGGTGGCTGCGGCGGTGCGTCGGCGCCGATCCAGCCGGCCCGCCAGTCCTGGTCGGACAACGTTGTCTCCCACCAGCGGGGCTCGCTCCAGCGGGACGCCCGGCCGTCGCCGTCCCAGACCCGGACGCGCCAGAAGTAGCGGGTGCGAGGGCGCAGGGCAGGGCCGTCGTAGGCGACGCCCACCGTCCGGTCCGAGGCGACCTTCCCGGAGTCCCACACCGTCCGCCCGTCCCAGCGGGCCCGGTCCCGGACCACCTGGACCCGGTAGGCGCTCTGCCGGACACCCTGCCCGGGCGCCGCCAACTCCCAGGACAGCCGCGGGCGTTCGACGTCCGTGCCGAGCAGCGTCTCGGCGTACTCCACACGGGTGCGCACGATGCGCAGACCGCTCTCCCCGGGTCCGGACGCGGGCGCGGCATCCGCCGGCGCGGCGGCGGCGAACCCGCCAAGTCCCGCTCCGGCGGCGGCGGTTCCCCTCAGGAAGGATCTGCGCTTCCAATTTTCGGCCATCATGTGCGTCCCTCACTCGTCTCGATCACGACGGTTGAAACGTTTCATTGGCGCTCTTCAGCGATCCTATGGACGCCGCGCGAGGCGCTACAAGGGGTGTGACGGTGGGATATCGGAAAGGAAACCGGTGCGGGAATGGCGTGTACTGCTCCCGCGTTGTCGGTGGGAGGCTGCACAATGATCTTAAAAGGAGATCAACTCCGGCGCCGAGCTGGGTAGACGGTCTCGTATCCCGGCACCGGAAAGGTCATGCAGATGCTCTTCACCGTCAACCGCACCAACACCGTCGCCGTCCTGCCGACCGCGCGCCGCGGACGCCCGGTGACGACCGAGTTCCCGGCCGACCGCTCCCGGCCACGCCCGCCGGGCCCGGGCGGCACCCACGCCGAGGTGCTGCGCGTCATATCCGACCCCCGCAGTCCCACGTACGTCACCGTGTACGCGGACGGCCGCCGCAGATACAGCTACTGGCGCCCGCTGGACTCCACCACCGGCACCGGCGGCTGCTACGCCGCGCTGCCGACCGCCGCCTGCGACGAGCTGCACGCGGCCGGGCGCATCACGCTGGGTGAGCCGGTGGTCGACCCGAACCGGACGACGTACCGCGTCCGCCCGGCCGCCCGTGCCCAGTCGGCGCCCCGCGCCCAGTCGGCCCCGCTCGCCGCGCCGGCCCAGGGGACCGCTCCGGCCGCACGCACCCGGCCCGAGCCGGTGAGCCCGGCGCGGCAACGCGCGCGCGTGGCCTGACCGGATTCGCACCCCGATCCCGCCTGCGAGCCGGAACGCGTCACCGCACGCTCGAAAGTTTCGGCTCCATCCCCCGTCCCCACGTGGGGTTTCGGCACCCATGACTTCCAAGTCCGGGCAGATCATGGGTGGTTTCGGGTTTTCGACAGGGGACCGAAAGCGCCAACCTCAGGCGCACGCGTCCTTGTTGTTGTCATGTTCCTGATGCCATTCCTAGCCTGGGAGCGCTCCGACCCCTCTGGAGGTACTGATGCGCTTCCGACACCGGGCCCGGGCCTGGGCAGCGGCGGTCCTCGCGCTCGCCGCCGTCCCGCTCGCCGCCGCCCAACTGCCCCACGCCGGCCCGTCCGACACCCTCGTCCCCGCGGCCGAGGCGGGGCCCGGCGTGGAGGACGACGGCGCCGACTGCGCCGTGGCCGACACCGGCTCCCCGGCATCCGAATCCCGGCTCCCCGACCCCTTCAGGAAGCTGGACGGCACGCGGATCTCCACCGCCGCCGACTGGCGCTGCCGCCGGGCGGAGATCCGGGAGCTGGCGGAGCGGCACGTCTACGGGCAGAAGCCGGCCAGGCCCGACAGCGTCACGGGCTCCGTGTCGCGCACCGGCATCACGGTGCGGGTGACGCACCAGGGACGGAGCGCGAGCTTTTCCGCGGGCCTCGAACTGCCCGCCGGCACCGGGCCGTTCCCGGCCGTGGTGGTGTTGGGCGGGATGGGAGCGGACACCGCCACCATCAAGAACTCCGGCGCGGCCGTCATCTCCCTCGACCCCTACGCGCTGGGGAAGGAGGGCGCGCCGCGCGGCACCAAGCAGGGCGCGTTCTACAGCCTCTACGGTTCCTCCAGCAGCACCGGTCTGCTCATGGCCTGGTCCTGGGGGGTGAGCCGGGTCATCGACGTCATCGAACAGTCCGACGGCGGTGTGCTCCGGGCGGACGCCACCGGGGTCACCGGATGCTCGCGGTTCGGCAAGGGCGCGTTCGTGGCCGGCGCGTTCGACCAGCGCATCGCGCTGACCATGCCGATCGAGTCGGGCAGCGGCGGAACCGGCATCTTCCGCGGGATCCCCGGCGAGAGCGGTGCCCAGCCGCTGAGCAGCGCCTACTCCGAACAGCCGTGGCTGGGCGACGCGTTCGGCTCCTTCACCGGCAATCCCGCCGCGCTGCCCGTGGACACCCACGAGATCGTCGGCATGGTCGCCCCGCGCGGGCTGTTGGTCATGGAGAACCCGCACATCGACTGGCTGGGCGCCCGCTCGGGCAGCGTGGCCGCACTGGGCGGGGCGGAGGTGTACAAGGCGCTCGGCGCGGGCGGGAACATCAGCTACTGGTCCGACGTACGGGACGGCACGCACTGCGCGGCCCGCCCGGAATGGCGGACGCCGTTGCAGCAGAACATCCAGAAGTTCCTGCTGCGGTCCGGCGGTTCGTCCGGGGTGTTCCGGGTCTCACCGGCCAAGTCCGGTGACCTGTCGGCCTGGAGGGACTGGCAGACCCCGGACCTCACCGGCACCGGCACGACCACGGGTGGCACCGGTGGCTCCACGGGTGGCACCGGTGGCTCCACGGGCGGGGACAGCGGTGGTGCGACGGGCGGCGGTCCCGGCACGCCGGGCGACGGATGCACGGCCTCCTACCGCACGGTCAACAGCTGGTCCGGCGGTCTCCAGGGCGAGGTGACCGTGCGCAACGACGGCACCGGCGCCCTGGACGGCTGGTCGGTCGGCATGACGCTCGCGGCGGGCCAGTCCCTCGGCAGCGTCTGGAACGGCGTGGCGACCGGGACCGGCCAGACGGTTACGGTGCGCAACGCGTCGTGGAACGGTGCCGTGCCACCGGGCGCCTCGGCGTCCTTCGGCTTCACGGTCACCGGCGGTTCCCCGACGGCACCGCACACCTTCACCTGCACCGGATCCTGAACCCGTCGGCCGGGCGGCCGCGCCCGGGCACACGCACCGGGCGCGGCGGCCGGAAGCCGCCGTGGACCGCCGCCTACGGCAGGTCGACGAACGGGGACAGGAAGGAGCGCGCCCCCGGAGTGTCCAGCCGGTAGGTGACGTTCGTGGCGTAGCAGGGGCTGTCGCCGGTGATGGTCGTCGCCGCGAGGACCCTGCGGCCGTCCAGGACGGCGAAGTTGGGGCCGCCGGAGTCGCCGTAGCAGGCCCCGCCGTTGCCCTGCGGAGCGGTCATCGCGAGGCGCACCCAGGCGTCGTTGAGGGCGTCGAAGGTCACCGGCGCCTTCATGCGGACGCCACCGCCCGGGTGGGTCTGGCCGCCGGGGCCGTTCACGGCCTCCTGGGTGCCGTATCCGGCCACGACCCAGTCGGCGGAGTCGAGCTGCCGCGTCCCGAGCTCGCCGAGCAGGCCGGCGGTCGGCAGGGTGGCGGGGGTGAAGGACCAGCGGGAGGCCATCTTCCGCGCGGGCACTTCGACGACGGCGATGTCGTGGGTGTCGGCGGCGGGGCCCGGGTAGCCGGGGTGGCTGTGGGCGGTGCCCTCGACGGCGACGGCGCGTGCCTGGGCTGCGGGGTCGCCGGGGTACTTCTTCGCGGCGGCGTCCAGTCCGGCCTGCACGTCCTGGTCGAGCGAGACGTGGAAACGCACGTTGTCCGGCCAGTCGGTGGTGCAGTGGGCCGCCGTGAGGAAGGTGTCCGCGTCGATCATGGTGCCGGAGCAGACCCAGTCGACCCGGTCCGGGGTCGCCGGATCCCCGTCGTTGTCCCAGGTGGCCACGAGGGCGCCGACCTCGGTGCGTTCCGGGGCGGGTGTCGCGTTGTAGGAGTTGATCGCCGACGAGTGGGTCGCGACGGCGAGGACGGTGGCGCAGGCCGCGGCGGCGACGGCGGTGGCGCGTATGGCGGTCAAGAAGAACCCCTTTGCTGGGTGTGGGTGGGGCGTTCCTCCTGTGGGGGTGAGGTGCATTGAAGCGTGTGTGATCGGCTGCGGCAAGGCCGGCCGGACCGGGCGTGGGCGGAGGCGGCGGGTCCGGGAGGCCGCAGTGGCGCGCACGCCCGCGTTTGCACGGCTGCTCGTACCCGCGCGTGTGCGTGTGCGCCGCTTCCCGTCGACACCACTCACTCGCCCGACGCGTACCTCTGCATCCCGCGGAACACCGCCGTGAACCTCGGCAACTACGCCCACCCCAACGGCACCACCTGGGCGAACGACGTCGACACCATCAAGATCCGGGGCGATCCCGACAACGGGCGGTGCAGTGGCACCTACCAGGTGCGGCAGGGCACCGTCCCCGACGGCTGGCGTCCCTGACCCGCACGGCCGTCCCCGACGGCTGGCGTCCCTGCCCCACGGCCGTCCCCGGGCGTCTCGGGCCCAGGGGCGGCCGTTCGCGCCGCACCGGAACGCCCGCGTGCGTGAAGGACACCGACGGTCGCTCCCGGAGGTCCTCCTAGGGCCGGTCGTTCGGCTCGTCCCGGTGTCCGTCGGCGACCGGGTCGTGGCCCCAGTTCATGAGGGAGTGGCGCCAGCGGGTGTCGCGTACGTCGCCGGACGGGCGCTGGGCGAGGTGGCGGCGGATATAGCCGACGACCTTGCGCATGTGGGCGTAGTCGTCGTCGGAGAGGTCCGCGCGCCGGGTGCGGAGGATGCCGACGATGCGGCGGCCGGACGCGTGGCCGGTCGACTCGCCGCCGTCGGGGTGCTGGCCGGCGCTTTCGGACTCCGGCGTCTGGAGCCACTGCTGGAGTTCGGCCGGCTTCATGTTCACCAGTTCCTGGAACTCCTTCCAGGTCTCGTCCTCGCGTTCGCGGTCCACGGCGCTCACTTCTTCTTCCGCTCGAGCGCGGAGGGCTTGTGGACCGCGGACCTGCCGGAGCTGTCGCTGCGCACCTCGTACTGCGGCTCCTCCGGCGAGGCGGCGACCGTGCGTCCGGCCGCCTCGGTGCGCTCGGTGATCTTCTTCTCGACCTTGCCCGTCGTCTCGCTGCCGTGGCTGCTCCACGCGACCTCGTCGCCCTTGCGGAAGTCCTTGCCGCGGCGTTTTCCCTTGCTCATCCCAGGCACCTCCTCCGGTCCGCGATCGGCTCGCTTCCACCCTCGCGGGTGGGCGGCCGATGCGCATCCCGGGGGCGAAGGACGCGTCCGGGCCGGCCCCGAAGAGGGCCGGCCCGGACGGTGCTCAGTGGTGCGGACGGATCAGACGAGGTCGAACCGGTCGAGGTTCATGACCTTGTCCCACGCCTTGACGAAGTCCTGCACGAACTTCTCCTTGGCGTCGTCGCTCGCGTAGACCTCCGCGAGCGCGCGCAGCTCGGAGTTCGAGCCGAAGACGAGGTCGGCGCGCGTGCCGGTCCACTTGACCTCGCCGGTGGCCGCGTCACGGCCCTCGAACGTGGTCTGGTCCTCCGACGTGGACGTCCAGGTCGTGCCCAGGTCGAGCAGGTTGACGAAGAAGTCGTTCGTCAGCGTGCCCGGCGTCTCGGTCAGGACACCGTGCCGGGAGCCGTTGTGGTTGGCGTCCAGCACCCGCAGGCCGCCGACCAGGACGGTCATCTCGGGGGCGCTCAGGGTGAGCAGGTTGGCGCGGTCCAGCAGCAGGTACTCGGCCGGCAGCCGGTTGCCCTTGCCGACGTAGTTGCGGAAGCCGTCGTACGTCGGCTCCAGCGCCGCGAACGACTCGGCGTCGGTGTGCTCGTCCGTCGCGTCGACACGTCCCGGCGTGAAGGGCACCTCGACGTCGACACCGGCGTCCCTGGCGGCCTTCTCCACGGCCGCCACGCCGCCGAGGACGATGAGGTCGGCCAGGGAGACCTTCTTGGCGCCGGTGTTGAACTCGGCCCGGACGGCCTCCAGGGTGCGCAGGACCTGCGCGAGCTGGTCGGGGTTGTTGACCTCCCAGCCGCTCTGCGGCTGCAGGCGGATCCGGGCGCCGTTGGCGCCACCGCGCTTGTCGCTGCCGCGGAAGGTGGCGGCGGACGCCCAGGCGGTGGAGACCAGCTGCGGGACGGTCAGGCCGGAGTCGAGGATCTTCGCCTTCAGCGCCGTGACGTCGGCGGCGTCGATGGCCTCGCCCTCGGCCTCGGGCAGCGGGTCCTGCCACAGCATGGTCTCCTCCGGGACCTCCGGGCCGAGGTACAGCGACTTCGGGCCCATGTCGCGGTGGGTCAGCTTGTACCAGGCGCGGGCGAAGGCGTCCGCGAACTCCTCCGGGTTCTCGTAGAAGCGGCGGGAGATCTGCTCGTAGACCGGGTCGAAGCGCAGCGACAGGTCGGTGGTGAGCATCGTCGGGCGGTGCTTCTTCGACGGGTCGTGCGCGTCGGGGATGATCTCCGGGGCGTCCTTGGCCACCCACTGGTGGGCGCCGGCCGGGCTCTTGGTGAGCTCGTACTCGTACTCGAGGAGGTTCTTGAAGAACCCGTTGCTCCAGCGGGTCGGGGTGCTGGTCCAGGTGACCTCGAGGCCGCTGGTGATGGCGTCCTTGCCGGTGCCGGTGCCGTGGGTGCTCTTCCAGCCGAGGCCCATCTGCTCCATCGGGGCGCCCTCCGGGGCCTCGCCGACGGCGTCCGCCGGGCCCGCGCCGTGGGTCTTGCCGAAGGTGTGGCCGCCGGCGATGAGGGCGACGGTCTCCTCGTCGTTCATCGCCATGCGACGGAACGTCTCACGGATGTCGCGGGCGGCGGCGACCGGGTCCGGGTTGCCGTTGGGGCCCTCCGGGTTGACGTAGATCAGGCCCATCTGGACGGCGCCGAGCGGGTTCTCCAGCTCGCGGTCGCCGGAGTAGCGCCGGTCGTCCAGCCAGGTGGTCTCGGGACCCCAGTAGACGTCCTCCTCGGCCTCCCAGACGTCCTCGCGGCCGCCGCCGAAGCCGAAGGTCTCGAAGCCCATCTGCTCCAGGGCGACGTTGCCGGTGAGGATCAGTAGGTCGGCCCAGGAGATGCTCTGGCCGTACTTCTTCTTGACCGGCCACAGCAGGCGGCGCGCCTTGTCGAGGTTGCCGTTGTCCGGCCAGCTGTTGAGCGGGGCGAAGCGCTGCTGGCCGGCGCCGGCGCCGCCGCGGCCGTCGCTGATGCGGTAGGTGCCCGCGCTGTGCCAGGCCATGCGGATCATCAGCGGTCCGTAGTGGCCGAAGTCGGCGGGCCACCAGTCCTGCGAGGTGGTCAGCACCTCGGCGATGTCCCGCTTCACGGCGTCCAGGTCGAGGGCCTTGAACGCCTCGGCGTAGTCGAACTCCTCGCCGAGCGGGTTCGCCACGACGGGGTTCTTGGCGAGGATCTTCAGGTTGAGCCGTTCCGGCCACCACTGACGGTTGCCGCCGCCCTGCGTGGGGTGCGCGGCGCGATCGTGCGCGACGGGGCAGCCACCCGTGCCCTCGGTCTTCGCGTCGGTGACGATCGCATCGGGGTTCTCAGCCATGGGAAACCTTCCGGAACTAGGTGGATCACAGTGCTCGGGCACTGCGGGCGGTGGAACAGCCGGGGCACAGGCCCCAGTAGATGACCTCGGCCTCGTCGAGGGTGAAGCCGTGGTCGTCGGACGCGGTCAGGCAGGGCGCCTCGCCGGCCCCGCAGTCGACGTCCGCGACGAATCCGCACGAGCGGCACACGACGTGGTGGTGGTTGTCGCCGACACGCCCCTCGTACCGGGCCGGACTGCCGGCCGGTTCGATACGGCGTACCAGCCCCGCCGCGGTGAGGGCGTGCAGGCCCTCGTACACCGCCTGCAGCGAGACATGGCCGACGCGCTCGCGCACCCCGCCGGCGATGGCCTCGACGCCGAGGTGGTCGCCGGCCCGGACGGTTTCGAGCAGCGCGACGCGCGCGGCGGTCACGCGCAGGCCGGCACCTCGCAGCTCCTCGGCCGCGGTCGGGATCCGGGATGCGGTCATGGGGCGAACCTATAACTCCAGACACGAATAATTCCAGAGAACGAACCGGTCCAGTCTTGGGCCGTGTCCGATAACAGGGGGTGACTCCCGCGTTGCGCACCGCCGTCGGTGGTTTCGCGGCTCCGGCAGTCGGGGCGTCGCGGCGGTCCCGCCCGGTCCGCTAGCGCGACGCGGCGGCGGTGTCGTCGTAGACGATCAGTCCGTCGTCGCGCAGCCGGGCGCCCGGCGTGGGGGTGTGGAGCGTGTGCCGTCCGTCGTGCATCAGGTGGCGTACGGGCACGCCGCGGGCCAGGACGGCGAAGTCGGCGACGATCCGCCGGTGGCACCGCCACCACACGGACTCGCCGCACATCACCGCGGTCGGCTCCCGGGCGGCCTGCTCCAGCAGGGCGTCCATGGCGGTGACGAACTCGGGTGTGCGGGCGTGGGCGGCGTAGCCGCGGAAGGAGGCGTTGCGCCAGACCGTGTCGGGCGAGTCGGGCGGCAGGGTGCGGAAGCCGCCCAGGTCCCGTTCCCAGCGGTAGGCGATGCGCTTCTCGGGCAGCCACTGGGCGAGGCGGTGCCGCGCCAGGTCGGGGTCGCGGCGGCTGCCCGGCGCGGTCCGGATGTCCACGACGGCGGTGATCCCGGCGTCGTGCAGCAGTGCGGCCAGCGCGTCCCGGCCCGCGGTGCCGTGACCGAAGGTCGACAGCTCGGGCGGGGTCACGGGACGTCTCCTCGTCGCCGGTTCAGGCCGCCGGGTCCAGGCGGACGCAGCAGCGGCCCGGTTCGGGGTCGAGGTGGGCCTGGAGTCGGTGCTCGCCGAGCCCTTCGAGCACTCCGCGCATCAGGTGGAGGTTCATGCCGCACACCGTTCGTGTGTGGGTGCGGGCCAGCGCGTGGAAGGGGCAGTTGCCCAGGACGACGGACTCGCCGTCGGGCCGCGGCTCGAAGCCGTGGCGTTCCAGCAGGCGTCCGACCTCCTCGGCGCCGCTCTCCTCGGCCAGTCGTACGCCCAACTCCCGCGACCTGCGGTGCAGTACCTCGCGGACGCCTTCGCCGGTGGCGTCGGACTCCTCCACGGCCTGGGCGAGCAGCCGGCCGGCGAGTTCGTAGCGCCGGTCCGGGAGGCTGACGGCGATCTGTGCCGCCGAGCGGCGGTAGAGCTTGGCGGGCCGGCCGGCGCCGGGGCCGGTGCGGCCGCTGCGCCGTACGTGGAGCACGTCGAGCAGGTTCTCCGCGGCCAGCCGGTCCAGGTGGAAGGCGGCCGTCTGCCGGGCCAGTCCGAGGGCCTCGGCCGCCTCGTCGCGGCCGACCGGCTGCCGGCGGGCCACCACGTAGTCGTACAG
Organism: Streptomyces calvus; assembly: GCF_006782915.1. Taxonomy (GTDB): domain Bacteria; phylum Actinomycetota; class Actinomycetes; order Streptomycetales; family Streptomycetaceae; genus Streptomyces; species Streptomyces calvus. Next base: position 27,464 of record NZ_VCNP01000005.1, read on the forward strand.
CCGTCGGCGCGTGGGCTCGTCGAGCGCGGCGATGGCGGAGATGTCCTGGTCGCGTACGTCTTCCGTGTCGTCCACGAACACCAGTGTAAAAGCAGCAGCCATTGACTAAAGAGCGGAACCGAGATTCTATCGTTAATGGAAGTTGTTTTTAGAGCGGCTCCAGCGGAAAGGGCACAGTCATGACCTCCACAACCACCGGTGACACCTCGGCGCCCCCTCGGCGGGCCCGGCTCTCCGACCCGGGGTACCAGGCGTTCCTCGTCCTGCGCACGGCGTTCACCGTGGCGCCGGTCCTGTTCGGCCTCGACAAGTTCGCCAACGTCCTCGTCGACTGGCCCGGCTACCTCGCACCGTGGATCGACGACGTCGTCCCGGGCAGCGCCCAGGCGGCCATGTACGCGGTCGGAGTGATCGAGATCGTGGCCGGTGTCGTCGTGGCCGTCGCCCCGCGCTTCGGCGGCTGGCTGGTCGCCGGCTGGCTCGCGGGCATCATCGTCAACCTGCTCACGATCCCCGGGTACTACGACATCGCGCTGCGCGACTTCGGGCTGCTGCTCGCCGCGGTGGCGCTGGCCCTGCTGGCCCGCGGCCGGCACGGCGACGCGCGCTCCTGACCGCCGGTCAGTACAGCACGCGCAGCGCCCCCGGCAGGACGCGGGCGGTCACCGGGAGGACCGCGTCGACCTCCCCGTCGGCGCCGTAGGGGACCTCCCGGTCGGCCTCGATGCGGACCTGCGCGCCGCGCAGGATCCGCACCTGGGGCCGGTCGACGTGCGCACCGGTCCCGAGTTCGTTCATCAGGGCGAAGAACAGCCGCCGGGGCGCGTGCCGGATCATGACGACGTCCAGCAGGCCGTCGTCCACCCGGGCGCCGGGGGCGATGTTCCGTCCCGAGCCGTAGAAGCCGGAGTTGGCGGCCACCACCGTGTAGCCGGTGTGCGGGTACTCCTCGCCGTCGACGGTGACCCGGAAGCGGGCCGGGCGCCAGGTGGTGACGGCGCGCAGGCCGCCCGCGTAGTAGGACGCGGAGCCCTTGAGCAGCCGGGAGCGGTTGGCGTGCCGGTTGGCGAGCGCGTCCACCCCGGCGTACACGCTGCCCAGGACGACGGTGCGGTCGTGGACGGCGGAACGGACCTCGATGGTGTCGACCGGCCGCGGTTCGCCGTGCAGCAGGACGCGGGCCAGGGCCGCCGGGTCCCGGGGCAGCCCCAGGGCGCGGGCGAAGTCGTTGCCGCGGCCGGCCGGGACCAGGCCGAGCGTGGCGCCGGTTCCGCTGAGGGCGCCGCCGATGCCGCCCGCGATGCCGTCCCCGCCGACGGCGAGGACGACCCGTCCGTCCCGGCCCGCCTCACGGGCCAGTTCGCGGGCGTGGTCCAGGCTGCGGCTGTACTCGGTCCGCAGGTCGGCCCCCGCCACGCGCAGGTGCCGGGCCAGGGCGAGCAGCGCGGCGGCCGCGCCGGCCGCGCCGGCCGTGGGGTTGACGACGGCGGTGAACTGGCGCATGGGTGCCTCCGGTACGGCCGAGGGGACGGGAAGGGTCGGTGACGGACGGGGCGCGGGGTCAGTCGGCGGGCAGCAGGACGCCTGGGTTGAGCAGGCCCGCCGGGTCCAGCCGCCGCTTCACGGCGCGCAGGGCGTCGATGCCCAGCGGGCCGGCCTCGCGGACGTACCAGTCGCGGTGGTCGGTGCCCACCCCGTGGTGGTGGCTGATGGTGCCGCCGGCCGCCAGGATCGCCTCGTTGGCGGCGTGCTTGGCGCGCGTCCAGTGCGCCACGGCGTCCTCGCCCTGCGCGGAGACGACGGTGAAGTACAGCGAGGCGCCGTTCTCGTAGACGTGCGAGATGTGGCACATGACCAGGGGCGGGGTGCCGGCTTCGGTGAGGGTGGCGGTGAGCGCGTCACGGACGGCGGCGTACAGCTCGGGCACGCGGGACCAGAAGGTCGCCGTCTCCAGCGTCTCCACGAAGGCCCCGGCGTCGAGCAGCGCGTCGCGCAGGTACGGCGCCGAGTAGCGGCCGTCGGCCCAGCGCCGGCCCGGCTCCTCGCCCAGGGGCGTGCCGCCGCACTCGCGCAGCACGGCCGCGGCGTGTTCCCTGCGGTACGCGGTGTCCTCCTCCGTGCCCTCGTACCCGGCGACGGCCGTGCAGCCCGCCGACTGCGGCGTTCCGGAGCCGATCGCGTCGGGCTGCGCCAGCCCGATCAGCGTCTCGGTCTCGTCGGACAGGCGCAGCACGGTCGGCCGGGGCCCGTCCTGGGCCAGCCGGCGCAGCGCGGTGGCGCCCTGCGCGAAGGAGGGGAAGTTCCATCCCTCGTAGACGCGGGTGCACGGGACGGGGCGCACGCGCACGGTCACGGACGTGATGACGCCGAAGGCGCCCTCCGAGCCGAGGACGAGCTGGCGCAGGTCGGGCCCGGCGGCCGAGCGCGGGGCGCGCCCGGTGTCGAGGGTGCCCTCGGGGGTGGCGAGCGTGAGGGACAGCACCATCTCGTCGAAGCGGCCGTAACCGGCCGACGCCTGGCCGCTGGAGCGGGTGGCGGCGAAGCCGCCGATGGTGGCCCATTCGTAGGACTGCGGGAAGTGGCCGAGGGTGAAGCCGTGTTCGGCGAGCAGCGCCTCCGCACGCGGGGCGCGCAGGCCGGGCTGCAGGGTGGCGGTGCGGGAGACGGGGTCGAGGTCGAGCAGGCGGTCCATGCGGCGCAGGTCCAGCGCGACGAAGGCACCGTGCCGTGCGGGCGCGAGGCCGCCGACGACGGAGGTGCCGCCGCCGAACGGCACCACGGGCAGGCCGTGCTCGGCGCACACCCGGAGCACGGCGAGCACCTCGTCGTGCCCGGCGGGCAGGAGCACGGCGGCCGGTACGGCGCTGACGTCGCCCTCGCGGATGCGCAGCAGGTCGGGGGTGGACTTGCCGCGGGTGTGCCGGACGCGGGTCTCGGCGTCGGTGCGCACATGGGCCGCGTCGCCCAGGGCCGCGGCGAGGGCGCGGTGCGCGGCGGGCGCCAGCGGGTGGGCGGGGACGTCGATGTCCTCCAGGGCGAGCGGCTCGGCCTCGGGCGGCCTGACGCCGAGCAGGTCGCGCAACAGGCCGGTCACCGTGTCGGGCAGCGACGTGGCCCGGGCCGGGTCGCCCCAGCCGTTCCACAGCATGTCCATGGCTGACGTCCTCACGGGTCGGAAACGGGGATGCCGTCGTCCGACGGCCTCACGGGCGTTACACTGTGACACATGACGCCTATTCGTCACAACGGTTCCTCCGCCAGCGGTTCCCCGTCGGGCACGCCCGGCGGCTCCGGCGGTTCCTCCGGCGGTTCGGACAACGACGCGGTGCTGGACGCGGTCCGGGACTGCGTCCTGGCCGTCGGCGTGCGCCGCACCACGCTCACCGACGTGGCCCGCCGCGCCGGGCTGTCCCGGATGACGCTGTACCGACGCTGGCCCGATGTCCGCTCCCTGGTGGGCGACTTGATGACCCGGGAGTGGATCGCCGTGGCCACCGGCGCCATTCCCGAGCGCCGGCCCGGGACGACGGGACGCGACACGCTCACCGAGGGGCTGGTGGCCGCCGTCCGCGCCTTCGGCGCCCATCCGCTCTTCCGCAAGATCCTCGACGTCGATCCCGAACTGCTCCTGCCCTACGTGCTGGACCGCCGCGGAGCGAGCCAGGACGCCCTGCTGGAGCTGCTGGCCGACGCCCTGCGCGAGGGCCACGCCGACGGCTCGGTGCGGCGCGGCCATCCCGTGCGGCAGGCCCGTTCGGTCCTGCTGATCGTGCAGTCCTTCACCCTGTCCCTGCAGACCATGACCGACGAGGACGACCCCGAACTCGCCCCGGAGGCCTTCCTCGGCGAGCTGCGCGACATCCTGGAAAGGACCCTCACGCCATGAACGCCTCCAGCGGCCCCGCCCCCGGCTCCTCCCTGTCCGCCGCCCGGCGGGCGCGTGAACTGACCGACTCCGTGGGCGGCCGCACCGTCGACGTGCTGGTCGTCGGCCTCGGCGTCACCGGCGCGGGCGTGGCCCTGGACGCCGCGGCGCGCGGACTGAGCGTGGTCGCCGTCGACGCCCACGACCTGGCGTTCGGCACCTCCCGCTTCAGCAGCAAGCTCGTCCACGGCGGGCTGCGCTACCTCGCCTCCGGTGCACTCGGCGTCGCCCACGAGAGCGCGGTGGAGCGGGGCGTGCTGATGGAGCGCACCGCACCGCACCTCGTGCACGCCCAGCCGTTCGTGCTGCCCCTCACCCCGCTGGTCTCCCGGAGCCAGGCCGCCCTGGCCCGTGCCGGGTTCCGGGCCGGGGACACGCTGCGCCTGGCCGCCCGCACGGCCCGCGCCACCCTGCCCCCGCCGCGCCGGCTCACTGCGGTGGAGACGCGCCGTCTCGCGCCCGCCCTGCGCGGCGACGGACTGCGCGGCGGACTGCTGTCCTGGGACGGACAACTCAGCGACGACGCCCGCCTGGTGACCGCCCTCGCCCGTACGGCCGCCGGCCGCGGCGCGCGTGTCCTGACCCGGGTCAGGGCCCTGTCCCTCGGCCCGGCCGGCGCCCGGGTCCGGGACGAGGTCACCGGCGAGGAGGGCGAGATCCGGTCCCGCGCGGTGATCAACGCCGCCGGTGTCTGGGCGGGCGGGCTCGTCGACGGCGTCCGCATACGCCCCTCCCGTGGCACCCACCTGGTCCTGCGCCCCGAGAGCCTCGGCCCGCTGCCGGCGGGCATGCACATCCCGATCCCCGGGGAGACCAACCGTTTCGTCCTGGTCCTCCCCCAGGACGACGGCCGGGTCTACGTCGGCCTCACCGACGAACCCGTGGACGGCGACATCCCCGACGTCCCGCAGGCGCCGGAGACCGACATCGGTTTCCTCCTCGACGTGCTGTGCTCCGTCCTCGGGGCGCCGGTGCGCCGTGCGGACGTCGTCGGCGCCTTCGCCGGACTGCGCCCCCTGCTGGACACCGCACCGGAGGGCCCGGGCACGGCGCCCAGGACCGCCGACCTGTCGCGGCGGCACGCGGTCCTCACCTCCGGCGAGGGCGTCGTCACCGTCGTCGGCGGCAAGCTCACCACCTACCGGCGCATGGCCGAGGACGCCGTGGACACCGCCGTGCGCCTGCGCCGGCTGCCAGCCGGCCCCTCGCCCACGGCCGCGCTCCCCCTCGTCGGTGCCGCGCCGCCGCACGTGCTGGACGGCCTGCCCGCACCGCGCCGCCTGGTGCGGCGCCACGGCACGGAGGCACCGGCGGTGCTGGCGCTCGCCGCGCGGGACCCCCGGCTCGCCGAGCCGGTGCTGCCCGGCCATCCGGTCACCGGCGCCGAACTGCTGTGGTCGCTGCGCCACGAGGGCGCACTGGACGAGGCGGACCTGCTGGACCGCCGCACCCGCATCGGACTCGTCCCCGCCGACCGGGCGGCGGCGCTGGACGCGGTCCGCGCCCTCCTCGACGGGGCACTGCCCCGGGGCGTCTGAGTCACCCCTGCCGGTGCCGTTCGGTCGCGCCCCAGGTGTCGAGGTAGGACTCGGCGCCCCGGAACAGGTCGTCGACCACGTCCTGCCCGCCGACGCGCCGGATGTCCTCGATCCAGTCGGGGACGAGGCCGTAGTGCGCGGCGCCGTCGGTGTTCAGGTCCCAGGTGCGCTCGCCGGTGGTCTGCCGGTCGAGGACGGAGCCGCCGTCGGCGCTGCGGAAGGGGTAGGTGACCGGGTCCGGGGCGTCCGCGCCGCGCGGGGCCGGCCAGCCGCCGACGCCGTTCATGTCCGTGCCGTAGCCGTAGCCCGCACCGTGGGCGTCGCGCAGCGCCTCGGTGCGCTCCGCCTCGGCGACGAAGTCCTTCGAGCCGTGCATGTACTGGGCGACGAACCCGCCGAGCCCGTAGACGCGTTCGGTCCAGTTCAGGTCCATCCAGCTGTGCGAGGACAGCACGCCGGGGTACGCCTCGGACTCGAAGACGTCGAGCACCCGGCCGGTGGCCTTGACGCTCATGTGGTCGATCTCCAGCATCATGCCGCGGCGCATCATGCCGCGCACCGCGTACTCACCGAGACCGGTCAGCCCCCGTACGTTGCAGCGCGCGTCCGCGTCGTAGGAGGGGAGCGCGACGCCCTTCGGCAGCAGGCGCTCCGCGCCGGACGCGGAGGCGAGGCCGATGGGGTTGTCGTGCTGCGGGCCGGAGCACTTCTCCGTGCGCCAGAAGGTGCCGGTGGACAGGAACTGCCCGACGTTGATCGCGGTGCCGAGCGCACCCTCGTCGAAGCGCACCCCGCACAGCGCGTTGTCGAACTTGTGGCACAGGAACATGCTGCGCACGCCCAGCGCGTACAGCTCGTCCAGTCCGGCGTCGATGTCGGTCCGGTCGCACTGCGGGATGCCGAGGATCTGCTTGCACCCGAACGGTTCGGAGGTCTCGACGCCGAGGACGACCGCGAGCCTGCCCTGCTCGATCACCTCGCGGGCCTGCGCGCTGTCGGTGACGATCCGGAACCAGCCCCTGCCCGGCCCGCCGTACATGGCGTCGACGTAGGCCTGCATCTCGTACGTCAGCCTCGCCTGGAGCCGGATGGACGTCATCTCGTCGCAGCCGCGGTCCTTGAAGAAGTAGACGGAGCAGATCACGCCGTTGGTGACGAGGTCGTTGACCAGCACGCGCTGGCCGCCGCGCCAGGCCCGTTCGATCCAGGCGTAGTAGTTCTGCTGGTGGGTGAGCGAGTCGTGGGCGGGCCAGTCCCGGAACGTGGGCCAGCCGACCGGGTCGTGCCGGCCGTCGCCGCCGTTGGTGATGAAGTCGAACACGGCGAGCGAGCCGTCGGGGTAGTGCTCCGGGCAGTCCTTCAGCGCGTCGGCGATGCCCTGGTGGGAGAACGCCTTGCCGCAGATGAGCCGGCCGCCGAAGGCCTCGTTGGACAGGACGTGGTTGTGCGCGTCGACGAACCCGCGCACCTCGCCGGCGGCGTTCGTGCCGGTGAACGGCTCACCGGTGACGCCGATCCGGGAGTCCGGCTCGGGCCGGGCGGACGGCTCCCACCATGCGCTGCCGGCCGCCGAACTGGGCGTGGGGCCGAGGGCCGCGGCGAGCACGAGGAGCAGCAGGGACAGAACGGCGAGTCGACGCCGTCCGCGGTACGTGGGGGCCATTGCGCACGTCCCTCCGTCGACGGAGTGGTACGAAGCGGTACGAAATTGTCATGACCGGCGCAAGTTCTGGGCCGAGGATCGCCACTGGCACGCACGCCGTCAAGGGCGTGGGAGACCCCGGACCGGATCCGGCGGAAAGCCGCCTGCCCGTCCGTCCGTCCGCGCGCGGGACGGTGCCGGGCGCGAAAAGAGGGCAGGCGTCGGCCGCCGCAGGAGCCCGGGAGTACCGCCGGGGGCGCCCGTTCGGATCCTGCCGGGACCACTCGGCAGGAAGGCGCCGTTACCCGGAGTCGGCCTCCGCCCCTAGCGCCGGCCGCCGCTCTCGTAGTGCAGGGAGATGGAGCGCAGGACGTCGGCGGAGGAGACGTCGGTACGGCCCTCGTCGTGGATCTCGGCGAGCTGGACGAAGGCGTAGGTGAGCGCGGAGGTGATCTGCACGATGGCGGGCCCCAGCTCCGCGGTGACGATGTCCGCCACCTCCCGCACGCTCGCGTCGGCGGGCAGCTGGATGTGCGGCAGCATTTCCTCCAGGAGCGTGGCGACGGCACCGTTGCGGGTGACGTCGGCGTCCGGGTCCTCCCGGAGCCGGCGCCGCATCTCGAGGGCCTCGGTGAGGATGCCGACGCTCCGCTGCATGATCTCCCGCTGCTCCATGCGGACAGCGTAGACGCCTCCGGGCCGCACCGTCCCGGGCGCGCGGGCCGGGGCCGGGACCGCGGACCGCGACTGGCCCGGCCGTCCCCGTTCCGCCTATCATCCTTTTCATATATGAATGAGCGTTTTGTCCCTGAGGGCGGGCACCGACCGTGCGCGGCCTCGCCCGAGTGAGTGATCCATGTCCCGCACCGGTTCCACGGACGACGGCGACGAGCTTCTGGTCAGGCTCGGGACGCTGACGGCCCAGGCGCGCGCCCAGGCGGAGGTGCAGCGCTCCCGGGTCGAACTGGCCGTCGCCCTGCAACGGGGCATGCTGCCGAGGGGACTTCCGGTCGGCGACGGAGTGCGGCTGGCCGTGCGGTACGCGCCCGCCTACCAGGGACTCAACGTGGGCGGCGACTGGTACGACGCGTTCACCATGCCCGACGGCCGCATAGGCCTGTCCATCGGCGACGTGCAGGGGCACAACATCGAGGCGGCCGCCTTCATGGGGCAGGTGCGGGTGGGGCTGAGGGCGCTCGCCTCCGTCGACAGCGACCCGGGGGAACTGCTCGCCCGCACCAACGAACTGCTGCTGTCGCTGAGCCCGGACCTCTTCGCCACCTGCACGTTCATGCGGCTCGACCCGGCCACCCGGCTGCTGGAGAGCGCACGGGCCGGGCATCTGCCGTGCGTGTGGGCCACGGCCGACGGACGGGCCGGCGTGACCGAGGACGAGGGAGGACCTCCGCTGGGCATCCAGTCCGGGGTGCACTACCCCGTCACCCGGTACCGGCTCGACACCGGCGGGGTGTTCGTGCTGCTCACCGACGGGGTCGTGGAAGGCCCGTCCATGTCGCTCGACGAGGGACTGGACCAGGTGGTGCGGCTCGCCGGCGTCGCCGCGGTGGCGCGCATGGACACCGACTCGCTCGCCGCCGCGGTCATCAAGGTGGCGGAGCGGGTGGGGCACGAGGACGACGCGGCGGTTCTGGTGATCGGTCACGACGGGCTGCGCACTCAGCCATAGGGCCGAGGGCGCACCCGTCCCGCCTCGCCGACACCGCGGCCGCGGTGTCTGATGGCGTGTGTGGTGGCCAGCCGGGATCTGCGCACGCCGGCCGTCTTCGCCCTGGAGACGCTGGCGGTCGCCGCGTGCTACTACGCGGGCGGCCGGCTGGGCCTGCTGCGCCATATGAGCGTCGGCGGTGCGGTGGTCTCCCCCGTCTGGCCGCCCACGGGAGTGGCCGTCGCCTGCCTGCTGATCCTCGGGCTGCGCTGCTGGGCCGGGATCGCGCTGGGCGCGCTGTTCGTCCTGGTGCACCTCACCACGCTGCGGCTGTCCTCGCTGGGCGTCCTGGTGGGCAACACCGCCGCGCCCGTGTGCGGATACCTGCTGCTGCGCAGGGTGGGTTTCCGCACCGACCTCGGCCGATTACGGGACTGCCTGGCCCTGGTGTTCCTCGGCGCCTTCGCGGCCATGCTGATCAGCTCGTCCATCGGCGCGGGCCTCCTCGTCGCCACCGGTGACCTGCCGGGCGAGGACTTCTGGGGGGTGTGGCTGGCCTGGTGGGTGGGTGACGCGATGGGGGTCCTGCTGGTCACGCCGCTGCTGCTCGTGCTGCGCACCGTCCGTGCCCCGGTGCGCTTGTCGCGGTGGAAGGAGGTACTGGGGCTGACGGTGACCACGGCCGTCCTGGTGCCCCTGGCCACGCACAGCCCGGCCAGTGTGCTGTTCTCCGTCTATCCGCTGCTGATCTGGTCGGCGCTGCGGTTCGAGCTCGCCGGAAGCATGGTCTGCGCGCTGTACGCCTCCGTGCTGGCCACGCTCGCGGCGACCGACCGCGTCGGGCCGTTCGAGCACCTGTCCGACGTGGAGATCATGATCAACCTGCAGGCGTTCAACGGGGCGATGGCCCTGACCGCCCTGCTGCTGTCCGCGGTGATCACCGAACAGCACAACACCAGACGCTCCGTGGAGCGCGCCTGTCAGGAACTGGTGGAGGTCCTGGAGCATCTGACGGCCGGTGAACCCCCGCCCGGCCGGCCGTCGAGGGAGGAGGGCGGCGGACGCCGGGACACGCGCGGGTGACCTGGGCCCGGCAGCGCACCGGCCGGACCGTCGAGAGGCGGGCGGGTCGCGGGACCGGCGTCCCCGGCCGCGGTATCCGCGCGGACGCCCCGCACCCCCGCCTGCCGGAACGGCGGGCCGGCGACCGCGGCCGAACAGTATGAACGCAACCGCCGATCCCATGGCCCTCACGGTCCGGCCTTCCTAGCATCCCGGCGCATGCGCGAGAACGCGCCGCCGACACCAGGAGCCGTGCCTTGAACAGATCCCGTCACGTCCCCCGCCTCCCCCGCTTCTTCCGTTCCCGCCGGGACCGCCGGCGCGCGGTGGGGCTGTGTCTCGCCGGTGCCGCCGTCGGCGCGCTGACCCAGGCGCCGGCCGTGGGCGCCGAGGGTACCGAGCCGGCGCCCGCCGCCTGTCCCGCCGGCCTGGCGGACAAGGCCACCTGCTACACCGGCCGGGACGACAACGGCGCCCACTACGCGATCGCGGTCCCCGACGACTGGAACCGGTCGCTCGTCGTCCACGCGCACGGCGGCCCCGACCTGGGCGAGGTCTCCGACCCGGAACGCAGCACCGGCGACCTGGAGCGGTGGCAGGTCGTGGTGGACCAGGGGTACGCCTGGGCCGGCTCGTCCTACCGCCGGGGCGGCTACGGCACCCGGATGGCGGCCGCCGACACCGAGAACCTGCGCCGCCTGTTCACCGAGGAGTTCGGCCGGCCGCAGCGCACCTACGTCCACGGCCAGTCCTGGGGCGGCAACGTGGCCGCCAAGGTCGTGGAGGCGTACGGCGGTCCGAGCGGACCCTACGACGGCGCGCTGCTCACCAACGGAGTCCTCGGCGGCGGCTCCCGCGGCTACGACCACCGGGTCGACCTGCGCGTGGTCTACCAGTACTACTGCCGGAACCTGCCGCGTCCCGACGAGCCGCAGTACCCGCTGTGGCAGGGCCTGCGGGCCACCTCGACACTGACCACGGCCGGGCTGCGCGCCCGGCTCCAGGAGTGCACGGGCTACGCCTCCCCCGCCGAGGAGCGCACCGCGCCGCAGCAGCGCAACCTGGACGACATCCTCGCCGTCACCGGAATCCCGGAGCGCACCCTGGAGTCGCACCTGCGGTTCTCGGTCTTCACGTTCCGCGACATCGTGCACGAGCGGCTGGGCGGCCGGAACCCGTTCACCAACGAGGGGGTGCGCTACACCGGTTCGCACGACGACCAGGCGCTCAACGCCGGCGTGGAGCGGTTCACCGCCGATCCGACGGCCGTGCGCGACCTGTCCTACGACAGCGACCTCACCGGCAAGGTGAGCATCCCGGTCCTGACGCTGCACGCCGTCGGCGATCCCACGGCGTTCGTCGAGCACGAGGCTGCCTACCGCGACACGCTGGAGGGCGCCCACCGGGACCGGCACCTGGTGCAGACGTTCACCCGCGAGCACGAGCACAGCGCGCTCAGCGATGCCGAGTACGCCACCTCCCTGGCGGCGCTGGACCGTTGGGCGCGCACCGGGGACAGGCCCACGCCGCGCTCGGTCGCCGCGTCCTGCGCCGCCTTCGACCGCACCTACGGCACCGGGTGCTTCTACGAGCCCGGCTACCGGCCGTCCTCGTACGCCTCACGCGTCAGGCCGCGTCCGGGCGGTACGGACTGGCCGGCCATGACGGCGGTGCAGGAGAGGTCCTGGAGCCGTGTGGAGGGCGTGGGCATCGCGCCCTGACCGGCGGGCGGTCCCTCGGCACCTCACCTGCTCAGTGATCCGGCGTCACCCATGACGATCACCGGGTGCAGGTCGGGGTCGAGGGCCCGCAGGAGGTCTCGCATGTGGCGTTCCGCCAGGCTCACGCAGCCCTGGGTGGGCCCGTCGTGGTCGACGTGCAGCCAGATGCCGCCGCCCTTGTCGGCACCGAGGGGGCGGGTCAGGTCCAGCGGGGAGGTGCCCGGCACACGGTTGTAGTCGATGGCGACGACGTAGTCGAAGGACCCGGCCAGCGGCTCTCCCGCGAAGCCCGTGCCGCTGACGGCGAACCCGTCCGAGCGGTCGTACGGCAGCTCGGTGCCGGGGTCGGGCAGCAGGCCCCCGGCGTCTCCGAGGGTGAACACGCCGACGGGTGAGCGCAGGTCACCGGCGCGGTGGTCGTCGGTCCAGCCCTTGAGGGCGTTGCGGGCGGGCCAGCTGGGGCCCGCCTGCCAGCCGGAGCCGGTGTGCGTGTGGAGTACGGCCTCGGAACGGTTGGCGTCCCTGCCCCTGCCGGTGACGACGAGGACCTGGCGGGCGTTGTCCGGGATCCACGCCAGGGTGCGCGGCCCGAGGCCCGGAATGAGGGCGGGCGGCCGGGGTTCGGCGCCCGCCCGGCCCTGCGCGGTCTGCCCGCCGCCGGGCGGACCGGCCGGGCGGGCGGTGTCCGCGCCGCCGGGCGGGCCCGGCGCCGCCGCGGTGGCGGGGTCGCCGGGGGTCGGCGTGGTGGCCGATGGGGCGTTACGCGGTGCGGTGCCGGTGACCGCTCCGCAGCCGGTCAGTGCCGCCAGCACGACGAGAACGACGGCGTACGCCGCCACGCGGCCGTGCCCCCGCACGGCAGCGGCGGTCCGCGCGCCGTCCCGGGACGGGGTGCGGGGACACGGACGGTGCGGGCAGTCGATCGATGAAGCCATGCCCTCAGCCTGACTTCGACTTCCGGAATTCGCCTCGGCGCACCGCGCGAGTCCGGCCAAGTCCCCCCATCTGCCCACCCCGGAACGGTTCCGTGCGGGCCCGGCGCGCCGCTGCCCGGCGCCCTTTCGGGTGACGGGCCCGCACTCCGGGTGGAGTACGGGCCCGCCGGACGGAGTACCGCGCGCGGGTGACGCCTACCGGTTGATCACGAACTGCGAGCCGGGTTCGATCACCACGTCCCCTTCGGCCGAACCGGTGATGGTGACGTCCGTCAGGGTGGCGCTGCCGCGGGCGCCGCCCATGGCGAGGATGCCCGCGCCGTTGTTCGACCTGCTGATGGTGACACCGGTGATCCGGGCGTCCGGCACCGCTCCCCCGCCCGACTTGAACTGGATGCCGTCGTAGGTCGAGTCGTGGATGTCGGTGTCACGGATCACCACGCCCGGGATGTCCGGGCCCTGGGCGAACACGGTGATGGCGCCGAACTCCTGGTCCTCGTTCCAGAAGGCACCGCCGGTGCGGTACAGGCCGTTGTCGGCGACGAGGGTCTGTCCGGAGAAGGGCAGGGGATCGTGGTCGGTCGCCAGCATGATGCCCGGGTAGTTCATCGTGTCGTGGATCAGGTTGCTCTCGATCGTGTTGCCGTGGCCGCCGTAGATGGCGATGCCGTTGGCGCGCCAGGGCAGTTGGACGGTGTTGTTGCGGAAGTGGTTGTCGTGGCCGATGTCGACGGCGGGGTCCTTGACGTACTTGCTGGCCCACACCGCGAGCGCGTCGTCGCCGGTGTTGCGGAACGACGAGTTCTGCACCACGGAGTTGCGTGTTCCGTTGGCGAAGTTGATGCCGTCCGCATAGGTGTCGCGGATGCGCATGCCGCTGAACTCCAGTCCGTCGGCCGGGCCCCAGAGTTCGGGAATGTTGCTGTAGTCGCGGCCCACCCAGACGCCGACGTTGGCGTGCTCGATCCACACATTGCTGATCCTGGTGTTCTTGCCGAACCGGCCGTTGAGGCCGACCCCTCCCTCGGCTCCCCCGTCGCCGCCGCGGATCGTGCCCGAGCCGAAGATCGCGATGTCGGAGATCCGGGTGTTGTCGTCGATGTCGAAGCCGAAGTTGCCCTCGTGCGGATGGTTGATGCCGCCCGCCTGGTGCGGCGGTGTCAGCGTGTGGAGCTGCGAGTGCCACATGCCGGCGCCGCGGATGGTGACGTCCCGGATGCCGACCTGGTTGTACTGGCCGCGGTTCAGCGGGTCGTCGGTGAGGATCTTCTGCTCCTGGCGCCACTGGCCCGGAGGGATCCACACGCAGTCGATCTGCCCGTTCTGGTCGGCGGTCACGGCGCGCTGGAGGGCGTCGGTGTCGTCGATGCCGTCGTTGGGGACCGCTCCGTACTCGGTGATGGAGACGCACCCGGCGGGCCTGTCGGCGGGCGGGGCCACCTGTTCCAGGTCGATCAGGTCCACGACGTGGAAGGCGGCGGTGTCGTCGGTGTCGCGCTGGAGCCGGAAGACGGTGCCCGCCGGGTAGGACCTGGCGAGCAGCGCGTGGGACTCGTCGAAGAGACGGCGGGCGTCCGCCTGCGGGGTGTTGGTGAGCCCTTCGGGGTCGTCGGTGTCGCCGTACAGCCAGCTGTGCTTGGAGCTGAGCCGGATCTTCTGCACGAACGCGCCGTCCGCGTACAGGCTGAGCGTGGCCTCGGTGCCGCCGCCGCCCGGGGCGTCCGGGACGGAGTTGCGGACGACGATCGAGTTCGTCGGGTTGGTGGAGGTGAACTGGACGTACTGGCCGGTGGAGTCGAGGCGGACCGACTTCCGTCCGGAGGACTCGGTGGCGAAGTTGGTGTGCCCGAAGGTCCGCTCGGCGTCGGCGGTCAGGAGCGTGCCCCGGTACGTGCCGTCCTCCGCCTCGTACTCGGTGTACGGCACGGCGGCGCCGCGTCCGACCACGATCGAGCGGGTGAGGACGTTGTTGTTCTCGTCGGTCTCCTCGACGGTGTCCATGGCGTCCGCGGTCGCGGTGAGGACGTGGGGGCCGGTGGTGGCGGTCCAGGTGCCGCTCACCCGGACCTGCGCGGTGGCGCCCGCGGCGACGGTGGCGGTGGTCCCGTCGAGGGTCCGGCCGCCCACGGCGAGGCGGGTCACGGTGCGGGCGGGGACGGGCGAGGTGCCCCGGTTGTGCACGGACACGGTGAAGTTCACCGAGGCACCGGTGGCGGGGCTGTCCGGGTCGGTGCCGATGCTCCGGATCTCGAGGTCGGGTCCGGGGGCTCGGGCGACGGTCAGTTTGCCGGTCGCGGTGCGGCTGTTGTTGGTGTCGTCCTGTTCGGGCACGGTGTCCGTGGGGTCGACCGCGGCGGTCACCGTGTAGCTGCCCGCGGCGCGCCGGCCTACGTCCACGGCGACGGTCGTCGAGGCACCGGCGGCGAGGGCGCCGACGGGCGCGCTGCCCGCGACGGTTCCCTCCAGGCTGACGTCGACCGTGGCGGCGGCGGAGGGGGCCGTGCCGGCGTTGCGGACGGTCGCGCGGACGGTGACGGCGTCCGACTCGGTGGGGGCCGCGGGGGTCCAGGTGAGGTCCGGGACGACCAGGTCCGGGTTGGGTGCCGCGGTGCCGGTCACCTCCAACTCGGCGACCTGGGCGCCGTATCCGCTGGAGTTGTGGGTGAACCGCAACTGCACCTCGGCGTAGCGGCCGGAGACCGGGACGGTGACCGTGTTGTCGTGGGAGGCGGGGTCGAAGGTGTAGTCGGCGCGGGCCTTGAGCGAGGTGAAGGTGCCGCCCGTCCGGTCGCGGCCGAGGATCTCGATGCTCTGCGTCCGCTTCGCCCAGGCGGGGTCGGGACTGAGCCGGACGACGACGGCGGTGAGGTCGGCGTCGGCGCCCAGGTCGACGGTGAGGGTGGCGGGGTGGCCGCCGGACTCCCAGTAGGTGTCCCGCTTCCCGTCGTTGGCGTGGGTGGCCACGAACGAGTGAATTGTGGAGGAGGCCTCGATCGGCTTGCCGAGTGACAGATTGCCGCCGTCGGCCGGGGGTTGTTGCGGGGTGCCGCCGTCGTCGTTGCCGTAGACCTCGATCTCCGACAACTGGGCGGCGTTCCATCCGGAGTTGGCGGTCACCCGGACCTGGATGTGGCGCACCTGGCGGGCGGTGAAGTCCACGGTGACGGTGTTGCCGCCGGCGGGATCGAAGCGGCGGGTGGCGGAGCCGGACAGGCCGGTGAAGGCGGAGCCGTCGGTGCTGCCCTCGACGGCGAGGGTCTGGGTGCGGGCCTCCCAGCCGGTGGGCAGCTTCAGGACGACCCGGCCGGCCTCGACGGTGGTGCCGAGGTCGACGCGGATCCACTGCGGGAAGGCCCCGGCGGGGCCCTCCCAGTAACTCAGCTGGCTTCCGTCGGTCACGTTGGTCGCGGGATGGCCGGCGTGGGAGCCGCCGGCGGTGACGCTCCTGCCGAGCGCCAGGTTGGGGCCGGGTGCCGCTGCCGCGGCGGCTCGGGCGGTGCCGGGCTGGAGACCGACGGCGATCAGTGCGGCCAGGAGCAGGCCGGTGATCGTCCGCGGGCCGAATCGCTTCCGTCTCATGAAGTCCTCGTTCCACGGCGGGTGCTGGGGCGTGGTGGGGCGGTGTGCGGGACGTGCGGCGGAGCGGTGCGGAGTGCTCGCGGGCGCGGGCGGTGTGGCCGGGACCAGAGCAGCGTCGAGATCTCTGCCATGGATTGAACAGGCATCAGTACGTGTTTTGCGTTGCTCCGTTCGCTTCTTGCGGCTCCGGCATTGAAGTTTCCGGCTCTCGCCTCACTTGTCAATGGCGTGCACACAACGCCCGTGAAGGCGGCCGGGTCTCCCGTGCGGCGCCGGGACGTCAACCGAGGGCCCCTCAGAAGAAACGGTCAACCGCCCGCGGCCGTACCATGGCTGGCCACCAGGGGAACCACGAGGAAGAAAGGGGCACCGCCATGTCCGAGAACTCGACCGCGGCCACGGACCTCACGTCGCAGTACACCGCTCAGGTCGCAGGCGACCTGGAGCGCAACGTCAAGGAGCAGGAGCGGATCACCGCGGAGATCGCGGCGCTGCGGGAGCAGTTGACCGTGCTTCAGCACGACCACGCCATTCTGGTGAGCATGCAGCAGGCGCTGGGCCTCACCGCGGCGCCCGCCGAACCGGCGGCGCCGTCCGAACCGGCTGCGGCGTCCCGACCGGCGGCGGCACAGGAGTCGGAGGCGGCGGAGCCGGCGGCAACGACCGGGTCCGAGGCTCCGGCGGGCGGTGCGACCGTCCCGGCACCGCGCCGGAGGCGCGGCGCCAAGTCCGGCGCGGACAAGCCGAAGCGGGGCAGGACGACGGGCCCGCGCACCGCGTCGGGCAAGTCCGCGGCCAAGCCGTCAGCGGTCAAGTCGCCGACGGCGAAGGCGCCTTCGGCGAAGTCGGCCGGGACCAAGGCGTCCGCGGTGAAGACGAAGAAGCAGACGAAGCAGCAGACTCAGGCGGAGGCGGAAGCGCCCACGTCGCGGGTCGTCAAGGCGGACGGGCCGACGTCCCGTGCGGCCAAGGCGGCCAAGCCGGCCAAGGCCGAGGGCCCCAAGCTGGTGGAACTCGTGCGCGGGCACCTCGCCGAGCACCGCGAACCCCGCTCCGCCGCGGAGGTCGCCACCGCCCTCGGCCAGGCGCACCCCGACCGCACCATCAGGACCACGGTGGTGCGCAGCACCCTGGAGGGCCTGGTCGCCCGCAACCAGGCCCAGCGCACCAAGCAGGGCACGTCGGTCTTCTACACCGCGCCCGACGCCGCCCCGAGGACCGCGGACGGTGAGGCCGGCGCGGCGTCCTGACGCCGGCCCATCAGCTCACCGTTCCGTGTGACGCACCCCCACCGGGTCGAAGGCGATCCGGGTGCGGGTGCCCGTGTCCGCCCAGGTGACCTCGACGGTCGCACCGTCCACCAGTACCTCCGCCACCGCTTCCGACAGGGGCGCGGCGCCGGGCTCCGCGGTGAGGGACGCCAGCGCGACGTGCACGGAGGTGCCGCCGCAGCCGCCGGTGAGGCGCGGCAGCCGGGCCCACGGGGTCCAGGCGGTGCCCTGGGGGGCGCGGACCAGCTCCGGACAGGCGTCGTCCCAGCCGTGCAGGCCGTACAGGGCGGAGGTCAGGGACTCCTCGGGGCCGGTGGCCCAGCCGGTGAGACCGAGCCGGGCGCCCGCCGGTGCTCCGACGACCCGGTGCGCCCGCAGCTCGTACCGTCCGTGGACCACCGTCACGCTCTCCCCCCGCAGGCCCGGCACCATCGGCGGGCCGCCGGTGAAGACGGGCCGGTGCCAGGAGGCCGCCCAGCCCCAGCCGTCGCCGTGCCCGGCGCCCAGCGGGTGCACCCGGCGGCGCACACTGCGCCGGCCGCCGGTGTGCACCGACAGGTGGTTGTCGGCGGTGTTGCCCGGTGCGGTGGGACCGGTGCGCGTGGAGTAGGCCTGGCGTCCGTAGTGCGGGTCGTCCTCGGCCGCCGTCTCGCCCTCGTGCGGGCGCACATGGTCGCTGCCGTGGTTGTGGAGCCGTACGATCCCGTCGGCGCGGGTGGCCTGGAGGAGCAGTCCCGGTGCGGGCAGCGCCAGCACCCGGTCGGCCTCCTCCACCGGGGCCGGCTCCTCGCGGTCGGTCCACAGGGCGTGGCCGGGTGGGGCGAGCAGGGCGACGAACGCCTTGGACGCCCAGTACGGCGACGCCGGGCCCGAGTAGCTCTGCAGGCTCGCCTCGTGCGGGCCGTACCAGCCCAGGGACAGCAGTCCGTCGGCGGTGAGCGCGCCCCGGTCCAGGAAGTGGCGCAGCCCGCCGCTGGCGATGCGGCGGGGGGGGGCGGGGGGGGGGGGGGGGGGGGCGGGGGGGGGGGGCCGCGGGGGGGGCGGGGGCGGCCGTGGCGGCGAAGCGGTAGGTCAGCGACCGGCCGAAGTGCAGCGGCGCGCCGTCCGCGCCGAACATCAGCGAGAACCCTTCGAGGTGGGCGCGCAGCCGGGCGCCGTGGTGCGCCAGTGCCTCGCCGTCGCCCGCGAGATGGGCGTCGAGCACGGGGTACAGGTGCAGCGCCCAGCCGTTGTAGTGGTCGAAGGCGCGCCCGTCGCCGTCGGCGTACCAGCCCTCGCCCCGGTACCAGCCCTCCAGCAGTTCCAGCGCCCGCTGCCGGGCCGCCGCCGTCTCGGCGTCGCCGCGGCCGACGGACTCCAGGAACCCGGCGACCGTGTACGGGAAGAGGTACCAGTTGTTGGGTGCCGGAGTGTGGCGCAGCGCGCCCCGCAGCCACTCCTCCGCGCGGTCCTGCACGCCGGCGTCGAGGTGCTTCCACAGCCAGGGCGCGGTCAGCCGCAGCCCGAGCGCCACGGACGCCGACTCGACCATGGGCTGGCCCTGCACGTCGTGGTCGAGGATCAGCGGCCAGGACTCGGTGTCGTCGCGGCCGGGGGTGCGGGTGCCGGCGGCGAGTCCGCTCGCGTACCGCTCCAGGTGGCCGTGCGGGTCGTCGCCGCCCGCGCCCGCGACCCGGAAGGCGGCGGCGAGGAACGTGCGGGCGTACCCTTCGAGGCCGTCGGAGCGCACTCCCGAACGGGAGGGCCGGCCCGGCAGGTCCAGCAGGGCGCAGCCGGGGGTGCTCCAGCGCCGGGTGGCCGTCAGGAGTCCGTCGGCCACGGCCTCCCAGTGGGCCCGGGTGTAACCGGTGGACGGGCTCAGGTCGTGGTCGTCGGCGGGCAGTTCGAACGGGATGCTCATGCCAGGAAGGCCAGCCTTTCGCGTCGTACGGGGTGGAGGAAGCCCTCGCCGGAGACCCAGCGCGCGGTCTCGGCGACGGCGAGGTCGGCCAGCCGGCGCCATTCGTTGCCCTGGGAGCCGGCGAGGTGCGGGGTGAGCAGGACGTTGTCGCAGCTCCACAACGGGTGTGCGGGCGGCAGGACTTCGGGGTCGGTCACGTCGAGCACGGCGCGGATGCGTCCGGCCAGCGCGGCGTCGGTGAGCGCGTCCTGGTTGACGACCGCGCCGCGCGCGGTGTTGATGAGGACGGCGTCGGGGCGCATCGAGTCGATGAGTGCGCGGCCGACCAGTCCGCGGGTGCCGGGCAGCAGCGGGGTGTGGACGCTCACGGTGTCGCTGCGCCGGAACAGCTCGGGCAACTGCACGCGTTTTACGCCGAGTTCCTTCGCCCCGGCGTCGTCGACGTACGGGTCGTACAGCAGGACGTCCACGTCGTGCGGGCGGAGCAGGTCGATGACCCGGCGGCCGATGAGCGACGCCGACAGGATGCCGACGGTGCGGCGGTGGTTGCCGACCGAGCGGGGCGTGCGCAGCCAGTCGGGGCGGACGCGGGAGGCGCGGTAGTCGCGTGCGGACTCCAGTGCCCGCTTCCCGGTGAGCAGGATCATGGCGAGGGTGTATTCGGCGACGGGCAGGGCGTTGGCCGCGGCGGCGGAGGAGACCTCGATGCCGCGGTCCCAGCAGGCGTCGGTGACATGGCCGCGTACGCTGCCCGCGGTGTGCACGACGGCCCGCAGTCGCGGTGCCGACCGCAGCACGTCCGCGTCCAGGGGCGGGCAGCCCCAGCCGGTGACCAGCAGGTCGACGCCGGCGAGCACGGTGCGGGCGCGGGCCGTGGTCAGGTCGTCCAGCACCGGCAGGGGTGCGAGGTCGCACAGGGCGGCGAGGGCGGCGAGCGACTCGTCGTCGAGGACGGCCGAGGCGACGTCCGGGGACATCGCCAGTGCGGCGCGGGGGCGGGGGCCGGGCGTGAGCTCGGTCATGGTGGTGGGGGAACTCCTTGTGCGAGCGGGGTCACTTCACGGCGCCGGCGGTCAGACCGCTGCGCCAGAAGCGCTGGAGCAGGGCGAAGGCGAGGATGAGGGGCAGCACGGCCAGCAGTGACCCCATGATCACCACCGGGTAGTACTCCGGCGAGACCGACGCGGAGCTGTTCCACGTGTACAGGCCGAGGCTGACGGGATACAGGTCCTGGTCGGACAGCATCACCATGGGCAGGAAGAAGTTGTTCCAGATGGCGGTGAGCTGGAACAGGAAGACGGTGACCAGGCCGGGCCCGAGCATCCGCAGCGCCACCCGGGCGTACATGGTCAGCTCTCCCGCGCCGTCGATGCGGGCGGCCTCCAGCACCTCGTCGGGCACGTAGCCCTGGCTGAAGATGCGGCCGAGGTAGACGCCGAAGGGGTTGAACAGGACGGGGACGAACACCGCCCAGAAGGTGTTGACGATCCCGGCCTCGGAGGCCATCAGGTACAGCGGCAGGGCGAGGACGGTCTGCGGCACCATGACGGCGGCGAGGACCAGGCCGAACAGCTTCTCCTTGTGCCGGAAGCGGTACTTGTCGAAGGCGTAGCCGCAGGCGACGCTCACCAGGGAGCCGACGGCGGCGCCGAGCACGGCGTACAGCAGGCTGTTGACGTACCAGCGTCCGTACTGGCCGCCCTCCATGGCGAACAGGTCGCCGAGGTTGGTGAGGAAGGAGAAGTCGCTCAGGGACAGCAGGGCGCTGCCGAACAGCGCGTCCCGGTTCTTGGCGGCGGCGAGCAGCAGCCACAGCACGGGCAGCAGGGTGTAGAGGACGGACAGGCCGACGACGGCGTTGACGGTGGCGCGGCCCAGCGTCCGGGGGCGCGGCAGGGTGCTGTCGGTGGCGCTCATCGGGTCTCCTCGGCGGCGGCGTTGCGGCTGGTGAAGCGGGTGACGCCGTAGGACAGGGCGATGGTGAACAGCAGCAGGACGACCGAGGCGGCCGCGGCCAGGCTGTAGTTGTTGCGGGTGAAGGCCGCGTCGTAGATGTACATGCTGGGCGAGAACCGCGAGTTGATCATCGGGGAGGACTGGCTCAGCAGCATCGGCTCGGTGAACAGTTGCAGCGCCCAGATCAGGGTGAACATCGCGACCATCACGATCGAGGCCCGCACCAGCGGGGTCTTGACCCGCAGGGCGGTGCGCACGGGGCCGGCGCCGTCGACGACGGCGGCCTCGATCACCTCGCGGGGCACGGCCTGGAGCGCGGCGTAGAAGACCACCATGTTGTAGCCGAGGTTGCTCCACAGGGCGATGTTCACGATGGACGGCAGGACGGTGTGCACGCCCAGGAAGTCGATGGTGATGTCGGCGCGGGCGAACAGGTCGATGACGGGGCTGATGCCGGGCGTGTAGAGGTACAGCCAGATCAGGGCGGCGATGATGCCGGGCACCGCGTGCGGCAGGAACAGCCCGAGCTGGGCCCAGGCGCGCAGCCGGACGACTCCGGAGTCCAGCAGCAGGGCGAGCACGAGGGCGCCGGTGACCATGAGGGGGATGTAGATCAGGCAGTACAGGGCGACGGTGCCGAGGCCGCCGAGGAACGTCGGGTCGGTGAGTACGGCGGCGTAGCTGCGCAGGCCGACGAAGACGGTGCGTTCGGGGCCGAAGCCGAGGCCGGGCTGGTCGTCGCTGAAGAAGCTGAGGTACGTGGCGGTGCCGACGGGGATGAGGAAGACGGCGGTCAGCAGGAGGAAGAACGGTGTCATCAGCACGCCGCAGGCGGCCAGCCGGCGGCGTCGGGCGGTCCTGCGGGCCCGGTCGGCGGGGGCGGCGGTGTGCGGTGCGGGGGCCCGCACGGGCTGCTCGGTGGTGGTGGTCATGAGGGTGTCACCTGCCTTTCGGGCGGCTCAGGTGCTGTGCCGGCTGGTCGACAGGCCGAGGGCCTTCAGGTCGGGCATGGTGCCGTCCTCGGCGGCGCGCACGGAGTCGATGAGGGTGCCGCGGCCGGCGCCGGCCCGGGCGAAGGAGTCCTGCATGACCTTGCCGGTGGCGGTCATCCGCGGACCCCACACCCAGCCGTCGCGGATCTTCTCCGCCTCCTGCCGGAAGAGGGCGTAGATGTCCTGGCCGCCGTAGTACGACCGGTCGAAGGCGTCCCGGCCCACGGCGACGAGGTCGGAGGCGGCCGGGTACTGGCTGCTGGTGCCGCTGGAGAGGCGGGCGCGCAGGGCGTCGGGGTGGGAGACCTGCCAGGCGATGAACTCCATGGCGGCCTCGGGGTGGCGGCTGTCCTTGGTGACGGCGAACGTGGAGCCGCCGTGGGTGCCGACGGCGGGGCGGGCCGGGTCCCACTGGGGCAGCGGGGCGATGCGCCACTGGTTGCGCTGGCCGGGGCGGGCGTTCATCTGGGCGCCCGCGTCCCAGGCGCCGCTGAGCCGGGTGAGGACCAGGCCGTTGCCGATCTGGGCGTCGGACTGCCGGCTCTCGACGGCGTTGACGAAGATGTCGTCGCGGTCGATGAGGTCCTGCCAGTAGCCGGCCACGCGCCGGGTCGGGGCGTCGGCGAGGGAGACGTTCCAGGCGCCGTCGTGGATGTCGAACCACTGGGCGCCGGCCTGCCAGGAGTAGGCGGCGAACTGGGTGGCGCCGTCGGTGGGGAACAGCACCAGCCGCCGGTCGCGGGCCTTGCGGCGCACGGCGGCGGCGAGGTCGGCGAACTCCTCCCAGGTGCGCGGCACGTCGAGCCGGTACCTCTCGAAGAGGTCGGTGCGGTAGTGCATGACCATGGGCTCGACGTCGAGCGGGACGCTGTAGGTGCGTCCCTGGAAGGTGGTCAGGTCGAAGGCCTGCGGCAGCAGTTTCCGGCGCAGCGAGGCGTCGACGAGGTCGGTGATGTCGAGGGCGACGCCGTCGATGGCGAAGCCCGGCACCTGCGGGTACTCGATCGTGGCGACGTCGGGCGCGTTGCCGGCCCGGGCGGCGTTGCTGAGCTTGGCGTAGCCGCCCTGGCCTCCGGAGGGGATCTGCTGGAAGTCGACCTGGATGCGGTCGTGGGTGCGGTTGAAGGCGTCGACCACTTCCTGGCTGCCGCGCAGGGCGGACCAGAAGGTGATGCGTGTTGCCTTGCCCGCGCGTGTCGTGCCGCGCGACGGTGTGTCCGCGCCTTCGCTGCAGGCGCCGAGGGCTCCTGTCAGCGGCACGGCGGCCATCGCGGCGAGCACGGATCGACGGGGGTGTCGACCGGGCATGGTGCCTCCCGCGGCTCCTGCGTGTCCGGGGACACGGCTGTTCGGGACACGGGAATACTCGACGCCCGATCGGCAAACGGTCAATAGACCGATCAGAAGAAAATGAAACGTTCAAACGCTCATTCGGTGTCCCGGGTCCCGCCGAGCCGTGCGCGGGTCGACCCGCGCACGCTCAGCGCCGGCAACAGTTCGACCCGCCGCACCGGCCCCTGACCGTGCCGCGGTGCGCCGAGCCGCCGCAGCAGCAGCTCCGCGGCGGCCCGGCCCACGTCCGCCTTGGGCGGGGCGACGGCCGTCAGCGGTGTCGTCCCGAGCCCGGCCACCACGTCGTCGTAGGCCACGACCGAGCAGTCCTCGGGCACCCGCACACCGCTCTCCGTCAGCTGCTGGACCAGCATGAGCGCGTCCACGTCGCCGTGCAGCACCGCCGCCGTGGCCCCCACCTTGCCCAGCAGGACGGACAGCTCCGCCGTCTCCTGGTCCGTGTACGGCCCGTCCTGGCCGGACTCCGGGGCGCTCAGCGTCCACGCCCACTCCTCCACCAGCGGATGCGCGTCGGCGATCCGGGCGAAGGCGGAGCGCAGGGTGCGCGCGGTGGGGCTGTCGTCGCGGGTGGCGAACACGATCCGCCGGTGGCCCAGCTCCACCAGGTGCTCCACGGCGAGGTGGGCGCCGTATCCGTGGTCGGAGCAGACCGAGTCCATCGCGTGCAGGGCGCTGCCCGGCGAGGGCCGCCGCTCCATCAGCACCGCGGGCACGTCCAGCGCGGCGAGCCAGGCGTAGTCGGCCTCCTCTTCGGCCCGGGTGCGCCAGCGCGGGGCCAGCAGCAGGCCCTCGGCGCCGTCCGCGAGGGCCCGCTCGGCCAGTGGCCGCTCGGCGCCCGCCACCTGCGGCGCGATGTGCAGGGCGATGCGCTTGCCGGCGGCTTCCAGCACCTCGCGGGCCCCGTGCAGGGACTCGTACAGATACGAGTGGCGCTCCGGGACGACGACGGCGACCGTGTCCCCCTCCGGCGCGGGCCGGGCCGGCACGTCCTGTGCGGCGAGGGCGGAGCGCACCACGCCGTGGCCGCGCCGCAGCCGGCCCTCGCGGGCAAGGTCCTCCACGTCCCGCCGCACCGTCACCACCGACACCTCGAGTTCGGCGGCGAGGTCACTCACCCGCGCCGAACCGCGCGCCGCGACGGCGGCCAGGATCCGCTGCCTCCTGAGTTCGACCGGCTCCCGCATGAGCCCCTCCCCGCGCCTGATGTTCGTTTGAGCGATACGAGCATCATAACGATCGTTCGAGTGCCGGGAGCGGCAGCCGTCAGGGGAGCGGAGCAGCATCCGGAGAAGGGCCCGTGACGCGACTGCGGCTGGTGGACCCGTGACGCGACTGCGGCTGGTGGAAGGGGGCCGCGCGGACGGCCGGGAGCCGTGCGCGCGGGCGTCGCCGGGCGGCCGGGAAGGGTCAGATGCGGTGGACCGAAGGGTCCCGGCGCTGGATGCGCATCCCGGGGCGGCGGCGGTGGACGGTGAGGTACGTCATGCCGTCGGGCCCCGCGGCCAGGCTCCGCGCGGAACCGTGCGGGAGCCAGGTCAGCACGCCCGTGGGCAGCGGATGGGTGCCGTCGTCGGCGGTGAGGGTGCCGGTGCCCGAGAGGACGAGCAGCAGGACGTCGAGGTCGGGCTCGCGGTGGGTGTCGACCCGGTGCCCGGCCGGGAGGTGCACGACGTTGGCGTCGAGTTGCCGGCCGGACTCGGCGAGCCGCCACAGGGCGCCCGCGGACAGGTCCTCGGGCGCGGCCGACGCGCTCGTGTCGTACAGGATGCGGGGCAGTGGGGCACCGTCGTCGCGCGTGTCGCCGTCCTCCGACGTCATCCGGTGTCACCGCCCGCTGGAATGGGACGCGCCGCGTCCGCCGTGGCCCTGCGCAAGGGAACCTAGCACGCGGGTCCGGGCAGTCCTTCCAGCCAGTCCGTCAGGATGCGGTTGGTCTCGGCGGGGCGCTCCTGCTGGAGCCAGTGGCCGCAGCCGTCGAGGATGTGCAGGCCGCCGAGGGCGGGGAGCGTGACGGGGAAGGCGTCGATGGCGTCGGCCATCCAGGTGGTGGACGCGTCGAGGGCGCCGCCGACGAACAGCGACGGCTGGGTGACGGGCGCCCCTTCGTGGCCGGAGAGGTCCTCCCAGTCGCGGTCCATGTTCCGGTAACGGGCCAGCGCCCCGGTCAGGCCGGTGCGCTCGAACTCCCCGGCGTAGACGTCGAGATCGGCCTCGCTCAGCCAGCCGGGCAGCCGGTGGGCGGGGAAGCGGTCGCGGAGGGTGCCGCCCGGGGTGACGAAATGGGGGTCGGGTGCGTCGGCCGCCGGTTCGGTGTCGCCCGACAGCGCCGTGTAGAACCCGGCGAGCCAGCCGCGTACGTCGGGCTCGATCTCGGCCTCGGCGCGGCCCGGCTCCTGGAAGTAGGAGACGTAGAACTCCTCGTCGCCGCCCATCGACGCGAAGACCGTGCTCGGCCTCGGACCGCCGGGCGGGGCGTACGGCACGCTGAGCATGCCCACCGCGCGGAAGACGTCGGGCCGGAGCAGGGCCGAGGTGGCGGCGACGTTCGAACCCCAGTCGTGGCCGACGACGACGGCGGTCCGTTCGCCGAGGGCGTGCACCACCGCGACGTTGTCCGCCACCAGTTCCGTCATGCGGTAGGCGTCCGTGGCGGCCGGCCGGGAGGAACGGCCGTAGCCGCGCACGTCGACGGCCACCGCGCGGTAACCGGCCGCGGCGAGGACGGGCAGTTGGTGGCGCCAGGAGTACCAGGACTCCGGGAAGCCGTGGACGAGCAGCACCAGCGGCCCGCTGCCCTGCTCCACCACGTGGAGCCGGCCCGCGGGCGGGGGGACGAGCCGGTGCGTGGGTGCGCTCACCGGGTGCTGTGACATGGGGACCTCCATGGGCGTGCGGGTCGGGCGGTGGTGCGGTGGCTCGGTAGTGCGGATGCTCGGCGGCTCGGTGGTGCGGGTTTCGTGGCACGGCGGGCCACGGGCCGCTGGTCGCCGGGGCTAGATGTGCTGTCCGGACAGGTTGGTGACGCGGCTGGCGGGTGTCTGGCCGTCGATGCCGGTGTGGGGTCGGTGGTAGTTGTACCAGTCCAGCCAGTCGGGAAACGTGGCCTGGCGTTCGCGGTCTGAGGTGTAGGGCCGCTGGTAGGCCCACTCCTCGAGCAGGGTGCGGTGGAAGCGTTCGACTTTGCCGTTGGTCTGCGGCCGCCAGGGCCTCGTCCAGCGGGGGCTGATGCCCAGCTCGTGGCAGGTCTGGCGCCAGGTGTTCTTGGTGTAGGCCCAGGCGTTGTCGGTCAGCACGCGCTCGACGGTGACGCCTTGCTGGGCGAACCAGGCAGTTGCCCGTCGCAGGAAGGCTGCGCAGGTGGCGGCCTTCTCATCGGGCAGGTCCTCGGTGTAGGCGAGGCGGGTGTGGTCGTCCAGGGCGGTGTGCAGGTAGGCGTATCCGGTGCCGTTGCGGCGGTCCTGGTTGGCCCGGCCGGCTGCCCGGCCGAGGACCTTGTGGCCGCCGCCGTCGGGGATGCGGCCGAGCTTCTTGACGTCGATGTGGACCAGTTCGCCGGGCCGGGCACGCTCGTAGCGGCGGACGGGTTCGCCGGTGGCCCGGTCGCAGGCGGCGAGCGCGGGCAGGCCGTGCCGGACGAGGACGCGGTGGGCGGTGGAAGCGGCGATGCCGCAACGGGCGGCCAGCCGCACCGGACCGATCCGGTGTTCGCGTCGCAGCCGCACCACCTGCTGTTCGACCGGGGCGGGCGTCTGGCGCGGGCTGTGGTGGGGGCGGCTGGAGCGGTCGAGCATCCCGGCCGGGCCCAGTTGCCGGTAGCGGCCCGCCCAGCGTGCGGCGGTGGTGTGGCTGACCTGGAAGCGTTCCGCGGCCCGCCGCAGCGGCCAGCCTTCGTCCACGACACACCGGGCCAGGCGAAGCCGTCCGGTCGGAGTCAGCGGGGCGTTACGGTGGGACACGAGGGCCTCCTGCGGTCGGGCGTAGATGTCGCAATCCACACCGAACCCAGAAGGCCCTCACCTGTTCAAGCACCCAGCACGCGTGTCACCAACGTCCCGGGACAGCACAGCTAGACCGAGGAGCGAGAGCCGTGGGTCGTAAGCCGAGGGCCATGGGCCGTGGGCCGTGGGCCGTGGGCCGTGGGCCGAGCATGGTCGGGGCGGCCGGGGCGGGACGAGGGTTGTTGCCGGTTCGGCAAACGCGGGGCTCCCTCGGAGCGGGGAGCGGGAGTGGGATGCGCCCGGCGGCCCGCGCCGGGCGGGACGTGTGCGCGCCCGACGGCGGGCAGCCCGCGCAGACCTCCGGCGAGTCGGACCGGTGTCCGCCGCACGGGACAGGCCCTGCTCACCGGCGGGCCGGCCGGTGCGCTCAGCGGCCGTGCGGCGCGACGTCGTCCGCCGCCCAGCCGAGCGGGAGCGGTTCCGGGTCGCGGGCGGAGGGCTCGCCGCCTGCCTCGTTGAACGCGGTGAGCGCCTTGACCAGCGCGGCCCGCTGACGCGGCGCCAGCCGCTCGACGATCGCGGCGATCTCGGCGCGGCGCCGCGCGGTGACGTACTCGACCGTGCGCCGGCCCTCGTCGGTGAGCCGCAGCAGGGTCTCGCGGCGGTTGGCCGGATTGGTCTGCCGGTCGGCGAGCCCGGCCGCGATCAGACGGTCCACCATGCGCATCGCCGTGGACGGCGCGACCTGCAGCAGCTCGGCGAGGGCGACCAGCTTGGTGGCGCCGCGCGTGGAGAGCATCACCAGCATCCGGAACTGAGGCAGCGTCACCCGGTCCTCGACCGCCGCCAGGGACCGCGCGGAGACCGCCACCAGCAGCCGCGAGGCGGTCAGCACCGCACGGGTGACCGCCTCGACATCGTCCACGGCCCCGGCGGGACCCTCCTGTTCCGGCATGTTTCCTTTGTACCTCGCGGTGTGCGCCGCTCACGCACCCGGTGGCGCGTCCGTGCCGTCGTGGTGCCGGTGGTAGCGCAGCAGCAGCATCGCGGCGTCGTCGCCGGGCGGCCCTCCGGTGTGCTGGACCAGGTCCTCGCGCAGCGCCTCCAGGGCGCGGTGGGCATCGGGTTCCTTCAGCAGGTGGGTGCGCTCGCCCAGCGGGTAGAAACGGCCGTCCCGGTCGCGCGCCTCGGTGACCCCGTCGGTGTGGAGCAGCAGTTGCTCACCCGGTGCGAACGGCACCCGGAACGGTTCCGGGCCGTCGGCCCCGTGCGCGGACAGGCCCAGCGGCAGCGCGTACGACGGCGGCTCGGGGAAGTCCGCCGTGCCGTCACGGCGGACGAGCATCGGAGGCGGATGGCCGTAGTTGAGGAGGACCACCTCCTGGTCGTCGCGGATCTCGGCGAGGATCGCGGTGACGAAGCGTTCGCCCTCCAGCTCCCGCGACACGCTGCGTTCGACGCGCCGGCCGAGTCCGAGCAGGTCCGGCTCGTCGTGGGCGGCCTCCCGGAAGGCGCCGAGCACCACTGCGGCCGTCTCCACCGCGTCCAGCCCCTTGCCCTGCACATCGCCCACGATGACCCGGACACCGTGCGGCGAGGCCACCACCTCGTACAGGTCTCCGCCGATACGGGCCTCGGCGACGGCGGAGGTGTAGGACACCGCGGCCTGCACGGGCCCGGCCGTCAGCGGCACCGGCCGCAGCAGCACCCGCTGCGCGACCTCCGCGATCGACCGCACGCCGGCCAGCTCCGCCTCCCGGCGCGACCGGGCCACGGCGGCGGCGATGCCGACACCGGTCACTCCGGCCACCGACGCCATCGCGGTGTAGCCGCGGGGTTTCACGAACAGCCCGTTGTACAGGCCCAGGCCGACGCAGAGCAGCAGCGCCAGTACGCCGATGACCGCCGTGCGGCGCCAGCCGCCGACCAGTCCGGCGAAGGCGGGGCCGAGCGACACGAGCGGCAGCAGACCGATCATCGGGCCCGCCATGACGTCGACGACCGCGATCACCGCCATCACCGCGATCGGCGTCCACGCCAGGACCCGCTGGCCCGGTGGCGATGTCTTGTGGGTCATGGTCTGCTCCAGCGGTGTCCGGGGGCACTCGAGAGCCGCCCTCGTCCTCCGCGGACGCCCCTCCCCCACTTTTAGCCTATGCAAAGGTCGGCCGGGCGCCGCACCCTCCGCAATGGACCTTTATCCAATCGAGTCCGGCATCCCGTCGGGTCCGGCCCGTCGGGTCGGCGTACGGAACCCGGCCCCCTGTTCTACGGTTTTTGCGCTGTGCAATGATCCTGGCGGGACCCCGGTGCGAGCGGCCCGAGAGGCCGTCGGCGGGTTCCCGGGCACGAGAGGAAATGAACGGACGTGAGCGCGCAGGGACCGGACGACGGCAGGACCCCGGAGGATCGGGACGGCACGCCGTCCCTGCCCGAGGACGTCTGGCAGCGATTCCTCACCGACAACGAGCACGCGATCCGGGCCACCGCCCCCAGGGAGCCCTCCGCGCGGCAGCGCACGCGCGGCGCATCGCCCCGGCCGCCGCGTGCCGGCGCCGCCGCGTCGCGGTGGGACACCGGCAGCGAGTCGGTCGGTGACCTGTGGCGGCCGGACGATCCGTGGGAGGGCCCGGCCTGGCGGGACCTGAACGGCCGCGCCAAGCTGCGCCGGGCCGGACGGGTGGTCGGCACGGCCACCGCGATCGCTCTGGCCCTGGGCGCGTGGTCCCAGCTGGCCACCGGTGCGGGCGCACCGGCGAAAGGGCCCGGCGAGGCGGTCCTGCAGCAGTCGGAGGACGCGCCCGCGGACCTTCCCACCGCGACGTCCCTGCCGCCCGGTTTCTCCTCGCCCTCCCCGTCCGACCCCGCGGTGCAGGCGGGCTGACGCACCCCGGCCGCCACGCGGGTGACCGGGATGCGCCGGTGGCCGGTGCGCTCAGCCGCCCAGGGCGGCGAGTACCACGGCCTTGGCCTCCTCCTGCACCCGGCGCAGGTGGTCGGGCCCCTGGAAGGACTCGGCGTAGATCTTGTAGACGTCCTCGGTGCCGGAGGGGCGGGCCGCGAACCAGGCGCTCTCGGTGGTCACCTTGATGCCGCCGATGGACGCGCCGTTGCCCGGCGCCTCGGTGAGCACCGCGGTGACCGGCTCACCGGCGAGGGTGTCCGCGGCGACCTGGGCGGGCGAGAGCTTGGCGAGGCGGGCCTTCTCCTCGCGCGTCGCGGGCGCGTCGATCCGTTCGTAGGCGGGTTCGCCGAAGCGGGCGGTGAGCTCCGCGTAGTGCTCGGAGGGCGTCCTGCCGGTGACCGCCGTGATCTCGGAGGCGAGCAGCGCCAGGATGATGCCGTCCTTGTCGGTGGTCCACACCGAGCCGTCCCGGCGCAGGAACGAGGCCCCGGCCGACTCCTCGCCGCCGAAGCCGAGGGTGCCGTCGACCAGTCCGTCCACGAACCACTTGAACCCGACCGGCACCTCGACCAGTTCGCGCTTCAGGTCGGCGGCGACCCGGTCGATCATCGCGGAGGACACCAGTGTCTTGCCGACCCCGGCCGCCGACGGCCACTGCTCGCGGTGCGCGTAGAGGTAGCCGATCGCCGTGGCGAGGTAGTGGTTGGGGTTCATCAGCCCGGCGTCCGGGGTGACGATGCCGTGCCGGTCGGCGTCGGCGTCGTTGCCGGTGGCGATGTCGAACCGGTCCCGCTGCCCGATCAGCGACGCCATGGCGTACGGCGACGAGCAGTCCATGCGGATCTTCCCGTCCCAGTCCAGCGTCATGAACCGCCAGGTGGGGTCGGTGAGCGGGTTGACCACCGTCAGGTCGAGGCCGTGCTGCTCCGCGATGCGGCCCCAGTAGGCGACGGACGCCCCGCCCAGCGGGTCGGCGCCGATGCGGACACCGGCCGCCCGGACCGCGTCCAGGTCCAGCACGCTCGGCAGGTCGGCGACGTACGCGCCGAGGAAGTCGTGACGGCCGGTGCCGGGAGCGGCGAGCGCGCGGGCGTACGGGATGCGCCGGACGTCCTTGAGTCCGCCGCGGACGATGTCGTTGGCCCGGTCCTGGATCCAGCCCGTCGCGTCCGAGCCCGCGGGGCCGCCGCTCGGCGGGTTGTACTTGAAGCCGCCGTCGCCGGGCGGGTTGTGCGAGGGGGTGACGACGACGCCGTCCGCGAGGCCCTTGGTGCGGCCCCGGTTGTGGGTGAGGATCGCGTGCGAGACGGCCGGGGTCGGCGTGTAGCCGTCGGCGCTGTCGATGAGCACGGTGATCCCGTTGGCCGCGAACACCTCCAGCGCGGTGACACGGGCCGGCTCGGACAGGGCGTGGGTGTCGGCGCCGAGGAAGAGCGGGCCGTCGGTGCCCTGCCGGGCGCGGTACTCGCAGATGGCCTGGCTGGTCGCGGCGATGTGGTCCTCGTTGAACGCGGCCGCCGCCGACGAGCCGCGGTGTCCGGACGTTCCGAACGTGACGCGCTGCGCCGGGTCGTCCGGATCGGGGTGCAGGGTGTAGTACGCCGTGACCAGCCGAGCGACGTCGACGAGATCCTCGGGGCCGGCCGGGCCGCCCGCTCGCTCGTGCTGCATGTGCCCACTCCTTGGCAGGGTCGGTTCTTCGCTTGCGGACACATCTTTCCTCGTCGGGGCGGCGCCGCGCGAGTGCGCCCCGGCCCGCGCGGCCGCCCCGGCGTCAGATCCGGCCGCCGGTCATCCGGGTGAGCGGACCGTGGGTGTGGCGTTCGGCGCGGCGGCCCACCGCGTAGGACGCGGCGGTCAGCGCGGTCAGGCCGGCCGCCGCGCCCGCGGCGACGAGCTTGCGGTGCGCGATGACCGTCCAGGCCGTCCGGGCGGTGCCGGCGACCTGTTCCGAGGCGGCGACCACCGCGCGGCGGCCCGCCTCGACGCCCTTGGCCGCGCTGCGCACGGCACCGTTGGCGACCGTGGTGACGCGCTCGGCGCCGGACGCGGCGGCTGACGTCGCGTCATCGGCCGTGGCGACGGCGGTTCCGGCCGCCCGCCCGGCGGTTGCGGACGCCTTGCCGCCTGCCTGCCGGGCCTTGGACGCGGCGGAACGGGTGGTCGTGGTCTTCCGGTTCGGGCTCTTTCCGTTCGGGCTCTTGTTCTGTTCGCTCATGGACACCGACTTGCCGCTGACTCGAGCGGCAAACGCGTCCGTGGCGCGTCGAGTCGCGGTACGGGCGGCGCCGGGATCCGTTCCAGCACTCCGCCCGCGAACACGTCGTACAGCGGCAGCGTCTCCAGGTGGACGTATCCGATGTGGCAGTCGCACGTGGCCAGGGGACACGGACGCGGGCGCAGGGCCTGCCGGTAGGTGCCGTCGTAGAGGTTGCCGAGTTCGGTGCGGACGAAGTGGCAGCGGCGCACCGTGCCCTCGCCGTCGACCGAGATCACGGACTCCCCGGTGCGGCAGGGCAGGCCGGCGCTGGCGTGCGGCCGGCGGCTGTAGGGGAAGAGCGGGTCGAGGTCGGTCCACACGCCGGCCTCGGCGTCGTCGTAGGTGTGTCCTTCGGCGGCGTTGACCCACAGGTACACCCGGTCCGGCAGGTCGGCGCGGAGCCGGCGGGCCGCGTCGAGGTGCTCGGGCAGTCCGACGATGCCGACGCTGAACCGGGCGCCCAGGCGGTCCAGTTCGCGGCACTTGGCGAGGAAGCGGTCGTACGGTGTCTGGCCCGGGTGGTAGGTGCACCACAGGGCGAGGGTGTCGAGGTCGGCGTCGCCGATCCAGTCGGTGCGGCAGCTCAGGTTGGTCTGGATGGCGACGCGGCGGATGTGCGGCTGGTGGGACAGGTGCGTCAGGGCGCGCCGGTACCAGGAGCGGACCAGGCCCTCGCCCCACGGGGTGAACAGCAGGGAGAGCCGGTCGGTGGTCTGCGCGGTGGCCCAGTCGGTGAACCGCTCCAGGCGGGCGCGGTCCGCGCGCAGTTGCTCGCGGCTGTCGCGGCGCTTGGCGAACGGGCAGTACGGGCAGTCGTAGTCGCAGGAGGCCAGCGGGCCGCGGTAGAGGAGGGTCAGGTCCATCGGGCGGGGCTCACTTCCGCTCGTAGGCGGCCATGGCGGCCCGTACGGCCGGGGAGAACAGTTCCGGGCCGATGGCGTCGGAGTGCGCGAGGCCCTCGGGTGTCAGGCGCAGGACCGTGCTGTCCGTGCCGTCGCCGGCCAGCCAGCCGCGTGCGGCGAAACGCGAGAGTTCGGCCCCGAAGTCGTCCGCCGGGGTGCGGCCGTCGAACCGGGCGCGGTAGTCGTCGGTCCGCAGCCCCTCGGCCTGGAGCAGCGACTGCAGCAGGTGCCGGCGGCGGGCCTCGTCGGCGTCGATGCGGCGTCCGTACTCGGCGTGCGCGAAGTCGGCGGCCGGGCGGGAGACGTAGTCGTCGATGATGCCGCGGATCTCGTGCATGCCGACGGCGTAGTCGAAGGAGTAGTGCAGTGCGGCCGTGTACGAGCGGGCGCCGCAGCCGAGTCCGATCATGCCGTCGGTCTGGCAGGCGTAGTCGTCCGCGCCCTGCGGCGGGGCGTCCGTGCGGCGGAACATGCGCATGGACTGCTGCTCGTAGCCGTGGGCGAGGAGGTGGTCGCGGCCCAGGCGGTACAGGCGCAGCCGCTGGGCGTCCCAGGCCGGGTCCGTCCCGCCGGCGCGGCGGCCGAGGCCGGTGAGGGGGCGTATGTAGAGGGGGTAGAGGTAGAGCTCCTCGGGGTGCCAGGCGAGCGCCGCGTCCAGGGAGCGCAGCCAGGACCGCTCGGTCTGGCCGTCGATGCCGTAGATCAGGTCGATGTTGAGGACGGGGATACCGGCGTCGCGGACGCGGGCGAGGGCCGCCTCGACGTCGGCGCGGCGCTGGGGCCGTACGGCGGCGCGGGCCTCGGTGTCGTCGAAGCTCTGCACGCCCAGGCTGAGGCGGGTGGTGCCGCGCGCGGCCAGGACCCCAAGCCGGTCGGCGGTGGCCGTGGCGGGCGAGGCCTCCACCGACAGCGGGACCGCGCGCAGGTCGGCTCCCATGCGGTGCTCGGCGATGTCGCACAGCCGCTCCAGTTCGGCGGCGGTGAGGAAGGTGGGGGTGCCGCCGCCGAAGGCCGCGGTCGCGAACCGTACCGGTTCCCGCTCCCCCAGCGCCTCCCGCACCGCGCTCGCCTGCCGTTCCAGGGCGTCCAGATAGGCGCCGGTCAGGCCGTCGGGGGCGCCGATGCGGGTGAACAGGTTGCAGAAGCCGCAGCGGACCTCGCAGAACGGGATGTGCAGGTAGAGGGAGAGGGCGTCCTTGGGCTCGGCGTCCCACAGGGCGTCCAGGCGGGGGCGGTCGGGCAGTTTCCGGTAGGCGGTCTTGTGCGGGTAGGCGTAGACGTAGCTCTGGTACGGGCTCGCCGGGCCGGAGGTGTCGGTGCCGGGCACGGGACGTGTGGCGGTGGTCATCGGGCGGCCTCGGCGGGGGTGCGGTCCAGGACGAAGTGGGCGTAGGGGACGGTCCACACGGACTCGTGTCCGATGCGGTGGCCGGTGTAGCCGTCGTCCCCGTACGCGGTGCCGTGGTCGGAGCAGACGACGGCGAAGCAGCGTCGTCTGCTGCTCGCGGCGGCGAAGAGCCGGTCGATGTGCCGGTCGACGTACTCCAGGGCGGCGGCGTGCGTGGCGCGGGTGTCGCCGTCCTCGCGGGTCGCGCCGGGCCGGTGGAACCAGTTGGGCTGGTGCAGTGCCGCCACGTTGACGAAGAGGAACAGGCGCTGCTCGTGCGGAAGTTCGCGGACGATCCGTTCCGCGCGGGCGACCTGGGACTCGAAGGAGGTCGGTGAGGTGACGCCGAACTCCGGTTCCCAGTGGGACTCCTGGAAGAGGCCGGGCAGGACCGAGCCGAGCGGTCCCCGCTTGTTGAAGAAGCCTACGCCGCCGACGCAGACCGTGCGGTAGCCCTCCTTCGCCAGACCGGACACCAGGTCGGGGGTGTCGTGGACGAAGGTGCGTGCGGCCGTGGTCTCGCTGCCGGCGAAGCGGGCCGCGAACAGGCGCGGGTGCGGGCCCGGTTCGGCGGGCGTCGGCAGGAAACCGGCGAAGATCGCCTGGTGGGAGGCGTAGGTGAAGCTGCCCGGGGCGTGCCGCTTCTCCCAGCGGCCGCCGGGCAGACGGCGGGCCAGGTGGGGGGTGCGTCCGGTGGCGGCGAGTTCGGCGGCGACGTCGTAGCGCAGGGTGTCGAGGGTGACGAGCAGGATGTCGTGGCTGCCGACGATCTCGTTCATGTCCGGTTGGTCCGGTGCGGCGGTTCCGTGCGGGGCGTGCGGGGCGTGCTCCCCGGGCGTCGGTTCAGGCGCTGACATGGGTGGTTCCCGTTCTGTGCTGGTGGTGCCGGTGGTGCTCTGCGCACGGGGGGTGCTGTGCGTGGTGCTCCTCGTCGGCGTGGCGTCCGCGGCACCACTGGCCGGTGGAGGGAGCGGATGCGGTGCCCGGGCGGGCGTGGCGCAGGGCCGCCGTGACCTGGGCCGCGTAGGTGTCGAGGCCCTCCGCCCCGCTGCCCGGCAGTCCGGTGAGGCGGGGCAGCAGGTCACCGAAGGCATTGACCTCGCCGACCGCGAACCGGCGCCAGCCGACGGCCGGCAGCAGGTCGACGCCCACGCACAGGGTGCGCGGGAAGCAGGCCGCCGCACGCTCGCACACGGCGAGGACGTCCGTCCAGCGTCCGCCGGCCGCCTCGACGGCGTCGCGCACCGCGTCGAGATCGCCGCGCCGACCGCCGAGGTGGAGGTTGGTCAGCGGGGAGGCGCTGGTGCGCACCACCGCGTGGGTGGCGCGGCCGGCCACGACCACGACCCGCAGGTCGGCGGCGCGGCCGGCCTGGGACGCCTTCGGCAGCCAGCGCTCCAGGTGCAGGCCGTCCGGGGCGAGCGCGTCGACGACGGCGGCGATGTCCTGCTCCCGTTCGTAGCGGCGCACCTTCAGTGAGTTGAACAGGCTGCCGTCCGCGGCGAGTTCGACGGAGGTGGTGGCCCTGATGCGGCCGCGTCC
Source organism: Streptomyces calvus (assembly GCF_006782915.1). Lineage (GTDB taxonomy): Bacteria > Actinomycetota > Actinomycetes > Streptomycetales > Streptomycetaceae > Streptomyces > Streptomyces calvus. Next base: position 63,938 of record NZ_VCNP01000005.1, read on the forward strand.
CGAGGACTCGACGGCGAGCACTCCGGAGGCCGAGGAGCCGTGCGCGAGTTTCACGAAGAGCCTCGGCATGCGGTGCTCGCGCATGGCGGCGCGCACGTCGTCCCAGCCGGACACCGGGACGGCGTCCGGGCCGGAGGTGGGTGACCAGGGCACGGGTACGTCCGCCGCGGCGAGCGCGGCGTGGCAGAGCCGTTTGTCGAACAGGACGGCCAGTTCGCCGGGGTCGTCCAGCCGTACGCCGCCGCGCAGTCCGCGTACCGCGCGGACGAACCGCCGGTACCAGCGGGCCGATCCCTCCACCCGGGTGGGGTCCGGCATGTCCCGCAGGAGACGGTCGACGTCGGTGTTCTCACCGGGTGAGTCGAGGCGGACGATCTCGTCGGGGGCGAACTCGGCGCCGCCGGAGCGCAGTACGTGCTCCCACGGCACGATGCGCGGCGCGGGCAGCCCGGCCGCGCGGACGGCGTCGGCGAAGAGCGCCGCCCTGCGGTTCTCCGGGTTGGCCACGACGGCGAAGCGCGCGGGCGGGCCGGCCGGCACCGGGTCACTCGCCGATCGCGACATAGCGCTCCCCCGGTCCGTACGCGCGGCGCCGGACGGGTGTGAGGCCGAGGTCCGGGATGTGCGGTCCCAGCTCCTCGGCCACCCGCCGGGTCATGGCCTCGCTCATGAAGTGGTGCCCGAGGTCCAGGGCCCGCAGATGGGTCAGCGGCTGCCCGGACAGGAGGGCGGTCGCGCCCTCGTCGCCGAGCGTGCCCATGCTCAGGTCGAGGGAGTCCAGGCCCGCGACGAGGGGCGCCGACGCCACCTCGGCGGCGATCTCGTCCTGGATGTCGCTGTTGCAGAGGCCCAGGTGGCGCAGCCCGGGGCCGTGGCCCGGCGCGGTCAGCAGGGCCCGGACGTCCTCGGCGGTGCACTCGCCGCCGTACCAGCTGGTGCCGAGCCACAGCTCCAGATGGTGCAGGGCGGGCAGTTCGCAGGCGGCCAGGGCGCGCACCGGATCGCGCGGCAGGCCGCCGGACTCGACGCGCAGCCTGCGCAGCGACGCGTGCCGCAGCGGCTCGACCACCAGCCCGTCGGCGCCGCGCAGGCCGAGGTCGTACAGGCCGGGCCAGGCGCGCAGCACCCGGCTGACGTCGCCCTGTCCGATCCAGGAGATCTCCGCTTCCTCCGACTCGACGTCCGCGAGGAACAGGGCCCGCAGCCGGGGGAACCGGTGTGCCTCGGCGGTGAGCAGGTCGAGGCAGCCGGTGATGCCGTGCTCGTCCCACTCCTGCCACCAGGCGCCGACGACCAGGGCCACGACCTCCTGCGTGCACACCCGGTCCAGGAACGCGGTCCACCGCTCCTCGAACGGGATCTCCCAGTCGGCCGACAGCCGCCAGGCGACGGAGGCCGGGGCGGGCAGGTCCGGGCCGGGGCCCTGCCGTTCCTCCGGGCCGTCGAAGCGGTGCACGGGCAGGCCGTGGAACTGCTTCAGGTGGGAGGGGCGGTAGCTCACTGCGGGCTCACTCCCCCACGGAGACGTAACGGTGGACGGTGCCGTCGTCGTCCTCGTCCCAGTCGGCATCGTCCTGGTCGAGGTCCACCTCGACGCCGGCCGGTTCGAGCGTCTCGCGTATGCGCTGCCGGAGCGGCTCGCTCAGGTAGTTGTGGTGCAGGTCCAGCTTCTTCAGGTGGGTCAGCGGCTGGCCGCCGAGGAGGGCGGTGGCGCCTTCGTCGCCGAGGGTGCCCATCGACAGGTCGAGCACCTCCAGCCGGGCGACCACGGGTGCGGCCGCGACGGCGGCGGCGACCTCGTCCTGGATCTCGCTGTTGCGCAGGGCCAGATGGCGCAGCCGGGGCAGCCGCGCGCCGGACAGGATCGGCTCCAGGTCGGCGGGCTCGCTGTCGGCGCCGTACCAGGAGGTGCCGAGCCACAGGTCGAGGTGTTCCAGCGCGGGCAGCTCGCTGGCTCCGACACCGCGGACGACGTCCGCCGGCATGCCTCCGGTCTCCACGACCAGCTTGCGCAGTGCGTCGTGGCGCACCGCGGGGAACTCCAGGTCCTGGCCGCCGCGCACGCCGAACTCCTCCAGCTGCGGGAAGCCGGCCAGGAGCGGGGTGACGTCGGTCTGGTGGATCCAGGAGATCTCGCACTCCTCGAACACGATGTCCCCGAGGAACACCGCTCGCAGTGCGGGCAGCCGGTCGCGCGCATCCAGCAGCGCCTCGATGATGCCGGCGGGGCCGCAGTCGAAGGCGTCGTCCCAGATCCCGACGACCAGGGCACGCACCCGCGTGGTGTCGACCTCGGAGCAGAAGCGGGCGAAGACCTGCGTCCATCCCTCCCCGTCGCCGTACGTGCGGGCGGCGATGCTCCAGGCCACGGCGTCGGCCTCGGGCAGCTCCGTCGTGTCCCCGCGCCCGGGGAAGGTGAAGACGGGGAGGCCGTACAGCTCCTCGAGGTGGCTACCGATGGTCATCCGGGTGGCTCCTGACGTGCGACGGGTGAGGGATGGTGCGTGGGCGAGGCCGTCACGGGGCACGGGGTGCGAGCCGTCCGGCGATGCGTGCAGCAGTTCTACCAACAGCCACTGACAACGCCCGGCGGCGGGGCTGGTGACGGTCCGTTGTCAGTGGCGGCTCGTACTGTCTGCTCCGTCGACTCCGGAGCGCCGTGCGCCAGAGCGGAGGGGAGAGCCATGTACCGGCAGGGAGACGTCCTGATCGTGCCCGTCGCGGAGGAGGCGGTGCCGTCCCATGTCCCGGACGCGCCGAAGGAACCGCGCGATGCCAGGGGACGGCTGGTGCTGGCCCTCGGTGAGGTCACCGGTCACGCCCACGCGGTGCTCGGCCGGGGCGAACTCGTGCGTGAGCCCGGCCCGTTCGGCCCGTTCCTGCTGCATCTGCCCGAGGGCGGCCGGGTGGTCCACGAGGAGCATGCCGCGATCACGCTGCCGCAGGGCTGGTTCCGCGTGATCCGGCAGCGGGAGTACGTGCCCGGCTCGGTGCGGCTCGTGGCCGACTGACGGCCGCGGCCACCGTACGGACATCACAAGCGAGCGGGGAACAGGGGAAGTTGACGATGACGACGCAGGACAGTGCGGCGGTGACCGTGACCGGGGGCCCGGCGGAGGGGGCCGACGGCGCGGAGGTGACGGCGCGCTGGCGCGCGTGGGCGATGGCCGCGGTGCCCGCCGACCGCGCGGCGGCGGAGGAGGGCGTCCGGCTGGCGTACCGCAGCGCCGGGCTGGCCGAGCCGGAGCGTGTGGTCTGGGCCGGGTCGCCGCGCGAGGCCGTGACGCTGATACGGCAGGGGACGGACTTCGGCGCGAGCGTGCGCGACGCGGTGCGCACGGCGCCGTGGGCCGCCGAGCGCCGCCGTCTGCACGAGGAGCTGGGTGCGACGGGCTGGTCCGGGCACTGGTCGCGCACCGGCGGCGCCCTGTGGGACTCCACTCAGGCGCTGGTCGACCGGATCCGCGCCGGCGTGCTCGACGACCTCGCCGGCGACGACCGGGCCGCCCGCACGGACATCGGGCTGGTCCTGCTGGACGCGCTGCTCGGTCAGCACGACGCGCCGTGGCTGGCCGCCCTGCACTCCGAGGGGTCCGCGCTGGCCGGTCCGGCCCAGGTGTGCCGCAGTGCCGGCTGGTGGTGGCCGTTCGAGAGGACGGCTGTGGTGTGCGAGCGGCCGGTCGCCCTGCACCGTGACGAGGCCGGCCGGCTCGATCACGGTGCAGGGCCCGCCCTGGAGTTCCCCGACGGTTTCGCCCTGTGCGCCTGGCGCGGCATGCCGGTGACGCGTGCCTTCCTGGAGGAGCTGCGCACCCTCACCCCGGAGCGGATCCGGGCGGAGGAGAACGCGGAACTGCGGCGGGTGATGCTCGAGTACTACGGCTACGACCGCTACCTGGCCGACTCGGGGGCGAAGCCCCTGCACAAGGACGAGACGGGGACGCTGTGGCGCATCGACCTGGTCGACGACGAACCGGTCGTCATGGTCGAGGTCCTCAATTCCACGCCGGAACCGGACGGCACCCACCGCACGTACTGGCTCCGGGTGCCGCCGCGGACCCGTACCGCCCGGGAGGGTGTGGCGTGGACGTTCGGTCTGGGGGCGGAGCAGTACGAGCCGCTGAAGGAGACGTGAGCCCGTCCGGGTGCGCGCCGGGCTGACTCCGCCCTCAGGGGGTATGCGGAGTACGGCAAGCACAGATCGGACACTCCGCTGGAAGGAGCCCTCATGCCGAGCATGCTGGAGCGCATCAAACATTTCGCCAGGAGCCCTCAGGGGCGGCGGGCCACGGAGGAGCTGCGGCGTGCCGCGGCCGACCCCCGGCGCCGGGCCCAGGGCCGGCGGCTCCTGGAACGGCTCCGCGGCGGTCACCGCTGAACCGAACCGCTCCGTATCCGCCCGCGCGGTCCGGCACGCACCCGCACGGCGGGCGTGCCCGTGACCGGGAAAGGACAGCATGAAGGAATCGTCGGTCCGCACAGTGGGCTGGGCGCGTTCACTGCCGATGGACCGTGGGGTGAAGGAGGCGCGGGACTGGGCGCGCGAGCACCTCGACACGCTGGGCTGGAGCAGCACGGCGCCCGACACGGTGGACGCCGTGCTGCTGACCGTGTCGGAGCTGGTCACCAACGCCCACGTCCATGCCCGTAGCAGCGCGCAGGTGGTCATGTCGTGGGACAACCGCTGCCTGCACATCTCGGTGCACGATTCATCCGACACCCTGCCGGCGCCGCGGGGACCGAGCACGGAGCGGGTCGGAGGGCGCGGCATGTTCCTGGTGGACGCCCTGGCCGACGAGTGGGAGGCCCGCCCGTGCCCGCACGGCAAGACCGTCACCGCCTGCTTCCGCGCGCCGGACGCGGCGCACGACCCGCCGCCGGACGCGGCACCCGACGCGGCGCACGACCCGGCACCGGACGCGGCACCCGACGCGGCGTCCACCTCGGCTGACCCGCCGCACTGACCGTTCCGTGAGCGCCACGATCGGCCGGTCCGTACGGATGGCTGGGCGACCGGCCCGTGCGGACGGCCGGGCAAACGGTCACGGCCGGCCATCGGCCCATGCGTACGGCTCGGCGACCGACCCGGACGGATGGCTGGGCAAACGGTCACGGCCGGCCATCGGCCCATGCGCACGGCTCGGCGACCGACCCGAGCGGATGGCTGCGCGACCGGCGCGTGGACGGGTCCGAAGGCGTCCGCTTCACCCGCCGAACCGGTGCGCCAGCGCCCGCAGTACCGCGCTGCGCCCCCGGTCGGGCACGGTCCACAGACTCTGTCCGCGCACGCCCCAGCGTTCCAGCAGGGCGTTGGCGGCCAGGAACCCGGTCGTCGCCGCGCGTTCCATCAGCGCCACGGGCAGATCGGTGCGCACCAGGTCACCGGCGAGCATCACGCCGGGCTCCGGGGTGCGCACCGTCGGCCGGTCAAAGTGCGCACCGATGGAGAACAGGGGGCAGTCGGCCCGCCATTCGTGCCGGGCGTCGACGACTCCGGCCGTGCGGGTCTCCGGCCAGACGCGGTGCAGTTGGCCGATCAGCCGCTTCTGCTCGACGTCGCGGGACGCCTCGGGAGGCAGGGCGTAGGCGTGGAGTTCGACGACGGACCCTCCGGTGCGCGCCGCCCACCGGGCCGCTTCGTCCTCGTAGCGTTCCAGGACGCTGATGTTGTCGAGGGTGCCGTAGCCGCTGGTGCCGAGGAAGCCCGGCCGTTCGGGTGCGACGGGCCGGTCCAGCCACAGCCGGGTCACCAGGAACGGCGGCGCGGTGCGCAGCCGGGCGATCCGCTCCCGCCACCGGGCGTCGCCCAGCCGGTCGCAGCGGGCGATCAGGGCGCGCAGCCCCGCGGTGTCGAGGGCGAGGACCACGGTGTCGTGGCGCCGCTCGTCCCCGGCGGTGGCCACCTCGTATCCGCCGTCGGCCGTGGGGGCGACGTGCTCGACGGGTGCGGCGGTGCGCAGGTCGGCGCCGTGCCGTCGCAGGTAGGCGGCGAGCGGTTCCCACAGGGCGGCGGGGAAGGGGGCGCGCGGCACGTCGAACAGCAGGCCCTCGGCGGACCCGAGGAAGTAGATGTGGAACATCAGCGCCATCTCGGCCGCCGACAGTTCGCGCGGGTCGGCGAAGAAGCTGCGGGAGAACACCTCGAACGCCAGGTGGCGGGCGGCCCGCGGGAAGCGGACCGCTTCGAGGAAGTCGTGGGCGCTGACGCCGTCGAGCCGTTCGTACACCTCGGGCACGCGCACGTCGAGCAGCGGGAGCGCCGCGACCGGGTCCATGCGGCGCAGATCGCGCAGGCCGAAGGAGGGGCTGAGCGCCGCGAAGCCGAGCGCGCTCCAGGGCGGGGTGCGCGGAACGTGCCGGAAGCCGTCGCGCAGTCCGCCGCTGTGGCGGAGCGGGTAGTCGGGCAGGCCGGTGAGCCGTTCCAGACCGGGGTCGGTACGACGCATGAGGCCGCGCAGGTTGTAGTACTGGCGGAAGAAGGCGTGGAAACCGCGGCTCATCGTCACGGTGGTGCCGTCGTTCAGGACGGCCGGCCAGCCGCCGACGCGTCCGCCCAGGTAGGGCATGCTCTCGTAGAGCGTCACGCGCACTCCGCGTTCGGCCAGGGCGGTCGCGGCGGCCAGTCCGGCGATGCCGCCGCCGACGACGGCGGTGCTGGGCCGCGTGCCGTCGATCCGTGCGGTGCCGGGCGGGGGCGGCAGCAGTCGGGCCCTGCGGTCGCGGCCGCGGCGGGCCGCGCCCGGACGGCGTGCAGGGGTCATCGTCCGCTCTCCCGTTCCGTGCGGGGACGCCGGGCGACGAAGGTGTGCGTGATGCCCGTCTGCCAGCCCGGCAGCGGCAGTCGGCGGACGTGTTCGAAGCCGGCCGTGCGCAGCCGGTCGGCGAAGCGGCCCGCGGTGTCGAACTCCATGACGCTGCGCCACAGGTGACGGTAGAGCGCGCCGTCGCCGAGCGCGCCGGCCACGGGCTGCACGACGCCCCGGCACACCAGGGTCCACACGGCGCGGTCCGTGCGGCGTCCGGCGAGGGTGTACTCGTGGACGCCGAGCCGTCCGCCCGGCGCGAGCAGCCCGCGCACGGTGGCGAGCACGGCGTCGGGGTCGGTGACGTTGCGGAAGAGGTAGGCGGCGAACACCGCGTCGTAGGGGCCGCGCACGCCGGCGTCCGCGAGGCGTTCCACCGGTGCCCGGGTGAAGGTGACGCCGGGCGGCCAGCGTTTGCCGGCCGCCTTCTCCAGCATGCCCGCGGAGGCGTCGACGGCGGTGATCCGCGCCTCGGGCAGTACGGCGGCGAGCGCGGCGGTCGAGGCGCCGGTGCCGCAGCCGAGGTCGAGCACGCGCAGTCCGCGGCCCTCACCGGGCAGTCCGAGGCGGCGGGCGGAGCGCCGCAGGTGGGCGTGGTAGCCGGGGTTGACGGCGACCAGCGCGTCGTACCTGCGGGCGGCGTGGTCGAAGGCGGCGGCGAGTCGCTCGTCGCGCAGCAGGGTCATGAGGGCTCCGGGGTGGCGGGTACGGCGGGTCGAGGGCCGCCGAACGGGGCGGTCGGTCAGGGGCCGTCGAGGCGCGGCGGGGCAGGGAGTCGAAGGGGCGGCGGGCGGCGGTCAAGGGCCGTCGAAGGGGCGGCGGGGCAGGGAGTCTCGAAGGGGCGGAGGTCAAGGGGCGTCGAAAGGGCGGCGGGGCAGGGTGTGCAAGTCCAGTGCCGAGCGGAGCATGGGTCCGACGGGGGCGTGCAGGCCCACGGCGAGGTCCTCGTGCAGCCGGGTGCGGCCGTCGAGGAAGAGCAGCAGCCTCCGCATGGGCACCTGCGCGAACAGGCGGGAGAACAGCGCGGGCCCGTCGGCCCGGCCGCTGTCCAGGGCGCGCAGCAGGACGGCGTCCATCGCCCGGGAGCGGGCCGAGTGGGCGGGCGGCGGGACCGGCCGGCGGCCCTGGCCGAGGGCGGCGGCGACGGCCCGCGTCTGCCGTTGCAGTCCGGCGAAGGTGTAGCCGGTCGAGGGGCGGGTGGCGCCGCCGGCCGCGCCGATGCGGAACACCGACTCGCCGGTCTGGCGGGGCATCGGGGCGTCGGTCATCGGGATGACGCCCGTCTCGGTGGACAGGACGTCGAGTTCGCCGAGCCGCAGCACCTCCTCGGCGTAGTGCCGTACCGCCGCCGCGTAACGGTCGGGTGAGAGGGGGCGGCGGGAGAACTCGGTGTACTCCACCAGGGCCCGGTCGCGGCCGACGGGCAGGACGTAGCCGAACGCCAAGCCCTCGGCCGGCTGCGGGACGCGGAAGTCCATCAGCTCCGCGGCACGGACGTCGAAGGCGGGGCGGGCGGTGCGGACGTACCAGCCGTGGAAGTGCTGCAGCAGCGTGGTGCGGGCGGCCGGCAGGCTGCCGAGAGGGCGGGAGTCGAACACCCAGCGGGCCCGCAGCGCCCCCGGGCGGCCGTCGCCGTCGCGCAGCCGGACCAGCGCTCCGCCGGGCACGTCCTCCACCGTCTCCACGGTCGCCTCCATGCGGCGTACGGCCGGGGAGGCGGCCAGGTCGTGGGCGACGAGGTGCTCGAAGTCGTCGGAGCGGATCATCTTGTAGCGCAGCGGCGCGATGTCGCCGTCGATCGCCGGCCCCGACGGGGGACGCACGCGCAGGTGCCGCCACGACGCCGTGACCGCCGCGTCGAACCGGCCCCGGCCGGCCTCCCAGAAACACCAGGTGCGACGGGGCGGCCGCAGCGGTCCCGGCGGTGCGTCCAGCAGGACGACGGACGGCTGTCCCGCCGCGGGCGCGGCCCGTGCCAGGCGGTGGGCCAGCGACAGTCCCGCCGCTCCCGCGCCGACGACGGCGACGTCCGTTTCCAGCACGTGCGCACCTCCTCCTGTGTCGCGGCGCCCGGTACCCCGGCCGGCGTGCTGTCCGTGTGCCCGACCGGATCCGGGTCACTCACCGGGTGAGGCGACCGGCGCGGGCGGGAAGGCATGCGCCGGCCGTGCCGTGCCGGAGCGGCGCGTCCGGCCGGCGGGCGTGGCCGACGGAGCCCGAGAAGACCGAGAAGACCAGGAAGACAACGAAGCCGAGGAAGCCGAGGAGAGGGAGAGACCGGGATGCGCCCCACCGAGCCCAAGGATCGTGACGAGCCGGATCCGCCGCCCGCGCCGCGCCCGGACCTGCCGCCGGGACCCTCCGTCCGGTTGCCGCCCGACCGTGTGACGCCCGACCGTGTGACGCGCGGAAGGCTCCCGCACGCCGACGGGGCGCGCGACCGTGCGGGAGCGTTCCGCGCGAGTGGCCGTGAACTCGACGCGGCGGGCGTCACCGACCCGGCGCTGCGCGAGGCCTACCGCCACTGCCGCCGCCTCAACGCCCGGCACGGCCGGACGTACTTCCTCGCCACCCGCCTGCTGCCCGTCGAGCGGCGCCCGGCCGTGCACGCCCTGTACGGCTTCGCCCGCAAGGCCGACGACATCGTCGACGCGCTCGGCACGGATGCCGGGCCCGCACGCCGCGACGCCGGACTCGCCGCGCTGCAACGGGAACTCGACCGGGGTCTGCGGGACGGTGACAGCCGCGAACCCGTGGTGCGGGCCGTCGTGGACACCGCGCGCCGGTACGGCATCGACCACGGCCACTTCGCCGACTTCATGACCGCCATGCGTTCCGACCTGGTGGTCACGGACTACCCGGACTACGCGGCGCTGCGCCGGTACATGCACGGTTCGGCGGCGGTCATCGGGCTGCAGATGCTGCCGGTCCTCGGCACTGTCGTGCCGCGCGAGACGGCGGCGCCGCACGCGGCAGCCCTCGGCGTGGCGTTCCAGCTGACCAACTTCCTGCGCGACGTGGGCGAGGACCTCGACCGGGGGCGCGTGTACCTGCCCGCGGACCTGCTCGCCGCGCACGGCGTGGACCGGGCGCTGCTGCGCTGGAGCCGGGACACGGGCCACCGCGACCGGCGGATCACGTCGGCGCTGGAGGAGTTCGCGGCGTTGACGCGGGGCGTGTACCGGGAGGCGGCGCCGGGCCTGCGGATGCTGGAGCCGGTGTCCCGGCCGTGCATCCGCGCGGCGTTCGTGCTGTACGGCGCGATCCTGGACGCCGTGGCCCGGGACGGCTACGCGGTGGTGCACCGCCGGGCGGTGGTCCCGCGCCGGCGCCGCGCCGTGGTGGCCGCCGACGGACTCGCCCGGGTGCTGGCGGCCCGGCTGCGCGCCCGGGACGCCGCCGTCCGGCCCGCGGACCTCCGCGCGCCGGTCCCGTACGACGCGACGGGCGTGCCGCTGCCCGAAGGCGCCGTGTGAGAGGCACCGAACCTCCACGCGCCGGCGCCGCACGACAGGGCGGGCGTGCAACTGCCCGAAGCTGCCGTGCGAAAGGCACCGGCGGACTATTCCGAGCGTGCCGGTGGGACGCACGGGCTGGCGCGTTCCCGGAAGACCGTTGGCGGACGCACGGACGGCTGCCCGGCCGAACGGCCCACGGGAGACCGGGCCGCCGGGTCGCCCGGTGGCCGCGGCCGGGCGAGGGCCGTACCGCCGGGTCCCCGGGCGTCACGGCAGGCATGCCACTACCCAGAAACGCCGTGCGAAAGGCACCAGCGGACTATTCCGAGCCTGCCGGGTGGGGCGCACGGGCTGGCGCGTTCCCGGAAGACCGTTGGCGGACGCACGGACGCCTGCCCGGCTGAACGGCCCACGGGAGACCGGGCCGCCGGGTCGCCCGGTGGCCGCGGCCGGGCGAGGGCCGGACCGCCGGGTCCCCGGGCGTCACGGCGGGCGGGCCCGTGGTGCGTCCGCCGTGCCGCCGGCGCCCAGGAGGCCGGTGGAGTGCAGGGGGTCCTCGGCCTCCAGGCGGGCCAGTTCGCGGCGGGTCACGCGCATCACCACGGGCGGCACGGCGGCGCGTCCCACCTGGGCGAGGCGCAGCCAGCGGGGCAGGTAGACGGCCGTGCTGCGGTGTTCCACGGCGGTGGCGAGCCGGACGCCGGCCAGTTCCGCCGGGTGGACGCGCCGGACCGGCGCGGGCATGTTGCCGCGCAGTTCGCGCAGAACGGTGTAACGGTCGCCGTCGCGGATCATGTCGGTGTCGATCCAGTTCAGGTAGCCGATGCCGACGGCGATCCCGTGGTGCGCCACCTCGGCGCGCAGGGCGTGGGTGAAGGCTTCGACGCCCGCCTTGGAGGCGCAGTAGGCGCTCATCATCGGTGCGGCGGCGATGGAGGCCAGCGAGGCGACCTGGAGGTAGTAGCCCCGCGTGGCCCGCAGGTCCGGCAGGAAGGCGCGGGCCGTGGCCGCGCTGCCGGTCAGGTTGACGTCGATCACGCGCCGCCAGCGGGCGGGATCGGAGTCGGCGAACGGGCCGCCCTCTGCGACACCGGCGTTGGCCACCACGGCGGACGGGACGCCGAGGCGTTCCCTGACCCGTTCCGCGGCGTCCGCCAGTGAGGCCTCGTCGGTGACGTCGACCTCGTGGACCAGGGCGGGCCCGGGCAGTGCGGCGGCCACCGCCTCCAGCCGTGCCCCCTCGTGGCCGAGCAGGGCCGGCCGGGCGCCGCGCCGGGCGAGTTCGCGGGCCAGCGCGGCGCCGACTCCGCGGGCGGCGCCCGTGATCACGACGGTGCGGTCACGCAGGGGCTGGGCCTTCATCGGCGGTCTCCTCCACGCGGTTCAGTCCCGGCTTGCCTCGCTGTCGCGGTCCCGGTCCGTGCGGGACCGCGGGGTGGTGTCGGGGCGGGCGGTGTGGTCGGGGTGGCCGACGGTGCGGCGGGCCTCCTTCATCTCGGCCTCGTAGAGGTGGTCCCGGCCGTCGGCCAGCTCCTCGACGGCGGCCTGTTCCAGTTCCCGGAACGGCTGGTAGTACGTCGTGTCGTAGTCCTCGACGATCTGGAACGTCCAGTGGCCGGGAATCACGTTGCGGCCCAGCACCTGGGTGCGCACCGCCTCGGCCCAGTCCGGGTGGCCGGCCTTGTGCAGCAGTTCGACCGTCCGGTCCAGTTCGAGGTCGGCGGTGCCGGTGAGCTGGTGGAAGCTGTACAGGTGGCCCCGGGCGCGTTCGGTCGTCTCCAGTGCCTTGGACAGCGATCCGAGCGCCTCCACCGTCTCGTCGCTGACGCCCTCGGGGCGCCGGTGGGCGCGGTCGGGGCCGTCGTCGTGCGCGGTCATCGTCTCGCCTCCTCCTGTGGTCGTCGGTCGGTTGCCGGGCCCGCCGGGCGACGGGTGCGGCCGGTGCCGTACGCGCCGGTCACCCGCGGTCCGTCCGGGTGCCCGTGTCCGGTCGGCGGCGGCCGGTGCGGTCCCGGCGGGACAGCAGTCGCTGCGCCCCGGTCAGGCCCGGCGCCAGGGAACGGCGCAGTGCGGCGCGTGCGGCGTTGGCGCCGGGCGCGCCGTGCACGCCGCCGCCCGGATGGGCCCCGGCGGACGCCAGGTACAGGCCCCTGACGGGGGTCTCGGGGCGGCCGGTGCCGGGTGCCGGACGGAAGAACAGCTGCTGGTGCATGGCGGCGGTGCCACCGTTGATGGCGCCGCCGTGCAGGTTGCGGTCGAGGGACTGGAAGGTGGGCGGGGCGATGATGCGGCGGGAGCGGATCAGGGCGCGGAAGCCGGGCGCGAACCGTTCCACCTGGCGTTCCACCCGGTCGGCCATGACCTCCTGCTCCGTGCCGTCCCAGGCGCCGGTGAGGGACTCCTCGCCCGCGTCGCGGGCGACCTCGTGCGGTACGTGGGTGTACGCCCACGCGGACTCGGTGCCGTCCGGGGAACGGGTGGGATCCGCGGTCGTCATCTGGCCGAACAGGCAGAACGGGCGGTCCGGGACGGTGCCGGTGGCGAGCTGGGCGGCGAAGCGGGTGAGTTCGTTCAGTCCGTCCGCGAGATGGACGGTTCCGGCGCCCGCGGCCTGCTCGCACCGCCAGGGCACCGGGCCGTCGAGCGCCCAGTCGACCTTGAAGGTGGCGAAGTCCCACTGGAAGCGCCGCAGGTCGGACAGGAGCTCGGCGGGAAGGTCCTCGGGTTCGAGGAGTTCGCCGTACAGGGCGGGCACGGCCACGTCGGCGAGGACCGCGCGGCCGGCCGTGACCGTCTCGCCGCCGGCCGTGCGTACTCCGGCCGCCCGCCCGTCGCGCACCACGATCCGGTCGACGCGCTGCCCGCAGCGCACCACCCCGCCGAGGCTCTCCAGACGGCGCACCAGGGCACCGGTGAGGGCGCCCGCGCCGCCGGCCGGCACGGGGAAGCCGTAGCTCTGTCCGAGCATCGACATCAGCCAGCCGAAGCCGCCGCTGCCCGCGGCCTCCGGCGCCAGGTCGGCGTGGAGCGCGTTGCCCGCCAGCAGCAGTCCGCCGCCCTCGCCCCGGAACTCCTCCTCCGCCATGCGCCGCACCGGCAGGACCAGGGTGCGCGCCATGCGCAGCCCGCCGGTGCCGCGCAGCCGGACCGCCAGCCGGGCCGCGGAACGGATCGGCGGAAACGGGGTGAACAGGGCGTTCAGCAGGTCGGGGCGGATGGTCTGCCACATGTCGTGCAGCCGGCGCCAGGCGGCTCCGTCGCCGCGCGCGAAGGCCTCCAGCGAATCGGCGGTGACGTCGAGGCGGCGGTCGAGCACCGCGCACCGGCCGTCGGTCAGCGGGTGCGCGAGGACGTGCGGGGCGTGGCTCCAGCGCAGCCCGTGCCGGTCCAGGCGCAGCCCGGCGACGACCGGGGAGGCCGCGGCGAGCGGGTAGAAGGAGCTGCACACGTCACTGACGAAGTCCGGGTCGGCACCCCGGTCGTGGCGTACGGCGCCACCCGGTTCCGGCTGCTCCTCCAGCACCGCCACGCTCCAGCCGGCGTCGGCGAGCAGGTTGGCCGCGACCAGCCCGTTGGGGCCTGCCCCGATCACCACGGCGTCAGGCACCGGCGTCTCCCGTGCCGGGTCCGTGCGACACGACCTGGCCGAGGGGGCGGCGCCGTTCCTCCTCGGCGGCCTCCCGCTCGCAGATCCCGGCGAGCCTGGCGAGCATCGTCCGGTGGCGGATCTGGATGAGGGCCTCCACGGCCACGTTGTGCACCAGGCTGCCCGCTCCGCGCAGCGGGTGCTCGTCCACGATGACCAGGCAGTCGTCGCCCCAGGGCCGCACGTCGATGGCGATCCGGGCCGTGCCGAGCGGCCCGGCGTCGGCCTCGAGTTCCAGCGCCTCGCCCGGCACGCAGCGCCGCACCACGGTGTTGTTGGACAGGGACAGCGGGCCGATGCGCACCTCGTAGCGGATGGCCGCGCCGAGCTCCGGCCAGTGCCCGCGCACCGGCTCCGAGGTCGAGGTGCCCACCACCCACTCCGCGTACCGGCTGCCGTCGGCGAGGACGGCCCAGACGCTCCGTGGGCTCGTACGGATCAGACGATGGCGAACCGCCACTGCTACCTCCCGGGTCCTCGAGCGACACCAGTCAGCACTGAGTGCCCGCTCCGGCGCACGTCAACCGGAGGAATCCGGCGCACGTCAACCGGAGGAATGAGGAGCACACGGCGCGGTCCGGCGGTCAGGTCGTGCCGCGGGCGGGGGCCAGGGCCCAGCGGATGCCCGCGGTGACGGCGGTGCCGAGCGGGCGTACGCACACGCTCTCGGCCGGCGGTAGGCGGGGCAGCCCCAGCGCGCGGGACGCCCACACCGGCAGCAGGGAGACCGCGTTGGCGGCGAGGACGCCGTACGGCAGGCGGGCGAGCAGCGGCACGGGCGGGTTGAACAGCAGGAAGCGGGCCGTGCTGCGGGCCTCGGGGGTGGAGCGCAGCTCACCGCGGTAGGCGGCCAGCCGGTCGGCGAGTCCGGCGCGGTCGACCGGCGGGTCGGGCACGCCGAGCGCGAGCGCGATGCGGGCCATGTCGGCGACGTAGGCGTCGCAGCCCGCGTCGTCGAGCGGGTGGGCGCCGTAGCGCTGGTGGGCGCGCAGGAAACTGTCGACCTCGGCGACGTGTACCCAGCACAGCAGACGGGGGTCGGTGGCCCGGTACTCCTCGCCGTCGACGGTGGTGCCGCGCACCGTCTCGTGCACGGATCGGACCCGGTCGACGGCCCGTTGCGCGCTGTCGGCGGTGCCGTAGGTGGTGACGGCGAGGAAGGTGCTGGTCCGCTGCAGCCGCCCCCACGGGTCGCCGCGGAAGCCGGAGTGTCCGGCGACGGCGGCCATGGCGAGCGGGTGCAGCGACTGGAGCAGCAGAGCCGACAGTCCGCCGATGAACATCGAGGCGTCGCCGTGCACCCTTCTGACCGGCCGCTCGGGGCCGAACCAGCGCGGTCCCGGCGTGTCGTGGATGCGGGCGCGGTTGTCGGGGCCGTCCGGTCCGGCCACCCGGGAGAAGATCGCGTGACCGATCCGGTCGCGCACCACCGAGCCGCCTTCCGTGAGCAGTCCCATGACTCGCTCCGCCCTTCCCGCGTCCACCGCGACCGGTGGGCGCCCTACGGCTACGTCTGCCCCGCTCCCCCGTCGCGTACCCGCGGCCGGGCGGCCCGCTCCGGCGCGCTCAGGGGATGTCGCCGAGCCAGTCGTAGACCCGGCCGTCGGTGCCGCGGGGCACGTAGACCGCGCGTCCGCCGGGGCCGTAGCGGCCTATCTCGGTGCGCAGGCCGACTCCGTCCCGCAGGTCCCGCTCGCTGCGGCCGGTGACGTCCAGCAGCAGTCCGTCCAGCGGGCCCCCGGCCAGCTCCACGTACGACCGTCCGTCGCGCGGGCCCGGATCGTCGTGGTCCGCCCCGTAGACCCTGCCGCGCATGAACTCCAGCTCGTCCATACCGGCAGGGTGGCATCCGGCACTGACAACGGGCGCTACGCCGGGAGCCCGGCGTGATCGGCGAGATCGGCGAGATCGGCGAGATCGGCGAGACACCCCCTCTACGCGTCCACGCCGTCGGCGCCGGCCGTCCAGGGCGGCGGCGCCGTTCCCTCGCCCCAGGCGAGCAGCGCCTCGCGGTCCACGCACACGATGCCGCACTGCGCGGCGTACTCCTCGGCCGGTGCGGTGAAGCCGCTGGTGGTGACGACGAGGGCGACGTCCGCCTCGTGGACGGTGAAGCAGGTGCCGCCGAAGCGCTGCAGGTCCTGCGAGCCGACCTTGTTGCCGCCGTTGCCGCTGCTGTCGCTGCTGTCGACGTCGCCGTTTTCGCCGTTGTGGTGTCTGTAGCGCTTGCACTGGACGACGAGTCGCCGGCCCTCCGGGGTCAGGGCCAGCACGTCCGCGCCGAGGTCTCCGGCACCGCCGACGACCTGCACCTGCGTGCAGCCGTCCCGCACGCACAGGGCCGCTATCGCCTCCTCGAACTCCTCGGGGCTCAGCGCGTCGTACTCGTGGGAGTCGGTGACGGCGGCGTCCTCGGCCGCCGCCGGAGCGTCCGGCGCGCGCCGCGGTGCGGGGACCACGGGCTCGGGCGGGGTGGGCGGCGGCGTGTCGAGGGCGTCGAGTGCCGTGGCCGTGGCGCCCTCCAGGGCCTGGCCGGCCCGGCGGGCGAGGCGCGCCGCGGACGGCCTCCGCCGGCGTCGCAGTCCGCGGGCCAGGGCGGGCGCGAGGCACAGGCACAGCAGGACGGCGAACCACGCCGGGCGCCGCTCCACGACCCCGGCGAGCGCGCGCACCGCGAGACCTCCGACGACGAGGACCGTGGCCAGCAGACCGAAGTACATCGCCGTGGCCCGCAGGTCGAAACGGTCGGGACGGCGGAAGCGGCGTTCGCGGGACCGCAGCGGACGGGTACGGCGCTCGGGCGTGGTCACCGTGGCGTTTCCTCTCCGTGGGGCGGGCTCGGGTCACCCCGGGGTCGCGCGGACCACCGGAGATCATCTACGCCGTCTGCCCGCGATCGGACCGTTCACCGGCCGCGCACACGAGAGCGGGGTCCCTGCCGCAGCAGGGACCCCGCCGGGTCCGGCATCGCCCGGGAAACCGGGCGGGTCCTCAGTGCCGGAAGACGTCCTTCACCTTCTCCTTGGCCGTGCGCGCGTCGCCCTTGGCCTGCTCCGTGCGGCCCTCGCCCTCGAGCTGCTCGTCCCCCAGGGCGCGGCCCGCTGCTTCCTTGGCCTTGCCCTCGGCCTGCTCCACCTTGGCCTTCGCCTTCTGCTCTCCAGCCACGTCCGTCCGCTCCGTTCTCTCGGTCCTGACCGTCCGGGTGGCCGGTCGGGCCGTCCCCAAACCTGTTTCGGGGAAGGTGGGCGGGTATCTGACGTGCCACGATGAACAGTGCACGGACAAGACGACCACGGGCTCGGAGGCGGACGGTGGACTGGCGGATCTTCGCTCAGCAGATGGCTTCCATGGCGCGTGATCTTCTCGCGGAGAACACCCTGGACGCGACGCTGCAGCAGATCTCCAGGTCGGCGGTGGAGCTGGTCGACGGCTGCGACGCGTCCGGCATTCTCGTGCTGCGCGGGAACCAGGTGCAGTCGCTGGCGCCGACCGAGCAGTTGGTGACCGACAGCGACCGCCTCCAGGAGAGCCTGCGGGAGGGGCCGTGTTTCGACGCGGCCCGGCCCGAGACCACCGAACGGGTCTTCCGCATCCCCGACTTCACCGAGGACCCGGAGCGCTGGACGTCGTTCGTGCCGCGCTGCCGGGAACTCGGCGTGGGCAGCATGATGGGCTTCCTGCTGTACACGCGCGAGGAGGAGCTGGGCGCCCTCAACATGTACTCCCGCAAGCCCGGCGCGTTCTCCGAGGACAGCGAGACGGCGGGCTGGCTGCTGGCCTCGCATGCGGCGGTCGCCTTCTCCACCGCCCTGACCGACGCGCAGATGCAGGAGGCCATCTCCACCCGGCACATGATCGGCGAGGCGATGGGCATCCTCATGGGCCGCCACCACATCACCGAGGAGCAGGCGTTCGACATCCTGCGCACCCACTCCCAGCGCACCAACACCAAGCTGCGCGAGGTGGCGCGCCGGGTGTGCGAGACGGGCGCCCCGGAGCAGTGACCGGGCGGCGGCCCGGGTGCGGTGACGCGCTCAGCGCCGGCCCGTCCAGGTGTGGGCGACGTCGATCACGATGCGGTCCTGGAACTGCAGGACCCGGAACGGCAGGCGTGCGCGCACGCCGAGGCCGACCTGTGTCTCGCCCTCGAAGCTGCCGACGAACCGCGCGTCCCGGAAGGTGCGGTATCCGGTGAGGTCGACGCCGGGCAGCGGGCGTCCGGCGCGCGCCGGGTAGACGGCTGCGCCGGTTTCGGGGTCGTACGAGGGCGCGGCGACCCGGACTTCGAGGACGGCGCCACCGGCGACGGAGACGGGACGGCCGGATCCGTCCTGGTGGACGCGGTCGACGTACCGGACGGAGTAGCCGAGGCCGCTGCGCGCGGTGCCGGGCAGGTCGACGACCATGCGGTCGTAGCAGTCGTGCTGGCCGGTCCGGATGTCGCGCAGCGGGTTGGTCGTGGTGTCGGCGTCGGTCCGGGCCTGGCTGCCCCAGCCGGTCGGGCAGGCCGTGGCCCGGGCGGCGGTCGGCGCTGCGGCGACGGCGGGGACGGCCGCGGCGGCCAGGGTGGAACACGCAAGCGCCAAGGCCACGCAGAGGGTTCGGTTTTTCAGCATTTCGGCCCCCTGGGCTCGCATCCTTCTGATATCCGGTGAGACGACCGGGATGCCCGGATGGTTGCGGTCGTGGTGCGGCCGGTCGCCGGACCGCCCGGCATGGCACATCCTGGTGGGAGCGACCAGCGAACAGTGTTCAGTGCGTCCGCACCGGGAGGGGGCGACATGGATGAGGCAGCCGCCGTACCGCGTGGGGAGCGGCCGGCGGGCGTGCGCGGACGGGGTACGGACGGCGAGTCCGGTGCGGGGCGGGCTGCGCAGGCGGCGCCCCGGATCGAGGACGTCATCGCGGAGCCCGTGGTGGCGGCGGTCCGGGCGATGCAGGGGTACGGCGGGCTGGTGTACCTGCGGTCACGCGACCGGCGTTCGCTGGTGCTGTGCGTGGTGTGCGGGGTTCCGCGGTCGCTGCTGAAGTCCTGGTGGCGGGTGCCCGTGGGCGGCGGGCTGCCCATGTCCGAGGCGTACCGCAGGGTCGAGAGCCTGTGGCTGCCGGACGAGGCGGCGACGATGCTGCGGTTCCCGCAGTTCACGGCCGCGCTGCCGTATCCGTTCGCGTCCGCCTACCAGCCCGTGCGGGTCGGCGGCGAGGCCGTGGGGGTGCTGGTCGTGCTGCGTTCGGTGGCCCGGGAGCGGATGGACGAGCGGGCGGTGGGCGTGGTGCTGCACGACGCCGGGCGGGACATGGAGCGCCGCCTCACCGAGTTCGCCCGCCGGATGCCCGGCCCCACGGGCCCGGACGCCGTCGCGTACGGCATCGACTACGACGACCAGCCGGTCGGCGTGCAGCTGCCCACGCCGCCGGCGCGGGCGGTGTCGGTGGGCATGGTCGAGTGGGATCTGGACAGCGACCGGTGGTCGGGGGACGACGACGCGCTGTCGCTGCTGGGTGTCTCCCGGGACGGCTTCGGCGGGACCATGGCGGAGGTCGAGGCCCGGGTGAGCCCGGACGACCTGTACGAACTGCGGGCGAGCCGGCGGGAGGCGGCGGACGCCGGTCAGGTCAGGGCCCGGCGCTTCCGGGTGCTGGACGACCGCCGGGGCGACGGGCAGATCCGGTACCGGCCGGTGGAGCTGTGGGGGCACGTCGTACGGGCGGAGGGGCCCGGCCGGCTGCTGGTGGGCGCCCTCGTCGACGCGGCCGGCGGGGTCGCGGCCTCGGAGGCCGCCGAGCGGCTGCCCGACGGGCTGTTCTCCCTGGACCAGGACGGCCGGGTCAGCTACGCCAACCGCCGCTGTCTGGAACTGCTGGGATGCGAGCTGGACAGCCTGCTCGGTCACCACCCGTGGGAGGCGCTCACCTGGCTGCACGATCCGGCGTACGAGGACCGCTACCGGGCGGCGATGCTGTCGCAGGAGACGGTGTCGTATCTGGTGCACGCCGCGGACGGGGGCTGGCTGGGCTTCGTGCTGTATCCCGGCGTGCACGGCCTGACCGGCCGGGTGTTCCGCACCGACGCCCCGGTCGGCGCGGAGCCGGGCCGCGCCCTGGCTCCGCTCGGCCCGGCCGCCGCGGCGCCGACGTCGGAGCTGGTGGCGGCGCCCCGCGCGGGCGCCCTGTACCACGTGGTGCAGATGGCCAGTGTGCTGACGGAGGCGGTGACCGTCAGGGACGTCTGCCGGGCCGTCGCCGAACAGTTGCTGCCGGCGTTCGGCGCGCAGGAGATCGCCCTGTACCTGATCCGCGAGGGGCGGATGCACCTGCTGTGGGAGTCGGGCTATCCGGAGCACTTCCTCGACCGTTTCGAGGGGGTGCCGCTGGACGCGAACCTGCCCGGCGTGCATGCGCTCACCACGCGGCTTCCGCTGTTCTTCGAGTCGCCCGAGGCGCTGGTCAACGCCTATCCGGAGCTGGTCCTCGATCCGATGAACGCCTGGTCGTTCCTGCCGTTGATCGCCTCAGGGCACCCGGTCGGCTCCTGCATCCTCGGCTGGAGCACGCCGCACCGGTTCACCCCGGAGGAGCGCAGCGCGCTGACCGCGCTGGGCGGGCTGGCGGCGCAGGCGATGGAGCGGGCCCGGCTCTACGACGCGGAGTCGGCGGTGGCGCGCGGGCTGCAGGAAGGGCTGCTGCCGCACCGGCTGCCCGCCATCGACCGGCTGCTCACCGCGGGCCGCTACCTGCCCGGCACCCAGGGCATGGCCATCGGCGGCGACTGGTACGACGTGATCAGGACGGGGCGCGGGGTGGCGCTGGTCATCGGTGACGTCGAGGGACACAGTGTGGGCGCGGCGGCCGTCATGGGGCAGCTGCGCAGCGCGGTGCACGCGTTCGCCGCGAGCGGCCGGCCGCCGCAGGAGGTCATCACCCATACGAACCGGCTGCTGGCCGAGCTGGAGACCGATGTCTTCGCCACCTGCTGCTACATCGAACTGGATCCGGGGACCGGCCGCGCGCTGGCCGTCCGGGCAGGTCACCCCCCGCCCCTGCTGCGTCATCCCGACGGGCGCACCGAGAGTCTCGACCTGCCCGGTGGGGTGCTGCTCGGTGTGCAGCCGGACGCCGTGTACCCGGTCACGTCCCTGACGCTGGCACCGGGCAGTGTCCTCGTGCTGTACACCGACGGGCTGGTCGAGACACCCGGCGGTGACATCGAGACGGGCATCGAGACGGTCCGCCGCTCCCTGGCCGACGACCGGGCCGCCTCGGTCGAGGAACTCGCCGACCGGCTGGTCAGGACGGCCCGCCGCACCGAGGACCGTCCGGACGACGTGGCGCTGCTGCTGACGGCCTACGGCTGGGACGCCGCACCCTGACGGGGCCTCTCCCCGGGGCGGGGGCGGTCGGTGTCACAGGCAGTAGCGCACCAGCCATTCGTCCGGGTCGTAGGCGGTGCGGGCGGGGTCCGGCGCGACGGCCGGCCGCTCCTCGACCATGTCCTCCACCCGGACGGGCTCCGGGAGGTGTCCGAAACGGGCGTGGCGGGCGGTCGCCGCCTCGTCCGTGCTCTCGCGCGTGCCCACGGTCTGCTGCTCCACGGCAACTCCCCTCTACGGCCGGCCGGCGCTCCCCTCGGACGGCACCGCGGCCTCCCCGCCAAGTGTCACACACCGGAGGCCGGTTGAACCGTGCCGGAGGCGGCGGGACCCGAGGGGGTGGGTCCCGCCGCCGGTCGGTGCGGCCCGTGTGCGGGCTCAGGTCACGTACGGCGCACCCGGCGCAGCACCACGACCCCTGCGGTGACGAGGACCGCTCCCGCCGCGGCGGGCCACAGCTGGGCGCCGGTCTCGGCCAGTCCGCCGGTCACGGCCTGCGGCTCGGTGCCGTCGTCGGCCGGGGCGCCGTTGCCGTCACCGGTGTCGTCATGACCGGCGTTGGCGTCACCGGTGTTGTCTCCGTCGCCGTTGTCCGCGCCGGTGCCGGTGGCCTCGGTGTTCTCCTCGGCGGACGGGGAGACACGGACCTCAGGCCGGTCGCCGCCGTCCCCGGGCGCGCCGGACTCGCCGGCCGGTTCCTCGGTGGCGGGTTCCCGGGTTGCCGGCTCCTCGGTCGCCGGTTCCTCGTCGGCCGGTTGCTCGGTGGCCGGTTGCTCGTCGGCCGGTTGCTCGTCGGCCGGTTGCTCGGTGGCCGGGGGCTCCGAGGGGTTCTCCGGCCGGCCGCCGCCGGGCTGCTCGCCCGCGTCGCCGCCCTCACCGTCGCCGCCGTCGCCGCCGTCGCCGGGGTTCTCCGGCGCGGCCGTGGGCTCCTGCGACTGCTCACCACCCGGCTCCTCACCGCCGGGCTGCTCGCCACCCGGCTGCTCACCGCCGTCGGCGCCCGCGCCGCAGGTGCGGCCGCTGTTGATGCAGCCGACCATCTCCCGCATCAGATCCTCGTCGAAGACGTTGATGAAGTCGCCGTGGTCCGTGACCGGCTTGTGCAACTGCTCCGGGAAGGAGTCCACCGCGAACAGCGGTGTCGTCCGTCCGCCGTCGTCCAGGCTCGGCGCGTCGACGTCGTAGACGATGCGCTGCACCAGCTGGGGAACCGGACGGAAGCCGGACGGACAGGAGCCGTCGGCGGCCGTGAACGCCATGTGCGTACGGTGGTTGGCGCTGTCGATGTTGCGCCCGTCCCAGCAGCTCTGGAACCTGAACGTGCGGACCACGTCACTGCCCTGCGGGCACAGCGGGTACTTGTCCTTCAGCTGCCGGTCCTCGAAACCGGTGCAGCTCCAGGAGGCGTTGGCGTTGGCGGGGCCGTTGACGAAGGACTTGGCGTCGCCCGTGATGATGCGCAGCAGCCGCGGCATCGCGGTCACCTCGCCGCGCGGGTTGCCGACGAAGGTCAGCGTGACCTCCTTGGGCGTGACGATCTCACCGGCGTTGCCCTCGATGCCGCCGCCCGGGGATGCCGCGTCCTGCTCCTGGGTCCCGTTCTGCAGCCGCAGCACCGGCCAGTAGTACGACGACCGGTCGCCCGGGTCCTCGCAGCTCGTGTCCGCTTTCGCCAGGTCGTCGTCGCTGGAGAAGGCGTTGGTGGCCTGGTTGCCGATGTAGTCGTGGAAGTGGTGGGCACCGTTGGCGACACCCGGTGCGGCGATCACGTTGTCGGAGTTGAACAGGCCGTTCTCGTTGACCCCGCAACTGCTGGTGAAGGTGCCGCGCGAGGCGTCCTCCGTGCGCTCCGGTTCCGCGGGCGCGGCCGGCGCACCGGTGATGTCCGCGTAGTCGGCGGCGACGGGACCGTTGCCCGCCTGCCCGCCGTTGCCGCCCTGCCCCTGCTCACCGTCCTGACCGCCGTCGTCCTGTTCTCCGCCGTTCCGGCCGTCGGCCGGCGGGGCGGACGCGTTGCCCGAGTCGCGGACGGTGCAGTCGGCGAGTTCCTCCAGGCCGGCGGGGCGGTCACCGGCCGCGTCGATGGCGGCGACGATGCGTTCGAGGGTCGCGGACCGCTCCTCCCCCAGCGGCTCGACGATCCTTTCGTCCGCGAAGCCGGGATCCTGCCGGACGGCCTCGGCCGATTCCCCGAGGCGCCGGTAGGCCTGCGCGATCTGCTCGTCCAGGGCGGCGAGTTCCTTGTCGACCTCTGGCCGCGCCCGCTCGGGCACCGACGTCAGGCGCGTCGCGACATCGGGGCAGTCGATCGTGGCGCCGCCCAGCACGCGCGCCCGGCCCGCTCCCCCGGCGGGGGCGTCGTCCACCGTCGCGGAGGCGTAGACGTTGGCCGCCATCAACCCCCCTCCGCCCAGGATCAGCGCGACCGCGGCGAAGGTCGCGCGCTGTGGACCTCTTGGGCGTCTGCGTGTGTTGCGTGCCAAGGCAGTACTCCTACGCTTCTGTCGCGGGGGGTCGGCAGGAAATTCCCACGCCCCATACGCGGGCGGACCGCCGTGTGTTCACCTGCCGCCCGGATTCCTCGGGCCGTCCAGGGATTCCTCCGTGCCCCCGCACGCCACGGGTCCCCGCCGGACAGGGTGTCCGGCGGGGACCCGACGACCCGATGACGGGTCGGCGCGCTGCCTCTGGCTCAGCCGAAGTTCACGTCACTGCACAGGAAGTACGTCTGGTCCATGTGCGAGGCCTGCCAGATCGTGTAGACGACGTGGCGGCCGCTGAGACCGGACGTGCTCACCGGGATCGAGTAGTTCTGGCCGGGGGCGTACTTGCCGGTGCGGGCCACCTGCTGCAGGTCGTCCCAGCCCAGCGGCTCGGTGGTGGGGTCGAAACCCTGCTTGGTGACGTACACCAGGATGTAGTCCGCGCCGTGGCTGGCCTGGTCGTGCAGCTTGACGGTGAAGTTGTCGTCCACGTTCGTGGTCTTCCACGCGCCCACGGTGTCCAGGGAGTTGTAGCGCCCGGATTCGGCGTGCCCGCCACTGCACAGCTGGCCGTTCGGCACGACGGCCTGGAAGTTGCCGGCGGAACCGTTGCGGTAGAGGCCGTTCCAGTTCCACATGGCGTTGGGGTCGTCCTGCCACGCCTGCCAGCACATGGGGTCTTCCTGGGCCATCGCCGGGTTCTGGAAGTCACTCCCCCAGCGCTGCCAGCAGCCGTAGTTGCGGGACGCGGGGTCGACCACGGAGCCGTGGGCGACGGCGGTGCCACTCCAGGGGATCAGACAGAGCAGCGTGGCGGCGACGACGCTCAGGGCGAGCGTCACACGGGACCGGAGCGACAACAGCACAGCATGCCCATGCCAACTCATGAAGCCTTCTCTCCGATGTGGGGGTTGTGGGGATCGGGGACAGCAGTGAGCGCGCCCCGACCGCGACTCGGACTGCGGACTGCGACGCGGTGATGGGAGCGCTCCCAATGGACAGGCTGCGCCTGGCGGGGCGGAGCGGCAACGCCGATTCGCGCCACTTCCCGCGGGCCGTGGCGCGTTCGATGCATTCGACGGAACCAGCCCCTCCGGCCCGCCGGAGAGCCCGTCAGAGCCGGTCAATGCCGGTCAATGCCGGCCAGAGCCGGCCGGTGTCGGTCGGTGCCGGTCGGTGCCGGTCAGAGCCGGTCGGGATGACCCGTCGTACGGCCGAGGCAGACGACCGAGTCGTCCATGGGCGCGGCGATCTCCTCGAAGCCCATGCGGTCGTAGAAGGCGCGCGCGGGCTTGTTGGCCACCGCCATGACGAGATGGACGGACGGCACTCCCCGATCACGCAGGGCGGTGAGGAAGGTGCGCATCAGCTCCCGGCCGTGGCCGCACCCCTGCCACGCGGGGAGCACGTCGATATGCAGATGGGCCGGCCAGGCGGCCAGTTCGGGCACGACCATGCGTTCGGGGTGGTGCAGCAGCCAGGCGATCGACTCGTCGGGGGTCCGCGGTGGCACGGACGGCTCGGGGTGGCGGTCGGCGACCAGGGGCAGCCACTCGGTGCGGAACCGCTCGGCGAACCGGACGGTGTCGGCGGTGCCGAGGATGTAGCCGACCGCCCGGCCGGCACCGTCGTCCAGTACGAAGGCCAACTCCGGTTCCAGGTGGACGTACGGGGCAGCGAACGTGTCGGTGAAGACGCTCGGGTCGGCGTAGAACGGGCGGCTGTCCTGGCCGTTGTGCGCCGTGCGGACACAGATCTCGTCGAGGGCCGGCCGGTCCTCGGGGCGGTACGGACGGATCACGGGGGACTCGGTCATGCCTGCATACTGATCCCTTGGGAGCGCTCCCACAACTGTTTTCCCGTAACCGCCGCACCCCACCGCATCCCGTCGCCCGCACGCCCTGGATTGGCCGACCGGCGGCTGGTTACCCGGCGGCCATGAAGCTGCACATGCCGGGGCGCAACGGCCGACAGGCCGAGGACAACACGACGGACGAGCACCGTCGGGACGGACGGCCGGGCCACGCGCAGGACGGGCCCGGGCCGGACCGCGACGTGGAACGGACGGCGCCGGACACACCGGCACACCTGCCGAAGGGCGCGTGGCGCGCGGCGCTGAAGGGCAGCGTGCGGGAGTTCAAGGACGACGAACTCACCGACCGGGCCGCCGCGCTGACGTACTACGGTGTGCTCTCGCTGTTCCCGGCACTGCTGGTGCTGGTGTCCCTGCTGGGACTCACCGGCAGGGACACCACCGACAGGGTGCTGGAGAACCTCCGGGAACTCACGCCCGGCTCGGCCCGCGACATCATCACCCGGGCGGTCCAGCAGTTGCAGGGCAACGCGGGCATCGGCTCGATCATGGCGATCGTCGGCCTGGTGCTGGCCGTCTGGTCCGCCTCGGGGTACGTGGCCGCGTTCATGCGGTCGGCGAACGCCGTGTACGACATGCCCGAGGGGCGTCCGGTGTGGAAGGTGCTGCCGGTGCGGCTCGGCATGACGGTCGTACTGATGGTGCTGGCCGTCGTCAGTGCGCTGATGGTGGTTTTCACGGGTGGGCTGGCCCGGCAGGCGGGCAGCGCGCTCGGCGTCGGCGACACGGCGCTGACCGTGTGGTCCGTCGCCAAGTGGCCGGCGCTGGTGGTCCTCGTCACCGTCATGATCGCGCTGCTGTACTGGGCCGCCCCCAACGCCAAGGTCAAGGGCTTCAGGTGGATCACGCCGGGCAGCTTCCTGGCGCTGGTGATCTGGCTGGTGGCGTCCGGCGGGTTCGCCTTCTACGTCGCCAACTTCGGCTCGTACAACAAGACCTACGGCACGATGGCCGGTGTCATCGTGTTCCTGATCTGGCTGTGGATCACCAATCTCGCGATCCTGCTGGGGCTGGAGTTCGACGCGGAGATCGCCCGGCAGCGGGCCATCGCCGGAGGGCATCCGCCGGAGGCGGAGCCGTACACGCAGCCGCGTGACACGCGGGCCTGGGACGAGCAGGACCGGCGGCGCATGGACGACGGGGGCTGACGGACGGTCTCACTCCATCAGGCCGGCGGCGAGCGTGGCGCCCAGTTCCCAGCACCGTTCGACGGCCGCCCGGTCGGGCTCGCCGGTGACGGTCACGGTGTCGGCGGCCCGCCGCCAGCCGAGGCCCGTCGTGATCGCGTCGAGGCCCCGTACGGCGCCGGTGACGTCGTTCCCGCCGTGCACGTAGGCGCCGAAGGGCCGGCCCCGGGTGGTGTCGAGGCAGGGGTAGTACACCTGGTCGAAGAAGTGCTTGAGCGCCCCCGACATGTAGCCGAGATTGGCCGGGGTGCCGAGCAGATAGCCGTCGGCCTCGAGGACGTCGGCGGCGGTGGCGGACAGCGCGGCGCGCCGCACCACCCGGACGCCCTCGATCTCCGGGGCGGTGGCTCCGGAGAGGACGGCTTCGAACATCGCCTGGCAGTTGGGCGAGGGCGTGTGGTGGACGATCAGCAGGGTCGGCACGCACCGACCCTGCCGTGCTGGTCCCCCTGCCCGCAAGCCGGACCGCGGCCGGGCCGGGCCGGCCCGAGCGGGGGCCGGGGCACGGACGTCATGCCGCGCGACACCCGTGCCGCGCGGCCCGCCTCCCGTTGTGAGGGCGCGGCGGGAGTGACACGATGCCCTCGCATCGGTTGACGGACACGGGGGTGCGTTGTGGCGGACGAGGAGCAGGGGTCACCGGCGGCGGCGGTGTTCGACGCGCTGGGCAGCGAGTACGAGAAGGCGTTCGCCTCCTCCGCGGCCCACCGCGCGTCGCTCGAATGGCTGCTCGCCCGGCTGGCGCCCGGCAGCAAGGTGCTGGACGTGGGCAGCGGGACCGGGCGGCCCACGGCCGCCGTGCTCGCCGCGGCCGGCCACCGTGTGCTGGGCGTCGACGTGTCCCCGGTGATGGTGGAGATCGCCGCACGACAGGTGCCCGAGGCCGAGTTCCGGTGCGCCGACGTGCGCCGCATCGCGCTGGAGGACGGTGCGTACGACGCGGTCTGCGTGTACTTCGCGCTGCTGCAGATGCCTCGCGCGGAGCAGTCGGACCTGGTGCGGCGGCTGGCCCGGGCGCTGCGGCCGGGCGGCCTGCTCGTACTGGCCACGGTGCCGCTCGACGTCGAGGAGTTCGACGGCGTGTTCATGGGGCAGCCCGTGCGCGTGACCAGCTTCGCCGCCGAGGACGTCATCGCCCTCGTGCGCGGGGCGGGCCTGGCGGTGGAGTCGGAGCAGAGCGTGATGTTCACGCCGACCCACCCCGACGCCATGCCGGAGCCGCAACTGTTCCTGCACTGCCGGCGCGCGGAGACCGAACCCGGCGACTGACGCACGCCCGCGCCCCGTCTCCCGTTTCACGGGATCTCCATGATTGTCCGACGCCCGATCAGGTACCCGTATCCCGTTCCCATCGGAAAGCGAGGTACCTGATCCATGTCGCAGGTAGAGCAATCGATCGAGGTCGACGTCCCCGTTCGCACGGCCTACAACCAGTGGACCCAGTTCGAGAGCTTCCCGGAGTTCATGGACGGCGTCGAGCGCATCGAGCAGCGCACCGACACGCTCACCCACTGGGTGACGAAGGTCGGCGGTGTGGAGCGCGAGTTCGACGCCGAGATCACCGAGCAGATCCCGGACGAGCGCGTCGCGTGGACCACGGTGGGCGGCGAGGCGAAGCAGGCGGGTGTCGTCACCTTCCACCGTCTGCAGGACACCACCACCAAGGTGATGCTGCAGATGGACTTCGACCCCGACGGCCTGGCCGAGAGCGTGGGTGACAAGCTCGGCTTCGTCAAGCGGCAGGTCGACGGTGACCTGAAGCGGTTCAAGGAGTTCATCGAGCAGCGCGGCCTGGAGACGGGCGCCTGGCGCGGCGAGGTCTGACGGCGGAGCCGGCCGGGTCGTCCGGCCGGCGTTCACCGGCACGCGAGGAGGCGGAGCGGTTCACCGCTCCGCCTCCTCGCGCCGTCCGCCCTCAGCCCGTCATCCGCCTCCGCCACGTCGGCTCGACCTGCCGCCACTCGGCCTCCCACTCGGCCAGGCGCCGCCGCTGCAGGCGCGCGCCGACGAGCCGTCCGCAGAGCAGCACCAGTCCCCCGGTGGTGACGGTGACGGTGCCGCCGGCCATGACGGTCTGGAAGGCCGCCTCCGCGCCCGCGGGCGGTGCGGCGACGAGCCGGCCCGAGGGGTCCGTCCACACGGTGACCGCGCTGCCCGCCCCGCTGCCCGGTTCGACCTCCGCGCGGCCCGTGCGGATCGTGCCGTCCGGGGCGGTCCAGCGCACCTTCGCCCACACTCCGCCGTTCCCGTCCCCGTTCTCCGTCACCGGTGCCGACGTGCCGCGTGCGGTGTCCTCCGCCAGGACGGCGGTGACGGGACGGGTGCGTTCCCGCCGGTCGGCGAGCGACGCGTCCACCGCGCCGGCCGCCGCCGCCCCGGCGGACGCGCCGAGCAGCAGCGCGAGGACGACGGTGACCAGCCGCAGCCATGCCTCGACCAGATCGCTGCGGCGGCGCAGCGGATTCCTCCGCCACCGCCACAGCCGCACCCGGCGGACCGTCGCCCCTCGCGTCCTGGCCATGGACGGTCACCTCCTCGTGCGGGTGGCGGGCCGTGCCACTCTTCCAGGGTGAACCTTCCGGCCCTCGTCCGGTACAGGTCGAAAGTCCCTTTCCGGTGCGGTGTCCCGCGCTTCCGCGGAGGCGTGGCCGAGGACGGCGGCGACGCGGCCGAGGACCGTGCGGTGCGCCGTGGCGCACGTCAGACCGTCGGGTGCACGGGGACCACCTCGTGCTGCGGCACCCCGAGGACGACCTTGAGCGCGCCGGTCTCGGCGGCGTTGCCGAAGACGTCGTACGCCTCCTGCATCCGGTCGAGCGGGAACGTGTGGGTGACCATCCGGCGGGTGGGCAGCCGGCCGGCGGCCGCCATCCGCAGCAGGGTGGGCGTGGAGTGGGTGTCGACCAGTCCGGTGGTGATGGTGACGTTCCTGATCCACAGGTCTTCCAGGTGCAGCGTGGCGGGCGCGGCGTGCACACCGACGTTGGCGATGTGTCCGCCGGGACGCACCATGCGGGTGCACAGTTCGAAGGTCTCCGGGACGCCCACCGCCTCGATGGCCACGTCCGCGCCGAGCCCGCCGGTGAGGTCGGCGATCAGCTGCTCGGGAGCCTCGCCCGCGTCCGCGACGGCCTCCGCGCCGAACTCCTTCGCGGCCTGCAGCCGGGCCGCCGCCAGGTCCACGGCGACGACCCGCTCCGGCGCGAACAGCCGGGCGGTCGCGATCGCGGCGAGGCCGACGGGCCCGGCGCCGACCACGACGACGGTGTCGCCGGGCCGCACCCGCCCGTTGAGCACGCCCACCTCGTAGGCGGTGGGGAAGATGTCGGCGAGCAGCACGGCGTCCTCGTCGGCGAGCGTGCCGGGCAGTTGGTACACCGACAGGTCGGCGTAGGGGACGCGGACGTACTCGGCCTGGGTGCCGTGGATGTGGTGGCCCAGGATCCAGCCCCCGCCGCCCCGGCACTGGCCGTACATGCCCTCGCGGCAGTAGCCGCAGCGCCCGCAGGCCGAGACGCAGGAGACCAGCACCCGGTCGCCGGGGCGCACGGTGCGGACGTCGCCGCCGGTCTCGACGATCTCGCCGACCGCCTCGTGGCCGAGCACGGTACCCGGGCGGACCTCCGGCACGTCGCCCTTGAGGATGTGCAGGTCCGTCCCGCAGATGGTGACGGCCTCGACGCGCACGATCGCGTCGTCGGGTTCCTTGACGGCCGGGTCGGGAACCTCCTCCCAGGCGGACTGCCCGGGACCGTGGAAGACATAGCCCTTCATGCCGATCCTCACCCTTCTCGCTGTGCGGCGGGCTTCGGCGCCGGGCGCGTCCGTGCCCGCCCGCGGCGGCGGTCCCGGCGGGTGCCGGGGCCGCCCTGCCCTTCCAGTCTGGGCGCAATGGGGCGGATCCGCTGGCGCGCGGGCCGGCCGGTGACGGCCGGCCCGCGCCGTCCCTCACGCCACCGGGCGGGCGATGCCGGTGTGCAGCAGGGGACGGGTGCGGCGGGCGGACTCGCCGAGCCGGGCGCCCAGGCGGGAGGCGGCGTCGTAGAGCCGGCGCACTGGTACGGAGTGCTCCAGGCGGGGAGCGAGGGCGGACAGGGTGATGGCGAGGGCGACGCCGAGCCAGGCGACCGGGCCGAGCGGGGTGCAGCCGAAGAAGTGGCTGACGCCGGGCGTCTGGACCAGGGCGGCGAGCACGGCGGCGGAGCCCAGGGCGGTCGCCCACACCAGAGGGCTGTGGCGGCGGCCGGAGAGGGTCTGCACGAGCTGCGCGCCGACCACGCCGCACAGGGCCATCGTGGTGGAGCGGCGCTCGGTGCCGGGGGTGAACCGGCCGATCAGATACGCCGTGACCGCGCCGAGGCAGGTCGTCACTCCCCGGCGCCGGATGGCGCGCAGCAGGGGTGCGCCGAGGACGTCGAGGCCCATCGGCCCGGTCGCGGCGGGCGCGGCCGTCGCCGGGTCGTCGCTCGGGGTCACCGCCACCGCCATGGCGGGGAACATGTCGGTGAGCAGGTTGACCAGGAGCAGTTGACGGGTCGACAGCGGGGAGGAGCCGGCGAGCAGGGTGCCCAGCACGCTGAAGCCGACCTCACCCGCGTTGCCGCCGATGAGGATGCTCACCGCGTCGGCGACGCTGCGCCACAGCGCGCGGCCCTCGCCGACGGCGTCCACCAGGACGGACAGGTCGCCGGTGGTGAGCACGAGGTCGGCGGCGTTGCGGGCGGCGGCCGAGCCGCGGGACTCGATGCCGACGCCCACGTCGGCGGCGCGGATGGCGGCGGCGTCGTTGGCGCCGTCGCCCGCCATGGCCACCACCCGGCCGGTCTGCTGCAGGGCCTCCACGACGTGGAGTTTCTGCTCGGGCGCGACCCGGGCGACGACGGCGGCGCCGTGCAGCGCGCGGACCCGCTCGCTGCGGCTCATGGCGACGAGTTCGTCGCCGGTGACGACGTCGGTCTCCTCCGGCCAGCCCAGTTGCAGGGCGATGGCCCGCGCGGTCTCCGGGTGATCGCCGGTGAGCATGACGGGCAGGATGCCGGCCCGGCGCAGTTCCGTGAGGAGTTCCTGCGAGGTGTCGCGCGGCACGTCGGCCAGCGCGATCAGCCCGGCGAACTCCAGGTCGGCGAGGTCGGCGTCGAGTTCGTCGGCGGGTTCGGAGCCGCGGCACGGGCGCCGGGCCACGGCCAGGACGCGCAGCCCCTGTCCCGCGAGGGTGTGGGCGGTGGCGGCCGCGTCGTCGGGGAGGTCCCGGCAGGCGGGCAGGACCGTCTCCGGGGCGCCCTTGACGACGAGGAGCGGACCGCCGTCCGCGTCGCCGTCCCGGCCGACGGCCGCCGCGTAGCCGCGGCTGGCCTCGAAGGCGAGTTCGCCGTCGGCCGTCCAGGCGCCGTCCGGCGGGGCGACGTCGAGGACGGCCTCGTCGGTGGCGTGGGCGACGCGGCGTCCCTCGCCGGTGTCCTCCTGCGGGCAGGCGCGGGCGGCCAGGCGGACGACGGGGACGGCCCGTTCCGCGTCCGGTGCGAGGACGGTGCCGTCGGCGGTGGCGACGCGGACCAGGCGCAGGCGGTTCTCGGTGAGGGTGCCGGTCTTGTCGAAGCAGACGGTGTCGACCCGGCCGAGTGCCTCCAGGGTGCGCGGGGTGCGGACCAGGACGCCGCGCCGGGAGAGCCGGCGCGCGGCGGCCATCTGGGCGACGGTCGCGACGAGCGGCAGGCCCTCCGGGACGGCGGCGACGGCCACGGCGACGCCTCCGCTGACGGCACGCCGTATCGGGCTGCCGCGCAGCAGGGACAGGCCGGTCACCAGTGCCCCGCCGGTCAGTGTCACCGGCAGGGCCTTGCGGGTGAGTTCCTGCAGCCGGGCCTGGACGCCGGCGGGCGGCGGGGTGCGGGCGGCGAGCGCGACGGCCCGGCCGGCCTCGGTGCGGTCGCCGGTGTCCACGACGAGTGCCTCGGCCCGGCCGGCGACGACGGTGGTGCCCTCGAAGACCATGCAGGTCCGCCGGCCGACCGGTGCTCCGGGGGTCGGGGCCAGGTCCTTGGTGACGGGCAGGGACTCGCCGGTGAGCGCCGACTCGTCGACCTCGAGGCCCTCGGCGTCGAGCAGCCGGGCGTCGGCGGGGACGACGTCGCCGGCGGCGAGGCCGATCGTGTCGCCCGGGCGCAGTCGGCTGGCGTCGACGGTGACCGTGCGGCTCGTGGAGAGCTGGCGGCGCGCCTTGGGCTGTTGCCGGGCGGCGAGCCGGGCGAGGGCGCGTTCGGCGCGCAGCCGTTGCAGGCCGCCGGCGACCGCGTTGATGTCCATGGCGCCGACGACGAGCAGGGCGTCGACGACGGAGCCGAGCAGTGCGGAGGCGACGGCGCCGGTGGCCAGCACGGGCGTGAGCGGGTCGTCGAGTTCGCGGCGCACGGCACCGGCCGCCTGCCACGTCCAGCGGACGGGTGCGGCGACGGGGGTGCGGGTGAGCCGGGCCGCCCGCTGCCGGGAGCGGTCGGCGAGCAGGGCGAGTCCCTCGGGTTCGGCGTCGGTCCGGGTGTCGCGCAGCAGGTCGCGGGCCTCGTGCGGTTCCAGGGCGTGCCAGGGCACGTGCAGGCGGGGTTCGGGCGGTGTGGCCCGGGCGACGCGCAGTGCCTCGGTCCAGCCGGTCACCAGGGCGCCGGTCGCGGCGATGTTCACGGGGGCGTGCCGGGTGAGCCGCTGCCAGAGCCGGCCGCCGGGGGTGCCGCCGCGGGCCACCAGGAGGCCCGACAGGGCGGCGCCCGCGCGGGCCATGGTCTGCGACCGGCGGCCGACGCGGCGGGCGGCCGGAATCGCCGTCAGCAGCCGCCAGACGTCGGCGAGTCCGCCGGTGGCGAGGGCGTCGGCGCCCCAGGCGGTCGCGGCGCGGTGGTCGGTGAGGGCGATCGCGACGTCCGCGGCGGGCAGTCCGCGCGCCACGTCGTCGCCGCCGCGCGCGGCCACGCGGGCGACGCCGACGACGATGTGCCCGTCGTTCTGCAGCGCCTGGACGACGTCGCCGAAGGGCAGGTCGGCGGGGGCGACCTCGTCGGCGAGCCGGGTGATGTCCTTCAGGTCGGAGCCGCCGGTGATCACCACGTGCAGCCCGGCACGGCGGGCGGCGTCGAGGACCGCTTCGGCGCAGGGGTCGACGGGGTCGTCGAACAGCGGGGGTTTGCCGTCGTGGCCGGGGGCGGGCCGGGTGTGGTTGCGCAGGGCGTCGGCGTGCAGGACGAGGGAGTCGGCGATCTCCAGTTGCCGCAGCCGTTCGGCGCTGCGGACCAGGACGCCGGACCGGGCGAGGTGGGTGCCGAGGACCGCGTCGAAGGCGGCGGGGCCGTACCGGGCGGCCTTGGGTGATCCGGCCAGGACGGCCTCGGCCGCCTCGCGGGTGTCGTGGGTGACGAGGAGGGTGGCGGCGGCGCCCGCGACGCTGCCGGTGCCGGCGTGGGCGGCGTAGGCCTGGGCGGGTGTGACCCGCAGGGGCGGGCGGGTGTCGGTGGGGCAGGGGATGCTGGTTCGCTGTTCGCGGCAGAGGTCGTCGTGCAGGGCCTCGAAGGCCGCCGCGCGGGCCGCGGCCTCGGTGAGCTGGCCGGTGCGCATCAGACCGTCGAGGACGAGGGCCACCGGGGACTGTCCGGCGCCGTGTGCGGCGGCGTTGGCGGCGGCGAGGAGCAGTTCCATGCCGCTCCTGCCGAACCGCTGCCGCAGCAGCGCCCGGAAGCGGGGGTTCTCGCGCAGCAGGGTGACGGCGGCGGTGACCGCCTTGGGGCTGCGGGGCAGCCGCAGCGACCGGGCGGTCAGGGCGCCGGCCGCGCCCGCGGCGTCCAGGGCCAGCGCGGCGGCGGCGACGCGTACCTCGCGGGGGTCGCCGGGGTGGGCGGTCCCGGACGCCTCGTCCGGGCCTGCGTCCTCGGTGAGTCCGAGGCGGGCGGCGAGCGCGACGGCGTGTTCGGTGACGCGGTCGCCGACGGCGTCCGTCACGGCGGTCACCACAAGGCGGGACAGTCCGTCGTCCCAGTACGCCGTCAGGACGTCCGGGTGGTCGAGCAGTTCGGCGGCGGCCCTGCGGGCGAGTGGCGCGACGGCGCCGTCCGGGTGCCGCAGGGCGAGGTGGACGCGCGGCCCGGCCCGCCAGTGGCGGGCGCCCCCCCGGGGGGCGCCCCCGGCCGAGGGCGTTGCGGGCGACGTGGCCGAGGCGGCGCGTCGTGTCGTGGACGGACGTCATCCCCTGGGCGGTGCCGCGCGCGGCGCCCGCGGCGGCTCCCGCCACGGCTCCCGCGAGGGGAGCGACGTCGAAGCGAATGTACATGTGCGGCGTCCCGTTGCTCGTGGCTCAGCCGGAGTGGCGGCCGTTGCCCGGCCGGCCCGGTGTGCCGTTCCGGTCCGGGTGGTCGCCGTGGTGGGCGGTGGCCTCGGCGACCTGCTTGAGGGCCGATGCGGTGGCGGTGTCGCCCACTTTGGCGGGCTGTTCGTGCACCGCGTGTACGACGTGTTCGGCGTGTTCGGGCCGGTGGCGGGAGGGGGTGAGCCGGTCGCCGGGGCCCGCGGGTGGCGGGGTGTCGGAGGCGCGGTCGTTCCGGTGGCCGTCACCGGTCGGGGTGGCGGGCCGCCCGTCGGCGTCGGCCGGCTGCCGGGTGCCGGGGTCGCCGTGCGGGTGTTCGGGGCGGGGGCGGGTGAGCCAGGCGACGGCCGCGCCGGTGAGCGCCACCGGCCATTCGACGACGCCGGCCACTCCGAGCACCCCGGCTCCGGTGTAGACGGCGATGCGGCGTCCGCGCGGGGAGACCGCTCCGATCGCGTCGAGGGCCCCGCCAGCGACCCGGCCCACCTGCTCGGCGCCCGGTACGTGCCGCAGTCCGGAGGCGACGGCCCGCAAGGGCTGCGGAAGATCCTGCGAACGGGGCGTGTGCTGGTCCATGACGACCTCCACGAGCGCATCCCTGAGGGGGCACTCATCGTTTTCCCTGCCTTTTGCCCCATATTCAGCCGTGACCGGCCCGAGCGCTTTTCTTGTACGCCCGAGCCGGTCGCGGCGTCGTGGAGGCCGGGCGCCGTCCGGTCCGGCCGGGACCGGACGGCGGCTGTCCCGGCGGGGTCAGGCGGTGCCGAGCGCGCCGCGCAGGACGCCGATCGCCTGGGTGATGGCGGCCTCGGCGGCGTGCGTCTCGCGCAGCGCGTTGAGCATCACGAAGTCGTGGATGATGCCCTGGTAGCGGACGGCGGTGACGGGCACGCCGGCCTGGCGGAGCTTGTCGGCGTAGGCCTCGCCCTCGTCGCGCAGCACGTCGGCCTCGCCGGTGACGACGAGGGCCGGCGGCAGTCCGGCGAGCTGCTCGGTGGTGGCGCGCAGCGGCGAGGCGGTGATCTCGGCGCGCTGCGCCTCGTCGGTCGTGTACTGGTCCCAGAACCACTGCATGGCGTCGCGGCGCAGGAAGTAGCCCTCGGCGAACCGGTGGTAGGAGCCGGTGTCGAAGTTCGCGTCGGTGACCGGGTAGAAGAGCACCTGCTGCACGAGCGGGACGTCGCCGCGTTCCTTGGCCATCAGGGTGAGCGCGGCGGTCATGTTGCCGCCGACGGAGTCGCCCGCCACGGCGATCCGGGTGGCGTCGAGGTCCTTGGCCGCGCCGTCGGTGACGATCCAGCGGGCGACGGCGTAGTTCTGCTCGATGGCGACCGGGTAGCGCGTCTCGGGCGAGAGGTCGTACTCGGGGAAGACGACTGCCGCGCGGGTGCCGACGGCGAGTTCGCGGACGAGGCGGTCGTGGGTGTGGGCGTTGCCGAAGACCCAGCCGGCGCCGTGGATGTAGAGGACGACGGGGAGCGGTCCGGCGGCGCCTGCGGGGCGGACGATCCGTGCCCGGACGCTGCCGGTGGGCCCGCCCTGGACGGTGACCCACTCCTCGTCGACGGCGGGCAGGGCGATGTCGCCGGACTGCACCTCGTCGACGGCCTTGCGGCCCTCCACGGGGCCGAGGTCGAAGAGGTACGGCGGGTTGGCGGTGGCCTCGGCGAAGGCCTGGGCGGCGGGCTCGAGGACGGGACGGTGGGCGGTGGTGCCGGTCATGACGTACTCCTCGGATCGGGTGTGCCGCCGCCGGACCCCTGACCGGAGTCCGTCGGGGTCGGCGGCACACCCTGAAAGTAGCGCACGACTAGGTCGCACGCAACTGATTCGCACTCGACTTATTCGCCTACCACTCGTTCGGACGCAACTTGTTCGCTCGCGATACGATCGACGGGGACGACGACAGCGAAACGGGTGATCGGATGGACAGCACCACGGACGCGAGCCGGGCCACGCCGCCGGCCGAGCGGTCCCTGCTCCTGGACGACCAGCTCTGCTTCGCGCTGTACGCGGCCTCCCGCGCGGTCACCGCCCGGTACCGGCCGCTGCTGGACGAACTGGGCCTGACCTACCCGCAGTACCTCGTCCTGCTGGTGCTCTGGGAGCGGGACTCGATCTCCGTACGGGAGCTGGGCGCCGCACTCCAGCTCGAGTCCAGCACCCTCTCCCCGCTGCTGAAGCGCCTGGAGGCGGGCGGGCTGCTGCGCCGCGAACGCCGCAGCGACGACGAGCGTTCGGTCGCCATCCGCCTCACCGAGGAGGGCGCCGCGCTCCGCGAACGCGCCCGCGCGGTGCCGGTGGCCATCGGCGACGCCATGGGCCTCACCCCGGAGCAGGACGCCACGGCCAAACACCTGCTGCGCCTGCTGGTCGCCAACGTCGCGGACCGCTGAACCGGACCGCGTCCACGCCTTTCGTCCGCGTCCGTGTCGGAACGGACGCGCCGGGTACTAGGTGCTGGCAACAGGCACCAGGGCCCGCGCGCGGCGGGCCGGAGAGCGGGCGGCGGCCGCACGGCCGCCCGGTCGGCGAAAGGAGCGGTCATGACGGAGAACGGCGAGGACGCCACGCTCGTACGGCGCCCGGGAAGCCCCGACCTCCGTCTGGCCCCGGACGCCGTGGGACAGGCACCGCCACCGGACGCACGGCGCGAGGCCCCGGCCGAGGAGGACGAACCGCACCTGCCCCGCGACCGCAACCAGGCCATCCTGGAGGCGGCCAAGCAGGTCGGCGCGGTGCTCAAGCGCGGCGGGCACCCCTTCGCCCTGGCCGGCAGCGTCGCCGTGTACGCCCACGGCGGCAGCGGCAACCTCCAGCACGACGTCGACTTCTGCGTCCGCCGCGAGGACGCGGAGGACGTGGCCGCCACGCTCCGCGAGGCCGGCCTGACCGTCTACGCGCCGCCGGAGGACTGGCTGATCAAGGCCACCTGCTTCGGCCAGGACGTCGACCTCATCTTCGAACTGGCGCACCGGCCCGTCTCCACCGGGATGCTCGACCGGGCGCAGGAACTCCCGGTCGAGTCGGTGCGCATGCCGGTCCTGGCGCCCACCGACCTGCTGTCCGGGCTGATCTGCGCCTTCTCCGAGCACCACTGCGACTTCGGCGCGGTCCTGCCCATCGCCCGCGCCCTGCGCGAGAAGGTCGACTGGGACCGGGTGCGGCGCGACTGCGGTGACGAACCCATGCCCGCCGCCTTCTTCTTCCTGCTGGAACGCCTGAACGTCATCTGAAGGTCCGCGGAAGGGAACGCCCATGAACACCCACGAGTCCGGATCCGCCCGCGGCACACCGGCCGGGCGGACCACGGAGTACCGCGTCGCCCACCTCCAGGACCGGCTCGCCGCCGGCGAGCTCGGCGAACTCGGTGTGCGGGTCGAGGTCCGCGGCGGGGCCGTACTGGTCACCGGGACCGTCCCGTCGGCCGGCTGCCGCGACGAGGTCCTGAGCACCGTGCGCGAGGAACTCGCCGGGCTCGACGTGCACGGCGACCTCGTGATCAGCGAGCCCTCGTCGCCCGACCACGCGGAGGAGCTGTCATGATCCGGATCGCCGCCGTCGGTGACATCCACATGGGACCCGACACCCGGGGCGTGCTCCGTCCCGCGTTCGACACCCTGCACGAGTGCGCCGACCTCCTGCTGCTGGCCGGTGACCTGACCCGGCACGGCACCGTCGAGGAGGCGCGGGTGGTGGCCGACGAGATCCGGGACCTGGCCGTGCCGGTCGTCGCGGTGCTCGGCAACCACGACCACCACGACGACCGGCAGGACGAGGTCACGGCCGTCCTGCGGGACGCCGGCGCCCGGGTGCTGGAGGGCGAGTCGACGGTGGTGCGCGCCGGGGACGCGCGCGTCGGGGTGGCCGGCACCAAGGGCTTCGGCGGCGGGTTCGTGGGAGCGAGCGCCGGGGAGTTCGGCGAGCCGGTGATGAAGGAGTTCGTCCGGGTCTCCCGCCACTGCGCCGACGGCCTGCGCACCGCCCTGGAACGGCTGGACGAGGACGGCTGCGACGTACGGATCGCGCTCACCCACTACTCCCCCGTGCCGGAGACGCTGGCCGGGGAACCGCTGGAGATCTACCCGTTCCTCGGCAGTTATCTGCTGGCCGAGGCGATCGACACGGCCGGGGCCGACCTCGCCGTGCACGGGCACGCGCACGCCGGCAGCGAGCACGGCATGACCACCGGAGGCGTGCGGGTCCGCAACGTCGCGCAGCCGGTCATCGGCCGCGCCTTCCACGTCTACCACCTCCCGGTCCGGCACCCGGCGGGCACGCGCTCCGGCGCGGAGGCCGTGACCGGCTGAGCCCGCCCACCACCCCGCTCCTCACGGCGCCGTCGGTACCTCTACCGGCGGCGCCGCCGTACGTCCGGATCCGGCGCGGCGTACCGCCTCTTGTGTGAACACCCCGCACGGCACACCCCTTACGGGCATTTTGTCTGCTTAGCATTCAGGCTCCGCGTCCCTGGGCCGACCTCGCCACGCACCGGCCCGGGACGCGGACCGCGCTCACCCCTCCCGCCCGCCGTCGGCCCCTGCCCGCGACCGGGCCGGACCCGTACGAGAGGACACCCGATGGCGCTGTCGGGCCGTTTCGGACCGCCGTCCCAGCTCGCCTCGACCCCGCACGACGCCGAACTGCGCACCGCCGCCCGGCATCTGGCGCGCCGTCGGTTCCTGACCGTCACCGCCGCTGCCGCCGCCCTGGCCTTCACCACCAACCTGCCCGCGCACGGCGCCTTCGCCGCGCCCCGGCTCGACGCGGCGCGCATCACCCGGGACCCGTTCACGCTCGGTGTCGCCTCCGGGGACCCGCTGCCCGACTCGGTGCTGATCTGGACCCGGCTGGCCCCGGCGCCCTTCGAACCGGACGGCGGGCTGGGACAGGAGCGCGTGGAGGTCTCCTGGGAGGTGGCGCTCGACGAGTCCTTCGCCCTGGTGGTGGCTCAGGGCACCGCCACGGCCCACCCCGAGTACGCGCACAGCGTCCGCGTCGACGTCAAGGGCCTGGACCCGGACAGCCACTACCACTACCGCTTCCGCACCGGCACCTGGATCAGCCCCGCCGGCCGCACCCGCACCGCTCCCGCGGCCGGCGAGGACACCGCGAGCCTGAGACTCGCGGCGGTGGCCTGCCAGGCGTACCACGACGGCTACTACACCGCGCACGGGCACCTCGCGCGGGAGGACGTCGACGTGGTGTTCCACCTCGGCGACTACCTCTACGAGTACGCCGTCGACTCGGCGGGCGGCGCCCGCGGGTACACCGACGTCGTCCTGCCGTCCGTGTTCAACCGCGAGACGACGACCCTCGCCGACTACCGGATGCGCTACGCGCTCTACAAGAGCGACCCCGATCTGCGCGCCGCGCACGCCGCCCACCCGTTCGTCGTCACCTGGGACGACCACGAGACCGAGAACAACTACGCGGGCGCCGTCGACGAGAACGGCAGCGACCCCGCGCAGTTCCTCGCCCGCCGCGCCGCCGCCTACCGCGCCTACTGGGAGAACCAGCCGCTGCGCGCCGACCAGCTGCCCGAGGGCCCCGACGCGCAGCTGTACCGCCGGCTGCGCTGGGGCACGCTCGCCCAGTTCGACATCCTCGACACCCGCCAGTACCGCGACGACCAGGCCTACGGCGACGGCACGCACGTGCCCGGCCCGGAGACGGACGACCCGGCGCGCACCCTGACCGGCAGCGCCCAGGAGCGCTGGCTGCTCGACGGGTGGGGCGCGTCGACGGCACTGTGGAACGTGATGCCCCAGCAGGTGTGCTTCTCCCAGCGCAAGATGGACCTCAATGCCGAGGCCAGGGTGTCCATGGACGCCTGGGACGGCTACCGCGCCAACCGCGGCCGGCTCGTCGCGGGCGCGAAGGCCGCCGGCGTCGACAACTGGCTGGTCCTCACCGGCGACGTGCACGTCGGGTACGCCTTCGACATCAAGGACGACTTCGACGACCCGGACTCCGCCACCCTCGGCACGGAACTGACGTGCACCTCGGTCGCCAGCGGCCGGAACGGGGCGCAGCGGCCGGCCAACTGGGACACCTACATGCGGGCCAATCCGCACCTGCGGTTCTACGACGGCCGGCGCGGTTACGTCCGGGTCGAACTGGGCCGGGAGAACGCCCGGGCGGACTTCCGGATCGTGCCGGCGGTGACGACGCCCGGTGCTCCCGTCTCCACGGCGGCCTCCTTCGTCACCGAGGTCGGCTCGCCCGGACTGCAACCCGTCTGACGGACACCGGGACACCCGCGCGTACTGCACTTGGCGCCCGTCGGTGTCACCAAAGCGCGAATTACGGGGTGCCGTGGCATCGTGCCGGTCACCGCGGGCAAGGCCTAAGGCTCCTCGTCGGCTTCACCTCCCCCACGAAGGAGACCCACCGCATGCTCCACAGACATGCCCGCACCGCGCGCCGGTCGGCCCTCACGGCGCTCGGCGCACTCGTCCTCGCCGGACTGCCCGCCGCCGCGTCCGCCGACCCGGCGCCCGCGGCGGGACCGGCGCCGAGCGCCGCCCAGACCCTCGGCGCCGACCGTCCGTCGCCCCATCTGCTCGGCGCGCTCCAGCGGGACCTGGGCCTGAACGCGCAGCAGGCCTCCGAGCGGCTGGTCAACGAGGCGGAGGCGGGTACGCGCGCGGGCCGGCTGCGCAATGCCCTGGGCGAGAGGTTCGCCGGGGCCTGGGTGCGCGGCGAGACCTCCAAGGAACTCACGGTCGCGACCACCGACACCAAGGACGTGGCGGCCATCGAGGCGCAGGGCGCCCGCGCCACGGTGGTGGAACGGACCCTCGCCGACCTCCGGGCGGCCAAGCAGAAGCTGGACGCGGCGGCCGGCCGCGTCGGCACCCTCGAAACGCCGGTCTGGTACATCGACGTGCCGAAGAACCGGATCATGGTGCAGGCCACCAGTCAGGCGGCCGGCACCGCCTTCGTCGAGGCCGCGGGGCTCGCGGGCGAGGACATCGGCATCAGCATGACGACGCTGCGGCCGCGCCTGCTGCAGGACATCACCGGCGGCGACGCCTTCTACATCGACGGCTCCGCGCGCTGCTCCGTCGGCTTCTCCGTCACCAAGGGCGAGCAGGCGGGCTTCGTCACCGCCGGCCACTGCGGCCGGCGCGGCGCGACCACCACCGGCTACGACCGCACCGCGCAGGGCACCTTCCAGGCGTCCACCTTCCCCGCCAAGGACATGGCGTGGGTGGCCACCAACGACCAGTGGACGCCGACGCCCGACGTCAAGGCGCAGGACGGCCAGGAGGTGCAGGTCACCGGTTCGGCGCAGGCGCTCGTCGGGGCGTCGGTGTGCCGTTCCGGTTCCACCACCGGATGGCGCTGCGGGACCGTCGAGCAGCACGACGCGACCGTCAGCTACCCGGAGGGCAGGGTCGACGGGCTGACCCGGACGACGGTCTGCGCCGAACCGGGCGACTCGGGCGGGCCGTTCGTGGCGGGCGCGCAGGCGCAGGGCGTCACCTCGGGTGGCTCCGGCGACTGCACCAGCGGCGGCACGACGTACTACCAGCCGGTCAACCCGATGCTCGCGGACTTCGGGCTCACTCTGACCACCGCCACCGCGCAGACGACGCCGGAGCAGCAGGAGGACGGCGCGCAGGCGTGGACGGCCGGCCGGGTCTACGAGGCCGGGACCACGGTGACCCGCGACGGCGTGCGCTACCAGTGCCTGCAGACGCACCAGGCGCAGGGCGCGTGGGCGCCCGCCGGCACACCGGCGCTGTGGCAGCGGCTGTGACGGTCTGACCGGTACGGCGCCGACGGCGGCCCGCGAGGGCCGTGGTCGGCGCCGTACCCGTGTCCTGGCGGCCCGGGTCACTCCTGCGCGAGCAGGGCGTAGGCGGTCGCCAGGAACGGGTCGCGGGCGCGGAAGCGGCGGGGGGGGGGGGGGGGGCGGGGGGGGCCGGGGGCC
>NZ_VCNP01000050.1 GCF_006782915.1 Streptomyces calvus
CCCGCCCCATCCCACCCCGCCCCT
Organism: Streptomyces calvus; assembly: GCF_006782915.1. Taxonomy (GTDB): domain Bacteria; phylum Actinomycetota; class Actinomycetes; order Streptomycetales; family Streptomycetaceae; genus Streptomyces; species Streptomyces calvus. The sequence goes on from NZ_VCNP01000050.1 coordinate 25, forward strand.
GCCCCACCGGAGACCGCCGTCACCCGCGAGGCGAGGCCCCCCGCTCCCGCAGCATCCCCGCCATCAGCTCGATCTCCGACTCCTGCGCCTCCACCATCCCCCGCGCCAGCCGCTTCTCCACGCCGACTTCGCACGCCCGGACACACCCCTGAGCCATGTGCACGCCGCCCTTGTGGTGGTCCGTCATCAGCTGGAGGTAGAAGATCTCGGCCCGCTCACCGCTCAGCGATGCCAGCCGCTTCATCTCGGCGTTGGTCGCCATGCCCGGCATCAGCGCCCCGTCCTTCCCGGAGGCCGTGTCACCCATGCCCATCCAGGTCATCGGCGGCTCGGTGGACACCTTCGGCAGCTCCCACAGGTCGAGCCAGCCCAGCAGCATGCCCCGCTGGTTGGCCTGGGTCTGGGCGATGTCGTAGGCGAGCCGCCGGACGTCCTCGTCGTCGGTCCGGTCCCGCACGACGTACGACATCTCGACGGCCTGCTGATGGTGCACGGCCATGTCCCGCGCGAACCCGGCGTCCGCGGAGTCGGCGGCCGGGACGCGGCCGGTCGCCGACGTCCCGTCGTCCCCGGCCACCGCGTAGGTGATCGCGCCGGCCGCGACGAGCGCCGTCGCCGCGGCGCCCGCGATCAGACCGAGCTGCCTCACTTGGACAGCCCGTTCGTACAGGCGGCTCCCGGCTCGGGGGTCTGCGCGCCCTGGACGAACTTCTGCAGGAACGCGTCGACGTCCGGGTCGTCGGCGCCGGTCACCGTGCGCTGGTGGCCCCAGGCGGTGAGCATGATCGGGTCCTGCTGATCGTCCACCGGGCTCATCAGCGTGTACGGCGTCTTCTTCACCTTCGCGGCGAGCGCGTCGACGTCCGCCTTGTCGGCGTCGGCGTTGTACGTCACCCAGACCGCGCCGTGCTCCAGGGAGTGGACGGCGTTGGTGTTGTTGATCTCGTCGGTGTAGACGTCGCCGTTGCAGTTCATCCACACCGGGTTGTGGTCACCGCCGACCGGGGGAGAGACGGGGTAGTCGACGGCCTTGGTCACGTGGTCGCGGCCCAGCGTCCCCTTCCACTTGCGCACGCCGTCCTTGCCCGTGTCGAACTGGCCGGAGTTCTTGGAGTTCCCCGACGCGCTGCTGCCCCCGTCGTCGTCCGACTGGGACTGTACGAGCACCACACCACCGGCGACGAGCCCGGCGACGACCACCACGCTCGCGGCGACGGTGATGATGCGGGTGCGGCGTTCGCGGGCCTTCTCGGCGCGCCGCATCTCCTCTATGCGCGCCGTGCGTGACGTGCTGCTCTGCTTGGGGGAGCCCATGAGAAGTGTCCTTCGGGGGGAGGAGTGGGACGAACGGGTGAGCTGATCGTAGTGGTGAGGCCGGGCCAGTCGTAGAGGGCGACAACCGAACCACCCGCCCCACCCCCGGGCCCCGCCCCCCGCCCCAGGACCCACCCTCCAGGCCCCGCGCCCCAAAACCCCCGCCCCCTCCCGCCTCCCCCCTCCCCTCTCTCCCTCCCTCGTTACGGATGCCGCGGCGAGCGGGCAAGATGGGACCCGGAGCGGTACACCTGACGTATGCCAGGCGTTCAGGCCGCGGACGGTCGGCCGATCAAGGTCGGCAACGCGTGTGAAACGCTGGTGTGGTGGGATGCTCGGGTGCCCGACCGCCTCCCGTGGAACGGGAACGGACAGGCGGCCTGACCGGCAAGGATGGGGAAGCGGAAGATGGACAAGCAGCAGGAGTTCGTACTCCGGACGTTGGAGGAGCGCGACATCCGGTTCGTGCGCCTGTGGTTCACCGACGTGCTGGGCTTCCTGAAGTCCGTGGCCGTCGCCCCCGCCGAGCTGGAGCAGGCGTTCGACGAGGGCATCGGCTTCGACGGCTCCGCCATCGAGGGCTTCGCCCGGGTGTACGAGTCCGACATGATCGCCAAGCCGGATCCGTCGACGTTCCAGATCCTCCCGTGGCGCGCCGAGGCTCCCGGCACGGCCCGGATGTTCTGCGACATCCTCATGCCGGACGGCTCGCCGTCCTTCGCCGACCCGCGCTACGTCCTCAAGCGTGCCCTGGCCCGCACCTCCGACCTGGGCTTCACCTTCTACACCCACCCGGAGATCGAGTTCTTCCTGTTGAAGGACAAGCCGGTCGACGGCAGCCGGCCGACCCCGGCGGACAATTCCGGCTACTTCGACCACACCCCGCAGAACGTGGGCATGGACTTCCGCCGGCAGGCGATCACCATGCTGGAGTCGATGGGCATCTCGGTGGAGTTCTCGCACCACGAGGGTGCTCCCGGCCAGCAGGAGATCGACCTGCGCTATGCGGACGCGCTCTCCACGGCGGACAACATCATGACGTTCCGCCTGGTCATGAAGCAGGTGGCGCTCGAGCAGGGGGTGCAGGCGACCTTCATGCCCAAGCCCTTCTCCGAGCACCCGGGCTCCGGCATGCACACCCACCTCTCCCTCTTCGAGGGTGACCGGAACGCCTTCTACGAGTCCGGTGCGGAGTACCAGCTCTCCAAGGTCGGCCGTTCCTTCATCGCGGGTCTGCTGCGGCACGCGGCGGAGATCTCCGCGGTCACCAACCAGTGGGTCAACTCCTACAAGCGCATCTGGGGCGGCACGGAGCGCACGGCCGGCGCGGGCGGCGAGGCCCCGTCGTACATCTGCTGGGGTCACAACAACCGCTCGGCCCTGGTCCGTGTGCCCATGTACAAGCCGGGCAAGACGGGCTCGGCCCGCGTGGAGGTCCGCTCGCTGGACTCCGGCGCCAACCCGTACCTGGCCTACGCGCTGCTGCTGGCCGCGGGCCTGAAGGGCATCGAGGAGGGCTACGAGCTTCCGCCGGGCGCCGAGGACGACGTGTGGGCCCTCTCCGACGCGGAGCGCCGTGCCCTCGGTATCGAGCCGCTGCCGCAGAACCTGGGCGAGGCGCTGACCCTGATGGAGCGCAGCGACCTGGCCGCCGAAACTCTCGGCGAGCACGTCTTCGACTTCTTCCTGCGCAACAAGAAGCAGGAGTGGGAGGAGTACCGCAGCGAGGTCACGGCGTTCGAGCTGCGGAAGAACCTGCCGGTCCTGTAAGCGCAGGTCAAAGGTGGTTTGCCGCTGATTTGGCGGATGGGGCAGACGGTCGCGGACCGTCGGCCCCATCGCGTGTCACTGACCCTGGGCCGTCTCTGGGCCGTCCGGCGCCGGATCGGTGCCGTCGTACAGGCTGTCCACGGCCTTCCGGGCCCGTGCGTCGCTGCTCGGCATGAGGTGCGTGTAGACCCGGAGCGTGAACCCAGGATCGTTGTGTCCTAGGTAGTTGCTCAGCGCTTTGACGTTCTCGCCGGCGTCCAGGAGGACCGAGGCATAGAAGTGTCTGAGGGCGTGCATGCCGTGCTCGCGGGCCGCCTGGTGGCGCTCGCCCGGCTTCGGCGCGGGAATCACCCCAGCGGCCACGAGAGCAGGCTTCCACACGCGGTCATTGAAGTCGGTACGCCGAACCGCCCCCGCGCCGTCGAGGCGGGTGAACAGCAGCCGCTTCGTGACAGGCGGACCGTCCACCCGGAGCCACGGCAGGGTGATCTCTACTGGGGGGAACGCCTCCATGTGCTGCTTGAGGACGTGCGCCACACGGTCGGGCAAGGGCACATCGCGGATCTTGTTCCGCTTCGGTGGGGCGAACACGAGACCTTCCTTCGTGACCTTCACCTGGTTTGCAACGTGTAGCCATCCGGCGTCGAAGCTGACTGCTTCGACGGGCAACCCGAAGATCTCCCCTTGACGGAGTCCGCATCCGCCCCCTAGGTCGACCGTCGCTCGGAATCGTTCCGGCAACGCCGCTCGTACTGCGAAAACACGCTCTGTGCTCCATGGCACAACACGACCACTTCCCGCAGCCGGCGGACGCACCGATTGCGCGTGGCACGGGTTCTTCGCCAGGTGACCGTCATCCACCGCTGCGTTGAGGACCGTCGACACGTTGTTGTAGATCACGCGCCGGTACGACGACGCAGGGACAGCTCGTTCCAGTTCGCTGAGCCAATCCCGGATGTGCTCCGGCTTGAACGAGCCGAGCGGCCGCGGTCCCAGGTAGGGGATCGCGTGGCCACGAATCGCGGACTCCACGGACTCTCGCGTGGTCGTCTCCGTGGTCTGCGTGCTCAGCCACTTCTCGGCGTACTGCCGGAACGTCACACGGCTCGCGGCCGGGTCCACGTACTGACCTCGAGACATGTCAGCCTCGATGTGGGCGAGCCACTGATCGGCCAGTCGCTTCTGTCCGTCAGGGAACGACTTGCTCTTCTCGGTTCCGTCCGGGCCGATGTAGCGGGCGCGGTAGCGCATTCCCTTGCCGTAGCGGGCGGTGCGTACCCGGCGGGGCTTGCCGGCGGCGTCAGGCTCAGTCTTGAACCACCGGTCTTGGATGTGACCTGCCATCAGGCAGTGGTCCTCTCGACATGCGGCAGGGGGGGGCGGGTGTGGGGGTCTCCCCTC
>NZ_VCNP01000051.1 GCF_006782915.1 Streptomyces calvus
CTGGTCGACGTAGGCCCGGATGTCGGCCGGGTCGTACCGAAGGTGCTTGCCGATGCGGAAGCCGCGCGGACCGGTGCGCTTCTTGCGCCACTGATAGACGGTCTCAAGGGGCACGTCGAACATCTCGGCGATGTCGTCAGGGGTGAGGTAACGGTCCGGTAGGCCGCCGCGGAGGGTGGCACGAGGGTCGACATCTGTCGGCATTGCCATAGGAACTCCAAGGGGGAGGGCAGGGCCGCGTGTGTCCGAGGTGCGAATTTCTGCGTCACCTGCGTCATCTGCGTCATTCGCTGCTCTGACCTGCGGATTCTCGGTGACGCATCACGGTGGGGGTGCGTCACCGGTGACGCGGGCCTTCGTCATCGGGTGACGCGGGTGACGCGGGGTGACGCAGGGATCGGCCGTCTGCGTCACCGCTGTTTCAGCAGGTCACACGCCGTTTACGGGGCGTGGGTGACGCAGGTGACGCAGCGTCTTCCTCCTTCGGACAAGAAGGGGGTGGTGTCTGTTGTGGTGCGCGGAGAAGGAGCCGCTTCGCGGCGCGACCATCGCAGGGCGGCGTTGCCGCCGAACAGCAAGAGGAGCACGCGTTGCCGGGTGCTCCTCTTGCTTGTCCGGGCCGCCGGGTCCCGGCGGTTAGAAGGCCGCTTCCTGCTCGGCCGGGGCCGGTGCGGTGGACGGCCGCGCGATCTCGATGTAGCGGGCCGTGTTGGTACGTCCCCAGTCAACGAGGACGCCCCGGGCCGCGAGGGTGGGCTGAAGCCGCTTGAGACGGTCTGAGAGCACCTTGCCCGTGGTCGGCCACCCCTTCGGCAGGGGACGGAAGTCCTCGCCCGTGTAGAGGCCGGTGAGGCAGTGCAGCCATTCGGCGGACGTCATCCGCTGCTCGGTGCCCGGCTCGATGCCGGCGGCATGCTTCAGCACGGTCTGCGCCAGCAAGTCGCCCTCGATGACGTCGTCGTTGAGGTCGTCCAGGCTGGCCCGGTAGGCCGCGAGAGCTCCCAGTCCGGTGGCCGCGTCGAGCTGCGCGCACAGGTGGGCGAAGTCGGCCATGCGCAGGTCGGTCGGGGTCTCTGCCTCGGCCGCGCGGACCTTCACCGTGAGGTCCAGGAGCGAGCCGAGGATGACGGGCAGTGCCTCCGCGTACTCCGCCCACAGCTCGTCTTCGGTGCGCCGGACCTTCGGCCGCTCCAGCCGCAGGGGCAGGAGCCGTTCGGCGAGGTCGGGGCGGATGACGCCGACGTCGATGCCGGTCAGGAGCAGGGGGCGGCGGTAGCCGACGCGGAAGACGTCCCCGTCGGTGAACAGGGCGCGTTTGACGTTCTCGGCGCCGGTGACGATGCAGCACATCGCATCGGACAGGTCCGGGGTCATGTGGGACAGGTTGTCCAGGGCGGTGACCCATCCGGCCGCCACCGCGGCGATCAGGTTTTCCTCGTCCTTTGGTGCGCGGCGCAGGTCGCCGGTCATGCCCTCGATGATCCTCACGAGCATCCGGCCGCCGGTGGACTTGCCGGCACCCTGCGGGCCGGTGAGGAACGGTGCCGGGACGGGAACCGACGGGCCGAGGCAGCCGATGAGCCAGGCGATGGCCAGGCACTCGGTCTCGGCGGTGGCGAAGTTGCACAGCCGCATCAGCAGGTCGATGCCCTTGCCGTTGGCGTCCTTGGCGGGCAGGGGCAGTTCCCCGGTGAGCTGGGTACGCCGCCAGCACACCTCACGGGGGTCGGGGGTGCGGATGTCCCAGCCGGTGGGGTGGATACGCACGGACTGCCCGTCGCTGCGCCCGAGGTCCAGCCACGTGGCCCCGTCGTATCCGGGGGCGACGCGGATGTGCACGGGCTGAACGTCCTCGGTCAGCGCCAACGCTTCGATCAAGTCGAGTGCCTCCTTCATGGCGGTGCCGTTGAACACGCCGATGCCGTCGCGGAACAGTCCGACCATGAGTTCCTGCCGGTGGCTTCCGGTCGTGCCCTGCGAGCGGATCGGGCGGGCCACGGGGTGGCCGTTGCGCTGCGCGTACACGGTCCCGTCAGCGGTGCGGAAGTACCGGAAATGGGCCTGTGCGTAGTCGGTGATGATCTGACGGGCGGGGTTCTTCTCGTCGTCGGACATGCTCACAGTCCCAACCGGGTGCGGGCATTGGCCCACGCGTCCGTGCAATGCCGCAGCGTCTCGCCCTTCGCCTGCGCAGCGGTGAACAACCGCGTGACGTGCGCGTCGGTGAGACAGCCGCACCGGCCATGCGTGGACAGCACCGCGAGGAACGTCCGGTACACCGTGGCGTGGACCGCACTACGAGCCTCGGTGATGCGCTGCTCGGCCATGGCGATACCGCGTTCCAGGTAGGCGGGCGTGCGGTGACAGCACTCCCCGCCCCCGGCACCCGCGGGCACGACGACGGCCGCCGACCGGACCGGGGGCGGCTCCTTCACGGCCAGCGCGCGCACGGCGTTGGGCAGGTCGGTCATGCAACCGGTGCCGGGACCGAGATAGCGGGCGTAGGCCATGGTCGACTTGATGTCGACCCCGGGACGCACCCCGTTGGACGACACCATGACGCCCCGGTAGATCCAGTGCTCACCGCGCGTCGTCGCCACGGTCCGCGTCGCGGGCAGTGCGGTACGGGCCCAGGCGATGGCTTGCGCGTCGTCCAGGTCGACCACGGTGAGCCCGGCGCCGCCGGGGTGGTAGGCGAGGGCGACGGCCCGTCGCCATGCGGCCGTCCAGGCCGGGGAGGTGAGGACGGCCGGGTCGGTGGTGGCGGCGGCCCATCCGTGGCACGGCGCCGGGCACCGGCAGGGACCGGCCGCCTTCATGTTGGGCCGGTCCCCACAGCCGCTGCCCTTGCAGGCGGGGCAGTTGCCGAACGGCACTTTGCCCCGCCGAAGGGGCAGTACCGGCACGCCGGAAGCTGCCAGGGACAGAGCGGTGCGCAGGAGCTCTGTTCGCGTGTCGGTCGGTTGCGTCATGCTGGGAGACCTCCACAGGTCAGTTGGATGGCAGGTGGACAAGGGCGGCCCCGGTTCTTTGGCGAGAGAGGGGCCGCCCTTGGCGTCGTTAGAAGGGCGGTTCGTCGCTGTAACCGGGGCCCCACGGGTCGGCGTCGCGACGCCGGCGGCGCAGCCAGCGGGGCAGGCTCGGCAGGGGCAGCAGCAGCCAGCGGCGGGCCTCGTGCCAGCAGGTGCAGGGGTCCCAGTTGCTCCCGGCGTACTCGCCGGTGTCGTAGTCGCCGTAGGGGTACTCGATGGCGCCCACCCCGTCGCAGTCGGGGCAGTCGGGGCGGGGCGTGTCGGTCAGGATCAGCGCGTTGCGCGGAAACGGGGTGCGCTGGGTACGCAGTCGCACGGGTCTGGTCTCCTTGTCAGTGTTTGCCGCGGGCGAGTTTGAGGGTGATGCCGCCGATGCCGATGGGTCCGGCAGCTCCGGCGATGACCGTGGCGGTGTGGGCGGCGGCGTCCAGCAGGAGGCACAGGGCGGCGACCAGTCCCCAGCCGCCCGCGACGGCGGCACCGGCGATCGCGAACGGAATCAGGGCGCGGCGCCAGGGGATGCCGGTCGGGTGGGTGTCGTTGAGGACGATGACGACGGGCTGTCCGGTGGCCTGTGCGCGTTGCCAGTCGGCGGCGGGTATGTGCGGGGCGATGTTCCCCGGCGGGGTGTGGTGGGTCATGTTCAGGCTCCCTCGGGTGAGCCGCGGGCCCGCACCAGTTGTCTGGGTGCGGGCCCGTTCGGCGATGGGTGTACTTGTCGCGTTGCTTGTCGTCTTCCTTGTCGTGTGGCTTGTCGCTTGTCTTGTCTTGTCGCTTGTCGCCTTGCAGGTCACAAGCCGTTCCCGGGCCTCTCAGCGGGTGCTGCGGGCCTGTTTCCCGGCGGGGTGACAAGCGACAGGCGATCAGCTCTCGGGGGCGTGCTGGCGGTGGACGTAGCGGGCCTTGGTGCCCTCCCCGATACGGACGGCGGTGCCGTCCTTCACCCACGCCTTGAGCCAGCCGACAACCGTCTGACGGGTCGTGCCGTGCTCCTTGGCGAGCGCGCGGGCGATCGCGGATGCTCCGGTGCCCTCACGGCCGGCGGCGAGCAGCAGCGCGAGCGCGGCCCGGTGGGCGGGGTTGTCCTGCTCGCCCCGCAGCGCCGACAGGTTCAGCCCGCCCGCCGCGGGCGAGGGGGTGTCGTCGGCGGGGATGCGCGGGTCCGGTGCGGTGGCGAACTGCGCGTCGATCTGCTCGCGGAACATCCGCAGCATCTCGTCCTCCGGCGAGACCTGCGTCGTGGGCTGGTCCTGCAGCGCGGACAGGTTCAGTCCCGTCCCGGCCCGCTCTGCGGCCGTCGTGCCGGTCTCGCCGGTCTCGGGGGCCTGGTCGTGCATCCATGCGATGCGGTCGGCGTCCCAGCGGCGGGCGTAGGCGGGGCCGGCGGCCTTGGCAGAGATGTCGTCCAGCACGGGGTGCCGGTCGGACGTGGCGGCGATGATCTCGCGGATCTGGTTCGGCAGGATCCGCCACGCCTTGAACAGCGCGGCCGGCGACTCCGGGGTGCCCATGAACCCGGCGCCCTTGTAGGGGGCTTGGTCGACGCGCAGCCCGCGGGAGCCGGGGAACATCTTGGACAGGTCCATGCCCTCGGTCTCACCGCCGGTCAGGGCGATACGGACCTTGGCTTCCCGACGGATCATCAGGTTGCTCAACACGCTGCCGGTGGCCCCGAGGGCGGTGAGGACGGTGCGGATGCCCATGGCGCGGGCGATCCGGATCACTTCCAGGATCTTCTCCCCGAGCTTGCGGACCTGCCGGTCGGGGCTGGCCAAGATCTCCGCGCCCTCGTCAATGACCAGCATGATCTGAGGAATCTTGGCGCTGATCGGGAGCAGGTCCGTGTTCGCGCGGGCGAGGACGTCCTGGTAGCCCATCTTGCGCTGCTTGGCCACGCGGACGGCGGTGTCGAGCATGGTCATGGCCTCATCGAACGTGCCCGCGAGCCAGTCGATGCCGGGCCGGACCGGCTTGCCGTCCTCGCCCTTGATCTCGCCGCCCAGGGCGGGCAGCACCCAGGGCAGGCCCGCGCTGCCGGCGTTGAGGTCGATCACCCAGGTCAGGATGTCACCGGCGCGGGCGAACCCGGCGAGGATCGAGTGGACCAGGTTGGTCTTGCCCGAACCGGTCGGGCCGACGATGAGCGCGCACTGCTCACGCAGGTAGGCCAGGATCTGCTCGGCGTTGGTCCGGTATCCCCAGGGGATGCCGGTGTGCAGGGACAGCGGCCCGTAGTCGGCCGGGTAAGTGCGCTCCTGCTCCAGCACGTTGACCGTGGTCACGTCGATGATGACCCGGCCCTGATGGATTCCGGGGGAGGCGGTGGCGGTGCAGCCGTGCGGCAGGCGGGCATCCGCCGACAGCCGCGCCGACTCCGCCGCAATCTTGGCGTAGGTGGCGCCGCCGGGCGGGAGTTCGGCGTCGATGGAGAACCCGGCCCCGGTCTCCCACATCTCCACCCCGACGACGCGAACGGTGATGGAGCACACGCGCTGGATGCGGTCGATCCACTCGGCGGCGATGGCCCGGCGCTCCGCGGACAGTTCGGCGGCGATCTGCCGCTGCTCGGCGGCGATGGTTTCTTCCTCGCGGGCCTCTTCGTAGAGGTTGGTGGAGCGGGTGGCGGCGCCGATGCCGACGCCGATGGTGGCCAGGGATCCCAGGGCGGCCCAGGTGAGCGGTCCGTGGGTCATGGCCCAGGTGGTCCAGCCCGCGCCGACCAGCCAGGACGCGGCGCGGGTGGCCAGGGTGCGGCCCGAGTTGCGGATACGCAGTCCGGCGATGGTGTGGCCGAGGGCGCCGGCGGCTCCGACGGCGAGCGCCCAGCCGGGGGGCGTGCTGGTGGCGGCGCCGGTGGTGGCGACGGCGAAGGCTCCGGTGGTGGCGGACAGGGCGCCGGTCACGGGTCCGTGACCGGCCGCCCAGTCCAGCACCGGGCCACTGCTCGCGTTCTGCTTGGCGGTGGCGGTGGTGGCCATGATCAGACGTTCCAGCCCTTCTCGGCCTGGTGGCCGTTGCGGGGGTCCTCGTGCCGGGCGATGTCCTGTGCGTGGACCTGCCGGAACAGCGGGCCCATGTCCTCGGCGACCGCGACGGCGCTCATCAGGGCGCCGAAGATGTCGTTGAAGCCGTCCGCGACTTCCTTCTCCAGCGGGAACTCGCTGTCGGACCGCTCGGCGAGGATCTTCATCACGTTCGCCACGCTGGTCAGCGCGGCCGGCAGGCCCTCGACCATGGTCAGGATCTCCATGGCGTTCTCGGGCTCGTAGGAGTTGGCGGCCTGCTCCATCTCGGCGGCGGCCTCTTCGAACCGGAAACCGGACACGTGCTCTCCCTCACTCGTTGAGTCGTTCGTGCTGGTGGGAACCTGCGTGGCGGGCCGCTCGACGCGGTCGCCGATGCCCTCGGATCCGTCCTGGGCGGCCTCGGCGTCCGCCGCGGCTTCCTGCTCGGCCAGCTCCTCGCGGATCGCCTGATCCCGGGCGGCGCGCTGCTCGGCGGCGATGCCGGCCAGGTGCCGGTACAGGCGGCGGCCGGGGTGCATCAGCCACGGGATGCCGAGCTTCCGCCCGAGTGGTGTGGTGATGAGCCCGAGCAGGCCGACGGGCAGGGCGAGCAGCGCGGCCAGCAGACGGCGGCCGTGGAAGCGGGCCGCGGACCGGCGCAGGGCCTGCCGGGCGGCCCGCCGGGCGGGCGCCTTGCGGACCGCGGCCCGCTGCGCTGCCACCGTCTCCCCGGTCTTCGCATCCCGCTTGGCCCGGTGCTTGGCGACCGCGGTGTCCCGGGCGGCGCGGGCCTTGCGGAGCGTGCCGCCCAGCAGACGCCCGGCCGCGCTGTTCCCGCCCCCGCCCAAGCGGCTGTTGCCAGCTGCGGCTTTGGCGTTGCGGCGGGCATCGGCGACCGCACGCCGCGCGGCAGTGGTCTGCGCGCGCCGGTCGGCCCGCGACCCGCCCGCCGCGGCCTGCTGGGACCGCAGGGCCTTGATCTGACCGGCCCGGCCCCCAGCCTTGCCCGCACCGCCGGCCAGGTGCTTGGCCGCTCCCTGACCGTCCTTGCCGCGGGTCTTGCCGTTGTTGGTGGCGGTGCTGCTGTGGTGGGAGCCCGGCCCGGCGGAGCGACGACGCTGGCCCGGGACAGGGCCCGACCGGCTCCCGGACCGCCCGCCGCGCGAGCCGAGCGAACGACCACCACCGGACCGGCTTCCGCCTGCTCCTGTGCTGCTACGGCGCATGCCGGTGGTGTGTCCGGCGGTACGGGCTGCGGCGCGTTGGGCGGCGCGGCGGGGGTTGGGGGTGCGGCAGCGGGCGGCGGCGACCGTGCCCAGGACGACCGCGCCGGTCGCGGCGACCATGGCGGCGACCGGCCCGCCGACCAGGGAGGCAGCGGCGACCATGCCCACGGTGGTGTTCGCCCCCGACAGGGCGAGCGGGACAACCGGCCAACCGCCAGGCGTGTGCTCCACCTCGGCCGCGACCGGAGCGGGCGCGAGTGCGGGTGTGGTCTCGGGCGGCGGTGCCGGTGCGGAGGCAGCCTCGACGGCTACCGGTTCGGTGCTGAGTTCCGTCATGCTGTGAGCACTCCTTCACGGAGTCAAAGAGGGCCTGGCCGCGTTCTGTCAGAGGTCCGGCGGCCAGGCCCTGCAAGCGGTTGGGTGGTCTGCGGGGGTTAGGCGGCGCGCTGTTCCTCGTCGGGGTAGGCACAGGTCGCGCACATGCCGAGCGAGGATGGGATGACGTATCCGGCGTCCCGCCCGCACTCCGGGCACGTGCGGCGGGCGGCGTTCGCCTTGGCCAGCGCCGCCCATTTCGCGGAAGTCATCGGCCGCACGGGCTTCGCCGCGTCGACGCGGTACAGGTAGGCGACCAGCGGGCCCCGCCGTCGGCGGGGCCGTTCGAGTTGCGCGGCCACGTCCTGACCGCCGGGCCGCAGCCCGGCGGCGCGGAGCTGGCGGCGGGTGGCCAGTCCGTCCGGGGCGAGCCGCCACCGGTAGACCGGGATGGCGGCCATCAGTTGCCCGCGACGGCCAGCTCAGCCCCGCGGGCACTGGCGTCGCGGTGTTCGGCGTAGCGGGCGGACACCCACCCCACCGACCAGCCGCACAGCTCCGCAGCCGACCGCACCGACAGGCCCGCAGTGAACGCGGCGGCCACGAGCTGCCGGGCCTCACCCTCGGGCAGCTTGTCCTCGGCCGGTCCACGAGCCAGCAGCGCCGCGCGTTCACGCTCGGCCCGCTCCTCGCGCTCCTGACGTTCACGGCGTTCACGCGCCGCCTGCTCGGCGCGCTCGCGTTCACGGCGCGCGGCGGCCTCCCGCTCGGCCCGTTCACGCTCCTGCTCACGCTGTTCACGCTCGCGTTCACGGCGTTCACGCTCGGCCCGCTCTTCGCGCTCCGCCCGCTCCTGGGCCTCCCGCTCCTCGCGCCGACGCCGCTCCTCCCGCTCCGCCTGCTCACGGGCGATGGCGGCTTCGTGTTCACGCTGTTCACGCGCCAGCGCCGCGGCGTGCTCACGCTCCTCACGGGCCCGCCGGCGCGCGGCTTCCTCCCGCTCCTGGGCAGCTTGCTCGGCCCGCTCGCGCTCCTCACGCCGCTTCTGCTCCAACGACGCCTGCGCGGCGGCGATCGCCCGCCGGTAGGCCAGCCCGGTCTCCGCGGTGACGATCAGCAGCAGCGGCGCGACCGCGTGCACAGCCACGCCCACCAGGTCTTTCTTCAACGCGGAGTCGGCCGTGTTGAGAGCGAGGGTCATGAGCCCGGTCATCCAGCGCAGCACGACGGGCCAGCGGCCCCCGTGCCCGCCCAGCCGGGCCAGCACGTCATCGAGCTTGACCACGATGACCACCGCAGCATCCACCACCAGCGGCAGAATCGGCGCGGTCCAGTCCCACTCATCGGCCGTGTGCTTGGCCATCAACGGCGTGACCGTGAGGATCGAGTACAGCATCGCCCCACACACGATCAGCCAGGTGCCGCCCGACAACGCGCGCTCCGCTGAACGGACCTGAACACTGTTCACGCCGCCCCCTCAGAGCCGGTCGGGGAGGGCACCGACACCGAGCGAAAGCCGTTGACCGCCGCATCCCGCGTGAACGGCACGATCCGCCACAGCACCTCAGAGGCAGGGCGTTCGTCGCTCGCCTCCCAGGCGTGAACGGGGATGCCGCGGGTGGCGACGTAGGCCTGCGCGTCAGCCTGACTGCGGTGGATGCTGTGCGGCTCGCCCCGGTGGAGCAGCAGCACCAGCCACCGCCCCGTTTCCTTGGACGCCGCCAGCTCCACCTCCAGCAGCCGCACCCGCTCCCGGAGCACCGCGGCGTCCGCGTCCGCCCGTTCCAGGGCCGCCTCCTGCCGTTCGGCGTCCTCCCAAAACCCTTCGGCCCGCGCCTCCGCCTTCTTCAGCGCCGCCTCGGCCTCCAAGACGTGATCCCACAGGATCGCGGCGTCACTCTCGGCAGTCTCAGCACGCGCTGTCAGGTCCCAGAGCTCCCGCACATGGCGGCTCCAGGCGGCATCCGCCTCCTCCTGTACCTCCCGGGCACGGGCCCGCGCCTGCCCGGCCTCCTGCTCCAGCCGACGCAGCCGGGCCGCGGTGATGAACCGGATCACGCGGCACCCCCGGGCACACTCGCGCCGGCGGTGCGGTTGAGCAGCGCGACGCGGGCGGCCAGCGCGCGGCGGCGGGCCCGGCGGATCCGGCGGGCGTCCAGCTCGGTCGGCGTGCGGTCCAGCGTGGCGATCTGCGCGTCGAGCAGGTCGACGTCCGCCAGGATGACGGGCATCTCCAGCTCGATCGCGTCCATCTCCGCGTCCGTCGGCTCCATGAAGTCGGCGAACGCGGTAACAGCGTCCTGAACAGTGACGATGTGTTCCATGGGTCGTGGTCTCCCTAGCAGGTGAAACGGCCCGAACAGTGCCCCCGGTGTTCCCGCACCGGGGGCACGCGCCGTTGGTGAGGCAGCCGGGGTTCCGGCTGCGGGTTGAACGTTGGGGCGGGTCAGCGCTGGACGACGTCCTTGTCCAGGTCGCGGTGATGCACGGTGACCTGGTGTCCGGCGTCGCGCAGCAGCTCGGCGAGCGCGAGGGCGAAGACCGGCGCGCGGTGGCGGCCCCCCGCGCAGCCGTCGGCGATCCGGATGAGCCCCCAGGAGGGCCCCGACGCGTACGCCTCGACCGCCGCGGCGGTCGCCAGCGCCAGCGCCGCGACCCCGGGCGTGCTCAGCACGGCCGTGCGGACGGGCTCGTCGTGGGCCGTCATGTACCGCAGCTCCGGACTGACGTGCGGGTCACGGAAGTGCTCACGCAGGTCGATGGTCAGGTGCGCGGCGGGCGGCTCATCGTGCAGGTAGCCGAACGAAACGATCTCAACGGCAGCAGCCATCAGGACTCCAAAGAAGCGATGGGGTGTTCCGGCTCCCCGCCCTCCCGCCCGTACACCCCTCGCACAGAGCGCGGAACGGACGGACGGGAGAGGCAGCCGGCCGCAGCGCAGGCGCCGCGATTCCAGGAAGAGAGCGGACCGGGAATGTCGTACGCGCGCTGCCGGCCGGTCCAGCACGGCGGCGCCCATCGATGTCGTCGCTACATCGGGATGCCTCTCAGTCGAGATCAATAGGGATGAAGCACTGCAAGGGGGATCGCGTCCCCACTCTCCGGCCGTTGCTCGCGGTCACCGGGCCACCTCGCCAGTACGGGCCGAAGCCCTGTTCAACCTGGCCTTTAGCGGGATTGCAGCGTCCCCGCCCCGTGCATGTGCGCAGCCCAAAGAAGGCCCCGCTGAGCGCCGCAGTCCTGGGACTGCGAGGTGCTTGAGAAGACCATGACTCACAGTCCCAGGACTGTCAACAGTCCTGGGACTGTGTTTCACTGGTCGAAGTCGACGGGAGGTTCTGATGGCGCCGAAGTGGCGGGAGCTCGCGGACCGGATCGCAGAGAAGATCCGGTCTGGCGAATACGCGCCTGGTGAGCAGTTGCCGCAGATCAGGGACTTGGTGGAGGCCGGTGAGGGCTCCAAGTCCACTGTTCACGCGGCCTACAAGGCGCTGGAAGCCGAGGGACTGGTGACGTCCTCCCGTGGCCATGGCACGGTCGTACGTGACCGCCCGCCGCTCAAGCGGCTCGGAATCGAGAGGTACGACAAGGCCAAGTGGAGGGACGGCGACGAAGTCGCCTTCATCGCGGACCGGGTGGCGTCCGGCCGCGCCTATCGGCGCAACGAACAGACGCAGACGGTCAGCAAGGTCCCTGCGCCACCGGTAGTCGCGGCAGCGCACGGCTTGCCCGAGGGAGCCGACGTCTACGCTCGCGCGCGCTTGGTCAAGGAAGGGGCGCAGCCCACGCACACTCTGACCAGCTACTACCGCCCGGAACACGTCGAGGGCACGCGCATCGTCGACCCGACTCCGGGCCCGGCCGGCAAGGGCGGTGGGTTTCGCGTGCTGTACGACGCGGGGTACGAGATCGACCACATGCGAGAGACGCTGTTCGCCCGAGTGCCTACCGCTGACGAAGCGCAGCTCCTGCAGCTCGCCCCCGGCGAGTGGGTCGTGGAGCTGCACCGGACGACGTTCACGGCCGACGGCACGGTGGTCGAATTCGCGCTCGGCGTGCACGCGGCCACGCGCTTCTCATGGACGTACGACTTCAAGGTGCCCGACTCGGCAGCGGAAGACGGAGACAAGAAGTGATCTCGCAGCAGTCATGGGCGGATGCGCGACGACTCTGGGGCTTCCAGCAGATGGGCCACGAGGTACGCCCGTGCTCGGTCGCCATCGGCCTGGGGAGCCATGACCTCGGGGTCGCCGACACTACGGCGGCCCTGTACCGGGACGGCATGGCTCCCCTGATCGTTTTCACGGGAGCGACCAGTCGGACCACCCGTGACCGGATGCCACGGGGCGAAGCAGAGCACTACCGAGAGCGAGCCCTGGCACTCGGAGTGCCGGCGGACGCCATACTTGTCGAACCGAACGCCCGGAACACCGGAGAGAACATCACGTTCTCGCGTGCGCTGCTTGCTGACCAGGGCATCGCCGTTTCCTCTGTCCTGCTCGTCTGCAAGCCGTACGAAGAGCGTCGCGCCTACGCAACGGCGCGGAAGCTGTGGCCCGAGGTGGAGTGGATCTGCGCTTCCGCGTCGATGAGCTTCGCGGAGTACATCACCACAATCGGCGACGAGCGCCTGGTCATCGACATGTTGGTCGGAGCGCAGCAGCGGCTCATGATCTACCCGGACGAGGGGTTCATGATCCGCCAGGAGATCCCTGCGGACGTTGAGACGGCGTACCGTCGTCTCGTTGCTGACGGCTTCACGAGCCGTCTCGTCCCGACGACCGCGGCACGCGACTGAAAAAGACCTCGCGGCCGCCCCGCAGCCAGGAACCGGCGTGCCGTCCCTAGGATGAGCGGGAGGGCTTAGGCCAGCGACAGTGAAGCCCCAACGTCGTGCTTCAACGGGCAGGTCAACAGACTGCCCGACTCGCCAGAAGCTTACGGGGCCATGATCGCTCGCCGGAAACAGCTGCTACCCAAAATCGTTCCCTTCCGGCCAATCTTGCTTGCGCACAGTTAGGTACAGGTGCCTATCAACACCGAGCCAACCCGGCTGCACACCTAACCAACGCGGACCTCACACCAAGCGCTTCGTTGCTGGAAGTCACCGCTGTCAGTACAGACCAGAACAGCACTCGGCCAGCACGCTGCTACGGTCGGCGACAGGCCAGCTGAGCAATCCGTCAAGCATCCGGAGCCCGGAGCTAGTTGCGGGCACATCCTGCTAGAGTTGGCCAACTAACAAACACCGAAGACCCGTTCGGCGTTGCGCTTGCCTTCCACAACCAGCGCGCCGACGGGTCACTCGATATAGGAGTAGTTCGTGCCGAAGTCCGACCACTCGTCCCCAGAACTCTATGGCGAACGCCATGGAGTATGGGATATCCAGAACAGTACACCAGAGGCAATCAGCGGGCCAACCACCCGCAGCCACCAGGTAGCTCTACTGATCACGGCACTCGCCAGCTTGATCACCGCCCTGACGGGGCTGGCAGCGCTCCTGCTGCAGACCTAGCCAGGGAACCGCCCGTGCCCCTCGCGTGCCCGCCCAGTCGGCGTCAGGCAGGGAGTAACGGGGGCACGGCGAAGAGCACAGGAACGCGCAGGTCAGTGCACTGCCAGATCAGGGCGCATCCGCGTACGCGATCTTCCAAACTGGTACTCCGCGCGAGGGTCGATCACACTCAATTCGGCCCACTGACACTGCCCGTCGCCCCGACAATGGGTGGCGGGGAGTGTCAGTGCCGTGCCGTAGCTTCCACCCCATGGATATGGGAGACGTGCCCGCGTGGGCCGCACTTGTCGTATCGGTTGGGGCCGTTGTAGTCAGCCTGAAGGCCCGCAGTGACGGAAGTCGTGCCGCTGACGCAGCAGAAAAGTCGGTCATAGAAGCAAAGCGCTCGGCTGACGCCTCAGAACAGGCGGTAGTGGAAGCGCGCCGCTCCAGCGACGCTTCGGAACGGTCAGCCGCCGTCGCGGAGGAAACCCTAGAGGACCAACGCCGTGAAGCAGCAGAACGCAGAGCCGCTGAAGCGGAGGCGAACCGCCCACGGGCAGCGCTTTGTATCGAACACGCCAACAAAGCGATGTGGCACCTGGCCAATTACGGCACAGGACCTGCGGAGAACATCGTTTGTGTCGATGAGGTCGAGGCCATGATTGATGACTGGCCCGCAGGACTATCACTTGCGCCGGGAGAGGTTCACGACTTCATGATGGTGGGATCGATGCAAGCATCGATCCCACCGGTACTGCGGGTGAAGTGGGACGGGCAGGATGAGCCGGTGCCGCTACGCGTGCCGCCTCGGATCGGCTGACTTGAGAAGCGATCAGATGGGTCTGACATCAGGCTGACATCAACAGCGGCGAACGGTGAGGTGCCGAGGCAGCCACAGCCGGATCGTCGAGGTGCCACCCAGCCCTTCTATGGCACGTCACTCCGCAGGGCGATCGAACTCTTAAGTCGGTGTTCAACGCTCTGCCCCGCGCCAAAGCCGGGCCGTCTGTGGGCCGTCGAAGGGCGGCCCAGGATGACCAACAACGACCATCAACAGCCCCTCGGCGGACAGCAAGTGCTGCACCGATCCCGATCGCCCGAGGTGGTCCCCGACCCTCATCACTTCCTGCGCAACAAGAAGCAGGAGTGGGAGGAGTACCGCTCCGAGGTCACCGCCTTCGAACTCCGCAAGAACCTCCCGGTGCTGTAACAACCACCGGGCCGGCGCAGCCGACGAAGCCCCCGGAGCGGACGAAGCAGCGCAGCCGACGAAGCGGCGCAGCCGACGAAGCGTCGGAGCAGGCTAAGTATCCGAGCGGACGAAGCAGCGCAGCCGACGAAGCCCCCGGAGCACGCGAAGCAGCGCAGCTGACGGAGTGCCGGAGCAGGCGAAGGATCGGAGCCGGACGACCGCCCGTGCCACGCGGCAGCGGCCGTCCGGCCCGGCCCAGCCCGGCCCTTCATTGGTCAACCACCCCACGCTGACCAGCAATTGGGCGGCGGAGTCGCCCTGTTACGGTGGTTCGATGTCATCGGTCAAGCAGGTTCAGGTCACCTTCGACTGTGCGGAACCCGAGCGCGTCGCTCGCTTCTGGTGCGAGGTGCTCGGGTATGTCGCACCGCCGCCGCCGGAGGGGTTTGCCACGTGGGACGACTTCCATGACTCGTTGCCGCCCGAGGACCGGGGTGCGTGGTTCGCGTGCAGTGATCCCACGGGTGTGGGTCCGCGGCTGTACTTCCAGCGGGTTCCGGAGGGGAAGGTCGCCAAGAACCGGGTGCACCTCGACGTGCGGGCGGGCACAGGGCTCGTGGGCGCGGAGCGCCTGGCCGTGCTGGAGGCCGAGTGCGCACGGCTGGTGGCGCTGGGCGCGGTGCACGTGCGGACGCTGTACGCCGACGAGGACAACGAGTCGTGCATCGTGATGCAGGACGTCGAGGGCAACGAGTTCTGTCTCGACTGAGCGTCCTCTTCCGGTCCGACTGGGAGTCTCCGCGACGGCGCGACCACGGTGAAGTCGTCCGACCCGCGAGGGGAACCGGAGGCTAGCGTTCCGTAACTGCGCGGAACCTTGCCAGCCCCTCGTGGGTCGCCTTACTGTCGCGTCAGCAGAAAGCGCTTTCTCGCCGATGGGTCCGGCTCACCCCGCCGTCCCTCATCGGTTCGACTGACATGCCCATGACACACCCAGCACGTCAGGGCGGAACGCCCCCACATGAGGACGAAAGGCGAGACGAGTCATGAGACGATCCGTCGCAGTGCGACTTTCCGCGTTACTGGCCACGGGGGCCCTCGCGGCAGCGACCGGCGCGGCCCTGTCCACGGCGTCCACGGCCGAGGCGGCCGTCGCCGCGTCCGGCGCCACCGGCTTCGCGACCCAGAACGGCGGCACGACCGGCGGTGCGGGCGGACAGACGGTCCGTGCCACCACGGGCACCGCGATCCACCAGGCCCTGTGCAGCCGGGCCAGCAGCTCCACCCCGATCGTCATCCAGGTCGAGGGCACCATCAACCACGGCAACACCAGCAAGGTGTCGGGTGACAGTTGCAGCACCGCCGACGGCGTGATCGAGCTGAAGCAGATCAGCAACGTCACCATCGTCGGTGTCGGCAACGGTGCCGTCTTCGACCAGCTGGGCATCCACATCCGGCAGTCCAGCAACATCATCATCCAGAACGTGACGATCCGGAACGTCAAGAAGTCGGGCTCGCCCACCTCCAACGGCGGCGACGCCATCGGCATGGAGAGCGACGTCCGCAACGTGTGGGTCGACCACACCACGCTGGAGGCGTCGGGCGGCGAGTCGGAGGGCTTCGACGGCCTCTTCGACATGAAGGACAACACGCAGTACGTCACGCTGTCCTACAGCACCCTGCGCAACTCCGGCCGTGGCGGGCTGATCGGCTCCAGCGAGAGCGACACGTCGAACGGCTACGTGACGTTCCACCACAACCTGTACGAGAACATCGACTCGCGCACACCGCTGCTGCGCGGCGGCATCGCGCACATCTACAACAACCACTACAAGAGCCTGAACGAGTCCGGCATCAACTCCCGTGCCGGCGCCCGCGCGAAGGTGGACAACAACTACTTCGAGGACTCCAAGGACGTCCTCGGCACGTTCTACACC
Organism: Streptomyces calvus; assembly: GCF_006782915.1. Classification (GTDB taxonomy): domain Bacteria; phylum Actinomycetota; class Actinomycetes; order Streptomycetales; family Streptomycetaceae; genus Streptomyces; species Streptomyces calvus. The sequence continues at coordinate 16,205 of NZ_VCNP01000051.1, forward strand.
GACGCGGCCGGCTACTGGCAGGTCAGCGGCAACATCTTCGACAACGTGACGTGGTCCGAGCGCAGCGGCGACCACAACCCGGCCGGTCCGAACCCGACGTCGAACACCTCGGTCAGCATTCCGTACGCGTTCACCCCGGACGCGGCCAGTTGCGTGCCGAGCGTCGTGAGCCAGACGGCGGGCGCCAACAAGGGCCTGAAGGTGTCGGACGGCAGTTGCACCCCGCAGACCCCGGACCCGACCGAGCCGGGCCCGACGGACCCCGACCCGGACCCGACGGACCCGGACCCGACCGACCCGCCGACCGGCACCAACCTCAGCCTCACGGCCGGCGCCGACGGCACCAGCAAGGCAAGCGGCACCAGCTACGGCAACGTCCGTGACGGCAACATGAGCACCTACTGGTCGCCGGCCGGATCGACCGGCTCGGTCTCGGTCAAGTGGGGTTCCGCCACCACCGTCTCCAAGGTCAACATCCGTGAGGCGGCGGGCGCCGAGGGCAACATCGGCTCCTGGCGGGTCGTCAACCACGACACCGGCGCCGTCCTGGCCTCCGGCAGCGGAGCGGGCGTCATCGGCTTCGCCCCGACGTCCCTCCAGAAGATCACCTTCCAGATCACCGGCTCGTCCGGGACACCGCGCATCGCGGAGTTCGAAACGTACGCGAGCTAGCACGACGCACGACGCACGACGCACGACGCACGACGCACGACGCACGACGCACGACGCACGACGTACGACGCACGACGTACGACGCACGACCGGGGGCCGTCCGCTGCGGACGGCCTCCGGCCTCAGCCGGCGGCACGCGCGACGAAGCGGGCCCACGCCGCCGCCGTGAGCGGGCGCCGGGGCCGCCGGAGGCCACGTCGGAGTCCTTGGAGGCCAGAGGCCCGTACGCGAACGGAACCGGTGGTTGTCCCGCCCCTGGCCCGGATCGGGGCCGGGGGCGGGGGCGGGTTTCTCTCCGGCGGTCCGGTCAGGGCGCCGCGCTCATGCCGGGCCCGATCCGCGGGCCTCGTCGGTGAGGCTCCGGCCGGAGTCGCGGGCCTGTTCTCCCACCTGGGTGCCCTGGTCGCGCGCCTCCTGCTGGGTGGTGCGGGCGGCCTGCGCCGCCGTCTCCTTCACCTCCGCCGCGCTGTCCTGCGTGACCTCCTTGGCGCCTTCCTTCAGGTGCTGCGCGGACTCGGCGGCGGCCTCCTTCACCGGCTCGAGCGCGTCGCTCTGCATCAGGTCCGAGGCCTTCTCCTGCTCGGTCTGCGTGGCGGGCATCAGCGAGGACGCCAGCAGGCCCACCCCGAAGGCGACCAGACCGGCGGCCAGCGGGTTGCCCTGCGTCTGGCGCCGGGCCATCTCGGGTGCCTGCTGCACGGTCTGTCCGGCCTGGCCGGCCGCCTCGCGTGCCGAGCCGACCGCACGGCCGGTGCCCTCCTGCAGCGAACCGGCCGCCGACTGCGCGCCGTGCGACACCCCGTGCGCGGTCTCCGAGGCGGTGCCCATGACCCGGTCGCGGATGCCCGACACCGTGCCGCGCACCCTCTCCTTGCGACGGGTCACCATGCGCCGGGGGCTGGTCCGGTCGGTGAGTTCGTCCACGTCCGCGGTCAGCTGGTGGCGCGTGGCCTCTATCTCGGCCCTCACTCGGTCGGGTGACGTGCCCATTCCGCGTTCTCCTTCATGGTTTCGACGGTCTGCTCGGGCTTCGGCGAGACGCTGCGCATGTGCGCGCGGCCCTTCTGGTACAGCACGGCCGCGGCCACGGCCCATATCGCCGTGACGATCAGGGCGGCCCAGGCCTCGTCCATGACGTTGGCCAGGCCGAACAGCGCGGCCAGGGACAGGAACAGCAGGACCATGTAGCCGGCGAAGCCGGCGCCGCCGTACATCCCGGCGGCCTTGCCCGCCTTGCCCGCCTCCTCCCTGATCTCGGCCTTGGCCAGCTCGACCTCCTTGCGGAACAGCGTCTGCAGGTCGGAGGTCACGACGGACAGCAGCTCGCCCAGTGACTTGTCCTGCCCCTCCGGCTCGGTCGAGCCGGGCGTGGGTGAGATCGAGGCCATCTCACACCTCCGGGTACGGACGGTCCGGCGTGCCGTACGGCGGGGTGCCGGTGATCGGCGGTTCCTGCGGAGGGGGCGGCGCCTGGGGCGGTGCTCCCGGTGCCGGTGCTCCCGGTGCGGGCGCTCCGGAAACCGGTGCTGCCGGTGCTTCCGGTGCCGACTCCGTCGGAGGGCCGGGAGGAAGTGCCTGCGACGCGGGGTACGCGGGCAGCGCGGCCTCGTCCGGCGGGCCGGTGCCGGTGACCTGCCCCTGTCCGGTTCCGTCGGACCGGGAGGCCGCTCCCGCGGCCTTGGCCACGCGCCCGACGACCAGTCCGGCCAGCAGCGCGCCGCCGAGGAACGCCCCGGGACGACGGCGGGCGAAACCCTGGAGGTCGGAGGCGAGCCCCTCGACGCCCTGATTGCCCAGGTAGTCCGCCGCCCGGTGGCCCCTGTCGGCGGCCTGGGCCACCAGACTGCGGGCCGGGGAGTCGTTCGGCGCGTTCTCGGCCAGTCCGGCGAGGTCGTCCGCCCACTGCCGCAGCGTGTCGGCCGCGCGCCGGGTCTGTCCCTCGGCCTCGTTCGTCGCCCGGACGCGCAGTTCGTCGATGATCGTGCCGGCCTGCTGCCGCGCCTCACCGACCACGGCCTTGGCCTGTTCCGCCGCTGTCCCCGCGACCTGGGCCGCGGCCTGTTTGGCCTGACCGGCCGTCGCGGAGGTCTCTGCCTTGACCTTCTCTCCGGTACTTCCAGTTCCGGTTCCGGTCTGTACGGACTCACTCATCGGCGACTTCTCCTCATCGGATGTCCTTCGTACGGTTCCGTGTCCGGGAAGGCCGGCGCGTGTCGGACCGTGTGTGCCCGGCCTTCCTTGGAACGTCCGTGCCCGAGTCGCCATTCATCCGCTTTTGACACGCTTTATGGAGAACGGTCGACAAGCCGACTTTCGAAGGACGACCGACGGCCGACTTTCGAAGGACGACCGACAGCCGACTTCCGCAGAACAAGCGACAAGTCGACAGCGAGCCGCCGAGCCCGCCCGCCCCGCAAGCGCGCCCGCGAGCCCGCGAGCCCGCGCACCTGCGAGCCCGCGCGCCCGCGAGCAGGCGAGCACGCGCGTACGCACGCAAGCTCGCAAGCGAGCACGCCCGCAAGCACGCACGCCCACAAGCACGCAAGCGAGCAAGTAAGCACGCGCGCACGCCCGCAGACCGATCGGGCCGACCGGTGAACCGGTCGGCCCGTCGGCCTCCGGGCGTACGGAATCCTCCGCCGCTACGCCTGCCGGGTCGCCAGCTCCGCCAGCAGCCTGTGCAGTGGCTCCGTCGCCCGGCGCCGGTACTCCTGGACGGACCAGCCGTTGCCGTCCGGGTCCTTGAAGTACAGGAACGTGGCGCCGTCGGACGGGGCGTAGCGGACCGGTTCGGAGACGTCCAGGCCGCGTGCGACGAGTTCCGCGCGCGCCTGCTCGATGTCGGCGACGCACAGCTGGAGCCCCTGGTAGGAGCCGGGGGCCGGGGTGGGGCCGGGGGTCATCTTCCAGATGCTGTCCCCGAGGGCGATCGAGCATCCGGAGCCGGGCGGGGTCAGCTGGACGATGCGCAGGCCCGGCATCACCTCCTGGTCGATGTCGACGTGGAACCCCACCTTGTCCCGGTAGAAGTCCCTGGCCCGGTCGATGTCGCTCACCGGCAGCGGGATCACTTCGAGGGTCATGTCCATGAACTGCGACTCCTTCGTGGACTCCGGCGTCACGCGAACCGCCACCGCGTCTGGCTGAACGGCTCTCCCTTACCGAAGCCGAAAACGGTGACCGGCGCCACCGCGAACACGACGGCGTGCCCGGGCCCGTGGTGGAAGTGCCCGTCACGCACCTCGAAGTGCCAGAAGGCGCCGTACTTCGCCTCCCACGCCGCCGCCAGGGCGTGCAGCCGGGCGTCGTCGGCGACCCGCACCGCCTCGCCCTCCACCACCAGGTCGTAGCCCCGGTCCCAGGTGTTGGTGCCGGTGGTCAGCACGACGTGCGGGTTTGCCGCGAGGTTGCGGGCCTTGCGCTCGTCGGGGCCGGTGCAGAAGTGCAGCGCGCCGTCCGACCAGACGGCCGGGAGCGGCGTCACGTGGGGGCGGCCGTCCGGGCGGACCGTGGAGATCCAGAACAGCTCCGCCTCCGCGAGCCGCCGCTCCGCCTCGGACCACGGGGGCGCGGTCGCCGCCGGATCGCTGTACCGCGGGTCGAGACGGGTCTCGGGGATGCCGTGCACGGGAAGGACCTCCTCGGTCGGTCTGCCGCAGGTGCGCTCCTCCTTGGGACCCCGCCCGCTCCCGGAACTCATCGCGGGCCGCATCCGGGGCCGCCGGCCCGTGGTCCGGCTAGGCTCATGGCCGTACGACCTGAACCGAGGCACGCACGAGGGAGACCGGGGATGACGTCGGCGCCGGGACGCAGGAGCAGTACCTTCACGCGGCTGCTGCGGCACGGTTTCACCGATCCCTCGGGCGCCGAGCAGTTGCTCGACACCGCGGGGCTGACCGCCGTGCGCAACGACCCCGTGCTGCTGGACGCCCTCGGCGCCACCGCCGACCCCGATCTCGCGCTGCTCGGACTGGTGCGGCTGCTGGAGGCGCAGGACGGCGCCACCGCACGCCAGGAACTGCTGGACACGCTGATAGCGGCCAAACCGCTGCGGGACCGGCTGCTCGGTGTGCTCGGCGCGTCCGCCGCGCTCGGCGAGCACCTGGCCCGGCATCCCGGCGACTGGCGGGCCCTGGTCACCTACGAGCCGCGCGATCTGCACCCCGGCGTCGAGGAGTTCGAACGCGGCCTGGCCGGCGCCACCGACCCGGTCGGGCTGCGCATCGCCTACCGGCGCTGCCTGCTGTCCATCGCCGCCCGCGACGTCTGCGGCACCGTCGACGTCGCCCAGACCGCCGCCGAGCTGGCCGACCTCGCCACCGCCACCCTGCGCGCCGCCCTGCGGATCGCCGGTGCCGCCGCGCCCGAGGACGCCGCGCTGTGCCGGCTGGCGGTGATCGCGATGGGCAAGTGCGGCGGACACGAGCTGAACTACGTCTCCGACGTCGACGTCATCTTCGTCGGCGAGGCGGCCGACGGCGCCGACGAGGACAAGGCGCTGCGTGCCGCGACCCGGCTGGCCTCGCACATGATGCGGATCTGCTCCGAGACCACCGTCGAGGGCTCCATCTGGCCCGTCGACGCCAATCTGCGCCCGGAGGGCCGCAACGGCCCGCTGGTGCGCACCCTCGCCTCCCACCTCGCCTACTACCAGCGCTGGGCCAAGACCTGGGAGTTCCAGGCGCTGCTGAAGGCCCGCCCGGTCGCCGGTGACCTGGCGCTCGGCGAGGAGTACCTGGCCGCGCTCCAGCCGCTGGTGTGGCAGGCCGCCGAGCGGGAGAACTTCGTCGCCGACGTGCAGAAGATGCGCCGCCGGGTGGTGGAGACCATCCCCGCCGCCGAGGTCGACCGGCAGCTCAAGCTGGGCCCGGGCGGGCTGCGGGACGTCGAGTTCGCGGTGCAGCTGCTGCAGCTGGTGCACGGCCGCGCCGACGCCTCGCTGCGCAGCGGCACCACCCTCGACGCCCTCAAGGCCCTCGCCGCCGGCGGCTACGTCGGCCGCTCGGACGCCGCCCAGCTCGACGACGCCTACCGGTTCCTGCGCTCCATGGAGCACCGCATCCAGCTGTACCGGCTGCGCCGCACCCACCTCGTCCCGGAGGACGAGGCCGACCTGCGCCGCCTGGGCCGCTCCCTGGGCCTGCGCACCGACCCGGTCGCCACGCTGCACCGGGAGTGGCGGCGGCACGCCTCCGTCGTACGGCGGCTGCACGAGAAGCTGTTCTACCGGCCGCTGCTCGACGCCGTCGCCGCGCTCGCGCCCGGCGAGGCGCGGCTCAGCGCGGAGGCGGCCCGGGAACGCATGGTCGCGCTCGGCTACGCGGACCCGGCCGCGGCGCTGCGCCACCTGGAGGCACTGGCGTCCGGCGTCAGCCGCAAGGCCGCCATCCAGCGCACGCTGCTGCCGGTGCTGCTGGGCTGGTTCGCGGACTCCGCCGACCCGGACGCCGGACTGCTGAACTTCCGCAAGGTCTCCGACGCGCTCGGCAAGACCCCCTGGTACCTGCGGCTGCTGCGCGACGAGGGCGCCGCCGCCGAGAACCTCGCCCGCGTGCTGTCCGCCGGCCGGCTCGCGCCGGACCTGCTGATGCGCGCCCCCGAGGCGGTCGCGCTGCTCGGCGACGGGGACGGCGGAGGGCTCGCCGTGCGCTCCCGCGCCCACCTCCAGCAGGAGATCCTGGCCGCCGTCGGCCGCGCCGACAACGCCGTGCAGGGCGTCACGGCCGCCCGCGGAGTGCGCCGCCGCGAGCTGTTCCGCACGTGCGCCGCCGACATCGTCGGCTCCTACGGCACCGAGTCCCAGCCGGTCGAGGCCGACCAGGGCGCGCTGGTGGACCTGGTGGGCGGCGCCGTGTCCGACCTGACGGCCGCCACCCTCGCCGGCACGCTGCGCGCCGTGGTCCGCGAGGGCTGGGGCGACACGCTCCCCACCCGGTTCGCGATCATCGGCATGGGCCGGTTCGGCGGTCACGAACTGGGCTACGGCTCCGACGCGGACGTCCTGTTCGTCCACGAACCGCGGGACGGCGTCGACGAGCGGGAGGCGTCCGAGGCGGCCCACAAGGTGGTCGCCGAGATGCGCCGGCTGCTGCAGATCCCGAGCGCCGACCCGCCGCTGCTCGTCGACGCCGACCTGCGCCCGGAAGGCAAGTCGGGCCCGCTGGTGCGCACCCTGAAGTCGTACGAGGCGTACTACCGGCGCTGGTCGCTGGTGTGGGAGCGGCACGCGCTGCTGCGCGCCGAGCACGTCGCCGGCGACGAGGACCTCGGCCGGCGCTTCACCGAGCTGATCGACCCGCTGCGCTACCCGGCCGACGGGCTGGGCGAGGACGCGGTGCGGGAGATCCGCCGGCTGAAGGCCCGCATGGAGTCCGAGCGGCTGCCGCGCGGCGCCGACCCGAAACTCCACGCCAAGCTCGGGCCGGGCGGGCTGTCCGACGTGGAGTGGACCGTGCAGCTGCTCCAGCTGCGGCACGGCGCCGGGGAGCCGGGGCTGCGCACCACCAGGACGCGGGAGGCGCTGGCCGCCGCCCGTGCCGCCGGCCTGATGTCCGAGGAGGACGCCGGCATCCTCGACGAGGCCTGGGTGCTGGCCACCCGGGTGCGCAACGCGGTGATGCTGGTGCGGGGCCGGGCCGGCGACACCTTCCCGACGGTGCCCCGGGAACTGGCCGCCGTCGGCCGCTACCTGGGCTACGGCCCGGGCCACGCGGGCGACATGCTCGACGCGTACCGGCGTACGGCACGCCGGGCGCGGGGCGTGGTGGAGGAACTGTTCTACGGCGGATCCTGACGGCGCCGCGCAGGCGGGACGGGACGCCCGGCGCCCCTGCGCGGCGCCCGGTCGACCCTGCTTGGGCTGCTCCGGGCCCGGTCAGTTCTGTTTCGGCTGCTCCGCGCCCGGTCAGCCCTGTTTCGGCTGCTCCGCGCCCGGTCAGCCCTGTTTCGGCTGCTCCGGGCCCGGTCAGCCCTGCTTCGGCACCGGGATCGACGCGGCCGCGGCCTGCTGCTCCGCGCCGGACACCGGACCGGCCGGTACCGGTTGCCCCGCGTCCGGCATCGGACCGGCCGGGACCGATTGCCCAGCGTCCGGCACCGGACCGGCCGCGGCCGGTTGCTCCGCGTCCGGCACCCGCCTCGGCAGGGCGGACGGGCGGCGGCCGTACCAGAGCAGCGCGACGCCGTAGCCGAAGGCCAGGCAGAGCACGCCGCCGACCGCGTCCAGCCAGAAGTGGTTGGCGGTGGCGACGATGACCACCAGCGTGGCCGCCGGGTACACCAGGGCCAGGACACGTACCCACGGGACCGTGGCCAGCGCGAACAGCGTCAGGCCGCACCACACCGACCAGCCCATGTGCATCGACGGCATCGCCGCGTACTGGTTGGACATGTTCTTCAGATCGCCGGAGGCCATCGACCCCCAGGTCTGGTGGACCACGACGGTGTCGATGAAGTCCTGGCCGTTCATCAGCCGCGGCGGCGCCAGCGGATACAGGTAGTAGCCGACCAGGGCGACACCCGTGGTGGCGAACAGCACCGTCCGCGTCGCCGCGTAACGGCCCGGATGACTGCGGTAGAGCCACACCAGCACACCCAGCGTCACCACGAAGTGGAGGGTGGCGTAGTAGTAGTTCATGCCGACGACCAGCCAAGTCACCGAGTTCACGGCATGGTTGACGGACTCCTCGAAGGCCGTGCCGAGTTGGTTCTCCAGGCGCCAGATCCAGTCGGCGTTGCGCAGCGCCTCGGCCCGCTGTTCCGGCACGGCGTTGCGGACCAGCGAGTACGTCCAGTAACTCACCGCGATCAGCAGGATCTCGAACCACAGGCGGGGCCGGCGGGGGGTGCGCGGGCGGCGCAGGAAGGTCCGCCCCGTCTCGTCCGCGACGGGATGGAGAACGGCCTCCTGCCGGCCATCCAGCGTTGTCACGGTCGTGTCACCCATGGGCACAGAGTCTGCCAGAAAAGACCTCGCCCTCAGATCATCCCCCGGTCCCGTACGACCCGCATGTTCTCCCCCGGGAAGAGGCGCGCGCCCTACTGCCGTGGCAGTGCGCGAAAAGTCGTTTCCTCCACCCTAGGAACGATTCCGGTCCCCAGGGGCCGAAGCGGTCGAACCACGCACCACCAGTTCCGGCATGAACACGAACTCGCTGTGCGGGGCGGGCGTTCCGCCGATCTCCTCCAGCAGGGTGCGCACCGCCGCCTGGCCCATCGCCGGGACCGGCTTGCGGACCGTGGTGAGCGGCGGGTCGGTGAAGGCGATCAGCGGGGAGTCGTCGAAGCCGACCACCGAGATGTCCTTCGGCACGTCCAGCCCCCGCTGCCGGGCCGCCCGTATCGCACCGAGCGCCATCATGTCGCTCGCGCACACCACCGCCGTGCAGTCGCGGTCCATGAGCGCGTTGGCGGCGGCCTGGCCGCCCTCCAGCGTGTACAGGGAGTGCTGGATCAGCTCCGTCTCGATGGTCCCGGCGCTCAGCCCGAACTGCTCCTGCACGGTGCGCACGAAACCCTCGATCTTGCGCTGCACCGGCACGAACCGCTTCGGCCCGAGTGCCAGGCCGATCCGGGTGTGGCCGAGGGAGGCGAGGTGGGTGACCGCGAGCGCCATCGCCGCCCGGTCGTCGGGGGAGATGAACGGCGCCTGCACCTTCGGGGAGAAGCCGTCCACGAGCACGAACGGCACGCCCTGGGCGCGCAGCCGCTCGTAGCGCTGCATGTCGGCGGTGGTGTCCGCGTGCAGGCCGGAGACGTAGATGATGCCGGCGACCCCGCGGTCCACGAGCATTTCCGTCAGCTCGTCCTCCGTCGACCCGCCCGGGGTCTGCGTGGCGAGCACCGGGGTGTAGCCCTGCCGGGTCAGCGCCTGCCCGATGACCTGGGCCAGCGCCGGGAAGATCGGGTTCTCCAGCTCGGGGGTGATCAGACCGACCAGGCCCTCGCTGCGCTGCCGCAGCCGCACCGGGCGTTCGTAGCCCAGCACGTCGAGGGCGGCGAGCACGGACTGACGGGTGGTGGCGGCGACGCCCGGCTTGCCGTTGAGGACCCGGCTGACGGTCGCCTCGCTCACCCCCGCCTGAGCAGCGATATCAGCAAGCCTTGTGGTCACAGCACCGGACTGTAGCGGCCGGGTCCCGCCTTGCACACCGACGGGACGCCTGGTGCGCGCCGTCGAACGGCCCGCTGTGGGCTGCTGGGTCATCGCGGTCCCTCACGTCGTGGTCGGCGTCCGGTCGCAAGGGATGATTCCCCCGGCGGCAACGGATGGCAAGTGCTTGCAGAGTCTTGCACAACTGTCCGAACCCGCGTCGTACGGGCGGAAACCCGGGTCGCGCGGTGGTCGAGAGCAGGTCACGGCGGCATAACTCTCGGGCCTGCTTGCAAAACTTTTCTGCAAGGTCTTTCGGATCGGTTCCATCGCTGTTACGTTCACGTCGCCCGGCGGCCGCAACGGCGCAGTCGGCAAGTCGGCAGGGCGGCAGACGGGGCCGCTCCCTGCACCACTCGGGCTTTCACCCTCAAGGAGAACTCATGCGGCGTGGCATAGCGGCCACCGCGCTGGTGGCGTCCCTCGCCCTCGCGGCGACGGCCTGCGGCGGAGACGGCGACAGCGGAGACGAGGCCGGCGGCCCGGTCACCATCACCTGGTGGGACACCTCCAACGCGACCAACGAGGCACCGACGTACCAGGCGCTGGTCAAGGAGTTCATGGCCGCCAACAAGGACGTCAAGGTCAACTACGTCAACGTCCCCTTCGACCAGGCGCAGAACAAGTTCGACACCGCCGCCGGCTCCAAGGGTGCCCCGGACGTGCTGCGCTCCGAGGTCGGCTGGACGCCCGCCTTCGCCAAGAAGGGCTTCTTCGTGCCGCTGGACGGCACCGAGGCCCTCGCCGAGCAGGACAAGTTCCAGCCCAACCTGATCGAGCAGGCCAAGTACGAGGGCAAGACCTACGGCGTCCCGTTCACCACGGACACCCTGGCCTTCGTCTACAACAAGGAACTGTTCGAGAAGGCCGGCGTCGAGGCCCCCAAGACGTGGGACGACCTGAAGAAGGCCGCCGCCACCATCAAGGACAAGACCGGCGTCGACGGCTACTGGGGCTCCACCGCGGGCTACTACGCCCAGCCGTTCCTCTACGGCGAGGGCACCGACATGGTCGACGCCGACGCCAAGAAGGTCACCGTCAAGTCGCCGGAGGCGAAGAAGGCGTACGGCACCTGGCTGGACCTCTTCGACGGCAAGGGCCTGCACAAGGCCGACGTCACCGCCGACGCCTACGCCCACATCCAGGACGCGTTCGTCAACGGCAAGGTCGCCTCGATCATCCAGGGCCCGTGGGAGATCACCAACTTCTACAAGGGCTCCGCGTTCAAGGACAAGAACAACCTCGGCATCGCCACCGTCCCGGCCGGCTCCGCCGGCAAGGCGGGCGCCCCGACCGGCGGCCACAACCTGTCCGTCTACGCCGGCTCCTCCGAGGAGAAGCAGCAGGCCGCGCTGAAGTTCGTGAAGTTCATGACCTCGGCGAAGGCGCAGGAGACCATCGCGCTGAAGAACTCCACGCTGCCCACGCGTGACGACGCCTACACCGACAAGGTCAAGGCCGACCCGGGCATCGCCGGCTACCAGACGGTCCTCCCGGCCGCCCAGCCGCGTCCCGCCCTGCCCGAGTACAGCTCGCTGTGGACGCCGATGGACGACGAGCTGCCCCAGATCGCCAGCGGCAAGGAGTCCCTGGACAAGGGCCTGAGCGACGCGGAGATCGCGATCGCCAAGCTGGTGCCGGACTTCAGCAAGTAACGCCCGTGCGGCCGCCGGATCCGTTTCCAGGAGGGGAGGATCCGGCGGTCGCCGGCCCGTGTGCCGTACCCCTTGATCATCCAGAAGGTGCCGAACATGACAGTCGCCATCGACCGCGCGACGGGCAAGCGCAGCGGTGACCGCGCGCCCCGGCCCGGCCGGGCCCGCCGCCTGAAGCGCAGCTTCGACAAGCACTGGTACGCCTATGCCATGATCGCGCCGGTGGCCGTCGTGCTCGGCGTCCTCGTGCTGTACCCGCTGGCGTACGGCTTCTACCTCACGCTCACCGACGCCAACAGCCTCAACTCGGCCCGCACCATCGGCGTGAACGAGATCGAGGCCACGTACAAGTTCATCGGCCTGGACAACTACGCCGACATCCTGTGGGGCGAGACCGCCTACGACCGCTTCTGGTCCCACTTCGTCTGGACGATCGTGTGGACGGCCGCCTGCGTCGCCCTGCACTACGGCATCGGCCTGGGCCTGGCCCTGCTGCTCAACCAGAAGCTGCGCGGCCGCACCCTGTACCGGCTGGTGCTGATCCTGCCGTGGGCCGTGCCGACCTTCGTCACCGTCTTCGGCTGGCGCTTCATGCTCGCCGACGCCGGCATCATCAACTCCGGCCTGGACGCGCTCGGCCTGCCGACGCCGCTGTGGCTGGAGGACACCTTCTGGCAGCGGTTCGCCGCGATCATGGTCAACACCTGGTGCGGTGTTCCGTTCATGATGGTCTCCCTGCTCGGCGGCCTGCAGTCCATCGACGCCAGCCTGTACGAGGCGGCCGAGATGGACGGCGCGAGCGCCTGGCAGCGGTTCCGCCACGTCACCCTGCCCGGCCTGCGCTCGGTCAGCTCCACCGTGGTCCTGCTCGGCATCATCTGGACCTTCAACCAGTTCGCCGTGATCTTCCTGCTGTTCGGCAACACCGCCCCGGACGCGCAGATCCTCGTGACCTGGGCCTACCAGCTCGGCTTCGGACAGCAGCCGCGCGACTTCGCGCAGTCCGCCGCCTACGGCATGCTGCTGCTGGCCATCCTGATCGTCTTCACCTCCTTCTACCGCCGCTGGCTGAACCGCAATGAGCAGCAGCTCGCGATCTGAGGCAGGAGTCCCCATGAGCACCACCACCGTCACCACCACTGCTCCGGCGGACCGGCCTGCCGACGACCCGCGCCCGCCCCGTACGGTGCGCCGGCGCGGCGAGAGCAGCCCGCTGGCGAAGCTCACCTCGCACGGCGTGCTGATCGTGGCCAGCCTGATCGCGCTGTTCCCGGTCGCCTGGCTGGTCTTCCTGTCCCTCGGCCCCGACAAGGACGACTATCTGCGTCCCGGCGGCATCTGGGGCAAGATGACGCTCGACAACTACTCGTTCGTGCTGCAGAACACGAACTTCTTCGACTGGCTGAAGAGCTCGCTGATCGTCTCGCTCGGCACCACCGTCATCGGTGTCCTGGTCGCCGCCACCACCGGCTACGCCGTGTCCCGCATGCGGTTCCCCGGGTACAAGAAGTTCATGTGGGTGCTCCTGGTCACCCAGATGTTCCCGGTGGCCGTCCTGATGGTGCCGATGTACCAGATCCTGTCGGAACTGCAGCTCATCGACAGTTACCTTGGACTGATCCTCGTCTACTGCTCGACGGCGGTGCCGTACTGCGCCTGGCTGATGAAGGGCTACTTCGACACCATTCCGTTCGAGATCGACGAGGCCGGACGGGTCGACGGGCTGACCCCCATCGGCACGTTCGCGCGGCTGATCCTGCCGCTCGCCAAGCCGGGTCTGGCGGTCGCCGCGTTCTACAGCTTCATCACCGCGTTCGGCGAGGTCGCCTTCGCCACGACGTTCATGCTCGACGACGAGAAGTACACCCTCGCCGTCGGTCTGCAGAGCTTCGTCAGCGAACACGACGCACAGCGCAACCTCATGGCCGCCACCGCGGTCCTGATCGCGATACCGGTCTCCGCGTTCTTCTACCTGGTGCAGAAGAACCTGGTCACCGGCCTCACCGCCGGCGGCACGAAGGGCTGAGGCCCTTCGTGGAACGACTCCCGCGTGCCTGACTCACGCGGGGAGGCGGCCGCGGTGTCCATCCGACCCCGCTGTCACCGCGGCCGCCTCGTCCCTCCGCCGCCCCCACTCGCCTCCCTGACCGAAACTCGTATCAAGGACGACATGAGCCAGCAGCACTCCGCCGCCCCGGCCCCGACCCCCACCTCCGACGCGGCCGTCGCCACCGTCGCCCGGCGCCGCGACTGGTGGCGGGACGCGGTGATCTACCAGGTGTACCCGCGCAGCTTCGCCGACAGCAACGGCGACGGCATGGGCGACCTGGAGGGCATCCGCTCCCGCCTGCCGTACCTGCGCGACCTCGGCGTGGACGCCGTGTGGCTCAGCCCCTTCTACGCCTCGCCGCAGGCCGACGCCGGTTACGACGTCGCCGACTACCGCGCCGTCGACCCCATGTTCGGCACCCTGCTCGACGCGGACGCGCTGATCCGGGACGCCCACGCACTGGGCCTGAGGATCATCGTCGACCTGGTGCCCAACCACTCCTCCGACCAGCACGAGTGGTTCAAGCGGGCCCTCGCCGAGGGCCCCGGCTCGCCGCTGCGGGAGCGCTACCACTTCCGGCCCGGCAAGGGCGCCGACGGTGAACTGCCGCCCAACGACTGGGAGTCGATCTTCGGCGGCCCGGCCTGGACCCGCGTCACCGAACCCGACGGCACGCCCGGCGAGTGGTACCTGCACCTCTTCGCGCCGGAGCAGCCCGACTTCAACTGGGAGCACCCGGCGGTCGGCGACGAGTTCCGCTCCATCCTGCGCTTCTGGCTGGACATGGGCGTGGACGGCTTCCGCATCGACGTCGCCCACGGCATGGTCAAGGCCGAGGGCCTGCCCGACCTCGGCTCGCACGAGCAGCTGAAACTGCTGGGCAACGATGTCATGCCGTTCTTCGACCAGGACGGCGTGCACGACATCTACCGGCAGTGGCGGCTCATCCTGGACGAGTACTCCGGCGAGCGTATTTTCGTCGCCGAGGCGTGGACGCCGACCGTGGAGCGCACCGCCAACTACGTGCGGCCGGACGAGCTGCACCAGGCGTTCAACTTCCAGTACCTGGGCACCCACTGGGACGCCGCCGAGCTGCGTGAGGTCATCGACCGCACCCTGGACGCCATGCGCCCGGTCGGCGCCCCGGCCACCTGGGTGCTGTCCAACCACGACGTCACCCGGCACGCCACCCGCTTCGCCAACCCGCCCGGCCTCGGCACCCAGATCCGCCTGGCCGGCGACCGCGAACTGGGCCTGCGCCGGGCCCGCGCGGCGACGCTGCTGATGCTGGCGCTGCCCGGTTCGGCGTACGTCTACCAGGGCGAGGAGCTGGGCCTGCCGGACGTCGTGGACCTGCCGGACGAGGTGCGCCAGGACCCGGCGTACTTCCGCGGCGCGGGCCAGGACGGTTTCCGTGACGGCTGCCGGGTGCCGATCCCGTGGACGCGCACCGGTTCCTCGTACGGCTTCGGCGACGGCGGCAGCTGGCTGCCGCAGCCGGCGGGCTGGGGCGAGCTGAGCGTGGAGGCGCAGACCGGCGTGCCCGGTTCGACGCTGGAGCTGTACCGGTCCGCGCTCGCCGTGCGCCGGGAGCAGGCGGACCTGGGTGCGGGCGACGCGGTGGAGTGGCTGCGCGCGCCCGAGGGCGTGCTCGCCTTCCGCCGCGGGGACTTCGTGTGCGTCGCGAACACCACGGGGGAGTCGGTGACGACTCCGTCGTACGGGCGGGTGCTGATCGCCAGTGACGAGGTGGCGGAGACGGGCGGCGAGGCGAAGGTGCCGGCCGACACCACCGTGTGGTGGACGACGGGCTGACCTTCCGACGGTCGTGACCTTCCGGTGGTCGTGACCTTCCGGTGGTCGTGGCCTTCCGGTGGTCGTGGCCTTCGGTCGTCCGGTCCGCAACTTTTTTCATTCAAGTTGGTACGGCCCGCTGCCCTTTCGGGTGGCGGGCCTCTAACATCTGCGTTGCCGCAAGGTTGCTGAAGGTTTCTGCAAGAACCTTCAAGCGACTCGGGCGGTATCCCCACACCCTTCGATGAAGAAGGAACCCCACATGGCACGCAGAACCCTCGCCGGGATCGTCGCGCTCGCGGCCGCCTCGGTTGTCATGGCCCCAACCGGAGCGCAGGCGTCCCCGCCCGGCACCAAGGACGTCACCGCGGTCCTCTTCGAGTGGAACTTCGCCTCGGTGGCCCGCGAGTGCACCACCACCCTCGGCCCCGCCGGCTACGGATACGTCCAGGTCTCCCCGCCCGCCGAGCACATACAGGGCTCCCAGTGGTGGACGTCCTACCAGCCGGTGAGCTACCGGATCGCGGGACGCCTCGGTGACCGCACCGCCTTCCAGAACATGGTGAATACCTGCCACGCGGCCGGTGTGAAGGTCGTCGTCGACGCCGTCGTCAACCACATGTCCGCGGGCAGCGGCACCGGCACCGGCGGCTCGTCGTACACCAAGTACAACTACCCCGGTCTGTACTCCT
Organism: Streptomyces calvus; assembly: GCF_006782915.1. Classification (GTDB taxonomy): domain Bacteria; phylum Actinomycetota; class Actinomycetes; order Streptomycetales; family Streptomycetaceae; genus Streptomyces; species Streptomyces calvus. Next base: position 32,219 of record NZ_VCNP01000051.1, read on the forward strand.
CGTACGACTTCGACAACTGCACCTCGCAGATCACCAACTACCAGGACCGCGGGAACGTCCAGAACTGCGAGCTGGTCGGACTGGCCGACCTGGACACCGGCGAGGAGTACGTCCGCAAGACCGTCGCCGGATACCTCAACGACCTGCTCTCCCTCGGCGTGGACGGCTTCCGCATCGACGCCGCCAAGCACATGCCGGCCGCCGACCTGGCGAACATCAAGTCCCGGCTGAGCAACCCGGGCGTGTACTGGAAGCAGGAGGTCATATACGGCGCCGGCGAGGCCGTCCAGCCCACCGAGTACACGGGCAACGGCGACGTCCAGGAGTTCCGCTACGCCTACGACCTCAAGCGGGTCTTCAACAACGAGAACCTCGCCTACCTGAAGAACTACGGCGAGGGCTGGGGCTACCTGAACAGCGGTGTCTCGGGCGTCTTCGTCGACAACCACGACACCGAGCGCAACGGCTCCACCCTGAGCTACAAGGACGGCGCGAACTACACCCTGGCCAACGTCTTCATGCTGGCCTGGCCCTACGGCGCGCCCGACATCAACTCCGGCTACGAGTTCACCGACCACGACGCCGGACCGCCGAACGGCGGCCGGGTGGACGCCTGCTGGCAGAGCGGCTGGAAGTGCCAGCACGCCTGGCCGGAGATCAAGTCCATGGTGGCCTTCCGCAACGCCACCCGCGGCCAGGCGGTCACCAACTGGTGGGACAACGGCGGCGACGCGATCGCCTTCGGCCGGGGCAGCAAGGGCTTCGTGGCCATCAACCACGAGTCCGGCTCGCTGACCCGCACCTACCAGACGTCCCTCCCGGCGGGCACGTACTGCAACGTCCAGAACAACACCCCGGTGACGGTGAACGGTTCGGGACAGCTGACCGCCACGCTGGCCCCGAACACGGCCCTCGCGGTGTACACGGGCAAGTCGGGCTGCTGAACCCGCGCGGGCCCCGCCGCCGTTCACGGGGCGGCGGCGCGGCCCGCGTCCGGATGCAATTCCTTACTGTTACTTTCACAACCCTTGCTGTAAAGCTTTCAACGGGGATACGGTCACGCCGGCGCCCCGGTGAAGTGGCCGAAACAGGCCGTACGGCCGTGGCGCGGGGTCGGACCCAATGAGCCGTAAGCGCAAGGAGTTCACGCCTTGATACCCAGATGGCCCGCGCCCCCGGGGCGCCGCACCGCGCGCGGCAGACGCGTCGCCGCCGTCACCGTGGCCGCGCTCGCCGCCGCCCTCGTCCAGCCGCTCGCCGCCCGCGCCGACACCCCGCCCGCGCCGCCCTCGGACGCGCGGCTGGCCGCGTCGCCCGCGCGGCACGACCTGACGCGCGAGCAGTTCTACTTCGTCCTGCCGGACCGTTTCGCCAACGGCGATCCGAAGAACGACCGCGGCCGGCTCACCGGTTCACGCCTCACCACCGGCTACGACCCCACCGACAAGGGCTTCTACCAGGGCGGCGACCTCAAGGGCCTCACCGACAAGCTCGACTACATCAAGGGCCTGGGCACCACCGCCATCTGGATGGCGCCCATCTTCAAGAACCAGCCCGTGCAGGGCACCGGCGACAACGCCTCGGCCGGCTACCACGGCTACTGGATCACCGACTTCACCCAGGTCGACCCGCACTTCGGCACCAACGAGGACCTCGAGAAGCTCATCGACAAGGCCCACGCCAAGGGCATGAAGGTCTTCTTCGACGTCATCACCAACCACACCGCCGACGTCGTCGACTACGAGGAGAAGTCCTACGACTACCTCTCCAAGGGCGCCTTCCCGTACCTGACGAAGGACGGTGAGCCCTTCGACGACGCCGACTACGCCGACGGCTCCCGGCGGTTCCCGCGCGTGGACGCCGGTTCCTTCCCGCGCACCCCGGTCGTGCCCGCCGCGAAGAAGGACCTCAAGGTCCCCTCCTGGCTCAACGACCCGCGGATGTACCACAACCGCGGCGACTCCACCTTCGCCGGCGAGTCCAGCACGCACGGCGACTTCTCCGGCCTCGACGACCTGTGGACCGAGCGTCCCGAGGTCGTCGACGGAATGGAGAGGATCTACCAGCGCTGGGTCAGGGACTTCGACATCGACGGCTTCCGGATCGACACCGTGAAGCACGTCAACATGGAGTTCTGGACCCAGTGGGCCACCGCGCTGGACGCCTACGCGGCCAAGAAGGGCCGCGACGACTTCTTCATGTTCGGCGAGGTCTACTCCGCCGACACCGACGTCACCGCCCCGTACGTCACCGAGGGCCGCCTCGACGCCACGCTCGACTTCCCGTTCCAGGAGGCGGCCCGCCAGTACGCCTCCCAGGGCGGCAGCGCGAAGAAGCTCGCGGCCGTCTTCGGCGACGACCACAAGTACACGACCGGCCGGTCCAACGCCTACGAGCAGGTCACCTTCCTCGGCAACCACGACATGGGCCGCATCGGGACGTTCCTGAAGCAGGACGACCCGAAGGCGTCCGACGCCGAACTGCTGAAGAAGGACATGCTCGCCAACGAGCTGATGTTCCTCAGCCGCGGCAACCCGGTCGTCTACTACGGCGACGAGCAGGGCTTCACCGGCGCCGGCGGCGACAAGGACGCCCGCCAGACGCTGTTCGCCTCGCGTACGGCCGACTACCTCGACGACGACCTGATCGGCAGCGACCGCACCCACGCCGAGGACACCTACGACACCCGCTCGCCGCTCTACCGGCAGATCAGCGCCCTCGCGAAGCTCCGCAAGGCCCACCCCGCCCTCACCGACGGGATCCAGCAGGAGCGTCACGCGGCCGACGGCGCCGGCGTGTACGCCTTCTCCCGCACCGGCACGGGCCGGGACACCACCGAGTACGTGGTCGCCTTCAACAACGCCGGCGAGAAGAAGACCGCGACCTTCGCCACGAACTCCGCCGGCATGACCTTCCGCGGCATCCACGGCACCGACGCCACCGTCACCAGCGACGCCGACCAGAAGATCACCGTCAGCGTCCCGGCCGGTTCGGCGATCGTGCTGAAGGCGTCCGGCCCGCTCGGGAAGCCCGCCACCGAACCCACGATCAGCCTGAACGCCCCGGACGCCGGCGCCACCGGCACCGTCGAGGTCACCGCCGACACCGACGGCGGACAGCTCAACCGCGTCGTCTTCGCCGCCCAGACCGGGAACGGCAAGTGGCAGACGCTCGGCTCCGCCGACCACGCCCCGTACAAGGTCACCCACACCATCGGTGAGGACGTCCCCGCCGGCACCGCCCTGCGCTACAAGGCCGTCGTGATCGACTCGGCCGGCCGCACCGCGAGCGCCCTGGCAGCCTCCACCACCGGCACCCCGCCCGTCGCGGAGCCGCCCACCGCCACCTCCCGCGACTACGCGGTCGTCCACTACAAGCGCGCGGACGGCGACTACGACGACTGGGGCCTGTACGCCTGGGGCGACCTGGCGGACGGCGAGGCCACCGAGTGGCCGGACAGCCACCCGTTCACCGGCCGCGACGCCTACGGCGCCTTCGCCTACGTCAAGCTGAAGCCGGGCGCGTCCGACCTCGGCTTCCTCGTCATCGACAAGGAGGGCAACAAGGACGTCTCCGCCGACCGCACGATCGACCTCACCGGGACCGGTGAGATCTGGATCGAGCAGGGCAAGGAGACCGTCACCACCGAACGGCCCGAGTACCCGGCCCAGGACACCACCAAGGCCGTGCTGCACTACCACCGCGCCGACGGCAGCTACGACGGCTGGGGCCTGCACACCTGGACCGGCGCCGCGAACCCCACCGACTGGTCGAACCCGCTGAAGCCCGTGAGGACGGATGCCTACGGCGCGGTCTTCGAGGTGCCGCTCGCCGAGGGTGCCACCAGCCTCAGCTACATCCTCCACAAGGGCGACGAGAAGGACCTCCCGTCCGACCAGTCCCTGGACCTCAGGGCCAACGGGCACGAGGTGTGGCTGTTGAGCGGCCAGGAGAAGTACCTGCTGCCGCAGCCCGCCGGCTCCGCGGCCGCCCTCGACCTGTCCACCTCCAAGGCGGTCTGGATCGACCGGGACACCGTCGTCTGGAACGGCTCCGACGCCGCCGCCTCCACCCAGCTCCTCGCCTCCCGCACCGGCTCCGTCACGGTGCAGGACGGCACGCTGAAGAGCGACGACGCGCGCTGGCTGCGGCTGGCGAGGACGACCCTCACCGACGCCCAGAAGGCGACGTTCCCGCACCTGAGGAACGGCACCGCCTGGTCCGTCGACCCGCGCGACCGCGACCGGGTGCGCGAGGCGCTGCGCGGCCAGGTCGTCGCCTCCCAACGCGCCGCCAACGGCGCCGTGCTCGCCGCGACCGGCGTGCAGATCGCCGGCGTCCTCGACGACCTGTACGCCGCGCACGCCACGCAGGCGGACCTCGGCCCGGTGTTCCGGCACGGCCGGCCCACGCTCTCCGTGTGGGCGCCGACCGCCCAGCAGGTGACCCTGGAGATCGGCGGCCGCAGTGTCGCGATGCGCCGCGACGGCGACTCCGGCGTCTGGTCCGTCACCGGGCCGCGCTCCTGGAAGGGCGAGGAGTACCGGTACAAGGTCACGGTGTGGGCGCCCAGCACCCAGGAGATCACCACCAACACGGTCACCGATCCCTACTCGGTGGCCCTGACCACCGACTCCGAGCGCAGCCTCGTCGTCGACCTCGCCGACCGGCGCCTCGCCCCCGCGGGCTGGACGTCCCTGGACAAGCCGAAGGCCGTGCCGCTGAAGGACGCCCAGATCCAGGAGCTGCACATCCGCGACTTCTCCGTCGAGGACCGCACGGCCGAACACCGCGGCACCTACCTCGCCTTCACCGACAAGGACAGCGACGGCTCCAAGCACCTGCGGAGGCTCGCGCAGGCCGGCACCTCCTACGTGCACCTGCTGCCCGCCTTCGACATCGCCACCGTCCCGGAGCGGACGTCCGACCAGGCGGGCCCCGACTGCGACCTCGCCTCCTACCCGGCCGACTCCGACAAGCAGCAGGAGTGCGTGGCGAAGGCGGCCGCCAAGGACGCCTACAACTGGGGCTACGACCCGTACCACTACACGGTCCCGGAGGGCTCCTACGCCACCGACCCGGACGGCACCGCCCGCACGGTCGAGTTCCGCGAGATGGTCAAGGCGCTCAACGAGGACGGCCTGCGCGTCGTCATGGACGTCGTCTACAACCACACCGCGGCCAGCGGCCAGGCGAAGACGTCCGTGCTGGACCGGATCGTGCCGGGCTACTACCAGCGGCTGCTGGCCGACGGCTCCGTCGCCAACAGCACCTGCTGCGCCAACACGGCCACCGAGAACGCCATGATGGGCAAGCTGGTCGTCGACTCCGTCGTCACCTGGGCCAAGGAGTACAAGGTCGACGGCTTCCGCTTCGACCTCATGGGCCACCACCCGAAGGCCAACATCCTCGCCGTCCGCGAGGCCCTCGACGCGCTGACCGTCGAGAAGGACGGCGTCGACGGCAAGAGCATCATCCTGTACGGGGAGGGCTGGAACTTCGGCGAGATCGCCGACGACGCCCGCTTCGAACAGGCCACGCAGAAGAACATGGCCGGCACCGGCATCGCCACCTTCTCCGACCGGGCCCGCGACGCCGTGCGCGGCGGCGGCCCCTTCGACGAGGACCCCGGCGTGCAGGGCTTCGCCTCCGGCCTGTACACCGACCCCAACTCCTCGAAGGGCAACGGCACCGAGGCCGAGCAGAGGGCGCGCCTGCTGCACTACCAGGACCTGATCAAGGTCGGTCTGAGCGGCAACCTCGCCGACTACACCTTCACCGACACCAGCGGCAAACAGGTCAAGGGCTCCCAGGTCGACTACAACGGCGCCCCCGCCGGATACGCCGAGGCGCCCGGCGACGCCCTCGCCTACGCCGACGCGCACGACAACGAGACACTGTTCGACGCGCTCGCCTTCAAACTGCCGAAGGACACCTCCGCGGCCGACCGGGCCCGCATGCAGGTCCTCGCCATGGCGACGGCCACCCTCTCGCAGGGCCCGGCGCTCTCCCAGGCGGGCACCGACCTGCTGCGCTCCAAGTCCCTGGACCGCAACTCCTACGACAGCGGCGACTGGTTCAACGCCATCCACTGGAACTGCGCGGACGGCAACGGCTTCGGCCGCGGCCTGCCGCCGGCCGCCGACAACGAGGACAAGTGGCCCTACGCCGCACCGCTGCTCGGCGCGGTGAAGGTCGGCTGCCCGCAGATCGAGGGCGCCTCGGCCGCCTACCGGGACCTGCTGACGATCCGGTCGACGCAGCCCGACTTCTCCCTCGACACGGCCGCGCAGGTGCAGTCCCGGCTCGCCTTCCCGCTGTCCGGGAAGGACGAGACGCCCGGCGTGATCACCATGACCCTCGGTGACCTGGTGATCGTCTTCAACGCCACGCCGCAGCGGCAGGAGCAGCGCGTCACCGCGCTGTCCGGCACCGGCCACCGGCTGCACCCGGTGCAGTCGGCGGGCGGGGACGCGGTGGTGAAGACCGCGTCGTACGAGCGGGCCACCGGCACGTTCGGCGTTCCGGCGCGCACGGTCGCCGTGTTCACCACGGACGGCTGAGCGGGCCCCGCGCGGCTGCGGCTAGGGTGAGCCCTCCTGACCGGAACAGGAGGGCTCATGCCGCAGATCACCGTCGACTACTCCGAGCGACTGGCGGACGGCTTCGACCGGCCCGCCTTCGCGCGGGACCTGCACACCGCCGTCGTGGAGATCGCGGCCGCCAAGCCGCCCGCCTGCAAGACGCGGTTCCGGCGCACCGAGGACGTCGTGGTCGGCCCCGACACCGAGGGCCACGCGCTGGTGCACGTGCACATCGGCCTGCTGGCCGGCCGCACCGAGGAGACCAAGGCCCGGCTCACCGAGGCCGTGCTGGACCTGCTGCGGCAGTACGTCGAGCCGGAGCAGGGCCTGACCCTGCACGCCTCCGCCGAGATCCGCGACCTCGACGCGTCCTACCGGAAGTTCGAGGAGTAACCGTCACGGGGACGCCAGGGCGATCAGCCGGGCGGCGAGGTCGGTGAACGGCCCGTCGCCCGGCTCCTTCTCCAGCAGTCCGCGCAGCAGAGCGGCCAGTTCCTCGTCGCGGGCGGCGGCCACCGCGGCGAGTGCCGCGAAGTCCTGCACCAGCTGCGTCTCCAGGTCCTCGCGCGGGATGCGCCGCCCGTCCAGCCAGATCAGCGCCGTCGACTCGACGAGCGAGATCCAGGACCGCACGACCAGTTCCAGTCGCGGCGGCACCGGCTCCGTCGCGCCCATGTGCGCCAGCATCTGCTCGTAGGCGGCCTGCCGTACGGAGTCGATGAGCGCGTTGGTGGTGGAGGAGCCCACCGCGGGCCCGCCGCGCATCAGGGCGGAGAAACCGGGGCCGTGCTCGTCCACGAAGTCGAAGAACCGGCCCATCACCCGCCGCAGCCGCGACCCCAGCGGACCCTCGTGCGGCTCCACGAAACGGGACGCCAGATCCTCCGAGGCGCGCCGCAACGCCGCCTCGTACAGGCTGAGTTTGCCGGGGAAGTAGTGGTACACCAGCGGGCGGGAGATGCCCGCGCGCGACGCTATCTCGTCGATGGAGACCTCGTCGGGCGAACGCCGGCTGAACAGTTCGAGGGCCACGCCGATCAACTGCTGCCGCCGCTCCTCGACTCCCATCCTGCGACGCACCCCGATAGTCATGCGAACACCTTACCGATCGATTCCGGCCTCGAACGGTCCGGACCGGCCAGTGGTGTTCCGTCGACTAGCGCAGCCCGCTGATCGGCCGTCCGTTCTCCACCGTGCCCTCGAGGTACGCCCGGGCGCCCTTCTCGGCGCGGACGGTCAGCAGCCGGCCCCGGCCCGAGCCCTCGACGCCGCCCGTCGCCCTGACCGACGCGACGTCGTCGCTGCCGGCGGCCAGCAGGTACCAGGAGCCCGCCTCGGACTTCCACAACACCCCGGCCAGCACCCGCGGCTCGCGCGGCCCGCACGCCGGCACGTCCTGCGCCGTCGCCGCCACCGCCCCGAACCGCCCGCCCGGCGTGTGGAACTGCGCCAGCACCCGGGCGCCGGCGCCCCGCCAGGTCTCGGCCCGCGTGCACACCCACGCACCCGACCCGGCCCGGCCGTCCGGGGCGCCGGGCAGCGGCTGCTCGGCGAACGCCCAGGCGTTCACGCTCCGTACGCCCGCCGAGCGGACCGAGCCCAGCGAGCACGCGAACGGCGCCCAGGTGCGCAGCGCCTCCGCGCCGGAGGCCGGACGCGCCGCCCCGGGCCGTCCCGCGGTCAGCCGCGCCGGCACCAGCTCGCCCAGGTCGGTCAGCAGCGCCGTGCCGGTGCCGTCGGTCAGTTGCAGCACGTTCCACGAGGTGCACGGTTCCGGCCGGAGCACGGGACTGGCCAGGGGCGAGGTGACACCGCCGGTGAGGGTGAGGTCCATCGCGCCGGAACCCGGCTCGCGCAGGTCCCGCTCGGCCGCCCCGCGCACCCACGGCGCCGTCAGATAGCGCACGTTGCCGTCCGCGCGGCTCAGCACCACCGCGCCCGCCGCGTCCCGGCCGGCGCCGTCGACCCGGGCGAAGTCGAGGGCCGCGCCGCGCGTGCCGTCCTTCGGCTCGGCGTACCGGGCGATGCGCAGACCGTCGTACAGGATCACCACCCGGGCGGTGTCGACCGTTCCGGCGTACAGCAGGTGGGGCGGTCCCGGTGGGCCGCCGGTGGGGGTGCCGGGGGTCGCCGACACCTGGACGTCGCCGCCGGGCCGCGCCCAGACGGCGAGGGCGCGGCGCAGCAGCTCCCGGTCGCCGGTGCCGTCGCCGCGTGCCGGCCACACGGAGAAGTCGGTGCGTGCGGCGGTCTTCCAGGCGGTGGGGGAGACCCGGGTCAGCCGGCCCGGGTCCAGCGCGGCCTGCGCGGCCGGGTTGCGCGCGTACGGCGGCGCGGCGGGACCGTCGCCGCCCCAGCCGTCGCCCGGCAGTCCGAGCAGCGTCCCGCAGACCGCCAGCGCCGCCCCGGCGACCAGCGCGGCCCGCACCCGCCGGCGGCGGCCCAGCAGGTCGGTCGGCCGGGCCCGCAGCGAGCAGGCGTCGAACTCGGGCGAGTCGAGCAGCCGGTGGGCGACGGGGATCCGGTCGGCCTCGGCGAGCGCCGCGTCCGGGTCGGTAACACCGGCGGCCGTGAGCACCGCGCGCACGTCCCCGTCGGGCAGCCGTTCCAGGCCGCGCAGCGCGTATGCGGCGCGGGCCGGGCCGGACAGCGTGGACAGCCGCTGGTCCAGCGCGAGTTCGTCGGCGCCGCCGGGGCGGGGGAACAGCGTCAGGCCCCACACCTGGGGCAGCAGCGGCGGCAGCTGGGACCGCTTCGGCCAGGCCGCGCGCCACAGCGGGCGGCCCGCCTCCAGCGCCGTACGCACCACCCGGAGGCGGACCAGCGCGTACCCGGCCTCGACGTCCCGGCCGGCCTGCTGGGCGGGGATCACCGGTGCCGGGACGCGGCCCCGCGGCAGGGCACGCTGGACCAGGGAGTGCGCGGTCAGCACCCGCCGGCCGCGGCCGGGGCCGGACGGCAGCACCAGATAGGCGAGCCGGACGAGCCGCGGATAGTGCTCGACGAGCGCGGCCTCGGCCTGCTCGACGTCCACGACCGGGCCGGCCGGGGAGGAGGGTGCGGAGGGCTGGGCGACATCCTGTGGGTGCACGTTGGACTGAACGAGTGGATCAGGCGATGGTCACCCGACCCCGGGGCGTCACCGTCCGGCGGGCTCGACGAGCGCACGGGCGTAGGCGGCCATCGACCGCCGGTAGCGCGGCAGATGGGGAGCGAGCGCGCCGAGGACCAGCGACAGTCCCTCCCGGTCCCGCCCGAGGCTGGACAGGCACAGTGCGAGACAGGCCCGTACCGCGTCGTCCAACTCGTCCGACGGCGCGTCGAGTTCCGGCGTCAGCAGCCGTACGCCCTCCTCCGCCCGGCCGGTGTTCCTGAGGGAACTCGCCAGCTGGATCCGCGCCCGCCGCGCCCGGTAGCCGCTGACCTCGGCCAGGCCGCCGTCCAGGGCCTGCCGGTACAGCGGCACCGCCTGGTCCGAGTGCCCGGTGGAGTCCCAGGCGCAGGCCCGCTCGAAGGGGCCGAGCGGGCTGTCCGGCGGCAGTTCGGCGACGAGCGCGTCGATCACCGCGCGGAAGGCCGGCGCGTCCTGCTCGGGGTTGCTGTCGAAGGAGGCCCAGGCGGCGGTCACGCGGTCTTCCCAGTCGCTGTTCATCGGGCCACTGTCACACGGCCGGGCCCGTCGCCGCACCGGGAATTGAGCGCTGCGGGCGCCGCGGCCGTATCGGAGGCCGAGGGCCCCGCGCCGGGGCTCCGAACGGCATGGCGCCGTCGAGGACCGGAGGAAGACATGAGGGTGACCCGACCGATGCTCGCGCTGACCGGCGTGGCGGCGGCCCTGGCGCTGACGGGCTGCGGATCCGGCGGCGGCGACGCGGACCGGGTGCCGCCGACCGCGACCGGCAGCCTGGAGCGCCTGGCGGCCGAGGCGGAGTGCGAACCGGACCTGCAGACCGACGCCGACACGATCCGCCAGGCCCTGTGCGGGACGGGCGACGGCAAGTACGTCCTCGCCACCTTCGCCACCGACCGGGGCCAGCGCGAGTGGATCGACACGGCCAAGGACTACGGCGGTCACTACCTCGTCGGCCGCAAGTGGGTCGCCGTCGGCCACGAGGACGTGGTCGCCGCGCTGCGCGGCCGTCTCGGCGGCACCCTGGAGGAGGGCGTCGACCACGGCGGCGGGCGGCACGGCGGCGCCTCGCACCCGGCCGGTCACGCGGCCGGTCACACAGCCGGTCACGCGGCCGGTCGCACAGCCGGTCACGCGGCCGGTCGCACCGGTCACTCCGGCTAAGTCCGCGCGGACACGGAGGAGGGCCGGTGGCGGGTTGGTCCCGCCACCGGCCCTCCTCCGTGCCGGCCGGACCGCCTACTGGCAGTCCTCACCGCTGTTGATGCACTCCACCACCTGGTTCATCAGGTCCTCGTCCATGACGTTGATGAAGTCGTTGTGGTCGGTGATCGGCTTGTGCAACTGCTCCGGGAAGCTGTCCACCGCGTACGGGTTGCGCACCTGACCGTTCTCGACGACGGGGGTGGGGATGTCGTACACCAGGCGGATCTGCAGCTGCGGGACGGCCTGGAAGCCGTTCGGGCAGCTGCCGTCCTGCTGGACGAACGCCATGTGGTCGCGGTGGTTGGCGCTGTCGGTGTTCCGGCCGTCCCAGCAGCTCTGGAAGTTGGCCGTCCGCACCACCTGGCTGCCCTGCGGGCACAGCGGGTACTTGTCCGTCACCTGCCGGTCCTCGAAGCCGGTGCAGCTCCAGGAGCTGTTGGCGTTCGCGTTGCCGTTGACGAACGACTTGGCGTCGCCGGTGATGACGCGCAGGAACTTCGGCATGGCGACGACGTCGCCCTGCTGGTTGCCGACGAACCTGATCTCCGCCTGGGCCGGCTTGAGGATCCTGCCGACGTTGCCCTCGGCGCCGCCGCCCTGGTCGTTCGCGTCGAACTCCTGCGAGCCGTCCTGGAGCCGCAGCACCGGCCAGTAGTAGGTGGACTTGTCGCCCTGGTTCCGGCACGAGGTGTCCGCGTCGGCGAGGTCCTCGTCGCTGGAGAAGGCGTCGTTGTCCTGGTTGCCGACGTAGTCGTGCGTGTGGTGCGCGCCGTTGTCGACACCCGGGGCGGCGATCAGGTTGTCGCTGTTGAACAGGTTGTTCTCGTTGACGCCGCAGTCCGTGGTGAAGGAGCCGGTGGAACCGGAATCACCGTTGGCCGCCAGCCCGTTCTGCAGGCCGCGGGAGTTCGGCTGGACGTCGTTGATGTCGATGAAGTCCTCGGCCACCGGGCCGGCGGCCCCGTTGCCGTTGTCGTCCTGGTTCTGGCCGCCGCCGTCCTGACCGTCACCGTTCTGGCCGTCACCGTTCTGGCCGTCGCCGTCCTGGCCGTCACCTTCTTGACCGTCGCCGCTCTGGCCGTCGCCGGGCTGCTGCTGGTCGGCGGGGCGGCCCGTGCAGGCCGCCAGCCGGTCCAGGCCGTCGTCGGCCCGCCCGCCGGCCCGGTCGATCTCCAGCTTGATGCGGTCGATGAGCGCCTTCCGCCGGTCCTCGAGCGGACCCAGGATGGAGTTCTGCACGAACTGCGGGTCCCCGGCCTGCGCCCGGCGCGTGGTGACGAGGCGCTCGTAGGCGTCGGTGATCTGCTGGTCCATCGAGGCCAGTTCACCGTCGACCTCACCACGGGCCCGTTCCGGCACGTCCGAGAGCTGCTGGCCGACGTCCGGACAGTCGATCGTGGCGACCTGCGCCGCCTGCGACGTGGTCCGGTTGTGGCCCCTGTTCTCCTCGTGCGCCGAGGCGTAGAAGTTCGCCCAGATCAGCCCGCCCCCACCGAGCGCCAGGGCCGCCGCCCCGGCTACGGCCTTGGTGGCCAGCGGCGTACGGCGTTTTCTTGTGTTGCGTCCCATGGAACTCCTCTGACTTCCTTGCGGGGCATCCCATTGCGGGGCATCGAGGCGCCCGACAGGAGTGAAGCGGCTCCCTTGAGTACGCGAGCCGCCCCGCGGGTGTTCACCCGTCCCGGAAATCGACGCGAGGTCCGTACGCCCACGCGGGTTTCAACAGCCCCTGGAACACCGGGAGTTGTGGATCACGCACCGGTGGTGAGGAGGAGCGGGGGCGGGTGTCACCGGCCGTGGTCGAGGTAGGCGAGCACCGCCAGCACCCGCCGGTTGTCGTCGTCCGAGACCTCGAGCCCCAGCTTGGCGAAGATGTTCGCGGTGTGCTTCGCGATCGCCCGCTCCGTCACCACCAGCCGGGCCGCGATCGCCGCGTTGGTCCGGCCCTGCGCCATCAGCTCCAGCACCTCCAGCTCGCGGGGCGTCAGCCGCGTGAGCGGCCGGTCCGGGCCCGACTGCCGCGCCAGCAGCTGCTGGATCACCTGCGGATCCATCACCGTGCCTCCGGCCGCGACCCGGCGCACCGCGTCCACGAACTGCTCCGCGTCGAACACCCGGTCCTTCAGCAGATAGCCCACTCCGCCGGCCCCGCTGCCCGCTCCGCCCGGCCGTGAGGTGCCCCCGCCGGTCAGCAACTCCCGCGCGTACAGCTGCTCCACGTGCTGGGAGAGCACCAGCACCGGCAGTCCCGGCCGCCGGCGCCGCGCCTGAAGCGCGCACTGCAGCCCCTCGTCGGTGTGCGTCGGCGGCAGCCGTACGTCGACGACGGCCACGTCCGGCTCCTGCTCGGCCAGCGCCCGCGTCAGCTCCGGCCCGGACTCCACGGCCGCCGCGATCTCGAAGCCGTGCGCCTCGAGGAGCCGGACCAGCCCGTCGCGCAGCAGGAACAGGTCTTCGGCTAGGACAACGCGCAAGGGATCTCCACGGTGACCATGGTGGGGCCGCCCGCGGGACTGCTGACGGCCAGGACGCCGTCGAATGTACCCAGCCGCCGCTCGACCCCGGCCAGCCCCGAGCCGGCCCCGATCACCGCACCGCCCCGGCCGTTGTCGGTGACGGCCGCCCGCAGATGACCGTCGGCGTGGTGCAGGTCGACCCAGATCCGGTCCGCGCCGGAGTGCTTCACCGCGTTGGTGAGCACCTCGCTCACCGCGAAGTACGCGGCCGACTCCACCGGCGCCTGCGCCCGCCCGGGCAGGTCCACGGTCACCTCGGTGGCCACCGGCAGCCGCAGCGCCAGCGCCCGCACCGCGTCGCCGAGACCGCGTTCGGCCAGCACCGGCGGATGGATGCCGCGCACCAGCTCGCGCAGTTCGGACAGCGCCTCCACGGAGGTCCGGCGGGCCTGCGCGATCAGCTCCTTCGCCTTCGCCGGGTCCTTGTCGAGCAGCGCCTCGATGGTGCCCAGGTCCATGCCGACGGCGACCAGCCGCGCCTGCGCACCGTCGTGCAGGTCCCGCTCGATGCGGCGCAGTTCGGCGGCGGAGGTGTCGACGGCGTCGCGCCGCGTCTCGGTCAGCACCCGCACCCGCTCGGCCAGTTCACGGTCGGGCGCGCCGAGGACGGCCCGGGTGAGCAGGAAGTGACCGTGCAGCACGCGCGCGGCGAAGAAGTGCGCGAAGAGCAGCACGACCAGCGCGAGCGCCCCGGCACCGAGCGCGGACGCCTGGTCCGTGACCCGTACGAAGCCGTACCAGTAGCCGTCGGGCAGCACCCGCCACAGCCCGACCGCGATGGCGAGGCCCTCCAGCGGATACAGCAGCAGCGCGGCCGGCAGCAGCGCGGTGACGAAGCCCGCGGTCATGTCGACCGGCAGCCACCGCAGATCCCGCCAGGTCGCCGGGTCGCCCAGCATCCCGAACGTCCGCGCCCACGGGTTGGCGTCCGCCGGCAGCGGCCGGTAGGACGGCGCGATCCGCACCCCGCCCCACTCGGCCGCCAGCACCCGCCGCCCGTTCGCGAACATCCGCACGCCCGTCAGCACGTACGGGGTGGTGACGATGCCGATCCCGATCGGGATCAGCGCGATGGACACGGCGGACAGCACGAAGCACAGCACCGCCCCCGGCAGGGACACCAGCGCCAGCGCCAGCCCCCGTACCGCGGCGAGCCCGACGCCCCGCCCCCTGCCCCGCCCCGTGCGGCTGCCGCCGTCGCTGTCGCTGTCGTTGGTCATGGCGCAAGTCTGGCCGAGCGCGGTCCGCGGGACACTGGGCCCAGCCCCCCGCTTCGGGGGTGGTGCTGCCTACACCCCTGCGGCGCCCGCCAGCACCCTCGCCTCCACTTCCGGGTCGAGTCCCTTGTCCGTCCGGTCCGGGCGCTGGGGCGCGGTGCCGCCGATGTCCCGGAGCCACCGCCAGGTGTCGGTGACGGTCTCGGCGACCGGTCGGCAGCTCAGCCCCGTCGCCACCGCGCGGGAGACGTCCGCCGCGTGCAGCGCGTCGTGCAGGTCGCTGCCCGGCGGCACCCACACCGGCAGCTGCGTCCACGGTTCGATGCCCGCGTCGAGGATCACCTGCGGTGCGGTCCAGCGCAGTTCGGCCGCGCCGCCGGTCACCTCGGCGCACGCCTCCAGCAGCCCGCCCATGGTGGTGTGCCCCTGCGGCGAGATCAGGTTGTACGGCCCGCTCAGCCCCTGTTCGGCCGCGCCGAGGATCCACTCGGCGAGGTCACGGACGTCGATGTACTGCAGCGGCAGGTCACGCGGCCCCGGGGCGAGGACCGGGCCGCCGCGCGCCATCCGGTTCAGCCACCACGGCAGCCGGCCCACGTTCTCGTACGGTCCGAGGATCAGCCCGGCCCGCACCAGCGCCGACCGGTCCGCGCCGAAGGTGTCCACGGCGGCCAGTTCACCGCCCCGCTTGTCCCGCGCGTAGTCCGTCGTCCCCGAGTCCGCCGACGCGCCCGTCACCACGGCGGCCTGCTCGGTGTACCCGGCGGGCGGCGCCCACTCGTACACCGAGCAGCTCGACACGTACACGTACCGTCCGGCGCGGCCGCGCAGCAGCCGTGCCGTGTCCCGCACCGCGCGCGGCGCGGCCGACCAGGTGTCGACGACGACGTCCCACGCGCCGGGGTCCTCGTCGAGCGCGGCCAGCCCGTCGACCGCCGTCCGGTCGCCCAGCAGCGTCCGCACGCCCCGCGGCGCCTCGTGCCGCCCCCGGTGGAAGACGGTCACCTCCCAGCCCCGTCCGAGGGCCGCCTCCACGACGGCCCGGCCCACGAACTCCGTCCCGCCCAGCATCAGAAGTCTCATACCGGCGACTCTGCCCGCCCGGGTCGCCCGGCGGAACGCGAATCTGCTGACGGCAGACCGGCACCCGCGCGGCAACGCCGCGGCGGCCCGGCGTTCTTGCGCCGCCCGGACGGCGTGAGGGGCGCCCACCTCGGCGGTGGGCGCCCCTCACGTCCGGCGGTGGGACGGATCAGACCTGGCCGGCCTTCTCCAGCGCGGTGCAGCAGGTGTCGACCAGCAGACGGGTCACCACGTACGGGTCGACGTTGGCGTTCGGGCGGCGGTCCTCGATGTAGCCCTTGCCGTCCTTCTCGACCTGCCACGGGATACGGACCGAGGCGCCGCGGTCGGAGACGCCGTAGGAGTACTCGTTCCACGGGGCGGTCTCGTGCAGACCGGTCAGGCGGTCGTCGATGCCGGCGCCGTAGTTCTTGACGTGGTCCATCGGCTTGGAGCCCTCACCGAGCGACTCGCAGGCGGTGATGATCGCCTCGTAGCCCTCGCGCATCGCCTTGGTGGAGAAGTTGGTGTGCGCGCCCGCGCCGTTCCAGTCGCCCTTGACCGGCTTGGGGTCGAGGGTGGCGGAGACCTCGAAGTCCTCGGCCGTGCGGTAGAGCAGCCAGCGGGCCACCCACAGCTGGTCGGAGACCTCCAGCGGGGCCAGCGGGCCGACCTGGAACTCCCACTGGCCGGGCATGACCTCGGCGTTGATGCCGGAGATGCCGAGGCCCGCCTTCAGGCAGTTCTCCAGGTGCGCCTCGACGACGTCGCGGCCGAAGATCTCGTCCGAGCCGACACCGCAGTAGTAGCCGCCCTGGGCGGCCGGGAAGCCGCCCTCGGGGAAGCCGAGCGGGCGGGCGCCCTTGAAGAAGGTGTACTCCTGCTCGATGCCGAAGATCGGCTCCTGGGCGGCGAACTTCTCGGCGACCTCGGCCAGCGCGGCACGGGTGTTGGTCTCGTGCGGCGTCATGTCCGTGTTCAGGACCTCGCACAGCACCAGCACGTCGTCGCCGCCGCGGATCGGGTCCGGGCAGACGAAGACCGGCTTGAGCACGCAGTCCGAGGCGTGCCCCTTGGCCTGGTTGGTGGACGACCCGTCGAAGCCCCAGATCGGCAGGTCCGCGCCCTCGGCCGGCTTCTCGGAGTCGGCCAGGATCTTCGTCTTGGACCGCAGCTTGGCGGTCGGCTCGGTGCCGTCGATCCAGATGTACTCGGCCTTGAAGCTCACGGTCCACATCCTTCGGGGGTGGGTCTGGGCGCTGGTGCGGGTGCTGCGGCGCTGCGGCACTGGGGCGCCGCCGTCGATGCCACGCAGCCTGTCAACAGGCGATTTCCCGGCCATTGCCCGTATGTGAACCCCGTGTTACCTCACACTGCCGTGGCCCGCTTCACCCGGTGAGCACACCGGGTACGGGGCGGCTTGTATGCGAAGGGACGGAGGCGCCCGCCGCTCCCGTCCGCTTGCGACGGGCGCCTCCGTCCGGTGACGGTGGGCGCTTCCGTCAGGTTGCGGCGGGCGCTCCCGTCCGGTGACGGCGGGCGCTTCCGTCAGGTGACGACGGACGCCTTCGTCCGGTTACGGCGGACGTTCCCGTCCGGTGACCGCGGGCGCCTCGTCGGCGCGCCCGGGGTGCGTCACCCGACCTTCTCGATCACCGCCCGCCGGATCAGGAACTTCCCGGGTTCCCGCACCTGCTCGAACGCCGCGTCGTTCAGCAGCACACAGCTGCCGGACACCGAGGTCACCTCCACCGTCGTGGACCTGCCGTTGTCCAGGTTGGTGACCTTCAGCCGGGTGCCTGCCGGGAACTGGTTGCTGGACGCGGCCGGCGCGCCGTCCTCACCGGAGAGGGTGACGGTGGACCCGGTGCACACCTGCTCCCCGGCGGCCGCACCGCCGGCCTGCCCGTCCTGGCCCGCCTGCCCGTCCTGTTCGGCCGTCCCGCCCTCGCCCGCCTGCCCGTCCTGCTCGCTCCCGGCGGGCTGCGAGGGGGCGGCGGGCTGTTCCGGCTGCGCGGCCCCGGAGTCCTGAGCCGACTCCCCGGCGACGCACCCGGACGCCTCCTGCTTGCGCTTGATCTCCTCGATGACCGCCTCGCGGTTGGCGATCCGCGCCGCCGACTGCGCGTCGGGCTCGGCCCGCTGGCCGTCGATGAACCGCTGGTTGTTGCCGAGCGCGGTGGCGAGGCCCTGGCAGACGGTGGAGTCCGCCGCCGACCGGGTGGTGGGCGGCGCCGCGGCGTTCGACGTGTTCGCCATGACGAAGGCGCCGCCCCCCGCCACCGTCGCCGCACCGAGCAGCAACGCGAGCTTCTTCTTCGGACCGAGACTTCGCCTGCGCGACATGCGCGCCTCCTGAGGAGAGAGGGGAGTGCGTACGCCGCTAGGTACGAGATACCGAACGCAGGTGCTCAGCGGTCGAGGGAAGTCGCCCAAGTGGCCTGAGTCACAAGAGTGTTGTCCGCGCAGGTCAACGGGACAGGGCGTCCCGTACCGCGTCCTCCGAGCGGGCCACCACCGCCGTGCCGTCGTCCGCGGTGATGATCGGCCGCTGGATCAGCTTGGGGTGCGCGGCCAGCGCCGCGATCCAGCGGTCGCGCGCTCCGGCGTCCCGCGGCCAGTCCTTGAGCCCGAGCTCCTTCGCCGCGGCCTCCTGGGTGCGGGTGATGTCCCACGGCTCCAGGCCGAGCCGCTCCAGCACCGCGCGGATCTCGTCCTCGCTCGGCACGTCCTCCAGGTAGCGGCGGACGGTGTACTCGGCTCCCTCGGCGTCGAGCAGGCTGAGGGCGCTACGGCACTTGGAACAGGCCGGGTTGATCCAGATCTCCATGCCCCCACGCTACGCCCGACGTCCGCACGGCTGCGGCGGTCCCCTTGCGGCAAGGCGCGCCCGCTTCCCGGTGTTCGATTTCCCGAAGCCTCACCCGCCCCCTCCGCACCTGCCGTGACGCACCGTCAACATCCATGCTGGCCTGCGCATTTACCGGCTTCCCGGCTCCTCCGATTGTCAGTGCCGAACGGTAGACTGTAACCAGTGTTCGAGGGAATCGCCGGGGTCGTCGTGGACCTCGGTGAGCGCCCTGACCGCGACAGGAGGATGCCTGTGCCCGCTGCCGCACTCCAGCAGAAGCCCCTGCCCACCCAGTCCACCGCCAAGCGCCTCGTGCCCCTGGAGACGCCCTGCGCCCCGGTGGCCAAGCGCCCGCTGCCGGCGGGCCGCCCGCGCGACTGGTACGTCACCCACAACCGCCGGCTCAAGGCGATGCGGCTCGCCATCGCCCTGCTCGACTCCGGCGTTTACCTGCCCGACCAGGCCCGCAACGAGACCATCCGCGGCACGGCGGCCCGGATCGGCGTCCACCCGCCGTCCGACACCACCTGCCACATGGTCCGCGCCTTCATGCGCTACAACCGCTGACCCGCACCGCGACCCCGGGCGCCCCCGCTCACGAGGGCGCCCGGCCGGCACGGCGACGCCGGCACCGGTACGGGCGGAAGCCTGGAATCAGTACGGTCTCGGCCTCGGTCTCGGCCTCGGGTCCGAGTCGCCGTGTCCCGATCAGTACGGCCGGAAGTTCACGTACCCCAGCAACAGGATCACCGCGACGACGCAGCCGAGGACCACGACCGTCGACACCCAGGAGGAGCGGCCCGCGGAGGCCCTGTGGTCCGGGTCGGCGCGGAAGGGCGCCGGGGCGGGCGGGTTGTCCTTCCAGCGCGCCGCGAGCATCCGGGCCCGGGCCGACGGCTCCTTGTGCTCGGCGTCGTCCGCCCACCTGAGGTCGAACTCCCGCTCCTCGTCGTCCCTGTCGGACATCCCCGTGACCTTCCTCGAACAACAGTGTCACTCCCTATGGTGCCCCCGCCCCGGACACCGGGGGAAGCGTTCCGGACAGCGGGAACGGGCCCCGACCACGGGAAGACGACGGCGCCCCCGCCCCGGGAAGGACCGGGAGCGGGGGCGCCGTACGGGCTCACGCGTCACACGCGCGAGCGCCGATCACACGTCGAAGTACAGCTCGAACTCGTGCGGGTGCGGACGCAGCTGGAGCGGGGCGATCTCGTTCGCGCGCTTGAAGTCGATCCACGTCTCGATCAGGTCCGGCGTGAAGACGTCGCCCTGGAGGAGGAACTCGTGGTCCGACTCGAGGCGGTCGAGGACGGCGCCGAGCGACGTCGGGACCTGCGCCACGTTCGCGTGCTCCTCCGGAGCCAGCTCGTAGAGGTCCTTGTCGATCGGCTCGGCCGGCTCGATCTTGTTCTTGATGCCGTCCAGACCCGCGAGCAGCAGGGCCGAGAAGGCCAGGTACGGGTTGCCGGAGGCGTCCGGGGCGCGGAACTCGACGCGCTTGGCCTTCGGGTTCGAGCCGGTGATCGGGATGCGCATCGCGGCGGAGCGGTTGCGCTGCGAGTACACCAGGTTCACCGGCGCCTCGAAGCCCGGCACCAGGCGGTGGTACGAGTTCACCGTCGGGTTGGTGAAGGCCAGCAGCGACGGGGCGTGCTTGAGGATGCCGCCGATGTAGTAGCGGGCCATGTCCGACAGGCCGGCGTAGCCCTGCTCGTCGTAGAACAGCGGCTCGCCGCCCGCCCACAGCGACTGGTGGACGTGCATGCCGGAGCCGTTGTCACCGAAGATCGGCTTCGGCATGAAGGTCGCGGTCTTGCCGTTGCGCCAGGCGACGTTCTTCACGATGTACTTGAAGAGCTGCAGGTCGTCGGCGGCCGCGAGCAGGGTGTTGAACTTGTAGTTGATCTCGGCCTGGCCGGCGGTGCCCACCTCGTGGTGCTGGCGCTCGACCTTCAGGCCGGCCCGGTCCAGCTCCAGGGAGATCTCGGCGCGCAGGTCGGCGAAGTGGTCGACCGGCGGGACCGGGAAGTAGCCGCCCTTGTAGCGGACCTTGTAACCGCGGTTGTCCTCCAGCGCACCGGTGTTCCAGGCGCCCGCCTCGGAGTCGATGTGGTAGAAGGACTCGTTCTCGGACGTCTTGAAGCGCACGCTGTCGAAGACGTAGAACTCGGCCTCGGGACCGAAGAACGCGGTGTCCGCGATCCCGGTGGAGGCCAGGTACGCCTCGGCCTTCTTGGCCACGTTGCGCGGGTCACGGGAGTACTGCTCGCCCGTGATCGGGTCGTGGATGAAGAAGTTGATGTTCAGCGTCTTGTCGCGGCGGAACGGGTCGACACGGGCGGTGCTCAGGTCCGCGCGCAGCGCCATGTCGGACTCGTGAATGGCCTGGAATCCACGGATCGAGGATCCGTCGAAGGCCAGCTCCTCGTCCGGGTCGAACGCGTCGACAGGCACCGTGAAGTGCTGCATCACACCCGGGAGGTCGCAGAACCGGACGTCGATGAACTTGACGTCCTCGTCCGCGATGAACTTCTTGGCCTCGTCGGCGTTCTGGAACATCCAGCTCCTCCTACTCCCGACCGTCCCGCCGGGGTGGTAGATCGTTCGTGCGGCCAGTGCGGGTGGCACACGCTGCGCTCGACCCTAGGGACGGGTCATTTCTCGGGCGTGACCCATTTGTTTCGCACAAGTTAACCGGGTCCTCTTCCACCGTAGCCCCGACGCACCCCGCCGTCCCCCGGTCATTTACGGGCGCAGTACCGTGGACGGGTGGACAACAGGCAAGCAATCGGATCATGGCTGTCCGGGCCGCGCGCGGCCATGGAGGACGCCGGTGCCGACTTCGGCTACCGCGGCGAGCAGCTGGGACTGCCGGAGGACGGACCGGGCTCCATCGCACGCCCCGGCCGCAGGCTGGGCGCGCTGGCCGTGGACTGGGGCCTCGGCGTCCTGATCGCATACGGCCTGATCACCGACGGCTACGACGGGCAGACGACCGGCAACTGGGCGCTGCTGGTGTTTCTTGTGATGAGCGTCCTCACCGTCGGCACCGTCGGCTTCACCCCCGGCAAGCGCCTGTTCGGGCTGCGCGTGGTGGCCCTCGACACCGGCCGGGTCCAGCCGCTGCGCGGCCTGCTCCGCTCGGTGCTGCTGTGCCTCGCCGTCCCCGCCCTGATCTGGGACCGCGACGGCCGCGGCCTGCACGACCGGCTCGCCCGCACGGTCGAGGTGCGCATCTGACCCGCACCCACCGGGACCGACGGGCCGCGGTACTCCATCGGGACCGACGGGCCGCGGCACGACGCAGTACGACGACGGGGGCGCCGGATGTGGATCCGGCGCCCCCGTCGTCGTAGGAGAACGGGTCTCAGCGGCCCCTGGGGTTGCCGCCCTTCGGCAGCTTCATGCCCTTGGGCATCGGGCCCTTCGGCAGCGGCATGTTGCTCATCAGGTCGCCCAGGGCGCGCAGCCGGTCGTTGGTCGCGGTGACCTGCGGGCCGCTGAGCACGCGGGGCAGCTTCAGCATGGTGGTGCGCAGCTTCTTCAGCTCCGTCTGGCCCTCGCCGGTGCCCACGATCAGGTCGTGCACCGGGACGTCCGCGACGATGCGGTTCATCCGCTTCTTCTCGGCGGCGAGCAGGCTCTTCACCCGGTTCGGGTTGCCCTCGGCGATCAGCACGATGCCGGCCTTGCCGACCGCGCGGTGCACCACGTCCTGGTTGCGGTTCATCGCCACCGCGGGAGTCGTCGTCCAGCCCCGGCCGATGTTGTCCAGCACGGCCGCCGCGGCGCCGGGCTGTCCCTCCATCTGGCCGAAGGCCGCCCGCTCGGCCCGGCGCCCGAACACGATCGCCGTCGCGAGGAAGGCGAGCAGGAAGCCCAGGATGCCGAGATAGATGGGGTGACCGATCAAGAAACCGATCGCGAGGAAGACACCGAAGGTGACGATTCCGACAGCCGCGAGTACAAGACCGATCTTCTTGTCGACCTTGCGGGTCATCTTGTAGGTCAGAGCGATCTGCTTCAGTCGCCCGGGGTTCGCAGCGTCCGCTGCGGGTTCCTTCCTCGCCATGGCATGAAGTCTACGTGTCCCCGCGAGCGCCTTCGACGGCAGTGCCGGTGGGGGAGCGGCACGCGCGCGAAGCGGTCGCCCGGGAGAGGGTTCGGCGTCAGGGGCGGGCGCTCAGCGTCTCGTCGAGGACGCGCTGCGCCTCGACGCGGTCCTTGGCGCGGCGGCGGTCCTCCAGCACGGACGTCCAGGCGTTGCGGCGGGCGGTGCGCTGGCCGCCGCTCATCAGCAGCGACTCGACGGCGCGCAGGGCGGTGGTGAAGGACGGGATGGCGGTGGCGCGGACGGGCGCGGCCTGCATGTGGAGGTCCCCCTCGGTGCTCCGGGTGCGGAATGTACGTGGCGTGATGCCAGGCTCACTGACTGGTGTTACCAGGGCGTGACCGACCGGTCAAACAGGCATGAAGCCTCGGTGGGCGGGCCCCGGAACGTCGACGCGGCCCCGACCTGTGCCCTTATCTGCGAGGACGGTCGGAGCCGCGTTCTCCCGGCCGTTACTGGCGGGTAGTGCCTTGTGCGTGAATTCACACGCGCTGGGTGATGCGGTGTCAGACGGCCTGCGAGGCGACGAACGCGCCGCGCTTCTCGACCGCCATCCGGTAGAGCCGGCCGGCCCGGTAGGAGGAGCGGACCAGCGGACCGGACATCACACCGGAGAAGCCGATCTGCTCGGCCTCCTCCTTCAGCTCCACGAACTCGTGCGGCTTCACCCAGCGCTCGACGGGGTGGTGGCGCACCGACGGGCGCAGGTACTGGGTGATGGTGACCAGCTCGCAGCCGGCGTCGTGCAGCTGCCGCAGCGCCTCGCTGACCTCCTCGCGGGTCTCACCCATGCCGAGGATCAGGTTGGACTTGGTGACCAGGCCGTAGTCGCGGGCCTCGGTGATGACCTTCAGGGAGCGCTCGTAGCGGAAGCCGGGGCGGATGCGCTTGAAGATCCGCGGGACCGTCTCGACGTTGTGCGCGAAGACCTCGGGACGGGAACCGAAGACCTCCGCCAGCTGCTCCGGGACGGCGTTGAAGTCCGGGGCCAGCAGCTCGACCTTGGTGCTGCCGCCCTCGCGGTTCGCGGTCTGCTGGTGGATCTGGCGCACGGTCTCCGCGTACAGCCAGGCGCCGCCGTCCTCCAGGTCGTCGCGGGCGACGCCGGTGATGGTGGCGTAGTTCAGGTCCATGGTGACCACGGACTCGCCCACGCGCCGCGGCTCGTCGCGGTCGAGCGCCTCGGGCTTGCCGGTGTCGATCTGGCAGAAGTCGCAGCGCCGGGTGCACTGGTCGCCGCCGATGAGGAAGGTGGCCTCGCGGTCCTCCCAGCACTCGTAGATGTTCGGACAGCCGGCTTCCTGGCACACCGTGTGCAGGCCCTCGCTCTTCACGAGGTTCTGCATCTTCGAGTACTCGGGGCCCATTTTCGCCCGGGTCTTGATCCACTCGGGCTTGCGCTCGATGGGGGTCTGGCTGTTGCGGACCTCCAGGCGCAGCATCTTGCGTCCGTCGGGTGCGACTGCGGACACGACCGGCTCCCTAGCGATTGATTCTTCGGCGTCCTCAAGGGTACGCCCGTTGATTTGAAACCCGGCGGGGGTGCTCGCGCCGCGGCGGACGCCCGTCCCGGGGCCCTTGGCTCCGGCCTCGACGGCCTTCTCCCCGAACGCCGGACGGGCCGCGCTCATGCCGGTGGCTTCACGGCCTCAGGCCGGCGTCCGCTCGACGACCCGGGGCTTCAGGTCGGCGTTCTCCAGGATGTCCTTCAGGTGCCGCTCCACGACCGGGAGCACCTCGGCGATCGTGATGTCGCGGCCCAGCTCGTTCGCCAGCGAGGCGACGCCCGCGTCCCGGATGCCGCACGGGATGATCCGGTCGAACCACTTGTTGTCGGGGTTCACGTTGAGCGCGAAGCCGTGCATCGTGACGCCCTTGGCCACACGGATGCCGATCGCGGCGATCTTGCGGTCCTCGCGGCGCTGACCGGCGTTGGAGGGCGCGTACTCCGGGCCGTTGAGGCGCGGGTCGAACTCCTCGTCCCGCAGCCGCGGGTCGAAGTCCAGGGACAGCCCGCCGAGCGCGGGACGCCGCTCGACCGGATCGCCCAGCACCCACACGCCGCTGCGGCCCTCGACCCGGGTCGTCTCCAGGCCGAAGTCGGCGCAGGTGCGGATCAGGGCCTCCTCCAGGCGGCGCACGTGCGCCACGACGTCCACCGGGCGCGGCAGCTTCTGGATCGGGTAGCCGACGAGCTGGCCGGGACCGTGCCAGGTGATCTTGCCGCCGCGGTCCACGTCGATGACCGGGGTGCCGTCGAGGGGGCGCTCGCTGTCCTCGGTGCGCCGGCCGGCCGTGTACACCGGGGGGTGCTCCAGGAGGATCACGGTGTCGGGCACCTCGTCGGCGAACCGCGCCGCGTGCACCCGGCGCTGCTCGTCCCAGGCCACTCGGTAGTCGACGGCCTCGGCACCGAAGCCCATCCGGACGAACCGCAACTCACTCACCGCAAGCGCCTCCCTGGAAGGTCGTAAGGCACGTAGCGCGCCCAAGCCACTGTACGACCGCGCCGTCGGCCCCCGACGGGCAGCCGCCCGTCCGGCCGCCCGTCAGCATCCCGGCAATCCTCACACGATCGGATGAATGCGGCCGGAAGCCTGCGATCACGCGCTTACTCTCCGCTACATTCGCGCCGTCCACGAGGCCATAATGGCTGCTCACAGGCAATCCGGGCGCATCGTTAGCCGGAAGGCAGGAGACCGCACCGCAGATGACGGAACGACCCGCGCAGCGCACCCCCAACCGACAGCTCGCCGCGCTCATCGCAGAAGCGGGGTTCTCCAACGCGGGACTCGCCCGGCGCGTGGACCAGCTCGGTCTGGAACACGGGCTCGACCTCAGATACGACAAGACGTCCGTCACCCGATGGCTGCGCGGCCAGCAGCCCCGGGGCACCACACCGGCCCTGATCGCCGAGGTCTTCACCCGCCGCCTCGGCCGCCGCCTCACCGCCCAGGACCTGGGCCTGGACGCCTGCGCCCCGGTCTACGCCGGACTGGAGTTCGCCGCCACCCCCGAGGAGGCCGTCGACATCGTCAGCGGCCTGTGGCGCAAGGACTCCGGCAGCCACGCCGAACTGCGCAAGATCGCCTTCACCTCGGCGGGACTGGTCGTACCGAGCCGGGACTGGCTCATCGGGCGCGCCGACGAGAAGGTCGCCCGCGCGGAGCCGCCGCCGCGGGTCCCGCCCCAGGGCCGCCCCGCGTCCCGCCCGGTCGGCCCGCAGGAACTCGCCGCGCGCCGGCGCCCCACCTCCGAGCGCGTCCCCGGCCACCGCGTCACCGGCGGCGACATCGCCGCGCTCCGCTCGGTCGGCGAGCTCTTCCGCACCCTCGACGACGCCTACGGCGGCGGCCACGCCCGCCAGGCCCTCGTGCGCTACCTGGAGCACGAGTGCGAGCCCATGCTGCGCGGCGCGTACGGCGAACAGACCGGCCGCCGGCTGTTCGCGGCCGCCGCCGAGCTGACCCGGCTGGCCGGCTGGACGTCGTACGACATCGCCGCGCACGGACTCGCCCAGCGCTACTTCGTGCAGGCGCTGCGCCTCTCCCAGGCGGCCGGAGACCGGGCGTACGGCGCGTACGTGCTGGTCACCATGAGCCGGCAGGCCGTCTACCTCGGCCACGGTCGGGAGGCCGTGCAGCTCGCCCGGGTCGCGCAGCAGGGCGCGGGCGGCTCCGCACCGCCGGTCGTCCAGGCGCTGCTGCACGCCGCGGAGGCGCGCGGGCACGGGGTGCTCGGCGAGGTGCGGGCCTGCACGGCCGCGCTGGTGCGCGCCGAACGCGCCCTGGACGCCGCCCGTCCCGGCGACGAGGTGCCGCCCTGGGCGCGCTTCTTCGACGAGGCGCAGCTCGCCGACGAGTTCGGGCACTGCCACCGCGACCTCCAGCAGTTCCGCGCCGCCGCCCAGCACGCCGAGCGCTCCCTGCAACTGCGCGCCCCGGGCTACGCCCGCAGCCGGCTGTTCTGCCGGGTCGTGCTCGCCACCGCCCGCCTCGGCCTCGGCGAACTCGACCAGGCCTGCCAGCTGGCCGCCGAGGCCGCCGCCCAGGCCGCCGAGATGCGCTCGGTACGGGCGGTGGAGTATGTCCGCGATTTCGAACGCCGTCTGGAGCCGTACCGGGACGCGGGCCCCGTCCGCACCTACCGCGACCGGGTCGCCGCCTACGGCTGACCCGAGCGGCCGGTCCGCGGCCCGGGTGCCTGGGCCTGAGCGCCTCCGGCACCGCCGGCGAGCGTCACGTCGGCCTCCAGACCCGTCGCGGTCGTGGGGGCCGACGTCGTGTCCGGGGAGGGCGTCGCCGCACGCCGGGAAGACCGGCGGGAGCGGCCCCACGGCTCTTCGGCCCGGTGCCGCCGTACGAGGGCCTGCCGTTCGGATCGTCCCGGTGCCGTGGGGCCCGAAGGCACGGCACCTCACAGCCGGGCCGGTCCGAACGGCACGACCTAGGTCCCCGGCCCTCGGCCCGGGTCGGACCGGATCATCCGGAAGCCCGATGCCGCCTCGTGGAGGCGGGGGCCACGATGCTCGGGAGACCTGCCAGGAGGAGCGCATCATGTCGTACCCGGAACACCTCGAGTACCCGGAAGACCGCTACCACGGCGACAGGGGCGAAGTGAACGCGGCCTTCCGCCCGGCCGACAGCCCACCGGACATCTCCTCACCCGGCGGCTCCACCCACTACCTCGCCACCAACGCGTCGACCGGCGGCGAATTCGGCCTGTACAAGGTGGAGTTGGGCGCACGGTCCGCTGGGGCCAAGACCCACTTCCACAAGGCGATGTCGGAGTCCTTCTACATCCTCTCCGGCGAACTGGAGCTGTACAACGGCGAGAAGTGGGTCACGGGCCGCGCAGGCGACTTCCTGTACGTACCGGTCGGCGGCCTGCACGCCTTCAAGAACGTGACCGACGAGCCCATGACCATGCTCATGATCTTCTCCCCGGGCGCCCCACGCGAGGAGTACTTCGAGCGGGTGGCGGAGATGACGCAGCGCGGTGGTGAAGAGCTCAAGCAGTTCCGCATCCGCCATGACAGCTACTTCGTGGAGGACTTCGCGCCGGGGGAGGAATAGCCGGCGGCTCGCGCCCGGTGCCCGCGGACCGCGTCGCGGTCCCGGACGCCGGCGGGCCTCTGCGCGGACACGGCCCGGCGACGCCCGTGCCCAAAACAGCCCGCCCGGCCCGTCGCGGAGCCGGATGGCCGGGCTGCCCCGCGGGGAACGCGGCCCGGCGTCGCGCTCGCCACGAGATCCGCCGACGAATGTCCCTTCCGGGGGCGGCAGCGGGTGCCGTGCCCGGCCGTCCTCACCCGGCCGCGGGCATGCGTGCCGCGGGTGGGCGAGGACGGCGGCACCGCGTGGACGCCGGGCGGCGGACCCGCCCCACCGGCCCCTTACCGGTTCCGGTCCGGCCCGCCGACCGCCAGGTCACGCCGCCCGTGCCGTCGGCAGCGGGTCGGCGGAGTGGAGGGGGTGGTCGGCGCCCAGGTCGGTCAAGATCGCGGTGGCGGCGCGGTGGGCCGAGTGGAGGGCACCCTGCACCGTCCCGGTGTCCCGGTGGTCACCGCACACGTACAGGCCCGCGAGCAGCCGCACCGGCCGCCGCAGGTCGTGCGGCGGCCGCATCGCCGGCACCGCGTCGGCGGTGTGGTGCACGGCCAGCGTCTCCCAGCGGGCCGTGGACACCCCGTAGAGCCGGGCCAGGTGCATGCGTACGGCGGTGTCGAGCCCCGGCCCGGGCGGGCCCAGCACCGTCGACGTCACCAGCGTGCGACCGGCCGGTGCGCGCGACGGGTCGACCCCGCTGACGACCGCCGTGTGCGCGACCGGCCCGCCCCGGTCCGCGTCGAGCAGCAGCGAGGCACCGGTCGCCGGGGCCTCGTCGGTCGTGTGGTGCAGCACCGTCACCGGGTGGAAGTCCGGCACGCGCAGCCCCGGCAGCAGCTCACCGGCGGCCCGCCCCCCGGTCGCCACCAGCACCGCGCCGCACCGGAACTCGCCGTGCTCGGCGGTGGTCACCGAGGTCGTCGACACGGAGGTGACCCGCACCCCCGTGCGCACCGTGCCCGGCGGCAGAGCCCGCGCCAGCCGCTGCGGCAGCGCCTCCGCGCCGCCCTGCGGCAGACACAGCCGTCCGCTCGCGAAGGCGCGCAGCGCGAGGTCCGCGCACCGGCTGGAGGTCGTCAGGTCCGGGTCGCACAGCAGGGCGGCGAGCAGCGGACGCAGGAAGCCGTCGATGGTGCGGGCCGGCAGCCCGCGGGCCGTCAGCGCCTCGGCTGCGGGCAGCTCGGGCCGGGCCAGCAGCCGTTCCACGGGCGTGGCCGCGAGCCTGCCGAACGCGGCGCCCAGCCGGGCCTGGTCGACCGCCGTGCCCAGCGGCGCGCCGGTACGGCTGCGGGGCACGGACACCTGCCGGCCCGGCACGGCCACCGGCCTGCGGGGCCCGGAGCCGGGCCGTGGCGCCGTCGCCAGGGCGCGCACCGCGTGGAGGGCACCCCGAGCGCTGCGCGCCCCCCTTGCGCCCCCGGCACCCGCGCGCACGCCCGCACGATGGTGCCGTCCGTCGCTGTGCAGCAGGACGCCGGGCGCGAAGGGACTCAGTTCGAGCCCGTCGAGCCCCGGTGTCAGCCGCAGCTCGGGACAGGCCGTGGACAGCAGCCGCCCGATCCGGTCGAGCCGGAAGCCGTCGACTTTCTCGGTCGCCATCCGGCCGCCCACCTCATGGGCGGCCTCCAGGACCAGGGTGGTGACTCCTGCGCCGGTCAGCCGTCGCGCCGCGGAGAGCCCGGCCACCCCGGCTCCCACGATGACGACGTCCGCCTGGTACGTGGGCTCAAGCACGTGCCCCTCCTCGAGGTTGCGCGGGCGCTGGAGACGTCATGCCCTCAACAGGCCCCAGGGATACCCGAGTTCTGGTCGAGGTTAGGGCCGTGATCGGTCACGTGGTCAGTCGCGCATGGACAGAGCACGGGCGCACGACGGTCGCATACATGCATCGGATGGGCCCCAAGTGGTCGCAGAGGGCTCAGTTCCGTGCGCATCGCGGTCGTACGTGGTCACAGCGCTGCTCTGACCGCCTCCTCGATCCGCGGGAAGGCGAACCGGAACCCCGACTCGAGCAGCCGCGCCGGCACCACCCGGGCACTGCCCAGCACGTCCCCGGCCATCTCCCCGAGCACGGTCCGCAGCACGGGCGCCGGCACCGCGAAGAGGGCCGGCCGGTGCAGCACACGCGCCATCGTCTCGGTGATCTCACGGTTGGTCGCCGGGTACGGGGCGGTCAGATTGAACGGCCCCGACAGCCCTTCGGTGTCCAGGAGATGGCGCAGCGCGGCCACCTCGTCGTGCAGCGCGATGAACGACCAGTACTGGCGCCCGTCCCCGAGCCGGCCGCCCAGCCCGGCCCGGAACAGCGGGAACAGCCGCCCCCACGCACCGCCGCCGCGGGCCACCACCAGCCCGGTCCGCGCGAACACGGTCCGCACCCCCGCCTCCCGCGCCGGCGCCGCCGCGGCCTCCCACTCCACGCACAGCCCGGGCAGGAAGCCCTCGCCCGGCGGGGCGCTCTCGTCCACCGTCCGCCCGCCGGTCTCGCCGTAGTAGCCGATCGCGCTGCCGTTGAGGAGCACCCGGGGCCGCACCTCCTCGGGCAGAGCGGCCACGGCCTCGGCGAGCGCGGCCGTGCCGCGCACCCGGCTCGCCCGGAGCCGCGCCTTGTACGCCGGCGTCCACCGCCGGTCGCCGACCCCGGCCCCCGCCAGATTGACCACGGCCCCGCACCCGGCCAGCCCGTCCGCGTCCACCGACCCCCGTTCCGGGTCCCACCGCACCTCGTCGGCCGCCCGGGCCGCGCCCCGCACCAGCCGGACCACCTCGTGCCCGTCCGCCGTCAGGGCCCGCACCAGGGCGCCGCCGATCAGCCCGGACGCACCGGCCACCGCGATT
Organism: Streptomyces calvus; assembly: GCF_006782915.1. Taxonomy (GTDB): domain Bacteria; phylum Actinomycetota; class Actinomycetes; order Streptomycetales; family Streptomycetaceae; genus Streptomyces; species Streptomyces calvus. The sequence goes on from NZ_VCNP01000051.1 coordinate 62,842, forward strand.
CGTGAACGTTCCATGACGCCATCCTGCCGCTGCCGGGAGGAAATTCACGGAGGCACCGGGCACCGCGGCCGTACAGTGGCCCACATGCCCGAGCCCCTGATACGCACCGCCCGGCACGGCGACGAGGGGGAACTGGCCCGCCTCGACGCCGCCACCTGGTCGCCCCTGCACGCCGTGACCCCGCCGCCGCAACCGCCGTACGACTCCTTCTTCAGCGAGCGTTCCGGACCCGCGGACCACCGTGTCGCCGAGTACGGGGGCCGGGTCGTCGGCTACGTCCGGCTCGGCTTCCCCACCGAACTCGCCTCCAACGCGCACGTCCGGCAGATCCGCGGCCTCGCCGTCGCCGAGGAGGCACGCGGCCTGGGCGTGGGCCGGGCGCTGGTGCGCGCCGCCGTCGCAGAGGCGCGCGAGCGCGGCGCGCGCCGGATCACCCTGCGCGTGCTCGGCCACAACACCGCCGCCCGGAAGCTGTACGAGTCCGAGGGCTTCGTCGTGGAGGGCGTCCAGCCGGAGGAGTTCTTCCTCGACGGCGCCTACGTCGACGACATCATGATGGGCCGGTCCCTGCTCGGACCGGCCGACTGAGGACGCCGGCCCCGCCCGGAGGCCGTCCGTCCTCCTACGAGGTGGTCGGCTCTCCCGTGTCCACCGGCGCCGTCGCCCGTGCCGCGCGCTCGGCGTCCGGCGTCACCTCGGCCGCCGTCAGCACGTAGCCGGTCCCGGCGTCCGAGGTGGACCGCGCGAACACCACGCCGTACACCCGGCCGTCGGTGGTCAGCAGCGGGCCGCCGGAGTTGCCCGGGCGCACGGTGGAGCGGATCGAGTAGATCTCGCGGACGACCGTCTCGGTGTGGTGGATGTCCTGGCCCCTGGCCTGCACCCGGCTCGCGACCGTCGCCGCCCGCAGGTCCAGGTCGCCGTTCTGCGGATAGCCCGCCACGACCGCCGGGTCCCCGCGGCCGGCGTCGTCGTCGAAGCGCAGCACCGGCGCCCGCAGCTCCGGCACGTACAGCACGGCCACGTCCTTGCGCGGGTCGAACAGCACCACCCGCGCCGCATACGCCCGCCCCACCCCGCCCACGCGCACGGTCGGCTCGTCGATGCCGGCCACCACATGGGCGTTGGTCATCACGCGCTCGGGCGCGAACACGAAGCCGCTGCCCTCACGGCCCTGGGTGCCCGCCACGCCCTCGACCTTCACCGTGCTGCGCTGTGCGGCCCGGGTGGCGGCCGGCGTGACGCTGTCCCCGGTCGGCTCGGCGACCTCGGCCGTCGACTCGTTCTCGAACGGGTTGAACACCTGCGGGAAACCCGCCTCCGTCAGCGCCGACGTGGCCCGCGAGAACCAGCCCGGAGTGGTGTCCGGCATCGTCTCCTGCACCGCGCCCAGCAGCCGTGAGTCCCGGATCGCCGACGTCACCAGCGGCGACGAGGACGCGCCCAGCACGCTCGCCGCCACCCACGCCACGATCAGCACCGCCGCCCCGTTCGCCAGCGCCCCGCCGATGCCGTCCGCGACCCGCAGCGGCCCCCGGTCCAGTTCCCGCCGCAGCCTCAGCGCAAGCCGCCCCGCCAGCTCGTGGCCCGCCACGGCCGGCAGCAGCACCGTGACCACCGCCGTCACCGTCGCCCGCGTCGTCCCCGGCGGCACCAGGTCCATCACCCACGGCAGGAGCCACACGCCGACGGCCGCACCGCCCACGAAACCGGCCAGCGACACACAGCCGGCCAGCAGCCCGCGCCGGTAGCCGGACGCCGCGTAGGCCAGGACGACCAGCAACAGCAGGATGTCGAGCAGGTCCACGCACGCCGCCTTTCTCCCGGACCCCTGCATACGTGGGGGAGGGGCCCGCCGATCAGCCGCGCGCGCGACGGCCGCCCGAATGCGGCCACGCGCGCGTGTACCGGGGGAAACGACGCGGACCGGGACGATGGTTCCACCGGGTGGCACCACGGATCGGTTCCACCGGGTGGCACACCACGGATCGCGGACCGGGCGGATCCGTCCCACAGTGAGACCATGCGTGTCCTCAGGAGACCGCGCGGAGCGCGGAAGCGCCGCTCCCCCCGGATACCCGGCGGGCCCGGCACCCCGGGCCTGCCCAGGGCCGCCGCGGCCCCGCTCGGCTGTCTGCCGGGCCTGGCCGCCGCCGTGGCCCTGGTGCTCTGCGCCCACGGCGTGGAACACGCCGCCGAGTCCGGTGCCGCCGGCAGCGCCCGGAACACCCCCGCCCACCAGGCGCCCCGCCCGGACGTCGTGCCGCGCTCGGCCTGGCTCGGCGACGCCATCCGCGACCAGCCGCCGCCGCGCTACGACGACCGGGTCGTCGCCGTCTTCATCCACCACACCGACTCGCCCAACGACTACGACTGCGCCGAGTCGCCCGGCATCATCCGGGGCCTGTACGAGGGCCAGACCCTCGGCCGCGACTGGGACGACCTCGGCTACAACTTCGTCGTCGACCGCTGCGGCACCATCTACGAGGGCCGTGCGGGCGGCACCGACCGCGCCGTCACCGGCGCCCACACCCAGGGCTTCAACCACCGCACCACCGGCATCGCCGCCCTGGGCACCTTCACCGCGGGCACGTACGTGCCGCCCGAGATGCTGCGCTCCATCGCCGCGCTGGCCGCCTGGAAGCTCGGCACGTCCGGCACCGACCCGCGCGCCCGCGTCCGGCTGGTCTCCAGCAACGGCGGCAGCCGGTACGCGGCCGGCACCACGGCCACGCTGCCCGCGCTCGCCGGGCACAGCGACGGCTACATGACCGACTGCCCCGGCGCCGCCCTGGAGGCCCGCCTCCCGGACGTCAGGAACCTCGCGGCCCGCCTCCAGGGCCGTGACACCGGGGACACCCGGACCGGCACCCGCAAGGACACCGGCAACCTCACCGAGAACGCCGCACGGAGTCCCGTACGGCACAGCGACACACCGAACGAAGAGCAGAACCGATGAACGACACCCCTGACCGAAGTACCACCTGGGCCGAGGCCCTGCGCCGCCCCTGGACCGCCCTGTGCGCCGCCGCGGCCGTCGTCCTGGGCCCGGCGGCCCACACCGCCTCCGCCCTCATGCAGGCCAACGCCGCGCCCCTGCGCCACGCACCCGGCCCGCACCGGCGCACGTGAGCGACCGCCGCGCACCGGGGGAGCGGCCGGGGCTCAGCCCCCGAACCGCTCCCACAGCCGCGGGTAGCGCTCGGCGAGCAGCGCCTCGTTCTCGAGGTCGAACGGCGTGCCCTCCGGCTCCGCCGGGGCCGCGGGCAGCCCGAGGTCGGGCGCCACCGTGCCGGTGAGCTGCTCGTACGCCTCGTCCGCCGCGTAACCGAGGTCCTCGCCGTCGCCGTCGAGCTCCTCGTCGAAGTCCTCCAGCAGGTCGGCGAGCGCGTCCGGGTCGTGCAGCGCCCCCTCGAACACCTCCCGGCCCTGGCCGATCAGCCAGCACCGGAAGTAGTCGAAGGCGTCGTCGCTCGCCCCGCCCAGCAGCAGCCAGGCGGCGCCCCACAGGTCCCAGCGGTAGGCGCGGTGGTAGCGGGCCTCGAAGTGACGGGCGAAGTCCAGGACCGCCTCCGGGTCCAGCCGCACGAGCCGCTCCACGAGCAGGTCCGCCTGCTCCTCCGGGTCGCCCTCGGCGTCCTCCCGGGCGGCGTCCATCAGCTCCCAGAACTCCGTCTCGTCCATCACGCGTCCAGCATCGGCCCTGGGACCGGGCGACGCACCCGGAGTGCGCGCACTATCGCGGCCGGTACAGCTCCGCCAGCCGTGCCGCCTCGGCCGCGAACCGCTCCCGCAGGCTCCGCGGGGCCAGCACCTCCACGTCCGCGCCCAGGGCCGTCAGCTGCGTGTGGGCGACCTCCTCGGACTCCACCGGCAGGGTCACCGTCACCCACCCGTCGCCGTCGGGCCCGCCCGCCTCCGCCAGCGCCTCCCGGGCGGACGCCGGATCCACCGTGTGCGGCAGCCGGCGCACGCCCTGCGCGGTCAGCCGCACCACCACCTCCGCCCGCAGCAGGGACCGCGCGAACTGCTCCGCCCGCTCCTCCCAGAACGCCGGCAGGTCGAACTCCGCCGCCCGTTCGAAGCGTTCCTCGCCCGCCTCCACCGCCGTGAACCGGTCGATCCGGTACACCCGGAAGGCCTCCGTCCCGGCGACCCGCGCGCACAGGTACCAGACGCCCGCCTTCAGCACCAGCCCGTACGGCTCCAACTCCCGCTCCACCTCGGTGTCGTCGCGCCGGTAGCGGGCGGTGATCCGCCGGTCGTCCCACACCGCGTCCGCGACCGCCGGCAGCAACTCGGGCGTCACCGGCTCGCGGAACCAGTTCGGGGCGTCCAGGTGGAAGCGCTGCGCCGCCGTCCGCGAGGCGTCCCGCAGCGACGGCAGCAGCGCCGCCGACACCTTCAGCCGGGCCGCCGACGCCGCGTCCTCCAGCCCCATCTCGCGCAGCGCCCCCGGAACCCCGGACAGGAACAGCGCCTCCGCCTCGCTGCGCGCCAGCCCCGTCAACCGCGTCCGGTAACCGCCGACCAGCCGGTACCCGCCGATCCGTCCCCGGTCGGCGTACACCGGCACCCCGGCCTCCGACAGGGCCTGCGCGTCGCGGGTGACGGTCCGCTCCGACACTTCCAGCTCCCGCGCCAGCTCGGCGGCGGTCATGGCGGGCCGGGACTGCAGCAGCAGCACCATCTTGATCAGCCGGGCAGCACGCATGGGCCCATCATGCAGGAAGGCCCCCGCCGGAGCGGGGGCCTTCCTGCATGATCGGACCGTCACAGGCCGTACTTCTCGCGCGCTTCCTTCACGGCCGTCGCCTGCACCTCGCCGCGCCGGGCGAGCTGGGCGAGGGACGCGACGACGATGGACTCGGCGTCCACACCGAAGTGGCGGCGGGCCGCCTCACGGGTGTCCGACAGACCGAAGCCGTCGGCGCCCAGCGAGGTGTAGTCCTGCTCGACCCACTGCGCGATCTGGTCCGGGACCTGGCGCATGTAGTCGGAGACCGCCAGCACCGGGCCCTCCGCGCCCTGCAGCGCCTGCCGGACGAACGGCACCCGGTCCTCGCCGCGCAGCAGCGCCTCGTCCGCCTCCATGGCGTCCCGGCGCAGCTCCGTCCAGGAGGTGGCGGACCACACGTCGGCGGCCACGCCCCACTCCTCGGCGAGCATCCGCTGCGCCTTCAGCGCCCAGTGGATCGCCGTACCGGAGCCCAGCAGCTGGATGCGCGGCGCGTTCGCCGCCGGGGACAGGCCCGCGGACTCCGCCGTGTTGAAGCGGTACAGGCCCTTGACGATGCCCTCGTCGACGCCGGCGGCCGACGGCTTGGCGGGCTGCGGCAGCGGCTCGTTGTAGACCGTCAGGTAGTAGAAGACGTTCTGGTCCTCGCCGGGCCGGGCCTCGCCGAACATCCGGCGCAGACCCTCCTTGACGATGACGCCGATCTCGTACGCGAACGCCGGGTCGTACGTCAGTGCCGCCGGGTTGGTCGCGGCGATGACCGGCGAGTGGCCGTCGGCGTGCTGCAGGCCCTCGCCCGTCAGCGTGGTCCGGCCGGCCGTGGCGCCGACCAGGAAGCCGCGGCCGAGCTGGTCGCCGAGCTGCCACATCTGGTCGCCGGTGCGCTGCCAGCCGAACATCGAGTAGTAGATGTAGAACGGGATCATCGTCTCGCCGTGCGTCGCGTACGACGTCGAGGCGGCGATGAACTCGGCCATGGCGCCGGCCTCGGTGATCCCCTCGTTGAAGATCTGGCCGTTCTTGGCTTCCTTGTAGTACATCAGCTGGTCGCGGTCGACCGGCTCGTACGTCTGGCCCATCGGCGAGTAGATGCCGAGGGACGGGAAGAGGCTCTCCATGCCGAAGGTGCGCGCCTCGTCGGGGACGATCGGCACCCAGCGCTTGCCGGTCTCCTTGTCGCGGACCAGGTCCTTGACCAGGCGGACGAACGCCATGGTGGTGGCCACGTTCTGCGAGCCGGAGCCCTTGTCGAACGCGGCGAACGCCTTGTCGGCGGGCTGCGGCAGCGGCGCGACCGGGTGGACGCGGCGGGCCGGGGCCGGACCGCCGAGGGCGGCGCGGCGCTCCTGGAGGTAGCGGACCTCGGGGGAGTCGGCGCCCGGGTGCGCGTAGGGCACCACGTCGTCGACGAACTGCGCGTCGGAGATCGGCAGGCCGAGGCGGTCGCGCATCGCCTTGAACTCGTCCACCGTCAGCTTCTTCATCTGGTGGTTGGCGTTCTTCGAGGCGAAGCCCTCACCGAGGGTGTGGCCCTTGACCGTCTGCGCGAGGATCACGGTCGGCGCGCCCTTGTGGGCGAGGGCGGCCTTGTATGCGGCGTAGACCTTGCGGGCCTCGTGGCCGCCGCGCGAGACGTGGAAGCACTCGAGGATCTTGTCGTCGCTCAGCAGCTTCGCCATCTCGACGAGCGCCGGGTCCTTGCCGAAGAAGTCCTCGCGGATGTAGGCGGCGTCGCGCGTCTGGTACGTCTGCACCTGCGCGTCGGGTACCTCGCGCAGCCGGCGTACCAGCGCGCCGGTGGTGTCGAGCTGGAACAGCTCGTCCCAGGCCGTGCCCCACAGGGTCTTGACGACGTTCCAGCCGGCGCCGCGGAACTGGGCCTCCAGCTCCTGCACGATCTTGAAGTTGGCGCGGACCGGGCCGTCGAGGCGCTGCAGGTTGCAGTTGATGACGAAGGTCAGGTTGTCCAGCTGCTCGCGGGCGGCGAGGGTGAGCGCGGTCGTCGACTCGGGCTCGTCCATCTCGCCGTCGCCGAGGAACGCCCACACGTGCGAGTCGGAGACGTCCTTGATGCCGCGGCTGGTCAGGTAGCGGTTGAAGCGCGCCTGGTAGATCGCGGAGATCGGGCCGAGGCCCATGGAGACGGTCGGGAACTCCCACAGCCAGGGCAGGCGCCGCGGGTGCGGGTACGACGGCAGGCCGTTGCCGCCCGCCTCACGGCGGAAGTTGTCCAGGTGCTGCTCGTTGATCCGGCCGTCGAGGAAGGCGCGGGCGTAGATGCCGGGGGAGGCGTGGCCCTGGATGTAGAGCTGGTCGCCGGAGCCGTCGCCCTCCTTCCCGCGGAAGAAGTGGTTGAAGCCGGTCTCGTACAGCCAGGCCGCGGAGGCGAAGGTGGCGATGTGGCCGCCGACGCCGTATTTGCTGCCGCGGGTCACCATGGCCGCCGCGTTCCAGCGGTTCCAGGCGGTGATCCGCTGCTCCATCTCCTCGTCGCCGTCCACGGCCGGCTCGGCGGAGGTGGGGATGGTGTTGACGTAGTCGGTCTCGAGGAGCTTCGGCAGCGCGATGCCGGCTCCCTCGGCGCGCTCCAGCGTGCGGCGCATCAGGTACGCGGCACGGTGCGGCCCGGCCGCCTTGGCGACGGCGTCCAGGGAGGCCTGCCACTCGGCGGTCTCCTCGGGGTCGCGGTCCGGGAGCTGGTCGAGCTCGCTCGGCTGGATGGCGTTGGGGTCGGTCATGTCGCCGCCTTCCTCAGTCGAAGGGGGTTCCCTCATCGGTAAGGGTTCGGGGGTGCCCTTGGTCTTTGGCAGGACAGGGCGGGGGCTCGGGTGCGAGCCCGCTGGCGACTGTAACCCCCTGATCGATGATCGATCAAAGGGTTGAGGGTCAAAATCTCTTGATCACGAGAAAGTCGGCACGCGGTGCCTCCGAAAATGGCACGCGGTGACGCCTGCTCCGGGGGTTTGCGCAGGTGGGAAGGGGTGTCCTCGCCGGCCTCCGAGTCCCGCCGGAAGGTGACGGAAAGCGGCGGCGGAGGCGGCGGAAACGGTTACGCCCGCGGCGCGCAGCCCAGTACATGCGCCTTGACCAGCTCCGCGATCCGCGGATCCCGCCGCCGGAACGCCGCCACCAGCTCCTCGTGCTCCTCGGCGTACGACTGCTGCACGGTGCCCAGCCACCGTATCGACAGCGCCGTGAACACCTCGATCCCGAGCCCCTCCCAGGTGTGCAGCAGCACCGAGTTCCCGGCCGCCCGCACCAGCTCCCGGTGGAACGCCACCGTGTGCCGCACCTGACCCGTCCCGTCGGACAGCCGGTCCGCCTCGTACAACGCCGCCACGTGCGGCTCCAGCGCCGAGCAGTCCTCCGCCAGCCGCGCCGCCGCCAGCTCCGCCGCGATCGCCTCCAGGCCCGCCCGGACCGGGTAGCTCTCCTCCAGGTCGGCGGCGGTCAGGTTCCGCACACGTACGCCCTTGTTCGGCGCCGACTCGATCAGCCGCAGGGACTCCAGCTCGCGCAGCGCCTCCCGCACCGGCGTCTGGCTGACCTCCAGCTCCGTCGCGATGCGCCGCTCCACGATCCGCTCGCCCGGCTGCCAGCGTCCGCTGATGATCCCTTCCAGGATGTGCTCGCGGATCTGTTCGCGCAGCGAGTGGACGACGGGCGCGGTCATGAAAGCTCCTTCGGGAGGGGCCCCACTGGCCCCCGGGGGCGGTGACGCTTAGACAATACGGCCGCGAGCCCGCCCGGGAAGGGCGCACGGGGGCGCTTTCGCCCAGGTGAGACGAGACTTACACGGTCCATACGCGCGCGCCGGGGCCCGACGGACGCCGATGCCCCCGCCCGGGAAGCCTCAGCGGCTTCCGGACGGGGGCACCGTACGACCGTGTCAGTGACCGCGGGTCACAGGCCGAGCTCGACCTCGAACTCGCCCGCTTCCAGGATCGCCTTGACCGCCGTCAGGTAACGGGCCGCGTCGGCGCCGTCCACCAGGCGGTGGTCGTAGGAGAGGGTCAGGTAGGTCATGTCGCGGACGCCGATGACCGTGCCCTCCTCGGTCTCGATGACGGCCGGACGCTTGACCGTGGCACCGATGCCGAGGATCGCGACCTGGCCCGGCGGCACGATGATCGTGTCGAAGAGCGCGCCGCGCGAACCGGTGTTGGAGATGGTGAAGGTCGCACCGGACAGCTCGTCCGGCGTGATCTTGTTGGCGCGGACCTTGCCGGCCAGCTCCGCCGTGGCCTTGGCGATACCGGCGATGTTGAGGTCACCGGCGTTCTTGATGACCGGGGTCATCAGGCCCTTCTCGGAGTCCACCGCGATACCGATGTTCTCGGTGTCGAAGTAGGTGATGGTCCCCTCGGCCTCGTTGATCCTGGCGTTGATCGGCGCGTGGGCCTTCAGCGCCTGGGCCGCGGCCTTGACGAAGAACGGCATCGGCGAGAGCTTCACGCCCTCGCGCGCCGCGAACGCGTCCTTGGCGCGGGCGCGCAGCTTCATCAGGCGGGTGACGTCGACCTCGACGACCGAGGACAGCTGCGCCTGCTCGTGCAGCGCCTTGACCATGTTGTCGCCGATGACCTTGCGGATGCGCGGCATCTTCACGGTCTGGCCGCGCAGCGGGGAGGCCTCCAGGGCGGGGGCCTTCTTCGCGGCGGGCGCGGCCGGGGCGGCCGGAGCCGGGGCAGCGGCGGCGGCCTTCGCGGCCTCGGCGGCGGCGAGGACGTCCTGCTTGCGGATGCGGCCGCCGACGCCGGTGCCCTGGACGGTGGACAGGTCGACGCCGTTCTCGGCGGCGAGCTTGCGCACCAGCGGGGTCACGTAGGCGCCCTCGTCCGTCGGCTGGGCGGCGGCGGGAGCGGCCGGAGCGGCAGCCGGGGCCGGAGCGGCCGGGGCCGGGGCCGGAGCGGCCGGCTGCGGAGCCGGAGCCGGAGCCGCGGGGGCCTGCGGCGCCGGGGCGGCCGGAGCGGGCGCCGGGGCGGCCGGGGCCGGAGCGGCCTGCTGCGGGGCCGGGGCCGCGGGGGCCTGCGGCGCCGGGGTGGGCTCGGGCTGTGCCGGGGCCTCGGGGGCGGCCGGGGCCGGGGCGGCCGCCGGAGCGGCACCGGCCTCGCCGATGACGGCGAGCTTGGCGCCGACCTCGGCGGTCTCGTCCTCGCCGACCACGATCTCCAGCAGGGTGCCGGAGGCGGGGGCGGGGATCTCGGTGTCGACCTTGTCCGTCGACACCTCCAGCAGCGGCTCGTCGGCCTCGACGGTGTCACCGACCGACTTCAGCCAGCGGGTGACGGTGCCCTCGGTGACGGACTCGCCCAGCGCGGGCAGGACCACGTCCGTGCCCTGGGCGGAGCCGCCGCCGGTCGCGGCCTCGGCGGTGGGCGCCGGGGCCGGGGCGGGCTGCTCGGTGGACGGCTGGGCCTGCGGCTGCGGCTCGGGAGCCGGCGGGGCGGCCTGCTCGGCGGGCGCCTGCTCGGCGGCCGGGGCGGCGGCGGGGGCGCCGCTGCCGTCGTCGATCAGCGCCAGCTCGGCGCCGACCTCGACCGTCTCGTCCTCGGCGACCTTGATGGAGGACAGCACGCCGGAGGCGGGAGCGGGGATCTCGGTGTCGACCTTGTCGGTGGAGACCTCGAGCAGCGGCTCGTCGGCCTCGACGCGCTCGCCCTCGGCCTTCAGCCAGCGGGTGACAGTGCCCTCGGTGACGCTCTCGCCGAGCGCCGGAAGGGTTACGGAAACCGCCATGGTTTCGGTTGCTCCTTTAAAAGTGCGGAAGTCTGTGTCGTCGCGCCCGGTGACTGAGGGCGTCAGTCGTGGGAGTGGAGGGGCTTGCCGGCCAGGGCCAGGTGGGCCTCGCCGAGGGCCTCGTTCTGCGTCGGGTGGGCGTGCACGAGCTGGGCCACCTCGGCCGGCAGCGCCTCCCAGTTGTAGATCAGCTGGGCCTCGCCGACCTGCTCGCCCATGCGGTCGCCGACCATGTGGACGCCGACCACGGCACCGTCCTTGACCTGGACGAGCTTGATCTCGCCCGCGGTCTTGAGGATCTTGCTCTTGCCGTTGCCCGCCAGGTTGTACTTCAGAGCGACGACCTTGTCCGCACCGTAGATCTCCTTGGCCTTGGCCTCGGTGATGCCGACGGAGGCGACCTCCGGGTGGCAGTACGTCACCCGCGGGACGCCGTCGTAGTCGATCGGGACGGTCTTGAGACCGGCCAGACGCTCCGCCACCAGGATGCCCTCGGCGAAGCCGACGTGCGCGAGCTGGAGGGTCGGGACGAGGTCACCGACGGCGGAGATGGTCGGAACGTTGGTGCGCATGTACTCGTCGACCAGGACGTAGCCGCGGTCCATGGCGACCCCGGCCTCCTCGTAGCCCAGGCCCTGGGAGACCGGGCCGCGGCCGACGGCCACGAGCAGGACCTCGGCCTCGAACTCCTTGCCGTCCGCCAGGGTGACCTTGACGCCGTCCTGGGTGTACTCGGCCTTCTGGAAGAACGTGCCCAGGTTGAACTTGATGCCGCGCTTGCGGAAGGCGCGCTCCAGCAGCTTGGAGGAGTTCTCGTCCTCGACCGGCACGAGGTGCTTCAGGCCCTCGATGATCGTGACGTCGGAGCCGAACGACTTCCAGGCGGAGGCGAACTCGACGCCGATCACGCCGCCGCCGAGGACGATCGCGGACTTCGGCACGCGGTCCAGGACCAGGGCGTGGTCGGAGGAGATGATCCGGTTGCCGTCGATCTCCAGGCCCGGCAGCGACTTCGGCACGGAGCCGGTCGCCAGCAGGACGTGGCGGCCCTGGATCCGCTGCCCGTTCACGTCGACGGAGGTCGGGGAGGACAGTCGGCCCTCACCCTCGATGTAGGTCACCTTGCGGGAGGCGATGAGCCCCTGCAGGCCCTTGTACAGGCCCGAGATGACCTCGTCCTTGTACTTGTGGACCGCCGGTACGTCGATGCCCTCGAAGGTGGCCTTCACGCCGAACTGCTCGCTCTCGCGGGCCTGGTCGGCGATCTCGCCCGCGTGCAGCAGGGCCTTGGTGGGGATGCAACCCCGGTGCAGGCAGGTACCGCCGACCTTGTCCTTCTCGATCAGGGCGACGTCCAGGCCCAGCTGCGCCCCGCGCAGGGCCGCGGCGTAACCACCGCTGCCACCGCCGAGGATCACTAGGTCGAAAACGGTGCTGGCGTCGTTCGCCACGTCACGTCCTCCATGCATGTGCGCCACGCCGGTCTCCAGTGACCGGTCGGCGGCTGGTGTGCGGCCGCTTCTTGCCTTCGGCCCTTCGGTGGGGGCCCTGTCCTGCCGAGCCCCATCTTCGCACTTGTCGGCACCGGACGAGACGCCGGGCAGGCATGTGAGACACCCCACGTTCTCCCGCCGGGTGCGGTGACGGGGCCCCGCCCTGCCCGCGCGCGAGGCCCCGTCACCCGGAACGGGTCAGGCCAGATCGCCGGCGGCGGCCCGCTCCGCGAGCCGGACCAGCGTCCGCACGGCCGTTCCCGTACCGCCCTTGGGCGTGTAGCCGAAGGGGCCGCCCTCGTTGAAGGCGGGGCCGGCGATGTCCAGGTGGGCCCAGGTGATGCCCTCGCCGACGAACTCCCGCAGGAACAGGCCGGCGACCAGGCCGCCGCCCATCCGCTCGCCCATGTTGGCGATGTCGGCCGTCGCCGAGTCCATGCCCTTGCGCAGGTGCTCCGGCAGCGGCATCGGCCAGGCCGGCTCACCGACCTCCTCGGCGGCCTCGTGCACGGCCGTGCGGAAGGCGTCGTCGTTCGCCATGATGCCGAACGTGCGGCTGCCCAGGGCCAGCATCATCGCGCCGGTCAGGGTGGCCACGTCCACGATCGCGTCCGGCTTCTCCTGGGAGGCGGCCCACAGCGCGTCGGCGAGGACGAGACGGCCCTCGGCGTCGGTGTTGAGCACCTCCACGGTCTTGCCGCTGTACATGCGCAGCACGTCACCCGGACGGGTGGCGGAGCCGGACGGCATGTTCTCGGCCAGGGCCAGCCAGCCGGTGACGTTGACGTCGAGGCCCAGGCGCGCGGCGGCGACGACCGCGGCGAACACGGCGGCGGCACCGCTCATGTCGCACTTCATCGTCTCGTTGTGGCCGGCCGGCTTCAGCGAGATGCCGCCCGAGTCGTAGGTGATGCCCTTGCCGACCAGGGCGAGGTGCTTCTTCGCCTTGGAGGAGGTGTACGACAGCTTCACCAGGCGCGGGCCGGACGCGGAGCCGGCGCCGACGCCGAGGATGCCGCCGTAGCCGCCCTTGGTCAGGGCCTTCTCGTCGAGCACCTGCACCTTGATGCCGTGCTCCTTGGCCGCCGCCTGCGCGATGGCCGCGAACGCCTCGGGGTTGAGGTCGTTCGGCGGGGTGTTGATCAGGTCGCGGGCGCGGTTGAGTTCCTCGGCGACGGCGGTGGCCCGCTCGACGGCGGCCTTGAACGCCTTGTCGCGGGGCTTGCCGCCGAGCAGCGCGGCCTCGCCGAGCGGGGCCTTGCCGTTCTTGGCGTCCTTGCCGCGGTCCTTGTAGGCGTCGAAGGTGTACGCGCCGAGCAGCACGCCCTCGGCGACCGCGCCGGCGTCGGCGGCGTCCGCCACCGGCAGGGCGAACGCGGCCTTCTTGGTGCCGGCGAGGGCACGGGCGGCGACACCGGCTGCCCGGCGCAGGGCGTCGGTGTCGTAACCGGCGTCCTTCTCGGGCTGGGCGCCGAGGCCCACCGCCACCACGAGGGGCGCCTTGAAGCCGGCCGGCGCGGGGAGCTTCGTCACCTCGCCCTCGCCACCCGACGCGCCGAGCGTCTCCAGAACGCCGGCGAGCCTGCCGTCGTACGCCTCGTCCACGGCCTCGGCGCCCGGTGCGACGACCGGGGCCCCGGGCTTCGACGCCGAACCCTTGGCGACACCGATCACGATCGCGTCGGCCCGCAGGCCGGGGACCGCGGCGGTGCTGAGAGTGAGAGCAGTCACGGTGGTGAATTCTCGCTTCCGATGTGAAGTTGCTGTGGCCGAAAGGTGTGGGTCGACCGGGCCCGGCAGCCGACCCTAGTCGCGAGGTGCTGGGGCGGTCCCGTCGGGGCCTTCCCCGGTGCGGCGAACACTCGGGACGAGGGTACGCGCGTCCCCGCGTCCGATCATTCGGGCGGGTGTTCACCTCGCGGTGACGCGGTGGTCATCCCGGGGACCCCGCCGCCGGACCCTCAGGCGGGGACGATCATGCTTGAGGTTCCTGTGTGCCCCGCGCGGTGCCGACCACACCGCCGCCCTTTCTGGAGACCGCCCGGTGAGACGCCCGTTCCCGACCGTCCTGCTCCTCGCCGCGCTGGCGGCCGCCTGCACCACCGCACCCGGCCCCGACGCGCCCGCTGCCGGCGACCGCTGGCAGCCCCGGCCGGGCACCGCCTGGCAGTGGCAGCTCAGCGGACGCCTCGACACCTCCGTCGACGTTCCGGTATACGACATCGACGGCTTCGACCACTCCCGGGAGACCGTCGAGGCGCTGCACCGCGACGGCCGCAAGGTCATCTGCTACCTGTCCACCGGCGCCTGGGAGGACTTCCGCCCCGACGCGGACGACTTCCCGAAGTCGGTGATCGGCCGGGGCAACGGCTGGGAGGGCGAGCGCTGGCTCGACATCCGCCGCACCGACGTACTGGAACCGATCATGGCGGAGCGCATCGAGATGTGCCGCGACAAGGGCTTCGACGCGGTGGAGCCGGACAACATGGACGGCTACCGCAACCGCACCGGGTTCCCGCTCACCGCCGACGACCAGCTCCGCTACAACCGGCTGATCGCAAAGCTCGCCCACGACCGCGGCCTGGCCGTCGGCCTGAAGAACGACCTGGACCAGATCCCGGAGCTGGTCGACGACTTCGACTTCGCGGTCAACGAACAGTGCGCCCAGTACGGCGAGTGCGACGAGCTGACGCCGTTCGTCGAGGCGGACAAGGCCGTCTTCCACGCCGAGTACGAGCTGCCCACCGACCGCTTCTGCGCCGACTCCCGCCGCCTGAAGCTGAGTTCGCTGCTCAAGAAGTACGAACTCGGTGCATGGCGCCGGGCATGCTGAGGCGCACGCCGGTCACCGCCGTGCCCGCCACCCGGTCGGCGAGGGAGCGGCGGGCGGGGCCGAGCACGGGCAGCGCGTTGAACAGGAACAGCACCACCGCGCACGCCCACACCAGCAGCGACAGCACGAACCGTCCCTCGACCAGCAGCACGCAGGCCACCGCGAACACGGCGACGTCCGCCACCGTGGTCACCGCCGCCCGGACCGCCGCCCGGCCGGACGCCCGCGGCGTGACCTTCAGTCCGGTCAGTCCCTTGCCGACGGTGCGCCCGGCCAGGGCCAGGCACGCCCACTGGTAGAGGAAGGCCGCCAGGACCAGCAGCGCGAAGGCCTGCTCGACGTAGAGCACCGACTTGTCCCACAGTGACAGGCCGAACTCCTCCGAGGCGCCGAGCACGTCACCGCGTGAGGTCAGCAGGTCGAATCCGCCCCGGGCGGCGAGCGCGGGCACGTCCGTGACGAGCGCGGAGATCCGCTGGAAGGTGAGCACCGCGAGCCCCGACGCCAGCGCCACCACCAGCGCGAAGTCGACGCACCAGGCCGCGGCACGACGGAATGCCGACATCAACGTCCCCCGTTGTCCGATGAGTTGGGCCGACCACGCTAGCGGCGGAGCCCACCAGGACGCAGGGGTACGAGGAGATCGTTTCAGCCCAGTGACATGACGACGAGCGCGGTCGTCGCCGCGGTCTCCGCGAGCCCGCCGAACACGTCGCCCGTGACCCCGCCGAACCGGCGGACGCAGTGCCGCAGCAGCAGCTCGGCCACCGCGAGGGCCGCCAGGACCGCGAGCCCGGCCCGCACGGCACCGAACGCCCCGAAGAACGCGCCTCCGGCCGCCGCGGCCGCCGTCACCGCGAGCGCGGCGCCCACCGCGCCCGCGACCGGCACCACCCCGGCCACCGCCGCGCCCAGCCCTTCCGGACGCGCGGGCGGCACTCCGGTGCGGGCGGCCAGGGTGAGGGCCAGCCGCGCCACCAGCGCCGAGACGACGGCGGCGAGCGCGCCCCGGGCCCAGGAGTCGCCGTACGCCTGCGCCAGCGCGGCCACCTGGGCCAGCAGCGCGAGGACGAGGGTGAGCACCCCGAACGGCCCGATGTCCGACTGCTTCATGATCCGCAGCGCGTCCTCGGCGGGCTTGGCGCTGCCGAGCCCGTCCGCGGTGTCGGCCAGTCCGTCCAGATGCAGCCCCCGGGTCAGAGCGGCCGGTACGGCGACGGTGGCGACGGCGGCGAGCGGCGCGCCCGCGCCGAGGAGGAGCAGCAGCAGGCCCACGGCGGCCGCCGCGACACCGACCGCCAGCCCGGCCGCCGGGGCGCACAGCATGCCGGCGCGGGCGGCCGGGCGGTCCCAGCGGGTGACCCGGACCGGAAGCGCGGTGAGGGTGCCGAAGGCGAAACGGAGACCATCGGCCGGGGAAGCCGGAGAGGCCGGAGAAGCCGGAGAGGGGGGAGTGGTCGCGGGCACCGGCGCAGACTACCGGGCGGTCGACCGGGCGCCCACGGCCACCGTGGATAAAGTGCTCATATGGGACATTGGTTGGAGCGGAACATCATCGAGCCGGGCAAGCTCCCGCTGCTCCTCGCGCTCGCCGCCTTCGTTCTGACCTTCCTGATCACCCGGGTCATCACCCGTCTGATCCGGGCCGGCAAGGGGCCCTTCGGCAACGTCACGGCCGGCGCCGTGCACATCCACCATGTCGTCCCAGGGGTCGTCCTCACCGTGGCCGGCGGTTTCGGCGCGGTGGCGGGCGGTCGGCACGGCTTCGGATCGGCGCTGAGCGCGGTCCTCTTCGGCATCGGCGCGGGACTCGTCCTGGACGAGTTCGCCCTGATCCTGCACCTGGACGACGTCTACTGGACCGAGGCGGGCCGCAAGAGCGTGGAGATGGTCGTCCTCACCGCCGCCCTGGTCGGCCTCCTGCTGGTCGGGTTCGCGCCGTTCGGCGTCAACGACCTCTCCGAGGACGAACTCCAGAACCGTGCGAGCGTCGCCGCGAACGTCGCCGTGAACTTCCTCTTCTCGCTCATCGCCCTGAGCAAGGGCAAGGCGCGGACCGCCGTCTTCGGCGTGATCGTTCCCGTCGTGGCCCTGATCGGCTCCCTGCGGCTGGCCCGCCCGGACTCCCCGTGGGCCAGACGCTTCTACCGGCGCCGTCCCCGCGCCCGGGCCAGGGCCACCCTGCGCGCCTACCGCCACGACCGCCGCTGGTCCGGCCCCCGGCGTGCCGTCCAGGACTGGCTCGGCGGCAAACCCAACCCTTGACGACACCCCCCGAGCACCACCAGGAGCACGGGGAACTGCGCGAACAAGGGGCGCGGGGAACTGCGCGAACGAGGGGTGCGGGGAACTGTGCGAACGAGGGGTGCGGGGAACTGCGACGCAAGGGGCGCGGGGAACTGCGCGAACGGGGGTCCGGGGGCGGAGCCCCCGGGGACGGGACGGGAAGGGGCGGCGGGGGCGAAAAAAGGACGGGCCCCCACCCCCAGGCCGCTCACTCACTCCGGCTTGGCCGGCTCCTCCGCCTTCGCGAGGCCGCCGGACGTCTCCGGCTCCTCCGCCTTCGCGAGGCCGTCGGACGCGTCCGGCTCCTCCGACTCCTCCGCCCGTTCCGGCAACTCCGCCGCCAACGCCGCGGCCGCCTGCACCAGAGGCAGCGCCAGCAGACCCCCCGTGCCCTCACCGACGGTGACACCGTGGGTGAGCAGGGGCTCCAGCGCCATCCGGTCCAGCGCCTTGGCCTGGGCCGGCTCACCGCTGTCGTGCGCGGCCAGCCACCAGTCCGGCGCCCGGAACGCGACCCGCTGGCCCACCAGCGCACACGCCGCCGTCACCACTCCGTCCAGCACGACGGGCAGCTTCCGCACCGCGGCCTGGAGCAGGAAGCCCGTCATCGCGGTGAGATCGGCCCCGCCGACCGTCGCGAGGAGCTGCAACTGGTCGCCCAGCACAGGCCGGGCCCGGCGCAGCGCGTCACGGATCGCCGCGCACTTGCGCATCCACGCCAGGTCGTCGATCGCGAGCCCGCCGCGTCCCGTCACCACCGACGCGTCCGTCCCGCACAGCGCGGCCACCAGCACGCCCGCCGCGGTCGTCCCGCCGACGCTCACATCACCGAGCACCACCAGGTCCGTACCGGAGTCGGCCTCCTCGTCGGCCACGGCCATCCCGGCCCGGAACGCCGCCTCGGCCTCCTCGGACGTCAGCGCGTCCTCGACGTCGATGCGCCCGCTGCCGCGCCGCACCCGGTGCCGTACGACGTCCTCGGGCAGCGACCCGGGGTCGCAGTCCAGAGCCATGTCGACCACCCGCACCGGCACCCCGAGGCGGCGGGCCAGCACGGCCACCGGACGGCCGCCCTCCAGCACCTCCCGCACCAGGCCGGCGGCGCTGCCCGCGGCCCGCGAGGAGACGCCCAGCTCCGCGATCCCGTGATCACCGGCGAACAGCACGACCCGCGGCCGTTCCACCGGCCGTACCGGCACCGCGGACTGCGCCGCCGCCAGCCATTCACCCAGGTCGTCGAGGCGGCCCAGCGCCCCGGGCGGCACGATCTGCCGCTCCCGGCGCGCCTCCGCGTCGCGGCGTACCCCGCCGTCCGGACGCTCGATCAGATCGGTGAAGTCGTCGAGATTAAGCGAGCTCATTCGCCGAACAGTACCGGCCCCGCTCGAACACGAGGGAGCGCCGGTCAGCACCGCGTGCACCGCCTCACCCGCACCACGCCACCCGGGCGCCGATGCGCCCCGGAACGCCTTCCCCTACGTAACGTTTTACAGGGAAATGCCGGACATCCAGCCGTCCGCCTCACCCCGCCCACCCGCACCACCGAATCCATCCGCCCCACCGCCACTGCACCCGCCCGTCCCCACCCCTCTGCACCACCCGCCTCACCGCACTGCACCCACCCGCCCGACTCCTCTGCACCCACCCGCCCGACTCCTCTGCACCCACCCGCCCGACCCTGTCCCGCCCGTAGCGGCACCCGCGTGCCGTACGCCCTCACGCCGGGAGCCGCCCATGTCCGCGCCCACCCCCGACACCGCGTCCCCCGTTCCCCACGGCTCCGCCCGGGTGCACGAGCCGCGCCGCCAGGACTGCCCCTGGTGCGGTTCCGCGCGGCTGCGCAACCGGCTGCGCACCGGGGACCTGCGCCGCCACCGGCCGGGCCTGTTCACCGTCGACACCTGCCGGGACTGCGGCCACACCTTCCAGAACCCCCGCCTCACCGCCGAGGGCCTCGCCTTCTACCGGCGGGCCGTGCGCGGCGCCCCCCGGGACCCCGCCACCGAACGCGTCCTGGCCCTGCACGCCGCCCGGCACCGCCGCCGCTCCGCCGCCCGCGCGATGCTGCCCTTCGGCGAACCGGAGAGCTGGCTGGACGTCGGCACCGGCCTCGCCCGTTTCCCGCACACCGCGCGGGAGTTCTTCCCGTACACCGCCTTCGACGGCACCGACCTCACCGCGCGCGTCGAACGGGCCCGGGCGCTCGGCCGCGTGGAGGAGGCGCACATCGGGCCGCTGACCGACCCGGCCGTCCTGGCCCGGGTGGCCGGCCGCTACGACGTGGTCAGCCTGCTGCACCACCTGGAACACACCACCGACCCCCGCGCGGAACTCCACGCCGCCCTCGACGCCCTCCGCCCCGGCGGCCACCTCCTCGTCGAGACCCTCGACCCGCGCTGCGCCTACGCCGTCCTGTTCGGCCGCTGGTGGCTGCCCTACGACCAGCCCCGCCGACTGCACCTGCTGCCCCCGCGCAACGTCCGCGCGGAACTGGAGGGGCGGGGCTGCACCGTCGTCACCGCCGGGCACCGCGCCGCGCACGTGCCGCACGACCTGGCCGGCCTGGCCGCCCTCGCCCTCTCCCACACGCTGCCCGCGCCGGACACCCCCTGGCGGGCCATCCCGCCGAGCCCGCTCCAGCGGCACCTGCGCACCGTGCTGCTGCGCGCGGGCACCCCGCTGGTGGTCGCGGCGGCGGTCACCGACCTCGCCCTGGCACCCCTGGTGCGCCACACGCCGTTCGCCAACGCCTACCGGATCATCGCGCGCAAGCCCGCGGACTGACCGGCCGGCACCTCACCCGCGCAGGACCAGCGCCTGGCCCGCCACCACCAGCAGCACCTGCTCGCACTCCCGGGCGAACGCCGCGTTCAGCCGCCCGAGTTCGTCCCGGTACCGGCGGCCGGACGCCGTCGCGGGCACGATGCCCGACCCCACCTCGTTGGAGACGGCGACCACCGTCCGCCGGGTCGCGCGCACCGACTCCGTCAGCTCCCGCACCCGTTCCCGCAGCGCCCGCTCCCCGCCGTCCGCCCACTCCGCGTCGTCCCACGCCCCGACCGCGTCCATCGCGTCCGTCAGCCACAGCGACAGGCAGTCCACCAGCAGCGGCGGCCCGTCGTCCTTCAGCAGCGGCACCAGGTCGCAGGTCTCCAGGGTCCGCCACGATCCCGGCCGCCGCTCCTGGTGCGCCGAGACCCTGGCCGCCCACTCGGTGTCCCCGTTGCGCGCCCCGCCGGTCGCCACGTACACCACCTCGGGGAACGACTCCAGCCGCCGCTCGGCCTCCACCGACTTGCCCGAGCGCGCCCCGCCCAGCACCAGCGTCCGCCGCGGCACGTCGGGCACGTCCTCGTACGCGCCGACCTCCAGGGTGGACCCGTCCGGCACGGCACGCGCCCCGGCCGCCGCGAGCCGCCGCGCGAGCTCCGTGCCCGGCGGCACGTCGTGGTCCAGATGGACGGCGACGACATCGGTGGTCGGGCCCACCGCCCCGGTCTCCCGCAGCCTCGCCAGCGCGTCCGGCCGGCCCACGACGTCCAGCAGCACCATGGCGTACGGCTCGGACGTGGCCTCCAGTCCGGCCGGCGCACCGCCCGGCGGCAGGTACAGCAGCCGCTGCCCGTCCGTGCCGGTCACCGCGTACCCGGTGCCGGGCGCGTCCAGTGCCACCGCGCGCACCCTGTGTCCGGTCAGCAGCGCCAGCTCCCGCCCGTCCGGCACCCTCCCGGGCTGCGGCAGCCCGGCCGGCACCTCGACCGCGGGCCCGTCGTGCGGATGCGACAGCAGCGCCTGGCGCACACCGCCCAGCGATCGCCCCGCGCGGGCCGCCGCGAACGCCGCGCCCGGCGTGAGATCGAGCAGCAGCGCACCGTCCACGAGCAGTGAGGTGGCCGCCCGCGCGTCCGGTCCGAGCGCGGACGCGCACACGGCGCAGGGACAGTCGGGGCGGGGCAGGCCCGCGGGGGCACCGGTGCCGAGCAGAGTGAGTTCCACGCCCCCGATTTTCGCCTCTCCCCACGACCGCTGCCCGTCCGACTACGCTCTGGGCAGGAGCCGGACCGAGATCCGGCTCCTGCTGTGCAGTGTGCTCACACCCATGGGAGGCGTACATGGCGGCATGGACGTGGCGGTTCGAGAAGGCCGACGGGACGCAGGTCGAGCCCGCGGTGCCGCCGGAGGAGTTCCCCACACAGGGGGACGCCGAGTCCTGGATCGGGGAGAACTGGAAGGCCCTTCTGGAGGGCGGTGCCGACCAGGTGCGCCTGCTGGAGGACAGCACGGAGATCTACGGCCCGATGAGCCTGCACGCCGAGCAGGAGTGACCCCGGACCCGTGAACTCCCGGGCGGGGGCCGCACCGGCCCTCGCCCGCCCCGCGGTGTCGCGGTGTCCCGAGAGGGCTCAGCCGCGGACGCCGCACAGGTGCAGCAGGGCCGCCACTCCCCGGTAGGGGTCCGTCCGTCCGGCCCGCTCCTCGGCCGCGAGCAGGGCCTCCAGATCGCCCGGGAGGTCCGCGTCGTCCGCCGCCGTGTCCGTGAACACCCGGACGCCGTACCAGGTGTGCAGCGGTGCCCCGATCCCCGCGAGCGTCGACGTCAGCCGCTTCAGCCCGTACGACACCGTCGAGAAGGCCTCCAGCGCCCCGGCCCAGTCACCGGACAGGCCGGCCCGCATCGCGGGCGCGTCGCCGTTGCGCACCAGCAGGGACAGCAGCCCGCCGGGCGCCAGCATCCGGCCCAGTCCGGCCAGCAGCGCGTCCGGCTCCTCGACCTGCAGCAGGACGCCGTGACAGAGCACCACGTCGAAACTGCCCGGCCGGAAGTGCACGCCCGTGTCCCGGCCGTCGCCCTCGACGATCCGCATCCGCTCCCGGATGCCCTCCGGTTCCCCGGCGAGCTCCTCCCGGACGGCGGCGATCATCACCGGGTCCTGCTCGACGCCGGTGACCTGGTGGCCGGCCCGTGCCAGCCGCAGCGCCTGCGCTCCCCGGCCCATGCCCACGTCGAGCACGCGCAGCCGCCGCCCGACCGGGAAGCGCCCCACTATCTGCTCCTCCAGCTGGCGGGCCACCAGCTCCCGCCGGACGGCGTCCCGCAGACCGCCGGGCCCGCTCGCCCGGTCCCGCGCAGCGCCGTCGGCGACCGACGTGGCGCTCAGGGCCGCTCCCCGCGCTTGACCTGGGGCTTGGGCAGCCGCAGCCGGCGCATCTGGAGGGAACGCATCAGCGCGTAGGCCACCGCGCCGCGCCGGTTGTCGTCGGGGAAGCGCTCCGCCAGCCGCTTCTTCAGCCGGAAGCCGGTCACGACCGAGTCGAGCACGATCATCACGATCACCACCAGCCACAGCAGCAGCGCGGCGTTCTGCAGCTGGGGCACCTGGATCATGCTCAGCACCAGGATGATCACGGCCATCGGCAGGAAGTACTCCGCGATGTTGAACCGCGCGTCGACGAAGTCGCGCGCGAACCTGCGCACCGGCCCCTTGTCACGGGCGGGCAGGTAGCGCTCGTCGCCGCTGGCCAGCGCCTGGCGCTGACGCTCCAGCGCGGCGCGCCGCTCCTCGCGCTGGCGCTTGGCGGCCTCCTTGCGCGTCATCGTCGTGTTGGCGACGCTGCGGCGCTGGGACTGGGCCACGCTGCGCTTGGGCGTGGGGCGGCCCTTGGGGGCCTCCGGATGACGGGTCTGCTTGGAGTCGGTCACCGTCGCCTTGTCGGCGGCGGATGCCTTCTCTTCCTTGGCACGGCTACGGAACACAAAACCCAAGGGTACGGGGTGCCCGGGGTTGGACCCCAGCCGCATGGGGAACGATCCGGCAACACCGGACGTCTCCAATAGGACAGAGAGGACGATGAGGGAACTCCGCGGGGACGATGCGGGGGCTTCGGGGGAACGTCGTTCGGGTTCCCGGGCTCCCGGGCGGCCGTCTGCGGGGGTCACCTACTCCCTGCGCCGGATCCGAAGGGTGCTCAGTCGTCCTTGGGGATGAGCGCATACGTCGCCGAACAGTGCGGTAATGGAGGCAGGGCCCGTACTGTGGGTTCTGTCGCAGGAGCTGGAGCTGGAGTCCGTCAGAAGGGGGCGCGCGAAGCCCATGAGCGGTGTCATGAAGCGTATGGGGATGATCTTCCGCGCGAAGGCGAACAAGGCCCTTGACCGGGCCGAGGACCCGCGCGAGACCCTCGATTACTCGTACCAGAAGCAGCTGGAGCTGCTCCAGAAGGTCCGCCGCGGCGTCGCCGACGTGGCGACCAGTCGCAAGCGGC
Source organism: Streptomyces calvus (assembly GCF_006782915.1). Lineage (GTDB taxonomy): Bacteria > Actinomycetota > Actinomycetes > Streptomycetales > Streptomycetaceae > Streptomyces > Streptomyces calvus. The sequence goes on from NZ_VCNP01000051.1 coordinate 86,195, forward strand.
TGGAGCTCCAGCTCAACCAGCTCCAGTCCCAGTCGTCGAAGCTGGAGGACCAGGGCCGCAAGGCGCTCGCGCTGGGTCGTGAGGACCTCGCCCGCGAGGCGCTCTCGCGCCGCGCCGCCCTCCAGCAGCAGGTGACGGACCTGGAGACGCAGCACGCCACGCTCCAGGGCGAGGAGGAGAAGCTCACCCTCGCGGCCCAGCGCCTCCAGGCCAAGGTGGACGCCTTCCGCACCAAGAAGGAGACCATCAAGGCCACGTACACGGCGGCCCAGGCGCAGACCCGGATCGGCGAGGCCTTCTCCGGCATCTCCGAGGAGATGGGCGACGTCGGCCTGGCGATCCAGCGCGCCGAGGACAAGACCGCCCAGCTCCAGGCGCGGGCCGGCGCGATCGACGAACTGCTCGCCTCCGGCGCCCTCGACGACCAGTCCGGCATGCACAAGGACGACATCCAGGCCGAGCTGGACCGGCTCTCCGGTGGTACGGATGTAGAGCTGGAACTGCAGCGCATGAAGGCCGAGCTGGCCGGCGGTTCGTCGGCCGGACAGCAGGCCATCGAAGGCGGCAGCGGTCAGCAGCAGTCCCAGCAGCAGCCACAGGACACCCCCCGCTTCGACAAGCAGTAGGCGCCGAGGGCGGAAGGGGCCCACGCCGAGGAGGGCACATGATCGTACGGATCATGGGGGAGGGGCAGGTGAGGCTGGCGGAGAGCCGCCTCGCCGACCTGAACACGCTGGACGAGGAACTGCTCGCCGAGGTGGAGAAGGGCGACGGACCGGGCTTCCGCGCGACGCTCCAGGCGCTGCTGGCCAAGGTCCGCGAACTCGGCGAGCCCCTGCCCGACGACGCCCTGGAGCCCTCCGACCTGATCCTGCCGTCCTCCGACGCGACGCTGGACGAGGTCAAGGAACTCCTGAGCGACGACGGTCTGATCCCGGGCACCTGAGCGACACCGGACGGTCCCGGGCGCGGCCCGTGCGGGCGGGCGCGGGATCCGAGGACGGGCCCCGGGACGGTCGTACGCACGCCGGAAACGTGGGAGGCGGCGCCCGCCCCGGCTACCGTAATCAGCCGTGAGCACCCTGACGCGCGCCCGGTGCCGGCTCCAGGCACACCCCTTCGCGGCGGACGCGGCCCTCGCCGCGGCCGTCCTCGCGTGCATGGTGGCCGGCTCCTTCGTCGACCCGCACGGCCCCGACGGGGTCGACTGGGGCCTGCGCAGCCCCGACCCGCTGAGCCTGGTGCTCATGACCCTCGGCGCCCTCGCGCTCGTCTTCCGCCGCCGGGCGCCCCGTACGGTGCTCGCGCTGGCCGGCGGCGTCTCCGTGGCCGAGTCCGTCACCGGCGACCCCCGCGCCCCCGTCGCCATGTGCGCGGTCGTCGCCCTGTACACCGTCGCCTCCACCACCGACCGTCCCACCACTTGGCGGATCGGCCTGCTCACCACGACGGTCCTCACCGGCACCGCCATGGCCGCCGGGCCGCTGCCCTGGTACGCGCAGGAGAACCTGGCGATCTTCGCCTGGACCGGCATCGGCGCCACCGCCGGGGACGCGGTCCGCAGCCGCCGCGCCTTCGTCCAGGCCATCCGTGAACGCGCCGAACGGGCCGAACGCACCCGCGAGGAGGAGGCCCGCCGCAGGGTCGCCGAGGAACGCCTGCGCATCGCCCGCGACCTGCACGACGTGGTGGCCCACCACATCGCCCTGGTCAACGTCCAGGCCGGCGTCGCCGCCCACGTCATGGACAAACGGCCCGACCAGGCCAAGGAGGCCCTCGCCCATGTGCGGGAGGCCAGCCGCTCCGCGCTGGGCGAACTGCGGGCCACCGTCGGCCTGCTGCGCCAGTCCGGCGAACCCGAGGCGCCCACCGAACCCGCGCCCGGCCTCGACCGCCTCGACGAACTCGCGGGCACGTTCCGCAGCGCCGGACTGCGCGTCGAGGTCGCCCGCGCCGACCAGGGCACCGACCTGCCGGCCGCCGTCGACCTGGCCGCCTACCGGGTCATCCAGGAGGCCCTGACCAACGTGCAGAAACACGCCGGCACGGACGCGCGGGCCGAGGTCAGCGTCGTCCGCGTGGGACCCCACATCGAGGTCACCGTCCTCGACGACGGCAGTGGCGAGAACCCACAGGACGACCCCGACGCCCCGGAGGACGCCCCCGGCGGCGGGCACGGACTGCTCGGCATGCGCGAGCGCGTCACCGCCCTGCGCGGCACCCTCACCACCGGCCCCCGCTACGGCGGCGGTTTCCGCGTCCATGCGATCCTGCCCGTCGAGCCCCGCACGTCCGCCGCCCGGGACAGCGGCCGGTGACCGCCGCCCGTGAACACCGCCCGGGGCAGCCGCCCGTGACCACCGTCCGGGGCAGCCGCCCGTGACCACCGCCCCGCTGGAGCCCGTATGACGATCCGTGTCCTGCTCGCCGACGACCAGGCGCTGCTGCGCAGCGCCTTCCGCGTGCTCGTCGACTCCGAGCCGGACATGGAGGTGGTGGGCGAGGCGTCCGACGGCGCGGAAGCGGTCCGGCTGGCCCGCGAACAGCGCGCCGACGTCGTCCTGATGGACATCCGTATGCCCGGCACCGACGGGCTCGCCGCCACCCGCATGATCAGCGCCGACCCCGGACTCGCCGGGGTGCGGGTGGTGATCCTGACGACCTTCGAGGTCGACGACTACGTGGTGCAGTCGCTGCGGGCCGGCGCCTCCGGCTTCCTCGGCAAGGGCTCCGAACCCGAGGAGATGCTCAACGCCATCCGCATCGCCGCCGACGGCGAGGCCCTGCTGTCCCCGGTCGCCACCAAGGGCCTGATCGCCCGCTTCCTCGCCCAGGAAGGCACGGCCGGCGACGCCGAACGCGACCCGGCCCGCGCCGAACGGCTCGACTCCCTGACGGTGCGCGAGCGCGAGGTCCTCGTCCAGGTGGCCGGAGGGCACTCCAACGACGAGATCGCCGAACGCCTCCAGGTCAGCCCGCTGACCGTGAAGACCCACGTCAACCGGGCCATGGCCAAGCTGGGCGCCCGCGACCGGGCCCAACTGGTGGTCATCGCCTACGAGTCGGGCCTGGTCCGTCCAAGGGTGGAGTGAGCCCGCGGGGCGTACTGCGGCGGGAGTACGCGCCGTACGGGAGATTTGGACCTCGGGTCTACGGATCGGCCCCTGTCGATGGCTCAGGGTGTAGAGCAGGCGCTCACCTGTGGGCCCGCCTGCCGGACTTCCGCCGCTTTCCACGGAAAAGAGACCCTGACCATGTCCTGGCTGTCCAGATTCAGCCTCGCGCAACGGGCGCTGATCGGACTGATGTCGATCATCGCGCTCGGCTTCGGGGCCATCGCGATACCCCAGCTCAAGCAGCAGCTGCTGCCCACCATCGAACTGCCCATGGTCTCCGTGATCGCGCCGTACCAGGGCGCGTCGCCGGACGTGGTGGAGAAGCAGGTCGTCGAACCCATCGAGGACAGCCTGGAGGCCGTCGACGGCCTCACCGGCGTCACCTCGACGGCGAGCGAGGGCAACGCCGTGATCATGGCGTCCTTCGACTACGGCAACAACAGCCGGCAGCTCGTCGCCGACGTCCAGCAGGCCGTCAACCGGGCCGGCGCCCGCCTCCCGGACGACGTGGACCCGCAGGTCGTCGCCGGCTCCACGGACGACATCCCGACCGTGGTGCTCGCCGTCACCTCCGACAAGGACCAGCAGGCCCTCGCCGACCAGCTCGACCGCACCGTGGTGCCCGCGCTGGAGGACATCGACGGTGTCGGCCAGGTCACCGTGGACGGCGTGCGCGACCTCCAGATCGCCGTCACCCCCGACGACAGGAAGCTGGCCGCGGCCGGCCTGACCACCCAGTCCCTCGTCCAGGCACTCCAGGCGGGCGGCGCGACCGTGCCGGCCGGCTCGTTCGACGAGGACGGCGCCAACCGCACCGTCCAGGTGGGCAGCGGCTTCACCTCGCTGCAGCAGATCGAGGACCTGATGGTCACCGGTGAGCCCGGCAAGGGCGAGCCGGTCCGCCTCGGTGACGTCGCCACCGTCACCGAGGAGGAGGCCCGGGCCACCTCCCTCACCCGTACCAACGGCGAGCCCAGCCTCGCCGTGGCGGCCACCATGGACCACGACGGCAGCGCCGTCGCCATCTCGGAGGCCGTCGAGGACAAGCTGCCGGAGCTGCGCGAGGACCTCGGTGCCGGCGCCACCCTCACCGTCGTCAGCGACCAGGGCCCGGCGGTCTCCAAGGCCATCGACGGCCTGACCACCGAGGGCGCGCTCGGCCTGCTCTTCGCCGTCCTGGTGATCCTGGTCTTCCTGGCCTCGGTCCGCTCCACCCTGGTCACCGCGGTGTCCATCCCGCTGTCCGTGGTCCTCGCCCTGATCGTGCTGTGGACCCGCGACCTGTCGCTGAACATGCTGACGCTGGGCGCGCTCACCATCGCGATCGGCCGCGTCGTGGACGACTCCATCGTGGTCCTGGAGAACATCAAGCGGCACCTCGGCTACGGCGAGGAGCGCCAGACGGCGATCATGAACGCGGTGCGCGAGGTGGCGGGCGCGGTGACGTCCTCGACCCTCACCACGGTCGCCGTGTTCCTGCCGATCGGCCTGGTCGGCGGCATGGTGGGCGAGCTGTTCGGCTCCTTCAGCCTCACCGTCTCGGCGGCGCTGCTGGCGTCCCTGCTGGTGTCGCTGACGGTCGTCCCGGTGCTGTCGTACTGGTTCCTGCGCGCGCCCAAGGGCACTCCCGAGGACGCCGAGGAGGCGCGCCGGCTCGCCGAGGAGAAGGAGGCGAAGAGCCGCCTGCAGCGCGTCTACGTGCCCGTGCTGCGCTTCGCCACCCGCCGCAGGCTGACCAGCGTGGCCATCGCGGTCGTCGTGCTGATCGGCACCTTCGCCATGGCGCCGCTGCTGAAGACCAACTTCTTCGACCAGGGCGAGCAGCAGGTCCTCACCGTCCGGCAGGAGCTGGAGCCCGGCACCAGCCTGAGCGCCACCGACGCCCAGGCCCGGAAGGTCGAGAAGCTGCTCGGCGACACCGAGGGCGTCAAGGACTACCAGGTGACGATCGGCTCGTCCGGCTTCATGGCCGCCTTCGGCGGCGGCACGGACACCAACCAGGCGACGTACCAGGTGATGCTGGAGGACGACGCGTCCTCCGCGGACGTGCAGGACGGCATCGAGAAGGGCCTGGAGAAGCTCGACGGCATCGGCACCACCACCATCGCGGCCGGTGACGGCTTCGGCAGCCAGGACCTGAGCGTGGTCGTCAAGGCGTCCGACGCGCAGGCGCTGCGCAAGGCCGCGGACCAGGTCCGCGGTGCGGTGGCCTCCCTGGACGACGTCACCGACGTCACCAGCGACCTGGCGCAGAGCGTGCCCCGCATCTCGGTGAAGGCGAACGAGAAGGCCGCGCAGGCCGGCTTCACCGACCAGACCCTCGGCGCGGCCGTCGCCCAGGCGGTGCGCGGCACGCCCGCCGCCACCGCGGTCCTCGACGACACCGAGCGCGACGTCGTCATCCGTTCCGCGAAGCCGGCCACCACCGTGGACCAGCTGAAGAACCTGCGCCTCGGCCCGGTGAAGCTCGGTGACGTCGCCACCGTCGAGGTGGTGGACGGCCCGGTCTCCATGACCCGGATCGACGGCCAGCGCGCCGCCACCGTCACCGCCAAGCCGACCGGCGACAACACGGGCGCGGTCAGCGCCGACCTCCAGTCGAAGATCGACGCGCTGACGCTCCCGGCGGGCGCGACGGCGGAGATCGGCGGCGTCTCCGAGGACCAGGACGAGGCGTTCGCCAACCTGGGCCTGGCGATGCTGGCGGCGATCGCGATCGTGTTCATGCTGCTGGTCGGCACGTTCCGCTCGCTCGCCCAGCCGCTGATCCTGCTGGTCTCCATCCCGTTCGCGGCGACCGGCGCGATCGGCCTGCTGCTGGTCACCGGCACCCCGATGGGTGTCCCGGCGATGATCGGCATGCTGATGCTGATCGGCATCGTGGTCACCAACGCGATCGTGCTGATCGACCTGATCAACCAGTACCGCAAGCAGGGCTACGGCGTGGTCGAGGCCGTGCTGGAGGGCGGTCGCCACCGGCTGCGGCCGATCCTGATGACGGCTCTGGCGACCGTGTTCGCCCTGCTCCCGATGGCGCTGGGCGTCACCGGCGAGGGCGGCTTCATCGCCCAGCCGCTGGCCGTGGTGGTGATCGGCGGTCTGATCACGTCGACCCTGCTCACCCTCCTGCTGGTCCCGACGCTCTACGCGATGCTGGAGCTCCGCAAGGAGCGCCGCGCGAAGAAGCGCGCGGCGAAGAAGGGCAAGGCGGCGCAGGCGGAGGCTCCGCAGGAGCCGGCGCCGGCGCAGGTCTGACGCCACGGACGACCGAGGCCCCGCCCGACACCACCGAAGGTGATCGGGCGGGGCCTCCGCCATGACACGCGCCGCCCGCGGGCGGGAAGGGGCCGGTTACGGCAGCGCCAGCATCCGCTCCAGGGCCAGCTTGGCGAACGCCTCGGTCTCCTTGTCGACCTCGATGCGGTTGACGAGTGCGCCCTCTGCCAGGGACTCCAGGGCCCACACCAGGTGGGGGAGGTCGATGCGGTTCATCGTCGAGCAGAAGCAGACCGTCTTGTCCAGGAAGACGATCTCCTTGCCCTCGGACGCGAAACGGTTCGCCAGGCGCCGTACCAGGTTCAGCTCGGTGCCGATGGCCCACTTGGAGCCGGCCGGGGCCGCCTCCAGCGTCTTGATGATGTACTCGGTGGAGCCGACGTAGTCCGCCGCGGCGACGACCTCGTGCCGGCACTCGGGGTGCACCAGGACGTTGACGCCCGGGATGCGCTCGCGCACGTCGTTGACCGAGTCCAGGCTGAAGCGGCCGTGCACGGAGCAGTGGCCGCGCCACAGGATCATCTTCGCGGCGCGCAGCTCGTCCGCCGTCAGCCCGCCGTTCGGCTTGTGCGGGTTGTAGACGACGCAGTCCTCCAGGGACATGCCCATGTCCCGCACCGCCGTGTTGCGGCCCAGGTGCTGGTCGGGCAGGAAGAGGACCTTCTCGCCCTGCTCGAAGGCCCAGTCGAGGGCCCGCCGGGCGTTGGAGGAGGTGCAGATCGTGCCGCCGTGCTTGCCCGTGAACGCCTTGATGTCGGCGGAGGAGTTCATGTACGAGACGGGGACGACCTGCTCGGCTATCCCGGCCTCCGTCAGCACGTCCCAGCACTCGGCGACCTGCTCGGCCGTCGCCATGTCGGCCATCGAGCAGCCGGCCGCCAGGTCGGGCAGGACCACCTTCTGGTCGTCGCCGGTCAGGATGTCCGCGGACTCCGCCATGAAGTGCACACCGCAGAAGACGATGTACTCGGCCTGCGGGCGCGCGGCGGCGTCCCGGGCCAGCTTGAAGGAGTCGCCCGTGACGTCGGCGAACTGGATGACCTCGTCGCGCTGGTAGTGGTGGCCGAGCACGAAGACCTTGTCCCCGAGCTTCTCCTTGGCCGCGCGGGCGCGCTCCACCAGGTCCGGGTCGGACGGCGAGGGCAGGTCGCCGGGACACTCCACACCGCGCTCGCTCCTCGGGTCGGCCTCACGGCCGAGGAGCAGCAGGGCGAGGGGCGTCGGCTGTACGTCGAGCTCCTGGGTCTGGGCGGTGGTCACGACACGCACCCTTTCTGTTCTGGCGACTTCTCGTCGGAATGACGCTATCTATCATAAACGCTTCACGTCACTTTGACGATGGCCATAGCGTCCATGTGACGTGAATCCCGGTCGGCGGCGATTCATTCCCCGGAGGCCGTTCAAGCGACGGTTTTCGCGTCGCACGGCGTGTGCGAGCATGAGGAGAGGGAGCCGAAGAACAAGCGCCCGGCCCGGAATGAATCCGCGGTCCCGCCGGTTGCAACCGTCGGCAAGCAGTCTCCGTACAACCCGGGAGAGATGTAGATGTCCGTATCGGACGAGACCACCACCGTCACCGACGGCATCATCCTGACCGACGCCGCCGCGGCCAAGGTCAAGGCCCTGCTCGACCAGGAAGGCCGTGACGACCTCGCGCTGCGGGTCGCCGTCCAGCCCGGCGGCTGCTCCGGCCTGCGCTACCAGCTCTTCTTCGACGAGCGTTCGCTCGACGGTGACGTGGAGAAGGACTTCGGCGGCGTCAAGGTCGTCACCGACCGGATGAGCGCCCCGTACCTGGGCGGTGCCACCATCGACTTCGTCGACACCATCGAGAAGCAGGGCTTCACGATCGACAACCCGAACGCCACCGGCTCCTGCGCCTGCGGCGACTCCTTCAGCTGAGCCGGATTGCTTCCCGAGCCTTCTGAGCGCGCGCACGACGAAGGCGGCGGCCCCCTCCGCGGGGCCGCCGCCTTCGTCGTGCCGTCGCCCGGGACTACCGCGTGGGCGGCGCCGGCAGCCGCGCTCCGTCCTTGTGCAGCGGCACCGGCTCGCCCTGCCGGTCCACGACCTCGCGGTCACCGAGCGGCGCGTCCAGCCGCACCGTCTGCTGGTACTGCTTGGCGATCAGGATGCACACCTTGTCCGGCCAGGGCGTCTCGGTCACCCGCACCGTCACCCGGTCGCCGCTCTCGCTCGCCGTCGCCTCGTAGTCGGCGCACACACCGCCGGTGAAGGTCACGGTCAGCTCGTCGCCCTCGGCGGTGTAGCCCTCGACCTCCACCTCCCGGGCGGACGGCGCCGAGGTCGGCTGGTCACCGGGCCCGGACGGCGCCGGACTGGCCTCGCCGGACGGCTTGCCGGAGGCGACGAACTCCGGGTCCACGGCCGGATGCGTCACGGTGAGCGTGCCGCGCGCGTTCGCCGGGATCACCTCGAACAGCCAGGACGGCACCAGCGCCGGCCGGCCGTCCACGGAGTGCGAGGCCAGCCCGAACACCGCCTTCTCGACGGTGATCGTGTCCTGGGCCGGCCGGGTCTTCGCGGGCTCCTCGCAGGAGGCCGCCGGCTGCCCCTCGTCCAGCGGTACGGCGGTGGCGCAGCCGCCGATGCCGCCGCGCGGGTCGGCGTCCGGCGCCGCGTTCATCAGGTCCACCGCCTCGCGCGCGCTCACCACGGGATACGTGTCGCCCTTCACCGGCTCGGCGAGGCGTCCACTGCCGCCGACCACCTCGCCGCCGGCGCCGACGACCACTCCGGTCGTCCAGCCGTACGTCGGCAGCCCGCCGACCTGCGGATCGGCGTTCACCACCCGCTTGCCGCCCGTGACCTGGCCCGCGTCGAGCTTCGCGGTGTCCTGGCCCACCGCCTTCAGCACCGGCGCGGCGGCCTTCTTCGCGACGGACTCGCTCACCACCGCGGGACCGTTCGGCCGCACCGGGCACTTCTCGCCCTTGCAGTTGTCGCCGCCCGGCGCGTACCGGCTGAACGTCCAGGCGCCGGGCGCCTCCCGGTCCACCCGCAGCGTGGGCCCGGAACCGTCCTGGCCGCCGATCCGCCAGGACCCGCCCTCCAGCACCGGCTTCCCGTCCACGCCGAGCGCCTCCGCCAGCGCGGCCACCCGCTCCTGCGGGACCTGGCCCGACGCGCGGTACACCGGGGCCGAGCCGGGGCCGTCCGGGAGCGTGCCGTCGGCGCGGTAGGAGGCGCCGTACGGGTTGGGCTCACCGGGCGCGATGCCGTTCGGGGCGTCCTCGGAGTGGCCGTCGAGCGCGAGCGGCGGGGGAGTGGCGTCGCCGTTGGCGGCCGGGGCCGTACCGCCGTCGCCGCCGCCGGAGGCACTGGCGGCGAGATAGGCGCCGCCGCCCCCGACGAGCAGCACGGCCGCGGCGACGGAGGCGATCAGCGCGGGCGAACGCCGCCGGCCCTGCGCCGGGCCGTCCTCGTGGTCCTCACCCGGATGCCGTGCGTCGGCCCGGTGGGCCCCGACGACGGTCTCCGGCGCACCGGACTCCGGCCCGCCGCCGACTCCGGAGACGCCGGGCACGCCCTGGTCCTCGGAGGAACCGCGCCCACCCTCGGCTCCGGACGCGTCGGGCCCACCCTTGGCGTCGGAGGCGTCGGAGGTGGCGGCGTCCGCGCGCCGGGCGTCCGGCGCTTCCGCACCGGGCCCGGCGTCGGCGTCCGGTCCGGTCCCGGCCTCCGGCCGCTCCGTCTCAGCCTCGGCGCCGGCGGGCCGCCGGTCCCGGGGCTCCGGGGCACCCGTCCCGCCGTCGTCGCCCGCAGCGCCCCCGGTGCCGCGCGTGCCGCCGGCGGCGTCGCGCGCCTCGGCGTCGTCGTTGTCGGGTCGCTCGGTGTTCACCGCATCGCTCCTTCGGCTGCACAGCTGTCCCGGAAGACCCTTCCCGGCCGGGCCGGGACCGCTGGTGGGTCGTATCCCGCATCCCCTTTACGGGGGACAGCGATGGGACGCAGCGGGGGAGCGCGCGGTTCCCCTGGGCTCCTCAGTCGCCGTAGTCGGCCATGGCGTCCAGCAGCCGGGCCGACGCCACCGGCACGCGCACGCCGTGGATCAGCGAGGGGGAGACGGGCCGGGCGGCGGCACGGTCCGGGACGGTCCAGTGGGGAGCCATCCGGGCGCAGTCGCCCCGCAGCGACGCAAGGCCGCCCTCGAGGTCGGCCGGAACATGCAACTGCGACTCGCGGTTCGTCATGTCTGCACCGTATGCACGTCGAAGGTCACGAAGAAAGACCTACTATCGGGTAGTTCAGGTCGCTTCTGCGGGTCACCGGCACCCGGTAGCGTGAAGTGTCAACCCGCCTCCCTCAGGAGAATCCACGCCGTGCGCATCGCAGTCACCGGCTCCATCGCCACCGACCACCTCATGACCTTCCCCGGGCGCTTCGCCGACCAGTTCGTCGCGGACCAGCTGCACACGGTCTCGCTGTCCTTCCTGGTCGACAACCTCGACGTGCGCCGCGGCGGCGTGGGCGCGAACATCGCCTTCGGGATGGGCCAGCTCGGCACCCGCCCCGTCCTCGTCGGAGCCGCCGGCTTCGACTTCGACGAGTACCGGGCCTGGCTGGACCGGCACGGCGTCGACACCGAGTCCGTCCGCATCTCCGACACCCTGCACACCGCCCGCTTCGTGTGCACCACGGACTCCGACCACAACCAGATCGGCTCCTTCTACACGGGCGCGATGAGCGAGGCCCGGCTGATCGAGCTGAAGACCGTCGCCGACCGCGTGGGCGGCCTCGACCTGGTCTCCATCGGCGCCGACGACCCGGAGGCGATGCTGCGCCACACCGAGGAGTGCCGCTCCCGGGGCATCCCGTTCGCCGCCGACTTCTCCCAGCAGATCGCCCGCATGGACGGCGAGGAGATCCGCATACTGCTGGACGGGGCGACCTACCTCTTCTCCAACGAGTACGAGAAGGGGCTCATCGAGACCAAGACCGGCTGGACCGACGCGGAGATCCTCGGCCGGGTCGGCCACCGCGTCACCACCCTCGGCGCGCGCGGCGTGCGCATCGAGCGGGCCGGCGAGGACACCATCGAGGTCGGCTGCCCCGACGAGGAGCGCAAGGCCGACCCGACCGGCGTCGGCGACGCCTTCCGCGCCGGCTTCCTGTCCGGCCTCGCCTGGGGCGTCTGTCTGGAGCGCGCGGCGCAGGTCGGCTGCATGCTGGCGACCCTCGTCATCGAGACGGTCGGCACGCAGGAGTACCAGCTGCGCCGCGCCCACTTCATGGAGCGCTTCACCAAGGCGTACGGCGACGAGGCCGCGGCCGAGGTGCAGGAACACCTCGTCTGAGCCGGAGCGTCAGGAGACCCGGCGGACCAGGTAGGCCGTCCCCCGCTCCGCCGGCTCCTCGCCCACGTACTCCTGACCGCGCATCTCGCACCACGCCGGGATGTCGAGCCGGGCCGCCTCGTCGTCCGACAGGACCCGGACCGTGCCGCCCACCGGCACCTGGCCGAACACCTTGGCCAGCTCGATCACCGGGATCGGACAGCGCCGGCCCAGCGCGTCGACCACCAGGGCCTCCTGCTCGTCCGGCACCGGCACGTCCCCGGCCCGCACCGGCGCGCCCAGCTTCTCCCGCACGCCCGCCACCACCTCCGGCAGCACGGCCAGGAACCGCTCGACGTCCTCCTCCCGCGTCCCCGGCGGCAGCGAGAGACGGACGTTGCCCTCGCTGAGCACGCCCATCGCCTTCAGTACGTGGCTCGGCGTCAGCGTGCTGCTGGTGCAGGACGAACCGGAGGAGACGGAGAAGTCCGCGCGGTCCAGCTCGTGCAGCAGAGTCTCCCCGTCGACATAGAGACACGAGAAGGTGACGATCCCCGGCAGCCGCCGCTGCGGATCGCCGACCACCTCCACGTCCGGCACCAGCCGCGGCACCCGCGCCCGGATCCGCTCCGTCAACTCCCGCAGCCGGACGTCCTCCTCGGCCGCCTCGGCCCGCACCGCCCGCAACGACGCCGCCGCGGCCACGATCGCCGGCAGGTTCTCGAACCCGGCCGCCCGGCCCGACTCCCGCTCGTCCCGGGGCCCCTGCGGCGCGAACCGCACCCCCTTGCGCACGACCAGCAGCCCCACCCCCGACGGCCCGCCCCACTTGTGCGCGCTCGCCGCGAGCAGCGACCAGTCGCCGTCGACCGGACCCCAGCCCAGCGACTGGGCCGCGTCCACCAGCAGCGGCACCCCCGCCGCCCGGCACACCTCGGCCACCTCCGCCACCGGCTGCACGGTCCCCACCTCGTGGTTGGCCGACTGCAGACAGGCCAGCGCCGTGTCCGGCCGCAGCGCCTCGGCGTACGCCCGCGCGCTCACCGCACCCGCGCGGTCCACCGCGACCTGCGTGACCGTCCCGCCGTCCGCCTCGTGCGCGTCAGCCGCATGGAGTACGGAGGAGTGTTCGACCGCGGACACGATCAGGTGACGTCCCGTCCGCCGCCGCCCCGCCAGCGCCCCGGCGATCCCGGAGTGCACCGCCCGGGTCCCGGACGAGGTGAACACCAGCTCGTCCGGCCGGCATCCCACGGCCTCCGCGGCCGCCTCGCGCGCCGCGTCCAGCAGCAGCCGCGCCCGCCGTCCCTCCCGGTACAGCCGCGCCGGATCCGCCCACCCCTCGTCGAGCGCGGCCGTCAGGGCCTGGCGGGCAACGGGATGGAGGGGAGCGGCCGAAGCGGCGTCGAAGTAGGACACACCTCAACGCTAAGCGCCCCGACGGGACGCGGAAAACCGCGCGGCCGACCACGCCGGAACGGCGGCCGCGGGACGCCCCGCACCCCCGGTGATGAGGCGCCCGGTGTAACCCGCGGCGCGTACGGCACCCCTCCCCGCGACCCCCCGGAAGGCGTCGGCTAGGGTTTGGTCCGCATAAACATCCAAACCCCTGCCCGACGCAGGGCGGCGACCGACCAGCGAGAAGGCCAGGCCGCAGCCGTACAGCGCGGGCGAGACTCTCGGGAAGGCGCTACGTGAGTCCCAACGGCTCCGACCGCTCGCCGCGGCGCCCGATGCGGCGGAAGCTGCTGCAGGCACTGACCGCGGGCCTGGTCCTGGCGACCGCCACCGGTTGCACATGGGAGGACTTCCCCCGCCTTGGTATGCCCACCCCCACCACGGAAGAGGCTCCGCGGATCCTCTCCCTGTGGCAGGGATCCTGGGCTGCCGCGCTCGCCGTCGGCGTGCTGGTGTGGGGCCTGATCCTGTGGAGTGCTTTCTTCCACCGGCGCAGCCGCACCAAGGTCGAGGTACCTCCGCAGACCCGGTACAACATGCCCATCGAGGCGCTGTACACGGTGGTTCCGCTCATCATCGTCTCGGTGTTCTTCTACTTCACCGCACGCGACGAGTCCGAGCTGCTGAAGCTCGAGAAGAAGCCCGACGTCACGGTCAACGTGGTCGGCTTCCAGTGGAGCTGGTGCTTCAACTACGTCGAGAACGTGGACGGTTCCACGGGTGACGCCAAGCAGGCCAAGGAACTGGAGGCGATCCCGGACCGGTACAAGGAGGCCTTCCCGGCCGACGCCGGCGGTGTCTACGACTGCGGTGTCCCCGGTACCCGGAACCCGCAGACCAACAACCCGGGTCCCACCCTGTGGCTGCCCGAGGGCAAGCGGGTCCGCTTCGTGCTGACCTCGCGCGACGTCATCCACTCCTTCTGGGTGGTGCCGTTCCTGATGAAGCAGGACGTCATCCCGGGCCACACCAACGCCTTCGAGGTGACCCCCAACCGTGAGGGCACCTTCCTGGGCAAGTGCGCCGAGCTCTGCGGCGTCGACCACTCCCGGATGCTGTTCAACGTGAAGGTCGTCTCCCCCGAGCGCTACGAGCAGCACCTCAAGGACCTCGCGAAGAAGGGGCAGACCGGTTACGTTCCCGCCGGCATCGCGCAGACGAGCCACGAGAAGAACCGGGAGACGAACAACCTGTGAGCATCCTCAACGAACCCCAGGGTGCCGCGGCAGCTGAGGACTCGTACGAGAACGAGCTGCCGGTACGGCGCAAGCAACCCGGCAACGTCGTGGTCAAGTGGCTGACGACCACGGACCACAAGACGATCGGCACGCTCTACTTGGTGACGTCGTTCGCGTTCTTCTGCATCGGCGGTGTCATGGCTCTGGTCATGCGCGCCGAGCTGGCCCGGCCGGGCCTGCAGATCATGTCGAACGAGCAGTTCAACCAGGCGTTCACGATGCACGGCACGATCATGCTGCTGATGTTCGCGACGCCGCTGTTCGCCGGTTTCGCCAACTGGATCATGCCGCTGCAGATCGGCGCGCCCGACGTGGCGTTCCCGCGGCTGAACATGTTCGCCTACTGGCTGTACCTGTTCGGCTCGCTGATCGCGGTCGGTGGCTTCCTCACCCCGGACGGCGCGGCCGACTTCGGCTGGTTCGCCTACTCCCCGCTGTCGGACGCGGTCCGCTCGCCGGGCATCGGCGCCGACATGTGGATCATGGGTCTGGCCTTCTCCGGCTTCGGCACGATCCTCGGCTCGGTCAACTTCATCACCACGATCATCTGCATGCGCGCTCCCGGCATGACGATGTTCCGCATGCCGATCTTCACCTGGAACGTGCTGCTGACCGGTGTGCTGGTCCTGCTCGCCTTCCCGGTCCTCGCCGCGGCACTGTTCGCCCTGGAGGCGGACCGCAAGTTCGGCAGCCACATCTTCGACTCGGCCAACGGAGGGGCGCTGCTGTGGCAGCACCTGTTCTGGTTCTTCGGCCACCCCGAGGTGTACATCATCGCGCTGCCGTTCTTCGGCATCATCAGTGAGATCATCCCGGTCTTCTCCCGCAAGCCGATGTTCGGCTACATGGGCCTGATCGGCGCGACGATCGCGATCGCGGGTCTGTCCGTGACGGTGTGGGCGCACCACATGTACGTCACCGGCGGCGTGCTGCTGCCGTTCTTCTCCTTCATGACCTTCCTGATCGCGGTCCCGACCGGTGTGAAGTTCTTCAACTGGATCGGCACCATGTGGAAGGGCAGCCTGTCCTTCGAGACGCCGATGCTGTGGTCGCTGGGCTTCCTGATCACCTTCACCTTCGGTGGTCTGACCGGCGTCATCCTGGCCTCGCCGCCGCTGGACTTCCACGTCTCCGACAGCTACTTCGTGGTGGCGCACTTCCACTACGTGGTGTTCGGCACCGTGGTCTTCGCGATGTTCGCCGGCTTCCACTTCTGGTGGCCGAAGTTCACCGGCAAGCTGCTCGACGAGCGCCTCGGCAAGATCACGTTCTGGACGCTGTTCATCGGCTTCCACGGCACCTTCCTGGTCCAGCACTGGCTGGGCGCCGAGGGCATGCCGCGCCGGTACGCGGACTACCTCGCGGCCGACGGCTTCACCGCGCTGAACACCGTCTCCACGATCGCCTCGTTCCTGCTCGGCCTGTCGGTCCTGCCGTTCTTCTACAACATCTGGAAGACGGCCAAGTACGGCAAGCCGGTCACCGTCGACGACCCGTGGGGCTACGGCCGCTCCCTGGAGTGGGCGACCTCCTGCCCGCCGCCGCGGCACAACTTCCTCACCCTGCCGCGGATCCGCAGTGAATCCCCGGCGTTCGACCTGCACCACCCGGAGATCGCCGCGCTCGACGAGCTCGAGAACGCCGGTCACGGCGAGAAGGCCCTCGCTGGGGGCAAGGAGGCCGGCAAGTGAAGATCCAGGGCAAGATGTTCATGTGGCTGAGCGTCTTCCTCCTCGCCATGGCGGTCGTCTATGGCGTGTGGTCGAAGGAGCCGGCCGGCACCACCGCCCTCTTCCTGGCCTTCGGCCTGAGCATCATGATCGGCTTCTACCTCGGCTTCACGGCCAAGCGGGTCGACGTGGGCGCTCAGGACAACAAGGAGGCGGACGTCGCCGACGACGCCGGCGAGGTCGGGTTCTTCAGCCCGCACAGCTGGCAGCCGCTCTCCCTGGCCGTGGGTGGCGCCCTGGCCTTCATGGCCGTGGCGATCGGCTGGTGGCTGATGTACTTCTCGGCGCCGCTGCTCCTGGTCGGCATCTGGGGCTGGGTCTTCGAGTACTACCGCGGTGAGAACCGCACCCAGTAACACGCCGCACGGCACTTCGGGGCCCGGACACTCCGTCAGGAGCGTCCGGGCCCCGCTTTTGCCGTACGTCCCTCACCCGTTCGGGCCGTCCGGCAAGCCGGAGGCCGCGCGGCTTCCTAGCGTGAGGCCATGAGACACACCAGGTCCCCTCGTGGCGCGGGCGCCGGCCGGAGCCGCGCCGCCGGCTGCACACTGCTGGTGCTCGCCCTCGGGGCGGGCGTCACGGGCTGCTCCTCCGAGGGCAACCCGCTCTCCGCCGAGCCGTACGACGCGGCGGACCGGATCTCCTTCACCGGAGCCGTCGGCGACGGCCGGAAGGCCGACCCCGACAAGCCCCTGGAGGTCGTCGCCGAGGACGCCGACGGGCGCATCACGGACGTCACCGCCAGGGACGCCGCGGGCCGCTACGTGGCGGGCGAACTGGCCGCCGACGGCAGCCGCTGGCACAGCACCTCCCCGCTGGCCGCCGACGCCCAGTACACGGTCCGGGTGAGCACCGAGGACGAGGACGGCGCACCCGGCCGCAAGGTCCTCACCTTCACCACCGGCAGGCCCTCCAGCACCAAGCACCTGGCCGTCACCTTCGGGCCCGAGGCGGGCACCTACGGGGTCGGCCAGCCCGTCACGGCCGAGCTGAACGCCCCCGTGCGGGACCCCGCCCAGCGGGCCGTCGTGGAGCGCGCCCTGAAGGTCGAGTCCACGCCCGCCGTGACCGGCGCCTGGCACTGGGTGGACGACAAGAAGCTGCACTACCGCCCGAAGGACTACTGGCCGGCCCACGCCACCGTCAACGTGCGCAGCACCCTGGAGGGCCTCAAGATCGGCGACCGGCTCCGCGGCGGCGCGGCCGAGCCCCTGACCCTGCGCATCGGTGACCGGGTGATAGCCGTCACCGACGCCGCCACGCACCAGCTGACGGTGTACAAGAACGGCGAGGCGGTCAAGCAGATCCCCGTCACCACCGGCAAGCCCGGCTTCGAGACCCGCAACGGCGTCAAGGTCGTCCTCGCCAAGGAACGCTTCGTACGCATGCGCAGCACCACCGTCGGCATCGCCGAGGGCTCGGCCGAGTCGTACGACCTGGACGTGCACTTCGCCACCCGGGTCACCTGGAGCGGCGAGTACGTGCACGCCGCCCCCTGGTCCGTCGGCTCCCAGGGCTACGCCAACGTCAGCCACGGCTGCGTCGGCATGAACACCGCCAACGCCGAGTGGTTCTTCGACACCGTCCGCGAGGGCGACCTGGTCGAGGTCGTGAACTCGGCCGGCGACACGATGGAGCCCTTCGGCAACGGCTACGGCGACTGGAACCTGGACTGGACCAGGTGGCAGGCGGGCAGCGCCCTGACCACCGGCACGGCCCCGGGCCGCCAGGAAACGGCCCGCCTCAGGCCGACGACGGTGTGACCCCGGGGACGCGAGGCCGCGGCGCCGCGCGGGCGCGACGAGCCCGACGGACCCGCGCCACCCCGCGCGGCGGGCCCTCAGGCGCTCTGCAGGGCCTTCTGCCGCAGCAGGGCCGCCAGCGCCGAGGCGAACTCCACCGGCTCCACCGGCAGGGTCACCGCGGACTCCGCGCGGCTCCACGTCGCCAGCCACGCGTCCTGCGGACGCGCGATCAGCAGCAGCACCGGAGGGCAGTGGAAGATCTCGTCCTTGATCTGCCGGCACATCCCCATGCCGCCCATCGGCACGGCCTCGCCGTCCAGCACACAGACGTCGATGCCGCCCCGGTCCAGCTCCGCGAGCACGGCCGCGGGCGTCGCGCATTCCACGAACTCGACGACGGGCACGTCCGGCGCCGGCCGCCGCCCCGTCGCGAGCCGCACCTGCTCCCGGGTGTTGGCGTCGTCGCTGTAGACCAGCACCGTGGCGGTCGCCTGCATTGTTCCTCCACGCGTAAGAGAGAGGGCATGGCTCGGTCGGGAACTTCGGGTACCGATGGCGCGGATGCTACCCCTTCGGACCGCTTGTCAACACTGGTTCGGACACGGCTTCGAAGGACCGCCCGGTGGGCCATCCGGGCAGTACAGGACGGGCGAACACACCGAACGGCACCCCCGGGAGTGAGGGCGGGATAAGCGACCGACATAATGTCGGCGTGGCGACAGCAACGACAGTAGATACCGGGCACGCGCACCCGTCGGTCAACCGGCCGAACCTCACCAGCGTCGGAACCATCATCTGGCTGAGTTCCGAGCTGATGTTCTTCGCGGCCCTCTTCGCGATGTACTTCACCCTGCGATCGGTGACCGGTCCGGAGTTCTGGGCCGAGAAGGCCGACACCCTGAACTTCCCGTTCTCGGCGACGAACACCACGATCCTGGTGCTCTCCTCGCTCACCTGCCAGCTCGGCGTCTTCGCCGCCGAGCGCGGTGACGTGAAGAAGCTCCGGATGTGGTTCATCGTCACCTTCATCATGGGTGCGATCTTCATCGGCGGTCAGGTCTTCGAGTACACCGAGCTGGTCAAGCACGAGGGCCTGTCCCTCTCCTCCGACCCGTACGGCTCGGTCTTCTACCTGACCACCGGCTTCCACGGCCTGCACGTGACGGGCGGTCTCATCGCCTTCCTGCTGGTCCTGGGCCGGACCTACGCCGCCCGGAGGTTCACCCACGAGCAGGCGACCGCGGCCATCGTCGTGTCCTACTACTGGCACTTCGTCGATGTCGTCTGGATCGGCCTCTTCGCCACGATCTACATGATCAAGTAGCCGGGCCCACATCCGCGCGCGCTCGAAGGAGCGCACCCAACAGAAGCATCGACGCAGAAGATCCTGACACCGGGGTAATCCGTGAAAAAGCTCTCCGCACGACGACGCCACCCGCTGGCGGCGCTCGTCGTCCTACTCCTCGCGCTGGCATGCACCGGGGGGCTGTACGCCGTGTTCTCACCCGCGGACAAGGCGCAGGCCGACGAAACCGCCCAGTCCCTCACCATCGAGGAGGGCAAGAAGCTCTACTCGGTCGGCTGCGCCAGCTGCCACGGCACCGGAGGTCAGGGCACGTCCGACGGCCCGAGCCTGGTGGGCGTGGGCGCCGCGGCCGTCGACTTCCAGGTGAGCACCGGCCGCATGCCGGCCGCCACCTCGCAGGGCGCGCAGGTCCCGCGCAAGAAGGCCGTCTACAGCCAGGCCGAGATCGACCAGCTGGCGGCGTACATCGCCTCCCTGGGCGCCGGCCCGGCCGTCCCCACCAAGGAGCAGTACGGCCCCGAGGGTGCCGACATCGCCAAGGGCGGTGAGCTGTTCCGCAACAACTGCGCCCAGTGCCACAACTTCACGGGCAAGGGCGGTGCGCTCACGCACGGCAAGTACGCCCCGACCCTTGAGGACGTCGCTCCCAAGCACATCTACGAGGCCATGCTCACCGGCCCGCAGAACATGCCCTCCTTCCCCGACAGCACGCTGTCGGAGCAGAACAAGAAGGACATCATCGCGTACCTGGGCGAGGTCAACGGCGAGGAGACCGAGAGCCCCGGCGGCCTGGAGCTGGGCGGTCTCGGCCCGGTCTCCGAGGGTCTGTTCGCGTGGGTCTTCGGACTCGGCGCGCTGATCGCGCTCGCCGTCTGGGTCGCCGCTCGGACCGCAAAGGCCAAGAAGTCATGAGTAGCCAAGACATTCCCGAAGAGAACCTGCCCGCTGAGCAGGACACCCCGCACGGCGCGGTGAAGGTCGCGGACGAGGCGCACCCGTTCGCCGACCCGGGCCTGCCGCCCCACGAGCACCGGATCCAGGACATCGACGAGCGGGCCGCCAAGCGGTCCGAGCGCACGGTCGCCCTGCTGTTCACGGTGTCGATGCTGGCCACCATCGGCTTCATCGCCTCGTACGTGACCATCCCGGTCGACCGGTCGGTCTACATCTTCCCGATCGGTCACATCAGCGCGCTGAACTTCGCGCTCGGCATGACCCTCGGGCTCGCCCTGTTCTGCATCGGCGCCGGCGCGGTCCACTGGGCCCGCACGCTGATGTCGGACCACGAGATCGCCGACGAGCGTCACCCGATCGAGGCCCCCCCGGAGGTCAAGGCCAAGGTCCTGGACGACTTCCGGCAGGGTGCCAAGGAGTCGGCGCTCGGCCGTCGCAAGCTGATCCGCAACACGATGTTCGGCGCGCTCGCCCTGTTCCCGCTCTCCGGCGTGGTGCTGCTGCGTGACCTCGGGCCGCTGCCCGGCACCAAGCTGCGCCACACCATGTGGTCCAAGGGCAAGCTGCTCGTCAACATGAACACGAACGAGCCGCTGCGGCCGTCCGACATCATCGTGGGCTCGCTGACCTTCGCCAAGCCCGAGGGCCTGGAGGAGCACGACCACGGCTTCCAGACCGAGATCGCCAAGGCCGCCCTGATGCTGGTCCGCATCCAGCCGGACGACATCAAGGACAAGCGGTCGCTCGAGTGGTCGCACGAGGGTATCCTCGCCTACTCGAAGATCTGCACCCACGTCGGTTGCCCGATCTCCCTGTACGAGCAGCAGACGCACCACGCGCTGTGCCCCTGCCACCAGTCCACCTTCGACCTCGCCGACGGTGCCCGGGTGATCTTCGGCCCCGCCGGTCACGCCCTGCCGCAGCTGCGCATCGACGTGAACGAAGACGGCTACCTCGAAGCGCTCGGCGACTTCGACGAGCCCGTCGGTCCTGCCTTCTGGGAGCGCGGATGAGTACCAACACCAGCACCGAGTCCCGCTCGCGCGGGAAGGCGCCGGCCGGCGAGCGCGTGGCCGACTGGGCCGACGGCCGGCTGGGGATCTACTCCCTGGCCAAGGCCAACATGCGCAAGATCTTCCCCGACCACTGGTCGTTCATGCTGGGTGAGGTCTGCCTCTACAGCTTCCTCATCATCATCCTCACGGGTGTGTACCTGACGCTGTTCTTCCACCCGTCGATGAACGAGGTGGAGTACCACGGCTCCTACGTCCCGCTGCAGGGACAGCTGATGAGCGAGGCCTACAAGTCGACGCTGGACATCAGCTTCGACGTCCGTGGCGGTCTGCTGATCCGGCAGATCCACCACTGGGCCGCGCTGGTCTTCCTGGCCGGCATGTTCGTGCACATGATGCGCGTGTTCTTCACCGGCGCGTTCCGCAAGCCGCGTGAGATCAACTGGCTGTTCGGCTTCCTGCTGTTCGTCCTGGGCATGTTCACCGGTTTCACCGGCTACTCGCTCCCGGACGACCTGCTCTCCGGCACCGGTATCCGCTTCATGGAGGGCGCGATCCTGTCCGTGCCGATCGTCGGCACGTACATCTCGTTCTTCCTCTTCGGCGGCGAGTTCCCCGGCGACGACTTCGTGGCCCGGTTCTTCTCGATCCACGTCCTGCTGCTGCCGGGCATCATGCTCGGCCTCGTGGTGGCCCACCTGATCCTGGTCTTCTACCACAAGCACACGCAGTTCGCGGGCCCCGGCAAGACCAACAACAACGTCGTGGGCATGCCGCTGCTGCCGGTGTACATGGCCAAGGCCGGAGGCTTCTTCTTCCTGGTCTTCGGTGTGCTCGCCGCCGTCTCGGCGATCGCCACGATCAACCCGATCTGGGCGCTCGGCCCGTACCGGCCGGACATGGTCTCCACCGGCGCCCAGCCCGACTGGTACATGGGCTTCTCCGAGGGCCTGATCCGTGTCATGCCGGGCTGGGAGATCAACTTCTGGGGTCACACGCTCGTCCTGGGCGTGTTCATCCCGCTGCTGATCTTCCCGCTGGTCCTGGTCGCCATCGCGGTGTACCCGTTCATCGAGTCCTGGGTCACCGGCGACAAGCGCGAGCACCACATCCTGGACCGCCCGCGCAACGCCCCGACCCGCACCGCCTTCGGCGTCGCCTGGATCACGCTGTACTTCGTGCTCCTGGTCGGTGGTGGCAACGACATCTGGGCCACGCACTTCCACCTGTCGATCAACGCCATCACCTGGTTCGTGCGCATCGCGTTCTTCGCCGCGCCGGTCCTGGCGTTCATCGTCACCAAGCGGATCTGCCTCGGCCTGCAGCGCCGGGACAAGGAGAAGGTGCTGCACGGCCGCGAGTCGGGCATCATCAAGCGCCTGCCGCACGGTGAGTTCATCGAGGTCCACGAGCCGCTCAGCCAGGAGCAGCTGCACACCCTCACCGCGCACGAGCAGTACAAGCCGTTCGAGATCGGCCCGACGGTCGACGAGAACGGTGTCGAGCGCAAGGTGAAGATGAGCGAGAAGCTGCGCGCCAAGCTCAGCAAGGGCTACTACGGCGAGGACGCGCAGGTCGCCAAGCCCACCGTCGAGGAGTACAAGGAGATCACGAGCGGCCACGGCCACCACTGATCCCGACCGCTTCACCGAAGTCGCCACACGACGGCGAAGGGCCCCCGTCCGATCTGCGGACGGGGGCCCTTCGCCGTCCCCGGACCTGGATAGGGTGGGTGCGGAGTACCCCTACGACCATCAGGAGCGGCCATGAGCGCTGTGACCCCCGCTGGAGGCGACAACGCGGCGGGCCGCTCCTGGCCCGCCCTGCTGAACGGTCTGCTGGACGGCCGGAACCTGTCCGCCGACGACACCGCCTGGGCGATGGACCTGATCATGCGCGGCGAGGCGACCGACGCGCAGATCGCCGGGTTCGCGGTGTCCCTGCGGGCCAAGGGCGAGACCGTCGAGGAGATCTCCGGCTGCGTACGGGCGCTGTACGACCACGCCAACGTGATCGAGGTGCCCGGGGCCACCGTCGACATCGTCGGCACCGGCGGGGACGGCGCGAAGACGGTGAACATCTCCACCATGTCGTCGATCGTCGTGGCCGGCACCGGCGCGAAGGTCGTCAAGCACGGCAACCGGGCCGCGTCCTCGGCGTCCGGTGCCTCCGACGTCCTGGAGAAGCTCGGCGTCAACCTGGAGCTGACCCCGCGGCGGGTCGCCGAGGTCGCCGAGGAGGCCGGGATCACCTTCTGCTTCGCGGTGAAGTTCCACCCGGCGTTGCGGCACGTGGCCGCGGCGCGGGGCCAGCTGGGCATCCGCACCGTGTTCAACTTCCTCGGCCCGCTCGCCAATCCGGCCCGGGTGCGGGCCCAGGCGGTCGGTGTCGCCGACCCGCGGATGGCGCCGATCATGGCGGGCGTCTTCGCCGAGCGCGGCCACTCCTCGCTGGTGTTCCGCGGCGACGACGGCCTGGACGAGCTGACCACCACCGCCACCTCCCGCGTGTGGGTGGTCCGGGACGGCACGGTCGAGGAGCAGACCTTCGACCCGCGCGACGTCGGGATCGAGCTGGTGCCCGTGGAGGCCCTGCGCGGCGCCGACGCCTCCTACAACGCCGAGGTCGCCCGGCGGCTGCTGGACGGCGAGCCGGGTCCGGTGCGGGACGCCGTGCTCCTGAACTCGGCGGCGGCGCTGGTGGCGCTGGAGCCGGGAAGCGGCACGCTCACGGAGCAGATCCGCGCCGGCATGGCGAAGGCCGCCGAGTCGATCGACTCGGGGGCCGCCAAGCGGGTCCTGGAGCGCTGGGTGACCGTCAGCAACGCCTGACCGGGCACCGGTGGATGTCCCGCGATCCGGACACGGGTTGCGGGGCATCGATCATTTCGCGTACGTTCCTGCACAGGTCATGAGCGACAGTCATCAGGCCCCGGCCGACTGTCCGGCAACCCTCCGTCCGTGGCGGGGTGCCCCGGGTGAAGACCAGGCCGTGGGCAGCAGGGCTCACGGCAAGCGCGGACCCCTCGCACGCTGTCACAGTGTGGGGCCAGGGGTCCTGGTCGTTCGAGGGAGCCTTCCGTGAGCAAGCGAATGCGTTAGGGCCGCCGAGCCCCGCCTCCGCACACCCCTTTCCCTTCACCGTCCGCGCTCGAGCGATCCGTGCTCGCGCGGGGGTTCCGCCTGCTCTCCGGGAGTTCCGCCATGTCCGTGCCCACCGCTGCCGCCGACCAGTCCGTTTGTGCCCCGCTGCCCGTTCTGGGGCGGGATGTCACCGTTCCGCTCGTCACCGGTGGCGAGGTCACCTACGCCGCCCTCGACTACGCGGCCAGCGCGCCCGCGCTCCAGCGCGTCTGGGACGACGTGGCCGCCTACGCGCCGTACTACGGCAGCGTCCACCGGGGCGCCGGATACCTCTCGCAGCTCTCCACCGACCTGTTCGAGAACGCCCGCCGGACCGTCGCCGAGTTCCTCGACTGCCGTACCGGCGACCAGGTGGTCTTCACCCGGTCCACCACCGACTCGCTGAACCTGCTCGCCGCCGCGCTGCCCGACGGCTGCGAGGTCTTCGTCTTCGAGACCGAGCACCACGCCTCGCTGCTGCCGTGGCGCGACGCCCGGGTCACCTACCTCGACGCCCCGGACAGCCCGCGGCGGGCCGTGGAGACCCTGGAGCACGCCCTCGCCGGCCGCGACCCCCACGGACCCGCCCTGGTCTGCGTCACCGGCGCATCCAACGTCACCGGCGAGCTGTGGCCGGTACGCGAACTGGCCGCCGCCGCCCACGCGCACGGCGCCCGGATCGTCCTCGACGCCGCCCAGCTCGCCCCGCACCACCCGGTGAGCGTCCGCGACCTCGACGTCGACTGGGTGGCGTTCAGCGGGCACAAGCTGTACGCGCCGTTCGGCTCCGGTGTGCTGGCCGGCCGCTCCGACTGGCTGCGGGAGGCCGAGCCCTACCTCGCGGGCGGCGGCGCCAGCCGCAGGGTCGGCCGGCGCGCGGACGGGGGAGTGGACGTGGAGTGGCACGACAGCGCCGCCCGCCACGAGGCCGGCTCGCCCAACGTCATCGGCGCCTACGCCGTCGCCTCCGCCTGCAAGGCGCTCACCGAGGCCGGGTTCGACACCCTGATCGCCCGCGAGGAGCAGCTGATCCGCACGGTGCGCGAAGGGCTCGCGGACGTTCCCGAGGTGCGGTTCCTGTCGCTGTTCGGGGACGACGCCCCGCGCGTGGGCGTGCTCTCCTTCGTCGTCGAGGGCTGGAACAGCTCCCACTTCGCCGCCGCGCTCTCCGCCGAGTACGGCATCGGCGTACGGGACGGGCTGTTCTGCGCGCACCCGCTGGTGCGCACGCTGCTCGGCAGCGACCCGCAGTCCCAGGGCGAGTGCGGGGCCCCCGAGGCGGCGCCCGGCGAGAAGTCCCTCAACGCCATCCGGGTCAGCTTCGGCGCGGGCACGCCGGACGAGCACGTGGAGCGGTTCGTGCGGGCGGTGCGGGAGCTGGTGCGGGACGGGGCGCGGTGGAGCTACCGCACCGAGGACGGCCGCTGCGTGCCGGACACGTCCGACCGGGCCTGAGTCCCGGCCGACCTTCCCGTCCCCGGGGGCTGCCGGCCCCGGACCCCCGCTGCGGCCCTGAACGGGCCTCGTCCTCAAACGCCGGACGGGCTGAATTCGGCTCCTCCGGCGTTCGAGGAGCGAGGTCCGAGCCCTGCGTCCGGCGCGCCGGCCGGTACCGGCAGCCGGGTGCCCAGGACGATCATGCGCAGGGCGCGTTCCGTGGCGTCGGTGAGGAGTTCGGCGCCACGGACGAGCGCCTCCGTGAGGGCCATCGGGGCGGGCAGGATGCCGTGGCAGGCGTCCACGCCCGGCACCTCGTGCGCACCCTCGCCGAGCGTCCCCGCCAGCGCCAGCACCGGCCGCCCGGACAGCTTGGCGCGGCGGGCCACCTCCGCCGGGACCTTGCCGCGGGGCGTCTGGTGGTCCAGGGCGCCCTCCGCGGTGACGACCAGATCGGCGCGGGCCAGCCGGGCGTCCAGGTCCAGGTGGTCCAGCAGCACCTGGAAGCGGGGGAGGAGGGATCCGCCGAGGGCGGCGAGTCCGGCACCGAGCCCGCCGGAGGCGCCCGTGCCGGGGCCGTGGCGCAGATCGGTGCCGGTGCCGGCGAGGTCCCGGGTCAGCACCCGCGCCCAGTTCTCCAGCCCCGCCGACAACTCCTCGACCTGCGCCGGTGTCGCCCCCTTCTGGGGCCCGAACACCCGGGCCACGCCCCGCTCGCCGCACAGCACATTGAACGGGTTGCAGGCGACGAGGAGTTCCACGTCCGCCAGGCGCGGGTCGAGCCCGGCCGGGTCGATGCGTACGAGCCGGTGCAACTCCCGTCCTCCGTACGGGAGTTCGAAGCCGTCGGCGTCCAGCAGCCGGGCGCCGAGGGCCTGGAGCGCGCCCGCGCCGCCGTCGGAGGTGCCCGAGTCGCCGCAGCCCACCAGCACCCGCCGTACGCCCCGGTCGAGCGCGGCGCGGATCAGCTCGCCCACGCCGTACGTGGTGGTGGCGCCCGGGTCGCGGCGGATGCGCGGGACCAGGGAGAGGCCCGCGACCGCCGCCATCTCCACCACCGCCGTGTCCCCGGAGCCGAGCAGCGCGAAGTGGGTGCCGACGGGATCGCCGACCGGTCCGGTCGCGGCCAGCTCGACCAGCCGGCCGCCGGTCGCCGCGGCCAGCGCCGAGGCGGTGCCCTCACCGCCGTCCACCAGCGGGATCCGGTCGATCTCGGCGTCCGGCAGGACCCGGCGCACGCCCGCCGCGATGGCGTCGGCGGCGGCCGGGGCGGACAGCGACTCCTTGAAGCCGCTGGGGGCTACGACGACACGGCTGAGCATGGTGGACTCCTTGCGGTCGGGACCCCGGCGGTCCGGGGCCTCGGTGGTTCGGGGTGTCAGCGGGTGACGGGCACGCCGAGCAGCGGCCACACCGCGACGGCGAACAGCAGGACCAGCGCGGCGGTCAGCGGCGCCAGCACGGCGGACAGCCGCAGCAGGTCGCGCGGGGTGTAGGTGGGGGTGCCGGGGATGTCGGCGAACAGCGTCACCGGCTTCGCGGAGGCCGGCAGCGTGTGGCAGAAGCCCGCCGCCGCGGTGGAGGCGAGCGCCGCCGCGACCGGGTTCACCCCGGCGCCCACCGCCGCCGCGACCACCAGCGGCACCAGCACGGAGGAGCGGGCGGAGCGGGACTGCAGGACCAGATGGGCGGCCGTGCTGACGGCGATCACGACCGCCAGGAACATCACCGGTGTGACCGCCGACGGCAACCCGCCGACCAGCCACTGCGCCGCGCCCGACTCGGCGAGCGCCACACCCATCGCCATGGTGGCCGCCATGAACAGCAGCAGCGACCAGGGCACCGTCTTCAACGCGTCCTTCAGCCGTACGGTGCCGAGCGCCGGCGAGGCCGCGACGACCGCGCCGATCAGCGCGACCATCGCCGGCGACACCCGGTGCAGCGGCTCGCTGCACCACAGGGCGACGACGGTGGCCAGCAGCAGCGCGCAGCGCTTCTCGGCCTGCGTCCAGGGGCCGGTGACGGGACGGTCGCTGTGCCGCTGGATCTCCTCGGCGGTGATGTGCACCGGGCCCGCGCGGTCCGCGCGCCGGGTGGTGGTCAACAGGACCACCTCTGCGGCGAGATGGGAGGAGACCACGGCCAGCGGCAGCCCGAGCAGCAGCCACTCGGTGAAGCCGACCCGTTCACCGGCCGCCTCCCACAGCACCGACACGGTGATCAGGTGCGCGCCCGCGCCGATCAGGGTCGCCACCGCCGACAGCAGGATCACCGTCGGGAAGAGCAGCGCCAGCATCACGACCAGCCGCCTGCGGTCGGCGAGGGCCTTGGCGAGGGCGAGGAACACCGGCAGCGCGAGCGCGGCCCGGCCCGAGGTGGCGGGCACGGCGAACGCGGTGACGACCAGCGCGGCGGTCGTCAGGTGCGTCAACTGCCGCACCGTGCGCGCCCCGCCGACCAGGAACGCGGCCGCACGGCCCGCGAGGCCGGTCCTGGCCACCGCGGCGGCGAGGACGAACGCGCAGATCAGCAGCCACACCGTGGAGTCGCCCAGGGTGCCGAACAGGGTGTCGCTGCTGATCACGCCGGTCACCGTCAGCGCCAGTCCGGCGCCGAGCGCGATGTACGTGTCGTCGATCGGCGTACCGATCCAGGCGCACGTCGCCAGCGCGAACACGACGAGGGTGAGGCGGGCCTCCCCGCTCAGGCCGGGGAAGTTGCCGGGCACCGCGAGCAGCGCGCACAGCGACAGGGCCACGCACAGGGCGGCGGTCAGTCGGGGATTCAGGCTCACGTCATCGAGGATTCATGCCGGCCGTGAGCCGCCGATGAGCCGTAGATGAAGGAAACTTCACCCGGGGAGCGGCCGGTGCCTCATCCCGGGAGGCGGTAGCCCATTCCGCGGACCGTCTCCACCTTGTCGGCGCCGAGCTTCTTGCGCAGCGCCCGCACGTACACGTCCACGATGTTGGAGCCCGGGTCGAAGTCGTAGCCCCACACGTGGGAAAGGATCTGCTCGCGGGAGAGTACCTGGCCCGGGTGCCTCAGGAACAGTTCCAGGAGCACGAATTCACGGGCCGTCAGATCGACCGTGCGGTCGCCCGCCCGTGCCCTGCGGGTCCGCAAATCCAGCGACAGCTCGCCCGACTTGAGCACCGTCACCTCGGGCGCGCGGGCCGCGGTGCGCAGCCGCAGCCGCACCCGGGCCAGCAGCTCCTCGAAGCGGAACGGCTTGGTCATCCAGTCGTCGGCGCCGCCCTCCAGACCGGCCACCGTGTCCCGCACCGAGTCCCGCGCGGTCAGCACGATCACCGGGGTCGTCACCCGGGACTCGCGCAGCTCCCGCAGCACGGTGAAGCCGTCCCGGCCGGGCAGCCCGATGTCCAGCACGACCAGGTCGAAACCGCCGGTCAGCGCGTACTCGTAGCCCGCCTCGCCGTCGGGGACGACGGTGGTGGTGAAGCCGTTGGCGCGCAGGCCCTTCTCCACGAAGGACGCGATGCGCTCCTCGTCCTCGACGATCAGAATCCGGTTCACGGGTGTGCCTCTTCTTGTGCTCAGTCCAGCGTCAGTACGAAGGTGGCGCCGCCGCCCTCGGTGTCGTACAGGCGGACCCGGCCGCCGTGGCCCTCCGCGATCGCCTTGACGATCGACAGGCCGAGGCCCGCGCCCGAGCCGCGCGCGCCGCGCCGGGCGGTGCCGCGCCGGAAGCGTTCGAAGATCAGCTCCCGGTCCTGCGGCCGGACACCGGGCCCCGAGTCGGCGACGTACAGCTCGATGCGGGAGCCCTCGGCGCGGGAGCCGATGCGGATGGTCTGGCCGGCGGTGGTGTGCTGCACCGCGTTCTGCGCCAGCTGCACCATCGCCTGGGTGATCCGCTGCGGGTCCAGTGCCACTTCCCGGTCGGCTATGTCGGTGAGCTGCCAGTCGCGTTCGCCCAGGGTGCGGGCCTTGACGTAGACGTCGGCGGTGAGTTCGGCGAGCTGCACCGGCTCGGGGGTGACGAAGTCGGGGCGTTCGGCCTTGGCGAGCAGCAGCAGGTCCTCCACGATGCGGCTCATCCGGTCCAGTTCGTCGGTGACCAGCCGCACCGTCTCCTCGCGTTCCGCCGGGTCGTCGCCCATCAGCTCCAGATGGCCGCGCACGATCGTGATGGGCGTGCGCAGCTCGTGGCCGGCGTCGTCGACGAACTGGCGCTGCGCGGCGAAGGCCCGCTCCAGGCGGTCCAGCATCGCGTTGAACGTCTCGGCGAGGGCCGCGATGTCGTCGCGGCCGCGCACCGGGATACGGCGGGTGAGGTCCTGCTCGGTGAGCTGCGCGGCGGCGGTCCGCACCAGCCGTACGGGCTGCAGGATCCGCCCGGCGACCGCCCAGCCGATGCCGGTGGTCAGCAGCAGCGCGACCCCGGAGATGGCGAGCAGCACCCGGAACACCTCGTTCACGCGCGCCACTTCCCGCTCGGGGTGGAAGGCGACGACGAACGCGGCCTCGGGCTCGGTGCCGCCGGCCCGGGTCACCGCCACCTTGGCCCAGCGGATCTCGCCCTCGGGCCGGTGCAGCACACCGGTGGGGTCGGGCGAGTCGAAGATGCGGCTCCGGGCGTCGGGGTCCCGGTGCAGCGGCAGGGCGACGGGCAGGTCGCGCGGCTGGGTGAGCTGCGCCGGGCCGCCGCTCGGCCGCGCCACCAGGCCGATCAGCTCCTCGTCCGGGTCGGCGTACTGCCGTTCCAGGAAGACCCGCAGCAGCCGGTCCGGTGCGGTGAAGGGCCGGCCGGTCTCCGGGTCGAAGCCGCGCTGTTCGAAGTTGGCGAACTCGCCCGCCTCCTGCGCGAGCAGCCCGTTGATGCGGTCGTCGACGTCCCGCAGCAGGAAGGAGCGGGTGGTGGTGGCCACCGAGGCGAGCGCGACCGCCATGACGAACAGCAGCCACAGCAGGATGCGGACCCGGGCGGAGATCCGCCGGCGCGGCCCGTCAGCCGTCGTCGCCCGGTCCGTCGTCCCCGCCGGGGCCGTCGTCCGAGTCCTGGCCCCGGTCGTCGTCATCGTCATCACCCGCCGGGCTGTCGGTCAACGGAGGCCGGGAGACGACCTCGTCGCTCGGCGTCGGTTCGGGCCGCGCGGACGGGGCCGTGGACGTGGGAGTGGGGGAGCCGCTGTCCAGTTCCACCTGCGGCGGCACCTTGGGCGGCTCGGGGCTGTCGGAGAGCGCGAAGCTGGTCGCTGCGACGCCCAGCGGGATCAGTACGACGGCGGCCAGGGCCGCCATCCGGCGAGTGAAGACCATGGGCCCGATCCTGCGGCCCGCACCGGACGGCCCGGATGAGGCCTCGATGAAGAACTCTTCATGTGCCCCGGGACGCCCGCGGCCTCAGCTGTCCAGACCGATCGCGAACGCCGCCTCCAGGTCGTGCTGCGAGTACGTGCGGAACGCCACGTGCGTGTCGGTGCCCTCCACGCCCGGGATCTTGCTGATCCGGCCGGGGATGACCTCCGCCAGGTCCTCGTGCTCCCGGACCCGCACCATGGCGATCAGGTCGTAGGTGCCGGTGACGGAGAAGACCTCGCTGACGCTGTCCAGCGCGGCGATCTGCTCCGCGATCTCGGGGATCCGGTCCACGCTGGTCTTGATGAGGACGATCGCGGTGATCACGGCTGGTTCTCTCCCTCGGGGGCCGGAGCAGGGGCGGACTTCACTGTAGTCGCCCTGCCGAAACACACCCACGCGTAGCCGAACCCCAGACCGAACCCCACCAGGTGCGCCAGGTACGCGACCCCCGGCCCGTCGTCCGCCCGCCCCGCCGCCAGCCACTGCAACGCCGCCCAGAACGGCAGCACCACCCAGGCCGGCAGCCGCACCGGCAGGAAGAACAGGAACGGCAGCAGACTGGTCACGCGCGCCCGCGGGAACAGGAAGAGGAACGCGCCGAGGACCGCCGAGATCGCCCCGGAGGCGCCGACCAGGGACCGCTCGGAGTCGGCGTTGGCGGCGGCGTACCCGAGCAGCGCCAGACAGCCGCAGCCGGCGTAGCACAGCGTGAACCGCACCCGGCCCATCCGTGCCTCGGCCATCGTTCCGAAGACCTGGAGGAACAGCATGTTGCCGAGCAGGTGCACCCAGCCGCCGTGCACGAACAGCGCCGTGGCCGGGGTGAGGGCGGCCGCGGGGGAACCCTCGAACAGGTCTGCGGGAATCACGCCCCAGCGCCGGAAATAGGCCCTTTGCGCGGCGAGCAGCTCCTCGCCGGAGCCGTGCGCCGGGTGCAGGCCCGACGCCGGCCCGATCAGGAAGACCAGGCAGCACAGGACGATGAGGGTGTGGGTCACCGGCGCCGAGGTGCCCCGGATCGCCCCGACGGCCGACGCGCTCCAGTTGCGGATCATGAACACAGAGCATGACGTAACCGGACGCAACCACGCAGACCGCCTCGCCGCCGTGGACAGGCGGGCGGCGGGCAGCCGCCAGGCCGTAGGGTTACGGCCACACGCTCCGGGAAGCCCGGTGCGTCACGGACACTGGAAGGAAGGCGAACAGCCACGATGACGGTTCCGCTGCCGACCGCCTCGACGCGGTGGCGCTGCACCCTGTGCGGCAATCTGACCCGCTTCGACGTGACCCGCTCGTCGAAGGTCGTCGAGTACGTCCACCTCGACCTGGCCGGAGAGCCCACGGTCGAGGAGCGCGAGGTGCTCGATGAGACGATCGAGTCGGTGCGCTGCCGCTGGTGCAACGCGGTGGACCAGGTGGAACTCGTGGACAGGCCGGGCGCCGGCTCCTGAAGGAAGGGTGTCCCTCCCGCTCGAGCGAAGTCGAGAGTGGGGGAGGGCCTCGCTGACGGCGACCCCGTGCACGGGGCCGCACACAGGCATTGGGGTGTGACGGATGGTGGAGACCCAGGGCGGGGGGCCGCAGGACGGCGCCGCCGAGGTGCTCGACCGCCCGCTGCCCGACGGAGTGCGCCGCCGCGTCGTGCAGATCGTCGCCGACGGCTTCGGCGGGCTCACGGTCACCGAGCTGCCCGCCCAGCTCAGGCAGTACGCCCGGTTCGCACCCAACCGCCGCGCCAAGTTCGCCGGCAACGCCATGGCGGCGGCGCTGGAGACCGATCCGCTGTTCCGGCAGCGCATCGGGGAACGGCTCAGAGAAGCCGAGCCGGAACTCACCGGCGCCCTCGAATCCGGATCCCCGCCCCCGGCCGCGGACCCGCTCGACGTGGCGGCCGCGGCCTATGTGCTCCGCCCGGCGGGCTGGGTGAAGCTGGTGACCGCGGCCGGCGAGGAGGTCCAGCGCGCCGACGCCGAACGCGCCGACGAGGAGAACCGGGCCGAGCTGGAGCGGCTGCGCGCCGAACTCGCCCGGGCCCGCGAGCACACCAAGTCCGAGACCGAGCGGCTGCGCTCCGAGCTGGAGTCGGCGAAGAAGGAAGCCGACGTGCTGCACCGCAAGCTGCGGTCGGCGCTCAGCGACGTCAAGCGCGGCGAGGCCGCGCTGCGCAAGCTGCGGGGCGAGATGGAGGCCGTCCGCGCCGAGGGGCAGGCCCAGGTGTCGGCCGCCGAGAGCGAGACCCGTCGTCTCAAGGCGCGCCTCGGCGAGACCGAGGCCGCGCTGGAGGCCGCCCGGCGGGCCGCCCGCGAGGGCCGCAGCGTCGAGGACATGCGGGTGCGGCTGCTGCTGGACACCGTGCTGGACGCCGCCCAGGGGCTGCGCCGCGAGCTGGCGCTGCCGCCGGTGTCGGTGCGGCCCGCCGAGACCGTGGACGCCGTCGAGCCCGGCCGCATGACCCCGAAGGACATCGCCGCCCGCGCGCTGTCCGAGGACGACCCGGCCATCCTCGACCAGCTGCTGGCGCTGCCGCAGGCGCACCTGGTCGTGGACGGCTACAACGTCACCAAGACCGGCTATCCCCAGATGCCCCTGGAGAAGCAACGGCTGCGCCTGCTGGGCCAGCTCGCCCAGCTCGCCGCGCAGACCGGCGCCGAGGTGACCTGCGTCTTCGACGGTGCCGAACTGGCCGCGCCGGTGCTGCTGGCGCCGCCGCGCGGAGTGCGGGTGCTGTTCTCCAAGCCGGGCGTCACCGCCGACGAGCTGATCCGCCAGCTGGTGCGCGCCGAGCCGCCGGGGCGGCCCGTCATCGTCGCCTCCACCGACCGCGAGGTCGCCGACGGAGTGGCCCGTGCGGGCGCCCGCCCGGTCGCCTCGGCGGTGCTCCTCAAGCGGCTCTCGTAGACCGTCCCGTCCACGCCGCCTGTCACGCCGTCCTGTCACGCCCTCCTGTCGCACCACCTTCTTGGGCTGCTTTCGTGGCTCCTGATTGACTTGCATCCCTCCTGCAACGTACGTGATCTATGCCCGAATTGACGGAACCGTCACGCAACGTAGCGTCAAGGATGCGTCACCCCAGGTGAGTTGAGACCGAATAAACGCGCTGTGACGGAGATTTCGTGCCCGGGGATTTGAACTGATCACAAGAGAATCACTAGGGTCAGCCTTCGAACCCGCGACCGCGCGATCACTCTCGAGAAGGAGCTCGTCTCCGTGGCGTCCCACCGTCGTCCCAAGCAGCCGAGCCGCGCACGTGTGACCGTGCTCACCACCGCTGCCGCAGCTGCCGTCGTCATGAGCTCGCAGGCCGCCAACGCCGCTCCGAGCGAGAAGCCGAGCAAGGACGAGGTCAAGGCCAAGGTCGACAAGCTCTACGAGCAGGCGGAGCAGGCCACCGAGAAGTACAACGGGGCCAAGGAGAAGCAGGAGAAGCTCCAGAAGGAGATCTCCACCATCCAGGACAACGTCGCCCGCGGCCAGGAGGAGCTCAACGAGCTGCGCGACGGCCTCGGTTCGATGGCCAGCGCCCAGTACCGCAGCGGCGGCATCGACCCGTCCGTGCAGCTGTTCCTCTCCTCCGACCCGGACGACTACCTCGACAAGGCGTCCGCCCTCGACCAGTTGAGCACCCAGCAGGTCGACGCGCTGAAGAAGATCCAGGAGAAGCAGCGCGAACTCGCCCAGCAGCGCTCCGAGGCGTCCGAGAAGCTCGAGGACCTCGCCTCCACCCGCACCGAACTGGGCAACAAGAAGAAGGAAGTCCAGGCCAAGCTCGCCGCCGCGCAGAAGCTGCTCAACAGCCTGACCGCCGCGGAGAAGGCCCAGCTCGCCGAGGATCAGAACCGCGCCACCCGCGCCAGCGAGCGCGACGCCCTCACCGGCAACGTCCCGGCCGGCTCCGGCCGCGCCGCCGCGGCCTACGCCGCCGCGCAGAGCAAGCTCGGCTCGCCCTACGTCTACGGCGCCACCGGCCCGTCCTCCTACGACTGCTCGGGCCTGACCCAGTGGGCGTACGCGCAGGCCGGCGTCGCCATCCCGCGCACCTCCGAGGCGCAGACCGGCGCCGGCACCCGGATCTACTCGGTCAGCCAGCTCAAGGTCGGCGACCTGGTGTTCTTCTTCAACGACCTGCACCACGTGGGCCTCTACGCGGGCAACGGCCAGATCATCCACGCCCCGCGCACCGGCACCGTCGTGCGCTACGAGTCGATGAACACCATCGGCGGCCCGTTCATGTTCGGCGTCCGCGTCTAGCGACCGGCACCACCCGGCTCCTGCCCGCCCCCGGATGCCGCCGTTCGGGGGATTCGCACCGGCCCCGGCCGGACCCGCGCCCCGCCTGTGACCTGCGTCAGAGGTGGGGCGCCACCGTGTACGGCCCTTGGCCGCCGTTGGTCCGGGCGCCGCCCGTGGGGCTACTGTCTGCCGCGTTTCCCGTCCGCCAGCGGAAAAAGGAGCGCGGTTTCCCGTGGGGTCCCATCGCCGTATCGCACCGTCCTCCGGATCCGACCGGGGCGCCGTCGTCGCCCTCGGCCTGCTGTCCGCAGCGGCCACCGCCCTCGGCGCGGTACCGGCCGCCGCCACCCCGTCCGCCGACACCCGCGCCGAGGTGGACCGCCTGTACCGGGAGGCCGAGAAGGCGACCGAGGCGTACAACGCGGCCGACGAACGCGCCGACGCGCTGCGCCGCCGGATCGCCCACGCCCAGGACCGCATCGCCCGGCAGCAGGAACACGTCAACACCATGCGGGAGTCGCTGGGCGCGCTCGCCGGAGCCCAGTACCGCTCCGGCGGCTACGACCCCTCCCTGGCCCTGCTCCTCGCCGAGGACCCGGACGACTACCTGGACAAGGCGTCCGTCCTGGACCGGATCACCCTCCACCAGGCCGGCGAGCTGAAGCGGCTCCGCGGCGCCCTGCGCTCCCTCGCCCAGGACCGCGCCGAGACGGCCGGCGAACTCAGCGCGCTGGACAGGAACCGCAGGGCCGCCGCCGCCCACAAGAGGACCGTGGAACACAAGCTGGCCGAGGCCCGCAGACTGCTCAACTCCCTCCCGGCCGGTGAACGCGCCGCCTGGGACCGGGCCTCCCGGTCCGCCCGCGCCGACCTGACCGGCCCGGGCGGCGTGCCCGCCTCGGCCCGCGCGGCCGCCGCCGTGGCCGCCGCCCGCACCGCCCTCGGCAAGCCCTACGTCTGGGGCGCCAACGGCCCGTCCGGCTTCGACTGCTCCGGCCTGACCCAGTGGTCGTACGCACAGGCCGGGGTGGCGCTGCCGCGCACCTCGCAGGCCCAGCGGTACGCCGGCCGGCAGATCCCGCTCTCCGAGGCACGGCCCGGTGACCTGGTGGTCTACCGCTCCGACGCCAGCCACGTCGGCATGTACGTGGGCAACGGCCAGGTGATCCACGCCCCGTACCCCGGCGCCCCGGTGCGCTACGACCCGGTCGGGATGATGCCGGTCTCGTCGGTCACCAGGGTCTGACCGCGACCGCCCGGCACCCGTACCCTCGGGAAGGTGGCTGGTCGAAGGCAGGTGTCGGGTGCGTCGGTGGTGGCGCTGTGTCTGCTGCTCGTCTCCCTGGTCGCCTGCGGCGGCGGACCGGCCGCCGACCCCGCCCGCGCACAGGTGCAGGCGCTCCTCGACCGCCGCGCGGAGGCGGTCCTCGACCGGGACGCCTCCGCCTACGGCCGCACCGGCACCCGGGCCGGCTTCGACGCCCTGCGCGCGGTACCGCTCGCGGACTGGTCCTACCGGGTCACCGCCGTCGACCGCACCGGTGACACCGCCACCGCGTCGGCCGACCTGAGCTACCGCGTCGACGGCTACGACCGGTCGCCGGTCACCACCGCCCGCTCCCTGCGCCTGAGCCGGGACCGGGACGGGCACTGGTCCGTCGACTCCGACCGTCCCGCGCACAGGTCCGGCGAGCAGCTGTGGGACCAGGGCACCGCGCGGGCCGTGCGGGGCGAGCGCAGCCTGGTGCTGGGCGTGGGACAGCCCGAGGCGGCGCTGCGCGACTACGCCGAGCTGGCCGACCGCGCGGTACCGGCCGTGTCCGACGCCTGGGGCCCGCGATGGCCCCGGCGCGTCGTGGTCCTGGTGCCGGAGTCCCTGGAGGACATGGCGGGCCTGCTGGGCTCGCCCGCCTCCTCCTACCGGGGCATCGCGGCCGTCACCACCGGCGCGACCGGAGCCGGGACACGGGCGCCCGCCGACCGGGTCATCGTCAACCCGGACGCCTTCGCCCTGCTCGGCGACTCCGGCCGGCAGGTCGTCCTCACCCACGAGACCACCCACGTCGCCACCCGTGCCGACACCTCCGCCGCGACACCGCTGTGGCTGTCCGAGGGGTTCGCCGACTGGGTCGGCTACCGGGGCGCCGGCCGCGCCCCCGACGAGGCCGCGCCCGAACTCGCCCAGGCGGTCGGCCGCGGCGAGCTGCCCGAGGCGCTGCCGGACGACGACGACTTCGGCTTCTCCGGCGACGCCGACCGCCTCGCCCGCGCCTACGAGAGCGGCTGGACGGCCTGCCGCCTCATCGCGGAGCACTGGGGCGAGGAGCGCCTGCGGGAGTTCTACCGTGCGGTCGGCGCGCACCAGGGGCGGCGCGGCGCGGTCGAGGACGCCATGGCCCGGGTCCTGGACACCACTCCCGCGGAGTTCACGGCCCGGTGGCGGCAGTACGTGCGGGAACTGCTGGCCTGACCGGGTTCAGGACGAGACCGTCGCCTCGCTGGAGGGCGCGGCCTGCTGCCGCGGCAGCGGGGCCGGCAGCGGTACCGTGGCGCACCACAGCCTGCGGGCCGCGACGACCGCCGCCACCACCAGCAGGCCGTTGCGCAGCACCAGCAGGGTGATGCCGAGCCCGTCACTGGCCACGACGTGGTCGAAGTGGACCGGGAACTCCAGCACCGTCACGAACGACGCCGCCAGCACCAGCGCGACCGGCAGCCCCATCCGGCTCCCGCGGAAACTCCGGCAGACCGCCGCCAGCCCGACCAGCCACACCATGTACTGCGGGCTGATCACCCGGCTGGTCGTGGTGAACAGCAGCACCGCCACGAACGCGGCGTCGGCGACCGTGTGCGGCTCGCACCGGCCGGCCAGCAGCCGCCACAGCACCAGCCAGGCCAGCGCCGCCCCGGACAGCAGCAGCGCGCCGGTGCTCACCCAGTTCACGTACGGGCCGAGGAACTCCACCGAGCCGTAGTTCAGCAGCACCTCGCCCTGCCAGCCGTGGTGCCGCGCCACATGGAAGACGAGCGCCCCGAGCGACTCGACCTCCGTACCCCGGTCCCGCTGGAAGGTGAGGAAAGCAAACGCCCCCGGCATCAGCGCGGCGAACACGGCGGCCACACCGGCACCCGTCGCCGCCGCCGACACCCACGCACGGCGCCGGGCCATCCCGAGCAGCAGCAGCGCCGGCCACACCTTCAGCAGCGCCCCGAACCCGGCCAGCGCGCCCGCCAGCCGCGGATGCCGGGCGGCGGCCAGCAGCGCGGCCACCGCCACCGCGGTCACCATCACGTCGTAGCGCGCGTACACCGTCGGCCCGAGCAGCGGCACGCCCGCCACCCACACCCAGGCCCCGGCGTGCGTCCGGCCGGGCCCGCGGCCCGCGTACCGCAGCAGGGCCAGCGTGACCAGGTCGGCGACCAGGGCCAGGACGAAGAACGCGGTGGCGTACTCCAGGAACGGCAGCAGGCCGGGGGAGAGGACCGCCAGGGCCGCGGCGGGCGGATACTGCCAGGTGATGTCGTCCAGCGGGAACGTTCCGGTGCGCAGCACGTCGTACCAGCCCCGGTAGATCACCGACACGTCGCTGGTGACGTCCGGGCCGGGGAAGACGACCACCTTCAGCACGCACAGCATCAGGGCCGTTCTGGTCAGCGCCCACAGCGCCACCAGGCGTGCGAGGGACCCTCGTGCGGCCGTCGTCTTCACGTGATTCCTGCCCGTCCGGTGTGCGGTCCTGAGGGGCCATGATGTCCCGGACCGTGCCGCACGTGCCACAGAGCGCGGCCGTGGCGGAGCGCGCAACCCCGTTCGGTAGGGTCTGCCACGATGCACAAGACCCTGATCGTGACCAACGACTTCCCGCCCCGGCCCGGCGGCATCCAGGCGTTCCTGCACAACATGGCGCTGCGCCTGGACCCGGAGCGGATCGTCGTCTACGCCTCCACCTGGAAGCGCACCCGGGAGGGCGTGGAGGCGACCGCCGCCTTCGACGCCGAGCAGCCCTTCACGGTCGTCCGCGACCGCACGACGATGCTGCTGCCGACGCCGGGCGCCACCCGGCGGGCCGTCGGGCTGCTGCGCGAGCACGGGTGCACCTCGGTGTGGTTCGGGGCGGCGGCGCCGCTCGGGCTGATGGCGCCGGCGCTGCGCCGGGCCGGCGCCGAGCGGATCGTGGCCACCACCCACGGCCACGAGGCCGGCTGGGCCCAGCTGCCCGCCGCACGGCAACTGCTGCGCCGGATCGGCGAGTCCACGGACACCATCACCTACCTCGGCGAGTACACCCGCTCCCGGATCGCCGCCGCGCTCACTCCCGAGGCGGCCTCGCGGATGGTGCAGCTGCCGCCCGGCGTCGACGAGAAGACCTTCCACCCCGGTTCCGGCGGCGACGATGTGCGGGCGCGGCTCGGGCTGACCGACCGGCCGGTGGTCGTGTGCGTCTCACGGCTGGTGCCGCGCAAGGGCCAGGACACGCTGATCCGGGCGATGCCCGCGGTCCTGGCGGCCGAGCCGGACGCCGTGCTGCTGATCGTCGGCGGCGGCCCGTACGAGAAGGACCTGCGCGCCCTCGCGCGCGACACCGGCGTCGCCGCCTCCGTGCGTTTCACCGGCTCCGTCCCCTGGTCCGAACTGCCCGCCCACTACGGCGCCGGTGACGTCTTCGCGATGCCGTGCCGGACGCGGCGCGGGGGACTGGACGTCGAAGGGCTCGGCATCGTCTACCTGGAGGCGTCCGCGACCGGTCTGCCCGTCGTCGCCGGCGACTCCGGCGGCGCCCCGGACGCGGTCCTCGACGGCGAGACCGGCTGGGGGGTGCGGGGCGACTCGGCCGACCGGACCGCCGAGCGGATCGTCGCGCTCCTCGGGGACGCAGAGCTGCGCCGGCGCATGGGTGAGCGGGGCCGGGAGTGGGTCGAGGAGAAGTGGCGCTGGGACCTGCTGGCGGAGCGCCTGAAGACCCTGTTGTAGAGCGAGCACCGTGCTGTGGGACGAGCACTGCGGGCGCGGGGACGGGACGCCGTGCGGCCTGGACGTCGTGCGGCTCAGCTCCGCCGCCGCGCCCGAGGGCGCGACCGGCAGCGTCCGCCGGAGAGCCCCACGGCGTCCCCGACACCTGGAACGCCGCCCCGCACGCCCTACTTGGCGTAGATCGCCTCGATCTCGTGGGCGTAGTCCTTCGCCACGACGTTCCGCTTCAGCTTCAGCGACGGTGTCAGATGACCCGACTCCTCCGTGAACTGCGCGGGCAGGATCCGGAACTTGCGCACCGACTCCGCCTTGGACACCGCGGAGTTGCCGTCGTCGATGGCCGACTGGATCGCCGCGAGCAGGTCCGGGTCCTCGCTCAGCGACGCCGGCGTGGAACCGGCCGGCTTGCCGTGCTCGGCGCACCAGCGGCCCAGGAACTCCTCGTCGAGGGTGACCAGCGCACCCACGAACGGCCGCCCGTCGCCCACCACCATGCACTCCGCGACCAGCGCGTGCGCCCGGATACGGTCCTCGATCACCGCCGGCGCGACGTTCTTGCCGCCCGCGGTCACCAGGATCTCCTTCTTGCGGCCGGTGATCCGCAGATAGCCGTCCTCGTCCAGGGTGCCGATGTCCCCGGTGTGGAACCAGCCGTCGGTCAGGGCCTCGGCGGTGGCGGCCGGGTTGTTCCAGTACTCCTTGAACAGGTGCTCGCCGTGCAGCAGCACCTCCCCGTCGTCCGCTATGCGGATCACCGAGCCGGGCAGCGGCTGGCCGACCGTGCCGATCTTCTGCCGGTCCCACGGGTTGAACGCGGTGGCCGCGCAGGACTCGGTCAGGCCGTAGCCCTCCAGCACGCTGAAGCCGATGCCGCGGAAGAAGTGGCCGAGGCGCTCGCCCAGCGGGGCGCCGCCGGAGATCGCGTACTCGCCGCGTCCGCCGAGCACCGCTCGCAGCTTGCCGTAGACCAGCTTGTCGAACACCTTGTGCTTGATCTTCAGGCCGAGCGGCGGCCCGGACGGCGTGTCCAGCGCCCGGCTGTAGGCGATCGCCGTGTCCGCCGCCTTGTCGAAGATCTTGCCCTTGCCGTCGGCCTGCGCCTTGGCGCGCGCCGAGTTGTAGACCTTCTCGAAGACCCGCGGCACGCCCAGGATCAGCGTCGGCCGGAACGCGGCCAGTTCGTCCGTGAGGTTCTTGATGTCGGGCAGGCAGCCCAGCTTGATCGGCGCCATCATCGGCGCGATCTGCACCAGCCGGCCGAAGACGTGCGCGAGCGGCAGGAACAGCAGCACCGAGCACTCGCCGGTGCGGAACAGCGGACGCAGCCGCTCCACGATGTTGCCGCACTCGGCGAAGAAGCTGCGGTGGGTGAGCACACAGCCCTTGGGGCGGCCGGTGGTGCCGGAGGTGTAGACGATGGTCGCCGGGTCGTCCGCCTTCGCGAACGAACTGCGCTCCTCGACCGTCTCGTCGGTGACGTCCCGGCCGAGCCGGTCCAGTTCCGCGACGGCGCCGGCCTCGATCTCCCACACGTTCTTCAGTGCGGGCAGCCGGTCGCGCACCGACTCCACGGCCTGCGCGTGCGTGCCGAGTTCCACGAAGCAGGCGGTGGCCCCGGAGTCGCCGAGGATCCACGCCACCTGCTCCGGCGAACTGGTCTCGTACACCGGCACGGTGACCGCGCCGGCGCTCCAGATCGCAAAGTCCAGCAGCGTCCACTCGTAACGGGTGCGGGACATCAGGCC
Source organism: Streptomyces calvus (assembly GCF_006782915.1). Taxonomy (GTDB): domain Bacteria; phylum Actinomycetota; class Actinomycetes; order Streptomycetales; family Streptomycetaceae; genus Streptomyces; species Streptomyces calvus. The sequence continues at coordinate 128,159 of NZ_VCNP01000051.1, forward strand.
CACCCGGTCGCCGGGCTGCACACCGGCCGCGATCATGCCCTTGGCGGCCGCCCGTACCTCCGCGAGGAACGTCGTCGCGGTCACGTCCTGCCAGCTGCCGCCCACCTTGCGGGCGATGACGGCGACGTCGGGGTGCTGCGCGGCGTTTCTGCGGACGATGTCGGTCAGATTGCCGTCCGCAGGGACCTCGTACAGGGCCGGAAGGCTGAACTCGCGCAAGACTGCTGCTCCTCTTAGGGCGCCGGCGCCACGACGTTGTGCGATGCGACGGTGCGGTCCAAGGGTCGGGCGGGTGCTCGCGAATTCACAAGTTGAAATCTCGAGCACGACTGGACTGCCCGGACGTTACCCGCCGGTATGCCGTCTACGACAGGGGGGCCCGCCGAGATGTTCGCTGCGTCACACAGGTTGGTGTTCCATTGCGCACAGTAGTCCACCCCCTCGCCGACGAGCCAGTAACCGCAGGTCCGCCCGCCCTCCTCCACGCCCCGGACACCGCCGTCCGCACCCGCACGCACCCCGTCCCGGCCCGTCGGCACCGTTGTTCCCGCCCTTCACCCGCGCATACCCTTGATCGTCATGGCACCCACACCAGGCGGCCGGCGCCGCACGCGTGTCCACGTGGTCAGTGACGTGCACGGCAACGCCCGCGACCTGGCCCGCGCCGGCGAGGGCGCCGACGCCCTGATCTGCCTGGGCGACCTGGTCCTCTTCCTCGACTACGCCGACCACTCGCGCGGCATCTTCCCCGACCTGTTCGGCACCGAGAACGCCGACCGCATCGTGGAACTGCGCACCGCCCGCCGCTTCGAGGAGGCCCGCGCGTTCGGCGCCCGGCTGTGGGCGGGACTCGACCAGGACCGGGCCACCGCCATCGAGAAAGCGGTGCGCAAGCAGTACGCCGAGCTGTTCGCCGCCTTCCCCACCCCGACGTACGCCACCTACGGCAACGTCGACATGCCGCCCCTGTGGCAGGAGTACGCCGGACCGGGCACGACCGTCCTCGACGGGCAGCGCGCCGAGATCGGCGGCTGGACCTTCGGCTTCGTCGGCGGCGGCCTGCGCACCCCGATGCGCACGCCCTACGAGATCGACGACGAGGAGTACGCGGCGAAGATCGAAGCCGTCGGCGAGGTCGACGTGCTGTGCACGCACATCCCGCCGGAGGTCCCCGAGCTGGTGTACGACACCGTCGCGCGCCGCTTCGAGCGCGGCAGCCGGGCCCTGCTGGACGCCATCCGCCGCACCCGGCCCCGCTACGCGCTGTTCGGGCACGTGCACCAGCCGCTGGCGCGCAGGATGCGGATCGGCGCCACCGAGTGCGTCAACGTGGGGCACTTCGCGAGCAGCGGACGGCCCTGGGCCCTCGAGTGGTGACGACGCCCCAGGTGGGGTGAGTTGCGGCGGTGCGGTGCGCGGTAGCCTTCCGCTGCACAGGCGTGCGCTGCACTCGCGCACGGCGATCCGAGTACCGGCCCGCATCCGGAGGAGCCACGGCGATGGCGGAACACACCAGCTCGAGCATCACGATCGAGGCGGCCCCGGCCGATGTCATGGGGGTGATCGCCGACTTCGCCCGCTACCCGGAGTGGACCGGTGAGGTGAAGGAGGCGGAGGTCCTCAGGACCGACGGCGACGGCCGCGCCGAACAGGTGCGCCTCGTCATGGACGCCGGCGCGATCAAGGACGACCAGACGCTGGCGTACACCTGGGCCGGCCCGCACGAGGTCTCCTGGACCCTCGTGAAGTCCCAGATGCTGCGCGCCCTCGACGGCTCCTACGTCCTCGCCCCGGCCGGCCCCGGCACGACCGAGGTCACCTACCGCCTGACCGTCGACGTCAAGATCCCCATGCTCGGCATGATCAAGCGCAAGGCCGAGAAGGTCATCATCGACCGCGCCCTGGCGGGCCTGAAGAAGCGGGTCGAGTCCGGCGCGCAGTAGGGCCCGACCGGCGCGGACGCCCGCCCGGGTAGCGTTCACCCCCATGCGTACCCTCCTGATCATGGGCCCCGGCGGCAGCGGGCGCACCACCGTCGCGGCCGGCACCGCGCTCGCCGCGGCCCGCGCCGGCGCGCGCACCCTGCTGCTCGGCACCGACCGCACCGACACCCTCGGCGCGGTACTGGGCACGCCCGTCGGCACCGGACCGGTCGAGGCCGCCCCGGGCCTCACCGCACGGCGGGTCGACGCCGACGCCGGCTTCCGCGCCGACCTGACCGCCCTCCAGGACCGGGCCGCCTCCGCGCTGGACCTGCTCGGCGCCTCCCGGCTCGAACCGGAGGAGATCGGACCGCTGCCCGGCGCGGAGGAACTCGCCGTCCTGCGGGCCCTGCGGGACGCCGCGCTGTCGGAGGCGTACGACCTGCTCGTCGTCGACCTGCCGCCCGCCCCGCAGGCCCTCGCCCTGCTCGCCCTCCCCGAGGAACTGCGCCGCTACCTGCGCCGGCTGCTGCCGCCCGAGCGGCAGGCCGCCCGCGCCCTGCGCCCCGTCCTCGGCCGCCTCGCCGGCGTCCCGCTGCCCGCCCAGTGGCTGTACGACACGGCGGCCCGCCTGGACCTGCAGCTCGCCGCCGTCGAGGCCGTGCTCGCCGACCGCGGCACCGCCGTACGCCTGGTCGCCGAGCCGGGACCGGCCGGCGCGGACGCCGTGCGCACCGCGACCCTCGGTGTCGCCCTGCGCGGCCTGCGCACGGACGCGCTGATCGCCACCCGCGTCCTGCCGGAGAGCGACGGCGACAGCTGGCTCGCCGGCCCGGTCGCCCAGCAGCGCAAGACCCTCGACGAGTGGCGGCAGTCCCACGACGTCCACCCGGCCGCCCACCTGGGACGCGACCCGCGCGGCACCGACGACCTCGCCGCGCTCGGCCTGCCCGGCGCGCCGGCCGGCGGCGGCACCGTCGACTGGCCGGTGACCGACCGGCGCGCCGACGACGGCGTCCTCGTCTGGCACCTCCCCCTGCCGGGCGCCCGCCGCGACGAACTGGACCTCATCCGGCGCGGCGACGAACTCGTCGTCACCGCCGGCCCCTTCCGCCGCATCGTCCCGCTGCCGTCCGCGCTGCGCCGCTGCACCGTCGACGGCGCCGCCCTGCGCGAGGACGAGCTGCGCATCCGGTTCCGGCCGGATCCGCAGCTGTGGCCGCGCACCCGGTGAAGCGGCCGGGCCCGTTCGGGTAACGTCGGAGAGGCCAGCCGTAGTCAGGAGTCCGTCATGAGCGAACAGCTCCCCCCGTACGACGACGCGGACGAGACCGCCGGGCAGCAGGCCGACGACGTACGGGCGGCCGCCGCGGACGACGACGCCTGGGCGACCGCCTGCGCCGAGGACCTGGCGGCGGAGAAGGCGCGCCGCCGCGCCGAGCACGGACCGCCTCCCGGTTCCGCCGCCGAGGAGCTGAAGAAGCTCGTGGACGCGGTCACCGACAGACTCGACAAGCTCTCCGGCCTCCAGTCGCCCCTGTTCGACGCGCTCGCCGGGCCCGCCGCGCAGCAGGTGGTGCGCCAGGTCGTCCAGCAGGCCAGGGCCGCCGTCGAACCCGTCATCGAGCGCAACCCCGACGTCTTCGACCACCTCGCCGCCGCCGGCAACGAACTCCTCGCCGCCTACCGCTCCGCCGTGCGGGAGCAGGAACGCCGCTGGACGGCCCGCGACAGCACCCCCGGCGCCCCCGATCCCCGCGACGCCGCCTCCTCCGGCCCCGACGCGCGCCACGACCGCGGCGACGACCCCGGCACCGGCCCCGGCGAGCGCATCGACCTGGACTGACGCGCCGGTCCGCGGCGGGCGCGAGGCTCCCGCCGGGCCCGCTCACCGTTCGGACGCCCGGAGCCCGGGGGCAGGGCCTCGGGTACCGTTGGCGGTAGCGGGGCTCGACCGGAACTGAGGGATTCATGGGACTCACCATCGGCGTCGACATCGGCGGCACCAAGATCGCGGCCGGCGTGGTCGACGAGGAAGGCAACATCCTCTCGACCCACAAGGTGCCGACCCCGGGCACGCCCGAGGGCATCGTGGACGCCATCGCCTCCGCGGTGGAGGGTGCGCGCGCCGGGCACGACATCGTCGGCGTGGGTATCGGTGCGGCCGGGTACGTCAACCGCCAGCGCTCGACGGTGTACTTCGCGCCCAACATCGACTGGCGCAACGAGCCGCTGAAGGCGGAGGTCGAGGCCCGCACGGGTCTGCCGGTCGTCGTGGAGAACGACGCCAACGCCGCGGCCTGGGGCGAGTACAAGTTCGGCGGCGGCAAGGGCCACCGCAACGTCATCTGCATCACGCTCGGCACCGGCCTCGGCGGCGGCATCATCATCGGCAACAAGCTGCGCCGGGGCCACTTCGGCGTGGCCGCCGAGTTCGGCCACATCCGCATGGTGCCGGACGGCCTGCTGTGCGGCTGCGGCTCGCAGGGCTGCTGGGAGCAGTACGCCTCCGGCCGCGCCCTCGTCCGCTACGCCAAGCAGCGCGCCAACGCCACCCCGGAGAACGCCGAGACGCTGCTCGCCCTCGGCGACGGCACGCCCGACGGCATCGAGGGCAAGCACATCTCCATGGCCGCCCGGCAGGGCGACCGGGTGGCCGTCGACTCCTACCGCGAGCTGGCCCGCTGGGTCGGCGCCGGCCTCGCCGACCTGGCGTCCCTCTTCGACCCGTCGGCGTTCATCGTCGGCGGCGGCCTCTCCGACGAGGGCGAACTGGTCCTCGGCCCGATCCGCAAGTCGTACAAGCGCTGGCTGGTCGGCGGCAACTGGCGTCCCGTCGCCGACGTGCTCGCCGCCCGGCTCGGCAACAAGGCGGGCCTGGTCGGCGCGGCCGACCTGGCCCGGGAGCCCGACCCGATCATGTGAGCCGCTCCCCCCGCCACACGCACCGCAGCGCCCGCCGCCTCCCGAAAGCGGCGGGGGGGGCGGC
>NZ_VCNP01000052.1 GCF_006782915.1 Streptomyces calvus
GGCCCGAGCAGAGGCCCCGCTCGTAACCCGGCCCGCCGACCGGAGCGTTGTACGGCTGCAAGGTTGCCGGCAACGTGACAAGGGGGTCGTCGTCCATGGCGAACGGCAGCACGCTCGAGTCGTCCGACAGTCTCAAGGCGTTCGGGGCGGCCTTGAAGGCGTTCCGGGAACGTGCGCTCCTCACCCAGGAGCAGCTTGCCGAGCGGCTCAGCGGTCCGGCAGCCGTATCACGCGGGGACGGATGGGCCGATGCGGCTTCTTGAGACCTCGGAGCGGCAGTGGGTGGGCTACTCCGAGGGGCAGAAGACGGGGCAGCTCGTGTGTGACCGAGAAGCAGTGAGTGTGATGCAGATGCGCTGTGCCAAGATGCGCTCACAGACCTTGTCCCCGGCGGACTCGGTGGAGTTGTTGCAGCGGATGAGGGGAGCGCTATGAACACCGTCAGCGAGCTGGACTGGTTGAAGAGCAGCTACAGCGGGTCCGAAGGCGACGACTGTGTCAAGGTGGCCTTCGCGCTTGGGATGGTGCACGTGCGGGACTCCAAGGAAATGGACGGGCCGCGGTTCGTGGTGTCCTCGTCCGCGTGGCGTGACTTCCTCGGCCGTGCGGGAGCCAAGTGAGCACCCACAGTGAGCTGGACTGGTTCAAGAGCAGCTACAGCGGATCTCAGGGCGACGACTGCGTGGAAGTGGCCTTCGCAGGCGACGCCGTGCACGTGCGGGACTCCAAGACACAGGACGGGCCGCGGTTCGTCGTCTCTCCGGCCGCGTGGCAGGACTTCCTCGGTCGCGTGCGGCGCTGACCCGCGTGGTGTCGTGCCGGGCGGCGTATCTTGATCCGCATGGCGACGACTCCGCTGCTGCCCGGCTCCCGGACCGAGGCCGACGGTTCGGCCGTCGTCCGGGTCCTGAGTTACAACGTCCGTTCGATGCGCGACGACACCGGCGCCCTCGCCCGGGTGATCTCCGCCTGCGCGCCCGATCTCGTCCTCCTCCAGGAGGCGCCGCGTTTCTTCCGCTGGCGCAAGAAGATCGCCCGGCTCGCCTCCGAGTCCGGGCTGGTGATGCTCTCCGGAGGTGCCACGGCCGCCGGTCCGGCGATCCTGTGCTCGCTGCGGGCGACCGTCGAGCGCACCGAGGACGTGCTGCTGCCGCTGACGCCCGGGCAGCACCGGCGCGGGTTCGCCACCGCCGTCGTACGGTTCGGCGGGGCGCGGCTCGGGGTGCTCAGCTGCCATCTGTCGCTGGAGCGGAACGAGCGGTACGAGCAGGGCGGCATGCTCCTCGACCGGCTCGCCGCGATGGGCGTGGAGCACGCCGTCGCCGGCGGGGACGTCAACGAGCGGCCGGACGGGCGCACCTTCCGGCGGCTGGCCGAGTCCCTGACCGACTGCTGGGCCGCCGCTCCCTGGGGCGGCGAACACACCTGGGTGCGCGACGCCCCGCACCGCCGCATCGACGCCCTCTTCACCACCAAGGGCGTGGAGGTGCTGGGCTGCGGCGTGCCGATCGAGCAGCCGGGCGTGACCGAGAACGACCTGAGGGCCGCCACGGACCACCTCCCGGTCCTGGCCGCCCTCAGAGTCCCGGGTGCCTGAGCGGCGTCAGACCACCGCACCCCGGCCCGGGTCGTCGTCGTCCTCGTCGTCGGTGCGCATGCGCACGACCAGCGTGGCGAAGCCGCCCAGGAAACCGCCGATGCACAGCGTGTTCAGCCACCAGGTCATCTCCCAGCCGAGCAGTATCGCCAGCAGCAGGAGCAGCGGCCCGCCGAGCACTCCGAGCCAGGCGAACTTCGAGGTGACGTCGGCCTCCGGCAGCGGCGGCGGCTCCGGCGGGACGAAGTGGCCCTCGTCGCTCTCGTCGAGGTCGTCGTCCGACGGTTCGGCCACGCTGTAGTCGCGCGGGCCGACGCCGGGCGCGAAGGACACCGAGCCGCCGAGCGGCTTGGCCGGCTTGTCCTCCGCCTTCCGCGCGGGCGCCTCGGCCCCGACGCCGCCCTCCTCGTTGGTCTCGGGCTCCAGCAGCGCCAGGTCCTCGACCGACTTGAACGGTTTGGCACCCGGCGGGTCCGGCGGTTCCTCGCCGTATCCGGCGACGATCGCCGCCCATGCGGCGTCCTCGTCGAAGGGGACGCCCGCCGTCTCCTCCGGCTCGCGGCCCCGGCGGTCCTCACGGTCCCGGCGATTCTCGCGGTCCTCGCGGTCCTCGCGATTCTCCCGGTCCTCGCGGTCCTCGCGGTCCGAGTCGTGCTCAGCCACCTGCGGTCGTCCCTTCCTTGCCGAGACCGGGCTCCCTGACGGCACCGGGTGCGAGCCGGCCGATGAACGCGGTGCTCTCCTCGAAGATCCGCTCCGCGTCATGGTCCAACGTCGCCACGTGGTAGCTCTGTTCCAGCAGGACCTCCGTCACGTCCGTCGACGACACCCGGCCGAGGATCCGCGCCGAGTCCGCGGGCGGCACCACGTGGTCCTGCGGGCTGCGCAGCAGCAGCAGCGGCTGGGTGACCCGGGGCAGCTCGCCGTCCAGCAGCCGCAGGAAGGTCCGCAGCGAGTGCGCCGCGTGCAGCGGCACCCGGTCGTAGCCCAGCTCCGTGACCGACGGCTTCGCGATGTCGCTCGCGATGCCCCTGGTCGCCGGAACGAGATGGCGGATCACCGGAAGGGCGTGCGCGGCGACGCCGTGCACCCGGTTGGCGGGGTTCACGACCATGACGCCGCTCACCGCGTCGCCGTGCAGCGCGGCCAGCCGCAGCGCCAGCGCACCGCCCATCGACAGGCCGGCCACGAACACCCGCTCGCTGCGCTCCCGCAGCAGCCGCAGCTCGCGGTCCACCTGCGCGTACCAGTCCTGCCAGCCGGTGACCCCGAGGTCCTGCCAGCGGGTGCCGTGCCCGGGCAGCAGCGGCAGCGAGACGGTCAGGCCGTGCCCGGCGAGATGCTCCGCCCAGGGGCGCAGCGACTGGGGTGAACCGGTGAAGCCGTGGCAGAGGAGGACGGCGGTCTCCCCGCCCTCGTGACGGAACGGCTCGGCTCCGGCGAGCAGCGGCACCTTCGGCCTCCTGTTCGTAGGAAGGTACGGACACTTCGCGAGAAGGTACGGATGAGAGGCCGGCACGCGTCGGACCGGCCGGACGGGCGGCACACGGATTGCAGGACCTTCACCGTACGCGACCGCACTGACACCGACCAGGGCCGTCGGGCCCTTTGACGGTGCTCCGGGATATGGTCTGACCGACAGACACAGGAGGCACTCGGTTGTTGTACGGCACGATGAAGGTCGCCATCGGAGGGCCGCTGAAGCTCGCCTTCAGACCCTGGGTGGAGGGCCTGGAGAACGTCCCCGCCGAGGGCCCCGCCATCCTGGCCAGCAACCACCTGTCGTTCTCCGACTCGTTCTTCCTGCCCGCCGTGCTGGACCGCAAGGTCACCTTCATCGCCAAGGCCGAGTACTTCACCACGCCGGGCGTCAAGGGCCGGCTGACGGCCGCCTTCTTCAAGGGCGTGGGCCAGCTCCCGGTGGACCGCTCCGGCGCGCGCGGCGCCGGCGAGGCCGCGATCAGGAGCGGCATCGAGGTCCTGGAGCGCGGCGAGCTGTTCGGCATCTACCCGGAGGGCACCCGCTCGCCCGACGGCCGCCTCTACCGCGGCAAGCCCGGCGGCCTGGCCCGCGTGGCGCTGGCCACCGGCGCGCCCGTCATCCCGGTCGCCATGATCGACACGGAGAAGATCCAGCCGCCCGGCAAGGTCGTGCCCAAGCTGATGCGCCCCGGCATCCGGATCGGCCGGCCGCTGGACTTCAGCCGCTACCAGGGCATGGACCACGACCGCTTCGTCCTGCGCGCGGTGACCGACGAGGTCATGTACGAAATCATGAAGCTCTCCGGCCAGGAGTACGTCGACATGTACGCCACCGCCATGAAGCGGCAGCTCACGGAGGCGGCCAAGGCGGAGAAGGAAGCCGAGAAGGCGGCGAAGGCCGCACTCGCGCGGGCGGAGAAGGAACAGGCCGAGAAGCTGAGGGCCGCGATGGAGCAGCCCGGCCGCGAGCAGACCGAGCGACGGTCCGACCCCTAGACGGGGTCCGGGGGAGTGGGGGACATGGCCAGCCGCGAGAAAGTCATGCGCATGTCGGTCGAGCAGCCGCTGTGGCGCGCACTGGCCGGCTACCGGATCCTCGCCCTGGTGTACGCGGTCGGCCTGTTCGCCGCCGCCCACGAGGAGTTCATCCGCCCCTGGCCTGCCGTCGCCTACTACGCCGTCCTGACGGTGTGGACCCTGGCCACCCTGCCCAGGGTCGCGAGCGCCGCCGCCTGCACCAAGCCGTTCCTCGCCGTCGACCTGACCATCGCGCTCACCGGCATCCTGCTCACCCCGTTCGCCGACGCGCACGAACGCGTCCAGGCGGGCGGCCCCACCCTGCCGTCCATATGGACCGCCGGAGCGGTGCTCGCCTTCGCCATCAAGGGCGGCTGGCGCTGGGCGGCCCTGGCCTCCACCCTGGTCGCCGTCGCCAACCTCGTCGAGCGCGGCGGCCCCGCCCGCGACACCGTGCACAACGTGATCCTCGTCTGGGTCGCCTCCATCGCCATCGGCTACGTCGTGGAGGTCGCCCGCGCCTCCGAGCGCACCCTCGCCCGCGCCCTGGAGATCGAGGCCGCTACCCGGGAGCGGGAGCGGCTCGCGCGGGACATCCACGACAGCGTGCTCCAGGTCCTCGCCATGGTGCAGCGACGTGGCGCGGTGATCGGCGGCGAGGCGGCCGAACTGGGCCGGATGGCCGGTGAGCAGGAGGTGGCACTGCGCACCCTGGTCTCCGGCGGCCTGGTACCGGTCTCCCGGACCTCGCCCGACACCGCGGCGGACAGCGCCGTACGGACCGCGGACCGGCACGCCGCGGACGCCGGGAGCACGGACGACGACGCGGACGAGCCGGTCGACCTGCGCGCGCTGCTCGCCCCCTACGCCGGGGCCCGGGTCAGCCTGGTCGAGCCGGGAGCGCCGGTCCGGCTGGCCCCGCTCGCCGCGCGCGAGGTGGCCGCCGCCGTCGGGGCCGCCCTGGACAACGTGCGCAAACATGCCGGTGAGCGGGCCTGCGCGTGGATCCTGGTCGAGGACGAGCCGCACGAGGTGACCGTCACCGTCCGCGACGACGGCCCCGGCATCCCCGAGGGCCGGCTCGCCCAGGCCGAGGGTGAGGGGCGGCTCGGCGTGGCGCTGTCCATCCGGGGCCGGCTGCGCGACCTCGGCGGCCGCGCGGAGCTGATCTCGGTGCCGGGACAGGGCACCGAGGTCGAACTGACCGTGCCCAAGGACCCGAAGACCACGAACGAACCCCGGGGGAAGGCGGAGCAGCGATGACGGACACGGCAGCCGGAGCAGGAGCCGGACAGGGCCCCATCAGGGTGATGGTGGTGGACGACCACCCCATGTGGCGCGACGCCGTCGCCCGCGACCTGTCCGAGTCCGGCTTCGAGGTGGTCGCCACCGCGGGCGACGGCGACCAGGCGGTGCGCCGCGCCAAGGCCGCCGCACCCGACGTCCTCGTCCTCGACCTGAACCTGCCCGGCAGGCCCGGCGTCCAGGTCTGCAAGGAGGTCGTCGCCGACAACCCCGCCGTCCGGGTGCTCGTGCTGTCGGCCAGCGGCGAGCACGCCGACGTGCTGGAGGCGGTGAAGTCCGGCGCCACCGGCTATCTGCTGAAGTCCGCCTCCACCGAGGACCTCCAGGACGCGGTGCGCCGCACCGCCGTCGGCGACCCGGTGTTCACCCCCGGCCTGGCCGGGCTGGTCCTCGGCGAGTACCGCCGCCTCGCCTCCGAACCGGCGGGCCCCGCCCCGGGCGACGACGCGGCGAAGGCACCGCGGCTGACCGACCGGGAGACCGAGGTGCTGCGCCTGGTCGCCAAGGGCCTCAGCTACAAGCAGATCGCCGAACGGCTCGTCATCTCCCACCGCACCGTGCAGAACCACGTGCAGAACACCCTCGGCAAACTCCAGCTGCACAACCGCGTGGAACTCGTCCGCTACGCCATAGAGCGCGGCCTCGACGACGAGTAGACGGTCCCCGCCGACGAGACGAATGGACGGCACGAAGAGACGGATCTCGGCGGCTCGGCGGCTCGCGGCCCTCGACTACAGCGCGGGCCGCCGCGCCGGGAACGCGTCGGTGCCGCACAGCCGACCCATCAGCTCCCGCACCACCGCCGCGCCGTTCAGCGTCAGCACCGACTCCGGGTGGAACTGCACGCCGGCGAAGCCCGGCCCGCGCAGCGCGTGCACCTCGCCGTTCGCCGCGTGGCTCACTTCGACGCCGTGCGCGGCCAGTTCCCGCAGCGCGTCCTCGTCGCAGTGCGCGACGAAGCTGTTGTAGAAGCCGACGGTCTCCGTCCGCCCGAACAGGTCGATCTCCGTCTGCGCCCCCTGGTACGGGACCTCCTTCCGTACGATCTCCAGGCCCAGCTCGGCCGCGATCAGCTCGTGGCCGAGGCAGACGCCGAGGACGCCGTGCCGGTTCTCCCGGACGGCCTCGGCCGCCAGCGCGCGCAGCAACCGCATCTTCGGGTCGGCCGTGTCGGACGGGTCGCCCGGGCCGGGGCCCAGCACCAGCGGCCCCTCGTGCGCGCGCACCGTCTCCCGCAGCCCCGGCTCGTCGTACCGGCGCACCGTCACCTCCAGTCCGCCCGCGCGCAGTACGTGCGCGAGCATCGCGGTGAAGGTGTCCTCCCCGTCGACCACCAGCGCGTGCCCGGTCAGCGTGTCGGACCGCTCCTGCATCCGCAGCCAGAACGGCGCCAGCGCGGCCCGGCGCCCGTCCAGCGCCGCCCGTACCCGCGGGTCGTCGGCCAGCCGCGGCCGTACGGCCCGCAGGCGCGGGCGGCCCGGGCGCACGCCCAGCGCGGCCAGCACCCCGGCCGCCTTGGCGTGGGTCTCCGCCACCTCGCCCGCCGGGTCCGAGCCGCGCACCAGCGTGGCCCCGACCGGCACCCGCAGCCGCCCGCGGGCGTCGATGTCGGCGGTGCGGATGAGGATGGGGGAGTCCAGGGTCTGGGCGCCGTTCGCGTCCCGGCCGAGGAGCGCCAGCGCGCCCGCGTAGTAACCGCGTCCGACGCCGTCCCGCCCGAGGGGCTCGTACCGCTCGATGACCCGGCAGGCGTTCTGCACCGGCGACCCGGTGACGGTCGCCGCGAACATGGTCTCCTTCAGCACCTCGCGCACGTCCAGCGAGGAGCGGCCGCGCAGTTCGTACTCGGTGTGCGCGAGGTGCGCCATCTCCTTCAGCCGCGGCCCGACCACCACACCGCCCATGTCGCCGACGGTGCACATCATCTTGAGCTCCTCGTCGACGACCATCGACAGCTCCTCGATCTCCTTGCCGTCGGCGAGGAACTCCAGCAGGTGCTCCGGCGTCGGGCCCTCGGCCGGGTAGCGGTAGGTCCCGCTGATCGGGTTCATCACGACCGTCCCGCCCGACGCCCGCACATGCACCTCGGGACTCGCCCCGACCAGCGTCCGCCCGCCGGTGTGCACGACGAACGTCCAGTACGCGCCCCGCTCGCCCTCCAGCAGCCGCCGGAACAGCGCGAGGGCGTCGGCCCGCCCGAACCCGGGGATCTCGCCCTCGTACGTCCGCCGGATCACGAAGTTGGCGCCCTCGCCCCGTCCGATCTCCTCCCGCAGCACCCGGCCGACGATCTCGGCGTACTCCTCGTCGGCCACGTCGAAGCCGCCGCCGGTCACCCGCACCGCGTGCGACGGCAGCTGCGACAGGGCGTCGGCGAGCGGGATGTCGTGGCGCTCCTGCGGGGTCAGCACCAGCAGCGGGGTGCCGTCGTCGCGGACGTCGAAGCCGCGCTCGCGGATCTGCCGGAACGGCACGAGCGCCAGGCAGGTGTCGGGCAGTTCGGCCAGGCGCTCACGGACGCCGACGGGGCCGATCAGCAACTCGACCACGTCGCCGTCCTCGACGGGACGGCCGGGCGTGCGGCGGCGCAGCAGGGCGAAGGGGCGGTCGTCGGTGACGAGCTGTGCCAGGTCCATGGTGCGTTCCTCGTTTCGTCGCGGTCGCGAGCGGTGACGCCGCCGTCGCGGGCGGTCGCGTCTGTCGTGAGCGGTGAGGAACGACCCCGGAAAACACCGAAGGCCGCCCCTCGGGCGGCCTTCGCGGAGTCTGTGCGTACGCGCAGTCAGTGGGCCGCCGGAGAAGCGGTCCACCACCAGTTCTGGATCGAGTGCGCGAACATGCGACGCACCCTACCGCATCAGCAGCAGGTCGAGCGTCCGCTGCGGACGGCGCTCCGGCTCCGCGTCCGCGGGCAGCGAGGCGGGGACGGCGCGGCCGGGCCGGACGTGCGGGCCGGCTCCGGTGCGGACGGTCCCGGCGTCGCGCGGTGCCTCTCGCTGCCCACCGCCGGCAGGTGTCGGTCCTGGTGGACGAGCCGGCCCGGCGGGTGACGACGAGCTGCAGGGGCCGGCTGCACGACCGGTGGGGCCGCCTCCACCGGGCGCCGGCCCGCCGCGGTCACCCCGTCGCCCCCCGCCTGCTGCGCGGCGCCCACCGCCGTCCCGCCCTCGCGGCACCCCGCGCGGGCGAGCGGCACCCGTCTCACTTGGTGAGCGGCGGGGTGGACGGCGGTGTCGACCCCGTAGTGTTGATGCCGTGACCGTGAACGCTAAGACCAGCGCGAGTGCTGGCAACACCTGGCGAAACCTGCCCGCGGCGCAGCAGCCCGAGTACCCCGACGCCGAGGCTCTGCGCGCAGTGATCGCGGACCTCGAGTCGTATCCGCCGCTCGTCTTCGCGGGCGAGTGCGACCAGCTGCGCGCCCGGATGGCGGCCGTCGCCAAGGGAGAGGCGTTCCTCCTCCAGGGCGGCGACTGCGCCGAGGCCTTCGACGCGGTGTCCGCCGACCACATCCGCAACAAGCTCAAGACGCTGCTCCAGATGGGCGCCGTCCTCACGTACGCGGCCTCCGTGCCGGTCGTGAAGGTCGGCCGGATCGCCGGCCAGTACTCCAAGCCGCGCTCCAAGCCCACCGAGACCCGCGACGGCGTGACGCTGCCCACCTACCGGGGCGACTCCGTCAACGGCTTCGACTTCACCGAAGAGGCCCGGATCCCGGACCCCGAGCGGCTGAAGCGCATGTACCACGCCTCGGCCTCCACGCTGAACCTGGTGCGCGCCTTCACCACCGGCGGCTACGCCGACCTGCGCCAGGTGCACGCCTGGAACCAGGACTTCGTGAAGTCGTCCCCGTCCGGCCAGCGCTACGAGCAGCTCGCCCGCGAGATCGACAACGCGCTGAACTTCATGCACGCCTGCGGGGCCGACCCGGAGGAGTTCAAGACCGTCGAGTTCTTCTCCTCGCACGAGGCGCTGCTGCTCGACTACGAGTCCGCGCTCACCCGTGTCGACTCCCGCACCGGCCAGCTGTACGACGTCTCCGCGCACATGGTGTGGATCGGCGAGCGCACCCGGCAGCTGGACCACGCGCACATCGAGTTCGCGTCGCGGATCCGCAACCCGATCGGCATCAAGCTCGGCCCGACCACCACGGCCGAGGAGGCGCTGCAGTACATCGACCGCCTCGACCCCGAGCGTGAGCCCGGCCGGCTGACCTTCATCGTCCGCATGGGCGCGGACAAGATCCGCGACAAGCTCCCCGAGCTGGTCGAGAAGGTCACGGCCTCCGGCGCCACCGTGGCCTGGGTGACCGACCCGATGCACGGCAACACCTTCGAGGCGGCCTCCGGCCACAAGACCCGCCGCTTCGACGACGTGCTCGACGAGGTCAAGGGCTTCTTCGAGGTCCACAAGGCGCTCGGCACCCACCCGGGCGGCATCCACGTGGAGCTCACCGGCGACGACGTCACCGAGTGCGTGGGCGGCGGCGACGAGATCTTCGTCGACGACCTGCACCAGCGCTACGAGACGGCCTGCGACCCGCGGCTCAACCGCAGCCAGTCGCTCGACCTGGCGTTCCTCGTCGCGGAGATGTACCGCGACCAGTGATCGGCTCCGCCGCTGACCAGTGGCGAAAGGGGGTGGGGCGCGGATCACACGGGACCGCGCCCCACCCCCCTTTCACGCCCTCGGGGCGACGGGTAAGGTTAGGTTTGCCTCACCGGCCAGGGTCGGTACGGCACGACCCAGCACTTCGTCGGGAGGTGAACCGCGTGTTCGTCTGCAGTTGCTTCGGTGTGACCGAGGAACAGGTGAAGAGCCACGCGGAAGCCGGCGCCTGCACGCCCCGGCAGATCGCCTCCGCCTGCAAGGCCGGAACGGACTGCGGCGGCTGCGTACGGCGCATCCAGGCACTGCTCGGCCGCGGTTCCTGCCCCCGCAGGCAGCTCATCGACCAGGGCGATTCCTCGCTGGCGGCGAAGCTGCCGGAAGCGGCCTAGGCCGCGCGCAGGCCTTCACGGCCTCTGGTGATCCTCCGGTGCGTTCGCCTCTAGTGCGACGCGTCGGGCTGTGACTGCTCGATCACCGTCGACAGGTACAGCGCCTCGCCCAGCTTCTCGATCAGCTCCAGCTGCGTGTCCAGGTAGTCGATGTGGTGCTCCTCGTCGGCCAGGATCGCCTCGAAGACGTTGGCCGACGTGACGTCGCCCTTGTTGCGCATGACCTCCACCCCGCGGCGCAGCCGGTCGATCGCCTCCAGCTCGATCTCCCGGTCGGCCTGGAACATCTCGGTCACCGTCTGGCCGACCCGGACGTGGAACAGCCGCTGGTAGTTCGGCAGGCCGTCGAGCAGCAGGATGCGGTCGGTGAGCACCTCCGCGTGCCGCATCTCGTCGAAGGACTCGGCGCGCGTGTACTGGGCGAGTTTCGTCCAGCCCTTGTGGTCCTGCAGCTTCGAGTGCAGGAAGTACTGGTTGATCGCCGTGAGCTCGGCGGTCAGCTGCTCGTTGAGGAATTCGATGACCTCGGGGTCGCCCTGCATCGCATGGGCTCCTTCCGCGCGGGAACTGGCAGGTTGGGGCGCATGATTGCACCGGCGAGGAAGATCGTCCAGTAAGTCTTCACTTAGTAAGTAAGTCCATGCTTAGTCGATTTAGTACCTGATTGCCCGAATCTTCCGGGCCCGGTTCAGGGGCATCGTCCCTGGTCTGTCAGGATGGAGACATGGGTCAGCCGGCGGAACGCGAAGCGGGGGAGCGCGCATCACAGGGGGCGGCGCGGTTCGAGCTCCCGCCGGGACAGCGACTGCAGAAGGGCTGGCCGGTCACGCACTACGGGCCGGTCCCGAAATTCCGTCCCGAGCGCTGGGAGTTCCGGGTCTTCGGCGCCACCGCCGACGGTGAGAAGCACTGCTGGAACCACGAGGAGTTCACGGCCCTGCCGTACACCACCGTCGTGGCCGACCTGCACTGCGTCACCAAGTTCAGCATGGTCGGCGCCGAATGGGGCGGGATCCCGGCGCGCACCGTCGTGGACATCGCCCCGCCCGCGCCGGACGTCACCCATGTGATGGTGTGGGCGGAGTACGGCTTCAGCTCCAACCTGCGGCTGGCCGACTTCATGTCCGAGCGCGCGCTGTTCGCCACGCACAAGGACGGCGAACTGCTGACCGCCGAGCACGGCTTCCCGCTGCGCCTGATCGTCCCCCATCTGTACGCCTGGAAGGGACCCAAATGGGTCCGCGGCGTGGAGTACATGACCGCCGACCGCCGCGGCTTCTGGGAGGAGCGCGGCTACCACAACGTCGGCGACCCCTGGCGCGAGCAGCGCTACTCCTACCAGGAGGAGCCCGGGGACGGCCCCGACCTCTGACCGCGGCCCGCCGGGCGGTCCTCTGACCGCGGCCCGCCGGGCGGTCCTCTGACCGCGGCCCGCCGGGCGGTCCCCGCGGTCTCTCAGAGGTCCCGCAGCTTCTTCAGCCGCTCCACGTCCGCCGCGTGCCCCTCCTTGCCGCCGGGCGTCTCGATGATCAGCGGTACGCCCTCGGTCGCCGGATGCGTCATCAGCGCCCGGAACGGGTCCTCGCCGATGTGCCCGGCGCCGATGTTCGCGTGCCGGTCCTTGTGCGCGCCGACCACGTCCATGGAGTCGTTGGCGTGGATCAGCTTCAGCCGCCCCTCACCGACCGTCTCCACCAGCAGATCGAGCGTCCGGTGCATCCCGGCCGGCCCGGTCAGGTCGTGGCCGGCCGCGAACACGTGGCAGGTGTCCAGGCACACACCCAGCTTCGGATGGGCGTCCAGCGCCTCGAAGTACGGTCCGAAGTCCCAGGTGCGCGAGCACAGCGAGGAGCCCTGCCCGGCGGTCGACTCCAGCAGCAGGAACGGGTCGTCGTCGTGGGTGAGCTCGTCGAGCAGCGGCAGCAGGTGCTCACGCACCTGCCGCAGCGCCACCGGCCGCTCCCGCCCGCCGGTCGCGCTGCCGGTGTGCACCACCACGCCCAGCGCGCCGATCTCCCGCCCGCGCCGCAGCGAGTGCCGCAGCGACGCCACGGACCGCTCGACGGTCGCCTCGGTGTGCGACCCGAAGTTGATCAGGTACGGGGCGTGCACGTACGCCGGGATCGACTCCGCCGCGCAGGCCGCGCGGAACGCCTCGTCCTGCTGCGGCCGGCCGGCCGGTGTGGCCCAGCCGCGCGGATTGGCGACGAAGACCTGCACGGCCTCGGCGTTCAGCTCACGCGCGTACGACAGACCGACGGAGTGCAGGCCGCCGGCCACAGGGACGTGGCCGCCGACCGGGTTGCGGGCGGGGCCGGACAGGTGACTCTTCACCCGTCAAGGGTGTCATGGCCACCCGGCCCGGCCGTCGGCGGAGTCAGCGGATCTCGATGGTGATCGCGGAGTCAGCGGATCTCGATGGTGATCGTCGAGCCCTTGGGCGCGGTGTCGCCGCCGTCCACGGACTGGCCCTTGACGGTGTCGCCGAACAGTCCGAGCAGCCCGCGGTCCTCGCGCACCGCGAACCCGGCGCCCTCCAGCTTCGCCTTCGCCTCGTCCACGCTGTCGCCGACCACGTCCGGGACCTCGATCATCTCCGGGCCCTTGGACAGGGTCAGCGTCACGGTGTCGCCCTCGGCGGCCTGCCGTCCGGCGCCCGGGGTCTGCCGGGCCACCCGGCCGGCGTCGTGCTCGGAGTTGACCCGCTCGGCGGCGATCTTCACCTCGAGCCCGGCCTCCCGCAGCTCGGTGCGGGCGTCCGCGAGGTCGTCACCGGTCACGTCCGGCACGTCCACCGGGCGGCCCTTGCTCACCGTCAGCGCCACCGCGGAGCCCGCGCGGACCTTGGTGCCCTTGCCCGGCTCGGTGGAGATCACCGAGCCCCGCGGGACCGTCCCGCTGAACGACCGGGTGACCATGCCGGGCTCCAGGCCCTCCTCCTCGAGCAGCGACCGCGCGTTGTCCAGCGGATAGCCGTCCAGGTCGGGCACCCGCACGGTCTGCGGGCCCTTGGAGAGGGTGAGCGACACCGCGTCGTGGCTGCGGATCCGGGCGCCCGCCTTCGGATCGGTGCTGATCACCGTGCCCCGCTCCACGGTGTCGCTGTACGCCTCCGTCACCTCGCCGACGTCCAGCCCGGCGTCCGCCAGCCGGTCCCGGGCCTCCTGCTCGGTCTTCGACAGCAGCGGCGGGACCTTGGTGAACTGGCCGGAGTTGATGTACCACACGCCCGTGCCGACCCCGAGGACCAGCAGCACGGCCACGACGACCGCCATCGGGCCGCGCCGCAGCGCCGTCCGGCGCCGGGGCGGCAGCGGCGGCGACCGGAACCGGCTGGTGCGGTGGAAGGAGTCCGCCGCGCCGCTGTCGTCGTCCCCGTCGTCCTCGTTGACCGGGAGCGGGCGGGGCACCGTCAGCGAGCGCGGGATGACGCTCGTACGGTCCTCGGCGTTGTCGTGCTCGACCGTCAGGGCCCGCGGCGGCATCGCGTCGAGCTGCCCGTCGCCGAGCCGGGCGCGGGCCGCGCGGACCTGCGCGAGCAGCGCCACCGCGTCGTGCGGACGGACCTCGGGGTTGCGCGCGGTCGCCGACGCCACCAGCTCGTCCAGCTCGTACGCCATGCCGGGCACGGTCGCCGACGGCGGCGGCACGTCGTCGTGCAGGTGCTTGTAGAGCACGATCGCGGGCGAGTCGCCGTCGTGCGGCTTCTCACCGGTCAGCATCTCGTGGAGCAGGATGCCGCAGGCGTAGACGTCCACGCGGGGGTCGGCGGTGCCGCTCTCGATCTGCTCCGGGGCGAGGTAGGAGACCGTGCCCAGCACGGTGCCGGTGGTGTTCGTCACCGTGTCCACGGCGCGCACCAGCCCGAAGTCGGCGACCTTGACCCGGCCGTCGTCCCCTATCAGCACGTTCTCGGGCTTCATGTCGCGGTGCACGAAGCCGGCCCGGTGCGCGGCGCCGAGCGCGGCCAGCACCGGCTCCAGGATGTCCAGCGCGGCCCGCGGCTGGAGCGCGCCGCGCTCGCGCAGCACGTCGCGCAGGGTGCAGCCGGCGATGTACTCCATCGCCAGGTAGACGTACGGCCCGTCGGTGCCCTGGTCGAAGACCTGCACGACGTTCGGGTGGTCCAGCCGGGCGGCCGACTTGGCCTCGCGGATGAACCGCTCGACGAAGGAGACGTCGGCGGCGAGGGAGGGGTGCATCACCTTGAGCGCGAGGACGCGGTCCAGCCGGGTGTCCACGGCCCGGTAGACCGTGGCCATCCCGCCGACCGCGATCCGCGCGTCGACGCGGTACCGGCCGTCGAGCACCTGCCCGACCAGAGGGTCCTGAAGGGTCGTGTCCACGCAGGGAGTCTACGATCCGCCACCGACACCGCCGTCCCGTTCACCCACCGTTGCAGCGGACCTGTGACGTGTATCGCGCAGCCGCCCGGCCGCCCCGACACCGCACCACGGGCAGGTCCGCCGCCTCGCCGCGGGCAGGCGCGCGGCCGGGGCGGCACGGGCGGGCGCGGCCACCGTGCCCGCGCGCACACCCGCCCCGACCCCGGCCCCGGCGCCTAGAAGGCGGGCCGCTCCGGATCCAGTACTGCCAGCCCTTCCGTGGGCGACGACGCCTCGGCGAAGTGCCGCCGCGGAATCCTGCCCGCCAGCCGGGCCAGCCGCCCCGCCTCCACCGCGCACCGCATCGCGGACGCCATCAGCACCGGCTCCTGCGCCCGGGTGACCGCCGACGCCAGCATCACCCCCGCACACCCCAGCTCCATCGCCAGGGCCGCGTCCGACGCCGTCCCGGCGCCCGCGTCCAGGATCACCGGCACGCCCGCCCGCTCCACGATCAGCTGGAAGTTGTGCGGGTTGCGGATCCCGAGCCCCGACCCGATCGGCGAGCCCAGCGGCATGATCGCCGCGCAGCCGACGTCCTCCAGCTTCCGCGCCAGCACCGGATCGTCGTTGGTGTACGGCAGCACCGTGAACCCGTCGTCGACCAGCGTCTCCGCCGCCTCCAGCAGCTCGATCGGGTCCGGCAGCAGGGTGCGCTCGTCGGCGATGACCTCCAGCTTGACCAGATCGGTGCCGAGCGCCTCGCGCGCGAGACGGGCCGTGAGCACGGCCTCCCCGGCGGTGAAGCAGCCCGCGGTGTTCGGCAGCACCCGGATGCCGAGCCGCTCCAGCACCGACAGCACCGAACCGTGCACCGAGGGGTCCACCCGGCGCATCGCCACGGTCGTCAGCTCGGTCCCGGACGCCACCAGCGCCCGCTCCAGCACGTCGAGGCTCGGCGCCCCGCCGGTGCCCATGATCAGGCGGGACGTGAAGGACGTACCGCCGAGGACGAACGGATCGTCGGCCATGGTCAGCCTCCCTGGACGGCGGTGAGGACTTCCACCCGGTCGCCGTCCGCGAGCGGGGTGGTGGGCCAGCGGTCGCGCGGGACGACCGTTTCGTTGAGGGCGGCGGCCACCCCGGAGGGCGCCGCGGTGAGGGACTTCACGACCAGGTCGAGGGCCGTGCCGGGCGCGAACTCCCGGGGTTCGCCGTTGACCGAGACGGTGAGGCGGGCGTTCATGCGGGCTGCTCCGTGAGTGCGGTGGCGCGAAAGCGCAAGGGGCTGAACGGACGGGCTTCCTCCGGCAGTTCGCCGGTGGTCAGGGCATGGGCCAGGACGTCGCCGGTCACCGGCGTCAGCAGCACGCCGTTGCGGTAGTGGCCGGTGGCCAGCAGCAGACCCTCCAGCGCGGTCGGGCCGAGCAGCGGCGCGTTGTCCGGGGAGCCGGGACGCAGCCCCGCCCGGGTCTCGGTGAGCGGCAGCTCGGTGATGCCGGGGACGAGCTCGTGGGCGTCGCGCAGCAGCTCGTACACGCCGCCCGCGGTGACCGTCGTGTCCCAGCCCAGCTCCTCGGTGGTCGCGCCGATCACCAGCTCGCCGTTCTCGCGCGGCACCAGGTACACCTGGCTGCCCCGCACCACGGCCCGCACGGTACGGGTCAGGAACGGGCCGAGCCGTTCGGGCATCGCCAGCCGCACCACCTGACCCTTCACCGGCCGCACCGGCGGCAGCACGTCCGCGGGCACTCCCGCGAGACGGCCGCTGAGGCTGCCCGCGGCGAGCACCACCTGCCCGGCGGCCAGCTCGGTGCCGTCCGCCGTGACCACGCCGGCCGCCCGGTCCCCGGCGACGACCAGCCGCTCCGCCCACGTGCGGTGGACGGCCACGCCCGCGCGCTCGCACGCGGTCACCAGGGCGGCCGCCAGCCGCCGCGGATCGATCTGGTGGTCGCCGTCCACGCGCAGGCCGCCGCGCACGCCCGGCGCCAGCATCGGCTCCAGCCGCCGGCACTCCCGTCCGGACAGCCACTGCGAGTCCAGCCCCGACCGCTCCTGCAGCGCGTGCAGCTCCCGCAGATGGGCGCGGTCGTCGGCGTCCAGCGCCACGGCGAGCGTGCCGCAGCGGCGGTAGCCGAGGTCGTGGCCGGTCAGTTCGGTCAGCTCCGCCGCGAAGTCCGGATAGCGGCGCGCGGAGGCCAGGTTCAATCCGAGCAGGGTGTGCTCGCCGTAGTGCAGCTCGGTGACGGCGGCCAGCATCCCGGCGGCCACCCGGGCGGCCCCGCCGCCCGGTTCGGGGTCCACCACGGCCGTGGCGAGACCGCGCTGCGCCGCCCGCCAGGCCGTGACCAGACCGATGATTCCGCCCCCGACGACGAGGACGTCCGAGGAACGCGTGCGCGACATGGGCGTCCAGCCCCTCCCTTCGCCGGCATGACCCGGATCAGGTTCGTACGGTCGGAGGCCGCCAGCCTCCCTCTCAGCCCGGTGCGTCCGGGCTCCCGCGAGTGCTTTACCTTGGCCACCCTAGCCGTCGGCCCACCGACCTCGTAAGGGAGCCTCCTCGTGACCCGCCCGCCCGTCACCGACCGCCCCGCGACGGAGGACTCCGCCCCGTCGCACCGATCCCTCGACGGACTCGTCCTCGCCCCCGTGGCCGACCAGGCCCCCGGCCAGGTCGGCACCGGCACCCGGTTCCGCTACCACGAACGGGACGGCGAGGTCTGGGCCGAGTACGCGGGCGGCGACGTGGTGCGCGGACACCTGGTGGGCACCCGCGCCGGGGACCGGCTGAACTTCCGCTACGTACAGCTCCGGTGGGACGGCACGACCGCCTCGGGGCACTGCGTGTCGACGGTCGTCGAGCTGCCCGACGGCCGGCTGCGTCTTGAGGAGACCTGGGAGTGGGAGTCGCAGCCGGGCAGCGGGACGAGCGTGGTGGAGCAACTGCCCGGGGACGGCAGGTGACCCTCCCGGGTTCCGCCGGGTGTCTATGGTGATCGGGTGAGCGAGCAGACGCAGGAACCGGGACGGTCCGAGCCGCGGCGCGTGGTCGTCGCGGGCGCGGGCATGGCCGGCGTGCAGACCGCGGCCGCCCTGCGCGAGCAGGGCTTCACCGGCACCGTGACCCTGATCGGCGCCGAACCGCACCAGCCCTACGACCGGCCGCCGTTGTCCAAGGCGGTGCTGCTCGGCACGGCCGAGGGATCCGCCTTCGACGTCGACTTCGAGGAACTCGGCATCGACCTGCGGCTCGGCTGCGAGGTGCTCGGACTGCGCCCCGCCGACCACGCACTGGACACCGAGGCCGGGCCCGTCCCGTACGACGTCCTGGTGATCGCCACCGGCGCCGAACCGGTCCGGCTGCCGGGCTCCGACGGCGTCCCCGGCGTGCATCTGCTGCGCACCCTGGACGACGCCGAGCGGCTGCGGCCGGTCCTCGCGCGGCAGCAGGACATCGTGGTGGCCGGCGCCGGCTGGATCGGCGCGGAGTTCGCCACGGCGGCCCGCGAGGCGGGCTGCGCGGTCACCGTCGTGGAGGCCGCGGAGCGCCCGCTCGCCGAGGCCCTGCCCGCCGAGGTGACGGCCCCGATGACCGCCTGGTACGCCGAGGCCGGCGTCGTGCTGCGCACGCACACGCGCGTGGCGCGGGTCGAGCCCGGCACCGTGGTCCTGGACGACGGCTCGCGGCTGCCCGCCGGTGCCGTGGTCGTCGGCATCGGAGCCCGGCCCGCGACGGCCTGGCTGGCCGGCTCCGGCATCGAGCTCGGCGAGCGGGGCGAGGTGGTGGCCGACCGCCATCTGACGACCTCCCTGCCGGACGTGTACGCGGTCGGCGACTGCGCCTCCTTCCCGTCGGGGCGCTACGGCGAGCGGCTGCTGGTGCACCACTGGGACAACGCCCTGCAGGGCCCCCGCACGGTCGCCGCGAACATCCTCGGCTCGGCCACGGGCCGGGAACCGGCCGTGTACGACCCGGTGCCGTACTTCTGGTCCGAGCAGTTCGGACGCTTCGTGCAGTACGCGGGACACCACGCGGACGCCGACCGCACCGTGTGGCGCGGCGACCCGGCCGCGGCGGCGTGGAGCGTCTGCTGGCTGCGCGGCTCCCGCCTGGTGGCGCTGCTCGCGGTGGGGCGGCCCCGCGACCTGGCGCAGGGGCGCAGGCTGATCGAGGCGGGCGCGGCGATGGACGCGGAGCTGCTGGCGGATCCGGCCAGGCCGCTGAAGTCGGCGACGGCGTGACGCCTCGGCCGGGCGGCTCCGGGCGACGCGTCCGGCCAGGTGGGCGGGGTCGGCTTCCGACTGTCAGTGGCAGGTGGCAGGCTTGTTCCCGTGACCGAGATTGACGCAAAGATCGATGCTCTCGTCCCCGCCTGGCTCACCCTGCCCGACATCGCCGAAAGGCTCGGCGTCGAGGTGACGCGCGTCCGGCAGCTGGTCAAGGAGGGCCAGCTCATCGCCGTACGCCGAGGTGAGAACCGCGCGCTGCACGTCCCCGCCGCCTTCATCGACGGGGACAAGGTGGTCAAGGGCCTGACCGGGACCCTGACGCTCCTGCGGGACGACGGCTTCACGGTCGAGGAGATGCTGGAATGGCTCTTCACCCCCGACCCCTCCCTGCCGGGCACGCCCGCCCAGGCCCTCAGCGAGAACCGCGGCACGGAGGTGAAGCGCCGGGCCCAGGCACTCGCGGTCTGACCCGCACCCGCCCGACCCACTGACCGGCCGCGCCGCACCACGCGGCGCCGCCCGAAACGGCACCGGCCGGGGCAGCACCACGGCCCCGGCCGCAGCACCTGCTCGTGCCGCCCGCAGCATCACCTGTGCCGCAGCAGCACCACCCGTGCCTGCCGCGGCACCACCCGTGCCTGCCGCGGCACCACCCGTGCCTGCCGCGGCACCCGCGCCGTACGGCCCGGGTGCCCGACGCGCACGGGCACACCGGGCCGCCGGACCCGTACGCCACCGACACCTGGGGGACTCCCGCATGACCGACACCGCTCGCGCCCGACTCGCCGACGCCCGGGTCTACCTCTGCACCGACGCCCGCAAGCGGCAGGGCGATCTCGCGGAGTTCCTGGACGCGGTCCTGGCCGGCGGGGTCGACATCGTGCAGCTGCGGGACAAGGGCATGGAGGCCGGCGAGGAGCTGGAGCACCTGGCGGTCCTCGCCGATGCCTGCGCCCGGCACGGCAAGCTGCTCGCGGTCAACGACCGCGCGGACGTCGCCCACGCCGCCGGCGCCGACGTCCTCCACCTCGGGCAGGGCGACCTGCCCGTCCCGGCCGCCCGGGCGATCCTCGGCGACGGGATCCTGATAGGCCGCTCCACCCACGCCGAGTCCGAGGCCGCCGCCGCGGCCGTCCAGCCCGGCGTGGACTACTTCTGCACCGGCCCCTGCTGGCCCACTCCCACCAAGCCGGGCCGCCACGCCCCCGGCCTGGACCTGGTCCGGTACACCGCCGCGCTGCGCACCGACCGCCCGTGGTTCGCCATCGGCGGCATCGACCTCGGCAACGTCGACCAGGTCCTGGAGGCCGGCGCCCGCCGGGTCGTCGTCGTGCGCGCCATCACCGAGGCGGACGACCCGGGCGCGGCCGCCGCCGCGTTCGCCGAGCGGCTGCGGCACACCGCCCCGGACGCCGGCTGACCCGTCCACCTCCGTGGTGTGTCCAAGGGATGGACAACAAGTCGGCATTAAGGACAAATCTCCCGCATCCGGTTGGGGGACCGGCGACCCCTGGCTAACCTGCGGGTATGGCCCTCGGAACCGCATCCACCAGGACGGATCGCGCACGCACCGTGCGTGACATGCTCGCCACCGGCAGGACGACCTACTCGTTCGAGTTCTGGGCCCCCAAGACGGAGAAGGGTGAGCGCAACCTGTGGAACGCGCTCCGCAGGGTCGAGGCCGTCGCCCCCAGCTTCGTCTCCGTGACGTACGGCGCGGGCGGCTCCACCCGTGCCGGCACGGTGAAGGCGACCGAGCAGATCGCCGCCGACACCACCCTCACCCCGGTCGCCCACCTCACCGCGGTCGACCACTCCATCGCCGAACTGCGCAACATCATCGGCCAGTACGCCGACGCCGGGATCCGCAACATGCTCGCGGTGCGCGGCGACCCGCCCGGCGACCCCATGGGCGACTGGGTGCCGCACCCGCAGGGCCTGACCTACGCCGCCGAACTGGTCCGACTCATCAAGGAGTCGGGCGACTTCTGTGTCGGGGTCGCCGCCTTCCCGGAGATGCACCCGCGCTCCGCGGACTGGGACACCGACGTCGCGCACTTCGTCGACAAGTGCCGGGCCGGCGCCGACTACGCGATCACCCAGATGTTCTTCCAGCCCGAGTCGTATCTGCGGCTGCGTGACCGGGTCGACGCGGCGGGCTGCGAAACGCCCGTCATCCCCGAGGTCATGCCGGTGACCAGCGTGAAGATGCTGGAACGGTTGCCAAAGCTCAGTAACGCCTCGTTCCCCGACGCCCTGAAAGAGCGGATCCTCACAGCGAAGGACGATCCGGCGGCGGTACGCTCCATTGGCATCGAGTTCGCCACGGAGTTCTGCGCGCGGCTGCTGGCCGAAGGTGTGCCCGGACTGCACTTCATCACGCTCAACAACTCCACGGCGACGCTGGAAATCTACGAGAACCTGGGTCTGCACCACCCACCGCAGAGCTAGACCGGTCGCACGCACATACGACACACTGCGTAGCGACCACTGGGAGAGGGGCGTACATGGGCTGGACGGTCCTCTACATCGCGTTCGGCATCGTCGCGCTGTGGTTGCTCGGCGAGGTGCTGCTGCAGTACAAGGCGCGTCTGCGCTGGCGGCTGCTCGCCTTCGCCGGCTTCCTCGGTGTCGTTCTCGGTGTGCTGATCCCGTCCGTCGTCGTCATCGGGCTGGGCGCCGCCGCCTTCGCGGTCGGGCAGACCTATGTGACGCTGTCGTTCCGCCGCGGCTTCGCGGCCGGCTGGGCGGTCAACGCGCCGATGCTGGCCGCCGCCACCGGCCGCCGCGGCGACCGCGGACGCCGGGAGCCGGCACCGGAGGACCTGGACACGGAGGTGTCCGGCGGGTACGACGACGGCGACGACCACCGCGACCGCACCCCGCCGGCCGCGGATGACGACTACGACCGCGACGACGTGTTCACGCCCGTGCGCCCCGGACAGGCGACGGCCGCCGAGACCACCGCCGTCTACGCGCCGCAGCCCCTGCCCGACGAGACCGGCTCCTACGGTGTCTACGGCAGCGACCCCGGCTACGCGGACCCGTCCCAGGACCAGTACGCGGCGGCCGCCCACGCCACCGACCCGAACCACGCCTACGACTACTCGGGTTACGGCCAGCAGCAGGGCTACGACACCACGGGCCAGCAGCAGTACGCCGCCTACTCCGACCCGTACATCGGCAACGCGACGTACGGCGGCACCGGCTACGACACCGGTTACGCCGACCCGCAGCAGTACGGCCAGCAGGGCTACGCCCAGGACCCGTACGCCGGCTCCTACGGCGGCGAGACCCCGGCCGGCGGACTGTGGGTCCCGCAGCAGCGCAGCCCCGAGGACCCCTACGGCAACGCTGAACTCCCGCCCGAGCAGCCCTACCCGTACCAGGGCGACGGACAGACCCACGGGCACGGCAACGGCAACGGGTACGACGAGCAGTACCGCTACTGAGCGGGGCTCACGGCGAGGAGTGCTGCTGAGCGGGCTCACGCCGAGGGGTACTGCTGAGCGGGCTCACGGCGAGCAGTACTGCTGAGCGGGCTCACGGCGAGGAGCTGAGCGGGCTCACTGGGACCCGCGGAAGTCCGGCCCCTCCACGATCAGTCCGGCGACCAGCGCCCCCGACATGCCGGCGTGCGGCAGGCCGCCGCCGGGATGGGACCAGCCGCCGGCCGTGAACAGCCCCGGCAACCGGGTCGTGTTGGACGGGTGCAGCAGCCGCCCGTCCGCCGCGGCCAGCGCCGGCACCGGCACCGCGCCGCCCGGCGCACCGGTCTCGCCGGCGATGTCGGCGGGGGTGCGCACCTCGTGCCACAGCAGCCGGTCGCGCAGACCGGGCACCGCACGCTCGGCGGCGGTGACCAGATGCTCGGCGAGCGCCTCCGGGCTCCCTCCGCATCCCTCGGGCACCACGGACGTCACCGTCACCGCCTCGTGTCCGGCGTCCGGGACCAGTGCCGGGTCGTCCGGCCGCAGCACCGTGACCGTGGGCCGGGCGGGCACGGCCGGGTCCGGACCGAACAGCGACTCAAGCTTCGCGTCCCGGTCCTCGCCGTGCACCACCGTGCGGTGCGCCACCCCCTCCGGGCGGCCGCCCCGCAGCGCCAGCAGCACCGTCAGCCGGCTCGCCGCGCCCCGCTGCGGCGGCACACCGTCGTCGCCGCGCGGCCGCGTGCCGCCGCCGAGCCGCTCCAGCACCGCCGGAGCCACCCCGGCGACCACCAGGTCCGCCTCCGCCACCGTGCCGTCGGACAGCTCCACGCCCGCCGCCCGGCCGTCCTTCTCCACGATCCCGGCGACCTCCGCACCGAAGCGGAACTCCACCCGGCGCGCCAGGCACCGCTCGTACACCGCCCGCGCCAGCTCGCGCATGCCGCCCCGCACGTACCAGGTGCCGAAGGCGTGCTCCATGTATGGCAGCACCGCCGCGCTCGCCGGGGTCCCGCGCGGATCGAGGCCGTACGCCAGCGCGTGACTCTCCAGCAGCGCGATCAGCCGGGGTTCGCGCAGCTCCCACGCGCCGACCTCCGCGAGGGTGCGTGCGGCGCGCGTGCGCAGGAACCTCTTGTGCGGGACCGCCGGGTAGGGCTCGCGCTCGGCCAGCACGTGCCAGTTGGGCCACAGCGGTTCCTCCAGCAGCGGCCGGCGCGAGCGGTCCCACGCCTCGCGGGCCCGCACCAGGAAGTCGCCCCAGCGCCTCGCCGCGGCCGGCCCGAAGGCGTCCTCCAGGGCGGCGACGACGCCCGCGCGGGAGGCGTTGGGCAGCGACACGCGCGTGCCGTCCGCGAACACGTGGTGCGAGGACGGGTCCACCTGCACCAGGTCGACGCACTCCTCCAGCGGCTCCCGGCCGGTCTTCAGGAACAGGTCGCGGTAGACGGCGGGCAGCGGCAGCAGCCCGGGACCGGTGTCGAAGCGGAACCCGTCCCGCTCCAGACGGCGCAGCGCGCCGCCGTACGTCTCCGTCCGCTCGTACACCACCACCCGGTGGCCCGCGACGGCCAGCCGGGCGGCGGCCGCCATCGCGCCCATCCCGGCGCCGATCACCGCAATCCGTGCCATGCCAGGGACTTTATCGGCCGGCACCGACAGTCCGTCCCGCACCGGCCGTCCACCCTGCGCCGCCGGTCCGATCCGAGCCGCAGGCCCGATCCGCTCGGTGGTACGTCCCGCACGGTGCTACGTCCCGCTCGGTGGTACGTCCCGCACGGTGCGCAGGTGCGCGCCGGCCGTCCGTTCCGTCTGGTGGTCCGTTCCGTGCAGTGCGCAGGTGCGCGCCGGTGGTCCGTCCCACCCGAGTAGCCGCGCCCCCGCCCGCGGGACCAGGGGGCGGGCCGCGGGGGTGGGCGCCGGTGCGCAGCACTGAGTACCCGTACCTAGGCGCCCAGATGAGTAGCCGCGCGGATGGGGCCCGACCTGCGTGAACGAGAGAGTGGAGACCACGGAGAGGGGCACGGCCGGCACCGGCGACACGGGGCGCCGGAACGGGCCGGGTCCGCGATCCGCTCCTTCCGTCGGCAGCGCCGGCGGGAGCGAGGCACGGGGGAACCCGGGGGACGACCGCAACGGGGGTTGCGGGGGAACGCACGGGGGAGTGCAAGAAGGCGCCGGTCCGACCGGTGGCCCGCGGGGGACGCGGCCACCGCCGGACCGGCGCTCTTCGTGTGCCGTGGGCTCAGCGGCAGCCGCTGACCCGCCCCTGGAGCAGCCGGGACAGCGCCGCATGCACGTCGTCCAGGGAGCGCTCCGGCTGGAAGGACTTCCAGTCCAGCGCGGCCACCAGCACCATGCCGACCAGGGCCGCCGCCGTCAGCGGGACGTCGATCTCCTCGCTGAACTCGCCGTTCGCCACACCGTCGCGCAGTACGCCTTCGACCACCGCGACGGCCTGCTGCCGCACCACCATCAGCGTGGACTGCCAGGCCCGGTTGGTGCGCCACAGCTCCGCCACGTACAGCTGGGTGAAGGCCGGGTAGCGGTCGATGAAGACCAGCCCGGCGCGGATCATCGCGTCCAGGGCGTCGACCTTGCTGCCGCCGTCGCCGACCGTCCGCTCGGCCGCCTCCCGCAGCGAGGCGGTCAGCAGACCGACCCCGTGCCGCAGCAACTCCTCGAAGAGGACCGACTTGCTCGCGAAGTTGTAGTAGACCGTGCCCTTCGCGACTCCCGCCCGTTCGGCGATCTCGTCCACGGTGGTGGCGGAGAAGCCCTGCTCGGCGATGAGGGTGACGGCCGCCTCGTAGAGCTTCTGCCGGGTGGCCTCGCGGCGGGCGCTGCCGCCGCCCGACGTGGTGCTGCTGCTGTCCATGGTCCCGATTCTCACAGTTGCCGCGGTGCGCGCGTTCACAGGCTCAGCTCCGGGTGCAGCCGGTCCACGGTCCACACCTGGCGGCGCCGCGCCGACAGGGCGGTCAGCGCCAGCGCGCCCGCCGTGAAGGCCGCCAGCACGGCGCACGCCAGCCACACCGGCTGCAGACCACCGCCGCTGATGAGCCGCCGCAGCGCCTCCACGACGTGACTCATCGGCAGGAACGGGTGCACCGCGTTGAAGAAGCCGGGGCTGGTCTGCACGGGGTACGTGCCGCCCGCCGAGGTGAGCTGGAGCATCAGCAGCGCCAGGACGAGGATCCGGCCCGCCGCGCCGAAGCGGGCGTTCAGCCACTGCACGATCGCCGCGAAGCACGCCGTCACCAGGAACAGGAACCCGACGGTGCCGGCCGCCCGCGCCATCTGCAGCCCGAGCCCCCAGTGCAGCACCGACATCAGCGCCACCGTCTGCGCCACTCCGATCGCCGCCACCGGCAGCCAGCCGGCCAGCGCGATCCGCCACGCCGAGGCGCCCGCCGCGAGCGCCCGCCGGTTCATCGGCGCGATCAGCATGTACGCCACCATCGCGCCCACCCACAGCGACAGCGGGATGAAGTACGGGGCGAAGCCGGTGCCGTAGTCCGGCGCCTTGTGCAGGTCGCGGGAGACCAGCTGGACCGGGTCGGCCATCACCTCGGTGCGCCGGTCGCGGTCCCGCTCGTCGTAGTCGGGAATCCGCCCGGCCCCGTCGTGCAGCCCGCCGGCCAGTTCACCGGAACCGTCGACCAGCTTGTACAGACCGCCGTTCAGATCGTCCGCGCCGGTCTTCAGCCTGCCCACGCCCTTGTCCAGGTCCACCGCGCCGGTCTCGGCGGTGCCCAGGCCCTTGTTCAGCTTCTTCGCGCCGGCCGCGACCTTCCCGGCCCCGGAGTTCAGCCGGTTGATGCGGGTGACGGCGTCGTCGAGGTCCTCCGAGAGGTGCGGGGCGCGGTCGGCGAGCGCCCGCGCCTGCTTCTCCAGGGTGCCGAGGTGGGTGTCGAGCTGCTTCAGGTCGGTGCGGTGGTCCGTGACCAGGGTGTTCACGTCGTCGGCGACCGCCGCCGCGGCGGCCGTCGCGTCCCGGGCCTTCTCCAGGTCCGGGCAGGCGGGGTCCGGCAGGACGGCGTCCGCGCAGCGCGTCCGGTGCACCTCGGCCATGCCGGCGGACGCCGCGCGGGCGTCCTTGGCGGCGGCCGGCGCCTTCTCCTGGAGCGCGTCGAGGTCGTCGCGGAGCCCGCCAGCGGAGTCGGCGACGAACCGGGCGGTGTCGCCGATGGTCTTCTCGTTGGCCTTCAGGAAGGGGCCCACCTCGGCGTTCACCGCGTTGACCTTCTCGGCGAGCCTGCGCGTGCCGTCCGCGACCTTCTTCGAGCCGTCCGCCAGGTCACCGGCGCCGTCGTGGAGGTCCTTCAGCCCCTTGGACAGCTTGCCGCTGCCCTTGCGGGCGTCGTCCAGGCCGGCGGCGAGGTCCTTGGCGCCCTTCTCCGCCTTGCCGATGCCGCCGTTGAGTTCGTCCGCCCCCTCGGCCGCCTTCACGGTCTCGTCGTGGATGCCGGAGAACGACACGAAGATCCGGTCCAGGAAGGAACGCGAGGTCTTCGTCGACGCGGCCCGGCGCACCTCGCCGAAGACGGTCCGGGAGATCTGTCCGACGATGTAGTTGTTGGCGTCGTTCGTCCGCACCTGCAGCGCGCCGGTCTCGGGCGAGTCGCCCGAACTGGAGGCGATGCGGCGGCTGAAGTCGGCGGGCATGGTCAGCGACAGGTAGTACGTGCCGTCCTCGACGCCGCGGCGGGCCTCGGCCGCGCTCACCTCGTGCCAGTCGAAGGTGCCGCTGTCGCGCAGCCCCTCGGCGATGTCGTCGCCCGCGGTGATCCGCTTCCCGTCGGCCGGCGCCCCACGGTCCTCGTTCACCAGCGCCACCGGGATGCGGTCCAGCCGGCCGTACGGGTCCCAGAACGACCACAGGTACAGCGCGCCGTACAGCAGCGGCAGCACCAGCAGCGCGACCAGGGCCGCACGGGGCAGCGGGCCGCGGCCGAAGCGCCGCAGCTCAAGAGCGGCCAGTCGCGGCGAGCGCATCGGCGTCCTCCTTCTCCTCGTGCTCCTCGTGCTCCTCGTGCTTGTCGTCGTCGTGCTCGTCGTGCCCGTCGTGCCCGTCGTGCTCGCCGTGGTGGTGCTTGTCGTGGTTGTGCTTGTCGTCGTCGTGCCTGTCCTGGCCGTGCTCGCCGTCGTGCTGCTGGTCCTCGTCGTGCGGGCCGGTCCCGGTGCGGACGGTCACGGCGTCGCGCGGTGCCTCGCTGCACACCGCCAGCACGGTGGTGCCGGCGGCGGCGACGGACCTCAACAGGTCCCATACGACGACGCGTTCGGCGGGCGGTAGCTTCAGGTCGACGTCGTCCACGCCGAGCAGCCGGGGCCGCCCCAGCAGCGCCAGCGCGAGCGACAGCCGCAGCGCCTCCACCCGCTCCAGATCCCGCACGGCGGTGCGCTCGCCCTTCGGCAGGGACTCCGGGTCCAGGCCGGCGGCGGCCAGGGCGGTGTCGACGCGCTCCCGCTCCTCGCGGGCGCGCACGGCGCGCGGGCGCGGCAGCAGGCGCCGCGGCGCGTCGCCGAACCGGCGCTGCAGCAGCGCCTGTTCGCGCAGGTGCTCGCCGACGGTGAGGGCCGGGTCCAGTTCGGTCACCCCGGCGACGTGCGCGAGCGCGCTGACCCGGCGTACGGCGGCCATCCGCCGGGGCAGTTCGAGACCGCCGACGGCGGCCTGGCCCTCCGTCGGACGCATCCGCCCGGTGAGCGCGAGCAGCAGGCAGGTGCGGCCCGAACCGGACGGCCCCTCCACCGCGATCAGCGACCCGGGCTCCGCGTCGGCCGAAACCCCGCGGAACGCCCAGCCCCGCGGCCCCTTCAGACCGAATCCGCTAGCCGTGACGGCAAGTCCGTGCGGACCGTCCACCCTGCCCCCAACATTTGAACTGACTGGTCAGTGCAAAAGTTAGCCCGAACGGTCGAGCGAAGCAAAAGCCCAGGTCAGAACGGATTGTCAGTGCCATACCTCACGATGTGCACATACGGCACCTCGTGTCCGGGTGTGCCGTCACGAAGACGACAGGAGGTTCGTCATGGCCAACTCGTCCGCGTCCGCGGCCCGTCGGCACCGCGCAACCCGCCCTGCCCCCTCGCTGAACGGCCCGGCGAGCGACATCCACCCCGTGCTGCGCCGCGCCGCGGCTCCGCCCGCCGCCCTCGACCTGCTCGCCCAGGCCCGTTCCGGACTCGACGAGGCCGCCGTCCTCGACACCCCCAACGAGCGCTATGCGACGGCCCATCTCGCTGCCCTGCGCACCGCCGCCGCCGTCCTCGCCGCCCGCGGACGGCCCGAGACCTCGCCCAGGGCCCGGGCCAGGATCCGCAGCGCCTGGGACGTGCTCCCCGAGATCGCACCCGAACTCACCGAATGGAGCGCGCTGTTCGCCGCCGGCGCCGCGCGCCGCGCCCGCGCCGAGGCGGGCATACAGGGCGCGGCGACGGTGCGGGACGCCGACGACCTGATACGTGACGCGGCGATGTTCCTCCGCCTGGTGGAACGCATGCTCGTCCTCCAGCCGGCCCTCCCGCAGCCCCGTACCGACACCGACCACCCCCGACCCGGAAGGCCCGACGACGCCCCCCGGGACATGCCGGACGCGGGCTGACGCCAGACGGTGACCACGGCACCGGGCGGTGGCCGTTGCGTGGGGCGGGCGGTGAGCACAGCGCCGAGCTGTGGCCGCAGCGCCGAGCGGTGGCCACGATGCCGGGCGGTGGCCGTTGCGTGGGGCGGTGGCCGACCGTGCGGCGCCCCGCGCGGTGGCTCCGTCCGGGAACTCTCCGGGACGCTCCGGATCGCCCCGATCGCCCCGGAGTGCTGCCGCCGAGCGAGCCGTGGTGACCGCGTGGCAGTGGCATGGCGACGGGCCGTGGCGGCATGGCGACGGGACCTGGCGACGGCGTGGCCACGACGCGGCGGCGCGGTGGCCCGGTGGCGCGGCGGTGCCCGGTTCGTGCCGTCCGCGCGAGCCCGTCGTCCGTCCTGTCGAGCGGGTGCGTATCGGGGAGTGGGCAGGTGGGCGGGGGCCGCGGGGGAGGCAATAGGGTGGGCAGCGCCTAAGCCCTTTTCCGGCCGGTACACGGCCGGAAAGGGAGTCCGAATGCTCCGCCGAGGTGGCGGTGCCGCGCCGAGGAGTCAACTGCCGTGTCGGACCCGATGCGATCCCGCGCCGCTCTCCGGACCGCCGTCGTCCGGGATGTCCTCCAGGACGCTCTGGAACGCCGGGTCAAGACCACCGGACGGCAGGCGCTGGACGTCCTCGACACCGGCGGCGGCAGCGGCAACTTCGCGGTTCCCCTCGCCCGGCTCGGCCACCGGGTGACCGTCGTCGACCCCAGCCCCAACGCGCTCTTCGCGCTGGAGCGCCGCGCCGCCGAGGCCGGTGTCGCCGACCGCGTCCAGGGCGTCCAGGGCGACGCCCACGGCCTCTTCGACGTGGCCGAGCGCGGCGGCTACGACGCCGTGCTCTGCCACGGCGTCCTGGAGTACGTGGACGACCCGGCCGAGGGCGTCCGCAACGCCGTGGCCGCCCTGCGCCCCGGCGGCGTCCTCAGCGTGCTCGCCGCGAGCCTCGGCGGCGCCGTCCTCGCCCGCGCCCTCGCCGGGCACTTCACGGAGGCCCAGCAGGCGCTCGACGACCCGAACGGCCGATGGGGCACGGGCGACCCCATGCCGCGCCGCTTCACCGCCGACCAGCTCACCGCGCTCGTGGAGGGAGCCGGCCTCCGTGTCGGCGCCGTGCACGGCGTACGGGTCTTCGCCGACCTGGTCCCCGGCGTGCTCGTGGACACCGAGCCCGGCGCCCTGGACGCCCTGCTCAAGCTGGAGGCCGCAGCCGCCGAACTCCCCGCCTTCCACTCCGTGGCCACCCAGCTCCACGTGCTCGGTGAGACGGAAGGTGACTCCGAGGCCTGAGCGCCGCATGGGACGCGCCGCTGATCAGCGGCGCGTCCGGCGCCCACAGGCGCACATGGAGTGCGCCACAGGCCCCCCGAATGGCGGCTTGGCGCCGTATGATCGAAGGAGACCGTCCGGCATGACGGGTCCGCCGCCGGGGAATGAAAAGCCTCAGCGGGCCGGGTCGCGCATGGCGGGAACCGGTTGGCCAATTGGCGCAGAGGGGCGGGTTTCACGGGGGCGATTCCCTGCCTATCCTGAAGGGACCCCCCGGGTCGCCCCGGCGACTGCACGATGAGGAGGACTCCGTGCCGCTCTCGGAGCACGAGCAGCGCATGCTCGAGCAAATGGAGCGAGCGCTGTACGCCGAAGATCCCAAGTTCGCGACGGCGCTCGAGGGAAGCGGGCTGCGTACGTACACCCGGCGACGGGTCTACCAGGCGGTCGCCGGCTTCCTCGTGGGTATTGCGCTCCTCATGGCCGGTATGGTCGCCCAGCAGGTCTGGCTCAGCGTCGTGGGATTCCTCGT
Organism: Streptomyces calvus; assembly: GCF_006782915.1. Classification (GTDB taxonomy): domain Bacteria; phylum Actinomycetota; class Actinomycetes; order Streptomycetales; family Streptomycetaceae; genus Streptomyces; species Streptomyces calvus. Next base: position 30,826 of record NZ_VCNP01000052.1, read on the forward strand.
GATGCTGGGCTGCGCGGTTCTCGCGGTGACCGGCTGGCGCAAGGCCCCCAAGCCGGGCGAACAGGCAGCCGCCGGTACCCCGGGCGCGCCGCAGGCGGGCCGTCAGGGCAGACAGCGCCGTTCCATGATGGACCGCATCGAGGAGCGGTGGCAGCGCCGCCGCGACGAACAGGGCGGCCACTAGAGCCCCGGGGGCGGCCCCGGGCGGAGAGCCCGGCGAAGACATCGCTCAGGGGGTGACCACCGACTCGGTGGTCACCCCCTGACGCATACTCCGGCAGCACCCGTCCGATGGCAGCACACGCCCGCGCCGCACCCTCGTCGAAGTCGGCCGGACGCCGTGCGGCGGACCGCCCGAAACCGCCCCGCCACCCACGTCCTCATCCCTGCTGCCGCGACGGCCCCGCCGCCCTCGACCTCATCCCGCAGCCGGCACAGCCCCGCCGCCCGGCCTCGTCGTCAGCCCGTTGCCGGGACGCCCTCGCCCCACCGGCCGTCCTCACCCCGTTGCACGGGACGCCCCCCGTCCCACCGGCCTCGACCTCACCCCATTGCCGAGACGCCCCCCGCCCCGCCGGCCGTCCTTACCCCGTTGCCGGGGCGCCCCGCCCCGCCGGCCGTCCTTACCCCGTTGCCGGGGCGCCCCCGTCCCACCACACCTCGACCTCACCCCCGTTGCACGGGACGCCCCTGCCCCACCGCCCTCGTCGTCAGCCCCGCTGCCGGAACGGCCCCCGCCCCGCCAACCGCATCCCGGCGACCCGCTCACGCACTCCGGACCACCACGCCGAGACCGCCCACACCACACGTACAGCGGAACGCGGCACGAGCACCGCGCGCAGCCGCGTCCGCCGGCCGACCGGCGCCCGCAGCCCCGCCACCGCCCGGCGCACCTCGTCCGCCAGACCCGCCACCGGCCGCGGCCGCGGCGCGTACAGAACCTGCTCCACCGCGTCCGCCACCCGGTGCACCGACGCCGCCGCATCCGGGTCGAGCCGGCCCAGCCGCACGATCCGGGCCGCCGCCCCGCGCGGACTCAGCGACTCGTCCGGCGGGACACCGAGGTCCCACGCCGTGTCGCTCAGCTCGTCCCAGAGGGACAGGACGTACGGCGCCGCCTCCGCCTCCGACCGGCCGTGCGCACCCAGCCGCACCGCCCGTATCCTCATCCGCCACAGCATCGGCGCCAGCGGCAGCACCAGCAGGGCGAGACCGGCCAGCACCCACGCCGGCACCACGTACCACGTGCGGTCGTCGTCGTCCGTGGGCGGGGCCGCCTGCGGCGACTCGCCGCCGCACGCCTCCAGCTTCCGCTCCTCCGCCGTGCAGCTCTCGCTCCGCGACGGCTCGGCCGACGGCTGGTCGGGCGCCGCACGGGACGGCCGGGCCGGGTCCGGCAGCGAACTGTCCGCGGCGTCCGGCACGGTGTACGCCGGCGCCGAACCCCGGCTCGGAGTCGGCTCGAAACGGGTCCAGCCCACACCCTCGAAGTACAGCTCCGGCCAGGCGTGCGCGTCCCGCAGCCCCACCGCGACCGAACCGTCCGCCTGCGGCGTGCCCGGCGCGAAGCCCACCGCCACCCGCGCCGGTATGCCCAGCGAACGGGCCATCGACGCCATCGCGAACGAGAAGTGCATGCAGAAGCCCTGCTTGTCCCGCAGGAAACGCGCGATGCCCTGCGCACCACTGCCGACGGCCACCTCGGTGTCGTACTCGAAGCCGCCGGTGAGCGTGAAGTACTCCTGGAGCCGGACCGCCCGCTCGTAGGCGTTGCCCGCGCCCTCGGTGACCTCGCGGGCGGTCCGCGACACCACCGCGGGCAGCGAGTCCGGCAGCTCGGTGTACTCCCGCTCCAGGGCGGGCGCCGGCCTCGGCGCGCCGGCCAGCTGCTCCGGGGTGGGCTGCACCAGGAGACTGCGCACCTCGTACGTCAGACCGCGCGTGTCCTGGCCGCCGGCGCCGGCCACCGTCATGCCGACCGGCTCGTAGCGCCAGTTGCCGCTGACACCGACCCGGCTCGGCGGGTACGGCATCGGCAGCCAGTCCTGGCCGTACCAGTCGGCGGTGGAGATCGTGGTGCCGACCTCCGTGCGCCCGACGCCGGGGCCCAGGCCCGGCGGCGTCGGGAACGGGCCCTGGGGCACGGCGGTGTGCGACCGCTTGGACGGCTTCCACGTGGTGCCGTCGAACTCGTCCAGGGACACGATCCGCAGATACAGGTCCGTCACGTCCGTCAGCTCGGTGCGCACCGACATGACCTGGCGGTCCTCGTCCACGTTCAGCGAGTCCTGCAGTGACACCAGAGGACTCACCTCGGATATCGTGCCGCCCCCGCCGGTGCCCCGGCCCACGCGCGAACCCGCCGCGTCCAGCAGGCCGCCGTTCATCGACGGCAGGCCGAGCGGCACCACCAGGGCGATGCCCAGCGCCACCGCTCCGATCCGCCGGCCGGTGCGCACCGGAGCGGCGGCACCCGGTGGCCGGCTGCCCGGCCCGCGCGCCGCGGTGCCGAACACCCGGCCCCACTGCGCGAGCCGGTCACGCCCCTCGGCGAGCAGCAGCATCAGATAGCCGGCCGCCGCCAGCAGGAACCACAGCCATTCGACGCCGTTGTCCGACAGCCCCGCCGCCACCGAGTACAGGGCGAGCAGCGGAAGCCCTGCCGGGGCCGCGCTGCGGAAGGTCACCGCGAGGGTGTCCACCAGCAACCCGATCACCAGGACCCCGCCGACCAGCATCAGCCGGATGCCGTCCGACAGCGGCGCCGGGATCGCGTACCGGCCGACGTCGCTCCCGCCCCGCTCCAGCAGGTCGGCGAAGAAACGGAAGGCGTCCGGGCCGGGAAACAGTCCGGCGAAGGCGTGCGCACGGGCGAAGACCAGCGTCAGCAGCACGAGCGTGACCAGCACCTGGAGGGCAACCGTCACCGGCCGCGCCAGCGGCACCCGGCGGGCCGCCGCACCCACGCCCGACTGCACGCCCAGCAGCAGCGCCGCCTGGACGATCCACGACACCGGTTCGACCAGCGGCAGCAGCGCGCACGCCGTCATCAGGGTGGCCGCCCACGCGCACAGCGCCAGCCTCGCCCGCCCGCTGATCACGGTCCCTCCCCGCCGCCCGCCGCCGCCAGGCCCGACCGCTCCCGGTCGGCCTGCCGCCACAGCTCGCCCAGCGGGGCGCCCCGCGGCACACCCAGGGCCGTCCAGCCCGCCTCGCGCAGCATCCGCATCCCCTCCCCGCTCACCGCGGGCGGACCGGGCACGCCGGCCGGTTCCCGCAGCCAGGACTCACTGTCCAGTACGAAGGCGAGGGCGCCCCCGCTGCGCCGCCGCATCCGGGCGAGCACCTCCGCCTCGTCCTCGTCGAGGTCGCCGAGGAAGGCCACCAACAGCCCTTCGTTGCCGCCGCGCAGCACGTCGTAGGCGCGCGACAGACCCGCCTCGTCGGAGTGGTCCACCACGGCGAGGGTGTCCATCATCAGTCCCGCCGCGTCCGCCGACTCCTGGCTCGCGCCCGCGAACCCGTCGGCCCCCTCACCCGGCACCGAGGCGCCCGTGTCGGTGAGCAGCCGCACCGAGAAACCCCGCTCCAGCATGTGCACCAGCACCGAGGCCACGCCCGACACCGCCCACTCGAACGCCGAGTCCGGCCCGGCGCCCGCGTAGGCGACGGCCCGGGTGTCCAGCAGCACCGTGCACCGGGCGCGCTGCGGCTGCTCCTCGCGGCGCACCATCAGCTCGCCGTGGCGCGCGGTGGAGCGCCAGTGCACCCGGCGCAGATCGTCGCCGTGGCGGTAGCCGCGCGGGATCACGTCGTCCTCGCCGGCCAGCGCCAGCGAACGCTGCCGCCCGTCGCCGTACCCCTTCGCCTCGCCGCTCAGCCGCACCGGCGGCAGCGGTTCCACGCGCGGTACCACCGTCAGCGTGTCGTGGGCCGAGAAGGACCGGGTCAGCTCGCACATCCCGAACGGGTCGCTCAGCCGCAGCTGGAGCGGCCCCAGCGGATAGCGGCCGCGCAGATCCGAACGCACCCGGTAGGACACCTCGCGGCGCCCGCCCGCCTCCACCCGGTCCAGCAGGAACCGCGGCCGCGGCCCGAGCACGTACGGCACCCGGTCCTGGAGCATCAGCAGACCCGTCGGCATCCGGGAGACGTTCTCCATCCGCAGGTGCACCCGCGCCTCGGAACCGGCGGGCACCCGCCCGGGGGAGAGGCCGCGGCTGCCGGCGACGCGGTGGCGGGTGCGGTAGAGCACGGTCGCGCAGACCAGCGGCAGCACCGCCAGCAGCAGCCCGACCCGCAGCAGATCGCTCTGCCCGAGCACGTACGCGCAGACCGCGGCCGCCACACCGGCGGCGAGGAAGGACCGCCCGCGGGTGGTGAGTCCCGCCAGGGCCGTCCGGACGCCGCCCCGCTCGCCCGCCCCACCCTCCCCGTGGACCGCACCCGCGGTGGTCATCACAGCCTCCGGGGCGGCTGCTGGCCGTACCCCTGCCCGCCCCGGCCCAGGCCGAAGCCGGACTGCTGCCCGGTCGCCGCGGGCACCGGGGTGCGCTGCAGGATCTCCTGCACCACCTGCTCGGCGGTGCGGCGGTTCAGCTGTGCCTGCGCGGTGGGCAGCAGCCGGTGGGCCAGCACGGCCACGGCGAGCGCCTGCACGTCGTCCGGCAGCGCGTACTCCCGCCCGCACAGGGCCGCGGACGCCTTCGCCGCGCGCAGCAGGTGCAGCGTCGCCCGCGGGGAGGCGCCGAGTCTGAGGTCCGGGTGCGTACGGGTGGCGGCCACCAGGTCCACCGCGTACCGGCGCACCGGCTCCGCCACGTGCACGCCGCGCACCGCCTCTATGAGCTTCAGGATCTCGTGCGCGTGCGCCACCGGCTGGAGGTCCTCCAGCGGGGAGACGCCACCGTGCACGTCCAGCATCCGCAGCTCGGCCTCCGCGCTCGGGTAACCGACCGAGACGCGGGCCATGAAACGGTCGCGCTGGGCCTCCGGCAGCGGATAGGTGCCCTCCATCTCGACCGGGTTCTGCGTCGCCACGACCATGAAGGGGCTGGGCAGTTCGTAGGTCTTGCCGTCGATGGTGACCTGGCGCTCCTCCATCGACTCCAGCAGCGCCGACTGCGTCTTCGGCGACGCGCGGTTGATCTCGTCGCCGATCACCACCTGCGCGAAGATGGCGCCCGGCTTGAACTCGAAGTCGCGACGCTGCTGGTCCCAGATGGACACCCCGGTGATGTCCGAGGGCAGCAGGTCCGGTGTGAACTGGATCCGCCGCACCGAGCAGTCGATGGACCGGGCCAGTGCCTTGGCCAGCATCGTCTTGCCGACGCCCGGGACATCCTCGATGAGCAGATGCCCCTCCGCGAGCAGCACCGTCAGCGAGAGCCGTACGACCTCGGGCTTGCCCTCGATCACGCCCTCCACCGAACCCCGCACGCGCTCCACCACGGCGGTCAGGTCATCCCCCACCCGCGAAAAATCTCGGGCGGGGGGACCTCCATGGCTCGCTCGATCGTCATAGGTCGTCACCCGGCCCTCCTCGGCCTTTCCCCGCGCTCCGCAAAGGAGCGGGGAACCCCAAATGTCCCGGGCCGACGCCTTGCCGCGCGGACCGGCCCACCCCGAATCACGGACGTCACGCCGGAAAAGTTCCGCGTGACACCACTCCCGCATTCTTGCCGCCGTTACCGATTCGTGTCACTCGCCTGTGGACAACCGGCGGCGAAACGCCGGGTTCCGCACGTTTCACGAACCGTGCGTTCGGGTCGTCTCCGGGGCGGGCGGCCGCTGCCGGTGTCCGCTCAGGCGGGGTCGACCTCGCGCAGCAGACCCGTCTTCACGTCGAAGACGAAGCCGCGCACGTCGTCGGTGTGCAGCAGGAACGGCGAGGTGCGCACCCGCTGCATCGACTGCCGCACGTCCTGGTCGACGTCCCGGAAGGCCTCCACGGCCCAGGAGGGACGCTGGCCCACCTCCATCTCCAGTTCGTGCCGGAACTCCTCGGTGAGGGATTCCAGGCCGCAGCCGGTGTGGTGGATGAGGACCACGCTGCGGGTGCCGAGCGCCCGCTGGCTGATGGTGAGCGAGCGGATCACGTCGTCGGTCACGACACCGCCCGCGTTGCGGATGGTGTGGCAGTCGCCGAGGGAGAGGCCGAGCGCGTCGTGCAGGTCGAGGCGGGCGTCCATGCAGGCCACCACGGCGACGTGCAGCACGGGACGGGCGTCCATCCCGGGATCGGTGAAGGCGGCGGCGTACTGCTGGTTGGCCTCGACCAGACGGTCGGTGACCGTGCCCTGGCCGTGGGTGTCTCCGGAGCCGGTGGGAACCGATGCAGAAGTCGTCATACTCATGACGTTACTGGTCACACGGCCGTCGCACTCGTTGTGAGAGGGGACAAAGAACGTCAGCGGTTCTTGGAGTGAGGTAACCCACACGAGTGGTGTGAGCCCCCTCCCGCGGGTGATTCGCCCGCCGTACGCCTTGACCCCGCGCGCGGACCGCGACGCGCAGGCCGGTTGATTGACCGGGCGACACCGTGGACTAAAGTGACGCGAAGCGGGAGGCGAGACCGCCCGCCGCACTGATTTCCCCCGGAGATCCCGGCACCGACCGGCCGATCTCCCCGCGTGCGCGGCGCGTACGCACGGCTCGGCCTCCTCCCGCCGCCGGCCGGCTGACGCCTCCGGCGCCGGCCGCCCCTTCACCGGGGGAGAGCGGGAACCCGGCGGTGCGTGACGGCCGTGCCGGACCTGAGAGGGCCAGTTGAGCCAGAGTCGACACGTCCCGGTGATGCTCCAGCGGTGCCTGGACCTGTTGGCGCCCGCGCTGGAGCGGCCGGGAGCCGTCGTGGTCGACTGCACCCTGGGCCTCGGCGGCCACAGCGAGGCCCTGCTCCGGCGGTTCCCCGAGGCCCGGCTCGTCGCCCTGGACCGCGACAAGGAGGCCCTGCGCCTGTCCGGCGAGCGGCTCGCGCCCTTCGGCGAGCGCGCCACCCTGGTGCACGCCGTCTACGACGAACTCCCCGACGTCCTCGACCGGCTCGGCCTCCCGCGCGTGCAGGGCGTCCTGTTCGACCTCGGCGTGTCCTCCATGCAGCTCGACGAGGCCGACCGCGGCTTCGCCTACGCCCAGGACGCCCCCCTCGACATGCGGATGGACCAGACGACCGGCATCAGCGCCGCCGAGGTCCTCAACACCTATCCGCCCGGCGAGCTCGTGCGGATCCTGCGCGCCTACGGCGAGGAGAAGCAGGCCAAGCGGATCGTGTCGGCGATCGTGCGCGAGCGCGCGAAGGAGCCGTTCACCACCAGCGCGCGGCTGGTCGAACTCATCCGGGACGCGCTGCCGCAGGCCGCCAAGCGCACCGGCGGCAACCCGGCCAAACGCACCTTCCAGGCCCTGCGGATCGAGGTCAACGGCGAACTGTCGGTGCTGGAGCGGGCGATCCCGGCGGCGGTGAAGGCCCTCGACGTCGGCGGACGCATCGCCGTGCTGTCGTACCACTCCCTGGAGGACCGCCTCGTCAAGCAGGTGTTCGCGGCCGGCGCCGCCACCACCGCACCGCCCGGGCTCCCGGTCGTGCCCGAGCACCACCAGCCCCGGCTCAAGCTGCTCACGCGCGGTGCCGAACTTCCCACCGAGGAGGAGATCGCCGAGAACCGGCGCGCGGCCCCCGCGCGGCTGCGCGGCGCCCAGCGGATCCGGGAGGACGTCGTTTGAGGCAGGGGACGGACCGCGGGGCGTGAGGCCCGGGACCGCCCACGAGGCGGGTGACGGGCCGGGTGCACGGGTGGGAAAGCCGAACTCAGGGGAGCGTGAGTGAGTAGGAAACCCGAACCGAGGGGGAAGCCGGGGCTGCCGCGGCAACCCGAACTGCGGGGCAGGGCGGCCCGGCTCGCGCGTCTCCTGCCCACCGGACGGGCCCAGGCGGCGCGCACCCCCTTCGTCCTCCTCGTCGTCCTCCTCCTCGGCGGTGGTCTGATCGGCCTGCTGGTGCTGAACTCCGCGCTCAGCGAAGGCGCCTTCCAGCTCGACGACCTCCAGCGGGAGACGAAGAACCTCACCGACGAGGAACAGGCGCTGCAACGCGACATCGACGCCTACTCCGCCCCCGACGCCCTCCAGCGCCGCGCCCGCGAACTCGGCATGGTGCCCGGCGGCGACCCCGCCTTCCTGAGCCCCGACGGCAAGGTCAAGGGCGTGCCCAGCGCCGCCTCCGCCGTCCGCGCGCCGATGGTCCTCGCCCCCGAGGCGCTGGCCACCGCGACGGTCCCGCCGCCGCACTCGGCACCGAGCCCGGCGGGCGGCGCCCCGGCCGCCCCCGACCCCACGCCCTCCGCGTCGACATCGAACCCCGGCAGGTGACGGAAGTGTCCGACAGGGAACCGCCCCGCCGCCGGGTGCCCGGACCCGCCAGGCCCGCCCGGCCGGGCGCCGGCGGGCGCCCGGGCCCCGGCGCCCGCCCGGCCCGCCGGCCCGCCGGCCCCCGCGCAGGGGCCCCGAAGACGATCAGACTGGGCAGCCCGCGCCCCCGCCTGCGTCTGATCGGCGTGACCCTGACCCTCGTGCTGCTCGCCTTCGTCGTACGCCTGTTCCAGGTGCAGGCCGTCGACGCGAGCACCTACGCCTCCAAGGCCGAGCGGAACCGCTACGTGGGGCAGGTGCTGGCCGCCGAACGCGGCGAGATCACCGACCGCAACGGCGTGGCCCTGGCGACCAGCGAGGACGCCTACGACATCACCGCCGACCCCACGATGTTCGCCCCGGACGAGCTGGAGATCGCCGACGGCCCCGAGCAGGCCGCGGCCCTCCTCGCCCCGATCCTCGGCCAGGACCAGGAGGACCTGGTCCGGAAACTGCGGCCGGAGAACAAGGCCCTGCGCTACGTCAAGCTGGCCGGCCGCCAGACCCCGCAGGTCTGGAAGCAGATCAAGGACCTGAAGGCCGCGCTGGCGAAGAAGACCGAGACCGACGAGTCCGCCGCCAACGTGCTGGCCGGCGTCTTCTCCGTGCCCACCAGCAAGCGCGTGTACCCCAACAACGAGCTCGCCGCCGGGATACTGGGCTGGGTCAACGCCGAGGGCAAGGGCGCCGGGGGCGTCGAGCTCCAGCTGGACAAGCGGCTGGCCGGCAAGGACGGCAAGATCCGCTACGCCCAGTCCGGCGGCCGTCTGGTCCCCACCGCGGGCTCCACCGAGACCCCGGCCGTGCCCGGCAGCGACATCGAGCTCACCATCGACCGCGACATCCAGTGGGCCGCGCAGAACGCCATCAGCAAGCAGGTGAAGGAGTCCGTGGCCGACCGCGGCTACGTCATCGTGCAGGACACCCGCACCGGCGAGGTCCTGGCGATGGCCAACGCGCCCGGCTTCGACCCCAACGACCTCTCCGAGGCCGACCCCACGGCGCTCGGCAACGCCGCTCTCCAGGACGCCTACGAGCCCGGCTCCACCGCCAAGGTCCTCTCGATGGCCGCGGTCCTGGAGGAGAACGCCGCCACCCCGCTGACCCATGTCGTCGTGCCCAACCGGCTGCACCGCGGCGACCGGCTGTTCAAGGACGACATCGACCACCCGACCTGGTACCTCACGCTCAACGGCGTGCTCGCCAAGTCCAGCAACATCGGCACCATCCTCGCCACCGGCCAGCTCGGCAGGACCCAGGCGCAGGCCAACCGGGTCCTCTACGACTACCTGCGCAGGTTCGGCTTCGGCAGCCACACCGGGCTGGGCTTCCCCGGCGAGACCAAGGGCATCCTCGCCCCGCCGGACACCTGGTCCACCTCGCAGCAGTACACGATCCCTTTCGGCCAGGGCGTCTCCATCAACGCCATGCAGGCCGCGTCCGTGTACTCGACCATCGCCAACGGCGGCGTCCGCATCGAGCCCACCCTGGTGCGCGGCGCCAAGGGACCTGACGGACGCTTCACCCCCGCCCCGAAGCCCAAGAAGACGAGGGTCGTCAGTGAGAAGACGGCGAAGACCCTCGCCCGGATGCTGGAGTCGGTCGTGGACGACGAGGAGGGCACCGGCACCAAGGCCCGCATCCCGGGCTACCGGGTCGCGGGCAAGACGGGTACGGCGAACCGAGTGGATCCGGCCACCGGCAAGTACCACGGCTACACCTCGTCGTTCGCCGGATTCGCGCCCGCCGACAAGCCGCGGATCACCGTGTACTGCGTCATCCAGAACGCCACCGAGGGCAACTACTTCGGCGGCCAGATCTGCGGCCCCGTCTACAAGCAGGTCATGGAGTTCGCCCTGAAGACCCTCCAGGTGCCGCCCACCGGCGCCGATCCCGCCAGAATCCCGGTCACCTTCAAACCCTGACCCGTACCGAGCACCGAGCCACCAGGAACCACCCCGTGACGACGATCACCCCCGACCCCGGGAACCAGAGCACCCCCCGCCCCTCGCTTGGCCCCCGGGCCGCCGAGCCCGGTACGCTCACCGCCGTGCCACACGCTGATCAGTCCCAAACCACCCAGAAGGGTCATCCCGTGACATATCCGGGACCGCCCCGTCCGGTACACGTCTCCGCCACATCCCTGGCGGAGCTCGCCGGTCAGCTGGGTGCCCCCGCGCCGGAGAAGAACGTCGAGGTCACGGGCATCACCCATGACTCGCGTGCCGTCCGGCCCGGCGACCTGTACGCCGCCCTGCCGGGCGCCCGCGCGCACGGCGCCGACTTCGTCAACCAGGCCGCGGGGCTCGGCGCGGCCGCCGTGCTCACCGACCCGGCCGGCGCCGAGCGCGCCGCCGCGGCCGGACTGCCGGCGCTGGTGGTCGAGGACCCGCGCGGCCGGATGGGCGAGCTGGCGGCGACCATCTACGGCCACCCGGGCCGGGACCTGCTGCAGATCGGCATCACCGGCACCTCCGGCAAGACCACCACCGCCTACCTCGTCGAGGGCGGTCTGCGCACCGTCCGCAGCACGGGACTGATCGGCACCGTCGAGATGCGCATCGGCGACGAGCGCATCAAGTCCGAGCGCACCACGCCGGAAGCCACCGACCTGCAGGCCCTGTTCGCCGTCATGCGCGAACGCGGCACCGAGGCGGTCGCCATGGAGGTGTCCAGTCACGCCCTGGTCCTCGGCCGGGTCGACGGCTGCGTCTTCGACATCGCCGTCTTCACCAACCTCAGCCCGGAACACATGGAGTTCCACTCCGACATGGAGGACTACTTCCGGGCCAAGGCGCAGCTGTTCACGCCGGAACGCAGCAAACTCGGTGTGGTCAACGCCGACGACGAGTACGGCCGCCGCCTCGCCCGGGAGGCCGGCGTCCCGGTCGTCACCTACTCCGCCGAGGGCCACCCCGACGCCGACTGGCGCGCCGACGACGTGCAGGTCGGCCCGATGGACGCGACGTTCACCGTGATCGGCCCGAAGGACGAGCGGATCGCCGCCCGGTCGCCGCTGCCGGGCACCTTCAACGTCGCCAACACCCTCGCCGCGATCGTCGCGCTGGCCGCCGCCGGCCTCGACCCGCAGGCCGCCGCCGACGGCATCGCCGCCGTGCCGGGCGTACCGGGCCGGCTGGAGCGCGTCGACGCCGGGCAGCCGTACCTCGCGGTCGTGGACTACGCCCACAAGACCGACGCCGTGGAATCGGTGCTGCGCGCCCTGCGCAGGGTCACCGAGGGCAAGGTGCACGTGGTGCTCGGCTGCGGCGGCGACCGGGACACCACCAAGCGCGCCCCCATGGGCGCCGCCGTGGCGCGGCTGGCCGACACGGCCGTACTGACCTCCGACAACCCCCGCTCCGAGGACCCCCTCGCGATCCTCGCCACCATGCTCCAGGGCGCGGCCTCCGTGCCCGCCCACGAGCGCGGCGAGGTGCAGGTCTTCGAGGACCGGGCCGCAGCCATCGCCGCCGCCGTCGCCCGGGCCCGGCCCGGCGACACCGTGCTGGTCGCGGGCAAGGGCCACGAGCAGGGGCAGGACATCGCCGGGGTGGTGCGTCCCTTCGACGACCGCCAGGTGCTTCGCGAAGCCATCAAGAAGACCCAGGGATGAACTTGTGATCGCCCTCTCCCTCGCCGAGATCGCAGAAGTCGTCGGCGGGCAGACGCACGACATACCGGACCCCTCCGTCCAGGTCACCGGACCGGTCGTCCGGGACTCGCGGGAGGCGGGGCCGGGCAGCCTGTTCGCCGCCTTCGTCGGCGAGCGCGTGGACGGACACGACTACGCGGAAGCGGTCGTCGAGGCGGGTGCGGTGGCCGTGCTGGCCTCCCGGCCCGTCGGCGTCCCCGCGATCGTCGTGGCGGACGTCCAAGCGGCGCTCGGCGCCCTCGCCCGGCACGTCGTCGGCCGGCTCGGCGCCACCCTCGTCGCGCTCACCGGCTCGGCCGGCAAGACCAGCACCAAGGACCTGATCGCCCAGGTGCTGCGGCGCAAGGCGCCGACCGTCTTCACGCCCGGCTCGCTCAACAACGAGATCGGGCTGCCGCTCACCGCGCTCACCGCCACCGAGGAGACGAAGTTCCTCGTGCTGGAGATGGGAGCGCGCGGAATCGGCCATATTCGCTACCTCACCGGTCTGACCCCGCCGAAGATCGGACTCGTCCTCAATGTCGGCTCCGCCCACATCGGCGAGTTCGGCGGCCGGGAGCAGATCGCCCAGGCCAAGGGTGAACTGGTCGAGGCCCTGCCGTCGGCCGAGGAGGGCGGCGCCGCGATCCTCAACGCGGACGACCCCTACGTACGGGCCATGGCCTCCCGTACGAAGGCGAAGGTGATCCTTTTCGGAGAGTCCGGCGAAGCGGACGTTCGGGCCGAGAACGTGCGACTCACGGACAGCGGACAGCCTTCCTTCAGGCTTCACACACCCTCCGGTGCAAGCGATGTGACCATGCGCCTGTACGGTGAGCATCACGTGTCGAACGCGCTCGCCGCGGCCGCCGTCGCCCACGAGTTGGGCATGTCCGCAGACGAGATCGCCCGCGCGCTCTCCGAAGCGGGCTCCCTCTCCCGCTGGCGGATGGAGGTCACCGAGCGCCCGGACGGCGTGACGGTCGTCAACGACGCCTACAACGCGAACCCCGAGTCCATGAAGGCCGCGCTGCGCGCGCTGGCGGCCATGGGCGAAGCCTCACGGGCGAAAGGGGGTCGCACGTGGGCGGTGCTCGGCAAGATGGCCGAGCTCGGGGACGAGGCGCTCGCCGAGCACGACGCGGTCGGACGGCTCGCCGTTCGGCTCAACGTCAGCAAGCTCGTCGCGGTCGGGGGCAGGGAAGCCGCCTGGCTGCAACTGGGCGCATATAACGAGGGTTCGTGGGGTGAGGAGTCGGTGCACGTGTCCGACGCACAGGCGGCGGTCGACCTGTTGCGCAGCGAATTGCGCCCGGGAGACGTCGTACTCGTGAAGGCGTCCCGTTCGGTCGGGCTCGAGAGCGTGGCGCAGGCGCTGCTCGAGACCGGTGCCGAGGGTGAGGTCGCCGCCCGATGATGAAGCAGATCCTGTTCGCAGGAGTCATTGGCCTCTTCCTTACGCTGATCGGCACTCCGCTGCTGATCAAGCTGCTCGCCCGCAAGGGCTACGGGCAGTACATCCGCGACGACGGCCCGCGCGAGCACGCCAGCAAGCGCGGTACGCCGACGATGGGCGGCATCGCCTTCATCCTGGCGACGGTCGCCGCCTACTTCCTGTCCAAGGTGATCACCGGTTACACCCCGACCTACTCGGGTCTGCTGGTGCTCGGCCTCATGGTGGGCATGGGCATGGTCGGTTTCCTGGACGACTACATCAAGATCGTCAAGCGGCGTTCGCTGGGTCTGCGGGCCAAGGCCAAGATGGCCGGCCAGCTGATCGTCGGTATCGCTTTCGCGGTGCTGTCCCTGCAGTTCGCGGACTCCCGCGGACAGACCCCGGCCTCCACCAAACTGTCGTTCATCACGGACTTCGGCTGGACCATCGGCCCGGTGCTGTTCGTCGTCTGGGCGCTGTTCATGATCCTTGCGATGTCGAACGGCGTGAACCTCACCGACGGTCTGGACGGCCTCGCCACCGGCGCCTCCGTCCTGGTCTTCGGCGCCTACACCTTCATCGGCGTCTGGCAGTTCCAGGAGTCCTGCGCCAACGGTGAGACGCTGACCAACCCGGGCGCCTGCTACGAGGTGCGCGATCCGCTGGACCTGGCGGTCGTCGCCTCCGCGCTGATGGGTGCCTGCCTGGGCTTCCTGTGGTGGAACACCTCCCCGGCCAAGATTTTCATGGGCGACACCGGTTCGCTGGCGCTCGGCGGTGTGCTCGCGGGTCTCGCGATCTGCTCCCGCACCGAGCTGCTGCTGGCCATCCTGGGCGGTCTGTTCGTCCTCATCACCATGTCGGTGGTCATCCAGGTCGGATCCTTCCGGCTCACCGGGAAGCGGGTCTTCCGGATGGCGCCGCTCCAGCACCACTTCGAACTCAAAGGCTGGTCCGAAGTCCTCGTGGTGGTCCGCTTCTGGATCATTCAGGGCATCTGTGTCATTGTCGGACTCGGCCTCTTCTACGCGGGATGGGCAGCTGACAAGTGACCGACTGGCAGGGTAAGCACGTCACCGTCGCCGGACTCGGCGTCTCCGGCGTCCCGGCGGCCAAGGTGCTGCACGGGCTCGGCGCGAAGGTCACCGTCGTCAACGACGGGGACGACGCACGCGCGCGGGAGCAGGCCGCCGAACTCCAGGCCCTCGGTGTCACCGTGCGCCTCGGCGACGGCGCCACCCTGCCCGAGGGAACCGAGCTGATCGTCACGGCCCCCGGCTGGAAGCCGGACAAGCCGTTGTTCGCGGCGGCGGACGAGGCCGGGGTGCCGGTGTGGGGCGACGTCGAACTCGCCTGGCGGCTCAGGAAGCCCGACGCGGCGCCCTGGCTCGCGGTCACCGGCACCAACGGCAAGACCACGACCGTCCAGATGCTCGCCTCCATCCTGAAGGCGGCGGGCCTGCGCACCGCCGCCGTCGGCAACATCGGCGTCTCACTGCTCGACGCGGTGCTCGGCGAGGAGCAGTACGACGTGCTCGCCGTGGAGCTGTCCAGCTACCAGCTCCACTGGGCGCCCTCCCTGCGCGCCCACTCGGCGGCCGTGCTGAACCTCGCCCCCGACCACCTCGACTGGCACGGCTCCATGGAGGCGTACGCCGCCGACAAGGGCCGTATCTACGAGGGCAATCGCGTGGCCTGCGTCTACAACGTCGCCGACAAGGCGACCGAGGACCTGGTCCGCGAGGCCGACGTCGAGGAGGGCTGCCGCGCCATCGGCTTCACCCTCGGCACCCCGGGCCCCTCCCAACTCGGCGTCGTGGAGGGCATCCTGGTCGACCGCGCCTTCGTCGAGAACCGGCACAAGAACGCCCAGGAGCTCGCCGAGGTCACCGACGTCAACCCGCCGGCCCCGCACAACATCGCCAACGCCCTCGCGGCGGCGGCCCTCGCCCGCGCCTTCGGCGTGCCGGCGAGCGCGGTGCGCGACGGGCTGCGGGCCTTCACCCCGGACGCCCACCGCATCGCGCACGTGGCCGACGTGGACGGGGTGGCCTACGTCGACGACTCCAAGGCCACCAACACCCATGCCACCGAGGCGTCGTTGGCGGCGTACGAGTCGATCGTGTGGATCGCCGGCGGCCTCGCCAAGGGCGCCACCTTCGACGAACTGGTCGCGGGCGCGGCGAAGCGGCTGCGCGGCGCCGTGCTCATCGGCCGGGACCGCGCGCTCATCCGCGAAGCCCTGGCGCGACACGCCCCGGAAGTACCCGTGGTCGACCTCGACCGGACCGACACTGGGGCGATGCTCCAGGCCGTCCAGGAGGCGCGGCGGCTCGCACGCCCCGGCGACACGGTGCTGCTGGCCCCCGCCTGCGCCTCGATGGACATGTTCGCCAACTACAACAAGCGCGGTGACGCGTTCGCACAGGCGGTGCGCGAGCTCGGCGCCTGACCCCGGCCGCCTGCCGCCGGGCGACCTTGGGAGGGACGCGTGAGAGGCCCCAGCCCCTGTTCGGCGCACCGCGGAGGCCGTGATGCCCAGTAGCCGTACCGGCCGCCCGCCCGTGCAGCGGGCCGCCCGCAGACCCGTCGTGCCCGGCCCCCCGCGCGAGAACCCCCTGCGCACCCTGCACACCAGGGCGCGCAGGGCCTGGGACCGTCCGCTGACCGCCTACTACGTGATCCTCGGCGGCAGTGCGCTGATCACCGTGCTGGGCCTGGTGATGGTCTACTCGGCCTCCCAGATCACGGCACTGCAGATGTCCCTGCCGGGCTCCTACTTCTTCCGCAAGCAGCTGCTGGCCGCCGTCATCGGCGCCGTACTGCTGCTGGTGGCCTCCCGGATGCCGGTGAAGCTGCACCGGGCGCTGGCCTACCCCATCCTCGCGGGCGCCGTCTTCCTGATGGCGCTGGTGCAGGTGCCGGGGATAGGAGTCGCGGTCAACGGCAACCAGAACTGGATCGCCCTCGGCGGCTCCTTCCAGCTCCAGCCCAGCGAGTTCGGCAAGCTGGCGCTGGTGCTGTGGGGCGCCGACCTGCTCGCCCGCAAGCAGGACAAGCGGCTGCTGGCCCAGTGGAAGCACATGCTGGTGCCGCTGGTGCCGGCCGCCTTCATGCTGCTCGGGCTGATCATGCTCGGCGGCGACATGGGGACGGCCATCATCCTCAGCGCGATCCTGTTCGGCCTGCTGTGGCTGGCCGGCGCGCCCACGCGGCTGTTCGTCGGCGTGCTGTCGGTGGCCGCTCTGATCGGTGCGGTCCTCATCCGCACCAGCCCCAACCGCATGGCCCGGCTGGCCTGCCTCGGCGCCACCGAACCGCAGACGGGACCGGTCGACTGCTGGCAGGCCGTGCACGGCATCTACGCCCTCGCCTCCGGCGGGATCTTCGGCTCCGGGCTCGGTGCGAGCGTGGAGAAATGGGGACAACTGCCGGAAGCGCACACGGACTTCATCTTCGCCGTCACCGGTGAGGAACTGGGTCTGGCGGGGACGCTGTCGGTACTCGCCCTGTTCGCGGCTCTAGGCTATGCGGGTATCCGCGTGGCCGGACGCACGGAGGACCCCTTCGTCAGGTATGCCGCGGGAGGCGTGACCACCTGGATCACGGCCCAGGCCGTGATCAACATCGGTGCGGTGCTCGGACTGCTGCCGATCGCCGGTGTCCCGCTCCCGCTGTTCTCCTACGGAGGATCCGCCCTGCTGCCGACCATGTTCGCCATCGGGCTGCTCATCGCCTTCGCGCGTGAGGACCCCGCTGCGCGGATGGCGCTTGCGATGCGGCAACCCCGCTTTGGTAAAAAGCGGAACGGGGGTTCTCAGGGGCCCCGGAGATGGAACACGATGCGACGGCGCGCCCCGGTGGCGCGTTCGTCCGGAGAGCGGTGAATTTCGGTGCATGTCGTACTCGCCGGCGGAGGAACCGCGGGCCACATCGAGCCCGCGCTCGCCCTCGCGGACGCCCTGCGCAGGCAGGATCCGACCGTGGGCATCACGGCCCTGGGCACGGAGCGCGGCCTCGAGACCCGTCTCGTACCCGAGCGCGGGTACGAGCTGGCGCTGATCCCCGCCGTACCGCTGCCACGCAAGCCCACGCCCGAGCTGATCACCGTCCCGGGCCGGCTGCGCGGCACCATCAAGGCGACCGAGCAGATCCTGGAGCGGACCAAGGCGGACGCCGTGGTCGGCTTCGGCGGCTACGTCGCCCTGCCCGGCTACCTCGCGGCCAAGCGGCTCGGCGTGCCGATCGTGATCCACGAGGCGAACGCCCGGCCCGGTCTGGCCAACAAGATCGGCTCCCGGTACGCCGCCCAGGTCGCCGTCTCCACGCCCGACAGCAAGCTGCGCAACTCCCGCTACATCGGCATCCCGCTGCGCCGCTCCATCGCCACCCTGGACCGCGCCGCCGTGCGGCCGGAGGCCCGCGCCGCGTTCGGGCTGGACCCGAACCTGCCGACGCTGCTGGTGTCCGGCGGCTCGCAGGGCGCCCGGCGCCTCAACGAGGTCGTCCAGGCGGTCGCCCCCTGGCTGCAGCAGGCCGGCATCCAGATCCTGCACGCGGTCGGTCCGAAGAACGAACTGCCGCAGGTGCAGCAGATGCCGGGAATGCCCCCCTACATCCCGGTAAGTTACCTGGACCGGATGGACCTCGCGTACGCCGCGGCCGACATGATGCTCTGCCGGGCGGGCGCGATGACCGTCGCCGAGCTCTCCGCCGTCGGTCTGCCGGCCGCCTACGTCCCGCTGCCCATCGGCAACGGCGAACAGCGGCTCAACGCCCAGCCGGTGGTCAAGGCCGGCGGCGGACTGCTGGTCGACGACGCGGAACTGACGCCGGAGTGGGTGCAGCAGAACGTGCTGCCGGTCCTCGCCGACCCGCACCGGCTGTACGAGATGTCCCGCGCAGCCGCCGAGTTCGGCCGCCGGGACGCCGACGACCTGCTCGTCGGCATGGTGTACGAGGCGATCGCCGCCCGTGCGCAGCGTTAGACGCGTCTGACGGAAGGCAGGCAACGTGGCCGGATCGACCACCGCCGAGCGCGGTGCACGCCAGCAGGGGTCGTCCGGCCCGCCGCCGCCCGTCCGGCGGTTCGGGCGACGGCACTTTCGTCGGATCATCGTTCTGGCCGTCGCCCTGCTGTTCCTCTCCAGCGGGGCGTTCTGGCTGCTGTACGGGTCGGACCTGGTCCGCGTGGAGCGCGTATCGGTCTCCGGGACCCGGGTCCTGACGCCGGATCAGGTGCGTCGCTCCGCCGACGTCCCGCTCGGGGAACAGCTGGTCTCCGTGGACACCGAGGGCATCGAGGCGCGGTTGGCCGAGGCGTTGCCCCGGATCGACACCGTTGACGTGGTCCGTGACTGGCCGAGCGGAATCACACTGGAAGTGACGGAACGCACTCCGGTTCTTCTCGTTCACAAAGGCGGGAAGTTCATCGAAGTGGACAAGGAAGGTGTCCGTTTCGCCACGGTTTCCAAGGCGCCCAAAGGCGTACCCGCGCTGAAATTGGCCGTCTCCAGGACCGGTTCCACGGCGGCCAGCCTGCGCCGCTTCGGCGAGGACCGGCTGGTGCGGGAGGCGGTCCGGGTGGCCGGCGCCCTCCCGTCCTCCGTGGCCCGGTCCACCCGGAGTGTCAAGGTCCGTTCCTACGACGCCATCTCGCTGGAGCTGGCGGACGGCCGGACGGTCGACTGGGGAAGCGGTGAGAAGAACGCCGAGAAGGCCCGTACTCTCACCGCGCTGATGAAAGCGGAGCCCGGCGCGCGCCACTTCGACGTCAGCGTTCCCACCGCGCCTGCGTCATCGGGGAGTTGACGCTCATCCGTGCAGGCCAGCACCCTGGCTGGGCAGCGCTACGGCTGATCACATAGGGTGAAAAGAAAAACGGGAGGTTCGGCGTGTTCGTTGAACGTGCGCCACTTGTCGACTTAGTGTCCTGTTCAGAAGACTCCAGGGAACAGACACACTGGTAACCCTAAACTTCAACGTTAGGGTTCGGGTCGGCGATACGGACCGTCCCATTCGGCATCAGTCGTCGGAACGCGGAGCAGCAGTGCTTCGGCGGTTCGGCGACACGTAACTCGAGGCGAGAGGCCTTCGACGTGGCAGCACCGCAGAACTACCTCGCAGTCATCAAAGTCATCGGTGTCGGCGGCGGTGGTGTCAATGCCATCAACCGGATGATCGAGGTCGGTCTCAAGGGCGTCGAGTTCATCGCCATCAACACCGACGCGCAAGCTCTGTTGATGAGCGACGCCGACGTCAAGCTCGACGTCGGCCGTGAACTCACCCGCGGACTCGGCGCCGGAGCCAACCCGGCCGTCGGCCGCAAGGCCGCCGAGGACCACCGCGAGGAGATCGAGGAGGTCCTCAAGGGGGCCGACATGGTCTTCGTGACGGCCGGTGAAGGCGGCGGCACCGGCACCGGCGGCGCGCCCGTCGTGGCCAACATCGCCCGCTCGCTCGGTGCCCTCACCATCGGTGTGGTCACGCGCCCGTTCACCTTCGAGGGGCGGCGCCGCGCGAACCAGGCCGAGGACGGCATCGCGGAGCTCCGCGAAGAGGTCGACACCCTCATCGTGATCCCGAACGACCGGCTGCTGTCCATCTCGGACCGCCAGGTTTCGGTTCTCGACGCCTTCAAGTCGGCCGACCAGGTCCTGCTCTCCGGTGTGCAGGGCATCACCGACCTCATCACCACGCCCGGTCTCATCAACCTCGACTTCGCCGACGTCAAGTCGGTCATGTCGGAGGCCGGTTCCGCCCTCATGGGCATCGGCTCGGCCCGCGGCGACGACCGCGCGGTGGCCGCGGCCGAGATGGCGATCTCCTCGCCGCTGCTGGAGGCCTCCATCGACGGCGCGCGCGGCGTGCTGCTCTCCATCTCCGGCGGCAGCGACCTCGGTCTGTTCGAGATCAACGAGGCCGCCCAGCTGGTCAGCGAGGCCGCGCACCCCGAGGCCAACATCATCTTCGGCGCGGTGATCGACGACGCCCTCGGCGACGAGGTCCGGGTCACCGTGATCGCCGCCGGCTTCGACGGCGGACAGCCGCCCGCCAAGCGGGACAACGTGCTCGGTTCCTCCTCGGCCAAGCGCGAGGAGCCCGCGCCCGCGCGGCAGCCCGAGAGCCGCCCGTCCTTCGGTTCGCTCGGCAGCGTCACGCCGAAGGAGGACCCGGAGCCGGTGCTGCCCGAGCCGGTGAGCGAGATCCCGGCCGCCCAGCCCCCGGTCCCGCCGTCGCGGACCTACGACAGCGCGGCCGAGGAACTGGACGTACCGGACTTCTTGAAGTGATAGGACAGCGCGAGACCGTGAGCGGCGCGCACTTCGCCTTCACCGACCGGTGGGGCGGGGTGAGCGCCGCTCCGTATGACGAGCTCAACCTCGGCGGTGCGGTCGGTGACGACCCCGGCGCGGTACGTACCAACCGCGAACTGGCCGCCAAGTCCCTCGGCGTCGACCCGGCCCGGGTGGTCTGGATGAACCAGGTGCACGGCGCCGACGCGGTCGTGGTCGAGGAGCCGTGGGGCGAGAGGCCCGTGCCCGAGGTCGACGCGATCGTCACCGCGCGGCGGGGCCTCGCCCTCGCGGTGCTCACCGCCGACTGCGTGCCGGTGCTGCTGGCCGACCCCGTCGCCGGGATCGCCGCCGCCGCCCACGCGGGCCGGCCCGGACTGGTCGCCGGCGTGGTACCCGCCGCCGTACGGGCCATGACCGAACAGGGCGCCGACCCCGCGCGGATCGTCGCCCGGACCGGGCCCGCCGTCTGCGGCCGGTGCTACGAAGTGCCTTCGGCGATGCGTGCCGAGGTGGCCGCGGTCGAGCCGGCGGCGCACGCCGAGACGAGTTGGGGCACTCCGGCGGTCGACGTGGCCGCGGGCGTGCAC
Source organism: Streptomyces calvus (assembly GCF_006782915.1). GTDB lineage: Bacteria > Actinomycetota > Actinomycetes > Streptomycetales > Streptomycetaceae > Streptomyces > Streptomyces calvus. The sequence goes on from NZ_VCNP01000052.1 coordinate 52,189, forward strand.
GCGCAGCTCGAACGGCTCGGGGTGCGCGACCGGGAGCAGTCGCCGGTGTGCACGCTGGAGTCGGCGGATCACTTCTCGTACCGCCGCGACCGCACCACCGGGCGGCTCGCGGGCTATGTGTGGCTGGACTGATGGGACATGACGGACCGTAAGGACGAACTCGCCGCGAACCTGGCGAGAGTGGAGGAGCGGATCGCCGCCGCGTGCGCGGCCGCGGGACGCGGGCGGGACGAGGTGACCCTGATCGTGGTGACCAAGACCTACCCCGCGAGCGATGTGCGGATCCTGTCGGAACTCGGTGTGCGCCACGTCGCCGAGAACCGGGACCAGGACGCCGCCCCCAAGGCCGCCGAATGCTCGGATCTGCCCCTTACGTGGCATTTCGTCGGTCAGCTTCAGACCAACAAAGTGCGATCAGTGGTCGGTTATGCGGACCTCGTGCACTCTGTCGACCGTTCCCGACTGGTGACGACGCTCTCCAAGGAGGCGGTGCGAGCCGGGCGCGAGATCGGATGCCTGCTCCAGGTCGCGCTGGACGCCGGAGTCGGCGGCCGGGGCGAGCGCGGGGGCGTGGCGCCCGACGGGATCGAGGAGTTGGCCGGTCTCGTGGCCGGGGCCCCGGGGCTGCGGCTGGCCGGGCTGATGACGGTCGCCCCACTCACCGGCGAGTACGCGGGGCGCGAACAGGCGGCGTTCGAGCGCTTGATGGATTTGTCGACCGACCTGCGCCGGACCCATCCGACTGCGAACATGGTCTCGGCAGGGATGAGTGCGGACCTCGAACAGGCTGTGGCCGCCGGAGCGACACATGTGCGCGTCGGCAGTGCGGTACTCGGAGTCCGCCCCGGGCTCGGGTAACGTCGCCAAGAAGTCGGACCACAGCAGAAAATATGGTCATTTCCGCCGAACAGCGGACGTAAGGACCTAGTGGATCGCGGGCACTTGGCGGTCGTCAGCAGATCCACCACAGAGCGGAGGACTCGGAGCATGGCCGGCGCGATGCGCAAGATGGCGGTCTACCTCGGCCTCGTGGAGGACGATGGGTACGACGGCCGCGGATTCGACCCAGACGACGACTTTGAACCCGAACTCGACCCGGAGCCCGAGCGGGACCACCGGCGGCATGAGTCATCTCACCAGTCACACGGGTCACACCAGTCTCAAAGAGACGAAGAGGTGCGAATCACCCACCCTCCCGCGCCGCGCGAACCGGTCGCCCGTTCCGCTTCGCTGCCCGCGGAATCGCCACGCCCGGCGCGGATCGCGCCCGTGGCGTCCATCACACAAGAACGCGCAAGCCTGGAGAAGAACGCACCGGTGATCATGCCCAAGGTCGTGTCGGAACGAGAGCCTTACCGGATCACCACACTTCACCCCCGGACCTACAACGAGGCCCGTACCATCGGGGAACACTTCCGTGAGGGCACTCCGGTGATCATGAATCTCACTGAGATGGATGACACAGACGCGAAGCGACTTGTCGACTTTGCGGCCGGTTTGGTGTTTGGTCTTCACGGCAGTATCGAGCGGGTGACGCAGAAGGTGTTCCTGCTGTCTCCTGCTAACGTCGATGTCACGGCGGAGGACAAGGCCCGCATCGCAGAGGGCGGGTTCTTCAACCAGAGCTGAGACGCAGTACCGGACCGAGCAGTGCACAGGGGAGAGGGAAAGACAGGCCATGAGCGTGTTCGCGCAGGTGATCTACATCGCGCTGATGGTGTTCCTCATCGTGCTCATCTTCCGTTTGGTCATGGATTACGTGTTCCAGTTCGCCCGCTCGTGGCAACCCGGCAAGGCGATGGTGGTCGTCCTGGAGGCCACCTACACTGTCACCGATCCACCGCTGAAGCTTCTGCGGCGGTTCATCCCGCCGCTGCGTCTCGGGGGCGTGGCGCTCGACCTGTCCTTCTTCGTACTGATGATCATCGTCTACATCCTGATCTCGATCGTGGGCAATCTCGCGAGGTGACTGTGGACGATACGGTCTTGCCGACTGCCGATGACTACGTTGAGGTGAAGAGATGCCGTTGACCCCCGAGGACGTGCGGAACAAGCAGTTCACGACCGTCCGCCTCCGAGAAGGCTATGACGAGGACGAGGTCGATGCCTTCCTCGACGAGGTCGAAGCCGAACTGACGCGCCTGCTCCGCGAGAACGAGGACCTGCGCGCCAAGCTGGCCGCGGCCACGCGCGCCGCTGCGCAGAACCAGCAGAACATGCGCAAGCCTCCTGAGCCACAGGACCAGCAGCAACAGCAGCAGGGGCCGCCCCAGGGCATGCCCCAGCAGGGCATGCGAGGTCCCGGCGCTCCGGTGCCCGCCGGCATATCGGGCCCGCCGCAGCAGCAGATGGGTGGCCCCATGGGTGGTCCGCCCCAGCTGCCGAGCGGTGCGCCGCAGCTGCCCGCCGGCCCCGGCGGACAGGGCCCGCAGGGTCCCGGACCGATGGGTCAGGGTCCCGGGCCGATGGGCCAGGGCGGCCCGATGCAGGGGCAGATGGGCCCCGGTGGCCCGATGGGCGGTCCCATGGGCGGTCCCGGTATGCCCGGTCAGGGCGGCCCGGGTGGCGACAGCGCCGCGCGCGTTCTGTCGCTGGCCCAGCAGACCGCCGACCAGGCGATCGCCGAGGCCCGTTCCGAGGCCAACAAGATCGTCGGCGAGGCGCGTTCGCGTGCCGAGGGTCTCGAGCGGGACGCCCGCGCCAAGGCGGACGCCCTGGAGCGGGACGCGCAGGAGAAGCACCGCGTCGCGATGGGCTCCCTGGAGTCCGCCCGCGCCACGCTGGAGCGCAAGGTCGAGGACCTGCGCGGCTTCGAGCGCGAGTACCGCACGCGGCTGAAGTCCTACCTGGAGTCGCAGCTGCGCCAGCTGGAGACGCAGGCGGACGACTCGCTCGCCCCGCCGCGTCAGGCACCCGCCTCCAGCGCTCCGTCGCTGCCGCCGTCCCCGGCGCCCTCGATGGCTCCGGCCGGTGCCGGTGCGCCGTCCTACGGCGGCAACCAGACGATGGGCGGCTCTCCGAGCCAGTCGGGCCCGTCGTACGGCGGTCAGCAGCAGATGCAGCCGGCGATGACCCAGCCGATGGCGCCGGTGCGTCCGCAGGGCCCCTCCCCGATGGGTCAGGCGCCCTCGCCGATGCGCGGCTTCCTCATCGACGAGGACGACAACTGACGGTCGTGTGGCCATGAGTACGGCGTAGCAGTCGGCAGTGTTCAGGGCGGGGCCCCGGATTCGAGGAATCCGGGGCCCCGCCCTTTGGCGTGCGTGGACGCCCGTGGTGTGGGGGTGTGTGTTCGGGTCTGCGTGTGATGTGCGACGCACACAACGCCGAAGGCCCGGGTCCACCGGAAAAGTTGGTGGACCCGGGCCGTGTGGGGTGTCTCACGTGCCGGAGGCGGGGCTCCGCCACGGGTGTGGTCGGCGACGGACTGCGCGGGGCCGCAGCGGGAGCGTGCGCGGCCGGCGCCGCGCACGCCCGGCGGTGCCCTACGCCTTGCGCAGGCGGAAGGTCAGCGACAGCCCTTCGTCGGTGAACGGGGCGCCGTAGGTGTCGTCCGCCTCGCCCTGGGCGAAGTCCGTCGCCAGGACCTCGTCGGCGATCAGTTCCGCGTGCTCTGCCAGTGCGGCGGTCGTGGCGGGTTCGCCGGCCGTCCAGCGCAGGGCGATCCGGTCGGCGACGTCGAGGCCGCTGTTCTTGCGGGCCTCCTGGATGAGGCGGATCGCGTCGCGGGCCAGGCCGGCGCGGCGCAGTTCCTCCGTGATCTCCAGGTCCAGGGCGACGGTGGCGCCGGCGTCGGACGCCACCGACCAGCCCTCGCGCGGGGTTTCCGTGATGATCACCTCGTCCGGGGCGAGGTCGATCGTCTCGCCGTCGACCTCCACGGAGGCCGTGCCGTCGCGCAGCGCCAGGGACAGCGCGGCGGCGTCCGCGTTGGCGACGGCCTTGGCGACGTCCTGGACCCGCTTGCCGAACCGCTTGCCGAGGGCCCGGAAGTTGGCCTTCGCCGTGGTGTCCACCAGGGAGCCGCCCACCTCGGACAGCGACGCCAGCGACTCGACGTTCAGTTCCTCGGTGATTTGCGTGTGCAGTTCCGGGTCGAGAGCGTCGAAGCCGCCCGCGGCGATCAGCGCCCGCTTCAGCGGCTGGCGGGTCTTCACGCCGGACTCGGCGCGGGTGGCGCGGCCCAGTTCGACGAGACGGCGCACCAGCACCATCTGCTTCGACAGCTCCGGGTCGATGGCGGACAGGTCCGCCTCCGGCCAGGACGACAGGTGCACCGATTCCGGGGCGCCCGGGGTGACCGGGACGATCAGGTCCTGCCAGACCCGCTCGGTGATGAACGGGGTCAGCGGGGCCATCAGCCGGGTGACCGTCTCCACGACCTCGTGCAGGGTGCGCAGCGCGGCCTTGTCGCCCTGCCAGAAGCGGCGGCGGGAGCGGCGCACGTACCAGTTGGACAGGTCGTCGACGAACGCGGAGAGCAGCTTGCCGGCGCGCTGGGTGTCGTAGCTCTCCAGCGCCTGGGTCACCTGGTCGGTGAGGGCGTGCAGTTCGGACAGGAGCCAGCGGTCGAGGACCGGGCGGTCGGCCGGGGCCGGGTCGGCCGCGGACGGTGCCCAGTTCGAGGTGCGGGCGTACAGGGCCTGGAAGGCGACGGTGTTCCAGTACGTCAGCAGCGTCTTGCGGACGACTTCCTGGATGGTGCCGTGGCCCACGCGGCGGGCCGCCCACGGTGAGCCGCCGGCCGCCATGAACCAGCGGACCGCGTCCGCGCCGTGCTGGTCCATCAGCGGGATCGGCTGGAGGATGTTGCCCAGGTGCTTGGACATCTTCCGGCCGTCCTCGGCGAGGATGTGACCGAGGCAGACGACGTTCTCGTACGAGGACTTGTCGAAGACGAGCGTGCCGACGGCCATCAGGGTGTAGAACCAGCCGCGGGTCTGGTCGATGGCCTCGCTGATGAACTGCGCCGGGTAGCGGGACTCGAAGAGTTCCTTGTTCTTGTACGGGTAGCCCCACTGCGCGAACGGCATGGAACCCGAGTCGTACCAGGCGTCGATGACCTCCGGTACGCGCGTGGCCGTCTTGGCGCACTGCGGGCAGGCGAAGGTGACCTCGTCGATGTACGGGCGGTGCGGGTCGAGGCCGGACTGGTCGGTGCCGGTCAGTTCGGTGAGTTCCGCGCGGGAGCCGACGGCGGTGAGGTGGTCGTCCTCGCAGCGCCAGATCGGCAGCGGCGTGCCCCAGTAGCGGTTGCGGGACAGCGCCCAGTCGATGTTGTTGTTGAGCCAGTCGCCGTACCGGCCGTGCTTGACGGAGTCGGGGAACCAGTTGGTCTTCTCGTTCTCCTGGAGCAGCCGTTCCTTGATGGCGGTGGTGCGGATGTACCAGGACGGCTGCGCGTAGTAGAGCAGCGCGGTGTGGCAGCGCCAGCAGTGCGGGTAGCTGTGCTCGTACGGGACGTGCCGGAAGAGCAGTCCGCGCTCGTCGAGGTCGGCCGTGAGCTGTTCGTCGGCCTTCTTGAAGAAGACGCCGCCGACGAGCGGGAGGTCCGCGTCGAAGGTGCCGTCCTGGCGGACCGGGTTGACCATCGGCAGGCCGTAGGAGCGGCAGACCTTGAGGTCGTCCTCACCGAAGGCGGGGGACTGGTGGACCAGGCCGGTGCCGTCCTCGGTGGTGACGTAGTCGGCGTTGACCACGAAGTGGGCCTCGGCCGGGAACTCGACCAGCTCGAAGGGGCGCCGGTAGCTCCAGCGCTCCATCTCGGCGCCGGTGAAGGTCTGGCCGGTGGTCTCCCAGCCCTCGCCGAGCGCCTTGGCGACCAGCGGCTCGGCGACGACCAGCTTCTCCGTGCCTTCTGGGCCCTTGGTGGCGACGACGTAGGTGACCTCGGGGTGCGCGGCGACTGCAGTGTTGGACACCAGCGTCCACGGCGTGGTCGTCCACACCAGGAGGGAGGCCTCGCCGGCCAGCGGGCCGGAGGTGAGCGGGAAGCGGACGTAGACGGACGGGTCCACGACCGTCTCGTAGCCCTGCGCCAGCTCGTGGTCGGACAGGCCGGTGCCGCAGCGCGGGCACCAGGGGGCGACGCGGTGGTCCTGGACCAGCAGGCCCTTGTTGAAGATCTCCTTCAGGGACCACCAGACGGACTCGACGTACTCCGGGTCCATGGTGCGGTAGGCGTCGTCGAGGTCGACCCAGTAGCCCATGCGGGTCGTCAGCTCGGCGAAGGCGTCGGTGTGGCGAGTCACCGACTCGCGGCACTTGGCGTTGAACTCGGCGATGCCGTACGCCTCGATGTCCTGCTTGCCGGAGAAGCCGAGTTCCTTCTCGACGGCGAGCTCGACCGGGAGGCCGTGGCAGTCCCAGCCGGCCTTGCGGGCCACGTGGTAGCCGCGCATGGTGCGGAAGCGGGGGAAGACGTCCTTGAAGACGCGGGCCTCGATGTGGTGGGCGCCGGGCATGCCGTTGGCGGTGGGCGGGCCCTCGTAGAACACCCACTCGGGGCGGCCCTGGGACTGCTCCAGGCTCTTGGCGAAGATCTTCTGCTCGCGCCAGAAGTCGAGCACGGCGTGCTCGAGGGCGGGCAGGTCGACCTGGGCGGGCACCTGGCGGTACGTCGGCGTTGTCATCAGCGGGCTTCCTCCGGCGGACTTGCTGCCTTCCGTCCGGAGGGACGAGAGCTGTGTCGATCCCTGCGCCGCCTTGGCGCGCTCCCGCGGTACCACCCTCCTTGGCCCTCCGGTGCGTCGTGCGCGCCGGTGAGCCCCCTCATTGGGGTCGCGATGCCGGTTCTACTCGCCGCCGCTGTCGCACTGCGCCCGCTGCGGTTTTCTTCCGGCGGCTCCGGGGTGATCTTCACGTCGCGCTCGCCCCCGGGCTCACACCGTCCCCGGGTCGCTCTGGGCTGCGTACGCCGCTACTCGTCCCCATCTCCGCTTTTCGCTCCGCCCAGTGTACGGCGCCGCGGGGACAGCGGCCGACCTGTTTTCCGGTGGCCGCGGGGAGTGGTGCGGATCGGGCGGGACGCCGCCTCGTATGCCCCGAATGGCCAGGTACGCGTGTTCGGATGTCGGGAAGCCCTTTCCGGCGGCATACCCGGCGGGGAGCTGGGCACAACGGATGCAGGTTCCCCGCGTGGCGTCCGCGGGGCGAGCGAATCGGGCGGTGTGCCCCGTTGCCGCGGGACTCGAGTCGATTTATCGTCCCAGCACGATTTGCGCGCAAGATCACAATATGTGAAGGGGCCGCGGCCATGGTGGCGAAGAAGACCGCCGTACAGCAGTCGGCGCCGTCCGGCAGGCCCGGGTCCGCTCCCGGCGGTGCGGGCAAGGGGGCGGGCGGGAAGAAGAGCACGAGCTCGTCGGGTGCGGCCGGGGCGGCGAGGGCGCAGCAGGCTGCTGGGGCGGCGGAGGCGGCGGCCGGGAAGGCCGTGGCCGGGAGGGCTGCGGCGGGGAGGGCGGGCGTGGGGGAGCGGGCCGCGGAGGCGGAGCCGGTGCGCAAGGAGGCCACCGCTCCGGAAGCGTCCGTGAAGAAGGCGCCTGCGAAGAAGGTGCCTGCGAAGAAGGTGGCGGCCGGGAAGGCGTCCGTGAAGCAGGCGGCGAAGAAGACGACGGTGAAGAGGACGGCGACGGGGGATGTCTCCGCCGCTGAGGCGTCCGGCGGCATGCCTGCGGGGAAGAAGACGGCAGCCAAGAAGTCGGCAGCCAAGGAGACGGCAGCCGGGAAGACGGTCGCCAAGAAGACAGCAGCGAAGACGGTCGCCGAGGAGGCGGTCGCCGCGAAGGCAGTCGCCAGGGAGCCGCTCGCGGAGGAGACGACTGCGGAGAAGGCCGCCGAGGAGGAACCGGCCAGGAAGGCGCCCGCGAAGAAGGCGCCCGCGAAGAAGGCGGCGGTGAAGAAAACGGCGGCCAAGAAGGCGCCCGCCAAGAAGACGCCCGCCAAGAAGGCGCCCGGCAAGAAGACGGCAGTCGAGGATGCGCCCGCGGCGAAGGCGCCCTCGAAGAGGACCGCCGCGAAGAAGGCGCCCGCGAAGCCGCCGCCCGGGGCCGAGGCCCCCGCGGAGGAGGCGATCGCGGAGAAGCCCGCCGCCGGACGGAAGGCCGGACGGACGGCCGCCGCGCCGGCCGCAGCGACGGGCGCCGCCGGTGCCCGGGGGCAGCGGGACGCCGGAGCGGCGGCGGGGGAAGCCGGGCCCACGGGCCCGGGCGGTGGCGCCGAGCGCGGGGGCGCCGCCAGGACCAGCGGGTCCGCACAGGATGTGGCCGGGCGCAGCACGGCCGATGACGCGGGCGCGGCCGAGGCCGCGGCGCAGACGGGAGTGACGACGGTGGGTGCGAAGAAGACCCCTGGCACGGCGGCCACGGCGGCGAAGACCGCCGTGCCCAAGGCCCGGATCGGCGCGGCGGAGCCGGGCGACCTCGCGGTGCGTCCGGGCGAGGAGCCGTGGACTCCGGAAGAGGTCGAGGAGGCGCGGGACGAGCTGATGTCCGAGGTGCTGCGGCTGCGCGAGGAGATCACCAACTCCGAGCAGTCGCTGGCCGGTCTGATGCGGGACTCCGGCGACGGAGCGGGCGACGACCAGGCGGACACCGGGACCAAGAACATCACGCGCGAGCACGAACTCGCGCTCGCCGCCAACGCGCGCGAGATGCTCACCCAGTTCGAACGCGCCCTGCAGCGCCTGGACGCCGGGACGTACGGCCTGTGCGAGAACTGCGGCAACCCCATCGGCAAGGCCCGTATGCAGGCCTTCCCGCGGGCCACCCTGTGCGTCGAGTGCAAGCAGAAGCAGGAGCGCCGGTACTGATCGGCGGGCGCACAGGGCGTGCCGTACCCTCGTCCTCAGTCAGGCACCTAGGTTGAGGGACTCACGTGGCAGAGGCGGAGCGCATCATCGGTACGCCGGACACCCCGGACGCGGACCGGGACGGGCAGGAGACGGCCGGCACCGACGGGACGGCGGCGGAGACCGGGCGGCCCCGCGGCAAGCGGCGGGTCGCCGTGCTGTTCGCCGTCGCCGCCTTCGCCTACGCCCTCGATCTGATCAGCAAGATGATCGTGGTCGCCAAGCTGGAGCACCACGAGCCGATCGAGATCATCGGCGACTGGCTGAGGTTCGAGGCGATCCGCAACGCGGGCGCGGCCTTCGGCTTCGGTGAGGCCTTCACCGTGATCTTCACGGTGATCGCCGCGTCCGTGATCGTGGTGATCATCCGCCTCGCCCGCAAGCTGTACAGCCTGCCCTGGGCGATCGCGCTCGGCATGCTGCTCGGCGGTGCCCTCGGCAACCTCACCGACCGGATCTTCCGGTCCCCGGGCGTCTTCCAGGGCGCGGTCGTCGACTTCATCGCGCCCAAGCACTTCGCCGTGTTCAACCTGGCGGACTCGGCGATCGTGTGCGGCGGCATCCTGATCGTGCTGCTGTCGTTCCGGGGCCTCGACCCGGACGGCACGGTCCACAAGGACTGAGGGCTCCCGGACTCTCGTACGAGAGTGTCCGACCCGTCCGGCATACTCGACGGGTGAGCACGATTCCCGAGATCCGTACCCTGCCCGTGCCCGACGGCCTGGAGGGCGAGCGCGTCGACGCCGCCATCTCCCGCATGTTCGGCTTCTCCCGTACCAAGGCGGCCGAGCTCGCCGCCGCGGGGAAGGTCACGGTCGACGGATCGGTGGTCGGCAAGTCCGAGCGGGTCAACGGCGGTGCCTGGCTCGAGGTGGAGATGCCGCAGGCGCCCGCCCCCGTGCAGGTGGTGGCCGAACCGGTCGAGGGCATGGAGATCGTGCACGACGACGACGACGTGGTCGTGATCGTCAAGCCCGTCGGAGTCGCCGCCCACCCCTCGCCCGGCTGGACCGGCCCCACGGTGATCGGCGGTCTCGCCGCCGCCGGGTACCGCATCTCGACCTCCGGCGCCGCCGAGCGCCAGGGCATCGTGCACCGCCTCGACGTCGGCACCTCCGGCCTGATGGTCGTCGCCAAGTCCGAGTACGCGTACACGTCGCTCAAGCGCCAGTTCAAGGAGCGCACGGTCGACAAGCGGTACCACACGCTCGTCCAGGGCCACCCCGACCCCACCAGCGGCACCATCGACGCCCCCATCGGCCGCCACCCGCAGCACGACTACAAGTGGGCGGTCACCGCCGACGGCAAGCCGTCCGTCACGCACTACGACCTCATCGAGGCCTTCCGCGCCGCCTCCCTCCTCGACGTCAAGCTGGAGACGGGCCGCACCCACCAGATCCGCGTCCACATGGCCGCCCACCGCCACCCCTGCGTCGGCGACCTCACCTACGGCGCCGACCCGACGCTCGCCAAGCGGCTGCGGCTGACCCGGCAGTGGCTGCACGCGGTGCGGCTCGGCTTCGAGCACCCCGGTGACGGACAGTGGGTGGAGTTCGGCTGCGACTACCCCGACGACCTGCAGCAGGCGCTCGACCAGGTCCGCGAGGAGACCTACGCGTGAGCGCCGTTCACGTCCTGCGCGTGGCGGAGGACCCAGCCGACCTGGAGGCGTGCTTCGCGGTCCGCAAGGACGTCTTCGTCGCCGAACAGGGCGTCCCCGAGGACATCGAGTACGACGCCTACGACGCCGGCGCCGTGCACGTGCTGGCGGTCCGCGAGGACGGCGTACCGCTCGGCACCGGGCGGCTGCTGCACGGCGCGGCCGCCGCGGCGAAGAACGGCGGTGATCCGGCCGTCGGATCGCTCGGACGGCTCGCGGTGACGCGCGCGGCGCGGGGCCTCGGCGTCGGTGCCGCGCTGGTGCGGGCCATCGAGGACGCGGCCCGCGCGCGGGGTCTGACGGCCGTCGACCTGCACGCGCAGACCCACGCCCTCGGCTTCTACGAGCGGCTGGGCTACGAGGCCTACGGGCCGGAGTTCCCGGACGCGGGCATACCGCACCGGGCCATGCGGCGCGTTCTGTAGCCGGGGCCGCGACGGCCTGGTGAGGGCCTAGCCTTAGGGCCTGTCGTTTGGATCGTCCCGGGGTCGCGGGGTCCGGCACGCGCGTCTGCGGCGTTGCCGTCGGTTGCCGACTCCCCCACGCTCGGCTCCGCTCGCGCGGGGGCACCCCCACCGCGCTGTCGCCCTCCTCCGCCGTGCAGCTGCACGCACCGGACCCCGCTCGAGCCGGTCGAAAGGGCACCGCACCTCACAGCCGCGCTGATCCGAACGACAGACCCTGGGCGTGGCAGGGTGGAGTTCCGCCCTGCGACCGCCGATCCGTCCGGAGTACTGACCGTGGATCAGTTGACCCTGCTGTTCGTCCTGTTGCTCGGGGCCGTGGTGAGCGTTCCCGTGGGGGAGCGGCTGGGGCTGCCGGCGCCGGTCCTGATGACGCTCCTCGGCATCGTCCTGGCGCTGCTGGAGTTCGTGCCGAACGTCGACATCCCGCCGGACCTGATCCTCCCGCTGCTGCTGCCGCCCCTGCTGTACGCCGCCGTGCGGCGCACCTCCTGGCGGCAGTTCGCGGCGAACGTCAGACCGATCCTGCTGCTCGCGGTCGCGCTGGTCTTCGTCACCATGCTGTGCGTCGCCGCCGTCGCCCACGCGATCGTGCCCGGGCTGCCGCTCGCCGCCGCCCTCGCCCTCGGCGCGCTGGTCGCGCCGCCCGACCCGGTCGCCGCGACCGCCGTGGCGGGCAAACTGGGGCTGCCGCGCCGGCTGGTGTCGATCCTGGAGGGCGAGGGCCTGTTCAACGACGTCACCGCGATCGTCCTGTACAACGTGGCGATCGCCGCCGTCGTGAGCGGCACCTTCTCGCCGTGGGAGGCCGGGCTCGACCTGGTGCTGTCCGCCGTGGTGGCGGTGGCGGTCGGCCTGGCGCTCGGCTGGGGCGCCAACAAGCTGATGGACCTGCTCGGGGACGCGACCCTGCAGATCGGCCTCAGCCTGCTGGTGCCGTACGCCTCCTACGTGCTCGCCGAGGAACTCCACGGCTCCGGCGTGCTCGCCGTGCTCACCACCGCGCTCTTCCTCGCCGAGTACGCCACCGACGCCGACGACGTCATGACCCGGCTCGCCGGGCACACCTTCTGGGACATCGTCGACACCCTGGTCACCGGCGTCGCGTTCGGACTCGTCGGCCTGGAACTGCACAACGCCATCCGCACCGCCTCCGGCCGCTGGGGCGAACTGCTCGGCTGGGCGGCGGCGATCGTCGGCGTGGTCGTCGTGGTGCGGCTGCTGTGGCTGCTGCCGGCGACCTGGCTGACGCAGCGGCTGCACGCCGCGCGGGACACCGACGAGGAGATCCCGGTGAGCTGGCGCGAGACCGTGGTGATGTGGTGGTCGGGCATGCGCGGGGTGGCCTCCGTCGCGCTGGCGCTGGCGATTCCGCTGGAGACCGACGCCCAGGAGGCCTTTCCCGGCCGCGGAGAGATCATCTTCCTCGCGTTCGGCGTGATCATGGCGACGCTGCTGGTGCAGGGGCTGAGCCTGCCGTGGCTGGTGGGACGGCTCGGGGTGCGGGCCGACACCGGCCGCGAGAAACGCCTCGAACACGACCTCGCGGTGCGGGCGGCGAAGGCGGCGAAGCGCAGGCTCCGGGAGATCGAGGAGGCCGAGGAGCTGCCGGAGGAACTCTCCGAGCAGATGCTGCGCAGCGCCTTCGACATCGGCGTGCGGATCAGTCCCGACCTCGCGGAGGACGAGCGGCGGGAGGCGCAACGGCAGCGCGCCCTGCGGCTGAAGCGGATCCGCCGCATCCAGCGGGAGATGCTCAGCGCCGCCCGGCACGAGGTGCTGGCGGCGCGCAGCGAGCCGGGCGCGGACCCGGAGGTCGTGGACCGGGTGTTGCGCCATCTCGATGTGCGCAGCCTCCGGTGAGCTTGGCGGGACCCGCGACCCCAGGTTCGTAAAGTCTGGGTATGACTCGGAATGTCGTGATCAGTGGGGGCGGTACGGGGATCGGTCTGGCCGCCGCGCAGGTGTTCGCCGCCGACGGGGACCAGGTGCTGCTGCTGGGGCGGCGCGGGGACGTGCTGGAGCGCGCACCGGTGCCGGGCGCCCTCACCTACGCCGCGGACCTGGCCGACCCGGAGGCCGTACGCGGTGTGGCCGGCTTCGTGGGCCGGGAGTTCGGCGCCGTGGACGTGCTGATCCACTGCGCCGGCGGCAACGGCCTCCTCGAACCACCGGTCGGCGGCGACGACCCGCTCGACGCGGTCGCCCGCTCCTGGACCGTCAACTTCCGGCTCAACCTCCTGACCGCCGCGCTGCTCACCGAGGCCCTGCGGGAGCGGCTCGCCGAACCCGGCGGCCGGGTGCTGTTCCTCAGCTCCATCGCCGCCTACCGCGGCCACGGACAGGTGGCGTACGCGGCCGCCAAGGCCGGGCTGCACCCGTACGCCCACGATCTCGCCCGCAGGCTCGGCCCGCACGGCATCACCGTGAACGTGGTCGCGCCCGGCTACATCGAGGACACCGCGTTCTTCGGCGACGGCATCGACGAGGACCTGCGGACCTGGCTGGTCGAGGAGACCCTGAACGGGCGGGCCGGGACGCCCGGGGACGTGGCGGCGACCCTGCACTGGCTCGCCTCCCCGGGCGCCGCGCACATCACCTCGCAGATCATCCAGGTCAACGGCGGCGCGGAACGCGGCCACTGAGGGCCGGTCGGCCGAGGGCCGGTCAGCGCTCCCGCGGATGGCCGTGCACACGGCGCGCCGCCGGTACGCCGTCGGCGGGACGGTGGCCGTCGGGCCCCGGCCGCAGCACCGCGTCCGCCGTGTTGACCCGGGGCAGCGCGTACGGGTGCTCCTCGGTCAGCCAGCGGATCATCCGCTCGCGCACCTCGACCCGCACCGTCCAGATGTCGTCGGCGTCCTTGGCCGTCACCAGCGCCCGCACCTCGATGGTGCTGGGCGTGCTGTCGGTCACCGACAGGTTGTGGGCGCGGCCGTCCCAGGCCGGGCACTCGCGCAGGATGTCGCGGAGCTTGTCGCGCATCGCCTCCAGCGGCGCCGAGTGGTCGAGGTGCCAGAAGACGATGCCGGTCATCTGCGGCGTGCCGCGCGACCAGTTCTCGAACGGCTTGGACGTGAAGTACGACACCGGCATGGTGATCCGGCGCTCGTCCCAGGTGCGCACGGTCAGGAACGTCAGCGTGATCTCCTCGACCGTGCCCCACTCGCCGTCCACGACCACCGTGTCCCCGATGCGCACCATGTCGCCGAAGGCGATCTGCAGCCCGGCGAACATGTTGCTCAGCGTCGACTGGGCGGCCACACCGGCGACGATGCCGAGGATGCCGGCCGAGGCCAGCAGCGAGGCGCCGGCGGCGCGCATCGCGGGGAAGGTCAGCAGCATCGCGGCCACCGCCACCACACCGACGACCGCCGAGACCACCCGCCGGATCAGCGTGACCTGGGTGCGCACCCGGCGCACCCGGGCGGGGTCGCGCCGGTGGCGGGAACTGGCGTAGCTGCTGTAGGAGGTCTCCACCACCGCGGCGGCGATACGGATCACCAGCCAGGCCGCCGAGCCGATCAGCACCAGCGTCAGGGTCCGGCCCACGCCGACCTCGTGGCTCTGCAGCAGCCGGGCCTCGTCGTACGAGCCGCGCAGCAGGGCCGCGCAGAGCAGCAGTTGGTAGGGGATCCGGGCGCGGCGCAGCAGGCCCCACAGCGGGGTCTCGTGGTGGCGTTCGTCGGCCTTGCGCAGCAGCAGATCGGTGACCCAGCCGAGCAGCAGCGTGAGCACCACCGAGCCGCCGACCACGATCAGGGGGCGGAGCACGTCATCCATGCCCTCGAACCTAACCGGCTCGCGCGGCCATGAACATGTGACTTCCGCGCGATCACGGGTACGGCCGGGATCCGGCGTCGTCGCACCGGGCTGGCACCATGGCCTCATGAACATCGTGCTCTTTCACTCGACCTACGGTCCCCGGCCCGCGGTGCAGCGGGCGGCCGACCGGCTGCGCGCGGCCGGACACGAGGTGTGGACGCCCGACCTCTTCGAGGGCCGTACGTTCGACACGGTCGAGGAGGGCACGGCGTACAAGGAGGAGACCGGCAGGGACGAGCTGCTGAAGCGGGCCGTGCTGGCCGCCGCGCCCTACTCGGAGCGTGGCCTGGTGTACGCCGGGTTCTCCTTCGGCGCCTCAGTGGCGCAGACGCTGGCCCTCGGCGACGAGAGGGCGCGCGGACTGCTGTTGCTGCACGGCACGTCCGACATCGCGGAGAACGCCTCGGTGGACGAGCTGCCGGTGCAGCTGCACGTCGCCGAGCCCGACCCGTTCGAGACGGACGACTGGCTCACCGCCTGGTACCTGCGGATGGGCCGGGCCGGGGCCGACGTGGAGGTGTACCGGTACGCCGGGGCCGGCCACCTGTACACCGACCCCGACCTTCCGGACTACGACGAGGAGGCCGCCGAGGCCACCTGGCGGGTGGCGCTCGGCTTCCTCGACTCGCTGGAGGGGGATCAGCCGGCGCGGTAGGCGGCCCAGCTCTCCTGCATGCGCGTCACCTGACCGGCGGTGAACTGGTACATGCACGCGTCGTAGGTGTAGTCCATGAAGTTGTGGATCGGGTCGGCGCCCGCCTTGCGGGTGCAGGTGTCGCGGCCCTCGGGGCACTCGTAGGCGGGGCTCTTCTCGGCCGGGGTGTCCTCGACGTAGTCGCCGCTGCCGTTGCAGCCGCCCTGGAAGGTGTGGTAGAGGCCCATCCAGTGGCCGACCTCGTGGGTGCCGGTGTCGCCCTCGTCGTAGTTGGTGGCGGATCCGCCGGGCAGTGAGGAGTTGAGGACGACGACGCCGTCCATCTCCGGGCTGGACCGGTAGGAGCTCGGGAAGGTGGCCCAACCGAGCAGGCCGTCGCCGATGTTGGCGGTGTAGAAGTTGAGCGCGTTCGCGCCGCCCTGGTGCAGGGCGGTCTTCATCGCCTTCTCCTCCGGCGAGCCGTAGCCGACGGTGTACCAGGCGGCGTTGTCGGTGTAGTCGGTGCCCGCCAGCGTGAACTGGAAGCCCGAGTCGGTGTTGCCGGTGCCCTGGCCGGCGTAGGCCGCGTTCAGGACGTTCAGCTGCGCGGTGATGTCGGCGGAGCTGAGCTTGCCGGTCTCGCCGTCGTGGATGACGTGGAAGTAGACCGGGATGGTCGTCGCGGCGGTGGTCGTGGCGCTCCGGCCGGAGGCGCGCAGCTTGTCCAGCCGGGCGCGCAGGTCGGCGTCCATCGCCTGGGCGCGGGCCTCGCTGATCTCGTTCGGCTCGGCGGCGTGCTTCTCGTGGCCGGGGTGCGCCTTGCGGGCCGCGGAGTGCTCGTGGACGTCCTCGGCGCACTCGGCGGCGGTGAGGGTTCCCGCCGCGGCGACTCCGGTCGGCGCGGACAGGGGGGAGAGCATCAGGGTTCCGGCCACGACGGCCGTACCGAGCAGGCGTCTGCGCGACAGGGACGATATTCGGGCGAGCGTGCGCATGAGGGCTCCTGGCGGATGCGGTGGGGACCGGGCCAGGGATCTTCCTGGCCGCCGCCGGGAGATTACGTGGACATGACTACGTGCAAAGAGGAGTGATCAAGCCCAATCAACGCCCCGACAAACAGGGGCAATCGGGAAGGTGGCGGGCGGGGAAACGTTACGTCGCGCGGAGTCCGGGAGCGGGACGTCATCATTCCGGCCAGTGGACGGGTGGTGTGTCCGGATTCGACTCCCGGCCCACACCACCCGCCGTGACGGCCTGATCCACCCTCGGTGTCCGGCCTCCCGTCCCCGAGTGGCCGAAAATCACCCTTCGGAGGCGGGGTTACACCGGGTCGTAGGTCCGCTCGACCCGCTGTGTGCCGCTGCGCGTGCGGTACGAGCGGGCCCAGGCCGCCGTCGCGTCCGCCGCGGTGCGGCTGGAGAGCACGTAGTAGTCCATCTGCGCGCGCTCCGCGGTGATGTCCAGCACGCCGTAGCCGTGCCGGTCGGTGTCGACCCAGTGGACGTGCCGGTTGGCCGCCCTGATCAGCGGCGCGGCGACCGCGGAGACGGTCCCCTCGGGGACCTTGACGATGTCGTCGAGGTTGTCGGAGGTCACCGAGGTGACGACGAACTCCGTGGCCGCCGTGGCCGACAGCGGGTAGGTGGCCGCGTTCACCGGAACGTCGTTGGCCCACGCCATGTGGATGTCGCCGGTCAGGAAGACCGTGTTGCGGACGGCGTGCGCGCGCAGGTGGGCGAGGAGTTCGCGGCGGTCGTCGGTGTAGCCGTCCCACTGGTCGGTGTTGAGGGCGAGGCCCTCCCGCGGCAGCCCGAGCAGCTCGGCCAGCGGCCCCAGCAGCTCGGCGGGGAGCGAGCCCACCGCGAACGGCGAGATCATCACCGAGGTGCCGACCAGCCGCCAGGTGGTGTCGGACGCCGTCAGGCCCGCCTTCAGCCAGTCCAGCTGGGCACGGCCGGTCAGCGTGCGCTCCGGGTCGTCGACGGCGCCGTCGCCGGTGGTGACCTGCTGGGAGCGGAACGACCGCAGGTCCAGCAGCGAGAGGTCGGCGAGCCTGCCGAAGCGCAGCCGGCGGTAGGTGGTGCCGGCCAGCGCGGGCCGCACCGGCATCCACTCGAAGTAGGCCTGCTTGGCGGCGGCCTGACGCGCCGCCCAGGTGCCCTCCGCGCCCTCGGTGTGGTTCTCGGCGCCGCCCGACCAGGTGTCGTTGGCGATCTCGTGGTCGTCCCAGATCGCCACGACCGGCGCCCGGTGGTGCAGGGCCTGGAGGTCGGGGTCGGTCTTGTACTGACCGTGCCGGACGCGGTAGTCGGCGAGGGTGAGGATCTCGTGCGCGGGCGCGGTCGGTCGGACGACCTCGCCGCGGGCGCCGTACTCGCCGGTTCCGTACTCGTAGATGTAGTCGCCCAGGTGCAGCCAGGCGTCCAGGTCGGACCGGGCCGCGAGGTGCCGGTACGCCGAGAAGTGGCCGGCCTCCCAGTTGGAGCAGGAGACCACGCCGAAGCGCAGGCCGGACACGGCGGCGTCGGCGGCGGGGGCGGTGCGGGTGCGGGCGACGGGGGAGTCGGTGCCGCCCGCGGAGAAGCGGAACCAGTAGTCGGTGGCCGGCGCCAGGCCCCGGATGTCCGCCTTGACGGTGTGGTCGGCGGCGGCGGTGGCGAGCGTCGAGCCCCGCGCGACGACGTCGGTGAACGCCCGGTCCCGGGCGACGGTCCAGCGCACCTCGGTGTCCGGGCCGAGCCCGGAGCCCGGTACCGCCTCCGGCGTCGGCGTCACCCGGGTCCACAGCAGCACGCCGTCCGGCAGCGGGTCGCCGGAGGCCACACCGTGCAGGAAGGCGGGCGCCGCGGTCGCCGCACGGGCGGCGGGCAGGGACGCGGCGAGCGGTCCGGCCAGCGCCGCGCCGGCGGCCGCCGCCTTCACGACCGTACGGCGCGGGACAGGGGGAGAGGCGTCCGCGGCGGCGGGGACGGTTCTCTCGGACGGTCTGATCGATCTGCTTCGACTGGTCACAGCCGAGCAGGTTACTGGCAGGTACACGCCAGAGCGGGCGAACCCGGGAAAGTTCGCCCGCTCTTCAACGCCCGGAAAGCCGGCCGGGGATCAGGCCTTGAGCGCCTTGTCGACCGCCGTGGTGAACTCGGCCACCGTCATGGGCGCGTTCTGCCCGTCGGAGCCGGTGAGCTTCTTGCCGTCCATCATCAGCGTCGGGGTGCCCTGGGCCTCGCTCTTGTCGAACACCTCGGACATCTCCAGCGCCCACTTGTCGAACGTGCCGTCCTTCACGTCGGCCTGGAACTCCTTGTTGCCCTTCAGCGCGTCGACCGTGTTCGCGATCTTGATCAGGTAGGAGTCGTCCTTGAACTTGTCGTCCGTCTCCTCCGGGTGGTACTCGGCCGAGTACAGCGCGCTCTTGTACGCCAGGAACGCCTCGGGGCTGACGTTCAGCGCGGCGCCCATCGCGCTCAGGGCGTTCTTGGAGCCCTCGCCCGTCAGGTTGCGGTCGAGGAACGAGGCGCCGACGAAGCGGATCTTGTACTTGCCGTCCTCGACGTCCTTCTCGATCGTCTTGCCCACGGTCTGCTCGAACGTGGCGCAGACCGGGCAGCGCGGGTCCTCGTACAGCTCCAGGGTCTTCTTGGCGTCGGACTTGCCGATGACCACGGTCGTGCCGTTCTCACCGCTGGTGTTGGCCGGCTTGACGAGCTTGGCGTCCGCCGCGGCCTCCCAGTGGTCGGGCTTGTTGCCCTGGACGACCGCGTAGCTGATGCCGCCGGCTATCGCCAGGACGCCGACCAGGGAGCCGGCCACGATCAGCTGCCGCTTGACCTTGTCGCGCTTGGCCTGCCGCTCGCGCTCGATGCGCAGCCGCTCACGGGCCGCCGTCTTCGCCGCCTGGCTGTTCCGCTTGCTCATGGTGATGATCTCCACGGGGGACGCACACGTCGTGTGCGGGATACGAAGGGGGACTGTTCGTGCTCGCGTCGCGCCGTGCCGGAGGCCGGGTCGCCTCAGGCCGCGGCGGCCGAGCACGGCGGTCCACGCCGCCCCAGGGAGTGCGCGAGGACCAGGCTCCGTGCCGTGGCGGCGCGGCGCACCGGGCGGACCGGCCGCAGCACCTCCGGGGCGCGGCGCACCGCCACCGCGGCGACCGCGAGCAGCAGCGGCCGGAACGTGGTGGCCGCCACCGCGCCGAGCAGCTGGGCCAGCGCCCGCTCCCCGCGGCGCAGCCACGCGGCGGCCAGCAGGCCGACGCCGATGTGCGCGCCCAGCAGCGCCCAGGCGGTGCCCGGGTGGGCCTCGGCGAACAGCGCCGCCAGCCGGTCGCCGCCCTCGGCGGCGGGTCCGGTGACCCGGGCGAGCGGAGCGCCCACGCTGGTGCCGTCGCCGCACAGCACGTCGAAGCCGAAGGACCGCAGCGGGCCCGCGACCGGGCCGCCCATCCGGCCGTAGCAGACGTGCTGACCGGTGGTGAAGACGGTGTCGGCGGCCAGCTCCAGCGGGATCAGCAGGGCGGCGATCCGTCCGAAGGAGCGCTCCCGGCCCGCCAGGGCGTACGCCAGGACGAACACGGCGGCGGCGACCGCGGCCACCGTGTTGACCGGCAGCGGAGCCCCGGACAGCAGCACGTGCGACGTGGTGCTGAGGGTCACGACGCAGGTCGTGAACAGCACCGCGCGGACGGCTCTGAGCTGGGTTCCGGATATGTCCATGGCGGTAGAGAGTGTGTCACGTGCTCCGGTAAGAGGTCCCTAAAGGGTTCCTGTGGACGGAAGGGTTCCTGTGGACGGGTGGACGGTCACAGCCCAGGAATCCTGCCGTTGCGGAACAGGTCCAGGAAGATCTGGTGGTCCCGGCGGGCCCGGGCGCCGTAGTCGTGGGCGAAGTCGACCAGCAGCGGGACCAGCGAGTCCTCGTCGGCGGCGATCGCGGCGTCGATCGCGCGCTCGGTGGAGAACGGCACCAGGGACTCGCCGGAGGTGTCGTCCGCCGCCGAGTGCATGGTGGCCGTGGCCCGGCCGAGGTCGGCGACGACCTGGGCGATCTCCTCCGGCTCGTCGATGTCGCCCCAGTCCAGGTCGACGGCGTACGGCGAGACCTCGGCGACCAGCTGGCCCGTGCCGTCCAGCTCGGTCCAGCCCAGCCACGGGTCGGCGTGCGCCTGCAGGGCGCGCTGGGAGATCACCGTGCGGTGCCCCTCGTGCTCGAAGTAGGCGCCGATGGCCGGATCGGTGACGTGCCGGGAGACGGCCGGGGTCTGCGCCTGCTTGATGTAGATCACCACATCGTTCTCCAGGGCGTCGCTGTGGCCCTCCAGGAGGATGTTGTACGACGGCAGCCCGGCCGAGCCGATGCCGATGCCGCGGCGGCCCACGACGTCCTTCACGCGGTAGGAGTCCGGGCGGGCCAGCGAGGCGTCAGGCAGCGTCTCCAGATAGCCGTCGAATGCGGCGAGCACCTTGTAGCGGGTCGCGGCGTCCAGCTCGACCGCGCCGCCGCCGGCGGCGAAGCGGCGCTCGAAGTCGCGGATCTCGGTCATCGACTCCAGCAGGCCGAACCGGGTCAGCGAGCGGGCGTCGCGCAGCGCGTCCAGCAGCGGCCCCTGGGCCGTGTCCAGCGTGAACGGCGGCACCTCGTCGCTCTTCGCGCCGGTGGCCAGCGCGTGGATCCGCTCGCGGTAGGCGGCCGCGTAGATCGTGACCAGTTCGGTGATCTGCTCGTCGCTGAGCGCCTTGGCGTAGCCGATCAGCGCCACCGAGGCGGCGAAGCGCTTGAGGTCCCAGGTGAAGGGGCCGACGTAGGCCTCGTCGAAGTCGTTGACGTTGAAGACCAGACGGCCGTTCGAATCCATGTAGGTGCCGAAGTTCTCCGCGTGCAGATCGCCGTGGATCCACACCCGGGACGTCCGGTCGTCCAGGTACGGCCCGCCGTGTATCCGCCCGCCGTTCCCGGCGTCCAGGTCGTGGTAGAAGAGGCACGCCGTCCCGCGGTAGAACGCGAACGCCGAGGCCGCCATCTTGCGGAACTTCACCCGGAACGCGGCCGGGTCGGCGGCCAGGAGCTCGCCGAAGGCGGTGTCGAGTACGGCGAGGATCTCCTCGCCGCGGTGCTCGTCGTTGAGCTGCGGGACCGACATCGCTGGGTGCCTCCTGGTGCGGGACGTCTCGGGACGGGTGATCCGTCCACTGGCTAACGTGTGACGGGACACGGGAGTGCCCGTGACCCCGCCCGACGGTACGCGGCGGCGACCCCCGGGTGTCAGTGCCGGGGCATAGACTTCGACGCTGACCCCCGGACTGTCCGCCGGCCGTCCGCGGACCGTCCACAGTCCGTCGCCGAGAGTTCTCCTTGGAGGCCGCACCGTGTCCAAGCCGCCGTTCACGCACCTGCACGTCCACACCCAGTACTCGCTGCTGGACGGTGCCGCGCGGCTGAAGGACATGTTCAACGCGTGCAACGAGATGGGCATGACGCACATCGCCATGTCCGACCACGGCAACCTGCACGGCGCCTACGACTTCTTCCACTCCGCGCAGAAGGCCGGAGTCACCCCGATCATCGGCATCGAGGCGTACGTCGCCCCCGAGTCCCGGCGCAACAAGCGCAAGATCCAGTGGGGCCAGCCGCACCAGAAGCGGGACGACGTCTCCGGTTCCGGTGGCTACACCCACAAGACGATGTGGGCGGTGAACTCGACCGGCCTGCACAACCTCTTCCGGCTCTCCTCCGACGCGTACGCCGAGGGCTGGCTGCAGAAGTGGCCCCGGATGGACAAGGAGACCATCGCCAAGTGGTCCGAGGGGATCGTCGCCTCCACCGGCTGCCCCTCCGGCGAGGTGCAGACCCGGCTGCGCCTCGGCCACTTCGACGAGGCCCTCAAGGCCGCCGCCGACTACCAGGACATCTTCGGCAAGGACCGGTACTTCCTGGAGCTGATGGACCACGGCATCGAGATCGAGCACCGGGTCCGCGACGGCCTGCTGGAGATCGGCAAGAAGCTCGGCATCCCGCCGCTGGTCACCAACGACTCGCACTACACCTACGCCCACGAGGCGGGCGCCCACGACGCGCTGCTGTGCATCCAGACCGGCAAGAACCTCTCCGACCCGGACCGCTTCAAGTTCGACGGCACCGGCTACTACCTCAAGTCCACCGACGAGATGTACGCCATCGACTCCTCGGACGCCTGGCAGCAGGGCTGCGCCAACACCCGGCTGATCGCCGAGATGGTCGACACCACGGGCATGTTCGTCAAGCGCGACCTGATGCCGAAGTTCGACATCCCGGAGGGCTACACCGAGGTCAGCTGGTTCCGCGAGGAAACCATGCGCGGCATGCACCGCCGCTTCCCGGACGGCATCCCGGACGACCGCATGAAGCAGGTCGAGTACGAGATGGACACCATCATCTCGATGGGCTTCCCGGGCTACTTCCTCGTCGTCGCCGACTTCATCATGTGGGCGAAGAAGCAGGGCATCGCCGTCGGCCCGGGCCGTGGTTCCGCGGCCGGCTCGATCGTCGCCTACGCCCTCGGCATCACCGACCTCGACCCGATCCCGCACGGCCTGATCTTCGAGCGCTTCCTCAACCCCGAGCGCATCTCCATGCCCGACGTCGACATCGACTTCGACGAGCGCCGGCGCGTCGAGGTCATCCGGTACGTGACGGAGAAGTACGGCGCCGACAAGGTCGCCATGATCG
The DNA here is from genome assembly GCF_006782915.1 of Streptomyces calvus. Lineage (GTDB taxonomy): Bacteria > Actinomycetota > Actinomycetes > Streptomycetales > Streptomycetaceae > Streptomyces > Streptomyces calvus. The sequence continues at coordinate 75,321 of NZ_VCNP01000052.1, forward strand.
GCACCTACGGCACCATCAAGGCCAAGAACGCCATCAAGGACTCCGCGCGCGTGCTCGGCTACCCGTACGCGATGGGCGACCGGCTCACCAAGGCCATGCCGGCCGACGTCCTGGGCAAGGGCATCCCGCTCTCCGGCATCACCGACCCGAACCACCCCCGGTACTCCGAGGCGGGCGAGATCCGCGGGATGTACGAGAACGAACCGGACGTGAAGAAGGTCATCGACACCGCCAAGGGCGTCGAGGGCCTGGTCCGGCAGATGGGCGTGCACGCCGCCGGCGTGATCATGTCCAGCGAGACCATCACCGACCACGTCCCGGTCTGGGTCCGGCACACCGACGGCGTGACCATCACGCAGTGGGACTACCCGAGCTGCGAGTCGCTCGGCCTGCTGAAGATGGACTTCCTGGGCCTGCGCAACCTGACCATCATGGACGACGCCGTCAAGATGGTGAAGGCCAACAAGGGGATCGACATCGATCTCCTCAGCCTCCCGCTCGACGACCCCACGACGTTCGACCTGCTCCAGCGCGGCGACACGCTCGGCGTGTTCCAGTTCGACGGCGGCCCGATGCGCTCCCTGCTCCGGCTGATGAAGCCGGACAACTTCGAGGACATCTCCGCCGTGTCGGCCCTGTACCGGCCGGGCCCGATGGGCATGAACTCCCACACCAACTACGCGCTGCGCAAGAACGGCCAGCAGGAGATCACGCCCATCCACCCCGAGCTGGAGGAGCCGCTCAGGGAGGTCCTGGACGTCACCTACGGCCTGATCGTCTACCAGGAGCAGGTGCAGAAGGCCGCCCAGATCATCGCCGGCTACTCGCTCGGCGAGGCCGACATCCTCCGCCGCGTGATGGGCAAGAAGAAGCCGGAGGAACTGGAGAAGAACTTCGTCATCTTCCAGGCCGGCGCCCGCAAGAACGGCTACAGCGACGAGGCCATCCAGGCGCTGTGGGACGTGCTGGTGCCCTTCGCCGGCTACGCCTTCAACAAGGCGCACTCCGCCGCGTACGGACTGGTGTCGTACTGGACCGCCTACCTCAAGGCGAACCACCCCGCCGAGTACATGGCCGCGCTGCTCACCTCGGTCAAGGACGACAAGGACAAGTCGGCGGTCTACCTCAACGAGTGCCGCCGCATGGGCATCAAGGTGCTCCCGCCCAACGTCAACGAGTCCGAGTCCAACTTCGCCGCCCAGGGCGACGACGTGATCCTCTTCGGCCTGTCGGCGGTGCGCAACGTCGGCACCAACGTCGTGGAGTCGATCATCAAGTGCCGCAAGGCCAAGGGGAAGTACACCTCCTTCCCGGACTACCTCGACAAGGTCGACGCGGTCGTCTGCAACAAGCGCACCACGGAGTCGCTGATCAAGGCCGGCGCCTTCGACTCCATGGGACACACCCGCAAGGGCCTCACCGCGCAGTACGAGCCGATGATCGACAACGTGGTCGCGGTCAAGCGCAAGGAGGCCGAGGGGCAGTTCGACCTCTTCGGCGGCATGGGCGAGGCGGAGACCAGCGAGCCCGGCTTCGGCCTCGACGTGACCTTCACCGACGAGGAGTGGGACAAGACCTACCTGCTCGCCCAGGAACGCGAGATGCTCGGTCTGTACGTCTCCGACCACCCGCTGTTCGGCCTGGAGCACGTGCTGTCCGACAAGGCCGACGCGGGCATCTCCCAGCTCACCGGCGGCGACTTCGGCGACGGCGCCGTGGTCACCATCGGCGGCATCATCTCGGGCCTCCAGCGCAAGATGACCAAGCAGGGCAACGCCTGGGCGATCGCCACCGTGGAGGACCTCGCGGGCTCCATCGAGTGCATGTTCTTCCCGGCGACGTACCAGCTGGTGTCCACGCAACTCGTCGAGGACGCCGTCGTCTTCGTCAAGGGCCGCCTCGACAAGCGCGAGGACGTGCCGCGGCTGGTCGCGATGGAGCTGATGGTCCCCGACCTGTCCAACGCGGGCACCAACGCACCCGTGGTGCTCACCATTCCGGCCACCCGCGTGACCCCGCCGATGGTCAGCCGGCTCGGTGAGATCCTCACCCACCACAAAGGCGACAGCGAGGTCCGCATCAAGCTCCAGGGGCCGACCAAGACGACGGTGCTGCGGCTCGACCGCCACCGCGTCAAGCCCGACCCGGCCCTGTTCGGCGACCTGAAGGTCCTGCTCGGACCGTCCTGCCTGGCCGGCTAGGAACAGCGGGCGCGACGCGCGTGAGGGGCGCACCCTGTGGCGGGCGCGCCCCTCTTCATGTGCCTGGGCCGCAACGGCCCGTCCAGCAGATGTCAGTTGTGGCCGAAGCGCTTCTGCCGGCCCTTGCCCCGGCCGACCTCGCCGGGCATGACCTGCGTGGTGCGCTGCTCGTCCGGCGTCTCCATCGTGGACGCCTGCGTCGCCCGCTGGGCGCGCTCGGCCTGCGGCTGCTTACGGTCACGGTTCTTGTTCTTGGCCATGGTGATGCCTCCTGTGGGGGACTAGGGGCCAGGGCCGGGACCAGATTCACACAGCACGACAACACACGCATGTCGGACAATTACCGTGTGTGACCGGGTGGTCGGGGGAGGAAGTGTGGAAACGCCACGCCGAAGATCGAGTTCGGGACGTTAACCCTGGCGTGGTCGGGCAGACTCGAAGCAAGCCCGAAGCAAACCTCCCGGAAAGAGGGTGGATCGCGTGGACCGCTGCATCGTCCTGGTGGACGCCGGGTATCTGCTGGGGGCCGCCGCCAGTCTCCTCGCCGGGGAGCCCTCACGGTCCCGCATCACCGTCGACCACGCCGCCCTCATCCAGGGTTTGCGCGAGCGCGCCGAGTCCGACACCCGGCAGCCGCTGCTGCGCATCTACTGGTTCGACGGCGCCCCCGACCGCGTCCCCCAGCCCGAGCACCGCAGGCTGCGCGTGATGCCCCGGGTCACCGTCCGGCTCGGCGCCCTGACCCGCAGCGACGGCCGCTGGGCACAGAAGGGCGTCGACGCCGCGATGCACGCCGAACTCACCGAACTCGCCCGCAACCGCGCCTGTTCCGACATCGTCCTGGTCACCGGCGACGGCGACCTGCTGCCCGGCATGATGGCCGCCAAGGAGCACGGCGTCGCCGTCCACCTGTGGGCCGTGCAGGCCGCCGACGGCGACTACAACCAGTCCGAGGACCTGGTCGCCGAGGCCGACGAACGCCGCGTGCTGGACCGCGCCTGGATCACCCAGGCCGTCCGCGCGAAGGAGGTCACCGGGGTGTGCGCGCCGCCGCCCGTGCCCCGGCCGGAGATCGCGGCGATCCTCTCCGCCCCGCTGCCGGACTCCGCCCTCGCCGCGGCGGCCGAGCGGACCGCGGAGGAGCCCCGCCACCCGGCCGCCGCGCACAACGGCACCGCCGAGCGGTCGCCCGCCGCCAAGGGCGTACCCACCCCGAAGGACCTGGCCGCGCTGCGTGCCCCCGGTCCGCACGCCGACCGGCCGCCCGCCTCCGCCACCCTGCGCTGGTCCTCCGACAAGGGCTGGGTCGACCGGCCCGTCGCCGAGCCGCCGGACGCCGCGTCCATGCCGACGCTGGCCCAGCTGACCACGGCCGAGCAGCGGTGGGCCGACCGCGAGGAGGACATCACCACCGTCGGCGGCGACCCCTTCGAGGTGGGGCAGGTCTTCGCGCGGCGCTGGGTGGAGCGGCTCGGCGACCAGAGCCACATCCAGAAGCTGTCCGCCATGTACCCGCGCATCCCGCACCGCATCGACGGCGAGCTGCTGCGCTACGCCGCCCGCTTCGGCCTGCTGGCCCACAAGGACGACCAGATCGACGAACGCGACCGCTACGCCATCCGGGCGGGCTTCTGGCGCGAACTGGACCAGCGCACCGGCACCGAACGGGCCGCCGCCGCGGAGTGAGCGGCCGGCCGGTGGGTGTGCTTGGGGGAGTTGCTGCTCGTAGGGGCGGTTTTGCGGGCCGGGGGTGCCCCGGGAGCGGGGCGGGGCGCGGCACCCCGTAGGCTCGTCCCTTGTGAGTACGCGCGCGGCACAGGGATTCCGGCACGGTGGTGACGTCGTGTGTGCGGTGCGCGGGCTGACCAAGACCTATCCGGCGGCGCGCGGACGGCGCGGCGTGCCGGCCACCCCCGAGGTCCGGGCCACCAACGACGTACGGCTCGACATCCGGCGCGGTGAGATCTTCGGCCTGCTCGGGCCGAACGGCGCCGGCAAGTCCACCCTGGTGCGCCAGCTGACCGGGCTGATGCGGCCCGACCGCGGCAGCGTGGAGATCCTCGGCCACGACATCGTGCGCCACCCCGAACGCGCCTCGCGCATCCTCGCCTACCTCGGCCAGGAGTCCAGCGCCCTCGACGAACTGACCGTGTCCCTGGCGGCCGAGACCACCGGCCGGCTGCGCGGTCTGGACGTGCGCAGCGCGCGGGCCGAGCGGGACGACGTCCTGGACGAACTGGGGCTCGCGCCGCTCGCCGGCCGTCCGCTGAAGAAGCTCTCCGGCGGCCAGCGCCGGCTGGCCTGCGTCGCCGCCGCGCTGGTGGGGGAGCGGCCGCTGCTCGTGCTGGACGAGCCCACCACCGGCATGGACCCGGTGGCCCGGCGCGCGGTGTGGTCCGCCGTCGACCGGCGCCGCGCCGAACGCGGTACGACCGTGCTGCTGGTCACCCACAACGTCATCGAGGCCGAGACCGTCCTGGACCGGGTCGCCGTCCTGGACCGGGGTACCGTCATCGCCTGCGACAGCCCGTCCGGGCTGAAGGAGCAGGTCGCCGGTGAGGTCCGGGTCGACCTGGTGTGGCGCGAGGCGGCGCCGCTGCACGTGCCCGAGGTGGCCGCGCTGCGCGACCGGGTCGTGGAGTCCGGCCGCCGCTGGACCCTGCGGCTGGCGCCCGAGGAGGCCCGTACGGTCGTCGCGACCGTCACCGGCGGGGCCGCCTTCGCCGCCCTGGACGACTTCACGCTGGCCACGCCCAGCCTGGAGGACGTCTACCTGGCGCTGGGCGGCGCCGTGCGACAGGGGCTGGTGAAGGCGTGAGCCCCTGGGCCGTGAGCGCACGGGCCGCCGTCTCCGTACGGGACGGGGCGAGCGCCGGAGCGGATCCTGACGATCCCGACGAAGGGGAGCAGCACGACGTGAGTGTCGTACCCGCCGATGTCCTGCCGGGCGGCGCCCTGGGCCTGGACCGGGCCGCGCCGGAACCGGCCGAGCTCGGCCCCCGGCCCCGGCTGTGGCCGGCGCTGACGGCCGTGTACCGGGCGCAGCTGTCCCGGGCCCGGGTCGCGCGGATCCCGCTGCTGTTCGTGGCGACGTTCCAGTCGGTCGGGATCATGATCCTGATGCGCGGGGTCGTGGACGGCGGCGGCGAGGCGCAGGCCGTGGTCGCCGGCGCGTCGGTCCTGGTCGTCGCCTTCGTCGCGCTGAACCTCCTCGCCCAGTACTTCGGCCAGCTGCGGGCCAGCGGCGGACTCGACCACTACGCGACGCTGCCCGTGCCGCCAGCCGCGGTGGTGCTGGGCGCGGCGGGCGCGTACGCGTCCTTCACCGTGCCGGGCACCGTCGTCACCGCCGTCTTCGGATGCGTGCTGTTCGGGCTGCCACTGGCGCACCTGTGGATCCTGGCCGCGGTGATCCCGCTCGCCGGTGCCGCGCTCGCCGGGCTCGGCGCGGCCCTCGGCCTGCTCGCGCCCCGGCCCGAACTGGCCACGCTGCTCGGGCAGCTCGGCATGTCGGCGGCGCTGCTGCTGGGCGTGCTGCCGCCGGAGCGCATGCCGGAAGCGGTGCGCCTGGCCCGCGACCTGCTGCCGTCGACGTACGGCGTCGAGGCGTTCACGCGGACCTTCGGACCGCACCCCGACTGGGCCCGGGTGCTCGGTGACCTCGCCGTGTGCGGGGTCGTCGGCGTGATCTCGCTGACGGTGGCGACCTGGGCCTACCGCAGGGCGGCCGTCCGGTGACGCGCCGCACAGCCGGGCCTGGCACGATGGCAGGGTGAGCGCACCTCTGACACCACCACCGCCTCCGCACGAACGTTCCGCGCGGGACACGGGGCGGCCGCCGTCCGACGGGCCCGCGGCCGCTCCGCTCCAGCTCTCCGGGAGCACCGGGTTCGCCGCGTACCCGGGTCACGACTGGCGGCACGACCCGGACGGTCCCGGGATGAGGACGGAAGTGCGTCAGGCCGCCGTGACGGCGGTGGCGGGGGCGCTGTGCGGGGCGCTGCTCGGGGTGTTGTGGTGGTGGCTGGCGCCGCGCGTGCCGCTGGTGGGCGACGTCGTCGGCGACAACTGGGTCGTCTACTTCAAGGACTCCGAGGGCGAGCAGGCCGTCGGTGTGGACGGGACGTTCTCGCTCCTCGCACTGGGTTTCGGCGCGGTCAGCGCGCTCGTCGCGTTCCTGGTGCGCCGCCGCGGCGGCGTGCCGCTGGTGGTGGCGCTGGCCGTCGGCGGGCTGCTCGGATCGCTGCTCGCCTGGCGGCTCGGCGTGTGGCTCGGCCCGTCGCAGGACGTTGTCGCCCGCGCCAGGAGCGCCGGCCAGGGCGTCACCTTCGACGCGCCGCTGCAACTGGGCGCCAAGGGCGCGCTGTTGGTGTGGCCGTTCGCGGCGCTGGTCGTGCACCTGGGGCTGACCGGTCTGTTCGGCCCCCGGGACCCGGACCCCTTCCCGCCCCCGGGCCCCTACGGCCCCCAGAGCACGGCACCCAAGGCGTAGCCCCGCACCGCCGGACCCGGTTCGCGGGCTCCGGACCCGGCGGCGCGGCCGGGCCAGGGGGTGTCGTTCGGACCGTGCCGGGGTCGCGGGGTCCGGTACGCACATCTGCGGCGTGGTCGCCGGTTTCCCCACTCTCGGCTCCGCTCGAGCGGGAGGGGCCCCCGTCGCTCCGCGTTGTCGCCCTCCTCCGCCTTGGCGTGGGCTGTGGTGCGGGCGGCTGGAGCGGTCGTGCATGCCGGCCGCGCCCAGCCGCCGGTAGCGGCTCCCCCCCCGGGCGGGGGGGGGGGGGGCGGCCCGGTGGCGCCGCGCAGGTGGGTGTGCCCGAAGTCGACGCCGATGACGATGCCGGCGTCCCCGCTCAGCGAGACGCTGCGGGCCCGGCGTCCACCGGCCGAGGTGGGCGTGACCTCGACCGTTCCGCTGTCCTTCAGTTCCCGGACGATGTTGGAGACGGTGGCCGCGGACAGGCCGGT
>NZ_VCNP01000053.1 GCF_006782915.1 Streptomyces calvus
ACCGATCGGGGCCAGGACCGCCGAGGTCAGGTCGCTCAGGTCGGCGGGCGAGAGCTCGACCTCCAGGCCGCGGCGGCCGGCCGAGACACAGATCGTCTCGTGCCGCCCGGCCGAGTCGTCCAGGACCGTCGGCAGCTTCTTGCGCTGGCCGAGCGGCGAGATGCCGCCGCGGACATAGCCCGTGGTGCGCTCCGCCAGCGCCGGGTCGGCCATCGCGGCGCGCTTGCCGCCGACCGCCGCCGCGAGGGCCTTCAGGTCCAGCTGGCCCGCCACCGGGACCACCGCCACGGTCAGCGCGCCGTCGACGTCCGCCACCAGCGTCTTGAAGACCCGGTCAGGCGAGACGCCCATCGCCTCGGCCGCCTCCTCGCCGTACGACGGGTGGGAGGGGTCGTGGTCGTAGGAGTGGACGGTGAACGGCACTCCGGCCGCCGTCAGCGCCACCGTCGCCGGAGTTCCTCCCGGCTGCTGCTTCTTCGTCTTCTTCGCCATCCCGGCCTGTACCCCAGACAGTCGTGCGTCAGTTGAGACTCGTCGGGCCGCGCGTCAGCTCCGACGCCGGCAACGACGGCAGGTTACGGATGATGGCCGTCTCCGCGCGAAGGAGTTTCAGCTCGTCGCGGAGCCGGGACGCGGTGTCCGGCGCCTGGAGGAGACGCTGCTTCGTCGGCGTGTCCAGCATCATCGCGGCGGCGACCAGGTAGGAGACGACACCCGGCTCGTCCGGCAGTTCCGCGCCGGTCGCCAGCGACCGCTCGCGCGCTCCCGCCAGCCGCTTCTGGTACTGGCGGAAAGCCCGCAGCACCCCTTCGGCCAGCGCCCCCGCCTCCTCGCCGGGATCCTCCTCCAGCGGCTCCGCCTCGGCCGTCAGATACGGCCCCGAGGAGTCGACCGACAGCAGCCGCACCCGGGTCGTGCCGGTCGCCAGCACCTCGAAGGTGCCGTCGGCCCGCTCGCGGATCGTGGCCGCGTCGGCCACGCAGGCCACCTTGTGGAAGGCGCGCAGCGGGTCGGTGCCGAAGCCGGCCGCCGGTCCCCGCTCGGGCACGGCCGTCGGGTCGGGCATGCCGGGAGCGCTCGGCGCCACCTCGTGGCCGTCGCGGATCGCGACGACGGCGAACCGGCGCGGCTCGTCCTCCGGCGTCTTCAACAGCTCGCGCATCATGGCGCGATAGCGCTCCTCGAAGACGCTGAGCGGGAGCACGAGCCCCGGGAACAACACCGTGTTCAGGGGGAAGAGCGGAAGCCGGACGGTGGTCACGACGCAAAAGCCTAATGGTCGCCGCAGCCTACTCGCCCGCCCTGCCCACCTCGCGGACGGCCGGGAACCGGGACGAAGGGGCCCGCGGCGGCCCCGGAAGCACCCGCCGCGACCGCCGCGCGCACGGCCTGACGCACCTCGAGGAACCTGCCGAGCGGGTCCTCCGCGTCCAGGTCCCAGGGGAAGGACGTGGCGTACGGACCGGTCAGCCGCAACTGCTCCAGGGCGTCCGGCCAGCGTTCCAGGCGGACCAGGACGTAGGTCAGCAGGTTGCGCAGCCCGGCCGGCCAGGTGTGGCCGGTGGGCAGCAGCGCCGACAGCGCCACGGCACGGTCGGCCGCCGCCTCGATGCGCTCGCGCGGCACCTCGGGACCGCAGCCGTCGGTCAGATAGCCGAAGGCCGCCCGCAGCGGCAGCGCCTGGGTGAGCGAACCCGCCGGTGCGTCCTGGGCGGCCAGGTCCGCGAAGTCGAAGCACTCGCGGTGCGAGCCGTGCCAGGAGGCCGCCAGATAGCGCAGGGCCGCCACATGGCAGCCGTGGTGGTGCGGGGCGCGGCGCACCGCGGCCTCCCACAGCTCCTCGAAGTACGTGTGCCCGGCGCGTGCGCCGCGGGCGTGGTCCAGGGCGAGCCGCCAGGGCACCGGGTCGCGGCCGTCCGCGCGCGCGGCGGCCGTGATCAGCGGGCTCACCTCGCGCAGCAGCTCGGCCCGGGCCGGTGAGTCCCAGACCCGGTACACCGCCCGCTGGGCGTCCACCAGCAGCGCGTCGGGGTCGCGCGGGGCGCAGGCGAGCCAGGCGTCCAGCCACTCCGGGCGCGAGCGCGCGAAGGCGGCCAGCCGCCGCACGTACCGGTCGCGGTGCTCCCACGCGCCGGTGCGCCGGGTGGCGGCGAGCAGGTCGGCGGCGGCCGTGTGATCACCGTCCGCGGCGCCGACCAGCGCCGGTCCCAGCACGTCGTCGGGCGCGTCGAGGAGCACCTCGTCGTCGGCGGGCAGCTCGACGGGGACGTGCCGGACGTGCGAGGCGGTGCCCGTCGCCTTGCCTCGGACCCGGGGGGTACGGGTGAACCCGTGCAGCAGAGCCATGGTGTCGACCATTGAAAGTCCGCAGGTCACAGCGGCGCCAGAGGTCGCACGGAAGTCGCGGAAGGTTGTACGGGCGCGGGTCAAGGGACGGTAAAAGCGGACGGTTCCTCACGGTGCGCGGGTCCCTCTGGGCACGGTGGGCTCCGGCCGCCTCGACGGTCACTCATGGCAGGTCACCGCCCTGTGCCCACCCGCCTGCCCGCCCTCTGTCACGCGCCGCGCAGGGCCTGGCTAAGTGCGCCGCAGGGTCCGGGTCGCGCCCGCCGCCACCGTCGTCGCCAGGATCCATCCCAGCAGGATGAACGCCGCCGACAGCCACTGCCAGCCGCCGCGCAGCTGCCAGAAGCCCACCTGGCCCAGGTCGATCACCGGCAGCAGCAGGTCCAGGGCGAACAGCGGCGGATTCCACGCGGGATGCTCGTCGCTCTTGAGCGGCGGGAGGTCCGCGTGCGCGAAGGCCAGCGAGCCCAGCGCCCACAGCACCGCCATCCACACCGCGGCCCGGCCCGGCCGGTACCCGTAGGCGACCGTCCAGTCCTGGGCGTACCCCCACAGCTTGGCCGCAGGCGGCAGGCTCTCGCGGCGCCGGCGCTGCTTGGCGAGCAGCACCTCGCGGGCGTCCTCGTCCTCCCCGCCCTCGCGCAGCACGGCGGCCAGCCGCTCGTACGGCTCCGGGTTGTACTCGGCGCTGGCCGCGTCCACCCACCGCAGCCGCAGCGCCAGCGGGAACGGGCCGCGCGGCACGAGGTTCTCGTAGGTGAAGCCGCCCATGTGCAGCCGGCCCGGGCCCGGCCAGCTGTCCGCCCGGTCCATCAGGTTGACCACCCGCGCCCCCGACAGCACCACGCGGCCGCGGGCCGGCCGCTCCCCGAGGAAGCGCAGCTCCGGCGTCTGCACCCGGCGCAGCGACAGTTCCTGCTCGTCGGTGAAGGTGAACGAGGCCCCCTCGAAGTCGACCGCGTCCCCGAACCTCCCGTCGTCCAGCCGCACCCCGCCCTGGCACTCGAACCGCTGGATCCGCGTCCCGCGCGCCGGGGTCATCCCGCTGCGCGCCTGCGCGCCGAGGCCCGCCGGGGTCAGGTACAGCGAGCGCTCCACGGTCAACTGCGGGGCGTTCAGCGCGAGCCGGGTGTACGGGTTGACGAGCCGGGCGCCGCGCAGGCTCAGCGAGACGCCTATCTGGGCGCTGCGCAGGCTCAGTTCGCCGTGCGACTCCAGCATCTCCGCCTGTAAGTCCTGGCCGACGGTCAGCCCGTCGGCGGCTATCGAACGGCCGCTGCGGTCCCGGTGCACGATCGCCTGGTTCAGCAGCAGGTCCGTGCCGATCTTCGCGTCGGTGAGCCGTATGCCGCCGTGGAACCGGCAGCGCGGCAGGTGCAGATCGCCCTCGGTGGTCACCCGGGCCGCCTCCAGGCGCGGCACCGAGCAGTCCACCAGCCGCACGGTCGTGAAGCGGGCCTCCGGCAGCAGCACGTCCCGCTCGAAGCGGCAGCCGCGCATCTCCACGTACGGCTCCACCGTGCCGCCGGCGAGGTCCAGGGCGCCGCTGACGTGCACCCCGACCAGTTTCAGCGAGGAGACCCGGCCGGCCAGGGCCGGCGGGCCGTCCAGCAGGAGCCAGCACACGACGCGCGCCCTCACCGTCCGCTCCGGGCCCCACGGATGTCCTCCGTGCGGATCGTCGACGAGGGTGTCCCCGCTGCTCAGGTCGTACACGCTGCCGTTGCGGAAGGCCTGCCACATTCCGGCCTCCGCGGCGGTCAGCTCCTCCGGCGGCTCTCCGGCGCCCGGCACCCCCTCGGTCACGGAACTCCCCTCCTCCCTCACATACCCGTGGGTTCGTCCCTTCGTACAGCCGTTCATGCCCGTTCAGGTGACCCGTTGAACACGGAAAGTGAAGAGGATCTCGGAAATGTGCGCGGACCGTCACCGTGCGGAGTCCGTATCACTCACTGGAACGGCGAAACGGCCCACCGCGCGGGTCTGAGAGAATTGAGCACGTGATCTCCCGAATCGATCTGCGCGGCGACGCCCTCCCCGAGGGCCCCGCCCTGCGCGACCTGCTGCCCCGAGCCGACTTCGACGTCGCGGCCGCCCTGGAGAAGGTGCGGCCCATCTGCGAGGACGTGCATCATCGGGGCGACGCGGCGCTGATCGACTTCGCCGAGCGCTTCGACGGCGTGCGCCTGGAGTCCGTCCGGGTTCCGGCGCAGGCGCTCACCGACGCCCTGGAGCAGCTGGACCCGGCCGTGCGCGCGGCCCTGGAGGAGTCCATCCGCCGGGCCCGGCTCGTCCACCGCGAGCAGCGCCGCACCACCCACACCACCCAGGTCGTCCCCGGCGGCACCGTCACCGAGAAGTGGGTCCCGGTCGACCGCGTCGGCCTGTACGCGCCGGGCGGCCGGTCCGTGTACCCGTCCTCCGTGATCATGAACGCGGTGCCCGCCCAGGAAGCAGGCGTCCCGTCGATCGCGCTCGCCTCCCCGGCCCAGGCCGAGTTCGGCGGACTGCCGCACCCGACGATCCTCGCCGCGTGCGCGCTGCTCGGCGTGGACGAGGTGTACGCGGCCGGCGGCGCCACCGCCGTCGCGATGTTCGCGTACGGCACCGAGTCCTGCCCGCCCGCGAACATGGTCACCGGCCCCGGCAACATCTGGGTCGCCGCCGCCAAGCGCTACTTCACCGGCCGCATCGGCATCGACGCCGAGGCCGGCCCGACGGAGATCGCGATCCTCGCGGACTCCACCGCCGACCCGGTGCACATCGCCTCCGACCTGATCAGCCAGGCCGAGCACGACCCGCTGGCCGCCGCCGTCCTGGTCACCGACTCCACCGACCTCGCGGACGCGGTGGAGAAGGAACTGGAGCCGCAGGTCAGGGCCACCAAGCACATCGACGACCGGATCGTCCCCGCCCTCGAGGGCCGCCAGTCCGCCGTCGTCCTGGTCGACGGCCTCGACGAGGGCCTGCGCGTCGTCGACGCCTACGGCGCCGAGCACCTGGAGATCCAGACCGCCGACGCCGCCGCGGTCGCCGACCGGGTGCGCAACGCGGGCGCGGTCTTCGTCGGCCCCTGGTCGCCGGTGTCGCTCGGCGACTACGCGGCCGGCTCCAACCACGTCCTGCCCACCGGCGGCTGCGCCTGCCACTCCTCCGGCCTGTCCGTCCAGTCCTTCCTGCGCGGCATCCACATCGTGGACTACACCAGGGACGCGCTCGCCGAGGTCGCGCACCACGTGGTGACGCTGGCGGAGGCGGAGGACCTGCCCGCGCACGGCGCGGCGATCAAGGCGAGGTTCGACTGGAAGGTGCCGGAGAGCAAGTGAACATCCGGATCGACGATCTCCCCGTACGGGACGAGCTGCGCGGCAAGTCCCCCTACGGCGCGCCCCAACTGGACGTCCCCGTACGGCTGAACACCAACGAGAACCCCTACCCGCTGCCCGAGCCGCTCGTCGAGCGGATCGCGGAGCGGGTCCGCGAGGCCGCCCGGCACCTCAACCGCTACCCCGACCGCGACGCGGTCGAACTGCGCACCCGGCTGGCCGAGTACCTGACGAAGACCGCCGGCCACCCGGTCGGCGTCGAGAACGTCTGGGCCGCCAACGGCTCCAACGAGGTCATCCAGCAGCTGCTGCAGACCTTCGGCGGGCCCGGCCGCACCGCGATCGGCTTCGAGCCGTCGTACTCGATGCACGGGCTCATCGCGCGCGGCACCGGCACCGGCTGGATCTCCGGCCCCCGCAACGACGACTTCACCATCGACGTCGCCGCCGCCGAGCAGGCGATCGCCGAGCACCGCCCGGACGTCGTCTTCATCACCACCCCCAACAACCCCACCGGCAACGCGGTCCCGCAGGAGACGGTCCTCGCCCTGTACGAGGCCGCCCAGGCCGCCAAGCCGTCGATGGTCGTCGTGGACGAGGCGTACATCGAGTTCAGCCACGGCGACTCGCTGCTCCGGCTGCTCGACGGACGACCGCACCTGGTCGTCTCGCGCACCATGTCCAAGGCGTTCGGCGCGGCCGGCCTGCGCCTCGGCTACCTCGCCGCGCACCCCGCGGTCGTCGACGCCGTGCAGCTCGTCCGGCTGCCGTACCACCTGTCGGCCGTCACCCAGGCGACCGCGCTGGCCGCCCTGGAGCACACCGACACGCTGCTCGGCTACGTCGAGCAGCTCAAGGCCGAACGGGACCGGCTGGTCGCCGAACTGCGCGCCATCGGCTACGAGGTCACCGAGTCCGACGCCAACTTCGTCCAGTTCGGCCGGTTCGAGGACGCCCACGCCACCTGGCGCGCGATCCTCGACCGCGGCGTCCTGGTCCGGGACAACGGCGTCCCCGGATGGCTGCGGGTCACCGCCGGCACACCCGCCGAGAACGACGCGTTCCTCGACGCGGTCCGTGAACTCAAGAAGGAACAGGAGCAGAGCGCATGAGCCGCGTAGGACGCGTGGGAAGAATCGAACGCACGACGAAGGAAACGTCCGTCCTCGTCGAGATCGACCTCGACGGCACCGGGAAGACGGAGATCTCCACCGGCGTCGGCTTCTACGACCACATGCTCGACCAGCTCGGCCGGCACGGTCTGTTCGACCTCACCGTGAAGACCGAGGGCGACCTGCACATCGACTCCCACCACACCATCGAGGACACCGCCCTCGCCCTCGGCGCCGCCTTCAAGCAGGCACTCGGCGACAAGGTGGGCATCTACCGCTTCGGCAACTGCACGGTCCCGCTGGACGAGTCCCTCGCCCAGGTCACCGTCGACCTCTCCGGCCGCCCCTACCTCGTGCACACCGAGCCCGAGAAGATGGCGCCGATGATCGGCGAGTACGACACCACGATGACCCGGCACATCCTGGAGTCCTTCGTCGCCCAGGCCCAGATCGCGCTGCACGTGCACGTGCCCTACGGGCGCAACGCGCACCACATCGTGGAGTGCCAGTTCAAGGCACTGGCCCGCGCCCTGCGCTACGCGTCCGAGCGCGACCCCCGCGCGGCCGGCATCCTGCCCTCCACGAAGGGCGCGCTGTAGCCATGAACGGCCTGTCCACCGTCCTGATCGTCGTCGGCCTGTTCTTCGTCGGCGGCATCATCTCCTTCGTCAAGCAGAAGATGCCCACGAGCCTGATCGTGCTGCTCTCGATCGGCGCCGCGCTCTGCCTCGGCGCGGGCGTCCTGAGGCTGGAGGTGTGACCCCTTGAGCACCGCCAAGAAGGTCGTGGTCTTCGACTACGGCTTCGGCAACATCCGTTCCGCCGAGCGCGCCCTCGCCCGCGCCGGAGCCGACGTCGAGATCACCCGCGACTTCGACACCGCCATGAACGCCGACGGGCTGCTGGTGCCCGGCGTCGGCGCCTTCGCCGCCTGCATGCAGGGCCTGAAGCAGGCGCGCGGCGACTGGATCGTCGACCGGCGGCTCGCCGGCGGCCGCCCGGTGATGGGCATCTGCGTCGGCATGCAGATCCTGTTCGCGCGCGGCATCGAGCACGGCGTGGAGACCGAGGGCCTCGACGAGTGGCCCGGCTCGGTCGAGCCGCTCCAGGCCGACGTCGTGCCCCACATGGGCTGGAACACCGTGGACGTGCCGCCCGGCTCCGAACTGTTCGCCGGCCTCGACGCGGACGCGCGCTTCTACTTCGTGCACTCCTACGCCGTCCACGACTGGACCCTCGAGACGGCCAACCCGGCGATGCGCGCCCCGCTGGTCACCTGGTCCACCCACGGCAAGCCGTTCGTGGCGGCCGTGGAGAACGGCGCCCTGTGGGCGACCCAGTTCCACCCCGAGAAGTCCGGCGACGCCGGTGCCCAGCTCCTCACCAACTGGATCGGAACCCTGTAGAGACATGGCCACGCTCGAACTGCTCCCCGCCGTCGACGTCCGCGACGGCCAGGCCGTCCGCCTCGTGCACGGCGAGTCCGGTACGGAAACCTCGTACGGCTCCCCCCTGGAGGCCGCCCTCGCCTGGCAGCGCTCCGGCGCCGAGTGGCTGCACCTGGTCGACCTGGACGCCGCGTTCGGCACCGGGGACAACCGTGAGCTGATCGCCGAGGTCGCCGGCGCGATGGACATCAAGGTGGAACTGTCCGGCGGCATCCGCGACGACGCCACCCTCGCCGCCGCCCTCGCCACCGGCTGCACCCGCGTCAACCTCGGCACCGCCGCCCTGGAAACCCCCGAGTGGGTCGCCCGGATCATCGCCGAGCACGGCGACCGGATCGCCGTCGGCCTCGACGTGCGCGGCACCACCCTGCGCGGCCGCGGCTGGACCCGCGACGGCGGCGACCTCTACGAGACGCTGGACCGTCTCAACAAGGAGGGCTGCGCCCGCTACGTCGTCACCGACATCGCCAAGGACGGCACCCTCCAGGGCCCCAACCTGGAGCTGCTGAAGAACGTCTGCGCCGCCACCGACCGCCCCGTGGTCGCCTCCGGCGGCGTGTCCTCGCTGGACGACCTGCGCGCCCTCGCCGAGCTCGTGCCGCTCGGTGTCGAAGGCGCCATCGTCGGGAAGGCCCTGTACGCGAAGGCGTTCACCCTGGAAGAGGCCCTGGAGGCTGTGTCCCGATGACATCGGATGCCGTACGGCGCGTGCAGAGCGGAAACCCCTGGGAGGAGACCTTCGGTTTCGCGCGCGCCGTGGCGGCGGGCGACCGCGTCCTGGTGGCGGGCACCACCGCCTTCCGGGGCACCGTCCTGTACGGGGAGGGCGACCCGTACGAGCAGGCCAAGGTCGCCTTCACCATCGCCCTGGAGGCGATCGGGGAGTTCGGGCTCGGCGTCGAGTCCGTGATCCGCACCCGCGTCCACCTCGCCCACGCACGCGACGTCGACGCGGCCGGACGCGCCCACAAGGAACTCTTCGACCCGGTGCGCCCGGTCACCACCGTCCTGGTGGTCGACGGCTTCGTCGACTCGCGCGTACTGGTCTCAGTGGAACTGGAAGCATTCAGAGGAGCCGTGAATTCATGACCCTGGCGGTCCGAGTCATCCCCTGCCTGGACGTGGACAACGGCCGGGTCGTCAAGGGCGTCAACTTCCAGAACCTGCGCGATGCGGGCGACCCCGTCGAGATGGCCAAGGTGTACGACGCCGAGGGCGCCGACGAGCTGACGTTCCTGGACATCACCGCCTCGTCCGGCAACCGCGAGACGACGTACGACGTGGTGCGCCGCACCGCCGAGCAGGTGTTCATCCCGCTCACCGTCGGCGGCGGCGTGCGCACCGCCGAGGACGTCGACAAGCTGCTGCGGGCCGGTGCCGACAAGGTCGGCGTGAACACCGCCGCGATCGCCCGCCCGGAGCTGATCCGCGAGATCGCCGAACGCTTCGGCCGGCAGGTCCTGGTCCTCTCCGTCGACGCCCGCCGCACGGAGTCCGGTTCCTTCGAGGTCACCACGCACGGCGGCCGCCGCGGCACCGGCATCGACGCCGTCGAGTGGGCGCACCGGGCCGCCGAACTGGGCGCGGGCGAGATCCTGCTCAACTCCATGGACGCCGACGGCACCAAGGACGGCTACGACCTCGAGATGATCGGCGCCGTCCGCAAGCACGTCACCGTCCCGGTGATCGCCTCGGGCGGCGCCGGCAAGCTGGCCGACTTCCCGCCCGCGGTCGCGGCGGGCGCCGACGCGGTCCTCGCCGCCTCCGTGTTCCACTTCGGCGACCTGCGCATCGGCCAGGTCAAGGAGACCCTGCGGGAAGCCGGCCACCCGGTGCGGTGAGGCTCAGCCCGTCGGCTGGGCCAGCTGGATCAGGTTGCCGACCGTGTCGTCCAGCAGGGCGGTGAGGTACGGGCCCTGCTCCCGCGGGTCCTGCACGAAGTGGACGCCCTCCCCGCGGAGCCGTTCGTACTCCGCGCGGAGGTCGTCCACCGAGAACACCATGGCGGGCAGGCCCGCCTCACGGACCGACCGGCGGTAGGGCTCGGCGATGGGCCCCCGGCCCGGCTCCAGCAGCAGCTCCAGATCCGGCTGCGCGCCCTCGCGCGCGCCCACCGTGACGAACAGCGTGCCGCCGCCCAGATCCATCCGGGTGCGGGTCTCGAAACCGAGGACATCGGTGTAGAAGGCGTGCGCCTTCGCCACGTCGTCGACGTACACGCTGGTCATCGCCACTTTGATCACGAGCTGCGCCTTTCGGGTGCGGATCAGATGCCCAGCTGCCCGGACTCGCGCAGCTTCGCGATCGCGTTCTCGTCGCCGTCCAGCTCGACCTTCGCCGCGCTCTGCCGGCCGTAGGCGAACAGCACCAGCTCGGACGGCTCACCGGTCACCGTGACCACCGGGGTGCCGCGGTGTGCCACCGCCGTCTGCCCGTCCGGGCGGCGCAGCACCAGGCCCGTCGGGGCGCCGCGGCCCATCAGCCGCGCGGACCGCTCCAGCCGCGACCACAGGGCGTCCTGGAACACCCGGTCCAGCTCACGCGGCGTCCAGTCGGGCCGGGCCCGCCGCACGTCCTCGGTGTGGACGTAGAACTCGACGATGTTCGACAGCTCGTCGACCTGCTTGAGGGCGAACGGCGAGAAACGCGGCGGACCGGACCTGATCAGCCGGATCAGCTCCTCGTACGGCTTGGCGGTGAACTCCGCCATCACCCGTTCCAGACGCGACGCGAGCTGCTTGACCAGCATTCCGCCCGCCGCGTCCGGACGGCGCTCGCGCACCACCACGTGGGCGGCGAGGTCCCGGGCCGTCCAGCCCTCGCACAGGGTGGGGGCGTCGGGGCCGGCCGTCTCCAGGAGATCGGCCAGCAGAAGTCGTTCACGCTTGGCATGGGTCGACATGCCAGCCAGCCTACGGCCGGGCGCCGGGTCCGCCCACCCGTCGCCCGGCCGGCCCGCCCCGGCACACCGTCCACGCCGTTCCCAATCGGTGGACGCACGCGCGGGCACCACCGCCCGGCGCGGCACAATGGTGACCATGACCAGCACGTCCCGGCCCAGCAGCCTCGACCCGCAGATCGCCGCGCGGCTCAAGCGCACCCCCGACGGCCTCCTGCCCGCCATCGCCCAGCAGTACGACACCGGAGAGGTGCTGATGCTCGGCTGGATGGACGACGAGGCGCTGCACCGCACGCTGACCACGGGCCGCTGCACCTACTGGTCGCGCAGCCGGCGGGAGTACTGGGTCAAGGGCGACACCTCCGGCCACTTCCAGTGGGTGAAGTCGGTCGCCCTGGACTGCGACGCCGACACGGTGCTGGTCAAGGTCGACCAGGTGGGCGCCGCCTGCCACACCGGCGACCGCACCTGCTTCGACGCCGACGTGCTGCTGAAGGACGGCTCCGCCGACGCCTCCGCCGACGGCGCCGGTTCGGGCGCGCCCGCCTCGGATCAGTAGGGTCTGCCGCCATGGACCTCGAGACGTTCCGCAAGCTCGCCACCGACCGCCGGGTCATCCCGGTCACCCGCAAGCTCCTCGCCGACGGCGACACCCCGGTCGCGCTCTACCGCAAGCTCGCCGCCGAGCGGCCCGGCACCTTCCTGCTCGAGTCCGCGGAGAACGGGCGCTCCTGGTCCCGCTACAGCTTCGTCGGGGTCCGCAGCGCCGCCACCCTCACCGAGCGAGACGGACGCGCCCACTGGGAGGGCACACCGCCCGTCGGCGTCCCCACCGACGGCGACCCGCTCGCCGCGCTGCGCGCCACCCTCCGGACCCTGCACACCCCGCGCGACCTCGCCCACGACCTCGGCCTGCCGCCCTTCACCGGCGGCATGGTCGGCTACCTCGGCTACGACATCGTGCGCCGCCTGGAGAAGATCGGCCCCGGGGAGCGTGACGACCTGAAGCTCCCCGAGCTGACCATGCTCCTCACCAGCGACCTCGCCGTCATGGACCACTGGGAGGGCGCGGTCTGGCTGATCGCCAACGCGATCAACCACAACGACCTGGAGACCGGCGTCGACGAGGCCTACGCCGACGCCGTGGCCCGCCTGGACGCCATGCAGGCCGACCTCACCCGCGCGGTGGCCCAGCCGCCGGCCGTCCTGCCGCCCTCGGAACTGCCCGAGTACAGCGCCCTGTGGGGCGGTGCGGACTTCCAGGGGGCCGTGGCGGACATCAAGGAACGCATCCGCGCCGGCGAGGCCTTCCAGGTCGTGCCGTCCCAGCGGTTCGAGACCCCGTGCGCGGCGAGCGCGCTGGACGTCTACCGGGTGCTGCGGGCCACCAACCCGTCGCCGTACATGTACCTGTTCCGCTTCGACGGCTTCGACGTGGTCGGCTCCTCGCCCGAGGCGCTGGTGAAGGTCGAGGACGGCCGGGCCATGGTGCACCCCATCGCCGGCACCCGGCACCGCGGCGCCACCCCGCAGGAGGACCAGGCCCTCGCCGACGAACTGCTCGCCGACCCCAAGGAGCGCGCCGAGCACCTGATGCTCGTCGACCTCGGGCGCAACGACCTCGGCCGGGTCTGCGAACCGGGCTCCGTCGAGGTCGTCGACTTCATGTCCATCGAGCGGTACTCGCACGTCATGCACATCGTCTCCACGGTCACCGGGCAGGTCGCCGCCGGCCGCACCGCGTTCGACGTGCTCACCGCCTGCTTCCCGGCCGGCACGCTCTCCGGCGCGCCCAAGCCCCGCGCGATGCAGATCATCGACGAACTGGAACCGTCCCGGCGCGGTCTGTACGGCGGCTGCGTCGGCTACCTCGACTTCGCCGGTGACTCCGACACCGCGATCGCCATCCGCACGGCCCTGCTGCGCGACGGCACCGCCTACGTGCAGGCCGGCGCGGGCGTCGTCGCCGACTCCGACCCGGTCGCCGAGGACACCGAGTGCCGCAACAAGGCGGCGGCGGTGCTGCGCGCCGTGCACACCGCCAACCGGCTCGGAACGGCCTGAGATGAACCCCGGGTGACGGTTCGCCCGGGGTTCAGGCGATAGTGGATGACGTGACTGCCGTACCTACCCCCCGTTCCGAGGCCGCCGGCTCCGCCCGGACCGGCCGTCTCAGTCTCGCCGTCGCCCTGCTGTGCGGCGCCCTGGGCGCGGCCGTGGCCCTGCTCGCCACCCGGCAGCAGTGGTCGGAGGGCACCGCGACGGTGGCCGGCGGCGCCTTCCCCCTGACCGCCAGGGGCAGCGACGTCACCGGCGTCCCCGCCGCCCTGGCCGTCGTCGGGCTGGCCGCGCTCGTCGCCGTCTTCGCCGTCCGCCGGGCCGGCCGCCTGGCCGTCGCCGCGCTGCTCGCCCTCTCCGGCGCGGGCACCGTCGTGGCGGCGCTGCTCGGCGCGTCGGACAGCGCGGCGCTCGACGAGAAGGCCGCGGAGGCGTCCGGCGACACCTCCGCGACGGTGTCCGCGCTCAGCCACACGGCGTGGCCGTACGTGGCCGCCGCCGGCGGTGTGCTGCTGCTGGTGGCCGGGCTGCTGGCGCTGCGGTACGGGCGCCTGTGGCCGGGCATGTCCGGCCGGTACGAGCGGGGCGGCGCGCCCCGGCCGCAACGCCGGCCCGCGCCCGTCGACCCCGACCGTCCCGAGGACCTGTGGAAGGCGCTCGACCGGGGCGAGGACCCGACCGGAGCGTGACACCGCCCGGCGCGCCCCCGGGCACCTCCCGGCGTCCCCGACCGCCCGCGGCGCGCGGACGCGTCCGGCACCCCCGGTCTCACCGGACGGGTGCGTGCGGGACAATGGCATCGAGCGTCTGCTCAGACACGTACACAGCAACGAGGAGCAAGCAATGGCGGGCAGCAGCCACGGTCACACCCCGGCCGCCTGGACCGGTGTCATCATCGCCTTCATCGGTTTCTGCGTCGCGGGCGCGTTCATGGTGATGGACCAGCCCCTGGGCTTCTGGGCCGGCATGGGCATCACGCTCCTCGGTGGTGTCGTCGGCGTCATCATGCGCGCGATGGGCCTGGGCCAGCCGAAGAGCGCCCACCCCGTGCACCAGGTCACCGGCGACCGCGCGCCGGCCGGCGTCGAGGGCTGAGAACCGCGGAGCACGCACGGACAGGGGCGGTCGGCACGACGGTGCCGGGACCGCCCCTGACGCATGTTCTGCGGGCACAATGCACAGCGTGAACGCTCCCACTTCCAGCGCGCGCCGCGGTGCGGCGGCCCGGCTGGCCGTCCCCGCCGGTGTGCTCGCCGCCGTCGCCGGAGCCCTCGCCTACGTCGGGACCGTGGACCCCCACGAGCCCGGCCACTACCCGGTCTGCCCGCTGCTGCACCTCACCGGCCTGTACTGCCCGGGCTGCGGCGGGCTGCGCAGCGCGCACGCCCTCGTGCACGGCGATCTCCCGGCCGCCCTCCAGGCCAACGCGCCCGCCGTGCTGGGCTGTGCGGGTTTCGTCGTGCTGTGGACCGTCTGGGTGGTCCACGTGGCCCGTGGCAGGCCGCTGCGGATCGACCCGCCGCCGGTGCTCCTGTGGTCCCTCGGTGCGTTGCTGCTGGTCTTCACGGTTGTCCGGAACCTTCCGTTCGGTGGCTGGTTGCATCCTTGATCAACTGGCGAACGTCCAGGTAGTGGGATCCGCGCCGACCGGATGCGAGGCCGACGCCCGGCTGCGGATACCATCGCAGTGACCATCGAAAGACCGACCGTCAGGAAGGGGGCCGCTCGCGTGAGTGTGCTCGACGAGATCATCGACGGAGTCCGTGCCGACCTCGCGGAGCGGCAGGCACGCGTCAGCCTCGACGAGCTCAAGGAGCGTGCGGCCAAGGCCCCCGCCGCCAAGGACGGCGTGGCCGCCCTGCGCGGCGACGGCGTCAAGGTGATCTGCGAGGTCAAGCGCTCCAGCCCGTCCAAGGGCGCGCTCGCCGCGATCGCCGACCCCGCCGGACTCGCCGCCGACTACGAGGCGGGCGGCGCCGCCGTCATCTCCGTCCTCACCGAGCAGCGCCGCTTCGGCGGCTCGCTGGCCGACCTCGAGGCGGTCCGCGCGCGGGTGGACATCCCCGTGCTGCGCAAGGACTTCATCGTCACCTCGTACCAGCTCTGGGAGGCCCGGGCCTACGGTGCCGACCTCGCGCTGCTGATCGTCGCCGCCCTCGACCAGTCGGCCCTGGAGTCGCTGATCGAGCGCGCCGAGTCCATCGGCCTCACCCCGCTCGTCGAGGTGCACGACGAGGACGAGGTCGAGCGTGCGGTGGACGCCGGCGCCAAGATCATCGGCGTCAACGCGCGCAACCTCAAGACCCTCGAGGTCGACCGCGGCACCTTCGAGCGGGTCGCCCCGGAGATCCCCGACCACCTGGTCAAGGTCGCCGAGTCCGGCGTCCGCGGCCCGCACGACCTCATCGCCTACGCCAACGCCGGCGCCGACGCGGTCCTCGTCGGCGAGTCCCTGGTCACCGGACGCGACCCGAAGACGGCGGTCTCCGACCTGGTGGCGGCGGGCGAGCACCCGGCCCTGAGGCACGGCCGCGGCTGATCCACCGGTAGGCTGACCCCGATGACTGCTCCGCTGACCCTCCCGGCCAGGGACCCGTACGCCCGCCTCGCGCGCGGCTGCCGGCCCCGCGGATGCCGCGCGCCCGCGCGCCGCGTCCACGGCCGCAGGGTCCGCTACGTCATCGGTGACGAACCCGGGCAGGTCAACGGGCGGCGATGGCAGCGCGCCCCACAGGGGCGCGGGGCAGTACCGGACATGCGACTGCGTCGCGTGAGCGCGACCGGCCGGTGACCGGCTGACAACCCCGCCCCCACGGCGATTGGTCCCCACACGACTCTCACCGTGAGGTTTTCGCATGCCCAGCACCTTCTTCGTCCCCGACCCCGAGGGTCAAGTCCCCTCCGCCGAGGGCTACTTCGGCGCGTTCGGCGGCAAGTTCATCCCCGAGGCCCTGGTCGCGGCGGTCGACCAGGTCGCCGTCGAGTACGACAAGGCCAAGCAGGACCCCGAGTTCGCCCGCGAGCTCGACGACCTGCTGGCCGACTACACCGGCCGCCCGAGCGCCCTGACCGAGGTGCCCCGGTTCGCCGAGCACGCCGGCGGCGCCCGCGTCTTCCTCAAGCGGGAGGACCTCAACCACACCGGCTCGCACAAGATCAACAACGTGCTCGGCCAGGCCCTGCTCACCAAGCGCATGGGCAAGACCCGCGTCATCGCCGAGACCGGCGCCGGCCAGCACGGGGTCGCCACCGCCACCGCCTGCGCCCTGTTCGGCCTCGACTGCACCATCTACATGGGCGAGATCGACACCCGGCGCCAGGCCCTGAACGTCGCCCGCATGCGCATGCTCGGCGCCGAGGTCATCGCCGTGAAGTCCGGCAGCCGCACCCTCAAGGACGCCATCAACGAGGCGTTCCGCGACTGGGTCGCCAACGTCGACCACACGCACTACCTCTTCGGCACCGTCGCCGGCCCGCACCCGTTCCCGGCCATGGTGCGCGACTTCCACCGCGTCATCGGCGTCGAGGCCCGCCGCCAGCTCCTCGAGCGCGCCGGACGGCTGCCCGACGCCGCCGTCGCCTGCGTCGGCGGCGGCTCCAACGCCATCGGCCTGTTCCACGCCTTCATCCCCGACGAGGGCGTCCGCCTGATCGGCTGCGAGCCCGCCGGCCACGGCGTCGAGACCGGCGAGCACGCGGCCACGCTCACCGCCGGCGAGCCCGGCATCCTGCACGGTTCGCGTTCCTACGTCCTCCAGGACGACGAGGGCCAGATCACCGAGCCGTACTCCATCTCGGCCGGCCTGGACTACCCGGGCATCGGACCGGAGCACGCCTACCTCAAGGACAGCGGCCGCGGCGAGTACCGCGCGGTCACCGACGACGCCGCCATGCAGGCCCTGCGCCTGCTGTCGCGCACCGAGGGCATCATCCCGGCCATCGAGTCCGCGCACGCCCTGGCCGGCGCCCTGGAGGTCGGCAAGGAACTGGGCAAGGACGGGCTGATCGTCGTCAACCTGTCGGGCCGCGGCGACAAGGACATGGACACCGCCGCCCGCTACTTCGGCCTGTACGACACGGACGCCGAGGTCGCCGCCGACGAGGCCGGCAGCACCGCCGAGATCGAGGGGGACGCCAAGTGAGCGGGAACATCCAACTGCTGAACGACACCCTCGCCGCGGCGAAGGCCGAGGGGCGTGCCGCCCTGATCGCCTACCTGCCGGCCGGGTTCCCGACCGTCGACGGCGGCATCGCAGCCGTCAAGGCGGCCCTGGACGGCGGCGCCGACGTCGTCGAGGTGGGTCTGCCGCACAGCGACCCGGTGCTCGACGGACCGGTCATCCAGACCGCCGACGACATCGCCCTGCGCGGCGGCGTCCGCATCGCCGACGTGATGCGCACGGTCCGCGAGGCGCACGCGGCCACCGGCAGGCCGATCCTCGTGATGACCTACTGGAACCCCATCGACCGCTACGGCGTGGAGCGGTTCACCGCCGAACTCGCCGAGGCCGGCGGCGCCGGGTGCATCCTGCCCGACCTGCCCGTGCAGGAGTCGGCGCTGTGGCGCGAGCACGCCGACAAGCACGGCCTCGCCACGGTGTTCGTGGTCGCGCCCAGCAGCAAGGACGAGCGGCTCGCCGAGATCACCGCGGTGGGCAGCGGCTTCGTCTACGCCGCCTCCCTGATGGGCGTCACCGGCACCCGCGAGTCGGTCAGTTCGCAGGCCGAGGACCTGGTGCGGCGCACCCGCGCCACCACCGCCACGCCGGTCTGCGTCGGACTCGGCGTCTCCACCCCGGCGCAGGCCGCCGAGGTCGCCGGGTTCGCCGACGGAGTGATCGTCGGCTCCGCCTTCGTCAAGCGGATGCTGGACGCCGACGACGACACCGCCGCCGTCGAGGCCGTCCGCACGCTCGCCGGCGAACTGGCCCGGGGCGTGCGCGGACAGGTGTGACCGGCCGGGTGTCCGCAGGTAGTCATACGGGTCCCTCGTAAGGGTGGACCTGGGACCGGGGAGGCGCTCAGCGCCTCCCCGGTTCGTTCTGCGGGGTGTGAGCGAGAAGAACCGTGAGGGAAAGCGCACCGCCCGTGAGCGGCTGGCGGTCGAGCGCGAGAAGCAGAAGTCCGCGGAGAAGCGGCGCCGTGGCCTGATCGTGGGCGCGAGCGTGGTCGGCGTCCTGGGGCTGGCGGCGGTGATCGGCGTCGTCGCCGCCAACGCGGACAAGGAGGACCGGAGCGACGCCGCCGGGCCGGTCGTGGCGCCCTCGGGAGCGCTGGGCAAGGACGGCACGGCCATCCCGGTCGGGAAGCAGGACGCCAAGGCCACGCTCACCGTGTGGGAGGACTTCCGCTGCCCGGCCTGCAAGGTCTTCGAGCAGGAGTACAGCCCCACGATTCACGAGCTGACCGAGGCCGGGCAGCTCAAGGTGGAGTACCACCTGGTCACCCTGATCGACGGCGGCATGGGCGGCACCGGCTCCCGCAACGCGGCCAACGCCGCCGCCTGCGCCCAGGACGCCGGGCACTTCGCCGACTACCACGACGTGCTGTTCCGCAACCAGCCGATGGAGAGCGACGACGCCTTCGCCGACAACGGCAAGCTGATCGAGCTGGCCGGCAAGGTCGACGGCCTCGACACGCCCGCGTTCCGTTCCTGTGTCGAGGACGGCAAGCACAACGGCTGGGTCGCCAAGTCCCACGAGGCGTTCATGAAGGGCGGCTTCAACGGCACGCCGACGGTTCTGTTCGACGGCAGGAACATCTACCAGGACCGGTCGATGACCCCCGAGAAGTTCAAGCAGATGGTCCAGCAGGCCGACAAGGGCTAGCGACGCTCCAGCGACTCCGCGCTCTCCGGTCCTGTTATGGAGCCGTAGCCGGGCTGCCTGCCGTGCGGGCGGTCCGGCACGGTAGCGTCGACCCTGCCATGGAACTTGCCTACATTCCCAGCCCGTCGAGCGGGGTGCTGTACCTCGGCCCCGTTCCGCTGCGCGGCTACGCGTTCTGCATCATCATCGGTGTCTTCGTCGCCGTCTGGCTCGGCAACAAGCGCTGGATCGCCCGGGGCGGACGGCCCGGCACGGTGGCCGACATCGCTGTCTGGGCCGTGCCGTTCGGCCTGGTCGGCGGCAGGCTCTACCACGTGATCACGGACTACCAGCTGTACTTCAGCGAGGGCCGTGACTGGGTGGACGCCTTCAAGATCTGGGAGGGCGGCCTCGGCATCTGGGGCGCGATCGCCTTCGGCGCGCTCGGCGCGTGGATCGGCTGCCGCCGCCGTGGTGTCCCGATGCCCGCCTACGCCGACGCCGTCGCGCCGGGCATCGCCCTCGCGCAGGCGATCGGCCGCTGGGGCAACTGGTTCAACCAGGAGCTGTACGGGCGGGCCACCGATCTGCCGTGGGCGGTGGAGATCACCTCCTCCTCCGACGGACGGGTCCCGGGCACCTACCACCCGACGTTCCTGTACGAGTCGCTGTGGTGCGTCGGTGTGGCGCTGCTGGTGATCTGGGCGGACCGCCGCTTCCGGCTCGGCCACGGACGGGCGTTCGCGCTGTACGTCGCCGCGTATTGCGTGGGCCGGTTCTGGATCGAGTACATGCGCGTCGACGAGGCGCACCACATCCTCGGTCTGCGCCTGAACAACTGGACCTCGATCCTGGTGTTCCTGCTCGCGGTGCTGTACATCGTGCTGTCGGCGCGCAAGCGGCCCGGGCGTGAGGACGTGGTGGAGCCGGGTGCCGCCTCCGACGGTGAGCCGGTGTCCGGCGACGGCGCCGGTGGGGCCGCGGCCGAGGGCGAGGCCGTGGTGAAGGACGAGGCGGAGCCGGCGGACGCCGGGAACGACGCGGCCGAGTCGTCGGACGCGAAGAAGGACGCGGCCGAGCCTGCGGACGCCGAGAAGGACGCCGACGCGGCGGAGGAGCAGTCCAAGGACGGCGCCGGGTCGGCCGGGAAGAGCTGACGCCGACCGTCCGTCGTACGTCGCGGAGGGCGCCCGGAGACGATCCGGGCGCCCTCCGCGTGTCCGGGCCCCAAGCGGTGCGCGCGGAGCGGCGCCGTGCGGGCGGCGGGTTTCAGTCCCGCCGGGCCAGGGCGAGGGTGCGGTGGGCCGCCGTCACCACCGCCGCGTCGACGAAGGTGCCGTCGGGCAGGGCCTGGGCGCCCTGGTGTGCGGCCGCCGCCTTGAGGACGGTCTCCGCCTGTTCGATCTCCTCCTCCGTGGGCAGGTAGGCCCGCTCGATGACCGGCAGCTGCCGTGGATGGATCGCGGCGCGGCCGAGGAAGCCCAGGGAGCGGCCGCGCAGGCAGGAGGCCCGCAGGCCGTCCAGGTCCCGGGTGTCCGGGTGGACGGACTGCGCGGGCGGGGCCAGGCCCGCCGCCCGCGCGGCGACGACCACCCGGGAGCGGCACCAGTCCAGGCCCGCGTCGTCCCGTACGCCCAGGTCGGCCCGTAGGTCCGCCTCGCCGATGGCGATGCCGCGCAGGGACGGGTGGGCGCGGGCCACGGCGTGCGCGCGTTCGATGCCGAGGGCCGTCTCCAGGAGTGCGTACAGCGGGAGCGTTCCGCCGTGCGCGGACACGGCGCGGCGGGCGACGCGCACCACGTCGGCCGGCGAGGACACCTTGGGCAGCCGCAGCCCGGACAGGCCGGGGGCTGTGGTGAGGGCCGCGAGGTCCGAGCGGCCCCACGGGCCGGACAGGGCGTTGACGCGGACGTGCACCGGGACCGGCTGCGGTGTGCGCAGCAGTTCGGCGGTGGCCTCGCGGGCGTAGCCCTTGCGGTCGGGGGCGACCGCGTCCTCCAGGTCGATCACCACCACGTCGGCCCCGGCGACGAGTGCCTTCGCCACCACGGAGGGACGGTCGCCGGGCGCGTACAGCCAGGTCAGCGGGTGGGCCGTCACAGGGCGCCCTCCGCGCGCAGCGCCGCGAGGTCGTCCGGGGTGAGGCCGAGCCCGGTCAGCACCTCCTCGGTGTCCGCGCCGTGCGGACGGCCCGCCCAGCGGATCGCGCCCGGCGTGGCCGAGAGCCGGAACAGGACGTTCTGCATGCGCAGCGGGCCCAGCTCGGGATCGTCGACGGTGGTGATCGTGCCCAGCGCCTGGTACTGCGGGTCCGCCATGACGTCCCGGACGTCCTGGACGGGCGCGACGGCCGCCTCCGCCTTCTCGAAGGCCGCCAGCACGTCGGTGCGGGTGTGCCGGGCGATCCAGCCGCCGACCGCCTCGTCCAGGACGTCCGCGTGCCGGGCCCGGCCCGCGCCGGTGGCGAACCACGGCTCCTCGGTCAGCTCGGGCCGGCCCACCAGGTGCATGACCCGCTCGGCGATCGACTGGGCCGAGGTGGAGACGGCGACCCAGGTGCCGTCGGCGGTGAGGTAGGTGCCGCGCGGGGCGTTGTTCTGGGAGCGGTTGCCGGTGCGGGGCTGGACGTGACCGAGCTGGTCGTACCAGGTCGGCTGGGGTCCGAGCGCGGTGAGGATCGGCTCGATCAGCGCCATGTCGACGACCTGGCCCTCACCGGTGCGGTCCCGGCCCGCCAGCGCCGCCATCACCGCGTACGCCGTGGTCAGACCGGCGATGGAGTCCGCCAGTCCGAACGGCGGCAGGGTCGGCGGCGCGTCCGGTTCGCCGGTGATCGCGGCGAAGCCGCTCATCGCCTCGGCGAGCGTGCCGAACCCGGGCCGGTGCGCGTACGGGCCGAACTGGCCGAAGCCGGTGACCCGGGCCAGGACCAGGCGGGGGTTGACGGCGGACAGCTCCGGCCAGCCCAGGTCCCACTTCTCCAGGGTGCCGGGGCGGAAGTTCTCGATGACCACGTCGGTGTTCTCGACCAGGCGCAGCAGGGTGGCCCGGCCGCCCGGCTTGGACAGGTCGAGGGAGATGGTGCGCTTGTTGCGGCCGAGCACCTTCCACCACAGGCCGATGCCGTCCTTCGACGGGCCGTGGCCGCGGGAGGGGTCCGGTTTCCTCGGGTGCTCGACCTTCACGACCTCCGCGCCGAAGTCGCCGAGCAGGGTCGCGGCGAGCGGGCCGGCGAAGAGGGTGGCGAGGTCCAGGACGCGCAGGCCGGTCAGCGGCGGGTCGGTGGGGGAGGGGCGGCTCATGGGCGGGAGGCCTCCAGACGGGTCAGACGGGCCAGGGTGTCGAAGCCGGTGCCGTGGAAGTCGCCGACGGAGGTGGCCAGCCGGTTCTTCAGCGGCGCCGTCCAGCGTTCGGGCAGCGCGTCGGGCGAACCGGCGAGCAGGGCGGCGACGGAACCGGCGGTCGCTCCGTTGGAGTCGGTGTCCCAGCCGCCGGAGACGGCACGGCAGACGGAGCCGGCGAAGTCGCCGTCGGCGTGGGTGAGGGCGGCGGCGATCAGCGCGGTGTTGGGGACGGCGTGCACCCAGTGGTGGGTGGCGGCGTACCGGTCGTGCAGCAGGTCGACGACGGTGGCGAAGTCGCCGTGCTCCCGGGCCAGTCGGACCGCGTGGGTGACGGCGCGGGCGAGCCGGGAGCGGGGCGGGACGACGGTGAGGCCGGTGCGCAGACAGGAGTGCACGTCGCGGTCTCCGCCGGCGGCGGCCGCGATGACGGCGGCGGTGAACATCGCCGCGTACACGCCGTTCGCGGTGTGGGTGAGGGTGGCGTCGCGGTGGGCCGCCGCGGCCGCGGCGGCCGGGTCGCCCGGGTTGGTCCAGCCGTGCACGTCGGCGCGGATCAGCGCGCCGATCCACTCGCGGAACGGGTTGTGGTGGCGGGCGGTCAGCGGGGGTTCGAGGCCGGCCAGGAGGTTGCGGTAGGCGATCCGCTCGGCGGTGAAGGTGCGGCCGGCGGGGAGTTCGTCGAGCCAGACGCGGGCCACGTCGGTGGTGGTGAAGGACCGGCCGTGGCGCTGGAGGACGAGGAGGCCGAGCAGCGGGTAGTTGAGGTCGTCGTCCTCGGGCATGCCGTCGATGTTCTCGGCCAGCGAGGTGGCCGCGGAACGGCGGTTCCACGGGTGGCGGGCGAGCAGGTCGGCGGGGACGCCGCGGGCGGTGAAGTACGTGGTCAGGGGCCAGTTGCCGGCCGCCCGCGCGAGGCTGCGGATGCCGTCGAGGGGCAGCTTCTCGACCGGTTTGCCCAGCAGGCAGCCGACGGCCCGGCCCAGCCAGGCCGCCTCCAGGCGTGCGGTGTCCGGCGGGGCCGGGCGGTGCGCGGGCGGCTCCGGCCAGTCGGGGCACAGCGCCCGGACGGCGGCGAGGCCGGTCGGTTCGTCGTCCGTCAGCGCGCTCGGCAGCTCGGACAGTTCGTCCAGCAGGTCGGTGGCCAGCAGACGCAGGTAGCGGGAGGCCGGCCGGGCGGACGCGCCCGCGGTGAGCGGGGCGTCGGGGCCGCCGGCCGCGCGCCAGCGGGCGGCGACCGCCGACGGTTCGCGGCCGTCCAGGACCGCCTGGCGCAGCTCGTGTCCGATGAGGTCCTCCGGCTGGACCCAGGTCAGTCGGAGCATGGCGTGCCGTCCAGCCGTGCGAACGCCTCCTCGTGGGCGCGGCGGCGCCGCACGTCACGGGCGAACACCTCGCGGGTCACGGCGGTCAGTGCGGCCGCCGGTTCCCACAGGTCGAGCCGGCTGGCCTCCGCCACGGTCTTGGCCCAGTCGTCCGGGACCGGCGACCCGAGGGCGCCGGTCACGGCACCGGCCATGGTGGCGATGGAGTCGCAGTCACGGCCGTAGTTCACCGCGCCCAGCACGGCGTGCCGGAAGTCGCCGCCGGCCACCACCACCATGCCCAGCGCGACGGGGAGTTCCTCGATGGCGTGCAGCCGGGACGGACGGCGGGCGCCCAGGGACGGCGAACGGTAGTCGGGGCCCACGGTGTCGAACGGCGCCACCGCCTCCCGCAGCGGACGCAGCGCCGACTCGACGTCGGTGTGCCGCGCCGCCTCCTCGCAGACCCGCTCGATCGCCGCCCGCGTGCCGTCCTTCGCCAGGGACAGACACGCGGCGACCACCGAGTCCGCCGTCGCGTCCGGCGCGCACGCCGCCGCCACGGCCGCGGCGAAGACCCCGGCCGCCTCCCTGCCGTACGACGACTGGTGGGCGCCCGCCACGTCCAGCGCCTCGGCGTAGGCGGCGGCCGGGTGGGCGGCGTTGACCAGGCCGACCGGGGCCATGTACATCGCCGCACCGCAGTTGACGATGTTGCCGGTGCCCGCCTCGCGCGGGTCGACGTGACCGTAGTGCAGCCGCGCCACCAGCCACTTCTCCGCGAGGAAGATCCGCTGCAGGGGCAGTGCCTCCGCCTCCAGCTCGGGGATCCAGCGCGGGTTCGTCATCAGGTCGGGTACCAGGTGGTCGGCGACCGCGTAGGCGTCCAGGTGGTCGCGGACCGTCGCGTAGACCCGGACCAGTGCGTGCGTCATCAGGGTGTCGTCGGTGACGTGGCCGTCGCCCTTGTGGTACGGGGCGATGGGGCGGGCGGTGCGCCAGTCGTCGCCGTTCCACGGGCCGACGACGCCGTGCACGCGGCCGCCGTGGCGCTCGACGATCTGCTCCGGGGAGTAGCCCTCGACCGGTCCGCCGAGGGCGTCGCCGACGGCGGCCCCCACCAGGGCGCCGGTGATCCGCTCGTCCAGCGGAACATCCCGGCCGGTGTTTTGTACCTCTTCACGCTTCATGCCCGAATCATCCTCCCGGTGGCGGTGGTTGTGCGGCTTCCAGGAGTCCGGCGAGTTCCACCAGGTCGGTGCCGGTGAGCCGGGGCAGGACGCAGCCGGGGAGCGTGCGGCAGCTCTCCCGCCAGGACTCCGGGATCGCCGCCGCACCGCCCAGCGCGCCGGTGAGGGCGCCGACGAGCGCCGGGGCGGAGTCCGCCACCCGGGACAGACAGGCCGCCGCGGGCACCGCCTCCGCGATCCGGCCGCCGGCGGCGGTTGCCAGGGCCAGGGCGACCGGCACGGTCTCGGCGGCCGCGATGCCGTAGCTGTAGACGTGGTCGACGATCTGGTGCTCCAGCGGCGGCACGAGGGCGAAGGCGCTGCCGGCGTCCGCGGCGAGCCGCAGGGCGTGCCGGGCGTTGCGGCCGATCTCGGTGTCCTCGGGCAGCTCGTCGCAGGCGGCGGCCACGCAGGCGTACGGGTCCGCCCCGGCCAGCGCCAGGGCGACGGCGGCGGCCATGGCGCGGGCGCCGTGCACACCGTCGCCGTCCTGGGTGTAGCGGGCGTCGAACTCGGCGAGGTCGGCGGCGGCCCGGGGGTCGCCGGGGTGGGCCACGGCCAGGACGCAGGCCCGTACGCAGGCGGCGTCGTCGAAGTAGTGCGGATTGTCGTGACCGGTGGCGGGCGGGCGCAGTCCGGTGGCGAGGTTGCCCAGACCGGCCCGCACGGAGATGCGGGCGCGCAGCGGGAGGACGGCCGACTCGGTCTCGGGGGCGCGCTCGGTGGCCGCGGCGATCTCGGCGGCCACCGAGTTCCAGGTCAGGTCCAGGGCGGCACGGGTGCGGCGCTCCCGGCTCAGGTCGCCGAGCGCGGCGTCGTCACCGGCCCGCAGCAGCGCCTCGGCCGCGAACGCCGCCCACTCGGCGTCGTCGGAGGGGCCGAGGCACAGGGGTTCGGGGGGCTGGTTGAGGGCGATGGGGACGGGGAGGGTGGTCGTCGCGTTCTGCTCGGCGAAGGTGTCCAGTTCGCGGGTGAGGCGGCGGGTCCACTCGGGCATGCGGACGGCGCGGTGACGGGCGGCGGGCCAGCCGGCGGCGTCGCCCGCGGCCAGGCCGAGGAGGAGGCCCTCGATCTTCGTCCGCGGGGGTGCGGTGCGGGGTGCGGCGTCGGCCGTGCCGTGGGTCCGGGGCGGCGCGGGGTCGGCTCGGGCCTCGGCTGCGTCGTGGGCCGGGAACGGCGCGGGGCCGGCTTCGGCCGGGGCGGCGCCCGCGGCCCGGGAGCTTCCGTCCGCGCCGCCGTCGGGTGCGGGACGGTCGGGTGCGGGTGGTGCCGGTGCGGGTGGTTCCTGCGCGGGAGGTTCCTGCGCGGGTCGACGGCCGTCGGCGGGCGCGGGTGATGCCTCGGAGGGGGAGATCATGCCGGTGTCTCCGTCTCGTTGTCCGGTGCCAGGACGTAGCTGTCGGATGCCGGGCCGCGCGGCTCCCGCGCCCCGGTGTCCTCCGGCGGTGTCAGCAGGTCCGCGACGTCGAGGACGTGGTGGCCCGCCATCGCCGGCAGGCAGCTGCCGCGGGCCGGGGTGATGGCGTCCGCCCAGGGCCCCGGGATCGCGTCCACGCCCTGGGTCGCGCCCGCGAGCGCGCCCGCCACCGCCGCCGTGGTGTCGGCGTCGCGGCCCATGTTGACGGCCGTCAGCACCGCCTGTTCGAAGTCGCCGTCGGCCGCCGCGTACGCGCCGAAGGCGAGGGCGACCGCCTCGGGGGCCAGGTCGGTCCACGGGTAGCCGCCGATCACCACGGCGGCGCGGACCGCGCGTTCGCCGAGGTGGGCCGCGGTGACCGCGCGGCGCAGGGAGCGCGCCGTCCAGGAGTCGTCCGGCACCACCGCCAGCGCCGCGGCCACGACCGTGACCACCGGCGCCCCGGCCATCGCCGCCGCGACACCGGCCGCGACGGCCCGGCCGCCGTGGATGCCCTCGCCGTCGTGGCTGACCGAACCGTCGATCGCCGCCAGCCGGGCCGCCTCGTCGGGGCGGCCCGCCGCGAAGACCCCGTGCGGTGCCGCCCGCATCGCCAGCCCGTCGCTCCAGGCGTGCCGGTGCTGGGCGGAGATCGGCGCGGCCAGCCCCCGGCGCAGGTTCTCCAGCGTGCCGCGCTCGCTGAAGCCCGCGCCCCGGAACGGGCCCTCGGCGCGGTCGGCGATCAGCTCGTGCCAGGCCGCCTCGACGTGCGCAGGGGTGAGCGCGGAGCCGTGCCGGGCCAGCAGCAGCCCGGAGAAGATCGCGTACTCGGTGTCGTCCGTGCCGGCCGGGCGGTCGGCCACGTAGCCGGTGATGCGGCCCCAGCGCGCGCGGATCTCGGAGGGCTTCAGGTTCTCGGCCGGGGCGCCCATCGCATCGCCGACGGCGAGGCCGAGCAGCGCGCCGCGCGCGCGTGCGCGGAGCCCGAGGGCGTCCCCGGGCGCCGGGACCGAGGGGATGCAGGCGGTGGATGCCATACGCGGCTCTCCTCTCAGGTGCGCCCCGAGAGGCGCGGAGCCCTTTGCGGAACTGTCCCCGGTGCGGTGTCCGGCGCAGCCTCACCGGCCCCAGCGTCACCCGGTCGACATCTGTGCAGCCATCCACGCAAACGAGCAGAACACGCAAAACCGCAGGTAAGCCCAGCCTTTCCTTGCTGGCGGAGGGGAATGCAGAGGCGTACCTTGGCTGTTGTCGAAAAATGGAACCTGTCCAAAGAAGAGGTCTGGGGGAGTACGCATGGCCATCATCGAGACCGAGGCGACGCTGCACGAGGCGCACCGCGACAACCACACCCACCGGGACGTGAACGGCGGCTGGCTGCGCCCCGCCGTCTTCGGAGCCATGGACGGACTGGTCTCCAACCTCGCCCTGATGACCGGTGTCGCCGGCGGGTCGGTCAGCCAGCAGACCGTCGTCCTCAGCGGCCTGGCCGGTCTGGCCGCCGGCGCCTTCTCGATGGCGGCCGGCGAGTACACCTCCGTCGCCTCCCAGCGGGAGCTGGTCGAGGCCGAACTCGACGTCGAGCGCCGTGAGCTGCGCCGGCACCCCAAGGACGAGGAGGCCGAGCTCGCCGCGCTCTACGAGGCCCGCGGCGTCGAGGCCCACCTGGCCCGCGAGGTCGCCCGGCAGCTGTCGCGCGACCCCGAGCAGGCCCTGGAGATCCACGCCCGCGAGGAACTCGGCATCGACCCCGGCGACCTGCCGTCGCCGACCGTGGCGGCCGTGTCCAGCTTCGGCTCCTTCGCGCTGGGCGCCCTGCTGCCCGTACTGCCGTACCTGCTCGGCGCGAGCAGTCTGTGGCCGGCCGTGCTGCTGGCGCTGCTCGGGCTGTTCCTGTGCGGCGCGGTGGTGGCCAAGGTGACGGCGCGCAGCTGGTGGTACAGCGGCCTGCGGCAGCTCGCGCTCGGTGGCGCGGCGGCCGGTGTGACGTACGCCCTGGGCACGCTGTTCGGAACGGCCGTAGGATGAGAGGGCTTGCACGTATGCAATGAGCCGTATAAATAATCGTTACTTGCTGGTTTCGACCGCATGGCGACCGGGCATGAGCCCCAAGCGCTGTCGGCAACGACGCCGGCGGCGTGCCCGCGGGACAGGCGAAGGAGCCAAATCCCGCCATCGGACCGCCGGACATCGATCTGTCCGGCACGGTCCCCACACCTTCCACCGACCGGCGCGAGACCCCCGTCGCGACCCAAGCGGTGTCCGCATGTTGGAACGGATTATCCCGGTTCCCGAGAACCGATCCATCATGTAACCTGCACGAAATTTCGCACTTACGCAGAGGGCCAACGTCGTCCCTCGGCACCAGCACATGCCACATGACGACGACGGGAGAGCCGATGCGTACGCCGCGCCAGCCGTCCCAGCATTCCTCGAACGACGGCCTGAACTGGTCGTTCATGGATGCTCGCCCTGCTGCGCAGGGTATGTACGACCCCCGCAACGAGCACGACGCCTGCGGCGTCGGCTTCGTCGCCACCCTGACCGGCGAGGCGTCCCACACCCTGGTCGAGCAGGCCCTCACCGTCCTGCGCAACCTCGAACACCGCGGCGCCACCGGCTCCGAGCCCGACTCCGGCGACGGCGCCGGCATCCTCTCCCAGGTCCCCGACGCCTTCTTCCGCGAGGTGGCCGGATTCGAACTGCCCGAGGCGGGCGGCTACGCCGTCGGTATCGCCTTCCTCCCGGAGGACGGCACCGACGAGGCCGTCGCCCGGATCGAGGAGATCGCCGCCGCCGAGGACCTGACCGTCCTCGGCTGGCGCGAGGTGCCGGTCGCGCCCGAACTGCTCGGCGCCACCGCCCGCTCGACCATGCCGGTCTTCCGGCAGATCTTCGTCGCCGCCGGCGACAACCGGGGCATCGACCTCGACCGCAGGGCGTTCGTGCTGCGCAAGCGCGCCGAGCGCGAGGCCGGCGTCTACTTCCCGTCGCTGTCCGCGCGGACCATCGTCTACAAGGGCATGCTGACCACCGGCCAGCTCGAGCCGTTCTTCCCGGACCTGTCCGACCGCCGCTTCGGCTCCGCGATCGCGCTGGTGCACTCCCGGTTCTCCACGAACACCTTCCCGTCGTGGCCGCTCGCGCACCCCTACCGGTTCGTCGCGCACAACGGTGAGATCAACACCGTCAAGGGCAACCGCAACTGGATGCGCGCCCGCGAGTCCCAGCTGGTCTCCGACCTGTTCGGCGCCGACCCGAAGGCCATCGAGCGCATCTTCCCGGTCTGCACGCCCGACGCCTCGGACTCCGCCTCGTTCGACGAGGTCCTGGAGCTGCTGCACCTGGGCGGACGCTCGCTGCCGCACTCCGTGCTGATGATGATCCCGGAGGCGTGGGAGAACCACGACTCCATGGACCCGGCCCGGCGCGCCTTCTACCAGTACCACTCCACGATGATGGAGCCCTGGGACGGCCCCGCCTGCGTCACCTTCACCGACGGCACCCAGGTCGGCGCCGTGCTCGACCGCAACGGCCTGCGCCCCGGCCGCTACTGGGTCACCGACGACGGCCTGGTCGTCCTCGGCTCCGAGGTCGGCGTCCTCGACATCGACCCGGCGAAGGTCGTCCGCAAGGGCCGCCTCCAGCCAGGCCGCATGTTCCTCGTGGACACCGCCGAGCACCGCATCATCGAGG
This sequence comes from Streptomyces calvus, assembly GCF_006782915.1. GTDB lineage: Bacteria > Actinomycetota > Actinomycetes > Streptomycetales > Streptomycetaceae > Streptomyces > Streptomyces calvus. The sequence continues at coordinate 29,963 of NZ_VCNP01000053.1, forward strand.
ACGACGAGATCAAGGCGCAGCTCGCCGCCGAGCACCCGTACGCGGAGTGGCTGGAGGCCGGCGAGATCGAGCTGTCCGACCTGCCCGAGCGCGAGCACATCGTGCACACCCACGCCTCGGTGACCCGCCGCCAGCAGACCTTCGGCTACACCGAGGAGGAACTGCGCGTCCTGCTCGCGCCGATGGCCAAGTCCGGCGCCGAGCCGATCGGCTCGATGGGCACCGACTCGCCGATCGCCGCGCTCAGCGAGCGCCCGCGTCTGCTCTTCGACTACTTCACCCAGCTGTTCGCGCAGGTCACCAACCCGCCGCTGGACGCGATCCGCGAGGAACTGGTCACCTCCCTGCGCTCCCCGCTGGGCCCCTCGGGCAACCTGCTGGAGCCGACCGCGGCCTCCTGCCGCAGCGTCGTCCTGCCCTTCCCGGTGATCGACAACGACGAGCTGGCCAAGCTCATCCACATCAACGCCGACGGCGACATGCCCGGCTTCAAGGCCGCGACCCTCTCCGGCCTGTACCGGGTGTCCGGCGGCGGCGACGCGCTCGCCGCCCGCATCGACGACATCTGTGCCGAGGCCGACGCCGCCATCGGCAACGGCGCCCGCCTGATCGTCCTGTCGGACCGGCACTCCGACGCCGAGCACGCGCCGATCCCGTCGCTGCTGCTCACCGCAGCCGTCCACCACCACCTCATCCGCACCAAGCAGCGCACCCAGGTGGGCCTGCTGGTCGAGGCCGGCGACGTCCGCGAGGTCCACCACGTCGCGCTGCTCATCGGCTACGGCGCCGCGGCCGTCAACCCGTACCTGGCGATGGAGTCCGTCGAGGACCTGGTCCGCGCGGGCACCTTCCTGCCGGGCATCGAGCCCGAGCAGGCCATCCGGAACCTGATCTACGCCCTCGGCAAGGGCGTGCTGAAGGTCATGTCCAAGATGGGCATCTCCACCGTCGCCTCCTACCGCGGCGCCCAGGTCTTCGAGGCCGTCGGCCTCGACGAGGCCTTCGTGGAGAAGTACTTCAACGGCACCGCCACCAAGATCGGCGGCGTCGGCATCGACGTCGTCGCCCAGGAGGTCGCCGCCCGCCACGCCAAGGCGTACCCGGCGTCGGGCATCGCGCCCGCGCACCGCGCCCTGGAGATCGGCGGCGAGTACCAGTGGCGCCGCGAGGGCGAGCCGCACCTGTTCGACCCGGAGACGGTCTTCCGCCTCCAGCACTCCACGCGCTCCGGCAAGTACGACATCTTCAAGAAGTACACCGAGCGCGTGAACGAGCAGTCCGAGCGCCTGATGACGCTGCGCGGCCTGTTCGGCTTCAAGAGCGACCGGCAGCCGATCCCGGTCGACGAGGTCGAGCCGGTCTCCGAGATCGTCAAGCGGTTCTCCACCGGCGCCATGTCGTACGGCTCCATCTCCCAGGAGGCGCACGAGACCCTCGCCATCGCCATGAACCAGCTGGGCGGCAAGTCCAACACCGGTGAGGGCGGCGAGGACCCGGAGCGCCTGTACGACCCGGCGCGCCGCTCCTCCATCAAGCAGGTCGCCTCCGGCCGCTTCGGTGTGACCAGCGAGTACCTGGTCAACTCCGACGACATCCAGATCAAGATGGCCCAGGGCGCCAAGCCCGGCGAGGGCGGCCAGCTGCCCGGCCACAAGGTCTACCCGTGGGTCGCCAAGACCCGGCACTCGACGCCGGGCGTCGGCCTCATCTCGCCGCCGCCGCACCACGACATCTACTCCATCGAGGACCTCGCCCAGCTGATCCACGACCTGAAGAACGCCAACCCCCAGGCGCGCATTCACGTCAAGCTGGTCTCCGAGGTCGGCGTCGGCACCGTCGCCGCGGGTGTCTCCAAGGCGCACGCGGACGTCGTGCTGATCTCCGGTCACGACGGCGGCACCGGTGCCTCGCCGCTCACCTCGCTGAAGCACGCGGGCGGTCCCTGGGAGCTGGGTCTCGCCGAGACCCAGCAGACGCTGCTGCTCAACGGACTGCGCGACCGCATCGTCGTGCAGACCGACGGCCAGCTGAAGACCGGCCGCGACGTGGTCGTCGCCGCGCTGCTCGGCGCCGAGGAGTTCGGCTTCGCGACCGCTCCGCTGGTCGTCTCCGGCTGCGTCATGATGCGCGTCTGCCACCTGGACACCTGCCCGGTCGGCATCGCCACCCAGAACCCGGTGCTGCGCGACCGGTTCAACGGCAAGGCCGAGTACGTGGTGAACTTCTTCCGGTTCATCGCGCAGGAGGTCCGCGAGCTCCTCGCCGAGCTGGGCTTCCGCTCCATCGAGGAGGCCGTCGGCCACGCCGAGGTGCTCGACGTGACCCGCGCGGTGAACCACTGGAAGGCGCAGGGCCTGGAGCTGGCCCCGCTGTTCCACGTGCCCGAGCTGCCCGAGGGCGCCGTCCGCCACCAGGCCGTCGCCCAGGACCACGGCCTGGAGAAGGCGCTCGACAACGAGCTGATCAAGCTCGCCGCCGACGCGCTCGCCGCGTCCTCGGCGGAGGACGCCCAGCCGGTGCGCGCCCGGGTCGCCATCCGCAACATCAACCGCACCGTCGGCACGATGCTCGGCCACGAGGTGACCAAGAAGTTCGGCGGTGCCGGTCTGCCCGACGACACCATCGACATCACCTTCACCGGCTCCGCCGGCCAGTCCTTCGGTGCCTTCGTCCCGCGCGGCATCACGCTGCGCCTGGAGGGCGACGCCAACGACTACGTCGGCAAGGGCCTGTCCGGCGGCCGCATCGTCGTCCGCCCGGACCGCGGCGCCGACCACCTGGCCGAGTACTCGACCATCGCCGGCAACACGATCGCGTACGGCGCGACCGGCGGCGAGCTGTTCCTGCGCGGCCGCACGGGCGAGCGGTTCTGCGTCCGCAACTCCGGCGCGCTGGTCGTCTCCGAAGGCGTGGGCGACCACGGCTGCGAGTACATGACCGGCGGTCGGGCGGTCGTCCTCGGCGAGACCGGACGCAACTTCGCGGCCGGCATGTCGGGCGGCACCGCCTACGTCATCGACCTCGACCGGAACAACGTCAACGCCGGCAACCTGGACGCCGTCGAGGCGCTGGACGAGGCCGACAAGCAGTGGCTGCACGGCGTGGTCCGCCGGCACCAGGAGGAGACGGGCTCCACCGTCGCCGAGAAGCTGCTCGCCGACTGGGACACGGCCGTGGAGCGCTTCAGCAAGATCATCCCCAGTACGTACAAGGCAGTGCTCGCCGCCAAGGACGCCGCCGAGCGAGCCGGTCTCTCCGAGACCGAGACCCACGAGAAGATGATGGAGGCGGCGATCAATGGCTGACCCGAAGGGCTTCCTGAACCACGGGCGCGAGGTCGCCACGTCCCGCCCGGTCGAGGAGCGCGTCAAGGACTGGAACGAGGTCTACGTCCCCGGCTCCCTGCTGCCCATCATCAGCAAGCAGGCCAGCCGCTGCATGGACTGCGGCATCCCGTTCTGCCACAACGGCTGCCCGCTCGGGAACCTCATCCCCGAGTGGAACGACTACGCCTACCGCGAGGACTGGTCGGCCGCGCAGGAGCGCCTGCACGCCACCAACAACTTCCCGGAGTTCACGGGCCGCCTGTGCCCCGCCCCGTGCGAGTCGGCGTGCGTGCTGGGCATCAACCAGCCGCCGGTCACCATCAAGAACGTCGAGGTCTCGATCATCGACAAGGCGTGGGAGACCGGTGACGTCGCCCCGCAGATCCCCGAGCGCCTGTCCGGCAAGACGGTCGCCGTCGTCGGCTCGGGCCCGGCCGGTCTGGCCGCCGCCCAGCAGCTGACCCGGGCCGGCCACACGGTCGCGGTGTACGAGCGCGCCGACCGCATCGGCGGCCTGCTGCGCTACGGCATCCCCGAGTTCAAGATGGAGAAGCGGCACATCAACCGCCGTATCGAGCAGATGCGCGCGGAGGGCACCAAGTTCCGCACCGGCGTGGAGATCGGCCGTGACATGCCGGCGACCGCGCTGCGCAAGCGGTACGACGCCGTGGTCCTGGCCGTCGGCGCGACGACCGCGCGCGACCTGCCGGTGCCGGGTCGCGAACTCAAGGGCATCCACCAGGCCATGGAGTACCTGCCGCTGGCCAACAAGGTGCAGGAGGGCGACTACGTCGCACCGCCGATCACCGCCGAGGGCAAGCACGTCGTCGTGATCGGCGGCGGTGACACCGGCGCCGACTGCGTGGGCACCGCCCACCGCCAGGGCGCGGCCTCCGTCACGCAGCTGGAGATCATGCCCCGCCCGAACGACGAGCGGAACCCCCTCTCCCAGCCGTGGCCGACCTTCCCGATGCTCTACAAGGTCACCAGCGCCCACGAGGAGGGCGGCGAGCGGGTCTACTCCGTCTCCACCACCCACTTCGAGGGCGACGAGGACGGCAACGTCCAGTGGCTGCACCTGACCGAGGTCGAGTTCGTCGACGGCAGGCTGACCCCGAAGCCGGGCACCGAGCGCAAGATCCCGGCCCAGCTGGTCACGCTCGCCATGGGCTTCACCGGCACCGACCGGGAGAACGGACTGGTCGAGCAGTTCGGCCTGGAACTGGACGAGCGCGGTAACATCGCTCGCGACGCCGACTTCCAGACCAACGTGCCGGGCGTGTTCGTCGCCGGTGACGCCGGCCGCGGACAGTCGCTGATCGTGTGGGCGATCGCCGAGGGCCGCTCGGCCGCCCGCGGCTGCGACCGCTTCCTCACCGGAGCGAGCGAGCTGCCGGCGCCGATCCGTCCGACGGACCGCGCACTGGCGGTCTGACGGCCGGCACGGCTCGGCTCACAAGGTGACCTGACGGTCCCTCATATGCGTCCCGTACAAAGGCGTACGGAACACCTGGTGGCGCCTGCCCGCCTGTCCCCGACCGGACGACTGGGCAGGCGCCGCCGCATGTCACGGCAGCCGGTGGCGCTCCCCGTACATCTCCCACACCAGCGGTGTGTCCAGGTCCAGGTTCCCGGCCCGCAGGAAGCGCCGCTGCGCGGTGTCGACGCGGGAGGTGTCGCCGTCCGGACGGCGGGACAGCATGGTCGCGCGGTGAACGTCGAGGAAGGCGTCCAGGTAGGTCTCCTCGGCGCCGCCCTCGGCGGGGGTGTCCGCCCGTTCCATGGCGCGTTCGCGCAGGCCGTAGAAGCCGTCCGGGTCGGTGTCGGGACCGTGGAGGACCATCGCGTCGAAGTAGACGAGCTGGCCCAGCGTGCCGAGGCCGTCCAGCTTGGCGAGGCGGACCGCGGGATCGAAGTAGACGCGGTCGCGCTCCGCCTCCTGCGCCGCGCGGAACGCCGGCACCCGCGCCTCGACCGCCCACGCGGCCGTGAACCCGGGGTCCAGCCCCTCGTGCGAGTCGGAGCCGTCGACCGTGCGCAGGGCGGGCAGGTACGGCGCCAGCGCGTTGCCGGGACGGTCCTCGGTGTAGCGGCCGACCAGGGTGAGCAGGTCGTGGGTGCCGGTGCAGAAGCCGATGATGCCGGCCGTGTAGCCGCAGCCGTCGCCGCGGTCCTCGACGACGCCGTAGGTGCTGCGCCAGTCGGTGGTGGAGTGCTCGGCGCTCGCCACCACCGCCAGGGCCAGTTCCTTCTTCCGCGGGTCGGCCAGACCCGGCGGCAGGGCGGCGATCAGCGCGTCGTCCTGCTCGCGTTCCCGCTCCGCGCGGTCCTTGGCCTCCTCGGGCGCCGACCGGGCGGTGGCGGTGGACGGCGCGGCCGGCGGGCCGTCCGGGTCCTGCGGAAGCGCCAGGTACACGCCGGCGGCGACCAGGGGAAGGAGGGAGAGGAACACCGCGGAACGTCTCACTGGGGCAAGCCTCCACCCGTCAGCCCGGACACCTTGACCACGGCGGCCGCCGTCAGCACGGCCACCAGGAGCAGGCAGGCGCCCACCTGGACCACGGCCCGGCGCCCGTCCCGGGGAGCGTACGCGAACGCCAGCGACACCGCGCCGCCCGCCAGCAGCCCGCCGAGGTGGCCCTCCCAGGAGGTGACGAGCGCGGAGAGCACCAGCCACAGCAGCAGCCCGGTCATGAACCGGTTGACCTGGCCCATGTGCAGCCCGACCCGCCGGGCCAAGACGTAGTACGCGGCGCCGACCCCGAAGATCGCGCCGGACGCGCCGACGACGGCGTCCTGCGGCGCGATCAGCAGCACCAGCACCGAACCGCCCAGCGCCGACAGCAGGTACAGGACGAGGAAGTGCACCCGGCCCAGCATCGGCTCCACCAGCCGGCCCAGGTTCCACAGCGCCACCATGTTCATCACGACGTGGAAGACGCCGAACGTCCCCTCCGTCGGCGGCAGATGCAGGAACGCGCCGGTCAGCAGCCGGTACCACTCGCCGCCCACCAGCCCTTCCGGCGTGTAGCCGGCCGGGTACGGGTCGGCCCACAGGTAGTGGCCTCCGTCCGGCCCGGTCAGCCCAGCGCCGACCATCGCGAACCGGTCCACGATCTCCGGCCGCACCAACTCCGCCACGTACACGAGCACGTTGACGACGATCAGCACGTACGTCACCACGGGCACCGCCGACACCCGGCCGCCCACCACCGTGCGGGCCTGCCGCACCGACCGCGCGCCCTCCCGCACGCACTCGGGGCACTGGTGGCCGACGGCCGCCTCCCGCATGCAGTCCGGGCAGATGTACCGCTCGCAGCGCGTGCAGCGGACGTGACACTCCACCTTGGGATGGCGGTAGCAGGTGGTGACGGTGGACTCGGAATCCACGGGCCGGCTCCTCGGGAGGGACGGGTACGGAAAGAGAGCCGGTGGGGACGGCGGCGAACAAAATAGCGAACGCCGGTGACGGGCGGCGGAGGCGGGGTGAGGGTGCCGTACGCTCGGGCCAGTGACGTGACCGAGGGGGAGCCGCATGGCCGCGATCAGCCTGAGCAAGATCGAACAAACCGCGCCCGCGCTGGTCAGCCTGTACAAGACGGCCGGGGTGTCGCTGGCCGGGCACGGGCTGGACGGGCTGCGCGCCGCGGTCTACCTGGTGGTCGACTACTCCGGCTCGATGAAGCCGTACTACAAGGACGGCAGCGTCCAGGCGCTCGCCGACCGGGTGCTGGGACTGTCCGCGCACCTCGACGACGACGGCACCGTCCCGGTGGTGTTCTTCTCCACCGACGTCGACGCCGTCACCGAGATCGCCCTCACCGACCACCAGGGGCGCGTGGAGCGGATCGTGGCGGGCCTCGGCCACATGGGGAAGACCAGCTACCACCTGGCGATGGACGCGGTCATCGACCACTACCTGGACAGCGGATCGACCGAGCCCGCGCTGGTGGTCTTCCAGACCGACGGCGGGCCGATCAACAAGCTCGCCGCGGAGAAGTACCTGTGCAAGGCCGCCCGGCTGCCGCTGTTCTGGCAGTTCATCGGCTTCGGCGACCCGCACAGCAAGCAGTTCGACTACCTGCGCCGGCTCGACGACCTCGCCGTCCCGGCCAAGCGGCCCGTCGACAACGCGGGCTTCTTCCACGCCGGCGAGGACCCGCGTGGCGTCGCGGACAGCGAACTGTACGACCGCCTGGTGCGGGAGTTCCCCACCTGGCTGGCGGCGGCGCGCGCGAAGGGCATCGTGCGGTAGCGCGCCGACCCTCCCGTGTCCTAGGTGTCGCACTCCAGCACCGTCCGGCACAGCCCGCACCGCGCCCGCACCCGCCCGCGCACCGGCACCCGGATCCGCTGGTGGCAGGTCGGGCACGGGAACGACACCCGCAGCGGGCCCCGCTCGTCCGGCGCGAAGCTGTACGGCACGTCGCCCCGCGCGGCCGGCGGCCGGTGGTCCTGCGCGTGCCGGCGGTCGCGCGCGTAGCGCCTGCGGCCCGCCCAGCCGGCCGCCGTCAGCGGCGGCTGCTGCTCGTCCCGGCGGGCCAGCGCCCGGCCCTCGACGTACGCCGTGTACGCCTGCGCGCTGGTGAACCACACCGACGGGTCCTCCCCGAACACCAGCGACCGCTTCGCCAGCACGTACCCGAACTCCTCCGGCGTGAGGTAGCCCAGCTTCTGCGACGACGCCCCGTCCTCCCGGAACGCGTCCAGCAGCAGCCAGCCCGCCCCCAGGTACGTCGCCGTCGTGTCCGTCAGGATCTCGTTGTCCCGGGTCCCCGGGAACGACAGGTCCAGCCGGTGCAGGTACACGTGCGCCACCTCGTGCGCCAGGGCCGCACCGATGTCCCGCCGATGCGTACGGAACCGGTCGTTCAACTCGACGAAGTACTCCGGCCCGGCCGCCAGTTCCACATGCGCCGCATGCTCCATCTCACGGAACCCGACGATCAGCCGCGCGTCCGGCAGCCGGTAGTGCCGCACCAGCTCGCGGGCCACCCGCTGCGCCCCCAGATGAAGATCGTCCGTGTCGCAGAACGCCACGTCGGCCGGCGCCACGCTCACCGAGAACGTGCGGACCGTGTCGTACGACAGACGCCGGTACAGCGCCGTGACGGCGGCCCGCACCGTCGGAAGGTGCGGGTACCCGTGCTCGACCGGTCCGCCGTTCGCCACGACTCACCCCCGCACGCCCAGGACCCCCTTCCACTGTACGGGCCCGCCCGCGCCACCACCCCGGCCCGTGCACCGCCCGCCCGCGCCGTAGGCTGACCCCCCATGACCACCAGCAACACCGCCCCCGGTGACGTCGACCCCGCCGTCCGCGAGGAGCTCGAACGGCTGCGCGACAGCATCGACAACATCGACGCGGCCGTCGTCCACATGCTCGCCGAACGCTTCAAGTGCACCCAGCAGGTCGGCCGCCTCAAGGCCACGCACCGGCTGCCGCCCGCCGACCCGAACCGCGAGGCCCGCCAGATCGCCCGGCTGCGCGCCCTCGCCGAGAACGCCAAACTCGACCCGGCCTTCGCGGAGAAGTTCCTGAACTTCATCATCGCCGAGGTGATCCGGCACCACGAACGCATCGCGGACGACACCGTCAACGGCGCCACGCCCTGAGCGAACGCGGCCACGGCGTCCTCCGCGGGGGAGTGACACGACGGCCCGCGCGGTGCATGCTGCGCTGTGCACTCCTTGTCAGCCGTCGGGCACCGCCCGTCAGCACCCGGACAGCCATCCGGTCCCTTACGAGGAGGGACGTGCGCCATGCCGCCGAACGCCAGGATCCTCATCGTCGACGACCACGAGGACGCCCTGTACGCCCTGGAGAGCGCCCTGGCCCCGCTGGGCCACCTGCTGGGCCGGGCCACCAGCGGCGACGAAGCCCTCAAACAACTGCTGCGCGGAAACGTCGGCCTGCTGCTCCTCGACGTCCACATGCCGGGCACCGGCGGCCTCGACGTCGTGCGCTACATGCGGCGCCTGGAGCAGACCCAGCACATCCCGGTCGTCCTGCTCACCGGCTTCGCCCGCGACCGGCAGCTCGGCGCCGCCGCCTACGCCCTCGGCGTCGCCGACCTCGTCACCAAACCCGTCGACCCCTGGGCGCTGCGCACCAAGGTCCGCCACCTCTACGACAGCCACCAGCGCCACCTCGCCCTGGAACGCGAGATCCGCGCCCTGCGCGCCCGGCTCGACGAACAGCACCCCGGCCACCCCGCACGTCCCGCCCTGCCCCACACCCACGCACGCGCGGAGCCCGCCGAGCCCGCGGGGGCGCACACCGGGGAGCTCGAACGGGACCGGACATAGCGCGCGTACCCGATCCGCCCCTGTGCCACGGCAACCGCATCGGGCAGCATGGCCTGCATGTCCGTACTGACGCGCGACGAAGCGCAGAACCGAGCACAGCTCCTCGACGTCCACCGCTACACGATCGAACTCGATCTGACCACCGGGGACGAGACCTTCGACTCCCGCACCGTGATCAGGTTCAGCGCCCGCACGGACGCGGACACCTTCGTCGAGATCAAGCCCGCCGAGCTGCGCTCCGTCACCCTGGACGGACAGCCCCTGGACGCCGACACCCTCGACGGCAACCGGCTGCCGCTGAAGAACCTCGCCGCCGGCGAGCACGAACTGCGCGTCGACGCCCGGATGCGCTACTCCCGCACCGGTGAGGGCATGCACCGCTTCACCGACCCCACCGACGGCGAGACCTACGTCTACACGCAGCTGTTCCTGGACGACGTGCAACGCGTCTTCGCCGCCTTCGACCAGCCCGACCTCAAGGCCGTCTTCGACCTCACCGTCACGGCCCCGGAGAACTGGACCGTCCTCGCCAACGGCGTCACCGAGCACCTCGGCGGCGGCCGCTGGCAGGCCGCCGCCACCCCGCTGATCTCCACCTACCTCGTCGCCGTCGCCGCCGGCCCCTGGCACTCGGTGCGCACCGAGCACCGCGGCCTGCCCTTCGGCATCCACTGCCGCCGCTCGCTCGCCCCGTACCTCGACGCGGACGCCGACGAACTCCTCGACATCACGCGCGCCTGCTTCGACCGCTACCACGAGAAGTTCGAGGAGCCCTACCCCTTCGACTCCTACGACCAGGCCTTCGTCCCCGAGTTCAACGCGGGCGCCATGGAGAACCCCGGACTGGTCACCTTCCGCGACGAGTTCGTCTACCGCTCCGCCGTCACCGACACCGAGCGCCAGACCCGCGCCATGGTCGTCGCCCACGAGATGGCCCACATGTGGTTCGGCGACCTCGTCACCCTCGCCTGGTGGGACGACATCTGGCTCAACGAGTCCTTCGCCGAGTACATGGGCTACCAGACGCTCACCGAGGCCACCCGCTTCACCGACACCTGGACCGACTTCGGCGTCACCCGCAAGCCCTGGGGCTACGACGCCGACCAGCGGCCCTCCACCCACCCCGTCGCCCCCGAGAACGTCGAGGACACCGCCTCCGCCCTGCTCAACTTCGACGGCATCTCCTACGCCAAGGGCGCCTCCGCGCTGCGGCAGCTCGTCGCCTGGCTCGGCGAGAAGGACTTCCTCGCCGGCATCAACACCCACTTCCGGCGGCACCGGTTCGCCAACGCCGGCCTCGCCGACTTCATCGACTCCCTCGCCTCCGCCACCGAACGCGACGTCCACGCCTGGGCCGACGCCTGGCTGCGCACCACCGGCGTCGACACCCTCACCCCCGAACCGAGGAACGGCGACAACGGCTGGTTCCACCTCGGCATCGCGCACCGGGGCGACCCCGGCCTCCGGTCCGGGCCCGACCCCGACCAGGACCGCGAGGGCCTGACGCACCGCGGGACCCTCCGCCCGGACGGCCGCAAGCGCCCGCACCGCATCACCGTCGGCCTGTACGACCGGGACCTGCACGACGCCCACCGGCTGACCCTGCGGCAGCGCCTGGAGGCCGACCTGCCCGCCACCGAGGCCGGCGCCCTCAGCACCGCCGGAACCCGCCCCGCCCTCGTCGTCCTCAACGACCAGGACCTCACCTACGCCAAAATCCGCTTCGACCCCGAGTCCCTGAACACCCTGCGCACCCACCTGTCCGGGCTGCCCGACCCGCTCACCCGCGCCGTGGTGTGGAACGCGCTCAGGGACGCCGTCCGCGACGGCGACCTGCCCGCCGCCGACTTCCTGGACATCGCCCGCACGCACCTCCCGCACGAGACCGACCTCGCCCTCGTCCAGGGCGTCCTCGCGTTCGCCTCCACCCACATCGCCGACCGCTACCTCACGCCCGAGAAGCGGCCCGCCGCGCTCGCCACCCTCACCGCCCTGTGCCGCGACCTCATCCGCCGCACCGAGGACGGCGACAACCCCGGCCTGCGCCTGATCGCCGTACGGCACTGCATCGACGTCGCCGCCCACCCCGACACCGTCGCCGCCTGGCTCGCCGACGGCATCGTCCCCGGCGGACCCGAACTCGACCCCGAACTGCGCTGGCGCGTCCTGGCCCGCCTCGCCGTGCTCGGCGCCACCGACGAGGCCGCCATCGCCGAGGAACTGCGCCGCGACCCGAGCGCCACCGGCCAGGAGGGCGCCGCCCGCTGCCGCGCCTCCCTGCCCGACGAGGACGCCAAGAGCCGTGCCTGGCAGGCCATGTTCGGCGCCGACGACCGGGCCGACCTGTCGAACTACCTGTTCACCGCCACCGCGCAGGGCTTCTGGCAGCCCGAACAGGCCGACCTGGTACGCCCGTACGTGGCGCGCTACTACCAGGACGCGGTCGCCGTCGCCGCCCGCCGCGGCCCCGCCATCGCCGAGGCCGCCGGCCGCTGGGCCTTCCCCGCCCACGCCGTCGACGCGGAGAACCTGGAACTCGGCGAGACGTGCCTGCGCGAGGCCGACCCGATCCCGGCCCTGCGCCGCAAGCTCGTCGACCAACTCGACGACCTGGCCCGCGCCCTGCGCGTCCAGCGGGCATAGGCCCTCGGGGGGGGCCGCCCGGCCGGCCCGGCGGGCGGCGCCCCGACGCACACCCCATTCACCGGACGTACCCCCTTTCGGGTGCGATCGGCGGGCTTTCCGGACATCGCCTGCGATGCGCGTACAAGGTGGGATCCTTCCCCGCGCATCCGGCGCCGCGTCCCGGAGGACCGTCCCATGAGCACGCCGCACCTCGCCTCGGGCTCCCAAGGCCCCACCGCACTGCGGCCGTTGCTCGACACCGTCCTCGACGCCCTGCACACCGGCGGCCGCACCCGCGGCGCACCCCTGCCGCACGGCGGGCCCGGCGCCGTCGCCGCGCGGATCCGGGACGCGGTGGGCGACGTCCTGCCCGACCGGGGCGACCCCGACGCCCTGCGCATCCTCGTCCACGCCTTCGCCGCGGGCGCCGCCGACCCCGCCCACCCTCACTGCGCCGCCCACCCTCACTGCGCCGCCCACCTGCACTGCCCGCCCCTCGCCGTCGCGGCCGCCGCCGACCTCGCCGCCACGGCCCTCAACCCCTCCCTGGACTCCTGGGACCAGGCCCCCGCCGCCTCCGCCCTGGAAGACCTGGTCACCCGCGCCCTCGCCCGCGAGACCGGCCACGCCGACGCCCTCGTCACCACCGGCGGCACCGAGTCCAACCAACTCGCCCTGCTGCTGGCCCGCGAGGCCCACGGCGGCGCCCTGCGCCTCGTCCACGGCGCCAACGCCCACCACTCGCTGCCCCGCGCCGCCTGGCTGCTCGGCCTGCCCGAACCCGTCGTCGTACCCGCACCCGCCGGCACCCTCGACCCCGGCGCCCTCGGCGACGTCCTCGCCCGGCTGCCGGGACCGCTCCTGGTCGCCGCGACCGCCGGCACCACGGACACCGGCCGCATCGACCCCCTGCCCGAGATCGCCGCCCGCTGCGCCGCCCACGGCGCCCGCCTGCACGTCGACGCCGCCTACGGCGGGCCGCTCCTCTTCAGCGACCGCCACCGGCCCCTGCTCACCGGCCTCGACGCCGCCCACACCGTCACCCTCGACCTGCACAAACTCGGCTGGCAGCCGGTCCCCGCCGGCCTGCTCACCGTCCGCGACCCAGGCGACCTCACCGCGCTGCGGCACCGCGCCGACTACCTCAACGCCGACGACGACACCGCGGCGGGGCTCCCCGACCTGCTCGGCCGCTCGCTGCGCACCACCCGCCGCGCCGACGTCCTCAAACTCGCCGTCACCCTGAAGAGCCTCGGCCGCGCCGGACTGGGCGGCCTCGTCGACCGGGTCTGCGACCTGGCCCAGGAGTTCGCCGGGCTCGTCCACGACGACCCGCGCCTCGACCTCCACGCCCGGCCCGTGATCAGCACGGTCCTCTTCCGGCCCGCCGGCGCCGGCGAGGCGGCCGTCGCCGCGCTGCGCCGCCGCCTCCTCACCACCGGCCGCGCCGTCCTGGGCCGCGCCCGCGCCGACGGCCGCCTCTGGCTGAAGGTCACCCTGCTCAACCCCGCCACCCGCCGCGAGGACCTGGCGGGCCTCCTCACCCTCGTCCACCAGGCCCACGCGGAAGGACCCCGATGACCCCCACGTCCCACGACGCCTCCCGCGACCTCGTCGGCGTCGGCATCGGCCCGTTCAACCTCTCCCTCGCCGCCCTCGCCCACCCCCTCCCGCTCGACACCGCCTTCTACGACCGGCGGGCCCGCTTCGACTGGCACCCGGGACTGCTCCTGGACGACGCCACCGTCCAGGTCCCCTTCCTCGCCGACCTCGTCACCCTCGCCGACCCCACCAGCCCCTGGACCTTCCTCAACCACCTCAGAGCGCGCGAGCGCCTCTACCCCTTCTACTTCGCCGAGCAGTTCCACATCCGCCGCACCGAGTACGACGCCTACTGCCGCTGGGTCGCCGAACACCTGCCCGCGCTCCACTTCGGACACCGCGTCGACACCGTCCGCTGGAACCCCGACGACGCCCTCTTCGAGGTCGACGTCGCCCCGGCCGACGCCCCCGCCGGGTCCGGCCGCCGCGTGCGCGCCCGCAACGTCGTCCTCGGCGTCGGCACCGAACCCTGGGTGCCCGAACCGCTCCGGCCCCTGGCCGACGCCCCCGACCTGCCCGTCGTCCACGCCGACGACTACCTCCGCCACCGCGACACCCTGCTCGCCGCGGGCCACGTCACCGTCGTCGGCACCGGACAGTCCGGCGCCGAGGTCTTCCTCGACCTGCTCCGCCACCGGCCCGCCGGCCGGGAACGCCTGCACTGGCTCGGCCGCACCGAGGCCTTCGCCCCGATGGAGTACTCCAAGCTCGGCCTGGAACACTTCACGCCCGACCACACCCGCTACTTCCACGCCCTGCCCGAACCCGTCCGCGACCGGCTCGTCCCCGCCCAGTGGCAGCTCCACAAGGCCATCGACGCCGCCACCCTCGCCGCCGTCCACGACGAGCTGTACCGGCGCACCCTGCACGGCGGCTGGCCCGACGCGGTCCTCACCCCCGCCGTCCACGTCCGCGCGGCCGTCCGCACCGCACCCGCCCGGATCGAACTCCACCTCGAACACACCCGGCAGCGCACCCGCACCCGCCTCACCACCGACGCCGTCGTCCTCGCCACCGGCCACCGCGCCCGCCCGCTGGACCGCCTCCTGGCCCCGCTCGACCCGCATCTGCGGCGCGACCGCGCCGGCCGGCCCCGCGTCGACGAGCACTTCCGGCTGGTCCTGGACCATGCCGTCACCGGCTCCGTGTACGTGCAGAACGCCGAACTCCACACCCACGGCGTCGGAACGCCGGACCTCGGACTCGCCGCCTGGCGCAGCGCCGTGATCCTCAACCACCTCACCGGCGAGCGGCCCTACCCGCAGCCGGCCCGCACCGCCTTCACCACCTTCGGACTGCACCCCACGACGCGGCAGGTCCCGCCCGCCCGGCAAGCCGCACGGCTCACCCCACTGGCGGACGGGACCTGACGGCTCCCGCGACGGCGGACGCTCAGAACACCGGGGTGCCCTCCCGCGTCAGCCTCCAGTCGGCCGACGCGAAGTCCTTCGGGTCCAGCACGCCCTTCGCGGTCACCCACTCCGCGATCCGGGTGCGGATCTCCGTCGACTCCGCCCACAGCTCCTTCGCCGACGCCACGTGCGGGAACGCGCCGCCGCCGTTGGCCCGGTAGTTGTTCACCGCGAACACGAACTGCTGCGCGTCGTCCAGCGGGGCACCGCCGAAGGTGATGTTCTGGATCCGCGACCCGGCCGGCCGGGCGATGTCGATGTCGTAGGCCAGGCCCGAGACGTAGTCGTAGTTGTAGTCCGGGCGGTTGCCCGCGTTCGTCAGCTTCGCCACGTCCACCGGGGTGCCCGCCGCCGTCTGCACGAAGTACTCCGCCGAGTACTCCAGGTACGCCCGCACCTGCGCGCCCGTCATCAGCTTGGCGACCAGCGTGTTGTCGTACACGTACAGGCTCGACAGGTCGCGGATCGTCACCTCGCCGGCCGGGATCCGGGCCGTCCGGGAGAACGGCGAGGCCTGCGACAGCACCGGCAGCGAGGCGTACTCGGTGCCGGCGAGGGCCGCCTTCACCACGTCCTCCTGCACCTTGGCGATCAGGTCGATGATCGGCGCGTCCTTGTAGCGAGCCTCCGTCGTGGTCAGCGTCTCGGTCGCCGTGCCCACCACCTGGTTGACGTACGCCACGACCTGGGCGTGCTCGTCGGAGAGCAGCTTGGTGACGGCGGGGTCGTCCTCGACCGTCGCCGCGTCGCGCAGCGACGCCTTCACCGACTCGACCGTCCAGCGGCCCCGTGCGAAGACCAGCTCGATGTCGAACAGCGTCAGCCGTTCGGCGTAGCACAGCGGTTCGGACAGGACGACGTCCCGGCCGGTCTCCTCGTTGGTGACCCGCAGCTCCTCGATCTCCTGGTGCGCGTGACCGACGAGGATCGCGTCGATGCCCGGTACCTGCCGTGCCACGTTCGCGGCCGCGTTCTCCACGTGCGGCAGCTGGTCACCGTAGGACGAGGTGCCGGAGGAACCGGAGTGCGCCGACACCACGACCACGTCCGCGCCCATCGACCGCAGCTTCGGCACCCACTTGGCCGCCTGCTCCTCCAGGCCCGGGAACGTCAGCTTCCCCTGCACGTAGGCCTTGTCCCAGATCGCGATGCCCGGGTTGGTCAGGCCCAGCACCGCCACCTTCACCGGCGGCGCGCCCTTCACCCGGAACGTCTTCATGAAGTACGGCGGGAAGGCGGGCTTCAGCGTCCTGGCGTCCAGGGCGTTGGCGCCGAGCAGCGGGAAGTCGCACTGCTCCTCGAACCTGCGCAGCGTCTCGATGCCGTAGTTGAACTCGTGGTTGCCGAGCGCCACCGCGTCGTAGCCGATGGCGTTCATCGCCTGCGCCATCGGATGCACCGGACCGCCCTCGGCGGTGATCGGGTCGACCTTCGCGTAGTAGTACGTCAGCGGTGTGCCCTGGATGGTGTCGCCCGCGTCCAGCAGCAGCGTGTTGTGCCGGCCCTTCTCCTCGCGGACCTGGTTCACCAGCGTCGACACGCGCGCCAGGCCCTGCGCGTTGCCGGCCGCGTCGGTGTACTCGGCGTTCTTGAAGTAGTCCCAGTTGAAGACGTGCCCGTGCAGATCGGTCGTGCCCATCACGGTCAGCGCGTACCGCTTCACCGGCTTGCCTCCCCGTCCCGCCTCGGCGGCCTGCGCCGCGGGCGCCGCCGCCGTGCCCGCGAGCGCCACACCCGCCCCGGTCACAGCGGATCTCTTCAGGAACTTCCGGCGGTCGAACGCCATGTCGGGCTCTCCTCGGGCAACGGACGACAACGCGCGTAGATGCGCCCGCTGATTCTGGCCTGAACATGCCGATCCGACCAGACCCTCCACGTTGCGATCCGGTGTCCGGCAGGCGGCCGCGACGGCCTCGTATGCTCATCGGAGCGGCCCCGCGCACACTTCAACACTTGTCAATTACCTTTCACCGACCGGCCAAGTCGCTACCGGCCGGTAAGCCCTAGGCTCGAACCATGCGCCGAGCGAAAATCGTCTGCACACTGGGCCCCGCCACCGACACATACGACCAGATCAAGGCCTTGGTCGATGCCGGGATGGACGTCGCCCGCTTCAACCTCAGCCACGGCGGTCACGCCGAGCACGAGGAGCGCTACCGACGGGTGCGCAAGGCCGCCGACGAGACGGGCCGCAGCGTCGGTCTCCTCGCCGACCTTCAAGGCCCGAAAATCCGCCTCGGCCGCTTCGTCGAAGGCCCCGTACTCCTTGAACGCGGCGACACGTTCACCATCACCGTCGAGGACGGCGTCGAGGGCGACCGCCACACCTGCGGCACCACCTACGCGGGCCTCGCCGGCGACGTCACCCCCGGTGAGCGCATCCTGGTCGACGACGGCAAGGTCACCCTGGAGGTCACCGCCGTCGACGGCCCCCGCGTCCACACCACCGTCGTCGAGGGCGGCATGGTCTCCGACCACAAGGGGCTCAACCTCCCCGGTGTCGCGGTCTCCGTCCCGGCCCTGTCCAAGAAGGACGAGGACGACCTGCGCTGGGCGCTGCGCACCGGCTTCGACGTGATCGCGCTGTCCTTCGTGCGCAGCGGCCGCGACATCAGGGACGTCCACCGCATCATGGACGAGGAGGGCCGCCGCCTTCCCGTCATCGCCAAGGTGGAGAAGCCGCAGGCGGTCGAGAACATCGACGACATCGTGGCCGCCTTCGACGGCATCATGGTCGCCCGCGGCGACCTCGGTGTGGAGATGCCCCTGGAGCAGGTGCCCATCGTCCAGAAGCGCGCCATCAAGCTCGCCAAGCGCAACGCCAAGCCGGTCATCGTGGCCACGCAGATGCTCGACTCGATGATCGACAACGCCCGCCCCACCCGCGCGGAGGCCTCCGACGTGGCCAACGCCGTCATCGACGGCACCGACGCCGTGATGCTCTCCGGCGAGACCAGTGTCGGCAAGCACGCCGTGGAGACGGTGTGCACCATGGCCCGGATCGTGGCGGCGGCCGAGGAGGACATCCTCGCCAAGGGCCTGCCGCCGCTGACCGAGCGCAACAAGCCCCGCACCCAGGGCGGCGCCGTGGCCCGCGCGGCGGCGGAGATGGGCGACTTCCTGGGCGCCAGGTTCCTGGTCGCCTTCACCCAGTCCGGCGACACCGCCCGCCGGCTCTCCCGCTACCGCAGCCCCATCCCGCTGCTCGCCTTCACCCCGGACCCGGCCACCCGCTCCCAGCTCAGCCTGTCCTGGGGGGTGGAGACCTTCCTCGGCCCGCACGTCGACTCCACGGACGCGATGGTCCGGCAGGTGGACGAGTTGCTGCTGGAGTACGCCCGCTGCGAGCGGGGCGACACCGTGGTGATCACGGCGGGCTCGCCTCCGGGGGTCTCCGGCTCCACCAACCTCGTCCGCGTCCACCGCATCGGGGAGGACGACGGTCCTCGGCCGGGGGCCGGTGCCTGATCGTCCGCGGCACACAGCAAAAAGCGGATGTTCACCGTAAAGGTGGACATCCGCTGTCAAACGGTGACCTTGGATTCAAAGGAAAAGTACCCCGGGTCGGATTCGAACCGACGCTGGATGGTGTTTGAGACCATTGCCTCTACCGCTGGGCTACCGGGGCGCCCTGCAAAACGAAGGTCGACGGTCACCCGCCGTGCCCCCACCTTACCGCAGCTGGGTACGCTCTTGTCAGCAGTACCGGTCTGCCCCGCACCAAGGAGCCCACGTGAGCGCCCCCGAGTCGCCCCAGCCCGTAGACGTGCCCGACGACGACAAGTCGCACGTCCCTCCGATGACGACCCGCGTCGTGATCGCCGAGGACGAGGCCCTGATCCGGCTCGACCTCAAAGAGATGCTCGAGGAGGAGGGGTACTCCGTCGTCGGCGAGGCCGGAGACGGTGAGCAGGCCGTCGAACTGGCCCGCGAGCACCGCCCCGACCTGGTGATCCTCGACGTGAAGATGCCCAAGCTGGACGGCATCTCCGCGGCGGAGAAGATCGCCGAGGAGAGCATCGCCCCGGTGCTGATGCTGACCGCGTTCTCCCAGCGCGACCTGGTGGAGCGGGCCCGCGACGCGGGCGCGATGGCCTACCTGGTCAAGCCGTTCAGCAAGAGCGACGTGGTGCCGGCCATCGAGATGGCCGTCTCGCGGTTCACGGAGCTGAAGGAACTGGAGCGCGAGGTCGCCGACCTCAGCCAGCGGCTGGAGACGCGCAAGCTGGTCGACCGCGCCAAGTCGGTGCTGCAGACGCAGTACGGACTGACGGAGCCGGCGGCCTTCCGCTGGATCCAGAAGACGTCGATGGACCGGCGGATGTCGATGCAGCAGGTGGCGCAGGCGGGCATCGACGACGCCGAGGAGAAGAAGGCGTCGAAGGGCTGACCCGCCGGCCCGCGTACG
>NZ_VCNP01000054.1 GCF_006782915.1 Streptomyces calvus
CTAGTCCTCGCCGAGGTAGGCCTTGCGGACGGACTCGTCGTGCAGCAGCTCCTGCCCGGAACCGGACAGGACGATCTTGCCGACCTCCATCACGTGCGCGTGGTCCGCCAGGGAGAGCGCGGCCTGGGCGTTCTGCTCGATGAGCAGGATGGTGGTGCCCTGGTCCTTGAGCTCCTTGATGGTCGCCATGATCTTCTGCATCATGATCGGCGACAGGCCCATGGAGGGCTCGTCGAGCATGAGCAGCTTGGGCCGCGACATCAGGGCCCGGCCCATGGCGAGCATCTGCTGCTCGCCGCCGGAGAGCGTGCCCGCGGCCTGCTTGCTGCGCTCCCCGAGGATGGGGAAGAGCTCGTAGGCGCGCCGGATGTCCTTCTCGATGCCGTCCTTGTCGTTGCGGAGGAAGGCGCCGAGCCGGAGGTTGTCCTCGATGGTCATCCGGGGGAAGATGTGCCGCCCCTCGGGGGAGTGGGCGAGCCCCAGCGACACGATCTTGTGCGCGGGGATCTTCTTCAGCGACTGCCCGTCGAACCTGATGTCGCCGGAGACCGGCTGGAGCAGCCCGGACAGCGTCCTGAGCGTGGTGGTCTTGCCGGCGCCGTTGGTGCCGATGAGGGTGACGACCTCGCCCGCGTCGACGGTGAACGAGATGCCCTTGACGGCCTCGATCTTGCCGTAGGCGACCCTGAGGTCCTCGACCTCCAGCAGTGCGGTCACTTGTCGTCCCCTTCTGTGGTGCTGTGCGCCTCGGCCGCCTCGACCTCGGCGGCCTCCTCCTGGCCCGGCGCTCCTTCGAAGGGGGTGCCGAGGTAGGCGGCGATGACGCGCTCGTCGGCCTGGACGACCTCGGCGGGTCCCTCGACGATCTTCTCGCCCTGGACGAGTACGGCGACCCGGTCGCAGAGGTTCATGATGAACCGGATGTCGTGCTCGATGACCAGGACGGCGATGCCCT
Organism: Streptomyces calvus; assembly: GCF_006782915.1. Classification (GTDB taxonomy): domain Bacteria; phylum Actinomycetota; class Actinomycetes; order Streptomycetales; family Streptomycetaceae; genus Streptomyces; species Streptomyces calvus. The sequence goes on from NZ_VCNP01000054.1 coordinate 956, forward strand.
TGTCGCGGATGGCGAAGATCAGCTCTTCGGCCGCGCGGGTCTCCTGCGGGTTCATGCCCGCGGTGGGCTCGTCCAGCAGGAGCAGGCCGGGTTCGCTGGCCAGCGCCCGGGCGATCTCCAGCTTGCGCTGCTCGCCGTAGGGCAGGTTGCGGGCCAGGTGGTCGGCCTTGGCGGCGAGACCGGTGAACTCCAGGAGTTCCATGGCCCGTTCGCGGGACTCCTGCTCGGCCCGCTTGAAGCCGGGCAGCCGCAGCAGGGCCGACCAGAGGCCCTCCTTGGTGCGGGTGTGCCGTCCGACGAGCACGTTCTCCAGAACCGTCATGTTGGCGAAGAGCCGGATGTTCTGGAAGGTGCGGGCGATGCCGGCCTGGGTGACCAGGTGCGGCTTGGGCGGCAGCACGGTGCCCTTGTACGCGACCTTCCCCTCGGTGGGGACGTACAGGCCGGTGAGGCAGTTGAAGAAGGTGGTCTTCCCGGCGCCGTTGGGACCGATCAGACCGACGATCTCGCCGCTGTTGACGACGAGGTCGACCGAGCGCACGGCGGTGAGGCCGCCGAACCGCATGGTGACGTCGCTGGCGTCGAGGACCGTCGTGGTGGTGGGTGCGGTGGTGGTCGTCATGAGGGTCACGCCCCTGCCTTCGCGACGCCGGTCGCGCCGTCGGGGAGCGGCTTGTCGTCCGGTACGTCGAGCTGTCCGGTGTCGTGGAACTCGAGCTGCTTCCTGCGGTCGGCGACCAGGCCCTCGGGGCGGAAGCGCATCAGGAGCATGAGCGCGGCGCCGAAGAGGAGCAGCTGGTACTCCGCCATGAACTGGAGCTTGGCCGGGATCAGGTAGAGCAGCGCGGCGCCGATCAGCGGGCCGCTGATGGTGCCCATGCCGCCGAGGATGACGGCGGCGAGCAGGAAGGCCGAGTTGGGCGGCACGGAGCCGGCGAACTGGTACTGCTCGGGGGTGACGCTGTAGGACACGTGGGCCTGCACGGTGCCGGCGAGGCCGGCCAGGCAGGCGCCGAGCGCGAACGCGAGGAGCTTGAGGCGGAAGCCGTTGATGCCCATGGCGGTGGCGGCGGTCTCGTCCTCGCGGATGGCGACCCAGGCGCGGCCGATGCGGGACTCCGCGGAGCGGCGGAAGACCAGCACGACGATCGCCGTGAACAGCAGCATCAGCAGGTAGTAGTTGCCGGAGCGGGTGAGCTCGTGGCCGAGGACGTTGTGCGGCAGGCCCAGGTTGAAGCCGAAGATCTCCAGGTCGGGGATGTTCGGGATGCCGTTGGAGCCGTTGGTGACGTCCGGTCCGCTGTTGCCGTTCAGGTTGTTCATGGTGATGCGGAAGATCTCACCGAAGCCGAGCGTCACGATGGCGAGGTAGTCGCCGCGCAGCCGCAGGGTCGGGGCGCCGATCACCACGCCGAAGACCAGCGAGGCGAGCGCGCCGGTGAGGACGGCCGCCCAGAACGGGAAGTGCACGCCGATGCTCGACTGCGGGGAGCCGGACACCAGGGCGGCGGCGTAGGCGCCGACGCCGAGGAAGGCGACGTAACCGAGGTCGAGGAGGCCGGCGAGGCCGACGACGACGTTGAGGCCCAGGGCGACCGTGGCGAAGATGAGGATGTTCGCGCCGATGAGGGCGAACTGGTCGTTGCTCTGGGTGAACGGGAAGCAGATCGCGGCGACGAAGGCGGCCGCGAGCGTGACGTTGCGGTGCTTGGCGGTGAGCGCCGAGAGCCGCTTGAGCAGTCCGGCGCGGGTGACGGCGGTGAAGCCGAACCCGGCGGTGATCAGGAAGCCGACGAACAGCTCGGAGTACTCGGTGCCGATGCCGTACGCGAAGACGTACAGGCCGGCACCGAAACCGGCGGCGATGATCAGGATCTCGGCCCAGGAGGGCAGCTCCTCGGCGCGGCCGGGCTCGGGGGCGGTGAGGGAGTGGCGGAACCGGCCCCACGGTCCGGGCCGGCCCGCGTCCTTGTCGTACGGCTGGTCGACCGGGAGGCCCAGGGCGCCGACGACGGCGACGAGGGAGCCGATGCCGGAGACCCAGGCGCCGGGTTCGAGGTTGACCAGGCCGCCGAGTTCCTGGCTGATGGCGCCCATGGTGTAGCCGGTGGTGCCGAGGACGCCGAGGGCGCTCAGCACGACCGGGCTGTTGGTGCCGCCGGGCGTGAGCCAGCCAAGGCCCCGGATGCCGTAGCCGGAGAGGGCGAACAGCAGGGTGAGCGCGGCTCCGACGAGGGTGAGGACCTGCAGGCCGCCCGGGTAGCCGGTGACGGTGAGGTTGCCGGGGAACTCGTCGGTCCAGGTCCAGGCGAGGAAGGTGCCGACGAGGGCGAGGGCCGAGCCGGCGACGGTGATCGCGCGTGCCGCGGCGTGCGGCAGCGGGACGAGCGGGGTGGCCGGTGCGGTGTCCGCCTTGGCGGTGGCGGTGCCGTCGGTGGTGGGAGTCTTGGTCGTCATGGGTATCACGCCCGATCCGCGACGCGTTCGCCGAGCAGGCCCTGTGGCCGGAAGAGCAGGACCAGGATGAGCAGGCTGAACGCCCACACGTCCTTCCACGCGCCGCCGCCGAAGAGGTCCATGCCGGGGACGTTGGCGATGTAGCCGGTGGCGAGGGCCTCGGCGACGCCGAGGACGATGCCGCCGAGCATGGCGCCGTAGATGTTGCCGATGCCGCCGAGGACGGCGGCGGTGAAGGCCTTGAGGCCCATCAGGAAGCCCATGCGGAAGCCGACCTGGCCGTTCTTCAGGCCGTAGGCGACGGCCGCGACGGCGGCGAACGCGGCACCGATGGCGAAGGCCATGACGATGATGCGGTCGGTGTTGACGCCCATCAGCTTGGCGGTGTCGGGGTCCTGGGCGGTGGCCTGCATGCCGCGGCCGGAGCGGGTCTTGGACACGAAGAGGCCGAGGGCGACCATGCACAGCGGGGCGGCGATGATGACGAAGAGGTCACCGCGCTGGACGGTGGCGCCGAGGATGTCGATGGGCTCGCCCTGGAACTGCGGGAAGGAGCGGTCCTTCTTCGCCTCCGGGTACCACATCCACACGATCTGCTGGAGCACGATGGACAGGCCGATGGCGGTGATCAGCGGTGCCAGCCGTGGTGCGTTGCGCAGCGGCCGGTAGGCGAAGCGCTCGGCCGCGGTGGCGAACGCCACCGAGACGACGACGCCGCCGAGGATCATGAGGGGTATGGCGGCTCCGAGGGCGAAGCCGTCGGGGAGTATCAGGAAGACGGTGAGGGCCCCGAAGCCCCCGACCATGAAGATCTCGCCGTGGGCGAAGTTGATGAGCTGGACGATGCCGTAGACCATCGTGTAGCCGATCGCGATGAGTCCGTACATCGCGCCGAGGATGAGTCCATTGGCCAGCTGTTGCGGCAGTTCGTTCACCGCAGGGCCTCCGTGGAGTGGTTCGGATACGGCGCCGCGCGGGAGCGCTGGTGGGCGCTCCCGCGCGGCCTGGGATCAATGTGTGAGGGGAGTGTCCTCTGTGTGTCCCTCGGTCAGTCCACCTTGGGCGAGGCGCTGTACTCGGGCGCCCAGGCGTTGTTCTTGATCTTGTAGGCGGTCATCAGGGTGTTCGTGGTGTCACCGAACTCGTCGAAGGAGATGGTGCCGGTGACGCCGTCGAACTTGACCTTGCTCATCGCGTCGAGGACGGCCTTGCGGGCGTCGGACGGGACCTTGCCGTCGTTGCCCTCGACGGCCAGCTTCACGGCCTCGATGATCGACCAGGTGGCGTCGTAGGTGAGGCCGCCGTACGCCTCGTAGGGGTCCTCGAAGCCCTCGGCCTTGTAGTTCTCGATGAACTCCTTGGCGGACGGCAGCTGCTCGACCGGCTTGCCCACGGAGGTGGCGAGGTCGCCCTCGGCCTTCTTGTTCAGCTTCGGGAACTCGCCGGAGTAGATGCCGTCGCCGCCCATGAGCGGGATGTTCTGGCCGCTGTCCTTGAGCTGCTGGCTCAGCGGGGCGGCGGCCGGGTACTCGCCGCCGTAGTAGAGGGCCTCGGCGCCGGTCTTCTTGATCTTGGCGACGACGGCGTTGAAGTCGCGGTCGTCGGGGTTGATGTGGTCGTTGCCGACGATCTTGCCGCCGAGCTTGGTGAAGTTCGTCTTGAAGGAGGCGGCCAGGCCCGCGCCGTAGGTCTTCTGGTCGTCGATCAGGTAGACCTTCTTCTTGCCGGCCTTGGTGTACAGGTACTCGGCGGCGAAGGCACCCTGGATCTCGTCCGTGGTGGCGGTGCGGAAGAACGTCTTGAACTGGCGGACCGAGTCGCCGGTCTTCCAGCCGTCGCCCTGGGTCAGCTCGGTGCCGGTGTTGGCCGGGGACACCTGGACCAGGCCGGCGTCGTTGAACGGCTTCTGCATCTGCTGGGAGACGCTGGAGTTCAGCGGGCCGACGACGCCGAGGACGTCCTTGTTGCTGATGAACTTCTGGGCGTTCTGCTGGCCGACGGAGGGCTGGGCCTGGTCGTCGAGCGGTTCGAGCTTGAACTCGACGCCGTCGACGAACCCGTCCTTGTTGGCGGTCTTCACCGCGAGCTCGGCGGAGTTGCGCATGCCGAGGCCGAGGGCCGAGAGGTCGCCGGTCAGCGGGGCGTCGATGCCGATCACAACAGTGGTCTTGTCGCCGCCGCCACTGCCGTTGCTGCTGTCGTCGCGCGACCCGCATGCGGTGAGCGTGAGCGAGCCCGCCGCGAGTGCCGCGGTGAGGGCGATGAGCGAACGTTGACGCACGATCCAGTCCTTTCCCCTGACAACCGCTCCCCGATGGAAACGGCCGAGTCGAGCGCTGGGCCGACGTGACAATCGGGCGGCGCGGTGACTGGCGGTGACTCTAAGCGGGTGTAGGGAACGTGGAGGAGGGTCTGGCCAAGGCTGTGACTCTCTTGTTATGACACGACGTATTGCAGAGCGGTACTGACTGGGGGGAACGGCGGAATTCTCGCCGTTTTGCCCTGTCCGGATGGTGAGAAACCGCAGGACTCGGCAAGGTCGGTTCAGGTGTATCAGGGGTTTTGGTAATGACCGGACGGAAGTGCCGAAGGTGGTGCGCGGGGCTCGGGGAGGGGCTTCACGGGGCCTGTGGCCCGAAGTCGCGTGGCCGGTGGCTGTATAACGCGCGCATTACGCAGAGTTACGCCCAGGAAAGGGAGTCCGGCGTTCCGGCGTTCTTCGGTGGTTTCCCTCATTCCGTGCCGGGAGGGGCGCGGGAAAGGGCGGCCGGGGCCGGTGGTGGGCCCCAGAATTCCATGTAATAGCCACGGAAATTGCGGAATCAGTGATCGATCAAACGGTGAATCCGGAGTTCCGGATTATTGGATCAAGGGCCCTGGCCTGCGGGTTTCGTGAGTTCCCCGGTGGCTGTCGGGACGGAGCGGCTGTCCGGCGGCCGGCCCGCCGGGTCGGTGCGGGCCGCCCTCCGCCGCGTATACCTGACGGTTCGTCAACTCACCCGCAGTGGGGTCTTCCGGCGGCCGGCCGGGGAGTGTGCGGCGCTCGGGCGCATCGCACCCGGTCACCGGCGGGTGCGCCGGGGGCGAGGGGTGTGCGGGGGAGTGGGCGGTCGTGGCCGCCCGCGGCCCAGGGGTTCCCGTCCGTTGCCTGCCCGGACGGGCCGGCCCCGGGGCGCACCCGGAGGTCGAGCGGGTGAACGCCCGCCCGCGGTACCGCCTTTCGACGGTCGGGCGGCACGGGTTCGCACCGCGATGCCGCGCCCCCAGGTCCAAAGAGGCGTGGCGCGGGGCGCGGAGGCGCTCCCGCACCACGACGGCCGTCAGCCCGCGGCCTGTTCCGCGTCGCCGGGCCGCACATCGCGCAGCAGGCAGGTCAGCCGCGCGGTGCACACCCGCTTGTCCGCCTCGTCGGTGATGACGATCTCGTACGTCGCCGTGGACCGCCCCCGGTGCACCGGCGTGGCGACACCGGTCACCAGACCGGACCGGACGCCGCGGTGGTGCGTGCAGTTGAGGTCGACGCCGACCGCGATCTTCGAGCTGCCGCCGTGCAGCATCGACCCCACCGACCCCAGCGTCTCGGCCAGCACCGCGGACGCACCGCCGTGCAGCAGGCCGTACGGCTGGGTGTTGCCCTCCACCGGCATGGTGCCGACGACCCGCTCCGGCGACGCCTCCACGATCTGCACGCCCATCCGCGTGCCCAGGTGGCCCGCCGAGAACAACGCCTGGAGGTCCACCCCGAGCGCGGCGTACTCGTCGACGACCTCCTGCGGGAACTTCACGTGCTGCTGCTCTCCCATGGCCCGGCTCCGTTCGCGGTGCGTCCTGATCAACACGGCTGACGGCTGAGCAAACGCTCAGTCGGTCGCCGATTGTTCCAGACGCACCACGACGGACTTGCTGGCCGGGGTGTTGCTGGTGTCCGCGGTCGCGTCCAGCGGCACCAGCACGTTCGTCTCCGGGTAGTACGCCGCGGCGCAGCCCCGCGCCGTCGGGTAGTGCACCACGCGGAAACCGGGCGCCCGGCGCTCCACACCGTCCGTCCACTCGCTCACCAGGTCGACGTACGAGCTGTCCGCGAGCCGCAGTTCCCGCGCGTCCTCCGGGTTGACCAGCACCACCCGGCGGCCGTTTTTGATGCCGCGGTAGCGGTCGTCCAGGCCGTAGATCGTGGTGTTGTACTGGTCGTGCGAGCGCAGCGTCTGCAGCAGCAGCCGGCCCTCCGGCAGCTTCGGGTACTCCACCGCGGCGGCGGTGAAGTTGGCCTTGCCGGTCGCCGTCGGGAAGCGGCGTTCGTCGCGCGGGGCGTGGGGGAGCGCGAAGCCGCCGGATGGGGTGTCCCCTGCTCGGGCGGAGCCGCGAGCTCGGGGAGGGGCCACGCGCGCGTTGAAGTCCTCGAAGCCGGGGATCACGCGCGCGATGCGGTCGCGGATCGTCGCGTAGTCCTTCTCGAACTCCTCCCACGGCACCGTGCTGCGCTCACCCAGCACCCGGCGGGCCAGCCGGCACACGATGGCCGGCTCGGACAGCAGGTGCCGGCTCGCCGGCTCCAGGCGCCCGCGCGAGGCGTGCACCATGCCCATCGAGTCCTCCACCGTCACGAACTGCTCGCCGCCGGCCTGCAGATCGCGCTCGGTGCGGCCCAGTGTCGGCAGGATCAGGGCGCGCGTTCCCGTGACGGTGTGCGAGCGGTTCAGCTTGGTCGACACGTGCACCGTCAGCCGGGCGCGCCGCATCGCGGCCTCGGTGACCGCCGTGTCGGGGGAGGCGGAGACGAAGTTGCCGCCCATCGCGAAGAAGACCTTCGCCTTCCCGTCGCGCAGCGCGCGGATGGCCCGCACCACGTCGTAGCCGTGCTCGCGCGGCGGAGCGAAGCCGAACTCCTTCTCCAGCGCGTCCAGGAACGCCGGCGCGGGCCGCTCGAAGATGCCCATCGTGCGGTCGCCCTGCACGTTGGAGTGGCCCCGCACCGGGCACACGCCCGCGCCCGGCCGGCCGATGTTGCCGCGCAGCAGCAGGAAGTTGACGATCTCGCGGATCATCGGCACCGAGTGCTTGTGCTGGGTCAGACCCATCGCCCAGCACACGATGACGCGCTCGGAGTCGAGGACCATCCGCAGGAACCGCTCGATGTCCTCGCGGGCGAGGCCGGTCGCGGCGAGCGTCTCCTCCCAGTCGGCGGCGCGCGCCGCCGCCGCGAACTCCTCGTAGCCGTGCGTGTGTTCACGCACGAACTCCTCGTCCACCGCGCCGGGCGTGTCGAGGATCAGCTTGTTGAGGAGACGGAAGAGCGCCTGGTCGCCGCCGATGCGGATCTGCAGGAACAGGTCGGTCAGGGCGGCGCCGGTGGTCAGCCCCTTCGGCGTCTGCGGGTTCTTGAACCGCTCCAGGCCCGCCTCGGGCAGCGGGTTCACGCTGACGATCCGCGCGCCGTTGGCCTTCGCCTTCTCCAGCGCGGACAGCATGCGCGGGTGGTTGGTGCCCGGGTTCTGCCCGGCGACGACGATCAGGTCCGCCCGGTACAGGTCCTCGAGCAGGACGCTGCCCTTGCCGACGCCGATGGTCTCCGACAGGGCCGAGCCGGAGGACTCGTGGCACATGTTGGAGCAGTCGGGCAGGTTGTTGGTGCCCAGCTCGCGCGCGAACAGCTGGTACAGGAACGCGGCCTCGTTGCTGGTGCGCCCGGAGGTGTAGAAGACGGCCTCGTCGGGAGAGGAGAGGCCGTCGATCTCCTCGGCGACGATGTCGAAGGCCCGCTCCCAGGTGACCGGCTCGTAGTGGTCGCCGCCCTCCGGCAGGTACATGGGGTGGGTCAGCCGGCCCTGCTGGCCCAGCCAGTAGCCGCTGCGGCCGGCCAGGTCGGCCACGGAGTGCGCGGCGAAGAACTCCGGGGTGACCCGGCGCAGGGTGGCCTCCTCGGCGACGGCCTTCGCGCCGTTCTCGCAGAACTCCGCCCGGTGCCGGTGCTCCGGCTCCGGCCAGGCGCAGCCCGGGCAGTCGAAGCCGTCCTTCTGGTTGACGCTGAGCAGCGTCAGCGCCGTCCGCTTCACACCCATCTGCTGGTGGGCCATGCGCAGCGTGTGACCGATCGCGGGGAGGCCCGCTGCCGCGTGCTGGGGCTCGGTGACCTGCGGCGCGTCCTGAACCGGATCACCCTTGGGCGGCTTCGTGGCCATCGCGCACTCCTGTTCGCGTACACATGTGAGGTACGTCTCCGATCCTACGGCGACGGGGGCCGGGCGGACGGAGATCGTGAGGAGAACGTGCGGCGCGGTGCGCGGGGCGTGCCCGGGCCCGGTGGGCGGGGCCGGGTGTCAGTGGGGCGTGGCAGGATCGGGGGCGTGGCAGAGACAGCATCGAAGAAGACCGACCAGACCTCCGGCGGGACCCGTCCGCGACTGATGCTCATGGACGGGCACTCGCTGGCCTACCGCGCGTTCTTCGCGCTGCCCGCGGAGAACTTCACCACCGCGACGGGCCAGCCGACGAACGCGATCTACGGCTTCGCGTCGATGCTGGCCAACACACTGCGTGACGAGGCGCCCACGCACTTCGCGGTCGCCTTCGACGTCTCGCGCAAGACCTGGCGGTCGGAGGAGTTCACCGAGTACAAGGCGAACCGCTCCAAGACCCCGGACGAGTTCAAGGGTCAGGTCGAGCTGATCGGCGAGCTGCTCGACGCGATGCGCGCCGAGCGCTTCGCCGTCGAGGGCTTCGAGGCGGACGACGTCATCGCCACCCTCGCCACCCAGGCCGAGGCCGAGGGCTTCGAGGTGCTGATCGTCACCGGCGACCGGGACTCCTTCCAGCTGGTCTCCGAGCACACCACGGTGCTGTACCCGACCAAGGGCGTCTCCGAGCTGACCCGGTTCACCCCGGAGAAGGTCTTCGAGAAGTACGGCCTGACGCCCGCCCAGTACCCCGACTTCGCGGCGCTGCGCGGCGACCCGTCCGACAACCTGCCCGGCATCCCCGGCGTCGGCGAGAAGACCGCCGCGAAGTGGATCAACCAGTTCGGTTCCTTCGCCGAGCTGGTCGAGCGCGTCGACGAGGTCAAGGGCAAGGCCGGGCAGAACCTCCGCGACCACCTGGAGTCCGTCAAGCTCAACCGTCGGCTCACCGAGCTGGAGCGGCGGGTCGCGCTGCCCAAGGGCGTCACCGACCTGGAGCGCACGGCCTACGACCGCAAGGCCGTGGCGATGATCCTGGACACCCTGGAGATCAGGAACCCGTCGCTGCGCGAGCGCCTGTTCGCCGTCGACCCCGGCGCCGAGGAGGCCGAGACCACCCCGGTCGTCGCGGCGGGCGTGGAGCTGGACGGCACCGTGCTGGGCACCGGCGAGCTGGCCGGCTGGCTCGCCGAACACGACACCGGGCCGCTCGGCGTCGCCACGGTCGACACCTGGGCGCTCGGCACCGGCTCGGTCGCCGAGGTCGCGCTCGCCGCGTCCGACGGACCGGCCGCCTGGTTCGACCCGGCCGAGCTGGACGAGGCCGACGAGCGGGCCTTCGCCGGCTGGCTGCGCGACACGGACCGGCCCAAGGTCTTCCACAACGCCAAGGGCGCGATGCGGGTCTTCGCCGAGCACGGCTGGAGCGTCGAGGGCGTCACCATGGACACCGCGCTCGCCGCGTACCTGGTGAAGCCGGGCCGCCGCTCCTTCGACCTGGACGCGCTGTCCCTGGAGTACCTGCACCGCGAACTGGCGCCGGCCGCCGCGCCCGACGGGCAGCTGGCCTTCGGCGCGGACGACGGCGCGGAGGCCGAGGCGCTGATGGTGCAGGCCCGCGCGATCCTCGACCTGGGCGAGGCCTTCGAGGGCCGCCTGGCCGACGTGGGCGCGGCGGACCTGCTGCGCGACGTGGAACTGCCGACGTCGGCGCTGCTGGCCCGCATGGAGCGGAACGGCATCGCGGCCGACCGGGCGCACCTGGAGGCCATGGAGCAGATGTTCGCGGGCGCCGTGCAGCAGGCGGTGAAGGAGGCCCACGCGGCGGCGGGCCACGAGTTCAACCTGGGCTCGCCCAAGCAGCTCCAGGAGGTCCTCTTCGGCGAACTGGCCCTGCCGAAGACGAAGAAGACGAAGACCGGCTACACCACGGACGCCGACGCGCTGGCCTGGCTGGCCACGCAGACCGACAACGAACTGCCGGTGATCATGCTCCGGCACCGTGAGCAGGCGAAGCTGCGCGTCACCGTCGAGGGCCTGATCAAGACGATCGCCGCGGACGGCCGCATCCACACCACGTTCAACCAGACGGTCGCCGCGACCGGCCGCCTGTCCTCGACCGACCCGAACCTGCAGAACATCCCCGTCCGCACGGACGAGGGCCGCGCGATCCGCCGCGGTTTCGTGGTCGGCGAGGGCTTCGAGTCGCTGCTCACCGCCGACTACAGCCAGATCGAGCTGCGCGTGATGGCCCACCTGTCCGAGGACGCCGGTCTGATCGAGGCGTTCACCTCGGGCGAGGACCTGCACACCACGGCCGCCGCGCAGGTGTTCTCGGTCGAGCAGTCCGCGGTCGACGCGGAGATGCGCCGCAAGATCAAGGCGATGTCGTACGGCCTGGCGTACGGGCTGTCGGCCTTCGGCCTCTCCCAGCAGCTGAACATCGAGGCGGCGGAGGCCCGCGCCCTGATGGACGCCTACTTCGAGCGGTTCGGCGGCGTACGGGACTATCTGCGCCGGGTGGTGGACGAGGCCCGGGCGACCGGCTACACGGCGACGCTCTTCGGCCGCCGCCGCTATCTGCCGGACCTCAACAGCGACAACCGCCAGCGCCGCGAGGCGGCCGAGCGGATGGCGCTCAACGCACCGATCCAGGGCACGGCGGCGGACATCGTCAAGATCGCCATGCTGAACGTGGACCGGGCGCTGCGCGAGGCGGGCCTGACCTCCCGGATGCTGCTCCAGGTCCACGACGAAATCGTCCTGGAGGTCGCTCCCGGCGAGCGTCCGGCAGTGGAGGACCTGGTCCGCCGGGAAATGGCGAGCGCGGTCCAGCTCCGGGTCCCCCTCGGCGTCTCCGTCGGCGCGGGCCCGGACTGGGAATCGGCAGCCCACTGACCAACGGCCGGGGGCGGGGGGTACTGGCTCACTGATTTACCGGGGCGGGGGTACTGGCCCACTGATTCACCGGGGACGGGGGCGCTGGCCCACTGATTCACCGGGGCGGGGGGTACTGGCCCACTGATTCACCGGGGGCCGGGGGTACCGGCTCACTGATGTACCGGGGACGGGGGCGCTGGCCCACTGATCCACCGGGGACAGGGAGCCACCGGCCCCTGTCCCCGCCTCAGGGTCACGGGCCACCCCGTCCGGCGGGGTGCCCTGCGCCTGACGCATCCGGCCGCTGGCCCGGCGTGACCTCGCTGTGTCCGTGCGGCGGGGGCAGGCGCCCGGCTGCGGGCCGGGCGCCTGGCCCCGCCGCCTTGTTCCCGCCGCGACGGCGAGCAGCCGCGACGGCGTGGCCCGGCGGTGCCGAGCCGGCCCGGATCCTGACGAGTCCGGCGTCAACCCCGACGTATCCGTGCCGCCGCCCGACGCCCAGCCGCAGACCTGGACCGTGCCGTCCCTGGGGCTTCGTCGCCGACCTGGACCGTGCCGTCGCCTGGCGCTCATCCTTCGGAACCGGTGCTGTGCCGTCCCTGGAGCTTCGCCGCCGACCTGGACCGTGCCGTCGCCTGGCGCTCACCCTTCGAGACCGGTGCCGTGCCAGCCCCGGAGCCTCGCCGCCGACCCGGACCGTGCCGTCGCCAGCGGCCCGGCTGCGGGCACGGTGCCGTCCCGAGTGCCCCAGGCGCGGGACCAGTGCCACCGCCACCGCAGCCCCGTGCCACCGCAGCCCCCGTCCCACCCGCTCCCCGGCTCCCGCCGCTGTCCAGCTCCCACCGCGCGGCTCCCGCCGCTCCCCGGCTCCCACGCGCGGCTCCGCCACGGTCCGGCTCCCACCGCTGCCCGGCGAGCCCGATAGGTCGCGGCCCCGCGCGGCGCACTCCCGGGCGGGAGCTTCACTCGCGTGGCCCTCGCGGAGGCGCCGCCGTCCGGTGGGCCGGGACACCATGCGAGGCATGGGTATACGCATGCTTCACCGCAGAGCGGCACCCCCGCGGGCCGGCACCGACGGACCCACCCTCGAGGCGTTTCCGCCGGTTCCCGTCTTCGCGGCCGCCGCAAGCACCGCCCGCATCCCCGCCACCCTCGCGACCGCTCTGCGGCGCGCCACGGCGGACCTGGGCCGCCGCATCGTCGACGGCCCACGGCGCGCCGACCGCGCCGCCACCGCCCTACTGCCCGGCCGTCCCGGTGTCCCCGGAGAGCAGCCGCCCTGGCGGCTGTGGGCCGAGCTGGCCCGCGCCTACCTCACCCTGGCGCTCACCCTGCTGCCCCGGCCCCGCCCGGTCCGCACCGTCACCGTGTTCGTCGCGGCGAGCGACACCCTCAGCGTGCGGCCGTACGGCTCGGCCGCCGCTCACCGGCCGCTTCCGGATCCGGGTCTGCCCGGACGGCCGGACGCCACGCCCTGACGGCCACCGCGTACAGCGGCAGCGCGACGGCGAGCCCCGCGCCCGCCCCGAAACACACCGTCGGAATCAGTTCCCAGGGCTTCGCGGTCGACCCCCAGTAGGCCCACCACCGTGAGGCCCGATGTACCGCCGCCGGCAGCGCGCACCCGGCGAACAGCGCGACGGCCCACCAACGGTCCCGCGCGGACAGCCGCGGCACCCCGGTCGGCCCGGCCCCGGGCGTCGTCCGGCGCAGCGCCCGCGCCACGAACACGACGATGACGACCGCGGCCACCGCCGACCCGCCGTACTGCAGGTACCAGTACAGGGGCGAGCCCGCGATCTCCCGGCCCAGCACCGGGAACACCCGCATCCCCCACCGGTCGAGGTGCGTGAAGGCGTCCCACACCACGTGCGTCAGCGCCCCCAGTACCGCCGAGACGTACCAGCGCGCCAGCAGCGACGCCCGTACCCGCGCCCGGGGCGCGCCGCAGCGCAGCAGTGCCGCCGCCCGCCCCTGGAGGGCCCGCGGCAGCAGGGCCACCAGCGGCTCGCGGACCAGCAGCCACAGCCCCACCAGCGTCCAGGCGATGAGCACGTCGACCGTGAACACGCCCCAGAAGGCGTGGGTGACGTCCCCGAACTCCATCGCACCCGACAGGACACTCGCCGCGTAATAGGTCGTGTCGGGAGCGAAGCTGCCCGCGACCAGCACGGCGGGAACCAGCGAGGCACGCCCGCTCCCGTCGGCGCGCACGGCCGGCAGGACCGCCGCCGCATGACTCAGGGTGAACGGCAACTCGGCTCCTCGCGGCAGTGGTTGGCCGGACCGCTGGGTCACGACGGCCGGCAGGCCTCAGTATGCGGGACGCCCTACCACCGGACCGCCCGGAGAACGAAGATGGCCGAACCGGTGTATATCCGGCATCAACGGGTGTCCGTGCACAGCAAGTTGTCGTAGGGTCGCGAGGGCCGTCGTGCCGGAAGGCCCTCCGGGGGCAACCAGTGGGGCGGGCAGATCGTCACAACAGGGCGGACACAACACACGCTGACGGACGCCCCGGCGTCCACGGGAGGGGTTCACTCTATGGCGGCGCATTTCGGCAGGAGGCTGCGCAAGGGAGCGGCAACCACCGCAGTGGCCGCGGCGGCGGTGGCGGCCCTGTCCGCTTCCCAGGCTCCGGGTGTGACGGTCGACGGCCAGGGCAGACAGACCAGTTCCGACGCCACGCCCTCGCCCGACGACACCGTGGACAGCGCGACCGGCAACTCGCCCTACTACACGGACCTGCCGCCGCTCAACAGCCCCAGCCCCGCCCCGAGCACCGGCGCCGGCGAGGCCGTCCCGGGCTCGGCCGAGGCCGGCATACCCGCGACCGTCCTCGACGCCTACAAGAAGGCCGAGGCCGCGCTGCGCGAGAAGAAGCCCGGCTGCAACCTGCCCTGGCAACTCCTCGCCGCCATCGGAAAGGTGGAGTCCGGTCAGGCCCGCGGCGGACGAGTCACCGCCGACGGCACCACGGTCTCCCCGATCCTCGGCCCCCAGCTCGACGGCAACGGCTTCGCCACCATCCGGGACACCGACAACGGCGCCTACGACGGCAACAGCACCTACGACCATGCCGTCGGCCCCATGCAGTTCATCCCGTCCACCTGGGAATGGGCGGGCCGCGACGGAAACGGCGACGGCCGCAAGGACCCCAACAACATCTACGACGCCGCCCTCGCCGCCGGCCACTACCTGTGCCGGTTCGGCTGGGACCTGTCCGACCAGGCGGACCTCAACAAGGCGATCCTCAGCTACAACAACTCGACGGACTACCTGAACACCGTCCTGTCGTGGCTGGAGTACTACCGCAGGGGCACGCACGAGATCCCCGACGGCACCGGCGCCCTGCCCGGCGGCCGCAGCGACGACACCACCACGCGCCCCTCCCCGTCGGCGCCCGGCACCTCCTCGCCGAAGCCCGACCCCAAGCCCGGCAAGCCGTCCGGCAGCAGCCCGAGCCCGGGGCCGAACGCCCCGGACACCGGCAGCCCGACCACGCCGCCGCCCAGCACCGACCCCACGCCCACTCCTCCGCCGACGTCGACGCCGACGCCGACCGACACGGTGCACCACCTGCAGGACGCCGGAACCGAGCGGCTCACCGCGATGGCGGGCGACGCGTTCACCGAGCGGATCAGCGCGCGCGCCGAGACGGAGACGGGCAAGGCGGTGGCCAAGGTGCGGGTGCGCTTCACCGTCGTCGGCGACACCGACACCACCTTCACCGGCGGCGAGAGCGTGGCCACCGTCCTCACCAACAGCTCCGGCGTCGCCGTGGCGCCGGCGCTCCGGGCGGGAGAGAAGACCGGCGAGTTCACCGTCCGCGCCACCGTCGTGGGCCGAGCGTTCCCGGGCCTCGCCTACCCGGTGACCGTCACCGAGCGCGCCGCCGACGCCCTGGTCCGCACCAGCGAGGCGGAGCTGACGTGCACCCCGGGCGGGGAGTTCGCCGAGCCGGTCGAGGTGCGGGCCACGTACGACGGTGCCGCCGCCGACGGGGTCGCCGCCACCGCCACGCTCATCAAGTCGGCCGACGACCCGACCGTCAATGACAAGGGCCCCTACTTCAAGGACGCCGACGGCAGGACGATCCGCACCCTGAGCGGTCTGACGACGGACGAGAACGGCCTGCTGAAGCTGCCGCAGCTGTACGCGGACGACACCGCCGGCACGTTCCTGCTCCGCATCACCACCGCGGGCGGCGCGACCCTCACCGTCGAACTGACCGTGGCGGAGGCCACGACGACGTCCCCGAGCCCGTCGGAGACCCCGAGCACCTGACCCACCCACCGGCCCACCGGCCCACTGGCCCACCGGCCCACTGGCTCACCGGCCCGCGCACAGCGCACGAGGGCGTCTCTTCACCGGCACGGCGAAGAGGCGCCCTCACACGCATCCGCCACCGTCCGACACGCACCGGCTCCCGGCCGCAATGCCTCTCCGGCCCGCATCCGCTCCCGTCCATCCGCTCCCCGCCCGACCCGAGCCGAAGGCGGCCGACCGTCCGAGCATCGGACCGGCTCACCACCCGAGTCACAGGTGGCTCACCGTCCGAGCCGGACGCGGCTCACCGCCGCAGCCGGGCGTTGGTGTGCCGGGTCGGTTCGGCGGCGGCCGGGTCCTCGGGCCACGGATGCTTGGGATAGCGGCCCCGCAGCTCGGCCCGTACGCCCTTGTAGCCGTCCCGCCAGAACGAGGCGAGATCGGCGGTGACGGCGGCCGGCCGGCCCGCCGGGGAGAGCAGGTGCACCAGCAGCGGCACGCCCGCCACCCGCGGCGACTCCTGAAGCCCGAACATCTCCTGCAGCTTCACGGCCAGCACCGGCTGCTCCGGGTCGGAGTAGTCGACGCGGATCGCGGACCCGCTGGGCACGGTGATCCGCTCGGGCGCGAGGTCGTCGAGCCGCGCGGCCTCGCCGGAGGCCCACGGCAGCAGCCGCGTCAGTGCCTGCCCGGCGTCGATCCGCGCGAGGTCCGCCCGCCGACGGGCACGGCTCAGCTCCGGCTCCAGCCACCGCGCCGCACACGCGTGCAGCGCCTCGTCGGACACGTCCGGCCACGGCTCGCCGAGCCGGCCGTGCAGGAAGGCCAGCCGCTGCCGCAGCACGGCCGCCCCCGCCGGCCACCGCAGCAGCCCGAACCCCTCCCGCCGCAGCCCTTCCAGCAGCGCCGCCCGGACGAGCGCGGGGTCGGCGTCGGTGTGCGGCCGTACCGCCAGCTCCACCGCGCCGAGCCGTTCGACGCGCCGCGCCACGACGTCCCCGTCCGCCCAGCGCACCTCCGTACGCGACTCCAGCAGCGCCCCGGCCGCGAACCGTGCGACCGCCTCGTCGACGACCGCGCCGAGACCCACGCGCGCGTGCCCCCGGCCCACGGGCCGGTCGGCCACCGCCACGGCCACCCACTCCGCACCCTGCACACCGGAACCCGCGCCCGCCTCGGCCCGCGTCCCGCCCACCATCAGATACGACCCGCCGTCCAGCCGGCCGACCCGCTCGGGAAAGGCCAGCGCCGCCACCAGCCCGACCCGCGCGTCCTCCCCGCCCTTCGCCGGCGACCCCGCCGGATCGTCGCTCCCGCCGGCAGGTACCGCAGCCGACCCCCGTGCGCTCCCGCCCGCGGCCTCGGAGGCGAGAGCCCGCAGCCGGCGGACCTCCGTCCGCCACCGCGCGGCGTACGCGTCACCCCCGCGCCGGGCGGTGCGCAGTGCGCGGGCGAGGTCGTCGCCGTAGTCGCGCGGCGGTTCCTCCGCGATCAGCGCGACCACCTCGGCGGCCGGCCCGACGCCCACCACCGGCCCGGCGTCCAGCAGCGCCCGGCCCAGCCGCGGATGCAGCCCCAGCCGCGCCAGCCGCACCCCGCGCTCCGTGGCCCTACCGTCCGGCCCGACCGCACCGATCGCCGTCAGCACCTCCCGGGCCGCCGCCATCGCCCCGCCCGGCGGAGCATCCAGCAGCGCCAGCCCGGACGCGTCCGGATCACCCCAGCAGGCCGCCTGGAGCGCGAACGCCGTCAGATCGGCCACCTTGATCTCGGGGGAGGGGAACCGCGGCAGCCGCGCGTCCTCCGCCTCCGCCCAGCAGCGGTACACCGTGCCCGGCGCCTCACGCCCGGCCCGACCCGCCCGCTGCCGGCCCGCCGCCCGCGAGGCCCGCACCGTCGTCAGCGCGCTCAGCCCCCGCGCGTGGTCCACACGCGGCTCCCGCGCGAGCCCCGAGTCCACGACCACCCGCACCCCGGGAACCGTCAGCGACGACTCCGCCACCGACGTCGCCAGCACCACCCGGCGC
The DNA here is from genome assembly GCF_006782915.1 of Streptomyces calvus. Lineage (GTDB taxonomy): Bacteria > Actinomycetota > Actinomycetes > Streptomycetales > Streptomycetaceae > Streptomyces > Streptomyces calvus. The sequence goes on from NZ_VCNP01000054.1 coordinate 18,762, forward strand.
CGCTCCCCGGGCCTCAGCACCGCGTCCTGCACGTCGGCCGGCGCCCGCCCGTGCACCTGGAGCACCTCGACGCCGCCCGCGTCCCCCAGCTGCCCGGCCACCCGCGCGATCTCGCCCACGCCGGGCAGGAACACCAGCACGTCCCCGTCCCGCTCGGCCAGCGCCCGCCGCACCACCGACGCCACATGCGCCAGCAGCGCCGGATCGACCCGCATCCCGTGCGGCGGCCGCACCGCACGCGCCGGCGGCGACCACACCACCTCCACCGGGAACGCGGCACCGTGCGCCTCCACCACCGGCGCGTCGCCCAGCAGCCGCGCCCAGCCCGCCGCGTCCGTGGTCGCCGACGCCGCCACCAGCCGCAGATCCGGACGCAGCGTCTCGCGCACGTCCCACAGGAACGCCGCCACCATGTCCGCGTCCAGATGCCGCTCGTGGCACTCGTCGAGCACCACCACGTCCACCCCGGTCAGCTCCTGGTCGCGCTGCAGGCGCTGCAGCAGCACACCGGTGGTGACGACCTCCACGCGCGTGTCCCGGCCCACCGCCCGCTCCCCGCGCACGGTGAACCCGACGGACTCCCCGACCCGCTCGCCCAGCAGCCACGCCATCCGCCGCGCCGCCGCGCGGGCCGCGATCCGCCGCGGCTCGGCGACCACCACGCGCCGCGCGGGCCCGTCACCGAGCAGCCCGGCCAGCGCCAGGGGCACCAGCGTCGTCTTGCCGGTGCCCGGCGGCGCCACCAGCACGGCGGTGCCGTGCGCGTCGAGCGCACCGGTCAGCCCGGGCAGGACGGCGCGGACCGGAAGGGCCTCCAGGGCGTCATGACGGATCACGCACTCAGTCCCGTACGCACACGAAGATCGCCGTGCCCGGGATCAGGTTCCCGCGCAGCGGCGACCAGCCGCCCCACTCGGAGGTGTTCCAGGCCGGCCACTCCGGCTCCACCAGGTCCACCAGACGGAACCCCGAGGCCACGACGTCGCGGACCCGGTCCCCGACGGTCCTGTGGTGCTCCACGTACACCGCGCGGCCCTCGTCGTCCTGCTCCACGTACGGCGTGCGGTCGAAGTACGACCCGGACACGCTCAGCCCCTCCGGGCCCGGCTCGTCCGGGAACGCCCAGCGGATCGGATGGGTCACGGAGAACACCAGCCGGCCGCCCGGCCGCAGCACGCGGTGCACCTCGCGCAGCACCTGCCGCGGATCGGCGACGAACGGCAGCGCCCCGTACGCCGAGCAGGCCAGGTCGAAGGAGCCGTCGGCGAACGGCAGCGCGCCCGCGTCCGCGCACACCAGCGGGAACGGCCCGCCGATGCGCAGCGCGTGCTGCAACTGCCGGTGCGAGATGTCCAGGGCCACCGGACGTGCCCCCTGGGCGGCCAGCCAGCGCGAGCACTGCGCCGCGCCGGCGCCCAGCTCCAGGAAGTCCCTGCCCTTCAGGTCCTCCGGCGGGCCGAGCAGCTCGGCCTCCAACTCGTCCAGCCCCTCGGGTCCCCACACGAAGCGGTCGTCACCGAGGAACGTGCCGTGCTCGATCTGGTACTCGTCCGCGTTGCGGTCCCACCAGCCCCGGTTGGCGCGTGCGCTCTCGGTGACACCGGCGTCCCGCCGGGTCGCCTCCGGTTCGGGCGCTTCGGGCTCTTGGATGATCGGCTCCCTCGTCGTACTCTTCCGTCCAGCCGGACCCCGGTGTGTCGCCGAGGGGCGCATGACGGCCCCCGTTTGGCCTCGCGGGACGGGAATTGTGCCGGTTATGCGGCGATCCGCCCCCGCTGGGCGGCTTCGCGCATTGACCCTGCCCGGCTGCCCCCGTATGCTACAAGTTGCGCTGCGGGCCTGCGCACCTCAGACGTAGCAGGCTGCGCTCGCATCTGTTGTATGTCCCCTCGGTTGTCGAGGCGTCATCACTGTTCACCGGTGGGGCGCTTCCTTGGCTGTCCGGCTTCTGCAGAGCGAAACGGGCTCCGGCGTAGCAGTACCTACGACTTCAATGTCCGTACCGGAGCCCTTTCCCACATGACGAGCAGCACCGAGACCACCGCCACCACCCCGCAGGTAGCGGTCAACGACATCGGTAACGAGGAAGCATTCCTCGCAGCGATCGACGAGACGATCAAGTACTTCAACGACGGCGACATCGTCGACGGCGTCATCGTGAAGGTCGACCGGGACGAGGTCCTGCTCGACATCGGTTACAAGACCGAAGGTGTCATCCCGAGCCGCGAGCTCTCGATCAAGCACGACGTCGACCCGAACGAGGTCGTCGCCGTCGGCGACGAGATCGAGGCCCTGGTCCTCCAGAAGGAGGACAAGGAAGGCCGCCTGATCCTCTCGAAGAAGCGCGCCCAGTACGAGCGTGCCTGGGGCACCATCGAGAAGATCAAGGAAGAGGACGGCATCGTCACCGGTACCGTCATCGAGGTCGTCAAGGGTGGTCTCATCCTCGACATCGGCCTCCGTGGCTTCCTCCCGGCCTCCCTGGTCGAGATGCGCCGCGTCCGCGACCTCCAGCCCTACGTGGGCAAGGAGCTCGAGGCCAAGATCATCGAGCTGGACAAGAACCGCAACAACGTGGTCCTGTCCCGCCGTGCCTGGCTGGAGCAGACCCAGTCCGAGGTCCGCCAGACGTTCCTCACCACCCTCCAGAAGGGTCAGGTCCGTTCCGGCGTCGTCTCCTCGATCGTCAACTTCGGTGCCTTCGTGGACCTGGGTGGCGTCGACGGTCTGGTCCACGTCTCCGAGCTGTCCTGGAAGCACATCGACCACCCGTCCGAGGTCGTCGAGGTCGGCCAGGAGGTCACCGTCGAGGTCCTCGACGTCGACATGGACCGCGAGCGCGTCTCCCTGTCGCTGAAGGCGACCCAGGAAGACCCGTGGCAGCAGTTCGCCCGCACCCACCAGATCGGCCAGGTCGTGCCCGGCAAGGTCACGAAGCTGGTTCCGTTCGGTGCGTTCGTCCGCGTGGACGAGGGCATCGAGGGTCTGGTCCACATCTCCGAGCTGGCCGAGCGCCACGTGGAGATCCCGGAGCAGGTCGTCCAGGTCAACGACGAGATCTTCGTCAAGGTCATCGACATCGACCTCGAGCGCCGTCGCATCAGCCTCTCGCTGAAGCAGGCCAACGAGTCCTTCGGTGCCGACCCGTCGGCGGTCGAGTTCGACCCGACCCTGTACGGCATGGCCGCGTCCTACGACGACCAGGGCAACTACATCTACCCCGAGGGCTTCGACCCCGAGACCAACGACTGGCTCGAGGGCTACGAGAAGCAGCGCGAGGAGTGGGAGCGCCAGTACGCCGAGGCGCAGCAGCGCTTCGAGCAGCACCAGGCGCAGGTCATCAAGTCCCGCGAGGCGGACGCCCAGGCCGCTGCCGAGGGTGGCGAGGCCGCCGCTCCGGCCGCGTCCGGTGGCGGTTCGTACTCCTCCGAGGGCGCCGACAACTCCGGCGCGCTGGCCTCGGACGAGGCGCTTGCCGCGCTCCGCGAGAAGCTGGCCGGCGGCCAGAGCTGACCGCTCGCCGCTGAGGCACAGCACAGCCCGTAACTGAGGGGCCGCACCTTGTGAGGTGCGGCCCCTCAGTGCTGCCCCGGGGCGCTGCCCCGGCGGGAGAGACCGGCCCGCCCGAGGCCGCGCCCCGGTCGAGGGAGTTGCACGGCGTCCGGGAATGTCGGTGGCGTGTGCCACGTTGTGCAGTACGAACATGAGGAGGAGCGGTCACTGTGCTTGATCCGCAGGGTTTGTACGCATGGGAGCCGAAGGGGCTGGGCGTCGTCGACATGGCGCTCGCGCAGGAGTCGGCCGGACTTGTCATGCTCTACCACTTCGACGGATACATCGACGCGGGCGAGACCGGGGACCAGATCGTGGACCGGCTGCTCGACTCGCTGCCCCACCAGGTCGTCGCCCGGTTCGACCACGACCGGCTCGTGGACTACCGCGCCCGGCGCCCGTTGCTGACCTTCACCCGCGACCGCTGGAGCGACTACGAGGTGCCCGCCATCGAGGTGCGGCTCGTCCAGGACGCCACCGGAGCGCCGTTCCTGCTGCTGTCCGGACCCGAGCCGGACGTGGAGTGGGAGCGCTTCGCCGCCGCCGTGCAGCAGATCGTGGAGCGTCTCGGCGTCCGCCTGTCGGTGAACTTCCACGGCATCCCCATGGGCGTCCCGCACACCCGGCCGGTCGGCATCACCCCGCACGGCAACCGCACCGACCTCGTGCCCGTGACCAGCAGCGTCTTCGACGAGGCGCAGGTTCCCGGCAGCGCCGAGGCCCTCGTCGAGTACCGGCTCATGCAGGCCGGGCACGACGTCCTGGGCGTCGCCGCGCACGTCCCCCACTACATCGCCCGGTCCCCGTACCCCGATGCGGCCCTGACCGCGCTGGAGGCCATCACGGCCGCCACCGGGCTGGTCCTGCCCGGCGTCGCGCACTCCCTGCGCACCGACGCCCACCGCACCCAGACCGAGATCGACCGGCAGATCCGGGAGGGCGACGAGGAGCTCACCGCTCTCGTCCAGGGCCTGGAGCACCAGTACGACGCCGCGGCGGGTGCGGAGACCCGCGGCAACATGCTCGCCGAGCCGGTGGACATCCCCTCCGCGGACGAGATCGGCCGCGAGTTCGAACGGTTCCTGGCGGAGCGGGAGGGCGACGGCTAGCCGACCCCTGCTCCGGGGGCGGCGGGAGCCGTGGGCTCGGAGGGTGTCGGCGATGTCGCGGACACCCCCTAGGCTGCTTTCCATGCTGACTGTGGGCCTGACCGGCGGTATCGGCGCCGGCAAGAGCGAGGTGTCGCGGCTGCTCGTCGAATGCGGCGCCGTACTGATCGACGCGGACCGCATCGCCCGCGAGGTCGTCGAACCGGGTACGCCCGGCCTGGCGGCGGTCGTGGACGCCTTCGGCGAGGAGGTGCTCACCGCGGACGGCAGCCTCGACCGGCCCCGGCTGGGCTCCATCGTCTTCGCCGACCCGGACAAACGGGCGGTCCTCAACTCGATCGTCCACCCGCTGGTGGGCGTCCGCTCCCGGGAACTGGAACAGGCCGCCGCCGAGGACTCCGTCGTGGTGCACGACGTCCCCCTCCTCACCGAGAACGGCCTCGCCCCGCTCTACGACCTCGTGATCGTCGTCGACGCCAGCGCCGAGACGCAGCTCGCCCGGCTGGTGGGCCGGCGCGGCATGAGCGAGGAGGACGCCCGCGCGCGGATGGCCGCCCAGGCGACCCGCGAGCAGCGCCGGGAGATCGCCGACATCGTCATCGACAACGACGTTCCCCTCGACGAGCTGGAACGGCGCGTCAAGGAGGTGTGGGCCGAACTCGTCCGCCGGGCCCGCACGTCACGGGAGTCCGCGCAGGAATAGCGGCCCCGGACGGTGCGTTGAACCCCGTCAGCAAGGGAAGGATTCCGCCGTGCCCGAGACCAGCGGTTCGACCGGACGTACGCCGGAGACGCATGTCATCGACTTCCGTGCCGCCGAGCACCTGCTCGCCTCCCGGGATCCGCGGGGGGCGGTGAAGCTGCTCGACGGCGTCATCGACGTCCACCCCGAGAACACCGCCGCCCGGCTGCTGCGCGCCCGGGCCTTCTTCGCGGCGGCCCAGCTGCGGCCCGCCGAGCTCGAGTTCTCCCTCGTCCTGGAGCGCGAGCCGGACAACGCCTTCGCCCACTTCGCGCTGGCCCGCACCTACCAGCGCCAGGGCCGCCCGCACCCGGCCAAGCGGCACTTCCGGCTCGCCGCCGCGCTCGACCCGAACCCGGAGTACCTGAAGGCCGCCCGCTTCGACGCGTGAGTGTCCGGCTCCGCCCGTGCTACGGGCGGCCCCCCGGCGGCCGGTACGGCGGGACGTCGGGCCCCGGCTGGTAGTGCGGCCCCTGGCGGATGTGCCGGAGCACGACGACCAGGTCGATCGTGACGAGCACCCACAGCAGCCCGCAGACGAGCGCCCAGCCGCGGTGCCCCGCGACCGCGAACGCCACCGTCCCGGCCACCGTCCAGACCACCCCCCACACGCTCAGCCAGAACCGCATCCGCAGCGCACTGCGCGCGGTCGTCGGCTCACTGCCCGTACGCTTCACGATCACCACTCCCGCCCGAGCCGCGGTTCGTGAAGTCCGGGTTCCCTCTACGAAAGGGCTTCACCGCCCGTGGACGGGGCCGAAGGGCCTCACCGTCCGCGGACGGGACGGAGGGGCCTCACCGCGTGTGCACGTAGGGCTGCAGCGTGCGTGCGGGCACCGGTGCTCACTCGGTCGGGTGAACCTGCGGTGCTCGGGAACGGGTGTGCGGGAGCGGTCCGTTGGACGGGCATGGAGCTGAAAATGCGTGAGGGGTACCAGGGGACGGGACCGGGGGCGATCACTCCGGACGGCTGCGCGGTGGAGCTCTACTCCCGGCTGCCCGTCGGGGACGAGCCGGACATCATCGCCGCCGCGGTGCCGGCGGGGGCGCGCGTGCTGGAGCTGGGCAGCGGGGTCGGGCGGATGACCCATGCGCTGCTGGAGCGCGGCTTCGACGTCACGGCGGTGGACGAGTCCGCCGAGATGCTGGAGCGCGTCCGCGGAGCGCGGACGATACGCAGCGCCATAGAGCGGCTCGACCTCGGCGAGACCTTCGACGTGGTGCTCCTCGCGTCCTTCCTGGTGCACGTGGGGGACGTCGAGGTGCGGCGGGGCATGCTGCGCACCTGTGTGCGGCACCTCGCCGAGGGCGGCTGCGTCCTCATCCAGCGGGAGGGCCCGGACTACCACACCGCTGTGCCGCGCGAGCGGGTGGACCCGGCCGGTTTCACCGTGCGGATCGTCTCGGCCGAGCCGGTCGGGGACGGGGTCGACTCGGTGCACGCCGAGTACGTCTTCCCGGACGCCGTATGGACGCAGACGTTCCGGGCACGGCCGTTGACGAGGGAACAGTTCGAGGAGGCGCTCGGGGAGGCGGGGCTGCGGGTGGACCGGTATCTCACGGCGGACGGGATGTGGGTGAGAGCGGTGCCGGTGGCGACCGGCGACTGAGCGGGCCGAAGCGCCCGGAGACGCGATGAGTTCGGGGCCGCGGCTCGGTCTACTCCTGTGACAGCGACACGCACCGCTTCCCAGGAGAACCCATGTCGGAAACCACCGCTCCCGCCGCGACCACCGCGTCTGCCGCCGCCCGTTCTGCCCGCTCCGCCCGTACCAGCGTCGCCGGGGCCGCGACGGTCCGCGGGAGACGTGCCCGGGTCGCGCTGCGCGCACTCCAGGTGCTGCTCGCGCTCTTCTACGCGATCCCGAGCGCGCTGCCGAAGCTGATCGCGCACTCCTCGGCCGCCAAGACCTTCGACGAGATGGGCTGGGGCAGCACGGGGATGTACGCCATCGGGCTGCTGGAACTCGCCGGGGCGGTCGGGCTGTTGGTCCCCGTCCTGCAGTCGGCCGCCGCGACGGGGCTGGCCGCGCTGATGGTGGGGGCGTTCGTCGTGCAGATCACCGTGCTCGACGGTCAGTACGCGGCGACACCACTGATCCTGGTCGTGCCGCTCGCCTACATCGCCTGGGCGCGGCGGAGCCACAACGCGGACCTGCTGCGCCTCCTGCGTCGCCGCGGCTGACGGCCCCTCCGGCGCGGATCACGGAGCCGGACGGGAGCGGCGCCGTCCGTCTCCACCCGTCCCTTCGTCCCGCCGTCCGCGCGCCCGTGTCGCTCTCGCACCACTGCCCGGCCGGGATCGCGCGGCGCCCCGAGCACGGTCCCGCACCCGGCCGACCGGGACGGTGCGGCCGGGTCCCGCAGCGGTGCGCTGCCGGACTGCGCCGACAGCATGCGTCAGGGGCGCGCCGCGCCGCCGCCACCGCGCGACGTACGGCCGCCCTTGGCAGCCCGGCCACCGCCCGCACCGCCACCGCCGCCACGGCCCGCACCGCCACCGCCGCCACGGCCTCCGGCCGTCCGGCGGCCACCGGACGCGCCCCGGCCGCCGGAACGACCGGACGCGGCGCCCGGCTCACCGGGCCCACCGGCCCCGCCGGCCCCACCGAGTCCGCCCGGTCCGCCGAAGCCGCCGAGCCCGCCCAGTCCACGCAGGCGTTCCATCTCACGCCGGTCGCGCTTGGTCGGGCGGCCCGTGCCGCGGTCGCGGACACCGGCCGGAGCGACGGCCTCGCGCGGCGGAGGCGGCGGCGAGTTGTCGATGTAGCACTGGGCGGCCACCGGGGCACCGACCCGCTTGCGGATCAGCCGCTTCACCACGACGATCCGCTCCCGGTTCTCGTGCCGCAGGCGCACCTCGTCACCGACGCGCACGGAGTGCGCGGGCTTGACCCGCTCGCCGTTGAGACGCACATGACCGCCCCGGCAGGCGGCGGCGCCCAGGGAACGCGTCTTGACCAGACGCACCGACCAGATCCAGCTGTCGATGCGGACGGACTCGCCGGGCTGCGGCCCGGCCGCCTCGGCGGCGGCCACGGCCGCGGCGGTCTTCGGATCCACCACCGCGGACGCCGCATCCCCGGCGCCCCCGCCCGCACCCCGCGCGGACGCCGCCTCCTCGGCGTGCCCGTCGGCACCCCGCGCGGACGCCTCACCCGCGGCGTGCCCGTCGGCCTCCCGCGTAGACGCCGTATCCCCGGCGTCCTCGGCCGGACCCCGCACGAATGCGGCGTCCCCGGTCGGCCGCGTCGCGTCCGCCGCATCCCGGGCCCCGCCCGTCCTGTCCCTGTCGGCACCCTCGGTCACCATGGTTCCGACCTTAGCCCGACCGCCGCGCCGGCCGTACGGGGATTTCCGCGCGGCCGGCTGGCCGCGGGCCCCGAGACCTGCGGCACCGTCACCGCACCCACCGCTCTCACCGCTCTCACCGCACCCACCGCTCCCGCCGCTCGACGGCCTACCGTGGAGCCATGGACACCAGCGGCCTCGCCCGGCTCGACCGGCGCATCGCGGACTGCCGCGCCTGCCCCCGGCTGGTGGACTGGCGCGAGGAGGTCGCCCGTACCCGGCGTGCCGCGTTCGCGGACTGGACGTACTGGGGCCGGCCGGTGCCCGGGTTCGGGCCGCCGGACGCCCGGCTGCTGATCGTCGGTCTGGCGCCCGCGGCGCACGGCGGCAACCGCACCGGCCGGATGTTCACCGGCGACCGCTCCGGTGACGTGCTGTACCAGGCGCTGTACGACGTGGGGCTCGCCTCGCAGCCGACGTCCGTGCACGCCGGGGACGGCCTGGAACTGTACGGGGTGCGCGTCACCTCGCCGGTACACTGCGCCCCGCCCGCCAACAAGCCCACCCCCGCAGAACGCGACGCCTGCCGGCCCTGGCTGGTGCAGGAACTGCACCTGCTGCGGCCGACGGTGCGCGCCGCGCTGGTCCTCGGCGCCTTCGGCTGGCAGGCCGCGCTGCCCGCGTTCGCCGAGGCCGGCTGGACCGTCCCGCGGCCCCGGCCCGCCTTCGCGCACGGCGCCCGGGTCACCCTGGACGCCGCCGACGGCCCCGGCCTGCACCTCTTCGGCTGCTTCCACGTCAGCCAGCGCAACACCTTCACCGGCCGGCTCACCCCCGGGATGCTCCGGGAGGTCCTGCGCACCGCGGCCGGGGCGGCCGGGCTGCCCGTGCGGAATTGAGATGAAACCTCCGGGCCGAGGACGTTACGGTGCCCCGATGGGCCTGTATCCGGAGATCGAACCGTACGACCGCGGCATGCTCGACGTGGGGGACGGCAACCGCGTCTACTGGGAGACGTGCGGAAACCCGCGGGGCAAGCCGGCGGTGGTGCTGCACGGCGGCCCCGGAAGCGGCCTGCGCCCCAACTACCGGCGCTACTTCGATCCCACCGCGTACCGCGTCGTACTGCTGGACCAGCGCGGCGCCGGACGGTCGACCCCTCCCGCGAGCGACCCCGCCACCGACATGAGCGTCAACACGACCGCCCACGTCATGGCGGACCTGGAGCGGCTGCGCGCCCACCTCGGCATCGACCGGTGGCTGGTGTGGGGCCTGTCGTGGGGCTCGATCCTGGGCCTTCGGTACGCGCAGACGCATCCCGGGGTCGTCTCCGAGCTGGTGCTGACCGCCGTCGCCACCGGCTCCAACCCCGAGGTCGCCCTGCTGACCCGCGGACTGGGCACCGTCTTCCCGGAGCCGTACGCGCGGTTCCTCGCCGGATTGCCCGCCGGTGAGCGCGACGGCAACGTGGCCGCCGCGTACAACCGGCTGCTGGAGTCGCCCGACCCGCAGGTGCGGGAACGCGCCGCGCGGGCCTGGACCGACTGGGAGACGGCGACGATCCCCGCGCCGCCGGGCTCGGTCGCCCGGTTCCAGGACCCGGAGTTCCGCAGGGGCTTCGCGCGGACCGTCACCCACTACTGGGGCAACGACCACTTCCTCGGCGACGGCAACGACGACGGCGTGGTCCTGCGGGACGCCCACCTTCTCAAGGGCATTCCCGGCACGCTGGTGCAGGGCAGCCTCGACTTCGGCAACCTCCTCGGCATCGTCTGGCGGCTCCACCACGCCTGGCCGGACAGCGAGTTGGTGATCGTCGACGAGGCCGGCCACGACGCCGGAGCGGTCGGCGACGAGGCGCTGGTGGCGGCGACGGACCGGTACGCGCGCCGCGTCTGAGAGGGCCTCTGCGGCCGCCACTCGTACCGCACGTCGGGCCCCGCTGCCGCTGCCGCTGCGCGCCGCCCGCACAGGAGCCGGCGCGGCGATCGGACGTGGCCGGTTCGGCTCCGGTGAAGACACCGAACCGGTGCGGTGCGTGCGGTTCGTGTTCCATACTGATCGCCTCGGCCGAAGCGGAGGTTGTCCGGTGGCGTACCGGTTCTACCTGTACATCAGCGACGTCAAGGTCGACATGCTGCTGTCACAGCTCGACCCGTCGTCCACCGGTACGCGCACGACCGAGGTCGGAGTCGACTTGAAGGTCGTCAACGGCAGGCGGAGCGTGGAGACTTCTCCCGACACGGATCCCGTGAGCCGGCTGGACAGGGTCCTGAAGCGGCTGGAGAAGGACGGCGCCATCGGGACGCTGGAGGAGCCCGGGCCGTTCTTCCGGGGCCGGCTGCCGATGCGTTGGGGCGCGCCGGCGCACGGCGACGACATGTCGCTGGTGTTCTTCGGCGCCCGCGCCGGCCGCACGGTCGTCGGCCTGGGCGGCTCCACCCGGCACGTTCTGGGCTCCTCGGCCGACGCGGCGGACGGCCCGCCCCTCACGCGGTCACTGCTCCCGTCCCTGCTGGACGGTCTGCGCCTGGACCCCCGCATCGCGGCCCTGTTCACCGCCACCGACCCGTCCCCCGACCCGGACGGCCTCGCCCTGCGGGCGGTGCGCGAGGCCACGGACGGGCTGCAAGGACCGGCGCAGACGGTGGAGTTCGTCGCCAAGCGGCTGCTGCACGGTCCGGATCCCGAAGCGGGCGACGGATCGGCCGTACTGCTGGGCTCACCGCTGTACGTGGCCCTCGCGGACTGAGGCCGGCGGACCGTGGGGGAGGCGGTGCGGCTGGAGGCGACGGGCACGATCGTGCCGGCACGCACGTTCGTCTTCCGAGGGCCGGCCGCGTTGCTGGTGGGCCGGGCGGAGGACTGCGACCTGCGGGTACCGGCCGACGACCGGCGGGTCTCGCGCCACCACTGCGCGTTCGACATCGACCCGCCCGCGGTACGGCTGCGCGACCTCGGCAGCCGCAACGGCACGTTCGTCAACGGCGTCAGGCTCGCACCGACACCGACACCGACACCGGTACAGACACCGATACCGGCACCGGCATCGACACCGGCACCGGCATCGACACCGTTCGCGTCCCGGCCGTACGAGCTGGCCGACGGTGACGAGGTGCGCCTCGGCGGCGTGGTGGTCGCGGTCTCCACCGGTGCCGGTCACCGGAGACCGGACGGACACCCGCGCCCGGCCGGTGACGCACGGATCGGTGACTACAGCCTCGTCCGCGAACTCGGGCGCGGGGCCCAGGGCGCCGTCCACCTGGCGCGGCACGGGCCCTCCGGCGAGTTGCGCGCGCTGAAGGTGCTCCGGCCCGATGCCGTCCTCCGCCCGGAGCTGGTGCACGGCTTCCTGCGGGAGATCAACATCACCAGGACCCTGCGCCACCCGCGTCTCGTCGCGTTCCACGAGGCCGGTTCCACCGGTACGCGGTTCTTCCTGGCCTGCGAGTACTGCGACGGCGGAAGCCTGGCCCGGCGCGTGGCGGAACGGGGCGGCCCGCTCGCGCCCGAGGAGGCGGTGGCCCTGATCCTCCAGGTCCTCGACGGCCTGGCGTACCTGCACGGCCGCCACGCCCTCGAAGCCGCCACGGACACTGCGCCGGAAGCCACGGACACTGCCACCGAAGCCGCCACGGACACTGCCACCGGAGCCGTCGGCGACTCCGCGACCACCGGAGCCGCCAGCGACTCCGCGACCATCGAAGCCGTCGGCGACTCCGCGACCGGAGCCCTCGCCGCCGCGGCGGCCGAAGCCGTCACGGAAGCCGTCCCCTCTGCCGCCGGCTCTGCCTCCGGCCCGGCACCGGCAGGCACGGACCGGCTCGTGCACCGGGACGTCAAGCCGCAGAACATCCTCCTGACCGGCCCCCGCACCGAACCGCAAGTGAAGATCGCGGACTTCGGCCTGGCCAAGGCCTTCGAGCGGGCGGGCCTGTCCGGATACACGTCGACCGGCGCCCTGGGCGGCAGCGTCGCCTTCATGCCCCGGTCGCAGATCGTCAACTACAAGTACGCGGCGCCGCCGGTCGACGTGTGGGCCGCGGCGGCATGCCTGTACTGGACGCTCACCGGCGCCACACCCCGTGACTTCCCGGACGGCGCCGACCCGGTCGGCGTGGTCCTGCGCGAGCCCGTGGTGCCGGTCCTGCGCAGAACGCGCACCCTTCCGGTCCGGCTCGCCGGACTGATCGACAGCGTCCTGGCCGACGGGGATGCGGGCGGCCGGACCGTCCCGTCGGCGCTGGAGTTCGGGCGGGCCCTGAGGGAGGCGATGTGAGACGGTCGGTGACGGGACCCTACGCGCGGTTGCACACCCGCATCACGGGCGGGCCGCCCGGGACCGGTGTCCCGCTCGGCAGCCTTCCGCTGCCCGCGCGTCTGACGCCGATGTTCGAGGGCGTGTCCGCGGAGATGCCGCTGCTGCGGGCGGGCGCACTGGTGTGGCCGGCGATGAACGAGGTGCCGGAGCACCGTTACGGGCGGGTGGTGGCCGCCCAGCTGGCCGACCTCGCGATCCGCAGGCACCTGTGGCTCAGCTACGGGAGCGAGTACGCAGGGCCGTCCGGACTGGTCGTCTCCCGGCATCCCGACGCCCCCGAGCCGACGGTGCCCGAGGAGGCCCTGCTGCTGGACGTCGTCCTCGGCCGCGCGCAGAGCGTCCGGCTGGCCGGCCGTACCGACGGACGGTCCTGGGACCGGCTCACCGAACTGATCCACCGGCGGATGAAGGCGGACGGCCTCGCCTGGAACCGGTGGGACCGGCACCGCACGCGGCGCCTGCTGCTGCGGATGCGGCGGTGGATGCGCGCGTACGCGGCACAGGACCTGCCCTGGGAGGCGGATCCCCGCCTGCACCTGGCCGGCTACCCGTACGCCGTGCTCTTCAACATCGAGAACGGGCCCGGCTCCTGGCCGACACCGCCCGACGACGACGTCTACCTGCCCTCGCTGCTGCCCGTGGCCTGCACCATGGCGATCAACGGCCTGCCGCCGCCGGGAGAGCGCGGATGACCGGGTACGGCGGACACGACGACGGGGCCACCCTCGACGCCACCGGCCCGGCGCCCTCCCCGGCGGGCCCGCCGGTCGAATGGCCCGTCGGCACACGCCTGCTGGACACCTACGAGATCACCGGCGAGCCACGCAGCGGCGGCATGGGCGTCGTCTACCCGGCCCGGCACCTGGACTGGGGCACAGCCGTCGCCGTCAAGAGCCCCCAGCGGCACCTGCTCAGCCGCCCGGCCGACCGGGAGAGCTTCGTGCAGGAGGCCCGGACCTGGGTCGACCTCGGTCTGCACCCGCACATCTGCGCCTGCCACTACGTACGCACCGTGGACGACTTCCCCCGGGTGTTCGCCGAGTACGTGGAGGGAGGCAGCCTCGACGACCGGATGCGGGTCGAGGACCCGCCGCTGTACCGGGGCGAGGAGCCGGACGTCCTCGCCCGGATCCTGGACATCGCGGTGCAGACGGCCTGGGGCCTGGAGTACGCCCACGCCCGGGGAGTGGTCCACCGGGACGTGAAGCCGGGCAACGTCCTCGTCGGTGACGACGGGCAGGTCAGGGTCGCCGACTTCGGGCTGGCGCAGGCCCCCGGCGCGCACCGCGGCACCCCGCGCTACCGCTCGCCGGAACAGGCCGCCGGACGTGCCACCGGCCCCGCCACGGACCTGTGGAGCTTCGCGGCCGCCGTGCTGGAGATGTTCACCGGCGGAGGACCCTGGCTCGACGGGGCCGCAGCCGCGGACGCCCTCGCCGACTACCGCGCCACCGGCGGACGCTGGGCCCGTGTGTGGCCCGTACCCGACCGGCTCGCCGGCCTGCTGGCACGCTGCCTGGCCCACGCACCCGAGGACCGGCCTGCGGGCATGGCGGAGGTCGCCGCCGAGCTGACCGCCGTGCACGAGGAGCTGACCGGGCGCCGCTACCCGCGACAGCGGCCGGCCGCCGCCCGGCTGCGCGCCGACGAGCTGAACAACCGGGCACTGTCCCTCCGCGACCTGCGGCGGGCCGGGGACGCCGAGGTGCTGCGGCTGCTGCGCCGGGCCCTGGAGGTCGACCCGCGGCACCCCGAGGCCTCCTACAACCTGGGGGTGCTGCGCTGGCGCGCGGGCGAGATCACCGCCGACGACGTGCTGCGCGAACTGCGGTCGGCGCTGCCCGGCGACACCGGCCGCGCGAGCACCGAACGCCACGAGCGGGTACGGCGGCTGACGGCGCTCGTCGACGCCGAACGCGGTGCGACGGTCCCGGCGGTCACCATCCCCGTCGTCGGCACCACCAGGGTCGCCGTGATGCGCACGCTGCCCGACGGCCGGCACGTGCTGACCGGCCACGACGACGGGCGGCTCACCCTGCACGAGACGGCCACCGGACGCCTGGTGCGCACCCTCGGCGGCCACGCACCGCACCAGGTGAACGCGGTGCACGTCTCCGCGGACGGGCGGTACGCCGTCAGCACCGGAACGGACCGTGCGGTCAGGCTGTGGGATCTGAGCAGCGGCGCCTGCCTGCGCGGCAGGAAACGCCGGGGACCCGCCGCCCGGGTCACCGTGGCTCCCGACATCCGGGTGATGGCGTTGCACCGCTTGTCCGACCAGCCGGACCGCATCCGCATCTGGCGGCTCGACGGCCGCCGCCGCCCGTACGTCGTCCGGGCCGCCGCCGAGGTGACGGCGGGCCCCCTGTTCCTGGACGAGTGCACGGTGCTGATCGCCGAGTCGGGCGGTGACGTGGGGGTGTGGGACTGGCCGCACGGCCGGCGGCTGGGCACCTTGCGCGGCCACAGCCGTTCGGTGGTGCTGATGGCCGCGGACCGGGCCGGCCGGCGGGTGATCACCGCCGCCGCCGACGACGAGGATCTCACCGTCCGGGTCTTGGACGTCCGCACCGGGCGCTGCACGCACCGGCTCGAAGGACACACCGCCCCGGTCGGCGCGCTCGCCGTCGCGGCCGACGGCCGGCTGGCGCTGACCGGCGGCGACCACATGGCACGGCTGTGGGACCTGGACACCGGCGACTGCGTGCGCACGCTGGGCGGGCACACGGGAATCGTCGACGGTGCCGCGTTCGCCGACGGCTCCGCGGACCTGGCGCTCACCACCGAACTCGGCGGCCCGGCCCGCGTGTGGGACCTCACCACCGGACGCTGCCTCAACGCCTTCGAGCAGGACGACGTGCCGGGCGTGTGGGCCGAACTCACCGCCGACGGGCGTTACCTGCTGCAGCCGGGCCGCCGGAAGGTCGTCGTGCACAGCCTGTGGCCGCGCCCCGGTGCCGTCGCACTCCAGGTCTGCCGTCCCCGCTCCGCCCTGGACGCCTCCGCGGGCGACGCGCGGGGGACGGAACTGGTGGCGCGGGCGGCCCGGGAGCAGGAGCGCGGGAACACCGCAGCCGCGCTCGCCCTGCTGCGCGAGGCCCGGTCCCTGCCCGGGCACGAGCGCTCACCGGAGCTGATGGCCGCCTGGCGGCGCATGGCGCGCGACACCCGCCCGACCGGCCTGCGGGCGGCGTGGCACAGCCGCCGCCTGGACGGGGACGGCCGGGCCCTCACCGACGTCTGCGTCACCCCCGACGGCCGGTTCGTCCTGTCGAGCGGCCACACCGACGACACCGTCTGGGTGCGGGACCTGACCACCGGCCGCCGTGTCCGACGGCTCGCCGGGCACACCGGCACGGTGCTGGCGGTCCGCGTGACGCCCGACGGCCGGTACGCGGTGACCGGCGGCCGGGACCGCACCGCGCGCGTGTGGGACCTCACCGCGCCGGCCGCCGACCCGGACGGCCCCGCCGAGGGCCTGCCCGCCGACCCGGACGGCCCCGCCGAGGGCCTGCCCGCCGACCGTCACCGCACCCTCACCGGGCACACCGCCGCCGTCCTCGCCGTCTTCGTGACCCCCGACGGCCGACGCGTCGTGACCGGCGGCAGCGACAGCACGGTACGGGTGTGGGACCTGCGGACGCAGGCGTGCCTCCACACGATGACCGGTCACCACGGCCCCGTCGGGTCGGTGTGCGTGACGCCCGACGGCCGTCACGCCCTGTCGGCCGGCGTCCACGACACGGGCGTCCGCCAGTGGGACCTGAGCACCGGCCGCTGCGTCCGCGTCCCGGAGACCCATCCCGCCGGCGGCCCCGGCTCGATGTGCCTCACCCCCGACGGCCACCTCGTGACGGCCACCCGGCTGCGGTCGCAGGGCGGAGTGCGCGTCCGGCATCTGGCCTCCGGCCGGCTCGTCCGCCGTATCGACGCCGGGACCGGCGCCGTCATGCTGCGGGACGTGCACGCCGTGCCGGTCGGCGACTTCGTCGTCACCGCCGGCACGGACAACGTGCTGCGCCTGTGGGAGGTGGCCACGGGCCGCGAGGCGGGTCGGCTGGAGGGACACGGCTGCGATGTGCACGCGGTGCACATGACCGCCGACGGGCAGCACGTCCTGGCCGCGGGTGACGACGGCGCCGTGCACGTCTGGGACATCGACTGGGAGCTGGCCGGGCGCGACCCGCGCTGACGGGGCGGCGGTGCAGGTTCTGTCCGGCCGCCCGACGCCGGGCTACGGGCGCAGCACCACCTTCGTGTAGCCCTCGATCCGCTTGTCGAACTTGTCGTAGGCCGACGGCGCCTGGTCCAGCGGCAGTTCGTGCGAGACGACGAAGCTCGGCCGGGCCCTGCCCGCGATGATCAGGTCCCGCAGGTGCCGGTTGTAGCGCTTCACGTTGCACTGGCCTGTCCCCATCCGCAGGCCCTTCTCGAAGAGCTTGCCGATCGCGACGAGGAGCATGCCCTGCTTGGCCTGCTCGTCCGGTGCGCCGGGATCGGCCGGGACGTAGAGGCCGGGCACGCCGAGCGCCCCGGTGGCCCGCACCGTACGGACCAGCGAGTTCAGGACCGTCGCCGGTTCCTCGCGGTCCGCGCCGCGCGCCGCCGCCTGGTAGCCCACCGCGTCGATGCCCTTGTCGGTGCCCGCGCCGTCGGTCTGCTCCTGGATCTGCTCGACCGGATCGCCCTGGGAGAAGTCGACCGGGACCGCGCCGATCTCCTCCGCCTTCCGCAGCCGCTCGGCGACCCGGTCCACGACGAACACCTTGCTCGCGCCGCGCAGCAGCGCCGAGTAGGCGGCCATGAGGCCGACCGGGCCCGCTCCGTACACGGCGACGCTCTCGCCGGGTCGGACCTGGGCGAGTTCACAGCCGTGGTAACCGGTGGGGAAGATGTCGGCGAGCAGGACGAAGTCGTTCTCGTGCTCGGTGCCCGGCGGCAGTTTCAGGCAGTTGAAGTCCGCGTAGGGAACGCGCAGGTATTCGGCCTGGCCGCCCTTCCAGGGGCCCATGGCGACGTAACCGTAGGCGCCGCCCGGGAAACCGGGATTGACGGTCAGGCAGTAACCGGTGAATCCCTCGACGCAGTTGGTGCAGAAACCGCAGGCGACGTTGAAGGGCATGACCACGCGGTCGCCCTCCTTCAGGGTGGTGACACCCGGGCCGACCTCCGCGACCGTGCCCATGTTCTCGTGGCCGAAGGTGATGCCGGGCTCGGCGGCGGTGCGGCCTTCGTACATGTGCAGGTCGGAGCCGCAGATCGCGGTGGAGGTGACCTTGACGATCACATCGTTCGGATGCTGGACGGCGGGATCCTCGACCTCTTCGACCGCGACCTCGAACGGTCCCTTGTACACGACGGCCTTCATGGCTGCGACCTCCGCTCACTGGGGTTGATATCCGTTGAATCCGGTGTGCCGCGCCCCTCCCGGTGTTCCGCGTGACCGATATCTCATGATTCTCCGGTCTGCCGAATGGGGCAAGCCGGTAATATCCCCGGCAATGCCAGGTCGGCAGTGAACCCGGAACGGAAAGGGGCGGACATGGCGGCGCAGAGGCTGGGAACGCTCCTCGTTCCCGTGCCCGGACTGTCCGGCACCACTTATCCGCCGGGCACGACGGTGACGGTCCGCGGTCGCGGCGCGAGTGTCGACGCCTTCGTCGACGGTGACTGGCTCCCGCTGGCGTGGTGGGAGTTCTCCGACGGCCTGCGCGAGGACATCGCCGACCGCTGACCGCCCTCAGTCGACCCGTACCCAGTCCAGGGTGCGCTCCACCGCCCGCTTCCAGTCCTGGTAGCCGTCCCGGCGCCGCTCCTCGCTCCACTGCGGGTCCCAGCGCCGGGACTCCTGCCAGTGCGAGCGCAGTTCGTCGGTGTCCCGCCAGAAGCCGGTGGCGAGCCCGGCCGCGTACGCGGCACCCAGTGCCGTGGTCTCGGCCACCACGGGACGGCTCACCGGCACGCCCAGCACGTCGGCCTGGATCTGCATGCACAGGTCGTTCGCGGTCACGCCGCCGTCCACCTTCAGTACGTCCAGGTGCACGCCCGAGTCCTGCTCCATGGCCTCGACCACGTCACGGCTCTGGTAGCAGATGGCCTCCAGCGTGGCCCGCGCGATGTGCCCGCCGGTGTTGTAGCGGGCCAGCCCCACGATGGCGCCGCGGGCGTCGGAGCGCCAGTAGGGGGCGAACAGGCCGGAGAAGGCCGGCACGAAGTACATGCCGCCGTTGTCCTCGACGGTACGCGCCAGCTGTTCGCTGTCCGGCGCACTCCTGATGATCTTCAGCTGGTCGCGCAGCCACTGCACGGCCGCGCCGGTGACGGCGATGGAACCCTCCAGCGCGTAGACCACGGGGCTGCCCGCGAACTGGTACGCCACCGTCGTCAGCAGCCCGTGGCGGGACCGCACCAGCTCGGTGCCCGTGTTGAGCACCAGGAAGTTGCCGGTGCCGTAGGTGTTCTTGGCCTCGCCGGGGGAGAAGCAGACCTGGCCGACGGTCGCGGCCTGCTGGTCGCCGAGGACGCCGGTGATCGGAACGGCGGCGCCCAGCGGCCGGGAGGTGCGGGCCCTGCCGTACGCCTCCGGGTCGGAGGACGGGTGGATGGACGGCAGCATGGCGCGCGGGATGCCGAAGATGCCCAGCAGTTCGTCGTCCCAGTCCAGGGTCTCCAGGTTCATCAGCATGGTGCGGCTGGCGTTGGTCACGTCGGTGGCGTGCACTCCGCCGTTGGGGCCGCCGGTGAGGTTCCACAGCACCCAGGCGTCCGTGTTGCCGAACAGGGCGTGGCCCGCCTCGGCGGCCTCGCGCAGTCCGTCCACGTTCTCCAGCAGCCACTTGATCTTGCCGCCGGAGAAGTAGGTGGCCGGCGGCAGACCGGCCTTGTGGCGGATGACCTCGCCGTGCCCCTCGCGTTCCAGGGCGGCGGCGATGCTGTCGGTGCGGGTGTCCTGCCAGACGACGGCGTTGTAGTACGGGCGGCCGGTGCGCGGGTCCCACACCACGGTCGTCTCGCGCTGGTTGGTGATGCCGATGGCCCGCAGGTCGGTGGCCGACAGGCCGCCGTCGCGCAGCGCGTTCTGGATGACGGTGTTGGTGCGCTCCCAGATCTCCACCGGGTCGTGCTCCACCCACCCCGAGCGCGGCAGGATCTGCCGGTGTTCGAGCTGGTGCTTCGCCACCTCGTTTCCGGCGTGGTCGAAGACCATGAAGCGGGTGCTGGTGGTTCCCTGGTCCACCGCGCCGACGAACTCGGGCATCGTGTGTCACCTCTCCTCGTGACCGGGCAGGGCCGTGCCCGAAACCGTGCGAACACCTAGGGCTGTTCCGTGGCCGGGCCTTCCTCGGCCGCCTCCAGCCGGGCCTTGATCACCGGGCTGACGAGCAGGTCGTACACCAGGGCTCCGAGTACTCCGCCGATGAGCGGGCCGACGATGGGGATCCACCAGTAGCCGCTGAACCACCCGAACGTTCCCGGCAGGGCGATCGAGCCCCAGCCCTCGAAGTAGGTGAACAGCCGCGGTCCGAAGTCACGCGCGGGATTGATCGCGTATCCGGCATTGGTGCCGAACGTCAGACCGATCGCGACGACCACCAGGCCGATGAGGAAGGGGTGCAGGTTCGACAGCGGTGCCGTGTTGCGGGTGTCGATGAGCGCGCACACCAGCAGCAGGAGGATCCCGGTCCCCACGATCTGGTCGAGCAGCGGCCCCCACCAGGAGTTTCCGAAGTATTCGGCGGGGAACGTGGCGAAGATCGAGTAGGTCGCCAGTGATTCGTCGCGCGGGACGCCCGCCCGGGCGTCGGCCGCGTCGATCGCCCATCGGTAGCAGGCGTAGACGAGCGCGGCGGCGACGAAGGCGCCCAGGACCTGCGCCAGCCAGTACGGCAGCACCTTCCGCCACGGGAAGTCCCTGCGGACGGCGAAGGCCAGCGTCACCGCGGGATTGATGTGGGCGCCGCTGATGCCGCCGGCCACGTAGATGGCGAACACCACGGCGAGCCCCCAGCCCCACGCGATGATGAGCCAGTTGGCGGGCCCGAACTCCACCACCTGCCGGCCCGAACCCGGGAGACCGACCACGGAGACGGCCACCGAGGCGACGCCCAGCAGGATCAGGACGAACGTTCCCAGGAACTCGGCGAGCATCTCACCGCCGAGGCCCTTTCGATAGCCGCGTCGACGTGCCATGCGTTCAGCCATCGGCTCTCCTCGGCTGGATTGACGTGGACCTCCCTCCCTGAACGGAAGCGTAGGTGCGCCGGAGTGATCGGGCTCGTCGAGAGCCGTGTTTCCTCCCTCTGGAGCAATGCCCGGCGGTACCGGCGTGCGGGCGCCCGACCATCGTGCTCCGCCTCCCGCGTACGCTGGCGGACCGTCGTGCCCGACCGACCGACAGGAGCCCGCAGCCATGCCCTCCCGCACGGACCAGGCGTTCCTCGACGCCACCGCCGACCGTCTCGCCGCCCTGCCCACCGTCCGGGCGGTCACCCTCGGCGGTTCCCGCGCGCAGGGCACCCACCGGCCCGACAGCGACTGGGACCTGGCCGTCTACTACCGGGGCCCCTTCGACCCGGACGACCTGCGCGCCGTCGGCTGGCAGGGCGAGGTCTGCGACGTCGGCGCCTGGGGCGGCGGCGTCTTCAACGGCGGTGCCTGGCTGACCATCGACGGGCGCCGCGTCGACGTGCACTACCGCGACCTCGACGTCGTCGAGCACGAACTGGCGGAGGCGCAGGCGGGCCGCTTCCGCGTCGAACCGCTGCTGTTCCACCTGGCCGGCATCCCGACCTACCTGGTGGTCGCCGAACTCGCGATCAACGAGGTGCTGCGCGGTGAACTGCCCCGCCCGGCCTACCCAAAGGCCCTGCGCCGCACCGCTGCCGAGCGCTGGCACGGTACGGCCGCCGCGACGCTCGCCTACGCGCGGGCCAACCACGCCCCGCACGGCCGTCTCACCGAGGTCGCCGGGGCCGTCGCCACGGCGGCCCTGCACACCGGGCACGCCGTGCTGGCCGCGCGCGGCGAGTGGGTCACCAACGAGAAGCGGCTGCTCGACCGCGCCGGACTGCGCACCGTGGACGACGTCCTCGCCCGCATGCGGAACGACCCCGAGTCGCTCACCACGGCCGTCGCCGACGCGGAGGCGCTGTTCGAGGCCGCGCTGCGCTGACTTCCGCGGCGAGCGCAGGCGCACGGGCCGGCCCGTGCGCCGTACCGGGCGCATGCGCCAACGGCGTTGTGCGGCGGGCGCGTTGGACTACGGTGGAACCATCGTCGCGGCCGGGAGTGCGCACGCCTCCCGGCGGATTCGGACTTTCGGGGGGCTTCGATGGATCCCTATCTGCTCACCTTGGCCGGTACGGCCGGCACGTCCCTGGTGGGACTGCTCGTCGCCGAGGGATGGCAGCAGACGAGGGACGGAGTGGTGACCGTCTGGCGCCGCTTCCGCCCCCAGACCGCCGACGAGGTCGGACGGGACCTCGACGCCTCCCGCGCCACCGCGCTCGACGCCGCCGAGAGCGAGGGCCCCGACGTCACCGGACCGCTGCAGGGCCGGTGGGCCGCGCGCTTCGTCGAACTGCTCGCCGAGCACCCCGAGGCCGCCGACGAGCTGCGCGACCTGCTGGAACAGTGGGAGCGGCGAGCACCGGACGGCCGGCCCACCGACGGCGGAGTACGGATGGAGGCGCACGCGACGGACCACGGCCGCATCTACCAGGCCGCCCGGGACATCCACATCACCGAGCGATGAGAGCACCGGACGACGGCGCGGGCGGCGACGCACGCCGTCGCGCCGGTACGTACGGCCGCGCCTCGGGCCACGGGCAGGTGTACCAGTCCGCCGGCGACCAGTACGTGACCCACGTCAACATCACGGCCGAGGGCCGGGGCCTGGCCGCCCACGAGGCGCGCGAGCGGGCCGACGTGGTCGTCCAGGTGCTGGCCCGCGCCGTCGGAGAGTGGGCGGCACGCTGTCAGGAACTGGAGGAGAAGGCCCGCAGGGCCAAGGCCGAGGGCCGCGCCGAGGCCCACGCCGAGTTCACCGAGCGGCTGCGGGACGCCGAACTGCGCGTCATGCGCGCCCGGTCGACGATGCGGCAGGCCGAGGAGGAACGCGCCAGGGCCGAGGCGCTGCTGGCCCAGGCGCAGCAGGAACTGGCGCGTCGCAGACGCGGCGGCGAACAGGACCGGGACGACGACGACCTCCGTCCCGTTCGTCCCGGTCCGCCGCAGGACGAGCGGGACGCCGAGGAGTTCTCCGACCTCCTGGAACGGGCGGAGGCCGAACTCGGCGCCGTGCGCGAAGGGCTGCGTCGGCTCGGCGAGGAGACCGGCCCCGACCCGGCGCGGGTCGTCGCGGGGGAGTGGACGCGCCGCACCGCGCCGGACCGGCATCCGGCCCCCGCCCGGCCGGCCGCCCCGGACGCCCACGACGCCCCGGCCCGCCCCGTGCCCGCGATCCACACGACCGGCCTGCCCCTGTGGGGCCCGGTGGGCACGATCTGGGCACTCCTCACCCTCCCGCCGTGGGTTCCGATGCTCGTCGTCACGACCAACAGGGCGGCCTACGCGGCGACCGAGCAGCACGGTGACGTGGGCTGGTTCACCGCCGTCACGGTGGTGGCGGGCCTGCTGGCGTACGTCTTCCTCCTGGGCAGTGCGGGACTGGTGGCCGAGAACCTGTGGCTCGGCGACCGGGAACGCAGGCTCATCCAACGCCCCGCCGTCCTCTGCGTACTGGTGTCCCTGCTCCTGCTCGTCGCCGCGTTCTTCACCCCGCTCAGCTGGCCGGGCCCCGCCGGGGCATGGGGCCGGGGCCTCGCGTCCCTGATACCGGCGTAACCGCGGCCGGTCCGGGCGGCGGACGGAACTCCGCCCACACGGTCTTGCCGGGGCCGGCCGGCCGGGGCGTGACACCCCAGTCGTCCGCGAGAGCGTCCACCAGGAGCAGCCCCCGGCCCGATTCGCCGTCCGGGCCGGGCGTTTCGGCCACCGGCCGTCGCTCCGCCCGGGTGTCCGTGACCTCGACGCGCAGCATGCCGCCCTCGGCCTCGGTCAGACGGAGGCGGAAGTCCCGGCCGGGGACGAGACCGTGACGGACGGCGTTCGCGGTGAGCTCGGAGGCGATCAGGGTGAGCGTCTCGTTCGCCGGCGAGGCGTAGGAGTGGCCCCAGGCGTGCAGGCGGTGCGAGACCAGTCGGCGGGCGAGGCGCGCGCCGCGCGGGGACGAGGTGAACCGCATCGCGAACGCGCGGGCGGGCCGCGCCGGTCGGGACGTACGCCCTTGCGGGGGAGTAGCTGACTTCATGAGGTCAACGGTCGCGCACTGTGCGTAGCGTGGACCAGGCGTGACGCGCTGACCGGCAGCGGCTGTACGCCGTCGGCGCGGGCCTTGTACACGGGGTGAGCCGTGACCGGGCCGGTGCGGGGCGGGTTGGTTGCGAGCGCGACGAGGCGCGGGGTGTTCGGCGGTGAGTACGTACGGGAGGTGCCGGGCGTGGAGGAACAGCGGCAGCAGGTGGACGGCCAGGAGCAGGAGGCGGGCGCGGGCATCCTGCACGTGTTCGGGCGGCAGTTGAAACTGTGCCGGGAACGGGCGGGACTGGACCGGGCGGAGCTGGGGAGCAGGGCAGGGTACTCGGCTTCGACGATCGCCTCGTTCGAGCAGGGCAGGCGGATCCCGCCGCCGAAGTTCATCGACAGGGCGGACGAACTGCTCGACGCCGGTGGGCTGTTGAAGGCGGGCAAGGAGGAGGTGGCCCGGGCGCAGTATCCGGCGTTCTTCCGGGACGCGGCCAGGTTGGAGACGCAGGCGGTGGAACTTCACGTGTACGCCACCCAGGCTGCTCCTGGACTGTTGCAGACGGAGGAGTGCGCCCGCGCGGTGTGTGCGATGTGGCGTCCGTTGCTGGACGAGGAGGTCATCGAGCAACGCGTGGCCGCCCGACTGGCACGGCAGGACATCTTCGCCCGGCGTCCGGCACCGGACCTGAGTTTCGTGATCGAGGAGGCCGTGCTGCACCGTCCGCTGGGTGGTGAGTCGGTCTGGCGCGGCCAGTTGGAGCAGATCCTGCTGGCGGGCGACAAGCGGAACGTCGACATTCAGGTGATGCCGCTTGCACGCGTACAGCACGCTGGACTGGCCGGCCCGTTCACCTTGATGGAGACCAGGGATGGGCGGAGGATCGCCTACACGGAAGTGCAAGGTGACAGCCACGTCCACACAGAGCGCGGAAAGGTCCGGGAACTCGAAGTCGCGTACGGAGCCCTTCGCGCGCAGGCGTTCACCCCGGAAGAATCGCGCGCGTTGATCGAGAAGCTGTTGGGAGAGAGATGAGCGGGGAATCGGCCGGGCGGGACATCGGCGACCTGGCTTGGTACAGGAGCAGCTACAGCGCCGGGAACGGCGGCGAGTGCGTCGAGGTGGCTCCAGGGAGCGGGGTTCTGCACGTCCGTGACTCGAAGGACGTCGCAGGCCCCATGGTCAGCCTCACGCCGAAGGCGTGGGCCGCCTTCGTCGGGTTCGCCGCCCGGCACACCGCGTAGGGCGAAGCGCGTCGCAGTGCCCCGTGACCGCCGACGCGGGTCACGGGGCACTGGCGTGCGTGCGGGCGGGCGGGCGAAGGCCCGGGGCGCGTTCGTCACCTGCCGGAAACGCGACCGTTCACGGTGCTCCCACGACGTCGCTTACCGTGGAGGACACGTCCACCCGGCCCGGTCACCGTCGCCCGCGAGCTCACGCCCTTCCCGATGCGACCGCTGGAGTCCCGTGTCCCGTCCCGCCCGCGCCCTGCCCCCGTGGCTGGCCCACGCCCTGCGCGCCCAGCGCGGACCGGTCTCGCGGAGCGCGGTCGTACGGGGCGCCCTGGGCGGTGGGCCCCTGCTCCTCGCGGCCGTACTCGCCGGGCGGCCCACCGTCGGCGTGGTCGCCGCCATCGGCGCCATGTTCGCCGGGATCAACGACCGGCCGGGCAGCCGCCGGGCCTCCGTGGGACGGATCGGCGGGCCCGCGCTCGCCGGAGCGGCCGGGCTGGTCGTCGGGACGTACACCGGTGACCACCTCGCGGCCGTGCTGCTCACGCTGCTGCTGACCGGTCTCGGCCTGGTCGCCGGAGCGGTCAGCGCGCTGGGCCCGGTGGGTTCCGCCGTCGGCATTCAACTGCTGGTCGGCGCGGCCGTCGGGGCCGGGATGCCGCTGCCCGAGCCGGGATGGCTGCGGGCGCTCGCCTTCCTCGCCGGTGCCGGATGGCTCCTCGCGCTGCGGCTGGCGCTGCCCACGCCGGGCTCCTTCGCCGGGGACTTCCGGCTCGACTTCCGCTTCGACGGGGAGCGGCACGCCGTCGCCGGGGTGTACGACGCCGTCGCGGCGCTCCTCGACGCGGCCGGCTCCCCGACGGCCACCGCGCGACGGGCCGCCCTCACCGCCGCCCTCGACCAGGCGCAGGACGCGCTCGCCGGGCCCCGGCTGCGACGGTACGCGTCCTCCGCTGCCGAGCGGCGGCTGCACGCCCAGTACGCCGCCGCGCTGCCGCTCGCCGAGGCCGCGACCGCGCTGGCCTGGGCCGAGCAGGCCGTACCCGCCCGGGCGTCCGAGGGGCCCCGGCGCCTCGCCGCCGCCGTACGCGACAACGCCTCCACCGGGCCGCTGCCCGCACCGGCCCGGTCCGCTCCCGCGCTGCGCGCCCTCGATGACGCCCTCCTGAACGCCGCCGAGGCCTTCGACCGGGCCGACGGCGGCGACCTGCACGGCCGCAGGCGGTCCCGGGCCGCCCGCGTCCGCACCGTCCTCGGCGCGCGGGGCCGCGAGTACGGCACACGGGTCGCGCTCTGCTTCGGGGCGAGCGCCGCCATCGCCCAGGCCCTGCACCACGCCCGCTGGTACGGGCAGCACGAACACTGGTACTGGCTGCCCGCCACCGCCGTCTTCCTCGTCAAACCCGACCTCGGACCCCTGGCCTCCCGGGTGCTGTCCCGGGCCGCGGGCACGGTCCTCGGGGCGCTGCTGTTCGCCGGGCTCGCCGCGCTGCTGCCCCGGCCCGAAGGGCTCGTCGCGCTGGTCGCGGCCTGCGGCGCGCTGATCCCCGTGGCCACCCGGCACTTCGCCGCCCAGACCGCCGTCGTCACCGTGCTGGTGCTCGCCCTGGTCATGGCCGGCGGCGAGCCGCAGGCGTCCGTCGGCCGGATCGCCGAGACCCTGCTGGCCTGCGGCCTCGTCCTGGTCGTCGGTCACCTCCCGCTGCCGGGACCGCGCGGCGACGCCATCCGCGCCCGGCTCACCGAGGCGGGCGCCGCCGCCCAGACCTACCTCGACCACGTACTCTGCGGCTCCGACGACCGCGCCGCCCGCTGGGCGCTGCGCCGCGAGGCCTACCGCACCCTCGCCGAAGCCCGTACCGCCATCGCCCTGGCCTCCGCGGAACTCCCGCCGCTCGCCCGGCACGCCGACGGCGCGGACGAGACCGCCGCCACCCTCGAACGGCTCGTCGACACCACCACCGCCTGCGCCGTCCACCTCGACGACACCGGCCGGCTCGACTCCCCGCACATCCGCCGGCTCACCGAACTCCGCGACGAACTCGCCCGCCGCCGGCCCCGGGTCGACCTGCGCCTGCCGCGCCTGCCGGCCGTCACCGGATGAGCCGAAGCCCTGGGCGACGCGGCCCGCAGCGGTGCGTCACGCGGGAGCCGCGGAGCCGCCCGCGAGCTGCTCCTTCATGCCCGCGGTGTCCCAGTTGAACCAGGTCTCCGCGATCTTCCCGTCCCGGAAACGGCAGGTGACATGACCGGTCGACTCGAAGGTCCGGCCGGACGGCGCGAGACCCTCGTACGCACCGGTGTGCTGTCCGCGCACCGTGAACCGCATGCACACCAGGTCGTCCTCGGCCGCCATGCTCTCCACCGAGTGCCGGAGCCGGAACGCCTCGGCCACTCCCCGGTACACCTCCCGGGCCTCGGCCAGGCCCACCGACTCGCGCGGCATCCCGGGGTCGTGCTCGACGTAGTCCGCCGTGCACAGCTCGCCGTACTCGGCCACCCGGTCCGCCTGCCGGGCCTCCTCCAGGAAGCGGCGGGCGACGTCCTTGTGCGCAGTGAGCCGGTCGAGCACCATGTCGCCTCCAGCGGGCCGTGGGACCGAGTGCCGTACGGCCCACGCTAGCCAGCCTCCGCGGGAATGTCCTGTTCGCCGAGGTCCTTCTATGTTGGCGTGATGACGCCCACCGCGACGACGTCCACCGGCCCGCAGCCGCCGGCCGATCTCCTCATCACCGGATGCACCGTCCTCACCCACGACGACCAGGAACGGATCGGTTTCGCGCAGGACGCCGCGATCGTCGTACGCGGCGGGATCGTGGAGGAGGTGACCAGTGCCGAGGCCGTCGCGGGACGCGCCGCCGCGGAACGGATCGACGCCCGCGGCCAGGTCGCGCTGCCCGGCCTGATCAACTGCCACACGCACGCCCCGATGGTCGCCCTGCGCGGCCTCGCCGAGGACCTGCCGACCGAGGAGTGGTTCAACGACGTCGTCTGGCCGGTGGAGTCCAACCTCACCGACCGGGACGTCGAACTCGGCGCCCGGCTCGCCTGCGCGGAGATGATCATGGGCGGCGTCACCTGCTTCGCCGACCACTACTTCGCCATGGACGCGGTCGCCGCCGTGGTCGCCGAGTGCGGCATGCGGGCGCTGCTGGGAGAGGCGTTCTTCTCCTCGCAGGGACCCGAAGGACGGCAACGCTCACTGGAGTTCGCACTGCGGTACGCCGGGGCCGCCGACGGCCGCATCACCACCGCGCTGGCCCCGCACGCCCCCTACACCGTGGCCGACGCCGACCTCACCGCCACCGCCGAACTGGCCCGCACCCACGGACTGCCCGTCCACGTCCACGCCGCCGAGAACCGCGACCAGACCGACGCCTCCCTCGCCCGGCACGGCGTCACCCCCATCGAGGTCCTCTCCCGCACCGGCATCCTCGACACCGACGTGCTCCTCGCCCACGGCACCGGCATCGCGGAGAGCGATCTGCCGCTGCTGGAACGCGCGAGCGGCCGTACGGCCGTGGCGACCGCACCGCGCGGCTACCTGAAGTTCGCCTGGCCCACCACCACACCGGTGCGCGCGCTGCGCGCCATCGGCATCCCGGTCGGCCTCGCCACGGACGGCGCCGCCTCCAACAACTCCCTCGACGTGTGGGAGTCGATGGCGCTCACCTCACTGATCCAGAAGTCGACGGAAGGCGACCCGCGCTGGATGACCTCCCGTCAGGCCCTGCACCACGCCACGCTGCAGAGCGCCCGCGCGGTCGGCCTCGGCGACAGCGTCGGCGGCATCGCGCCCGGACGCCGCGCGGACATCGCCCTCGTCGACCTCACCGGACCCCACACCCAGCCCGTCCACGACCTCGCCGCGACCCTGGTGCACAGCGCCCGCTCCGCCGACGTCCGCACGACCGTCGTGGACGGCCGCATCCTCATGCGCGACCGGCAACTCCTCACCCTCGACGTCGCGAAGACGGTACGGGAACTGGGCGAACGGCTGCCCGCACTCGTCGACCGGAGCCACGGCCGCCGCATCCAGGACTACGACACATGACGCGCGGCGGACGCGTGCGCGGAAATCCGTGAGCGGAAAATCCGCGGGCGAGCGATGAGTTCCGTACGGCCCGGGAGTCACCCGTGGAACGGGACCGTCGTACAGGAGGAGTCATGTCGCTTCCGGAGGTCGTCTCGCGTGCCGAGTGGCGCGCGGCGCGCGAGGAGCTGTTGGTCAAGGAGAAGGTCGTCACCCGCGCGCGGGACGCGCTGAACGCCGAGCGGCGTCGCCTGCCCATGGTCCGGATCGACAGCGAGTACCTCTTCGAGGGCGGCGACGGCAAGGCCACGCTGCTCGACCTGTTCGAGGGGCGGCAGCAGCTCGTCGTCCACCACTTCATGTTCGCCCCCGAGTGGGACGCCGGATGCCGCGGCTGCTCCGCGTTCCTCGACCAGATCGGTCACCTCGCCCACCTCAGGGCGCGGGGCACCACGTTCGCGGCCGTCTCGCGGGCCCCGTACACCAGGATCCTGCCGTTCAAGGCGCGGATGGGCTGGACAGTGCCCTGGTACTCCACCTGCTCCGGCGACTTCAACGAGGACTTCGAAGCGACCGTCGAACAGGACGGGAA
The DNA here is from genome assembly GCF_006782915.1 of Streptomyces calvus. Lineage (GTDB taxonomy): Bacteria > Actinomycetota > Actinomycetes > Streptomycetales > Streptomycetaceae > Streptomyces > Streptomyces calvus. The sequence continues at coordinate 48,939 of NZ_VCNP01000054.1, forward strand.
ACGCGTCGAGCGGCCCGGCCTCAGCTGCTTCCTGCGCGACGGCGACCAGGTGTTCCACACCTACTCGACGTACGGACGCGGACTCGACGGGCTCGGCTCGACCACCAGCCTGCTGGACCTGACCGCGCTCGGCCGGCAGGAGGAGTGGGAGGAACCCGAAGGGCGCGCGTCGGCCCTCGGCGCGCCCGCGGGAAGCGACCGCATCCGCTATCACGACGAGTACGACGACTGACACCGTCCGTGACGCATTGAGCCGAAAAGCTGAGATCCCGCTCACACGTGACGGTGAACGGGTGTCAACTAGGTCTCAGTACCGTCACCGGGCGAGGTGTTCACCCCATGGTTGGCGTTTAACTCTACGAGTACAACGCAGCATGGAGGTGGCAGGGTGAACGGGCGAACGGTGCTCGAACGCTTTCCCGCAGGTGGACCGCGTGGTTCCTGGCCCGCGGAGGAGTTCGCGCACGCGCGACGCCTGGAGGGCCTGCCCGCCGAGGTCGTCATGGACCTCGCCACCGACATGTTCCTGGTGATCGTCCGCGGCGAGAGCGCCGGTGACGCCACCGCGTGACACCGGCGCGGGACCCGGCGTGCGCCGGCAGGGCTCTGCCTGTGGTTACGCGCTGACCGGACGGGACCAGGCCGGAGCGGTCCCGGTCAGGTGGCACAGCGCCAGGTAGAGCGGTATAGGCGGCGTGTACGGGAGCGTGCCGTCGGGGCGGTGGATCAGGTCGGGCAGGACCGAGGTGCCGGTGTCCGGGAGGATCGCGCCGACGGCGTAGCGCGCGGGCGCCGGCCACTGCAGGGCGTAGTCGGAGTCGGACGGGACCAGCCACCACCAGTGCGTCTCGTCGGCGTAGACGCAGCCCACCCGGGGCAGGCGGGGAATCACCTGCTGGCCCAGGAGGGCGGGCACCGCCACCGCGTCGCAGCCCATCGGGGCCGTCATCCCGTCGGGCACCGGCAGCCGCAGCGGTGCGCCGCGTGTCTGCCGTCCGCGCCGGATGCGGACCAGCGAGTCGAGGGTCAGCACCCGCGGGCCGGACACGCCCGTCACGTGCGCGCCCCGTCCCGGTGGGCGCGTCGGCGCGGAGACGCGTCCCGGCTCTCCGCGGGCCGGCCCAGGCGGCCGGCCTCGTCGTCGCCCTCGTCGTTGTCCGAGCCGCCGGCCGGTCCCGGTTTCGGGCGGGTGCCCCAGCCGAGGTCGTTGCGGGGCTCCGAGGGATCGCGCGGAGCGTCCGCCGTGCGCGGCAGATCGGCCCAGACCAGCAGGCCGGGCCCGTGCTCGTGGGCGCCCCACGACTGACACAGGGCGTCGACGAGAAGCAGCCCCCGGCCGCGCTCCTCCTCCGGCCGCCGACGGGTGTTCGCCCGTGGCCGGCCCGGCGCGCAGCCCTCGTCACGCACGGCTATGCGCACCAGGTCGCCGCTGTCGTGCAGCTCGCACACGATGTGCCTGCTCGCGGTGTGGACGATGGCGTTGGTGACCAGTTCGGAGACGACCAGGGCCGCTGTGTCGCAGGTGTCCTCGCACACCGACCAGCCGGTCAGTCGCGCCCTCGTCAGGCGTCTGGCCTGGGCGGGGGAACCCGGATGGGCGGCCAGCTCGAAACGGAACCGGCGTCCGGCAGCGACCCCGGACGGGGTGGCAGCCGAGGCGGCGCCGAGGCCGATGGAACCAGCGGCGGCGGCGTCTGTTCCTAAAGGCGCGGACGGAATCACGCTTGCCACTATCGCCCCGCCGTGAACACTTGGCAAGTGTCACTCTGAAAAATGCAGAGTGCTGTATGACGGTCTGCACGGCCGTGGCACACTGCTCGCAACAGCACCCCGCGCGGCGCCAGTTGGGATCGCCGAAGAACTGTTCGAACCACATGTTCGGACCGAAGGATCTTCGGACGGGTCTTCGAGTGGCGCCGCGAGGCTGTCAGCAAACGTTCGAGGGAGGTGGAGTGTGAGCGAACCCCGGTCCGCGCCGACGGTCGGCCAGGTCGTCCTCGGCCGACGCCTGCTGGACCTGCGGGAACGCGCGGGGCTCAAACGGGAGGAAGCAGCCCGCATCCTCCGGGTGGCCCCGGCCACGGTCCGCCGCATGGAGATGGCCGAGGTCGCGCTCAAAATCCCGTACCTCCAACTGCTGTTGAAGGCCTACGGCGTCTCCGACGAGGAAGCCGACGCCTTCGTACAGCTCGCGGAGGACGCCAACCGCCCCGGATGGTGGCAGCGCTTCCACGACATCCTGCCCGGCTGGTTCTCGATGTACGTCAGCCTCGAAGGCGCCGCCTCCCTCATCCGCAGCTACGAACCCCACTTCGTCCCCGGCCTGCTCCAGACCGAGGACTACGCGCGCGGCGTGCTGCGCTCCGGTGCCGTCGGCCAGACCCAGCCCGAGGACATCGAGCGCCATGTCGACCTGCGCATGCAGCGGCAGGCACTCCTCACCCGCGAGGACGCGCCCAGGCTGTGGGTCGTGATGGACGAGACCGCCCTGCGCCGCCCGGTCGGCGGCACCGAGGTCATGCGCGCCCAGATCGACAAGCTCCTCGAGGCGACGAAGCTGCCCAATGTGACGCTGCAGGTCGCGACGTTCGCCGGCGGGCCGCACCCCGGCACGTACGGGCCGTTCGTGCTGTTCCGATTTGCCATGCCCGAACTGCCGGACATGGTCTACAGCGAGTACCTGACCGGCGCCGTCTACCTGGACGCGCGCGCCGAGGTGGCGACCCACCTCGAGGTCATGGACCGCATGGCGGCGCAAGCCGCTACGGCACATCGCACGAAGGAGATCCTCCAGGATCTCCGCAAGGAGCTGTGAATGGAACTCTTCGAGTCCCGCAAGTCCCTGCCCCAGCCGCGCGTCCGCACCGAGCGGATCTACAACGGCATGCCCGCGCGGGACCTGGGCAGCGAGGGCTGGCACAAGCCGTGGAGCGGCGGGAACGGAGGCAACTGCCTGGAGGCGATGAAACTCGCCGACGGCCGGATCGCGGTACGGCAGTCCACCGACCCCGACGGCCCGGCGCTCATCTACACCTCCGCCGAGATGACGGCCTTCATCGAAGGAGCCAAGGCCGGAGAGGCGGATTTCCTGCTGTCCTGACCCCTGTTGTCCGCTCTACCTTGTGTTTTCCCTGCTGAAGCGGCACTGAATTGATCACTAACAGTTGCAGAGACCTACGGAGTCCGTCATGACCGGGCACAACCCCATGGAGCCCACGCCGCCCATGGAGATCGACACCAGCAGACCGCACCCCGCGCGGATGTACGACTGGTACCTGGGCGGCAAGGACAACTACCCGGTCGACGAAGCCATGGGCCGGCAGATGCTGGCCCTCGACCCCAGGGTCCCGGTCATGGCGCGCGTGAACCGCGCGTTCATGCAGCGGGCCACACGCTGGCTCGCCGGCCAGGGCATCCGCCAGTTCCTCGACGTCGGCACCGGCATACCCACCGAACCCAACCTGCACCAGGTGGCCCAGACGGTCGCACCCGACGCCCGCGTCGTGTACTGCGACAACGACCCCATCGTGCTGGCCCACGCGGCGGCCCTGCTGCGCGGCACCGACGAAGGGCTGACCGAATACCTCCAGGCCGACGTACGCGATCCGGACACCATCCTCGAAGGCGCCCGCAAGGTCCTCGACTTCAACCAGCCCGTCGCCCTGTCGCTCATCGCGCTGCTGCACTTCGTCTCCGACGAGGACGGCGCGCACGAACTGGTCGGGCGGCTGCTGGGCGCACTGCCCTCCGGCAGCTACCTGGTCCTCACCCACGCCACGGCCGACTTCAAACCCGAGGAGTCGAAGGCGGCCACCGACAAGCTCAAGGCGGCCGGCGTCACCCTGGCACTGCGCTCCCGCGAGGAGTTCACCCGCTTCTTCGACGGCCTCGAACTGGTCGACCCCGGCGTCCAGGTGCCCCACCTGTGGCACCCGGAACTGGGCGATCCGGTACCGGGCCAGGACGACGAGACGATCCCGGGCTACGGGGCGGTGGCCCGCAAGCCCTGAACCAGGCCGGGCGGCAGGCGCCACGGATCCGGCCCCGGATCCGCGCCCACCGCCCACCCCGGCGGAGCGGTGGGGCACGAGCCCGCAGTTCCGGCACCACTCCGCCGACGGCGGCCCGCTGCGATACCGGCGGGCCGCCGTCGGGCGTTCGGAACCGGCCGGAGGGCGGCTGGAGGGCGGGCGGAACCCGGCCGGAGGGCGGGCGGAACCCGGCCGGAGGGCGGGCGGAACCCGGCCGGAAGGTGGCCGAGGGCGGCCGGAGGGCGGCCGGGGTGTAGGTGCCTGGGTGGGGATGGTTTCTTGGGGGTTCCGGATCGGGGCGGGGCATCCGTCGGGGACGGGCTCGGCTCCGGTGGGGGCAGGGCTTCCGGATCAGGGTGGGGCGGGGGGCTGAGCAGGGCGGGGGGCGGGCTGAGCAGGGCGGGCGAGGGGCTGAGCAGGGCGGGGAAGGGGCTGACAGGGCGGGGAAGGGGCTGACAGGGCAGGGGAGGGGCTGAGTAGGGCGGGCGAGGGGGGCAGGCTGCTTCAGGCCGTCATCGGGCGGTCGTACGGTCCGATCGGGGACGGGAGCCGGGACGGGCCGCCGGTCAGATGGCGGTCGACCGCCGCAGCCACCGCCCGGCCCTCGGCGATGGCCCACACGACCAGCGACTGCCCACGAGCGGCGTCACCGGCCGCGAACACGCCCGGCACGTTCGTCGCGAAATCCGCGTCCCGCGCGATCGTGCCACGCGGATCCAACTCCAGACCCAACTGGGCGATCAGCCCGTCCCCCCGCTCCGGCCCCGAGAAGCCGAGCGCGAGCAGCACGAGATCGGCGGGCAGCGTCCGCTCCGAGCCCGGCACGGGACGCCGACCGGCATCCACCTCGACCACGTGCAACGAGCGCACATGCCCGTCCGCGTCGCCGGTGAGACGCAGCGTGGACGCCGCGAACAACCGCGCGTCCGCGTCCGCCGCCGGAGCCGTCCGCAGCTCGCCGGCCTCCTCGTGCGCCGCGGACAGCCGGTACAGCTTCGGAAACGTCGGCCACGGCTCGGCATCCTCGTCCCGCTCCCCGCCCGGACGGGCGTAGATGTCGAGCTGGGTGACCGACGCCGCCCCCTCGCGCACCGCGGTGCCCAGACAGTCGGCGCCCGTGTCGCCGCCCCCGACGATGACGACATGCCGCCCCGCGGCGGACAACGGCGACACCGCCAGATCGCCCTCGCACACCCGGTTGGCCAGCGGCAGGTACTCCATCGCCTGGTGCACACCGGCCAGTTCCCTGCCCGGCACGGCCAGTTCACGCCACGCCGTCGCCCCCGTGGCGATCACCACCGCGTCATAACGGGCCCGCAACCCGGCCGCGTCCACGTCCCGCCCGACCGTCGTGGACGTACGGAACCTCGTCCCCTCGGCCCGCATCTGCTCCAAACGCCGTTCCAGATGCCGCTTCTCCATCTTGAACTCCGGGATGCCGTACCGCAGCAGCCCGCCGACCCGGTCGTCCCGCTCGTACACGGCGACCGTGTGACCCGCCCGGGTCAACTGCTGCGCCGCGGCCAGCCCGGTGGGGCCCGAGCCGATGACCGCGACCGTACGGCCCGACAGCCGCTCCGGCGGGGCGGGCGGCGCGAAACCCTCCTCCCACGCCCGGTCCGCGACGGCACACTCGACGTTCTTGATGGTCACCGCCGGCTGGTTGATGGCGAGCACACAGCCCGCCTCACACGGCGCCGGGCACAGGCGGCCGGTGAACTCGGGGAAGTTGTTGGTGGCGTGCAGCCGCTCCGCCGCCGCCCGCCAGTCCTCCCGCGACACCAGGTCGTTCCACTCCGGGATCAGATTGCCGAGCGGACAGGCGTCGTGACAGAACGGAACACCGCAGTCCATGCAGCGGTCGGCCTGCGCGCCGATGACGGGCAGCAGCGCCCCCGGGACGTAGACCTCGTTCCAGTCGCGGACCCGCTCCGACACGGGCCTGCGGGGCCATTCCTGGCGGGGGGTGGTCAGAAAACCCTTGGGATCGGCCATGGCCGTCTTCCTTGCGTGCGCGAGTGACAGGCCGTGCGTCGTCGGGCGGCACTCCTCGAGCCACGATACGTCCGTTCCCCCGCGCCCGCAGAGCGCCGGACAGCGCTACCCCGGAGCCGCCGGAGCCGCCGGAGCCGCCGGAGCGGGTGGACGGTGGGCGGGTGCGGTGGGCGGGTGTGGTGGGCGGGTGTGGTGGGGTGCGGCAGGTCACGGTGGGGCGTGGCAGGTCACGGTGGCTTGTGGCGGGTCGGGGCCGGGCCGTGGTCACGGTGGGCCGCGTCAGGTCAGGGCCCGCCCGTCAGGCACGGTGGGGCGCGTCTGGTCAGGGCCCGCCCGTCAGGCACGCTGGGGCGCGTCAGGTCAAGGCGAGCAGGTACGAGAGCGCGGCACCGGCGGACGCGAGCGCGCGGACGTGGTTCCACACCGTCCACTCGCGCACGAACACCGGCCAGTGGACGGCCGCCTCCGCACTGCCCGGTTCCAGCCGGGCCAGCGCCTCGTTGCGCGGTATGTTCCCGACCACGGTCACCCCGAACGTTCCCACCAGGTACAACGCGCCGCCCACGAACAGTTCGACCGTCCCCTCATCCGGCCACAGCACGAACGTCACCACCGTGATCACCGCGCACAGCACCGCCGAGCCGAGGAACAGCAGCATGAAGGCGGGGCTCACCGCCGCCACGTTCACCGCCTGCATCGCGGCCACACCCTGCGCGGGCGGCAGCGCCGCGAGCCCTCTCATCACGAACGTCGAAAAGGCGAAGAAGACCCCCGCCGTCAGCCCGGTCCCGAGCACACCGAGCACGGTCAGCACGAAGTACGGTCCGTCGATCATGTCGTCATCCCCGTCCGGCAGCCGAGACCCTCCCGGCCGCCATGCCTGCCATCAGTCAATATGGCCGGGACCCGCCCGGCCATGCCCGAACGACGCCGCCCCATGCGCCGACGTCTCCCTCCCCCCGGGGCCCCGCCCCCTCCCCCCCCGCCCCTCCCCGCCCCCGTCCCCTCCCTCTCTCCCGTCCGTCCCGCTCCCGCCTCGTCCCAACCGCCCCGTCCGGCCACGGCGGTACGCGCGCCGCGGTCACCCGGTGGATCCCAGGCCGCCCTCCGACCAGCTGCTCAGCACTGTCTGCACTGCCGCGGCGATCCGCCGCCGCGCCTCGTGTCTGGGCACCCCGCTCATCAGCAGGCGGTCGTACGGAGTGTCCAGGTGCCGTACGGACGCCACGACCGCCGAGGTCACCGCCCTCTCCGACAGCGCTCGTCCCGCCGCGCTCCGGCCCACCCGGCCGCTGCCCCGCACCGATGCGTGCGCGGCGACCGCCCGGGCCCGTTCCTCCGGGCAGCCCGGGAAGAGCCTGCGTATCTCTGCCGCGAACGCCTCCGCGAACCGCTCGTCCTCGGCCGCCCTCCGCCGGGCGTCCCGTGCCCGGCGCCGGCGGCGCGCCTCCGCGTCCGCGAGGCAGCGCCGCTCGGCCCGGGCCAGCGCCTCCTCCTCGACCAGGACGCCCTGCCGCTCGTAACGGCCCTTGCGCCGGTTGAACCGCACGACCACGGCCGACAGCGCGCTCTCCTCCCGTGACCTCCGGGTGAGCGCCGTGTCACCGCGCGGCAGCAGGACGAGGTGGCCCAGGTCGGCGCAGTCGAGACAACGCGGCGCACCGTTCTCCATGACGAGCAGGGGGAGCGGGCCCCGACGGCAGTCGGCGCAGTGCCGCTCCCTGAGCGGCTGGTGGACGACAATGCCGGGGAACGGCGGGGGAGTTGGGCGGCGTGCCATGCAAGATTCCTCCCCTCGACGGGCCGTGAGGCGCGCTCCGCCCGCCGCCCGCCGTGTCCCGGCCACCGGCCGAGAACCCGCACGGAGCGCTCCGCCCGTCGCCCGAGGCGCCACAGCCCTCCCACCGTCGATCCGAGCCGCCTGAGCCGCCTGAGCCGCCTGAGCGGCCCGAGCGGCCGGGCGTCCTGGGCGTCCCGACCGGCCCAACCTGCCCGACCGGCCCGACCGGCCTGGACGCCTCGTGCGGTCCGAGCGCCTGGACCGGCCGCTGACGCATGATGGCCGTGTGCGACTCGAAGCGATCACCTGGGACCGGCTCGGCGACCTCCTCGCCGAGCGCCTGCTTCAGCTGAAGACGGCCGACGGCGGCCCCTGGCCGCGGGTCGCGCTGGACGGTGCCCCGGCCGCCCGCCCGGGAGACCTCGCCGAACGTGTCGCCGAGGCGCTGCGCATACGCGGCCGCCCCTCCCTGGTCGTGGGCGCCGACGGTTTTCTGCGGCCCGCCTCGGTCCGGCTCGAGTACGGCCACCGGGACGTGGAGTCCTACTACGGCTGCTGGTACGACACCGGAGCCCTCTGGCGGGAGGTGTTCGGCCCGCTCGAACCCGGCGGGACCGGGCGGGTCCTGCCCGACCTGTGGGACCCGGTCACCGATCGCGCCACCCGCAGCCCTTACGTCGACATCCCTCCCGGTGGTGTGCTGTTGCTGCACGGTCCCCTCCTTCTGCGGCACTGGTTCCCCTTCGACCTGAGCGTGCACGTCCTGCTCTCCCCGGGCGCCCTGCGCCGCCGCACCCCCGAGTCCGAGCACTGGACGCTCCCCGCCTTCGAACGCTACGAGCGGGAGACCGACCCGGCCGGCACCGCTGACGTGCTGGTGCGGGCCGACGATCCCCGCCATCCGGCATGGCGCGGCTGAGACCGACAGGGCAGGCGCACCGGCGCGAGCCGCTCTCCGGGTGCCGTCCGGGAACGGCACGGAGACAATGAGGAGCGCCGGGACTCGCGGTGCGACCCGCGCCGCGCCGGCCGTCCGGCACCGGGAGGTACCCCATGACCACCGCCGGAGACATCATGCACCGCGGTGCCCAGTGGATCCCCGCTCACGAAACCCTCGACCGGGCAGCCCAGTTGATGCGTGAACTGAACGTCGGCGCGCTGCCGATCAGCGACGACGACGAGCGGCTGTGCGGCATCCTCACCGACCGCGACATCGTCGTCGGCTGCGTCGCCATGGGCCACGATCCCGCCCGGGTCACCGCAGGCGACCTGGCCAAGGGCACCCCGCGCTGGATCGAGGCGGACGCCGACATCGACGACGTCCTCCGCGAGATGCAGACCCACCGGATCCGCCGGCTGCCCGTCATCGACGGCAAGCGCCTCGTCGGCATGATCAGCGAGGCCGACCTCGCCCGACACCTGACGGAGCATCAGATGGCCACCTGGGCCGGGAACGTCTACGCCAGGACCACGACGGGCTGACCCCGCCGGACCGCTCCCGGGACGGGTGTCACAGCCAGCCGCTGCGCCGGAACGCCCGGTACAGCAGCAGGCAGGCCACGGATATCACCCCGATGACCATGCCGTAGCCGTACCGCCAGTGCAGCTCGGGCATGTGGTCGAAGTTCATGCCGTACATCCCGCACACCATCGTCGGCACGGCGACGATCGCCGCCCATGCGGTGATCTTGCGCATGTCCTCGTTCTGCGCGACCGTGACCCGCGCCAGGTGCGCCTGGAGGATGGAGTTGAGCAGTTCGTCGAAGGCCGCTATCTGCTCCGTCGCCCGCTGCAGATGGTCGGAGACGTCACGGAAGTACGCCTGTATCTCCGGGGCGACCGCCCGGATCGGCCGGCCGGCGAGCTCCTCCAGCGGCCGGCCGAGCGGCACCACCGCCCGCTTCAGTTCGAGGAGTTCCCGCTTCAGCTGGTAGATGCGGCCCGGATCGACCCGGGCGCCGTGCTCGGCGAACACCTCCGTCTCCACCTCGTCCACGTCCTCCTGGACCGAGTCGATGACGGTGAGGTAGTCGTCGACCACATGGTCGGCGATCGCGTGCAGCACCGCGGACGGGCCCTTGGCGAGCTGCACCGGGTCGGACTCCAGCCCCTCGCGCAGCGGTCCCAGCGAGCCGTGCCGCCCGTGCCGCACGGTGATCACGAAGTCCTCGCCGAGGAACACCATGATCTCCCCGGTGTCCACCACCTCGCTGGTGGCGGTGAGTTTCTCGTGCTCGACGTAGCAGACCGTCTTGAACACGGCGAACAGCGTCTCGCCGTACCGCTCCAGCTTGGGACGCTGGTGGGCCTCGACGGCGTCCTCGACGGCCAGCGGGTGCAGGTCGAACAGGTCGGCGATGCCGGCGAACTCCTCGTTGGTGGGCTCGTGCAGTCCGAGCCAGACGAAACCTTCCCCGGTCTTGCGCACCTGACGGACCGCGTCCACCAGGTCCTCGCGGGCGGCCGTGCGCCGACCGTCCCGGTACGTCACGCAGTTGACCACCGAGGACCCCAGCGGGGACCTCGCCGGATGGCTCAGGTCCACGCGCGGGCGCCGCCGCGCCAGCCGGGCCACCCGGCGCAGCCCGCCGACCCCGCCGAGGCTCGTGACCTTCCGCAGATTCCCTGCCATGGACATCCGGTTCTCCTAGCGTGATTCCCCCGTGCCGTGCTGCTTCCCGGCTCTGGCGCGCCAGTCTGCCAGCCGCGGGCGGATCACGCGCGAACCTGTGGGAACCATCTGTTCCGCTTGGTTCCCGCCTGTGGACAAAGGAAGTTGCCCCTCGTGGCGGGCCGCTCGTCAGGCTGACGAGGGCGGCCGTCCCCCTATGGTTTCCACCGCCCGCGCGCCCGCCCCGCACCCCTGAGCCGCCGCCCGCTCCGGGCCGGCGCCCGCGAGCAGGGACGCCAGGAACGCACCCGTGAAGGCGTCACCCGCACCCGTGGTGTCCCGTGGCGTCGCCGGTACGGCCGGAACGCGGGCGTACACCGCGCCCGACCGCGCCAGCAACGCGCCCTCGGCGCCCAGCTTGGCCACCACCAGCGGGACGTGCCGGCTCAGCAGCGCCGCCGCCTCCACCGCATCGGACGACCCCGTGAGCAGACACGCCTCGTCACGGCTCGGCAGCAGCACGTCCACGCCGTCCACCAGCGCCCGGAAGCGGTCCGCACCCAGCTCCGCCAGGAACCCGGCCGACGCGGGATCCAGACTCACCGGCACCCCGCGTGCACGCGCCGCCGCCAACGCCACCGCGACGAAGGCCCGGCTCGGCTCGGTGAACAGCAGATAGCCCGACAGATGCAGCCGTGCCACCCCGTCCAGCAACGCGTCCGACCAGTCACCGGGGTCGAGCCGCAGCGACGCGCCGCTGTCGGTGAGGAACGTCCGCTCGGCCGCCGCACCCTCGTCGACGAGACAGATCACCGTCCCCGTCGGCGCCCCTTCGTCCACCACCAGCAGCGGCCGGACACCGCAGGCGGCCAGCTCCCGCTCGTGCCAGGCGGCCGCGTCCCGCCCCACCCGCCCGAGGAGACGCACCTCGGCGCCGCCCCACCGCGCCGCCCAGCAGGCCACATTGGCGCCCGCACCGCCCGGCACCGTACGGATCGCCGCCGCCGTGTCCGTACCCGGGGCCAGCGGCCCCCGGTGCCGGGCGACCACATCCGTGATCACGTCACCGACGACCAGCAGCGCCCCGTCCCGCACCGCCCGCGTCACTCCCCGGCGGCCCAGGCCGCCGCGACGCGCGCCGCCAGGCGCACGTTGCCCCGGACCGCCGCCAGATTCGCGGAGAGGGACGCACCGTCGGTGTGCCGCACCAGGTAGTCCAGCAGGAACGGCGTGACCCCCTGACCGGTGACGCCCTCCGCCGCACAGGCGCGCAGCGCCTCGTCGAGCACCCGGGCGTGCACCGCGGGATCCAACTGCTCGTCCTCCGGCACCGGATTGGCCACGATCAGCGCCGACCCGGGCCCGCCGAGCGCGTCCTGCGCCCGCATGACACCGGCCACCTGACCGGGTGTGTCCAGCCGCCAGTCCACGGCATGCCCGGAGTCGGACAGATAGAACCCGGGGAAGCGGTCCGTGCCGTACCCCGCGACCGCGACCCCCAGCGTCTCCAGCCGCTGCAGCGTCGCGGGCACGTCCAGGATCGACTTCACGCCCGCGCACACCACCGTGATCCGGGTGCGTGCCAGCAGCCCCAGGTCGGCCGACTCGTCCTGGGTCACCGTCCACTCCCGGTGCACCCCGCCCAGCCCACCGGTGGCGAACACCCGCACACCCGCCAGCGCCGCCAGCAGGGCGGTGGCCGACACCGTGGTCGCCCCGCTCACCCCGGCGGCCACGGCCGGCGCCAGGTCACGGTGGCCCAGTTTGCGGATCCCGTCCTCATCGGCGACCCGCTCCAACTGCTCCTCGTCCAGACCGACCCGCGGACGCCCGTCCAGCACCGCGATCGTCGCCGGCACCGCGCCCTCCTGCCGAACGGCCGCCTCCAGTTCCCGCGCCACCTGCAGATTGCGCGGCCGGGGCAGTCCGTGCGCGATGATCGTGGACTCCAGGGCCACCACCGGCCGCCGCGCGGCGATCGCCTCCCGCACCTCTTCGGACACCATCAGCACCACGGATCTGCCTCCTGTCTGCCGGTCCTCCCTCATCTCTGGCGGTCGGCGTGCCGGATCAAACCCTCGCGCGCCGTCACGGACGTCACGGATGCTGACGGACATGACGGACCACACGACTCGTCTCGACCACGTCGTCCTGTGGGTGCGCGACCCCATCGCCGCCGCCCACTTCTACGAGCAGGCCGTCGGCCTGGAGCCCGTCCGGCTCACCGACTACTCCGTGGGCGAAGCACCGTTCCCCTCGGTGCGCGTCAACGAGGAGACCATCCTCGACCTCATGCCGCTGGCCACGGCGGAACGCATGACGATGCTTCCCGGCGCCGCCGAAAGCTCCGGCCACCCCGTCAACCACGTCTGCCTGTCCCTGCCGGCCGGCGACTTCGACGCTCTCCGCGACCGCCTGGAGGAGCGCTCCGTACCGGTGAGCGACCTGGCGCACGACTCCTTCGGAGCACGCGGCCTGGCCCGGCGCAGCTTCTACTTCCGCGACCCGGACGGCAACATCTTCGAGGCGCGGCACTACGACTGAGCGGGCCGCCCGCACCGCCGGCTCCGTCACCAGCGGGCGCCGAAGCACCCGGGCCGTCAGAACAACGGCTCGGGCAGCACACCCTCCAGGGCGAGCAACCGCCTCTTGGTCTCCAGACCGCCCCCGAAGCCGCCGATGCCGCCCCCGCTCTCCACGACCCGGTGGCAGGGCACGACCACCGGCAGCGGATTGGCGCCCATCGCCGTCCCCACGGCCTGCGCGGCGCCGGGCTGCCCGACCCGGCCGGCCAGATCGCCGTACCCGACGACCGTGCCGAACGGCACGCCTCCGGCCAGCTCCCGCAGCACCTCGCGGTTGAAGCCGGATATCAGCGACCAGTCCAGCGGCAGGTCGAACGCCTGCCGCTCGCCCGCGAAGTACGCCTCCAGCTGACGTATCGCCTCGGCCAGCACGGGGTGGCCGGGCTCCTCGACGGGCTCGGTGCCGAGCCGGGACGCCAGCCGGCCGAGCGCGGTGTCGCGCACCTCGTCCGTGGCGTGGAACACGACGTTGACCAGGCCGTCGCGGGTCGCGGCCAGGAGCAACGGGCCGATGGCGGTACCGACGACCGCCCACCCGACCCGCTGCTCGTACTGCCCATGGCTGTCCATGCGCCCCACCGTACGACCCGCCACTGACAACGCCGGGCCGGCCGGAGCGGCGACGGGAGGGACGGGTCAGCCGTCCACCGCCTCCTGGACCACGTCGGGCGTGTTGGTGATGATGCCGTCCACGCCGTAACCGTCCACCCGCCGGGCGTTCTCGGCGTCGTTCACGGTCCAGGTGAACACCTCGAGCCGCTTGCCGTGCGCCCCGCGCAAGGCGTGCACGGCGTCCACGTAGTCGGCCGTCAGCGACCCGTACGACGGGTTGATCTGGTCGGTGAAGGCGGCGTACGAAGGCAGGTCGGCCACCGGCGGCGTCCCGAGGAACCCGGTCTTCACCGCGGGCTTCAGCTCGTGGACCGTCCGCACGCTGTCCGCGCCGAAGCTCTGCACGATCAGCCGGTTGCGCACGTGCTCGCGGTCGAGCCACCCCTCGTTGCTGAGGACCTTGAGGGTCTGCCGCTCGATGCCCGGATACAGCTGGGGATTCTTGAGCTCCAGCAGCAGCTTCTGGTCGTACCGCTCGACGCGGTGCACGAACTGTTCGAGCGTCGGCACCCGCGCGCCCGCGTACGCGGGGTCGAACCAGCTGCCCGCGTCCAGACGGGCGATCTCCGCGGCGGTGAAGTCCTTCACCTTCCACGGAGCCCGGTCGGGGAAGACCTCCTCGACGTCGGTGGTGCGCTGCAGGCTGTCGTCGTGCAGCACGACGAGCTCGCCGTCCTTGGTGCGCTGGACGTCGTTCTCCACCCACTCGACACCGAGTTCGGCCGCCTTGTCGACGGCCGCCAGGGTGTTCTCCGGCGCGTATGCGGAGGCGCCGCGGTGAGCGATGACCACCGGGCCGGCACCGCTGTCCGCGGCCCGCGCGGGGGAGAACGTGAGCAGGAGGGCGGCGGTCCCCAGGACCGCGGTGGTCGAGGCGGCGACAGCGCGTGCGTGCATGCGTACTCCTCGCGTTGAACGGTCACGGTCAGCTCAACTCTGACAGCAGACGGTCAACGCGAGACGGGCGCAGGATGGCCACAGATTGAACGGTGTTGCCCGAACTCCGCACACTGGTGCCTCACACGTGGGGCAAGGGCGTGTTTCTTTGCCGGAAAGTCGTTCGACCATTCCGGTGGGGTCATACTCTCTGCGTCAACCCAGGCCGCGTCGCGGTCCCGGGGAGGGGGCTCACATCGGGAATGCGGGACGCACACGGCGGGAAGGGCAGCCGCGCATGCAGGGCACGGTCGACGGATTCAGCTACGGCCTGGTCACACCGGTGGTGGCCTACCTCATGGCCTGCCTCGGCGGCGCCCTCGGCCTGCGCTGTGTCACCAGGGCGATGGTGACGTCCCGGTGCCGGCGTTCCGGCTGGCTCGTCCTGGGGTCCGCCGCCCTCGGCTCCGGCATCTGGACGATGCACTTCGTCGCGATGCTGGGCTTCACCATCGAGGGCACGCCCATCCACTACGACCCCGTGATGACGTTCGCCAGCCTGGCCGTCGCCATCGTCATGGTGGGCACGGGAATCTTCATCGTCGGCTACCGGGGCGCGACCGGGACCGCCCTGTTCACCGGCGGTACCGTCACCGGCCTCGGCATCGCCTCCATGCACTACCTGGGTATGGCCGGCATGAGCCTTGACGGACGGCTGGAGTACGACACCGTCACGGTGGCCGCCTCCGTCGCCATCGCCATGGCCGCCGCCAGCGCCGCCCTGTGGGCGGCCGGGCAGGCCAGGGGATTCCTGTGGAGCGTGGGCGCGAGCCTCGTCATGGGACTCGCGGTCACCGGCATGCACTACACCGGCATGGCGGCCCTCGACGTCCACGTCCACGGCACGGCGGACCCCCTCGCCGGAGAGCCCGCGTCCGACCTGCTCGGGCCGATGCTGGTGGGACCGCTCGCCTTCCTCGTCCTCGCCGGCATCGTGGTGATCTTCGACCCGCTCATGGTCATGGGCGCCCCCGCCGCGCCGCCCACCGAGCACAAGCCCGGCATCCCGGCCCACTCCCCGGTCCGGCCCTCCCGGCTGCGCCTCCGGGGCCCCGTGGAACACCGCTCCCGGACCCCGCAGCGCCGCTGATCCGGACCGGTTGTCAGTGGGGGGTCGTACGGTTGATGACATGCGGCCCGTTTCCCAGATCGAACGCACGGTGGCGCCCTTCGAGGTCGTCAGCCCCTACCAGCCCAACGGCGACCAGCCCGCGGCCATCGCCGACCTCGCCCGGCGCATCGAAGCCGGTGAGAAGGACGTCGTCCTGCTCGG
Organism: Streptomyces calvus; assembly: GCF_006782915.1. Lineage (GTDB taxonomy): Bacteria > Actinomycetota > Actinomycetes > Streptomycetales > Streptomycetaceae > Streptomyces > Streptomyces calvus. Next base: position 64,762 of record NZ_VCNP01000054.1, read on the forward strand.
CGCGACCGGCACCGGCAAGTCCGCCACCACCGCGTGGATGATCGAGAAGCTCCAGCGCCCCACCCTGGTCATGGCGCCGAACAAGACCCTGGCCGCCCAGCTGGCCAACGAGTTCCGCGAGCTGCTGCCGAACAACGCGGTCGAGTACTTCGTCTCGTACTACGACTACTACCAGCCCGAGGCGTACGTCCCGCAGTCGGACACCTACATCGAGAAGGACTCCTCGATCAACGAGGAGGTCGAGCGGCTGCGCCACTCCGCGACCAACTCGCTGCTCACCCGCCGCGACGTCGTCGTGGTCGCCTCCGTCTCCTGCATCTACGGCCTGGGCACACCCCAGGAGTACGTGGACCGCATGGTCCCCCTGCGCGTCGGCGACGAATTCGACCGGGACGAACTGCTGCGCCGCTTCGTGGACATCCAGTACACGCGCAACGACATGGCGTTCAGCCGCGGCACCTTCCGCGTCCGCGGCGACACCATCGAGATCTTCCCGGTCTACGAGGAGCTCGCCGTCCGCATCGAGATGTTCGGCGACGAGATCGAGGCCCTGTCCACGCTGCACCCGCTCACCGGCGAGATCATCAGCGACGACCAGCAGCTGTACGTCTTCCCGGCCTCCCACTACGTCGCCGGCCCCGAGCGCCTGGAGCGCGCGGTCAACGACATCGAGAAGGAACTCGGCGAGCGCCTGACCGAGCTGGAGAAGCAGGGCAAGCTGCTGGAGGCCCAGCGCCTGCGCATGCGCACCACCTACGACATCGAGATGCTCCGCCAGATCGGCTCCTGCTCCGGCGTGGAGAACTACTCGATGCACTTCGACGGCCGCTCGCCCGGCTCGCCGCCGAACACCCTGCTGGACTACTTCCCGGACGACTTCCTCCTCGTCATCGACGAGTCCCACGTCACCGTCCCGCAGATCGGTGCCATGTACGAGGGCGACGCCTCCCGCAAGCGCACCCTCGTCGACCACGGCTTCCGTCTCCCCTCCGCCCTCGACAACCGTCCGCTGAAGTGGGAGGAGTTCCAGGAGCGCATCGGCCAGACCGTGTACCTCTCGGCCACCCCCGGCCAGTACGAGCTCTCCCGCTCGGACGGCGTCGTCGAGCAGATCATCCGCCCCACCGGCCTGGTCGACCCCGAGGTCGTGGTCAAGCCCACCGAGGGCCAGATCGACGACCTGGTCCACGAGATCCGCTCGCGCGTGGAGAAGGACGAACGCGTCCTGGTCACCACGCTCACCAAGAAGATGGCCGAGGACCTCACCGACTACTTCCTGGAACTCGGCATCCAGGTCCGCTACCTGCACAGCGACGTCGACACGCTGCGCCGGGTGGAACTCCTGCGCGAGCTGCGCAGCGGCGAGTTCGACGTGCTCGTCGGCATCAACCTGCTGCGCGAGGGCCTCGACCTGCCCGAGGTGTCCCTGGTGGCGATCCTCGACGCCGACAAGGAGGGCTTCCTGCGCTCCGGCACCTCCCTGATCCAGACCATCGGCCGCGCGGCGCGCAACGTCTCCGGCCAGGTCCACATGTACGCCGACAAGATGACCCCGGCGATGGAGAAGGCCATCGACGAGACCAACCGCCGCCGGGAGAAGCAGATCGCCTACAACCGGGCGAACGGCATCGACCCGCAGCCGCTGCGCAAGAAGATCAACGACATCGTCGCGCAGATCGCCCGCGAGGACATCGACACCGAGCAGCTGCTCGGCTCCGGCTACCGCAAGGCCAAGAAGGACGGCGGCGGCACCAAGGCGCCCGTGCCCGCCCTCGGCAAGGCCGCCAAGGGCGCGAAGAGCACGAAGGGCGCCAAGGGCCGGACCGCCGAGACGGCGCCGACCGACCGTCCCGCCGCCGAACTCGCCGAACAGATCGAGGAACTGACCGCGCGGATGCGCGCCGCCGCGGCGGACCTCCAGTTCGAGATCGCGGCACGGCTGCGCGACGAGGTGTCGGAGATGAAGAAGGAACTGCGGCAGATGCAGGAGGCCGGCCTGTCCTGACGGCCCTGCACGCCATGTGTTGCAAGAACGACACAAAGTGTGGACCTGGCTACGTCACTGTCAGTGCCGCTGCGTAGGGTTCTGGTCAACCGCGATTGCGCGGCAACAGGGGACAGTCCGAGAGGGGAATCAGCACGTGACCGTCAACATGACCAAGGGTCAGGCCATCAGTCTGCAGAAGAACGACGGCGGCAGCCTGACCGCGGTGCGCATGGGTCTCGGCTGGCAGGCGGCTCCCCGTCGCGGCCTGTTCGGCTCCCGCACCCGGGAGGTCGACCTGGACGCCTCGGCCGTCCTGTTCGCCGACAAGCAGCCCGTCGACGTCGTCTTCTTCCGCCACCTGGTGAGCGACGACGGCTCCGTGCGCCACACCGGTGACAACCTCGTCGGCGGTGTCGGCCAGGGCGGCGACGACGAGGCCATCCTCGTCGACCTGTCGCGCGTCCCGGTCCACATCGACCAGATCGTCTTCACCGTGAACTCCTTCACGGGCCAGACCTTCCAGGAGGTGCAGAACGCGTTCTGCCGCCTCGTCGACGAGACCAACGGCCAGGAGCTCGCCCGCTACACGCTGGCCGGCGGCGGCGCCTACACGGCGCAGATCATGGCCAAGGTGCACCGCTCGGGCTCGGGCTGGACGATGACGGCCCTCGGCAACCCGGCCAACGGCCGCACCTTCCAGGACCTGATGCCGGCGATCCTGCCGGTCCTCTAGGCACCCGCACGGCACGCCGGCCGCCGTCCTGGCGGACCGGCGCGTGCCACACGACACAGCACACGCGACATCAGGGGGACGAAGGCGATGACGGCCGAGCTGGTGCGGGGGCAGAACCATCCGCTCTCCCAGGCCCGTCTGGAGATCCGGATCTCGGCCGGCACGCCGATCGTGGCCGCGGCCGCACTCGGCGACGAGAACGGCCGGATCCACGGAGTGGACTGGGTGGCGCATCCCGGCGCCCCCACCCAGCCCGGTCTGGAGGTGTCGCGGCAGGCGGCCGCCGACCACCGCCTCGCGGTGGACCTGGACGCCGTGACGGACGCGGTGCACCGCGTCAGCGTGCTGCTCGCCCTGCCCGCCCCCGGCGGCGGCCCCGGGCCCGTCCGTTTCGGCTCCGTGGCGGCCCCCTTCGTCGCCGTCACCGGCCTGGACGGAAGCGAGGTCGCCACCTACACCATCACGGGTCTGGAGGCCGAGTCGGCCGTCGTCGCGCTGGAGCTCTACCGGCGGCAGGGCGCCTGGAAGGTCCGCGCCGTCGGCCAGGGCTACGCGGGCGGCCTGGCCGAACTCCTCACCGACCAGGGCCTGCCCGAGGCCGTTCCGCTCGCGGGCAGCATCCACGAGGCGGTGGCGAAGGGCCTCGCCCGCTCCGTGCAGGCACCGCCGCCCCGCCAGGCCGACGGCGACCGCTCACGGCAGGCGGCCGCCCCCGCGTTCGGTCCCGACCAGGGCGGCACGGCACCGCAGGGCTCCCCGGGTCCCGCCCAGCCGCCCTACGGAGGGCAGCAGACCGGCGGACCCGGACAGGACGGACCGCGGCCGGTGCACGGCGGTACCGGTGCGGTCGATCCGTCCGCGGCCACCGGTGGCGGCCCGGTGAACTACAGCCACCCCCGCCGGCAGACCTCCGCTCCGCCGCCGCCCCCGCCCGCGGCGCCGCCCGCCCAGCCCGGCCGGCCCGCGCAGCCCGTGGCGGGAGACGCGACCGGCTGGTCCATGGAGGAGCGGCTCTACAACCAGGTCTGGGGCATGTTCGAGGACCTGGCCCGCACCACCGCCGCCTACCGGAGCGCCGTCGACTTCGCCGAGTCGCGCCTGGACAAGGAGCTCGAGCAGGCCCTGTCCGACCCGCGCAGCCGGATCGGCGGCCAGGGCGACGCCGCACGCGAGGCGGCCCGGGCACGGCAGGCCCAGCTCGTCGGCCAGGCGCGGGAGGCCCTCGACCGGGACCTCGCGCAGCTCGTCGCCGAGGCCGAGGTCGTCGAGCCCGCACTGCCTCCGGCGTTCGCCCGCTGGGACAACCCCGCCTGGCACGCCTACCGGGTGCCGATGGAGATACCCATGGCGCTGCGCCTGGGTGACCTCCGCCTTCCCGAGGCGGAGCGGATCCGCATTCCGATGCTGCTCCGGCTGCCGCTGGAGCGGGGGCTGTGGATCGACAGCGGACGGACCGAATCCTTCGACGGCACGTTCACCGACGCGCACGACATGCGGCGTCTCGCCATGGAGACGGCGGTGGCGCACGCGGCCCGGCTGCTCGCCGTGTACCCGGCGGGCGAGTTCACGGTCCACGTCATCGACCCCGCCGGCTCCGGTGCGCAGGCCCTGGCGCCGCTGACGCAGACCGGGGTGCTGGCCGCTCCGCCCGCACAGGGCGCCGCGGGAGTGACGGACGTCCTGGGCCGGCTCACCCAGCGGGTCGACCTGGTGCAGATGGCGCTGCGCGGCGGCGCACCGGACGCGCTGCCCCCCGGCCTCGACACCTCCCAGCAGCTGCTGATCGTCAACGACTTCCCGCACGGCTTCGACGACCGGGCCGTGAACCAGCTGCGGTACCTCGCCGACGAGGGCCCGTCCGTCGGCGTGCATCTGATGATGGTCGCCGACCGCCAGGAGTCCGCCGGGTACGGCCCGCTCCTCGACCCGCTGTGGCGTTCGCTGCTGCGGCTCACCGCGGTGCCCGACGACCATCTGGCCGACCCGTGGGTCGGGCACGCCTGGACCTACGAGCCACCGGTGGTGCCGCCGGGCAGCCAGGTGCTCCACCAGGTGCTCACCCAGGTGGCGGCGGCCCGTCGCGCCTGGAACCGGTGACCGCCCCACACCCTTGACCAAGCCTCGGTAAAGCCCCGCGACCTGGGGCTTTACTGGTTTCTTTACCTCTCTCTTTACCAATCCTTGGTGATTGAGGTATTGTCGACCGCACGGAGGGGAGTACTCCCTGTCTGTGCGGCGACCCCGTCAATACGGATCAGGCCAGATCCCGGGGCGTCGGCCCGAAGGACCGTCCGGACGCAGTCGAGCGCCGGAGGCCCGGGTGGAAGAGACCTCCGGCAGCGACGACGCTGACATTTGCCGTGTGACGTATCTGCCGGAGGCGCAGTGGATGTTTCCCCGACCCTATGGGTCCTGACGATCGTGGGCCTGTGTGCCCTTATCGCCATCGACTTCTTCATCGGCCGCAAGCCGCATGACGTGTCCATCAAGGAAGCGGGGATCTGGACAGGCGTCTGGATCGCCCTGGCCGCGCTCTTCGGGCTCGGCCTGCTGCTCTTCGGTGGCGGTCAGCCCGCGGGCGAGTTCTTCGCCGGCTTCATCACCGAGAAGTCGCTGAGCGTCGACAACCTCTTCGTCTTCGTCCTGATCATGGCGAAGTTCGCGGTGCCGTCCCAGTACCAGCAGCGGGTGCTCCTCGTGGGTGTCCTCATAGCGCTGGTGCTCCGCGCGATCTTCATCGCCGCGGGCGCGGCGATCATCGCCAGCTTCTCCTGGGTGTTCTACATCTTCGGCGCCTTCCTGATCTGGACCGCCTGGAAGCTCATCCAGGAGGCCCGGGCCGAGGAGCAGGACGAGGAGTACGAGGAGAACAAGCTGCTCAAGGCCGCCGAGCGCCGCTTCGGTGTGGCCGACCGGTACCACGGCACCAAGCTGTGGATCGAGCAGAACGGCAAGCGGGTCATGACCCCGATGCTCGTCGTCATGCTCGCCATCGGCACCACGGACGTCCTGTTCGCGCTCGACTCGATCCCCGCGATCTTCGGTCTGACGCAGGACCCGTACATCGTGTTCACCGCGAACGCGTTCGCCCTGATGGGTCTGCGGCAGCTGTACTTCCTCATCGGCGGCCTGCTGAAGAAGCTGGTCCACCTCTCCTACGGCCTGTCGATCATCCTCGGCTTCATCGGGGTCAAGCTGGTGCTGCACGCGCTGCACGAGTCCGGGGTGCACGTCCCGGAGATCAGCATCCCCGTCTCGCTGGGCGTGATCTGCTCGGTCCTGATCGTCACCACGATCACCAGCCTCCGGGCCTCCCGCAAGCAGGCGGAGGCCGAGGCGGCCGCAGGCCGGGGCGACGGCACCATGAAGGACAACATCGACGTCTGACCCCGTCGGACACCGGGGACACCCGCACCGGGAGCGGAGGACAGCACCTTGCCTGCCACCGCTCCCGGTGTCTGTCTGTCTCCACTCGCGCCGCCCGCCGGCGCCGACCGAATTCGACTCGTACGAGGAGGCCATGCGTGACCTTGATGACCCCGAGACGATCAGTGCGGTGGAACGGAGGGAAACATCGGCCGGCGGTTCCTTCCGCCGTGACCACGGCGCCCTGCCGACGGGCGGAGGACACCAGCGGGGTGCGACCCCCCTTCACGTCTGCGACGATCGCCCCATGACCGCTCGGTTCAGGTCACTCGCGCAGTGGACGACCCTGGTACCGGTGTTCGCCGTAGTCCTGCTGGTGCTGACCTGGGGGCGGGACCTGCCCGGCTGGATCGTCGCGGTGGTCACCCTGGTCCTCGCCGGGGCCGTGCTGGCGGCCGTCCACCACGCCGAGGTCGTCGCCCACCGGGTCGGCGAGCCCTTCGGCTCACTGGTCCTCGCGGTCGCCGTCACCGTCATCGAGGTGGCGCTGATCGTCACACTGATGATCGACGGTGGGGACAAGAGCGCGACCCTCGCCAGGGACACCGTCTTCGCGGCCGTGATGATCACCTGCAACGGCATCGTCGGACTGAGCCTGCTGGTCGGCTCCCTGCGTCACGGCACGGCGGTGTTCAACTCCGAGGGCACCGGCGCGGCCCTCTCCACGGTGGCGACCCTGGCGACCCTCAGTCTGGTGCTGCCGACGTTCACCACGAGCAAGCCGGGCCCGGAGTTCTCCACCGTCCAGCTCACGTTCGCGGCCGTGTCCTCGCTGATCCTCTACGGCTTGTTCGTCGCGACCCAGACCGTGCGACATCGCGACTACTTCCTGCCGATAACCAAGCAGGGCGCGCCGGCCGCACCGGACGAGCACGCCGAGGCGCCCTCCACACGCACCGCCCTGATCAGCCTGGGGCTGCTGGGCCTGGCCCTGATCGGAGTGGTGGGCCTGGCCAAAGGCGTCTCGCCGACCATCGAGTCCGGAGTCGACGCGGCCGGCCTGCCCCACTCCGTCGTCGGTGTGATCATCGCGTTGCTGGTCCTCCTCCCGGAGACCATCGCCGCGACACGCGCCGCGCGCCGCAACCAGGTGCAGACCAGCATGAACCTCGCGCTCGGCTCGGCGATGGCCAGCATCGGCCTGACCATCCCCGCCGTCGCGCTGGCCTCCCTCTGGCTGCCCGGCCCGCTCGTCCTCGGCCTCGGCAACACCCACATGGTGCTGCTCGCCCTGACCGTCGTGGTCGGCGCGCTGACCGTGGTGCCCGGACGGGCCACACCGCTCCAGGGCGGAGTGCACCTGGTGCTGCTCGCCGCCTATCTGGAGCTGGCGATCAACCCGTAGTAACGGTCGACCGACCCGAGCAACGGTCGATCGACCCGAGCAACAGTCGGTCGACCCCTGGCAGGGACGGTCGTCCCGGGGACGAGGACGGGGTCGGGAGGGGACGGCCGGCGCCCGGCCGGGGCGGCGTGCCCGCCCCGTACCGGCGTCAGTAGGTGACGGTGATGCGCCGGGCGGGCCCGTCCACCCGGGCCAGACCCCCGTAAGGGATCACCAACTGCGGGTCGGTGTGCCCGAGGTCCACGTCGAAGACGACGAGGGCGTCGGGCGCGTAGGTCCGCATCGCCCGGGTCACGGCCGCACGCTGCTCGGCGGCGTACGCGGCGCCCTCCTGCGGGCCGAGGGGCCGCTCGAAGAACCATGTCTTCGGGCGGCCCATCAGGAGCGCCGAGAACCGCCCGAGCAGCCCGCGCTCACCCATGTTCCGCAGGGTGCGGAAGACTTCCTCGGCGCTCGGCAGTTCCTCCGAGGTCTCCAGGAACAGCACACCGCCGTCGAACTCCGACAGGTCCCGGCCGAGCCCGCGGCCGGCCATCAGCATCCAGCCGACGATCTCCAGGCAGCCGCCCCAGGTGCGGCCCTCGACCACGCGGTCGGCGTTCAGCCAGGTCCAGCCCGTGCCCGGCCGGGTCTCCGGCTCGGCGTCGAACGTCGCGGGGTCCGCCCAGTCCCCGTCGACGTCCCGCCACCGTTCGGCCGGGCGCAGTTCGTACGGTCCCGGGGTGAACAGGGCCGCGCGCAGGGAGTCCGCGGTCTGCGGATGCATCGCCCCCGGGCGGCCCAGCTCGACCATCACGCTCCCGCCGTGGAAGCCGACGATCCCGGCCTCGCGCAGGAAGGCGAGCAGATTGGTGTTGTCGCTCATGCCGAAGAACGGCTTCGGGTGCGCGCGCAGCAACTCCCGGTCGAGGAACGGCACCACGGTGATCTGGTCGTCGCCGCCGATCGACGCGAAGACCGCCTTGATCCCGGGGTCGGCGAAGGCGGCATGGATGTCGTCGGCGCGCTGCCGGGGCGTCGCGCCCATGGTGCGGGTCGCCAGGTACTCGACCGGCTCCAGCCCGAACTCCTCGCGCAGCCGCCGCAGTCCCAGCTCGTAGGGGAGCGGGAAGAGCCCCGGAAGGCCGGAGGACGGCGAGATCACGGCGACCCGGTCGCCCGGTTCGGGCTTGGGCGGGTACACCGGGTGCACGAGGTCGGTCATGCCGGAAGGTTAGGGCCCGGCGGCCGTCCGGCGCACCGTGATAAACCGGGGGCGAGCAGCGGTCCCGGCGAGGACCGCCCACCCCGACGGACCGGAGGAACCGTGCCCCGCAACCTGGCCAACGCCCCGATCATGATCCTCAACGGCCCCAATCTGAACCTGCTCGGGCAGCGTCAGCCGGAGATCTACGGATCGGACACGCTCGCCGACGTGGAGCGGCTGTGCGCGAAGGCGGCGGCGGGGCACGGCGGAACCGTGGACCTGCGCCAGTCCAACCACGAGGGACAGCTGGTGGACTGGATCCACGAGGCGCGGCTGAACCACTGCGGCATCGTCATCAACCCCGGCGCCTACTCGCACACCTCCGTGGCGATCCTGGACGCGCTCAACGCCTGCGACGGGCTGCCCGTGATGGAGGTCCACATCTCCAACATCCACCGCCGCGAGTCCTTCCGGCACCACTCCTACGTCTCGCTGCGCGCCGACGGGGTCATCGCGGGGTGCGGCGTGCAGGGCTACGTCTTCGCGGTGGAGCGGATCGCGGCGCTGGCGGGACCGGGACTCGCCGAGGCGTAAGTCCCGTTCGCCGGGCGGGCGGTCCTTACCGGCGCCGCCGCCGTCCGACGCTCACCAGCCCCGCGCGTGCCACTCCGGCAGGTGCGGGCGCTCCGCGCCCAGCGTGGTGTCGTTGCCGTGTCCGGGGTAGACCCACGTCTCGTCCGGGAGCACGTCGAAGATCTTGGTCTCGACGTCATGGATCAGACTGGCGAACGCCTTCGGATCCTTGTGGGTGTTGCCCACACCTCCCGGGAACAGGCAGTCCCCGGTGAACACGTGCGGATGCCCGTGCGGGTCGTCGTAGACGAGGGCGATGGAGCCGGGGGTGTGGCCCACCAGGTGGCGGGCGGTGAGCTCCACCCGGCCCACCCGGATGGTGTCGCCGTCGTCGACCAGGACGTCGGTCGGCACCGGAATGCCCTCGGCGTCGTCCCGGCCGGCGTGGGTGCGGGCGCCGGTCGCCGCCACGATCTCGGCGAGGGCCTGCCAGTGGTCGCCGTGCCGGTGGGTGGTGACGACGGACGCGATGCCGTCGTCACCGATCGTGCCCAGCAGGGTCTCCGCGTCGTTGGCCGCGTCGATCAGCAGTTGTTCGTCGGTGGCCCGGCAACGCAGCAGATAGGCGTTGTTGTTCATGGGGCCGACCGCGACCTTGGTGATCATCAGGTCCTTGAGTTCGTGCACGTCGGCTGGGCCGCCGACCGTCACCCGACCGCTGTACGTCATGGCCGTCAGCCTATAGCGGGACGCCGCGCCGGTCGTCCCGTACCCCGCGCCGGACGCCTCCCGGCACCGCACAGCCGGGCCGGTGCGACGACGGAACCTAGAGCGGCGGGAGCGCCGGCAGGTCGCCGCCCTTCACCGCGAGGGCGGAGCCGTCCCGGCGGCCTGCCAGCCAGCCGAGCAGGTCGGCGGCCGTCCCCTCGACCGAGACCGGGTCGCCGGCCGCGCCGCCGCCGGTCGTCCAGGTGCGGCCGTCCGGGGCGGTGAGGGTCGTCGGCGGCACGTCCTTGTGGCCGTCGAACCGCTCCGCCAGGAAGTCGATCTCCCGCGCGGTGAACGCGGCCGGCAGGTCCTCCAGCTCGTAGCCGATCCCCAGGTCCACGTGGTGCAGCTCCACCTCGACCCAGCGCCGGAACGGCACCCGGGCCGCCCGGTCCGTGACCCCGTTGCGCAGCTCCACCGTGCGCGACCAGTCCGCCGGTGCCGCCCCCGCCGCGCGGAAGCGCTCCGCGCTCTCCCGCAGGTCGGCCAGCTGCTCGTCGAGCGGACGCGGCGCTCCCCGGTCGATGTCGGTGTCCCGGGCGTCGGCCGAGACGTACATGGGCCGGCCCTCGAGGACGTTCACCAGGGCGTCGGCGTTGCGGGCGAGGTGGGCCAGCACATGGCCGCGGGTCCAGCCGGGAAGGCGTGACGACTGGGTCACAGCCGCGTTGTCCAGGGCGGCGACCGCGGTGAGCAGCCGATCGGTCGCTGCTTGTACAGACGCCAGGTCATCAGCGTGATCAATCATGGTGCCGACCCTAGTCCCGTCACACCTTCGGGTGAAGGTGCTGGACCCGTGCCCGAAATCGAATGCACGTGCTATATGGTCGGGTGCGGCGTCGGGCATGCTGGAGAGCCGGGGTTTGTTGTCAACCCGTGAATCCGAACCGGCGTTGTCAGTGGCTCCCCCTAGTCTGAGAAAGCACGGGGGCCCCGCCCCTGTCACTTCTCTCAAGAAAGGTGCGGACCGGCGTGGCCGACCGTCTCATCGTCCGTGGAGCGCGCGAGCACAACCTCAAGAACGTCTCGCTCGACCTCCCGCGCGACTCGCTCATCGTCTTCACGGGCCTGTCGGGGTCGGGCAAGTCCTCGCTGGCCTTCGACACCATCTTCGCCGAGGGGCAGCGGCGCTACGTCGAGTCGCTCTCCTCGTACGCCCGGCAGTTCCTCGGCCAGATGGACAAGCCGGACGTCGACTTCATCGAGGGCCTGTCCCCGGCGGTCTCCATCGACCAGAAGTCGACCTCGCGCAACCCGCGCTCCACGGTCGGCACCATCACCGAGGTCTACGACTACCTGCGCCTGCTCTTCGCCCGCATCGGCAAGCCGCACTGCCCCGAGTGCTCCCGGCCGATCTCCCGCCAGTCGCCGCAGGCCATCGTCGACAAGGTGCTGGAACTGCCCGAGGGCAGCCGGTTCCAGGTGCTCTCCCCGCTGGTGCGCGAGCGCAAGGGCGAGTTCGTCGACCTGTTCGCCGACCTCCAGACCAAGGGCTACTCCCGCGCGCGCGTGGACGGCGAGACCGTCCAGCTGTCCAACCCGCCCACGCTGAAGAAGCAGGAGAAGCACACCATCGAGGTGGTCGTGGACCGCCTCACCGTGAAGGACTCCGCGAAGCGCCGCCTCACCGACTCCGTGGAGACCGCGCTCGGCCTGTCCGGCGGCATGGTCGTGCTCGACTTCGTCGACCTCCCCGAGGACGACCCCGAGCGCGAGCGCATGTACTCCGAGCACCTCTACTGCCCGTACGACGACCTGTCCTTCGAGGAGCTGGAGCCCCGCTCCTTCTCCTTCAACTCGCCCTTCGGCGCCTGCCCCGAGTGCACCGGCATCGGCACGCGCATGGAGGTCGACCCGGAGCTGATCGTCCCCGACCCGGACAAGAGCCTCGACGAGGGCGCCATCCACCCGTGGTCGCACGGCCACACCAAGGACTACTTCGACCGCCTCGTCGGCGCCCTCGCGGACGCGCTGGGCTTCCGCACCGACATCCCCTTCGGGGGCCTGCCGCAGCGCGCCAGGAAGGCGCTGCTGCACGGCCACAAGACCCAGGTCGAGGTCCGCTACCGCAACCGCTACGGACGCGAGCGCCGGTACACGACGGCCTTCGAGGGAGCCGTCCCCTTCGTCAAGCGCCGGCACAGCGAGGCCGAGAGCGACGCCAGCCGGGAGCGGTTCGAGGGCTACATGCGCGAGGTGCCCTGCCCCACCTGTGAGGGCACGCGACTGAAGCCGATCGTCCTCGCGGTCACGATCATGGGCAAGTCCATCGCCGAGGTCTCCGCGATGTCGATCAGCGACTGCGCGGACTTCCTGCGCGAGCTGAAGCTGACCGCCCGCGACAAGAAGATCGCCGAGCGCGTGCTCAAGGAGGTCAACGAACGGCTGCGGTTCCTGGTCGACGTCGGCCTGGACTACCTCTCGCTGAACCGCGCGGCGGGCACCCTCTCCGGCGGCGAGGCCCAGCGCATCCGCCTGGCCACCCAGATCGGCTCCGGGCTCGTCGGCGTGCTCTACGTCCTCGACGAGCCGTCCATCGGCCTGCACCAGCGCGACAACCACCGGCTGATCGAGACGCTGGTCCGGCTGCGGGACATGGGCAACACGCTCATCGTCGTGGAGCACGACGAGGACACCATCAAGGTCGCCGACTGGATCGTCGACATCGGTCCCGGCGCCGGCGAGCACGGCGGCAAGGTCGTGCACAGCGGCTCCCTGAAGGAGCTCCTCGCCAACACCGAGTCGCAGACCGGCCAGTACCTGTCCGGCAAGAAGGCCATCCCGCTGCCCGACGTCCGCCGCCCGCACGACCCGTCGCGCCGGCTCACGGTGCACGGCGCCCGCGAGAACAACCTCCAGGACATCGACGTGTCCTTCCCGCTGGGCGTGTTCACCGCGGTCACCGGCGTGTCCGGCTCCGGCAAGTCGACGCTGGTCAACGACATCCTGTACACGCACCTGGCGCGCGAGCTGAACGGCGCCCGCAGCGTCCCCGGCCGGCACACGCGCGTGGACGGCGACGACCTCGTCGACAAGGTCGTCCACGTCGACCAGTCGCCCATCGGCCGCACCCCGCGGTCCAACCCGGCGACGTACACCGGTGTCTTCGACCACGTGCGCAAGCTGTTCGCCGAGACGACGGAGGCGAAGGTCCGCGGTTACATGCCGGGCCGGTTCTCCTTCAACGTCAAGGGCGGCCGCTGCGAGAACTGCGCGGGCGACGGCACCATCAAGATCGAGATGAACTTCCTCCCGGACGTGTACGTCCCGTGCGAGGTCTGCCACGGCGCCCGCTACAACCGGGAGACCCTGGAGGTCCACTACAAGGGCAAGTCCATCGCCGACGTCCTGAACATGCCGATCGAAGAGGCCATGCACTTCTTCGAGGCGGTCCCGGCGATCTCCCGCCACCTGAGGACGCTCAACGACGTCGGCCTCGGCTACGTCCGGCTCGGCCAGTCCGCGACGACCCTGTCCGGCGGTGAGGCGCAGCGCGTGAAGCTCGCCAGCGAGCTGCAGAAGCGCTCCACCGGCCGCACCGTCTACGTCCTGGACGAGCCGACCACCGGCCTGCACTTCGAGGACATCAGCAAGTTGCTGAAGGTGCTGTCCGGCCTCGTCGACAAGGGCAACACGGTCATCGTCATCGAGCACAACCTCGACGTGATCAAGACCGCCGACTGGGTCGTCGACATGGGCCCCGAGGGCGGTTCCGGCGGTGGCCTGGTCGTCGCGGAGGGCACGCCGGAGCAGGTCGCGGGCGTTCCCGCCAGCCACACCGGCAAGTTCCTGCGGGAGATCCTGGGGGCGGAGCGGATCAGCGACGCCACCCAGGTGCGGGCCCCGCGCAAGGCCGCGGCGAAGAAGGCGGTCGCGGCCAAGGCCGGCACCCGGAGGACCGCCACCAGGACGGTCGACGGCACGGCCGCCAAGCGCACCACCAAGGCCGCCGCGAAGAAGACGACGCGGGGCACCAAGGCCTGAGGCGGCCCGCACCGACACGCGCCGTGCCGCGCGGAGGACCGACGTCCCCGCGCGGCACGGCGCGTGCGCGTCAGACGCCCCGCGCCTCCAGTTCGTGGGCGTACGGCGGTTCCGCGCCTGCCCGGGAGCAGGTGACCGCCGCTGCGCGCGCCGCGAAGCCGAGCAGCCCCCGCCAGCCCTCCGCGCCCAGCGCGGCCACGCCCTCGTCGCTGAGCGCGTCCCGAGCCGCGAGGCCGTGCAGCAGCGCCGCGTTCACCGTGTCACCGGCGCCGATCGTGTCCACCACCTCGACCCGCTCGCCCGGCACCGTGTACTCGCCGCCGTCGCGGGTGAACACGGTCAGCCCGTCACCGCCCCGGGTGACCACGACCGCCGCCGGACCGGCCGCCAGCCACTCCCGCGGGGAACCGCCGAGCCACTCGGCGTCCTCCGCGGACAGCTTCAGCAGCGACACCGACGGCAGCCAGCCCCTGAACCGCGCCCGGTAGGCGTCGGGGTCCGCTATCAACCCCGGCCGGATGTTGGGGTCCAGCGCGGTGAACACACCCCGCGCGTGAGCCGAGCGCATCAGCTCCTCGTAGGCGCTCGCGCCCGGCTCCAGCACCAGCGAACAGGTCCCGAAGGACACCGCGCGGGTACCGGCCGGCAGAGCATCGGGCGTCGTGAACAGCCGGTCGGCGGTGCCCTCCACGTAGAAGGAGTACGCCGCCGAACCGTCGCTGCCGATGGTCGCGACGGCGAGCGTCGTCGGCTCGTCCCCGCGCTGCACCGACGACACGTCCACGCCGGTCTCCCGCAGCCGGTCCAGCAGCGCCTCCCCGAAGGCGTCACGGGACACCCGCGAGCAGAACGCGGCGGGGGAGCCGAGGCGGCCCAGCGCCACCGCCGTGTTGAAGGGGCCGCCGCCGAGCGCCGGCGTCAGCGCCGCGAGCGCTCCCGCACCCCGCGGTACCAGGTCGATCAGTGCCTCACCGGCTACGACGATCACGAGGGACTTCCTTTCTGGGAACGCTCGGAATCCTTGGATCCGATCGTGGGGGCGACCTGCTCCGGTCCGTCCGGGCAGCCGCAGGACGTGCGGTGCACGAAGGCGCAGGGCAGCCGTTCGGTCCGCGGGGCCCGGTCGGGTTCGGCGAGGCGGTCCAGCAGGACCTGCACGGCCCGGGCGCCGATGTCCCGGCTGGGCTGGGCGATCGCCGTGAGGCGGGGCGAGAAGAGGTCCGCCCAGGCGAAGTCGTCGAAACAGCACAGCGCGATGTCGTCGGGCACGGACAGGCCGCGGTCCCGCAGGGCGCGCAGCGCGCCGATGGTCATGGCGTTGTTGGCGGTGACCAGCGCGGTGGGACGCGAACCGAGGGACAGCAGCGCGGCGGTGGCCCGCTCGGCGCCGGCCGACTCGGAGTCGCCGTGCACCAGGATCCGTTCGTCGTAGGGCAGGCCGGACGCCTCGAGACCCTGCCGGTAGCCGGTGATCCGCTCGGCGGTGGTGCTGAGCCCCGGCCGCCCGGCGACCAGCGCGATACGGCGGTGGCCGAGCCCGGCGAGATGGGTGACCAGCCGGGCCGTCGGTTCCGTGCTCTCGGCGCACACCTGGTCGAAGTGCGGACCGCCGTCGCCGCTCCCGGGCGCGTCGACCAGCCGGTCCAGGAACACCGCCGGCACCCGGTGCCGCCCGAGGTAGGCGAGCAGTTCGCGCGGCTGCGCGGACGGCGCGACGATCATGCCCTCCACCCGGCGTTCGTGCAGCAGCTGGACGACTTTGCGTTCGTGCTCCGGGTCGTCGTGCGGATCGGCGATGAGCAGGCTGTATCCGTGCTCCAGGGCGGCCGCCTCGGCACCTTGGAGGATCTCCGTGAAGTACGGGTTGCTGACCGCCGACACCGCCAGCCCGATCGACCGGGTGCGGGACGTCACCAGGGAGCGGGCCAGCGCGTTCGGGGTGTAGCCGAGCTCCTCGACGGCGTCCAGGACCGCCTGCCGGGTGTGGGGCAGCACCGGACGGGTGTCGTTGAGGACGTGGGAGACGGTCGCGACGGAGACACCGGCGCGGCGTGCCACGTCCGCCATGGTGGCCATGGTTGCGGTCTCCTCCGGTTGTCGCGGCGGGCTTCTTCCGTTTCCGGGTGGGGACGGTATCCCATGCGACGGGGGCGCGTAAACGCTTGCGCAAACGTTTACGCGAGCCGCTCGCACGCTGGGCGGCCCACCTGCCCGCCCCGCCCCCACCCGCAGCCGCCCGAGACGACCTCGGTATCGTCCCCGGATGTCCGGTTGTGCGCGGCCGGCGCAGCGCCGCACCCCGCGCACACCCGACCGCACCGCCGTCCGACCCCGTGGAGCCCCTCATGCCCGCCCGCCCCGCCGCGAGCCGCCGTACCGTCCTGCGGGGCGTCGCCCTCACACCCGTCGCCGGACTGGCGCTCGCCGCCTGCGCGCCCCCGGAGGACGGGCCCGCGCGGCCGACCGGCCCGGTGGAGCTCGGCGCCGAGAGCGAGGTGCCGCGGGGTGGCGCGAAGCTGTACCGGGAACACAACGTCGTGGTCAGCCGCGGCGAGGACGGCGCCCTCACGGCGTACAGCACCGTCTGCACGCACGCGCGGTGCCCCATCAACAAGCTGGAGGGGACGAAACTGATCTGCCCCTGTCACGGCAGCGAGTTCGACGCCACCACCGGCAAGGTGCTGCGCGAGCCGGCCGTGGCGCCCCTGATGGCGCTGTCCGTCGAGGTGAAGAACGGCACGATCACCGCGAAGCCGGAGGTCTGACCGCCCCGGCCGGCCGCGGTCGGTGCCCGCCGCTCAGTCCCAGTCCCAGGCGATCCCCACGTACCCCGACCGCACACGCGGTTCCACCAGGTGCACCGAGCGGTGCCGTCCACTGAGCGCCAGCTCCTGGTGGCCGCTGCGCGGGGCCGCCGCCGACTGCTGGGTGAACCGGTGGCAGCGCACCGGGAGCGTCCCGGAACCGAAGCACACCTGGAGCGCGTACTGGCCACCGGGGGAGTCGGTGCCGTGCAGGTACTCGTGCGACACCCCGGCCGTGCCGTCCTCGACGGCATAGCGGAAGAGGAAGGTGTCCCCGGCGCGCAGCCGGGTGTCGAAGAGCAGTTCCGCCACGAGCACACCGGTGTCCTGGTGCCAACGCACCCGCCCCGTCCGGCAGTTCTCCAGGGCGTGCACGGTCATCCGCTCCGGCGCGGATCCGGGGTCGCCGTGGTGGACGGCCACATAACGGTCGCCGCCGTCCCGGTGCGCGCGCACTATGTGGTGCGACTCGCGCTCCGCCAGCTCGCGGCGCGGCCCGATCCGCACCCGCTCGTGGTGCGCCAGGCTGTGCAGCCCGCCGTCGCGCGGCGTGCCGAACTCGGCGAGCAGTCCTTGCAGTACGCCCGAGGCCTCCACCAGGGAGTGGTGGGACCGGCCGGTGGACCGGTGGTGCCCCGTGCGCTCGTCCGGCTCGACGAGCAGCCGGATCAGCGACTCCTCGGGCAGCTGCAGGATCTCCTCCAGCGCCCGTACGGCGCGCAGCGACTCCGGGCGCTGCGGGCGGCGCGCGCCCTGCTGCCAGTAACTCAGGCTCGTGACACCGACCTTCACGCCGCGGCGCGACAGATGGTGCTGCACCCGCTGCAACGGCAGCCCCCGCGCGGCGATCGCGGCGCGCAGGGCGACGTGGAAAGGGCCGCCGCGCAGGACCGAGTCCAGTTCCGTGGTGGCGGCGTCCGCGTGCTGTGTGGCGTGCGGCATGCAGGGGCCTTTCTGTGATGTCCACAACGGCTGGTCGGACCGTTCCGCGCGGGTCACCCGGGAGCCGCCACCGTCGGCGCGGCGGAGCCTTCACATCCGTACGCCGTCGTTCAGGGCCCGGAGTTCCCCCGCATTGAAGCGTGTTGACCAAGTCCCGACAACACCTGTCGGCCCCACACCGCCACACACCGGCGGGGCCGTACCGGCCGTGGAGGCCGGTACGGCCCCGCGGCCCGTACCGTGATGCGGTTTTCGTCCTGAGTGAGGCCGGTTCCTAGGAGTCGCCGGCCGTGTCCTGTTCCCGCTGCCGCAGGCGCTTGGCGCGCACGATGTCGGGATCGCGCGGGTCGAGGGAGTCGATGATCGCGGCCCTCTCCTGCGCGTACCGGCGGGCCCGGGCCGGGCGTCGTGGTTTCTCGATCCGTGTCTGTCGCATCCGACCAGCCCTCCGACTCGTGAAGGTCCTCGTGACCGTCCGCCGCTCGCCCGAGGGACGGACCCCCCACCTTCCCGCTTCCCGCCCGCCGTAACCCATCCGGCCGCCACACGATCACGCGCGCGACCGCCGACCGGCCTCCGCGCGACCGCCCCGTCACGCCCGGGAGGCCCGTCCACCGGCCCTCGCGCGACCGTCCCGTCGCGCCCGGGAGGACCGCTCACCAGCCCTCGCAGGACCATCCCGCCTGGCCTCTAAGGGCCGCCCACCGGCCCTCGCAGGACCATCCCGCCTGGCCTCTAAGGGCCGCCCACCGGCCCTCGCAGGACCATCCCGCCGCGCTTCGGCGGCCCGCCCACCGAACCTCGCGCGACCGCCCCGTCACGCCTGGGAGGACCGCTCACCGGCCCTCGCAGGACCATCCCGCCGGGCCTCTAAGGACAGCCCACCGAACCTCGCGCGACCGCCCCATCGCGCCCCGGAGGACCGCCCACCGGTGGACTTCGCAGGGCCACTCCGTCGCGCCTCGGCGGCCCGCCCCGGCGGCTCCTCGCACCACCGCCCGCCGGGCCTGTCGCCGCCCGCCCGCCGGACCGGGACGCCGCCGCCCGCCAGGACCGGAACCCGCCCGGCCCCGTCGTCCACAGGGCCGCCGCGGTGTCGGTGCCCGCCAGTAGGGTGTGAGACATGGCCGACCCCTCCAGCTACCGCCCCAAACCGGGTGAGATCCCCGACTCACCGGGGGTCTACCGGTTCCGCGACGAGCACCGCCGGGTGATCTACGTCGGAAAGGCGAAGAGCCTGCGCCAGCGCCTGGCGAACTACTTCCAGGACCTGGCCGGGCTGCACCCGCGCACCCGCTCCATGGTCACCACGGCCGCCTCCGTGGAGTGGACGGTGGTGTCCACGGAGGTGGAGGCGCTCCAGCTGGAGTACTCCTGGATCAAGGAGTACGACCCCCGGTTCAACGTCAAGTACCGCGACGACAAGAGCTACCCGTACCTCGCGGTGACGATGAACGAGGAGTTCCCGCGCGTGCAGGTGATGCGCGGTCACAAGAAGAAGGGCGTGCGCTACTTCGGCCCGTACGCCCACGCCTGGGCGATCCGCGACACCGTGGACCTGCTGCTGCGCGTCTTCCCCGTCCGCACCTGCTCGGCCGGCGTCTTCAAGAACGCCGCCCGCACCGGCCGCCCCTGTCTGCTCGGGTACATCGGCAAGTGCTCGGCGCCCTGCGTGGACCGCGTCTCCGCCGAGGACCACCGCGAACTGGCCGAGGAGTTCTGCGACTTCATGGCCGGCCGCACCGGCACCTACCTCCGCCGGCTGGAGAAGCAGATGACCGAGGCGGCCGAGGACATGGAGTACGAGCGGGCCGCCCGCCTGCGCGACGACATAGGCGCCCTGAAGAAGGCCATGGAGAAGAACGCGGTCGTGCTCGCCGACGCGACCGACGCCGATCTGATCGCGGTCGCCGAGGACGAGCTGGAGGCTGCCGTGCAGATCTTCCACGTCCGCGGCGGACGCGTGCGCGGCCAGCGCGGCTGGGTCACCGACAAGGTCGAGGAGATCACCACCGGCGCCCTCGTCGAGCACGCCCTGCAGCAGCTCTACGGCGAGGAGAGCGGCGACGCCGTGCCCCGCGAGGTCCTGGTCCCCGCCCTGCCCGACCCGGTCGAGCCGGTCCAGCAGTGGCTCACCGGGCGGCGCGGCTCAGGCGTCTCCCTGCGCATCCCGCAGCGCGGCGACAAGAAGGCCCTGATGGAGACCGTGGAGCGCAACGCCCAGCAGGCGCTCGTGCTGCACAAGACCAAGCGCGCCTCCGACCTCACCACGCGCTCACGCGCGCTGGAGGAGATCAGCGACGCCCTAGGCCTGGACAGCGCCCCGCTCAGGATCGAGTGCTACGACATCTCGCACCTCCAGGGCGACGACGTGGTGGCGTCCATGGTCGTCTTCGAGGACGGACTGGCCCGCAAGAGCGAATACCGCCGCTTCCAGATCAAGGGATTCGCGGGACAGGACGACGTCCGCTCCATGCACGAGGTCATCACCCGCAGATTCCGCCGGTACCTGGCGGAGAAGGAGCGGACGGGGGAGTGGACCGACGGCCGGGACGGCGCCGAGGGCACGGCCCCCGACGGTCTCACCGAGCCCCCGGCGAGCACCCTCACCGAGGACGACGGCCGGCCCAAGCGCTTCGCCTACCCGCCCCAGCTCGTCGTGGTCGACGGCGGCGCCCCCCAGGTCGCGGCGGCCCGGCGGGCGCTCGACGAACTCGGCATCGACGACATCGCGGTGTGCGGCCTCGCCAAGCGGCTGGAGGAGGTCTGGCTGCCCGGCGACGACGACCCGGTGGTCCTGCCCCGCACCAGCGAGGGCCTCTACCTGCTCCAGCGGGTCCGTGACGAGGCCCACCGCTTCGCGATCACCTATCAGCGCGCCAAGCGCGCCAAGCGCTTCCGGTCCAGCCCGCTGGACGACGTGCCCGGCCTCGGCGACACGCGCAGGCAGGCACTGATCAAACACTTCGGGTCGTTGAAGAAGCTGCGATCGGCGACAATCGATCAGATCTGTGACGTTCCGGGCATAGGTCGCAAGACGGCCGAGACGATCGTCGCGGCCCTCGCCCGGGCGGCACCCGCCGCCCCCGCCGTGAACACGGCGACGGGCGAGATCATGGATGACACGGAAGAACCCGCGGACAGTACGGGTTCTCCAGGGGAGCCCGTGCCCACGGGCGCCCCGGACGAACGACGGGGGCAGGAGCGATGAGCGAGCACGAGAGTGGACCCGCGGCGGAGCGGGCCGGAGCACCGCAGGAGACCGGCGGGGACGCCACCGGCCCCGGCCAGGACGACGGAGCACAGGTGAAGACGGGCAAGGACAACGGCTCGGTGCCCGAGGCGGGCATCCCCGAGCTGGTGATCATCTCCGGCATGTCCGGGGCCGGCCGCTCGACGGCCGCGAAGTGTCTGGAGGACCTCGGCTGGTTCGTCGTGGACAACCTGCCGCCCGCGCTGATCCCCACCATGGTGGAGCTCGGCGCCCGCTCCCAGGGCAACGTGGCGCGGATCGCCGTCGTGGTCGACGTCCGCGGCCGGCGCTTCTTCGACAACCTCCGCGAGTCCCTCGCCGACCTCGACGCCCGCGGCGTCACCCGGCGCACGGTCTTCCTGGAGTCCTCCGACGACGCGCTGGTGCGCCGCTTCGAGTCGGTGCGCCGCCCGCACCCCCTCCAGGGCGACGGCCGCATCGTCGACGGCATCGCCGCCGAACGGACGCTGCTGCGCGAACTGCGCGGCGACGCGGACCTGGTGATCGACACCTCCGGCCTCAACGTGCACGAGCTGCGCGCCAAGATGCACGCGCAGTTCGCCGGCGAGGAGGAGCCCGAGCTGCGGGCCACCGTCATGTCCTTCGGCTTCAAGTACGGCCTGCCCGTCGACGCCGACCTGGTCGTGGACATGCGCTTCCTGCCCAACCCGCACTGGGTCCCCGAGCTGCGCCCCTTCACCGGTCTCAACGAGGAGGTGGCCTCCTACGTCTTCAACCAGCCCGGCGCCAAGGAGTTCCTCGACCGGTACGCCGAGCTGCTGCGCATGATCGCCGCGGGCTACCGTCGTGAGGGCAAGCGCTATGTGACCATCGCCGTCGGCTGCACCGGCGGAAAGCACCGCTCGGTCGCCATGTCGGAGAAGCTCGCCGCCCGGCTGGTCGCCGAGGGTGTGGAGACGGTGGTCGTCCACCGGGACATGGGACGGGAATGACACCACGTACTCCGCGGCTGAGCCGGCTGCGCAGGGCGGTCCCCGAAGGACGGGCCGGGCGGCCGGTCGAGTCCCGCGGCGCGCGACCGCGCCGCCGGGGCGCCCAGCCCAAGGTGGTCGCGCTCGGCGGCGGAATGGGCCTGTCCGCCTCGCTGGCCGCGCTGCGCCGCATCACCGGCGACCTGACCGCCGTCGTCACGGTGGCCGACGACGGCGGCTCCAGCGGGCGCCTGCGCGACGAACTGGGGGTGCTGCCCCCCGGCGACCTGCGCAAGGCGCTGGCCGCGCTGTGCGGCGACGACGACTGGGGCCAGACCTGGGCCCGGGTCATCCAGCACCGCTTCCAGTCCCGGGGCGACCTGCACGAGCACGCGGTCGGCAATCTGCTGATCGTCGCGCTGTGGGAGCAGCTCGGCGACCATGTGCAGGCGCTCGACCTGGTCGGCCGGCTGCTCGGCGCGCAGGGACGGGTGCTGCCCATGTCCGCGGTCCCGCTGGAGCTCCAGGCCCTGGTCAAGGGCCACGACCCGGAGCGGCCCGACGAGGTCGACACCGTGCGCGGGCAGGCGACCGTCGCCCTCACCCCCGGCGAGGTGCAGTCCGTCCACCTCGTGCCGAACGACCCGCCGGCCGTCCCCGAGGCGGTGGAGGCGGTCCTCGACGCGGACTGGGTCGTGCTCGGTCCCGGATCCTGGTTCTCCTCGGTCATCCCGCACCTGCTCGTGCCCGAACTGCTGGACGCCCTCATCGCGACGAAGGCACGCCGGGTACTCTCGCTGAACCTCGCCCCGCAGCCAGGAGAAACCGAGGGCTTCTCCCCGCAGCGTCATGTGGAGGTTTTGGGACGACACGCCCCTAAACTCGCCCTGGACGTGGTGCTGGCCGACGAGGCCGCCGTGCCCGACCGCGACTCGCTGACCGATGCCGCCAAGCGGCTGGGCGCCGCGGTCGAGCTGGCGCCGGTGGCCCGGCCCGACGGAAGCCCCCGGCACGACCCGGAGCTGTTGGCCGCCGCGTACGACCGTATTTTTCGGATGCATGGAAGGATCGGCCCATGGCGATGACGGCAGCGGTGAAGGACGAGATCTCCCGGCTCCCCGTCACCCGGACCTGCTGCAGAAAGGCGGAGGTCTCCGCCGTCCTGCGGTTCGCCGGCGGCCTCCACCTGGTGAGCGGGCGCATCGTGATCGAGGCGGAGCTGGACACCGCGATGGCGGCCCGCCGCCTCAAGCGCGACATCCTGGAGATCTTCGGCCACAGCTCCGAGCTGATCGTGATGGCTCCGGGCGGGCTGCGCCGCGGCTCGCGCTACGTCGTCCGGGTGGTCGCGGGCGGTGACCAGCTGGCCCGGCAGACCGGCCTGGTGGACGGCCGGGGCCGCCCGATCCGCGGCCTGCCCCCGCAGGTGGTCTCGGGGGCCACCTGCGACGCCGAGGCGGCCTGGCGCGGCGCGTTCCTGGCGCACGGCTCCCTCACCGAGCCCGGCCGCTCCTCCTCCCTGGAAGTGACCTGTCCCGGCCCCGAGGCCGCGCTCGCCCTGGTCGGTGCCGCCCGCCGGCTGTCGATCGGCGCGAAGGCGCGCGAGGTGCGCGGCGTGGACCGGGTCGTGGTCCGTGACGGCGACGCCATCGGCGCCCTGCTCACCCGGCTCGGCGCCCACGAGTCGGTGCTGGCCTGGGAGGAGCGCCGGATGCGCCGCGAGGTGCGCGCCACGGCGAACCGGCTGGCCAACTTCGACGACGCCAACCTGCGCCGCTCCGCCCGCGCGGCCGTCGCCGCCGGCGCCCGCGTCCAGCGCGCCCTGGAGATCCTCGGCGACGACGTGCCCGAGCACCTCGCCGCGGCCGGCCGGCTGCGCATGGAGCACAAGCAGGCGTCCCTGGAGGAACTGGGCGCGCTCGCCGACCCGCCGCTCACCAAGGACGCGGTGGCCGGCCGTATCCGCCGGCTGCTCGCCATGGCCGACAAGCGGGCCGCCGATCTCGGGATCCCCGGCACGGAGGCCAACCTCAGCGAGGAACTGGCCGACAACCTCGCCGGCTGACGGACGCTCAGCAGGCCGGCGCCGACGCCCACTCGGGTGGTCGGCGCCGTTCTTCGCGTGTCGTGGACGCGCCCTTGACTCGATCATGCAGTGTCATGAGCCTGGCATTCGTTCGCTGCTGTGGCGGACCCACACCAGGGGGGTTCATGAGACATACAGCGAGATCCGTCCTCGCCGCCGGCGCGCTCCTGATCGGCGGAGCGAGCATCGCACCCGTCGCCCAGGCACGACCCGCCGGCCCCGCGGCCGCGGAGACCGACGAGGTCAAGGTCTTCCACGCGGAGGTCACCCGGAAGCAGGTGCCCCTGCTGCTGGCGGCGGGGCAGGACGGCCACGAACTCGGCGAGCGCGTGCCCGCCGAGGGAACGGCCACCGTCGAGGTCCACCTCACCGACGGACAGGCCAGGAAGCTGGAGGGCCAGGGCGTCGACCTCACCGAGCACACCGTGCCCGCCCGCGCCCGGGCCCGCGTCGAGGACGCAGCGGACGGCGTCTTCCGCCCGTACAGCAGCAAGGGCGGCCTCAAGGAGGAGATCCTGCGCACCGCGCGGGAACACCCCGGCCTCACCAAGGTCGTCTCCATCGGCAGGACGATCAACGGCCAGGACATCCTCGCCCTGAAACTCACCAAGAAGGCCAGGACCACGAAGGACGGCTCGAAGCCCGCCGTCCTGTACCTGTCCAACCAGCACGCCCGGGAGTGGATCACGCCGGAGATGACGCGGCGGCTGATGCACCACTACCTGGACTCCTACCGCACCGACCGGCGCATCAAGAAGATCGTCGACACCACCGAGCTGTGGTTCGTCCTGTCGGCCAACCCCGACGGCTACGACTACACCTTCGCCGACGACGACAACCGCCTGTGGCGCAAGAACCTGCGCGACGTCAACGGCGACGGCGCCATCGGCACCGGCGACGGCGTCGACCTCAACCGGAACTTCCCCTACAAGTGGGGCTACGACGACGAGGGCTCCTCCCCGCACCCCACCAGCCAGACCTACCGCGGCGCGGGTCCCGGCTCCGAGCCCGAGACCAAGGCGATCGACGCCTTCCAGAAGCGCATCGGCTTCACCTACGGCATCAACTACCACTCCGCCGCCGAACTCCTCCTCTACGGAGTCGGCTGGCAGGTGGCCACGCCCACCCCCGACGACGTCCTCTACCGGGCCCTCGCCGGAACACCCGGCAACTCCGCGATCCCCGGTTACCACCCGCAGCTCTCCTCCGAGCTGTACACCACCAACGGCGAGGCGGACGGCCACGCGGCCAACGTCAACGGCATGGCGATGTTCACCCCCGAGATGTCGACCTGCCAGACCGTCTCCGACCTCGACCCGGACGACGAGTGGAACGCCCGCGACTGCCGGTCGGGCTTCACCTTCCCCGACGACGAGAAGCTGATCCAGCAGGAGTTCGCCAAGAACGTCCTGTTCGCGCTCTCCGTGGCCGAGAGCGCCGCCCATCCCGACCGTCCGTCCTCCGCGGTCGGCCTGGAGGCGGCCAACTTCACCCCGGCGGCCTTCGGCACCTCGTACGCGCGCGGCGGCGACCAGGAGGTCTCCGTCGTCGTGCGCAGGTCGGTGCGCGACAAGGAGCTGAAGTACCGCGTCAACGGCGGCCGCACGCACGAGAGGGACCTCGAACCCTGGCAGGGCGGCGAGCGGTACGGCGGCGACGACAACCTGTACTTCGACGAGTACCGGGCCGAGGTGGAGCACGGCGGGCCCGGCGACACGGTCGAGGTGTGGTTCACCGGCGAGAGCGCGAACGGCCGCGACGTCTCCAGTGAGCACTTCACCTACACCGTCGCCGAACGGCCCCGCGCGGACGTCCTCGTCGTCGCCGAGGAGGGCGCGAAGGCCGCGCACGCCGGGACGTACGTCGACGCGTTGCGGGCGAGCGGCCGGAAGGCGGCCGTCTGGGACGTCGCCGAGCGGGGCGCTCCCGACGCGCTGGGCGTGCTCGGCCACTTCGACACGGTCGTCCACTACACCGGCGCCGGCACGCCCGGCGTCGCCACCCAGCTGCAGCTGCGCGCCTTCCTCAACGAGGGCGGCCGGCTGATCGAGGCGGGCGAGCGGGCCGGCGGCGGCGTCGACCTCGGCGGCGGCGCCGTGTCCGACGACTTCGGCCAGTACTACCTGGGCGCCTACTCGCGCACCTCCGCGCCCGGGGTCACCGCGTTCACCGGCTCCGGCGCGCTGGACGGCTTCACCGGCCCGCTGGGCGACGCGCCCGGCAACCCGCTGGACGAGGCCGGCAGCTACGGCGTCACCTCCGACGAACTGCCCGCCGACACCCACCCGCGGTTCGCGAGCGCCGGCGCCGGCCAGTACCCGGGGACGGCCGGGCCGTACGCCCCCTACGCCGGCTCGTACATGGCCGCCGCCGTCCACACCGACGACGGGTACAAGCGCCTCACCCGCACCGTCGACCTCACCGGAATCGACGCGGCCGACCGGTCCGCCCTGCGCACCCAGCTCCTGTGGGACACCGAGCCCGGCTACGACCACGTCGTCGTGGAGGCGCACACCGTGGGCGCCGAGGACTGGACGACCCTGCCGGAGACGGGCGGCGCGACCCGCACCACCGTGCCGAGCGAATGCGCGGCCGGCTTCTACGTCGGCGGGCACCCCTGGCTGGAGCACTACCTGACCCTGTCCGACGACGGCTGCGCCGCGACCGGCACCAGCGGCTCCTGGAACGCCCTCACCGGCTCCTCCGGCGGCTGGCGGCAGGTCGGGTTCGACCTGAGCGCCTACGCCGGGAAGACGGTCGAGGTCTCGATCGCCTACGTCACCGACCCGGGCAGCGGCGGCCGCGGCGTCCTCGCCGACGAGGCCACCCTGGTCGTCGGCGGCACGGCCACCGGGACCGAGGGCTTCGAGACCTCCCTCGGCGTCTGGCGGACCCCCGGACCGCCCGCCGGCAGCCCGGCCGTCCTGAAGGACTGGACCCGCACCGGGGCGCTGTTCCGGACCCACGGCGCGGTCACCACCGACGACACCGTGCTGCTGGGCTTCGGCCTGGAGCACCTGTCCTCCCCGGCCGACCGCTCCGCCCTGCTGCGCAAGGCCCTGGCGGCCCTCGACGGGTGACACCCGACGTCAACTAGGGCTGACGATCCGTAGCGAAAAGGAGTGACAAGGGCCCGCCGGTCCGGGCGGTCCGCACCCTACCGACGGGTACGGACCGCCGCGCCGGGTACCGGGCATCTCGATGTCACGGCCCGGGCCCCGGAGAGGTAGGGTCGACAGTGGTCGGGGACATCCCAAACACAGCTCGCCGGCACAGAGCCGGCGCACCAACGAGGAGATCGGTTCGTGACGATCCGCGTAGGCATCAACGGGTTTGGCCGCATCGGTCGCAACTACTTCCGCGCACTGCTGGAGCAGGGCGCCGACATCGAGATCGTGGCCGTCAACGACCTGGGTGACACGGCGACCACTGCGCACCTGCTGAAGTACGACACCATCCTGGGCCGCCTCAAGCAGGAGGTCTCCCACACCGCCGACACGATCACCGTCGGCGACAAGACGATCAAGGTGCTCTCCGAGCGCAACCCCGCCGACATCCCGTGGGGCGAGCTGGGCGTCGACATCGTCATCGAGTCGACCGGCATCTTCACGAAGAAGGAAGACGCCGAGAAGCACATCGCCGGCGGCGCCAAGAAGGTCATCATCTCCGCGCCCGCCAAGAACGAGGACATCACCCTCGTCATGGGCGTCAACCACGAGCAGTACGACCCGGCGAACCACCACGTCATCTCCAACGCCTCCTGCACCACCAACTGCGTGGCGCCGATGGCGAAGGTGCTCGACGAGAACTTCGGCATCGTCAAGGGCCTGATGACGACGGTGCACGCGTACACGAACGACCAGCGCATCCTGGACTTCCCGCACAAGGACCTGCGCCGCGCGCGTGCCGCCGCCGAGAACATCATCCCGACCACCACGGGCGCCGCGAAGGCCACCGCCCTGGTGCTGCCGCAGCTCAAGGGCAAGCTGGACGGCATGGCCATGCGCGTCCCGGTCCCGACCGGCTCGGTCACCGACCTGGTCGTGGAGCTCTCCCGCGAGGTCACCAAGGAAGAGGTCAACGCCGCCTTCCAGAAGGCCGCCGAGGGCGAGCTGAAGGGCTACCTCGAGTACACCGAGGACGCGATCGTCTCCTCCGACATCGTCAACGCCCCGGCGTCCTGCACCTTCGACTCCTCCCTGACCATGGTCCAGGAGGGCAAGAACGTGAAGGTCATCGGCTGGTACGACAACGAGTGGGGCTACAGCAACCGCCTCGTCGACCTGACGGTCTTCGTGGGCAACCAGCTCTGATCGCGGAGCAGGCAGCCTGATATGAGTGCAGGGCTCGGCCGGTGCGGCAACGCGCCGGCCGAGCCCTGACGCACGTATCGGAACGGTCGCCCTCTTTCGATCACGAGCGATCACGAGCGAACACGAGCTCAAGCCAGGGAGCCCCTATGAAGACGATCGACGAACTCCTCTCCGAAGGTGTCGCGGGCAAGCGGGTCTTCGTCCGCGCCGACCTCAACGTGCCGCTGGACGGCACCACCATCACCGACGACGGCCGCATCCGCGCCGTGCTGCCCACCGTGAAGGCCCTCGCCGACGCGGGCGCCCGCGTGGTCGTCGCCTCGCACCTGGGCCGCCCCAAGGGCGCCCCGGACCCCGCCTTCTCGCTCGCCCCCGCGGCCGCGCGCCTCGGTGAACTCCTCGGCAGCGACGTGGCCTTCGCGACCGACACGGTCGGCGAGTCCGCCGGCGCCACCGTCGCCGGCCTGGCCGACGGACAGGTCGCGGTCATCGAGAACCTGCGCTTCAACGCCGGCGAGACCAGCAAGGACGACGCCGAGCGCGGCGCGTTCGCCGACCGTCTCGCCGCCCTCGCCGACGTCTACGTGGGCGACGGATTCGGTGCCGTGCACCGCAAGCACGCCTCGGTCTTCGACCTGCCGGCCCGCCTGCCGCACTACGCCGGTCACCTCATCGCCACCGAGGTCGGCGTGCTGCGCAAGCTCACCGACGACGTCAAGCGCCCCTACGTCGTCGCCCTCGGCGGCGCGAAGGTCTCCGACAAGCTCGCCGTGATCGACCAGCTGCTCGGCAAGGCCGACCGGCTCCTCATCGGCGGCGGCATGGCGTACACCTTCCTCAAGGCCAAGGGCTACGAGATCGGCAAGTCCCTGCTGCAGGAGGACCAGATCCCGGCCGTCCAGGAGTACCTGGAGCGCGCCGAGAAGAACGGGGTCGAGCTGGTCCTGCCGGTCGACACGCTGGTCTCCGGGGAGTTCCCCGACCTGAAGGCCAAGGCCGCGACCCACCCCACCACCGTCGCCGCGGACGCCATCCCGGCCGACCAGGAGGGCCTGGACATCGGTCCGGAGACCCGCAAGCTGTACGCCTCGAAGCTCGCCGACGCCGCCACCGTCTTCTGGAACGGCCCGATGGGCGTCTTCGAGCACCCCGACTACGCCGAGGGCACCAAGGCGGTCGCCCAGGCCCTCATCGACTCCCCGGGCTTCACCGTGGTGGGTGGCGGCGACTCCGCCGCCGCGGTCCGTACCCTGGGCTTCGACGAGCAGGCATTCGGCCACATCTCGACCGGCGGCGGCGCCTCCCTCGAATACCTCGAGGGCAAGACGCTCCCCGGCCTCGCCGCACTGGAGGACTGACCCTCAATGACCACCCGTACGCCGCTGATGGCGGGCAACTGGAAGATGAACCTCAACCACCTCGAGGCCATCGCCCACGTCCAGAAGCTCGCCTTCGCCCTGGCCGACAAGGACTACGAGGCCGTCGAGGTCGCCGTCCTGCCGCCCTTCACCGACCTGCGCTCCGTGCAGACCCTGGTCGACGGCGACAAGCTGAGGATCAAGTACGGCGCCCAGGACATCTCGGCGCACGACGGCGGTGCCTTCACCGGCGAGATCTCCGGCCCCATGCTGGCCAAGCTGAAGTGCACCTACGTGGCGATCGGCCACTCCGAGCGCCGCCAGTACCACGCCGAGACCGACGAGATCGTCAACGCGAAGGTGAAGGCCGCCTACAAGCACGGCATCACCCCCATCCTCTGCGTCGGCGAGGAGCTGGAGGTCCGCGAGGCGGGCAACCACGTCGCGCACACCCTCGCCCAGGTCGAGGGCGGTCTGAAGGACCTCCCGGCCGAGCAGGCCGAGACGATCGTCATCGCCTACGAGCCCGTGTGGGCCATCGGCACCGGCAAGGTCTGCGGTGCCGCGGACGCGCAGGAGGTCTGCGCCGCCATCCGCGGCAAGCTCGCCGAGCTGTACTCGCAGGAGCTGGCCGACAAGGTCCGCATCCAGTACGGCGGCTCGGTCAAGTCCGGCAACGTCGCGGAGATCATGGCGCAGGCCGACATCGACGGCGCGCTGGTCGGCGGCGCCTCGCTGGACGCCGACGAGTTCGTCAAGATCGTTCGTTTCCGCGACCAGTGAGTATGCGCTAGCGGCGATCCGTCGTACCCTTGCGGGGTCCAGCAGTGTGCTGGGCCCCGCGTCGTCCATCCGCATCCGAGGAAGTTGGTCCAGCCGTGGTTCTGGGGTTCTCCATCGCCCTGATCGTCTTCAGCCTGCTGCTGATGCTGCTGGTGCTGATGCACAAGGGAAAGGGCGGCGGCCTCTCCGACATGTTCGGTGGTGGCATGCAGTCCTCCGTCGGCGGCTCCTCGGTCGCCGAGCGCAACCTCGACCGGATCACCGTCGTGATCGGTCTGCTGTGGTTCGCGTGCATCGTCGTGCTCGGCATCATGATGAAGATGAACAACTGACCGAGGGCATGATCACCCGCATTCCCACGCATTCCCCACGTAAGGCCCCATGTTCGGTACGCGCAGCTGAGCGCGGCCTATCATGGGGCTTGCGTCTGGCTGCGGGGGAGGTAACTCCCATCACTGGACGCGCGTTGGGCCTTACGTAGACTGAGGCGCTCGCAGCGAAGCGGTACGCCGACTCGCTTCGCTGCACCATCACGCAGGGAGTTACGACCGTGGCAAGTGGCAACGCGATTCGGGGAAGCCGGGTCGGGGCGGGGCCGATGGGCGAGGCCGAGCGCGGCGAGTCCGCGCCGCGGCTGCGCATCTCCTTCTGGTGCTCCAACGGGCACGAGACACAGCCGAGCTTCGCCAGCGACGCGCAGGTGCCCGACACCTGGGACTGCCCCCGCTGCGGCTTTCCGGCCGGACAGGACCCCGACAACCCGCCGGACCCGCCGCGCACCGAGCCGTACAAGACGCACCTCGCCTATGTGCGCGAGCGGCGCAGCGACGCGGACGGCGAGGCGATCCTCGCCGAGGCGCTCGCCAAGCTGCGGGGCGAGATCTAACACCTTCCTGCCCCGGCGGTCTCCTTCTGTCGCCTTCAGTCTTCTTCTCGTTCACCGCTGATCAATTAGGTTGGGAACAGCCGGGACAGCGGGGACACCAAGGAAGAAGGCTGAAGTCCGAGATGAACGCAGACGGCCGTATCAGGCTCAACCAGACGCCCGAGTGGACCGCTCTGGCCAAGCACCGTGAGGAGCTCGGCGAGGTGCGGCTGCGCGAGCTGTTCGCCGCCGACCCCGGCCGCGGCACCGCGTACACCCTCCGCGTCGGTGACCTGTACGTCGACTACTCCAAGCACCTGGTCACCGACGGGACGCTGGCGCTGCTGCGGGAGCTGGCCGCGGCGACCGATGTGTTCGGGCTGCGGGACGCGATGTTCCGCGGGGAGCGGATCAACACCACCGAGGACCGGGCCGTGCTGCACACGGCGCTGCGCGCGCCGCGTGAGGCGGTGGTCGAGGTGGACGGTGAGAACGTGGTGCCGGCCGTGCCCGCGGTGCTGGACCGGATGGCCGCCTTCGCCGAGCGGGTCCGTTCCGGCGAGGGGACCGGCCACACCGGCCGGCGCATCCGCCACGTCGTCAACATCGGCATCGGCGGCCCCGACCTGGGCCCCGCGATGGCGTACGAGGAGCTGCGCCCCTACACCGCGCGCGACCTGACCTTCCGGTTCGTGTCCAACGTGGACGGCGCCGCCCTGCACGAGGCCACCCGTGACCTCGACCCGGCCGAGACGCTGTTCATCGTCGCCTCGAGGACGTTCACCACCATCGAGACGGTCACCAACGCCCCCTCCGCGCGCACGTGGCTGCTGGACGCCCTGGGGGACGAGGCCGCCGTCGCCCGCCACTTCGTCGCCCTGTCGACCAACGCCGGCAAGGTCGCCGACTTCGGCATCGACACGGCCAATATGTTCGAGTTCTGGGACTGGGACGGGGGACGCTACTCCTACGACTCGGCGATCGGCCTGTCCCTGATGATCGCCATCGGCCCGGACCGCTTCCGTGAGATGCTCGACGGCTTCCGCATCGTCGACGAACACTTCCGCCCCGCGCCCGCCGAGGCCAACGTCCCGCTGCTGCTGGGCCTGCTGGGCATCTGGTACAACAACTTCTTCGACGCGCAGTCGCACGCGGTGCTGCCGTACGCGCACTACCTGTCGAAGTTCACCGCCTCCCTCCAGCAGCTCGACATGGAGTCCAACGGCAAGTACGTCGGCCGGGGCGGGCGCGAGGTGGAGTGGCAGACGGGGCCGGGGGTGGGGGGCACGCCGGGCACGCACGGGCAGGACGCCTACTACCAGTTGATCCACCAGGGCACCAAGCTGATCCCCGCCGACTTCATCGGCTTCGCCGAGCCGGTCGCCGAGCTGAGCGACGGACTCAAGGCGCAGCACGACCTGCTGATGGCCAACTTCTTCGCCCAGACGCAGGCGCTGGCCTTCGGCAAGACCCCGGACGAGGTACGCGGCGAAGGCGTGCCGGAGGAACTGGTCCCGCACAAGACGTTCAAGGGCAACCACCCCACCACCACGATCCTGGCGCGGGAGCTGACGCCGTCGGTGCTCGGCCAGCTCGTCGCGCTCTACGAGCACAAGGTGTTCGTGCAGGGCGCGGTCTGGAACATCGACTCCTTCGACCAGTGGGGCGTCGAACTCGGCAAGGTCCTCGCCAAGCGCGTCGAGCCCGCCCTCACCGAAGGCGCCAAGGTGCCCGGCCTGGACGCCTCCACGACGGCGCTGGTCGCCACGTACCGGGAGCTGCGCGGACGGCAGTGAGGCCGCCACGGGAAAGCGGACGGCAGCACGCCGTCCGCTTCCCGTAGAATCCACGGCGTTCATCACAGCGAGCGCTCGGGGGAGCACAAGGTGGCACGTACGCGTGGGAGTTGGACCGGCGGTGGCTTGACCCCCAAGTCCGTTCTGATGCCCCATCACTTCGCGCAGGCGGTGTTCCACCCGGCGTGGATCCCCGATTCGCTCGACCCGAAGATCGAGCGGCTCAAGCGCTTCCGGATCATCGCGGGCGCGGTGGCCTCGCTGGGTGTCTACACCTTCGTCGAGGGCGGATTCGCCGTCACGGAGCTGCTGGAGAACGCGCTGACCGCCTCGGTGGTGCTGCTGTTCCTCACCCCGATGACGGTCGGCGTGATGCTCTTCGTGTGGCGGCGCACCGGCACGGCACGGCAGTTGAGAGTGCCGCTGTTCAACGCCCTGAAACTGCTGCTGCTGTTCGTCGGCTGCGTCGTCGCCCTGGTGTTGCTGGTGCAGACGACGAACTCGGCGGGCGGCAACTTCGCCGTGATCATGGGCGCGGGCCTGACGATGATGTGGATGCTCATCTTCGTGGCCTACGGAGCCGTGCGGGTCTCCGGCAACTTCTTCGGCACGGCCGCCGTGCACCGCTGCCTGCCCGCCCTGCTCGCCACGGTGACCAGCTGGCTGATGGCCATTCCCGACCTCGTCACCGGTGACCTGCACGGACTCAGCCTCACCATGGGCGTCGTCTTCATCCTGGGCGCCCCGGTCACGGTCACCGCGATCGCCCTGGTGGAGATGGGCCGGCTGAAGCGCCGCTACGGCATCCGGCTCGGCGCCCACCCGGCGAGCCTCCCGCCGATCCCGGGCCTCCCGCCGCTCCCCGGTCACCCGCCGATGCCGCCCACGACCGGACTGCCGTACCTCCCGCCGCAGGGCAACCCCTACGGCCAGCCGTACGCGCCCGGCGGCGGCAACCCGTACGCGCCCGGCGCCGGCAACCCGTACGTCGCGCACCCGCAGCCGCCGTACAACCCGCCGCCGCAGCGCCCCTACGGCAGCTGACCGGCCCGGACGGCCGACCGGCCGGGACGGGACTCAGGCCACCGCGCTCAGCGTGTCCGCCAGACGCCGCCGGGCGGCGCGCGCGGCCGGGAGCGCGGCGAGCGCGGCGGCGCCCAGCACGGCGGCCGTGCCGAGCAGCACCAGGATCGCGGGGGAGGGGCCCCGGGCGATGCCGGCGCCGATACCGCTCGACCGGCCCTGGGCGTCGATCAGCCAGTGCGCCAGCGGCAGCCCCAGGGCCATGGCCAGCAGGACGGCCGCGAAGGCCGTGGCGGCGGTGGCCGTGACCGTGACGGCGGTGATCTGCCGCGGGGACAGACCGATGGCCTTGAGCGCCAGCAGGTCCCGCTCGCCCTCGCGGACCGTGCCGCCGATCGCCGTCAGCAGCTCGATCAGCCCGATCAGGGCGAGGATCGCGACCAGCCCGAGCACGACCGCGCGCAGCGGTGACAGCCCGTCGGCCGGATTGGCCACGGTGTGCACGTCCAGGTGGCCGCGGCCCGCCCCGGCCAGCCGCGCGGCGACCGCACCCGGGTCGGCCCCGGGCTCCAGGCGGAGCTGGTAGAGGCTCGGCCGCAACTGCGGATCGTTGGCGCGCAGCGTGTCGAGCGAGGTGGAGATGACCCGGCCGGCGTTCTCCGGCTCGATGCTGCGCCCGACGATGTGCAGGATCTGCGGCTGGTCGCCCACGGTCATCCGCACCCAGTCGCCCACCTCGACGTGCAGCAGGTCCAGCAGCCCCTGCCCGGCCACCGCCTCGTCCGGACCGCGCGCGGCCCGGCCCTCGGCCAGCGTGAACGGATACGGTTCCTGCCGGGTGCCGAGGCCGCGCAGCGCGATGGTGGCGGTCTGGCCGGGCACCAGCGCGGCCACCTCCACACCCGGATGGGCGGCGGCGACCTGCGGATCCCGCTCCAGCAGGGCGCGGGTCTCCCGGTCGCTCAGCGAGGCGTCCGCGCGCACGCTGAGCGCCGTGGGCAGACCCATCCGCTCGGGGTTGCTGTGGAAGCGGTCGATGGTGGTCCACGCGCTGAGCGCCACGACGATCAGCAGCAGCGGCAGCGCCAGCCTG
Organism: Streptomyces calvus; assembly: GCF_006782915.1. Classification (GTDB taxonomy): domain Bacteria; phylum Actinomycetota; class Actinomycetes; order Streptomycetales; family Streptomycetaceae; genus Streptomyces; species Streptomyces calvus. The sequence goes on from NZ_VCNP01000054.1 coordinate 100,012, forward strand.
GCCACCGCGCCCAGGGCACGAGGGCGGCGCGTGAACGCCTTGTGCCAGCCCAGGACCAGCGCCGGCGGCACCCGCGCGCCCAGCGCCCGCCGCGCCACACCGGTCAGCCGGCCGGCCGGTGCCGCCGCCGGACGCGGCACCGGCACCGGCGGCACCCGGCCCGCACGCCAGGCGGCCAGTCCCGTGGTCGCACCGATGAACAGCACCGCCGCCACCGGCACCACGAACAGCGCCACCGTGTGCCCGGGCAGCCCCTGCCACACGGCGACCGCGTCGCCGAGCCGCCCCGGCACCCCGCTGCCCAGCGCCTCGGTGAGCACTGCGGCGGCCACAGCGCCGAGCAGCGCGTAGAGCAGGTGCTGGATGAGGAAGACCCGCACGACCTGGCCGGGCGTGAAGCCGATCGCCTTGAGGATGGAGATGTCCCGCAGATGCCCCCGGATCCGGGTGGCGATCGCCCCGTGCACGGCGAACCCGGCGGCGACCAGCGCGCCCAGGCCGAACAGCCCGAGCACCTGGCCGAGCAGCCGGTTGTCGCCCTGTGCCTCGGCGCGGGCCTGCTGCCAGGTGGCGACCTCGCCGATCGCCCCGGCGCCCAGCTCGGTCACCGCCCGCTGCACGGCGTACCCGGTGTCGCCCGGGTCGGTCAGCCGCAGCCCGACCACCTGGCCGTCCGGGGCCGCCACGGCCGACGGCAGGGCCCACACCAGGCCGCTGCGCTCACCCGGCCGGTAGCGCGGCTCGGCACTGTCGGCGACGCCCACGACGGTCAGCCGGCGGGCGGTGCCGGGCACGGTGAGCGTGTCACCGGGCGCCGTCAGCAGCGCGCGGGCGAGCCGGCTCTCCAGGACGACGCCGTCGGGGGTGGCCGGGTCCAGCCAGCGCCCGGAGGCGAGCAGCGGGCGGCCCACCTCGGGCCGGGCGGAGGTGCCGCGCAGTTCGGCGGAGGCCCGGCCGGCCCGCGAGGCGAGGGTGAGCGAGGAGGTCGGGTAGGGGCCGGCGACCGCGTCCACGCCGTCCAGGTCGGCCAGCCTGCCCGCGTCGGCGGAGGCGGTGGTGTGCAGCGTGACGTGCGCGCCGTGCGCCTGGGTGAAGACCCGCTGCCAGGGGTTGGTCGCATAGCCGAACAGGGCCGTGGCCAGCAGCAGCGAGGCGACGATGCCCGCGGTGGCGAGCACCAGGAACAGCGCCTCGCCGCGGTGCGTCCGCAGATCGGAGTGCGCCCAGCGCAGCGTCGCTCGCACCGGCCTCAGCCCTTCCGCGCGGGGCGGTCGTTCACGCGCATGTCAGTCCCTGAGCTCCAGCACACCCGAGGCTCCCCGCCGGCGCGGCGCCGGACCGGCGTCGAGTGCGGCGTCGTCGGCGATCCGGCCGTCGAAGAAGCTGATCACCCGGTCCGCGGCGCTCGCCAGCCGGGCGTCGTGCGTGACCAGCAGGATCGTCTGCCCGCGCTGGTGGAAGCGGGACAGCAGCCGCATCACCTCGCGGGTGCCCTTGCTGTCCAGGCTGCCCGCGGGCTCGTCCGCCAGCAGCAGCGGCGGGTGGTTGACCAGCGCCCGGGCCAGCGCGACCCGCTGCTGCTCACCGCCGGACAGCTCGCCCGGCATGCTCCGCTCCTTGCCCTCCAGCCCCAGCTCGGCCAGGAGTTCCTCGCGTCCGGCGCGGGCCTTCTTCGGCGACACCCCGGCGAGCAGCGCCGGCAGCTCGACGTTGTCGGCGACCGACAGGTCGGAGACGAGGTTGAAGAACTGGAAGACGATCCCGATGCGCTTGCGGCGCTCCACCGCCCAGCGGGCCTCGCTGTAGCCGTCGGTGCGTTCGCCGTCCAGCCAGATGCTGCCCGCGTCGGGCCGCTGGAGCCCGCCGAGCAGGTGCAGCAGGGTCGACTTGCCGGCGCCGGACGGGCCGGTGATCGCCACGAACTCGCCGCGCGCCACCCGCAGGTCGACCCCGCGCACGGCGTGCGCCGGAGCGCCCTCGCCGTGGTGCGTCTTGGCCAGGCCTTCGGCGCGCAGCACGGGAGCGGGACTGTCGCTCACTCCAGCTCCTCCAGCTCCTCCTGGCACCGCTCCAGCCAGTCGAGGTCGGCCTGCAGATGCAGCATCGCGCCCTCGATCAGCAGATGGGAGATGCGGTTCTCCCGGTCCTCGGCGGCGGCCAGTTTCGACAACTGCCGCATGGTGTTCAGGTACTGGCGCCGCTGCTTGTTGATCAGCGCGATCTGGTCGGCGAGTCCGGTCCGCGGGGCCAGGGCCAGTTTCATGAAGAACTCGTCCCGCACCCGGGGTTCGTCCGCCGTCTCCTCGTACCAGGCGCGCAGCGCCTCCCGCCCGGCGTCGGTGAGGTGGTAGACCTTCTTGTTGGGCCGGCCGGCCTGCTCGACGTCCTCGCCCTCGATCAGTCCCGTCTTCTCGAGACGGCCGAGGGTGACGTAGATCTGGCCGACGTTCGGCTGAGGGTACGCGGCGCCCAGCAGTTGCTCAAGGTCCTGCTTGAGCTCGTAGCCGTGGGCCGCGCCGCGGGCGAGCAGAGCCAGGAGGTGCAGCCGCACTCGAGCTCTCCTCCTCGGGGCTTTTGGGTAATGTGCCGCAGGGCCTAGTATCGCCCATACCTAACAGGTATACATGGCAGCTGACCCGGGCAAGGGTGCCCGGGTGCCGGTGTACAGGGAGGAACCTATGCGGTGGGTGCATGCCGCGGGTAGGGTCCTCCTCGTCCTGGTCGTGGTCCTGACCGGCTACGTTGCCTCCGGGGCGCGGGCCGACGAGCGCGGCGGGAGCGGCCGCGGGCCGCTCACCCTGGCCACCGCCGGGGACCTCACCGGGTACCTCGGCTCGGTCCTCGACGGCTGGAACCGCACCCATCCCGGCGAGAAGGTGACCCTCGTCGAGCTGCCCGACTCGGCCGACGAGACCCGCGCGCAGATGATCACCGACCTGCGGGGCGGTGAGCGCGGCCGGTTCGACGTGCTCAACATCGACGTCAGCTGGACCTCGGAGTTCGCCGCCGCCGGCTGGATCCGCCCACTGCCGCGCGACCGCTTCCCGCTCGGCACCTTCCTGCCGCGGGTCGAGGACACGGCCACCTACGACGGCCGCCTCTACGCCGTCCCGTACGTCACCAACGCCGGACTGCTCCTCTACCGCAAGGACGTCCTCGACGCGGAGGGCGTGCCGCCGCCGCGCACCTGGGCCGAGCTGGAACGGGCCGCGAAGACCCTCGCCCCGCGGCACGGACTGCACGGCTACGCGGGCCAGTTCCTGCCCTACGAGGGCCTGACCGTCAACGCGGCCGAGGCCGTCTACTCGGCGGGCGGCACCATCCTCGGCGACGAGGGCGAGCGCGTCACCGTGAACTCGCGGGCGGCCCGGGAGGGCATCGGCTTCCTGGCGCGCGGCGTGCGCGAGGGCTGGATCCCGCGCGAGGCGCTGACGTACAAGGAGGAGGAGTCCAAGCAGGCCTTCCAGGACGGCCGGCTGCTCTTCCTGCGGAACTGGCCCTACGCCTACGTCGCCGCCTCCGCCCCGGGCTCCGCGGTCGCCGGGAAGGTCGGCGCCGTGCCGCTGCCGGGGCCGGACGGCCCCGGTACCAGCGTGCTCGGCGGCTCCAACCTCGCCGTCAGCAGCCACGCCCGGCACCCCGACTCCGCCGCACGCCTGATCGCGTACCTCACCAGTGAGCGGGTCCAGCGCCAGGTCCTCACGCGCGGCGCGCTGCCGCCGGTGCGGGCCGCGCTGTACGAGGACCCCGCGCTGGTCCGGCGCTTTCCCTATCTGCCCACCCTGCGCGAGAGCGTGTTCACCGCCGCTCCGCGCCCCAAGAGCCCGCACTACGACCAGGTGAGCCTGGTGGTGCAGGCGGTGGTGCACGACGCGATGAACGGGCGGCAGACGCCCGAGGCCGCGGTGCGCCGGCTGGCGTCCGAACTCGCCGCCATCTCCTCCCGCTGAATCTCCCTCTAGTTACATGTTAGGTAACGCGGACGTCTCAACTGTGCCCGTTCTGCCCCAGTAATTACCCGTATGCACCGGTCAACTCCGAGCGGAATCGCGTACGTTCATTGACACCCTCTCGGCGCGCCTACCTAACATGCATGCATAACGACTGCTCCTCACAGACAGGTCAATGGGGTGAACAGGCACCACTGGTGGCGTGACGCGGTGATCTATCAGGTGTACGTCCGCAGCTTCCTGGACAGCACCGGTGACGGCATCGGCGATCTCGCGGGGGTCAGGGCGGGGCTGCCGTACCTGAAGAAGCTCGGCGTGGACGGCATCTGGCTGAGCCCCTTCTACCCCTCACCGCAGCACGACCACGGCTACGACGTGGCCGACTACTGCGACGTCGACCCGGTCTTCGGCGACCTCGCCGAGTTCGACCGGCTGGTGGACGCCGCCCGGCGGCTCGGCGTCAAGGTGCTGCTCGACATCGTCCCCAACCACTGCTCCAGCGAGCACCCCTGGTTCCGCGCCGCCCTCGCCGCGGCCCCCGGCAGCCCCGAGCGCGCCCGCTTCCACTTCGCCGACGGCCGCGGCCCCGACGGCACCGAGCCGCCCAACAACTGGCACGCCATGTTCGGCGGCCCCGCCTGGACCCGCGTCACCGAGCCCGACGGCCGGCCCGGCCAGTGGTACCTGCACATGTTCACGCCGGAACAGCCCGACTGGAACTGGCGCGAGCCCGAGGTCGCCGCCGAGTTCGACCGCATCCTCCGCTTCTGGCTGGACCGGGGCGTCGACGGCTTCCGCATCGACGTCGCCGCCGGCCTCTTCAAGCACCCCGAACTGCCCGACTCGCCCGACCCGGAGGCCGACGCCCGCACCCGCGACTCGGTCAACCCGCTCGCCTGGAACCAGCCCGAGGTGCACGACGTGTGGCGGCACTGGCGCGCGGTGTGCGAGGAGTACACCGCCCGCGACGGCCGCGAACGCCTGCTGGTCGGCGAGGTCTCCGTGCCCACCGCCCGCGAGCACGCCCGCTACGTCCGCCCGGACGAGCTCCACCAGGCGTTCTTCTTCGACCTGCTCGGCGCGCCCTGGGACGCCGACGCCTTCCGCAAGGTCATCTCCGAGGCGATCGACGACATCGCCGGCACCGGCTCGACCGTCACCTGGGTCCTCAACAACCACGACCAGGTCCGCACCGTCACCCGCTACGGCGAACCCACCCCCGAGGGCAGCGGACTCGGACCCGCCCGCGCCCGCGCCGCCGCGCTGCTGATGCTGGCGCTGCCCGGAGCCGCGTACATCTACCAGGGCGAGGAACTGGGCCTGCCCGAGGTCGTGGACCTGCCCGACGACGTGCTCACCGACCCCATCTTCCGCCGCACCGGCAGCCGCGCCCGGATCCGCGACGGCTGCCGGGTGCCGCTGCCCTGGTCCGGCCAGGCGTCACCGTTCGGCTTCACCTCCGGCGCCGAAGGGGCCAAGCCCTGGCTGCCGCAGCCCGAGTGGTTCGCCGAGCACGCCACCGACCGCGCCCTCGCCGACACCCGGTCCTTCTGGCACCTGTACCGCGACGGCCTGCAACTGCGCGCCGCCCTACCGCAGTTGGGCGACGGTTCGCTGCGCTGGCTGGACACCCAGCCCGGCGTCCTCGCCTTCGCCCGCGGCGACCTCGTCTGTGCCGTCAACTTCGGCACCGCCCCCGTACCCGCTCCGTTCCCCGGCACCCCGCTGCTCGCCAGCGGACCCTGCGAGGCCGGAGTACTCCCCGGCTCCACCGCCGCCTGGTGGATCGACGGCTCCTGAACAGCACGGTCAACTTCCGTATCCCCGAAGGGACATCAACGATGATGCGACGACGTACCACCCTGCTCACCGGATGCACCGCCCTCGTGCTCGCGCTCGGCGCCACCGCCTGCGGCAGCGGCGACCCCGTCTCGGCCGGCGGCGGCGACAAGGCGCTCAGCGGCCAGACCGTCACCGTCGCGGGCGTGTGGTCCGGCAGCGAGCAGAAGAACTTCCAGAAGGTGCTGGACGCCTTCACGGAGAAGACCGGCGCGAAGACGCAGTTCGTCTCCACCGGCGACAACGTCTCCACCGTCGTCGGCAGCAAGATCGAGGGCGGCAACGCCCCCGACGTCGTCATGGTCCCGCAGGTCGGCGTGCTCAAGCAGTTCGCCGAGAAGGGCTGGCTCAAGCCGCTGGAGGGCAAGGTCAAGTCCACCATCGGCACCAACTTCGCCGAGGTGTGGCAGAACTACGGCAGCGTCGACGGCACCCTGTACGGCCTGTACTTCAAGGCCGCCCACAAGTCGACCGTCTGGTACAGCCCCGAGGCGTTCGAACAGGCCGGCGTCACCCCGCCGAAGACCTACGACGCCATGCTGAAGAACGGCCGGACCATCTCCGACTCCGGCCTCGCCGCGTTCTCCGTCGCCGGACAGGACGGCTGGACCCTCACCGACTGGTTCGAGAACGTCTACCTCTCCCAGGCCGGCCCCGAGAAGTACGACGCCCTCGCCGCGCACGAGATCAAGTGGACCGACCCGACGGTGGTCGAGGCGCTCACCACGCTCGGCAAGCTGTTCAAGGACAAGCAGCTCGTCGCGGGCGGCCAGAAGGAAGCCCTCAACACCGACTTCCCCGGCTCCGTCGAGAAGGTCTTCGGCCCCAAGGCCGAGGCGGCCATGGTCTACGAGGGCGACTTCGTCGCGGGCGTCGCCAAGGACCAGTTCGGCAGGACCATCGGCACCGACGCCAACTTCTTCCCCTTCCCGCCGGTCGGCGACGGCAAGGCGCCCGTGGTCAGTGGCGGTGACGCGGCCGTCGTCCTGAAGGACGGCAAGAACAGCGACGCCGGCATGGCGCTCGTGGAGTACCTGGCCACCCCGGAGGCCGCCGCCGTGTGGGCGGAGGCCGGCGGCTTCCTCTCCCCGAACAAGGAGCTCGACCTCTCCTCCTACGGCGACGACGTCACCCGCGCCACCGCCGAGTCCCTGGTCGGGGCCGGCGACTCGGTCCGCTTCGACATGTCCGACCAGGCCCCGGCGGCCTTCGGCGGCACCAAGGGCGTCGGCGAGTGGAAGATCCTCCAGGACTTCCTGCGCGACCCGGCCGACCCGGCGAAGACCGCCGCCGCGCTCGAGGACGCCGCGGCCAAGGCGTACGGGAACTGACGGCCATGACAGCCACACTCCTCAAGGAGGCGAGCCCCCCGGCCGCCCCGCATCCGGACGGCTCACGCGGCCGGCGCCTGCGCCGGCGCGGGCGGGTCATCGCCCTGCTGTTCGTCTTCCCCGCACTGCTCCTGCTGGGCGCGCTGGTCGTGTACCCGGTGCTGTTCTCCGTCGGCCGCAGCTTCTTCGACGCCTCCGGCAACGAGTTCGTCGGCGGCGAGAACTACGCCGAGATGTTCCGCGACCCGGCCACCCTCAAGGCCATCCGCAACACCGCGATCTGGGTCGTGGTGGCGCCGACGCTGCTGACCGGGCTCGGACTGATCCTGGCCGTCCTGGTCGAGAAGGTCCGCTGGGCCACCGCCTTCAAGCTGCTGCTGTTCATGCCGATGGCGGTGTCCTTCCTCGCGGCCGGCATCATCTTCCGCCTCGCCTACGACGAGGACCCCGACAAGGGCGTGCTCAACGCCGCCGTCGTCTCCGTCCACGACGCCTTCGAGGGCTCCTCCTCCTACCCGACCGCCCGCGCCCGCGACGGCGAGGGCCTGACCGCGCGGCCGGACGGCTCGTACGTCACCGGCGCGGACGTCTCACCCGGCGGCACCGCGGCGCTCGGCCTGGTCGGTGTCGCCCCCAAGGACCTGCCGGGCGACGCCGAACCGGCCCGCCCGGCGGCCTCCCGCTCGGCGGGCGCCGACGAGATCGGCGGCGTCGTGTACCTCGACTTCACGCCCGGCGGAGGCGGTAAGCCCGGCGTGGTCGACCCGGACGAGAGCGGACTGCCCGGGATGAAGGTCGAGGCGGTCCGCGACGGCAGCACCGTCGCGACCGCGACCACCGGGGCCGACGGCTCCTTCCGCTTCACCGGACTGGACGGCGGCGCCTACACGCTGAAGCTGCCGTCCGCGAACTTCGCGGCACCCTACGACGGCATCTCCTGGCTCGGCCCGGCGCTCGTCACGCCGGCGATCATCGGAGCGTACCTATGGATCTGGACCGGTTTCGCGATGGTGCTCATCGGCGCGGGCCTCGCCACCCTGCCCAGGGACGCGCTGGAAGCGGCACGCATGGACGGTGCCAACGAGTGGCAGATCTTCCGCCGTATCACGGTTCCGTTGCTCGCGCCCGTGCTCACCGTCGTCTTCGTGACCCTGGTGATCAACGTCATGAAGGTCTTCGACCTGGTTTACATCATCGCGCCCGGACCCGTGCAGGAGGACGCAACCGTGCTGGCGACGCAGATGTGGCTGGTGTCGTTCGGCGGGGGCAACAACCAGGGCCTCGGCAGTGCGCTCGGTGTGCTGCTCCTGCTGCTGGTCATCCCGGCCATGGTGTTCAACGTCCGCCGTTTCCGAAGGAGTCAGCGATGAACGCGATCCGCCGCGGCCTGAGCAGCGCGGTGGTGCAGGCCTTCCTGGTCGTCATCGGCCTGGTGTGGATGACCCCGCTGGCCGGTCTGTTCCTGTCCTCGCTGCGGTCCGCCGAGGAGACCGCCGAGGGCGGCTGGTGGACCGTGTTCACCAGCCCCGGGCAGCTGTCCTTCGACAACTACTCGGCGCTGCTGGACAACTCGGGCATCACCCAGGCGTTCTGGAACACCGTGCTGATCTCGGTGCCGACGACCGTGCTGGTCGTGGTGGTGGCCGCGCTCGCCGGCTACGCCTTCGCGTGGCTGGACTTCCCCGGCCGCGAGCCGATCTTCCTGCTCGTGGTCGCGCTGCTGGTGGTGCCCGTCCAGATCGGCCTGCTGCCGGTGGCCAAACTCTTCGGCCAGCTGGGGCTGTTCGGCACGATCCCGGGTGTGGTGCTGTTCCACGTCGCCTACGGGCTGCCGTTCGCGATCTTCCTGCTGCGGAACTACTTCGCCGAGATGCCGAAGGAGATGCTGGAGGCCGCGCGGATGGACGGCGGCAGCGAATGGCGGATCTTCATCCGGCTGGTGCTGCCGGTGGGGCGTCCGGCCATCGCCAGCCTCGCCATCTTCCAGTTCCTGTGGGTGTGGAACGACATGCTGGTGGCGCTGCTGTTCGCGGACAGCTCGGCGCAGCCGCTGACCGTGCAGCTCCAGTCGCAGATCCGGCAGTTCGGCAGCAACATCGACGTGCTGGCGCCCGGGGCGTTCCTGTCGCTGGTGGTGCCGGTGGTCGTGTTCTTCGCCTTCCAGCGGCACTTCGTGCAGGGAGTCATGGCGGGATCCGTGAAGTAGCGGAACGGCAAGGGGCGGCGGGGCCGGAAGCCCTCGCCGCCCCTTGCCGTTCCCGGCCCCCGTCCGCACCCGGACGGGGGCCCTGGCGTTCAGGCGCCGGACGAACCGGTCACGGCGACGCCGGCGGATACAGCGACCTCGGCAGTTGCGAGGCCGCCGCCGCGTCCAGCAGCCACAGCGTGCGGGCGCGGCCGTACGCGCCCGCCGCCGGCGCCTGGATCTCGCCCGCGCCCGACAGGGCGATCGCCGCGGCCTCCGCCTTGTCCTCGCCGGCCGCCAGCAGCCACACCTCGCGGGCCGCGCGGATCGCCGGGAGGGTCAGCGTCACCCGGGTCGGCGGCGGTTTGGGGGCGCCGTGCACGCCTACCACCGTGCGCTCCGTCTCCCGGACCGCCGGCAGCTCCGGGAAGAGCGACGCCACATGGGTGTCCGGGCCGACGCCCAGCATCAGCACGTCGAACGTCGGGACCGGACCGTGGTTCTCCGGGCCCGCCGACGCGGCCAGCTCGTCCGCGTACGCCGCGGCCGCCGCGTCCACGTCGGAGCCGTACGGGCCGTCCGACGCGGGCATCGCGTGCACCCGCTCGGGGTCCAGCGGCACCGAGTCCAGCAGTGCCCGGCGGGCCTGGGTGACATTGCGCTCCGGGTCGCCCTCCGGCAGGAACCGCTCGTCGCCCCACCACAGGTCCAGCCGGCCCCAGTCGACCGCGTCCCGCGCGGGCGCCGACGCCAGCGCGGCCAGCAGACCGTTGCCGTTGCGGCCGCCGGTCAGCACGACGGACGCCGAACCCCGCGACGCCTGGGCGTCCACGATCTTCGTGATCAGCCGGGCCGCCGCGGCCTGCGCCATCAGCTCCTTGTCCCGGTGCACGACCAGCTGCGGTGCCGTACTCACTTCGCCGCCGCCTTCTTCACCGGTGCCTGCGCCGTCGCCCGGGACGCGGGAGCTTTCGCAGCCGACTCGACGGGCGCCGGGACAGCCTCGCGTCCGGAGTCTCCTTTGGCCGGCCGCTCACCGGACCCCTCCGCGCCCTTCAGCCGCTCCACGCCGTAGCGCAGCGCCGACGCGTAGGTGTCGTCCGGGTCCAGCCGCCGCAGCTCCTCCGCGATCAGCTCCGCCGTGTCCCGGCGCTTGAGCGCCACCGCACGCTTCGGCTGGCCCTGGATGGACAGCGTCGCCAGCGAACCGTCGGCACGGTCCAGCACGATCGGCCCGCAGTCGGTGTCCATCCGTACCGCGGTGAGCCCCGGACCGGGGGACTGCGAACGCCTGACGGGCACGTCCAGCCGGTCCGCGAGCCACATCGCCAGCAGCTCGCAGCTCGGGTTGAACTCCTCGCCCTCCACCTCGACGCCCCGCACCTCGCAGGCGACCTGGTCCAGCGCCGCCGCCAGCATCGACCGCCACGGCGTGATGCGGGTCCACGACAGGTCCGTGTCGCCCGGGGTGTAGGCGTCGGCGCGGGCCGCCAGCTCCTCCACCGGCTTCTCGCAGGCGTAGGTGTCGGTCACCCGGCGCTGGGCCAGCGCGCCCAGCGGGTCCTTCGCCGGGTCCAGCGGGGCGTTGACCGGCCACCACACCACCACCGGCGCGTCCGGCAGCAGCAGCGGCAGCACCACCGACTGGGCGTGGTCCACGACCTCGCCGTACAGCCGGAGCACCACCGTCTCGCCGGTGCCCGCGTCCGCGCCCACCCGCACCTCGGCGTCGAGGCGGGACTGCGTACGGTCACGCGGCGAGCGGGAGACCCGCTTGATGACCACCAGCGTGCGCGAGGGATGCTCGCGCGAGGCGTCGCCGGCCGCCTTCAGCGCGTCGTAGGCGTTCTCCTCGTCCGTCACGATGACCAGCGTGAGCACCATGCCGACGGCCGGGGTACCGATGGCCCGGCGCGCCTGCACCAGCGCCTTGTTGATCTTGCTGGCCGTGGTGTCCGTGAGGTCTGTCTTCATGGCCGGCGCCAGCTCCGTCCGTCTCGCTCGAGCATTTCGTCCGCCTCGACGGGTCCCCAGGTACCCGCGGGGTACTGGGCGGGCCTGCCGTTCGCGTCCCAGTACTCCTCGATCGGGTCGAGGATCTTCCAGGACAGCTCGACCTCCTCGGTGCGCGGGAAGAGGTTGGAGTCGCCGAGCAGGACGTCGAGGATCAGCCGCTCGTACGCCTCCGGGCTGGACTCGGTGAACGACTCGCCGTAGGCGAAGTCCATCGACACGTCCCGGATCTCCATCGACGTGCCCGGCACCTTGGAACCGAAGCGGACGGTGACGCCCTCGTCGGGCTGGACGCGGATGACGATCGCGTTCTGCCCGAGCTCCTCGGTGGCCGTGGTGTCGAACGGGGAGTGCGGGGCGCGCTGGAAGACGACGGCGATCTCCGTCACGCGCCGGCCGAGGCGCTTGCCGGTGCGCAGGTAGAAGGGGACGCCCGCCCAGCGGCGGTTGTCGATGCCCAGCTTGATCGCGGCGTAGGTGTCGGTCTTCGAGGACGGGTCGATGCCCTCCTCCTCCAGGTAGCCGACCGCCTTCGCGCCGCCCTGCCAGCCGGCCGCGTACTGCCCGCGCACCGTGTCGCGGCCCAGGTCCTTCGGCAGCCGCACGGCGCCGAGCACCTTGGTCTTCTCCGCGGCGAGCGCGTCCGCGTCGAAGGAGGCGGGCTCCTCCATCGCGGTCAGCGCGAGCAGTTGCAGCAGGTGGTTCTGGATGACGTCGCGGGCGGCGCCGATGCCGATGTCCTCGGCCATGGTGATCTGCACATGGTCCACGAAGGACCGGTTCCAGATCGGTTCGAACATCGTGTTGGCGAAGCGCAGCGCCAGGATGTTCTGGACGGTCTCCTTGCCGAGGTAGTGGTCGATCCGGAAGACCTGGTCCGGGGCGAACACCTCGTGGACGATCGAGTTCAGCTCCTCGGCCGACTTCAGGTCGTGCCCGAACGGCTTCTCGATGACGGCCCGCCGCCAGGAGCCGTCGGTCTGGTCGGCCAGCCCGTGCTTCTTCAGCTGCTGGATGACCACCGGGAACGACCGGGGCGGCACCGACAGGTAGAACGCGAAGTTCCCGCCCGTGCCCTGCGCCTTGTCCAGCTCCTCGATCGTGTCGCGCAGCCGCTCGAAGGACTCGTCGTCGTCGAAGGTGCCCTGCACGAAGCGCATGCCCTGGATGAGCTGCTGCCAGACCTCCTCACGGAAGGGCGTGCGGGCGTGCTCCTTGACCGCGTCGTGGACCTCCTGCGCGAAGTCCTCGTTCGCCCACTCGCGGCGGGCGAACCCCACCAGCGAGAAGCCCGGCGGCAGCAGACCCCGGTTGGCGAGGTCGTACACGGCCGGCATCAGCTTCTTGCGGGACAGGTCGCCCGTCACACCGAAGATGACCAGGCCCGACGGCCCCGCGATACGCGGGAGCCGTCGGTCCGCCGGGTCACGCAGCGGGTTGCTGCTCGACAAGGTCTCAGCCCTCCGCGGGGGCGAGGCGCTGCAACTCCGCCTCGGTCGACTTCAGCAGGTCGTTCCAGGACGCCTCGAACTTGTCGACGCCCTCGTCCTCCAGAAGCTGCACCACCTCGTCGTAGGAGATGCCGAGCGCCTCGATCGCGTCGAGGTCGGCGCGGGCCTGCTCGTAGGTGCCGCTCACCGCGTCACCCCGGATCTCGCCCTGCTCCTCGGTGGCCACCAGCGTCGCCTCCGGCATGGTGTTCACCGTGTTCGGCGCCACCAGCTCGTCGACGTACATGGTCGACTTGTACGCCTTGTCCTTCACACCGGTCGACGCCCACAGCGGACGCTGCTTGTTGGCGCCCTCGCGCTCCAGCGCGGTCCAGCGCTCGGTCGCGAAGACCTCCTCGTACGCCTGGTAGGCCAGGCGGGCGTTGGCGATGGCGGCCTTGCCGCGCAGCGCCTTGGCCTCGTCGGTGCCGAGCGCGTCGATCCGCTTGTCGATCTCGCTGTCCACGCGGGACACGAAGAAGGACGCCACGGAGTGGATCTTCGACAGGTCCAGGCCCTTGGCCTTCGCCTTCTCCAGACCCGCCAGGTAGGCGTCCATGACCGCTCGGTAACGCTCCAGCGAGAAGATCAGCGTGACGTTGACGCTGATGCCGTTGCCGATCGTCTCGGTGATCGCCGGCAGACCCGCCTCGGTGGCCGGGATCTTGATCAGGGTGTTGGGCCGGTCCACCAGCCAGGCCAGCTGCCGGGCCTCGGCGACCGTGGCGCGGGTGTTGTGGGCCAGGCGCGGGTCGACCTCGATCGAGACCCGGCCGTCCTGGCCGTCGGTGGCGTCGAAGACCGGGCGCAGGATGTCGGCGGCGTCGCGGACGTCCGCCGTGGTGATCATGCGGATGGCCTCTTCGACGGTGACCTTGCGGGCGGCGAGGTCGGTCAGCTGCTGGTCGTAGCCGTCGCCCTCGGAGATCGCCTTCTGGAAGATCGTCGGGTTGGTGGTGACGCCCACGACGTGCTGCTGGTCGATCAGCTCGGCGAGGTTGCCGGACGTGATCCGCTTGCGCGACAGGTCGTCCAGCCAGATCGCGACGCCTTCCTCGGAAAGGCGCTTCAGTGCGTCTGTCATGGAAATTCCATCTCCTACGTGTCGTATAAGGGCGTCAGCGCTGGGCTGCGGCGATCGATTCCCGGGCCTGGGCGGCCACGTTCTCGGCGGTGAAGCCGTACTCCTCGAACAGCGCCTTGCCGTCGGCGGAGGCGCCGAAGTGCTCCAGGGACACGATGCGCCCCGCGTCCCCCACGTACTTGTGCCAGGTCAGGCCGATGCCCGCCTCGACGGCGACGCGCGCCTTCACGGACGGCGGCAGGACGCTGTCCCGGTACCCCTGGTCCTGCTCCTCGAACCACTCCACCGACGGCATGGACACCACACGCGTCGGCACGCCGGACGCCTGGAGCCGCTCGCGCGCCTCCACGGCGACGTGCACCTCGGAGCCGGTGGCGATCAGGATCACCTGCGGCTCGCCGCCCTCGGCGTCGAACAGTACGTACCCGCCGCGCGCGGCGTCCTCGTTCGGCTCGTACGTCGGCACGCCCTGGCGGGTCAGCGCCAGACCGTGCGGGGCGCCCTTGCCGAACTCCTTGGTCCAGCGCCGGAGGATCTCGCGCCAGGCGATCGCGGTCTCGTTGGCGTCGGCCGGGCGGACGACGTTCAGACCCGGGATGGCGCGCAGCGAGGCCAGGTGCTCGACCGGCTGGTGCGTCGGGCCGTCCTCGCCGAGGCCGATGGAGTCGTGCGTCCACACGTACGTCACTGGCAGGTGCATCAGCGCCGACAGCCGCACCGCGTTGCGCATGTAGTCGGAGAACACCAGGAAGGTGCCGCCGTAGATGCGGGTGTTGCCGTGCAGCGCGATGCCGTTCATCTCCGCGGCCATCGCGTGCTCGCGGATGCCGAAGTGGATGGTGCGGCCGTAGGGGTCGGCCTCCGGCAGCGGGTTGCCCGCGGGCAGGAAGGAGCTGGTCTTGTCGATCGTGGTGTTGTTGGAACCGGCGAGGTCGGCCGAGCCGCCCCACAGCTCCGGCACCACCGCGCCGAGCGCCTGCAGCACCTTGCCGGACGCGGCACGGGTGGCCACGCCCTTGCCCGGCTCGAACAGCGGAATGGCGTCCTGCCAGCCCTCGGGCAGCTCACCGGCGGAGATGCGGTCGAACTCCGCGGCGCGCTCGGGGTTGTTGTCCCGCCACTGCTGGAAGGACTTCTCCCACACCGCGCGGGCCGCCTGGCCGCGCTCCAGCGCCTTGCGGGTGTGCCCGATGACCTCGTCGGCCACCTCGAACGTCCGCTCCGGGTCGAAGCCCAGCACCCGCTTGGTGGCCGCCACCTCGTCGTCGCCGAGCGCCGAGCCGTGCGCGGCCTCGGTGTTCTGCGCGTTCGGCGCCGGCCAGGCGATGATCGACCGCATGGCGATGAAGGACGGCTTGTCCGTGACCTTCTTCGCCTCCTGGATCGCGTCGTAGATCGCGTTCGGGTCCAGGTCGCCGTCCGCCTTCGGGGCGACCCGCTGCACGTGCCAGCCGTACGCCTCGTACCGCTTGCAGGTGTCCTCCGAGACGGCCGTCTCGGTGTCGCCCTCGATGGAGATGTGGTTGTCGTCCCACAGCAGGACGAGGTTGCCGACCTTCTGGTGGCCGGCCATCGAGGACGCCTCGGCGGCGATGCCCTCCTGGAGGCAGCCGTCGCCGGCGATGCAGTACACGAAGTGGTCGAACGGGGACTCGCCCTCGGCGGCCTCCGGGTCGAACAGGCCCCGCTCGTAACGGGCGGCCATGGCCATGCCGACGGCGTTGGCGACGCCCTGGCCCAGCGGGCCGGTCGTCGTCTCCACGCCCGTGGTGTGGCCGTACTCCGGGTGGCCCGGCGTCTTCGAGCCCCAGGTGCGGAAGGACTTCAGGTCGTCCAGCTCCAGGCCGAAGCCCGCCAGGTACAGCTGGGTGTAGAGAGTCAGGGACGAATGCCCGGCGGACAGGACGAAACGGTCACGTCCGACCCAGTCGGCGTCCGCCGGGTCGTGCCGCATCACCTTCTGGAAGAGGGTGTACGCGGCAGGTGCCAGGCTCATCGCCGTACCCGGATGGCCGTTACCGACCTTCTGTACGGCATCGGCGGCCAGGACGCGGGCGGTGTCGACGGCCCGCTGGTCCAACTCGGTCCACTCGAGGTCTGTGGTGGTCGGCTTTGTGCTCACCCTGAGTCAGGGCTCCTCTCCACATGTCGGATGCCGGTGACGGCCCACCGGCGAGGTCGAGCCTACCCCCGTGGGACGTGGGTTCCCCCGAGTCGTTCCAGAGTGCGGTCACTCCCGCCGATCCGCCTCCTGACCGGTCCGTTTTCCCATTTCGCAGATGAATACGGAGCCGCTCATCCGGGTGCTCAATCGAGCCGCCGGGCGCACCTCGGAGGGCGCCGTCCAACACGAGGCGACCCCCGCGAATGTCCGGGTCTGGGCAACGTCTACAGTGGCGTGGTACGCGCGAGCCTTTACCGCCACTTCACCACGGTGAGGCTTGCTGGGATGTCTCTTAGGGGTGTGCGTGACGGCCGTTGAATCCCGTCCTGGGGGTACCTCCCAGGCCCTCAAGGCTCTGGGGGAGGGAGTAGGGACCATCCAGAGCCCTGCCCGTCGGCCGTTCGGCGCCCGCGCGATGGCGTTCGTGGCTCTCACCAAGCCGCGGATCATCGAACTTCTGCTGATCACCACCGTTCCGGTGATGTTCCTGGCGCAGCAGGGCGTGCCCGACCTGAAGCTGGTGCTGCTGACCTGCCTCGGCGGCTACCTGTCCGCGGGCGGCGCCAACGCGCTCAACATGTACATCGACCGCGACATCGACGCCCTGATGGACCGCACCTCGCAGCGTCCGCTGGTGACCGGCATGGTCAGCCCGCGCGAGGCCCTGGTCTTCGGCATCACCCTGGCGGTCGTCTCGACGCTGCTGTTCGGCCTCACCGTCAACTGGCTGTCCGCCTGGCTCGCCCTCGGAGCGCTCCTCTTCTACGTCGTCGTCTACACGATGATCCTCAAACGGCGTACGTCGCAGAACATCGTGTGGGGCGGGATCGCCGGCTGCATGCCGGTGCTGATCGGCTGGTCCTCGGTCACCGACTCGATGTCCTGGGCGCCGGTCGTCCTCTTCCTCGTCATGTTCTTCTGGACGCCGCCGCACTACTGGCCGCTCTCCATGAAGGTCAAGGACGACTACGCACGCGTGGGCGTGCCCATGCTCCCGGTCATCGCCTCCAACAAGGCGGTCGCCAAGCAGATCGTCCTCTACAGCTGGGTCATGGTCGGCGTGTCCCTGCTGCTGACCCCGCTCGGCTACACGGGCTGGTTCTACACCGCGGTCGCCCTGGCCGCCGGCGGCTGGTGGCTGTGGGAGGCGCACGCGCTGCTGAACCGCGCGAAGGCGGAGGCGACCGGCGGCAAGCTCAAGGAGATGCGCCTGTTCCACTGGTCCATCACCTATGTGTCGCTGCTCTTCGTGGCCGTCGCGGTGGACCCCTTCCTGCGGTAGGCCCTCCGGCACCCGGATACGGGCGGGGCGCGTGGCCAAGGCCACGGACCCCGCCCGTCGCCGTTTGATCTACCCGTCGGTAGCATCCTGGTCATGGCAGACACGCAGCAGGTGGACCCGAAGGCCGAGCAGAAGGCGGCCCGACTCGCCAAGCAGATCAACGGCTTCGCCAAGGCGCACGGCGGCGCCGAGGGGCAGGTCGCGTACATCGGGCGGCGCGGCGCCCGGATCGTGCTCGTCGGAGCGGACGGCGGCTGGGGCGACCTGGTCGCGCCCACCCACGAGATCGCGCTGAAGGCCGTCGAGAAGTCCGGCATCACCGTGCACGAGGACTTCGACGGCGAGTTCGCCGCGAAGGTGCGGACCGGCCCGTACGAGTGGAGCCGCATGGCCGGCATCCAGATCGGCGGCCCCTCCAACGACTGAAACCGGCTCGGGGCAACACCTACTCACCGGTTCACCCGTTAGGACCTGTGGCAGCACAGCGTCCACACGGGGAGAGCCCGGAGATGATCGACCCGACGTCCCTGGTCGACCAGTACTGTCACGGTGTGCTCCGCACGGAGCTGGGCCTCGGCACCTTCGAGGCCCAGCTGGCCCGCACCGAGGGCCCGCCCGCGCCCGGCACCACCCTCTTCGACACCCAGACCGGTTTCGCCGTGCGCCGCTGGTGCCCGCCGCTGCTCGGCCTGGAGCCGCACTGCCCGCCCGCCCGCTACCTCGCCCGGCGCCGCGAACTCGGCGTCCTGGAGGCGGGACGCCGGCTGCTGCGGGGCAGCGGCATCACCGCCTACCTGGTGGACACCGGGCTGCCCGGCGACCTCACCGGCCCCGACGAGCTGGGCCGCGCCGCGGACGCCGAGGCCCACGAGATCGTCCGCCTGGAACAGCTGGCCGAACAGGTCGCCGACACCTCGGGCACCGTCGAGTCCTTCCTCGCCAACCTCGCCGAGTCCGTGCACGGAGCCGCCGCGCACGTCGCCGCGTTCACCTCCGTCGCCGGTCCCCGGCACGGGCCGGTGCTCACCGCCGAGCCGCCCGGGCCGGGCGAGGTGCGCGGCGCGGCCGGCCGCTGGCTGGCGGCGCGGCACGCCGGGGACCAGCTGAGCGACCCGGTGCTGCTGCGGCACCTGCTGTGGATCGCGGTCGCCTCCGGCCGGCCCCTCCAGCTCCACGCCGGCCTCGGTGAACCCGGGGCGCGCATCGACGCCGGCGACCCGGTCCTGCTGACCGACTTCGTACGGGCCACCGCGGGACTCGGCACCGACCTGGTCCTGCTGCACGGCTACCCGTACCACCGCCACGCCGCCCACCTCGCCGGTGTCTTCCCGCACGTCTACACCGACTGCGGCGCCGCCCTGGTGCGCACCGGCGCCCGCGCGGCGACCGTCCTCGCGGAGATCCTGGAACTCGCCCCCTTCGGCAAGATCCTCTTCTCCAGCGGCGCCCGGGGCCTGCCCGAACTGCACGTCGTCGGGGCGTGCCTGTTCCGCGAGGCGCTCGCCCGGGTGCTCGGGACCTGGGTGGCCGAGGGAGCCTGGTCGCTCGACGACGCCCAGCGGGTGGCCGGCCTGATCGCCGCGGGCAACGCGGGCCGGGTGTACGGGCTGGAGTGACCGGGTGTACGGGCCGGAGCGGGGCGGGAAGACTGGACGGGTGCCGACCGACGCCCTGCTCGACCGCTTCCTCACCGGCCTCGCGCCGCTCGCCCCCGTGTCCGTCTGGGCGCACGGCTCACTGGCCGGCGGCGACTACGTGGAGGGCCGCAGCGACCTGGACCTGATCGCGGTCCTGGACCACCCGATCGGCGCGCGGACGGTGTGGCGCCTGGCTCTGCTGCACGCCCGGCTGCGCGGCGAACCGCTCGCCGGCCGGCTCCACTGCACCTACCTCACACCGGACACCGCGGCGGGCGCCGAACGGCGCCACCTCACCTGGGCGCACGAGGAGCTTTTCAGGCGCCCGGTCACCCCGGTCACCCGGACCGAGCTGCACACCTTCGGCAAGGTCCTGCACGGGGCGCCGCCCGCACAGGTGCTGCCACCGGTGCCGGACGGCGAACTGGCCGCGTTCGTGGTGCGCGACCAGCGCGAGTTCTGGCGGCGCGAGGTGGACCGGGCGGCCAACTGGACCCAGGACGTCTGGGTCGACCTGGGCCTGCTGACCTTCGCCCGCGCCACCGTCACCCTCCGCGAGGGCCGCCTGATCACCAAACGGGAGGCCCTCGACGTCCTGCCCGGCCTCGGCGCCCCCGGCGAGGTCGTCGAGGACATCAGGAGGCGGCGCTACGGTGCCGCCGCGGAGTCGCCCGCCGCGGAGCCGCCCGCCGAGGAGTCGCCCGCCGAGGAGTGGACCGTACGCCGGGCCCGGCTGACCCGGAACTACCTGGGGCCGGCGATCGACGCGCTCGCGGCGGGTTCCTGAGCGGCCGGTACGGCCGCGTCCGGCGCCGTGACCCCGGGGCGCTCGCGCAGGGACAGCAGGACGCGCAGCACCCAGATCCACATCACGCACGAGCCGAACATGTGCAGGCCGACCAGCACCTCGGGCAGGTCCGTGAAGTACTGGACGTAGCCGATGGCACCCTGCGCGAGCAGGATCACGAACAGTTCGCGGGTCCGGGCGAGCGGCGCCGCGGGCGCGTCGACCGCCTTCAGCACGAACCACAGCGCGAACGTCAGCGTCACCACGATCCACGCCAGCACGGCGTGCAGCTTGCTGACCGTCTCCCAGTCCAGCGGCATCCGCGGGACCTCACTGGAGTCACCCGCGTGCGGGCCCGCGCCGGTGACCACGGTGCCGACGGCGATCAGCAGCACGGAGACCGCCACCATGCACCACACCAGCTGCCGCACGGCCTTGCCCACCAGCGGACGCGGCTCGCCGTCGCCCTCCCGGGTGCGCTGCCACATCACCGTGGCGACCGCGATCAGGGCCGAGGAGAGCAGGAAGTGCGCGGCCACGGTGTACGGGTTCAGACCGACGAGGACCACGATGCCGCCGAGGATCGCGTTGCCCATCACGATCCAGAACTGCGCCCAGCCCAGCAGGGTCAGGCCGCGCCGGTACGGCTTCTGTGAGCGGGCGGCGACGATCGCCCAGCCGACGGCCGCGCACAGCACGTAGGTCAGCAGACGGTTGCCGAACTCGATGACGCCGTGCAGGCCCATCTCGCTGGTGGTGGTGATCGAGTCCTCGGTGCACTTGGGCCAGGTCGGACAGCCGAGGCCCGAACCGGTCAGCCGCACGGCACCGCCGGTGACCACGATCACCACCGCCATGACGAGAGCGGCGAGGGCGGCGCGCCGGACGGTCCGGGGGTCCGGGGTCCAGCGTGCGGCGATGAAGGCGAGCGGGTTGCGCAGGGCCGCCTGGGCGTCGGCGCGGGTCACGTTTGGCACGCGGTCCATCGTAGGCGGCCGCTTGTGCACGCTTTCACGAGGGTCCGGCTCGGCCATGGCACCTACTCCCAGCGGAAGAACTTCCCGGCCGCCGCGAGACCCGCGACCGCCCACACGGCGAGGATCCCGAGGTTGCCCCACGGCATCCCGGCCCCGTGCTGGAGCACGTCCCGCAGGCCCTCCGACAGCGCGGAGATCGGCAGCAGACCGAGCACGTCCTGCGCCGCGTCCGGGAACCGGTCCAGCGGCACGACCACCCCGCCGCCGACGAGCAGCAGCAGGAACACCAGGTTCGCGGCGGCGAGCGTCGCCTCGGCCTTCAGCGTGCCCGCCATCAGCAGACCGAGCCCGGAGAACGCGGCCGTGCCCAGCACCAGCAGCAGGAGCACGGCCAGGGGGCTGCCCTGCGGGGACCAGCCGAGCGCGAGGGCGATCGCCGTCACCAGGACCACCTGGAGGACCTCGGTGACCAGCACGGACAGCGTCTTCGCGGTCATCAGGCCCCAGCGCGGCAGCGGCGACGCGGCCAGCCGCTTCAGCACGCCGTAGCGGCGTTCGAAACCGGTCGCGATGGCCTGACCGGTGAACGCCGTCGACATCACCGCGAGCGCGAGGATGCCGGGCGCGAGGAAGTCGACCGTCTCGCCGTCGCCGGTGTCCACCACGTCCACGGTGCTGAAGAGCACCAGCAGCAGCGTGGGGATGACCACGGTGAGCAGCAGCTGCTCGCCGTTGCGCAGCAGCATCTTCGTCTCGAGCACCGCCTGCGCGGCGATCATGCGGGCCAGGGGAGCGGCCCCCGGCCTCGGGGAGTAGGTGCCGGTGGCCGTCACGCGCGCAGCTCCTTGCCGGTGAGCTCCAGGAAGACGTCTTCGAGGGTGTGCCGCTCGACCGAGATCCGGTCCGGCATCACCCCGTGCTGCGCGCACCAGGAGGTGACGGTGGCCAGCAGTTGCGGGTCGACCTTGCCGACGACCCGGTACGAGCCCGGGGCCACCTCGGCCGCCGAGGTGTCGGCGGGCAGGGCCTTCAGCAGGGAGGCCACGTCCAGGCCGGGCCGCCCGGAGAAGCGGAGCGTGTTCTCGGCGCCGCCACGGCACAGCTCCTCCGGGGAGCCCTGGGCGATGACCCGGCCGGCGTCGATGATCGCCACGTCGTCGGCGAGCTGCTCGGCCTCGTCCATGTAGTGCGTGGTGAGGATGACGGAGACACCGTCGGCGCGCAGGTCCCGTACCAGGTCCCAGGTGGCGCGGCGGGCCTGCGGGTCGAGGCCGGCGGTCGGCTCGTCCAGGAACACCAGCTCCGGACGGCCCACCACGGCCATCGCCAGCGCGAGCCGCTGCTGCTGGCCGCCGGACAGGCGCCGGTAGGACGTACGGCCGCAGGAGCCGAGGCCGAGCCGCTCGATCAGCGCGTCCACGTCCAGCGGATGCGCGTGCAGCTTCGCCACGTGCCGCAGCATCTCGTCCGCCCGTGCGCCCGAGTAGACGCCGCCGGACTGGAGCATCACCCCGACGCGGGGCCGCAGCGCCGCCGACTGCCTCACCGGGTCGAGGCCCAGGACGCGCACCGTGCCGGAGTCCGGCCGGCGGTACCCCTCGCAGGTCTCGACCGTGGTCGTCTTGCCCGCCCCGTTGGGGCCGAGCACGGCGGTCACGCCCTGCCGGGCCACCAGGTCGAGGCCGTCCACCGCGGTCTTCGTTCCGTACCGCTTCACCAGGGCCTGGACCTGGACCACGGGCTCACTTCGCATGGGTCACGAGTCTAGGGAGACGACCGGGGGGTCAGACCGTGGGGTGCTGGAAGTCCTCCTCGCGGGGCCGGTGCACCGGCAGCCACCGCTCGGCGTAGGCCACCGCGTCCGCCACCGGGAACAGCCGCGCCGCGGCCGCCCCGACCGTGCCGCGCACGACGGGACGGTCCCGTTCGAAGTCGTGCCCCAGCTCGTCGAAGCGTTCGGAGCTGATGGCCACCTCGGTCACCGTCTCCCAGCCGCCCGGACCGGGGCGGCCCACCGTGACGCGCGGCGACGGGACCCGGTACTCGGCGAGGTGGAAGCAGGTGCAGCTGTCGTATCCGGCGCCGAGCAGCAGCACCCGCGCGCCGAGCCGCTCCAGTTCCGCCAGCGGGCTGCGTTCGCCGAGCCGGCAGTCGGTGGCGTGGCCCGCGACGATCCGTGCCGCGCGGGCGCCGACGGCCGCGAACGACGTCTGCGGGTGCGCGCTGCGCAGCGCCCCGGGCCAGGTCCGCACGGTCTCCGGGACCACGCCGACCCCGCGCGAGGGCGTGGTCAGCGGGTCGTAGGCGGGCATGGTGGCCCGGATGGTCTCCCACCACTCCTCGGGCACGGGCGGTGCCTGCCACAGCGCCGGGTCGGAGAGGTGGCCGGACTGGGTGGGGACCACCAGCGTGCCGTCGGGGCCGAGCGCGTCGAGCAGCGCCCGGACGACCGTGACCGCCCCGCCGTTGACCCAGCCGAGGGCGCTGAGCGAGGAGTGCACGAGGAGGCTCTCACCGGCCCGGACACCGAGCTCGCGCAGCTGCGCGGCGAGTGTGTCGCGGGTCACGAGTGGGCCGGTGGGAGGGGGTACGGGCATGGTCCGGGAGTCTTCCGCACACCGCTGCCGTGTGCCACCGATTTGATCGATCAAAGATCGTTTCCGCAGGTCAGATTAGGTATACCTAAGTGACGCAGCGCACTGTCGGGGCGTTCAAGCGCGGCTTGCCGGTCTCCGCCGAATTACGCAACAATGGCGTTGTGAAAAACGGTGCACGATCGACCGAGCCTCCTCATGAGGAGCTGGCGACCGGTGAGCGGTCCACCCGCAACCGGGTCGCCCGGTCCATCCTGGACCACGGCCCCTCGACCGTCGCCGAACTGGCCGAGCGACTCGGACTCACCCAGGCGGCCGTCCGCCGGCACCTGGACGCGCTGGCCGCGGACAACGTCGTGGAGGCTCGCGAGCGACGGGTCTACGGCGCGCGCACGCGCGGACGCCCGGCCAAGGTGTTCGCCCTGACGGACTGCGGCCGTGACGCCTTCGACCAGTCCTACGACAAGCTCGCCGTGGACGCCCTGCGCTGGATCGGCGAACGGGAGGGCGGCAGCAAGGCGATCGCCGCCTTCGCCCGCGCCAGGATCGCCGCCCACGCCGAGTCCTACCGCCAGGCCGTGGAGGCCGCCGCCCCCGAGGAGCGGGCATCGGCCCTGGCCAAGGCGCTGAGCGCGGACGGGTACGCTGCAACCGCGCGCAGCGCTCCCCACCCCCAGCAGGGCGAGCAGCTCTGCCAGCACCACTGCCCGGTCGCCCACGCCGCCGAGCAGTTCCCGCAACTGTGCGAGGCCGAGACGGAATTTTTCGCCGAGCTCCTCGGTACGCACGTACAGCGGCTGGCGACGATCGCGCACGGCGACGGCGTCTGCACGACGTTCATCCCCAAGATTTCCCACACCGCATCTGCAAGCACGTCCGGGAGGAACCCCGCATGACTCTCCCCACGGAGACTGCCCACCCCGAGCTGGAGGGTCTGGGCAAGTACGAATACGGCTGGGCCGACCGTGACGACGCCGGTGCCTCCGCGCGCCGCGGCCTGAACGAGGACGTCGTCCGCGACATCTCGTCCAAGAAGGACGAGCCGGAGTGGATGACCAAGCTCCGCCTCAAGGGCCTGCGCCTGTTCGAGAAGAAGCCCATGCCGAACTGGGGCTCCGACCTCTCCGGCATCGACTTCGACAACATCAAGTACTTCGTGCGCTCCACGGAGAAGCAGGCGGAGTCCTGGGAGGACCTCCCCGAGGACATCAAGAACACCTACGACAAGCTGGGCATCCCCGAGGCGGAGAAGCAGCGCCTCGTCGCCGGCGTCGCCGCCCAGTACGAGTCGGAGGTCGTCTACCACCAGATCCGCGAGGACCTGGAGGAGCAGGGCGTCATCTTCCTGGACACCGACACCGCGCTGAAGGAGCACCCGGAGCTCTTCAAGGAGTACTTCGGCACCGTGATCCCGGCCGGTGACAACAAGTTCGCCGCGCTGAACACCGCCGTGTGGTCCGGCGGCTCCTTCATCTACGTCCCGCCGGGCGTGCACGTCGAGATCCCGCTCCAGGCCTACTTCCGGATCAACACCGAGAACATGGGCCAGTTCGAGCGAACCCTGATCATCGTCGACGAGGGTGCCTACGTGCACTACGTCGAGGGCTGCACCGCCCCGATCTACAAGAGCGACTCCCTGCACTCCGCGGTCGTCGAGATCATCGTCAAGAAGAACGCCCGCTGCCGCTACACGACCATCCAGAACTGGTCGAACAACGTCTACAACCTGGTCACCAAGCGCGCCGTCGCCTACGAGGGCGCGACCATGGAGTGGATCGACGGCAACATCGGCTCCAAGGTGACGATGAAGTACCCGGCCGTCTACCTCATGGGCGAGCACGCCAAGGGCGAGACGCTGTCCATCGCCTTCGCCGGCGAGGGCCAGCACCAGGACGCCGGCGCCAAGATGGTCCACATGGCCCCGAACACGTCGTCCAACATCGTCTCCAAGTCGGTGGCGCGCGGCGGCGGCCGCACCTCCTACCGCGGTCTCATCGAGATCGGCGAGGGCGCCCCGGGCTCCAAGTCCAACGTGCTGTGCGACGCCCTGCTCGTCGACACCATCTCCCGCTCGGACACCTACCCGTACGTGGACGTCCGCGAGGACGACGTGTCCATGGGCCACGAGGCGACCGTCTCCAAGGTCTCCGAGGACCAGCTCTTCTACCTGATGAGCCGCGGTCTGAGCGAGGACGAGGCGATGGCGATGATCGTGCGCGGCTTCGTCGAGCCGATCGCCAAGGAACTGCCGATGGAGTACGCCCTCGAACTCAACCGGCTGATCGAACTGCAGATGGAAGGCGCGGTCGGCTGACCCACCCCGCCGTCCGTCCAGCCCCTTACGCAAAGGAAAGCGAGCATTACGACAGCCATGGCTGAGGCTCAGAACATCCCCGTGGGCTCCACCACCGCGGGCTCGATCGCGGTGGCCGCCGAGTCGACCGTCGCCACCCGCATGAGCGCGCCCCCGTCCTTCGACGTGGCGGACTTCCCCGTCCCTCACGGCCGAGAAGAGGAATGGCGCTTCACCCCGCTGGAGCGGCTGCGCGGCCTGCACGACGGCACCGCCACCGCCACCGGCGAGGGCGTCAAGGTCGCCGTGGAGGCGCCCGAGGGCGTCACCGTCGAGACCGTCGGACGCGACGACGCCCGGCTCGGCCGCGCCGGCACCCCGGTGGACCGCGTCGCCGCCCAGGCGTACTCCGCCTTCGAGCGGGCCTCGGTCGTGACCGTGCCGAAGGAGACCGTCCTCACCGAGCCGATCCGCATCGCGGTGCACGGCGAGGGCGGCACCGCCTACGGCCACCAGGTGATCGAACTCGGCGCCTTCGCCGAGGCCCTCGTGGTCATCGACCACACCGGTGACGCGGTGCTCGCCGCCAACGTCGAGTACGTCCTCGGCGACGGCGCCAAGCTGACCGTCGTCTCGGTCCAGGACTGGGACGAGAAGGCGGTGCACGTCGGCCAGCACAACGCCCTCGTCGGCCGCGACGCCTCCTTCAAGTCGGTCGTCGTCACCTTCGGCGGCGACGTCGTGCGCCTCCACCCGCGCGTGCAGTACGCCGGACCCGGCGGCGAGGCCGAGCTGATCGGCCTGTACCTCACCGACGCCGGCCAGCACCAGGAGCACCGCCTCCTGGTCGACCACAACGTCCCGCACTGCAAGTCCAACGTCGTCTACAAGGGCGCCCTGCAGGGCGACAACGCGCACGCCGTGTGGATCGGTGACGTGCTCATCGAGGCCAAGGCCGAGGGCACCGACACCTACGAGATGAACCGCAACCTGGTCCTCACCGACGGCGCCCGCGTCGACTCCGTGCCCAACCTGGAGATCGAGACCGGCGAGATCGTCGGCGCCGGCCACGCCTCGGCGACCGGCCGCTTCGACGACGAGCAGCTCTTCTACCTGATGGCCCGCGGCATCCCGGAGCACGAGGCCCGCCGCCTGGTGGTCCGCGGCTTCTTCGCCGAACTGGTCCAGCAGATCGGCGTCCCGGACGTCGAGGAGCGCCTGCTCGCCAAGATCGAGGAGGAGCTGGAGGCGGCGGTCGCATGACCTTCCGACGCGCCTGCGGGCTGAGCGAGCTGGAGGAGGACACCCCGAAGCGGGTGGAACTCGACGGCACGCCGGTCTCCCTCGTGCAGACCGGGGGCGAGGTGTTCGCGATCCACGACATCTGCTCGCACGCGAACGTCTCCCTCTCGGAGGGCGAGGTGGACGACTGCCACATCGAGTGCTGGCTGCACGGCTCGCGTTTCGACCTCCGTTCCGGCAAGCCCGACGCCCTTCCGGCGACGCGCCCCGTCCCCGTATACCCCGTAAAGATCGAAGGGGACGACGTGCTCGTCTCCGTCACCCAGGAGTCCTGAGGCACCCATGGCTACGCTTGAAATCCGAGACCTTCACGTCACCGTCGAGGCCGACAACGCCACGAAGGAAATCCTCAAGGGCGTCGACCTCACCGTGAAGCAGGGCGAGACGCACGCCATCATGGGCCCCAACGGCTCGGGCAAGTCGACTCTCGCCTACTCGCTCGCGGGTCACCCCAAGTACACGATCACCGGCGGCACCGTCACCCTCGACGGCGAGGACGTCCTGGAGATGTCCGTCGACGAGCGCGCCCGCGCCGGCCTGTTCCTCGCCATGCAGTACCCGGTCGAGGTCCCCGGCGTCTCCGTCTCCAACTTCCTGCGCACCTCCGCCACCGCCATCCGCGGCGAGGCCCCCAAGCTGCGCACCTGGGTGAAGGAGGTCAAGGAGGCCATGGAGCGCCTCAACATGGACCCCGCCTTCGCCGAGCGCAACGTCAACGAGGGCTTCTCCGGCGGTGAGAAGAAGCGCCACGAGATCCTCCAGCTCGAACTGCTCAAGCCGAAGGTCGCGATCCTCGACGAGACCGACTCCGGCCTGGACGTCGACGCGCTGCGCGTCGTCTCCGAGGGCGTCAACCGCGTCCGCGAGTCCGGCGAGGTCGGCACGCTGCTGATCACCCACTACACGCGCATCCTGCGCTACATCAAGCCCGACCACGTCCACGTGTTCGCGGCCGGCAGGATCGTCGAGTCCGGCGGCCCCGAGCTCGCCGACAAGCTCGAGGCCGAGGGCTACGAGGCCTACACGAAGGGTGGCGCATCCCAGTGAGCGACGCACGCGAGGCCACCGGCCCGCAGATGCCCTGCGACCCGCAGGTGCGCCTCGCGGGCGGAGCAGCGAAGGAAAGGGGCGAGGCGTGACACAGCTGCCGGGCCTCCTCGACACCGAGGCGATCCGCAAGGACTTCCCCATCCTGGACCGCCAGGTCCACGACGGCCAGAAGCTCGTGTACCTGGACAACGCGGCGACCTCCCAGAAGCCCCGCCAGGTGCTGGACGCGCTCAGCGAGTACTACGAGCGCTACAACGCCAACGTCCACCGTGGCGTGCACGTCCTCGCCGAGGAGGCCACGGCACTGTACGAGGGCGCGCGCGACAAGGTCGCGGAGTTCGTCAACGCGCCCTCGCGCGACGAGGTGATCTTCACCAAGAACGCCTCCGAGTCGCTGAACCTCGTGGCCAACATGCTCGGCTGGGCCGACGAGCCCTACCGGGTGGACCACGAGACCGAGATCGTCATCACGGAGATGGAGCACCACTCCAACATCGTGCCGTGGCAGCTGCTCGCGCAGCGCACGGGCGCGAAGCTGAAGTGGTTCGGCCTCACCGACGACGGCCGCCTCGACCTGTCCAACATCGACGAGGTCATCACGGAGAAGACGAAGATCGTCTCCTTCGTGCTGGTGTCGAACATCCTGGGCACGCTCAACCCGGTCGAGGCGATCGTGCGCCGCGCCCAGGAGGTCGGCGCCCTGGTGTGCGTCGACGCCTCCCAGGCCGCGCCGCACATGCCGCTGGACGTGCAGGCCCTCCAGGCCGACTTCGTCGCCTTCACCGGCCACAAGATGTGCGGCCCGACCGGCATCGGCGTGCTCTGGGGCCGCCAGGAACTCCTGGAGGACCTGCCTCCGTTCCTCGGCGGCGGCGAGATGATCGAGACCGTGTCGATGAGTTCGTCGACGTACGCGCCGGCCCCGCACAAGTTCGAGGCGGGCACCCCGCCGATCGCCCAGGCGGTCGGTCTCGGCGCGGCCATCGACTACCTGTCGGCCATCGGCATGGACAAGATCCTCGCCCATGAGCACGCCATCACCGAGTACGCGGTCAAGCGCCTGACCGAGGTCCCGGACCTGCGCATCATCGGTCCCGCCACGGCCGAGGACCGCGGTGCCGCGATCTCGTTCACCCTGGGCGACATCCACCCGCACGACGTGGGGCAGGTCCTGGACGAACAGGGCATCGCCGTCCGGGTCGGCCACCACTGCGCACGGCCGGTCTGCCTGCGGTACGGAATTCCTGCGACCACGCGAGCGTCGTTCTATCTGTACTCCACGCCGGCCGAGATCGACGCACTGGTCGACGGCCTGGAGCACGTACGGAACTTCTTCGGATGAGGGGCTGAGGCGTGAAGCTGGACTCCATGTACCAGGACGTCATCCTGGACCACTACAAGAACCCGCACGGGCGGGGTCTGCGGGATGGCGACGCCGAGGTGCACCACGTCAACCCGACGTGCGGTGACGAGATCACGCTGCGCGTGAAGTACGACGGCACGACGATCAGCGACGTCAGCTACGAGGGGCAGGGCTGCTCCATCAGCCAGGCCTCCGCCTCCGTGCTGAACGAGCTGCTGGTCGGCAAGGACCTCGCCCAGGCGCAGCGGATCCAGGCGACCTTCCTGGAACTGATGCAGTCCAAGGGGAAGATCGAGCCCGACGACGCGATGGAGGAGGTGCTGGAGGACGCGGTCGCGTTCGCCGGCGTCTCCAAGTACCCCGCCCGGGTCAAGTGCGCCCTCCTCAGCTGGATGGCGTGGAAGGACGCGACGGCCCAGGCGCTGGGCGCCGACGCCGAAAGGACAACGGCATGAGCGAGACCCTGGAGATGAAGCCGGCCTCGGAGGAGGAACTCCGCGAGGCCCTGATGGACGTCGTCGACCCCGAGCTGGGCATCGACGTCGTCAACCTCGGCCTCATCTACGGCATCCACATCGACGACTCCAACGTGGCGACCGTCGACATGACCCTGACGTCGGCGGCCTGCCCGCTCACCGACGTCATCGAGGACCAGGCCAAGTCCGCCACGGACGGCCTGGTCAGCGAGCTGCGCATCAACTGGGTCTGGATGCCGCCGTGGGGCCCCGACAAGATCACCGACGACGGCCGGGAACAGCTCCGGGCGCTGGGCTTCAACGTCTGAGCAACCTCCGCGCGGTTTCCCGCAGTGGCCCCCGGCAGTCCGCCGGGGGCCACTTCGCGTTCCGGGCCCCGTCGTTACGATCACCGGCATGGGGTACGCACTGCTCGCCGCAGCCATCGCAGCCGAAGTCGTCGGGACCACCGCCATGAAGTACAGCGAGGGGTTCACCCGGCTGTGGCCCTCGCTCGTCACCGCCGTCGGGTACCTGGTGGCCTTCGCGCTGCTCGCGCAGACCCTGAAGTCCCTGTCCGTCGGCACCGCGTACGCCCTCTGGTCCGGGGCCGGGACGGCCGTCATCGCGGCGATCGGGGTCGTGTTCCTCGGTGAAGGGCTGACCCTCGCCAAGGCCGCCGGCATCGGGCTGATCATCGCCGGTGTGGTGGTGCTGAACCTGGGCGGGGCGCACTGACGGACCGCACCGGCCGCGGCCCGCGACCGCACCCTGAGATGCGGCCCCGACCGGTTCGCGTCCGTGCCCACCGGGCGGTTAGGTTGCCCTCATGACCGACACGACTGCTCACAGCACCACCGGCGCAGTGGCCGCCGGCCTCGCCACCGTCGCCGCCGACGGCACCGTCCTCGACACCTGGTTCCCCGCCCCCGAGCTGGTCCCGGACCCCGGCCCGTCCGGCACCGAGCGGCTCTCCGCCGAGCAGGCCGCGGAACTGCTGGGCGGCGGCGCCACCGCCGCGGTCGGGCCGGACGCCCGCCGGGGTGTCGAGGTCGTCGCGGTCCGTACGGTCATCTCCTCGCTGGACGAGAAGCCGATCGACGCGCACGACGTCTACCTGCGCCTGCACCTGCTCTCGCACCGTCTGGTCCGGCCGCACGGCCAGAACCTCGACGGCATCTTCGCCTTCCTCGCCAACGTCGCCTGGACCTCGCTCGGCCCGGTCGCCGTGGACGACCTCGAGAAGGTGCGCCTCAACGCCCGCGCCGAGGGCCTGCACCTGGCCGTGACGTCCGTCGACAAGTTCCCGCGCATGACGGACTACGTCGCCCCGAAGGGTGTGCGCATCGCCGACGCGGACCGGGTGCGGCTCGGTGCGCACCTCGCCGAGGGCACCACCGTCATGCACGAGGGCTTCGTCAACTTCAACGCCGGCACGCTCGGCACGTCGATGGTCGAGGGCCGCATCTCCGCCGGTGTGGTGATCGGCGACGGCTCGGACATCGGCGGCGGCGCCTCCACCATGGGCACCCTGTCCGGCGGCGGCAACGTGCGCATCAGCATCGGCGAGCGATGCCTCATCGGCGCCGAGGCGGGTGTCGGCATCGCCCTCGGTGACGAGTGCGTGGTCGAGGCCGGCCTGTACGTCACCGCGGGCACCCGCGTCACCATGCCCGACGGCCAGATCGTCAAGGCCCGTGAGCTGTCCGGTGCCTCCAACATCCTCTTCCGCCGCAACTCGGTGACCGGCACGGTCGAGGCCCGCCCGAACAACGCGGTCTGGGGCGGCCTCAACGAGGTCCTGCACAGCCACAACTGATCCGATCGTCACACCCGTATGCTCACGTACGGGTTACTCCCCGTGACTTCGAGGTCGTTTTGGCAGATGAACGGGTGGACACAGTGTCCGATCAGACGCCGGGACGACAGACGTACAGGAATGGGGACGGGCGATGACGAACAAGTGGATGTGGGGCGTACTGCGCTACGCGGTCGGAGTGATGGGTGTGGTGGCCGTGCTGATGCTGTGCGGGACCCTCGCCGGGTCCGCACACGCCGACGAGACCAACACCGCGTCCCACAACGGTCACCGGTTCGGGCTGCTCAACGCCAACGTGGGGCAGATCGACGACCCGGCGGAGGACGTGCTGGAGCACTTCCTGCTGTTCGGTGACGGATACGTCTGGGACTGACGCACGCTTCGCCTCGGCGGGCCGGACGCGCCGTGTGGTCGCACACGACGGCGCCTCCGGCCCGCCGTCGTGTGCGGGACGCTCGCCGGGGCCGTGCGGCCGTGTCAGGCGGACAGGTGCGCGTAGGCCGCGGTGAGGCTCTCCGTCGTCTCCGGGCCTGCTGGCCGCAGGGGCGGGCGGACCGGGCCGGCGGGGAGGGACTGGGCGGTCAGGAGGGCCTTGGCGGTGACGGTGCCGGGCAGGCCGCCCGCCATCATCGCCTCGATCAGCGGCGTGGCCCGCTGCTGGAGGCGCGCGGCACGGGTCGTCTCGCCCGCGTCGAAGGCGTCCAGGACGGCACGGATGTGGGCCGGCGCCACGTTGGCGACCGTGCTGACGCAGCCGGCGCCGCCGACGGCGTACAGGGCCAGGTTGTGCTCGTCGCAGCCCGCGTAGTAGGCGAGGCCGGTGCGGGCGAGGACCTTCTGGGCGGCGAGGAAGTCGTACGAGCAGTCCTTCACCGCCACGATCCGGGGGTGGCCGGCGAGGCGGAGCAGGGTGTCGGGCTCGATGCGGACGCCGGTGCGGGCGGGGATGTCGTAGACCATCACGGGCAGGCCGGTGGCGTCCGCGACGGTGCGGAAGTGCTCCTCGACCGCGTCCTGCGGGGGTCGGCTGTAGTAGGGGGCGACGACCAGCAGGCCGTCGGCGCCGGCCTGCTCGGCCTCGCGGGCCAGTTCGGCGGTGTGGCGGGTGTCGGGGGTGCCGACGCCGGCGACGACCGCGGCGCGGCTGCCGACGGCCTGGCGCACCGCCGCGACCAGGGCGGACTTCTCCGCGTCGGTGGTGGTGGGGGACTCGCCGGTGGTGCCGGACAGGACCAGGCCGTCGCAGCCCCGGGTGACCAGGTGGTCGGCCAGTTCCTGGGCGCCGTCGAGGTCCAGCGCGCCGGTCGCGGTGAACGGAGTGATCATCGCGCACAGCGTGCGGCCGAAGGGCGGGGGCGGGGGCGCGGATGCGGTGGTGGGGTCGGTCATGGGGGTAGTGTCGGACGCCTGGTTGTGAAGTTCCACTTATATGTTCTGTTCGGTATCGATAAGCGTTGCTTTATGGATAGGGGCAGTGGCGGACGGGTACCCGGTCGGCCCGACCGAGAGGAGGCGGAACATCGTGACCGGAACCATCGATCGACGACGGGTTCATGACGAGCACAGTGTGGGCGAACTCGTCGGGCAGGCCACCGAACAGATCTCACGGCTGGCGCGGCAGGAAGTGGCTCTCGCCAAGGAGGAACTGGCGGAGAAGGGACGTCGCGCCGGGCGCGGCGGCGGGATGCTGGGCGCGGCCGGGGCGTTCGCGTACGCGGGGCTGCTGGCGCTGGCCGGCACGGCCGTCGCCGCACTCGACCTGGTGCTGCCCCTGTGGGCGGCGGCGCTGATCGTCACCGCGGTGCTGTTCGCCGTCGCGGGCCTGCTGGCGCTCGCCGGTCGCGGTCAGTTGCGCCGGGCCACACCGCCCAAGCCCGAGCGGACGCTGGGCAGCGTGCGGGCCGACATGGAGGAGATCAAGGAAAGGGCGCACCGATGACGCACGACGTGAGGCGCGCGGGATCGCACCTGGACGCGGACGCCGAGGCAGCGGCGGCGGGGCGAGGCGCCAAGGGGCCGGACGAGCTGCGGCGCGAGATCGAACGGACGCGGCACGAACTCGGCG
This sequence comes from Streptomyces calvus, assembly GCF_006782915.1. Taxonomy (GTDB): domain Bacteria; phylum Actinomycetota; class Actinomycetes; order Streptomycetales; family Streptomycetaceae; genus Streptomyces; species Streptomyces calvus. Next base: position 133,692 of record NZ_VCNP01000054.1, read on the forward strand.
ACACCGTCGCGGAGCTGGCGGACAAGATGGACGTCAAGGGGCGGGCCCGGGCACGGGCCGACGACCTGCGGGACCGGGCCGGAGCGATGACCGTGCAGATGCGCAGCAGCGCCGCGCACGCCGGCGAGGTCGGGATGCGGCACCGCAAGCCCGTGATGATCGCCGGAGCGGCGGTCGGCGCGGCGGTCGCCGCGGGCGTGATGATGCGCCGCCGCGGCTGCTGACGCCGGAAACGGGGCGTCCGCGCGCGGCTTGACCTCAAGTTCGGTCGAGGTCGGATGCTGTGGTCATTCCGCCGAGCCGAGGAGGCCACCATGACGACCCGCCGTACGAACCGGCACCCGGACCTCGCCGATCCCCGCATCGGCGCGCCCTTCTTCAGTACCTGGCGGGTGGGCACGCCCGAGCGGCAGGCCCGCACCGTCGAGGCGATCGCGCACACCTGGGAGCGGCGTGCCTGGCCCAGCCGCGACCTGCTCGGCTACCACGTGTACGCCGGTGAGGACGGGGACACGCTGCTGCACTACTCGCAGTGGGCGAGCGAAGGCGCGTACGAGGCGTTCGTGAAGACCCACCGGCAGGAGCGGGTCGACGAGATCGACACCGCCGTGCCCGGGATCGAGCGGGTCGGGCTGCACCGCTACCGGCACTACCGCAGCGGCACCCGCGAGGACGGGGCCGTTCCCGGGTGCGTGGTGATCGTCGACGTGGAGTTCGAGGGAGCCGACCCCGAGCGGCTGCGCGAATGGGTCGACGCCGTCTTCGAGGCCCTGGACGGCGAGGAGCCGCATCCCGGCGGCATCGCCGCCCACTTCCACTTGGGTGTCGAAGGCAACCGGGTGCTCAACTACGCGGAGTGGGAGAGCGCCCGCGCCCATGCCGACGCGCTGGCCGCACCGGGGGAGGGGATCGGGTCGGGCAGCGCCGCGTGGCGGCGGGTGCAGACCTGGCCGGGGCTGAAGGGCAGCACCGTCCGGCGGTACGAGCACGCCCTCGGGCTGGTGCCCGGCGGGGCCGGCTGAGACGTCCGGCCGGCCCCGGGCGAGCCTACGGGCGGAACCGCAGGACCTGCGGGTCGTGGTCGCTGATCTGGTCGTGGAACTCCGCGTTGATGTGCACGCTGTCGTAGTCGAACGCGCCGCGGCGGATCGACGGACTGACCAGGATCTGGTCCAGGGCCTGGCTGTTGCCCTGGTACACGTACGAGTAACGCTCGGACTCCGGGAGGGACTTGACGGCCGACCAGAGCGTGCCGTCGCCCTCCAGGAGGTCCGTCGTGGTGGAGAACTCGAAGTCGTTGATGTCGCCGAGGACCACGACGTCCGCGTTCTTCTGGGTCTTGAGGATCTTCGCCGTGAAGTCGTGGACGGCCTTCGCCTGGAGGTGGCGCTGCTGCTCCGAGGAGCGGGCCGGCGGCTGGTACTGCGAGGTCAGGCCCTGGTCGCCGCCCTTGGACGCGAAGTGGTTGGCGATCACGATCACCGTGCGGCCGCGGAAGACGAACTCGCCGGCCAGCGGCTTGCGGCTGTTGGCGAACGCCTCGGAGGCCGGGTCGACCCGGCCCGGAGACAGGGTCAGGGCGGCCTTGCCGCGCACCTTGGTGACGTCGACGGGCGTGGTGGCGTCGCCGCCCGCGCGGTCGGTGAAGGAGACCCGGTAGGGGTTGAACAGGAAGACCTGGCGGATGTTGCCGCCGGGCTCGCCGCCGTCGGCCTTGTCGGCCGGATCGACCGCGCGCCAGTCGTAGCGGGGGCCGCCGGCCGCCACGATCGCGTCGGTCAGCGCGGCCATCGTCCGGTCGGCGGCGACCGTGCCGTCGTCGGTCGCGCCGTTGTTGTCCTGGATCTCCTCCAGGGACACGATGTCGGGCGACTGCAGGTTGTTCACGATCGCGGCGGCGTGCGCGGCGAACGTGTCGTCGGACGGGTCGAGGTTCTCGACGTTGTAGGTCGCCACCGCCAGTTCCCGGGCGTGCTGCGCGCGGGTCGTCTCGCGCCGCAGGTCCCCGCCGCGCAGCTCGCCGAGCCGGGTGGCGACGAGGGTGTAGCCGCCGTACTGGTTGTAGTCCAGCGGCCCGGCGGTGGTTCCGGCGAGGGTGTCGCCGACGTTCGCGTCGGGGAAGTCGGCGGCCCTGCCCAGTGACTGGATCTGCAGCCGGCCGGTGTTCTGGGCCGCGTACGAGCCGTAGACCGTGCCGCCGCGGCGGTTGCGGTTCTCGTCCGGCTTCACCGTGACCCACAGTTCGGCGTACGGGTCGGTGGCGCCCACCACGCGGGTGTCGGCCACCGTCACGTTCATGCCCTCCAGGGACTCGTAGAAGTCCAGGGCGTACGCGGCGGGGCGCAGCGGAAGCGCGTTGACCGAGCCGTTCGGGGACGGTGTGTAGGCGTCCGGGACGGACCGCGCGTCGATGGTGGTCGCGGCCGGGACCGGATTGCCGCTGGAGAGGACCTCGACGGTGGGGCGCGTGATCTCGGTCAGGGACTGGTTGCCGGACGACGTGCCGCCCGGGACGTACTCGGAGACCGTGCCGGAGACCGTCACGGCGTCGCCGACCGCGACGCCCTTCGGGGTGGAGCCCGTGAAGACGAAGACGCCCTCGCTGGTGGCGGGGTCGGCGTCCGGGGCGGGGTCCTGGATCCAGAAGCCGCGGGAGGAGCCGTAGGTGCGGATGCCGGTGACGATTCCGGTCACATCCGTGACCTGCTCGCCGGCGTACGGCGAGAGGCGGGTGCCGCCCTGGATGTCATGGATGCGCACGGTGTCGGCATGCGCGGGAGTGGGCAGGGCGACTATCTGGGTGGCAGCCGTCGCGGAGCACACGGCGGCGACGGTGAGCGCGGCGAGGCGCGCGGACGACTTGCTCGGCAACGGATTCCTCCGGGGGCGTGATCTGCGCCGGGGACGAGGGTGGGAACGTGGGACACGATGTGTCTACGCGCGTCAATGTCCAGCCTGGCCAGGCCACTTGTCAAGGTTTCGGCCATGTACGGACGCTGAAGGGGAGATGAAGCGGGCGGCATGGGTGGAAATCCGTCTAGGCTGAGCGGCTGAGTCGTAAAAGGCGCCCTAGGAGAAACAGCCGATGTCAGACAGCTCCCCCCTGCCGCCCGCACGGCTGCGCCCCGAAGCGGAGCTGGCGCGCGACGCCCTGTCCGCCCCCGTGCTCTCCCGGGCGGCCCGGCTGGCCCGCTGGGCCGGCCCGGAGACCAGGGTCGACGCCGGGGGCGGGCTCGCCGAGGAGCAGCTTCCGGCGGCCGCCGCGGAACTCGGGCTGACCGGCGAGGACGCCGCCGCCGACGCCGGTGAGGCGTGGCGGGTCGCCGTGGACACCGGGCTCGTCGAGGTGGTCGACGAGGAGGAGGGCACGGTGACCGCGGGCGCCGGGCTGGCACGGCTCACCGGCGGCTCGCCGCAGGACGTGCTCGGGGTGTGGCTCACCGCCCTGGAGACCGTGCTCGCCGACGCGAGCGTCCCCGACCTGGACCAACTGGTCGACGCCATCGCCGCGGAGGACGGCTCCGGCGAACTCGACCTCGACGCGCTGGACTGGCAGCCGGAGGCCGAGGCGGAGTTCCTCGACGCCGTGCTCGGCAACCTGTACCTGATGACCGTCGGCGAGGAGGAGCCCGGCGGGACGATGGTGCCGCTGCCCGCCCTCGCCGCGTCGGTGATCGTGCCCGGCGACATGACGGAGCCCACCAACGACGTCCTCGAGCAGGTCTCCGACGCGATGATGCGGCTGGACGACCGGTTCCGGATGCTGGAGCCGGTGGGGCTCGTGGAGTACCGGCCGGTCGACGAGGCGCTGATGGCCGACGCCGACGAGGAGCCCGCCGCGCCGCTGGACGACACCGACGTCGCCCGGTACGGCATGGTGCGGCTGACCCCGCTGGGCCTGTACGGACTGCGCGCCCGCCTGCTGGAGGCCGGATTCGAGGCGCCGGCGGTCGGTGAACTCGCCGACAAGGGCGCCGACGCGCTGCTCGACGGCACCGCCGGATTCCCGTCGACGGCCGCCCACGCCGAGACCGAGCACTGGCTCTCCCGGCGCGAACCCCTCGCCGCCGCACGGGAGTTGTTGGCCGCGGCCCGCGGGTCCGACCCGGGCGCACCGCTGCGGCGGCTGCGCTGCCAGCAGGCGCTGTCGCTGGTCGGCGACACGGCGGAACCCGCGCTGCGCGAGGTGCTGGACGACGCCGAACTCGGCGGGCTGGCGCGGGTCTGGCTGGCCGAGCACGGGGCCGGGGACGTACCGCCGCCCTCCGAGGCGATGATCTTCTGGCTGACCATCGACACGGTGGCCGCCCAGCTCGCGGCCGAGGGCAACTCCGAGGAGCTGCGCTCCCTGGTGGAAGGGCTGGCCCGCGGGCACAGCGGCTTCTTCGAGGCGGCCTGGCGGGTGGACCACCCGGCCACGGCGGAGGTGCTGGAGGCGATGGGCCGCCTGCACCCGGACAAGAAGATCGCGAAGGAAGCGCGCAAGGCGGCCTTCAAGGCACGCTCCCAGCCCCCGCACGGGGTCTGATCCGTCCGGCCCCGGGAGCGGTCCCGACCGGCCCGTCGGGCCAGGGCGCGCCGGGGTGCGCGGAGCCGGTGGACCGGGCCCGTACTTCCGGGCGTACGCGGGTCCGCGCCCTTCCGGGCGTACGCGGGTCCGCGCACTTCGGGCGTGCGCGGGTCCGCGCGCTTCGGGGCGTACGCGGGTCCGCGCACTTCGGGCGTGCGTGGGTCCGCGCGTGAGAGTCCGGCCGGTGCCGGCAATCTGTGGGTCCGCGCGGGGGCCGGGCTGTGGTGTCCCGGAGTGCGCGGGCCGACCACGGAAGTGGGGACGAGGTGCCGGGGGCCGGGGTGCCGACGTGCGCGGAGGCGGTGGGGTGGGCCGGGCCGGACTTCGGTGGCTCGGAGTTCGCGTGCGAGGGCTCTCGGGTGTCCCCGCCGGGAGAGCGGACCGGCGTGCCCGGGCCCGAACCGTCCGCGGCGGTGACCCGTGCGGTTCACGCAAGGGGGAAGCGGCGTGACCCGCGGTGTTCAACTGGCGTTCAGCGATGGGCGCAAGCGTGGCTGCGCACGGGTCCGCCACCCTCCACGGCCCTTACCGTCACAGGAGACAGCATGTCGCTCACCCGCAGGGACTTCGCCAGGAATTCCGCGATCGCCGGAGCCGGGGTCGCGCTGGCGGGCACGGTCGGCGCCCTCGCCTCCGCGCCCCACGCCCTCGCGTCCGCCGACACCGAGACCGCGGACGGGCGGCCGGGCGACGCGGCGGACCGGGACGGGGACGTCGGCGTCGGTTACGGGCCGCTCGTGCCGGACCCGGCCGGACTCCTCGCCCTGCCCGCGGGATTCACCTACCGCGTCCTCACCCACACCGGCAGGACCCGGCTGGAATCCGGTGAGTTCACGCCCGCCGAGCACGACGGCACCGCCGCCTTCCCCGGCCCGCGCGGCAGCACCCTCCTGGTCAACAACCACGAGATGGACGGCCCCCGCGACGAGGCCGAGTTCCCGGTGCCGCTCACCGAGGGCCTGGTCTACGACCCGGCCGCGCCCGGCGGCTGCACGATCGTCGAGGTGCGCCCCGACGGCAGCGTCGCCGAGTGGGTCGGCATCTCCGGCACCGCCAACAACTGCGCCGGCGGCAGCACCCCCTGGGGCACCTGGCTCACCTGCGAGGAGAACTCCGACCGGGCCGGCGAGAACGGCATGACCAAGGACCACGGCTACGTCTTCGAGGTGGACCCCGCCGACCGGCGCGCCAACCGCGACCCCAAGCCGCTGAAGTTCTTCGGCCGCTACGACCACGAGGCCGTCGTCATCGACACCAAGCGCGGCCACGCCTACCTCACCGAGGACGCCGACGAGCCCAACGGCCTGTTCTACCGCTGGACCCCGCCGGAGGGCTTCCGCTACGGCCCCGGCACCCTCCGCAGGCTCGCCGACGACGCCGGCGTCCTCCAGGCGCCCAAGTGCTACGACTCCGGCGGCCGGTACGTCGACGACCTCTCCCGCGCCACCAAGACCGGCACCGTGTACGGCGTCGACTGGGTGGACGTCCCCGACCGCGACGCCCGCGAGGTCCCGGTCCGCGAGCAGTTCGGCGCCGGCGAGGTCACCCGGGCCCGCAAGCTGGAGGGCATGTGGTGGGCCGACGGCGGCGCGTACATCGTCGCCTCGTACGCCCGTGACGAGAGCCCGGTCCAGCACGACGGCCAGGTCTGGTTCTACGACCCCAAGCGCCGCACCCTCACCCTGAAGGTCCTGCTCGGCGTCAACCGGAACCCGGCCGAGGACGGCGCCTTCGACGGCCCGGACAACATCACCGTCTCCCCGTACGGCGGCCTGATCATCGCCGAGGACGGCGAGGGCGTGCAGCACCTGTTCGGCGCCACCGACAGCGGACGCACCTACCCCATCGCCCGCAACGAACTCAACATCGGCACCGAGGAGGAGCCGGAGTTCAGCGAATTCACCGGCGTCACCTTCTCGCCCGACGGAAAGACCCTGTACGCCAACATCCAGGAACCCGGCATCATGCTCGCCATCACGGGTCCGTGGAAGCGGCAGAAGCTCCGGTGATTAATTCGCTCGCCCGGCCGAGGACCGCCCGCTTAGAGTGACGCACGTCCAGGTGCGAAGGCAGGACCTACTTCCACTCATAATGGGGCGGTCACGGGTTCGAGTCCCGTCACCGGCACAACGCGCCGGTGTAGCTCAGGGGTCAGAGCACCTTGTCGGTTCCGCCGGCCTCGATCTCTGGACACCACAACTTCATGCACCTCCCGGTGCGCGGGCGACGGCTCCTTCGTTGTGATCGAATCCAGGCCGCCGCCGACTTGATCTCGGGAGGCGCAGCACGGCTGGGTGCCCGGTGCGCAGGCAGCGGATACTTCTTTGATCGGAGAGTTGCGGGTTCGAGTCCCGTCGTCGACTTCGGGTCGATGTAGCTCAAGAGGCAGAGCATCCGAATGTCCCCGTCGCCGATTTCGACCTCGGGCACCCTCCTTCGTCGCGCCTCCCTCCGGCATCCGGTATGCGAAAAACCGACTTGAATTCGGGGGAATTCACCATGGCGCGCTTCAACACGCGTACCGCCCAGGCACAGCCGACGTCGCGCGTGACGTCCACCGGTCGCGTGCTGCGCACCTACGAGGGCGGCCGAGGCCGCGAGCGGGAGCCGCGCTCGGAGCTGTTCCTGCTCGCCGTCTCCCATTTCGTGACGCAGCAGACCTTCTACGAGACCGGCGACGAGCGCGACGACCGATTCGCGAAGCTCGTGCGCGAGCTCGCCGTGAGCGACCCGTCCTGGACGGCCGGGCTGCTCGGCTGGCTGCGCGGCGAGGGCAACCTGCGGACCGCGTCGATCGTGGGCGCCGCCGAGTACGTCAAGGCCCGCCTGGACGCCGGCGCGACCGGCGGTCCGTCGAACCGGCAGGTCGTGGACTCCGTACTGCGGCGCCCCGACGAGCCCGGTGAGCTGCTCGCGTACTGGACCGCCACCTACGGCCGGAACATCCCCAAGCCCGTCAAGCGCGGTCTCGCCGACGCCGTCCGCCGGCTCTACGGCGCCAAGGCCCTGCTGAAGTACGACACCGCGTCCAAGGGCTACCGCTTCGGCGACATCCTCAACCTGGTGCACGCGGCACCCGACCCGGACAAGCCGTGGCAGGGCGAGCTGTTCCGCTACGCCCTCGACCGCCGCCACCACCCGGACACCGCGGTGCCGCCCGCCTCGGACCGCGTCCTCGCCGCGCACCGCGAGCTGATGGCGCTGCCCGTCGAGGAGCGGCGCGCGGTCGTCACGGCACCCGACGGGGCCGAGCGGCTCGCCGCGGCCGGCCTCACCTGGGAGGCGCTGGCGGGCTGGCTGCAGGGGCCGATGGACCGGGCGGCCTGGGAGGCCGTCATCCCGTCCATGGGCACCATGGCGCTCGTCCGCAACCTGCGGAACTTCGACGAGGCCGGCGTGTCCGACGAGGTCGCGGCACGGGTCGCCGCCCGGATCGCCGACCCGGCGGAGGTCGCACGGTCGCGGCAGTTCCCCTTCCGCTACCTCGCCGCGTACCGGCACGCGCCGTCGCTGCGCTGGTCGTACCCGCTGGAGCAGGCGCTCGGCCACTCGCTGGCCAACGTGCCCGCGCTGCCCGGCCGCACCCTGGTGCTCGTCGACCGCTCGGGCTCGATGTTCCACGCGCGGCTGTCGGACCGCTCCGAGCTGACCCGTGCGGACGCCGCCGCCGTGTTCGGCACGGCGCTGGCGCTGCGGGCGGCGAAGGCGGACCTCGTCGAGTTCGGCTCGACCAGCAAGCCTGTGGGGTTCCGCCGCGGCGAGTCGGTGCTGAAGATCCTCGGCCGCTTCGGCGACCTCGGCGGCACGGACACCACCGAGGCGGTGCGCCGCCACTACAAGCGGCACGACCGCGTACTGATCGTCACCGACGAGCAGTACGCCCACCACCGGCACGGCGACCCGACCGAGCAGATCCCGGCCGACGTGCCCGTCTACACCTGGAACCTGGCCGGCCACCGGGTGGGCCACGGTCCGTCCGGCACCGCGAACCGGCACACCTTCGGCGGCCTGTCGGACGCCGCGTTCCGGATGGTTCCGCTGCTGGAGGCCGGCCGGAACGCCGACTGGCCGTGGGCCGCCTGAGCCGCCGACCCGGCCCGGCACCCTCCCCGTGCGCCGCTCGATAGGGTACGGGGAGGGTCCCCGGGGGCGAGGAGTGGCTGATGGTGCAGGCCAGACCCATGCGCGCGGACGCCCGCCGCAATCACGAGCGGTTGCTGAAGGTGGCGGTGGAGGCCTTCGCCGCGTACGGAGAGGGCGCCTCGCTCGACGAGATCGCCAAGCGGGCCGGTGTCGGCTCCGGCACGCTCTACCGGCACTTCCCGACCCGCCGGGCGCTGCTGGAGGCCGCCTATGTCGACCGGATCGAGACGATCGCGGCGCGCGCCGCCGAGCTGGGCGAACGACTGCCGCCCGACCAGGCGCTGACGGAGTGGCTGAACGAACTGGGCGCCGGGATGATCCAACTGCGCGGACTGCGGGCGCTGCTGGGTTCGGCCGTCGGCGGCGGGACCGCGGGAGACGGCACCGACTGCTGTGATCCGCTGCTGCGGGCCGTGGCCCGGCTGGTCGGCGCGGCCCAGGAAGCGGGGACGCTGCGGCGGGACGTCGAACCGGTCGACGTGCTGCGGCTGGCCCACGGGGTGGCCACGGCCTCGGAGCTGGCCGGCGGGGAGGGTGCCTGCCTGCGCCGGTATCTGGAACTGCTGACCACGGGCCTGCGGGCGTAGACCGGGCGCCCCCGCTCCACGGGGGCGCCTGGCGGCCTGGCGTACGGACGAGCTACAGCGCCTGCGCGGCCGGCTTGACCATGCCGCGGACCGTGCGCGACTTCACGAAGTCGCCCATCGCGGTCATCTCCCACTCGCCGGAGTACTGGCGGATCAGCTTCGCCATCATCACGCCCGTCTGCGGCTCGGCGCTCGTGAGGTCGAAGCGGACCAGTTCCTCCCCGGTGGCGGCGTCCAGGAGGCGGCAGTACGCCTTGGCGACCTCGGTGAACTTCTGGCCGGAGAAGGAGTTGACCGTGAAGACCAGGCCGGAGACCTCCTGGGGCAGGCGGCCGAGGTCCACCGTGATCACCTCGTCGTCCCCGCCGCCCTCACCGGTGAGGTTGTCGCCGGAGTGGCGGATCGCGCCGTTCACGATCTGGAGCTTGCCGAAGTAGCAGCTGTCGATGTGGTTGCGCTGCGGGCCGTAGGCGATGACCGAGGCGTCCAGGTCGATGTCCTTGCCGCGGTACGCCGGCTCCCAGCCGAGGCCCATCTTGACCTGCGAGAGCAGCGGGCGGCCGCCCTTCATCAGGGAGACGGTCTGGTTCTTCTGGAGGCTGACCCGGCCCTTGTCGAGGTTGATCTTGCCGGTGCCGGGGGCCGCGGCGGGTGGGGCCGGGGGAGCGGCGGGGGCCGCGGCCGGCACCGGGGGTGCCTGCGGGGCGGCGGCCGGCACGGGAGGTGCCTGCGGGGCGGGCCGGGCGGGGGCGGCGGGCTCCTCGACCGTGACGCCGAAGTCGGTGGCGATGCCGGCCAGGCCGTTGGCGTAGCCCTGGCCGACGGCGCGGGCCTTCCAGGCGCCGTTGCGCAGGTAGATCTCGACGACCACCAGCGCCGTCTCGTCGCCCAGGCGCGGGGGTGTGAACGTGGCCAGGACGGTGTTGTCGTCCGCGCTGCGGAGGGTGGCGGTCGGTTCGATGCCCTGGAAGGTCTGGCCCGCGGCGTCCGGGCTCGCGGTGACGACGATCTTCTCGATGCCGGGCGGGAGGGCCTTGGTGTCGACCGTGATGGCGTCGGGGGTGGTGCCGCCGCCCGAGCGGTAGGTCACGCCGGGGCCGCTGGGCTGGTTGTAGAAGATGAAGTCGTCGTCGGAGCGCACCTTGCCGTCGGCGGTGAGCAGCAGGCCCGATACGTCCAGCCGCACGGGCGCGGCGACGTCCACCGTCACTCGGGCGGTGGGGAGGGGGATGTTCGAGCCGGGGGTCATAGCGGTCATGCCGGGTGAACGAGCGGGGCCGTTTTACCGTTCCCTTACCCGGCACGGTCGGCCCAGCGCTTTTCGCGGCCCTCCGGGGCGCACCCGCCGACCCCCGAAGGGCCCCGTCCCCGCACGCCGGACGGACGGGCCAGCAGCCCGCCCGCCCGGCGTGCAGGCACGGCCTACGGCACCACCACGATCTTCCGGCCCACGCCCGCCGCGAACTGCTCCAGGGCCTGCGGGTACTGCTCCAGCGGGATGCGGTCGCTGATGAAGACGTCCGGGTCCAGCACACCGTTCGCGAACAGCTCCGCCGCGCGCTCGTAGCTGTGCAGCACGGCCATCGAACCCGTGATCGTGATCTCCTGGTTGTAGATCCGGTACGGGTCGATCGTCACGCGCGTCGCGTAGTCGGCCACACCGAACTGGAGGAACGTGCCGGCCTTGGCGACCCGGTCCAGGCCGTCCTGGATCGCCGCCGCGTTGCCGGTCGCGTCGATGACGAGGTCCCAGCCCTGCGGACGGTCCAGCTCGTCCGGGTTGGCGGCCGCCGCCGAGACGCCCAGCTTCCGGGCGGTCTCCAGACGCGTCGGGTTGAGGTCCACCATGTCCACGCTCGCCGCACCGGTGCGCTTGGCCAGCTCCAGCATCATCAGGCCCATGGTTCCGGAGCCGTAGATCAGGACGTGGGCGCCGAGGCGGGACTGGAGCACGTCGTAGCCGCGCACCGCGCAGGACAGGGGCTCGATCAGCGCCGCGTCCTGGGTGCGGACGTGGTCGGGGAGCTTGACGCAGTTGGCCACCGGGGCCTTCGCGTACCGGGCGGCGCCGCCGGGCTCGGTGACGCCGATCGCCGCCCAGCGCTCGCACAGGTTGTTGTGGCCGTTGCGGCAGTAGCGGCACTCGTAGCAGTACAGGGAGGGGTCCACCGCGACCTGGTCGCCGACCGCGACCTCGGTGACCTGGCTGCCGACGCCGACCACCTCGCCGGCGAACTCGTGCCCCGGCACGATCGGGAGCTTCGGGGCGAACTCGCCCTGGAGGATGTGCAGGTCGGTGCCGCACAGCCCGCAGGCGGCGACCTCGACCACGACCTCGCGCGGCCCGGGCGTCGGGTCCGGGACCTCGGTGACGACGGCCTTCCCCACGGACTCGATGACGGCGGCCTTCATTTCACGGCTCCCAACGACAGGCCCTGGACCAGCTTGTCCTGGGCGGCGAACCCCGCCGCGAGTACCGGCAGGGAGATGACGAGCGACGCGGCGCACACCTTGGCCAGGAACAGGCCCTGGCTGGTGATGAAGCCGGTCAGGAAGACGGGGGCGGTCTCGGCCACCACACCCGTCAGGACTCGGGCGAACAGCAGTTCGTTCCAGCTGAAGATGAAGCAGATGAGGGACGTCGCGGCGATGCCGGGCAGGGCGATGGGCGCGACCACCCGGGCCAGGATCGTCGGCAGTCTGGCGCCGTCCACCCGTGCCGCCTCGATGATGGCGACCGGGACCTCCGCCAGGAAGGACTGCATCATCCACACCGCGATCGGCAGGTTCATCGAGGTGTAGAGGATGACCAGCAGCCAGATGTTGTCCAGCATGTCCGTGTTCTTGGCGAACAGGTAGATCGGCAGCAGGCCGGCCACGACGGGCAGCATCTTGGTGGAGAGGAAGAAGAACAGGACGTCCGTCCACTTCTTCACCGGGCGGATGGACAGGGCGTAGGCGGCGGGCAGGGCCAGCACCAGCACCAGCAGCGTCGAGGCGACGGACGCCACCGCCGAGTTGATCAGGGCCGGCCAGGGGCTCGCGCCGCCGCCCGCGCCGAAGAACTCGCGGTAGCCGTCGAGGGTGAGGGCGGCGGTGAAGGACGGCGGGTTGGTGGCCGCGTCCGCCTCGGAGTGGAAGGACGTCAGCGCCATCCAGGCGATGGGCAGGAAGAACACGATGCCGGCCAGCCAGGCGACCAGGCCGAGGCCCGCTCCACCGCGGAACCGGCCGCGGGTGCGTACGGCGATGCTGCTCATGCGCGGGACACCTCCTCGCGGAACAGGGACGACACCACGCGCAGGGCGAAGGTCGCGATGATGATCGAGCCGATGACGACCAGGACGCCGGCGGCCGAGGCGAGGCCGTTCTCGTGGGCCTGGTAGAAGGTCTGGTAGACGGTGTAGGGGAGGTTGGCGGTGCCCAGGCCGCCGGAGGTGATGGTGAACACCGCGTCGAAGTTCTGCACGATGTAGATCGAGCCGAGCAGCGCGCCCAGTTCGAGGTAGCGGCGCAGGTGCGGCAGGGTCAGGTGGACGAAGATCTGCCAGTCGCTGGCGCCGTCGACGCGGGCGGCCTCGAGCTGCTGCTGGTCCCGGCTCTGCAGTCCGGCGAGCAGGATCAGCATCATGAACGGGGTCCACTGCCACACCAGTGAGGCCTCGACGGCGAGCAGCGGGGTTTCGCTGATCCAGTCGGGCTGCGGGCCGCCGACGTAGTGCAGCAGGCCGTTGAGGAGGCCGTACTCCGGGTTGTAGAGGACGTGCTTCCACAGCAGCGCCGCCGCCACCGGGACCACCAGGAACGGGGCGATCAGCAGGGTGCGGACGATGCCGCGGCCGCGGAACTTCCGGTCCAGCAGGAGGGCGAGGAGCAGCCCGAGGACGAGGCTCGCCAGGACGACGGCGACGGTCAGCAGGATCGTCGTCCAGACGGACTTGCGCAGGGCCGCGTCGGTGAGCACCTCCTGGTAGTTCTCGAAGCCGGCGAAGTGCCGGGCGTCGGGGTAGAGGGAGTTCCAGTCGAAGAAGGAGATCACCAGCGTCGCCACGAAGGGCAGCTGGGTGACCGCGATCATGAAGATCAGGGCGGGCAGCAGCGGGGCGCGGGTGACCCAGGCGCGCAGCCGGGGGGAGGGCCGGCGAGGGGCCGTGGGTGTCGGCGGAGCGGCCACGGGGGCCGTTGTCGTGGCGGTCATCGTCCCTCGTACTCCTCGGAGATCTCTTCTGCGAGCTGCTGGGACTTCTTCAGGGCCGATTCGACGGACTGCCGTCCGGCGATGGCCGCGCTGATCTCCTGGGAGACCTTGGTGCCGAGGTCGGTGAACTCGGGGATGCCGACGAACTGGATGCCGGGCGCCGGGCGGGGCTGGACGCCGGGGTCGTCGGGCCGGGCCTGCTCGATGGCCGCCTTGGTCATCTCCTGGAAGGCGGCGGCCTCGGCGCGGTAGTCGGGGTTGGCGTAGGTGGAGGCGCGCTTGCCGGCCGGGATGTTGGACCAGCCGAACTCGTCGCCGACCAGCTGCTCGTAGCCCTTGCTGGAGGCCCAGGAGACGAACTTCCAGGCGTTGTCGGGGTTGCGGGAGGCGTGCTGGATGCCCCAGGCCCAGGTGTAGAGCCAGCCGGAGGACTCGGTCTTCTCCACGGGCGCGGGCGCGTAGCCGACCTTGCCCTTGACGGGGGACTTGGCGGCCTCCAGGGAACCGGCCGCGGAGGTGGCGTCGTACCACATGGCGACCTTGCCCTGGGTCATGTTGTTCAGGCACTCGGCGAAGCCGGCCTGGGCGGCGCCGGACTCGCCGTGCTCGCGGACCAGGTCGACATAGAACTTCGTCGCCTTCTGCCACTCCGGGGAGTCGAGCTGCGCGTTCCAGTCCTCGTCGAACCAGGTGCCGCCGAAGGTGTTCACCACCGTGGTCAGCGGGGCCATCACCTCGCCCCAGCCGGGCAGGCCGCGCAGGCAGATGCCCTTCATGCCCGGTTCGGCCCCGTCGAGCTGCGCGGCGAGGTCGGCCACCTGCTGCCAGGTGGGCTTGGCGGGCATGGTCAGGCCCTCCTTCTCGAAGATGTCCTTGCGGTACATCAGGAAGGACGACTCGCCGTAGAAGGGCTGGCCGTAGAGCTTGCCGTCGTCGCCGGTGAGGGACTGGCGCATCGGCTTGAGGATGTCCTGCTCGTCGTACGCGCCGTCCTTCGCCGTGTACGAGTCCATCTCGTGCAGCCAGCCGTTGCGGGCGTAGATCGGGATCTCGTAGTTCGACAGCGTTGCCACGTCGTACTGGCCGGCCTGGTTGGCGAAGTCCTGGCTGATCTTGTCGCGGACGTCGTTCTCCGGCAGCACGGTGAAGTTGACCTTGATGCCGGTGTCCTTGGTGAAGTGGTTCGCGGTCAGCTTCTGCAGCTCGACCATCTGCGGGTTGTTGACCATCAGGACGTTGATGGAGTCACCGCCGGATCCGGCCCCGCCCGCTCCGACCCAGCAGCCGGAGAGCAGCGGGGCGAGTAGCGTCCCTGCGGCGACCGCGGCGAGTGTGGCTCGCGGCGGCCTCCGTCGGCTCTGGGTTCGCATGGATCGCTCCTGGACGTATAGGGAGATAGTGGGCGTCACCTGGCATGGATCGGCCCCATGGGGGGTGTAACGGTGTGCGGATGTGGATCAGACCCGGATGACCTGCGGCCCGAGCAGGGAGTAGCGGTGGGCCTCGGCCGCCGGGAGCAGCGTGCTCGTGACGATCGCCTCCAGCGCGCCGACGTCGGCGAACCGGCAGAAGCTGACCGCCCCGAACTTGGTGTGCACGCCGGCGAAGACGACCCGGCGGGCGGCCCGCACGGCCTGTGCCTTGACCTCGCTGACCGCGGGGTCGGGCGTGGTCAGGCCGTGTTCGCGGGAGATTCCGTTGGCGCCGATGAACGCCAGGTCGATGACGAACCCGGAGAGCATCTTCGTCGTCCAGTGGTCGACGGTGGCGAGGGTCCCGGAGCGGACCCGGCCGCCGAGCAGCAGGACGGAGGCGGTGCCGTTCTCCGCCAGCGCGCCCGCGACCGGCAGCGAGGCGGTGACCACGGTGAGCGGCCGGTCGGTGGGCAGGGCCTCGGCGATGAGCTGGGGGGTGAAGCCCTCGTCGACGAAGACCGTCTCGGCGTCCCCGAGCAGCTCGGCCGCGGCGGCCGCGACCCTGCGCTTCTCGGGCACGTGGCTGGTGGCGCGGAAGGCGAGCGTGGTCTCGAAGCCGGCGCTCTCCACGGGGTAGGCCCCGCCATGGGTGCGCCGCACCAGACCGTGGTCCTCCAGGGCGCGCAGATCCCGTCGTACGGTCTCCTTGGCCACGCCCAGTTCGACGGCCAGTGCGGTGACGTCGACCGATCCGGTGGCACGCGCCACCCGGACGATCTCCCGCTGGCGCTCTTCGGCCGTCCGGTTGCCCATGGCCGAACACCTGCTTCCTGATCTCACTGCCCGTTCGGGCCCGGTGGGACCCATGCAGGAAGTTCTACAGCGGACGACCGCTGCTGACCAGGTCTGTTGAGGATCCGGTCATGCCCGGTTGTGCCCGTTCGGCTCACGCGGGGCCCGGCCCGGACCTGCAAAAGAGCGGGTGGAGGCGTGGGATCGGGCAGCCCGGATGCCCGAATGGGAGGGCGGGCGGGCCCGTTCGGTGCCCGCCCGCCCTTGTGAGCGTCCTTTTCCCGCCGACCGGAGGCCGGCCGGGACCCGTCAGTACGGCCAGATCGGAGGGTCGGTGAGGAAGTGCCCGCCCAGGCAGGCATGGGCCGGATTGTCCGGGTCCAGTTCGCCCTGCTCGGCGATCAGCTTCTCGGCGAACGGCTCGGAGTCGTCCTGCGGTTCGTAGCCGAGGGCCCGCGCGGAGGTGAGGTCCCACCACAGCCGGGTGTTGGCCGAGGAGCCGTGCACGACGGTGTGGCCGACGTTCTCGGCGGTCAGGGCGGCGTGGAGGAGGCGGGCGCCGTCGGCGGGGCTCATCCACACCGAGAGCATGCGCACGCTGGTCGGCTCGGGGAAGCAGGAGCCGATGCGCACGGAGACGGTCTCCAGTCCGTGCTTGTCCCAGTAGAACTGGGCGAGGTCCTCGCCGAAGCACTTGGACAGGCCGTAGAAGGTGTCCGGGCGGCGCGGGGTGTCGACCGGGATGAGCGGGTCGTCGCCCTGCGGGCGCGGGGTGTAGCCGACGGCGTGGTTGGAGGAGGCGAAGACGATGCGCGTGACGCCTTCCTCGCGGGCGGCCTCGTACAGGTGGTAGGTGCCCTCGATGTTGGCCTTGAGGATCTTCGCGAAGGGGGCTTCCAGGGAGATGCCCGCGAGGTGGATGATCGCGTCGACGCCGCGGACCGCCTCGCGCACGGCGTCCCGGTCGGCGAGGTCCGCGACGATCGCGTCCGGCTCGCCGTCGATCGGGCGCAGGTCCAGCAGGCGCAGGTCGTAGCCGTAGTCCGGCAGGATCCCGCGCATCAGGGTGCCGAGTCCTCCGGCGGCGCCGGTGAGCAGAACGGTGCGGGGAGCGGGCATCCTCGGGTCTCCTTGCATCGCCGGCCGTGTCGGCCGTACAGAGGGATGTACGTACACATGGGCGCACGGCATTCATATGCGTGGACACGCTAAGGAGATCGGGTGCGGCCCGTCAAGTGTGCCGCGACTTCCCGCGGAACGCGAGAATCCGCTGGTGTGCGACGAGCCGGTGCGCTTGACCGCGGTTGCTTCGGCGTCTTAGCGTGTACATGTTCAGGAATATGGACGTGAATCATGAATATGGACCCGGGAGAGCTTGTGACGCCAGCCCCTCTCACCGCCCGACTCAGTGTCCCCAGCGGGCCGTTGTTCTTCCCGGTCACCGCCTACGGCCCCGACGGCGCCGTCGACCTCGACACCTACCGGCTGCACGTGCGGCGCGGGGTGGAGGCCGGCGCCGCCGCCGTCTTCGCCTGCTGCGGCACCGGTGAGTTCCACGCACTGACGCCCGAGGAGTTCGGCGACTGCGTCCGGGCCGCCGTGGAGGCCACCGAGGGCCGCGTCCCGGTCGTCGCGGGAGCCGGCTACGGCACGGCCCTCGCCGTGCGCTACGCCCGGCTGGCCGAGCGGGCCGGGGCCGACGGGCTGCTCGCGATGCCGCCGTACCTGGTCAGGGCCGCACAGGAGGGGCTGCTGCGGCACTACCGCGAGATCGCCGCCGCCACCTCCCTGCCGGTCGTCGTCTACCAGCGCGACAACGCCGTCCTCAGCCCGCCGACCGTCGTCGAACTGGCCCGCACCGAAGGGATCATCGGCCTCAAGGACGGCCACGGCGACCTCGACCTGATGCGCAGGACCGTCGGCGCCGTCCGCACCGAGGCCCCCGGCGACTTCCTCTACTTCAACGGGCTGCCCACCGCCGAACTCACCCAGCCCGCCTACCGCGGCATCGGCATCACCCTGTACTCGTCCGCGGTGTTCTGCTTCGCGCCCCAGATCGCCCTCGCCTGCCACACCGCCTTCCGCACCGGCGACGACGCCACCGCGGACCGGCTGATCGACGGCTTCTACCGGCCTTTCGTCGAACTGCGCGCCCAGGGCCCCGGGTACGCCGTCTCCCTCGTCAAGGCCGCCGTGCGGATGGGCGGACTGGACGTGGGGGAGGTGCGGCCGCCGCTGCACGAACCGGCCGGGGATCATGTCGAACAGCTCGCCCGGCTGATCGAGCGGGGCCACGCGCTCATCGAGGAGGACAAGTGAAGGCCTCGGCATTCGTCTACCCCTGGGACGTCAACGGGGACCCGGAGGCACCCGTGCGGACCGCCGCGCTCGGCGTCACCCAGGTGACGCTCGCCTCCGCCTACCACTCCACGCGCGCCCTGACCCCGCGCCACCCGCGCCACCGCATCGTCACCGCCGAACACGCGGCCGTGCTCTACCCGCCCGGCGACCGCTGGTCCGGCCGCACCCTGAGCCCGTACCCGGCCGGTGACTGGGCGCCCGGCGACGCCTTCGGCGAGGCCGCCGAAGCACTGGCGGACGCCGGCCTGGAGGTGCACACCTGGGTGGTGCTCGCCCACAACTCCCGCCTGGGCGCCGAGCGTCCGGACACCTCCGTGGTCAACGCCTACGGCGACCGCTACCCGTGGGCGCCGTGCATCGCGCAGCCCGCCACCCGCGCCTACCTCATCGAGCTGGCCGCCGAGGCCGCGGTACGGCCCGGCGCGCGCGGCACCGAACTGGAGTCCCTCGGCTGGTACGGGCTGGCCCATCTGCACGCCCACGACAAGACCGCCGGGGTCGGGCTCGGGGGCGCCGGGCAGTACCTGATGTCCCTGTGCTTCTGCCCCGCCTGCCGCGACGGCTACGCCGCCGAGGGCCTGGACGCCGGTGAACTGGCCGCCGCCGTACGGGACGCGCTGGACCCGGTGTGGCGGGGCGCCGCCTGTGACGGAGGCTGGGCGGGCGTGGAGAAGCTCCTCGGCGCGGCGAGGGCCGGCGCCACCCGCGCCTGGCGCGACCGCACCGCCCGCACCCTCCAGGAGGCGGCGGTCGCGGCCGTGCGGCGGGCCGCACCCGAGGGCTTCCAGGTGCTGCTGCACGCGGACCCGGTCTCCTACCACTGCGGCGCCAACGCCGGTGTCGACCCCGCGCACATCCTCTCCGTCGCCGACGGCGTGGTCGTGCCCTGCACCGGCGGCGCCGGCCTGCTGACGCCGTTCGCGCGCGAGGGCCGCGACGGTGCCGTCCTCGCCGCCAACTTCACCGTGGTCTCCGGCATGGGCGGCAGCCCCGGCACCCTCGCGGCGGACGCGGCCGAGGCGCGCCGGCTCGGCGCCACCGAACTGCGCCTGTATCACGCCGGGTTGGCGTCCGACGGCGACCTGGAGGCGGTGCGCTCGGCGCTCGCCGGGCGGTGAAGCAGGGCCGCGGCGGTCGCGGCCAGCGCGCATCCCACGACGACCAGCAGCAGCCGGTGGCCGACCGGTTCGACCAGCGCCGCGCCCACCGCGAGGCCGACGACGTTCGGCGTGAACACCAGCGTGTTCGCGGTCGCGGTGACCCGCCCCAGCAGCGGGCCCGGCGTCTGCTGCTGCACCGCGGTCAGCGCGGCGATCAGCACCGCGGGCAGGCCCGCGCCGATCGCCGCGCTGCACGCCCACGCCAGCGCGTCGTCCGGCACCGCGCGCAGCGCCACCGCCACGGCGAGCAGCGCGATGCCGCACGCCGCGAAGCGCCGTGCGCCGAGCCGGCGCAGGGCCGGACCGGAGAGCAGGCCCACGGTCACCGAGCCCGCGCCCTGCACGGCGTACAGCACACCGGCGTACGCGGGGGAGTGGCCCAGGTCGTCGACCACGGCGTAGACCAGCGCGCCGCTCAGGCCGGCGCACAGCATCGTGGCGCCGCCCGCCACGACCAGCGGGCGCAGCACCGGATGCGACCACAGGTGGCGGGCGCCCTCGGCGGACCGCACCCGGTGGCCGTCCGACGGCGGCGCCGGACGGTCCGCCGGGATCCGCAGGAACGCGTACACCGCCGCGGCGAGCACGAAGGTGAGCGCGTCCAGCAGGGCCACGCCCGCCCCGCCGTACGCCGTGTACAGGCCCGCGCCCGCCAACGGTGCCACCAGTTTCATGCCCTCGTTCGCGGTCATCCGCAGCCCGTTGAAGTCGCCGAGCAGGGAACGGTCCACGGCAGCGGCGACCAGCGCCGACTCGGCCGCGTCGTGGACGACACCCACCGCGCCGTACACGAACAGCACCGCGTACAGCAGCCACAGGCCGCGTGGCGAGTCGACGGTGCACAGGGTGAGCAGCAGGCCCGCCAGGAACAGGCTCGCGCCGATCAGCAGCGGTGTGCGGCGCGCCCGGTCGGCGAGGCCGCCCAGCAGCGGGCCGGCCAGGGTCGGGGCCCACATGGCCAGCAGGCACAGGGCCGCCAGCCGGTCCGAGCCGGTGAGGTCCTTGACCCACACACCGGCGGCCAGCCACAGCGCCGAGGTGCCGAAACCCGAGATCACCACCCCGGCGAGGAAGAGTCCGGCGTTGCGGTCGCGCACCACGCGCACCGCGCTCCAGCCGGCCCTGCCGGCGTTCTTGGTCGTCATGCCCGACCATCGTGGGTCTAAGGCCCGGGGGTGCGGATCGGGCAACTGCCCTAGGGTCTGTCGTTTGGATCAGGTCGGCTGGGAGACGCAGCGCTTCTCAGCCCACCCGAGCGGGGCGTGGTGCGTGCAGCTGCAAGGCGGAGGAGGGCGGCGACGCGGAGCGTCGACAACCGACGACAACGCAGCAGATGTGCGTGCCACGCCCCGCGAAACCGACATGATCCAAACGACAGGCCCTAGGGGTGGCGTTCGGACCAGGCCGACTCCGGGCAACGGCGCGTCCCCGCCGACCCGGCGACCCCGGCAGGATCCGAACGACGCCCCTGGGGTCCGGCGTCCGGGCGGCCCGGCCGTGAGGTGGGGCGCGCCGTCCGCGCCGGTCCGCGCCGGCCCGCGCCGGTCCGACGACGGGCGCCGCGACTCCGGGATGGTCCCCGTGACACCGGGACGATCTCCGCGACACCGGGACGATCGCCGCGACAGGCCCTCCGGACGCCGGACCGGACGCGTGTGCCGGGCCCCGCGGGCCCGCGACGGTTCGGCGACGGGCTCGGGACGGGGACGGGCGGGCGATGAGTTCCGCGGTTCGGACCGGTCTGCCTTCCAGGGCCGGGACACAGCGACGTTCCGCGGACCCGTACACGCGACGGAAGGCAGGTCATGACCGACATCCCTCTCGACCTCGGACCACAGGCACGCATCGTGGCGCGCCTGGCCGAGCACGTCACCGACGACGAGCTGGCGGGCGGGACGCCCTGCCCGGAGTACGCGGTGCGCGCCGTGCTGGGCCACATCCTCGGGCTGGCCGTGGCCTTCCGCGACGCCGCGCGCAAGGACCTCGGCGTCACCACCGACACCAGCCCGGACACCGCCGTGCCGGACATCGGCCCCGGCTGGCGCGAGGAGCTGCCCAAGGCGCTCGACGAACTCGCCGACGCCTGGCGGGATCCGGCCGCCTGGACCGGCATGACCCGGGCCGGGGGCGTGGACCTGCCGGGCGAGGTCGCGGGCGCCGTCGTCGCCGACGAACTGGTGATCCACGGCTGGGACCTGGCCCGCGCCACCGGCCAGGACTACACGCCCGACCCCGTGGCGCTCCGCGCGGTGCACGACTTCCTCGCCGCGGCGGCCGAGGAGTCCGACCGGGGCCCCTTCGGCCCGGTCGTCCCCGTCCCGGACGACGCTCCGCTCCTGGACCGCGCGGTCGGCCTGAGCGGCCGAGACCCGGGCTGGACGCGCTCCGTGTGAGCCCCTGAGCGGCGCGCTCCGGCCGCGTGCGGCCGGCACCGGCGGCCTGCTGCACCACCGCGGCCGGTGTGCCGCCGTCGTACGCCCCGCCGCGCCACCGCCGGCCGGCGGGCCGCCCGTGCCCGGGACGGACGCACCCGTCCCGCACCCGTCGCGCACCCGTCCCGGCACCCGTCGCGCACCCGTCCCGGCACCCGTCGCGCACCCGTCCCGCGCCCGGCCCGCACCCGTCCCGCGCCCGGCCCGCACCCGTCCCGCGAAGCACACCGGGCGCGCTGCGTACGAGCCCGCCCGGCCGGTGCGAACCACCGCGACACCCGGGGCGGGACCACCTGGTCGAAGGCCCCGACGGCCCCGCCCGCCCGCGCCCGGCGCGGACGGCGGGGCCGTCGCCGTGTCCGGGCGGCTGACGTCCTCGCGACCGCTCCTCGCGACCGCTCCTCCCGGAAGGCAACGGCAACTTCTCCTGTCGGAAGCATTGACGAAACCCCGGGCCGCTCCTACGGTCATCGCGTCGTACTTCGTACGTCATATATGAGACGCGATACGCGAGATCAGATACGCGACATCCGAGAGGCGCGCATGACCTCTGTGCCCACGCCGATCCCCTCCCGCACGCAGTACGTGCTGGAGGAGATCAAACGCCGCATACTCACCGGCCGGTTCACCCCGGGCCAGGCCCTGGTCGAGACCGATCTCGCCGCACAGTTCGGGGTCTCCAAGACCCCGGTGCGCGAGGCGCTCAAGACCCTGGCCGGCACCGGTCTGGTCGTGATGAGCCAGTACAAGGGCGTCACGGTGCGCATGGTCGACGCGGACATGGCGCGCGAGGTCTACGACGTGCGGCTGCTCCTGGAACCCGAGGCGCTCAAGCGCGCCGTCCGGCGCGGCGCCTCCCTGGACGCCGCCCGCGAGGCGCTGACCCGGGCCGACGAGGCCACCGACACCGCCGAACGCTCCCTGGCCAACCGCGAGTTCCACCGCGCCCTGTACGTGCCGTGCGGCAACCCGCTGCTCGCCCGGATGCTCGACGAGGTGCGCGACCAGGCCGCCCTCGTCTCGGCCGTCGCCTGGGCCGCCGACCCCTCCTGGGAGCGGGAGGCGAGCGAGCACCGCGACATCCTGCGGCTCGCCCTCGACGGCGACTCCGACGGCGCGGCGCGCGCCCTGCACTCGCACATCGCGTCGTTCGTGCGACGGGCGTTCCCCGAAGCGAGGTTCGACACCCCGCAGGCCCAGGGCGCCCCGGAAGCCCAGAAAGAGGACGGTCAGGCATGACAACGACGTTCGAGACCCAGCGGGCGGCGCTGGCCGACGTGGTGGCGATCCCGGTGACCCCGTTCGCCGAGGACGGCACGGTCGACCCCGGCACCTACCGGGCCCTGCTGCGTCGTCTCCTCGACGGTGGCATCACGACCCTCACGCCCAACGGCAACACCGGCGAGTTCTACGCCCTGACGCCCGAAGAGCGCCGCCTGGTCACCGAGTTGACCGTCGACGAGGCCGGCGGGCGCTCGGTGATCCTGGTCGGTGTGGGCCACGACGTGCCCACCGCCGTCGCCTCCGCACGGCACGCCCGGGAACTGGGCGCGCAGATGGTGATGGTGCACCAGCCCGTCCACCCCTACGTCTCGCAGAGCGGCTGGGTCGACTACCACCGCGCGATCGCCGAGGCGGTGCCCGAACTCGGCGTCGTCCCCTACATCCGCAACGCGCAGCTGACCGGCGCCCGCCTCGCCGAACTCGCCGACGCCTGCCCCAACGTCATCGGCGTCAAGTACGCGGTGCCGGACGCCACCAGATTCGCCGCCTTCGCCCGCGACGCGGGACTCGAACGCTTCGTGTGGGTCGCCGGTCTCGCCGAGCCGTACGCCCCGTCCTACTTCTCCGCGGGCGCCACCGGCTTCACCTCCGGACTGGTCAACGTCGCCCCGTCCGTCTCGCTGAACATGATCGAGGCGCTGCGTTCCGGCGACTACCCGACCGCCATGAAGGTGTGGGAGCAGATCCGCCGCTTCGAGGAACTGCGCGCCGCCAACGGCTCCGCCAACAACGTCACCGTCGTCAAGGAGGCCCTCGCCTCCCTCGGCCTGTGCCGCCGCGAGGTCCGCCCGCCGAGCAGGCCCCTGCCGGAGAGCGAGCGCGCCGAGGTCGCCGCCATCGCCGCGGGGTGGTCCATATGAGCCACGCCGACGAGCGGCGCAAGCGGCCCGAGGAACTGCGCAGCCACCAGTGGTACGGCAGCGGCGTCGCGTCCGGGCTGCGCTCCTTCAGTCACCGCGCCCGCACCCGCCAGCTCGGCTACCTGCCCGAGGAGCACCTGGGCAAGCCCGTCATCGCGATCCTCAACACCTGGTCCGACATCAACCCCTGCCACGTCCACCTGCGCGACCGCGCGCAGGCCGTCAAGCGCGGGGTGTGGCAGGCGGGCGGCTTCCCGCTGGAGTTCCCGGTCTCCACCCTCAGCGAGACCTTCCAGAAGCCGACCCCCATGCTCTACCGCAACCTCCTCGCCATGGAGACCGAGGAGCTGCTGCGCTCCTACCCGGTCGACGGGGCGGTCCTGATGGGCGGCTGCGACAAGTCCACGCCCGCGCTGCTGATGGGCGCGGCCAGCGCCGGCCTGCCGGCCGTGTTCGTGCCGGCCGGGCCGATGCTGCCGGGGCACTGGCGCAACGAGGTCCTCGGCTCCGGCACCGACATGTGGAAGTACTGGGACGACCGGCGGGCCGGCGTCATCGGCGACTGCGAGATGCAGGAGCTGGAGAGCGGCCTGGCCCGCTCGCCCGGCCACTGCATGACCATGGGCACGGCGTCCACGCTGACCGCCGCGGCCGAGGCGCTCGGCGTCACGGTGCCGGGCGCGTCCAGCATCCCGGCCGTCGACTCCGGGCACGACCGGATGGCCGCACGGGCGGGCATGACGATCGTCGACCTGGTGCACCGGGACCGCAGGATCGGCGACATCCTCACCGCGGACGCGTTCGAGGACGCGGTGACGACCGTCCTCGGACTCGGCGGTTCCACCAACGCCGTGATCCACCTGA
Source organism: Streptomyces calvus (assembly GCF_006782915.1). Taxonomy (GTDB): domain Bacteria; phylum Actinomycetota; class Actinomycetes; order Streptomycetales; family Streptomycetaceae; genus Streptomyces; species Streptomyces calvus. The sequence goes on from NZ_VCNP01000054.1 coordinate 158,358, forward strand.
TCGCCATGGCCGGCCGCGCGGGCGTCCGGCTCACCCTCGACGACTTCGACCGCATCGCCCGCACCGTCCCGGTACTGGCCAACGTCCGGCCCGGCGGACAGACGTACCTGATGGAGGACTTCCACTTCGCGGGCGGGCTGCCCGGGTTCCTCTCCCGGATCCCGGACCTGCTCCACCTGGACCGGCCCACCGTCTGCCACGACACCCTGCGCGAGCAGATCGCCGGCGCGCAGGTCCACGACGACGACGTCATCCGGCCCCGCGACAACCCGGTCGCCGCCGAGGGCGGCGTGGCCGTGCTGCGCGGCAACCTCTGCCCGGACGGCGCCGTCATCAAGCACATCGCCGCCGAACCGCACCTGCTCAAGCACACCGGTCCCGCCGTCGTCTTCGACGACTACAAGCAGATGCAGCGGACCATCAACGACCCGGCGCTGAACATCACGGCCGACAGCGTGCTCGTGCTGCGCAACGCCGGCCCCAAGGGCGGCCCGGGCATGCCCGAGTACGGGATGCTGCCGCTGCCCGACCACCTGCTCAAGCAGGGGGTGCGGGACATGGTGCGGATCTCCGACGCCCGGATGAGCGGCACCAGTTACGGCGCCTGCGTCCTGCACATCGCCCCCGAGTCGTACGTCGGCGGACCGCTGGCGCTGGTGCGCACCGGCGACCCCATCACCCTCGACGTGGAGAACCGCACCCTGCGCCTCGACGTGGACGACGAGGAGCTGGAGCGCCGCAGGGCGCAGTGGACACCGCCGCCGGTCCGTTACGAACGCGGCTACGGCGCGCTCTACAACGAGCAGATCACCCAGGCCGACACCGGCTGCGACTTCGAGTTCCTCGCCCGCCCGGGCACCGTCCAGGATCCGTACGCCGGCTGACCCGCCGTTCGCCGACGGAACCCCGCACACACACGAAGAAAGCGCTTCCCCCGCTCAGGCACCACCACAGCACGACGTACCGAGAACGGAGAACAGTCATGGCCCAAGCCGCAGCCGTGGCGAAACCGCCCGCGCCACCCCGGCGGCGCCGTGCCTCCGCCACGCCCCGCAGGCTCCCCTACCTGCTGATCGCGCCGGCCGCCCTGCTCATGCTGGGTTTCATCGCCTACCCGGTCATCAGCGTCTTCTACTACAGCCTGCAGAACTACAACCCCACCAAGCCGTGGCGGAACGGCTACGCGGGCTTCGACAACTTCACCCGCATCTTCACCGACGACCCGCTGTTCTGGGACACGCTGGTCTTCAGCGCCAAGTGGGTGTTCGTCGAGGTCGGCCTGCAACTGCTGTTCGGCCTGGCGCTCGCCCTCATCGTCAACCAGACCTTCGTCGGCCGCGGCCTCGGCCGTGCCCTGGTCTTCTCGCCGTGGGCCGTCTCCGGCGTGCTGACCTCCGCGATCTGGGTGCTGCTCTACAACTCCCAGACCGGCATCACCCGTTACCTCGCGGACATGGGCATCGGCGACTACGGCGTCAGCTGGCTGTCGGACACCTCCACGGTCTTCCCCGCGGTGGTCGTCGCCGACCTGTGGCGCGGCGTGCCCTTCTTCGCGATCCTCATCCTCGCCGACCTCCAGTCCGTCTCCAAGGACCTCTACGAGGCCGCCGAGGTCGACGGGGCCAGCCGCATCAAGCAGTTCTGGCACATCACGCTGCCGCACCTGAAGGACGCCATCATCCTGTCCACGCTGCTGCGCGCGGTGTGGGAGTTCAACAACGTCGACCTGCTCTACACGCTGACCGGCGGCGGACCCGCGGGCGAGACCACGACGCTGCCGCTGTACATCGCCAACACCTCGGTGGACGCACACAACTTCGGCTACGCGTCGGCCCTGACCACGGTCGCGTTCGTGATCCTGCTCTTCTGCTCGATGGTCTACCTGCGGCTGAGCAAGTTCGGAGGCGAAAGCAAGTGATCACCAAAGAGGCCACGCAGGCCGCCCCCGCCCCCGCGCCCACCGCCCCCGAACCGCCCCGCCCGAACAAGCGCCGCCGGGCCTGGGACGAGGCGCCCCGCTGGCAGATCTACCTTCCGCTGGGCATCTACCTCGTCTTCACCCTGATCCCGTTCTACTGGATCCTGCTCTTCGCGCTGCGCCCGGCCGGCTCGACCTCGCTGGTGCCCTGGCCGATGACGTTCGTCCACTTCGAGAAGGTGTGGACGGACCGCAGCTTCGGCACCTTCTTCTACAACAGCGTCCTGGTCGGCGTCGCCACGCTGATCATGACCACGCTGGTCGCGCTGGCCGGCGGCTACGCCCTCGCCCGGTTCGACTTCCGGATCAAGCGGGGCTTCATGCTGGCCCTGCTCTGCTCCCAGTTCGTGCCCGGCGCGCTGCTGCTGGTCCCGCTGTTCGAGATCTTCGCCGAACTGCAGATGATCAACTCCCTCGGCAGCGTCATCATCGCCGAGACGGTCTTCCAGCTGCCGCTGTCGATGATCCTGATCAGCAACTTCATCAAGAACGTGCCGTACTCCCTGGAGGAGGCCGCCTGGGTCGACGGCTGCAACCGCATGCGGGCCTTCCGCGTGGTGGTGCTGCCGCTGCTGCGGCCCGGCCTGATCGCCGTCGGCTCCTTCGCCTTCGTCCACTCCTGGAACCACTTCCTGTTCGCCCTGATGTTCCTCAACAACCAGGAGAAGCAGACCATCCCGGTCGGCCTGAACACCCTGATGAGCGCGGACAGCGTCGACCTCGGCGCGCTCGCCGCGGGCGGCATCATCGCGGCCGTCCCCGTCGTGATCGTCTTCGCCTTCATCCAGAAGTGGCTGATCACCGGGTTCAGCGCGGGGGCGGTGAAGGGATGACGCAACCGCCGACCGCCCCCGGCGCCCCGCTCCCGGTCGTCCTCGCCGGCGCCCGCGGCCACGGCCGCTGGCACGTGGAGAACATCCGCCGGCTCCAGGACCGCGGCATCGTACGGCTCGTGGGCATCTGCGAGCTCAGCCCGCTCACCGAGGACGAGTTCGGCGGTGAACTCCCCGAGCAGTCGTCCGACTTCGGGGCCCTGCTGGACTCCACCGGCGCCCGGATCGCGGTGATCTGCACCCCGATCCCCACCCACACCGACCTGGCCCTGACGGCCGCCGAGCGGGGCGTGCACCTCCTGCTGGAGAAGCCGCCGGCACCGTCGTACGCCGAGTTCCGGCGGATGGCCGACGGGGTCGCCGCGGCGGGCGTCGCCTGCCAGATCGGCTTCCAGTCGCTCGGCTCGCACGCCGTGCCCGCGATCCGGGAGCTGGTCTCCGGGGGCGCCGTCGGCCGGGTGGTCGGCGTCGGCGGGGCCGGCGCCTGGGTGCGGCCCGAGGCGTACTTCCGGCGCGCCCCCTGGGCGGGCCGGCGGCGGCTGAACGGCGTCGACGTGATCGACGGGGCGCTGACCAACCCGCTCGCCCACGCCGTCGCCACCGCGCTCGCGCTCGCCGGCAGCACCCGCGCCGAGGACGTCACCGGCATCGAGACCGAACTGCTGCGCGCCAACGACATCGAGTCGGACGACACCTCCTGCGTACGGATCTCCACCGTGCGCGGCGGGCCGGTCACCGTTGCCGCGACGCTCTGCGCGGAGCGGGCCGACGAGCCGTACGTCCTGGTGCACGGCACCAGCGGGCGGATCACCTTCTGGTACAAGCAGGACCGCGTCCTGGTCCAGCGCGCCGACCACGGCCCCGAGGAGCTGCGGTTCGACCGCACCGACCTGCTGGAGGACCTCGTCGCCCACCTCACCGGCGGCACCCCGCTGCTGGTCACGCCCGACACGACGGGCGCGTTCATGAAGGTCGTCGAGGCGATCCGGCAGGCCCCCGACCCGGCCCCGCTGCCCGCCGGCACCTGGCACCGCGTCCCCGGCGAGGAGCGGCGCGTCGTGCCCGGCGTGGACGGCCTGGTCGCGGCCGCCGCCGACACCCTGTCCCTCTACTCCGAACTCGGCGCCCCCTGGGCGCTGCCCGTCCCGCACCCGCCGAAAGAGGTGAGCACCCGATGACCGGCAACGACTCCCTGGTCCTGCGCGTCGCGGGCCGGCCCGTCGGCCGGTACGTCACCCGGCCCGAACTGCCGGCCCGGCTCTCCCCGCGGCCGTACCTGCACCCGGTCACCACCCTGGCCGGCACGGCGGTCACCGAACTGAGCCCCGCCGACCACGCACACCACCTCGGCGTCGGTGTCGCCGTTCCCGACGTCGAGGGGTTCAACTTCTGGGGCGGACGCACCTACGTCCGTGACCAGGGGCCGACCGAGCTGGACAACCACGGCTGCCAGCGGCACACCGCCTTCCAGCTGCGCGACCCCGACGGGTTCGTGGAGGAGCTGCGCTGGGTGGCGGCGCCGGGCGAGCTGCTGCGCGAGCGCCGCACGGTGGCGGCCACCGAACTCACCGGCACCGCCTGGGTGCTGGACCTCACCTTCTCGCTCACCAACGTCACCTCCGCCGCACTCTCCGTCGGCAGCCCGGCCACCAACGGCCGTCCCGGCGCGGCCTACGGCGGCTTCTTCTGGCGGGCCCGCAAGGAGGAGACGGCACCGGACGTCTTCACCGCCGGCGCCGAGGGCGTCGACGCGGTGCACGGCCGTCCCGCCGACTGGCTGGCGCTCGCCGGAACGACGTGGACGCTGGTCTTCGCCGGTGCCACCGCGCCGACCCGGCGCGACCCCTGGTTCGTGCGCACCGGCGAGTACCCGGGCGTCGGCTCCTCCCTCGCCCACGAGGCACGGCTGCCGGTCCCGCCCGGCGAGACCGTGGTCCGTCGGGTCGTCACCGTCGTCGCCGACGGCCGGCTCGGCCGCGACGAGGCCGCCGCCCTGGTCCGCAAGGCGGTGAGCCCGTGACCGGCGCAGAACCCACCTACCGCAACCCGGTCCTGAACGCCGACTGGTCCGACCCGGACGTGATCCGCGTCGGCGACGACTTCTACCTGACCGCCTCCAGCTTCGGCCGCGTCCCCGGACTGCCGCTGCTGCACTCCCGGAACCTGGTCGACTGGACCCTCGTCGGCCATGCCCTGGAACGCCTCGAACCCGAGGCCGAGTTCGCGGTGCCCCGTCACGACTGCGGTGTCTGGGCGCCGTCCCTGCGCCACCACGACGACCGGTTCTGGATCTTCTGGGGCGACCCCGACCAGGGCATCTTCCAGATCAACGCCCCCGCGATCCGCGGCCCGTGGACCCGGCCCCATCTGGTGAAGGCCGGCAAGGGCCTGATCGACCCGTGCCCGCTGTGGGACGACGAGACCGGCGAGGCGTACCTCGTGCACGCCTGGGCGAAGTCCCGCAGCGGCGTCAAGAACCGCCTCACCGGGCACCGGATGCACCCGCACGGCACCGAACTCCTCGACGAGGGCAAGGTGATCGTCGACGCCGACCGCATCCCCGGCTGGTTCACCCTGGAGGGCCCCAAGCTCTACCGGCACGACGGCTGGTTCTGGATCCTCGCGCCCGCCGGGGGAGTGGAGACCGGCTGGCAGGGCGCCTTCCGCTCGCGCGACTTCTTCGGGCCGTACGAGGAGCGGGTCGTCCTCGAACAGAAGGACACCGACGTCAACGGCCCCCACCAGGGCGCCTGGGTGCGCACCCCGTCCGGCGAGGACTGGTTCCTGCACTTCCAGCAGCGCGGGGCGTACGGCAGGGTGGTCCACCTCCAGCCGATGCGCTGGGACACGGACGGCTGGCCGGTCCTCGGCGACGACGGCGCCCCCGTCGCCGCTCACCGCCGCCCGGACCTGCCGGCGCAGCCGCCGGCCGCGCCGGCCACCGACGACGACTTCCCCGGCGGACGGTACGGCCGCCAGTGGCAGTGGGCCGCCAACCCCCGGGACGGCTGGGCGACCCAGCACTCGGCGGACGGGCTGCGGCTGACGTGCGTGCGCTCCGCCGACGCGGACGACCTGCGCAAGGTGCCCAACGTCCTCACCCAGCGGCTGCCCGGCACCCCCTGCACCGTCGAGGTGGAGCTGCGGCTCGACGGCGCGGAAGCCGGGGCGCGCGCCGGACTGGCGGTCCTCGGCGACGCGTACTGCTGGATCGGGCTCGAGCGGGGCGCGGACGGCGCGGTGCGCCTGGTGCACCGGTTCGCCGAGGCCGTCGCCGACAGGGAACGCGACGCCGGCCACCCGCGCCCCGCTCCCGAGGGCCGGGCACGGCTGCGCATCGACATCGGCGCCGGCGCGCGCTGCCGGTTCTCCGCCGACACCGGCGACGGCTTCCGCCCCTCCGGTCAGGTTTTCGCCGCCACTCCGTGGCGCTGGGTCGGAGCCCTGCTCGGCCTGGTCGCCCTGGCGCCCACCGGTCAGGGACACGCCGGTGCCGCCACGTTCACGCGGTTCCGGATCGGCGCCCGGGCGCACGGCTGACCACCGCCGGACCGCCGCGACAGACCCCCCACAACTTCATAACCCGTTGGATCCCGAAGAAGAGAGCCGACCAATGAAGATCAGCATGCGCAGAAGCAGCACAGGCAGGCGCCGGACGTCGGCCGCCGTCGCCCTGGGGGCCGTGCTCGCCCTGACCGCCACCGCCTGCGGTGACGACGGCAGCGGCGCGGCCGGGGACGAGGGCGCCGAGGGCAGCGGCAAGGGCAAGATCATCTTCTGGGACAACAACGGTGGTGTCCGCACCGACATCTGGAAGCAGATCATCGCCGACTTCGAGAAGGCCAACCCGGACATCGACGTCCAGTACGTCGGCATCGCCGCCACCGAGTACCAGTCCAAGGTCGACACCGCCATCCAGGGCGGCGGCCTGCCCGACGTCGGCGGCATCAGCGCGTCCATGCTCGCCGGCTTCGCCGCCCAGGGGGCGCTCGACCCGCTGGACGACCGGATCGCCGAGTCCCCGCTCGACGGCAAGCTCAACAAGGACATGGTCGAGTCGCTGCGGGCCGCCGGCGGCGGCGACGACCAGCTGTACTCGGTGCCCACCTCGGCCAACAACGGCGTCCTCTACTACCGCACCGACCTGTTCGAGAAGGCGGGCCTGGAGGAGCCGTCCACCTGGGACCGCTTCTTCGAGGCCGCGGAGAAGCTCACCGACGAGGACAAGAACGAGTTCGGCTACACCATCCGCGGCGGCGCCGGCTCCATCGCCCAGGCCCTGGACGCGATGTACGGCCAGTCCGGCATCACCTCGTTCTGGGACTCCACCGGCAAGAAGACCACGGTCAACGACCCGAAGAACGTCGAGGCGCTGGAGAAGTACGCCGCCCTGTTCAAGAAGGCCACGCCCGCGGCCGACCTGAACAACGACTTCACCAAGATGGTCGCGCAGTGGGACTCCGGCCAGATCGGCATGCTCAACCACAACCTGGGCTCCTACCAGGACCACGTGAAGGCGCTCGGCGAGGACAAGTTCCGCGGCATTCCGCAGCCCACCGGGCCCGGCGGGAAGCGCGTCCAGGTCTCCAACCCGGTCGACGGCATCGGCCTGTTCAAGAGCTCCAAGAACAAGGAGGCCGCCTGGAAGTTCATCGAGTTCGCCACCTCGGCGCCGTCCAACTCGAAGTTCAACGAGTCGGCCGGCCAGGTGCCCGCGCACGCGGACGCGGCGAAGGACGACTGGATCGCCGAGGCCGAGCCGACGAAGCTGGCGGCGGACGCGCTGAGCGACGGGTCCACGACCATCGTGCAGCTGCCGTACTACCTGCCGGACTGGAACACCATCTCCAAGGCGGACAACGAGCCGAACTTCCAGAAGGTGCTCCTCGGTGACATGAGCGCCAAGGAGTTCCTGGACAACCTGGCCGAGCAGCTGAACGAGGCGAAGGCCGAGTGGGACGAGCAGATGGCCTGATCCCGCGCTCGCCGGGGGCGGCCCGTCCCGGTGCGGGCCGCGGGCCGTCCCGGGCGGGCCGCGCCCTTCGCGGCGGAGCCGCGGAGCACCGTCGCCCGGCGCCCCGAGAGGGCGCTCCCTCCCCGTCGAAAGGCACAGCCGTTGTCCCTCACGCGCAGACAGGCCGCCGCCGCGGGCCTGGCTCTCCCGCTGGGCCTCGCCGCGGCCGGCACGGCGCAGGCCGCTCCCGGTCCCCGCTCCCGGACCCTCCACATCGCCGGTGACTCCACCGCCGCGCAGAAGTACGCCGACGCCGCGCCCGAGACCGGGTGGGGTATGGCGCTGCCGTTCCTGCTCAACCGGCGGCTGGACGTCGCCAACCACGCCGTCAACGGGCGGAGTTCGAAGAGCTTCGTCGACGAGGGCAGGCTGGACGCGGTCCTCGCCGTGATCCGGGCCGGTGACCTGCTGGTCGTGCAGTTCGCGCACAACGACGAGAAGGCCGAGGACCCGAGCCGCCACACCGAACCCTGGACCACGTACCAGGAGTACCTGCGGATGTACGTCGACGGCGCGCGGGCCCGCGGCGCGCACCCCGTGCTGGCCACCCCGGTGGAGCGGCGGCGGTTCGACGCGGCCGGACGGGCCGTGCCGAGCCACGGCGAGTACCCGGCGGCGATGCGGGCGCTGGCCGAGCGGGAGCGGGTCCCGCTGCTGGACGTCCAGGCGCTGTCGCTGGCGCTGTGGCAGCGGCTCGGGGCCGAGGAGACCAAGACGTACTTCAACTGGACGGCGACCGAGCAGGACAACACGCACTTCAATCCGCCGGGCGCGATCGCCGTGGCGCGGCTTGTCGCCCGGGAGCTGCTGCGCACCCGGGTGCTCGCCCCGCGCGACGTGCGGCGGCTGGAGGAGGAGATCCCGCAGTCGTGGATCACCTGGCCGGAGGCCGCCGCGTAACACCCCTGGACCACGAAGGAGAGCCGCACCGTGAACAGACCGATATGGCATGGGCATGCCATTACCAGAGCCGCCTCGCTGGCCGGCTGCACCGCCCTCGTGCTGGCCCTGACCGGCACCGGCGCCCAGGCGCACTCCCCCGCGCACCACCCCGACCCCGCCCGCCAGACGCTGGGCGCCGGCGACGGCTGGGCCGCCCACGGCACCGGCACCACCGGCGGCGCGGACGCCGACGCCGAGCACGTGTACACCGTCACCGACTGGGCCGGGTTCAAGGCGGCCCTGACGGCCGGCGGCACGGCGCCGAGGATCATCAAGGTGAAGGGGACCATCGACGCGGTCTCCCAGGGCTGCGAGGCGTTCGCCGCGCCCGGCTACGACTTCGACGCCTACCTGGAGAAGTACGCGCCGGAGACCTGGGGCCTGGAGCAGGACCTGAGCGCCGAGCCCGACGACAGCCCGGAAGGACTGCGCAGGGCCTCCGCCGCCCGGCAGGACACCGCCATCAAGGCGAACATCCCGGCCGACACCACCATCATCGGCGTCGGCCGGAACGCCGGCATCAAGGGCGCCAGCCTGCAGATCCGCGGCGTCGACAACGTCATCGTCCGCAACCTCACCCTGGAGAGCCCGGTCGACTGCTTCCCCCAGTGGGACCCGACCGACGGCAGCAAGGGCAACTGGAACTCCGAGTACGACACCGCCGTCGTGTACGGCTCCACCCACGTCTGGCTGGACCACAACACCTTCACCGACGGCGAGCACCCCGACAGCGAGGCCCCGACGTACTTCGGCATGCTGTACCAGCAGCACGACGGCGAACTGGACATCGTCCGGGGCGCGAACTACGTCACCGCCTCCTGGAACGTCTTCACCGAGCACGACAAGACGATCCTGATCGGCAACAGCGACGGCGAGTCCACCGCCGTCGGCGACCGGGGCAAACTCAAGGCCACCTTCCACCACAACCTGTTCTCGAACCTGGTCGAGCGCGCGCCGCGGGTCCGCTTCGGACAGGTCGACGTGTACAACAACCACTTCGTCGCCGACGCCGGCTACTCCTACAGCTTCGGCATCGGCAAGGAGTCCCAGCTCGTCGCCGAGCACAACGCGTTCACGCTGCCCGAGGGCATCAGCCCGGCGAAGATCCTCAAGCGCTGGAACGACTCACCGCTCACCGCCGCGCACAACCGCGTCAACGGCCGGAGCACCGACCTCATCGCCGTGCACAACGCGGAGATCCCGCAGGAGACCCTGCGCTCCGGCGCCGGATGGACCCCCGCCCTGCGCGCCGCCGTCCACCCGGCCCGTGCCGTCCCGGCCCTGGTGAAGCACCACGCGGGCGCCGGCCGCGTCCGCTGACCCTCCCGGCAGCCGGCCGGGGCGGCCCGCTCCCCGCCCCCACCCACGGGGGTGCGCACCGCCCCGGCCCTCACCGTCCCCGAAGGAGCACCCGCATGCCCTCCTCCCCAGGCCCGCTGTCCCTGTCCCGCAGGGGCTTCCTGCTCGCCGGCGCCACGGCCGGCACCGCCCTCGCCCTGTCCGCCGCCCCCGCCCCGGCCGGCGGCCGGCCCGGCGGCCCGTTCGGCCGGTACGGCTCGCCCGCCGCCCGCCTCACCCCCAGGACCCTGTACGTCCACCCCGGCGGCGCCGGTGACTTCACCTCCGTGCAGGCCGCGGTCACCGCCGCGACCGGCGTCGGACGCGTCCTCGTCATCGCGCCCGGCGTCTACCGGGAGACGGTCACGGTCGACGCCGACCGCACCGACATGACCTGGCTCGGCGCCTCCGAGAACCCCCGCGACGTGGTGATCGTCTACAACAACGCGGCCGGCACCCCCAAGCCCGGCGGCGGCACCCTCGGCACCTCCGGCTCCGCCACCACCACCCTGCGCCCCGACGGCTTCACCGCCCGCTGGATCACCTTCGCCAACGACTGGCTGCGCGGCGACATCCCCGGCACCACCGGCACCCAGGCCGTCGCGCTCAAGGTGCAGGGCGACCGCAGCGCCTTCGTCCACTGCCGGTTCCTCGGCCACCAGGACACCCTGTACGCCGACTCCCTCTCCCTGGACGTCTTCGCCCGCCAGTACTTCGCCCACTGCTACGCCGAGGGCGACGTCGACTTCGTCTTCGGCCGGGCCACCGCCGTCTTCGCGCACTGCCACTTCCGCACCCTGGTACGCCCCGACCTCACGGCCGCGCCGTACGGCTTCGTCTTCGCGCCGTCCACCGCCGGCGCCAACCCGCGCGGCTACCTGGTCACCCGCAGCCGGATCAGCAGCGAGGCCCCCGACGGCCACTACAAGCTGGCCCGCCCCTGGGTGCCCAGCTCCGACCGCACCGCCCGCCCGATGCTCACCGTCCGCGAGACCCACCTGAGCGCCGGCATCGACGCGGCCGAGCCGTACGCCACCATGGCGAGCGGCTACCCCTGGCAGGACCAGCGCTTCGCCGAGTACCGCAACACCGGCCCCGGCGCCGTGATCACCGTCCCCGAGAACCGGCCCCAGCTCACCCGCGCCGAGGCCGCCTCCCACACCCCGGCCGACCACCTCGGCGACTGGCGGCCCCGTGTCTAGCGCGGCGCGCCCGGGACGACGGGCGTTCGTCACCGGGGCCGCCGCCGCGGCCCTCGCCGCGGGCGCCGGGAGCAGCCGGGCGGCCGAACCCGTCGGCGGCAACCTGCCGCACTTCCACCCCGCCCTCAAGGACGACCTGCGGTTCCCGCTCGCCTGGGGCACCTCGCCCGAACGGGACTTCGCCGCCTGGCGCCGGGCGGCCCGCGCCCAGGTCGAGGAACTGCTGTTCACCGACCGGCAGGACGACACCCCGTATGCGCCGGAGTTCACCGCGGGCGTCCGGGCCGGCGGCTGCACACGGCAGTCGGTGACCCTCTCCCTCACCCGGTACGAACGGGTCCGCGGCTCGCTGCTCACCCCGCACGGCCGCGGACCCTTCCCCGCGGTGCTCCTGCTGCACGACCACGGGTCGAAGTTCGACATCGGGAAGGAGAAACTCGTCCGGCCCTGGCACGACGACACCCGTCTCGCCTCCGCGCAGGCCTGGGCCGACCGGTACTTCGACGGACGGTTCGTCGGCGACGAACTCGCCCGGCGCGGCTATGTGGTGCTGTGCCTGGACGCGCTCGGCTGGGGCGACCGCGGGCCCCTCGCCTACGAGCAGCAGCAGGCCCTGGCGAGCAACCTCTACCACCTGGGCTCCTCGCCCGCCGGGCTGATGGCGCGCGAGGACCAGCGGGCCGCCGCCTTCCTGGCGAGCCTGGACCGGGTGGACGGACGCCGGGTCGCCGCCGTCGGGTTCTCCATGGGCGGCTACCGCGCCTGGCAGGTCGCCGCCCTCAGCGACGACATCGCGGCGGCGGCGAGCGTGTGCTGGATGACGGGCCTGAAGGAGATGATGGTCCCCGGCAACAACACGCTGCGCGGCCAGTCGGCGTTCCACATGCTCCACCCGGGGCTCTCCCGGCACCTGGACATCCCCGACGTGGCGAGCATCGCCGCGCCCCGGCCGATGCTGTTCTTCCACGGCGGCCAGGACACCCTGTTCACCGCCGACGGGGTGCGGGTGGCCCACGAGAAGCTGCGCGCCGTGTGGCGCTCGCGCGGCGCCGAGGAGCGGCTGCGGCTGAAGACGTGGCCGGAGTACGGCCACGTCTTCAATTCCGCGATGCAGGACGAGGTGTACGCCTGGCTCGACGCCGTGGTGTGAGCCGGCGCGGCTCAGTGCCGTACCGGCCGGACCGACTCCAGGGTGGGCACCACGGGTTCGATGCTGCCGTCGGCCGCGAACTCCAGGCGGTCGACGGTGGTCTCCCGGTGGGTGCCGTCGCCGCCGGGCCGGCCGGGGCCGTTCAGCGCGAACCGGTGGTAGACGACGTACCAGTCGTCGGTGCCGGGGGCGTTGACCACGGAGTGGTGGCCGGTGCCGAGGATGCCGTACTCGGGGCGCTTGGACAGGATGGTGCCCCGCTCGGTCCACGGGCCGAGCGGGGACGGCCCGGTCGCGTAGGCCACGTGGTAGTTCTCGCTGCGGGTGTCGTCCTCGGACCACATGAAGTAGTAGGTGCCGTGGCGCTTCACCACGAAGGAGCCCTCGCGGAAGTCCGTCGGGGTGATGTCCTTCACCCGCGAGGCGTCGAAGGACACCATGTCGTCGTGGAGCGGGACCACGTAGCCGCGCCCGTTGCCCCAGTACAGGTACGAGCGGCCGTCGTCGTCGGTGAACACGGCCGGGTCGATCATCTGGCCGCTGAACTGCCCCTTGCCGATGAGTGGTTCGCCCAGCGCGTCCTTGAACGGGCCGGCCGGCGCGTCGGCCACCGCCACGCCGATCTGCTGTTCGGCGCAGAAGTAGAAGTAGTACCTGCCGTCGCGTTCGGCGATCGCCGGCGCCCAGGCGTTCCGGTCGGCCCAGGACACGTCCGGCCCGAGGTCCAGGATCACGCCGTGGTCCGTCCAGTGCACCAGGTCCTTCGACGAGTAGGCCTTGAACCGCGTGCCGCCCCAGCCCGGGAAGCCGTCGGTCGTCGGGTAGATCCAGTAGCGGCCGTCCAGGTACCGCACGTCGGGGTCGGCGTTGAGGCCGGGCAGGACGGGACTGCGGGTGGGCACCGCCTCGACGGTCCAGGTGCGCCGGGTGCCGTCGGCGGCCGTCACCGTGTACGTCTGCGGCGCGCGGAAGTCACGGCGGGCACCGGCCCTCGGGCTGACCGTCGCGCCCTCGCCGGTCCACAGGGTCGGCGCGAGGCGCCGCAGGTCCGCGTCCGGTTCCATCGGCAGGACCACCTTGCCGGTCTCCTCGCTGACGACCGCGTACCCCTTCTGGCCGGGCGCGGTGGCGTCCACGATCGACGTGGGGCTCCGCGGGTAGGCGGCGAGCAGTCGGTCGTACTCGGCCTGCGTGACCGGGATGACGGTGCCGTGCCGCGGGCTCGCGGGCAGTTGGTAGTCCGTCGACGGGGTCCACGTGCCGGAGGCGAGGTCGGTGGTCTCGAAGGGGAGGTAGCCCCGGCCGCCGTACTCGTCGACGAACAGGTACCACTTCTCCTCGGTGTTCGACTTGAACACCGTCGGCCCCTCGCCCCGCTCCATGGCGCCGCGGCCGATGCAGTCGGAGACGAAGTCGTAGGAGGTGTCGGTCAGCGAGGTGGACTTCTCGCCGGTGATGAACTTGGAGCAGGGCGAGCCGGAGGACGGGTCGCGTTCGTCCTTGGTGTAGCGGTAGTAGGTGTCGTCGTGCCGGACGACGGTGGAGTCGATGACCGAGTAGCCCGGGTCGTTCCAGATCTTCGGCTCGCTGAACGTGCGGAAGTCCTTCGTGGTCGCGTACAGCATCCTGTTGTACGTCGAGCCGGTGTGGTCCGGGTCGTCGTCGGCGTACAGCTTGGACGCCCAGAAGACGACGTAGGCGTCGAGTTCGTCGTCCCAGTAGGCCTCCGGCGCCCAGGTGTTGCCCGCGTTGTCGGGGGAGACCTCGACCAGGCGCTGGTCGGTCCAGTGGACCAGGTCGGTGGACTCCCACACCATGATCGACTTGCTGCCGTGCCGCTGGACCTCGTCCCAGCTGCCGCTGCTGTTCCGGTACATCCGCAGGTCGGTGGCGATCATGTAGAACCGGTCGCCCTCGGGGGAGCGGATCACGAACGGGTCGCGCAGCCCCTTCTCGCCGATGGTCGACGTCAGCACCGGCTCGCCGCCGTTCAGTTCGCGCCAGTGCAGGGCGTCGTTGCCGCGGCTGAGGGCGTAGCGGATCTGCTCGCCGTCCGCGGTGCCCTCGCCGGTGAAGTAGGCGAAGAGGTAGCCGGCGTACGTGGGCTGCTTCACGGGCGGTGCTCCGGGGTGTGCGGTGGCCGGCGGGGCGGCGAGGAGGGTGAGCAGGAGAGCGAGGGCCGCGAGGCAGGCCCGGGCGGCGAGGGACGGGAGCCGGGGGACGAGAAGCGTGCGGCGGGCGATGAGGCGGCGCATGAGGCTTCCTGTCGGAGTGTGAGGGATTCTGTTGGGTTGGCGTGCCCTCGGAGTGTCACCAGTGGAGCGGGGGCCGTCAACCGGTGCGTCGGGGGCCGGACGCACCGAAAGTTTTCGGCTGTTTTCGCTGTTCGCAGCCTCGGACAAGCGGGAGCGCCCCGCCGGTTCCGACCGGCGGGGCGCCCTTGGTTCACGTGCTCGGCGGGCTCAGTCGTAGCTGATGTCCGAGGCCGAGAACGTGCAGTACTTTCCGTCCGGGCCCGAGCCGAGGTCCTTCGGCTCCTTGCCCGAGTTGTTGCCCTCGTAGCGGGTGCAGGTCTTGATCTTCTTCTTGCTGTCGCCGTGGATGCGGATCTCCGACAGCGTGGCCGTGTCGCCGTAGTTGGTGTTGATGCCGACCAGAGACTTGCCGGGCGCGGTGACGTCGATGTCCTTCAGCACGATCGTGCGCTTGTACTGCTTCTTGCAGTTGCCGCAGGAGCGCACCAGCTTGCCGAAGTCCTCCACCTGGAAGCCGCTCACCGTGAGCGTGCCGGCGCCGTTGAACTGGAGCACCTTGTCGTCGGCCTTCCTCGCGCCGCCGCCGACCACCCGGTACTGCGCCGACGACGACGTGCCCTTGAAGCTGGCGGCGTCCTCGCCGACGTCCAGCCACCACACGTTCTCAAGCGTGCAACTGCCCTTGCAGTGCACGCCGTCGGCGGCCGGGGTGCCGATGATCACGTTCTTCAGCGTGGCGCCGTCGGCCAGCTCGAAGATCGGGTCCTGGCCCTCGTCCTGGCCGTCGCCGCCGAGGTCGCCGGTGCCGTAGTACTTCTTCATGCCGCCGTCGTGGACGCCGGAGACGGGGACGGTCTTCGAGACCGGCTTGCTGCCGGTGTCGGAGGGCCAGGAGGCGGCGGCGCCCGCGGTGGACAGCATCGACGAGGTGACGATCGCCGCGCCCGTGAGGCCGAGCGCGGAGACACCGGCGATCACGGCCCGCCGCCTGGTGCTGCGGCGGCGGTGGGAGGCGCGCTGTTCGGGTTGTGCAGTCATCGCAATGTCCTTGCGTGCGGGGGGTGTTTGCGTCTTCTGGTCGCCGCCGGGGCCGACGGGGTTGCCGCCGTCCGCGATCTTTTTCCGCGGCCCTGCCGCGTGCCTTCGTTCGAGTGGGGAGCGTCACGAGGTCGGACGGGTGCTCGCGTGACGTCCGATCGGTTCGCCTGGCGCGACGGGGTCGCGTGGCCGACTCCTGACCGGATCGAGGAAGTCGCGAGCGGCTCCACGACTGGTCGCTGCCCGCACTTCCTCGGCCTCGACGGCTTCCACCTTCACGCCCGGGGCCGTTCCGAGTGCACGGCGGAGCACTTCGTTGCTTTCACCGACGTCGCCGCAGCCGTCAACTGCTGCCGCTGCCTTGCCGACTGCTCGACGGGTGCGCACCCGTCCCTTCGTCGGGCAGGGCGGACAAGGGGGCGGGGCCGGCAGCCGGGGCGGGGCGGTGGGCGAGGTCGGGAAGGACGGTGGCCAGGCCGACCAGCGCCAGGACCGCGCCGAGCCAGAGCGGAGCGCGCAGGCCCCAGGTTTCGATCACCACGGCGCCGATGGAGGAACCGAGGATGATGCCGAGGGTGATGAAGGAGGAGTGCACGGTGTTGACCAGCGGTCCGGCGTTGCCGGTGCGCTGGACGCGGGTCACCATGGCCGGGTTCATGGTGACGCCGGCCAAACCGATGCCCATCATGCAGATGACGGCCGCGGCGGGCACGTCGGCGAGGAGGGCGAAGCCCGTGAGGAACACCGTGTTGAGGGCGAGGCCGACGGCGAGCACCGGGACGGTGTGCCCGTCGGCGAAGCGGCCGACGACGCTGTTGCCGATCACGGTGGCGGCGCCGTAGGCGACGAGCAGCAGGGGGACGGTGCCGGTGGAGAAGCCGGTGACGCCGGTGAGGATGGGGTTGAAATAGCTGAAGGCGGAGAAGGTGGCACCGATGATCAGTGTGCTGCTGGACAGCACCAGCCACATCCTGGGCTTCCTGAAGACGCCGGCCTCCTGGCGGAATCCGCCGCCGCCCTCCGCCCGCTCGATGCGGGGCACGCCGAACAGGGTGGCCACGGCCGCGATCACGGTGATCAGGGTGATGGTCCAGAACGCGGCGCGCCAGCCGAACCGTTCGCCGACCAGGGTGGAGACGGGCAGCCCGAGCAAGGTGCCGAGCATGAGGCCGTTCATCGCGACGGCGATCGCGCGGCCACGGATCTCGGGGCGGGTGATCTGGGCGCACATCGAGATGCCCACGCCGAAGAATGCCTGGGAGGCGATGCCGGTGATGATCCGCGCGGCCATCATCGTGCCGTAGCCGGTCGCGGTGGCGGCCAGGACGTTGCCGGTGAGGAAGACGGTGAACAGCACCATCAGCGCCGTACGCGGTGGGAACCGCATCAGGGCCGCGGTCAGGAAGGGGCCGCCGGCGGCCATGGCCACCGCGAAGGCGGTGATGAGGTAGCCGATCCGGGAGACGGTCGTGTTCAGTCCTTCGGCCATCTGCGGCATCAGCCCGGCGACCACGAACTCGCTGGTCACCATGGCGAAGATGCCGAGTGCCAGGACGTAAACGGCACGAGGCACGGTTCGTGCTCCTTCGAGGTTCATTATGGATTGATCAGTTCAAAACTCGGGTGTGCTTCGGCGCGGCCTCCGGTGGTGTGTGCCGTCAGCCGGTGAGTGCGTCCAAGGTGATGTCGGCGATCGACTCCAGTGCGGCCCGGTCGGCGCCGCCCTGGCTGGAGATGCGCATGCCGGCGATCGCCGCGTTGACGAAGCGGGCAAGTGCCCCGGCGTCGCGAGGGGATGTGATGCTGCCGTCCCGCTGCCCCTCCTCGAGCACCGCGCGCAGTGCCGTCAGCCGACGCCGTGTGTCGCGCTCCAGCATGTCCGCCGCCTGCGGGTCCCGGGCGACCAGCTCGACCGTGGTGTTCACGGTCAGACAGCCGGGGCCGCGTCCGCCCGTCCGGTGTGCGGTCTCGGCGTCGACGACCATGGCGAACAGGGTGCGCAGCCGTTCGGCGGCGCTGAGCCGCGTGTCCTCCATCACGGCCAGCTGGGAGGTCGTCATGGAGTCGATGTAACGGGAGAGTGCGCGCTCGAAGAGGTCGTGCTTGCTCTTGAACGTGTTGTAGATACTGCTGCGCCCCAGCCCTGTGGCGTCGCACAGGTCCTGTGTGGAGGTGGCCTCGTAGCCCTTCTCCCAGAACGTGCGCATCGCCGCGTCCAGGGCGCCATCCTCGTCGAACGTCCTCGGTCGGGCCATGGTGGGACCTTAGCCGTTTTGGACCGTGCGTTGCAATACTCCTGGGGGAGCCCACTGCCACTGCGGCCGACCGTGTGCAGGTCCGGGAGGTCGACGGCGAAGCGGTCGGGCGGTTGCTGCGGATCATCCGCACGGGCACCGGCTTGGCGGTGACCTGGCGGCGGGCCCAGGGCCGTACCGGGAAGGCGAACCCGAAGTCGTCCTCTGCGCGGACGAGTTCAACCCGCTCGACCTCCAGCCCACTGCCGCTGCCCGCGCTCGCTGCACCGGAGGGAGGCACGCGTCGCGATCGTCTGCGACACCTGCTCCCCGCACCTGACGACGAAGCGGTGCCGGCGGGTCGCGACCTGGGCGAACGTCGCCCGATGCGGCACTAGTCGTCGTGCGCCGCGAAGTCGCCGCCCACCGCCACCCGTGCGGCCCCGGCGGCGGCCGTCGCCGTGTAGGTGTCGCCGCCCGCGTCCCGGCCGCCGCGCTCGTGGTTGTACTGGCCCGCGAACACCCACTCGCCCGGCGCGACGGTGCGGCCCTCCTTGAGCGTCCACGTGTAGACGAGGAAGCCGTCCCGCTCCGCGACGGTGAGCGCGAAGTCGTCCTCGGGCAGGGACCGCCAGGCCCCCGTGGAGGACACCCCGCCGGTCTGCTCGATGCGCAACCGCACGGTGAGCGCGGTCAGTTCGGTACGCGTCCTCAGCGTCACATTGCTCTGCGCCCAGAACTCGTTGCTGTGCGGGTCGACCGAGCCGTCCGACCACAGCGGCCCGTCCTCGACGCCGGCCGGCGGCCGGGCGTCGCCGCCCGAGGGGCCCGGCGTGCCGGCCGGGGCGGTGGCGTCGTCCAGGGGGCCGGCCGTCGGGTCCGGTGAGCGGTCCGCCGGCGGCTCGGGCGGCCGGCTCGTCGCCTCCGGGGACGGCGTGGGCGTCGGCGAGACCGCCACCTGCCGCTGCGGGGGAGCCTCCTCGCCCTTCACCGCGGACGCGACCGCGTACCCGCCCAACGCCAGCACGCCGGCCACCGCCGCCGTCGCGCCCGCCACCCGCAGCCAGCCGAACACCGGCCGGTGCACGGCCCGGTGGCCGGTCCGGGCCGGACCGGCCATGCCGCGCTCCACCCGGGCCAGGATGCGCTCCCGGTCGGGCTCGTGCGCGCCGGCCGCCTCGTGCAGCCGGGCGCGCAGCTCCTCGTGCACGTCCCGCCGCATCGTCACCGGTCCCTTCCCGTGGCCCCGTCGGCCCGTTCGCGCAGGCTGCCGACCCCGTTCCCGCGAGCGGGCGCGGACACCGCCGCGTGCACCCGCCGGGGCACCTCCTGCGTGCCCAGCAGCCGCTGCAGTTCCGCCATCGCCTTCGAGGTCTGGCTCTTCACGGTACCCACCGAGATGCCGAGGGCGAGTGCGGTGTCCTTCTCCGACAGGTCGAAGGCGTGCCGCAGCACCACACACGCCCGCTTGCGGAACGGCAGCCGGCGCAGCGCCTCCTGCACGTCCACCACGCCGGGCACGTCGGGGTTCTCCGTCCGTTCCTCGCGCGGCGTGAAGAACAGCGCGATCCGCCGGCGCTCGCGCACCGCGCTGCGGATCCTGGTGTGGGCCAGATTGGCCACCACGCCCCGGGCGTAGGCCGCCGGATGGTCGGCGGCGCGGACCCGGTCCCAGCGGTGCCACAGGGCCAGCAGCGCGTCCGCCGCCAGATCGTCGGCGGTGTCCGGCTCACCGGTCAGCAGATGGGCCAGCCGGGACAGTTCGGCGTAGTGGCGTTCGAAGAACGCGTGGAACTCCACGGAGGCGGCATCGTCGACGACGGTGCCCACGGGCGACCTCCCCTCGCAGCGGCGTCGGGCGCCCGACCGGGCACCGAAGCAGGGCGTGTCATGTAGACGACATGTGAACGTCCGGAGTGGACCGGCGCGGGTTCCGGAGCGTATCAGTGATCTTTCGCGGGTTCGTACGGAGGGCCGAACAATGTCTGGCTGGTCGGCACTTGAACCCCAACTTCGACGGCAGGACGCCCGGCGTCAAGGGGCCGCGCCCGCACGACGACGGGCCCGCCCCGGGGGGAGGGGGCGGGCCCGTCGTGTCAGACGCCTGTGCGGCAGCGGAAGTTCAGTCCGCGAGCGCCGCTTCCATCGCCGCCTTGGCGACCGGGGCCGCCAGGCCGTTGCCGCTGACCTCCGAGCGGGCCGCGTCGGACTGCTCCACCACGACCGCCACGGCGACCTCCTCGCCGGTGGCGTCCGACTCGGCGTACGAGGTGAACCAGGCGTACGGCGTCTTGCTGTTGTTCTCGCCGTGCTGGGCGGTACCGGTCTTGCCGCCCACGGTGGCCCCGGCCATCTGCGCGTTCGACCCCGTGCCCTCGTCGACGACCGTCTGCATCGCCGACGTGAGCTGCTCGGCGGTCGAGGAACTGACGATCCGCCGCGTCGTGGACTCGTCGTCGTAGTCCTTCAGCACGTCGCCGCCGCCGTCGGTGATCCGGCTCACCATGTGGGGCGACACCAGCTCCCCGTCGTTGGCCAGCACCGCCGACACCATGGCGATCTGGAGCGGGGTCGCGGTCACGTCGAACTGGCCGATTCCGGTCTGCGCGGTCTGCGACGGCTCCATGTCCGAGGGGTACACGCTGGTGTGGGCGCGCACCGGCACGTCCTGCGTCGCGTCGTTGAAGCCGAACTCCTCGGCCATCGCCCGCACCTTGTCCTGGCCCAGGTCCACCGCCATCTTCGCGAAGACGTTGTTGCAGGAGTACTGGAGGCCGACGCGGATCGAGGCGTTCTCGCAGGGCGCGTTCGGGTTCTCGTTGCCGAGGTCCGTGACCGTGCCCGGCAGCCGGTACGGGTCGGGGCTGTCGGTCCGCTCGTCCACCGACGCGTACAGGCCGTCCTCCAGCGCCGCCGCCGCGACCACCAGCTTGAACGTCGAACCCGGCGGCAGCGGCCGGCGCAGCGCCCGGTTGACGAGCGGCTTGTCCGGGTCCGCGTTGAGCTTCTCCCACGCCTCGCCCGCCGTGTTGGCGTCGGTCAGCGCCGTCGGGTCGTACGACGGGGTCGACACGGCGGCGAGGATCCGGCCGGTCCTCGGGTCGATCGCGACGGCCGCGCCCTTCTTGTCGCCGAGCGCCTCGTACGCCGCCTTCTGCACCACCGGGTCGATGGTCGTCACCACGGTGCCCGGCTCGGCCCGCCCGTCGGTCACGGTGTCCATGACCGTCCGCAGCCGCGGGTCCGTGCCGTTGAGCAGGTCCGCGTAGATGCCCTCCAGCTGCGTCGGCGCGTACGACTGCGAGGCGTAGCCCGTCACCGCCGCGTACAGCGGGCCGTCGTCGTAGGTGCGCTTGTGGGCGAGGTCGCCGCTCTTCGTCCGCGCCGAGCCGGTGATCGGCTCACCGGCCACGACGATGTCGCCCAGCGGCTCCGCGTACGTCTCGATCGCGTTGCGCCGGTTGTCCTGGTCGTCCGCCAGTGCCCGGCCCTCGTAGAACTGCACCCAGGTCGCCCTGATCAGCAGGGCGAACACCAGCAGCAGCGTGAAGACCGCGGCACGCCTGATCGTCTTGTTCATCGCGTCCGGACAGACGAGCGGGGCCGGGTGAATCGTTCCCGTCCGACCCGTTTTCTCATCGGGTGTTCATGGAACAGGCGTTCACCCGGTGGGTCACGCGTCGCGCAGGAACCCGGATTCGTAGGCCGCGATGACCGCCTGGGTGCGGTCCCGGGCGCCCGTCTTCGCCAGTACGGAGGCCACGTGCGTCTTCACCGTCGCGGCACCCACCTCCATCCGCCGCGCGATCTCCGCGTTGGTCAGCCCGGCCGCCATGAGCCGCAGCACCTCGCTCTCCCGCCCGGTCAGCCGCGCCACCCACGCCGCAGGCGCGGGGCGGGCCCGCGCGTGCTCGGTGGCCAGCGCCCGGACCGCCGCCGGGAACAGCAGGGTGTCGCTGCGCGCCACCAGCCGCACCGCACCGACGAGCGCGTCCGCGTCCGCCCGCTTCAGCAGGAACCCGGCCGCCCCCGCGCGCAGGGCGTCGTACACGTACGAGTCGTTCTCGAAGGTCGTGACGACGACGATCCGCGGCGGCTCCGCCAGGTCGGCGAGGATCCGCTCGGTGGCGCGGATGCCGTCGACCTGCGGCATCCGGACGTCCATCAGCACCACGTCGGGCCGCAGCTCCCGCACCACGGCCACCGCCTCCGCGCCGGTGGCCGCCTCGCCGACCACCTCCAGGTCCGGTTCGGCGGACAGGATCGCCCGCAGTGCGGTGCGCACCATGCGCTCGTCGTCGGCGAGGACGACACGGATCGGGGTGGTCATGGAACTCCCTGGAGGCGGCGGGACGGTCGGGTCACAAGGTCGCCCGCAGCGGCAGGCGGACGTGCAGCCGCCAGGTGTCGCGGACCGGGCCCGCGTGGGCGGTGCCGCCGAGGACGCGGGCGCGGGACTCGATGCCGGGCAGGCCGTGGCCGCCGCCGGGCCGGGTGGCGGGAACGGACGGGAGGGGGTTGTCCACGGTGAGTTCCAGGTGGCCCGCGCGCACCTCCACGCGCACGGCCACGCCCGCTCCCTCGTCGGCGTGCCGCAGCGCGTTGCTCAGCCCCTCCTGCACGATGCGGTACGCCTCCCGGGACAGCACCGGCGGCAGTGCCTCCAGCGGCGCCGCGACCTCGGCCGTCACCGTCAGCCCGCCCGCCCGGGTGCGGCGCAGCAGACCGTCCAGGTCGGCGGCGAGCGTCGGCGCCGGCGCGGTGCCGGGGCCGTCGCCGTCGCGCAGCACACCGAGCACCGTGTCGAGTTCGCCGACGGTGCGCCGGGTGGTCTCCTCGATCGCCGCGAGGGCCTCGCGCACGAACTCCGGATCGGCGTCCAGGACCCGGCGCGCCGCGCCCGCCTGGAGGGTCACCGCGCTCAGCGCGTGGCCGACGCAGTCGTGCAGCTCCCGCGCCAGCCGGTTGCGCACCGCGAGGTCGGCGGCGCGCGCCTCGGCGGCGGCCAGCCGGTCCTCCGGCGTGGGGCCGAGCAGCGCGGGCGCCCAGCGGGCCAGCAGCGCCCCGGCGCCCGCCGCGCAGCCCGCCAGCGCGAGCAGCGAGGCCACGCCCGCGACCGGCGCGAGCGCCATCGCCCACGGCTGGCCGAACACCTCGGGGAACCCGAGCCGGTCGCCGAACACCCCCGCGGTGAGCGGCATCACGACGAGCACGGCCGCGAACGGCGGCACCGCCAGCGACATTCCCGCGACGATCCCGCCGAACGCCAGGTGCAGCGTGAACCACAGCGCCGTACGGACCTTGGCGGCCCGGCCGCGGGCGGGCCCGTCGGCGAGCCGGTCCGCGTCCACCCCGCACAGCCAGCGCACGGCGGCGCTCTCCAGCGGCCGGGTCAGCGGGAACAGGGAGGTGACGGCGGCCAGCGGCAACCCGACGGCGAACGAGGACAGTTGCAGCGGGAACGACGAGAAGACGTCGGTGGAACCGGCCACGGGACCGACGACGATCGCGCCGACCAGGACGTACGGCATGGCGAGCGCGCCGCCCAGGATCAGATGGATCCAGCGCAGCCGCGCCCGCCGGCCGAACAGCGGCCGGGCGACGGCCCTCACGTCGCCGGGCGCCGCACGGCGCCGGCGGAGCGCGCCGCGAGGAAGCGGGCGGCGACGAGGGCGACGAGCAGGCCGACGATCATCTGGCCAGCGTAGGCCAGCAGCATCAGTCCCGTCGGCCGGTCGGCCGGATCCCCTCCGGTGACCAGGGCGGCCGCCGCCATCCAGCCGCCCCAGCAGGCCACGGCACCCGAGCCGATGCCGGCGAGGACGAGCGGCACCCGCACCGGCAGCGCGGGAGTCCGCCGGAACGCCAGCAGCAGACCGCCGGCGACCGCGGCCAGGAGGTAGACCACGTACAGGGACTCCAGGACGTGGAAGTCGCTGCCGCGCTCCGCGACGACGCCCGCGCTCAGCCCCGTCGTGCCGCCCGCGGCCCACAGCGCCCGCAGCGTCAGCGGGAAAAGCGCCAGCACGGCGGCCGCCACCGCGGCGGCCCGCTGCGCCGCGTCCGCCGCGCCGGCGGGCACGTCGCACAGCCGGCCGCGCCACAGATGGCCCCAGCGGTCCCGGGCGTACAGCCGGAACAGCGCGCCCAGCGCCAGGCCCTGGACGATGAAGCCGCCGTAGACGACGGCGAACACCCACTCCTCCAGGAACGGCTCGCCGCCGCCGGAGGTGCCCGCGGCGCTCGCGCCGAACGCGCGCACCAGCAACTGCAGCGGATAGCCGGCCATGACCGGCGCCAGCAGCCCGGTCGCGATCCACATCGGCGCCACCAGCAGCCACGCCGGTACCGCGCGGCCCCACGGCCGGGTCAGCAGCAGCGCGAGCACGATCACGGCGCCGTCCATCGCGACCGTGACGACGTTGGCGACGACCAGTGCGGTGCCGTGCTCCAGCAGCGGGCTGCCCGGCGGGATGCCGAGCCGACTCCCGGCCACCCAGAGGGTCTTCAGGGTGAGGTACGGCAGGCAGGCCACGACGGCGACGGCCCGCAGCAGCCTGCGGGTACGGGGCAGCGGCGGGCCGGCGGCGGCCACGGCGGGGGCGAGGGTCTGCGACATGCCCCCAGCCTCGCGTCCGGCCGCCCGCCGGCACCTCCTGCGCGGCGACGATCCGCCTCCGCCGCACGGGGGAGGACCGCCTCAGCCGTCCAGCGTCAGCACGAGTTCCTCGATCTCCGCGCGCCGCGCGGGCGCGTACCCGGTGGTGTGCGCGGAGACCTCGAAACCGCACCGCCGCAGCACCCGCAGCGAGCCCGCGTTGTCCGCGGCGACGCGCGCGTACAGCGGGCGCTCGGTCACCTCCGCCAGCAGACCGCGCAGCGCGGCGGTGGCGACGCCCTTGCCCCAGTGGGCGCGGTCGATCCAGTACGTCACCTCGCGCTCGCCCGGTTCGCCGTACACCGACGCGTGGCCCACCACGTCGCCGTCGCCGAGCACCGTGCGCGCCACGATCTCCGGTGAGCTGCGGATGCGGGCCCAGTGCGCGTCGAAGGCGTCCCGGTCGGCCGGGTCCTCGGGAGTGAAGGCGGCCATGCGCAGCGCCTCCGGGTCGTTGAGCAGCCGGTGGAAGACCGGCAGATCGCTGTCGTGCACGGGCCGCAACGCGATGTCCATGGCTCAGAGCCTACGGGTGGCCAGGGTCAGCCGGTCCCGCGCGTCGAACAGTGCGTCCTTGACCATCTGCTCGTGCGCGGGCGTGAGCCGCGCCACCGGCACCGAGCAGCTGATCGCGTCCCGCGCGGGCGTGCGGTACGGGATCGCCACGCCGAAGCAGCGCAGGCCCAGCGTGTTCTCCTCGCGGTCCACGGCGAAGCCCTGCTCCCGCACCAGGTGCAGCTCCTCGATGAGCTTCTCCCGGTCGGTGATGGTGTTCTCGGTCAGGGCGGGCAGCGTCTCCGGGAGCATCTTGCGCACCTGCTCGTCCGTGTAGGTGCTGAGCAGGGCCTTGCCGAGCGACGTGGAGTGCGCGGGCAGCCGGCGGCCGACCCGGGTGAACGGGCGCAGGTAGTGCTGCGACTGGCGGGTGGCCAGATAGACGACGTTGGTGCCGTCGAGCCGGGCGAGGTGGATGGTCTCCGTGGTGTCGTCGGAGAGCCGGTCCAGGGTCGGGCGGGCCGCCGCGACCACCTCGTCGCCGTCGATGTACGACGTGCCGACGAGCAGCGCCCGCACGCCGATGCCGTAGCGCGTGCCCGTCGCGTCCGTCTCCACCCATCCGAGGTCCACGAGCGTGCGCAGCAGCATGTAGAGGCTCGACTTGGGGTAGCCGACGGCCTCCTGGACCGCCGCCAGGGAGTGCATACCGGGACGCCCGGCGAAGTATTCGAGCAGTTCAACGGTCCGCACCGCGGACTTCACCTGTGCCCCGCCGCCCGTCTCGCCAGCCGACATCGCCCTTGACCCCTTCGTTCGCCGGGAAATAGTCTCCATCACACATTCATCAACAGAGACAGCGTTCAGTATATCGAACGCCCCTGATGGATGACGCACATACTGCGGCATTCGATGCGGCAATCAATGGAGGGACCCGCGGTGGCAGCAGCACCAGTCTGGAGTGTCGACCCCCGAACCGGGAAGCAGCGTGAACAGGTTGCGGTGGAGGCCACAGCCCAGGAGGTGGACGCCGCCGTCCGCGCCGCGCACGAGGCGCGCGACGCGCTGACGGACCGGACCGTCCGGGCGGCCTTCCTGCGCACGGCCGCCGACGAGCTCGAGGCGGCCCGGGACCAGCTCGTCGAGGCCGCCGACGCGGAGACCGCGCTCGGCCCCGTACGGCTGACCGGCGAGCTCGCCCGCACCTGCTACCAGCTGCGCGCCTTCGCCGACATCGTCGACGAGGGCGCCTTCCTGGACGTCGTCATCAACCACCCCGACGACACCGCGACCCCGCCCGTGCCGGACCTGCGCCGTTACAAGATCCCGCTGGGTGTCGTCGCCGTCTACTCGGCGTCCAACTTCCCGTTCGCCTTCTCCGTGCCCGGCGGCGACACCGCGAGCGCGCTGGCGGCCGGCTGCCCGGTCGTCGTCAAGTCCCACCCCGACCACCCCGGCCTGTCCGAGCTGGTCGCCAAGGTGCTGCGCCGGGCCGCCGCCCGGCACGGCATCCCCGACGGCGTGCTCGGCCTGGTCCACGGCTTCGAGGCCGGCATCGAGCTGATCAAGCACCCGCTGGTCACGGCGGCCGGCTTCACCGGTTCCGTGCGCGGCGGACGCGCCCTCTTCGACGCGGCCGCCGCCCGGCCCGTCCCGATCCCGTTCCACGGCGAGCTGGGCTCCCTGAACCCGGTCGTGGTCACCGAGGCCGCCGCCGCCGAGCGCGGCGAGGCGATCGGCGCCGGGCTGGCCGGTTCGATGACGCTGGGCGTCGGCCAGTTCTGCGTGAAGCCGGGCCTGGTCCTGGCGCCGGCGGGCGAGGCCGGTGACCGGCTGGTCAAGTCGCTGACGGAGGCCGTCAGCGACACCGACGCCGGCGTCCTGCTCGACCACCGGATGCGCGACAACTTCGTCGCCGGGGTCGCCGAGCGCGCCCAGCTGCCCGACGTGGAGTCCCCGGTCACCCCGGGCGCGGGCGGCGAGCACACGGTCAGCGCCGGCTTCCTCACCGTCCCGGCGGGCCGGCTCGCCGAGGAGGGCGAGCACGACCTGCTCCTGGAGGAGTGCTTCGGCCCGGTCACCGTCGTCGCCCGCTACCAGGACGACGCCGAGGTGCGCGCCGTGCTGTCGCGGCTGCCGGGCAACCTCACGGCGACCGTGCAGCTGTCCGCCGAGGAGGCGGCCGGTGAGGGCCGCGGCGCCGAACTCCTGCGGGAACTGACGCCGCTGGCGGGCCGCGTGCTGGTGAACGGCTGGCCGACGGGCGTCGCGGTCGCCCCCGCCCAGCACCACGGCGGCCCCTACCCGGCGACCACGTCCACCTCCACGTCGGTGGGCGGCACGGCCATCGAGCGGTGGCTGCGGCCGGTGGTCTACCAGGGCACGCCTCAGGCGCTGCTGCCGCCGGAGCTGCGCGACGACAACCCGCTGGGGCTGCCGCGCAGGTTCAACGGCCGGCTGGAGCGCTGAGGCTCAGCCCGCGCTCGGCTCCAGGCCGGCGTCGCGGGCCAGGAGCGCCGCCTGCACCCGGTTGTCGCAGTCGAGCTTGGTCAGGATGCGGCTGACGTAGGTCTTCACCGTGGCCTCGCTCATGTGCAGGCGGGCGCCGGCGTCCGCGTTGGACAGGCCCTCGCCGAGCAGGGCCAGCACCTCGCGTTCGCGTTCGGTGAGGCCGGCCAGGCGGCGGCGGGCCTCCTCGCCGCGCACGGTGGCGGCGGGCGAGGCGAGCGTGTCCACCACGTGCCGGGTGGCGGCCGGGGACAGATAGGCGTTCCCGGCCGCCGCCGCGCGGACCGCGTGGATGAGTTCCTGCGGCGCGGAGTCCTTCAGCAGGAAGCCCGCGCTGCCGTGGCCGAGCGCCCGCAGCACGTTGTCGCGTTCGCCGAACGTGGTGAGGATCAGGACGCGTACCCGCGGTGCGGCGCGGGCCATCTCGGCCAGCGCGGCCAGCCCGTCCAGCACGGGCATCTGGATGTCCAGCAGGGCCACGTCGACCGCGGTGCTCCGGGCGGTCTCCACCGCCTCCCGGCCGTCCCGCGCCTCGGCCACGACATCGATGTCCTCGGCCGAGGTGAGGATCATCCTGATGCCGGCCCTGATGAGCGGCTCGTCGTCGGCGACGAGGACCCGGATCACGCGGCCTCCTGCGCGGTGTCGGTGTGCCGTCGGTGCGACGGGCGGACGGCGGGGCCCGCCCATCATGCCCGATCCGGTTGCGGGCGGGCCGCGGACCGCCGCTCAGATCCGGTGCGGATAGGACTCCTTGGAGACCAGCTTCCCGTCGCGGAAGCAGAACCGGTAGACGATGTCGGCCTCGTCGTCCACGAAGTGCTCGCAGACGGCGTCCTCGGGCAGCGGCGGGCCGTCCTTCTCCACGCCGTCGGTGAGCAGCGAGCCGCCTTCCGGGAACTTCGCCCGGAGGTTCGCCTCGGCATCACCGACCGTCGCCGACTGGTACACGCTCGCCGGGATGACGCCCTTCTCCACCTCGTCGATCAGTTTCCCGACCCCCCAGACCAGGAGGGCACCGGCGCCCACGACGAGGACGACGGCGGTGAGGGCGCACCCGAGGGTGACGTTCTTCCTGCTGCTCATGATGGCGGCGAACTCCTTCTGCGGATCGGCGCGTTCGATGTCCGCTCCACCGTCGCCCGCCGAGCCCCCGCCGGTCTGCCTCCGGAAGTCGTCGCCCGCCGCGACGGAAGTCGCGCCGTCCGGACCGGGCCGCCTGCCGCCGTCGCCGTAGGGCAGCACACCGGCGAGACGGAAACCGCCGTCGGGGGTGGGGCCGGTGTGCACCATGCCGCCGACCAGCCGGGCCCGCTCCTGAAGACCGGTCAGTCCCTGGCCGCCGCTGATCGCGGGCGGCCCGGCCGGCGCTCCGGCCGGCACCGGCCCGTTGGCCACCTCGACCACCAGGCTGTCCGGTTCGTAGCGCAGCGCCACGGTGATCGGGGCGCCGGGCGCGTGCTTGTGCGCGTTGGTCAGGCCCTCCTGCGCGATGCGGTACACCGCGTGGTCGGCGGCGGGCGCGAGGGGCCGTTCGGTGCCGGAGCGGTGCAGCTCCACCTGCGCGCCGGCGGCCCGCGACGACGCGACCAGCCGGTCGACGGAGGCCGCCACGCGGGCCGTCGTGGGCCCGGTGTCGTCCTCGGAGCCGGGCGCGGGCGCCTCCACGCCGTCCCGCAGGATGCCCACGGCCTCGCGCAGCTCCCGCATCGCCGACCGGGAGGCCTCCCGCAGGATGCCCACTCCTTCCCGCTGGCGGTCGCCGAGGTCCGGGTCCACCTCCAGCGCCCCGGTGTGCACGGCGATCAGCGCGAGCTGGTGGCCGAGGCTGTCGTGCATGTCCTGGGCGATGCGCTGCCGTTCCAGCAGCCGCGCCTGCCGCGCCACCATCGCCTGCTCGCGCACCAGTTGGGCGTTGTGCCGTTGCAGCGCGTCGAGCAGGTCGCGGCGCTGGGCGCGGTAGCGGGACGCGAGCCCCGGCACGACCGCCAGCACCAGGAACGGGCTCCCGGCCAGCACGGCCGTCATCGGCAGCGACAGCCCGAGCTCGTCGTCGGCGGAGGTGGTGACGGCGAGCACGAGGTGGAGCACGAGCCCGCCCGCGAACGCGGCCGATGCGTGCACCGGGCGCTTGATGCGGCTGCCCGCCGACCAGGCCGCGCAGATCAGCAGCGGGAACGTGCCGACGACCGTCGCGGCCAGGGCCGACGCGACCGTCAGGACCGTCGCGGGCAGCGCGCGGCGGCCCAGCGACAGCACGGCGACGACCAGGGCCAGGGCGGCGCCGCGTGCCGGGGATCCGGTCTCCGTCGTGTGGAGGAGACCCGCGATCGCGCAGAGCACCAGGGCGAGTAGGGCCTCCCCGACGATCCGCTTGCGGGGCCAGGGCGAGGCGGCGGCGAGCCGGGAACGGAGCGGCAGGCCGGAGCGGGGTGTCTCGGGTAGGTCCACGCGCAGACGATAGAGGGCCGTCCCCGGACGCCCGCATCCCTCCTTCGGTGCGGTCCCGCACGACCAAAGTGAACTCCCGGCCTTCAAGGGGCCTGCGCTGTCGGGTCGTTGCTAGAGGCGGCGACGTACGGGGACATCGCGTACCGGCCCCGGGCGGCCGAGCGCCCCGCGGGACGGACGCCGGGGGAATGAAAGCGACTGTTTGAACGTTCACGCAGTCGCCGGAGGGAGTCTCCGCACCCGTACGACCCTGGAGAGAGCCGACCCATGCGCGTCGAGATCTGGAGCGACATCGCCTGCCCCTGGTGCTATGTCGGAAAGGCCCGCTTCGACAAGGCGCTGGCCGCCTTCCCGCACCGCGAGCAGGTCGAGGTGGTGCACCGCTCCTTCGAGCTGGACCCGGGCCGGGCCAAGGACGACATCCAGCCGGTGATCACGATGCTCACGAAGAAGTACGGCATGAGCGAGGCGCAGGCCGAGGCCGGCGAGGACAACCTGGGCGCCCAGGCCGCCGCCGAGGGCCTGCCCTACCGCACCCGCGGCCGCGACCACGGCAGCACCTTCGACATGCACCGCCTGCTGCACCACGCCCGCGAGCAGGGCCGCCGGCCGGAGCTGCTCGACCTGCTGTACCGGGCGAACTTCGCCGAGGAGCGCTCCGTCTACAACGACGACGAACGGCTCGTCGGGCTGGCCACCGCCGCCGGACTCGACGAGGACGCCGTCCGCCGGGTCCTCGCCGACCCGGAGGCGTACGCCGACGAGGTCCGTGCCGACGAGCGGGAGGCCGCACAGCTCGGCGCGACCGGTGTGCCGTTCTTCGTGCTCGACCGGAAGTACGGCATCTCCGGCGCCCAGCCCGCCGAGGTGTTCGCGCAGGCACTGACCCGGGCCTGGGACGAACGCTCGCCGCTGACGCTGGTCGACGGCGACGCGGAGGTCTGTGGCCCGGACGGGTGCGCGGTGCCCCAGTCGTAGAAAGGCGCAGGTCGAGGCGGTGCATAAGCGTTCCTTGGCCATATCGCGCAGATTTCGGCAATGGACGGGGACATCCCGGACCCGCAGAGTGGTCCCATGGAGAACTTCGAGAACCTCGTCCGTGCCGAGTTCGCCCCGGAGAACACCTACCTCAACACCGCGAGCAACGGCCTGCTGCCGGAGCGGACCGTGGCCGCCCTCCAGGACGCGGCGCGGCTGCGGGCCGAGGGCCGGTCGCTCGACCCGCTCTTCGCCGACGTCGAGACCTGCCGCGCCGCCTACGCCCGGCTGGCCGGCGTCCCCGTCGAGCGGGTCGCCGCCGGTGCGACGGTCGCCCTGTTCACCGCGCTGGTCGCGGCCTCACTGCCGTCCGGAGCCGAAGTCCTCACCGCGGAGGGCGACTTCTCCTCCGTGCTGAACCCCTTCCACACCCGCGGCGACCTCAAGGTGCGGGCCGTGCCGCTGGAAGGGCTCGCGGAATCCGTCCGCCCGGGCACCGCGCTGGTCGCGGTCAGCGCCGCGCAGTCCGCCGACGGCCGGATCGCCGACCTCGCCGC
This sequence comes from Streptomyces calvus, assembly GCF_006782915.1. Classification (GTDB taxonomy): domain Bacteria; phylum Actinomycetota; class Actinomycetes; order Streptomycetales; family Streptomycetaceae; genus Streptomyces; species Streptomyces calvus. The sequence continues at coordinate 189,989 of NZ_VCNP01000054.1, forward strand.
CCTGCGCGAGGCCGCCCGGGCGCACGGGGCGCGCACCTACGTCGACTTCTCCCAGGCGGCCGGCTGGCTGCCGGTCACGGCCGGGGAGCACGACTACGCCGTCACCATCACCTTCAAGTGGCTGCTCGGCCCGCACGGCGTGGCCTTCCTCGTCGTGCCGGAGGACTTCGGCGACCTCGCGCCGGTGCAGGCGGGCTGGGTCGCCGGCGAGAACCCCTGGGACAGCTGCTACGGACCGGTCACCGAACTCGCCCGCTCCGCCCGGCGGTTCGACTCCAGTCCCGCGCTGTTCGGCTACGCGGGCCTGCGGGCCTCCCTCGAACTCCTCGAGGAGATCGGCGTGGACGCCGTCCGCGCCCACGACCTGGCGCTCGCCGACCGCTTCCGTGCCGGGCTCGCCGACCTGGGCCACACGCCGGTGCCCGCGCCCGGTTCCCCGATCGTGTCCGTGCCCGGCCTCGGCCGCCTCCAGCCGCGGCTGGCCGAGGCGGGCATCCAGGTGTCGAACCGGGCGGGCAACCTGCGGGCGTCTTTCCACCTCTACAACACGGCCGCCGACGTGGACCGGCTGCTCGACGTCCTGTCGACGTCCGGCTGAGCGCACGGCAGCGGGCCGGTGCCTCCTTGTCCCACACGAGGAGGCCCGGCCCGCAGTCTGTGTGGTGCGCGCCTACCGCACCGTTGTCGTGCGCCTACTTCACCGGAGTGAAGTCCCGCGCGCCGATGTCGTGGCATCCGGGGGCGACCCCCGGACCCCCGGCCGGGATCCGGTTCACCGGACGGGAGTGAAGTCCCGCGCGCCGATGAACTCGGGCCGCCGGATGGGCGCCGCGAAGGGTTCGACCGCCGTGTTCTCGACGCTGTTGAACACGATGAACACGTTGCTGCGCGGGAACGGCGTGATGTTGTCGCCGGAGCCGTGCATGCAGTTGCAGTCGAACCAGGTCGCCGATCCGGCCTTGCCGGTGAACAGCTTGATGCCGTACTCCGAGGCCATCTTGGTCAGCGCCTCGTCGGAGGGCGTCCCCGCGTCCTGCATCTGCAGGGACTTCTTGTAATTGTCCTTCGGCGTGGCCCCCGCGCACCCGAGGAACGTCTTGTGCGACCCCGGCATGATCATGAGACCGCCGTTGGTGTCGTAGTTCTCGGTGAGCGCGATCGAGACCGAGATGGTGCGCATGTTCGGCAGGCCGTCCTCGGCGTGCCAGGTCTCGAAGTCCGAGTGCCAGTAGAAGCCGCTGGCACCGAAGCCGGGCTTGACGTTGATCCGCGACTGGTGGACGTAGACGTCCGAGCCGAGGATCTGCCGGGCACGTCCGACCACCCGCTCGTCGCGCACCAGGTTCGCGAAGACCTCGCTGATCCGGTGCACCTCGAAGACGGACCGGATCTCCTTGGACTTCGGCTCGACGATCGAGCGCTCGTCCGCGCGGATGTCCGGGTCGGTGACCAGCCGCTCGAGTTCCCGCTGGTAGACGGCGACCTCGTCCGGCCCGATGAGCTGGTCGACGGTGAGGAAGCCGTCGCGGTCCAGGGCCTGCAGATCACCGGCCGAGACGGGACCGGGCGTGTCCGGGGAGCCCCAGACGACCGGGTCCTGCCGGGGGGTCGCCACCTCGGTCGCGCCGCGGGTGGGATAGAGATCGGTGACGTTCGCCGTCGTGGTCACGGTGACTCACACCTCCTCGGTGAGCAGCGGGTAGACGCCGTTCTCGTCGTGGTCCTCCCGTCCGGTCACGGGCGGGTTGAAGACACAGATGCAGTGGAAGTCCTCCTTGACCTTGAGCGTGTGCCGCTCGTGGCCGTCCAGGAGGTACATGGTGCCGGGCGTGATGTGGTACGTCTTCCCGGTCTCGCGGTCGGTCAGCTCGGCGTCGCCCTTGGTGCAGACGACGGCCTCGATGTGGTTCGCGTACCACATGTCGGTTTCCGTACCCGCGTACAGGATCGTCTCGTGGACGGAGAAGCCGACCTTCTCCTTGGCGAGGACGATGCGCTTGCTCTCCCAGGTGCCGGACGCGGACTTCACGTGCCGGTCGGTGCCTTCGATCTCCTTGAAGGAACGGACAATCACGGTGGTGCGATGCCTCCTCGGCTCGGGTGCGTGTTTCAGGCGGTTTCGCGGACGGCGCGGGCGAGGGTGGTGAGGCCCTCGTCCAGCTCGTCCTCGGTGATGGTCAGCGACGGGAGCAGCTTGACGACCTCGCTCTCCGGGCCGGACGTCTCGATCAGCAGCCCCAGCTCGAAGGCGCGGCGGGCGATCCGGTTCGCGCGCTCCTTGTCGTGGAACTCCAAGCCCCACACCAGGCCGCGGCCGCGGTACTCCTTGACGTCGGCGAGGTTCTCCTCGGTGATGGCGATCAGCGCCTGCTCGACCTGCTCGCCGCGCGAACGGGTCTGCTTCTCCATCGCCGCCCCGTCGGCCCAGTAGGCCTCCAGGGCCGCGGTGGCCGTGACGAAGGCCGGGTTGTTGCCGCGGAAGGTGCCGTTGTGCTCGCCCGGCTCCCAGACGTCCAGCTCCGGCTTGAACAGGGTCAGCGCCATCGGCAGTCCGTAGCCGCTGATCGACTTGGACACGGTGACGATGTCGGGCGTGATGCCGGCCTCCTCGAAGGAGAAGAAGGCACCGGTGCGGCCGCAGCCCATCTGGATGTCGTCGACGATGAGCAGCATGTCCTGGCGTTCGCACAGCTCGGCCAGGGCGCGCAGCCACTCGGGCCGGGCGACGTTGATGCCGCCCTCGCCCTGCACGGTCTCGACGATCACGGCGGCGGGCTTGTTGAGGCCGGAGCCCTGGTCCTCCAGGATCCGCTCGAACCACAGGAAGTCCGGGACCTGGCCGTCGAAGTAGTTGTCGAACGGCATCGGCGTGCCGTGCACCAGCGGGACGCCCGCGCCGGCCCGCTTGAAGGCGTTGCCGGTGACGGCGAGCGAGCCCAGCGACATGCCGTGGAAGGCGTTGGTGAACGACACGATCGCCTCGCGCCCCTTCACCTTCCGCGCCAGCTTCAGCGCGGACTCCACGGCGTTGGTGCCCGTCGGCCCCGGGAACATCACCTTGTACGGCAGGTCGCGCGGGCGCAGGATCCAGTTCTGGAAGGACTCCAGGAAGGCGCGCTTGGCCGTGGTCGACATGTCGAGCCCGTGCGTGACGCCGTCGCGCTCCAGGTAGTCGATCAGCGCCCGTTTCAGGACGGGGTTGTTGTGCCCGTAGTTGAGTGAGCCGGCTCCGGCGAAGAAGTCGAGGTACTCGTGGCCGTCCTCGTCGTACATGCGGCTGCCGTGCGCGCGGTCGAAGACGGTGGGCCAGCCGCGGCAGTAGCTGCGCACCTCGGACTCGAGGGTCTCGAAGACACTGAGGTCGGGCTGGGTGATGGTCACGACGAATCGCTCCTCGGTGGCGTGGGAGGTCAGAGGGAGTCGGAAGATCAGGGGCGGGCCGGCCGCGTGGTCAGTGCGCGAGCGGCCCGATGCGGTACAGGACCTCGGGGTCGTGCGACCCGTCGGGGAACTGGCCGGCGTCGAACAGCACCTCGCGCTCCAGCAGGGCGCCGTGGCGCTCCGCGAACGCGGTGAACAGCCGCTCGGACGCGGTGTTGCCCGGAGTGATGGTGGTCTCGACGGTGTCCACGGCGTGCTCGGCGGCGGTCCGGGCGACCAGCCCGTCGAGCAGGGACGCGGCGAGGCCGCGGCCGCGGTGCGCCTCGTCGACCGCGACCTGCCAGACGAGCAGGGTGCGCGGGCTGTCCGGCCGCAGGTATCCGCTGACGAAGCCGATCGGCTCGCCTCGCCCGTCGCGGGCGACGGCCGAGGTGGCGGCGAAGTCCCGGCACCACAGCAGATAGCTGTACGACGAGTTCAGGTCGAGGACCTTCGAGTCCTTGGCTATCCGCCACAGCGCGGCTCCGTCCGCCACGGTGGGGCGGTCGATTTGCAGGTCTGCTTGTGCGGCAGTCATGCGAATTGAACTTACCCAGGTAAATTCGAAATTGCATCGCCTGACGGGGTTACGTACAGGCTTGATCTGTGTTATCGCGCGGGCGGGCGGGTCCGCGCGAGGACTCGGCGATATGCCCTGGTTTGCGGGGTGTATAGGCCGCAAATCGGGCGCGATGTGGAACCGGTCACAACTATGTAACTCCCGTGACCGTGTCCGGAACGTGCGGTTTCCTGTCCTCGGAATCGTGGCGTTTAGGGTCCGGGAAAGCGGGCAGAAGAAGACGGGAAGCTGCTCTGGAAGGTAATACCTGAATAAGCGAAAGAATGTCGCAGGAGAATATGTGCGAGGGATTCTGATAATCCCGTGGAATTCACGCCCCGGTCACTTCGCCGATACGCTCCCGCAGGGCCCCGTGCCAGGCCCGCTCCGCCGCGTCCAGCGCCGCCGCCACGTCCACCGTCAGGCCGGCGTCCGCCAGCGCGGCGCCCAGGGCCGCCAGGCTCGCGCGCACCGCGCCCGGGTTCGCCTCGGGACCGTAGTGGTTGACCCGGATCATCTCCTTGGCCAGGGCGCCGCCGCCGGCGGCCAGCACGAGCGCCGGATCCGCGGCCAGCGCGCGGGCCACCAACTCCGCGGCCACCGTGCCGGACGGCGCGCGCAGCGTGGTGGCGACCGGCGCCGCCTCGGCCGCGTCGTGGACGTACGGCGCCAGGCCGCCGCCCAGCGCCAGCGCACCCGCCCGGGTGGCCGCCGCGGCCGCCGCGTGCCGGGCCATCACCGTGTCCGGGCCCGCCGCCTCGATCCGCTCCACGCACGCCTCCAGCGCCAGCATCTCCAGCTGGGCCGGCGCGTGCAGCAGCGCCTTGCGCCCGCCGTCGATCCAGCGTTCCTTCCAGTCCAGCAGGGACAGGTAGGAGCGGCGCGGCGCCCGCGGGTTGGCCGCCATCCGCGCCCACGCCCGCTCGCTCACCGACACCGCCGACACACCGGCCGGGCCGCCCATCGCCTTCTGCGCCCCGATCACGCACAGGTCCACGCCCCACGCGTCCGGCAGCACCGGCTCCGCGCCGACCGACGCCACCGCGTCCAGGTAGAACAGCGCCCCGTGCGCCTGCACGACCTCGCCGATCTCCGCGACCGGGTTGGTGTTCCCGGTGGCCGCCTCCGCGTGCACCAGGGACACGAAGTCGATCTCCGGGTGCTCGGCGAGGGCCTCCCGGATCTGTCCGGCCGTCACCGCCGTGTGGAACGGCACCGCCAGATCGATCACGGTGGCGCCGCAGTCCCGCAGCCAGTCGCCGAAGGTCTGCCCGTAGGGGCCGGTGATGACGTTCAGCGCGGTCGTGCCCGGACCGGCGGTGGCGCGGATCGCGCCCTCCAGCGGCAGCAGCGCCTCACCCTGCATGATCACGACGTCCCGCGCGGTGTCCAGCAGCCGTGCCACCCGGTCCTCGATGGAGGCGAAGCGCTCGGCGCTCAGCGGGGGGAGGTCGAGGAGGAGGTGGGTCACGGCGGTGCTCTCTTCGCTGTACGGCTGCGGGGTACGACGCAGTCGAGCGTAAACCGTCCCCCGAAGTGCCGCCCGGCCGCCGGGTGGTCGGCGTCCCCGGCGTTCGCAGGCCGGCCGGCCGGCCGGCCATCGGATCGGTTTGGGGCGATCAAACCTCTCCTTATAATCGGAACCCACAGTTCCCTGACAGGAGGCCCCCGTGAAGACGCTCCTCGGCCGCCGGACCCGCATGCTGGCCGCCACCACCGCGACGGCCGGGCTGGTCCTCCTGACCGCCTGCACCTCCACCGACGACGGAGGCGGCGGCTCCAAGACCGCCGCCGGCGGTGTCGAGCTCGTCAAGGCGGGGCAGCTCACCACCTGCACCCACCTGCCCTATCCGCCCTTCCAGTCGGAGATCGACGGCAAGGTGCAGGGCTTCGACGTCGCGCTGATCGACCTGGTCGCCGACGACCTGGGCGTGAAGCAGCAGATCCTCGACACGCCCTTCGAGAACTTCAAGACCGGCGCCTTCCTCAACTCCGGCGAGTGCGACCTCGCCGCGGCCGGCATGACCATCACCGAGGAGCGGAAGAAGAACGTCGACTTCTCCGACCCGTACTTCAACGCCACCCAGGCGGTCCTCGTCGACAAGAAGAGCGGCGTCACCTCGCTCGACGACATCAAGTCCAAGAAGGTGAAGCTCGGCGCCCAGGCGCAGACCACCGGCGAGGACTACGTCAAGAAGCAGGGCTTCGACCCGGTCTCCTTCGAGTCCTCCGACGCCGTCCTCAACGGCCTGCGCACCGGCCAGGTCAAGGCCGTCGTCATCGACTACCCCGTCGTCCAGGGCTGGCTGAAGGACAAGGCCAACGCCGACGCCTTCGAGGTCGTCGGCAACCTCGAGACCGGCGAGCAGTACGGCTTCACGGTGAAGAAGGGCAACACCGCGCTGCGCGAGGCCATCGACAAGGCCCTGACGGACGCCAAGGCCGACGGCACGTACAAGAAGCTGTACGAGCAGTGGATCGGCCCCTACGACGAGTCCGCCGCCTCGCCGGCCGCATCCTGATCCCATGACCGACACGGAGACACGACTCCAGCCGAAGAAGAAGGGCCTGACGCGGCGGCAGAAGCGCGGACTGTCGCGCGGCATCCAGTACGCCGTGTTCGTCGCGGCCGTGATCGCCTTCGCGGTCGCGGCCGACTGGGACCGGCTGCAGAACCAGTTCGCGCAAGCGGACATCGCCCGGCAGATGTTCCCGGACGTCATCACGCTGGCGCTGAAGAACACCGTCCTGTACACGGTGACCGGCTTCGCCGTCGGGCTCGCGCTCGGCATGCTGATCGCACTGATGCGGCTGTCGTCCGTCGGCCCGTACCGCTGGCTGGCCGGCATCTACATCGAGATCTTCCGCGGCCTGCCCGCCCTGCTGATCTTCATCTTCATCGGCGTGGCCGTGCCGCTCGCCTTCCCCGGCACGGAGATCATCGGCGGCACCTACGGCAAGGTTGCCCTCGCGCTCGGCCTGGTCGCCGCCGCCTACATGGCGGAGACCATCCGGGCCGGCATCCAGGCCGTGCCCAAGGGACAGATGGAGGCGGCCCGTTCGCTGGGCTTCTCGCCCGCCCGGGCCATGGTCTCCGTCATCATCCCGCAGGCCTTCCGCATCATCCTGCCGCCGCTGACCAACGAACTCGTCCTGCTGTTCAAGGACTCCTCGCTGGTGCTGTTCCTCGGCGTCACCCTGGAGGAGCGCGAACTGTCCAAGTACGGCAGGGACCTGGCCAGCACCACCGCCAACTCCACGCCCATCCTGGTGGCCGGCCTGTGCTACCTGTTGATCACCATCCCGCTCGGCTTCGTCGTGCGCCGCATGGAGGCCAAGGCCCAGGAGGCCGTGAAATGAGCCGGCCCGAGATCCGCGTCAGCGGTCTGCACAAGTCCTTCGGCAGCAACGAGGTGCTGCGCGGCATCGACCTGGAGATCGGCCAGGGCGAGGTGGTGTGCGTCATCGGACCCTCCGGCTCCGGCAAGTCCACGCTGCTGCGGTGCGTGAACCTCCTGGAGGAACCCACCGAGGGACAGGTCTTCGTCGGCGGTACGGAAATCACCGACCCGGACGTCGACATCGACGCCGCCCGCCGCCGCATCGGCATGGTGTTCCAGCAGTTCAACCTGTTCCCGCACCTCACCGTCACCGAGAACCTCACCCTGCCGCAGCGCCGGGTGCTGCGCCGTGGCAAGGCGGAGGCCGCGAAGGTCGCCGCCGAGAACCTGGCGCGGGTGGGCCTCGCCGAGAAGGCGGACGCCTATCCGTCCTCCCTCTCCGGGGGCCAGCAGCAGCGCGTCGCCATCGCCCGCGCGCTGGCCATGGGCCCCGAGGTGATGCTGTTCGACGAGCCGACCTCGGCGCTCGACCCCGAACTGGTCGGCGACGTCCTCGCCGTGATGCGGATGCTCGCGGACGAGGGCATGACGATGATGGTCGTCACCCACGAGATGACCTTCGCCCGCGAGGTCGCCGACCGGGTCGTCTTCATGGACGGCGGGGTGATCGTCGAGGACGGCAGCCCCGATCAGGTCATCGGCCGGCCCCGGCACGAGCGCACCCGCCACTTCCTGTCCCGCCTCCTCGACCCGGCGATGGCGGAGGTGGAGGAGGAGACCTCGGACCAGGTGGGCAAGGGCGGGTAGCGGCTGACTAGGGTGCCGGGTATGAGCGAACGCGCGGTGCTGCACGTGAAGGGGCGGATCCTCGTCGGCCCGGACGAGGTCCGCGACGAACTGTGGGTGGTCGGCGGGCGGATCTCCTACGACCGTCCCGCCGCCGCCCGGGATGTAGCGACCGTCGAGGGCTGGGTGCTGCCCGGGCTGGTCGACGCCCACTGCCACGTGGGCCTCGACCAGCACGGCCCGGTGCCGGCGGAGACCGCCGAGAAACAGGCACTCACCGACCGCGACGCCGGCGCGTTGCTGCTGCGCGACGCCGGCTCGCCCTCCGACACCCGCTGGATCGACGACCGCGACGACCTCCCGAAGATCATCAGGGCGGGCCGGCACATCGCCCGCACCCGCCGCTACATCCGCAACTACGCCTGGGAGATCGAGCCCGACGACCTCGTCGCCTACGTCGCCCAGGAGGCCCGGCGCGGCGACGGCTGGGTGAAACTCGTCGGCGACTGGATCGACCGCGACCTGGGTGACCTGTCGGCCTGCTGGCCGCGCGGCGCGGTCGAGGCGGCGATCGCCGAGGCGCACCGGCTGGGCGCCCGCGTCACCGCGCACTGCTTCGCCGAGGACTCCCTGCGGGACCTGGTCGAGGCCGGCATCGACTGCGTCGAGCACGCGACCGGCCTGACCGACGAGACGATCCCGCTGTTCGCGGAGCGCGGCGTCGCGATCGTGCCGACCCTCGTCAACATCGCCACGTTCCCCTCGCTCGCCGCCGGTGGCGAGGCGAAGTTCCCGCGCTGGTCGGCCCATATGCGCCGGCTCCACGAACGCCGCTACGACACCGTGCGCTCCGCCTACGACGCCGGTGTCCCCGTCTTCGTCGGTACGGACGCCGGCGGCAGCCTCGCGCACGGCCTCGCGGCCGACGAGGTCGCGGAACTGACCAGGGCCGGCATCCCGCCCGTGGAGGCGCTGTCCGCCGGCACCTGGGCGGCGCGCGCCTGGCTCGGCCGCCCCGGCCTCGACGAGGGCGCCCCGGCGGACCTCGTCGTCTACGCCGCCGACCCGAGGGCGGACGTCCGCGTCCTGACGGACCCACGCCACGTGGTCCTCAACGGCCGCGTCGTCGGCTGACACCGCCGACCCACCGGGCCGCCGGGCCGCCTGCCCGCCGGGCCGCCGCGCCGGGTTCATGGCGCCGGCAGTGGCTGGTTTGCGGCGCTCGGTGGGGGTGGTGCGGTGTGTGTGGGCGGTGTTTCGGGAGTGGGGGTGGTGGTGTCGGTAGCGGTCGGTCGTGGGGCTGCTCGCCGACCCGCCGGGCCGGGTTCATGGCGTTGGCAGTGGCTGGTGTGCCGCGCTCGGTGAGGGTGCGGTGTGTGTGGGCTGTGTTCCCGGAGTGGGTGCGGTGGTGTCGGTCGGGCCTGCGTTGTGGACCGCCACCGCCACCGCCGCCACCACCGCCACCGCCGGCCTGCCGGGCCGCCCGTCCCGGCCCGTGGTGACGGCAGGCGCCGGTGCGTGGCAGGCGGTGGTGGTCAGTGCGGGCCCAGTGCGTCGGCCAGCGCGGTGAGGAAGCGGTCCGTCGTCTCCCGGTCGCGGACCGCCAGGCGCAGCCAGCCGTCGTCCAGGCCCGGGAAGGTGTCCCCGCGGCGCACCGCGTAGCCGAGGGAGCGCAGGCGGGCGCGTACCGCCGCCGCGTGCGGCAGCCGGAGCAGGACGAAGGGGCCCTCGGCGGGGCCCACCGCGCGCACGCCGCGGGAGGCGAAGCGGTCCAGGCCGGCCAGCAGGTGGGCCCGGTCCGCGGCGACGCGGTGCGCCGCGTGGGCCGCCTCCGCGAGCGCCCGGGTGCCCACGCAGATCTCGGCCGCCGCCAGCGCCGGGGTGGACACCGGCCACAGCGGCTGGGCCCGCTCCAGTTCCCCGACGGTCTCCGGGTCGGCGAGGACGTAACCGATCCGCAGACCCGCCAGGCCCCACGTCTTGGTGAGGGAGCGCAGCACCACCAGGCCCGGCACGTCCGTGCGCCCGGCCAGCGCCTCCCGCTCGCCGGGCACCGCGTCCATGAACGCCTCGTCCACCACCAGCGTCCGCCCGGGCCGGGCGAGCCGGACGATGTCCGCGGCCGGGTGCAGCACCGACGTCGGGTTCGTCGGGTTGCCGATCACCACCAGGTCCGCCTCCTCCGGCACCGCCGCCGGATCCAGCCGGAACCCGTCCGCCGCCCGCAGCAGCACCCGGTCCACCGAGTGCCCGGCGTCCCGCAGTGCCGCCTCCGGCTCCGTGAACTGCGGATGCACCACCACCGGTCGGCACACCTTCAGCGCCCGCGCCAGCAGCACGAACGCCTCCGCCGCACCGGCCGTCAGCAGCACCCGCTCCACCGGCAGCCCGTGACGTGCCGCCACCGCCGCCCGCGCGGCCCGCCCGTCCGGGTAGGCGGCGAGCCCCGCCAGCGACGCGGCGATGTGCTCCCGCAGCCACGCCGGCGGCGTGTCCGCGCGGACGTTCACCGCCAGGTCGACCAGCGCCGAGCCGTCGTCACGGACCTCGGCGTCCCCGTGGTGGCGCAGGTCGTGCCCGGCGTCACCGGGCTCAGTGTGCATGGGAGTGGCTGTGGTCGTGCCCGTGGTGGTGGCCGTGGTGGTGGTGGCCGTCGTCGTCGGGGTGGAAGTGCGGCTGCTGCGGCAGCCCCACCTTGTCCTCGAAGCCCGGCAGCGCGATCCGGTACACGCACGTGTCGCAGTTCATCCGCAGGTCGCCCTTGACGGCCTCCTCATACCGCTCCCACACCAGGTCGAGCAGCTCCGGCTCGGGCCCGATGACGTCCGCCGCCCGCACCTCGGTCTGAGGGTGCGCCTGCGCCCACTCCTCGGTCTGCTGCCGCACCCGGTCCGGCAGGATCCCGGTGAACAGGAAGTACGGCAGGACCACGACCCGCCGCGCGCCCAGCCGCGCGCACCGGTCGAGACCGCTCGGCACGTCCGGCGCCGCCAGCGACACGAACGCCGTCTCCACGCCCGCGAATCCGCGGCCCTCCCACAGCAGCCGCGCCGCCTTGAACACCTCGGCGTTGGCGTCCGGGTCGGTCGAGCCGCGGCCCACCAGCAGCACGGTCACCTCGGACGGGTCCCAGGCGGGATCCACGGCCTCGGCCAGCCGCCGCTCCAGCACCCGCAGCAGGTCCGGGTGCGGGCCCAGCGGACGGCCGTAGGTGTAGGAGATGCCGGGGTGGCGTTCCTTCTCGCGGGCCAGCGCCGCCGGGATGTCGCCCTTGGCGTGCCCGGCGGACACCAGCATCAGCGGCACGGCGGCGAACCGGCGCACCCCGCGCTCCACCAGCTCGCTGACGGCGTCGCCGAGCGGCGGCGGCGACAGCTCGATGAACCCGCCGGCGACGGGCAGTTCGGGGTGGCGGCGGCCCAGCTCCCGCACGAAGTCGCGGAAGGCCTCCGCGCCGGCGTCGTCCCGGGTGCCGTGGCCGGCGATGAGCAGGGCGGGCGGGGTGGTCACAGGGTCTCCTCGGAAGAAGTCGGGTGGTAGAGCAGGGCGTTGAGCGCGGCGGCGGCCACCGCCGACCCGCCCTTCTCGGACACGTTGCTCACGGCCGGCAGCCCGCTCTCGCGCAGCGCGGCCTTGGACTCGGCCGCCCCGACGAAACCGACGGGCAGGCCGATGACGAGCGCGGGGGAGGCGTCGAGGGTCAGCAGCTCCTCCAGGGCGGTCGGCGCGCAGCCGATCACCCACAGGGCGCCGGGCCCCACCTCCTCGTACGCCAGCCGCATCGCGTGCGCCGAACGCGTCAGGCCGGGCCCGGACGTCGCGTCCTTCAGCCGGCACACGGTCTGTCGGCGGGTGATGCCGGCCGCGACCATCTCCACGTCCGCGACCACCGGTGCCCCGGCGTGCAGCGCGGCGTGCGCCTTCGCCAACTCGCCCTCGTCCATGACGAGTTCGTCGGCGTAGCCGAGGTCGGCGGAGGAGTGGATGACGCGTTCGACGACCGCCCGGGTCAGCGGCGGGAAGTGCGAGGTGTCCAGCCGGGCGCGCAGCCGCCGGAAGGACTCCTGCTCGATGGGGTGCACCACGCGGTTCACTGCGGCTCCTCCTGCCAGCGGTAGCCACGCGGGGTGACCATGCGCCCCGCGATCTCACGGGTCGCCGTGTTGCCCACGGTCACGACCGTCATCATGTCGACCGTCGCCGGGTCCAGCGCGGCCAGTGTGGTCAGCCGGCTCGACTCGTCCGCGCGCGACGCGTTGCGCACGACGCCGACCGGCGTCCGGGGCGCCCGGTGCTCGGCGAGGATCGCCAGCGCCTTCGGCAACTGCCAGTCCCGGCCCCGGCTGCGCGGGTTGTAGAACGTCACCACGAGGTCCGCCTCGGCCGCCGCCCGCACCCGCCGCTCGATGACCTCCCACGGCGTGTGCAGGTCGGACAGGCTGATCGAGACGTGGTCGTGGCCCAGCGGCGCGCCCAGGATCGCCCCGGCCGCCAGTGCCGCCGTCACACCGGGCACACCGACCACGTCGATGTCGTCGGACGCCTCCGCCAGCGCCGGCGACGCCATGGCGTACACGCCCGCGTCGCCGCTGCCGATCAGCGCCACCGCCCGGCCCGCGCGGGCCTCGGCGACGGCCGTGCGGGCCCGCTCCTCCTCCGCGCCGAGCCCCGACTCCAGCACGCGCGTGCCGGGCCGCAGCAGATCGCGGATCTGGTCGACGTACTGGTCTAGGCCCACCAGCACGCAGGCGCGGCGCAGTTCGGCCTCGGCGCGCGGGGTGAGCAGGTCGCGGGCGCCGGGACCCAGCCCGACCACCGCGAGCCGCCCCCGCCCCGGCCGCCGTACGACGGCGCAGGTCGCCATCGCGGGCCGGCCGTCCGCGCGCCGCGACTTCCGCTTGGGCACGAGGAGTTCACCGCCGCCGAGCAGTGCGGCGGCCTCCGCGACCGACGGCGTGCCGACGGCGTCGAGCGGCGCGTCGGAGGGGTTCGGCACGTCGACCCGCGCCAGCTCCCCGGCGCCGTACGTCACCAGCGGCACGCCGAGCCGCCGGGCCGCCGCCACGATGCCGGGCTCCTCGGCCTTGGCGTCCACGGTCGCCAGTTCGGCGAGGGACGCCGCGGACAGCCCGGCCTCCCGCAGCGTGTCCTCGACGAGCGCGAGCACCTCCTCCACGGGGGCGTCCTTCGACGCGCCGACGCCGACGACGAGGGTCGGCGGACGCAGCAGCACCTCCCGTTCGGCGGGCTCGACGAGACGGTCCGTCACCCGGATCGTGTACCGGCCCTCGTCCGCCACCGGCAGCGGCGGCAGCGGCCACGCCACCTCGGCGCGCAGCGCCACCGCCTCGCCGTCCAGCAGGGCCCGGGACACGGCGGCGACATCGCCCTCCACCGGCAGGCCCAGCGTGTCCAGACCGGGCAGCCCCACGGCGTCGGTCGCCGTGGTCACCACCGGCTCGGCGTCCAGCAGCCCGGCGACCTCGCGGGCGAGGTCGTTGGCCCCGCCGCCGTGCCCGCCGAGCAGCGACACCGCGAACCGTCCGCCCTCGTCCACGCAGACCACGCCCGGGTCGCTGGTCTTCCCGGCCAGCAGCGGCGCCACCAGCCGCACCACGGCGCCCGTGGCGAGGAAGCACACGAGCTGCTCGCACTCGGCGAACGCGGACCGCACCGCGTCGGGCACGGGACCCTCGTACACGCGCGTGCGGTCCGGCCACGCCGCGGCCAGCCGGTCCCGCGCAGCCGCTCCCGCCGCGGTGGCGGAGATGAGGCCGATCACTGGCAGACTCCTTCACTGTGCGCCGGAGGCCTGACGCCCCACAGCAGGAAAACGGGATTGGTGGCCGCCAGCCGGGTCACGTCCCCGGGCAGCGGCGCCAGGCGCGACGACTGCAACAGCACGCCGTCGCAGGTGAACCCGGCCCCGGTCAGTGCCTCGCGCACGGCCGGCACCCGGTCGAGGGCCGCCATGGCGACGACCACGGTCCGCCGGGCCCGCCGCGCGCACGCCGTGACGACGGCGGGCAGCTCCCGCCCGCCCCCGCCGACGAACACGGCGTCGGGATCGTCCAGTGCGGACAGCGCGTCCGGCGCCGTCCCGTGCACCACCTGGACGTCGACGCCGTGCGCGGCGGCGTTGACCCGGACGCGTTCCGCCCCGTCCGGTGTCTTCTCCACGGCGGTGACGGCGGCACCGAGCCGCGCGCACTCCACGGCCACGGAACCGGAACCGGCGCCGACGTCCCACACCAGGTCACCCGGTCGCGGTCCGAGCCGGGCCAGCGCCAGCGCCCGCACCTCGAACTTGGTGATCATCGAGTCGCGGTGGGTGAACTCGGTCTCGTCCAAGGCCCATCCGGCCGGCCCGGCCGGCCCTCCCGCGACCGTGCGCACCGCGCCGAGCGCCCGCTCCTCGTCCAGGCAGAGCACCACGTTCACCGCCGTGCCCCAGTCACGGGCGGCGGCCTCGGCGGGCGTCACCCGCTCCACCCGCTCCCCGGCGGAGCCGAGCGCCGAGGCGACGACCAGCGTCCGCGGGTGCCCGAGCAGCGCCGTCCCGAGTTCCGCCGGACCCGCGCCCGGACCCGTCAGCACGGCCACCTTCGGGTGCGCCCGGCACAGGTTCACCGCCGTCCGCGGATCCCGCCCGTGCGCGCTGACCACCACGGCGTCGTCCCACGGCAGCCCGGCCCGCGCGAACGCGGCCGCCACCGAGGACACGCCGGGCCGCACGTCCAGCCGCCGCGGCCCGAACCGTTCGGCCAGCGCCCGCACGATCCCGAAGAACCCGGGGTCACCGGACGCCAGCACGACGACCCGCCGCTCCTCGGCGACGTACTTCTCCACGGTGTCGAGCGCGGGCGCCAGCGGCCCCAGCACCACCCGCTCGGCCTCCTCCGGCAGCGGCACGGCGTCCAGGTGGCGGCGCCCGCCGACCACCAGGTCCGCGCCGGCCGTGACCGACGCGTCGACCGGCGCGCCCGCTCCCATGCCGACGACCGTGATCACGTGCTCGCACCCCGTGCGCGCAGCGCCCTGCGGGCCTCGGGGTCGGCCTTGCGGAAGCCGTGGAAGTGACCGGGGTGGTACAGGTGCGAGCGGGTGCCGTGCGCGTCGAGGGCCGGCCCGACCAGGAACAGCGTGTGCTTCCACAGCTTGTGTTCCTTGACCGTCTCCTCCAGTGTGCCGATCGTGCACTTCACGACCAGTTCCTCCGGCCAGGTCGCCTGGTACGCGACGACGACCGGCGTGCTCGTCGGGTAGCCGCCCTCCAGCAGTTCCCGCACCAGCTGCCCGCTGCGGGCGGCCGACAGGAAGATCGCCATGGTGGTGCCGTGCCGCGCGAACTCGCGGACCTCCTCACCGGGCGGCATCGGCGTCTTGCCGCCGCCGAGCCGGGTCAGCACCACGGACTGCGCCACCTCGGGAATGGTCAGCTCCCGCTGCGCGAGCGCCGCCACGGCGGAGAACGACGACACACCGGGCACGATCTCGGTCTCGATGCCGAGTTCGGCGCACCGGTCGACCTGCTCCTGGGTGCCGCCCCACAGCGCCGGGTCGCCGGAGTGGATCCGCGCGACCCTCAGGCCCTCCGCCCGCGCCCGCGCGTAGACGGCCACGACGTCCTCCAGCGACATCGTCGCCGAGTCGAGGATCTCCGCGTCCTCACGCGCGTGTTCGAGGACCTCGGCCTGGACGAGGCTGGCGGCCCAGATCACGACATCGGCCTCGGCGATGGCGCGCGCGGCACGGAACGTCAGCAGATCGGCGGCGCCGGGGCCGGCCCCGACGAAGGTCACCTTGCCGGCGGGGGCATCGGCCATGGGAATGGGTCCTCTCCTGGAAGTCGGCGATGGAAGGGAAACGGGGTGATGTTCGAGCACAGGGGGGGTGGATCCGAGTACAGGGGGCGAAGGGGTCAGCGGCGGCGGCTCACAGCTTGCCGCCGCGCCCGCCGTCGCGCCGCGGCGGCGCGATCAGCGTCGACAGGTACGGCAGCGGCGTGCCGTCCAGCTCCGCCGCCGGCCGGACCGACTCCTCGGGCAGCCCGAGCGCCGACCCCCACACGGCGTCGTCGAGCCGCCCGGTCTCCCGCAGCACCTCGGCCACCTCGCCCGCCTGCCGCCCGAACTTGTACGCCACGACGGTCCCGGGACCGGCGAGCGCGTCCTTGAGCACGGCGGCCCCGGCGGTCACCGGCACCAGCGTCAGCGGCTCGGTGCCCTCGGTGAGCACGGCGCCCGAGCGCGCCGCCAGATCCTGCATCGCGGTGATGCCCGGCACGGTCTCCACGACCGTTCCCGGCACCGCCCGCGCCACCGTCTGGGCGAGATACGTGAACGTCGAGTACACGTTGGGATCGCCGATCGTCGCGAACGCCACGGACCCGTGCTCCCGCAGCAGCCCGGCGACCCGCTCCCCGGCCGCGTCCCAGGCCGCCTCGCGCCGCGCCCGGTCGGTGCGCTCGTTCAGCGCGAACACCACCCGCAGGACCTTCTCGGCGGGCACGTAGTGCAGCACGGTCGCCTCGGCCCGCCCCCGCTCCCCGGTGTCCATCACCGGTACGACGACGACCTCGGCCGCGCGCAGGGCGTTGACGCCCTTCACGGTCACCAGCTCCGGGTCCCCGGGACCGACCCCGACCCCGATCAGCCTGCTGCTCATGACGTCCGGCACCTCTCCACGAACCGACGGGCGACACCGGGCTCGGACGCCCAGTGCGTGTGCAGATAGCTCGCGTGCACACCGCGCTGTACAAAACCCTCGACGCGCCGCTCGGGCGCCCGCACTCCCCACGCGGGAGCGGCCCCCGCGCCCGGTTCCACCACCGTCCGGTGGAACTCGTGCCCCCGCATCCGTGTCCCCGCGCCGGCCAGCACGCTGTCGCTCACGGCCACGGCGTCCCGGTAGCCGAGGGTCAGCCGCTCACTCATCCGCGCGGTGGCGTCCAGCACGCCGCACATCGGCATGCCGTCCAGCTCCCGGCACAGGTACAGCAGCCCGGCGCACTCGGCGGCCACCGGCGCACCGCCGGCCGCGAGGTCGGCGACGGCCTTCCTCAGCGGCTCGTTGGCGGACAGCTCGGCCGCGTACACCTCGGGGAACCCGCCGCCGACGACCAACCCCCGTGTCCCCTCGGGCAGTTCCTCGTCCCGCAGCGGATCGAAGGCGACCACCTCGGCCCCGGCCGCGGTGAGCAGCTCGGAGTGCTCGGCGTAGGAGAAGGTGAACGCGGGGCCGCCGGCGACGGCGACGACCGGCCGCCGCCCACTCGGGTGCACGGGCGCCTCCCATGCCGTCTGCGCCATCGCACCCGCACTCCGCGCCAGCGCCACCAGCGCGTCCATGTCACATCCGGCCGAGACCTGCGCGGCCATGGCGGCGACGGCCTCCAGGGCCTGGTCCCGCCGTTCGGCGACCGGCACCAGCCCCAGATGCCGCGAGGGCGTGTCCACCTGCGGGGCCCGCCGCAGCACACCCAGCACCGGCATCCCGGCCGAGTCCAGCGCCTCCCGCAGCAGCTCCTCGTGCCGGTCGGACCCCACTTTGTTCAGGATCACGCCCGCGACCTGCACCTGCGGGTCGAAGGACGCGAACCCGTGCACCAGCGCCGCCACGGACCGCGACTGCTTCGCGGCGTCCACGACGAGCACCACGGGCGCCCGGAGGAGCTTGGCGACATGGGCCGTGGACGCGAGCTCACCCTCGCCCGCGGCCCCGTCGTACAGTCCCATCACGCCCTCGACGACGGCGATGTCGCACCCGCGGGCCCCGTGCAGGAACAGCGGAGCGACCAGCTCGGCCCCGCACAGGTAGGCGTCGAGGTTGCGCCCCACGCGCCCGGTGGCGAGCGCGTGGTACCCGGGGTCGATGTAGTCCGGCCCGACCTTGTGCGGGGACACGGCGAGTCCCCGCGCGGCGAGCGCGGCCATCAGCCCCGTGGCGACGGTGGTCTTGCCGCTGCCGGACGACGGCGCGGCGACGACCAGCCGGGGAACGGACGTCACCACTCGATGCCCTTCTGGCCCTTCTGGCCGGCGTCCATCGGGTGCTTGACCTTGGACATGTCCGTCACCAGGTCCGCGAACTCCACCAGCTTCTCCGGGGCGTTCCGTCCCGTGATCACCACGTGCTGGGTGCCCGGCCGGTCCCGCAGCACCGACACCACCTCGTCGGTGTCCACCCAGCCCCAGTGCATCGGGTAGGCGAACTCGTCCAGCACGTACAGCCGGTACGTCTCGGCCGCCAGGTCGCGCTTGACCTGCTCCCAGCCCTCGCGGGCCTTCTCCTCGTTGTCCATCTGCGCGTCGCGCTGGACCCAGGACCAGCCCTCGCCCATCTTGTGCCAGTCGACGGTGCCGCCCTCGCCGGAGGCGCCGAGCACGCGCAGCGCGTTCTCCTCGCCGACCTTCCACTTCGCCGACTTGACGAACTGGAACACCCCGATCGGCCAGCCCTGGTTCCAGGCGCGCAGCGCCAGCCCGAAGGCGGCCGTCGACTTGCCCTTGCCCACGCCCGTGTGCACCACGACCAGCGGCCGGTTGCGGCGCTGACGCGTCGTCAGCCCGTCGTCCGGGATCACGCTCGGCTGTCCCTGGGGCATTACGCGGCCCTCCTCTGTACGTCCTTCACCAGTCCGGCGATGCTGTCGGCGCGCAGCTCGTCCAGCGTCACGGCCGTTCCGCCCAGCTCACCGGCGAGCTTCCCGGCGAGCCCGAGCCGCACCGGCCCGGACTCGCAGTCCACGACGACGGAGGCGACCCCGTCGGCCGCGAACAGCCCGGCCGCCCTGGAGGCCAGCAGCAGCGGCTCCGGGCCGCCGGTCGCCCGCCCGTCCGTCACCACGACGACCAGCGGACGCCGCGCCGGATCCCGCAGCCGCTCCACCCGCAGCACGTCGTGCGCCTTGAGCAGCCCGGCGGCCAGGGGAGTCCGCCCGCCCGTCGGCAGCGACTCCAGCCGCGCGGCGGCGGCGTCCACCGACGAGGTCGGCGGCAGCGCGACGTCGGCCGCCGACCCGCGGAAGGTCACCAGCCCCACCTTGTCCCGCCGCTGGTAGGCGTCCAGCAGCAGCGACAGCACGGCGCCCTTCACCGCGCCCATCCGCTGCCGCGCCGCCATCGACCCGGAGGCGTCCACGACGAACAGCACGAGGTTCGACTCGCGCCCCTCACGCGAGGCCTGCCGCAGGTCGTCCCGCCGCACCACCAGTCCGGGACCCCTGCGGCCCCGCGCCCGCTGGTGCGGCGCCGCGGCCTGCACGGTGGCGGCCAGATGCAGCTTGTTCAGCGCCCCCCGGGGCCGCCGCGCGCCGGTGGTCCGCCCGTGCTCGGTCCGCGCCCGGGACCGCCGCCCGGCGGCCCCCTCGCCGATCCCCGGCACGCTCAGCACCTTCGTACGGAACGGCTCCGCGGAGCCCACCGGCGACCGCTCACCGGACCCGGCGCCCGCGGGCTGCCCGGCCTCCCCGCCTTCCCCGGCCTCGGCCGGCGTGCTCGCATCGCCCCCGCTGTCCGGCCCGTCCGCGGGCGGCTGCCCGCCACCGCCGTCGGGCCCGTCCGGCCCGTCCGGGTCGGTGTCGGGACCGTCGTCGTCGCCGAACTGCTCCAGCGTCTCGTCGAGCTTGTCCTCGTCCAGACCGGGCGCGTCGAACGGATTGCGCCGGCGCCGGTGCGGCAGCGCCAGCAGCGCCGCCTGCCGCACGTCCTCGGCGAGCACGTCGGTGCGTCCCGCCCAGGCGGCGAGCGCGGTCGCCGTGCGCGCCATCACGATGTCGGCCCGCATGCCGTCCACCTCGAACGCCGCGCAGGTCGCCGCGATCTGCCGCAGCGCCCCGTCACCGAGACGCACCTGCGGCAGCAGCTGCCGTGCCGCCACGATCCGCGCCCGTACGGCGGCCTCCTCCTCGGCCCACCGCGCGGCGAAGCCCGCCGGGTCGTCGTCGTACGCCAGCCGGCGCCGCACGACCTCCACCCGCAGGTCGGGCTCCCGCGAGGCCGCGACCTCGACGGTCAGCCCGAACCGGTCGAGCAACTGCGGCCGCAGCTCGCCCTCTTCCGGGTTCATGGTGCCGACGAGCAGGAAACGCGCCGCGTGCCGCACGGAGACACCCTCGCGCTCCACGTACGAGGCGCCCATCGCCGCCGCGTCCAGCAGCAGGTCGACCAGGTGGTCGTGGAGCAGGTTGACCTCGTCGACGTAGAGGATCCCGCGGTGCGCGTCGGCGAGCAGGCCCGGCTCGAACGCCTTCACGCCCTCGGACAGCGCCCGCTCGATGTCGAGCGCGCCGACCAGCCGGTCCTCGGAGGCGCCGACGGGCAGTTCGACCATGCGGGCGGGCCGTGCCGTACCGCCGCCGCTCTCGTGCGGGCCGTCCGGGCAGCCGGGGTCCGGGGCCGACGGGTCGCAGGAGAAGCGGCAGCCGGGCACCACGGCGACCTCGGGCAGCAGCGCCGACAGGGCGCGCACCGCCGTGGACTTGGCGGTGCCCTTCTCGCCGCGCACCAGCACACCGCCGACCGCCGGGGAGACGGCGTTCAGCAGCAGCGCGAGCCGCAGGTCGTCCTGTCCGACGACCGCCGTGAACGGAAAGGGGGTGGTCACTGGTCGTCGCCCTCCAGATCACCTTCGAGTTCCAGGTAGGTGGCGCGCAGCCGCTCCAGCGTGTCCGCGTCCGGCTCCGCCCACAGCCCGCGGTCGGCCGCCTCCAGCAGGCGTTCGGTGATGCCGCGCAGCGCCCACGGGTTGGACTTCTTCATGAAGTCCCGGTTCTCCGGCGCGAAGACGTACTCGGCGCTGAGCTTCTCGTACATCCAGTCGTCCACGACCCCGGCGGTGGCGTCGTAGCCGAACAGGTAGTCCACGGTCGCGGCCATCTCGAACGCGCCCTTGTAGCCGTGCCGCCGCATCGCCGCCATCCAGCGCGGGTTGACCACGCGGGCGCGGAACACGCGGTGCGTCTCCTCGCCGAGCGTGCGCGTCTTCACCTGGTCCGGGGTGGCCGAGTCGCCGACGTACGCCTCCGGGCTCGCGCCCGTCAGGTGCCGCACCATGGCGACCATGCCGCCGTGGTACTGGAAGTAGTCGTCGGCGTCGACCAGGTCGTGCTCACGGGTGTCGACGTTCTTCGCGGCGACCGCGATCCGCCGGAACGCCGTCTCCATGTCACCGCGCGCCGCCCGCCCGTCGAGCCCGCGCCCGTAGGCGTAGCCGCCCCACACCGCGTACACCTCGGCGAGGTCCGCGTCCGAGCGCCAGTTGCGGGCGTCGATCAGCGGCAGCAGCCCCGCCCCGTACGCGCCCGGCTTGGAGCCGAAGACGCGGGCGGTGGCCCGCCGCCGGTCGCCGTGCGCGGCGGTGTCCTCGTCGGCGTGCGCCCGTACGTAGTTGGACTCGGCCGGCTCGTCCAGCTCGGCCACCGCCCGCACCGCGTCGTCGATCAGCCCCACCACGTGCGGGAACGCGTCCCGGAAGAAGCCGGAGATGCGGACCGTGACGTCGATGCGCGGCCGGCCCAGCTCGGCGAGCGGCACCACCTCGAAGCCGGTCACCCGGCGGGACGCGTCGTCCCACACCGGGCGGCAGCCCAGCAGCGCCAGGATCTCGGCGATGTCGTCGCCCTGGGTGCGCATCGCGGACGTGCCCCACACCGTCAGGCCGACGGACTTCGGGTACGCGCCCGTGTCCTGGAGGTACCGCTGGACCAGCGAGTCCGCGAGCGACTGCCCGACCTCCCAGCTCAGCCGCGACGGGATCGCCTTGGGGTCGACGGAGTAGAAGTTCCTGCCGGTCGGCAGCACGTTGACCAGTCCGCGCGTCGGCGAGCCCGACGGGCCCGCCGGGACGTAACCGCCGTCCAGCGCCCGCAGGATGTGCCCGATCTCGTCGGTGGTGCGCGCGAGCCGCGGGACGACCTCCTCGCAGGCGAACCGCACCACGGCCACCGCGTCCGCGAGTTCGGTGCCGACGGCCTCGCGGACCAGCGCGGGCACCGCCGCCGCGTCCCAGCCGCGTTCCTCCATGCCCTCCACGATCCGCCGGCACAGCCGCTCCAGCAGGTCGATCGCGTCGGCGCCGGTGCGGGCGGGGCCGTCCACCAGGTCCGTCAGCTCCACCGGCACCTTCACCGGCGCGCCCGGCTCGGCCAGCAGCTCCTTCTCCACCAGCCCGAAGTGCTCGGCCAGCGCCGCCCGCAGCCCCGGCAGTGCGTTCGCCTGCCCGCCCCACACCTGCGAGGCGCGCAGCACGGCCAGCACCAGGTTGACGCGCGGCTCACCGACCGGCCCGCCGCCGAGGACGTGCAGCCCGTCGCGGATCTGCACGTCCTTGATCTCGCACAGATAGCCGTCGATGTGCATGACGAACTCGTCGAACTCGTCGTCGTCCGGCTGGTCCTCGACATGCAGGTCGTGGTGGAGCTCGGCGGCCTTCACCAGCGTCCAGATCTGCGCGCGCACCGCCGGCGCCTTCGCCGGGTCCAGGTCGGAGACGAGCGCGTACTCGTCGAGCAGCTGCTCCAGCTTCGCCAGGTCGCCGTAGGTGTCGGCGCGCGCCATCGGCGGCACCAGGTGGTCGACCACCGTCGCGTGCCCGCGCCGCTTGGCCTGGGTGCCCTCACCGGGGTCGTTGACGATGAACGGGTAGATCAGCGGCAGGTCGCCGAGGACCGCGTCCGGCGCGCAGCCGCCCGACAGCCCCAGCCCCTTGCCCGGCAGCCACTCCATGGTGCCGTGCTTGCCCATGTGCACGATCGCGTCGGCGCCGAAGCTGTTCTCCAGCCACCGGTACGCCGCCATGTAGTGGTGGGACGGCGGCATGTCGGGGTCGTGGTAGATCGCGATCGGGTTCTCGCCGAAGCCGCGCGGCGGCTGGATCATCACGACGACGTTCCCGAACTGCAGCGACGCCAGCACGATGTCGTCGCCGTCGACGTACAGCGAGCCCGGCGGCTCGCCCCACGCCTCCGTCATCGCCTCGCGCAGCTCCGGGTCCAGCTTCTCGAACCACGCCCGGTAGTCCGCCAGCGGCACCCGTGCGGGCGCCGCGGCCAGCTGGTCCTCCGTCAGCCACTCCACGTCGTGGCCGCCGGCCTCGATGAGCCGGTGGATCAGCTCGTCGCCGTTGTCCGGGTAGCCGTCGACGCCGTACCCGGCGTCCCGCAGCGCGTCCAGCACCCGGACCGCGGACGCCGGCGTGTCGAGGCCCACCGCGTTGCCGACGCGCGAGTGCTTCGTCGGGTAGGCCGTGAAAACCAGCGCGAGCCTCTTGTCGGCGTTCGCTTTGTGCCTGAGCGCCGCGTGCCGCACGGCGATCCCGGCGACCCGCCCGGCCCGCTCCGGGTCGGCGACGTACACCGGCACGTCGTCGGGGCCCTGCTCCTTGAAGGAGAACGGGACCGTGATCAGGCGGCCGTCGAACTCCGGGATGGCGACCTGCATCGCCGCGTCCATGGGGGACAGGGCGGCGTCGGACTCCTCCCACGCGGCCCGCGACGACGTCAGGCACAGCCCCTGCAGCACCGGCACGTCCAGGTCGGCCAGCGCGCCGATGTCCCAGGCCTCCTCGTCACCGCCGGCGGACGCCTGCGAGGCGTGCGTGCCGCCGGCCGCCAGCACCGTGGCGACCAGCGTGTCGGCCTTCGCCAGCAGCTCGTACAGCCCCGCGTCGGCGCCGCGCAGCGAACCGCAGTAGACGGGCAGGGCGTTGGCGCCGCGGGCCTCGATCGCGTCGCACAGGGTGTCCACGAAGGCGGTGTTGCCGCTCAGTTCGTGGGCGCGGTAGAAGAGCACGCCGACGGTGGGACGGCCCTCGACCGCGGCCCGCTCGCCGTGCACCCCGTACTCGGGCATCTTCCGCGGCTGTTCGAAGCCCTCACCGGTCAGCAGCACGGTGTCCGACAGGAACCGGGCCAGCTCGGT
Organism: Streptomyces calvus; assembly: GCF_006782915.1. GTDB lineage: Bacteria > Actinomycetota > Actinomycetes > Streptomycetales > Streptomycetaceae > Streptomyces > Streptomyces calvus. The sequence continues at coordinate 214,015 of NZ_VCNP01000054.1, forward strand.
CAGGTTGTCCGGGCCGCCCTCGACGAGGTAGCGCAGCGCCTCCGCCACCACACCGGCCGGCACCGTCGACTCGGCCATCAGCTCCGCGTCCGGCACCGTCTCGCCGCCGAGCAGCACCGTCGGGACGCCGGACCCCTTCAGCGCCGCCAGCCCGTCCTCCCAGGCGCGCTTGCCGCCCAGCAGCCGTACGACGGCGAGGTCCGCGCCGTCGAGCAGCGCGGGCAACTCCTCGGTCACGTCGACGCGGGTCGGGTTGCCGATCCGGTAGGAGGCGTCGGCGGCGCGGGCGGCCAGCAGGTCCGTGTCCGCGGTCGACAACAACAACACAGTGCTCATGCGGGCGCTCCCGGTGGAATGAAAGGCAGTCCTTGCGGCGCGCCCGACTCGATGAGCCGCCACAGCGCGTCCGTGTCCGCGTGCTGTTCGATGAGATCGCCGAGCCGGTCGAGCTGCTCCTCGCGCAGCGCGGCGAACGAGGTGTCGGGGGCCGGCACGAAACGGCGTCCCGCGGCGGCGGCGACCTCGCGCAGGAAGGCCCGCCGGAACCCGTCCGACTCCAGCGAGCCGTGCCAGTGCGTGCCCCAGGTCTGGCCGACCCGGCAGCCGTCCAGGAAGGGTTCACCGCCGAGCACGTCGGCGACCCCGTGATGGATCTCGTACCCCTCGACGGGCTCTCCGAGGGCCCGGCCGACGGGACGCGTGAGCGTCTTCTCGCGGGCGAAACGCACCCGTACGGGCAGGACGCCGAGCCCGTCCACGTGCCCGGCGCGGCTCTCGACCTCGTCCTCGATGTGCTCGCCGAGGACCTGGAAGCCGCCGCAGATGCCCAGCACGGGCCGCCCCTCGGCCGCCCGCCGCCGCAGCGCGTCCGCCAGCCCGCGCTCCCGCAGCCACTCCAGCGCCCGCACCGTCCCGCGGGTTCCCGGTACGACCACGAGGTCGGCGTCGGCCAGCTCCTCGGGCCGGTCCACGAACCGCACCACGACGCCCGGTTCGGCGGCGAGCGCGTCCACGTCCGTGAAGTTGGACATCAGCGGCACCGCGCACACCGCGACCCGCAGCACGTCCTCGCCGACCGGCGGCGCGACGACCGACTCCCGCACCGTCCCCCGCAGGGAGACGCGCAGGCCGTCCTCCTCGTCGATGCCGAGCCCGTGCCGGAACGGCAGCACGCCGTACGTCCGCCGCCCGGTGAGGCCGTGCAGCATCTCCAGCCCCGGCTCCAGCAGCGACACGTCGCCGCGGAACTTGTTCACCAGGTACCCGGCGACCAGCTCCTGGTCCTCGCGGGACAGCAGCGCGACCGTGCCGAAGAACGACGCGAAGACGCCGCCGCGGTCGATGTCGCCGACGACGAGCACGGGAAGCCCGGCGTTCCTGGCGATGCCCATGTTCACGATGTCCGTCCGCCGCAGATTGATCTCGGCCGGACTCCCGGCCCCCTCACAGATCACCGCGTCATACGTGCCCCGCAATTGCTCCAAACAGTCCAACACCGTTGCCAGCAACCGCTGTTGGCGACCACCGTGGTATCCGCGGGCGCTCATCTCGCCGACCGGCCGGCCCATCAGCACCACCTGGCTGGACTGCTCGCCGCCCGGCTTGAGCAGCACCGGGTTCATCAGCGCGGCCGGCTCGACCCGGCAGGCCTGGGCCTGCATGGCCTGGGCCCGCCCGATCTCGGCGCCCTCCCGGGTGACGAACGAGTTCAGCGACATGTTCTGCGCCTTGAACGGCGCGACCTTCACGCCCTGGCGCACCAGCCACCGGCAGATCCCGGCGGTCACCACGCTCTTGCCGGCGTCCGAGGTGGTCCCGGCGACCAGCAGACCCCCACCGCTCATGACGTACGTCCCTTCCTGACGAGCCGCGCGGCGGCACCGGCCCCGAGCGCGAGCCAGCCGACCCGCCGCGAGAGCCGTACCGCCCGGTCGATGTCGGACACGGCCACGGCACGGCCGCCGCCGTTGAGCACGGGCCGGTGCTCGACCCGCCCGCCGTAGGACAGGGTTCCGCCGAGCCGCACGCCGAGCGCGCCCGCGAAGGACGCCTCCACGGGCCCGGCGTTGGGACTCGGATGCTTCGCGGCGTCCGCGCGCCACGCCCGCACGGCACCGAGCGGATCCGGTCCGCTCAGGGCGGCGAGGACGGCGGTCAGCCGCGCCCCGGGCCACCCGGCGACGTCGTCGAGGCGGGCGGAGGCCCAGCCGTAGCGCAGGTGGCGCGGGGACTTGTGGCCGACCATCGCGTCCAGCGTGTTGACGGCGCGGAACCCGAGCAGCCCCGGCACCCCGGCGACCGCCCCCCACACCAGCGCGCCCACCACGGCGTCGGAGGTGTTCTCGGCGACGGACTCGACCACCGCGCGGGCGATGCCGTCGGCGTCCAGGGCCTGCGGGTCCCGGCCGCACAGGTGCGGCAGCCGCTCCCGGGCCGCGTCGACGTCGCCGGCCTCCAGGGCCCGTCCGATGGTGCGGGCCTCCCGGGCCAGCGAGGTGCCGCCGACGACGGCCCAGGTGGCGACGGCGGTCATGGCGACGGAGGCGGCGGGGGAGGAGCGTACGCAGCGGGCGGCGAGGCCGCCGAGCGCGACGGCGCCGCCGACGCAGACGGCCGTGTGCACGGCGCCCGCGCCGCGGTGGTCACGCCACAGCACACGCTCCACGGCGGCCGCGGCCCGGCCGAAGGCGGCGACCGGATGCCCGCGGCGGGGATCGCCGAGCAGGAGGTCGCCGAGGAGGCCGGCGGCGGCGCCGTACGCGAACACGCGATCGGCACCCATGGGTTCAGCCGGCCGAGGTTCCGGAGGGAAGGGCACCGCGTCGGGGCGGGGTGTCGCTGGTCGACCTCAACAGGCAGCCGCGCATGGCGTTAGGTCCTCACTCAGGGTGTCCACGCCCTGGTTCGACAAGACCGGCGGTGAGAGTTCCTGGCTCCCGGGGTGGGCACCCCGGTGACAGTGGCGGGACCGCGCCGGACTCGCACCGGCTTCCTCTCCTGCCGCCGTAATGGCTGAGGCAGTCCACCACGGCCCCGGAAGGGCCGTCAACTTGCCGTTGACCTGCGACGGCGAAGTGTGCTGAGGCCCACAACAGGGTTGGACGGGGCCGAACGCGGGCAGGGGCCGCGGGCACGCCGACGGGCGGTGCGGAGGGCCGGGGCGCTCCGCACCGCCCGTCGGACGGTGACGATCCGTGACGTCGGGACGACGTCGTACGGGATCAGGCCATGATCAGGTAGATGCCGTAGGCCACCGCCGCCGCGCAGGCCGCGAAGCAGGCGTAGGCGCCGGTGACGGCGAGGGCCGCGGACCGGCCCTCGGCGGCGGCCCGCTCCTGGCGGGACAGGCCGTTGATGCCGAGGGTGAACAGGGCCACCAGGGCCACGGTGACCACGAGGCTGACGCCGAAGACGGAACCGAGGGCCGCCCAGTCGATCTTCATGGTGCTCTTCTTCCTTCGTACCGGGTCGCGGTCAGACGGTGGTCCGGGCAGGCGGGGACGCCGGGTCGGTGGGCGCCGGGGCCGGGATGGCGGCGGCGAGCTCCTCGCCCGCGGTGCCGGCGGTGGCCTCCTCGCCGACGGTGCCGGCCGGGGGCGGCGTCACCGCGGCGATCGCCTGGGTCACCACGCCGGACGGCTCCTCGCCGGACACGTCGTGGTCGTTGACGTTGGTGTGGTCGACGACCTCGCGCCGGGAGATCTTCCAGATCGCCGCGCTGGAGGCGACCAGGAAGACGGCCACGAGGGCGGTGCCCCAGTCGCCGAAGCCGCAGACCCACTCGGCGACCGCCGCGACGAGGGCCGCGGCCGGCAGCGTCAGGCCCCAGGCGACGAACATCCGGGTGGCCGTCGACCAGCGGACGACGCCGCCCTTGCGGCCGAGGCCCGCGCCCATCACGGCGCCGGAGACGGAGTGCGTGGTGGACAGCGAGAAGCCGAGGTGGGAGGAGGCCAGAATGACCGTCGCGGCGCTGGTCTGGGCGGCGAAGCCCTGCTGCGGCCGGAGGTCGGTCAGGCCCTTGCCCATGGTGCGGATGATGCGCCAGCCGCCGAGGTACGTGCCGAGCGCGATGGCGATGCCGGCCGAGAGGATGACCCACATGGGCGGGTCGGAGTCGGGGGCGAGGGTGCCGCCGGCGACCAGGGCGAGGGTGATGATGCCCATCGTCTTCTGGGCGTCGTTGGTGCCGTGGGCGAGGGAGACCAGGCCCGCGGAGGCGATCTGCCCGGCGCGGTAGCCCTTCGCGGAGGCCTTGCCGTCGGCGTCGCGGCCCAGGCGGTAGGTCAGCCGGGTCGCGAACATCGCGGCCACGCCGGCCACCAGCGGGGCGGCGATCGCGGGGATCAGGACCTTGGTGACGAGGACGTCGCCGTGCACCGCGCCGAAGCCGGCCGAGGCGACGGTGGCGCCGATCAGGCCGCCCATCAGGGCGTGCGAGGAGCTGGACGGCAGACCGACCAGCCAGGTCAACAGGTTCCAGAGGATCGCGCCGACCAGGGCGGCGAAGATGACCTCGGGACGGATGCCGGCCTCGTCGACGAGGCCCTTGGAGATCGTGTTGGCGACCTCCACCGAGAGAAAGGCGCCGACAAGGTTCAGCACGGCGGACATGGCCACCGCGACCTTGGGCTTGAGCGCACCGGTCGAAATGGTCGTTGCCATCGCGTTCGCGGTGTCGTGGAAACCGTTCGTGAAATCGAACGCGAGTGCGGTTACCACCACAATCGCGAGGATCAGCGAGAAGCTTTCCATTTACCCAGGCAATCGTTCGAGGTCATTGGCTGGTCGACCGTAGGTAACCAGGGTGAACGGAAGATGAACTGGAACGGGCGTCGGGGTGACCGTAAGAGGGGGTGGTCGCTCCGCCGATCGGCCGTCCCGCCGCGGCTCCCGCCGTGCGGGCCCCGCAGGGACCGGCCGGCCGCCCCGGACGGGACGCTTCATCCGGTCGGGTGAGCCGCCGAGGAGACGCTGGTCACCCGGGAGGGTGTCGCGCCGCCGTCGTGTCGTCGCGGGCGTGGCGCGGGGTCGGCTTCCGGCCTGTCTGCCCCGGCCCCCGGCGCCCCGGGGAGCCGCCTGGCAGGATCATGGCATGGCTGAGCAGCGGTGGGACGGGCGGGAAACGGAAGGCGCCGCGGACGACGCCCGGGACGCGGGGCGGGCACGGGATCCGCGCGGGACGGAACACCGGGACACGGAACACCAGGCCACGGAACACCGGGACACGGAGCACCGGCAGACGGACCCGCGGCGGACGGAGCCGCTCGGCAGGCGGGCGAGCGCGCAGGAGGCGCACGCCTGGGCGGACCTCGTCGCGACCGCCCGCCGGACCGTCACCGACGGGCTCGTCGTCGGCACCTCCGGCAACGTCTCGGTGCGGGTCGGCGACACCGTCCTGGTCACGCCGTCGGGCATGCCGTACGACCGGCTCGGCCCGGACGACGTGACCGGCGTCGACCTCACCGGCCGGCAGGTCCTCGGCACCCTGGTCCCCACCAGCGAGCTGCCCATGCACCTCGCCGTCTACCGCACCACCGGCGCGCGCGCCGTCGTGCACACGCACGCCGTGCACGCCACCGCCGTCTCCACCCTGGTCGACGAGCTGCCGCTGATCCACTACATGGCCGCGGCGCTCGGTGGACCCGTCCGCGTCGCCCGCTACGCGACCTACGGCAGCGACGAGTTGGCCGCGAACCTGCTCCGCGCCCTCGACGGCCGCACCGGCTGCCTCCTGCAGAACCACGGCACCGTCACCCACGGCTCCACCCTCGACCGGGCCTACGACCGCACGGCCCAGCTGGAGTGGATGTGCAGGGTCTGGCTGACCGCCTCGTCCGTCCCGTCCCTGACCCCCCGTCTGCTGACCCCGGACCAACTGGCCGAGGTCGGTGAACGCCTGCGCGGGTACGGCCAACGGGGCTGACCCGCCCGGCCCGCACGCGGTGTCCGCTGGCCGGTCGCGGGCTCGGCCCCGACACTGGGAGTGTGCGCACTGTCAGAGCGACGGCCGCTGCCGTCACCGCCGTGATCGGGGCCGGCGCCGCCGCGGTGGCCGCCGGCCGGTTCGCCTGCGACACCGCCCTCAAGGCGCCCCCGGGCGGGCCGCTGCCCACCGAACCCCGGCTCACCGTCCACGCCACCGCCGCCGGCCGGATCAGCCTCACCCGGGACCTCGCCGCGCTGCGGCCCGGCCGCTACGGCCTCACCGGGGAGGGCTTCCACGCCGTCGTCGGACCCGTGCAGAACGGCTCCCCGCACACCGCCGACACCGTGGTACGCCGTCTGGAACGCGTCACCCACGGCACCCCCGAACCCGGCGACCGCGCCTGGCTCACCCCGAACCTCCACGTCGGCGACCCCGGCACCGCCCTCGGCCTGGACCACACCGACCTCGACCTGCTCGGCGAACTCGGCCCGCTGCCCGCGTGGTTCGTGCCCGGCGCCCGGGACACCTGGGTGATCACCGCGCACGGACTCGGCGCCACCCGGGAGCACACCATGAACGTCATGGAGGCGCTGCACCGCCACCGCTTCCCGGTGCTCGCCGCCGCCCACCGGGGCGACCCGGGCGCACCGCGCTCCCCGGACGGCCTCAACCACCTCGGCGAGACCGAGTGGCGCGACCTCGACACGGCGCTCCACCACGCGGTGCACTCCGGCGCCCGGCAGGTCGTCCTCTACGGCTGGTCCACCGGCGCCACCATGGCGCTGCGCGTCGCCGCCCGCTCCGACCTGCGCGCACACGTCGCCGGACTGATCCTGGACTCGCCGGTGCTCGACTGGGAGGACACCGTGCGCGCCCTCGCCTCGGCCGGCCGCGTCCCGGGACCGCTGCTGCCGCTCGTGGTCCGCGCCGCCCAGGGCCGCACGGGCCTGTACGGCGACCACAGCCCGCGCGCCGTCCACCTCGACCGGATCTCCGTGCCCACGCAGATCTTCCACGGCCCCGACGACGCCGTCGCCCCCTGGCGCCACTCCCGCCGCCTGGCCGCCGACAACCCGAACACCGTCACCCTGCACACCGTCGCCGGCGCCCCGCACGCGGCCATGTGGAACGCCGACCCGGACGCCTACGAGGAGACCCTCAGGCGCTTCCTCACCCCTCTCATGTGACGGCGCCGGCCGCCTCGCGCGAGGGCCCCGGCACACCCCGGCCGGGGCCGGTGCCGAGGATTCCGTTTATTGCCGTACCACTGGCCGGATTTCCTCCCTCCGACCGTGTCCGAGGCCACGACGAGGGCCCTCACCGAGCCCTCGTGCACATTCCGTTTGGGTTTTCGGACCGTCAACCGGAAGACTGCACCCGTGACGTCCCGTATCCCGCGCGACTCCAGGCTTCGACTTGTCCGCCCGCGACCCCTGGCCGCCGCCCCCACAGCGATCAACCAGCGGCGCCCGCGCCGCCCCGCGCCACGCCCCCCGGAGGGCACCCCCGCACCCGCGGAGCTGGCCAGAATGGCGCGCTCCGGCCTGGCCGCCGCGGCCCGCGTCGCCCGCTGGGCCGACGCCGCCCTCGGCCCCGGCGGGGACAGCGCCACCACCGACGGCAAGGCCACCCTCTCCGACGCGACCGCCGAACGCGCGGCCGCCGCCCTGGGCCTGACCCCGGAGCGGGTCCGCGCCGACTGGGACACCGCCCGCCTGGCCGGTCTCATCGAGGTGCACGGCGACAGCGCCCGCCCCGGCTGGCGGCTGCGCGCCTGGGACCGTGACGACAGCGCCGTGCTGCGCGGCTGGGTCGCCCTGTGCGACGCCTGGTCGCTCGCGTACCCGGAGCCCGAGGAGTACGAGCCCGCCGCCGTCGCCGAGGTGGTCACGGCCATGCCGCAGGTGCTCTCCTTCCTCCAGCTGTCCGCCGGCCCGGTCCCCGTGCCGCAGCTCCTGGACCTGCTGGAGCAGCGCGTCACCGAACTGCGCACCGAGCGCTGCGAGATCGACTACGCGCCGCAGCCCGCGGCCGCCGGCGCCGGGACCGACGCCGAGACCCCGCGCCCCGCGCTCGCCGAGCCGGCCACCGCCGACGCGCCCCTCGAGCCGCTGCTCGACTGGGCCCTGCGCGCCCTCGCCTCCGTCGGCGCCCTCACCTACGGCGACGGCCAGGCCACCCTCACCCCGCTCGGCAGCTGGGCGGTGTGGGTCAAGCTGGAGCAGATCTGCGTGGCCGCGCAGAGCCCCGCCGGGAACATCGAGCAGGGCGCCGAGGACATGCTGCGCGGCTGCGCCCGGCTGCGCCCCAACGCCGCCCGCGCCGAGTACCGCGCCTGGCTCGCCGCCCGCCCGGTCGGCAGCGCCGTCACCGAGCTGATCGCCGCCGCCCGCGGCGAGGACGCCCTGCTGCGCGGCCTCGCCTTCGAGGCCCTGCGCGTGGTCGGCGCCCCCGCCGAACCCGAGGTCCGCGCCGCCCTCGACGAGCCCACGCTGCGCCCCTACGCCCTGCTGTGGCTCGCCGAGCACGACGGCGCCGACCCCGAGGACGCGCACGAGGTCCTCACCCGCGAGGAGGCGACCTGGCTGTGGGTGGACACCGCGGCCGCCGTCGCCGACCACGGCGAGGCCCCGCTGCTGGTGCGGCACCTGGAGTCCGCGGTGCAGCCGACCGTGCCCGCGCTGCTCAGCGAGGTGCGCGCGGTCGGCCACCCGCGCACCGTGCAGGTGCTGGTCGCGCTCGCCGCCGCGCACCCCGACCCGGCCCTGGCCAAGGCCGTCCGCCGGGCCGCGTTCCAGGTGCACACCGGCGGCTGAGCCGCGCTGCGGCCCTCAGACCCCGCTCCCCGTCTCGGGCGCGTACGTGCCGAAGCTCCACACGTTGCCCTCCAGGTCCCGGGCCATGTAGTCCCGGGAGCCGTAGTCCTGGTCCGTCGGGGGCATCAGGATCTCCGCGCCCTGCTCCACCGCCCGCCGGTGGTGTGCGTCGACGTCGTCCACGACGACGTACACCCCGGCCGGGCCCGCGCCGCGCATCGCCGTGTCGAACACCCCGCCGCGGCCCTTCGAGCCGAGCATCACCGCGCCGTTGCCCTGCACCAGCTCGGCGTGCAGCACGGTGCCGTCCTCGCCCTCGTACACCGACCGCTCCGTGAAGCCGAACGCCTCCGTGAGCTGCCGTACCGCCGCCTTCGCGTCCGCGTAGAGCAGCGTCGGGAAGACGCTCGGACGCCCGCCGGCCGAACCTGCCATCGCCATCACTTCCTTGTGCGTCGTAGCCGGACGCCGCGCGAGGAAAACCGCTTGCACGGCCCCGTTAGAATGGCTCGCATGGCCATTCTCCTCGCGCATTAGACGGCGGGAACGTCCTCAGCCGCCCACCGCCACCCACACCCGCCCTGGAGTCTGTCCGTGATCTCCGCCTCCGGCATCGAGCTGCGCGCCGGTGCCCGCGTCCTCATCGAAAGCGCCACCTTCCGCGTCGCCAAGGGCGACCGCATCGGCCTGGTCGGCCGCAACGGCGCGGGCAAGACCACCCTCACCAAGGTCCTCGCCGGCCAGGGCATCCCCGCCGGCGGCACCGTCACCCGCTCCGGCGAGGTCGGCTACCTCCCGCAGGACCCCCGCACCGGCGACCTCGACGTCCTCGCCCGCGACCGCATCCTCTCCGCGCGCGGCCTGGACGTCCTGATCCGCAAGATGCGCGAGAACGAGCAGCGCATCGCCAACGGCCAGGGCGCCACCCGCGAGAAGGCCCTCAAGCAGTACGAGCGCCAGGAGACGGAGTTCCTCACCAAGGGCGGGTATGCCGCCGAGGCCGAGGCCGCCACCATCGCCGCCGCGCTGAACCTGCCCGACCGGGTCCTCGGCCAGCCGCTGCACACCCTCTCCGGCGGTCAGCGACGCCGCGTCGAACTGGCCCGCATCCTCTTCTCCGACGCGGACACCCTGCTCCTCGACGAGCCGACCAACCACCTCGACGCCGACTCGATCGTCTGGCTCCGCGACTACCTCAAGACCTACCGCGGCGGCTTCATCGTGATCTCCCACGACGTCGACCTGGTCGAGACGGTCGTGAACAAGGTGTTCTACCTGGACGCCAACCGCGCCACCATCGACGTCTACAACATGGGCTGGAAGCTGTACCAGCAGCAGCGCGAGGCCGACGAGAAGCGCCGCCGGCGCGAGCGGCAGAACGCCGAGAAGAAGGCCGCCGCGCTCAACGCCCAGGCCGACAAGATGCGCGCCAAGGCCACCAAGACGGTCGCCGCGCAGAACATGGCCCGCCGCGCGGAGAAGCTGCTGTCCGGCCTGGAGGACGTCCGCCAGTCCGACAAGGTCGCCAAGCTGCGCTTCCCCGAGCCCGCGCCCTGCGGCAAGACCCCGCTGATGGCCGAGGGCCTGTCGAAGTCGTACGGCTCGCTGGAGATCTTCACCGACGTCGACCTGGCCATCGACAAGGGCTCCCGGGTCGTCATCCTCGGCCTCAACGGCGCCGGCAAGACCACGCTGCTGCGGCTGCTGGCCGGTGTCGAGCAGCCGGACACCGGCGCCGTGGTCCCCGGGCACGGCCTCAAGCTCGGCTACTACGCCCAGGAGCACGAGACCCTGGACGCCGACCGCACGGTCCTGGAGAACATGCGCTCCGCCGCGCCGGACATGGACCTGGTCGAGGTCCGCAAGGTGCTCGGCTCGTTCCTGTTCTCCGGCGACGACGTGGACAAGCCCGCCGGTGTCCTCTCCGGCGGCGAGAAGACCCGGCTGGCGCTGGCCACCCTCGTGGTCTCCTCCGCGAACGTGCTGCTGCTCGACGAGCCGACGAACAACCTCGACCCGGCCAGCCGCGAGGAGATCCTCGGCGCGCTGCGCACCTACAAGGGCGCGGTCGTCCTCGTCACGCACGACGAGGGCGCCGTGGAGGCGCTCCAGCCGGAGCGGATCATCCTGCTGCCGGACGGCGTCGAGGACCTGTGGGGCGCCGACTACGCGGACCTGGTCACCCTCGCCTGACCCACCGGACGGCGGCCCCCACGGGCGGGCCGCCCACCGGACGCCGGCATCGAGGGCCGGCCCGCACGGACGGACACCCACCGGACAAGGACGTGAGGGTCGGTCCCCACGGGTGGACCCGCCCTGCGGACGAGGACGTGAGGGTCGGACCCCACGGGTGGGCCGCCCTCCGGAACGCGTGCAGGGCGGCCCTCGCGGCCCCGAGCGCGCGGCTCCCGGCCGCCCGCGGGCCGTGCGACCGACCCGGCCGAGCGGGCAGCCGCCGGGTCGCAAACGGGCAGCCGTGGGCCCCATACGGGCAGCGACGGCGCTCGAAACGGTCAGCCGGGGTTGATCGAAGGCGTGATCCACTGCGTATGGATCATTCGGCCCATCGGTGATCCATCATTCGTGTGAGATCTCCTCACCCCGAGGTGTGTCCTACACCGATATCGCGGCCGAGCCCCCGGCGGACCGGGGCTCGGCCGCCACTCCTTTCTGACCTGGCACTTCACCGGAGAACCCGTTCGGAGTCATCGTCGGCACAGCGCGGAATCCGAGATTCCGTATGTGGGGATGCGCTCCCGTCGTCACAACGTTGTCTCATCGACCTTGCCGAATGGGTGGCCATCAGGGCCGGAAGGGGTGATCATGAGGAGAACCAGAGCGCACTTCCCATGAGGAGGCACGGGTGGCCGAGACTCTGAAGAAGGGCAGCCGGGTGACCGGCGCCGCGCGCGACAAGCTCGCGGCAGACCTGAAGAAGAAGTACGACGCCGGTGCGAGCATCCGGGCGTTGGCCGAGGAGACCGGCCGCTCGTATGGCTTCGTGCACCGCATGCTCAGCGAGTCGGGCGTCACGCTCCGAGGGCGTGGCGGGGCGACGCGGGGCAAGAAGGCCCCTTCGGCCTGACCCCGGGCGCCCCACGATCCCGATGGTGGCCACCCGGTCGGACGACCGACCGACCGGGTGGTTACTGTGCAGTCACTTGGTTGACCGCACCCATCGGAGGCGCCCCATGGCCACGTCCGCCCAGGACCTCGGTCCGCTACTCGACAAGGACGGCGTACGGCTCACCGTCGACGACACGATCGCCACGGTGACGCTGACCAACCCGGCCAAGCGCAACGCGCAGAGCCCCGCTCTGTGGCGGGCGTTGACCGAAGCGGGCCGACTGCTGCCCGGTTCCGTCCGGGTCGTGGTGCTGCGCGGGGAGGGCAAGTCCTTCTCCGCCGGACTCGACCGGCAGGCGTTCACGCCCGAGGGCTTCGACGGCGAGCCGTCCTTCGTCGACCTCGCGCGCGGCGGCGACGCCCAACTGGACGCGACCATCGCCGAGTACCAGGAGGCGTTCACCTGGTGGCGGCGCAGCGACATCGTGTCCATCGCGGCGGTCCAGGGACACGCCATCGGAGCCGGGTTCCAGCTGGCTCTCGCCTGTGACCTGCGCGTCGTCGCCGACGACGTGCAGTTCGCCATGCGCGAGACCAGCCTGGGCCTCGTCCCCGACCTGACCGGCACGCACCCGCTGGTCGGCCTCGTCGGGTACGCACGCGCGCTGGAGATCTGCGCGACCGGGCGCTTCGTCGCGGCCGAGGAGTCCGTGACCACCGGCCTGGCCAACCTCGCCGTGCCCGCGGCCGAACTGGACGCGGCCGTACGGGACCTCGCCGCGGCCCTGCTGGCCGCGCCCCGGGACGCCGTGATCGAGACCAAGGCCCTGCTGCGCGGCGCCCAGGACCGCACCTACGAGGAGCAGCGCGCAGCCGAACGCGCGGCCCAGGCCCGCCGCTTGCGCGACCTGGCCGGCGTCGGCGAATAGACCCCGTGGAGTCGGGACACCGACACCGGCCCGTCGTCGGCCTCAGTCGGCGGTGACCACGCCGGTGCCGGTGTCCCGGCCCGTCGGCCGGTCGACGGCCGTGATCAGAGCGGTCACCGTCGGGTGGTCCGGCAGCGACGCGGACACCGCCGAACGGACCGCCCGGGCCACCTCCCGGGGCCGGGCGTCCGCGTCCACCGCGAAGTCCACCCGCGCATGCCGGCGCGGCAGAGCCACCGTGCCCGGCAGCGACGTCAGATGCACCGGTCGGCCCAGCACACCCGTCAGCCGCGTCACCCCCGGAACCGCCAGCACCGCGGCGGCCACCCGCCCCACGTCCGAGCCGCCGGCCTCCGCATCGCCCGCTGCGAAGTCGCCGCTCTCCCGGCCGCCCTCCTCCGGGCCACCCGCTTCCGCGCCGCGCGTCTCCGCGCCGCCCGTCTCCCAGTCGCCGGTCCTCCACCCGCCGGGCGCCGGCTCCCGCGCCGCGGCGACGGGCGGCGACCCCGACGGCACCAGCGGCTCCGACGGCACCGGCGGCCGCACGTCCAGCAGCTCCGTCACCCGCAGGTCCACCTCCGCGACCACCAGCCCGATCCGTCGTGCCGCCACGTCCGCCAGCACGGCGCGCAGCCCGGACGCCGTCACCGGCAGCGGCCGCTGAGCCGTCGCCGCGAACTCCGCCGTCACCCGCAGCGGGCCCGGCGGCAACGCGCTGGGCGGTGGCGGGACGACCGGCTCGTCCGCCCCCACCGGATCCACCGGCCCGATCCGCAGACCGCCCAGGCGTACGCCGGGAGCGTCCCGGGCCACCGCGTGCCGCAGGACTTCTGCGACCGCCCGCTCCGCGATCCACGCGCCGTCACGCGCTTCTCCCAGGGGCAGGATCCTGCCGAGCCCCAGCTGCTGCCGTACCACTTGGGTCCATCGTTCCGCCGTCACTACTCCAGCCTGCCGCATTCCTGGCGCGATACCGGCAAACCGCGCATAACGTAGTCAAGAGGACGATCGAAGGGACGAAAGGTGATGACCGACATGACCGAAGGAGGCTCGTCGCGGGCCTCCGCCCCCGAGAAGGACCTCTTGGAGACCACCTCGCGCAGGAGCACGGGAACCCGCCGCGGCGGCGGCGACCCCTCCGCCCGCGGCCGCACCACCATCGCCGACGGCGTCGTGGAGAAGATCGCCGGACTGGCCGCACGCGACGTGCTCGGCGTGCACGCCATGGGCAGCGGGATCTCCCGGACCTTCGGTGCCGTGCGCGACCGGGTGCCCGGCGGCTCCAAGTCGGTGACGCGCGGCGTGAAGGCCGAGGTCGGCGAGGTGCAGACCGCGCTCGACCTGGAGATCGTCGTCGACTACGGCGTCGCCATCGCCGACGTCGCCCGGGACGTACGGGAGAACGTCGTCGCGGCGGTCGAGCGGATGACCGGCCTGGAGGTGGTCGAGGTCAACATCGCGGTGAGCGACGTGAAGCTGCCCGACGAGGAGGACGAGGAACCGGAGACCCGGCTCCAGTGAGGTTCGGCGAGAGGAGGAGCGCACCATGAAAATGGCCGTGGTCGGCATGATCGCCGGCATGGCGCTGGGTTTCGCCGGATACTTCGGCGGATTCGGGGCCTTTCTTCTGGTGGCGGCCCTGGGCGCCGTCGGCTTCGTCGTCGGCCTGTTCCTCCAAGGGGACCTGGAACTCGGCGACTTCTTCCGTGCCCGTGACGAACGGCGGCGGTGACGGCGGTGAGCACGGGGATCGCGGACGCGCGGCCGGCCGTCGCGCCGGGCGAGCGCGGGGCGACCAGGATCGCCGACCGGGTGGTCGCGAAGATCGCCGCGCGGGCCGCCCGCGAGGTGATCGGCCCGCCGCCCCCGGACGCCGCGCCCCCGTACGCCACGGTGGTGGTCCGCCACGACGCCGCCCGGATCAGGGTGCACATCGAACTCGACTACCCCGGCGACATCGGCGGCCGGTGCGGACAGGTCCGCCGCCAGGTGGCCGACCGCGTGCGCACTCTCGCCGGCATGCGCGTGCCGGAGGTCGTCGTCCAGGTGGAACGACTGCACCTGGTTCCCGCGCTCGGCGCGGCGCGAGGGAGGACACGATGAGCGCACCCCGGGGCACCGGCGCCCGCGAGGCCCCGGGCCCGGTGGTCGAGCAGAGCCCGCAGCCCCCACGGGACACCGTGGCCGGAGCCGACGGCACCGGCCGGGCCCGGCGGTTCTGGTCCGCCCGCCGGATCCCCGCCGGACTCCTCGCCCTGCTGCTCCTGGTGGTCACGGGCGCGTTCCTGTACGACATCGCCGCGGTCCGCGCCCACCGCACCGGGATGGGCTGGCGCCGCAGCCTGGCCCGCGAGCTGGCCGAACGGCACCTGGACGACATCTGGGTGCTGGTGGGCGCCGGCCTCGCCACCGCGCTCGGACTGTGGCTCCTGCTGCTCGCCCTCACACCCGGCCTGCGCTCCCTGCTCCCGATGCGCCGCACCCATCACGACGTCCGCGCCGCACTGCACCGGGACGCCGCCGCGACCGTGCTGCGCGACCGGGCCATGGAGGTGGCCGGCGTGCGCACGGTCCGCGTCCGCGTCCGGCGCACCCGCGCCGACGTCCGCGCGGTGTCCCACTTCCGCGACCTGGACGACGTACGCGCCGACCTGACCGCGGTGCTCGACGACGCGATCGACGGGCTGGGCCTGGCCCGGCCGCCCGCGCTGTCGCTGCGGGTACGGCGGCCCGGACGGAAGGGGAGGTGACCGTGCTCGCAGGCGTCAACCGCGTACTGCTCGCGCTGGCGGGACTGGTGCTGACGGCTCTCGGCGGGTCCGTGCTGGCGATCGGGCTGGGCGCTCCGGCACCCTCCTGGTGGCTGCACCACGGGCGGCACGACGTGCTGCTGGACGACGCCGAGCGGACCCGCTGGCGGGACGACGGCTGGTGGTGGCCCGTCGTCCTCGCCGTGCTCGCCGTGCTGGTCCTGCTCTGTCTGTGGTGGCTGCGCGCCGTGCTGAGCCGGCGGCGACTGGCCGAGGTGTCGGTCGGCACCGGCGACGGCGAGGACGCGTCGCTGCGCGGCCGCGCCCTCGAACACGTCCTCGCCGAGGAGGCGGACCACCTCGACGGCGTGGCCCACGCCCACGTCCGGCTCGTCTCCCGCCGACGTGCGCCGCGCACCCGGGTACTGCTCGTCCTGGAACCCCACGTCGACCCCGGAACCGCCCTGCACGGCCTCACCACCGGCCCCCTCGCCCACGCCCGCGACTCCGCCGGCCTCGACACCCTGCCGACGGAGGTGCGCCTGCACGGTGTCAGACACCGTGCGGAACGCGTGAGCTGACCCGGGGCCGACGGGGCCCGCTAGGGCCTGTCGTTTGGATCATGTCGGTTTCGCGGAGCGTGGCACGCACATCTGCTGCGTTGTCGTCGGTTGTCGACGCTCCGCGTCGCCGCCCTCCTCCGCCTTGCAGCTGCACGCACCAGGCGCCGCTCGGGTGGGCTGAGAAGCGCTGCGTCTCCCAGCCGACCTGATCCAAACGACAGACCCTAGAACCCGTGCCGTACGCCGCCGTCCACCGGGAGCATCACGCCCGACAGATAGGACGCCGCCGGGGAGAGGAGGAAGGCGGCGGTGCGGCCGAACTCCTCCGGAGTGCCGTAGCGGCGCAGCGGGATGCGGGACTCGGCGGCCCGCCGGGTGGCCTCCGGGTCGGCGGAGAGCGAGTCCAGCTCGCGGACCCGGTCGGTGTCGATACGGCCGGGCAGCAGCCCGACGACACGGATGCCGCGCGGGCCCAGCTCGTCCGCGAGGGACTTGGCGAAACCGGCGAGTCCCGGCCGCAGTCCGTTGGAGATGGTCAGGCCCGGGATCGGCTCGTGCACCGAGCCCGACAGCACGAACCCGATGACCCCGCCCTCGCCCAGCTCCGCCGCCGCGGCCCGGGCCATCCGCACCGCGCCCAGGAACACCGACTCGAACGCCGACTGCCACTGCTCGTCGGTGGTGTCGGCGACGAACCCCGGCGGCGGCCCGCCCACGCTGACGAGAACACCGTCGAGGCGGCCGAACCGCTCCCGCGCGGTCGCGATCAGCCGCGCGGGAGCCTCCGGGTCGGCGTTGTCGACGGCCACGCCCACCGCGTCCGGCCCCAGCGCGGCGGCCGCCTCCGCGACGCTCTTCTCCTCACGGCCCGTGACGACCACCTTCGCGCCGTCGGCGACGAGTTCCCGCGCGGAGGCGTGGCCCAGCCCGCGGGTCGCCCCGGTGACGACGTACACCCGGTCCTTCAGTCCAAGATCCATGGCCCCTATCCTGCCTCCTCGTCCCCGAACAGGGCGAGGGCGGAGTTCACCAGGCCGATGTGGCTGAACGCCTGCGGGAAGTTGCCCAGCAGCCGGCCGCCCACCGGGTCGTACTCCTCCGCCAGCAGCCCCACGTCGTTGGCGAGGCCCAGCAGCCGCTCGAACAGCTCGCGCGCCTCCCGCCGCCTGCCGGTCATGTGCAGCGCGTCGACCAGCCAGAACGAACACACCAGGAACGTGCCCTCCTCACCGGGCAGTCCGTCGACGGGCGCGGCGTCCGGCGTGTAACGGCGCAGCAGCCCGCTTTGCCCCAGCTCCGCGCGGACCGCGTCGATCGTGCCGAGCACCCGCGGATCGTCGGGCGGCAGGAAGCCCACCCGCGGGATCACCAGCAGCGCGGCGTCCAGCTCCCGCGACCCGTAGGACTGCGTGAAGGTGTTCCGTTCCGCGTCGAACCCCTTCTCGCACACCTCCCGGTGCACCTCCTCGCGCAGCTCCCGCCAGCCGTCGAGGTCCCCGTCGAAGTCCGGATGCTCCTGGAGCGTGCGCACCGCCCGGTCGGCCGCCACCCACACCATCACCTTGGAGTGCACGAAGTGGCGCCTGCCGCCGCGCACCTCCCACAGGCCCTCGTCCGGCTGCCGCCAGGCCGTGCGCAGGAAGTCCATCAGCACCGTCTGCAGCGCCCACACGTCCGGCTGCGCGGACAGGCCCGAACGCCGCGCCAGCGCAAGGGAGTTCATCACCTCGCCGTACACGTCCAGCTGGAGCTGGTTGACGGCGTCGTTGCCGACCCGTACGGGCCTGGCCCCGCCGAACCCGGACAGCCACGGCAGCTCGAACTCCGGCAGCCGCCGCTCACCCGCGAGCCCGTACATGATCTGCAGGTCCGCCGGGTCGCCCGCGACCGCGCGCAGCAGCCAGTTCCGCCACGCCTCCGCCTCGTCCTGGTAGCCGGCGGCCAGCAGCGCGTTCAGCGTCAGCGTCGCGTCGCGCAGCCAGCAGAAGCGGTAGTCCCAGTTGCGCACCCCGCCCGGCTCCTCCGGCAGCGAGGTGGTCGGCGCGGCCACGATGCCGCCGGTGGGCGCGTAGGTGAGCGCCTTCAGCGTGATCAGCGACCGGACCACCGCGTCCCGGTACGGGCCGTCGTAGCGGCAGCGGGCCGCCCAGGCGCGCCAGTCCGCGACGCTCTGCCGCAGCGAGGAGTACGGGTCGACCAGTGCGGGCCGCGGCTCGTGCGAGGGGTGCCAGGTGAGCACGAACGCCACCCGCTCGCCCTCCTCCACCGTGAACTCCGAGACGGTCCCCAGGTTCTCGCCCCAGGTGGGCACCTCGGGCACGCTGCGCAGCCACGCCGAGTCCGGCCCGGCCACCGCCACCCGGTGCCCGTCGGTCCTGCGCACCCACGGCACCACCGAGCCGTAGTCGAACCGCAGCCGCAGCGTGCTGCGCACGGTCACCCTGCCGCGCAGACCCTGCACGATCCGCACCAGGTCGGGCGCGCGGTCGCGCTGCGGCATCAGGTCCGTGACCCGCACGGCCCCCTCCGGCGTCTCCCAGTCGGTGTCCAGGACCAGGGTGTCCTTGCGGTAGGCGCGGCGGGTGTACCGGTCGGCGCCGGCCGGGGCGATCCGCCAGTGGCCGTTGTCCTCGTCCCCCAGGAGCCGGGCGAAGCAGGCCGCCGAGTCGAAGCGGGGCAGGCAGAGCCAGTCGACCGAGCCGTCCGCGCCCACCAGGGCCGCGGTCTGTTCGTCGCCGATGAGCGCGTAGTCCTCGATACGGTGCACGGGGTGCGGGTTCCCGGCCGTCCCGTACCGCAATCAGGGCGCAGCCGCGTCAGTGACGGACCGTCGGCCGCCGCCGCGCCGGAGCGCGAGTCACGGCAGGCGCCGGTCGTCCCGGCCCGTGGTGCGCGTCCCTCGGGCCGCTACACGGCGGCCGACCTGGCCGCCTCGGCGTCGCTCTCCTCGCCGTCGCTCTTCGCACCGTCGGCGTGCTCGCTGCCGCTGTCCCCGGCCGCCGCGCGGGCCCGCCGCTCCCGCGCCTCCCGGCGGACCAGCACGAACCAGCCCACCGGCACCGCCGCCGCGAACAGCCACCACTGGACGGCGTACGCGTAGTTCAGCGCCGCGTTCTCCTCGCCCGGGTTCCCGAGCCGCTGAGGGATGCCGCCCTTCGGCTCGGGCGCCGTCTGCGCCACATAGCCGCCGAGCACCTCGGCGCCGAGGCGCTGCGCCTCCCGCTCGCTGTCGATCAGCATGATCTGGCGGTCCGGCAGGCCCTGGAGGTCCTTGATGCCGCTCGCCTCGGTCGTCTCGTCCGGCATCAGCCGGCCCCTGATCGTGATCTCGCCGCGCGGCGGCGCCGGCACCTCGGGGAACGCCGTCTGGCTCGGGCCGTCCGCGGGGATCCAGCCCCGGTTGACCAGCAGGACCCGGCCGTCGTCGAGGACGAACGGGGTCAGGACGTGGAAGCCGACCTCGTCGTCGGCGTTGGTGCGCCGGCGGACGACGACCTCGTCATCGGTGTCGAAGCGGCCCGTGGCGGTCACGGTCCGGTACCGCTCGGCGCGCGTCACGGCCTTCCCCGGCGCGGCCAGCCGCTCCACCGGCACCGGGTCGGCGGCCAGCGCGTCGGCGACCAGCCGGTTGCGGGCGGCGCGCTCGTCGTGGCGGTCCATCTGCCAGGTGCCCAGCCTGATCATCGTGGGGATGAGGAGCAGGGCGGCCAGCGTGATGATCACCCATTGGCGGGACAACAGAAAGCGGTACACCCCACGACCGTACAACTCGGCCGTGGGGTGCATTGAGGCGGGTACGTCCCTTCACACCCGGTCGACGATCCCCGCCTTTCCCTCCGCGCGGGCGCAGTGGGCCCCGCAGTACCAGTGACCGTCGGCCTCGACGCCCTGGCCGATGATCTGCACCCGGCAGTGCTCGCAGATCGGGGCCATGCGGTGGATCGCACAGGAGAAGCAGTCGAACACGTGCACGGCGCCCTGCGCGTGCACCTCGAAGGTCATGCCGTAGCTGTTTCCGCAGACTTCACATGTCGCCATGCGCCACAGCGTGAGCCGTGGGTCCGGTGCGGGGCGAGCGGGCGGCGGGCGAGTCGCCCGCCAATCACCCGTCCGTACGGTCCGCGGGCTCCACGTCCCCGAGCAGCTGGCCGAACGCGGCCTCGTCGACGACCGGCGTGCCGTACTGCCGGGCCTTGACCACCTTGGAGGTGCCCGAGCCGGGATCGTTGGTGACCAGGAGGCTGGTCAGCCGGGACAGGCTGGTGGCGACGTGCAGGCCCGCCTCGGTGGCGCGGTCCTCCAGCAGGTCCCGCTCGACCGAGGTGTCGCCCGAGAACGCCACCCGCATGCCCTGCTTGAGACGTTTGCCCGATTCGTACCGGCCCGGGTTGGGATACGGGCACGCGGGCCGCTTGCGGGAGGGACGCCAGCTGTTCGGCCGGTAGCCGCCGGCCTGCTGTCCGATGCGGGGCCGGTCCGACCACTCGGTCAGCGGCCGGCACTCGTGCAGCGGCAGCCGTACGCCGCCCGCCGCCGCGGCCCGCAGGCTGGGCCGGAACGCCTCCGCCAGCACCCGCGCGTCGTCCAGCGCGTGGTGCGCCCGCCGCTGCACCACCCCGAAGTGCGCGGCGAGCGTCTCCAGCTTGTGGTTGGGCAGCGGCAGCGCCAGCTCCTTGGCGAGGGCGATGGTGCACAGCCGCTGCTTCACCGGTGCCTCGCTGCGCGCGCGGGCGTACTCGCGGGCGATCATCTGCCAGTCGAAGACGGCGTTGTGCGCGACCAGCACCCGGCCCTCCAGCCGGGCCGCGAACTCCGCGGCGACCTCCTGGAAGAGCGGCGCGCCCTCGAGCATCTCGCTCGTCAGGCCGTGGATCCACACCGGGCCCGGGTCCCGCTCCGGATTGACCACCGTGTACCAGTGGTCCTCGACCTCACCGCGCGCGTCCAGCCGGTAGACGGCCGCGGAGATGATGCGGTCGTCGCGGGCCAGCCCCGTGGTCTCCACGTCAACGACCGCGTATCCCTGCGGATACGCGGCCGGCCACGCGATGGCGGGGGACGCTGCGGTCGTGAGGTCGTCGAGCATGGTTCACGAGGATACGGCCCGCCACCGACAGCCCTGCCCGTCAGGTGCCCTGTACGACCCGCCCGTTCGACCGCGTGCGGTGCCCGCGCCATCGACGTGCCGTCATTTCCCGGACGGCCGGGGCTCGTTGACCGCCGTGCCGGTCACCAGCGGATCGGCACCGGAAGGGCCGTCAGCAGCCCCGAGACCGCCACCACCGCGCCGAGCGCGTACACCTCCGCCCGCGCGGGCGTGCCCGCGGTCAGCGGGTCGGCCGCGCGGGCCAGCCGGATCCGGGCCCACAGCGCGAGGACGGCGACACCGGCCACCAGGACCACCTTGGCCAGCAGCACCCGCCCGTACGCGGTGTCCGTCAGCTGCCCCAGCACCGTCTCCGGCGGCATCCGGCGCAGCGAACTGCCCACCCCCGTCGCCGTGACGGCGACGAGCAGCACCAGGGCCACCCGCGCGTAACGCGCCAGCAGCACCCCGCCCGCCCGTGCCGTCCGCCACACCCGCAGCGTGCGCAGCACGTGCAGCAGACCGCCCGCCCACAGCGACGCGCACACCAGGTGCACCAGGGTCAGCCCGGAACCGAGCAGCGGGCTGTACTCGGTCGTCGGATGGGCCCGCAGGGCCTCCGCGACGACGACCGCGGCCAGGGGCCACACCTGGGTGCCGGGACGGCCGGACGCCGCGCACAGGGCCGCCGCGAGGAAGGCGTTGACCTCCACCAGAGCGAGCCTGCCGTCCCGGGAGTCGTACAGACCGCCGACGTCGATGTCGGCGAGACCGCCGGGCAGCAGGTTGCCGGTGGCCACGACCGAGGCGAGCGCGAGGGCCGCGAGGAATCCGGCCGAGTTCGCCGCGACGGACCAACTCCGCGGCACAGACCGGGGAGCGCCGGGCACCGTGCGCGCCAGCCGCCGCGCGAACAGCTCGCCGGCGGGTACGGCCAGCGCGGCGAACAGCACCGTGCGCAGCAGGGCCGTGCCGCCGGTGCCGGGCGCGGCGGCCTCACCGGTGCCGTGCAGCGCGGGCGACGGGCCGAGCAGCGGTATCAGCGCGGCCAGCGCCACCAGCACGAGCACCGCGACGGCCCGCCGCCCGCCCCGGTCCGCGCCAGCCGCCCCCACCCCGGAATTCATCGGACTCACCCCGGGATCTTCACAAGACCGCCGGGAAACGGGCAAGTACGGGACGGGGGCGGGCACACCGCGCGACGGGGCCCGGACGGCGCGGAGGCCGGGCGCGCACGCCCGGCCTCCGGCCCCACCGCTCCCGCGGGACTACCGCGTCACCGCGTCCAGCGCGTCGGCCGTGCCCCAGCCGTAGAAGCCGTTGCGGTTCTTCGGGCCCTCGCACACCGCGTCGACCTTGCCGTCGCCGTCGATGTCGTACGGGTCCGTGCACGCGGTGGCGTCGGCCTGCGCGTACAGCAGCGCCTTCACCAGCGCCGGCGAGGCGTGCGGGTGCGTCGACCTGATGAGCGCGGCGACGCCCGCGACGTGCGGCGACGCCATCGACGTGCCCGCCATGTAACCCCACTTGCCGCCGGGCAGCGTGCCCAGGATCAGGCCGCTGGTGGCGGGAGGCTCCGGCTTCTGGTAGGCCGTCGAGTCGCCGCCGGGCGCGGCGATGTCGACGACACCGCGGCCGTAGTTGGAGAACGACGACTTCAGGCCCTTGGCGCCGGTCGCCGCGACCGTCACGACACCCGGCAGCTGGGTCGGGATGTCGTAGCACTCGTCCGGGTCGATCACCCGCTCCGAGGGCGTGGAGTCGTTGGGGGAGACCGGGTCGGTGATCTCGTCGGCCGCGAAGTCGTAGTTCTCGTTGCCGGCCGCGGCCACGTTGACCGCGCCCTTGCGCTCGGCGTACGTCGACGCCCGGGTGACGGCCTCGACGAGCGCCTTCTGGTCCGGGTCGTTCTTGCAGTTGAAGTACCAGGGGTCGGTGTAATAGCTGTTGTTGGTCACGTCGACCCCGTGCTCGGCCGCCCACATGAAGCCGCACACCACGGCCTCGGTGTAGAAGAAGCCGTCCGGGTTGGACACCTTGATGCCGGACACCTTCACGCCGGGCGCGACACCGGTCATGCCGACACCGTTCTTGGCGGCGGCGATCTCACCGGCGACATGCGTGCCGTGCGGGCTCTCGGACGCGCTCGGCCGCCAGGCGCCGTCGCTGGTGTCCGGCTTGCCCGACACGCAGTTGACCGACGCGGCCCGGTCGAAGTTGGGGGCGATGTCGGGGTGGGTGTCGTCGACGCCGGTGTCGATGACGGCGACGGTCACCTCCGCACTGCCCAGCGACTTCTCGTGCGCCTTGTCCGCCTTGATGGCGGGCAGGTCCCACTGCAGGCCCTGGAGCGGGTCCTGTCCCTCGGCCGCCTCCGCGCCGGCGACCTCGCTCGCGCTGAGCACCTTCGGCGTTCCCATGTCGGTGGTGGCCGCCGACGGCAGCGGCGCGGTGCGGGTGGCACCGGCCGACTCCACCCCGCGCACCGCGCGGACCGTCTTCGCGAAGTCCGGGTTCGACGAGTGGACGACGATGACGCCGATCCGGTCGTACGACGTCACGATCGTGCCGCCGGCCTCGCCGATCGCCTTCTTCACGTGCGCGGGCGCGCCGTGCCCGCCGCGGACGTTGACCACGTAGCTGAGCGGGGTCCCGTCGGCGGTGGCCGCGGCCGGCTGCTCGGCGGCCGGCGCCGCGGTGGCCGCGGTGTTCGGGAGGAACGCCAGCGCCGTCGCCACGGCCATTCCGGCGGGGACGACGAGCGCGCGGCGGTGGCGCGGGTGAGACGCTGTCATGGAGTCTCCAGTTCGTTCACGGTTGCGGGCGTACGGGAGGGTGTGTGCGGGGCCGCGGGGCTCACTTGACGGCGCGCAGCGCGTCGACGATGCCGTGGCCGTAGAAGCCGTTGACGCGGCTGCCGCCCTCGCACGTGGCGTCCTGCACGCCGTCGCCGTCCTGGTCGTAGGACTCCGGGCAGCCCGGGTTGTTCGCCTGTGCCTTCAGCAGCGCCTGCAGCTGGGCCGGGGTGGCCCACGGGTGCCGGGACTTCAGCAGCGCGGCGACACCGGCGGCGTGCGGCGAGGCCATCGAGGTGCCCTGGAGGAAGGCGTACTGCCCGTTCGGCATGGTGGACAGGATGCGTCCGTCCTTCGACGGCGTGTCCGGCAGCTGGTAGCGGCGGTCGCCGCCCGGCGCGGCGACGTCCACGACGCGGTGGCCGTAGGTGGAGTAGTACGACTTGAGGTTCTGCACGCCCGTCGCGCTGACCGTGACCACACCCGGCAGCTGGGTCGGCACGTCGAAGCACTCGTGCGGGTCGATGGTGCGCGTCACCGGCGTGGAGTCGTCGGGGCTGGAGTCGTCGACGATGGCGTCGGAGTCCAGGTCGTGGTTGGAGTTGCCGGCCGAGGCGAGGTGCAGGGTGCCCTTCTTCTGGGCGTACAGCTGGGCCCGGTTGACCGCGTCCACGATCGCCTTCTGGTCCGGGTCGTCCATGCAGTTGTACAGCCACGGGTCGACGTAGTAGCTGTTGTTCGTGATCTCCACGCCGTGGTCGGCGGCGAACACGAAGGCGCAGACGACGTTCTCCGGGTAGAAGAGGCCGTTGTCCGGGTCGCTGACCTTGATGCCGGCCACCTTGACGCCGGGCGCGACACCGGCGACACCGACGCCGTTGCGGGCCGCGGCGATCTCACCGGCCACATGGGTGCCGTGGTAGTCGTCGGCGGTGTACGGCCGCCAGGCGCCCTCGCTGGTGTCCGCCTTGCCGCCGACGCAGTTGGCGGACTGGGCGGCGGAGAAGTTCGGGGCGAGGTCCGGGTGGGTGTCGTCGACGCCGGTGTCGATGACGGCGACGGTCACCTTGTCGCTGCCCGGGTTGATCTTCGCGGCCTCGTCGGCGCCGATGGCGCGCAGGTCCCACTGGTCGGCCTCGAGCGGCTCGCTGCCGGGCGTCCCGGCGGAGGCGGCCTTCGTGCGGGCGGCCTCGGCGGCCGTCACGTAGTCGGCGGCGCCCACGTCGGTGGTGCCGGCGGCGGTCAGCGGCGCGGCGCGGGTGGCACCGGCGGACTGCACACCGCGCGCCTCGCGGATCTCCTTGCCGAAGTCCGGGTTGGCCGAGTGGACGACGATGACGCCGATCCTGTCGTACGTGACCACGACGGTTCCGCCGGCCGCGGCGACGGCCTTCTTCACCGACGCGATCGTACGGCGGTCGACCTCGGTGTTGACGACGTACGCCAGGGTGGGCGCGTCCGTCACCTGCTCGGCCGCCGGTGCCGTCCGCGGGGCCGCGGAGGCCGCCGCCGGCAGGAAGCCGAGCGAGGCGGTGAGGGACAGCACGACGGGTACGGCCAGGGCGAGGCGGCGTCTGGAACGCAGATGAGCCATGGGGTCTCCACATCATCCGGAAACGAAACCGGCCCGAACACAAGGTGGTGGTGCTCGGGCAGGTACATGACGGGGTGTGCAGGGTGAAGCTATCCCGCGCTCTTCCTGGCCAGCAATGTTTTGCCGGGAACGTCTTCGGAAAACGCCTGGGGAAAAGAGACGGCGACAGTTGAACCGGTCCTCGCGTGGCGCCGTGCCCTTGGGCAGGAAGCGCGAGGACACTCGCCTTTCGTCCCCGTCAGACCGAACCGCAACGCGAGGAGACTCCGTGGCCGCCGAAGCACCGCCCCCCTCGACAGGACAACACAAACTCCCCACACCGGAGGAGTTCACCGAGGTGCAGGAGAGCGCTGAGTTCGGTGAACTGCGCCGCTCCTACCGTTCCTTCGCCTTCCCGCTGACCATCGCTTTCATTGCCTGGTACCTGCTGTACGTGCTGCTGTCGAACTACGCGGGCGGCTTCATGGGCGCCAAGCTGTTCGGCAACATCAACGTCGCCTTCGTCTTCGGTGTCCTGCAGTTCGTCACCACCTTCCTCATCGCCTGGTGGTACTCGCGGCACGCCGCCGCGAAGCTCGACCCCAAGGCCGAGGCCATCAAGACCCGGATGGAGGGCGGCGCATGAGCCCCGCGATCACCCATGTCACCCTCGCCGCGAACGAGGCCAGCGAACACCGCGGGCTCATCATCACGCTGTTCGCGCTGTTCGTCCTCGCCACCCTCGGCATCACCGTCTGGGCGGGCCGGCAGACCAAGGACGCCGCGGACTTCTACGCGGGCGGGCGCCAGTTCAGCGCCTTCCAGAACGGCCTCGCCGTCTCCGGCGACTACATGTCCGCCGCGTCCTTCCTCGGCATCGCCGGCGCCATCGCCCTCTTCGGCTACGACGGCTTCCTCTACTCCATCGGCTTCCTGGTCGCCTGGCTGGTCGCCCTGCTCCTGGTGGCCGAGCCGCTCAGGAACTCCGGCCGCTACACCATGGGCGACGTGCTCGCCTACCGCATGCGCCAGCGCCCGGTGCGCACCGCCGCCGGCACCTCGACCATCGTGGTGTCGATCTTCTACCTGCTGGCCCAGATGGCGGGCGCGGGCGTCCTGGTCTCGCTGCTGCTCGGCATCACCTCCGACGCCGGCAAGATCCTCATCGTCGCCCTGGTCGGCGTCCTGATGATCGTGTACGTCTCCATCGGCGGCATGAAGGGCACCACCTGGGTGCAGATGGTCAAGGCCGTGCTGCTGATCGGCGGCACGATCCTGATCACCTTCCTGGTGCTGCTGAAGTTCAACTTCAACATCTCCGACCTGCTCGGCCAGGCCGCCGAGAACAGCGGCAAGGGCGCCGCCTTCCTGGAGCCCGGTCTCCAGTACGGCGCGAACGGCACCACCAAGCTGGACTTCATCTCCCTCGGCATCGCCCTGGTGCTCGGCACCGCCGGCCTGCCGCACATCCTGATCCGCTTCTACACGGTGCCCAACGCCAAGGCCGCCCGTAAGTCCGTCAACTGGGCCATCGGCATCATCGGCGGCTTCTACCTGATGACCATCGCGCTCGGCTTCGGCGCCGCCGCGCTCATCTCCCAGGACGAGATCATCGCGTCCAACCCGTCCGGCAACACGGCGGCCCCGCTGCTGGCGCTGCACCTGGGCGGCGTCGACTCGGCCTGGGGCGCGATCCTGCTGGCCACCATCTCGGCGGTGGCCTTCGCGACGATCCTCGCCGTGGTCGCCGGCCTCACGCTCGCCTCGTCGTCGTCCTTCGCGCACGACATCTACGCCAACGTCATCCGCAAGGGGAAGGCCACCGAGAAGGAGGAGATGCGGGCGGCCCGCTGGGCGACCGTCCTCATCGGCATCGTCTCCATCGCGCTCGGCGCCCTCGCCCGCGACCTGAACGTGGCCGGCCTGGTCGCGCTGGCCTTCGCGGTCGCCGCGTCCGCCAACCTGCCGACGATCCTCTACAGCCTGTTCTGGAAGCGGTTCACCACCCAGGGCGCCCTGTGGTCGATCTACGGCGGTCTGATCGTCGCCGTCGGCCTGGTGCTGTTCTCGCCCGTGGTCTCCGGCGACCCGAAGGCGATGTTCCCGGACGTCGACTTCGCCTGGTTCCCGCTGAAGAACCCCGGCATCATCTCCATCCCGTTCGGCTTCCTGATGGGCTGGCTGGGCACCGTCCTGTCCAAGGAGGAGCCCGACGCCAAGAAGTTCGCGGAGCTGGAGGTCCGGTCCCTGACGGGCACCGGCGCCCACTGATCCGCACCGCGCACGGCCGCGCCGCGGGGACCGCCTGTAGGTCCCTACGACGCGGCCGTTTCCCATCTCGTCGCTTCGGGCCGCTGCGGGTTGTCGGCGGTGTCACGTAGGCTCGCGGGTACGGACCGTGATCCGCGTCGAGGGAGGGGGCCCACGTGCTCATCGACACCTACGGCCGAGTGGCCACCGACCTGAGGGTCTCGCTGACCGACCGGTGCAATCTGCGCTGCACCTACTGCATGCCCGAGGAGGGCCTGCAGTGGCTGGCCAAGCCCGACCTGCTCACCGACGACGAGATCGTCCGCCTCGTCGACATCGCCGTCACCTCCCTCGGCATCGAGGAGGTCCGCTTCACCGGCGGTGAGCCGCTGCTGCGCCCGGGACTGGTCGGCATCGTCGAGCGGGTGGCGGCCCTCGAGCCCCGCCCGCAGATGTCCCTCACCACCAACGGCATCGGGCTGAGGCGCGTCGCGCCCGCCCTGAAGGCGGCCGGCCTGGACCGGGTCAACGTCTCCCTGGACACGCTCCGCCCGGACGTCTTCAAGACCCTCACCCGCCGCGACCGCCACAGGGACGTCGTCGACGGCCTGTACGCGGCCCGCGAGGCCGGACTGACCCCGGTGAAGGTGAACTCCGTGCTGATGCCGGGGCTCAACGACGACGAGGCCCCCGACCTGCTCGCCTGGGCCGTGGAGCACGACTACGAGCTGCGTTTCATCGAGCAGATGCCCCTGGACGCCCAGCACGGCTGGAAGCGCGACGGCATGATCACCGCCGGGGACATCCTCGCCTCCCTGCGCACGCGCTTCGAGCTGACGCCGGAGGGCGACGGGGCGCGCGGCTCCGCACCGGCCGAGCGCTGGCTGGTCGACGGCGGCCCGCACCGGGTCGGCGTCATCGCCTCCGTCACCCGCCCGTTCTGCGCCGCCTGCGACCGCACCCGCCTCACCGCCGACGGACAGGTCCGCACCTGTCTGTTCGCCACCGAGGAGACCGACCTGCGCGCCGCGCTGCGCTCCGGCGCCCCCGACGAGGAGATCGCCCGCATCTGGAAGCTGGCCATGTGGGGCAAGAAGGCGGGCGCCGGCCTGGACGACCCGTCGTTCGTCCAGCCGGACCGGCCGATGTCCGCGATCGGCGGCTGAGGGCCCGCCGACGGTTCCCGGCGTCGTTCGCGGGCCGCTCCGCTGCGTCAGGCCTCCCGCTGCTCCCAGTCCGCGAGCAGCACCACGTCCTTGAGGAAACCGCGCACGCCCAGGAACTGCGACAGATGCTCCCGGTGCTCCTCGCAGGCGAGCCAGGTCTTCCGCCGCTCGGGCGTGTGCAACTTCGGGTTGTTCCAGGCCAGCACCCATACGGCAGCACTACGGCAGCCCTTGGCGGAACAGATCGGTGTCTCGGGATCGGGGAGCATCACACCGCCGACCCTAACCCGGCCGACGCCCCTCGAATTCCCCCGGGAAAAGGCGACGCCGAGCAGCCACGGGGGGAGCTGCCCGGCGTCGGTCCGTCGCTCCGACGGGGGATGCGGAGCGCGTACGAAGTATGTCACGGGTCGCCCCGCCCCCGGCACCGGAACAACATGATTGATCTCAGCTTTTCTTCAGCTTGGCGAGTAAATGCCTTCCGCTTGACGCGGTTTCCCCTCACTGCCTTGTCTTCACGATGGTTCCGGCCGTTCGGTTCGTACGCCCGATACGGCTTCTGACGCCACATCTTCCGTATCGGATTCCGCGGAACCGTCATTCGTCCGCGGCGGCGTGATCATCGGCCTCATCGGCGTGGTCACGAAGGTCGACGGCAGAGACGGCGCGTTCTCCCGCCCGGCGTTGGCGATCACCACCGCGATGTACGGCAGGACCGCGCCGAGCACCAGCGCCACGACCGCGACATGCCGCTCCACGTTCCACAGTGTCGCCGCGAGGATGACCGAGATCGTACGGACGATCATCGAGATGACATACCGGCGTTGCCGCCCGCGCACGTCCTCCTGGAGGCCCGCCCGGGCGCCGGTGATCCGGAACACCTGGGCGTTGCCGCCGCCATGCTGCTTCCGCATCGCATTCCACCATCCGCCCGCATCGGACCTTCCCCGTGCCCGGCCCTGCCGGGGACACGGGCCCGAACACATCCACGGTACGCCGCGCACACCTGGGTCACGAGACCGGGTCGGCCCCGGCTCCGGCCGCACGGCCTGCGCCGTCGCACGTACGGCAGGCCCGACATGCGGCGTACCGCCTCTCGGCCGACACTGGCCGTAATGCTCGCTTCACGTCGTAGGAGGAGGCAGTCATGGGCTGGTTGTGGGCGATCATCGTGGGGTTCGTGCTCGGTCTGATCGCCAAGGCGGTGATCCCCGGAAAGCAGCACAGTCCGCTGTGGCTCACCACCATCTGCGGCATCCTGGGCGCCATCGCGGGCAACGCCATAGCGCGGGGCTTCGGGGTGGACGAGACCCGCGGTATCGACTGGAGCCGGCACGCCTTCCAGCTGGGTGCGGCGATCGTGATCGTCTTCTTCGTGGACATGCTGTACACCGCGATGAAGCGCAAGCGGGCCCAGCGCCACCACGCCTGACGCCGACGCCGGCCGCGCCGCCCGGCAGCAGGCGCCTCCCGTCGACACCGGCCGCGCCGTCCGGCAGCAGGCGCGTCCCGTCGGCGTCGGGCGGCGCCACGGTCCGAACGGCGCACGGCCCGCGGTGCGCGCACGGGGCGGCGCCCCGGGCGCGCGCACCGGAAGACCGCTCCGCGCGCCGCAGCACCCGCCCCGTACGAGCCGTGCCGGCTCAGCCGGTCGTGACCTCCACCGCCGCCAGGTTCTTCTTGCCCCGGCGCAGCACCAGCCAGCGCCCGTGCAGCAGGTCCTCCCGGGCGGGCACGGCGTCCTCGGCGGTGACCTTGACGTTGTTCACGTAGGCGCCGCCCTCCTTCACCGTGCGCCGCGCGGCCGACTTGCTCGCGACCAGGCCGACCTCGGCGAACAGGTCGACCACCGGACCCAGCTCGGCCACCCGGACGTGCGGCACCTCGGAGAGCGCCGCCGCCAGCGTGCGGTCGTCCAGCTCCGCCAGCTCGCCCTGCCCGAAGAGGGCCTTCGACGCGGCGATCACGGCGGCCGTCTGGTCGGCGCCGTGCACCAGCGTCGTCAGCTCCTCCGCCAGCGCGCGCTGCGCGGCGCGGGCCTGCGGCCGCTCCTCCGTCTGCCGCTCCAGCTCCTCCAGCTCCGCACGGGAGCGGAAGGACAGGATCCGCATGTAGCGCGAGATGTCACGGTCGTCCACGTTCAGCCAGAACTGGTAGAACGCGTACGGCGTCGTCATCTCCGGGTCGAGCCAGACGGCGCCGCCCTCGGTCTTGCCGAACTTGGTGCCGTCCGCCTTGGTCATCAGCGGCGTCGCGAAGGCGTGGACGGTGGCCTGCGGCTCCAGCCGGTGCAGCAGGTCCAGGCCCGCGGTGAGGTTGCCCCACTGGTCGCTGCCGCCCTGCTGCAGGACGCAGCCGTAGCGCCGGTAGAGCTGGAGGAAGTCCATGGCCTGCAGCAGCTGGTAGCTGAACTCCGTGTAGCTGATGCCCTCGGAGGACTCCAGACGCCGGGCGACGGAGTCCTTCGTCAGCATCTTGTTGACGCGGAAGTGCTTGCCGATGTCCCGCAGGAACTCGATCGCGGACAGGTTCTGCGTCCAGTCGAGGTTGTTGACCATCACGGCCGCGTTCTCGCCCTCGAAGGACAGGAACGGCTCGATCTGGCCACGCAGCCGCTCGACCCAGCCCGCGACCGTCTCCGGCGAGTTCAGCGTGCGCTCCGCGGTCGGGCGCGGGTCGCCGATCTGCCCCGTGGCCCCGCCGACCAGCGCCAGCGGCCGGTGCCCGGCCTGCTGGAGCCGACGCACGGTGAGCACCTGCACCAGGTGCCCCACGTGCAACGACGGCGCGGTCGGGTCGAACCCGCAATAGAACGTGACGGGACCGTCCGCGAGCGCCTTGCGCAAAGCGTCCTCGTCAGTGGACTGGGCGAACAGCCCGCGCCACTTCAGCTCGTCGACGATGTCCGTCACGGTTCTCGTGTCTCCTCGATGATCTTCAGCCGGCCGGGTGACAGCCCGACCACGAACGCCTACGAGGTTATACGCCCTGGCTGACGGAGCTCATGTTGAAATCGGGGATGCGCAGCGCGGGCATCGCGGCCCGCGTGAACCAGTCGCCCCACTCCCTGGGCAGCGTCTTCTCCGTACGGCCCGCCTCCGTCGCCCGGCCCAGCACGTCCACCGGCGACTCGTTGAACCGGAAGTTGTTCACCTCACCGGTCACCTCGCCGTTCTCGACGAGGTAGACGCCGTCCCGGGTCAGCCCGGTGAGCAGCAGCGTCGCCGGGTCGACCTCGCGGATGTACCACAGGCAGGTCAGCAGCAGGCCGCGTTCCGTGCCGGCCACCATCTCCTCCAGCGAGCGGTCGCCGCCGCCGTCCAGGATCAGGTTGTCGATGCCGGGCGCCACCGGCAGACCGGTCAGGCCCGCGCTGTGCCTGCTGGTCGTCAGCCGGTTCAGCTCGCCCGCGCGCACCCACTCCGTGGCCGTCAGCGGCAGCCCGTTGTCGAACACCGACTGGTCGCCGCCCGAGGAGTGCGCGATCACGAACGGCGCGCACTCCAGGCCCGGCGCCCGCGGGTCGCTGCGCAGCGTCAGCGGCAGCCCGGTCAGCTTCTCGCCGACCCGCGTGCCACCGCCCGGCCGGGAGAACACGGTGCGGCCCTCGGCCGCGTCCCGGCCCGACGCCGACCACAGCTGGTAGATCAGCAGGTCCGCCACGGCGGTCGGCGGCAGCAGCGTCTCGTACCGGCCCGCGGGCAGTTCCACGCGCCGCTCGGCCCAGCCGAGCCGTACGGCCAGCTCGGCGTCGAGCGCCGCCGGGTCCACGTCCCGGAAGTCCCGGGTGGAGCGCCCGGCCCACGCCGACCGCGTGCGGTCCGGCGACTTGGCGTTCAGCTCCAGCGTGCCGTTCGGCTGGTCGTGCCGCAGCCGCAGCCCCGTCGAGGTGCCCAGGTAGGTGGAGGCCATCTCGTGGTTGGCGAAGCCGTACAGCTCCCGGCCGCCCGCCCGCGCACGGGCGAACGCCTCACCGAGCGCCGGCGCGAAGTCGGCGAACACGGCGGAGGAGGTCTCGGCGGGCGCCTCGGTGAACTCCGGCGCCGGCGCCCCACCCGTGACCAGCGGCTGGGCGTCCTCGGCGGGCCCCGCGCCCCGCGCGGCGGCCTCGGCGGCCCGCACCAGCGGTTCCAGGTCGTCGGCGGTCACCGCGGACCGGGACACCACACCGGAGGCGGTGCCCTGCGCGCCGTCCACGGTGGCGACCACGGTGAGGGTGCGCCCGCGGGTGACGCCGTTCGTGGTGAGCGCGTTGCCCGCCCACCGGAGATTGGCGGTGGAGTGTTCGTCGGCGATCACGACACAGCCGTCGGCCCGGGACAGTTCGAGGGCGCGCTCGACGATCTCGTGCGGCTTGGTGGAACGCGCGCTCATCGACCGGCCTCCTGCGTGGTGTTCAGAATGTTGACTCCCTTGAAGAGGGCGGACGGACAGCCGTGCGAGACCGCCGCCACCTGCCCCGGCTGGGCCTTGCCGCAGTTGAAGGCACCGCCCAGGACGTACGTCTGCGGACCGCCGACCGCCGCCATGGAACCCCAGAAGTCGGTGGTCGTGGCCTGGTAGGCGACGTCCCGCAGCTGCCCCGCGAGCCGCCCGTTCTCGATCCGGTAGAACCGCTGCCCGGTGAACTGGAAGTTGTAGCGCTGCATGTCGATCGACCAGGACCGGTCACCGACCACGTAGATGCCGCGGTCCACGCCGCCGATCAGGTCCTCCGTCGACATCCCCGCCGGATCCGGTTGCAGCGAAACGTTGGCCATGCGCTGCACCGGCACGTGCCCGGGGGAGTCGGCGTAGGCGCACCCGTTGGACCGCTCGAACCCGGTGAGCCGCGCGATCCGCCGGTCCAGCTGGTAGCCGACCAGGGTGCCGTCCTTCACCAGGTCCCAGGACTGCGCCTCGACGCCCTCGTCGTCGTAGCCGACGGTGGCCAGGCCGTGCTCGGCGGTGCGGTCGCCGGTGACGTTCATCAGCTCGGAGCCGTAGCGCAGCGTGCCGAGCAGGTCGAAGGTGGCGAACGAGGTGCCGGCGTAGGCCGCCTCGTAGCCGAGCGCGCGGTCCAGCTCGGTGGCGTGCCCGATGGACTCGTGGATGGTCAGCCACAGGTTGGACGGGTCGACGACCAGGTCGTACAGGCCCGCCTCCACGCTCGGCGCGCGCATTTTCTCGGCGAGCAGCTCCGGGATCCGGTCCAGCTCGTCGTCCCAGTCCCAGCCGGTGCCCGTCAGGTACTCCCAGCCGCGGCCGGCGGGCGGCGCGAGGGTGCGCATGGAGTCGAACTCGCCACTGGAGCCGTCGACGGACACGGCCGTGAACTCCGGGTGCAGCCGGACCCGCTGCTGCGTGGTCACCGTTCCCGCCGTGTCGGCGTAGAACTTGTTCTCGTGCACGGTGAGCAGCGAGGCGTCGACGTGGTCCACTCCGTTCGCCGCCAGCAGCCGCGCGCTCCATTCGGCCAGCAGCCCGGCCTTCTCCTCGTCGGGCACCGTGAACGGGTCGATCTCGTACGACGACACCCAGGTCTTCTCGGCGTGCACCGGCTCGTCCGCCAGCTCGACCTTCTCCTCGGACCCGGCGGCCCGGATCACCTGCGCGGACAGCTTCGCCATCGACACGGCCTGCGAGGCGACCCTGGCGGCGGCGTCGGGCGTCAGGTCCACCCCGGACGCGAAACCCCACGTCCCGCCGTGCACCACGCGCACCGCGTACCCGAGGTCGGTGGTGTCCGACGACCCGGCCGGCTTGGCGTCCCGGAACCGCCATGAGGCGTTGCGCACCCGCTCCAGGCGGAAGTCCGCGTGCTCCGCGCCGAGCGACCGCGCCCGGGCGAGCGCGGCGTCGGCGAGGGGGCGCAGGGGCAGGGCCGTGAACGCTTCGTCAATGCTGTGAGGCACCTACGTCTCTTCCTGTCGGCTTTCGGCGTGCGGTCTGCGTACTGCAAGGTGGTCGTTGCGCATCATGTCGCGTCGGCCGGTGCCGGGACCACATGTTTCCGCCCCCGACCGGCGCTTTCTGTAGGGACCCGACAGCGAGTTCCGTCGGCCACTGTCGGTGCCCGAATGTTCCGCGGCGGACCGGGACCGATAGGTTTTCGGAGAAGCCGCCTGTCATCCAGGTGTCCGGGCGGGTGAACCAGACCGCTATCGAAAGGGTGATCCGTTGAGCCGCTCGGTTCTCGTCACCGGAGGCAACCGGGGCATCGGCCTCGCCATCGCCCGCGCATTCGCCGACGCCGGCGACCAGGTCGCCATCACGTACCGCTCGGGCGAGCCGCCGGCCGGCTTCCTGGCCGTCAAGTGCGACATCACCGACCCCGAGCAGGTGGAGCAGGCCTACAAGGAGATCGAGGAGGCGCACGGCCCCGTCGAGGTGCTCGTGGCCAACGCGGGCGTCACCAAAGACCAGCTCCTGATGCGCATGACCGAGGAGGACTTCACCTCGGTCGTCGACACCAACCTCACCGGCACCTTCCGCGTGGTCAAGCGCGCCAACCGCGGCATGCTGCGCGCCAAGAAGGGCCGCGTGGTGCTCATCTCGTCGGTCGTCGGACTCCTCGGTTCCGCGGGGCAGGCGAACTACGCCGCCTCCAAGGCCGCCATGGTCGGCTTCGCGCGCTCCCTCGCCCGAGAGCTGGGCTCGCGCAACATCACCTTCAACGTCGTCGCGCCCGGCTTCGTCGACACCGACATGACCAAGGCGCTCACCGACGAGCAGCGCGAGGGCATCATGAAGCAGGTGCCGCTCGGCCGCTACGCGCAGCCTGAGGAGATCGCCGCGACGGTGCGGTTCCTCGCCTCGGACGACGCCTCGTACATCACTGGAGCCGTCATTCCCGTTGACGGCGGACTGGGAATGGGTCACTGAAACACCATGAGCGGAATTCTCGAGGGCAAGCGCGTCCTGATCACCGGTGTGCTGATGGAGTCCTCCATCGCCTTCCACACCGCCAAGCTGGCCCAGGAGCAGGGCGCTGAGATCATCCTGACCGCGTTCCCGCGGCCCACCCTGACCGAGCGCATCGCCCGGAAGCTGCCCAAGCCCACCAAGGTCATCGAGCTCGACGTCACCAACGACGAGCACCTCGGCCGTCTGGCCGACCTCGTCGGCGAGGAGCTCGGCGGCCTCGACGGCGTCGTGCACTCCATCGGTTTCGCGCCGCAGGACGCGCTCGGCGGCAACTTCCTCAACACGCCGTTCGAGTCGGTCGCCACGGCCATGCACGTGTCGGCGTACTCGCTGAAGTCGCTGACCATGGCCTGCCTGCCGCTGATGCAGAACGGCGGCTCGGTCGTCGGCCTGACCTTCGACGCGCAGTACGCCTGGCCGCAGTACGACTGGATGGGCCCGGCCAAGGCCGCCCTGGAGGCCACCAGCCGCTACATGGCGCGCGACCTGGGCAAGCAGAACATCCGCTGCAACCTCGTCTCGGCGGGCCCGATCGGCTCCATGGCCGCCAAGTCCATCCCGGGCTTCAGCGAGCTGGCGTCCGTGTGGGACAGCCGCGCGCCCCTGGAGTGGGACCTGAAGGACCCGGAGCCGGCCGGCCGCGGCATCGTTGCCCTGCTCAGCGACTGGTTCCCGAAGACCACCGGCGAGATCATCCACGTGGACGGCGGTCTGCACGCCATCGGCGCCTGACCGCACCCGTGGGAAGGGCCCGTGTCCCGGAAGGGGCGCGGGCCCTTCGCGTTGTCACCCGATCGGCTCAGCCGCGCGGGCGGGACCGCAGGTCGGCGGGCACCGTGGAGTACGCGTCCACCGCGTGTCCCCCCTCCCCAGCACGGCCGAGGAGGTCCCCTTGTGCGCTTCTTCCGTCCGGCCTCGGCGACCGCAGCCGTCGTCCTCGTGCTGGCCCTGCCGTACGAGGCGGTGTCGCACCCGCGCGGGCACTCCGGCACCGGCCCGGCACACTCCGGCGAACTGTTCGGCGCCGAGTGCCGCGTACGCGTCGACGGCTCCCGTGTCACGGCGTACTGCCACAACCCCTATCCGGACATCGACCGGGTGAGCCTGCACGTCGAGTGCGTCCACTGGTGGGACCTGGACAGCGACGGCACTCCGGTGGAGGCCGGGCCCGCGCAGACCGTGCGGCTGACCGGACGCTGCTGGAGCGAGGTCGGCTCGGCGTGGGTCGGCCACCTCAGGACGGACTGAACCGCCCCGGACGGCACACGAACGGATAGGCGGCGGCCTCCTCGGCCGCCGTCGCCGCGTCCCCCGCGCGGATCGCGTCCACCAGCCGGCTGTGGTCCATGTGCGTCTCCGGCGTCAGCTCCCGGCCCACGTCCTCGCGCAGCCAGTCCCGCAGCACCTCGCTCAGGTCCGCGTACATCGCGGTCATCACGTCGTTGTGCGAGGCGGCCACGACGGCCAGGTGGAACGTCGCGTCCGCGGCCACGAACGCCTCCGCCTCACCCGACTCCCACGCCTCCTCCCGGCGCAGCAGCAGCGTGTCGAGCTGCTTGAGGTCCTTCTCCGTGCGCCGCTCGGCGGCCAGCCGGGCCGCGGCCGACTCCAGCGTCGAGCGCAGCTCGGCGATGTGCCGGGGGTCGGCGCCGGCGAAACGGCGGTGCATCACGCCCGCCAGTTCGCTCGTGGCCACCACGTACGTGCCCGAGCCCTGCCGGATGTCCAGCAGCCCGTTGTGCGCCAGCGCGCGGACGGCCTCACGGACCGTGTTGCGGGCCACGCCCAGCTGCTCCACCAGTTCCGGCTCGGTCGGGATGCGGGTGCCCACCGGCCACTCGCCCGAGGTGATCTGCGCCCGCAGCGCGGCGATGACCTGCTCGGACAGCGCCGAACGGCGGGGATGGCTCAGTGGCATGACTCACCTTCGCACGACAGGGCCGCCGCACGGCGCCCTCGGCATGGACAACCAATCATCCCATGATTCTATGATGGGTCTCATGGCTAGCCAGGAGACCAGGACACGAACGACCACGACCGCACGCACATCGGCCACGCCGGACGCCCCGACCTCCGGGGACGGAACCGCGCGCGCATGGCGGACGCGGCTGCTCGTCGTCGGCATCGTGCTGGCCGCCATGAACCTCCGCCCGGCCATCACCAGCCTGGGCGCGCTGCTCGAGGAGGTCCGCGACGGACTGGGCATGAGCGGCAGCGTGGCCGGCCTGCTGACCTCCGTGCCGCCGCTGTGCTTCGCCGTCTTCGGCGTCACCGCGCCCCGGCTGGCCCGCCGGTTCGGCGCGGGCGCGGTGGTCTGCGCCGGCATGGCCGCCATCGGCACCGGCCTGCTGATCCGCCCCTACGTCGGCGGCACGGCGGCCTTCCTGGCCACCAGCGCCCTCGCCCTCATGGGCATCGCCGTCAGCAACGTGCTGATGCCCGTCATCGTCAAGCGGCACTTCCCCGACCGGGTCGGCTCCATGACCGGCCTGTACTCCATGGCCCTGGCCCTGGGCACCGCCACCGCGGCCGCGGTCACCGTGCCGCTCACGGACGCGCTGGGCGGGAACTGGCAGACGGGCCTCGCCGTCTGGGCCGCCCTGGCCGCCGCCGCCGTACTGCCCTGGCTGTCCTTCGCACGGGAACGGGACACGGCGCAGGACGGGAACGCGGCCGCGCGGGCGGACGACGGCCCGGGCCGGGACGGGCGGGCCGCCGCGGAAGCGCCCGCGCTGCGCATCACGCGCAGCCGCACCGCCTGGGCGCTGGCCGTGTTCTTCGGGCTCCAGGCCACGGCGGCCTACATCACCATGGGCTGGATGGCGCAGATCTACCGCGACGCCGGCGTCCCCGCGGGCACGGCCGGGCTGCTCCTCGCCGTCACCATGGTGATGGGCGTACCGCTGGCCTTCGTCATCCCGCGCCTCGCCACGCGGCTGCCCCAGCAGGGCCCGATCGTGCTCGTGCTGGGCGTCAGCGGCCTCGTCGGCTACGCCGGTCTGTACTTCGCGCCGGCCGCCGGCGCGTGGGCCTGGGCGCTGCTGCTGGGCGTCGCCAACTGCGCGTTCCCGCTGGCGCTCACCATGGTCGGGATGCGGGCGAGGTCCGGCGCGGGCGTGGCCCAGCTGTCGGCGTTCGCGCAGAGCACCGGCTATCTGATCTCCATCCCCGGGCCGCTCCTGGTGGGTGTGCTCTACCAGCACAGCGGCGGCTGGGGACTGCCGATCGCGCTGATGGCGGGCCTGATGATCCCGCAGACCGTCGTGGGCGTCCTGGCGGGCCGCGACCGCACGGTGGAGGACGAGGCGGCGCGGCGCTGAGAGGGACGCGGCGGCGCGGGGCTGAGAGGACGCGGCGGCGATGGTCTGAGGGCGGCGGAGGCGGCGCGAGGCTGAGGACGGCGGAGGGCGGCGCGAGGCTGAGGACGGGGGAGGCGGCGCGAGGCTGAGGGGGACGGACGGAGGCGACGCGAGGCTGAGACGGGGAGGCGGCGCGGGCTGAGGACGGCGGAGGGCGACGCGAGGCTGAGACGGGGAGGCGGCGCGGGCTGAGGAGGGCCGGGGGCGGCGCGGGCTGAGGGGGGACGCGCCGGGGCGGGCTGCCGCCCGTGCGTCCCGGGTGGTGGTCGCGTCCGTGCCGGCCGCGTGCGACCCCGGGGCCGGTCGCGGCGGGGAGGATGCGAAACTTGGCGTATGCCAGTCCTCGAGCCGAATCCGCAGAACGGCCAGAAGAAGATGCTGCTCGTCTTCGGCACGTTCTTCGCCATCTTCATCGTCATCGGCGTGATCGCGACCATCCTCGCGCCGTGACGGCACCCGCCCGCGGGCCCTTGGTGGGGCCCGCCCCCCTATCCCCTAGGGGGTGGGGCTCAGGGTGAAGTGGGTGGACAACCGGATGGGTTGAGGCGCGGGCGATCCGTACCTTCGAGATGTGGCCGCGCGCGGCGGCCACGGACCGTGCGAAGAGCGGAGGCCCCCATGGCGGCGCGCACCCACACCCGGCCCCACCCGGCCCCCCGGGGCGGTGTCGACACCCGGCTGCCGTGGTGGGCCCTGGCCCTGC
Organism: Streptomyces calvus; assembly: GCF_006782915.1. GTDB lineage: Bacteria > Actinomycetota > Actinomycetes > Streptomycetales > Streptomycetaceae > Streptomyces > Streptomyces calvus. The sequence goes on from NZ_VCNP01000054.1 coordinate 253,906, forward strand.
CCACCCTCGCCTTCCTGGCCCTCCTCGCCCTGATCCTGCACCCCGCGGAGGCCCACGCGACCGCCGGTGAGCCGGCGATCTCCGACCTGGTGGAGCGCGCGCAGCAGCTCATAGCCCGCTGAACACCCCAGGGGCGCCGGTCAACTCCCTGCGCCCCGTGGCCTGTTTCATGCGAAGCTGGGTCACATGAGCGTCGCAGAACCCCGCAGGATTGTCCTTTTCCGGCATGCGAAAGCCGACTGGCCCCCGGTGTCCGACCACGAGCGCCCGCTCGCCGAGCGGGGCCGCATGGATGCAGCGGTCGCCGGACGCAAGCTCGCCGATACCGGCGTCGCCTTCGACCTGGCCCTGTGTTCCACGGCGGTACGGACCCGCGAGACCTGGAAGCTCGCGGTCCAGGAGTTCCCGCAGCGACCGAAGACCGTCTACGAGGAGCGGATCTACGATGCCTCGCCCGGCGAGCTGATCGCCCTGCTCAACGAAACCCCCGACGACGTGCAGAACGTCCTCCTGGTGGGCCACAACCCGGGCGTGCAGGGGCTCGCCGACATCCTGGCCGGCGAGGCGGAGGGCGACGCCCGCGAGCGCATGAACCGCCGCGGCTACCCGGCCGCCGCCTTCGCCGTGCTGTCCTTCACCGGCTCCTGGAAGTCCCTGGAACCCGGCGTCGGCACCCTGGTCGACTACTGGGCGCCCAGCGAGTGACACCCGGCGTGACCTCCGGGTGACACCCGGCACGCCAGAGGCCCGGCACATGACGTCCGTCGGTGCCGGGCCCACTTCGCTGTCCCGCCGGTGCCGACCTGCCTCCGTGTCCCGCCGGTTCCGGTCCACTTCTGCGTCCCGCCGGTGCCGGGCGGCTTCCGTGTCTCGCCGGTGCCGGGCCCATGGTGCCGGGCCGCCGGGCCCACGGTGCCGGGCCGATCCGTTTCCGTCGGCGCCGGCTGCACCTTCGGCCGAGGGACGTGCGGCGGCTCAGTCCACGTCGAGCGTGTCCGCCGCCTCGACCTCCTCGCGCGTGACGCCCAGCAGATAGAGCACCGTGTCCAGGAACGGGAAGTTCACCGCCGTGTGGGCCGCCTCGCGCACCACCGGCTTGGCATTGAAGGCGACACCGAGACCCGCCGCGTTCAGCATGTCGAGGTCGTTCGCCCCGTCACCGATCGCCACGGTCTGCGACAGCGGCACCCCCGCCTCGGCCGCGAACCGGCGCAGCAGCCGCGCCTTGCCCGCCCGGTCCACGATCTCCCCGGTGACCCGGCCGGTCAGCTTGCCGTCCACGATCTCCAGCGTGTTCGCCTGGGCGAAGTCCAGTCCCAGCCGCTCCTTCAGATCATCCGTGACCTGGGTGAAGCCGCCGGAGACCACGCCCACTTGGTAGCCGAGGCGCTTCAGCGTACGGATCAGGGTGCGGGCGCCCGGCGTCAGCCGCACCTCGCTGCGCACCTTGTCCACGACGGAGGCGTCCAGCCCTTCCAGCAGTGCCACCCGCGCGTGCAGCGACTGCTCGAAGTCCAGCTCGCCGCGCATCGCCGCAGCCGTCACCTCGGCGACCTTGTCCTCGCAGCCGGCGTGCGCGGCGAAGAGCTCGATCACCTCGTCCTGGATGAGCGTGGAGTCCACGTCCATCACGACCAGGCGCTGCGCCCGCCGGTACAGCCCGGCCGCGACCACGGCCACGTCCACCCCGAGCCGCGCCGCGTCGGTCACCAGCGCGGTCCGCAGCGGCTCCGTCTCCACGCCGGACACCGCGAACTCCACCGCCGTCACCGGGTACTTGGCGAGCCGGAAGATACGGTCGATGTTGCCGCCGGTCTGCGTGATCCGCGCCGCGATCGCGGCCGTCGCCTCCGAGGTGAGCGGATGGCCCAGCACGGTGACCAGGGAACGGCCGAGGCCGCGCGGACGGTTGTCGCCGATGCCGGAGATGATCTCCGCCTGCATCTTCATCGACTCCGCCCAGCTGTGGACGGTCGCCCGCAGATCGCCCTCCAGGCCCTTCGGGGGCTCGGTCACCAGCGCGCAGAGCACGATGCGGCCACGGGTGACGACCTGCTCGATGTCGACCACGTCGACCGAGTAGGCGGCGAGGGTGTCGAAGAGGCCGGCCGTGATGCCCGGCCTGTCCTTGCCGAAGATCTTGACAAGGAGGGTGGGGACGTCGGAGGTCTGCGATGCGCTCATGGTGCTTCCACCGTATCCGGCACGCAGTGCCTCGCGCCTCCGAGGTCCGTCTGGCGGACAGCGAACACTGGGCGTCGCGCCGGTGACCCGAATCTTGCGCACGACCGCCTCAGGCGTCGCTCACCGCGCCTTTCACCGCGAACCGGCCGCCTCACCCATCACCCCCACTTACGCCACTCACCCCACTCACCCCACCTGCGCCACTCACCCCACCTGCGCCACTCACCCCACCTGCGCCACTCACCCCACCTGCGCCACTCACCCCACCTGCGTCACTCACCCCACCTGCGCCACCCGGCCCGCGCGCCGTCCGGCGTGCGCGGCGCCGGGGGAGAGGCGCTGAGGGCACAAGCACCTCGTCGCCTGACCCGCCTCGACGACGTCCCCACTCCGGGCGGCCCCGCGGCCGGCCGATCACGGCCGGCGCACCTGGACCCACGCCTCCCGCTCCGACGTCCTCACCGGCACGTTCCGTCCGCCCTCGGACCCGCGCACCTCCCGACCCACCCGGGCGGCAAGCGGCGCCCGGATGCGCCACCCACCCCGGGCGTGAGCCCATCAGGAGGGCGCCCCGGGCCGGGACAGACGTCCGGATCCCGAGTCCGAGTCCGCGTCCGGCAGCCGACAGGGCCCCCACCCCCACTCCCGAACCACCTGACACCCCGTGCCAGAGCCGCCTCCTCCACGCCCGTGGCGGCACCCGCACGGACCCCCTCCGCCGTCCCCCGGCCCGCGACGCGGTGAAACCGCCGCCCCTGTACCCCTCGCGCGGTTTGCCGCTCATCGATCCGGTTTCCACCCGTCGGTGAAAGACGGTGAACTCCTTGGTGCGGGCTCGTGACAAGGCCCGACTTTCGGTCAGAGGGCCGAGCCTGAAATAGTTCCCCCCGATGTTCGACATCCCTAGACTCCCTGCGATGGGGGAAACTCGGGGGACAACTCAGTGGGGCTGGAGTGCCGGAACTCGTACTGGAATCAAACGGACGGACCTGGACGCTCGATCCGTCCAGGTCTTACACCCTCGGACGTGATCCGCAGGGGGACGTGGTGCTCGACGATGCCAGGGTCTCCTGGCGTCACGCCACGATCAGCTTCAACGGCCGCAGTTGGGCCGTGGAGGACCACGGCAGCACCAACGGCACGTTCGTGCAGGGGCAGCGCATCCACCATCTGGAGTTCGGCTCCGACACGGTGCTGAACCTGGGCAACGCGACCGACGGTCCGCGCGTGACCGTCTCCGGCGTCGCGGCCGCCACACCGCAGGCCCAGCCGCAGCAGCCGTACGCCGCGCAGGGCGCCAACGCCGGCTGGGCGCAGCAGGCGCCGCAGCAGCAGCCGCCGATGCAGCAGCCCGGCTGGCAACAGCCGCAGCACGCCGCACCGCAGCACGCCGCACCGCAGCAGGCCGCTCCGCACATCCCGCAGCAGCAGGTACCCGGCAGCGGCGCGGGGGCGCCGCCGGTTCACGGTGACCGCAGCCCCACCACCTTCCACCAGTTCTCCCTCGGCCGCGTGATGCGCATCGGCCGTGCCCTGGAGAACGACCTGGTCGTCTCCGACCTCCAGGTCTCGCGCAACCACGCCGAGTTCCACGCCACGCCCGACGGGCGCATGGAGATCCGCGACCTCGGCTCGCACAACGGCACGTACGTCAACGGCCAGCCGATCCCCAAGGGCGGTACCCAACTGCTCGGCCCCGCCGACATCGTGGGCGTCGGCCACTCGACGTTCCGGATCGTCGGCGACCGGCTCGAGGAGTTCGTCGACACCGGTGAGGTGTCCTTCTCCGCCCGCCACCTGACCGTCACCGTCGACGGCGGCAAGCAGATCCTGCGGGACGTCTCCTTCGGCGTGCCCGAGAAGTCGCTGATCGCGGTCATCGGCCCGTCCGGATCCGGCAAGTCGACCCTGCTCAAGGCGCTCACCGGCTACCGGCCCGCCAACCAGGGCGAGGTCCTCTACGACAACCGGAACCTCTACAAGCAGTTCGCCGAGCTGCGTCAGCGCATCGGTCTGGTCCCGCAGGACGACATCCTGCACAAGGAACTGACCGTCAAGAAGGCCCTGAAGTACGCGGCCAAGCTGCGCTTCCCCTCCGACACCACGGCCGCCGAGCGCGACGCCCGGATCGACGAGGTGCTGCGCGAGCTCAAGCTCGACATCCACAAGGACAAGAAGGTCACGTCCCTGTCCGGCGGTCAGCGCAAGCGCGTGTCGGTGGCCCTGGAGCTGCTGACCAAGCCGTCGCTGATCTTCCTGGACGAGCCCACCTCCGGTCTCGACCCGGGCATGGACCGCGACGTCATGCAGCTGCTGCGCGGCCTCGCCGACGACGGGCGCACGGTCCTCGTCGTCACCCACTCGGTGGCCGAGCTGGCGATCTGCGACAAGCTCCTGGTGATGGCCCCCGGCGGCGCCGTCGCCTACTTCGGCCCGCCCGAGGAGGCCCTGAACTTCTTCGGCTACGACACCTGGGCCGACGTCTTCTCCGCCTTCGAGAACTACCGCGACTACGACTGGGCGGGCCGCTGGAAAGGCTCGCAGCACTACCAGATGTACGCCGCGGACATCGACGCCGTCGCCCCGCAGCCCGTCCAGATGCAGCCGATGCAGGCCATCCGGCCACCGAAGCCGCAGGGCTGGATGTCCCAGTTCGTCACGCTGGTGCGCCGCTATGTGTCGGTGATCGCCTCCGACAAGGGCTTCCTGGCGCTGATGGTGATCCTGCCGGCCGTCCTCGGCGCGGTGAGCCTGCTCATCAACCCGGACAAGGGCCTGCTGCCCAACGTCAACCCGCAGACCGGCCGGATCCTCCCGAACGGCACGGCCACCACCGTCCTGCTGATCCTGGCCGTCGGCGCCTGTTTCGCCGGCGCCGCCAACTCCGTCCGTGAGCTGATCAAGGAACGGGTCATCTACGAACGGGAGCGCGCGACCGGCCTGTCCCGCTCGGCGTACCTGATGTCCAAGGTGTTCGTGCTCGGCCTGATCACCGTGGCGCAGGGCCTGATGGTCGGCGTGATCGGCTTCGCCAGCCGGGAGATCCCGGAGGAGGGCCTGATCCTCGGCGGCGCCACGCTCGTGGAGCTGTCCCTGCCGATCATGGCGCTCGGCTTCACCTCGATGATGTTCGGCCTGATCATCTCGTCGCTGGTGAAGACCGCCGAGAAGACCATGCCGCTGCTGGTCATGTTCGCGATCATCCAGGTCGTCTTCACCGGCTGCCTCTTCGCCCTGAACGGCACGGTCGGCGTCAACCAGTTCTCGTTCCTGATGCCGTCCCGCTGGGCGGTCGCCGCCGCCGGCGCCACGCTGGACTTCAACAAGATCAGCCCGCCGGAGACGGCCGGTGACACCGACCCGCTGTGGGAGCACACGGTCGGCGCCTGGGCGATGGACATGGGCGCGCTGCTCGCCCTGGGCGTGGTCTGCGGCTTCTTCGTGGCCCGCTTCCTGCGTCGGCACGAGCCCGAGGTCATGCGCAAGTAGTTCTGCGCCGAACGGCCCCGAAGGGCGGCACCCCGTCAGGAGGGTGCCGCCCTTCGGCGTCTGTGTTCGCGAAGAAGAGGTCCGCGCCGACCTCAGTACGCGCTGTCGACGTTGTCCATGGTGCCGTACTTGTCCGCCGCGTAGTTGCAGGCGGCGGTGATGTTGGCGACCGGGTCGTAGATGTTCCAGGACGTGCCGGGCACGTGGTAGGCCTCGAACGTCGGCGGGATCACCTGCAGCAGGCCCTTGGACGGGATGCCGTTCTGGGCGTTGATGTCCCAGAGGTTGATCGCCTTCGGGTTGCCGGAGGACTCACGCATGATGTTGCGGTGGATGCCCTCGTAGGAGCCCGGGATCCCGTGCTTCTTCAGGATGTCGAGGGACTCGCGGATCCAGCCGTCGAGGTTGTTGCTGTAGGTCTTGGCCTTGGGGGCGGCGGCCTTCTTCACCGCGGCGCGCTCGGCGGCACGGCTGGCGGCCTCCTCGGCCTGGCGGGCCTTGACGGCCTTGGCATTCGCGGCAGCGGCGGCGGCCTTCTTCTCGGCTGCGGCCTCGGCGGCGGCCTTCTTCTTCGCGGCGATCTGCTCGGCCTTCAGGCTGGCGCCGGCGAGCTGGTCGGTGACGCTGGCCTTGACGTCCTTGATCTGCTCGGTGCTGTACGCGACCTTCGCCGCGGGGGCGGCGGCGGCCTCGCTCGTGGTGGTCGTGGAGGCGTCACTGGGGACCGCCGAGAAACCGATGGCGGCGGCGCCGAGGGCGGCGACACCGGCCGCGGCGATCTTGTGGTGACGGGTCAGGGCACGACTATGGCCACGGGTGAGGAAGTTCTTGGACATGCGAAAGGGACCTCTTCGAATAGCGCGGAGGTCGCTCAACGTCCGGCGGGGGACAGGGTGCTTCCGGCACAAACGCCGCGGGCGAAGACCCACGGCGCTGAGCGACGCAGCCATTCTTAGCGGCCGCAAAATGGCAGGGCAAAGGTGTGACGTACGAAGTCGGGTAGTGGATCGGGGAGGTGCAAATCAGGACAGATTAGGCAGTACGTCCCGCTCATGTGGCCGGTATGTCTCTCCTACTCCCGTTCGTACGTGATGTGCGCCCTATGCCCGGCCTCACACCGACCCCCTGCCCACCTCACCGCCCGTTGCGCCAGCAATGCGCTACGTGAGGCCCGGGCCCAGTTGTCTCCGCCGCGCTCCGCCGCCCCGGCCGCCCGCCTCCCGACCGCCCACCCGCCCGCCGTCCCCGGCCCCTGCGTTCCGGCCCCCGCCACCCCGCCACCCTCTCCCCGCGTCACCCCGGCAGGACGAGGTGCACGTCTCCGAACTCGTGCCAGAGGTAGCGCCCGCGCAGTGCCTCCTCGTAGCCGCGGTCGACCGCCGCCCGGCCCGCCACCGCCTCCAGCATCAGCAGGTGCGACGCCTCCGGCTCGTGCAGCCCCGTCAGCAGGCCGTCCACCACCCGCACCCCGCGCTCGGGCGTCACCACCAGGCCGGTCCATCCCGCCGCGGCCCGCACCACCCCGTCCGCACCGGCCGCCGACTCCACCGCCCGCACGGCCGTCGTCCCCACCGCGATCACCCGGCCGCCACCCGCCCGCACCGCGCCCACCAGCCGCGCCGACGCCTCCGGCACCACGAAACGCTCCGGATACGGCGGCTCGTGCGCCTCACCCGAGGCCAGCCCGGCATGCAGCGTGACCGGCGCGAACTGCACGCCACGGCTCACCAGCTCCGCCACCGTCCGCCCGGTGAACGGACGCCCCGCACTCGGCATCTCCGCACTGCCCGCACCGTCCGGCGACGGCAGCGCGAACACCGTCTGGTACGCCGACAGCGGCTGATCCCGCTCCGTATAGGCGTACCGGACGGGCCGGCCGTGCTCGCGCAGCACCCCGAGCACGTCCCGCGTCACCCGGGCCCACCACAGCCGCTCGCCCCGCGTGCTCAGCGGCTCCTCCACCACCAGCCCCGCACCCCCGACCAGCCGCACCTCATCACCCGCGCGCACGCCCACGCGTGCCCGCATGGTGCCCCGCCCGTCGGGATCCCGCAGTTCCACCGCCCAGCGGCCGTCGTCACCACGGGTGGAGAAGTGCACCACCACGCGCGTGCCGCCGAGCCACCCGTCGACGGCCGCCGCCAGCGTGGGCGAGGTGTTCACCACCAGCAGGTCCCCGGCCCGCAGCAGCCGCGGCAGCTCCACGAACGCGTGGTGCGACACCGCCGTGCCCCGCGACACCAGCAGCCGCACCGAGTCCCGGTCGAGACCCGGCCCGCGCTGCTCGACCGGCACCCGCGCCGACAACTCCTCCGGCACCCGGACCGTCAGCGTCACCGCGCCTCCTCCAGCAGCGCCGGAGCACTGTAGCGGCCACTGGCCGGCCGTTCGTCCAGCAGCCGCAGGAACGCCGGCACCACCGCGGCCGGCGCCGGCCGCGGACCGTCGTCGTCCGGTACGGCCGCCGCGTACAGGTCCGTCGCCATGTCCCCCGGATCGACCGACCAGACCCGCAGCGCCGGTTCCTCCACCGCCAGCACCGCCGCCAGCTGGTCCAGGGCCGCCTTGGACGCCCCGTACCCGCCCCACGTCGCATACGCCTCCGCCGCGGCGTCCGAGCTGACCACCAGCACCGCGCCCGCCGCCGACGCCCGCAGCAGCGGCAGCGCCTCCTGCACCAGGCCCAGCGCCGCCACCACGTTCACCTCCAGCGCCCGCCGCAGCCCGTCGAGCGGCAGCTCCTCCAGGGGCACCAGCGGCTCCGCGCCCAGCGCGCTGGCGTTGTGCACCACCAGGTCCACCCCGCCCTGCCGCCACGCCGCCGCCACCAGCTCCGCCCGGTGCCCGGCGTCCGCGACGTCCCCGGGCAGCGCCGTCACGCGCGTTCCGTGCGCCGACAGCAGCCCCGCCGTCTCCGCCAGCGGCACCGCGTCCCGCGCGTCGATCACCAGGTCCCAGCCGCGCGCCGCCAGCGCGTCGGCCAGCGCCTCCCCGAGCCCCTTCGAAGCCCCCGTGATGATCGCAACCGGCATGGCAACCGTCCCCTCGTCGTCGGCGCCGCGACGGCGCCGCCATCCTTGATCGGCACGCCCCAACCTAGGGACCGGCCCGGCGCCACCGCCTCCGGCCCGGGACGCAGCCGCCCGGGTCCGTTCGGCCTACGCCGCCGCGACCGGGCCCGCGGTCCTACGGCGCCGGCCACGACGCGGGACCTCCGACCTAGGACCACCGCCCGGGCCCGGGCCGCCACACGTCCGATCCGCCCCGCCGCGCCCCGCCGGTACGGTGAGGACATGAGCCACGGCCCCCGGTCCGGCCTCGCCGCGGTGAGTTCCGCGTTGCTGGCCATGAGCAGGCACCTGGAGGTGCGCGACGTCCTCAAGACGATCGTCGCCTCGGCCCGCGAACTCCTCGACGCCCAGTACGCCGCGCTCGGCGTGCCCGACGACCACGGCGGCTTCGCCCAGTTCGTGGTCGACGGCGTCAGCGACGACCAGTGGAAGGCCATCGGCCCCCTCCCGCGCCAGCACGGCATCCTCGCCGCGATGCTGCGCGACGCCACGACCCAGCGGCTCGCCGACGTGCGCCGCGACCCCCGCTTCGAGGGCTGGCCGAGCGCCCACCCCGACCTCGCCGACTTCCTCGGCCTGCCCATCCGCGACGGCGACGAGGTCATCGGCGCGCTGTTCCTCGCCAACAAGAGGTGCCCCAAGCCCGAAGGCACCTGCGGCTTCACCGAGGACGACGAGGAACTGCTCGGCATCCTCGCCCAGCACGCCGCCATCGCCCTCACCAACGCCCGCCTCTACGAGCGCAGCCGCGAACTGACCATCGCCGAGGAACGCTCCCGTCTCGCCCACGAGCTGCACGACGCCGTCAGCCAGAAACTCTTCTCCCTGCGCCTGACCGCCCAGGCCGCCGCCCGCCTGATCGACCGCGACCCCTCCCGGGCCAAGGGCGAACTCCAGCAGGTGGCCGCCCTGGCCGCCGAGGCCGCCGACGAACTGCGCGCGGCCGTCGTCGAGTTGCGCCCCGCGGCCCTCGACGAGGACGGCCTGGTCGCCACCCTCCGCACGCAGACACAGGTCCTCGACCGCGCCCACAGCGCGCGCGTCACCTTCACCGCCCACGGCGTGCGCGCCCTGCCCGCCGCCCAGGAGGAGGCGGTGCTGCGCGTCGCCCAGGAGGCCCTGCACAACGCCCTGCGGCACTCCGGCGGCGACCACGTCGACGTCAGCCTGGACCGCCGCGGCGCCGGGGCGGTCCTGCGGGTCAGCGACGACGGCGACGGCTTCGACCCGCGGGCCGTCCGCCGCGCGGGACGCCATCTGGGCCTGGTCTCCATGCGGGACCGGGCGAGCGGGGTCGGCGGCAGGCTGACCGTGGAATCGGCGCCCGGCAAGGGCACCACGATCGAGATGGAGGTGCCCGGTGGCTGACCCGATCAAGGTGCTGCTGGTCGACGACCACCAGGTGGTGCGCCGGGGCCTGCGCACCTTCCTGGAGGTGCAGGACGACATCGAGGTCGTCGGCGAGGCCGCCGACGGCGCCGCGGGAGTCGCCCTGGCGGCGGAACTGCAGCCCGACGTCATCCTCATGGACGTCAAGATGCCCGGCATGGACGGAGTGGAGGCGCTGCGCCGGCTCCGCGAACTGGACCATCCCGCGCGCGTGCTGGTCGTCACCAGCTTCACCGAGCAGCGCACCGTCGTACCGGCCCTGCGCGCGGGCGCCGCCGGTTACGTCTACAAGGACGTCGACCCCGATGCGCTCGCCGGCGCCATCCGCTCCGTGCACGCCGGCCATGTGCTCCTGCAGGCCGAGGTGGCCGGCGCGCTGCTCTCCCAGGAGGAGGCCAACTCCGGCCAGGGACGCGCCGGTTCGCTCACCGAACGGGAACGCGAGGTGCTCGGCCTGATCGCGGACGGCCGCGCCAACCGGGAGATCGCCCGCGCCCTGGTGCTCTCCGAGAAGACGGTGAAGACGCACGTCTCCAACATCCTGATGAAACTCGACCTGGCGGACCGCACCCAGGCCGCCCTCTGGGCCGTACGTCACGGCCTCAGCGGCTGACCCCGACGCACCGCACCGCACGGAAGGTTCCCCTCCGGTCCGAGATTCATACCGTCGTGGGAATGTCCCCCGGACGGCCGTATCCATCGTCGGCGTCCACCGTTTCCCAGTGCGTGCCGCGGCGCCTGCCGCGGGCATCGCAAGGAGGGCTCGGAAAGTGAAGAACCTGAAGAAGGCAGCGGCCGTGACGATGATGGCCGGCGGTCTGCTCGCCGCCGGCACCGGCATGGCCTCCGCCACCGACGGCAGCCACGCCGACGGCACGGCCGTGGGCTCCCCCGGCGTCGTCTCCGGCAACGTCATCCAGGTCCCGGTCGACGTCCCGGTCAACGTGTCCGGCAACAGCGTGAACGTCATCGGCGCGCTGAACCCGGCCTTCGGCAACGTGGCCGTCAACGACTGACGCCTGTCACCGACCGGTGATCCCGCCCTCCCGGCCCCACCCCGGGAGGGCGGAGGCGCGTTCCGACCGCCCTCTCGGCCCGTCCGGTGTCCGAGGGACGAGGCCGTCTCCGCGCCTCCGGGAGCGAGCCCGGGGGCACACACCCATCGGCACAGGCACCCGTTCACGCCCCCGCGAGCACCCTCACTCCGCCCCGCGCTGCCGCTCCTCCACGACGGAGTTGTACGCGGCCACCTGGGCCCGCCGCGCCGTCCGTTCCACCGGCCGCAACGCGGCCACCCGCGCCGCCATCTCGGACGCGCTCACCGCAGCCCCGTGCCCGTTCGCCCCCGCCAGCGACACCAGCGCCCCCACCCGCTGCGCCAGCTCCAGCACCCGTACCGCCCGCGGCGGATACCCCGGCGCCAGCACCTCGCGCCCCCGCTCCGCCCGCGCCCGGTACGCGTCGATCGCCGCCTCCGCGACCGGCCCCGACCCGGCCACGTCCAGCCGCGTCAGCACCTCGGTCGCCTCCCGCAGCGCCTCCGCCAGCTCCCGCTCCGCCTCACCGAGCGACGGCACATCGGCCGGCGGCGCCTCCCGCACCGGCAGACAGCGCCACACCACCTCCACATGCACATCACCCTCCGGACCGGCCTCGCGCACCTCCGGCACCAGACCGAAGGCGGCCCCGTGACAGACCACCGCCTCCTCCGCCTCCAGCGCCCGCGCGTTGAACTCCGGAGGACCGCTCAGCCCCAGCGGATGCCCCGGCGCCGGCAGCGCCACCCGCAACCCGCTCACGCCCAGCGCCCGCAACCGCCCCAGCGCCAGCGTGAGCCCCACGGGCGCGGACTCGCCCGGCAACCCCTCCACCCGGTGCACCGCGTCCTCACCGACGACGGCGAGGACCGCGTCATCGGGCGAGACAAGTCCGGCAAGAAGGGCATTTCCCCAAGCGGCGAGGCGTCCAGAGCGAGGTTCCGAGAACATGCCCCCACCCTAGACAGAGCCCAACAACCGGACCGATGGAATGCCCGGCCCGACCGGTGGCGTAGATTTCATGAAGGGCTGCGCCCACGGGTGCGGCGGACCGACCCACAGGCGTACGCGACAGCCGAGACCGGCCACACTGCAAGGGGAGACAACGCGCTCATGAGCGATGTTCTGGAGCTTCAGGACGTATCCGTGGTCCGTGAGGGCCGGGCTCTGGTGGACCAGGTCTCCTGGTCGGTCAAGGAGGGCGAGCGCTGGGTCATCCTCGGCCCCAACGGCGCCGGCAAGACCACCCTCCTCAACGTGGCGTCCAGCTACCTCTACCCCAGCAAGGGCACCGCCTCGATCCTCGGCGAAACCCTCGGCAGGCCCGGCACCGACGTCTTCGAACTGCGCCCGCGCATCGGCGTCGCCGGCATCGCCATGGCCGACAAGCTGCCCAAGAAGCAGACCGTCCTGCAGACCGTGCTCACCGCCGCCTACGGCATGACCGCCGGCTGGCACGAGGACTACGAGGACATCGACGAGCAGCGCGCCCGCGCCTTCCTCGACCGGCTCGGCATGTCCGAGTACCTGGACCGCAAGTTCGGCACCCTCTCCGAGGGCGAGCGCAAGCGCACCCTCATCGCCCGCGCCCTGATGACCGACCCCGAGCTGCTGCTGCTCGACGAGCCCGCCGCCGGCCTCGACCTCGGCGGCCGCGAGGACCTCGTACGCCGCCTCGGCCGCCTCGCCCGCGACCCGATCGCGCCCTCCATGATCATGGTCACGCACCACGTCGAGGAGATCGCCCCCGGCTTCACCCACGTCCTGATGATCCGCCAGGGCAAGGTCCTCGCGGCCGGCCCGCTGGAGCTCGAACTCACCTCCCGCAACCTCTCCCGCTGCTTCGGCCTCCCGCTCGTCGTCGAGCAGGTCGGTGACCGCTGGACCGCCCAGGGCCTCCCGATGTCCTGACCCGCTCGACCCAACCCGCAGAGCCACGAGGACCGTTCGGACCGATCGCGCCCTGTCGGCGACCGGGTGCACGGTCCTACCATGACCACGTGGACATCGACGCATGGCTGTGGTGGCTGATCGGCGCGGCGGTACTCGGCATCGGGCTGGTGATCACCGCGATGCCCGAACTCGGCATGCTCGCGGTGGGCGCCGTCGCCGCGGCAGTGGTCTCCGGCATCTTCGGCGGCGGCGCCGTCGCCCAGGTGGTGGTCTTCGCCGTCGTCTCGACCGCCCTCATCGCGGTCGTACGGCCCATCGCCGGCAGACATCGCACCCAGCGGCCCCAACTCGCCACCGGTGTCGACGCCCTGAAGGGCAAACAGGCCGTCGTGCTGGAGCGCGTCGACGGCACCGGCGGCCGCATCAAGCTGGCCGGCGAGGTCTGGTCGGCCCGCGCCCTCGACACCGGACGCGCCTACGAAGTGGGCCAGGAAGTGGACGTCGTGGACATCGAGGGAGCCACGGCGATCATCATGTGACGTACCCCGACGCAACTGGCGGGAACAACCCCCCAGTTGCACGACGGTCTGTCAGACTCGACCAGCAAGATCCGCAACAGCAAGATCCGGAACAGGCATAGGATCTGCCGAAGGCGTCAAGGCGAAGAAGGGTACGGGGAAACCGACGATGCAGCCGATCATCATCGTCCTGATCATCCTGGTGGTGTTGGTCTTCATCGCCTTGATCAAGACGATCCAAGTCATCCCACAGGCGAGCGCCGCCATCGTCGAGCGCTTCGGCCGCTACACGCGGACACTCAACGCGGGCCTCAACATCGTCGTCCCGTTCATCGACACCATCCGCAACCGCATCGACCTGCGCGAACAGGTCGTGCCGTTCCCGCCGCAGCCGGTGATCACCCAGGACAACCTGGTCGTCAACATCGACACGGTCATCTACTACCAGGTCACCGACGCCCGCGCGGCCACCTACGAGGTCGCCAGCTACATCCAGGCGATCGAACAGCTCACCGTCACCACGCTGCGCAACATCATCGGCGGCATGGACCTGGAGCGCACCCTCACCTCCCGCGAGGAGATCAACGCGGCGCTGCGCGGCGTCCTCGACGAGGCCACCGGCAAGTGGGGCATCCGCGTCAACCGCGTGGAACTCAAGGCCATCGAACCGCCCACCTCCATCCAGGACTCGATGGAGAAGCAGATGCGCGCCGACCGTGACAAGCGCGCCGCGATCCTCCAGGCCGAGGGTGTCCGGCAGTCCGAGATCCTGCGCGCCGAGGGCGAGAAGCAGTCCCAGATCCTGCGCGCCGAGGGCGAGGCCAAGGCCGCCGCCCTGCGCGCCGAGGGCGAGGCCCAGGCGGTCCGTACGGTCTTCGAGGCGATCCACGCCGGCGACCCGGACCAGAAGCTGCTCTCCTACCAGTACCTCCAGATGCTCCCCAAGATCGCCGAGGGCGACGCCAACAAGCTCTGGATCGTCCCCAGCGAGATCGGCGACGCCCTCAAGGGCCTCTCCGGCGCCATGGGCAACTTCGGCGCCATGGGCGGCGGAGGCTCGGGCGGCAACGGCGCCTCCGTCCCGGCACAGGAGCGCCGCGAAAAGCCCTCCATCGACTGACGGCACCCCGCACACACCAGTTCCCCGCACCCCGGAAGGGGCGCGGGGAACTGTGCGTCCTACCACCCTCGGCCCGCGGCCGGGGAAGCACCGGTGTCCCTACGGCGACGTCCTCACGCGGCGTCCAGCGCCAGCCACTCCGGCAGCGCCTCGAACTCCTCGGCGCCGAGCGCCAACAGCATCGCGTCGGCCGGGGTCGGCTCGAACGGCTCCCGCAGCAGCGGCATCCCCGCCTGCTCGGGCGTCCGGTTGGCCTTGCGGTGGTTGTCCTCCGCACACGAGGCGACCGTGTTCAGCCACGTGTCCTGTCCGCCGTGCGACCTCGGCACCACGTGGTCCACGGTCGTCGCGCGCCGCCCGCAGTACGCGCACCGGTGCCGGTCCCGTACCAGCACACCGCGCCTCGACCACGGGGCTCGTCTTCGGAACGGCACCCTCACGTATTGGCAGAGCCTGATGACGCGGGGCGCCGGTATGTCGACCTCGGCTCCGCGCATCCGCAGTTCGGGGTGGGCCTGCTCGACCACGGCCTTGTCCTGAAGCACCAGAACGACGGCTCGGTTCAGCGTCACCGTCGACAACGGCTCGAAGCTCGCGTTCAGTACCAGCGTGTCCCGCATACCAGCCCACCTCCCGTGTGCACCGGCCCACCCCTCGGCGGGCTGGGATCAACTCTGGCCGGGCACGCCGGGATGGACAACGCAATATCCGCTGCTCCTCGGGAGGCCCCCCGCGGCTCCCGGCAACAAAAATGCCCGCCCCTGATCAATTCCAAGACCAGGGGCGGGCAAACGTTCCATGAACCCTGAGCGCACTCAGGAGCCGGCGGGCACCTCGTACTCACCGATCAGCTGGGCCCGCGCCAGCGTGTGGAACCGCAGGTTGAAGCCCACGACCGCGGGCGACGCGTCCGCGTCCGGCCCGAGCTTCTCCTGGTCCACCGCGTACACGGTGAACACGTACCGGTGCGGCCCGTCACCGGGCGGCGGCGCGGCACCGCCGAAGTCCTTGGTGCCGTAGTCGTTGCGCGCCTGTACGGCACCGGCCGGCAGGCCCTCGAACGCGCCGCTGCCCGCACCCGCCGGCAGTTCGGTCACCGAGGCCGGGATGTCGAACACCACCCAGTGCCAGAATCCGCTGCCCGTCGGGGCGTCGGGGTCGTAGCAGGTCACGGCGAAGCTCTTGGTCTCCGGCGGGAAACCCTCCCACCGCAGGTGCGGCGAGGTGTTGCCGGCCGCGTGGACCTGAGCCTCGTTGAGCGTCGCCCCTTCCTTCACATCGTCGCTCGTCACCGTGAAGGACGGCACGGGCGGATGGAAGTCGTGGGGGAGCGGCCGCCGCTTGAGCTCGGTCACCTCGGTACCTCCTGATCGTTTACGTTCAGTGGGAACCGAGCCTAGAACCAGTTGCGCTTGCTGCCGACCTCCGACAGCCACTGGTTCAGGTATGCCGTCCAGTCGGTCCCCTGGTAGTCGTTCAGCCCCACCTGGAAGGACCGGAAGGTGTCGCTGCCCTCGCTGAACAGACCCGGCTTCTTGTCCATCTCCAGCACGACGTCCATGGCCTGTTCGTCGGCGACGAAGCTCAGCTCGACCTGGTTCAGTCCCCGGTACTGCTGCGGCGGCAGGAACTCGATCTCCTGGTAGAAGGGCAGCTTCTGCCGGGTGCCGCGGATGTGGCCGCGCTCCATGTCCGCGTTCTTGAACCGGAAGCCCAGCTGGATGAACGCGTCCAGGATCGCCTTCTGCGCCGGCAGCGGGTGCACGTTGACCGGGTCCAGGTCGCCGGAGTCGACGGCCCGCGCGATCGCCAGCTCGGTGGTCACGCCGATGTTCATCCCGCGCAGCGCCTGACCGTCGATCATCGTGATCGGCGTCTCCCACGGGATCTCCAGCCCGAACTGCACCGCATGCACCGCGCCCGCCTGGAGCTCGAAGGCCCCGCCGAGCTGCGACTTGGTGAACTCGATGTCCTGCTTGACCTCCTGGTCGCCGCTCTCCACCTCGACCTTGGCCTGCAGCCCGACCGACAGGCCCTCGATCTGCTGGTTCACGGACCCGCCCTGGATCCGCACCTCCCCCTGGACGACACCGCCCGGAACGACGTTGACCTCGTGCAGCACCGTCTCGACCGAGGCCCCGCCGGCTCCCAGACTCGCCAGCAGCTTCTTGAACGCCATGTCTCTCCCTCGTGCGTATGGACCCTTGATGCCTAACAACGCGATCCAGCCGTGGCCGGTTCCGTCGCCCGCACCCCGGCGAGGGCGGCGCCCGCGCACCCCCTGTTGCGGCGTCCGTCTCCAGTACCCTCGGACGGCATGATCGCGACCCCCGACCGTACGCCCCTGCCCGGGAAGCTCTCCGACCGCCCCGTACTCGAGGCCGTCCCCGACCGCCTGCGCCGGATCCCGGTCCGCGTCGGCGTGGTGTGCGGCGAACCCGGCCACGCGTACGTCCCCTTCACCCGCGGCATGTCCGGTCGGCCGTCGTGAACACTCTGAACCTCGCCCGCCCCGCCGAAGAGGTCGCCCCCGAGCTGCTCGGTTCGATCCTCACCCACAAGAGCCCCGAGGGAACCGTGAGCATCAGCATCACGGAGACCGAGGCGTACTCCGGTGCGGCAGACCCGGCGTCCCACGCCTACCGCGGCCGGACACCCCGCAATGCCGTCATGTTCGGGCCCGCGGGACACCTGTACGTCTACCGGTCCCACGGTCTCCACTGGTGCGCGAACATCGTCACCGGGACGGACGGCATCGCCTCGGCCGTCCTCGTCCGGGCGGGCAGGGTCGTCGAAGGCGAGGACCTGGCACGCAAGCGGCGGGGGGACAAGGTCGAGAGTGCCCGTCTCGCACGAGGTCCGGGGAACTTCTGCCAGGCGCTCGGCATCACGGCAGAACACGACGGCACGGACCTGCTGGCAGGCGCCTCGGTCACGCTGTCCGACGGTGAGCCGGTGCCCGCCGCACTCATCCGGATCGGCCCTCGGGTCGGCGTGAGCAGAGCCCACGACTGGCAGCACCGCTTCTTCGTCGCCGGTGATCCGACGGTCTCGGCGTACCGACTGAGCCCGAGAGCGAAGCCGTCCGCCGGAGCCTGATTCGCCGTGCGCCGCGCTCGCGGCTCGCACGGGCCCGTCGGCGCGGGGAGTTGGGCCGGAGCCGGGCGACGTCGACGGAGTTGACTCGACCTTGGAACGTGCGTAATGTAGCCCGAGCCGCTTGAACCGGGTACGGCGATCGCCTGCAGCCGGAAGCGGCCAACCCACTACCTACGATCACCCTCCAGCGGGGTCGAATTCGACATGTCCGCATGTCTGAATTCCGAACGCAGCGGCTCGATTATGAATCGAGCGGGGGAATCGGCTAACGTAGTGAATGTCGAAAGGCCGAACGGCGAAAGCCGAGAGGGCGACGGCGATCCCGCCGACAGGGAATCGGATCCGAAAAGGATCTGATAGAGTCGGAAACACCGAAGGGAAGCGCCCGGAGGAAAGCCCGAGAGGGTGAGTACGAAGGAAGCGTCCGTTCCTTGAGAACTCAACAGCGTGCCAAAAGTCAACGCCAGATATGTTGATACCCCGTCCGTCGGAATCATTCTCGACGGTCGAGGTTCCTTTGAAAAAACACAGCGAGGACGCTGTGAACCGTGAGGACTATTCCTCCTTGCGGTTCCGCTCTCGTGATGTGTTCGCCCCGATCACGGGGAAGCATTCACGGAGAGTTTGATCCTGGCTCAGGACGAACGCTGGCGGCGTGCTTAACACATGCAAGTCGAACGATGAACCACTTCGGTGGGGATTAGTGGCGAACGGGTGAGTAACACGTGGGCAATCTGCCCTGCACTCTGGGACAAGCCCTGGAAACGGGGTCTAATACCGGATACGACGCGCTCAGGCATCTGATGCGCGTGGAAAGCTCCGGCGGTGCAGGATGAGCCCGCGGCCTATCAGCTTGTTGGTGAGGTAACGGCTCACCAAGGCGACGACGGGTAGCCGGCCTGAGAGGGCGACCGGCCACACTGGGACTGAGACACGGCCCAGACTCCTACGGGAGGCAGCAGTGGGGAATATTGCACAATGGGCGAAAGCCTGATGCAGCGACGCCGCGTGAGGGATGACGGCCTTCGGGTTGTAAACCTCTTTCAGCAGGGAAGAAGCGAAAGTGACGGTACCTGCAGAAGAAGCGCCGGCTAACTACGTGCCAGCAGCCGCGGTAATACGTAGGGCGCGAGCGTTGTCCGGAATTATTGGGCGTAAAGAGCTCGTAGGCGGCTTGTCGCGTCGGTTGTGAAAGCCCGGGGCTTAACCCCGGGTCTGCAGTCGATACGGGCAGGCTAGAGTTCGGTAGGGGAGATCGGAATTCCTGGTGTAGCGGTGAAATGCGCAGATATCAGGAGGAACA
The DNA here is from genome assembly GCF_006782915.1 of Streptomyces calvus. Lineage (GTDB taxonomy): Bacteria > Actinomycetota > Actinomycetes > Streptomycetales > Streptomycetaceae > Streptomyces > Streptomyces calvus. Next base: position 273,009 of record NZ_VCNP01000054.1, read on the forward strand.
CCGGTGGCGAAGGCGGATCTCTGGGCCGATACTGACGCTGAGGAGCGAAAGCGTGGGGAGCGAACAGGATTAGATACCCTGGTAGTCCACGCCGTAAACGGTGGGCACTAGGTGTGGGCAACATTCCACGTTGTCCGTGCCGCAGCTAACGCATTAAGTGCCCCGCCTGGGGAGTACGGCCGCAAGGCTAAAACTCAAAGGAATTGACGGGGGCCCGCACAAGCGGCGGAGCATGTGGCTTAATTCGACGCAACGCGAAGAACCTTACCAAGGCTTGACATACACCGGAAAACTCTGGAGACAGGGTCCCCCTTGTGGTCGGTGTACAGGTGGTGCATGGCTGTCGTCAGCTCGTGTCGTGAGATGTTGGGTTAAGTCCCGCAACGAGCGCAACCCTTGTCCCGTGTTGCCAGCAGGCCCTTGTGGTGCTGGGGACTCACGGGAGACCGCCGGGGTCAACTCGGAGGAAGGTGGGGACGACGTCAAGTCATCATGCCCCTTATGTCTTGGGCTGCACACGTGCTACAATGGCCGGTACAATGAGCTGCGATACCGCGAGGTGGAGCGAATCTCAAAAAGCCGGTCTCAGTTCGGATTGGGGTCTGCAACTCGACCCCATGAAGTCGGAGTCGCTAGTAATCGCAGATCAGCATTGCTGCGGTGAATACGTTCCCGGGCCTTGTACACACCGCCCGTCACGTCACGAAAGTCGGTAACACCCGAAGCCGGTGGCCCAACCCCTTGTGGGAGGGAGCTGTCGAAGGTGGGACTGGCGATTGGGACGAAGTCGTAACAAGGTAGCCGTACCGGAAGGTGCGGCTGGATCACCTCCTTTCTAAGGAGCACTTCTTACCAACCTCTGGTTGGTCAGAGGCCAGTACATTAGCGAACGTCTGATGCTGGTTGCTCATGGGTGGAACGTTGACTACTCGGCCGGTGTCTGGGCCGGAGGCTGCTAGTACTGCTCGTCAGAGCGTGGAACGCATGATCTCCGGACGGAAGCTGGTCGGGCACGCTGTTGGGTGTCTGAGGGTTCGGCCGTGAGGTCGCCTTCAGTGCCGGCCCCAGTGCACTCGAGCTGTTTGCTCGGGGTGATGGGTGGTTGGTCGTTGTTTGAGAACTGCACAGTGGACGCGAGCATCTGTGGCCAAGTTTTTAAGGGCGCACGGTGGATGCCTTGGCACCAGGAACCGATGAAGGACGTGGGAGGCCACGATAGGCCCCGGGGAGTCGTCAACCAGGCTTTGATCCGGGGGTGTCCGAATGGGGAAACCCGGCAGTCGTCATGGGCTGTCACCCTTGCCTGAACACATAGGGCAAGTGGAGGGAACGCGGGGAAGTGAAACATCTCAGTACCCGCAGGAAGAGAAAACAACCGTGATTCCGGGAGTAGTGGCGAGCGAAACCGGATGAGGCTAAACCGTATACGTGTGAGACCCGGCAGGGGTTGCGTGTACGGGGTTGTGGGATCTCTCTTTCATGGTCTGCCGGCCATGAGACGAGTCAGAAACCGTTGATGTAGGCGAAGGACATGCGAAAGGTCCGGCGTAGAGGGTAAGACCCCCGTAGTCGAAACGTCAGCGGCTCGTTTGAGAGACACCCAAGTAGCACGGGGCCCGAGAAATCCCGTGTGAATCTGGCGGGACCACCCGCTAAGCCTAAATATTCCCTGGTGACCGATAGCGGATAGTACCGTGAGGGAATGGTGAAAAGTACCCCGGGAGGGGAGTGAAATAGTACCTGAAACCGTGTGCCTACAAGCCGTGGGAGCGTCGGGACAAGGCTTGCCTTGTTCTCGTGACTGCGTGCCTTTTGAAGAATGAGCCTGCGAGTTTGCGGTGTGTTGCGAGGTTAACCCGGGTGGGGTAGCCGTAGCGAAAGCGAGTCCGAATAGGGCGTTTTAGTAGCACGCTCAAGACCCGAAGCGGAGTGATCTAGCCATGGGCAGGTTGAAGCGGAGGTAAGACTTCGTGGAGGACCGAACCCACCAGGGTTGAAAACCTGGGGGATGACCTGTGGTTAGGGGTGAAAGGCCAATCAAACTCCGTGATAGCTGGTTCTCCCCGAAATGCATTTAGGTGCAGCGTCGTGTGTTTCTTGCCGGAGGTAGAGCACTGGATAGGCGATGGGCCCTACCGGGTTACTGACCTTAGCCAAACTCCGAATGCCGGTAAGTGAGAGCGCGGCAGTGAGACTGTGGGGGATAAGCTCCATGGTCGAGAGGGAAACAGCCCAGAGCATCGACTAAGGCCCCTAAGCGTACGCTAAGTGGGAAAGGATGTGGAGTCGCAGAGACAACCAGGAGGTTGGCTTAGAAGCAGCCACCCTTGAAAGAGTGCGTAATAGCTCACTGGTCTAGTGATTCCGCGCCGACAATGTAGCGGGGCTCAAGCGTACCGCCGAAGTCGTGTCATTCATACAACAGCCCCAACGGGTGTATGGATGGGTAGGGGAGCGTCGTGTGCCGGGTGAAGCAGCACCGGAAGGTAGTTGTGGACGGTTCACGAGTGAGAATGCAGGCATGAGTAGCGATACAAACGTGAGAAACGTTTGCGCCGATTGACTAAGGGTTCCTGGGTCAAGCTGATCTGCCCAGGGTAAGTCGGGACCTAAGGCGAGGCCGACAGGCGTAGTCGATGGATAACCGGTTGATATTCCGGTACCCGCTGTGAAGCGTCAAACATCGAATCCAGTGATGCTAAGCCCGTGAAGCCGTCGGCTGAGTCTTCGGACGAGGTCGGAGTGGTGGAGCCGGTGACCCGAGCTGGTAGTAGGTGAGTGATGGGGTGACGCAGGAAGGTAGTCCATCCCGGGCGGTGGTTGTCCCGGGGTAAGGGTGTAGGACGTCAGGTAGGTAAATCCGCCTGGCAATAGTCTGAGACCTGATGCCGAGCCGATTGTGGTGAAGTGGATGATCCTATGCTGTCGAGAAAAGCCTCTAGCGAGTTTCATGGCGGCCCGTACCCTAAACCGACTCAGGTGGTCAGGTAGAGAATACCGAGGCGTTCGGGTGAACTATGGTTAAGGAACTCGGCAAAATGCCCCCGTAACTTCGGGAGAAGGGGGGCCATTCCTGGTGATGATCTTTTCGGTCTGAGCTGGGGGTGGCCGCAGAGACCAGCGAGAAGCGACTGTTTACTAAAAACACAGGTCCGTGCGAAGCCGTAAGGCGATGTATACGGACTGACGCCTGCCCGGTGCTGGAACGTTAAGGGGACCGGTTAGCTGGCTTTCGGGCCGGCGAAGCTGAGAACTTAAGCGCCAGTAAACGGCGGTGGTAACTATAACCATCCTAAGGTAGCGAAATTCCTTGTCGGGTAAGTTCCGACCTGCACGAATGGCGTAACGACTTCTCGACTGTCTCAACCATAGGCCCGGTGAAATTGCACTACGAGTAAAGATGCTCGTTTCGCGCAGCAGGACGGAAAGACCCCGGGACCTTTACTACAGTTTGATATTGGTGTTCGGTTCGGCTTGTGTAGGATAGCTGGGAGACTTTGAAGCTCGGACGCCAGTTCGGGTGGAGTCGTCGTTGAAATACCAGTCTGGTCGTGCTGGATGTCTAACCTGGGTCCGTGATCCGGATCAGGGACAGTGTCTGATGGGTAGTTTAACTGGGGCGGTTGCCTCCTAAAGGGTAACGGAGGCGCCCAAAGGTTCCCTCAGCCTGGTTGGCAATCAGGTGTTGAGTGTAAGTGCACAAGGGAGCTTGACTGTGAGACCGACGGGTCGAGCAGGGACGAAAGTCGGGACTAGTGATCCGGCGGTGGCTTGTGGAAGCGCCGTCGCTCAACGGATAAAAGGTACCCCGGGGATAACAGGCTGATCTTCCCCAAGAGTCCATATCGACGGGATGGTTTGGCACCTCGATGTCGGCTCGTCGCATCCTGGGGCTGGAGTCGGTCCCAAGGGTTGGGCTGTTCGCCCATTAAAGCGGTACGCGAGCTGGGTTTAGAACGTCGTGAGACAGTTCGGTCCCTATCCGCTGTGCGCGTAGGAGTCTTGAGAAGGGCTGTCCCTAGTACGAGAGGACCGGGACGGACGAACCTCTGGTGTGCCAGTTGTTCTGCCAAGGGCATGGCTGGTTGGCTACGTTCGGGAGGGATAACCGCTGAAAGCATCTAAGCGGGAAGCCTGCTTCGAGATGAGGGCTCCCACCCACTTGATGGGGTAAGGCTCCCAGTAGACGACTGGGTTGATAGGCCGGATATGGAAGCACGGTAACGTGTGGAGTTGACCGGTACTAATAGGCCGAGGGCTTGTCCTCAGTTGCTCGCGTCCACTGTGTTAGTTCTGA
>NZ_VCNP01000055.1 GCF_006782915.1 Streptomyces calvus
TACGTTCGGGAGGGATAACCGCTGAAAGCATCTAAGCGGGAAGCCTGCTTCGAGATGAGGGCTCCCACCCACTTGATGGGGTAAGGCTCCCAGTAGACGACTGGGTTGATAGGCCGGATATGGAAGCACGGTAACGTGTGGAGTTGACCGGTACTAATAGGCCGAGGGCTTGTCCTCAGTTGCTCGCGTCCACTGTGTTAGTTCTGAGACAACGACCGTTGTCGGCTTTGAGCAGAACAGACAATAGAAGAGTGTGCTTGTTCGCTCGAAACCATTAGGGTTTCGGTGGTCATAGCGTAGGGGAAACGCCCGGTTACATTCCGAACCCGGAAGCTAAGCCTTACAGCACCGATGGTACTGCAGGGGGGACCCTGTGGGAGAGTAGGACGCCGCCGAACAATCTTTGGAAGGACCCCTGGTCACCAGCGTTCAGCTGGGGCCAGGGGTCCTTTTTTATTTATGCTTGCGGTACCGAAGACAGGAGTCACCGATGTCCACCAACTCTCCCGACGACCGACCGGAGCGCGACCAGCGGCGACGGGACAGTGGTGACCGTTCCGACCGGGCTGACCGTGGCGGCCAGCGCGGCGGCCCGCGTCGAGGCACCGACCGTGACCGCGGCTTCCGCCGCGACGACCGCAGCGGCGGCCGGCCCGAGCGCGGTGGCTTCCGAGGACGGGACGACAACCGCGGTGGAGAACGCGGTGGTTACCGCGGCCGAGACGACCGCAGGGACGATCGCCGGGATGACCGCCGCGACGATCGCCGCGACGATCGCAGGGACGACCGACGCGACGGTGACCGCGAGCGCCCCGCCTTCCGGCGCGACGACGACCGCGGCTACGGCCGACGTGACGACCGCGGTTATGGCCGACGTGACGACGACCGCGGTTACGGCCGGCGCGATGACGACCGTGGCTATGGCCGGCGTGACGATCGGCGAGGCGACGAGCGTGGCGGTGATCGCGGAGGCTTCCGGGGCGGCCGCGACGACCGAGGTGACCGCGGTGACCGCGGCGGTTTCCGCCGGGACGACAGCCGCCGTGACGACAGCCGGGGCGGCGACCGCGGTGGCTACCGCGGACGCGACGACAGCCGCGGCGACCGTGACCACCGCGGGGACCGCGGTGGGTTCCGAGGCCGTGACGATCGATCCGACCGGGGCGACCGGGGTGGGTTCCGCCGTGACGACAGTCGCCGTGAGGACAGCCGGGGCGGCGACCGCGGTGGCTACCGGGGACGCGACGACAGCCGCGGCGGCTACCGCCGTGACGACAACCGCGGCACCGAGCGCACCGGACGTACGGATCGCGCCGAACGTACCGACACACGCGGAGACCGCGACCACCGCGGCGACCGTGACTACCGCGGTGACCGTGGTGGGTTCCGCCGGGACGACAGCCGCCGTGACGACAGCCGGGGCGGGGACCGCGGTGGCTTCCGGGGCCGGGACGACAGCCGTCGGGACGACAGCCGGGGTGGCGGCCGTGGTGGCTTCCGGGGCCGGGACGACCGTGGGCGCGGGCCGCGCCGTGACGACCGCGGCGGCCGTCCCGGCGGGTTCCGCGGGCGGGACGACAGGCAGGGCGGCGGCGGGCGGTTCCGCGACGAGCGTGACCGGGACCGCGAGCCCATCAAGCGGCTGCCCATCCCCGAGGACGTCACCGGCGAGGAGATCGACAAGGACGTACGGCAGGAGCTGCAGAGCCTGCCCAAGACGCTCGCCGAGGACGTCGCCAAGAACCTCGTCATGGTCGCCAGGCTGATCGACGAGGACCCCGAGGGCGCGTACGGCTACTCCAGGGTGGCCCTGAGGCTGGCGTCGCGCGTCGCCGCCGTACGGGAGGCCGCCGGGTTCGCCGCCTACGCCAACCAGAAGTACGCCGAGGCGCTCGCCGAGTTCCGGGCCGCGCGGCGGATGACCGGAACCGTGGAACTGTGGCCCCTCATGGCCGACTGCGAGCGAGGGCTCGGACGGCCGGAGAAGGCACTGGACATGGCCGGTGCGCCCGAGGTGCAGAAGCTCGACAAGGCCGGGCAGGTCGAGATGCGGCTCGTCGCGGCCGGCGCCCGACGCGACCTGGGGCAGCTGGACGCGGCCATCGTCACGCTGCAGAGCTCCGAACTGGCGTCCAACTCCGTACAGCCGTGGACCGCGCGGCTCCGGTACGCCTACGCCGACGCGCTGCTCGCCGCCGGACGGAACGGCGAGGCACGCGAGTGGTTCGCCAAGGCCGTCGAGGCCGACCGGGACGGCAGCACGGACGCCTCCGACCGGCTGGCCGAACTGGACGGCGTCGAGTTCACCGACGCCCTCGGCGAGGACGAGGACGAGAGCGAGGGCGACGACGCCCGCGCCGACGGGGACGTCGAGGACGACAAGGACTGACGTCCACGGCACGCGACGGTAAGTGAAGGGGCGGGTCCCGCAAGGAGACCCGCCCCCTTTCCGTCTGCGGGTTCAGAGGTCGAGCGCGCGCAGCACCAGGCCCGACGCCGGCTTCGGGCCGAACGACGTCGACTTGCGGGGCATCGTGACACCCTGACGTGCGAGGTCGCGGACGACGTCCTCGTGCACCGGATGCATCAGCACGGCCGTACCGCCGTCGCGACACGCCTTGTCGACCGTGGCGGCCGTGTCGTGGATGTACGCGATGTGGCCGGGAGAGTCCGGCACACGCCAGACGTGGTCGAGGAGCGTGGCGTGCAGGACCGTCGCGTCCAGGGTGCGCCACGCCACCGGCCGGTCCACCGGAACGGTGCGGGCCAGCAGCTCCGGATCCGGACGGTCCACGAGATGGAAGGCACCGTCACCGGCCAGGAGGAACGCGTTGCCGTCCGCGGCCGCCTCCGCCAACACGTCCATCGCCCCGTCCAGCGGGGCGTCCACGCGGCGCACCCGGAACAGGCCGTTGAGCGCCGCCACGGCGTCCGCGACGGCAAGTCCGTGCAGCAGACGGTGGATGGCGCGGACGCGCAGCGGATAGCGGGCCGTGTCCACGAGGAGGACCAGGCCGTGGTCCCACGGACCGGGAGAAGGATGCTCCGCGCGCAGCCGGCGGTACGTCGCCCAACGGTGGTGGCCGTCGGCGATCAGCGCCTGGTGACCGGCGATCTCCCGCCGGACCGCGGCCAGATCGGCCGGATCCGTGACCGACCACAGCCGGTGGCGGAAACCGTCCTCCGTGGTGGTCGCCAGGAGCGGCGGCCGGCCGGCGGTGCGCTCGATCAGACCGGCCGTGACGGCCGCCGAGCCGTCGCCTCGGTAGGTGAGCAGCAGCGGTTCGAGGTTCGCGGACGTGGCCCGCATGAGGTCCGCCCGGTCGGCGACGACGTGCGGCATCACGTCCTCGTGCGGCAGGACCACCCGCTCGTCGGGGTCGGACACGCGCAGGGCGCCGATGATGCCCCGTTGCAGCATGCCGTCGCCGTCGCGCTGCTCGTACACGTACAGACCCGGCTCGGGATCGGCGGTCAGGACGCCCTCCGAGCGCCAGCGGCGCAGCGTGTCGGCGGCCTGGGCGTTGCGCGCCTCCGGCGTGTCCGCCTCCGGCAGGATCAGCCGGACGATGTTGAACGGGTCCGCGGACTGGAGGTGGTGCAGGCCGTCGGGGCGCACCACGACGTCGTACGGCGGTGATGTCACGGCGGCCAGGCTGCCGACCCGGTCCGGGTCGTAACGAAGGCCACGGAACGGAGTGAGTTCCAGGCCCCGGGGCGCCTTCGCTTCCGAGTGACCTGCTGTGTTCATCCAGGCATCGTACGGGTGCCGGCGGCATGGGGGATGATCGGGGGAAAGCCGTCGAACGAGGAGCGATGCAGAATGAGCCGGAGCGTACGGACGAGGCCCGAGGGCAGTGGGCAGGCCCTGAGCGAGGCGTACGACACGGCGCTGCTCGACCTCGACGGAGTGGTGTACGCGGGCGGGACCGCGATCGCGCACGCCGTCGAATCGCTCGCCGCGGCCCGCGCGGGCGGCATGCACCTCGCCTATGTGACCAACAACGCCCTGCGCACCCCGGACGTCGTCGCCGCGCACCTGACCGACATCGGCGTGCCGGCGCGACCCGACGACGTCATCACCTCCGCGCAGGCCGTCGCCCGGCTGATCGGCGAACAGGTGCCGCAGGGCTCCCGGGTGCTGGTGATCGGCGGCGAAGGGCTGCGGGTGGCGTTGCGTGAACGCGGGCTGGAGCCGGTGGAGTCGGCGGACGACGACCCGGTCGCGGTCGTACAGGGCTACGGCGGGCCCGAGTTGCCGTGGGGCCGGTTCGCGGAGGCGTGCTACGCCATCAGGCGGGGCGTGCCGTGGTTCGCGTCCAACACCGACCTGACCATTCCCAGCGGGCGCGGCATCGCCCCCGGCAACGGCGCGGCCGTGGAGGTCGTACGGATCGCCACCGGCGCCGAACCGCAGGTCGCGGGCAAGCCGCTGCCGCCGATGCACCGCGAGACGATCCTGCGCACCGGTGCCGAACGGCCGCTGGTGGTGGGGGACCGGCTGGACACGGACATCGAGGGAGCGTTCAACGGCGAGGTCGACTCGCTGCTGGTGCTGACCGGAGTGACCGACGGCGCGCACCTGCTCGCCGCGCCGCCGCAGCACCGGCCGACGTACGTCGACGCCGACCTGCGCGGGATGCTCACCGGACAGCCCGAGGTCGTCGCGGCCGGTGACGGATTCCGGTGCGGTGGCTGGACGGCGACGGCCGGCGGCGGAGCACTGGAGCTGGACGGGGACGGCGACGCGCTGGACGGACTGCGGGCGCTGTGCGCGGCGGCGTGGACGGCGGCCGGGGACGGTGTCTGCGAACTGGACGGCGGAAAGGCCCTGGCGCGGCTGGAGTTGTGAGACACGGCCCGGACCACCCGCGCCTCCGGAGTCCGGAGCCCCGACGTCCGGGCCGTTGGCGCCGGGCCGTTGGCGCCGGGCCGTTGGCGCCGGGCCGCTGGCGCCGGGGCCCGCGGCGCCGGGGCCCGCGGCGCCGGGTGCCCGTGCCGGAGATCGTGAACCATGGCAGGGTAGGCTAACCTAACCTGCGTGTTGGTCGAGAGTCCCCCAGAACAGCGCGCGGGCACTGCCGCCGCGCCCCCGAACCGCCGGGCCGTACGCCTCCTCGGGCTGCTCGTCTCCGTCGTGATCCTGCTGCTCGTCGCCGTGGCGAGCATCGTGGTCGGCGCGAAGGAGCTGTCCCTGGAGCAGGTCTGGCACGGCCTGTTCGAGGAGTCGGGCACCTACGGCGACGTCGTCGTCGCCGACAGGCTGTCACGCACCCTGCTGGGCCTGCTCGTCGGCGCCGCGCTCGGCCTCGCGGGCGCCGTCCTCCAGGCGCTCACCCGCAACCCGCTGGCCGACCCCGGACTGCTCGGCATCAACGCCGGCGCCTCCGCCGCCGTCGTCAGCGCCATCACGTTCCTCGGCGTCACCTCGCTGTCCGGATACGTGTGGTTCGCGTTCTGCGGTGCGGCGGCGGTCGGCGCCCTGGTGTGGTTCCTCGGCGGCAGCAGGGGCGCGACGCCGGTACGGCTCGCCCTCGCCGGCACGGCCATCAGCGCCGCGCTGTACGGCTACCTCCAGGCCATCATGATCCTGGACGACGCGGCCCTCGGCCGGATGCGCTTCTGGACCGTGGGCTCCCTGTCCACGGGCACCGACTCGACCATCACCCAGGTACTGCCCTTCCTGCTGGCCGGCTTCGTGCTGGCGCTCGCGCTCGCCCGGCCGCTCAACGCCATGGCCATGGGCGACGACACCGCCAAGGCACTCGGCGCCAACCTCAACCGCACCCGGGCGCTGTCCATGCTCGCCGCGACCGTGCTGTGCGGGGCCGCGACCGCCGCCTGCGGGCCGATCATGTTCGTCGGCCTGATGGTGCCGCACGTCGTGCGCTCCTTCACCGGGCCCGACCTGCGCTGGATCCTGCCGTACGCGGCGATCCTGTCGCCCGTGCTGCTGCTCGGCGCCGACGTGCTCGGCCGGATCGTGGCCCGGCCCGCCGAACTCCAGGTCGGCATCATCACCGCGATCCTCGGCGGCCCGGTCTTCATCTATCTCGTACGACGGCGGAGGACGGCCCAGCTGTGAAGACCAACCGCGCGGTGCGCACCCCCGGCGGCCTCTCCGTCCGGCTGGACGTGCGCGCCCTCACCGTCGTCGTCCTGCTCCTGCTCGCCGCGCTCACCGCGAGCGTCGTGCTGATCGGCACCGGAGACTTCCCGATCCCCGCCGCCGACGTGCTCCGCACCCTGGTCGGCGACGGCAACGCCGGACAGGAGTTCATCGTCACCGAACTGCGGCTGCCCCGCGTCCTGGTCGGACTGCTCGTCGGCGCCTCGCTCGGTCTCGGCGGCGCCCTGTTCCAGTCCATCTCCCGCAACCCGCTCGGCAGTCCGGACGTACTCGGCCTCGGACAGGGCGCGACGGCCGGTGCGCTCACCATGATCGTGCTGTTCTCCGGCAGCGCCGCCCAGGTCGCCCTCGGCGCGCTCGTCGGCGGACTGGTGACCGGATTCGCCATCTACGTGCTCGCCTGGAAGCGGGGCGTGCACGGATACCGGCTGGTCCTGGTCGGTATCGGTGTCTCCGCGATCGTCACGGCGGTCAACGGCTATCTGCTCACCAAGTCCGACATCGTCGACGCGGCCCGCGCCGTCGTCTGGATGACCGGGTCGCTCGACGGCCGCGACTGGAACCAGGTCTGGCCCCTGCTCGCCCTGTGCGCCGTCCTCGTCCCCCTGGTGCTCGTCAACTCCCGCGGCCTGCGGATGATGGAGATGGGCGACGACGTCTCGTACGCCCTCGGAGTGCGGGTCGAGCGCGTACGGCTGCTGCTGATGCTGTCGGCGGTGCTGCTCACCGCGTCCGCGACGGCCGCCGCGGGACCGGTCGGCTTCGTCGCCCTCACCGCCCCGCAGCTCGCCCGGCGGCTGACCCGTTCGCCCGGCCCCAACCTCGTGCCCGCCATGGTGATGGGCGCCGCGCTGCTGGTCACCGCCGACTGGCTGTCGCAGCGGGCGTTCGGCGCCGGCCAGTTGCCCGTGGGCGTGGTCACCGGCGTCCTCGGCGGTGTCTACCTGCTGTGGCTGCTGGTCACCGAGCGCAGGGCGGGCCGGATATGAACACCGCCACCGTCACCACCACCGCCGGCGGCGGGCCGAACCACCGAAGGAGCACCGTGAACCGACTGTCCGCCGAGAACGTCACCCTGGCCTACGACCAGCGGGTCATCGCCGAACAGCTGTCGGTGGAGATACCGGACAACTCCTTCACCGTGATCGTCGGCCCCAACGCGTGCGGCAAGTCGACGCTGCTTCGGGCCCTGTCGCGGATGCTGAAGCCGAGCGAGGGACGGGTCCTGCTCGACGGGCAGGCCATCCAGTCGATGCCCGCGAAGAAGGTCGCCCGGACCCTCGGCCTGCTGCCCCAGTCGTCGATCGCGCCCGACGGGATCACCGTCGGAGACCTGGTCGGCCGCGGCCGCTACCCGCACCAGGGCCTGCTGCGGCAGTGGTCGGCCGAGGACGAGCGGGTCGTCCAGGAGTCGATGGCCCACACCGGCGTCGCCGAACTCGCCGAACGCTACGTCGACGAGCTGTCCGGCGGCCAGCGACAGCGCGTGTGGATCGCCATGGCACTGGCCCAGCAGACCCCGCTGCTGCTGCTCGACGAGCCGACCACCTACCTGGACATCCAGCACCAGATCGACGTACTGGACCTCTGCGCCGACCTGCACGAGGAGCAGGGGCGCACCCTCGTCGCCGTCCTCCACGACCTCAACCACGCGGCCCGCTACGCCACCCACCTCATCGCCCTGCGCGGCGGGAAGGTCATCGCCCAGGGCGCGCCGAACGACATCGTCACCGCCGAGCTGGTCGAGGAGGTCTTCGGACTGCGCTGCCAGGTCATCGACGACCCCGAGACGGGCACGCCGCTGATCGTGCCGGCGGCACGCAGGGCCCGCGCCGGGGCCGGCCGCGGGGACAGGGCCGAGAAGGTGGGCGCGGGCACGATCCGCTGAGCGCGGCCCGGAAGGGCCGAGCGGCCGCGGCGGTGGACCTGCCCGCGAGCGGCTGCGTCAGCTCGGCCGAGCGGAGCTACAGCAGCTTCCTGAGGCGGAACAGGTCGCGCAGCCCCGCCTCCAGCCGCACCCGGCCCGACCCCCAGGCCCTGGCGAAGTGCAGCTCGCCGCCGACCAGGGCCACCAGGTCGCCGCCCGACATCGCGAGCCGGATCTGCGCCCTCTCCCGCGGCGGGCCGGAGAACGTGTCGCGCACCTCGATCCGGCCGCCGGTGAGCCGGCCGGCGAAGGTCACGTCCAGGTCGGTGATGTGGCAACTGACCGAACGGTCCATCGCCGCGGCCGCGCGGACGTCACCCTCGGCGTGCTGCATGTTGTCCGAAAGCCTGTCGAGTGCCGCACGGCACTCCTCGATCGTCGCCATCGCCCACGACGGTACCGCAGCCGTTCGCGGTAGCGTCGGGGCATGAACGACGCAGTACCCGAGGCGCGGGACGCCGGGCCGGCCACCGTGGAGCAGGAGCCCCCCGCGCCCCAGCCACCACCCGACGACGCCCTGGACGCCCTGGAGCCCCTGGAGTCCTCGGTCTCCGACGACGGCCCGGAGGCCCTAGAGGCCCCGGATGCCCCGGACCCCCTGGAGTCCCCGGAGGTGCCGGACGACGCCCCCGCCGTCCCCGCCCCCCTGGGCGTCCCCCGCACCCCCACCGGCCACGCCGCCGTGGACGCCCACGTGGAGCGGCTGGCCGACGCCGACCACCTCACCACGGACGGCCACCTGGAGGTGTACGAGGATGTGCACCGGGGGCTGCGCGACGCGCTCACCGCGCTCGACGCCCAGCCGGCACCTTCCGGCCCGGCCCCCCGACCCGGCCCTTCGGGCCACCCGTCCCCTTCGACCCACGGACACAGGAGCTGAACCGAACGTGGCAGGAGTCGCACGCCGCCGTCTGGACGCGGAGCTGGTCCGCCGTAAGCTCGCGCGCTCGCGTGAGCACGCCAGCCAGCTGATCGCCGCCGGGCGGGTCAGCGTCGGCAGGACGGTCGCGACCAAGCCCGCCACACAGGTGGAGACCGCCGCCGCGATCGTCGTCGCCGAGGACGCGGGCGACCCCGACTACGTCTCGCGCGGAGGCCACAAGCTGGCCGGCGCACTCGACGTGTTCGTGCCGCGCGGGCTGGTCGTCGCCGGACGGCGGGCCCTCGACGCCGGCGCCTCCACCGGCGGCTTCACCGACGTCCTGCTGCGGGCCGGAGCGGCGCACGTGGTCGCCGTCGACGTCGGCTACGGACAACTCGCCTGGTCGCTGCAGAACGATGAACGCGTCACCGTCAAGGACCGTACGAACGTACGCGAGTTGACGCTCGAGGCGATCGACGGGAAGCCTGTGGACCTTGTCGTGGGGGATCTGTCGTTCATCCCGCTCGGACTGGTGCTGCCCGCGCTCAAGCGGTGCGTGGAACCGGACGCCGACCTGGTGATGATGGTCAAGCCGCAGTTCGAGGTGGGCAAGGAGCGGCTGGGCAGCGGCGGCGTCGTCCGCAGCCCCGAACTGCGCGCCGAGGCCGTGCGCGGGGTGGCGGACCGGGCCTGGGAGCTGGGGCTCGGGACGAAGGGCGTGACGGCCAGTCCGCTGCCCGGGCCCTCGGGCAATGTCGAGTACTTTCTGTGGCTGCGGGCCGGTGCTGAGGAACTGGACCCGGCCGATGTCGAGCGTGCAGTGGCGGAGGGGCCGCGTTGACAGAGAACCGAGCTCGTACTGTTTTCCTGCTCGCCCACACCGGGCGGCCCGCGGCCGTCCGCAGTGCCGAGCTCGTCGTCAAGGGGCTGCTGCGCTCCGGGCTCGGGGTCCGGGTGCTGGAGGACGAGGCGCGCGACCTGCCGCTGCCGGACCACGTGGAGACCGTCAAGGAGGCCACCCCGCAGTGCCTGGACGGCTGTGAGCTGCTGATCGTGCTCGGCGGTGACGGCACGCTGCTGCGCGGCGCCGAGTTCGCCCGCGCCTCCGGTGTGCCGATGCTCGGCGTCAACCTCGGGCGGGTCGGCTTCCTCGCCGAGGCCGAGCGCGACGACCTGGACAAGGTCGTCGACCGCGTCGTGAGCAAGGCGTACGAGGTCGAGGAACGCATGACCGTCGACGTGGTCGTGCACCGCAACGGCGACATCGTGCACACCGACTGGGCGCTGAACGAGGCGGCCGTGCAGAAGGTGTCCGCCGAGCGGATGCTGGAGGTCGTGCTGGAGATCGACGGGCGGCCGGTCACCGGGTTCGGCTGCGACGGGATCGTGTGCGCCACACCGACCGGTTCGACCGCGTACGCGTTCTCCGCGGGCGGGCCCGTGGTGTGGCCCGAGGTCGAGGCGCTGCTGATGGTGCCGATCAGCGCCCACGCGCTGTTCGCCAAGCCGCTGGTGACCTCGCCGGACTCGGTGCTCGCGGTGGAGGTGCTGCCGCACGTCCCGCCGGGTGTGCTGTGGTGCGACGGGCGGCGGACCGTGGAGCTGCCGCCGGGCGCGCGGGTGGAGGTGCGGCGCGGGGCGGTGCCGGTGCGGCTGGCCCGGCTGCACCACGCCTCGTTCACGGACCGGCTGGTCGCGAAGTTCGCCCTGCCCGTGTCGGGCTGGCGGGGCGCACCGCACTGATGCCCGGGCGTCCGGGCGTCCGGTGCCGTAGTGGGAGGCGTGTGCGGGTCGTGTGTGGCTGTCGCTCCCACGCGGCGCGGCGCACGCCGCCCCGGCCACGGGCCCTCGAGCGGCGCTGCCACTCGCCCGGGTGACAAGGGTGGGGCGGTCGCACTCCCCGGCCCGGACCTCGTAAGGTCGTGTCCGTGTTGGAGGAGATGCGGATACGGTCGCTCGGAGTCATCGACGACGCTGTCGTCGAGCTGTCGCCCGGCTTCACCGCCGTCACCGGCGAGACGGGCGCGGGCAAGACCATGGTGGTCACCAGCCTGGGCCTGCTGCTGGGCGGACGCGCGGATGCGGCCCTGGTGCGGATCGGCGCGCGCAACGCGGTCGTCGAGGGACGGATCGCCGTGCCCGAGGGCTCCGCGGCCGTCGTACGGGCCGAGGACGCCGGGGCCGAGCTGGAGGACGGGACGCTGCTGGTCAGCCGCACCGTTTCCGCCGAGGGACGCTCGCGGGCGCACCTGGGCGGACGGAGCGTGCCCGTGGGGCTGCTGGCCGAGCTCGCCGACGACCTGGTGGCCGTGCACGGGCAGACCGACCAGCAGGGGCTGCTGAAGCTGTCCCGGCAGCGGCAGGCGCTCGACCGGTACGCCGGTCACGCGGTCGCCGCGCCGCTCGGCAAGTACGCGGACGCCTACAAGCGGTTGCGGGCCGTCACCACCGAGCTGGAGGAGATCACCACCCGCGCGCGTGAGCGGGCCCAGGAGGCCGACATGCTCCGCTTCGGGCTCGAGGAGATCGCCGCCGTGGAGCCCCGTGCCGGCGAGGACGTCGAACTGGCCGAGGAGGCCCAGCGGCTCGGGCACGCCGAGGCCCTGGCGTCCGCCGCAGCCGTCGCGCACGCCGCCCTCGCGGGCAACCCGGAGGACCCCGAGGGCGTCGACGCCGGGACGCTCGTCGCGGGCGCCCAGCGGGCCCTGGAAGCCGTACGGGCGCACGATCCCGTACTGGCCGCGCTCACCGACCGGATCGGCGAGATCGGCATCCTGCTGCGCGACGTCGCCGGGGAGCTCGCCGGGTACGCCGACGACCTGGACGCCGATCCGCTGCGGCTGGCGGCCGTCGAGGAACGGCGGGCGGCGCTCACCGGACTGATCCGCAAGTACGGCGAGGACGTCGCCGGCGTCCTCGCCTGGGCCGAGCGGAGCGCCGCGCGGCTGACCGAACTGGACGGCGACGACGAGCGGATCGGGGAACTCACCGCCGAACGCGACGCGCTCCGCGCCGAACTGGGCGTGCTCGCGCAGCAGCTGACCGACGCCCGCACGGAGGCGGCGGAGCGGTTCGCGGCGGCCGTGACGGCCGAACTGGCCTCGCTCGCCATGCCGCACGCACGGGTCTCCTTCGACATCCGGCAGACCGAGGACCCGGAGGGCGTCGAGGTCGGCGGCCGCACGGTCGCCTACGGCCCGTCGGGCGTGGACGAGGTCGAACTGCTGCTGGCCCCGCACCCCGGAGCGCCGCCCCGGCCCATCGCCAAGGGCGCCTCGGGCGGTGAACTGTCGCGCGTGATGCTGGCCGTCGAGGTGGTGTTCGCCGGCACCGATCCCGTGCCGACGTACCTCTTCGACGAGGTGGACGCCGGCGTCGGCGGCAAGGCCGCGGTGGAGATCGGCCGGCGGCTCGCACGGCTGGCGAAGACGGCGCAGGTCGTGGTCGTCACGCACCTGCCGCAGGTCGCCGCGTTCGCCGACCGGCAGCTCCTCGTCGAGAAGACCAACGACGGGTCGGTCACCCGGTCCGGCGTGAAGGTCCTCGAAGGGGAGGACCGGATCCGGGAGTTGTCCCGGATGCTCGCCGGCCAGGAGGACTCCGAGACCGCCCGCGCCCACGCGGAGGAACTGCTGGCGGCCGCACGGGCGGACGGCTAGGTCCTGTCGTCCGGATCGTCCCGGCGTCGGGCCCTTTCGTCCGGATCGTCCCGGCCTAGGTCCTGTCGTCCGGATCGTCTCGGCGCCGCGGGCCGATCCGGACGTCCGACCCCGGACACCGCTCCGCGCGTTCACCGGCGCGAGGAGGCGCGCGGAGCCGGGCGTTCCCACCCGAGCCCATCACTCGTACGGGTGATGAGGTGAACTGCGGGCTGCCGTGCGGGTGGACGCGACGGTGCCGGAAGGGGAGTGAGGGCTGGCATGCTTGACGGAGTACGCGTAGGAACCCGCGCGGTACACCCCTCCCGCAGGATCCCTCGGTACGTTCCCCCGTGACCGTCAGACCCGAACCAGGAGCCCGGCCACGTGACCCCCGTGAGCAGCCACTCACCGCACGGCCAGTCACCGCTGCGCACCGTGCAGGTGCTGGGCGGCGGCCATGCCGCCGGCAGCGCCCACGTGCGCTCGCTGGCCGCGGGGCTCGTCGCGCGGGGCGTGCGCGTCACGGTGTGCGCCCCTCTGGAGGCCGATCACACCTACGACTTCACCGGAGTGGGTGCCGAACACGTGCACGTGCCGCGCAGCAGCGACCCGGCCTCGGTGGCCGCGCTGCGCGCCGCCTGCACCGGCGCCGACCTGGTCCACGCACACGGGCTGCACGCCTCCTTCCGCACCGCGCTCGCCCTCAGCGGCCGGAGCACCCCGCTGATCGTCACCTGGCACGACCGCGCGCACGCCGACGGCCCGCGCTCCCACTTCCTGCGCCTGCTGGAACGGCGCGTCGCCAAGGCCGCCACCGTGGTGTTCGGGACGACCTCCGCGCTCGTCGACCGGGCGCGCCGCACCGGAGCGCGGGACGCACGGCTGGCCGCCGTGTCCCTGCCCGGGCGGCGCGTCCCGCCCGTACGGGACGAGCCCGACCGGACCCGGTCCAAGATCCGGGCCGAACTCGGCGCCGTGGAACGCCCGTTGCTGCTCGCCGTCGGCTCCCTGGAACGGCACCGGGGCCACGACGTCCTGCTCGACGCCGCGCACGCCTGGCTGCGCCTGGACCCCGTGCCGCTCGTGGTGATCGCAGGGGAGGGGCCGCTGCAGGGCGCACTCCGGCGCCGCATCGAGAGCGAGGACCTGCCCGTCCGGCTCCTCGGCCGGCGCGACGACGTCGCAGACCTGCTCGCCGCCGCCGACCTCGCGCTGCTGCCCAGCCGCTGGGAGGCCCGCTCGCCGCTCGCCCAGGAGGCGCTCCGCGCGCGCGTGCCGCTCGTCGCGACCGCCGTCGGCGGCATCCCCGAGCTCGTCGGTGACGCCGCCGAACTCGTCCCGTACGGCAACGCCCGGGCGCTCGCCGACGCCGTCGGCCGGCTGCTGGGCGATCCCGGACGCCGGGAACTGCTCGCGGAACGGGGCGTGCGGCAGGCCGCGACCTGGCCGACCGAGGACGAGACGGTCGCCCAAGTGCTCAGCGTCTACGACGAGTTGACCCGGCCCCGGCCGCTGGTCTGACCCCGGGGCGTCACTGCGCGTGCCGCCGGGCCCGCAGCGCCAGGCTCAACGTCAGCACCGTCTGCGGGTCGTCCAGGTCGGTGCCCAGCAGCTCGCCGATGCGGGCGAGCCGGTTGTAGAGCGTCTGCCGGTTCAGGTGCAGTTCCCGGGCCGTCTCCGCCTTGCGGCCCGCATGCGCCAGATACGTCTCCAGCGTGGGCAGCAGCGGCGGCCTGGAACGGCGGTCGTGGTCCAGCACCGCACCGATCGCCCGGTCCACGAACGCCGCCAGGTCCGGATGGTCGCGCAGCCGCCACAGCAGCAGGTCGATGTCGAGGCGCCGGGCGTCGTGCCAGGGCCGGTCCGGCAGCCCCTGCGCCGCCGTCGCCGTCTCCGCCGCGTGCCGCAGCCCCGTGGCGGCGGCCGCCCAGCCGCCGGCGGCCGGCCCGACCACCACGACCGGCGGCCCGCCCCCGGGACGCAGCAACCCCGCACGCTCCACGCCCGCCCGCAGCGCCGCCGCCACCCGGTCCGCGACCGCCGGCCGGTCCGCCTCCGCGCGCAGCCCGAGCAGCAGCGGCACCCGCCCCTCGACCGGCCGCACACCCAGCAGCACCGGCACCCCGAGCGAGGCCAGCTCCCCGCCCACCGCGCGGGCCAGCACCGCCCACCCACCGCCCTGCGGCGACAGCATGTCGCCGAGCCGCATCACCACCGGCAACAACGGCCCCGCGCCCGGCTTGAACCCCAGCACCCGCGCCTGCGCCGGCGCGTCCCCGGCGGACACCCGGCCCTCGGCGAGGTCGTTGAGGAAGTCCCCCCGCCCGCGCGCCGCCAGCTCCTCCTCCTGACGGGCCTGCATCAGCACCACGGCGAGGATGCCCGCCGCCCGCTCCGCCGCCATCCGGTGCACCGGCTCCGGCGCGCTGCGCACCGGCAGCAGCACCAGCCGCGCCCGTACGCCGCCGCTGCCCGGGCCGCCGCCGGGCACGTCCACCAGCGCCGAACCGGCCGGCGGATCGTCCTGGTGCCGGTCTCGCAGCCCCTCCCACACCTGGAGCGGGTCCGCGCCCTCGGGACCCTCCCCGGCCGCGTACAGCAACTGCCCGTCGGTGGTCTCCAGGAAGACCGGGTTGCCGGTGAACCCGGCCAGGATCTCCAGCACCTGCGGGACACCGCCGCCGCGCAGCAGCGCCTCGGTGCACCGGCGGTGCACCTCCTCCGCGCGCTGCAGCAGCGCGTAGTGGCCGTTGACGATCTCGGTGTGGATCTCCTCGGTGACCGTCACGAACGGCACCTCGCGGTGCAGCTGGACCAGCGGCAGATCCGCCGCCCGGGCCGACTCCACCAGCGCCGCGGGCAGCCGTGCGAAGCGCGGACCGAGCTCGACGACGAGGGCCGCGATGCCCCGCTCGGCCAGGGTGCGCACGAACGCCCGCTGGTCGGCCGGCCGGGTGCCCAGCCCGTACCCGGTGGTCAGCAGCAGCTCGCCGCCCTTGAGCAGCGAGGCGATGTTCGGCACCTCGCCCGCGTGCACCCAGCGCACCGTGCGCCCCAACCGGTCGGCGCCCGCCACGATCTCCGGCAGCCCACTGCGCAGCCCGGGCAGCTCCAGCGCCCGCCGCACGGTGATCCCGGCACCCCGGGTGTCGTATCCGCTGTCCATGACCCGGACGCTACCTGCGCGGATGCCCCCGGAACAGCTCGCCCCGGGCCGCGGCGGGGCCGCCCGGGGCGTGAGGGAGCGGAACGCGCACGGACGCGCGCCCGCCCCCGCCGGCCCGGCTCAGCCTCCGTACGCCCCGGAGGCCGTCAGACGCAGGGCGGTGTCGATGAGCGGCACGTGGCTGAACGCCTGCGGGAAGTTGCCCACCTGGCGCTTCAGGCGCGGATCCCACTCCTCCGCGAGCAGCCCGAGGTCGTTGCGCAGCGCCAGCAGCTTCTCGAACAGCTTGCGGGCCTCGTCCACCCGGCCGATCATCGCCAGGTCGTCGGCCATCCAGAACGAACAGGCGAGGAAGGCGCCCTCGTCGCCCGGCAGACCGTCGACGCCCTCGTGCTCACCCTCGGTCGGGTAGCGCAGGATGAAACCGTCCGGGGTGGACAGCTCGCGCTGGATGGCCTCGATGGTGCCGATCACACGCTTGTCGTCCGGCGGCAGGAAGCCCATCTGCGGGATCAGCAGCAGGGAGGCGTCCAGCTCCTTCGAGCCGTAGGACTGTGTGAAGGTGTTGCGCTCCTTGTCGTAGCCCTTCTCGCACACGTCCCGGTGGATGTCGTCGCGCAGCTGCTTCCACTCCTCCAGCGGGCCGTCGGCGTCGCCGGACTCGATGAGCTTGATGGTGCGGTCGACGGCGACCCAGGCCATCACCTTGGAGTGCACGAAGTGGCGGCGCGGACCGCGCACCTCCCAGATGCCCTCGTCCGGCTCCTGCCAGTGCTTCTCCAGGTAGCGGATCAGCTTCAGCTGGAGCAGGGACGCGTAGTCGTTGCGGGCCAGGCCGGTCATGTGGGCCAGGTGCAGGGCCTCGGTGACCTCGCCGTAGACGTCCAGCTGGAGCTGGTGCGCGGCGCCGTTGCCGACCCGGACCGGGGCGGAGTTCTCGTAGCCGGGCAGCCAGTCCAGCTCCGCCTCGCCCAGTTCCCGCTCGCCGGCGATGCCGTACATGATCTGCAGGTTCTCCGGGTCGCCGGCGACCGCGCGCAGCAGCCACTCGCGCCAGGCGCGGGCCTCCTCGCGGTAGCCGGTGCGCAGCAGCGAGGACAGGGTGATCGCCGCGTCCCGCAGCCAGGTGTAGCGGTAGTCCCAGTTGCGGACGCCGCCGATGTCCTCCGGCAGGGACGTGGTGGGCGCGGCGACGATGCCGCCGGTCGGCGCGTACGTCAGCGCCTTCAGCGTGATCAGGGAGCGGATCACGGCCTCACGGTAGGGGCCGTGGTACGTACAGTGCTCGACCCACTCGCGCCAGAACTCCTCCGTCGCCTCCAGCGACTGCTCCGGCTCCGGCAGCGGCGGCGGCTGCTTGTGCGAGGGCTCCCACGACAGGGTGAAGGCGATCCGCTCGCCCGGTGCGACGGTGAAGTCGGAGTAGGTGGTCAGCGACTTGCCGTAGGTCTGGGCGGTGGTGTCGAACCACACGGAGTCCGGGCCCGCCACCGCGACCGTGCGGCCCTCGTGCCGGTGCACCCACGGGACGATCCGGCCGTAGGAGAAGCGCATGCGCAGCGTGGAGCGCATGGGCACCCGGCCCGAGACGCCCTCCACGATCCGGATCAGCTGCGGGGCGCCGTCGCGCGGGGGCATGAAATCGGTCACGCGGACCGTGCCGCGCGGGGTGTCCCACTCGGACTCCAGGATCAGCGAGTCGCCGCGGTAGGCGCGCCGGGTCGCCGTGGGCGGTTCGGATTCGGCGGCGTGCGCGGGGCCCAGCCGCCAGAAGCCGTGATCCTCGGTGCCCAGCAGGCCGGCGAAGATGGCGTGCGAGTCGAAGCGGGGCAGGCACAGCCAGTCGACCGTGCCGTCCCGGCAGACCAGGGCAGCGGTCTGCATGTCTCCGATGAGTGCGTAGTCTTCGATGCGCCCGGCCACGTGCAACTCCAGTCGAACGGCCACGTCACCCCGCAAGGGGTTGTCGCTTGGTGCGGTCAAGGGGGGTTGTGCAATGCGTCGTTGAGCTGTGAAGCAAAGCAGTCGCTCAGCCGTGAAGCAAAAGCGGCCAATCCTTGCTCAACGAACTGACGAGCTCACGTTGTTCCGGAACTTACGGGCTGGGGTGGTGCCGTTCGGCCGGCCGGGCTCGGCAGCGAGTGTCCGAGCAGGATACGACGCACGTAGATGATCTGTGTGCCGCTCCGGAGAACGCGGGTCCGCCGAACGAGTGAGCAAGTCGTGACGGTTCCGTGTGCAGGCACTCACACGTGTCGACGCGTGCGCGGAGCGTGGCCGGGAGCCATCCCTCCGCGGCGCTGATACGCTGGTAGCCCGTGGACCGGTGGGCCAGAAAACCCCGGAACCGCACCTCCAGACCGCGACCACGGGAGCCCCCTCTTGGCCATGCCGCCCAATTCTTCGACGACCAAGCACATCTTCGTCACCGGGGGTGTCGCCTCCTCGCTCGGCAAGGGTCTGACCGCCTCCAGCCTGGGCATGCTGCTCAAGGCCCGGGGCCTGCGCGTCGTGATGCAGAAGCTCGACCCGTACCTCAACGTCGACCCGGGCACGATGAACCCCTTCCAGCACGGTGAGGTCTTCGTCACGAACGACGGGGCCGAAACCGATCTGGACATCGGCCACTACGAGCGCTTCCTCGACCGCGACCTCGACGGCTCCGCCAACGTCACGACCGGCCAGGTCTACTCGACGGTGATCGCCAAGGAGCGCCGCGGCGAGTACCTCGGCGACACCGTGCAGGTCATCCCGCACATCACCAACGAGATCAAGCACCGCATCCGCCGCATGGCGACGGACGAGGTGGACGTCGTGATCACCGAGGTCGGCGGCACGGTCGGCGACATCGAGTCGCTGCCGTTCCTGGAGACCGTCCGCCAGGTGCGGCACGAGGTCGGCCGCGACAACGTGTTCGTGGTGCACATCTCGCTGCTGCCCTACATCGGCCCCTCCGGCGAGCTGAAGACCAAGCCGACCCAGCACTCGGTCGCCGCCCTGCGCAACATCGGTATCCAGCCGGACGCCATCGTGCTGCGCTGCGACCGCGAGGTGCCGACCGCGATCAAGCGGAAGATCTCGCTGATGTGCGACGTCGACGAGGCCGCCGTCGTCGCCTGCCCCGACGCCCGCTCGATCTACGACATCCCGAAGGTCGTGCACTCCGAGGGCCTGGACGCCTACGTCGTGCGCAAGCTCGACCTGCCGTTCCGCGACGTCGACTGGACGACCTGGGACGACCTGCTCGACCGCGTCCACAACCCCGACCACGAGATCACGCTCGCGCTGGTCGGCAAGTACATCGACCTGCCGGACGCCTACCTGTCGGTCACCGAGGCGCTGCGCGCCGGCGGTTTCGCCAACAAGGCCCGCGTGAAGATCAAGTGGGTCACCTCCGACGACTGCAAGACCCCGGCCGGCGCCCAGGCGCAGCTCGGCGACGTCGACGGCATCTGCATCCCGGGCGGCTTCGGCGACCGCGGTGTGCTCGGCAAGGTCGGCGCGATCAAGTACGCCCGCGAGAACCGCATCCCGCTGCTGGGCCTCTGCCTCGGTCTGCAGTGCATCGTCATCGAGGCCGCGCGCCACCTCGCGGACATCTCCGACGCCAACTCCACCGAGTTCGACCCGGCCACCGCCCACCCGGTCATCTCCACCATGGCCGAGCAGCTGGACATCGTCGCCGGCGAGGGCGACATGGGCGGCACCATGCGGCTCGGCATGTACCCGGCCAAGCTGGCCGAGGGCTCGATCGTGCGCGAGGTGTACGACGGCAAGGAGTACGTCGAGGAGCGCCACCGGCACCGCTACGAGGTGAACAACGCCTACCGCGCGGAGCTGGAGAAGAAGGCGGGCATCGTCTTCTCCGGCACCTCCCCGGACGGCAAGCTCGTGGAGTACGTCGAGTACCCGCGCGAGGTCCACCCGTACCTGGTCGCCACCCAGGCGCACCCGGAGCTGCGCTCGCGCCCGACCCGCCCGCACCCGCTCTTCGCGGGTCTGGTGAAGGCCGCGGTCGAGCGGAAGATCTCGCAGTAACCCGCCCGGTTGTACGGTTGCCGGGGTGCGCACCCTCGTCCGGGCGCGCACCCCGGCCGCTGTTTTTCGGTCAGGGCACTCGCAGGAGCGCTGTACGTCGGGAAGGACAGGAATGACGATCAAGGACACCCCGGAAGAGTGGGAGGTCCGGGGGACCGGGACCCCGTTCGTGGGCAACAAGACCTCCGTGCGCACCGACGACGTGGTCATGCCCGGGGGCACGGTGGTGCGCCGCGACTACCAGGTCCACCCCGGTTCCGTGGCCGTCCTCGCGCTCGACGACGCCGACCGGGTCGTGGTGCTGCGCCAGTACCGGCACCCCGTGCGCCAGAAGCTGTGGGAGATCCCGGCCGGCCTGCTCGACGTCCCCGGCGAGAACCCGCTGCACGCCGCCCAGCGCGAGCTGTACGAGGAGGCGCACGTCAAGGCGGAGGACTGGCGGGTGCTGACCGACGTCTACACCACGCCCGGCGGCTGTGACGAGGCCGTACGGATCTTCCTCGCCCGGGGCCTGTCCGAGGCCGAGGGCGACCGCTTCGACGTCGAGGACGAGGAAGCGGACATGGAGCTGGCCCGCGTTCCGGTCGCGGACCTGGTCCGCGGCGTGCTCGCCGGTGAGCTGCACAACAACTGCCTCGTGGTGGGCGTCCTCTCGCTGGTCGCCGCGCGCGAGGGCGACGGCCTGGACGCGCTGCGCCCGGCCGAGGCCCCGTGGCCGGCGCGCCCGTTCGAGGCCTGAATCCGCCCCTGAGCACCCACCCACCCCCGATGGTGTGACGATCGGCTGATCCGATCGAGGGATGTGCCCGCCGTGCTCCGCCGGGAACGTCGCAGAGCGTGAACTAGGCTCTGCGAAACGCCCGGTCCGGAGTCCCGGCGGGCTTGCGTGTGCGGTGGGACGGGAGTGTGGCCCGTGACGGATCAGGCGGTGGACCCCGACGGTGTGCGGCTCGCTCAGGAAGCCGAACCGGAGGGTCGATTCCTGGGCCGTACCAGAGAGTTGAAGGAACTGCGCGCCGACATCGAGCGCGCCGGACTGGACACCCTCTCCGGTCGCAAGGCGCCCCGCGCGCGCGTGCTGCTCATCGCCGGCCGGCCCGGCTCCGGCCGTACGGCGCTCGCCGACGAACTCGTCCGCCAGGTCGCCGACCGCTACCCCGGCGGAGTGCTGCGCACCCGCCTGAGCGAACCCGACGGCACCCGGGTGCCCGTCGCGCGGGCCGCGCGGGAACTCCTCGGCACCCTGGAGGTGCCCGCCCCGGCCGGAGCCCCCGAGGACGACCTCACCGAA
This sequence comes from Streptomyces calvus, assembly GCF_006782915.1. Classification (GTDB taxonomy): domain Bacteria; phylum Actinomycetota; class Actinomycetes; order Streptomycetales; family Streptomycetaceae; genus Streptomyces; species Streptomyces calvus. Next base: position 21,056 of record NZ_VCNP01000055.1, read on the forward strand.
GCGCTGCGCGCCGCCCTGGCCGAGCGGCGGGCCGTGCTCCTGCTGGACGACGCCGCCGACGCCGAGCAGGTCGACGCGCTGCTCCCGGACAACCCCGACTGCCTGGCCGTCGCCGTCTCCTCGGGGCCGCTCACCGGCATCGCCGACGTCCGCCCCTGCACCCTCGGCGGCCTCGACACCAAGTCGGCGGTGGAGCTGCTGTCCCGGTTCACCGGGTCGGTCCGCATCACGGTCGACCCGCGGGCCGCCGAGCGGCTCGCCGAGCAGTGCGAGGGCCAGCCGGCCGCACTGGTGCTGGCCGGGGGCTGGCTCGCCGCGCGCCCCAAGGCGGCGGTCGCCGACCTCGCCAAGCAGCTGCACACGGAACCCGCCCAGGGCACCGTCGTCAGCCGGGTGGTGCGGCTGGTGCACGACTCGCTGCCCGCCTCCGCGGCCCGGATGCTGCGGCTGCTCAGCCTCGCCCCGGCCGCCCCCCTCGACCCGCACACCGCCGCCGCGCTCGTCGGCTGCTCGGTGGAGGCCGCCCGCACCACCCTCGACGACTTCGTCGCCCACGGCCTGCTGCACACGGCCGGCTCGGCGCTGCCGCAGTACGAGGTGCCCTCCTGCCTGCACCCCCTGCTGCGCGACCTCGCCGAGGCCCACGAGCGGCCCGGCGAGCTGCAGCTGGCCCGCGCCCGCATGCTGGAGCGCACCGTGCGGCTGCTCCAGTCGTGCCGGGCGATCACCGAGACCGACAGCCCCCAGGCGCGCGAGAAGCTCCTCGGCATGCCGCGCGCGCTGCGCTTCCCCACCCCGCGGGCCGCCGCGGACTGGCTGCGGGTGCGCCGGACCGCGCTGCTGGCCTCCGCGCGGCTCGCGGTCGCCGACGGGGAGCTGGACACCCTGGCCCGGCGCCTGATGTCCCAGCTGGTGCGGGCCATGGTGGCGCACTTCGGCACCCGGGCCGCCGCGAGCGACCTGTACGACATCCACGGCCTGGTCCTCGACGTCGCCGAGCGCCGCCGGCTGCCGCGTGAACGGGCGGCGGCCCTGCTCAACCTCGGCGACCTCGACGCCCGTACCGGCCGCACCGCCGAGGCCCTGCTGCGCTACCGGGCCGCGCTGGACGCCGGACGCGAGGCGAACGACCCGTACGCGGCCGGCCGCGCGATGGAATCAGTGGGCGCCGCCCATCTGGAGCTCGGGGACTACGACCGGGCCGCCGACTGGTTCGGCCGGGCCCTGGCCGAGCGGCTCGCCCGGGACGAGCGCGCGGACGCCGCCCGGCTCTACGGCCGTATCGGCGCCGCGTACACCTACGCGGGCCGCTACGGCGAGGCACTGCGCAACTGGCGCGCGGCCGTCGCCGGGCACCGCAAGAACGGCGACACGGCCGCGCAGGCGCGGGCGCTGAGCGAGCTGGCCCGGGTCCAGGAGTACGCGGGCCGGTTCGAGGACGCGCTGCGCACCTGCCGGGAGGCCGTGGAGTGGGCGCGGCGGGCCGAGGACACCCGGCTGCAGGCGGCGCTGCACCTGCGGCTCGCCGACTCCTTCGGGCGGCTCGGCGATCCCGCGTCGGCCGCCCTGCACCGGGGCGTGGCCGAGCGGATGCTGGCGGAGGAGGACACCGAGGAGAGCGCCGGGGAGAAGGCCGAGGAGGACGCCGGGGAGAGCGTCGGGGGGAAGGCCGAGGAGAGCCCGGAAGACGACTTCCAGCCGGAACAGGGAGCTAACGCCTGCGAAATCCGCAGCGCATCTGCTGAAGATTGATGCAATGAAAGGCTAGACAGCGGGAACGCCTTCATTAGACTGGTTCTGCCGCACCTTCTCCTGCGGTCTCCCCGGTGTGCCCATGTGTGCCCGGGTATGTGTAGTGATATCCCCATACCCTCTGAGCCAAGGACCGTGATCGACGTGAAGGTCGGCATCCCCCGCGAGGTCAAGAACAACGAGTTCCGGGTGGCCATCACCCCCGCCGGCGTGCACGAGCTGGTGCGCCACGGCCACGAGGTCGTCATCGAGCGCGGCGCCGGCGTCGGCTCCTCGATCCCGGACGAGGAGTACGTCGCCGCCGGCGGGCGGATCCTGGCCACCGCCGACGAGGTGTGGGCCACCGCCGACCTGCTGCTGAAGGTCAAGGAGCCCGTCGCGGAGGAGTACCACCGCCTGCGCAAGGACCAGACCCTCTTCACCTACCTGCACCTGGCCGCGTCCAAGGAGTGCACGGACGCGCTGCTGGAGTCCGGCACCACCGCGATCGCCTACGAGACGGTCGAGCTGCCCAGCCGCGCGCTGCCGCTGCTCGCCCCGATGTCCGAGGTCGCGGGCCGGCTGGCCCCGCAGGTCGGCGCCTACCAGCTGATGCGCGCCAACGGCGGCCGCGGTGTGCTGCCCGGCGGTGTTCCCGGCGTGCTGGCCGGCAAGGCCGTCGTCATCGGCGGTGGCGTCTCCGGCTGGAACGCCGCGCAGATCGCCATCGGCATGGGCTTCCACGTGACCCTGCTCGACAAGGACATCAACAAGCTCCGCGAGGCCGACAAGATCTTCGGTACGAAGATCCAGACCGTCGTCTCCAACGCCTTCGAGCTGGAGAAGGCCTGCCTGGAGGCCGACCTCGTGATCGGCGCGGTGCTGATCCCCGGCGCCAAGGCCCCGAAGCTGGTCACCAACGAGCTGGTCTCGCGGATGAAGGCCGGAAGTGTCCTTGTCGACATCGCGATCGACCAGGGCGGCTGCTTCGAGGACTCGCACCCCACCACGCACGCCGAGCCGACCTTCAAGGTCCACGACTCGGTCTTCTACTGCGTGGCCAACATGCCCGGCGCGGTGCCCAACACCTCCACCTACGCGCTGACCAACGCCACGCTGCCGTACATCGTGGAACTCGCCGACCGCGGCTGGGTGGAGGCGCTGCGCCGCGACCCCGCGCTCGCCAAGGGCCTCAACACGCATGACGGCAAGGTGGTTTACAAGGAGGTCGCCGAGGCGCACGGTCTCGAGCACGTGGAGCTCGCCTCGCTCATCGGCTGAGTCGCCCGGACGGTAAGTCGACCAAGTCACCGACCGGAGAAGCCGATACTCCCCCCGTCCCGGCTTCGCTCGATCGGGGGGACCCGTGACCGGTCGTCAACCCGGCACGCCCGGCCGGACCTTGCCCGACAAGGTCCGGCCGGATGTGTGTATGGTCACTTCCCGAATCAGGGACAACTCGCCTCGAACGTAACCCTTCTACCGATTCGCACACCCGTGAAACCTGCCGTGCGACGGCCGTACGCCCTTGACAGAGGGATGTTTCATTGCCGACACATCGGGCCGGGTCCGGCGGATTGTGTTGCTGCGGACGGCCGACACGCCATAGAGTCGCCAACCGTCGGCATGGTGCCACGCTGACCTGTCTAGAAGTTTCCTGGTCACCAAGGAGGTAAGACGACTTGTGAATGAGTCGACATTTACTCCCGGGGGTGGTCAACCAGGAATGCCTGCACCGGGCCAGGGGTCCGCGGGATTCGCTGCTGTCGGCTCCGTCGCAGTGCGCACCTTCGCAGCCCACCAGGGTCACCAGACAGCAGGGGTGACTCACCCAGCACACCGAAGCATGGATGGCCATCACGTGAACGCCATGGCCGGCGACGGAAGTGGCGCGCCCCACAACCACCTCGCCGACTACGACGAACTGCCCGAGGGGCACTTCTACGACCCCGACGCCGAGTACGAGCCCGATCCCGAGTACGCGGCCACGCTCGCGCCCGACGCGGCGCGCCAGCGCCGCGAGCGCATCGGCCCGACCGGACGCCCGCTGCCGTACTTCCCGATCCCGGGCCCGCTGACCGACCACGGCCCCGCGAAGATCATCGCGATGTGCAACCAGAAGGGCGGCGTCGGCAAGACCACGTCGACCATCAACCTGGGTGCCGCGCTCGCGGAGTACGGACGCCGGGTGCTGCTCGTGGACTTCGACCCGCAGGGCGCGCTGTCGGTCGGCCTCGGCGTCAACCCGATGGAACTCGACCTCACCGTCTACAACCTGCTCATGGAGCGGGGCATGGCGGCCGACGAGGTGCTGCTGAAGACCGCGGTCCCCAACATGGACCTGCTGCCCAGCAACATCGACCTGTCGGCGGCCGAGGTCCAGCTGGTGAGCGAGGTCGCGCGCGAGTCCACGCTCCAGCGCGCGTTGAAGCCGCTGATGGACGACTACGACTTCATCGTGATCGACTGCCAGCCCTCGCTCGGCCTGCTCACGGTCAACGCGCTGACCGCCGCGCACAAGGTGATCGTGCCGCTGGAGTGCGAGTTCTTCGCGCTGCGCGGTGTGGCCCTGCTGACCGAGACCATCGAGAAGGTCCAGGAGCGGCTCAACCCCGACCTGGAGCTCGACGGCATCCTCGCCACGATGTACGACTCGCGCACCGTGCACAGCCGCGAGGTGCTCGCGCGTGTGGTGGAGGCGTTCGACGACCACGTCTACCACACGGTCATCGGGCGCACGGTCCGCTTCCCGGAGACCACGGTCGCCGGTGAGCCGATCACCACCTACGCCTCCAACTCCGTCGGTGCCGCCGCCTACCGCCAGCTCGCCAGGGAGGTGCTCGCCCGGTGTCACGCCGAGTGAGTCTGCCCGGGGCCGACGAACTCTTCCGTACCACAGGGGGGATGGCGCTCCAGGCGTCCACGCCCCGGCGAGCAGGCGGCGACGCCCGTGTTCCCGCGCCCGCGGGAGAGGGCGACGCGGCGGCGGCCGCACCCGAGGACGCGCCGCAGTCGGTGCCCGCGCAGGGCGGCGACGGCGAGGGCGCCGAGCACGTCGCGGCGGACGCGGACCCGGCGGAGGCCGGTGAGTCCCGCAGCCGCAACGCGGCGGCCACGGGACGGCGCCAGACGCCGCAGGACGGCGTGGCGGCGGCCCCGCGCAAGCGGGGACGGACGGCGGCGCGGCGGCCCAGCGGGCGCGAGCGGCACGACGAGAAGATCACCGTGTACGTGTCCGCCGAGGAACTGATGGACCTTGAGCACGCGCGTCTCGTCCTGCGCGGCGAGCACGGCCTCGCCGTCGACCGCGGCCGGATCGTCCGCGAGGCGGTCGCCGTGGTCCTCGCCGATCTGGAGAGCCGGGGGGACGCCAGCATCCTCGTACGACGCCTGCGGGGACGGTAGCGGTAGCCTGCGGAGGCCATGACCTCCCACGACGCACCCGCCCCCACGCCCGGCGCCCGGCCGAACCGCCGCCGCGCCCTGGGCCGGGGCCCGGGAGCGCCCACGCCGCTGCCGACCGGACCGCCGGCGCCGGACGCCGCGCCGCCGGACGCCGCACCGGCGGCCGACGCACTGGCGGCCGTCGCACCGGCGTCCGAACCGGCAGCGGGCCCCGCGCCGAGCCCGGCGCCGGAGGCGCCCGCGGAGACGCCCGCGGAGACGCCTGAGGGCGCGGTGGGGCCCGGGAGCGCGGAGGCGCCGGAGAACCACGACGAGGTCTCGTACGCGGCGCCCGTGGCGCCCGCGGTGCCCGAGGCACCCGTGGCATCCGTGGCGCCCGTGGACGGGCGGGCGACGGCGTCCGAGGCGCCGGAGGACGACCGGGCGGCATCGCGGGACGCGGAAGCAGGTGATCCGGCTCCGGCCTCGACTCCGGCTCCGGCCCCGGTGTCCGCTGCCGGGGGCGGTGGCTCCGTACCGGTGGCGGCCGGGGCCGAGGCGGAGGACGACGGCCGGTTCACGGTGCGGCTGTCGAACTTCGAGGGGCCGTTCGACCTGCTGCTCCAGCTGATCGCGAAGCACAAGCTGGACGTCACCGAGGTCGCCCTGTCCAAGGTGACGGACGAGTTCATGGCGCACATCCGGGCCATGGGACCGGACTGGGACCTGGACGAGACCACCGAGTTCCTGGTCGTCGCGGCCACCCTGCTGGACCTCAAGGCGGCACGGCTGCTGCCCGCCGCCGAGGTGGAGGACGAGGCCGACCTCGCCCTGCTGGAGGCCCGGGACCTGCTGTTCGCGCGACTGCTGCAGTACCGCGCCTACAAGCAGATCGCGGAGATCTTCAGCCGGCGGCTGGACGCCGAGGCCCGGCGGTACCCCCGTACCGTCGGACTCGAACCGCAGCACGCCGAGCTGCTGCCCGAGGTCGTCATCAGCATCGGTGCCGAGGGCTTCGCCAGGCTCGCCGTGAAGGCGATGCAGCCCCGGCCCAGGCCGCAGGTGTACGTGGACCACATCCACGCGCCGCTGGTCAGCGTGCAGGAGCAGGCCGCGGTCGTGGTCGCCCGGCTCAGGGAACTCGGCGAGGCCAGCTTCAGGACCCTGGTGGCGGACACGGACGACACCCTGACCGTCGTGGCGCGCTTCCTCGCCCTGCTGGAGCTGTACCGGGAGAAGGCCGTCGCCCTCGACCAGGAGGCGGCGCTCGGCGAGCTGACGGTCCGCTGGACCGGCGGGGACGGTGACGCCGCCCACGCCGTCACCGACGAGTTCGACCGGCCGCCCGAGCAGCCCGAGCCGCCCGAGGAGGAGAAGAGGGAGAAGAGGACATGAGCGAGCCGAGCACCGACGCGCCCGCCGGGCTGCGCACCGTCGCGGACCTCGACCTCAAGCCCGCCCTGGAAGCGGTCCTCATGGTCGTGGACGAGCCCGCGACCGAGGAGCACCTGGCTAAGATACTGGAGCGCCCGCAGCGCCGGATCGCCGACGCCCTGCGCGAACTGGCCGACGAGTACACCGCCCAGGGCCGCGGCTTCGAGCTGCGGCTGGTCGCCGGCGGCTGGCGGTTCTACAGCCGTCCCGCGTACGCCGCCGCCGTCGAGGGCTTCGTCCTGGACGGCCAGCAGGCCCGGCTCACCCAGGCCGCCCTGGAGACCCTGGCCGTGGTCGCCTACCGCCAGCCGGTCAGCCGCAGCCGCGTCTCCGCCGTGCGCGGAGTGAACTGCGACGGCGTGATGCGCACCCTGCTCCAGCGCGGTCTGATCGAGGAGGCGGGCACGGAACCCGAAACAGGTGCGATCCTGTACAGGACGACGAACTACTTCCTGGAGCGGATGGGCCTGCGCGGTCTGGACGAGCTCCCGGAGCTCGCGCCCTTCCTCCCGGAGGCGGAGGCGATCGAGGCCGAGACCCAGGAAGGCGTACCGTCGTTCGATCCGGACGCACCGGACCCGGACGACGGTCCGACCACGAACACGCCTGACACGACGACGACGGAACTTTGATGCGAAGCAGCGGCAGCGGAAAGAGCGGCGGACGCGGTAACTACCGTGGCGCCGGCAATGACAGGGACCAGAAGCAGGGGCAGGGCCGCCCCCGCAAGCCCCGCCCCGAGGAGCGCCGCTACGACGTCGGCCCCGGAGCCACCAAGGACGGCCCGAAGTCCGGGCGCGGCGGCGCGAAGCCGTCCCCCCAGAAGGGCGGCCGGGGCCGTACCGCCCCGGCGCGCTCCCGCGAGTACGAGACGCGGATCGAGGAGCGCAACCGCGAGCGCTACGCGGGCAAGAAGGACGTGAAGCTCCCGAAGACCTTCCCGGGCGCCGAGCAGGAGGGCGAGCGGCTGCAGAAGGTCCTCGCCCGCGCGGGCTACGGCTCCCGGCGCGCCTGCGAGGAGCTGATCGAACAGGCCCGGGTCGAGGTCAACGGCGAGATCGTGCTCGAGCAGGGCCGCCGCGTCGACCCGGAGAAGGACGAGGTCAAGGTCGACGGCCTGACCGTCGCCACGCAGTCGTACCAGTTCTTCTCGCTGAACAAGCCCGCCGGTGTCGTCTCGACGATGGAGGATCCCGAGGGCCGGCAGTGCCTCGGCGACTACGTCACCAACCGCGAGACCCGGCTCTTCCACGTGGGCCGGCTCGACACGGAGACCGAGGGCGTCATCCTGCTCACCAACCACGGCGAGCTGGCGCACCGCCTCACGCACCCGAAGTACGGCGTGAAGAAGACCTACCTCGCGCACATCGTCGGCCCGATCCCGCGCGACCTCGGCAAGCGCCTGAAGGACGGCATCCAGCTCGAGGACGGCTACGCGCGCGCGGACCACTTCCGCGTCGTGGAGCAGACCGGCAAGAACTACCTCGTCGAGGTGACCCTGCACGAGGGCCGCAAGCACATCGTGCGGCGCATGCTCGCGGAGGCCGGCTTCCCGGTCGACAAGCTGGTGCGCACCGCCTTCGGGCCGATCACCCTGGGCGACCAGAAGTCGGGCTGGCTGCGGCGGCTGTCCAACACCGAGGTCGGGATGCTCATGCAGGAGGTCGACCTGTAGAGCCGGGCGGTCCGGCCGGCGGATCATGCCGCCCGCCGGACCCGCCGGACCCGCCGGACCCGCCGGACCTGCCGGGTCCGCCCCGGACCTGCCGGGTCCGCCCCGGGCCCGCCCCGGATCCGCCGGGCCCGCCGGACCTGCCGGGTCCGCCCCGGACCCGCCCGGACCCGCCGGAGCCCGGACCCGCCGGGCCCTCGGGAACGGCTGGTAACGGGGGTCACACCGGCCGTGTCCGGCGGTAGGATCCGCGCAAGAGGTGACGAGCCGTCATATCGAGCGCGCTCGAAACGGTCCGCCTCCGCAACGGTTTCCGAGGACTTGGGGGGTCCTGTGTCGGAACTGCTGACCGTCGCCAACACCATCGCACCCGTGATCACCACGGCCGCCGCGGGCTTCGCCGGAGCCGTCGTCCAGTCCGCGCAGAACCAGGCCGCCGACAGTGTCGTGCAGCGGGGCCGGGCCCTGGTGGGCCGGCTCCTGGAGCGCCGGCCGGAGGATCCGCAGGACCCCGGCACGGCCGACGCCGTCGAGCGGATCCGTGAGCTGTCGCCGGAGGACCGCCGCGTCCTGGACGCGGCGGTCGGGAAATGGCTGGACGAGCGGTCGGCCGACCTGCGCGCGGTCATCGAGCGCGAGGCCCGCGAGGAGCGCGCGTCCGCCGCCCGCGTCGCCGACTCGATCAACGTCCACGTGCACGGCGAGGGTTCGGCCGGCTTCGGCTACGTGCACCATCTGGGCGGCCTCCAGCTCGGCGGGCGTCCGCGGAACGAACCGGAGGAGGGGCGCCCGCAGGAGCGGGACCGTTGAGCGGCGACAGACCGCACGCGCGGGACGTCACCGTCGGCGTCGACGGCGAGAGGTCGCTCGGCTTCGGCTACGTGCACCTGCTCAACCTCAGCCTCGTGGGCGGCGACTGGCGTGAGGTGGCGGGCCAGGTGCGGCGCTGGAGCGGCTGGAACTGGCCACAGTTCCTCCTGGTCCTCGGACTCGACGCCGTGGCGCTGTTCATCGCCCCCGACGGCGACACCGGCCGGCTCGGCTGGCTGTACGCGGTCATGGCGGTCGCGCTGCTGCTGTCGTTCTGCCGGGTGGCCGGCGTCGTCGGAGCCCTGGCCGAACGGGCCGGGAAAGGCATGGCGTACCTGCCTCCGACGCTCTCCCTGGGCTGTGTGCTCCTCGCCTTCCTCGCGGTCGTCGGCATGCGCTACTACGCCGACCACGGCGAGGTGGACGTCACGGGCCGGGCCCGGATCACGGCCGAGGAGCCGCTGACGGACGGCGGCCTGCTGACCGTGACCGTGCGCAACGAGCCGGCCCGCGACCGGGTGCGGCTGGCGCTGGTCCTGGCCGACGCGGTGCCGGGCGCGCAGTCCTGCGTCCCGGCGACCACGTACGACGCCCGGCTGAGGGGCAGCGGGGCCCGCCGGGTGGAGGGGGTGCGCAGCGAGGAGGCGTTCTCCCTGCCGCTCGGCGGCATCCGGGGCGACGTCCACGTGGAGGTCGTCCTGCACACCGACACGGGGTGCCGCATGGGCGTGAGGGTGGCCGACGCGGCACTGCACGACTGAGACGCGGCACTGCACGACTGAGGGGGCGGGACATGAAGGGGACGTCGCGTACGAGGAGCGGAGCGCGGCGGCGCCGGGCTGCGGCGGCCGTGGCGGCGGCGCTGGCGCTGACGGCCGCGGCGTGCTCCGGCAAGGACCACGACGGGCGGTTCCTCGGGTCGCAGGAGATCGACGTGGCGATGCACAAGGACCTGCCCGGCATGTCGCTGTTCGAGAACTACACCTACTCCGGCTTCGACAACGCGCTCTACCTCGACCTGGAGAAGTGGCTGGAGGGCGAGGAGGGCGTGCAGGTCACGCGGAACGCCGACGTGTCCTCGGCCGCCCGCATCGCCAAGCTCCAGTCGGGCGACGCGGACCTGGTCGTGGCGTCGTTCTCCATCACCCCGGACCGCATGAAGGAGGTCGACTTCGTCGGGCCCTACCTGACCACCGTCCAGGGTTTCCTGGTGCGCTCCGGGTCCGGCATCCGCGAGCACGCCGACCTGTCCGGCAAACGCATCTGCACCTGGGACGGCACCACGTCGCGGGTGGCGCTCGGCGAACTGAGGAACTCCGTGTCCGTCGGCGGGACGGACGCCGAGCAGTGCGTGCGCAAGCTGCGGCAGGGACGGGTGGACGCCGTGTCGACCGACCAGGTCCTGCTCTACGGGTTCGCGCAGCACTCCGACGACGCGGAAGGGCTCGAGGTGGTTCCCGACCTGACGGTCGGCGCCCCGCAGCACTACGGCATCGGCGTCGCCAAGGGGCACCGGGAGGACTGCCGCCGGCTCGCCGACTGGCTGAAGGACTATGTGGGCGGCCGCGAGTGGCAGGGCAACTTCCGCGAGGCGCTGCCGCTGCTGACGGCGGAGCAGCCGGACTGGATCAGCCGGCACAAGCCCGAGGACGAACTCATCGACGCCCACTCCTGCGTGGACCGGCCGAAGACCTGAGCACGGGGTTGTGACCGACCCGCACCCTCTTTTATAGTCGTGATGACTATTAAAGGGGGTGCGGGTCATGGACGGCTACGACAAGTACGCCTTCGAACCCTTCGCCGTCACCGTCGACCTCGCCGTGTTCACCGTCCGCGAGGGCGCACTGCACGTGCTGCTCGTCGAGCGCGGCCAGGAGCCGTACGCCGGACAGTGGGCGCTGCCGGGAGGCTTCGTACGGCCCGACGAGTCGGCCGAGAGCGCCGCGCGGCGGGAACTGGGCGAGGAGACGGGGCTGACCGACGTCTCCGGACTGCACCTGGAGCAGTTGCGGACCTACAGCGAACCGGACCGGGACCCCCGGATGCGCGTCGTGTCCGTCGCCTTCGCCGCGCTGCTGCCGGACGCGCCCGAGGCGCACGGCGGCAGCGACGCGGCCCGGGCCCGCTGGACGCCGTACGGCGACGCGCGGGCGCTCGCCTTCGACCACGACCGGATCCTCGCCGACGCCCGGGACCGGATCGGCGCCAAGCTCGAGTACACCTGCCTCGCCACCGCCTTCTGCCCGCCCGAGTTCACCCTCGGGGAACTGCAGCAGGTCTACGAGACGGTGTGGGGAACCGCCCTCGACCGGCCCAACTTCCGGCGCAAGGTGCTCGCCACCCCCGGCTTCGTCGAAGCGGTCCCCGGCGCCGCGCGCCTCACCGGCGGCCGGGGCAAACCCGCCGCCCTCTACCGCGCGGGCACCGCCACCACCCTCCACCCGCCCCTGCTCCGGCCGACCCCGGAAGGACGCCACGCATGACACTCCACCGCACGACGACCACCGTCACCAAACGCGCCGCCACCGGAGCGCTCACCGGACTCGCCCTCGGCGACGCGCTGGGCTTTCCGACCGAGTTCAACGACGTGCCGTCGATCCTCGCGAAGTTCGGCCCGTGGCGGGAGATGGACCTGCCCCGGCCGGCGATCGTCACCGACGACACCCAGATGACCCTGGCCCTGGGCAAGGGGCTGCGTACGGCGATGGAGCGGGGCACGCTCGCGCCGAAGCGGCTGGAGCGGCCGGTGCGCGAGGAGTTCGTGGAGTGGTACCGCTCGCCCGAGAACAACCGCGCACCCGGCAACACCTGCCTCCGGGCGTGCCACCTGCTGGCCGACGAGGACCGGCCCTGGCAGGACGCCTCCCAGGTCCACTCCAAGGGCTGCGGCGCCAACATGCGCGTCGCGCCGATCGGCCTCGCCACCGGCCTGAGCGACGAACAGCGCGCGGGCGCCGCCCAGTTGCAGTCGGCCCTCACCCACGGGCACCCCACCGCGCTGGCCGCCTCCGACCTCACCGCGCACGCCGTACGGCTGCTCGCCGAGGGCGCCGAGCCGACCGGTCTGATCGGCCTGCTGCGCTCCTACGCCTACGACAACCGCACCCGCTACCACGAACTCTGGCTCGGCGACCTGTGGACCCGCGCCCAGGACCCCACCCCCGAGCACTTCATCTCCCGCGGCTGGGACGAGTGCCTGGAGATCCTCGGACGCCTCCAGGAGGCCGTGCGCACCCTCTCCCCGGAGACCGACCCGTGCCAGGCCACCGGCGAGGGCTGGATCGCCGAGGAGGCCCTGGCGACCGGGCTGCTCTGCTTCCTCCAGTTCGTCGACGAGCCGCTCACCGCGCTGCGCCGCGCCGCCTGCACCGCGGGCGACTCCGACTCGATCGCCTGTCTCGCCGGCGCCTTCGCCGGCGCGCACCTGGGTGCGGACGCCTGGCCGGCGGAGTGGGCCGAGCGCATCGAGTACCGGGACGACCTGCTGGCACTGGGAGCCCTCTGGGACGCGTGACCGGGCGGGGGCCGCGCGGGGGGCGGTCCTAACCGGTCCGCAGGGCCGAGGCGTGGCGGGTGCGGACGAGGAAGTCCTCGACGCGCCGCCGGTCCGGTCCGGCCGGGAGCGGGGTGCGGAGGGCCGCCTCCTCCGCCTCCCGCTCCAGGCGCGCCATCCGGGCCTCCACCTCCGGCCAGGGCACCTCGCCCCGCCTGACCGCGAGCAGCGGCTCCCGCTGCTCGCCCACGTCGAGCGTCAGCACGCCCGTCCGCAGCAGGTCACGGGCGCAGGCCAGCAGCCGGAGCAGGTGCATCGCGTGCTTCCAGCGCGGGGCGCCGTGCCGGCTGACGTGCGCCTGGAGCTTGCGGCGCTGACCGTGCGCGTACCGCGTGAACGTCTCGTGGACCCGGCGGGAGAGGAACGCCCCGCGCAGGGCCATCAGTTCGCGGCCGGTGTCGTCGGCGTACTCCACGAGCGGCGAGTGCAGGCACTCCAGGACGGTGGGGTTGGCGCGCAGGGCCAGCTCGCAGAAGCGTTCCAGCTCCCAGCTGAACTGCTCCTCGGCCGGACCCTCGACATGCGTCGGCGGCTTGTCGAAGCGCCAGAACAGGGAAGTGGGCGCCAGGAAGACACCCCGGAGGTCGGTGTCGCTGCCGTCCGTGGCCAGACCGAAGGCACGCGAGCCCATGACGCAGGCGTAGATCGTGTGGTCGCCGACCAGGCTTTCGGGGAGCATGCCCGGGAGCGTACGCGGCGGTTCACGCCAGGCGGATCGAATTTCCGTCCACCGCGATCCTCTCCCCGGGCAGCGCGCGGGTCGCCGGACCCCGGTCCACCGAGCCGTCGGCGATCTTGAACCGGCTGCCGTGGCAGGCGCAGTTGATGGTGCCGTCCGCGACCTCGGCCACGACGCAGCTCTGGTGCGTGCAGATGGCCGTGAAGGCCCTGAAGTCGCCTTCCTCGGGCTGGGTGACCACCACCTTCTCGTCCTTGAAGATCCTGCCCCCGCCCACCGGGATGTCGCCGGTCGAGGCCAGCTCGCGTCCCTCGGCGGCATCCGGGGCGGGGGAGTCCGGCGAGGTGCCGCCGCCGTCCTTGCCGCAGCCCGCGGCCAGGGCCGCCGCGCCGGTCGCGAGGAGGACCGTGCGGCGCGTCGCGCGATGGGTCATGTCGTCACTCCGAGGGTGGGGGTGTGCACGAGAAGGCAACTGCGGCGGGCGGGACTGGGCGGAACTGCGGGGGCATGCGTTCCGCATCTTGGCACCGAAAACGCCGAAGCAGAAGCAATTCACGACGAAGCACCATCAAACGCGCACACCGGCGCCGTCTCAGCGGGCGAGCGTCCGGCCCGGGCCGCGCCCGGGCTGACTACGCTGGATGACCGAACAGCACAGACGCACAGCAGCAAGGAGCAACGTCGTGGCGGTACGCGCGGTCCGGGGGGCCGTCCAGTTGGAGCGGGACGAGGCCGGACACATGGAGGAGCAGGTCGGCGCGCTGCTCACCGCCGTACTGGAGCGCAACGGCCTGGACACGGACGACCTGATCAGCATCTGGTTCACGGCCACGCCCGACCTGCACTGCGACTTCCCGGCCGCCGCCGCACGCAGGCTCGGCATCGTCGACGTCCCCCTGATCTGCGCCCAGGAACTCGACATCGAGGGCGCCATGCCCCGCGTCGTACGGATCCTCGCGCACATCGAGTCCGACAAGCCGCGCGCCGACGTCGCACACGTCTACCTCGGCGCCGCCGCCGCCCTGCGCAAGGACATCGCCCAATGAGAACCGCACTCGTCATCGGCACCGGACTCATCGGCACGTCCGCCGCCCTCGCCCTGACCCGGCGGGGCGTCACCGTCCACCTCGCCGACCACGACCCCGAGCAGGCCCGTACGGCCGCCGCGCTCGGCGCCGGGACGGACGCGGCGCCCGAGGGGCCCGTGGACCTGGCGATCGTCGCCGCCCCGCCCGCCCACGTGGCCGACGTGCTCGCCGACGCGATGCGGCGCGGGGTGGCCCGCGGCTACATCGACGTGGCCAGCGTCAAGGGCGGACCACGCCGCGAGCTGCTCGAACGCGGGCTGGACCTCGCGGCCTACATCGGCACCCACCCCATGTCGGGACGGGAGAAGTCCGGACCGCTGGCCGCCACCGGCGACCTCTTCGAGGGCCGGCCCTGGGTGCTCACCCCGACCCGGGACACCGACACCGAGGTGCTCAACCTCGCCCTCGAACTGGTCTCGCACTGCAGTGCCGTGCCCGTCGTCATGGACGCCGACGCCCACGACCGCGCCGTCGCCCTCGTCTCCCACATGCCCCACCTGGTCTCCAGCATGGTCGCCGCCCGCCTGGAGCACGCCGAGGAGGCCGCCGTACGGCTGTGCGGGCAGGGCATAAGGGACGTGACCCGGATCGCCGCCTCCGACCCCCGGATGTGGATCGACATCCTGTCCGCCAACCCCGGACCGGTCGCCGACCTGCTCACCGACGTCGCCGCCGACCTGGAGGAGACCGTGCGGGCCCTGCGCGCGCTGGAGTCCTCCGACGAGGACAAGCGCCGCGAGGGCGCCACGGGCATCGAGGACGTGCTGCGCCGCGGCAACGCCGGCCAGGTCCGCGTCCCCGGCAAGCACGGTTCCGCGCCGCGCGTCTACGAGGTCGTGGCGGTGCTCATCGACGACCAGCCCGGCCAGCTGGCCCGGATCTTCGCCGACGCCGGCCGCCTCGGCGTCAACATCGAGGACGTCCGCATCGAGCACGCCACCGGGCAGCAGGCCGGTCTGATCCAGCTGATGGTGGAGCCCAAGGCCGCTCCGGTGCTCACGGCGGGCCTGCGGGAGCGGGGCTGGGCGATCCGGCAGTGACGGGCCCGGGCCCTTCCGCCGAAGGGCCCGATCGTCCGCTTGTCGGAAGGGTCCCGGGGAGCCAGTAATCTGGTGCGGGGCGCATGCGCGCCCCGCACCCACCACCACACCGCACCAGGAAGGTGTTCCCCCGTGGAAAACGGCGCCGCCCAGCCCGTGATTGTCGCCATCGACGGCCCCTCCGGCACGGGCAAGTCGAGCACGTCGAAGGCCGTGGCGGCGCAGCTCGGCCTGAGCTACCTGGACACCGGCGCCCAGTACCGGGCGATCACCTGGTGGATGGTGAACAACGGCATCGACACCGACGACCCCTCCGCGATCGCCGCCGTGGCCGGCAAGCCCGAGATCGTCTCCGGCACCGACCCCGCGAGCCCGACCATCACCGTCGACGGCGTCGACGTGGCCGGCCCGATCCGTGAGCAGGACGTCACCTCCAAGGTCAGCGCGGTCAGCGCGGTGCCCGAGGTGCGGGCCCGGATCACCGAGCTGCAGCGCTCCATTGCCGCCTCCGCCGTCACCGGCATAGTGGTCGAGGGCCGCGACATCGGTACCACCGTGCTGCCCGACGCCGACCTGAAGATCTTCCTGACCGCCTCCCCGGAGGCGCGGGCCGCCCGCCGCAGCGGCGAGCTGAAGGGCGCCGACGTCAACGCCACCCGCGAGGCCCTGGCCAAGCGGGACGCGGCCGACTCCAGCCGCAAGACCTCCCCGCTGGCCAAGGCCGGCGACGCGGTCGAGGTGGACACCACCGACCTGACCCTGCCGCAGGTCATCGAGTGCGTCGTCACCCTCGTCGAGGAGAAGCGGGCCGGGAAGTGACCGACGTTCCCTCGGTGCGCGGCGCCGAGGTCGGGCGCCGCATCGGCGTCGGCCTGATGTACGGGCTGTGGAAGCCGCGCGTGCTGGGCGCCTGGCGGGTGCCCGCCTCCGGCCCGGTGATCTTCGCCGTGAACCACTCGCACAACATCGACGGCCCGATGGTCATGGGCGTGGCACCCCGGCCGACGCACTTCCTGATCAAGAAGGAGGCGTTCGTCGGCCCGCTGGACCCGTTCCTGACCGGCATCGGCCAGCTCAAGGTGGACCGCCACTCCACCGACCGCACGGCGATCGCGCGGGCGCTCGGCGTGCTGGAGCAGGGCGGCGTCCTCGGCATCTTCCCCGAGGGCACCCGGGGCGAGGGCGACTTCGCCTCGCTGCGCGCGGGGCTCGCGTACTTCGCGGTGCGCAGCGGCGCGCCGATCGTGCCGGTGGCCGTGCTGGGAAGTTCCGAGCGCCGGGGACGGTTGATGAAGGGGCTGCCGCCGCTGCGCTCCCGCGTCGACGTCGTCTTCGGCGACCCGTTCGAGGCGGGCGACGGCAGCGGACGCCGCACGCGCAAGGCGCTGGACGAGGCGACCGAGCGCATCCAGAAGCAGCTCACCGCGCACCTGGAAAACGCCAGGCGCCTCACCGGGCGCCGAGCGACACTTGAGTAGTGGATCACCGCTGACTGCGGCGCTCCACCGATCACCACGATGAACGACGAGGTACGGACTTCATGAACGACCACATCCAGCCCGACGGCTCGGACGCGTACGAGGGTGCGCACGAGCACGACCACGGGGCGCTGGGCGATGCCGAGTTCGCGGAGTTCCTGGAGCTCGCCGCGGAGGAGGGCTTCGACCTCGAGGACGTCGAGGGCGCCATCGAGGCGGCCGGACACGGTCCGCTGCCGGTGCTCGCCGTCGTCGGCCGGCCCAATGTCGGCAAGTCGACCCTGGTGAACCGCATCATCGGCCGCCGCGAGGCGGTCGTCGAGGACAAGCCGGGCGTCACCCGCGACCGCGTCACCTACGAGGCCGAGTGGGCGGGCCGCCGCTTCAAGGTCGTCGACACCGGCGGCTGGGAGCAGGACGTCCTCGGCATCGACGCCTCCGTGGCCGCGCAGGCCGAGTACGCCATCGAGGCCGCCGACGCGGTGGTCTTCGTCGTGGACGCCAAGGTCGGCGCGACCGACACCGACGAGGCCGTGGTCCGGCTGCTGCGCAAGGCCGGCAAGCCGGTCGTGCTGTGCGCCAACAAGGTGGACGGCCCGAGCGGCGAGGCCGACGCCGCCTACCTGTGGTCCCTGGGCCTGGGCGAGCCCTACCCGGTCTCCGCGCTGCACGGCCGCGGCACCGGCGACATGCTGGACCAGGTCCTCGAGGTGCTGCCGGAGGCCCCGGCGCAGACCTTCGGCGGCGCCGTCGGCGGACCGCGCCGGGTCGCCCTGATCGGCCGCCCGAACGTCGGCAAGTCCTCGCTGCTGAACAAGGTCGCGGGCGAGGAGCGGGTCGTCGTCAACGAACTCGCCGGCACCACCCGCGACCCGGTCGACGAGATGATCGAACTCGGCGGCAAGACCTGGAAGTTCGTCGACACGGCGGGCATCCGCAAGCGCGTCCACCTCCAGCAGGGCGCCGACTACTACGCCTCGCTGCGCACCGCCGCCGCCGTCGAGAAGGCGGAGGTGGCCGTCGTCCTGATCGACGCCGCCGACTCCATCTCGGTGCAGGACCAGCGCATCGTCACCATGGCCGTGGAGGCGGGCCGCGCGCTCGTCCTCGCGTACAACAAGTGGGACACCCTCGACGAGGAGCGCCGCTACTACCTGGAGCGGGAGATCGAGACCGAGCTCGGCCAGGTGGCGTGGGCGCCGCGGGTGAACGTCTCGGCGCGCACCGGCCGCCACATGGAGAAGCTGGTCCCGGCCATCGAGACGGCCCTGGAGGGCTGGGAGACCCGGGTGCCGACCGGCCGTCTGAACGCCTTCCTCGGCGAGCTGGTGGCCGCCCATCCGCACCCGGTGCGGGGCGGCAAGCAGCCGCGCATCCTGTTCGGCACCCAGGCGGGCACCCGGCCGCCGCGGTTCGTGCTGTTCGCCTCCGGCTTCATCGAGGCGGGCTACCGGCGCTTCATCGAGCGCCGGCTGCGCGAGGAGTTCGGCTTCGAGGGCACGCCGATCCACATCTCGGTGCGGGTGCGCGAGAAGCGCGGCAAGAAGAAGTAGCGAACGGCCGACACGGTGAGGGGGCGGTCCCGCCACGGGACCGCCCCCTCACCCTGTCCGTCGTGCCGCGGTCAGGCGCCTCTGCGCGGAGCCGGTGGCAGTCCGGCCGGCACGTGGTGCATCCCGGAGGTGCTGCGGCCGACCGTGCCGACCCGCTGCCACTGCGGCTGCTGGCCGGTGCCCTGCCGGGTGCTGCCCGCCCCCGCCCCATAGCCGCCGTACGCACCGCTCACCAGGGAGGCGCCGAAGGTCCCGGGGCTGTGACCGCCGTACGAGCCGGTACTGCGCGGGATGTTGCCGAAGGCGGTGAAGCCCAGGTCCTCCTCGCCGCTGCGGTCACCCGGCAGCGAGCGGAAGGACTTGACGTACTCGGTGTAGAGGGCGTCGTAGATCGGCGTGGCCGAGGGGCCGCTCCGGGAGTCCTGCGCCGGGCGCACGGGGGCGGGAACCGAGGCGAGGGGCTGGCGGCGGGGAGCGTCATATGCGTGCACGTATGTCCAAACGACCCCGTGGCGCGAGGGATGCGGTCCTTTTGTGCCTTTCGCCGGTCGCCGGGTCGCCGGGGGAGCGCCGGGCCGGTCAGAGGCCGGCGAGCGGCAGCGTGGCGGCGACCAGC
Source organism: Streptomyces calvus (assembly GCF_006782915.1). Lineage (GTDB taxonomy): Bacteria > Actinomycetota > Actinomycetes > Streptomycetales > Streptomycetaceae > Streptomyces > Streptomyces calvus. The sequence continues at coordinate 40,094 of NZ_VCNP01000055.1, forward strand.
TTGCCGTTGGCCGCCGCCTTGTCCAGCGCGTCGCGCAGCAGGTCCTCGCGCGGCTGGCGGCCGATGGAGCCGACCGGGGCGGCGAACATCAGCACGTGCCGGAGCTTGTTGGCGGCCGTCCGCCAGCCGTCGGTGACCTGCAGCGGCTGGTGCGCCTGCCACCACGCCACCGGGCTGCCGCCGTGGGGGCTGGGCTGGAGCACGGCGTGCAGCTGTCCCGCGGCGAGCAGGACCGACCAGCCGTGCAACGCCGGCGGTACGGACGCGAGTTCGGTCAGCGGCATGAAGCCCTGCTCGATCAGCAGCGGCAGGAAGTCGTCGCCGGCCCCCAGGGAGCCGGGCCGCGCGACGGGCGCGGTCGGCTCCACGACCAGGGCCGGGTGCAGTTCCCCGGCGATCAGGACCAGTCCGCTGGTGACCCCGAGCACGGCCTGCTGCGGGGCCGCGTTCACCGGTTCCGGCGCCGGGGCCTGACCGCCGATGGCCCGCACGGCGCCCTGGAGCTGCTCCTCGGTGACCTGGACGACCTGCGAGGGCAGGCAGGTGGCGTGGGCGAAGGCGAGTACAGCGGTCTCGTCCCCGATGAACAGGACGGTGCTGGTGCGCTCCTGCGCCGGGTCGCCCGGGGTGCGGCAGGAGGTGCAGTCGTAACTGCCCGGGGCGGACTCTCCGACGAGCAGGCGGTCTGCTTCTTCGTCGCCGATCTCGGCGCGTACCTCGTCGCTGACGTCGAGCATGCGCGGCACGGGTGGCTCCCTCGGGATGCGGTGCGTGGCGAGGCCGGGTGGCGCCCGGCCCGTGGTCCGGGTGGGTCCCCGGCTCATGAAGAAGACAACGGGCGATCTGTGGCGGGAGTCACGCCCCAGGGCGAACGGAATCGAACCATCCGACGCGCACGGTCACGACCGGCGCGGAACCAGCCACTCCATGTCAACTCGCCGTGTACGCAATGTCGTTGAACGGGTGAGGTGTCTCACAGGTTTACGGATGTCCTGGTCGACAAATCCGGAAATCAGCGAATGAAATGGGTGGCCGAAAATCGCTGCTACCTAGGGTAAGGCACAACTGGCCTGGCACGACAGGCGGTTGGTTGATCAGGGGCCCGGCCGCTCCCTAGATTCCTCCGCCGTGTGCAGCGAGCACCGCTCGGGTACGTCCGCCGACCGCACGAACAGCACCACCGCACGACCCGACGGCGGACGGGGCGACCGCGGCTCACGCGCCCCATGGCGCGGCGAGCGGCGTTCCGCCTCGGGGCCCCGAGTCCTCGGGAAGGGACCTACATGTCCGAATGTGCCGACAACACCCGCGACACCGCCCGTAGGACCCGCACGGCGGCGGTCCTGGCCGGCGCGGCGCTGCTCGCGCCGCTGGGCCTGCTGGCCGCCACCGGGAACGCCGCGGCGGCGGACGGCGGGGTGTGGGACCGCATCGCACAGTGCGAGAGCGGCGGCAACTGGCACATCAACACCGGCAACGGCTACTACGGCGGACTGCAGTTCTCCGCCTCCACCTGGCGCGCCTACGGCGGCACGGCCTACGCGCCGACGGCCGACCGGGCCACCAGGTCCCAGCAGATCGCCGTGGCCACGAAGGTCCAGCGCGCCCAGGGCTGGGGCGCGTGGCCGACCTGCTCGGCCCGCGCGGGTGCGTCGGGCGACGCACCCGCCACGGGCTCGGGGAGCGCGCGCACGACCCCGTCGGAGCCCTCGAGGACGACGGAGTCCTCGAAGCCCGCACGGCCGTCGGCACCCGTGACCCCGGCGGACCCGTCCCGGCAGACCGGCCCCGCCCGGGCCGCCGGGCACACGGACCGGGGCGCCTCGCGCGGGGAGTACACCGTCCGTGCGGGCGACACGCTGAGCGGCATCGCCGCCCGGCACGGCGTGAGCTGGCAGCGCCTGTACGAGGCCAACCGGTCCGTCGTCGGCGACGACCCCGACGTGATCGTGCCCGGACAGCGCCTCGACGTCTGAGCCGCTGCCGCACCCGGCACACGGGGCCCCGTCCGACCGGACGGGGCCTTCCGCCGTACTGCCGTACCGCGTGCCGCCGTGCCGCCGTGCCGCCGTGCCGTCGTGCCGCCGTGCCGCCGTGCCGCAGTACCGCCGTGCCGCCGTACCGCCGCTCCGGGACCGCGTCACGGCCGCTCCGCCGACGTCCCGGACCGGCCGTCGAGTTCGCCCGCCTCCCCGGCGAACACCACCGAGCCGCGGCGCAGCACGTACACGAACGCCGGACGACCGAGCAGCGGCGCGGGCGGCAGCCGCTGCTCGGCGACGACCACGCACGCGTCGAGCGCCGCCAGCAGCGCGTACGTGCGGGCCGCGACCGCCGGGGACAGGCCCTGCGCGGGCTCGTCGACGAGCACCACGCGCGCGCGGGCGAGCAGCGCCCGCGACAGGGCCAGCATGCGCTGCTCGCCGCCGGAGAGGGTGCCGGCCCGGCGCTCCAGCAGCAGCCGCAGCGCCGGGTAGGCGGCGAGGGCGGGCTCGGGGTCGGGCGCGGTGAGGGCGAGGTTCTCGCGCACGGTGAGGGAGCCGAAGACGGCCTGCCGCTCCGGTACCAGGCACAGCCCGCGCCGGGCCCGCTCGTGCGCCGGTACGCCGGTCACGTCCGCACCGTCCCACCGCACCGACCCGCCGGACAGCGGCACGGCGCCGGCCAGCGCGCGCAGCACGGTCGTGCGGCCGGAGCCGTTGCGGCCCAGGAGCACGGTGAGCCCGGGGCCCGGGGCGGCCAGGGTGACGCCGTGCAGGGCCTCCAGCGGGCCGTACCGCACGCGCGCGTGGTGCAGCGAGACGAGCGTCACGGGCGGTCCCCCTCCCCGAAAGTGTCCGGGCGGTCCGCCTGCCCGGGAGTGTCCGGGCGGTCCGTTCGCCCGAGGGCGTCCAGGACGCTGCCGGGCGGGCCGGAGGCGATCACGCGGCCCGCGGTCATCACGTGCACCACGTCGGCGAGACCGGCGACCAGGTCGAGATCGTGCTCCACGACCAGCAGCGCCGTGCCGTCGGCGGCCAGCGCGGCGAGGATCCGGGTCAGCGCGGCGACCTCGCCGGTGTCGAGTCCGGCGGCGGGTTCGTCCAGCAGGAGCACACGGGGGCCGGTGGCGAGGGCGCGGGCGAGCTCCACCCGGCGCAGGGTGCCGGTGGGCAGACCGGTGGCCGGGTGGGCCCGCACCGGTCCGTCGAGGCCGAGCAGCCGCAGCGTGCGCTCCACCGCGCCGGGACCGGCGCCCGGCCGGCCCTGCTCGGCGCCGACGCGTACGTTCTCGGCCACGGTCAGCGTCGGGAAGACCGCCGGCTGCTGGAAGGTGCGGGCGATGCCGAGGCGGGTGCGGGCGTGCGCGGGCAGCCGGGTGATGTCCCGCCCCGCGAGCCGGACCGTTCCCCGCGTCGGCCGCACCGTCCCCGCCAGGCAGTGGAACAGCGTGCTCTTGCCGGCCCCGTTGGACCCGACCACCGCGGTCACCCGCCCGGCCGGGAGGTCCAGGTCCACACCGTCCAGCGCGACGAACCCGCCGTAGGCCGCGTGCAGGGCACGCGCCCGCAGGACGGGCTCGGCGGCGCCGAGCGCGCTGCCCGGTGCGACCGCCGGGCCGACGCGGGTCCGTCGAGGGTCCTTCCGGTCGGGGCGTTCGCCGGGCGGCCGGCCGGACGGCGCGGCACCGGAGGGCTCGTGGCCGGGCGCCCGGTCCGGTGCGGGGCCCTTCCCGGGGGTGCTTGCGGTTGCGTCGCGGTGGGCGGGACGGCCGGACGGCGTGCCGGCGGTGTCCTCGTCCCGGGGCGTCGGGCGCCGGTCGTCGTCCGGCCCGGGCGGACCGGCCGGCGGGCCCCCGGCCACCGGCTCCGCCGCCCCGGCACGCGGCACGGAACCGCCGGGCGGAGGCGCGGCCGTTCCGGCGTGTGGTGCGGGGCGGCCGGGCGGGCGGTGCGGTGCGTGGCGCGGGTCCGCGGGGGCCGTCCGGCGTGCGGCCGCCTCCGTCGCTCCCGCCTCCGTCGCTCCCGCCTCCGTCGCTCCCGCCGGCGCCGTGGCGGGCACGCGGGCGGGCTCCGGCCCGCGCAGCCGACGGCGCAGCCGCGCGGCCAGCGGTGTCGGCCGCGGCCGACGCGGCGGAGGCCGCAGCCGTCCCGCCGCCGCCCGCAGCACCTCGTACGGCCCTCCGGGGAAACGCCCCGCCAGGACCGCCAGTACGCCGATCACGGCCGCCGCCACACCCCCGTGCGTCCCGGCGTCCAGGCCGACCAGCAGGGCCGCGGCGAGCAGCGCGCCCAGGGTGCTGTCCGCGCCCAGCACCACCACCGCCGCGAACCACAGCAGGCCCCGCACGGGGTCGTAGGCGGCGGGGTCGAAGGCGCGCAGCCCCATGCCGAGCATGCCGCCGCCGAGCGCGGCCAGCGCGGCACCGCAGACGAAGGCCAGGAGTTTCAGCGACGGCACGCCCACGCCCGCCGCCCGCGCCCCGGCCTCGTCGTCCCGCATCGCCGCCAGCGCCCGCCCCGCACGGCCCCGGCGCAGCGACCGGACCGCCAGCAGCGCGCACCCCAGCAGGACCAGTTCCAGGACGTAGTAGGCGCGGTCCCCGTCGAACCCCGGCGGGCGGCCCAGGGACAGCCCCGACGTGGCGTACGGCTGGTCGAAGACGAACCGGCTCACCCCGACACCCACCGCGAACGTCGCCAGCGCCAGCGCGGGACCCCGCCGGCCGATCGCCGGCCAGCCGGTCAGCAGGCCCAGCGGAGCGACCAGGACGACCGCCACCGCCAGCGCGGCCGGCTCGGGCACGCGGGGCAGGCCGGGGAAGCGGCCGGCCGCCAGCAGCGCCGTGAACAGGGCGCCCAGGCCCGCGTACGCCGCCTGCCCGAGCGAGATCTGCCCTCCCCGGCCGGTGACGACCACCAGCGACAGCAGCACCACCGCCAGCGCCGGGACCTGCACCGCCGTGTGCAGGTCCCGCCCGGCGAAGCCCAGCGGCAGCAGGAACAGCACCCCGGCCACGATCCAGGCGCCCGGCGGCGACGGCACCCGCGCGGTGGCCGTGCGCGGCAGCGCGTCGCCCGTGCCGACACCGGGCAGCACCAGGGCGGCGAACAGCAGCGCCACGACGAAAAGGTTCGCGCCGACCGCCTGGAGCAGCGGTTCGCCCCACCCCGGCGGGTGCAGCCGCGTCAGCTGGCTCTGCGCCCCCCCGACGGCGAGCGCCACCAGCACCGCCACCGGCAGACTCCGCATCCGCGCGGCGACCGCGACCGCCATCACCTCCATGACGAGCAGCGGCAGCCCGTACGGGTCGAGCCGTACGTGAGGCGCGAGCAGGACGCCGGTCAGGCCGGCCGTGAACGAGCCGAACGCCCAGCCCGCCGCCGCGACCCGGCCCGCGTCGACCCCGGCCAGCGCGGCCAGCCGCCGGTCGTCCACGACGGCCCGCAGCTCCCGCCCGAACCGCGTCCGGCGGATCACCACCGCCACCGCGGCCCCCAGCACGGCCACCGCCGCCAGCTGCCCCCACGGGTCCGCCGCCACCAGCACCGGCGCGTCGTCCCGCGCCCCCTGCCCCCACACCAGCGCCGCCCCGCCCACCAGGAGCACGAACACCCCGATGGACGCCATGAGCGTGCGCGCCGGATCCCCGCCCGCCACGGCCGTCGGCCGGAACACCAGCCGCTCCAGCACCAGCCCCAGCCCAGGCGCCACCACCAGCAGCGTCACCGCCGCGGCCCACCACAGCGGCCAGCCCCAGTCGACGACGCAGCCCCGCAGCACGTACGCGCACACCATGGCGATCGCCCCGTGCGCGAAGTTCAGCACCCCCGTCGCCCGGTACGTCACGATCAGGCCGATCCCGGTGAGCGCCGCCGCCGCGCCCACCGAGAGACCGGCCAGGGCCAGGTCGTACGTCAGCGAGGCCGTCGGGCCCACGTCAGCCGTCGGTCCCTTCGGCGGGTTCGCAGATCGGGCAGGGCCGGAGCCCACCGCCCGCCATCAGCTTCGCGTCCACCGGAACCGCCTCCGTCCGCCCCGCGACCAGCGGGCAGTCCGCCCGGTGCCACAGCGTCCCGCCCGGCACCATCAGCATCTCCCCGCCGACCGCCGGCGGCGCGTCGGCGGCCCGCTCCCGCCCGTCCGCGTCGTCCGGCCCGGCGGCCACCAGCAGGTCGTACAGCTCCTCCACGCGCGCGGCGGCGACCGCCCACCGCCCCTGCGCCAGCAGCACCGCGCCGGCCACGATCAGGGCGGCGCCCGGGACCGTGGCGGAGGCCAGATAGGGCAGTTGCCGTTCGGCGTGGCGCTCACCCGAGACGCCGTACCAGCCGAGGACGCACAGCACCGCCCCGGCGGCGAGCGCGACCCAGCCCGCCCACAGGACAGGGTGTCCGGTCGGCGTTCGTGCCGTCCGCATCATGCCTCCCACCACGTCGGATGTCCTCGCACCTGACCGCCCGCCCCGGCCGGACGCCGACGGCTTGCACGATGCCCTGTGCAAGCCGACCCTGAAAGCACCGGGCGCCCACGGCCCGGACCGACACCCGGTGGTGAGCCAGATGGTTCTCGGCAGTGACCTCAGGCGGGGGAACGCGCGGCCGGCGCGCCCGCGGACGGCGGGACGGGGCACGGCGGTCACCGCCGCCCTGCTCCTCGCCCTCGGACCGGCCCTCGCGGCATGCGGCGACGGCGGCGGCGACAGCCCGAACGCCACGGGGACGGCCGAGCGCACGGCGACCGCGACGGCCGAGGGGCCCGCGGACAGGGCGGCCGCCGAGCGCGAGGTCAAGCAGAACTGGGAGAAGTTCTTCGATCCCAAGACCTCCCTGGACGACAAGAAGAAGCTCCTGCAGCACGGCGAACTGATGGGCCCGCTGCTCCAGTTCTTCAGCGGCGACGAGCGCGGCGGACAGGTCCAGGCGAAGGTCTCCGAGGTGTCGTTCACCTCGCCGACCGAGGCGGACGTGAAGTTCGCCCTCACCCTGAAGGGCGTCACCGCCCTGCCGGACGCCTCCGGAAAGGCCGTCGAGGACGACGGCACCTGGAAGGTGTCCGTCAAGTCGCTGTGCGCGCTGGTGCAACTGAGCGGCGATGGCTCGCCCCCGTCCGTCCCCGGCTGCTGAGGCCCTCGCCACCGCACTGCTCCTCGCGCTGACCGCGGCCTGCGGCAGCCGCCTGCCCGAGAGCGACTTCCAGGACGACGGCCGCCGCCCGCCCGCCTCCGCACCGGCCACCGGCGAACCGGTCCGGGTGGGCATCCTCACCAGCGCCACCAGCCCGGTCGGCGCCGGTGCCTTCACCGGCCCGCGCGACGGCGCCAGGGCGTACTTCGACCGGCTCAACGCGCGCGGCGGCATCGACGGCCGGCCCGTCGAGGTGCGGCTCTGCGACGACGGCGGCAGCGGCGCCGGCAACAACGAGTGCGTGCACCGGCTGATCGAGGAGGACGAGGTGGTCGCCCTGGTGGCCACCACCGTCCTCGACTACGCGGGCGCCTCCCGCGTCTCGCGCGCGGGCGTGCCCGACATCGGCGGCCAGCCCATCGGCACCGCCTACGACACCTACCCGCACCTCTACAGCGTCTACGGCAGCAGCGCGCCGAGGAACGGCACGCCCGGCTGGGACGGCACGCTGTACGGCGGCACGGAGGTGTACCGCTACTTCAAGCGCGAGCACGGCGCCCGCACCGCCGCGGTCGTCTCCTACAACCAGTCCGCGTCCGCCGCCTACGCGCGGCTCGTCGAACGGGGCCTGAAGGCCGAGGGCTACCGGGTGGTCACCCAGCAGGTCGACTTCGCGCTGCCCAACTTCCGCGCGGTGGCCGCCGACCTGAAGGAGCAGGGCGCCGACCTGGTCTTCGACGCCATCGACCGCCACGGCAACGCCCGCCTGTGCCGGGCCATGGACGACGTCGGCGCCCGGGTCACCGCCAAGGTCACCAACGTGCAGAACTGGACCTCCACCGTCGCCGAGGACCACAAGGACGCCCCGCGCTGCCGCAACGCCCTGTGGGCCACCGGCTCCAGCCGCAACTTCCAGGACACCGGCCACCCGGCCGTCCGCGAGTTCCGCGACGCCACCGCGGACCTGAAGACCCACTCCCAGTGGCAGTTGGAGGGGTGGGCCGCCGCGCGCTGGTTCACCGACGCCGCCCGGTCCTGCGCGCGCACGGGCATCACCCGCGCCTGCGTCGACTCCGCGGTGAACCGGGCCGAGGGCTACACGGCGGGCGGACTGCTGCTGCCGGTGTCCTTCCGGCCGTCGCCCGAGCCGCCGGGAACGGGGAGGAGCTGTCTGTCCGTGGCGCGCTGGCGGGACGACCGGGGCTGGGTCACCCAGGGCGACATGAACCGCACCTGCTTCCGGGTGCCGCAGCTGGCCTACGAGCCCTGAACCGCGGCCCGTTCAGGACAGAAGCCGTCCGCATGCCCTGGCAGACTCGGCGCCATGGTGGAGACCTCGGCACGTCTGCTGCGTCTGCTGTCCCTGCTCCAGGCACACCGCGAGTGGTCCGGCGCCGCGCTGGCCGAACGGCTGGGCGTCAGTGCCCGCACCGTCCGCCGCGACGTGGACCGGCTGCGCGAGCTGGGCTACCCCGTCAACGCCAGCCCCGGCACCGGCGGCGGCTACCAGCTGGGCGCGGGCGCCGAGCTGCCGCCGCTGCTGCTGGACGACGAGGAGGCCGTCGCCGTCGCCGTCGGACTGCGCACCGCCGCCGGGCAGGCCGTCGAGGGCATCGGCGAGACCTCCGTACGCGCCCTCGCCAAGCTGGAGCAGGTGCTGCCCGACCGGCTGCGCCGCCGGGTCGCCGCGCTGAACGCCTTCACCGTGCCGATGCTGCGCGGCCCCGGCCCGGGCGCCGTGGACCCGGCGGTGCTGACCGAGCTGGCCCATCTGTGCCGGGACGCCGAACGGCTGCGCTTCGAGTACCGGGGGCACGACGGCACACCCTCGCGCCGCACCGTGGAGCCGCACCGCCTGGTGTGTTCCGAGCGACGCTGGTACCTGGTCGCCTGGGACCTCGGCCGTGAGGACTGGCGCACCTTCCGCGCGGACCGCATCAGCCCGCGGCCGCCGCACGGTCCGCGCTTCGTGCCGCGCGAGCCGCCCGCCGAGGACCTGGCCGCCTACGTCTCCCGGGGCGTCTCCACCGGCGCGTACGCCTCGCACGCGGTGATCCGCCTGCTGGTGCCGCGGGAGGAGGCCGCCGAGCGGATCGAGCCGACCACGGGCACGCTCGAGGCGGAGGGCCCGGACAGCTGCCTGCTGCGGACCGGCGCCGCGAGCCTCGACGTCATGGTGGTGCACGTGATGCTGCTGGGCTTCGAGTTCGAGGTGCTGGAACCGGCCGGACTGCTCGACGCCGTCAGCGCGGCTCACGACCGGCTTGCTCGCTCGTTGGCTCGGGCTGGGGCGTCAGGGCCGCGTACTCCGGATGGTTCATGTCGAACGCCGGCGACTCCGAACGGACCCGCGGCAGCGTCGTGAAGTTGTGCCGGGGCGGCGGGCAGGAGGTGGCCCACTCCAACGAGCGGCCGAAGCCCCACGGGTCGTCGACCTCGACCTTCCTGCCGTACTTGGCCGTCTTCCAGACGTTGTAGAGGAACGGCAGCGTGGAGAGGCCGAGCAGGAACGCGCCGATGGTCGAGACGGTGTTGAGGGCGGTGAAGCCGTCCGCCGCCAGGTAGTCGGCGTAACGGCGCGGCATGCCCTCGGCGCCCAGCCAGTGCTGCACCAGGAACGTGGTGTGGAAGCCGACGAACAGCGTCCAGAACTGGATCTTGCCGAGCCGTTCGTCGAGCATCTTCCCGGTGAACTTGGGCCACCAGAAGAAGAACCCGCCGAAGGTCGCGAAGACGACGGTGCCGAAGACCACGTAGTGGAAGTGCGCGACGACGAAGTACGAGTCCGTCACGTGGAAGTCCAGCGGCGGCGACGCCAGCAGCACCCCGGTCAGCCCGCCGAACAGGAACGACACCAGGAACCCGGTGGCCCACAGCATCGGCGTCTCGAAGGACAGCGAGCCCTTGATCATGGTGCCGGTCCAGTTGAAGAACTTCACGCCCGTCGGCACCGCGATCAGGAAGCTCATGAAGGAGAAGAACGGCAGCAGCACCGCACCGGTGGCGAACATGTGGTGCGCCCACACCACGACGGACAGCCCCGTGATGGCCATGGTGGCGCCGACCAGCGTCAGATAGCCGAACAGCGGCTTGCGGCTGAAGACCGGGATGATCTCCGTGACGATGCCGAAGAACGGCAGCGCGATGATGTAGACCTCGGGATGGCCGAAGAACCAGAACAGGTGCTGCCACAGCAGCGCCCCGCCGCCCGCCGCCTCGAAGACGTGCGAGCCGAACCGCCGGTCCGACTCCAGCACCAGCAGCGCCGCCGCCAGCACCGGGAACGCCATCAGGATCAGGATCGACGTGAACAGCGTGTTCCACGTGAACAGCGGCATCCGGAACATCGTCATGCCCGGTGCGCGCATTCCCACGATGGTGGCGATGAAGTTGACCGCGCCGAGGATGGTGCCGAAACCGGCCAGCGCCAGACCCATGATCCACAGGTCGGGGCCGAGGCCCGGCGAGTACCGCATGCTGTTCAGCGGGGCGTAGGCGAACCAGCCGTACGCGGCCGGCCCCCCGGTCACCACCAGCGAGCCGAGCACGATCAGACCGCCGAAGAGGAACAGCCAGTACGAGAGCATGTTCAGCCGCGGGAAGGCCACGTCGGGCGCGCCGATCTGCAGCGGCATCAGTTCGTTGGCGAACCCGGCGAAGCTGGGCGTCGCGAACAGCAGCAGCATGATCGTGCCGTGCATCGTGAACATCTGGTTGAACTGCTGGTTGTCGATGATCTGCAGTCCCGGCCGGGCCAGCTCGGCCCGCATCAGCAGCGCCATCACGCCGGCGATGAGGAAGAACACGAACGACGTGACCAGGTAGAGGTGGCCGATCTTCTTGTGGTCGGTGGTGGTCAGCCAGTCGATCACCACCAGCCCCCGCCGCCGTGCGCCCGCCGGTCGCGCCGCCTCGTGCACGGTGTGCGTCCCCATCGCTCGCCCCTTCGCTCATCGCGCGCCGGGCCGCCGGAGCCCGCGCCACATGTACCCCGGGCCCACGCCATGATGCTCGCCCTGCGCGCGCTCCGACAGAGGGCATGGCGGTCATGTGACGGAAGTGGGCATTTTCTGTGCGCATCCGGCTTCCGTGATCATTAGCGGCGAAGAAAGGGGAATGGGGTCCCGGGAGTCTTCCACGGCACTTTCCGCCGGGGTTTATCGCGGACGCCGTGTGACACGCGGGAATTCCATGGGAATGCCTGCGGAAGAGGTACGGAATCGCCCGTACGAGTGAGGGCGAGCGGCGTCGACGGCTGTCGTGATCCTGTGACAGAAGTGTGACCGCCGGGGGATCCGGGGCGCTGTTACCGGGGTGGACTTCCGTGCTCACGGGCCAGGGCATAGCGTGGCCGTATGGCACCCATTCCGACGCCCTCGGCGGAACCCCAGGACAGCCCGGACACCTATGTCGGCCTCGCCGCGGACCGGGCCGAGCACCTCGCGCGCGAGCGCGGCTGGTCCTCCGTGCGGGCGCTGCCGCCCGGGGCGATCATCACCATGGAGTACCGCGTGGGCCGGCTGAACTTCGAGGTGAAGGACGGCCGGGTGGCGCGGGCCTGGAAGGGCTGACGCGCACGCGGGCCCGGAAGAACACCGGGACACGGCCGCGGCCCCGGTTCCGTGACGGAACCGGGGCCGCGGTGTGCGTACGCGCGCCGCTGACGCGTGTCAGGGCCGGGTCGACGACGTCGTGCCGCGCGGATGGCGTTCCGCGTGCGGAGGGCGGCGGCTGCCTCCGGGGCTGACCGGGGAGCGCTCCGCGCGGGTGGTGTGCGGGCCGGGCGCCAGATAGGCGGGCGACCGGCCGGCCGGTCGGCCCGCGTGCAGCGGCTCGGGTGCCGGCTCCGCACGGTCGGTGAGCGGCGTGAGCACGACCGGCTGCCCGACCGGGCCCGGTGCCGCCGCCGCACGGCGGTGACCGGCCAGCAGGCGGTCGCGCAGCGCCAGGATCCGGGTCTCGGCGCGCGCGATCATCGGCTCGAACCAGGGCAGCGCCAGCAGGATCAGCAGGCCCGCGACCCAGCCCAGGAGCACGTCGCTCAGCCAGTGCGTCCCGATGTAGACGGTGGACAGGCCCACGCCCAGCGAGGTCACCGCGGACAGTGCGGACAGCCAGCGGCGGGCCCGCGGAGTGGAGGCCAGATAGGCCAGGATGCCCCAGGTCACCACCGCGTTGGCGGTGTGGCCGCTGGGAAATATATCGCCGCCGAGCCACATCTCGTTCGAGCCGATCTCGGTCGCGTAGTGCGGTCCCAGGCGGCCCATGCCGTACTTCGCGGCGCCCACGGTGACGTTCAGCAACAACAGGGAGACGCCGAGCGCGAGCAGCGGGCGCAGGGTGTGCTGCCGCCAGGAGCGCCAGCCCAGCCAGGCCGCGACCATCACGGCGGTCGGTCCGCGCTGGCCGAGGACCACGTAGTAGTCGACGAAGGCGTGGATCTCGGACCACTGCTGGTAGGGGCGGAAGAACATCACCTGCCAGTCCAGCCGGACCAGCCACGAGGTGATCAGTACGGCCCACACGATCGCCAGGTAGAAGGCCAGGGAGGCGCCGAAAAGCACCACCCGGTGCCGGCTCATCCGCGGCACGCCGATGTGAGCCGGTCGTTCCGGCTCACGATCCAGCCTCGCGAACACCCGGTCCAGACGGGTGGGCTTCCGTTCGGTACGCACCCAATCGACGTTACAGCGAGTGAGTGCGGAACCCCGTCCAATCAGTGGCTTTGTGATGACGATGTGATGTGGCATTCCTCTCAGTGGCGCCTTTATTCACAACGAATGCGCAATGCCCCGCGCACCGCGACCCGCAATTCCTTTGATCATTCAGGGTGAAGGTTTTATCGCGCTTTTGAATTTGTTCACCGGGGGCTGGTGCGGAATTTCCCCGGCGCTCATCGGGGGCACGGGCCGGTCAGGGCGGGCCGGAGCCGTTCAGCCAGAGGGCGCCGTACACCGCGGAGGCCACCGCGACCGGCCCCAGGACCAGCGCCGACCTGGGCGGACGCAGCCGGGCCAGGGCCAGGGCGAGGGGCAGCAGCAGCGGGAACGCGGGCAGCAGCAGGCGCGGCTTGGAGCCGAAGTAGCTCGACGCACACAGGGCGAGCGCGGTGACCGCACCGGCGTACACCAGCAGCGGGAGCGGCTGGCGCTGCCGTACGCAGACGACGTACAGCCACACCACGAGGCCGACACCGGCGACCAGGCCGAGGCCCGCCGCGGCCGAGGGGAACGAGGTGAACTTCGCGGCGACGAAGCGGGCGAAGGCGTAGCCGCCGTCGAACCCGTTCCGCCATCCCGCCTGCACCTCGAGATATCCCAGCGGCCCGCCTCCGGTCCGGTGCCCGACCCACAGAACGTAACCGGCGGCTCCGAGGGGCGCGAGGAACATGCCGAGAGCCCGGCGCGCGCGGACACCGGGGGCGCCCGGACCGGCCCGGGCTCCCTCCGGTGCGTGGACGCGCGGGGCGGCCGCGGACCCACCGGCGCGTTCTCCGCGCCGCGCGCCGCCCGCCGCCTTCGTGCTGCGCCGCCGCACGAAGGAGGCCCGTTCCGGTGCGGCGCGGGCGCCTTCCGCGGCGACGGGCGACCCTTCCCGTACCCGGGGGGCGCGGTCGCGGACGAAGGCGGCGATGCCCGCCGCCCACACCGCCGCGACCACCGCCAGCCCCACCGGCCGGGTCAGCCCGGCCAGCCCCGCCAGCACGCCCGCCGTCACCCAGCGGCCCGTCAGCACGGCGTACAGCGACCAGGCGGCCAGCGCCGTGAACAGGGACTCGCTGTACGCCATCGACTGCACGATCCCGACCGGCAGCACCGCCCACAGCAGCACCGCGCACACCGCGGCCCGGCTCCCGTACACGTGGTCGGCCACCGCGAAGATCCCCCAGGCCGCGGCGAGCGAGGCGAGCACGGCGACGAGGAACCCGCCGTCGGCGTACGACAGCGGCGACACCGCCGCCACCAGTCGCTCCAGCCACGGCAGCAGCGGGAAGAACGCCAGGTTGGAGTGGACGTCGCCGTTCGGCAGGCGCACCTCGTAGCCGTACCCCAGCTCGGCGACCCGCGTGTACCAGAGCGCGTCCCAGCGGGCGGTCAGCAGGGTGTACGCGTCCGTGCCGCGCGCCGCGCTCCACAGGGCCAGCACGACCAGGCCCAGCGCGCGCACGGCGGCGTACCCGAGGAGCGCCGGCACGGCCCGGCGCAGCGCACGGGAGCGGGCCGCCGGTACGGCGCGGGTGTCGGGATCGTTCACGGGCCCGATTATCGACCGGGAGCGGAACCGGACCGCCCGTCGCCCGCGCACGGCCCGCCCGAGAAGTGGTGTACGCCACATCGATGTGCCGGAGCTGTGAGAGGCCCGCCACTCGACCTCCGGCGCCACTCGCGTACTCTGACGTGTCACTCGCCGTACGTCGCGCGGGCCGGAGGCGACCGCTCCGCTCCGGCCGAGCCACGGGGGAGTCCCCGCCTGGCGTGAGTCCGCCGATCGCGGGGGAGCATCTGGGAGGTACGTACATGTCCGGGACGACCACGGCCGCCACCGCGCCGCGCCGTCGGGCGGCCGGGGCCGGTGCCAACCGCTGGGTGGTACTCGTCGTCCTCTGCGTCAGCCTGCTGCTGGTCGCCGTCGACGCCACCGTGCTGCACGTGGCGGTTCCCGCGGTCACCGAGGACCTCAGGCCCGGCGCAATGGAACTGCTCTGGATCGTCGACGCCTACCCGCTGGTCTGCGCCTCGCTGCTGATCCTCTTCGGCACCCTGGGCGACCGGGTCGGCCGCAGACGCGTCCTCCTGCTCGGCTACGCCCTGTTCGGCGTCGCCTCCGGCCTGGCGGCCCTCGCGGACAACGCCCACGTGCTGATCGTGGCGCGGGCGCTGCTCGGCGTCGGCGGCGCGATGATCATGCCGGCGACCCTGTCGATCCTGCGGCAGGTCTTCCCGGACCGGCGGGAACGGGCCCTGGCCATCGGCGTCTGGAGCGCGGTCGCCGCGGTGGGCGCCGCGGTCGGACCGCTGCTCGGCGGCTTCCTCCTCGAGCACTTCTGGTGGGGCTCGGTCTTCCTGGTCAACATCCCGCTGATGCTGGTGAGCCTGCCGGTGGGCCGGATCCTGCTGCCGGAGTCGAAGGGCGACGGCGACGGCCCCTGGGACGTGGTCGGCGCGCTGATGGCCGCAGCCGGACTGTTCGCGCTGGTCCTGGGCGTGAAGCGGCTCGGCGGCCAGGAGCCCGTGGCCGGCGTGTGGACCGTGCTGCCGCTGGTGGCGGGCGCCGCACTGATGGCCGCCTTCGTGCGCCGGCAGCGGCGCCGCACCCATCCGCTGGTCGACCTGCGGATGTTCGCCCGGCCGGCGTTCAGCACGTCGGTGGGGTGCATCGTGCTGGCGATGCTCGCCCTGGTGGGCCTGGAACTGATCGCCGCGCAGTACCTCCAGCTCGTGCTCGGCCTCTCCCCGCTGGAAACCGGACTCCGCCTGCTGCCGCTGACCGTCGCCGCGATGGCCGCCGGTCTCGCGGGCGCGCGGATGCTGCGCCGGTTCGGCCCGCGCCGCATGGTCTGCTTCGGCTTCTGCCTCACGGCCGCCGCGGTGGTGTCGCTGACCGCGATGGGCGGCCGGGACAACGGCCCGCTGCTGCTCACCGGTTTCGTGCTGCTCGGCTTCGGTCTGGAGACCACGCTGTTCGGGGCGTACGAGTCGATGCTCAGCGAGGCACCGCCGGAGCAGGCCGGCGGGGCGGCGGCGATGGGCGAGACCTCCTACCAACTGGGCGCAGGGATCGGGATCGCGCTGCTGGGCAGCGTGATGAACGCGGCCTACGCGCCCGGCCTGACCGGCGTGCCCGGGGTGCCCGCGCGGGAGTCCGCCGCGGCGGGGCACTCGCTGGGCGAGGCGTACGAGGTGGCGGAGCGGCTCGGCGGGCCCGCCGGGGCCGCCCTGAGGAACGCGGCGCGCCACGCCTTCGTGCACGGGTTGCACGTGACCCTGCTGGTGAGCGCGGGTCTGCTGCTGCTCGGCGCGGTGATGGCGCTGCGGCTGCCGCGGGCGATGCAGGGCGGGACGCCGGCCGTGGAGGTGCCCACGCAGCGGGAGGCCGCCGAGCGCCGGGTCTCCGAGCTGCGGGTGTGAGCCGTGCCCGGCCCCGGCAGGGTGGACGTGCGGGAGACTGCGTCGTAACGTCGCCCCGAGCCGTGACTAGCAGTGCTAGTTAATGTCCCGGAGTTCCCGGAGTAGCCCCGGAGGGTGCCCCATGTCCGCGTCCGCGAAGTTGCCCCCCTTCGACCCCGCCGACCCGCTCGGCCTCGACGACCTGCTGGAGCCGGAGGACCTGGCCGTCCGGGACACGGTCCGCGCCTGGGCCGCGGACCGGGTGCTGCCGTACGTCGCCGACTGGTACGAGAAGGGCGAGCTGCCCGGCATCCGGGAACTGGCGCGGGAGCTCGGCGGCATCGGCGCGCTCGGCATGTCCCTCGACGGCTACGGCTGCGCGGGCGCGAGCGCCGTGCAGTACGGGCTGGCATGCCTGGAGCTGGAGGCGGCCGACTCGGGCATCCGCTCGCTGGTCTCCGTGCAGGGCTCGCTCGCGATGTACGCGATCCACCGGTTCGGCAGCGAGGAGCAGAAGCAGCGGTGGCTGCCCGGCATGGCCGCCGGCGAGACCATCGGCTGTTTCGGGCTCACCGAACCCGACCACGGCTCCGACCCCGCCTCGATGCGGACGTACGCCAAGAAGGACGGCACCGACTGGGTGCTCAACGGGCGCAAGATGTGGATCACCAACGGATCGGTGGCCGGGGTCGCCGTGGTGTGGGCGCGGACCGACGACGGCATCCGCGGCTTCGTGGTGCCGACCGACAGCGCGGGTTTCTCGGCGCCCGAGATCCGGCACAAGTGGTCGCTGCGAGCCTCCGTCACCAGTGAACTGGTCCTGGACGACGTACGGCTGCCCGCCGACGCGGTGCTGCCGGAGGTGACCGGGCTCAAGGGGCCGCTCAGCTGTCTCTCGCACGCCCGGTACGGGATCGTCTGGGGCGCCATGGGTGCCGCGCGGAGCTGTTTCGAGGCGGCCGTCGACTACGCGAAGTCGCGGGAGCAGTTCGGGCGGCCCATCGGAGGGTTCCAGCTGACCCAGGCCAAACTCGCCGACATGGCGGTCGAACTGCACAAGGGGATTCTGCTCGCCCACCATCTGGGGCGGCGCATGGACGCCGGCCGCCTGCGTCCCGAACAGGTCAGCTTCGGCAAGCTCAACAACGTCCGTGAGGCCATCGACATCTGCCGTACGGCCCGTACGGTCCTCGGTGCCAACGGGATCTCGCTCGAATACCCGGTGATGCGGCACGCGACCAATCTGGAATCGGTGCTCACCTATGAGGGCACCGTCGAGATGCACCAGCTCGTGCTGGGCAAGGCGCTCACCGGAATCGACGCGTTCCGGTAGAGGGAGCCGACCGGGACCTCGGGGGGAGGCCGGTGAGCGGCCCTGCCTCAGCTCTGGTTGAAGAAGCCGTCCGACCGGTGCGCGGCCGGTTCCCCGCTGACCACCTCGGTGTCGGCCGGGCTCAGCAGGAACACGCGGTTCGAGACGCGCTCGATGGAGCCGCGCAGGCCGAAGATCAGACCCGCGGCGAAGTCGACGACGCGCTTGGCGTCGCCGGCGTCCATGGCCGTGAGGTTCATGATGACGGGCACCCCGTCGCGGAAGAGCTCGCCGATCGCGCGGGCGTCCCGGAAGCTGTCCGGGGTGACCGTGCCGATCCGGCGGCCCTTCTCCTCGGCGACGTCCGCGGCCACCTTGACCCGCGGATCGGTGACCCAGGCCTCCCCGGGCTCGGTCCCGTCGGAGTAGTCGTCGTCGTAGTAACGCTCGTCTTCGTTGTCGTCGACGAGGCCGAGCCAGGCACTCGCCTTGCGTACCGATCCCATGGACGCCTCCTCTCACAGCGGTCTTTCTTGCTTTCCCCATCCCTATGGTCGTCCATGATGCGGATGGTGCGCCAAGTGGATAGACGCCGCACGGGGGGTTTGTGACGGTACTGGTGCACAGCGAATCCGTCGAGAGTCCGTGTTTCCCAAGGGTCTTGACACAAACGGATGCTGACTGTGAGTGAAATATGATTCTCGGCTGCGTACGGGTGATGGCGGGTGCGTACGGGTGAACGCGCGGCCGATACGATGCCGCCGCTCGACGTCGCACAACTGCACGGGGGAATGGCGTGTTCGGAATGGTCAGGCCGTGTCGGCACCGGCTGGGGGAGAGGCTCACGGCCCAGTGGATGGCCCATCTGTGCGGGCTGTGCCTCGCCCTGCGCGGGGACCACGGGCAGCTCGCCCGCATCGTCACCAACTACGACGGGCTCCTCATATCCGTTCTGACGGAGGCTCAGGCAGGACGCGCGAAGGCGGGACGGCGCACCGCGGGACCGTGTCCGCTGCGCGGCATGCGCACCGCGTCCGTCGCGCACGGCGAGGGCGCGCGGCTCGCGGCGGCCGTCTCCCTCGTCCTCGCCTCCGCCAAGGTGCGCGACCATGTCGCCGACGGGGACGGGATGCTGGCGCGCAGGCCGGTGGCGCTCGCCGCGCGCCGGGTCGCCGCGAGCTGGGACCGGGCCGGGGCGCGGACCGGTTCGGACGTCGGCTTCGACACGGCCGTCCTCCTGGACGCCGTGGACCGGCAGGCCGGCATCGAGACCCTGGCCGGCCCCGGCACCCCGGTTCTCGCCGTCACCGAGCCGACCGAGACCGCGACCGCCGCGGCCTTCGCGCACACCGCGGTGCTCGCCGGACGGCCGCACAACGCCGGGCCGCTCGCGGAGGCGGGGCGGCTCTTCGGACGGCTGGCGCATCTGCTCGACGCCGTCGAGGACCTGGCGGCCGACACCGCCGCGGGCGCCTGGAACCCGCTCACCGCCACCGGCACGCCGTTGGCGGAGGCCCGCCGGCTCGCCGACGACGCGGTGCACGGCATCCGGCTCGCCCTGCGCGAGGTGGAGTGGGCGCCCGGCGGCTCCCCGGGACGCGGCACGGAGGGCGGGCTCGCGCACCGGCTGCTCGTCCACGAACTGCCCAACTCCGTCCACCGCGCCTTCGGCACCGCCGCCTCCTGCGCCCACGCACCCGGCCCCTACGCGCCGCCCGGCACCCCGGGCACGCCCGGCGCCCCGCCGCCGCCCGAGCCGCCCCGTCGCGAGCGGCGCGGCGCGCTCGCCGGCTGCGCCGTGTGGCTGGGGCTCGCCTGTACCTGCCAACTGTGCTGCGCCACCTATGAGGACCCCTGGACCCGCGAGTCCAAGCAGGGGCCCTGCGCCAACTGCGACTGCAGCGGGTGCGGCGACTGCTGCAGCTGCTGCGAGTGCTGCGGCAACTGCGGTGGTGAGGACGGCTGCTGCGACGGGTGCGACTGCGGCTGCGACTGCGGCTGCTGAGCCGGACGGGCCAGCGGCGATTTTCGGACAGCTCGGGGGTGTTCGGCCGGCCGTGGTACGGGTGTGACCTCGGATGACGCGATCGTCTGCTGGGACCAAATCTCCTCAATGGTTCAAAGGTTGACGTCCGAAAGGCACCCTTGCGCCGAACGGTCGGTCGGCCGAATACTCGGCCCAGCGCTTGTCAGGAGCACGCTGTGTTCGGAATCCGGGCACACGGCCTCCCGACTGCGCCTCACCGGGCCCACAACCCCACGAGGGCCCCCTACTTCCTTTGTGGAGGAACGAGAAGTGAGGATCAAGCGCACCACCCCCCGCAGCGGCATCTCGAGACGGACTCGGCTGATCGCCGTATCCACCGGCCTCGTGGCCGCCGCCGCCATCGCGGTCCCCAGCGCGAACGCGGCCGACACCCCCGCCACCTTCAGCTCCGCCGAGCTCAAGAGCGTCAGCAGCTCGGTGCTGAAGGCCGACGTGCCGGGCACCGCCTGGGCCGTCGACAGCAAGACCAACCGGGTGCTCGTCACCGTCGACAGCACCGTCTCCCAGGCCGAGATCAACAAGATCAAGAAGCAGGCCGGGGACAACGCCGAGGCGATCACCGTCAAGCGCACGCCCGGCAAGTTCACCAAGCTCATCCAGGGTGGCGACGCCATTTACTCGAGCAGCGGCCGCTGCTCCCTCGGCTTCAACGTCCGCTCCAGCAGCGGAGTCGACTACTTCCTCACCGCCGGTCACTGCACCGAGGGCGCGGGCACCTGGTACGCCAACTCCAGCCGCACCACGGTCCTCGGCTCGACCGCCGGCACCAGCTTCCCGGGCAACGACTACGGCATCGTGCGGTACACGGGGTCCGTCAGCCGGCCCGGCACCGCGAACGGCGTGGACATCACCCGCGCGGCCACCCCCGCCGTGGGCACCACCGTCATCCGCGACGGCTCCACCACGGGCACGCACAGCGGCCGGGTCACCGCGCTCAACGCGACCGTCAACTACGGCGGCGGCGACGTCGTCTACGGCCTCATCCAGACCACGGTCTGCGCCGAGCCCGGCGACTCCGGCGGCTCGCTGTACGGCAGCAACGGCACCGCCTACGGCCTCACCTCGGGCGGCAGCGGCAACTGCTCCTCCGGCGGCACGACCTTCTTCCAGCCGGTGACGGAGGCCCTGAGCGCCTACGGCGTCAGCCTCACCTAGGAGCGGACTCCGGGCCCGGCCCGGAGCTCACCGCCCGCCCCACGGGTCCGACCGACCCGCGGCCGGCAGCAGTACGGCAGGCCCCCGCACGCAATCGCCGTGCGGGGGCTCTCCCTTGCCCTCTCCCCGCGTCGCCGGACGCCTTCTCCGGGCCGCCGGACGCCTTCTTTCTGCGTCGCCGGATTCCCTCTTCTTACGTCACCGGACGCCTTCTCGCGGCCGCCGGGCGCCCTCTTCGTCCGGCCTGAACCGGCGCGCCCGGCGCCGTCGGCGCCGGCCGGGAACCGGTGCGACAGCAACTCCGTCCAACGTCTCCCGCACGGATCCGGACCTCCAAGGGTCGATTTTCGGCCATGGTCGGATCGCGTCGACCACACCCCCGGTTACTCCTTCGTAGCATTTGCAGTGTGAACGTTCCTGCGTGTCCATGACCTGTCAGGACATAGGGGGCGCGCGTGTGTTGCCGTACGCGCGTCCTGAAGTCGACCTTGTGTGCTCCCTGTGGCGTTCGGAAGAGTAGGCGCCGTTCGACCGGCACGGGTGTCGGTTCTTTCGTGTTCCACCCCCGTGGCCGTACGCCTTCCGGTTCGGCGAGGTCCCCACAACCTCCCCGGACCGTCCCCCCACAGGAGGACGTGAGTTGAAGCACCGACGCATACCCAGGCGCCGTGCACTGATGGCGGGTGCGGGCATCGCCGCACTGGCCGCCGGCGCGGTCACCTTCCAGACTGCGAACGCCAGCGAGACCCCGGCGGACTCCGCGCCCCGGACCCTCTCGATCACCGCGGCCGGAAAGCTCGCCTCGACGCTCGCCCAGGACCTGGGCACCGACGCGGCGGGAACGTACTACGACGCAAAGAGCAAGGCGCTCGTGGTGAACGTGCTCGACGAGGCGGCCGCCGAGACCGTCGAGTCGGCCGGAGCCAAGGCCAGAGTCGTCGCGAACTCCCTCGCCGACCTGAAGAGCGCGCGCACCACCCTCAAGCAGGACGCCACCATCCCGGGCACCTCCTGGGTGACCGACCCGACCACCAACAAGGTCGTCGTCACCGCGGACCGCACCGTCTCCGAGGCCGAGTGGGCCAAGCTGACGAAGGTCGTCGACGGGCTGGGTGCCAAGGCCGAACTCCAGCGCACCAAGGGCGAGTACAAGCCCTTCATCGCGGGCGGCGACGCCATCACCGGCAACGGCGGGCGCTGCTCGCTCGGCTTCAACGTGACCAAGGGCGGCGAGCCGCACTTCCTCACCGCCGGGCACTGCACCGAGGGCATCACCACCTGGTCCGACTCCTCGGGCAACGTGATCGGCGAGAACGCGGCGTCCAGCTTCCCGGGCGACGACTACGGCCTGGTGAAGTACACGGCCGAGGTGGACCACCCGAGCGAGGTGAACCTCTACAACGGCTCCACGCAGGCGATCTCCGGCGCCGCCGAGGCCACCGTCGGCATGGAGGTCACCCGCAGCGGCTCCACCACCCAGGTGCACTCCGGCACGGTCACCGGTCTGGACGCCACCGTGAACTACGGCAACGGCGACATCGTGAACGGTCTCATCCAGACCGACGTGTGCGCCGAGCCCGGTGACAGCGGCGGCTCGCTCTTCTCGGGCGACCAGGCGGTCGGCCTCACCTCCGGCGGTAGCGGCGACTGCTCCTCGGGCGGCGAGACCTTCTTCCAGCCGGTGACGGAGGCCCTCTCGGCGACCGGCACGCAGATCGGCTGAGCACAGCACGCCACGACGTCCCGTCCCTCCGTCCCGGAGGGGCGGGACGTTCGCGTGTCCGCCCGGAGTCCGTGCGTGTTTGCGCAGGTGGGACGGGGTCGAGCGGATGTCGCACACGCATTCGAGAATTGGTCTATGGTGGGGGGTGAGCTGGGAACAGATGTTCGAGAGTCGGTCGGGACTCACGAGTGCGGGAGGTGCGTGTGCCGGGTTTCACGCATCTGCACACCGTCTCCGGGTTCTCCCTGCGCTACGGCGCCTCCCACCCGGAGCGGCTGGCCGAGCGCGCCGCCGAGCGGGGCATGGACGCCCTCGCCCTCACCGACCGGGACACGGTCGCGGGCTCGGTGCGGTTCGCCAAGGCCTGCGCGAAGGCCGGGGTGCGTCCCCTCTTCGGGGCGGAGCTGGCGGTGGCGGCCCCGCCGACGGCTCCGGGCGCGCGCGGGGACGAGGCCGTACGGCGTGACCGGCGCCGCACCCCGGTGCGCGGCGGCGCCTTCATCGACGAGTCGGCACCCCGTGCGACCTTCCTCGCCCGGGACGGCGCCCGCGGCTGGGCCGACCTGTGCCGGCTGATCTCCGCCGCCCACACCGCCGCCGGCCTCCCGCTGCTGACCTGGGACGAGAACCACGCCGGCGGCCTGACCGTGCTGCTCGGCCCCGATTCCGACGTCGGCCGCGCCCTCGCCGCGGGCCGCCCCGACCGCGCGGCCCGGCTGCTCGCTCCCTGGCGGGAGGTCTACGGGGACGCCCTGCGCCTGGAGACCGTCTGGCACGGACGCAAGGGCACGGGACCCGGCTCCCTGCGGCTGGCCGCCCGCACCCTCGGCTTCGCCGCCGAACAGCGGATCCGGCCCGTGCTGAGCAACGCCGTCCGCTACGCCGACCCGGGGCTCGGCCCGGTCGCCGACGTCCTGGACGCCGCCCGCCGCCTGGTCCCCGTCGACCCGGCCAAAGGCCTTGACTCCGGTGAGGCCTGGCTCAAGGACGCGGGCGCCATGCTGGGAGCGGCCGAGCGGATCGTGGAGGCCGCGGGCTTCCGGCGCGAGGCGGCCCTGCGGCTGCTGGAGCAGACGCAGGCCACGGCCGCCGAGTGCCTGGTCGACCCCGAGGACGACCTCGGCATGGGCAGCGTCCACTTCCCCGAGCCGCACCTCGTCGGCGCCGGCCGCCGCACCGCCCAGCGGGCGCTGGCCTCCCGGGCCGCGGCGGGCATGGTGCTGCGCGGCTACGCCGGCCGCCGGGAGTACTGGGAGCGGATGCACCACGAGCTGGACATCATCGCCCACCACGGCTTCGCCTCCTACTTCCTGACCGTCTCCCAGGTCGTCGACGACGTACGGGAGATGGGCATCCGGGTGGCCGCGCGCGGCTCCGGCGCCGGCAGTCTGGTCAACCACCTCCTCGGCATCGCGCACGCCGACCCGGTCGAGCACGGGCTGCTGATGGAGCGCTTCCTGTCCAAGGAGCGGGTCGTGCTGCCCGACATCGACATCGACGTGGAGTCCGCGCGCCGGCTGGAGGTCTACCGCGCGATCATCGGCCGGTTCGGCACCGAGCGGGTCGCCACGGTCGCCATGCCGGAGACCTACCGGGTGCGCCACGCCATCCGCGACGTCGGCGCGGCGCTGTCCATGGACCCGGCCGAGATCGACCGCGTCGCCAAGTCCTTCCCGCACATCCGCGCCCGCGACGCCCGCGCGGCCCTCGACGAACTGCCCGAACTGCGGGAACTGGCGGGGGAGAAGGAGAAGTACGGGAGGCTGTGGGAGCTGGTCGAGGCGCTCGACGCGCTCCCGCGCGGTGTCGCCATGCACCCCTGCGGCGTGCTGCTGTCCGACGCCTCCCTGCTGACCCGTACGCCTGTCGTGCCGACCAGCGGCGAGGGCCTGCCGATGGCGCAGTTCGACAAGGACGACGTCGAGGACCTCGGGCTGCTCAAGCTGGACGTGCTGGGCGTGCGGATGCAGTCGGCGATGGCGCACGCGGTCGCGGAGGTGGAGCGGGCGTCGGGGGAGCGGATCGACCTGGACGCGGTGCCGGAGGGCGACCCGGCGACGTACGGGCTCATCCGGTCCACCGAGACGCTCGGCTGCTTCCAGATCGAGTCCCCGGGCCAGCGGGACCTGGTCGGGCGGCTCCAGCCGTCCACCTTCCACGACCTGGTCGTCGACATCTCCCTCTTCCGGCCCGGGCCGGTCGCCGCCGACATGGTGCGGCCGTTCATCGAGGCGCGGCACGGACGGGCGCCGGTGCGGTACCCGCACCCGGACCTCCAGGAGTCGCTGGAGGGGACGTACGGGGTC
Organism: Streptomyces calvus; assembly: GCF_006782915.1. GTDB lineage: Bacteria > Actinomycetota > Actinomycetes > Streptomycetales > Streptomycetaceae > Streptomyces > Streptomyces calvus. The sequence goes on from NZ_VCNP01000055.1 coordinate 64,850, forward strand.
GTGGTCTTCCACGAGCAGGTCATCGACATCGTCGCCACCCTGACCGGCTGCGGGCGCGGCGAGGCGGACCGGGTGCGGCGCGGGCTGTCCGACCCGGAGTCGCAGGGGCGGATCAAGGTCTGGTTCGCGCAGCGCGCGGAGGCGAACGGATACGACGCGGAAACGATTCAGCGGACCTGGGAGATCGTGGCGGCCTTCGGCTCGTACGGCTTCTGCAAGGCGCACGCGGTCGCCTTCGCCGTACCGACGTACCAGTCGGCGTGGCTGAAGGCGCACCATCCGGCCGCCTTCTACGCGGGGCTGCTCACCCATGACCCCGGGATGTACCCGAAGCGGCTGCTGCTGGCGGACGCGCGGCGGCGCGGGGTGCCGATCCTGCCGCTGGACGTGAACAAGTCCGGGGTCGCACACAGGATCGAACTGGTGTCTGAATCAAAGGGTTCGGCGGTGTGGGGGCTGCGGCTGGCGCTCTCCGACGTGCACAACATCAGCGAGGCCGAGGCCGCGCGGATCGCCGAGGGACAGCCGTACGCCTCGCTGCTCGACTTCTGGGAACGGGCCCGCCCCAGCCGTCCGCTCGCCGGACGCCTCGCCCAGGTCGGCGCGCTGGACGCGTTCGGCGCCAACCGCCGTGACCTGCAACTGCATCTGACCGAACTGCACCGGGGCGCCCGCGGCGGGCGCGGCGACCAGCTCCCGCTGTCCGGCGGCCGCAGGACCGCCCCGGCCGGGCTGCCCGACCTCACCCCGGAGGAGCGGCTCAGCGCCGAACTGGGCGTGCTGTCCATGGACGCCTCGCGCCACCTGATGGACGACCACGGCACCTTCCTCGCCGAGTTGGGCGTGGTCTCCGCGCGGCGGCTGCGCGAGGCCCGGCACGGCGACACGGTGCTGGTCGCGGGCGCCAAGGCGGCCACCCAGACCCCGCCCGTCCGCTCCGGCAAACGCGTCATCTTCTCCACCCTGGACGACGGCACCGGCCTGGTCGACCTCGCCTTCTTCGACGACTCCCACGACGCCTGCGCCCACACCGTCTTCCACTCCTGGCTGCTGCTGGTGCGCGGAGTGGTGCAGCGCCGCGGCCCGCGCAGCCTCAGCGTGGTCGGCTCCGCCGCCTGGAACCTCGCCGACCTGCTCCGGGTGCGCCAGGAGGAGGGGCTGGAGGGAGTGGCGGCGCGGCTGGCCGAACCGGGCGGCGCCGGCGCCGAGTCCGCGGGCGACGGTGACGGGCCGGCCCGCAGGCGGCTCGCCGGGTCGGACGGACGGCCCGCACCGGCCGGTTCCGCGGCCCGGGACCCGATGGAGGACCGGACGATCCGCATGCCCACGGGGTACGAGATGCACCCCTGGGCCGATCTGCGCCCCGCGGGCGACGGGCCCGCGGTGGGAAGGAAGTTGTGGCACCGCAGTCCGGGGAGCGCGGGATGACCGTCCTCTGCGTACGTTTCGAGCTGCCTCCGCCGTACGAGGCCGCCCTGCCCCGGCTGATCGGTCTGCTCGAGGAGTTCACACCCGTCGTGCAGGCCCTGCCGCCGGACGGGGCGCTGGCCGATCTGCGCGGCGCCGAACGGTACTTCGGGCGCACCGCCGTCGAACTGGCCTCGGTGATCCGCGTCCGTGCCCTCGCCCTGCACGGCGTCGACTGCGTGATCGGCGCCGGACCGGGACCGATGACCGCCCGCATGGCGCTGCGGGACGCCCGGCCGGGACCGGCCCGCGCGGTGCCCGAGGACGGGGTGCGCAACTTCCTCGCCGACCGGCCCGTGGCCGCGCTGCCCGGCGTCGGCACCGCGACCGCCCGCACCCTGTGCGCGTACGGCCTCGACACCCTCGGCCGGGTCGCGGCCGCACCGCTGTCCACGCTCCAGCGGCTGGTGGGCGCCAGGGCCGGGCGCGAACTGCACGAGAAGGCGAACGGCGTCGACCGCGGCCGGGTCGTCCCCGACGCGGTCTCCCGCTCCCTGGCCACCGAACGCCCCTTCACCCGCGACGAGCTGGACCCCGGCCGGCACCGCCGCGCCCTGCTCTCGGCCGCCGAGGAACTGGGCTCCCGGATGCGCGCCGCCGGCAAGGTCTGCCGGAGCCTCACCCTCACCGTCCGCTACGCCGATCGCACGGCGACCACCCGCACCCGCACCCTCCCGGAGCCGACCGCGCACTCGGCGGCGCTCACCGAAGCGGCGTACGGCCTGTACGAGGCGCTCGGTCTGCAGCGCGCCCGGGTGCGCGCGATCGCGCTGCGCGCGGAAGGGCTCGACCCGGCCGAACGCGCCTCCCACCAGCTCACCTTCGACCCGGTGGACGAGAAGGTGCGCAGGATCGAGGAGGTCGCGGACCGGGCGCGGGCGAAGTTCGGCCCCCGCGCGGTGATGCCGGGCTCGCTGGCCGCGTAGGGCCTCGGGCCCCTCACGCTGCTTCCGCGCGGCCTCAGTCGGCCCACGGCGGCACGATGTCCGTGCCGTCGCCCGGCGTCGCCCGGAGGCCGTGGGAGGTGGTGAGCCAGGAGACCGCGGCTGCGGCGGTCGGGTTCTCCACGGCGAGGGTGGCGCCGGGACGGACGGACCGCACGCGGGCGGCCGGGGATGCGGCGGCGGAGGCCGTGCGGGCCTGGAGCGAGGTGCCGGGGGAGGCGGAGGTGGGCGCGCCGCGGGAGGTGCTGCTGCGCATCGCACCCCGTGGTCCGGTTCGTCCGGATCGGTGAGCTGCTGTCAACTGCCGTCCGACGACTGTCGGTCGACGCCGCGAGTTTTTACTGACCCGTAACTTCCGGGATTTACTACTCGCCCGTAACTTGATGGATGAACAGCATCCCGTGATCCGGATCACAGGCGCAAGGTCCCCACCCTTCCTCCCCGCAAGGAGATCACACGATGCTGCCCTGGAAGCGAGTGATCAGACCGCTGACCGCGTTCCTGCTGGCCGCCGCGGCCGTCACCGTCCCCACCGCGGCCGGCGCCCACGCCGCCGATGCCGCCGACGCGCCGAGCTCGGGCTGGAACGACTACACCTGCAAGCCCTCCGCCGCCCACCCCCGTCCCGTCGTCCTGGTCCACGGCACCTTCGGCAACTCCGTCGACAACTGGCTGGGCCTCGCGCCCTATCTGAAGCACCGCGGCTACTGCGTCTTCTCCCTCGACTACGGCCGGCTCGACGGCGTCCCCTTCTTCCACGGCCTCGGCCCCGTCGAGAAGTCCGCCGAAGAACTCGACGCCTTCGTCGACAAGGTGCTCGCGGCGACCGGCGCCGCCGAGACCGACATCGTCGGCCACTCGCAGGGCGGCATGATGCCGCGTCACTACCTCAAGTTCCTCGGCGGGGCCGACGAGGTGAACGCCCTCGTCGGCATCGCGCCCAGCAACCACGGCACCACCCTCAACGGCCTCACCGCGCTCCTGCCGTTCTTCCCCGGCGCCGAGGACCTGCTGAACGACAACACCCCCGCCCTCGCCGACCAGATCGCCGGCTCCGACTTCCTCACCAGGCTCAACGCGGGCGGCGACACCGTGCCCGGCGTCCGCTACACCGTCATCGCCACCCGGTACGACGAGGTCGTCACGCCCTACGACAGCCAGTTCCTGACCGGTCCCGGCGTGCGCAACGTCCTGCTCCAGGACCTGTGCCCGGTCGACCTGTCCGAGCACATGGCGATCGGGCTGTTCGACCGGATCGCCTTCCACGAGGTGGCCAACGCCCTCGACCCGGCCCACGCCGCACCCACCACCTGCGCCTCGGCGTTCAGCTGACACGTGCGGACAAGGGCCGGAACACGTCGGGGCCCTGTCCGGCCCGAGCCGCCGGACAGGGCCCCGAGCCGGTTCAGCGGCCGTGCCGCCCGCTCGCCGTGCGCCGCCGGGCGGAGGCGAACAGCGCCGCCGAACCCAGCGCCAGGGCCGCGGCGCCGCCGATCATCAGGTACGGGGTGTTGCCGTCGCCGCCGGTCTCCGCGAGGTTCCGCGCGGCGCCGGCCGCCTCGGGCCGGTTGGCGGTGCCGGAGGCGTCCGGGGCGGTGCCGTCCGCCGCCGCGTGCGGTGCCGCCGAGGTGCTGGGGTCGTCGTCGCCGTGCCCGTGGTTCTCCACGGTCGACTTGTCGGCACCGTCCTCGATCTGCCCCTGCGACGGCGCGGACGCGACCGGCGCCGGGGCGGCCGCCTCCGCGGGCTCGGCACCGCCGCCGGTCCCGGTGCCGCCGTCCGTTCCGGTGCCGGTCCCGGTGCCGCCGAAGGCGACGTCCGAGCAGGAGTAGAACGCCTCCGGGCTGTCCGACCGCTGCCACACCGCGTACAGCAACTGCTTGCCGGTGCGCTCCGGGAGGGTGCCGGTGAAGGTGTAGAAACCGCCCGTGGCGGCCGGGTCGGTGGACGTCGCCACCGGGTTCGCCAGATCCAGGTCGTCCCAGGCCAGCGGCTGCGACGGGTCGTAGCCGGGCTTGGTGATGTACACCGTGAACGTCCCCTTGTGCGGGGCCGTCACACGGTACTTGAAGGTGTACTCGCCGCTGCTCACACGCGTCGCCGGCCAGTCGTCGCGGGCCAGGTCCAGGCCCTTGAACGCCTCGCTGTCGGCGCTGCACAGCTTGCCGTCGGGGATGAGTTCCTGATGGCGGCTGGCCGCGTCGCCGATGCGGATGCCGTTCCAGTCGTAGAGCGCCTGGGTGCCGCCGGCCGCGACCGCGGCCTTGCACGCCTCGGACTTCGGGCTCTCCGGGCCCTCGGCGAAGCACTGGGAGACCCGGCTGACCGGGTCGCCCATCGAGCCGTGCGCGGCCGCCGGTGCGGCGGACAGCCCGGTGAGGGCGAGCGGGACGAGACCGGCAGTGGCGACAGCGGCCTTGCGGCGTGCGGACATGGGGCAGCAACTCCTCGACGGCGATCGGTGGATCGGGTGCGGGAATCCCGTGGTGGGGGGTGGATCCCGTGGGGGGTGGCTCAGAAACTAGCCGCCCGACCACGTGGAATCGCCCGTCCGAAGGCCCCGGGAGGGATCCTTATGGCCGCGTTAAGGGAGTGCTCAGGCTGGGATCAGGTGGGTACCGTGCGCGGCATGGCAGACGACCGCATCCGCCCCGCCGCCACCGACGACGTCCCGACGGTGAAGGCGGTGATCGACGCCGCCTTCCGGCCCTACGTCGCGCGCATCGGCGTGGTGCCGGTGCCCATGGAGGCCGACCACGCGGCGAACGTGGCCGCGGGCAGGGTGTTCGTGCTGGAGGCGCCGGGCCGCGGGCATGCCGCCGGTGCGGGGCCGGTGATCGGCCTCGTCGTGGTCGAGGCCCGCGCGGACCACCTGTACCTCGACGTCGTCGCCGTCCACCCCGACGCGCACGGCACCGGTGCGGGACGGCGGCTGCTGGAGTTCGTGGACGCGCACGCGCGTGCGCTCGGCCTGCCCGAGATCAGGCTCTACACGAACGCCATGATGTGGGAGAACCAGAAGATCTACCCGAAGTTCGGCTACGAGGTCGTCGAGCGAAGGGTCACCGGCCCGTACGACCGCATCCACTACCGCAAGCGGCTGCGCTGAGCCGCTCCGGCCGGCCGGAGGCGTCACCCGTCGGGCCACCAGGTGCGGGCGATGTCCTCGCGGACCTCGGGCCGCTCCGCGGGCCGCTCGTCGGCCTGCTCGCGGACTCGGCGGACGTCGGTCTTCTTCAGCGGCTTCCGCACGGTGACACGGCGCATGACCGCCTCCTTCCGGGTCCACCGGGGTCCGTGGTCCCACGGAGGCAGACCTTTCGGGGGAGAGTTCCTCATCGGTCCCGTTCTGTCTGTGGCCGCGGTCACCCACGGCTTGTCAGTGGCGGGTGTCACGCTTGGGCCATGACCACTCATGACGGTGACCGGACGGGCACGCACGGTGTCGACTGGGACGCGCGGGCGGCCTCCTTCGACGAGGAACCGGACCACGGGCTGCGCGACCCCGGCGTGCGCGCCGCCTGGGCCGGCCGGCTGCGCACCTGGCTGCCCGGACCGCCGGGCGACGTCCTGGACCTCGGCTGCGGCACCGGCAGCCTCGCGCTCCTCGCCGCCGAGCAGGGGCACCGGGTGACCGGGATCGACCGCTCCCCGGCGATGGTGGCGCTCGCCCGGGAGAAGCTCGCCGGACGCGACGCGGTGTTCGTCGTCGGCGACGCGGCGGCACCGCCCATCGGTGCGGCGCGCTTCGACGCCGTCCTCGTACGGCACGTGCTGTGGACCCTGCCCGAACCGGCGCGCGTCCTGCGCCACTGGCGCGGCCTGCTGCGTCCCGGAGGCCGGCTCGTCCTGGTCGAGGGGGTGTGGGGGACGGTGAGCCCGGTCGGCATACCCGCCGACCTGCTCACCGCCCTCCTCGCGCCGCTCGCCCGGAAGGTGCGCCTGGAGCGGTTGTCGCAGGACGCGGCCCTGTGGGGCGGTGACGTGCGCGACGAGCGCTACGCCGTGGTCGCGGTGCCGGACTGATCGTGCCGCGCCTCAGCCGAGCAGTACGCCGAGCCGGCCCGCGCGGGCCCGGGCGTCCAGCTCGTCGAGGGCGGCCACCGCGGCGGCCGCCGCCCGCGGGTCCGCCGCTTCCAGCCCGCTCGCCGCGAACTCGTCCTCGTCCAGCCGCCGTACGTCCGTGCCGTCCGCCGAGACCCACAGGTCCAGGTCGAGGTCCTCGACGACCAGCCGGTCGCCGGAGCGCTCGGCGGGCCGGGTGATGTCGCAGTAGTGGCCCTTGAGGGTGCCGTCGGCGGCGCGGACCTCCTTCACGGAGTACCAGCGGTCGCGCCAGTAGTGCTCGGTGAAGACGTCACCGGGCTCGAAGCGCACGAAGCCGAAGTCGCGCACGCCGTCCCCCGCCCAGGGGGCGCGCACGGTGACCCGGGTGCCGTCGTCGGCGACCAGTTCGGCCGGGTAGCGGATCTTGGTGCGGCCCGCCTTGACCAGGACGACCTCCACCAGGGCCGGCCGGTCAGCCGAGTTCGCGGACATGGCGCACCTCCGTCGCGCAGATCTCGTAGCCGAACCACCGGTTGATGGCGATCATCGGCCCGTTGCCGGTGTCGTTGCCCGTGATCGCCTCCGTGTACCCGGCCGCGCGGGCGCGGTGCAGGGAGTCGTTCTTGGCGAGCTTGGCCAGGCCCCGGCCGCGGTGGGCGCGGGCGGTGCCGGTCATGACGGTGCCGTACCGGGTGCCGCCGTCCGTGCGGACCGCGGAGAAGGCGGCGGGACGGCCGTCGACCAGCGCGACCGTGGTCAGCTCGGCACTGAACAGCGGGTGCTGCCAGGTCTCCTTCAGCCAGGCCTCGTAGTCGGTGAACTCCGTGTCCACGTCGCTCGGTTCGTCCGCCGTGGTCTCCGCGTCCAGCTCGAACAGCGGGCGCGGGTCGGCGGCGAAGTCGGAGCCCGTGCGCAGTTCCACGCCCGGCGGCGGGTCCTGCAGCGGGGGCAGGGTGCCGTGCGCCAGGTCCAGCCGGAGGAAGTGCGCGGAGCGGCTGGCCCGGTAGCCGTGCCGCTCGGCGAAGGCGCGGTTGCCCGGCTCGTCCAGCACCCAGGCGAGCAGCCGGGTGGCGCCGTGCGCGGCCAGGTGCTCCTCGGCGGCGCGCACCAGCAGCGTCCCGGCGCCCCGGCGGGTGTGCCCGGGATGCACGTACACGTTGATGTTGCCCTGGCCCGGTTCGGGGCTCTCGTGGGACAGGTGCACCTGCGCGGTGCCGATCACCTCGCCGTCGGCCACGGCGACGAAGGGCCGGTAGTGGGCGTCGGGGTGCATGTGGGTGAGGTCGTGGGCCAGGGACTCCGGGGTGAGCAGGAAGAACGGCAGCGCGGCGCGCCGGACGCGGGCGAAGCCTTCGAGGTCGTCGGGGGCGTCGGGGCTGAGATCGCGGACGGTCACGGTCATGGAGGCGCACGCTACGGGGCGAGCGACCCGGCTGCCTCTCATTTTCCGTCCGGTGCGGGACAATCGGGCCGTGACCTTGAAGATCGAAATCGACGACGGCGCGCCGCCGTACGAGCAGGTGCGGGCGCAGATCTCCGAGCAGGCCCGGTCGGGCGCGCTGCCCGTGGGGTACCGGCTGCCCACGGTGCGGGGGCTGGCCGGGACGCTCGGCCTCGCCGTCAACACGGTGGCCAAGGCGTACCGGGCGCTGGAGGCCGACGGGGTGATCGAGACGCGGGGCCGCAACGGCACGGTGATCGCCGCCGCGGGCTCGGCGGCGGAACGCGAGGCCGCCGCGGCGGCGCAGGCGTACGCGGAGCGGGTCCGGCGACTGGCGCTGAGCGAGGACGACGCACTGGCCGCCGTACGGGACGCCCTGCGGGCGGCTTACGGGGACTGAGCGCGCGAGTGCGCTGCGGGCGGCTCGCGGGCGAGTGCGTGCGGGTGTGCTGCCGGCGGCCGTCGGAGGGTGTCGCGGTGGCGGGGCCGCTGCCTACCGCTGCCCACTGCCTACCGCTGCCCGCGGCCGGCCGCTCCCGCGGCTCCCCGCGACCCGTGCAGGGGCTCGGTGACCGGCAGCTGTGCGGCCGCGGGCGTGCGGGTCACCGTCAGCCGCGCCGTCCGGGCCAGCGCGGCGAACGCCGCCGCGTCCCGGACCGCCGCCGCGTCCGGGTCGTTGTTGAAGTACGCGTAGACGTCCTCGCCGGCCGGCCAGGCGGTCGCGATGCGGTCGACCCAGGTCCGCAGGGACTGCCGTCCGTAGCGCGGCCAGGGTTGGGCGCGGCCCTGGTGGAAGCGGACGTAGCCCCAGTCGGCGGTGCGCCACAGCGGAGCCGCGGGACGCCCCAGGACGTCCGCCCAGCACAGGGCGGCGCCCCGGGCCTCGAGCACGGCACGCACCTGCGGCGTCCACCAGGAATCGTGGCGCGGCTCGACCGCCACCCGGACCGACGCGGGGAAGCGGCGCAGACAGGCGTGCAGCAGCGCGGCATCGGCGTGCAAGGTGGGCGGGAGCTGGAGCAGTACCGGGCCGAGCCGGTCACCCAGCCCGGCCGCATGGGTCATCAGGCGTTCGACCGGCTCCTCGGGATCCCGCAGCCGCTTGATGTGCGTCAGGTAGCGGCTCGCCTTGACCGCCACCACGAAGCCCGGCGGGGTGCGCGCCCGCCAGGCGGCGAACGTGTCCCACGACGGCAGCCGGTAGAAGGCGTTGTTGATCTCCACGGTGGCGAACCGCGCCGCGTACTCCTCCAGCCAGAGCCGAACCGGCAGCCCGGACGGGTACAGCACCTCGCGCCAGTCCTTGTACTGCCACCCCGACGTCCCGACGAACAGGGTCATACGCCCATCAAAACACCTGTACCGGCACCCGTGCCTACAGATACAGTCCGGCGTCCGCGTCGCCCCGCGGCTCCGGCAGCGCCGTCGGCGACGTGCCGCGGCGCAGCGCGTACAGCTCGGCCAGGGTCGCGCCCTCACGGCCGACGCCGTCCTCGCGGCCCAGCCAGTTCACCGCCTCGGCGCGGGTCAGCGGCCCGACCTCGATACGGGCGAGACAGCGGCCGGGACGGACCACGGCCGGGTGGAGACGCTCCAGGTCCTCGTTGGTGGTGACGCCGACCAGGACGTTGCGGCCCTGGCCGAGCAGACCGTCCGTCAGGTTCAGCAGCCGGGACAGCGCCTGCCCGGCGGTGTGCTTGGCCTCGCCGCGGATCAGCTCGTCGCAGTCCTCCAGGAGCAGCAGCCGCCAACGGCCCTTGCCCGCCGCGTCCTCCTCGCCGATGGCGATGTCCATCAGGTACCCGACGTCGGTGAAGAGCCGCTCGGGGTCCAGCACGCAGTCCACCTGGCACCAGTCCCGCCAGGACCGGGCCAGCGTGCGCAGCGCGGAGGTCTTGCCGGTGCCCGGCGGGCCGTGCAGCAGGAGCAGCCGGCCCGAGATGTCCTCGGGCGTGGTCTTCATCAGGCGGTCCATCGCGTCCGCCACCGGCGCGGTGTAGTTGGGCCGGATCTCGTCCCAGGTGCCGGCCGAGATCTGCCGGGTGGTGCGGTGCGGGCCCCGGCGCGGGGAGACGTACCAGAAGCCCATGGTGACGTTCTCCGGCTGCGGTTCGGGCTCGTCCGCGGCACCGTCGGTGGCCTCGTCCAGGACCTTCGCGGCGAGGTCGGCGCTGGTCGCGGTGACCGTGACGTCGGCGCCCCGGTTCCAGCGGGAGACCAGCAGCGTCCAGCCGTCGCCCTCGGCGAGGGTGGCGCTGCGGTCGTCGTCCCGGGCGATCCGCAGCACCCGCGCGTCCGCGGGCAGCAGGGTCGCGCCGGAGCGTACGCGGTCGATGTTGACGGCGTGCGAGAACGGCTGCTCGCCCGTCGCGAAGCGGCCGAGGAACAGCGCGTCGACGACATCGGACGGGGAGTCGCTGTCGTCGACGTTGAGCCGGATCGGCAGTGCGTCGTGTGGCTGCGCGGACATGTTCGCCATGATCGGTCACCCGGGCCCCGCGTGCACCCAATTTCCGGGGTGCGCGCGGATTGTCGCCCGTGGGCGGCTCGTGTCCGGTGTGTTCACTCCGGACGCCTGCGCAGCAGCAGCCCCGCCTGCCGCGCCCGCCGCACCACCGCGTAGCCCTTGGTGAGCGCCCGGTCCCGGGCGAAGGTGCGGGCGACGTCCCGCCCCTCCACCAGCCGCTCGAACGCGGCGGCGCCCGTCGACCGCCGCACCGTGACCCGCCGCAGCGCGTACGGCCCCTGCGCGCGCCGGGCGAGGCCGTTGCCCACGGCGAGCGCCTGCGCGTACCCCGTCTCCCGCACCGCCTCGCGCACCCGGCGGCTGGAGTAGCCGTAGGGGTAGGCGAAGGAGGCGGGGACGGTGCCCAGCTGGTCGGAGACGATCTCCTTGCACCGGATCAGCTCGGCGCGCAGCCGGCCGTCGTCGAGCCGGTCGAGCTGCGGGTGGCGGTGGCTGTGCCCGCCGATCTCCACGCCGGCGCCCGCCAGTTCGCGCACCTGGTCCCAGTCCAGCATGGTGTCCAGTCCGCCGCCGGTGTCGTACGGGCCGCGCAGCCAGCCCGTGGTGACGAACACGGTGGCCGGGAAACCGTGCTCGGCGAGCACGGGCAGGGCGTGCCGGTGCACGCCCTCGTAGCCGTCGTCGAACGTGACCAGGACCGGGCGCTCGGGCAGCGGGCGGCCCGAGCGCCAGTGGGCGGCCAGTTCGGCGGTGGTGACGGGAGTGAGACGCCGGTCGGCGATCACCGCCATCTGCTCGGCGAACGCCCGGGGGGTCACCGACAGGGCGCGGGTCGCCTCGCTCGGGTGGTCCGCGACCGCGTGGTACATCAGGACCGGCACCCGCAGGTCAGCCACGGCCGCTCCCTTCGATGCCCACCACGGAGAAGGCGACCCCGCCCCGCCTGGCCCGCACGCTGCCCACCAGGTAGCCGCCCGCCGCCGTGAGCACCCCGGTGACGATCGCGCCCGCGCGTCCCGCGCCGCCCGGCCGGTTCAGCAGGGCGTCGCGCAGGCCGCGCGCCACCCCGGCCGGCAACACGCGCGTGGTGTACCGGCGTTCGGACTCCAGCCCCTTCTGCGCGCCGACGCTGCGGGCCACCAGGGCCTTGGACAGGCCCTCGGCGTAGGTCCGCGTCCGGAAGTAGCGGAAGTGCTCGCGGACCTCGGGCACCCGGTGGTGGATCACCGCCCGGTCGTCGATGAGCAGGATCGCGTCCGGGCGGGCGCGGCTGAGGCGGATGCACAGCTCCGTCTCCTCGCCGCCCAGCGGGCGCTTGTTCCCGTCGCGTCCGATGCCGGTGGCGAAGCCGCCCGCCGCGTCGAAGGCGCTGCGCCGGAACGAGGCGTTGCCGCCGAGGACGTTGCGCACCCGGACCCGGCCGGGCGGCAGGCCCCGGTAGGTGCAGCCGACCACCCAGTCGAACTCCTCGGGGAACCAGTCGGGGCGCCGGCCCGACGCCCAGACCGGTTCGGTGCGCCCGCCGACCGCCATCACGCGCGGGTCGGCGTACGCCTCGGCGAAGTGCTTCAGCCAGTCGCGTTCGGCCACGGCGTCGTCGTCGAGGAAGGCGACGACCTCGCCGCGGGAGGCGGCGATCCCGGTGTTGCGGCCGGCGGACAGGCCGCGGGGGCCCGCGTTGGCGAGCACCCGCACGTCCTCCGTCTCCTGGTACTCCTTGCCCAGACGGTCCAGGAGCGCCTGGTTGTGGTCGACGACCAGCAGGGTCTCCAGGGCCGGCCGTGACTGCGCCCGTACCGAGGCGACCGCCGCGAGGACGTCCTCCCAGCGGTCCTCGGTGTAGGCGCAGATCACGACGGAGATCTCGGGCGTGCCGGGACCGCTCAAGACACCTTCCCCCGGACCGTGTCGAGCAGCGGCGAGCGGTGCGGGCGCCTGCGCAGCGCACGCCGGTTGGAGCGTTCCCGCAGGATCACCCCGAGCACCCGCAGGCCGTCGCGCACGGCCCGCAGGTTGCTGGTGCCGTGGATGCGCAGGTACTCGTGGCTCGGGATCTCCTGGACCTTCAGGCCCGCCTTGACGACCCGGATGTTCATCAGGGTCTCCACCTCGAAGCCGGTGCAGTCGAGGTCGATCTTGTCCAGGCAGTGCCGCCAGAAGGCGTTGTAGCCGTAGCAGAGGTCGGTGTAGCGGGCGCCGAACTTGCGGTTGACCACGGCGCACAGCGCCCGGTTGCCCAGTTTGCGGATGAAGGTCATGTCGTCGGTGCCGCCGCCGTTGGCGAAGCGGGACCCCTTGGCGAAGTCCGCGCCGGAGACCAGCGCGGATACGTAGCTGACGATCTCGTTGCCGTCCGCTGAGCCGTCGGCGTCGACCATCACGATGATGTCGCCGGTGCAGGCCTCGAAGCCGGCCCGCAGGGCGTCTCCCTTGCCCTTGCCGCGCTGCCCGACGACCTTGACGCCGGACCACAGTTCGCGGGCCACCTCGACGGTGTTGTCGGTGGAGTTGCCGTCGACGAGGACCACTTCGTGGATCCAGTCGGGAAGCGTCTTGAAGACGTACGGCAGGTTCTCCGCCTCGTTCATGGCCGGTATCACCACGCTCACCGGTGGCGCGATGGCCAGGTGCGAGGAGATGGGCCGGTACTTGCCGGCGGTGGGCGGATCCTGGTCCGCGGTCGCCGGCGGCAGAACGGAGCTCATGAGTCTGGTTCCCTCTCGTCCGGTGGACCGCCCGCCCCTCGGGCGGCCCGGCTGTACGTCCGGTTCGAAAGGGGGGTTCTCACCCCACGGCACGGCGGATGAGCGTCCGTGCACGCCGGGTGAGCTGGCAAATCTGGTCCGCCGTGGAAAACACCGGCCGGCCGCGCGGCACGGCTCGGCCACCGCTGTGGTCGCCGAGCACGGCACCCCCCTACCGCGCCCCGCGCCGGTTCGTCGCGGTCCGAGCCCTCCCCTGGAGCCATGAGATGACGGACCGGTGCGGGTGAGATCTATGACGTTGTCGACGTTATTGACGTTTGAACCTGTATGGCAAGACCCGGGTGGTGTCCCACTCTTCTGCTCGCTTTGACCCTTGCGGGTGCTTCTTGTGCTGATGTGCGGGTCGGCATGGCCGAGTTTGCCCCCCAAGGCGTCGGATGCCGGGCTTCAATGTGGCCCACCTCGTAGGGGCCGTCAAGGGTGGAAAGTCCCGGCGGCCGGAATCAGACCGGGATTGAACGCGAACAGGCCGAGTGGTGTCCGACGTTGCAAGTTTTGACATGAACACTTCCGATCAACGCGCGTAGTCACTACAACGGTTCGTGCAGCGAACCTGCTAAATGGAGGCTCCATGAGACATCTCCGCCCAATGACGCTTCTGGGCTCACTTCTCCTCGCCGTCGTCGCGGCCCTCACCGGGACCGCGGCGGCGCAGGCGGCCGAACAGGCCGCACGTGGGCCCTATGTGGCGCTCGGTGACTCCTACTCCTCGGGAGTGGGCGCGGGCGACTACATCGGCTCCAGCGGTGACTGCAAGCGCAGCACGAAGGCGTACCCCTACCTCTGGGCCGGCCTCAACTCGCCCTCGTCGTTCTCCTTCACCGCCTGCTCCGGCGCCCGAACGGGTGATGTCGTCGCCGGTCAGCTCGGCCCCCTCAACAGCAGCACGAGCCTCGTCTCGATCAGCGTCGGCGGCAACGACGCGGGCTTCGCCGACGTCATGACGACCTGTGTGACCAGCAGCGACAGCACGTGCCTCGCCCGCATCGACACCGCGCGGGCGTACGTGACCTCGACGCTGCCCGGCAAGCTCAACACCGTCTACTCGGCGATCCGCAGCAAGGCCCCGAACGCCCGGGTGGCCGTGTTCGGCTACCCCCGCTTCTACAAGCTCGGCACCGTCTGCATCGGCCTCTCCGAGACCAAGCGGAAGGCGATCAACGACGCCTCCGACCTCCTCAACTCCGTCATCTCCGAGCGCGCCCGCTCCTACGGCTACGTCTTCGCCGACGTGCGCGGCATGTTCACCGGCCACGAGATCTGCTCCGGCAGTTCCTGGCTGCACAGCGTGGACTGGACCAACATCGGCAACTCCTACCACCCGAAGGCCGTCGGCCACTCCAGCGGCTACCTCCCGGTGTTCCAGAGCGTGGACTGACCCGCGGCCCGCGCACACCGCAACGGAAAGAGGAGGAGACCCCGCCACCGCGGGGTCTCCTTTCCGTTTCCGGCCCCTTTCCGTTTCCCCGGCGCTTCCGCTTCCGCTTCCGTTTCTGCTTCCGCCTGCCGTCCCCTCCTGATTCCGGTTCCGAGCGTTTCGGGCCTCTGCCCCTTCCCTGTTTCCGGCCCCGCTCATTCACCGCCGCCACGGCGCCCGTTGCCGCCGCGTTTCGCCCTCCGGGCCGGCCGCACACAGGATCGGTTGAACGCCGAACGCGGCCGAAGACGTGAGATCGACCACGTTCCGGCGACTGTGGACGGTCCGCGCGGGCGGCGGTCGGGACGCGCGCGGCCGCACGCTCGGAGTAATCACTTCCGCTTCGGTCCGGAACGCGGTCGTCACCCTCGGCGGACCCGACGACCCTCCGAACGGACGTGTGCGCCCGCTCCGCCGCCCGGCACCGGGCCCGGGACCCCGTCCCCTCGGGCTTTTCGCGGGCGACACGCCCTGGGCGGCGGCCGGGACCGGCCCCGCCGCCACGTCACTCGCCGTGACCATCGGGCCGGACGGCGGCCCACCGCGGACGACCTCTCACCCCGTCACTCAACTCGCCCTGAAAACGGTCGGATTCGGAGAGTAGTCGTCGGGTGTTCGTCAACCCCCTTATGGGAAAGGTGAATCCTGTGGCCGCGATACGCGCAGGCCCGGATGGGGAGATAGGGTTACCCTGCCCGGGCCGGGTGGACTCGTACGGGTGGGGAGTGACATGGAACAGATAACAGTGCGCAACAGGGCCAGGGTCCCTGCGATCACCTGCGGCAGCAGCGCGACCAGTTCGCGTCTCGACCGGCATCTCTCGATCCTCGCGGGGCCTGCGGTCCCGCAGCGGGAGACGCTCGAGGCGACGACGCTGATGCGTGAGCTGACCGCGCGTGACACCGCGCACAGCCGCGGCGCCAGGGGCGCACGGGCCCGAGCGAGCCGCGTCTCGCTCTTCGCCCCGCTGCGTCGACTGCGCCGCTCCCTGTTCGGCAGCCGGTAGCGCTCGCGCCGGACGGCCCCACCGTCCCGGCGCGGCGCCCCGCCCCCGACCGTCGTCCCCACGGCATCCCGCGGCACCCGGCGCACCACCGAGCCCGGCACGACCCTCGCCGGCCTCCGGCCCCACCCGGCAGCACATCCGGGGCCTGCCGCAGCCTTGCCCCGCGGCCCCACCACGTCCCGCACGTCGGCTCGCCCGACCGGTGACCCCCGCACCTCTCGAGCGCGGCAGCCCCACCGCCCGCGTCCCACACACCGAGCCGGAAGCCCTACGGGCCTTCACACGTCGACGGCAGCCCCACCGCTTCCCACGCGCCGACGCCGGCAGCCCCGTCGGCCATCGCACGTCGACGACAGCCCCACCGCTTCTCACGCGCCGACGCCGACGACCCTGTCGGCCCTCGCACGCCGACGGCAGCCCCACGGGCCTTCGTACGCCGACGAACCCGGCAGCCCCGCCGCCCGCGTCCCACGCTCCGACGCCGACACCCGGCAGCCCTGTCGGCCATCGCACGCCGACGGCAGCCCCACGGGCCTTCGCACGCCGACGAACCCGGCAGCCCCACCACTTCCCACGCGCCGACGCCGGCAGCCCCGTCGGCCATCGCACGCCGACGACAGCACCACCGTCCTCGCACGCCCACGGAATTGCCGTCTGCCCACCGCTCGCCCGGCCGACCCCGGCTCCCCGGACCCGTCGACCCGCCGGTGCGGCGCTCAGATCAGGACCAACTGCCCCTCCGGGCCCTCCTCGTGCGCGTCGAGCACCGAGGCGGGACGCCGGGCGGCGTGCGGCACCGGGAGCACACCGGCCTCGCCCAGTTCCGCCCGTGTGATCGGATCGGCGAACCCCGACTCCGTCAACGCCGCCTGCTGCGGGCGCAGTTCGGCGAGCAGCGCCAGGACCGTGATCAGCTCCAGGAGTTCCGAGGTCCACGCCTGGGGCCAGACGGACGGCCGGATCGCGGCAAGGGTGCCCGGCTCGGCCGGCTCCGTGCGCACCGCGAACCACTGCTCCAGCACCCGAACGCCGTCCGCCTCGAAGTCCCAGGCCTCGGGCGGCACCGGGGAGACACGGCCCTCGTCGAGCAGCAGCGCCTCCTCGTCCCGGTCGTAGCGCACCGACGACGGCCGGGACGGCAACGGGGCGCGGACGTACGGGCGGCGCCCGCCGGGCAGCTTCGGGCGCTCGCCGTCGCGCCGCATCAGCCACAGCATCCGGCGGCCCACCGCCACCCCCCGCTCCCAGGTGCCCGCATCCCCGGTGAGCGGTACCACGCAACCGGCCGGAGCGGGGCGCGCCGCCGCCATCGTCCAGGCGAGCACGTCCGCGGCCGAGACGCCCCGGCCGAGCCGGGCGGCGAGGAGGTCCAGCAGACCCGGGGCCAGATTGGGCTCGGCCGCACCGGGCCGCCGGTACAGCGGGCGGATCCGGCCGGTGCGGAGCACGGGCAGCAGGGACGTGGCGAGCAGCGACGGACCCGAGACGTCCCCGGCCCGCCCGCCGCCCGCCTCGACCACGAACACCTGCCGCTCGTCCGCCACCCGCCACAGCTCCGGACGGGCCGCGTCGATCAGCCGCTGGTCGGGGAGCAGCCACTGCTCGTCGAACGGGGCGCGCAGCACCCGGACCGGTTCCGGGCAGGGGCCCGGGGCGCGGGCCAGCCGCTCCGTGCCGCCGGTGTGTCCCGGCAGCCGCCCGACCGCCGAGCGCGGGGTGCGGGAACGGGTCGGCTGGAACAGGGCCTCGCGGTCCGGGCCCTCGGCCTTCACCAGAGCGTCCCAACGGGCCTTCAGGGACGCCGCGTCGGGCGCCGCCGGCCAGCCCCGGCCGAGCCGCGGCGGTGCGACGGACCACGGCATGAGGTCCGCCAGCGGCGGAGCGTCGTCGTGCGTCACGCTGGGCATCGTACGACCTGCACCCCGCCGGCGGCCTCGCGCCCGCATCACGGGGCCCCGTACCCACCTGACGCCGCGCGGCCCGCCCGTCGGACCGACGAGGGGAGTCCGGCGCCGGCCTCGGGTACCGGCGGCCGGGACAGCAGGGCAGCGAGGTCGGCGGATCGGGACGGCAGCCCCGGACCGGCAGGCAGCGTGGCTGACGGATCGGGACGGCAGCCCCGGACCGGCAGACAGCGGGGCCGACGGAACACGGCGGCAGCCTCCGGGACCGGCAGGCGGGTCGGCAGCCGACGGGACCGGCGGCGGGACGGGCGGACGGGACCGGCGGCGGGACGGGCGGACGGAGTCGGCACCGCCGGATTCAGGTGGCGTCCAGGGTCACCGTGAACGAGAAGCGGTCCCCGCGGTAGTGGATCACGGCCACGTCCAGCGGCCGGCCCGCGGTGTCGTAGGTGATGCCCGTGTAGTGCAGGATCGGGCTGAGCAGCGGGACCTGGAGCAGGCGGGCCGTCTCCGGGTCCGCGAGCCGCGCCTCCACCGTGTCCGTGATCCGGCTGATGTCCGCACCCACGACATCCCGCAGCACCTTCGTCATCGGCCACCGCACCAGGTCCTCCGGATCGATCCGGTCGGCCAGCTCGGGACGGACGTAGTTGCGGGCGTGGTTGGTCGGCTCGCCCGTCTTCTCGTCGCTGCGCAGCCGGTGGTACGCCGCCACCCGCGTCAGGTCCGGGAAGTACTCGGCGACCTCGGCCGGCACCGGCGCCGGACCGTGCTCCAGCAGCTCGGTCGCCATGCCCGACTGCTGCGCCACGATCGCGTCCACCGAGCCCAGCAGCCGGACCGGCGCACCTCGCCGGGCGTCCGGCTCGATGAACGTGCCGCGCCGGCGGTGGCGGGTGATCAGCCCCTCGTCCTCCAGCTCCTTCAGCGCCTGCCGCATGGTCAGCACGCTCACCCCGTAGTGCCCGGCCAGCTGTTCCTCGGTGGGCAGGCGAAGCGGGTCCTGCGGCGAGCGGCCGAGGATCGAGGCGCGCAGCGACTGCGACACCTGATACCAGAGCGGCAACTTGCGGTTCAGGACGATCGAGTCCGGGGCGAAGGAGGTCACGGGGCTATGCGTACCGGTCGGGGAACGGTCAGTGCAATGCGGGGTGCGAGGCTGCGACGGTATCGGCCGTCCGGGCGCGGGCCGGCCCGGACGGCCGGGCACGGCCCGGCGCCCGGCACCTGCTCCGGCATCCCGGAGCCGGACCGGCTCACAGGGCGCGGAAGTGACGCTCCAGGCCCTGCCACACCCCGTCGTACCCCTGTTGCAGGTGCTCCGCGCGCGCCGCCTGGGGCGTCAGCAGCACCGGCCAGCGGGTCTCGAACATGAAGGCGAGACCGTCGTCGACCTTCTGCGGGCGCAGCTCCGCGGCGCTCGCCCGCTCGAAGGTCTCCCGGTCCGGGCCGTGCGCCGACATCATGTTGTGCAGCGAACCTCCGCCCGGCACGAAGCCCTCCGCCTTCGCGTCGTACGCGCCCTCGATCAGGCCCATGTACTCGCTCATCACGTTCCGGTGGAAGTACGGCGGGCGGAAGGTGTCCTCGCCCACCAGCCAGCGCGGCGCGAACACCACGAAGTCGACCCCGGCCAGTCCCGGAGTGTCGCTCGGCGACGTCAGCACCGTGAAGATCGACGGATCCGGATGGTCGTACGAGATGGTGCCCATCACATTGAAGCGGCGCAGGTCGTAGGCGTACGGCACATGGTTGCCGTGCCAGGCGACGACATCCAGCGGCGAGTGGTCGTACGTCGCCGCCCACAGGTTGCCGCAGAACTTGTTCACCACCTCCACCGGGCCCTCGACGTCCTCGTACGCGGCGACGGGCGCCCGGAAGTCCCGGGCGTTGGCCAGCCCGTTGGCGCCGATCGGGCCGAGGTCGGGGAGCCGGAACGGCGCCCCGTAGTTCTCGCACACATAACCGCGGGCAGAGTCATCCAGGAGGTCCACACGGAATCGCACACCACGAGGCACCAGACCGATGTGTCCCGGCTCCAGATGCAGCAGACCGAACTCCGTGCGCAGCAGCAGCCCGCCACGCTCGGGCACGATCAGCAGCTCGCCGTCGGCGTCGCTGAACACGCGGTCCATCGAGGCGTTGGCGTGGTACAGGTGCACGGCCATGCCGGTGCGCTGGGTGACGTCGCCGTTGCCGCCCAGGGTCCACAGGCCGGCCAGGAAGTCGGTGCCCTCGGCCGGCTCCGGCAGCGGGTTCCAGCGCAGCCGGTTCGGGTCGGGCACGGTCTGCGTGAACGGGGCGGTGCGCAGCGCGCCGTTGCCCGTGCGGGTGAACGCCGGATGGGCCGCGGACGGGCGGATCCGGTACAGCCACGAACGGCGGTTCTCCGCCCTCGGCTCGGTGAACGCCGTACCGCTCAGCTGCTCCGCGTACAGCCCGAGAGGGGCGCGCTGCGGCGAGTTGCGGCCCTCGGGCAGGGCGCCCGGGATCGCCTCGGAGCTGTGCTCGTTGCCGAAGCCGGAGAGGTGTTCCAGTCCTTCGGCGGCCTTGCGCGCTCCCGCGCGCTCGACGTCGCTCACGCGGGCGGTGCCCCCATCGCTCATGTTCGGTGCTCCCTCGCGGTCCGATTCCTATGGAACACCGTAGGATTGCGTTTTCTCCCGCGCAAGAGGGCCACGCGATCCCGCCCCCGGTTTCCGCCGTCCGTCGCCCGCCGCCCCGGTGTCCTCTCGGCGGAGGACCCGGAACCCGACTTGAGGCGGATTCGCGGGTTCGGACCGGTGTTCTACGCTCGCCCGCATGTCGTGGACACGGAGCCTGATCGCCGTGCTCGCGGTCTGTGTCGTCCTGCCGGCCGGAACCGCGGGCTGCGGTCCGAGTGACACCCGGGAGCGGGACGGGTCCGCGCCCTCACCGGTGGGCCGGCTCCTGGACCAGCGGGACGCGGAGGGGCGCCCCTACCGGGAGGTGGACGGGCGGGAGGCGCCGGAGGTCGGCGTCGAGGTCGTGCCCGATACCGACGGCGGCTGGGACGTACGGCTGCGGGTGCGCAACTTCCGCTTCTCGCCGGACGGGACGGGCCGCCGCGCGGTGGCCGGCCGCGGCCTGGCGCACCTGGAGGTGAACGGCCGTCGCGTCGCCCGGCTGCGCACCCCCGAGTACCACCTCCCCGGCAGCCTCGTCCCGCGCGGTACGCACCAGGTGACCGCGCGCCTGTACGCCGACGACGGCTCGGTGTGGGCCGTGGACGGCAGGCCCGTGGAGAGCACGGCCGACGTCACGGTCTCCGAGCAGCCGCCGAGCCCCGACCCGAGCGCGGAGCCACTGACACCGCCGGCCGCGGCCGGGGGAGGGGCGCGTGACCGGGGCAGCGCGGCGATTACCGGAACGGAAGGTTCACCGGACGGTGCCGAGCAGGCATGATGAGGCCCGTGCCCCATGCGACATCGCTCCGCCGAGCGCCGGTGCAGCGGCGCAGCGCCGAACGGCTGGCCAGGATCCTCGACGCCTGCGCCGAACTCCTCGACGAGGCCGGCTACGACGACCTCAGCACCCGTGCCGTCGCGCAGCGCGCCGGCGTGCCCATAGGCTCCGTCTACCGCTTCTTCGGCAACAAGCGGCAGATGGCCGACGCGCTGGCCCAGCGCAACCTGGAGCGCTTCTCGGACCGGGTCGCCGAACGCCTCGGGGCCACCGGCGACCGCGGCTGGCGGCAGGCCATGGACGTGGTGCTGGACGAGTACCTCGACATGAAGCGCACCGCCCCCGGCTTCTCCCTGGTCGACTTCGGCAACCAGATCCCCGTCGGCGTCCGCGGCCCCGAGCCCAACCGCCGCGTCGCCGACCGCCTCACCGACCTGCTCTCCCTCTATCTGGGCCGCGAACCCGACGAGGAACTGCGCCGCACCTTCCTCATCGCCGTGGAGACCGCCGACGCCCTGGTCCACCTGGCGTTCCGGATGGCGCCCGACGGTGACGAGAGGGTCATCGGCGAACTCCGGGAGATGCTGCGCGCGTACCTGGCCCGCGTGCTCGACTGAACCGGCCCCGGCCGGGACCCGGCACCCCCTCCCCACCGTGCATACCGGTCGGTATGCTCTTCGTGTCCGCGCGCCACCGCCGCCGCACCCGGGAGGCCCCGTGCCCCGCACCGCCCTGCGTATCTGTCCCCTGTGCGAGGCCACCTGCGGCCTGACGCTCACCATCGACCGGGGCAGGGTCACCGGCGCCCGCGGCGACCGCGACGACGTGTTCAGCAAGGGCTTCATCTGCCCCAAGGGCGCCGCCTTCGGCGACCTGGACGCCGACCCCGACCGGCTGCGCGCCCCGCTCGTCCGCGTCGACGGCGAACTGCGCGAAGCCACCTGGGACGAGGCGTTCGACGCGGTGGCCGCCGGGATCCGGCCCGTCGTCGAACGGTACGGCCCGCACGCCGTCGGCCTCGTCCTCGGCAACCCCAACGTGCACACCGTGGCCGGCGCCCTCTACCCGCCCCTGCTGATCGCCGGACTCGGCACCCGCAGCCTGTTCACCGCCTCCACGGTCGACCAGATGCCCAAGCACGTCTCCAGCGGTCTGCTCTTCGGCGACGCCAACGCCATCCCCGTGCCCGACCTCGACCGCACCGACCACCTCCTGCTGATCGGCGCCAACCCCCTGGAGTCCAACGGCAGTCTGTGCACCGCCCCCGACTTCCCCGGCCGCCTCAAGGCGCTGCGGGCGCGGGGCGGCACCCTCACCGTCGTCGATCCGCGCCGCACCCGCACCGCCCGCCTCGCCGACCGGCACATCGCCGTCCGCCCCGGCACCGACGCGCTGCTCCTCGCCGCCATGGCGCACACCCTCTTCGCCGAGGACCTCGTCACCCCCGCGGACCTGGCGCCGCACCTCGACGGACTCGACCGGCTCCCGGCGGCCCTCGCCGACTTCACGCCCGAAGCGGTCGCCGACGCCTGCGACGTCGACGCAGCCACCGTCCGCACCCTCGCCCGGGAACTCGCCGCCGCCCCCACCGCCGCCGTCTACGCCCGCATCGGCAGCTGCACCGTCCCGCACGGCACCCTCGCCGGCTGGCTCGTCGACGTCCTCAACGTCCTCACCGGCAACCTCGACCGGCCCGGCGGCGCCCTCTTCCCGCAGGCCGCCACCGACCGGACCCCGCGGCC
Organism: Streptomyces calvus; assembly: GCF_006782915.1. Lineage (GTDB taxonomy): Bacteria > Actinomycetota > Actinomycetes > Streptomycetales > Streptomycetaceae > Streptomyces > Streptomyces calvus. The sequence continues at coordinate 87,476 of NZ_VCNP01000055.1, forward strand.
CGCCGGACCCGGCCGCGGCTTCGCCCTCGGCCGCTGGCACTCCCGGGTGCGCCGCCACCCCGAGGCCAAGGGCGAGCTGCCGCTCGCCGCCCTCGCCGAGGAGATCGACACCGCCACCGACGAGGGCGAGCCGATCCGCGCGCTCGTCGCCGTCGCCGCCAACCCGGTGCTCTCCGCCCCGGACGGCGACCGCCTCGACAAGGCCCTCGCCTCGCTCGACTTCATGGTCAGCGTCGACCCGTACCTCAACGAGACCTCGCGCCACGCCCACGTCGTCCTGCCGCCGCCCCCGCCCGCGCAGAGCCCGCACCACGACTTCGCCTTCAACACCCTCGCCGTGCGCAACCAGGTCCGCTACACCCGCCCCGCCGTCCCGCTGGAACCCGGCCGCATGGCCGAGACGGAGATCCTCGCCCGTCTCGTCCTCGCGGTCACCGGTATGCACGGCGCCGACCCCGCCGTCGTGGACGCCATGGTCGTCGACCGGACCCTCGCCCAGGCCGTGACGGAACCCCACTCCCCGGTGCACGGCCGCGACCCGAAGGAGCTCGCGGCCCTCCTCACCGGCGTCAACGGCCCCGAACGCCGACTGGACATGATGCTGCGCCTCGGCCCCTACGGCGACGGCTTCGGCGCCGACCCCGACGGGCTCACCCTGGACAGGCTGCTCGCCCACCCGCACGGCATCGACCTCGGCCCGCTGCGCCCGAGGCTGCCGCAGCCGCTGAAGACCCGCAGCGGGAAGGTGGAGTTGCTGCCGGAGCCCATCGCCGCCGACCTCCCGCGGCTGCGCGCCGCCCTCGCCGAACGCCCCGCCGGACTCGTCCTCGTCGGCCGCCGCCATCTGCGCTCCAACAACAGCTGGATGCACAACGTGCCCGCCCTCACCGGCGGCTCCAACCGCTGCACCCTGCACCTCCACCCCGAGGACGCCGAACGCCTCGGCGTGCGGGACGGCCAGACGGTGCGGATCAAGGGCGCCGGGGGAGAGGTGACCGCACCGGCCGAGGTCACCGACGCCGTACGCCCGGGCGTGGTGAGCCTGCCGCACGGCTGGGGCCACGACCGCCCCGGCACCCGGACACGGCACGCCTCGGCCGACCCCGGAGCCAACGTCAACCAGCTCCTCGACGGCAGCCTGCTCGACCCGCTCTCCGGCAACGCCGTCCTCAACGCGGTGCCCGTCGAGGTGGCCCCGCTGAGCGCCGCCGTGACCAAAACGTGCCGCGCGCTGACCTGAGCAAAGCCGTGACCTGGGGTTTTGCGCTTATTGCTCGCAGTTCAACGTCTTGTTAACGCCGCTTTACGGAACCTAACGTCGTCGGACCGCCGGCCCTGGTGGGAGTTCAAGGGCGAACGTTAGGTGTCCATTCATGCTGACCATCCTCGGCTTCGCCATGATCGCGACCTTCCTGGTCCTGATCATGCTGAAGAAGATGTCGCCGATCGCGGCGCTCGTGCTGATACCCGCGCTGTTCTGCGTGTTCGTCGGCAAGGGCGCGCACCTCGGTGACTACGTCATCGACGGCGTGTCCAGCCTCGCCCCCACCGCGGCGATGCTCATGTTCGCGATCGTCTACTTCGGCGTGATGATCGACGTCGGTCTCTTCGACCCGATCGTCCGCGGGATCCTCCGCTTCTGCAAGGCGGACCCGATGCGCATCGTCGTCGGCACCGCGGTGCTCGCCGCGATCGTGTCCCTGGACGGCGACGGGTCCACCACCTTCATGATCACCGTCTCGGCGATGTACCCGCTGTACAAGCGCCTGAAGATGAGCCTGGTCGTGATGACGGGTGTGGCCGCGATGGCCAACGGCGTGATGAACACCCTGCCCTGGGGCGGGCCCACGGCCCGTGCGGCGACCGCGCTGAAGCTCGACGCCAGCGACATCTTCGTGCCGATGATCCCCGCCCTGCTGGTCGGCCTGCTCGGCGTCTTCTTCCTGGCGTACGTGCTCGGTCTGCGCGAGCGCAAGCGGCTCGGCGTGCTGACGCTGGACGAGGCGCTGGAGCAGGAGAAGGCCGAGGAGACGGAGACCGTGCTGGTCGGCGCGGGATCCGGTGCGGGCTCCGGCTCCGGCAAGGCGGCCCGCGCGGCCGGCGGTTCCGGCGCCGGCCCGGACGCCGCGGACACCGACGGCAAGGACACCGACGGCAAGGACGACGGCGCCACGGACGCCGACGGCGGCTTCCAGGGCCTCGACCCGAACCGCGCCACCCTGCGGCCCAAGCTCTACTGGTTCAACGCACTGCTCACGGTCGCCCTGCTCACCGCCATGATCATGGAGCTGCTGCCGATCCCGGTGCTGTTCCTGCTCGGCGCCGCCCTCGCGCTCTCCGTCAACTTCCCGCACATCCCCGACCAGAAGGCCCGGATCGCGGCCCACGCGGAGAACGTCCTCAACGTCTCCGGCATGGTCTTCGCCGCCGCCGTCTTCACCGGCGTCCTCCAGGGCACCGGCATGGTCGACCACATGGCCAAGTGGATGGTGGACGTCATCCCCGAGGGCATGGGCCCGCACATGGCCCTGGTCACCGGCCTGCTGAGCCTTCCGCTGACCTACTTCATGTCCAACGACGGCTTCTACTTCGGTGTCCTGCCCGTCCTCGCCGAGGCCGGCGCCGCGCACGGCGTCTCCCCGCTGGAGATGGCCCGCGCCTCCCTGGTCGGCCAGCCGCTGCACATGTCCAGCCCGCTCGTCCCCGCCGTGTACGTCCTCGTCGGCATGGCCAAGGTCGAGTTCGGCGACCACACCCGGTTCGTGGTGAAGTGGGCGGCCCTGACCTGCCTGCTGATCCTCGGCGCCGGATTCCTGTTCGGCATCATCTAGCTCCGGAACCCGGTTCGACAGGAGGACACGTCATGGCGCCCGGCGGGAACCGCGGCTGGCTGCTCCGGCTCGTCATCGCCTTCAGCTTCGCGCAGGGGGCGGTGTCGATGGCCCGGCCCGCCGTCTCCTACCGGGCGCTGGCCCTGGGGGCGGACGAGCGGGCCGTCGGTGTCATCGCGGGCGTCTACGCGCTGCTGCCGCTGTTCGCCGCCGTACCGCTGGGCCGGCGCACCGACCGGGGCCGCTGCGCGCCCCTGCTGCCGGCCGGCGTGGTGCTCATCTCCGGCGGCTGCGCGCTCAGCGGTGTCGCCGGCTCGCTGTGGACGATGGCCCTGTGGAGCGGGGTGATGGGCCTCGGCCACCTCTGCTTCGTCATCGGCGCGCAGTCGCTCGTCGCGCGCCAGTCGGCGCCGCACGAACAGGACCGCAACTTCGGCCACTTCACCATCGGGGCCTCGCTCGGCCAGCTGATCGGCCCCGTCGCGGCGGGCGCCCTGATCGGCGGCTCCGACATGGCCCGCAGCAGCGCGCTCGCCCTGCTCGTCGCCGGAGCGGGCGGCGCGGCCGCGCTGACCTCGCTGTGGCGCATAGAGCGACCCGGCGCCCGCGCGTCGCGAGCGGAGCGGGCCGAACGGGTGCCGGTGCGCGGCATCCTGCGCGCCCGCGGCGTACCCGCGGGCATCCTCATCAGCCTGGCCGTGCTGTCCGCGACCGACATCCTCACCGCGTACCTGCCGGTGGTCGGCGAGCACCGGGGTATCGACCCGGCCGTGGTCGGTCTCCTGCTCAGCCTGCGCGCGGCCGCCACCATCGCCTGCCGGCTGGTGCTCACCCCGCTGCTGCGGCTGCTCGGCCGCACGGTGCTGCTGACGGTGACCTGCCTGCTGGCGGCGCTGCTGTGCGCGGGTGTCGCGCTGCCGGTGCCGGTGTGGGCGCTGGCGCTGATCCTGGCCGTCCTCGGTTTCTGCCTGGGGGTCGGCCAGCCGCTGTCGATGACGACGGTCGTCCAGGCGGCGCCCGCCGGCGCCCGCTCCACCGCCCTCGCCCTGCGCCTGACCGGCAACCGCCTCGGCCAGGTCGCCGCGCCGGCGGCGGCGGGTCTGATCGCCGGAGTCGCGGGCGTGGCGGCCCCGTTCGTGATGCTCGGCGCCCTGCTGTTCCTCTCCGCGGGCGTCGCCCTGCGCGCCCCGTCCGCATCCACGGAGGACCCTGCGGACACCCGGACGAGCACCGGGACCCGGCCCCGGCGCCGCACGGCTCGCTGACCGGCGGGCCGCAGGCGTGCCGGGCCGGTGCCCGGCCGCCGGCGTTCGGTGGGGCACCGTCGGCGGTTCCCGGAGCGATCGGCCGGCCGGACGCCCTCCGGGCGCCGGTGGCCGGCGCGCTTTCCCGGATCCGCCCGTCGGCCGGGTGCGCCACAGACCCTTGGCCGGTGGCCGGTGGCCGGTGGCCGGTGGCCGGTGGCCGGTGGCCGGTGGCCGGTGGCCGGTGGCCCGTGGCGGGTGGCGGGACCGGGCTGGGAGGATGGCGCGGTCGTACACGAGGTGCGGGGCGGGCCGTGAGGCGGGTGCCCGGCACGACCTGGGGGAACCGCATGCTGCTGATCGTCCTGTCCGGTGCTCTCGTCCTCGCCGTCGGAGGATGCGTCTGCGTCGTCCTGGCGGCCCGGGGCGGTCCGCGCTGGGTGCGCGGCGTGGCGAAGGCGACCCTGCTGGCGGGCGAACTGCTGCGGTCGGGCGACTCGCGCGGCCGGTCGGGAAGCGGGGACGACTGACGGGCGGGGCGGGGTGAAGGAGAGGGCGGGGCGGAGCCGAAGGACGGGGCGGCCGACCGGGTAAGCGGGTGCGGCCCGCCGCTCCGGGTGCTGAATCTGGACGTCCGCTTTCTCACGCATCGGACGGTGCGCCCAATTCCCTGTCGTTCTCTTCCCCCGGCCGCCTACTTTCCGTTAACTTCCGTGACTCACACGCCCGTACGACCCGCACGAGGCGTCCGACCGCGGAGCACCAGCGCCCTGATGAGCCCCCGGGGGCACCCTCATGACACGCGCCATCTCCCTGCACGACGTGAGCAAGGCCTACACGCGGGGCGCCCGCGTGGTGGACCGGCTGTCGCTGGACATCGCGCCGGGCGAGTTCCTCGTCCTGCTCGGCCCGTCCGGCTGCGGCAAGTCCACCGTGCTCCGGATGATCGCCGGCCTGGAGGACATCGACGAGGGCCTGCTGTTCCTCGACGGCGAGTACGGCAACGACCTGCCCCCGTCCGAGCGGGACATGGCGATGGTGTTCCAGAACTTCGCCCTGTACCCGAGCATGACCAGCCGCGACAACATCGGCTTCCCGCTGCGCATCGAGGCGCCCGGCACCGACCCGGCCCCGCGCGTGGACGCCACCGCCCGCATGCTCGGCATCGAGGACCTCCTCGACCGCTTCCCGGCCCAGCTCTCCGGCGGCGAACGCCAGCGGGTCGCCATGGGCCGGGCCATCGCCCGCCACCCCTCCGCGTTCCTGATGGACGAGCCGCTGTCCAACCTCGACGCCAAGCTCCGCAACCATCTGCGCGCCGAGATCTCCCAGCTCACCCGCGAGCTGGGCGTCACCACCGTGTACGTCACCCACGACCAGTCCGAGGCGATGTCGCTCGGGGACCGCGTCGCCGTGCTGCGCGGCGGCGTCCTCCAGCAGGTCGGCACCCCGCGCGCCGTCTACTCCCTGCCGAGCAACGTCTTCGTCGCCGCCTTCATCGGCACCCCGCGCATCAATCTGCTGCGCGGCCTGGTCCGCGCCCCGCTCGACGGGGCGATGACCATCAGCCTGGGCAAGCAGTTCCTGCGGCTGCCCGAACCGCTCTCCCTGGACCACCAGCTGCTTCGGGTGCAGCAGGGCCGCGAGGTCATCGTGGGCCTGCGCTCCGAGGCCGTCCGCATCGCCAAGCCGGCCGCCGCCCGCCCCGGCGAGGTGGTGCTCACCGGTCTGGTGGAACACCTGGAGTTCCAGGGCCACGAGGTCCTGGTCCACTTCAACACCGGGTCCCGTCCCGCCGTCGTACCCGAACTGGAGGCCCCGCGCCCGCGCCCCGGCCGCACCACCCGGCGCCGCCGCCGCGACGGCACGGTCCTGGACCGCCTGCGGGAGCGGGCGGGCGGCCTGCGGGCCGGGCCCGTGGTGGCCCTCGACGACCCGGAGCCGGCCGGTCCGGCGCCCGCCGCACCGGAGCCGCGGGTGCCCGGTGACCTCATCGTCCGCACCACCCCGGACATCAGCCTGCGGCACGGCATGCAGGTGCCCCTCCTCGTCGACCTCGCCCATCTGTTCGTCTTCGACCACAACGGCGAACGGATCTGCCCGAACCCGGCCCGGCTGCCCGACCTGGAGGAGTGACACCGGCGCGCGGGCGTCCCTCTGGCGCAGAAAAACTAACATCGCTAGTTTAGGGCTCGGCAGACGACGCCCCGCTCCGGAGGAAGCGCGATGAAGGCATACGACGGCATGTACATCGGCGGCGCCTGGCGCCCCGCCGCGGGACCGGACGTGATCGAGGTCGTGAACCCGGCCGACGAGCAGGTGTTCGCCACCGTCCCGGCGGGCACCGTGGAGGACGTCGACGCGGCCGTCCGCGCCGCCCGCGCCGCCCTCCCGGCCTGGGCCGCCACCCCGCCCGCCGAGCGCGCCGCCCGCCTGAGCGCCCTGCGGGACGTGCTCGTGGCCCGGCAGGCCGAGATCGCCGAGACGGTGACCGCCGAACTCGGGTCGCCGCCCAAGCTCTCGCAGACCGTCCACGCCGGTGTGCCGATCGCCGTGGCCGGTTCGTACGCCGAGCTGGCGGCGACGTACGCCTTCGAGGAGCGGACCGGCAACTCGACGGTCCTGCACGAGCCCGTCGGCGTGGTCGGCGCGATCACCCCCTGGAACTACCCGCTGCACCAGATCGTCGCCAAGGCCGCTCCGGCCCTCGCGGCCGGCTGCACCGTCGTCGTCAAGCCCGCCGAGGACACCCCGCTGGTGGCCCGGCTGTTCGCCGAGGCCGTGCACGAGGCCGGGGTCCCGGCGGGCGTGTTCAACCTCGTCACCGGCCTCGGCCCGGTGGCCGGCCAGGCCCTCGCCGAACACCCCGGCGTCGACCTGGTCTCCTTCACCGGCTCCACCGCCGTCGGCCGCCGCATCGGCGCCGTCGCCTCCGGCATGGTGAAGAAGGTCGCCCTCGAACTCGGCGGCAAGTCCGCCAACGTCATCCTGCCGAGCGCCGACCTGGCCCGCGCCGTCAACGTCGGTGTCGCCAACGTGATGTCCAACTCCGGCCAGACGTGCAGCGCCTGGACCCGCATGCTGGTCCACCGCGACCGCTACGACGAGGCCGTGGAGCTCGCCGCGGCCGCCGCCGCCAAGTACGGCGACCGCATCGGCCCGCTCGTCAACGCCCGGCAGCGGGACCGCGTGCGCGGCTACATCGAGAAGGGCGTCGCCGAGGGCGCCCGGCTGGTCGCCGGCGGCCCCGAGTCCCCCCACGAGCGGGGCTACCACGTCAGCCCCACGGTCTTCGCCGACGTCACCGAGGAGATGACCATCGCCCAGGAGGAGATCTTCGGCCCGGTCCTGTCGATCCTGCGCTACGAGGACGAGGAGGACGCGCTGCGCATCGCCAACGGCACCGTGTACGGCCTGGCCGGCGCGGTCTGGGCCGGTGACGAGGCGGAGGCGGTGGCCTTCGCCCGCCGCATGGAGACCGGCCAGGTCGACATCAACGGCGGCCGCTTCAACCCCCTCGCGCCGTTCGGCGGTTACAAGCAGTCCGGCGTGGGCCGCGAACTCGGCGTGCACGGCCTGACCGAGTACCTCCAGACCAAGTCCCTCCAGTTCTAGGGGAGTCGAATCGCCATGGCCGTACGTGCCGCAGTCCTGCCCGCCGTGGGCGCCCCGCTGGAGATCACCGGGATCGACCTGCCCGAGCCCGGTCCCGGCCGGGTCCGCATCCGGCTCGCCGCCGCCGGGGTCTGCCACTCCGACCTGTCCCTGTCCGACGGCACCATGCGCCTGCCGGTGCCGGCCGTCCTCGGTCACGAGGGCGCCGGCACGGTCGTCGCCGTCGGCGAGGGCGTCACCCATGTCGCGCCCGGTGACGGTGTGGTCCTCAACTGGGCCCCGTCCTGCGGCGCCTGCCCCGCCTGCGCGCGCGGCGAGGTCTGGCTGTGCGCCGGCGCCCTGGACGGCGCCGCCGAGGTGCACGCCCGCCGCACCGACGACGGCACCGACCTGTACCCCGGCCTGAACGTCGCCGCGTTCGCCGAGGAGACGGTGGTGGCCGCGTCCTGTGTGCTGCCCGCACCGGACGGCGTTCCGCTCACCGACGCCGCCCTGCTCGGCTGCGCCGTGCTCACCGGCTACGGCGCGGTCCACCACTCCGCGCAGGTGCGGCCGGGCGAGAGTGTCGCGGTGTTCGGCGTCGGGGGAGTGGGGCTGGCGGCCCTGCAGTCGGCGCGGATCGCCGGCGCCTCCACGATCGTCGCCGTCGACGTCTCCCCGGAGAAGGAGGAACTGGCCCGCTCCGCGGGAGCCACCGAGTACGTCGTCGCCTCGGACACCACCGCCCGGCAGATCCGCGCCCTCACCGGCAAGCAGGGCGTGGACGTGGCCGTCGAGTGCGTCGGCCGGGCGGTCACCATCCGTACGGCCTGGGAGTCCACGCGGCGCGGCGGACACACCACGGTCGTCGGCATCGGCGGCAAGGACCAGCAGGTCACCTTCAACGCCCTGGAGATCTTCCACTGGGGCAGGACCCTGTCCGGCTGCGTCTACGGCAACTCCGACCCGGCCCGGGACCTCCCGGTGCTCGCCGACCACATCAGGGCCGGCCGCCTCGACCTGGGCGCCCTGGTGACCGAACGGATCACCCTGGACGGCATCCCGGCCGCCTTCGACACCATGCTCGCGGGCAAGGGCGGACGGGCGGTGGTGGTCTTCTAGCCCGGAACGGCCACCGGACCAGGCTCCTTCACCCCGGCCCCGTCACGAGGCCGGGGTCCGAGCCGTGCCCGCGCGACCCGGTCCCGTGCCGTGTACAGGTGAAATTCGCGCCGCGCGACCCGTTGACGCCCATACCGTCCGGTCAGTACGTTCCCCGGAACCCGGGCCTCCTGTTCCGCTGTTCCGTCCCCGCACCCCTCGGAGTGTGCACGTATGGACACCGCACCTTCCGCCCAACCGCTCACCACCACCCCCGCCGCACCCAACCGCCGCAGGGTCGCCACCGCCGCGGCCCTCGCCTCGGCCGTCGAGTGGTACGACTACTTCGTCTTCGGCATCGCCGCCGCACTGGTGCTGGGCGATCTGTACTTCCCCGCCGGCAGCCCCACCGCCGGGGTCCTCGCCTCCTTCGCCACCTTCGCCGTCGGTTTCCTCGCCCGGCCCCTCGGCGGCATCGTCGCCGGCCACCTCGGCGACCGGCGCGGCCGCAAGCCGATGCTGGTCCTCGCGCTCACCCTGATGGGCCTGGCCACCACCGGCATCGGCCTGCTCCCCACGTACGACACGATCGGCGTCGCCGCCCCGGTCCTGCTCGTGCTGCTCCGCGTCGCCCAGGGCGTCGCGGTCGGCGCGCAGTGGGGCGGCGCGATGCTGCTGGCCACCGAGTACGCACCCGAGGGCAAGCGCGGGGTGTACGGCAGTGTCGTCCAGCTCGGCGTCCCGATCGGCGTGGTGACCGCCAACACCGTGTTCCTGCTGGCCGGCGCGTTCACCACGGACAGCGCCTTCACCGCCTGGGGCTGGCGCCTGCCGTTCCTGATCGGCCTGTTCGTCCTCGTCCTCGCCTGGTACATCCACACCCGCGTCGAGGAGACCCCCGAATTCCGGGAGGCCGAACGCCTGTTGGCGGAGAAGGAGAAGGACGGTCACGGCTCCCCGCTGCGCACCATCCTGCGCGGCCACCTCGGCACGGTGCTGCTGGCCGGCGGCTCCTTCGCCGTCAACACCGCCACGTTCTACATCCTGATCACCGGCGTCCTCGACTACACGACCCGCGAACTGGACATGGACCGGGGCGCGGTGCTCACCGTCTCCCTCTGCGTCAGCCTCACCCAGCTCGTGCTGATCCCGGCCTCCGCCGCCCTGTCCGACCGGGTCGGCCGCATCCGGATCTACACCTGGGGCGCGGTCGGCATCGCCGTGTGGGCCGTACCGATGTTCCTGCTGATCGACACCGGCTCGCTGCTGTGGCTCGCGGTCGGCACCTTCGTCGCCAGCTGCTTCCTGAGCATCATGTACGGCCCCCAGGCGGCCCTGTTCGCCGAGCTGTTCACGCCCGAGATGCGCTACACCGGTGCCTCCCTCGGCTACCAGATCGCCGCCGTGGGCGGGGGCGGGCTCGCGCCGTTCGTCATGGTGCTGCTGCTGGAGACCACGGGCACGTCGATGGCCGTCGCCGGCTACATCGTCGCGCTGGCGGTCGTCGCGCTGGCCTCCATCAAGGTCCTGGCGGACCGGGCCCGTTCCCGCTGAGCCCCGTCCCGCCCGCCCGGCCGCTCTCCCCGCGTCCCGTCCCGTCCGGTGCCCGGGCCCGCCGTGCTCACGCCGGGTCCCGGGCCCGGTCCGGCCGCGGCTCCCCGGCCTTCCCACGGCCGCCGGCCGCCGCACCGGACCGGGACCGCGACACCGCCACACCCGCCAGGCACAGCGCACCGCCCACCAGGGTGAGCGGGCCCGGCACCTCGCCGAGCGCCAGCCACGACATCAGCACGACCAGCGCGGGCACCGCGTACGTCGTCGCCCCCATCCGGCCGGCGGTCGTCCGGGCCAGGGCGTAGGCCCAGGTGGTGAACGCGAGGGCGGTCGGGAAGACGCCCAGGTACACCATGTTGAGCGTGGCGGAGGCGGGTGCGTCGGCGACCTCGCCCACGAGCTGCCCGGTGAACGGCAGACAGGCCATCGCTCCCACCAGACAGCCGTACGTCGTCACCTGCAGCGGGCTCGCCGCGCCCAGCGCCGGCTTCTGCGCGACGACCCCGGCCGCGTACGCCACCGCCGCCAGCAGGCAGAGCACCACCCCGAGCACCGAGGAGCCGCCCTCGCCGGACATCGACAGCCCGACCGTCACCGCGCCGGCGAACGACACGGCCATGCCCGCCAGCAGTCGCGGCGGCAGCGAGTCACCGAGCAGCCGGGCGCCGAGCAGGGCGATGAGAATCGGCCCGACGTTCACCACCAGCGCGGCCGTCCCCGCGTCGACCTGCTGCTCGCCCCAGTTGAGGGCCACCATGTAGAACCCGAACCACAGCAGCCCCGAGAGCAGGATCCCCCGCCGGGCGGCCCTCGGCGGCAGCCCTTCCCGCCGCAGCAGACAGATCACCCCCAGCGTCAGCGCCCCGGCCAGCAGCCGCCCGAGTGCGAGCGCCCCCGGCGAGTACGCGGTCCCGGCGCTGCGGATGGACACGAAGGCGGAGGCCCACAGCACGACGGTGACGCCGGCCGCGCAGGCCGCCTTCAGCTCCGCGCGACGGCCGGGACCCGAGGTGGAGACGTGCATCATGCTCCCGAGGTCAGGAGGGGAGGAGGGCGGGACGCTCGCGGATTCCGGACGCCGGCCTGCGGGCCCGCGGGTCACCGCAGCGCCTCCGTCCCGATCCCCAGCAGGTCGTACAGCGCGCGTTCGCCCGTCTCCGTCACCTTCACCGCCCGCTCGGATCCGATGCGGACGCACCAGCGTGCGTGAAGGGCGTGCCGGCACAGGGCGGCGCCCGCGACTCCGGCGAGGTGGGGGCGGCGTTCGGTCCAGTCCAGGCAGGCGCGCGCCAGCGGCCGGCGGCCGCGCCGGTCGAGGTCGATCCCGGCCGCGGCGAACCAGCGCAGGCCCGCGTCGGTGAGCGCGAACCCGGTGTCCTGGCGCAACAGCCCCCGCGCGGCGAAGGCGTCCGTGACGGTGATGCCGAGCCGCCCGGCGAGATGGTCGTAGCAGGTGCGCCCGCGGGCCATGGCCGACCCGGCGTTCGTCTGCCGCAGGGTGCGCGGACGCTCTGCGGCACCCGGGGCGACCTGCGCGGCCAGGTCCTCCACCAGCTGGGCGACCCCGGCGTCGGCCAGCCGTACGTACCGGTGCCGCCCCTGTCGCTCCTCGGCCAGCAGCCCGCCCGCGACCAGCTTGCCCAGGTGCTCGCTCAGCGTGGAGGCGGCGACACCGCAGGTCCGGGCCAGCTCGCCCGCCGTCCAGGCCCGGCCGTCCAGCAGGGCCAGCAGACACGCGGCCCGGGTCTCGTCGGCGGCCAGCGCGGCGAGCCGGGCCAGCCCCGGCGCCCGGGGGTCCTTGGTGGTCATGCCCTCCAGCATGCGGCAGGGACGCTTCGGCGCTCACCGAAGTGTCCGGGAGCCCGGCTAAGCGCCGCCCGTGACCTGCTCGTACTGCAGGGCAAGCCCGTCCAGCAGGGCCGTCAGGCCGGTCTCGAAGGCCCGCTCGTCGATCTTCTCCTGCTGCTCGGCGAGCAGGTGGGCCTGGCCGAGGTGCGGGTAGTCGGCCGGGTCGTAGGCGCTCGCGTCGTCCACGAAGCCGCCCGCGAAGGAACCGAGCGCGGAGCCCATGATGAAGTACCGCATCAGCGCGCCGATGGAGGTGGCCTGCGCGGGCGGCCAGCCGGCCTCGACCATCGCGCCGTAGACCGCGTCGGCGAGCCGCAGCGCCGCCGGCCGGCGGCCCGGGCCGCGGGCGAGTACCGGGACGATGTTGGGGTGGTCGCGCAGCGCCGCCCGGTAGGAGACCGCCCAGTCGTGCAGCGCGGTCCGCCAGTCCCGGCCGTCCTCGAACATCGACAGGTCGACCAGCGCGCTCACCGAGTCGGCCACCGCCTCCAGGATCTCGTCCTTGGTGCGGAAGTGGTTGTAGAGCGAGGGACCGCTCACCCCCAGCTCCGCGGCGAGCCGGCGCGTGGAGACGGCCGCCAGGCCCTCGGTGTCCACGAGCGCACGCGCGGTCTCCACGATCCGGTCGGTGCTGAGCAGGGGCTTGCGCGGTCGGGCCATGGCGCACATAGTAGGGCTGCGACCATAAACTAGCAGTGCTAATTTAAAGGTCCGGAATTCAAGCGGCTTTCACTTGGGGTGACTCGGTATGAACCTGGAGCTCAGCGAGGAACAGGAGGCGGTCCGCCGGCTCGCCCGGGACTTCGTGGAGCGTGAGGTCGTGCCGCACGCGACCGCCTGGGACCGCGCCGAGCAGGTCGACCGGGGCATCGTGAAGAAGCTCGGCGAGGTCGGCTTCCTCGGGCTGACGGTCGACGAGGAGTACGGCGGCTCCGGCGGCGACCACCTCGCGTACTGCCTGGTCACCGAGGAGCTCGGGCGCGGCGACTCCGCCGTGCGCGGCATCGTCTCCGTGTCCCTCGGCCTGGTCGCCAAGACCATCGCCGCCCGGGGCAGCGAGGAGCAGAAGCGCACCTGGCTGCCGGGCCTCACCTCCGGCGCGTACGTCGGCTGCTTCGGCCTCACCGAGCCGGGCACCGGATCCGACGCCGGCAGCCTCACCACCCGCGCGGTGCGGGACGGCGGCGACTACGTGATCAACGGCACCAAGATGTTCATCACCAACGGCACCTGGGCCGACGTCGTCCTGCTCTTCGCCCGCTCCACCGACGCCCCCGGCCACCAGGGCGTCTCCGCCTTCCTCGTCCCGGCCGACGCCCCGGGACTGACCCGCCGCACCGTCCACGGCAAGCTCGGCCTGCGCGGCCAGGCCACCGCCGAACTGGTCCTCGAGGACGTGCGGGTGCCCGCCTCCGCGATGCTGGGCGAGGAGGGCAAGGGCTTCTCGGTCGCCATGTCCGCCCTCGCCAAGGGACGGATGTCGGTCGCGGCCGGCTGCGTCGGCATAGCCCAGGCCGCCCTGGACGCGGCCGTGCGGTACGCCGGGGAGCGCGAGCAGTTCGGGAAGACCATCGCCCACCACCAGCTCGTCCAGGAACTGATCAGCGACATCGCCGTGGACGTCGACGCGGCCCGGCTGCTGACCTGGCGGGTCGCGGACCTGATCGACCGCGGGCAGCCGTTCGCCGTCGAGTCCTCCAAGGCCAAGCTCTTCGCCTCCGAGGCCGCCGTCCGCGCCGCCAACAACGCCCTCCAGGTCTTCGGCGGCTACGGCTACATCGACGAGTACCCGGCCGGCAAACTCCTGCGCGACGCCCGCGTGATGACCCTCTACGAGGGCACCAGCCAGATCCAGAAGCTGGTCATCGGCCGTGCGCTGACGGGCGTTTCGGCGTTCTGAGTACGCGTCTGAGTATCCGAGCGGATGTGGCCGCGGCCACATCCGCCGACCCTTGTCCCCATGAGCGACACACCGGTCAAGCAGCAGAGCACGGCCGCCTTCTACGGTCAGGCCGTCGCGTCCTTCGCGGTCGCCCTGGGCGCCACCGCGGTCGGCATCTTCAACCTGCAGACGGACGCGTGGGTCCGTGCCTTCCTGGCCATCGCGGTCCTGTACCTCGTCACCTCCGCCTTCACCCTGGCCAAGGTGATCCGCGACCGCCAGGAGGCCGGCCAGATCGTGAACCGGGTCGACCAGGCACGGCTGGAGAAGCTGCTTGCCGAGCACGACCCGCTGCAGAAACTGTGATCTTCGCGCCGGGCTCGCTAAGCGCCCGCTCACCCTCGGCGGTATGGTGTTACTCCTGCCGGTGAATGGGGTGAGCGATGAGTACGGCGCAGGAGACGGCCGACGGCGAGGCGCAGCCGTGGGGTGAGGTCACGCCCGACGCGGCCCGGCGGCTGCTGCTCGCCGCCGTGGAGGCGTTCGCGGAGCGCGGCTACCACGCCACGACGACCCGTGACATCGCCGGCCGCGCCGGGATGAGTCCGGCCGCGCTGTACATCCACTACAAGACCAAGGAAGAGCTGCTCCACCGCATCAGCAGGATCGGCCACGAGAAGGCCCTGGACATCCTGCGCACGGCCGCGCGCGCCGAGGGCAGCGCGACCGAGCGGCTCGCCGACGCGGTCAGCTCCTTCGTCCGCTGGCACGCGGGCGGCCGGACCACCGCCAAGGTCGTGCAGTACGAACTCGACTCGCTCGGCCCCGAGGCCCGCGCCGAGATCCTCGGACTGCGCCGGCAGGTCAACGCCGAGGTGCGCGGCATCATCGAGGACGGCGTCCGCTCCGGGGAGTTCGACGTGGTCGACGTGCAGGGCACCACCCTCGCCGTGCTCTCCCTCTGCATCGACGTGGCCCGCTGGTTCAACGTCAACGGCCCCCGCACGCCGGAGGAGGTCGGCGCGCTCTACGCCGACCTCACGCTCAGGATGGTCGGGGTCGCCGACGCCGGTCAGAGGTAGTAGCGGGCCACCGACTCCGCCACGCACACCGGCTTCTCGCCGCCCTCGCGCTCCACGGTGAACGCCGTGGCCACCTGCACGCCGCCCGGCACCTCGTCGACGGCGGTGATCGTCGCGGTGGCCCGCACCCGGGAGCCGACCGGCACCGGGGCCGGGAAGCGCACCTTGTTGGTGCCGTAGTTGACGCCCATCTTCACGCCCTCGACGGAGATCAGCTGCGGCCCGAACAGGGGCAGCAGCGACAGCGTCAGGTATCCGTGCGCGATGGTCGTCCCGAAGGGGCCCGCGGCGGCCTTCTCCGGGTCCACGTGGATCCACTGGTGGTCACCGGTGGCCTCGGCGAACAGGTCGATCCGCTTCTGGTCGACCTCCAGCCAGTCGGTGTATCCCAGCTGCTCGCCCACCGCCGCCTTCAGGTCGTCGACGGACGTGAAGATCCTCGGCTCTGCCATGTCCCGGCCTCTCGCGTCACGTAGTCGCAGGCACGTTCCGGCGCACCTGCCTAAGCAACTGCTTAGCATGGTCGGCGCAGGGGTCCCTGTCAACGGACGGGGCACCGGACGGGGTCGGTAGGGTTCGAGGGGTGCAACGGATTCCAGAGAAGATCCACGAGCTCACGGTCGGCCAGCTCTCCGACCGCAGCGGCGCCGCCGTCTCGGCCCTGCACTTCTACGAGTCCAAGGGCCTGATCAGCAGTCGCCGCACCTCGGGCAACCAGCGGCGCTACACCCGTGACACCCTGCGCCGCGTCGCCTTCATCCGTGCCGCCCAACGCGTCGGCATCCCACTGGCCACCATCCGCGAGGCGCTCGCCGAACTCCCCGAGGAGCGCACGCCCACCCGCGAGGACTGGGCCCGCCTCTCCGAGGCCTGGCGCTCCGAGCTGGACGAGCGCATCAAGCAGCTCAACCGCCTGCGCGACCACCTCACGGACTGCATCGGCTGCGGGTGTCTCTCCCTGGACGGCTGCGTCCTGTCCAACCCGGACGACGTCTTCGGCGAAAGCCGCGCGGGCTCCCGTCTGATGCCCGAGAACGGCACGGGCCGCCGCCGCGGGACCGGCCGGCGACGCACCGGCTGACCACCGGGCCGCGGGCCACACTCGGCCACCGGCCTCCGCCCGGCCGTCGGTTCTCGCCAGGCCGTCGGTCTCCGCCAGGTCGTCGAGTGTCCGCTCGGCTGTCGGCCTCCGCCAGGTCGTCGGTGTCCGCTCGGCCACCGGCCACCGGCCACCGGCCTCCGCCAAGCCGCCGGTTTCCGCCCGGCGCCGTCGGGTTTCGCCCGGACGCTTCTCCGCCAGGTCGTCGGTGTCCGCTGGGCCGCCGGTCTCCGCTCGCCACCGGCCTCCGACCGGCCGTCGGACACGGCGTGCCCGCGTGTGCCGCGCCGGCCGTGCATGCCGTACGTCGGGGCCCGCGCGCCGGGGTCCCGGACGGCCGGTGCGGGCTTCAGGGGTCAGCGGGGGTGCGACCGGGCGGGCGCACCCCCGCGCCCCGACGCTCTCTGTCGCTCAGGCGGACACCAGCAGCCGCGCCCGCCGGGCGTCCGCCAGTGCCGCGGGGGTGAGCACGGGACGCGGGACCAGGATTCCGCAGTCCGTGCACACCGGTCCGGTCGACGGCTCGTGGTCCAGGTCGTACCGCCACATGAGCCGTTCCCCCCGGCACACGGGGCAGGACGTACCCGGCTCGCGCTCCAGCGCGGCGATCAGCCGCCGCAGCACCTCGGCCAGGGGCTCCCGCGGATGCACCCGCGGATCGTCGCACCAGGCCACACCGAAACCGCCCCAGGTCAGCCGGTGCCAGTCGTCCACACTGCCCGGCCGGCGCAACCCGTCGTGCTTCTCCTTCCTGCGGCGCTCGGCGAACTCCACCTCATAGGCCAGCCAGACCGCCCGGGCCTCCTCCAGTTCGTCCAGTGCGGCCACGAGCCGCGCCGGGTCGACGGAGCGGTCCTCGGGATCGAACCCGGCCCGCGAGCACAGATGGTCCCAGGTCGCACGGTGCCCGTAGGGAGCGAACCGCTCCAGGCACTTGCGCAGCGAGTAGCGCCGCAGCGCCAGATCGCACCGTGGATCTCGGACCTGTCTCGCCAGACTTCGGAAACCGGCCATCGTCCTGCACCTCCGTCACACCTGCACCTGTAATCCGGTCACTTCGGCGTCGTCGAACGGACGTCGCCGAATAGACGTATCGACACGCGAATCGGCTCCATCCTTTTTTCGATGGCCCCCGGCAGCCGGTCGCAGGGACGTGCGGGCCAACTTCCTTGGCCCGTGCTTCAGTTGTGGTCGCTCATGGGGAGATACCGGCGGTAACCCGCTCCGTGCCCTCCCGTGCGGAAGAGCGTCTCCTCGACAGCCCGATAACTCCCCACGGCTTCCACGGGTTCCTGAAGCGGCCCCCGATATGCACACCGGCCGCTGCCGCCCCGCCCCGGGGCGGGCCCTTCGGAAACGTCCGTGACCGTGACATCGCAGGTCGGCGCGCGGCACTGCCCGCAAACGGACGGCGGCGGGCCGCTTCCCGCAGCCCGCCGCCGTTGTGTGTCCCGCCCGCTCAGCGGTAGAGCAGGTACTCCTGCCGTATCCGCCGGAAGGCCGCCAACTCCTCCTGCCAGCCGGCCACCACCTCGTCCGTGTCCGCCCCCGCGTCGATCATCGTGCGCACCAGGGTGGAACCGGTGAGCTTGTCGATCCAGTGGTCCGGGCGCCAGGCGAAGCCGCTGAACGACCGCTTGGCCGTGACCAGCAGTCCGATCCCGGTCCGCACCGGGTCGAACGCCTCGCGGTCGTGCACATGCAGCTGCACGCCCCCGATGGTCTTGCCCTGGAACTTGGAGAACGTCGGCGCGAAGTACGCCTCCCGGAACCGCACGCCGGCCATCTCCAGCTCGTTCGCCGCGGCCGCCCAGCGCCCCTCGATCCCCTCGGCGCCCAGCAGCTCGAACGGCCGGGTGGTGCCGCGCCCCTCGGACAGGTTGGTGCCCTCGAACAGGCACGTCCCCGCGTACACCAGCGCCGTCTCGGGCGTCGGCATGTTCGGGCTCGGCGGCACCCACGGCAGCCCGGAGGCGTCGTAGAAGTCCGACCGCTTCCAGCCCGACATCCGCACGGTCTCCAGCTCCACCGGCGCGTCGAGGAACTCCGCGTTGAACAGCAGCGCCAGCTCCGCCACCGTCATCCCGTGCGCCTGGGAGACCGGCTGCCGCCCGACGAAGGTCGCGAACTCCTTGTGCAGCACCGGCCCCAGCGCCGCCCGCCCGGTCACCGGGTTCGGCCGGTCGAGCACGACGAACCGCTTGCCCGCGAGCCGCGCCGCCTCCATGCAGTCGAACAGCGTCCAGATGTACGTGTAGAACCGCGCGCCCACGTCCTGTATGTCGAAGACGACCGTGTCCACGCCGGAGGCGGTGAAGACGTCGGCCAGCGGAGCGCCGCTCTTCAGGTAGGTGTCGTAGACGGGCAGGCCGGTCGCCGGGTCGTCGTAGCGGCCCTCGGAGCCGCCCGCCTGGGCCGTCCCGCGGAAGCCGTGCTCGGGGCCGAAGACGGCGATGAGATCGACACGGTCGTCGGCGTGCATGACGTCGACGAGGTGCCGTACGTCCCGGGTGATGCCCGTCGGGTTGGTGACGACGCCCACGCGTTGCCCGTCGAGCAGCGCGTAACCGTCCGCGGCGAGCCGTTCGAACCCGGTGCGCAGCCGCCGGCCGCCGCCCTCCGTCCCGGCCCGCCCCGCAGCGGCCTGCGCGGGCACCGCGCCGGCCGCGACCGCGGCCGTGGTGGTGGCGAGCAGGCTCCGTCTGGACAGCTTCATACAGTGACCTCCGTGATCGCGGCCGGTGTCATGACCACGCACGCTAGCGCGCCTGACGGCCCCGGGGAACGAAGCGGACCGACCTCGCGCGGAACACCCCTTCCGCCCTCCATACCGACCGGTTAGTCTGTCGCCGGTAGCAGCCGGGAGCCGCGTCGAAGGAGACCGATGGTGCAAACCGTGCAGGATGCGAAGGTGGTCGTCACCGGAGCCGGAGGCGGCATCGGAGCGGCGCTCGCCCGCCGCTTCGCCGCCCAGGGGGCACGGGTCGTCGTCAACGACCTGGACGCCGACCGGGCGAAGGCCGTCGCCGAGGAGATCGGCGGCCTCGCCGTCCCGGGCGACGCCTCCACGATCGTCGCCGAGGCCCGCGACGCCCTCGGCGGGACGGTCGACGTCTACTGCGCCAACGCCGGCGTCGGCCGCGACGGCGGCGAGCCCGGCGAACCGCTCGACGAGCAGGGCTGGGCGCTCTCCTGGGACGTCAACGTGATGGCGCACGTCCGCGCGGCGCACACGCTGCTCCCGGACTGGCTGGAACGCGGCAGCGGCCGCTTCGTCTCCACCGTCTCCGCCGCCGGACTCCTCACCATGATCGGCACCGCTCCGTACAGCGTCACCAAGCACGGCGCCTACGCCTTCGCCGAGTGGCTGTCGCTGACCTACCGCCACCGCGGGATCAAGGTCCACGCGATCTGCCCGCAGGGCGTGCGCACCGACATGCTCGACGCCAGCGGCAGCGCCGGCGCACTCGTCCTCGAGCCGACCGCGATCGAACCGGAGGACGTGGCCGACGCCCTCTTCCGCGGCATCGAGGAGGACCGCTTCCTGATCCTGCCGCACCCGGAGGTCGCCGAGTACTACCGGGCCCGCGCCGGCGACCCCGACCGCTGGCTCACCGGCATGAACCGCCTCCAGCAGCAGTGGGAGGCGACCCGGTGACCGGCTCCCGCTACGCCGCCAAACCCTGGCTGTCCCTCCTCACCGACGCCCAGCGCGCCCCCGTCGACCCCGCCGACTCCCTGGTGCACGCCCTGCGCCGGACGGCCGCCGAGACCCCCGAGCGCACCTTCCTCGCCTACTTCGACGGCCGTCTGACCTACCGGGAGGCCGACGAGCTCAGCGACTCCGTCGCCGGACACCTCGCCGCCCGCGGCCTGGAGCGCGGCGACCGGGTGGCGATCCTGCTGCAGAACTCCCCGCTCTTCGTGCTCGCCCTGCTCGGCGCGTGGAAGGCGGGCGCGGTGGTGGTGCCAGTCAATCCGATGTACAAGTCGGGCGAGGTGACCCACGTCCTGCGGGACGGCGACGTGGCCGCGCTGATCTGCTCCGACCGGGCCTGGGAGACGTACCTGCGCGAGACGGCCGCCGGCTCACCGGTGCGGATCGTGCTCACCGCCTGCGAGCTGGACTTCCAGACCCGCGGCGACACCCGCGTGCTCACCTTCGAGCGGCTGCCGCAGGCACCGGACGCCGACGACCTCACCACCGTCGCCCGGCAGGGCCACCGGCCTCCCGAGAACCGCGACCCCGCGCCCGACGGCACGGCCCTCATCAGCTACACCTCGGGCACCAGCGGCACCCCCAAGGGCGCCACCAACACGCACCGCAACATCATGTACAACGCCGAACGGCAGCGCACCGGCCTCGGCCTGCCCGAGGCGCCCGTGTACTTCGCGCTCGCGCCGCTGTTCCACATCACCGGCATGGTGTGCCAGCTCGGCGCCTGCCTGAACAGCGCCGGCACGCTCGTCCTGGCCTACCGCTTCGAGGCCGGTGTGGTGCTGGACGCCTTCGCCGAGCACCGGCCGCACTACACCGTCGGCCCGTCCACGGCCTTCATGGCGCTGGCCGCCCACCCCGGCGCGAGCCGCGACCACTTCTCCTCCTTCCGGGTGATCTCCTCCGGCGGCGCCCCGCTGCCGCCCGCCCTGGTGGAGAAGTTCCGGGCCGGTTTCGGGCCGTACATCCGCAACGGCTACGGGCTGACCGAGTGCACCGCGCCCTGCGCCTCCGTCCCGCCGCACCTGGAGGCGCCCGTGGACGAGGCCTCCGGCACGCTGGCGGTGGGCGTGCCCGGGCCCGACACCGTCGTGCGGATCGTGGACGACCGCGGCGAGGAGCTGCCCTTCGGCGAGCAGGGCGAGATCGTGGTGCGCGGGCCGCAGGTCGTTCCCGGGTACTGGGGACGGCCCGACGCCACCGCCGAGACCTTCCCGGACGGCGAGCTGCGCACCGGCGACATCGGCTTCATGGACGAGCGGGGCTGGCTCTACGTCGTCGACCGCAAGAAGGACATGATCAACGCGTCCGGTTTCAAGGTGTGGCCGCGCGAGGTCGAGGACGTGCTCTACACGCACCCGGCGGTCCGCGAGGCCGCCGTCGTGGGCGTGCCCGACGGGTACCGCGGGGAGACCGTCAAGGCCTTCATCAGCCTGCGCCCCGGAACGGAGGCGGACCCGGCCGCGCTCGCCGCGTACTGCAAGGAGAGACTGGCCGCCTACAAGTATCCGCGCCAGGTGGAGATCCTGCCGGACTTGCCGAAGACGGCGAGTGGGAAGATCCTCCGTCGGGAACTGCGTTCCCCGGCCCACGACTGACCCACGGCTGACCCACGACAACGACGAGCGACACGGAAAGGCGGGTGGCGGCAGTGCCCAGGACCACGGACGGGGACGGTACGCCGGTGCCGCAGCGGCTCCTGGCCGCCGCCACCCGGCTCTTCGCCGAGCAGGGCTACGACCGCACCTCCGTGCAGGAGATCGTCGAGGCGGCCGGCGTCACCAAGGGAGCGCTCTACCACTACTTCGGCTCCAAGGACGACCTGCTGCACGAGGTGTACGCGCGCGTGCTGCGCCTCCAGCAGGAACGCCTGGACCACTTCGCGGACGCCGACGAACCGATCGAGAAGCGGCTGCGCGGCGCGGCGGCCGACGTCGTCGTCACCACGATCGAGAACCTCGACGACGCGTCGATCTTCTTCCGCTCCATGCACCACCTGAGCCCGGAGAAGAACAAGCAGGTGCGCGCCGAGCGCCGCCGCTACCACGAACGCTTCCGCGCGCTGATCGAGGAGGGCCAGCGGGCGGGCGTCTTCTCCACGGCGACCCCGGCCGACCTCGTGGTCGACTACCACTTCGGCTCCGTGCACCACCTGTCGACCTGGTACCGCCCCGACGGCCCGCTCAGCCCCCAGGAGGTCGCCGACCACCTGGCCGACCTGCTGCTGCGGGCGCTGCGCCCCTAGGGACGTCCCCGCCGCGCGTCAGGTGATCGAGCAGGGCCGCCGCCGCGGGGTTGCGTGGCCGCGGCCCGCGCCCGGCCAGCACCACCGTGCGCCCCGGATCCGGCTGCCGCACCGCCACGCACGGCAGTCCCGCCCGCTCACCGATCGGCCGCGGCACGAACGCCACCCCGATCCCGGCCCGCACCAGCTCCACCAGCAGTCCGGCCTGCGTCACGTCGCAGGTGATCCGCCGCCGGAGCCCGCAGTGCGCGGCCAGCCGCCGCACCGCCGTCTCCAGCCCGGTCCCCGCGCGGAAGTCCACGAACGGCTCCTCGGCGAGATCCCTGACCAGGGTCCGCCCGGCCGCCGCCAGCGGATGCCCCGGCGCCGTGATCAGCACCAGCTCCTCGTGCCAGGTCGCGTGCACCGCCAGCCCCTCCGGCAACTCCCGCGCGTCCGGCGCGAGATACGCCAGGTCCAGCTCGCCCGCCCGCAGCGCCTCGGTCAGTTCGTCCACCGTGGCGTCCCGGACGGAGACCTGGATCCCGGGGAACTCCTGGTGGAAGGCGGCCAGTTCGCCGGGCAGATCGACGCAGGTCAGCGTCTGGATGGTGCCGATGGCCACCCGGCCGGTGTGCAGCCCGGCCACCGCCGCCACCGCCTCCCGCGCGGACCGCGCCCCGGCCAGCAGCGCCCGCGCCTGCGGCAGCAGTGCGCGCCCGGCCTCGGTGAGCACGACCTTCCGGCCGGTGCGGTCGAACAGATCGGCGCCCAGCTCCCGTTCCAGATCGCGGATCGAGGTGCTGAGCGCCGACTGCACGATCAGCTCGGCGCGGGCGGCGGCGGTGAAGCTTCCCTCGGTGACGACCGCCATGAAGTGGCGGAGCTGACGGATCTCCATCCATCGATTCTAGAGATCGAGCCCAGCGAAACCATCTGTTGGACCGCTGGGCCGGCACGAACCGATGCTGAGCGCATGGATCTCGTACCGGCCCTGTGGACCAGCGCCCACGCTCCCGACGCCCCCGCCGCGCGCCGCCTCGTGGCCCGCACGCTGCTGCGCCTGCGCGACTTCCTGCGCACCCTGGCGCTGACGGACCACACGCCGTCCGGCGGCTACTAGGGCCTGTCGTTTGGATCATGTCGGTTTCGCGGGGCGTGGCACGCACATCTGCAGCGTTGTCGTCGGTTGTCGACGCTCCGCGTCGCCGCCCTCCTCCGCCTTGCAGCTGCACGCACCACGCCCCGCTCGGGTGGGCTTAGAAGCGCTGCGTCTCCCAGCCGACCTGATCCAAAACGACAGACCCTAGCGGGGTTCTACCGGTACTTCTTCAGCTCGCGCCGCGCCAGCGACCGCTGGTGCACCTCGTCCGGGCCGTCGGCGATCATCAGCGTGCGGGCGCCGGCGTACAGCTCGGCCAGCGGGAAGTCCTGGCTGACGCCGCCCGCGCCGTACAGCTGGATCGCCCGGTCGAGGATGCCGACGACCGTGCGCGGCGTGGCGATCTTGATGGCCTGGATCTCGGTGTGGGCGCCCCGGTTGCCGACGGTGTCCATCATCCAGGCCGTCTTCAGCACCAGCAGCCGCAGCTGCTCGACCGCCACGCGCGCATCGGCGATCCAGTTCTGCACCACGCCCTGCTGCGCCAGCGCCTTGCCGAACGCGTCCCGGGCCACCGCCCGCCGGCACATCAGCTCGATGGCCCGCTCGGCCATGCCGATCAGCCGCATGCAGTGGTGGATCCGGCCGGGACCGAGCCGGGCCTGGGCGATGGCGAAACCGCCGCCCTCCTCGCCGATCAGGTTCGACACCGGCACCCGCGCTTCGTCGAAGACCACCTCGGCGTGGCCGCCGTGGTAGTGGTCCTCGTAGCCGAACACCTGCATGGCGCGCCTGATGGTGACGCCGGGCGTGTCGCGCGGGACGAGGACCATGGACTGCTGGCGGCGGATGTCCGCACCGTCCGGGTCGGTCTTGCCCATCACGATGAAGATCCGGCAGTCCGGGTGCATGGCCCCGGAGATGTACCACTTGCGGCCCGTGACGACGTACTCGTCGCCGTCCCGCCGGATGTGCGTGGTGATGTTGGTGGCGTCCGAGGAGGCGACGTCCGGCTCGGTCATCGCGAACGCCGAGCGGATCTCCCCGGCCAGCAGCGGCTCCAGCCACTGCTTCTTCTGCGCCTCGTCGCCGAACTGCGCCAGCACCTCCATGTTCCCGGTGTCCGGTGCGGCGCAGTTGGTGACGGTCGGCGCCAGCTGCGGGGAGCGGCCGAGGATCTCGGCGAGCGGGGCGTACTGGAGGTTGGTCAGTCCGGCACCGTACTCGGAGTCGGGCAGGAACAGGTTCCACAGCCCCTGCCTGCGGGCCTCGGCCTTCAGCTCCTCCACCACGGGCGGGGTCGCCCACGGCGAGTCCAGTGCCGCGCGCTGCTCGTGCACCACCGGCTCGGCGGGCAGGACGTGCTCGTCCATGAAGGCGAGGAGTTTGGCGCGCAGCTCCTCGGTGCGCGCGTCGAACGCGAAGTCCATGTCCTGTCAGCCTTCCTGAAGAGTGGTCAGACCGTGCTCGATGAAGACGGGCACCAGGTCGCCGATGCGGTCGAAGCCGCGTCCGACGGTCCGGCCCAGGGTGTAGCGGTAGTGGATGCCCTCGAGGATCACGGCGAGCTTGAACCAGGCGAACGCCGTGTACCACGACACCCCGGTCACGTCGCGGCCCGAGCGTGCGGCGTACCGCTCGACCAGTTCGGCCGGCGAGGGGTGTCCCGGGGCCTCGGCGGTGGTGGAGACGGGGGAGTCCGGCGCGCCCAGCGGCATGCTGTACATCACCAGCAGACCGAGGTCGGTCAGCGGATCGCCGAGGGTGGACATCTCCCAGTCGAGGATCGCCCTGATCCGGTCGTCCGTACCGATCAGGACGTTGTCGAGACGGTAGTCGCCGTGCACCACCGTCGGCGCGGGGGAGCGGGGCAGTTCGCGGCCGAGCGTGGCGTGCAGCTCGTCGATGCCGGGCAGGTCCCGGTTGCGGGAGGCGTCGAGCTGCTTGCCCCAGCGCCGCAACTGCCGGTCCAGGAAGCCCTCGGGGCGGCCGAAGTCCGCCAGGCCCGCCTCGCCGGGATCCACGGCGTGCAGTTCGACCAGTGCGTCCACCAGGTTCAGCACCACGTCCCGGGTGCGGTCCGGCCCGAGCGGGAGGAGCTGGTCGGCGGTGCGGTACGGGGTGCCGTCGACGAACTCCATGACGTAGAAGGGCGCCCCGAGCACGTCCTCGTCCTCGCACAGCAGCAGGGTGCGCGGCACCGGTACGGCGGTGGGGTGCAGGGCGCTGATCACCCGGTGCTCCCGCTTCATGTCGTGCGCGGTGGCGAGGACGTGGCCGAGCGGTGGCCGCCGTACGACCCAGCGGGAGGTGCCGTCGGAGACCGCGTACGTGAGGTTCGACCTGCCGCCCTCGATCAGCCGGCCGGAGAGCGGGCCGTTCACCAGGCCGGGCCGCTCCCGTTCGAGCAGGCCGAGCAGCCGGTCGAGATCGAGTCCGGGCGGGTGGTCGGGGCTCATCGTCGCTCCTACGGGCAGGTGAACAGTACCCGCTCATGATGCCGACCGGTCGGTATGCCGTCCAGGGTGGGGACGAAACGTGACCGGGGCCACGATAGGCGTTCGCCGCCTGTCACCCGGCGTCCGGCCGCCACGCGAACGGCGTACATCCGCCCATTCGGGTTGCGCGGTCCGGGCCGACCCCGGAGGGTCGGACCCATGAAGGCGATCAGCTACTCACGGTACGGCGGTCCCGAGGTGCTGGAGTTCGGGGAGGTCGCAGATCCCCGGGTGGGCCCGGACTCGGTCCTGGTGGAGGTGCGGGCGGCGGCCGTCAACCCGGTGGACTGGAAGTGCCGCGAGGGCCATCTGGACCAGGCGCTGCGCTCCGTCTTCCCGGTCGTTCCCGGCTGGGACGTCTCCGGCGTCGTCGTGCGCACCGGGCCCGCCGTCCCGGAGTTCGCCGCCGGTGACGAGGTCATGGGCTATGTGCGTACGGACGTGCTGTCCGGCGGCACCTTCGCCGAGTACGTGGCCGCCCCGGTGCGGACGCTGGCGCCCAAGCCGCGCAACCTGTCCTTCGAGGAGGCGGCCGGACTGCCGTTGGTGGGGCTCACCGCCTTCCAGGTGCTGCACCGGATCCTGGAGGTCAAGCGGGGCGAGACGGTCCTGGTGCACGCCGCGGCCGGCGGCGTCGGCTCCGTCGCCGTCCAGCTCGCCGCCCACCTCGGCGCCCGGGTCATCGGCACGGCGAGCGCCCGCAACCACGACTTCGTGCGCGGGCTGGGCGGGGAGCCGGTCGGTTACGGCGAGGGCCTGGCCGAGCGGGTACGGGGGCTGGCGCCCGAGGGTGTGGACGCGGTCTTCGACGTCGTCGGCGGCGACGCGCTGAAGGCGTCCGCGAACCTCCTCGCCCCCGACGGCCGCCTGGCGTCGATCGTGGACCCGGCGGTGGTGGACTACGGCGGACGGTACTGGTTCGTCCGCCCGGACCCGCAGGACCTGCGGCGCCTGTCGGAACTCGCGGAAGCGGGCACGGTGAGCGTGCACGTCGCGGAGACCTTCCCGCTGTCCCGGGCGGCGGAGGCCCACCGCCTGAGCGAGCAGGGCCGGACCCGGGGCAAGATCGTGGTCACGGTGGACCGTCCGGGCCGGTCCGACGGGAACTGAGCCTCGTACGGCGGGAGTTTGCGGTCCACGCGCCGGGAGCCGGGGTGCGTGCGGCGGGAGCTGCGCCGCGTCCGTACGGCCGAAGTCGGGTTGCGCGCGCCGGGAACCGGGTTGCGTGCGGCGGGTGTTGGGTGCGTACGTCGGGAGCCGGGTGCGTGCGGCGCGAAGTGGGCCCGTGCCCTCCTGGCCGACCCCGTCCGTCGCATCCTCACCCCTGCCACACCAGCGCCGCCCCGCACACCGCCATCACCACCGTGCACAGCACCGCTCCACCCGCGTACCCCGGAACCGGGGCACCCGGCGCCACCGCCGCCGCCAGGTCCCGGATCCGCCGGTGCGCGATCCGCAGGAACACCAGCCAGCAGGCGCAGCACACCGCGCACGCCACCACCCCGGCCACCGTCCCCCCGCCCGCCAGCGCCGCCTTCGCGGCGAGCACGGCCACCACCGTCGTCGACAGCGTCGTACGCCGCCACGCGAGCCGGGTCCGCTCCGGCTGGAGCCCGGGATCCCGTGCCGGTGCCCCGGCCGCCGGCCCGCTCACCCCTCCCACCCGACGAGCACCACGACGACCATCACCAGCGCCACCACCGCGACGACGACGCTCAGCAGCGCAGGGAACCGCGACTCCGGCAGGTCCTCGCCGCGCCGCATGGCCCGCTCGCAGCGCACCCAGTGATTGACCGCGCGCAGGGCGCACAGGGCGCCGGCGGCGAGCAGCGCCAGCGCCAGTCCCACCCGCCAGCCCCAGCGCAGGTCCGGCAGGAACTGGTCGACGGCGAAGCCGCCGCCGATCAGTGCGAGCGCGGTGCGCAGCCAGGCGAGGAACGTCCGCTCGTTCGCCAGCGAGAACCGGTAGTCGGGCGTCGCGCCCTCCCGCCGTACCTCCTCCGGCGCGAACCACAGCCGGAGCGTGCGCACGAAGCCGCTCACCCCGCGCTCCCCGAGCCCGCTCCGGTCCCGCCGGTCCCGCCGGTCCCGCCGGTCCCGCCGGTCCCGCCGTCCCCTGTGACCCCGCCGTCTCCCGAGTCCCCGGACGGCCCCGCCGTGCCGGCCCGGTGCGCCCTGAGCCGCTCGTACGCCGCCAGCCCGTCCGGGGTCCAGTCCCACTCGCCCAGGCGCCGCTCCAGCTCGGCCTCCGGCAGGAAGTCGTACCAGGCGACCTCCTCGGCCTGCGGCCGTACCGGCCGTTCCCAGCGGACCTCGTACACCGCCGACCACCAGCTGAGGCCGGAGCCGTCGTCGTAGCAGAACGTGAAGAGGTGCTCCGGGTGGGGCAGCCCGGTCACGCCCAGTTCCTCCTCGGCCTCCCGCAGGGCCGCCTCGTCGTAGCTCTCGCCCGCGCCGACGACTCCGCCGACGAACATGTCGTAGCGGGACGGGAAGACCAGTTTGGTCGGCGTGCGCCGGTGGACGAAGATCCGGCCCTCGCCGTCCCGGACGAGGATGAACGCGCAGCGGTGGCGCAGCCGGCGTGCGTAGGCCTCGCCGCGCGGGGACTGCCCGACCACCCGGTCGTTCTCGTCGACGATGTCGATGATCTCGTCAGCACTCATACGGCCATCCAAGCAGGGGAGCGCGCCCCGCCCGCTGAGGGCGACGGCCCCGCGGGCGACGACCGCCGCTGCTTCTTCCGGTGCGCCGCGGCTCCTCGCGGTGTGTGCCGCGCGTCCGCCTGCCGACCGGGAAGGGCGGCGGCTTCGGCGCGTCATCGGACGGACGTTTCGGCCCCGGCGTCACAAGTCGCCCGTTTGTCAATCCGGTTGACGCGAGTAACGCACCGTATGCCCTTGACGTGATCCGTTGGCTGACGGTTTGCTGTGAGTGACCAGCTCATGCCAAATCGGCAGTCGACCACTGCGTACCGATCACGTCATGAGCGGAACCACAAAGAAGAGCGCGTGAGGAAGTTCCCGCGGTGTCCCCACCCCCGCCTCCCCTCGGCCGTGGCCGCAAACGCGCGGCACAGGCCTTCGACGAGGCTCTCGACGACGCCGAACTCGTCGCCGCACGGAGCGCGCTGGCCCAGGGCCGCTGGCAGAACGCCCGTTCCCTGCTGGTCCAGACGGGAGACGACTGGGACCGCCGGGGCCACCGGATCACCGTGCTCGCCCGGGAGTCGTACTGCGCCGCCTGGGCCCGGGAGTGGCTGCTCGCCGAACCCGACTCCTCCGACGCCTCCGTGCTGCTCGCCCTCGCCCAGGTGCGGCGCGCGCTGCGCGGCAAGGAGAAGACCGCCCGCGCCCGCGAGGCCTGCCACACCGCGGCCGAACGCGTGCCCACCGACCCGACCCCCTGGCTCGGGCTGCTCCTGCTGGAGTGCGCGCAGGGGACCGACGGGGACGTGGTCCGCCTCTTCGAGCAGGTGCGCAGCCGGTACGCGGACCACCACCACGCCCACCACCTGGTGGTCGCCTGGCTCGCGGAGCGCCGCGTCGAGGCGGGCCCCGACCCGCTGCACGAGGTGTACGACTTCGCCAACTGGGCCGCCGAACAGGCGCCCGCCGACTCGCCGCTGGCGGTCCTGCCGGTCATCGCGCACGCCGAGCGCTTCCGCACCCTGGCCGCCGCCGGGCACGAGCCCGCCGACCCGGTCGCCTCGGGCCACTGGGTCGGCCGCCGCGCCCGGCAGGTGATGAAGGCGGCCTTCGACTGGTGGCTGGAGTGGGAGCACGAGGGCCATCCGCGCCGCCTGGTCGACCTGAACTTCCTCGCCCACGCCAAGGTCTGCGAGGGGCGGGGCGCCGAGGCCGCCGCCCTGTTCCACCGGATCGGCGAGCACGCCACCGCGGCGCCCTGGTCCTACCCCGACCGTGACGCCCGCACCGCCTTCCGCACCGCCCGAGCCGCCGCCCTGGGCACGGCCTGACCCCAGCCCCCACCCCCCCGCATCCACGCAACCGACCCAAGGATTCTCGAGATGACGACGGACAGTTCGAGCACCAGCAGAGCCACAGCCGGCGGCATCAGCACCTTCAAGGGCCAGGAGCGCGCCCTGCGCGCCGACCGCCTCGGCACGGGGGGCCTGCTGCTGTCCGTCCTCGCCGCGACCGCGCCCCTCATGGTCGTCGCGGGTGTCATGCCCACCACATTCGCGGTGATGGGCATCGTCGGCCAGCCGCTGCTCTTCGTCGTCCTCGGCATCGTGCTGGTGCTGTTCAGCCTCGGCTACGCCGAGATGAGCCGGCACGTCCACAACGCCGGTGCCTTCTACGCCTACATCTCCCGCGGCCTCGGCGGCACCGCCGGCGCGGGCGCCGCCCTGGTCGCGCTCGTCGCCTACAACGCCCTGCAGATCGGCATCTACGGCATCTTCGGCTTCGAGGTCTCCGGCCTGTTCGCCACCTACGCGGACATCGAGATCGCCTGGTGGATCCCGGCGCTCGCGGCCGTCCTCGCCGTCGGCTCGCTGGGCTGGCTCAAGATCGACGTCAACGCGCGCGTGCTCGGTGTCCTGCTGGTCATCGAGGTGCTGCTGGTCGTCGTCTTCGACATCGCCGCCGTCGCCGACCCCGGCAAGGAGGGCCTGTCGCTGCACGCCTTCAACCCGGACACGCTCTCCGGCGCCGGCGTCGGCACCGCCCTGTGCTTCTGCATCGCCGCCTTCCTCGGCTTCGAGCAGGCCCCCGTGTACGCCGAGGAGACCAGCAGGCCGCACGTCCTGGTACCGCGCGTGATGTTCCTCGCGGTCAGCGGCGTCGCCGTCTTCTTCGCCGTCAGCAGCTGGGCCCTCACCGTGGCCACCGGCCCCTCC
Organism: Streptomyces calvus; assembly: GCF_006782915.1. Lineage (GTDB taxonomy): Bacteria > Actinomycetota > Actinomycetes > Streptomycetales > Streptomycetaceae > Streptomyces > Streptomyces calvus. The sequence goes on from NZ_VCNP01000055.1 coordinate 118,117, forward strand.
GCGATCGTCGGCACCTCCCAGGAGCAGAGCGCCGGCCTGCTGTTCTTCCTCACCGAGGACCGGCTTGGCGGCACCTTCACCGACATCCTGCATATCCTCTTCGTGACCGGCATGTTCGCCGCGATGCTCAGCTTCCACAACGTCGTCGCCCGGTACGCCTTCGCCATGGGCCGCGAGGGCCTGCTGCCCGCCGCCTTCGGCCGCACCACCGGAAGCAGCGGAGCCCCCGGCACCGGCTCGCTGCTCCAGACCGTCATCGCCGCCGTCCTGGTCATCGTCTTCGCGCTCACCGACGACAAGCCGACCGGCGACCCGACCGCGCCCGTGCTGCACCTGTTCACCTGGGGCGGCAACATCGGCGCCCTCGGCGTCATCGTGCTGATGGCCATCGCCTCCCTGTCCGTCGTCGTCTTCTTCGTCCGGCGCGGCGCCGCGGGAGCGCAGGCCTGGCGACTGGTCACCTCCGCACTGGCGGGCATCGCCCTGGTGGTGATCGCCGGCTACACGGTCAAGGACTTCGACGTGCTGGTCGGCGCGGGCCCCGGCTCCTCGCTGAGCTGGATCCTGCCCGGCGTCGTCGGCCTCGCTCTCGTCGTCGGCCTGGTGCAGGGCGCGGTGCTGCGCGCCCGCAACCCCGAGGCACACGCCCGCATCGGGCTCGGCAACGAGGCGTTCCAGCTGGAGAAGGAAGCCGAGCGCACGCCGTAGGAACGGGCGGGCACCTCGCGGGAGCCGGCGCAGCTCGCGGGAGACGCGCCCGCACCGACCCCGTAGGCAGCCGCGCCCCCGGCCGACCGGGGCGCGGCTGCCTATGAGCGGCCTCGGCCTTCCGGCACGGCCCTCACTGGAGCACCGGCGTGGCTCGCCGCACGGGGGCGGCCGGGCCGCGGCGCCGACAGCACCCGTCGGCGCCCCCGCGTCGGGACCGGGGAACGTGCCGGGCCGAGGGTCTGCGCCGGGGCCGGGCCGAGGGTCTGCGCCGGGGCCGGGCGGACGGGCCGGGTCGGGGAGCCGCGCCGGGCCGGGGAACTGCACTGGGGCCGGGCGGACGGGTCGGGTCGGGGAGCCGAGCCGGGCCGAGGGTCTGCGCCGGGCCGAGGAACCGCGCCGGAGCCGGGCGGACGGGCTGGGCCGGGGAGCCGAGCCGGGCCGAGGGTCTGCGCCGGGGCCGGGCGAACGGGCCGGGCCGGGGAGCCGCGCCGGGCCGAGGGACTGCGCCGGGACAGGGCGAACGCGCCGGACCTAGGAACTGCACCGGGCCGAGGGACTGCGCCGGGCCGGGGAACCGCGCCGGAACCGGACGAACGCGCCGGACCGAGGACCGCGCCGGAGCCGGGCGAACGCGCCGGACCGAGGAACTGCGCCGGGCCTGGGAACCGCGCCGGAGCCGGGCGAACGCGCCGGGCCGGGAACCCCGCCGGAACCGGACGAACGCGCCGGCCCCGGAGAGCGCTCCGGCCCCGGAGAACGTGTCGGCCCCGGCGGGTCGGTGGACCCGCCGGGGCCGTGGAAAGGACCGAACGGCTCAGGGACCGAAGTCCAGCAGGACCTTGCAGGACCGGCTCCGGTCCGCGGCGAGCGTGAACGCCGACTCCGCGTCCCGCACCGGGACGACCGCACTGACCAGCCCGTCGAAGGCGGGCTCGGACGCGAGCAGTTCGAGCGCCGCGTCGAACTCGCCGTCGAAGCGGAACGCCCCGCGCAGCTCGATCTCCCGGCTCACCACGAGGTTGCCCGCGAACGGGCTCTGCCCCGGCGGCAGCATCCCCAGCTGCACGACGACCCCGCCCCGCCGCACGCGCCGCAGACACGCGTCCAGCCCGGCGGCCACGCCCGACGCCTCGACCGCCACGTCCACCTCGGCCGGCCACCCCGCGTCCTGCGGGTCGTCGGCGCGCACGAGCGTGTCCGCGCCCGCGACGCGCGCGTACTCCAGCGCCTCCGGCAGCAGGTCCGTCACGGTCACCCGCGCCGCTCCCGCCGCCTTCGCCGCCGCCACGACCAGGCAGCCGATGGGGCCGGCCCCGGTGACCAGCACATGCCGGCCGGCCACCTCCCCGGCCCGCCGCACCGCGTGCAGTGCGACGGACAGCGGCTCGGCGAGCGCCGCCCGGCGCGGTTCCAGCCCGGCGGGAAGCGGCCGCACCTGCTCGGCCGGCACGACGATCCGGGCCGCGAAACCGCCCTGCACATGGGGGAAGCGCGCCGCACTGCCCAGGTACCGCGTGTCCCGGCACACGTTGCGCCGCCCGTCCGCGCACTCCGGGCACACCCCGCACGGCGTCGCCGGGTGCACGGCGACCGCCGTGCCGGCGGCCGGACCCGAGGCCCCGTCACCGTACGAGACGACCGTGCCGACGACCTCGTGCCCGAGCAGCATCGGCTCGCGCAGCCGGAAGTCGCCCACGCCACCGTGCCGCCAGTAGTGCAGGTCGGACCCGCACACGCCGCCGTACCGCACGGCCACCAGCGCCTGCCCGGGCCCGGGAACCGGCGCCGCCAGTTCCTCGACCCGCAGGTCCTCCCGGCCGTGGATCACACAACCCAGCACGCCCGCCGCTCCTTTCACAGCACGCTCGTCATGCCGCCGTCGACGTACAGCACCTGCCCGCCGACGAAGTCGGCCGCGGGGGAGGCCAGGAACAGCACCCCGCCCACCAGGTCCTCGGTGCGGCCCCAGCGCCCGGCGGGCGTACGCCCGCGCACCCAGGCGCTGAACTCCGCGTCCTTCACCAGCGGTTCGGTCAGCTCGGTCTCGATGTAGCCGGGGCCGAGCCCGTTGACCTGCACTCCGTGCGGACCCCAGTCCGCGCACATGCCCTTGGTGAGCATCTTCAGCGCGCCCTTGGTGGCCGCGTAGGGCGCGATGCCGGGGCGGACCACCTCGCTCTGCAGCGAGCAGATGTTGATGATCTTCCCGCGCCCGCGTTCCGTCATCCCCCGGGCGGCCTCCCGGCCGACGAGGAACGCGCTGGTGAGGTTGGTGTCGAGGATGCGGTGCCAGTCGGAGTCGGTGAACTCCAGCAGCGGGGCCCGCAGTTGCATGCCCGCGTTGTTGACGAGGATGTCGAGCGGGCCCACCCGCTCCTCGACATCCGCGATGCCGGCGGCCACCGAGGCACCGTCGGTCACGTCGAACACGGCCGTGTGGACGTCGCCCGGCAGCTCCGCCGCGGCCTTGGCGAGGCGTTCGCCGTCGCGTCCGTTGAGGACCACCCGGCACCCGGCCTCGAGGAGGCCGCGGGCGAGGGCGAGTCCGATTCCCCGGCTGGAGCCGGTCACCAGGGCCGTACGGCCGCTGATGTCGAAGAGAGGATGAGCAGTCATCTCCGCGCCCCTAGAGGATCAGCGAGAGGAGCAGGACCAGGCCGCCGGCGACCACCGAGATGATCGTCTCCATGACCGACCACGTCTTGATGTTCTGGCCGACGCTCAGCCCGAAGTACTCCTTCACCAGCCAGAAACCGGCGTCGTTGACATGGCTGAAGAAGACCGAGCCGGCACCGATGGCGAGGACCAGCAGGGCGGCGTGCGTGGTCGACATGTCGGCCGCGAGCGGCGCGACCAGGCCGGCCGCCGAGATGGTCGCCACGGTCGCCGAACCGGTCGCCAGCCGGATCGCCACCGCGATCAGCCAGCCCAGCAGGATCGCCGGGACGGACCAGTCCTCGGAGATGTCCAGGATCATCTGGCCGACACCGGAGTCGATCAGCGTCTGCTTGAAGCCGCCGCCCGCGCCGACGATCAGCAGGATGCCCGCGATCGGCGCGAGACCCTTCTCGACCAGCTGCGAGACCCGCTCCTTGCTGAACCCGGCCGGCAGGCCCAGCGTGAAGATGCCGACGAGCACCGAGGCGAGCAGGGCGATCATCGGGGAGCCGATGACGTCGAAGACGCGCTGCACGGTGTTCTCGGGATCGTCCACGACGATGTCGACCAGCGCCTTGGCCAGCATCAGCACGACCGGCAGCAGGATCGTCGCCAGCGTCGGGCCGAACCCGGGGCGCTTGTCGAGGTCGTCGGAGGCGCGCTGCGGGATCATCCGGTCGGGGGCCGGGACGTCCACCCAGCGGGCGGCGTAACGGGAGAAGAGCGGACCGGAGACGACCACCGTCGGAATGGCGACGAGCACACCCAGCGCGAGCGTCACGCCGAGGTTGGCCCCGAGCGCGTCGATCGCGACCAGCGGGCCGGGGTGCGGGGGCACCAGGCCGTGCATCACGGACAGACCGGCGAGCGCCGGGATGCCGATGCGCATCAGGGAGTAGTTGCCGCGCTTGGCGACCATCAGCACGACCGGGATCAGCAGGACGACGCCGACCTCGAAGAACAGGGGCAGACCGATCACCGAGGCGATCAGCACCATCGCCCACGGCATCGCGCGGCCGCTCGCCCGGGCGAGGATGGTGTCGACGATCTGGTCGGCGCCGCCCGAGTCGGCCAGCATCTTGCCGAGGATCGCCCCGAGGGCGATGAGCACGCCGACACCGGCGACGGTGGAGCCGAGTCCGGTGCTGAAGCTGGTGATGACCTTGTCCAGCGGTGCGCCCGCGAACGCACCGAGCGCCAGCGACCCGATGGTCAGCGCCAGGAAGGCGTGCAGCTTGAACTTGGTGATGAGCAGGACGATGACGGCGATGCCCGCCAGGACGGCGATGCCCAGCTGAGCGTGGCCGGCCGAAGTGATCGGCTCGGGTACGTCCGCTGCCAGCATCTCGACGCTGAGTCTGGTCACGGTGGATCCCTTGTGGTTCGGGGTGGTACGGGGACGGGGGAAAGCGGGGCGGTGGGGGCGCCCGTTCAGGTGCCGGTTCCGGGAGGTAACCCTCCGGCGTGGGCGTGGGCGTGGGCGTGGGCGTGGGCGTGGGCGTGGGCGGGGGCTAGGCGGTCGGCTCGGGGAGGGCCGCGAGGGCGGTGACCGCCCGCCCGGTGATCTCCTCCGGGCTGCCCGACACGTCCACGGCGACTCCGGTCTCGTCCGGCTCCAGCGGCTGGAGCGTGGCGAACTGGGAGTCGAGCAGGGCCGTGGGCATGAAGTGCCCCTGCCGGTGCGACATCCGGTCCTCGATGAGCGCGCGGTCACCCGTGAGGTGCACGAAGACCACGTCGGGCGCGGCGGCCCGCAGCCGGTCGCGGTACGACCGCTTCAGCGCCGAGCAGCTGACCACGCCGCCGAGACCGGCCCGCCCGCGCGCCCAGTCACCGATCGCGTCCAGCCACGGCAGCCGGTCCTCGTCGGTGAGCGGGACACCGGCCGACATCTTGGCGATGTTGGCCTGCGGGTGGAAGTCGTCGGCCTCCGCGTAGGGGACGCCGAACCGGGCCGCGAGCAGGGGACCGATGGTGGTCTTGCCGGTGCCCGCGACGCCCATGACCACGACGACATGGGGGGTGTTCATCGCTGCCTCACTGTCTGCTGTCTTCGTTGACACGTGATGTCCACGCAACTGAAGCCCATTAGTACGACGTTTTCAAGACCGTGTGACTTATAAGTCTGACTTTTTGTTCGTGTGATCCACCCCGTACGCTGAGTGCATGAGCACAACGGGCCGGGGGCTGCACGGTCGCGTACTGGACATCCTCGGCCCCGAGATCACCGCGGGCGAGTACCCTCCCGGCAGCGTGCTGCGGACCGACGAGCTCGCGCAGCGGTTCGACGTGTCGCGCTCCGTGATGCGCGAAGTGGTCCGCGTGCTGGAGTCCATGCGCCTGGTCGAGTCCCGGCGCCGCGTCGGCGTGACGGTCCTGCCGGCCTGCGAGTGGAACGTCTACGACCCGCAGGTCATCCGCTGGCGCCTGGCCGGTGCGGACCGTCCCCGGCAACTGCGCTCCCTCACCGTGCTCCGCTCGGCGATCGAACCCGCCGCGGCCGGCCTGGCCGCGCGCCACGCCACCGCGCGGCAGTGCGCCGAACTCACCGAGTGCGCCCTCGGCATGGTCGCCCACTCACGCGGTCACCAGCTGGAGGAGTACCTCGTCCACGACGTGGCCTTCCACCGCGTGATCCTGACCGCCTCCGGCAACGAGATGTTCGCCCGCCTCGGCGACGTCGTCGCCGAGGTCCTGGCCGGCCGAACCCACCACGACGTGATGTTCGAGGACCCCGACCCCGCCGCCGTCACCCTGCACGTGCAGGTCGCGGAGGCGGTCCGCGAGCGCGACGCCGCCCGCGCGGAGGAACTCACCCGCCAGATCACCGAGGGCGCCCTCCAGGAACTGGACGTCCTGGCGCCCTAGTCGGGCTACTCCAGGAACTCCCCGTCGACGTACACCCACGCCCCGCCGACCCGCTCGAAGCGGCTGCGCTCGTGCAGCGAGCCGCCCCGGTAGGAGGCCCGGAAGGTCACCGTGCCGGTGGAGTGGAAGGCGGACCCGTCGGTGGTGGCCAGGATCTCCAGCCCGGTCCACCGCAGCCGCGGGTCGAAGTCGATGCGTTCCGGACGGGTCCGGGGGTGCCAGGTCCGCAGCAGGTGACCGGCGTCCTGTCGCACGAAGGCGCAGTACCGCGACCGCATCAGCCGCTCGGTCGTCGGAGCGGCGGCGGCCCCGGAGTGGAACCGGCCGCAGCAGTCGTCGTACGCCTCGGGCAGCCCGCAGGGGCAGGAACGAGCGCTCATGGTCATCCTCCGCGACAACGCCGTGAGGGCCGCGACCTCGCGGTCGCGGCCCTCACGCTTCATGTGTCCGAGGGGGGACTTGAACCCCCACGCCCGATAAAGGGCACTAGCACCTCAAGCTAGCGCGTCTGCCATTCCGCCACCCGGACAAGGTGTCTGTCGCGCGGGTTTCCCCCCGCGGCGACGACGTAAACATTACCAGGTGTTCCGGGGTGGCCGATCACCCCCGGCCCGCAGCGCCGTCGCGTGAACGGCGTGTGACCGGCCGGGCCGGGTCTTGGGGCACGCGCCGCGGAGAGGGAGGATGAGCAGACCCCACCACCGGGGACACCAGCAGGGACAGCGGGAGGAAGCACGTGAGCGATACGGACACGGCCAGGAGCGTCACCGGTGAGGACGAGGTCGTGGACCTCTGCCGCGAGCTGATCCGGATCGACACCAGCAACTACGGCGACCACTCGGGGCCCGGCGAGCGCAAGGCCGCCGAGTACGTCGCCGAGAAGCTCGCCGAGGTGGGCCTGGAACCGCAGATCTTCGAGTCGCACCCGGGACGCGCCTCCACGGTGGCCCGGATCGAGGGCGAGGACCCCTCGCGGCCCGCGCTGCTGATCCACGGCCACACCGACGTCGTTCCGGCCAACGCGGACGACTGGACCCACCACCCCTTCTCCGGCGAGATCGCCGACGGATGCGTCTGGGGACGCGGCGCCGTCGACATGAAGGACATGGACGCGATGACCCTCGCGGTCGTCCGTGACCGGCTGCGCAGCGGGCGCAAGCCCCCGCGCGACATCGTCCTGGCCTTCCTCGCGGACGAGGAGGCCGGCGGCACGTACGGCGCCAAGCACCTGGTGCACAAGCACCCGGAGCTGTTCGAGGGCGTCACCGAGGCGATCGGCGAGGTCGGCGGCTTCTCCTTCACCGTCAACGAGAAGCTGCGGCTCTACCTCGTCGAGACCGCCGAGAAGGGCATGCACTGGATGCGGCTCACCGTCGACGGCACGGCCGGGCACGGCTCCATGACCAACGACGACAACGCGATCACCGAGCTGTGCGAGGCGGTCGCCCGGCTCGGCCGGCACACGTGGCCGGTCCGCGTCACCAAGACCGTACGGGCCTTCCTGGACGAGCTCTCCGACGCGCTCGGCACCGAGCTCGACCCGGAGAACATGGACGAGACGCTCGCCAAGCTCGGCGGGATCGCCCGCATGATCGGCACCACGCTGCGCAACTCGGCCGCGCCCACCATGCTCGGCGCCGGCTACAAGGTCAACGTCATCCCGGGCCAGGCCACCGCGCACGTCGACGGCCGCTTCCTGCCCGGCTACGAGGAGGAGTTCCTGGCCGACCTCGACCGGATCCTCGGCCCCCGGGTGAAGCGGGAGGACGTGCACGCGGACAAGGCCCTGGAGACCGACTTCGACGGCCGGCTCGTGGACGCCATGCAGAGCGCGCTGCGCGCCGAGGACCCGATCGCGCGCGCCGTGCCGTACATGCTCTCCGGCGGCACCGACGCCAAGTCCTTCGACGACCTCGGCATCCGCTGCTTCGGCTTCGCGCCGCTGAAGCTGCCGCCGGAGCTGGACTTCGCCGGCATGTTCCACGGCGTCGACGAGCGGGTGCCGGTGGACGGTCTGAAGTTCGGCGTGCGGGTGCTCGACCGGTTCCTCGACGCGTCCTGAGACGGCCACCCGATAACCCAACAATCGGTCAGGCGTGCGGAGTTGACCGGGAAGAGTGAATCCGACGATAAGCTCGTAGCCTCAATGCTCCCTCCTCGTTACCCGTGATGTGATCCGCGACTTTGGATCGCTTTGCCAACAAGGAGGAATAATGATCAAGAAGGTCGTCGCTGTCGCGGCTGCCACCGGTGGGCTGGTCCTCGCGGGCGCGGGTATGGCTTCCGCCCACTCGGGTGCCCAGGGTGCCGCCGTGCACTCCCCGGGTGTCGTTTCCGGCAACGTCGTTCAGGTCCCGGTGCACATCCCGGTGAACGTCTGCGGCAACACGGTCTCCGTGATCGGGCTGCTGAACCCCGCCTTCGGCAACACCTGCATCAACAAGTGACGTTGTGCCCCGCCCCTTAGGGCAAGCCCTCTGAGGGTCTGAGCCCGTCGGCCCCGGAGCGCGCGCCACGCGCTCCGGGGCCGACGGGTCTGTGAATACGTCGGAACACCGGGAATCCGGCGGAACCCAATTCCCGGGACCAGGTCGAAGGCAGGGATTTCAGTAATGCGACAGGTCACCCGCAAGGGTCTGATGACCATGGCGGCCGCCACCGGTGTGCTCGCCGCCGCGGGCGGTGCCGCCCACGCCGACTCCGGCGCTGCGGGCGTCGCCGCCGGCTCGCCCGGAGTGCTCTCCGGCAACACGGTGCAGGCCCCGGTGCACGTGCCGGTCAACGTCTGCGGCAACACCGTCAACGTCGTCGGTGTCCTCAACCCGGCCGTGGGCAACTCGTGCGCCAACCAGGGCGGCTCCGCCACGGACGGCCACGAGGGCTCCGGCGGCCACGGCGGCTCGCACGCCGACGGTCACACGAGCGACTCGCCCGGTGTGGGCTCCGGCAACCAGATCCAGGCGCCGATCCACGTCCCGGTGAACGTCTGCGGCAACAGCGTCAACGTCCTCGGCGCCGGCAACGCCACCGAGGGCAACGACTGCGGCAACGGCGGCTCCGGCCACCAGACCCCGGGACAGCCCGGCGAGCCCGGGGACCCCGGCGACCCGGTCACCCCCGAACAGCCCGGCGACGAGCCGAGCACCCCCACCACCCCGGGCGGTTCGACGCACGACAACGAGCCGGGCGCCCAGCACATCGCACAGCCCCGTCCCGAGGCACAGCTCGCCCGGACCGGCAGCGAGCTGCCGATGGGCCTCGTCCTGCCGGCCGGCGCGGGCGCGCTGCTCGCCGGCGCGGTCCTCTACCGCAAGGCACGGGCCGCTGCGTGACCGCGGGCACACGGAGCGGACCCCGCGACCGCGGGGTCCGCTCCGATCTCTGATTCTCCTCGGGCCACCCGGACTCACCAGGTGGCGCGCACCTGGCGAATGATCCGCCGCCGCAGCCGCACCCTGCGACTGCCGTCACGCATCAGCGTCAGGCGGTACAACTCCCAGTGACCGTACTCGGCATGGTCCGTGAGCAGACGTGCCGTCTCCCTGCGGGACACCCCGCGCGGCACGTACACGTCGACAAATTCGTATTCCGGCATCGCATCTATTGTGCGGTCCGGGCCCCGGTACGGATAGCGTCTGCACTATGTCTGATGCTGCGCAGTCCACCGCTGCCGAGGTACGCGCCGCCGCCGAGGCGGTCAAGACCGCGCTCGACCGCCACCTGGCCGCGGTCGAACGCCGGTCGGGGGAGGACGACCCGGCCGTCTACGAGGCGTTCAACGAGCTGGCCGCGGCCGCGGAGGCGTACGACGAACTGCTCTACGACCGCTACGACGAGGTCACCCCCTTCGAGATCCCCAGCGCGGAGGACGCGCTGCCGCCGTACGCCGGCCCCGAGGAACCGAACGCGCTCAGCGTGCTGATCCGCCGCGACTACGCCGTCGCCGAACCGCAGCGGCTGCTCGCCCACGCGCAGCGGATCGAGGCGGCGGAGGACGACGGCTCGGAAGCCTCCGGCACCGTCCACGGCGCGCTCGGCCTGCTGTTCGGCGAGTTCGAACCGGACGAGATCGCCTCCCGGCACAAGGAGTTCGGCCTGGAGGAGGGCGACTCCACGCTCTGGGTGACGGCATCGGACGAACCCGCGGAACCCGGCGAGTGGCTGGAGGCGCCGTTCGAGCAGGTGGACCCGCAACAGGTGGTGTGCCGCTTCGACGTCAGCGCCGTCTTCGACGACGACCTCGACGACGACGAGGACGACGAAGACGGGGACGAGGACGACGACGCACTCGATCCGGTGCTGGACGAGGACGACGACCTGGAACCCCTCGACGCGGACCGCTGACCCCCGTCCCCGCGGCGGCGGCATCCCGGTGGGTGCCGCCGCCGTGCCGTGCTCAGCCGTCCAGGGCCGGGACCTGCGGCGCGAGCAGCACCGGCAGCCGGGTCGTGCGCGGCTTCGCCGCCACCTCGGCCACCGCCCGCGGCAGCGCCTGCTCCACCCCGTGCACCACGGACAGATGCCGGTCGGCCCTGCTGAACGCCGTGTACACCCAGGGCCGGCTCAGCGCCTGCGTGGCGTCACCGGGCAGCACCACGACCACCGCCGGCCACCGGCAGCCCACGGCCTGGTGCGCGGTCAGCGCCCACCCGTGCCGCACGGACTGCTCCACCCGCTCCCTCGGTACGACGATCTCCTCGCCCCCGCACGCCAGGTGCAGCCCCTCGCCGTCGGCCGTCACCACCCGGCCCGGCAGGGTACGGCCCGGAGCGGGGGAGTAGGCGATGCGGTCACCGGGGTCGAAGCCGCCGAAGCGCCCCGGGCCGGGATTCAGCCGCTCCTTCAGTGCCGCGTTCAGCGCCCGCGTCCCCACCGCGCCTCCGTGCCCCGGGGTGATCACCTGCGTCTCTTCGGCCGGCACGCCGATGGCACGCGGCACCGAGTCGGCCACGAGCTGCACGGTCCGGTGCACGGCCTCCCCGGCGTCCCGCACCGGCACGATCACGACCTCCTTGCCGGGGGCCTCCACCTGGTACAGCTCGCCCACGCCGATCCCGGAGACCAGCTCGCCCAGCGGCCCCGGATCAGGCCGACGGGAGGCGATCTGCGGGCACACCCGCGCCGCCAGCAGGTCCGCGAACACCCGCCCGGGACCCACCGACCAGAGCACATTCGGATCACCGGCCAGCACCAGCCGCGCCCCGTCCGGCAGCGATTCCGTCACCAGCGCCGCGGTCTCGACGTCCAGCTGCGGAGCGTCGAGCACCACCAGCAGGTCCAGGTCCAGCGCCCCGTCGGCGTCCCGCCCGGGCCCCTCGGCGCCCGACAGCAGCCCGGCGACCGTTGCCACCCCCGATCCCTTCGCCGCCGCGAACCGCGCTCGGCCCACGGGGCCGTGGGTGGCGGCCCAGGCGCGCAGGCCCAGGCCGTGCGCGGCGTCCAGCAGCGCCGCCGGCTCGGCCAGCGAGGCCTCCCCGCCGGTGTGCAGCACCAGCCCGTGCCCGGCGACCGCGCGGATCAGCTCGGCCGCGGAGCCCGCAGCCGAGGCGGCCGCGCGCTCCCACTCCTCACCCGCGTCGCCCCGCTCGGGCACGGAGTTGACGAGCCGGGCCAGGCCGTCGGCGAGGCTCTCCTCCGCCAGCGCGTACCGCTCAAGACCCACCAGCACCCTGACCGGCCGCTCCTCGTCCTCCTGCGCATCGCCGGCCTCCCCGATCGCGTCCTGGAAGACCAGCACGTCGCCCTCGGAGATGGCGTTCTGCACGGCGTCCTCGGCATCCGGCACTCCCTGCCGGCCCAGCGCGGCCGCCAGCGCGGGCAGGTCCAGGGCGGTGTGTCCGGCCAGCGCCGCCTGCTCCAGCAGCCACACGGTGACCGCACGCCCGCGCCGCTCGTCGTCCGGCCCGGCCCCGGCGCCCAGCAGCGCCCTGGCGAACCCGTCGGCCTGCTCCGGCCGCACCCCGGCGACCCGCAGCAGCTGCCAGGGGTCGGCGCGCAGCACCTCGGCCCCGTCCTCGCCCAGCACGGCGGCGGCCTGCGCGGCGAGCCCCTGCGGCGCGCCGCCCTGCGCCAGCACGCCCCGCACCGCCTCCACGGCATCGGCAGCGGGCGCAGCGGCCTCGGCCGGCACCGCCACCGGCTGCCGCCGCACCGGCTCGGGAGCGGGCCGGCGCGGCGCGGGCCGCGCCTCCTCGAACACCGTGGCGGCCGGTTTCTCACCGCTCTCCACGGCCCGCACGGCGGCGAGCAGATCGGCGGCCCTGCCGCTCAGCTTGGCGCCGGCCTCGATCGGAGCCTGCCGCTGCGCCTTCCGCTGCTCGATCCGCTCCCGCTCCAGGCGCTGCGCGGCCAGCTCGGCCTCGGCCTCGGAGACCTGCGCGGCCGCCGCCTCGGAGTCCTGCGCGGCCCGGGAATCCTGCGCGCCCTCGGCGGGCGCGCCCTCCGGCTCGGCGTCCTCCGTGGTCTCGGGCGGCTCGGTGCTCACAGCGTGCTCCAGTCGTGATCGGGATAGCGGTGCACGGGCGCCGACACATCGTCGAGCGCCCGGCAGATCTCGTCAGGAAGACTAAGGGCCTCCACCGACAATGCCGCCGTGAGCTGCTGCGCGGTGCGCGGCCCGATGATGGGCGCGGCCACGCCGGGCCGGTCCCGCACCCAGGCGAGGGCCACCTGCAGCGCGGTCACGGCGAGCCCGTCCGCCGCGGTCGTCACGGCGTCCACGATCCGGCTCGCGGTGTCGTCCAGGTACGGCGCCACGAACGGCGCCAGGTGCTCCGAGGCCCCGCGGGAGTCCGGCGGAGTGGCGTCGCCCCGGTACTTGCCGGTGAGCACGCCCCGCCCGAGCGGCGACGACGGCAGCAGCCCGATCCCCAGGTCGACGGCCGCGGGCAGCACCTCACGCTCCACGCCCCGCTGGAGCAGCGAGTACTCCATCTGCGTGCTCGCCAGCCGGGTCCGCGTGCCCGGCGCCGCCAGCTGCCAGGTCGCGGCCTTGGCCAGCTGCCAGCCGCAGAAGTTGGAGACGCCGGCGTAGCGCACCCGCCCGCTGCCGACGGCGATGTCCAGCGCCTGGAGCGTCTCCTCCAGCGGGGTGGCGGGGTCGTAGGCGTGGACGTGCCACAGGTCGACGTAGTCGGTGCCCAGGCGCGCGAGCGAGGCGTCGAGCGCGGCGAGCAGATGTCCGCGCGAGCCGTCGAACCTGCGGTCCGGGTCCGGGACGCTCCCGGCCTTCGTGGAGATCACCAGGTCCCGGCGCGGCACCAGCCCGTCCAGCAGCCTGCCGAGCAGGTACTCGGCCTCGCCGTCGCCGTACACGTCGGCGGTGTCGACGAGCGTCCCGCCCGCCTCCCAGAACGTCTTCAAGAGGTCCGCGGCGTCGTGCTCGTCGGTGTCCCGACCCCAGGTCAGAGTCCCGAGTCCGATCCGGGACACACGCAGGCCGGTACGGCCGAGATGCCTCTGCTCCATGAACGCCGACATTACTGGCCGGAGCCTGCGGTGTGGGGGCCTGTGGACAACGGATTTCCGACGGTTCCGGCAGGCGGGCGGGGCGATGCCGTCCGCCCCGCCGACACCACCGTCCGGGCCCGCGGCGGCACACGACCGCCCACCGTCCGCCCCGCCGTCCGGCAGGGGACGCCACCGGCCGCCGGAGGTATAAGGTCTCCCGCAAACGACGTTACTCAGCGGTAAGGGGAGCGGGTCATGCAGCTAGGGATCAACCTCGGCTACTGGGGCGCCGGGATGGACGCCGACAACCTCGCCGTGGCTCAGGAGGCCGACCGTCTCGGCTACGCCGTCTGCTGGGCCGCCGAGGCCTACGGCTCCGACGCCGCCACCGTCCTCGCCTGGGTCGCCGCCCGGACGGAACGCATCGACGTCGGCTCCGCCATCTTCCAGATCCCGGCCCGCCAGCCCGCGATGACCGCGATGACCGCCGCCACCCTGGACTCCCTGTCCGGCGGCCGCTTCCGCCTCGGCCTCGGCGTCTCCGGCCCGCAGGTCTCCGAGGGCTGGTACGGCGTCAAGTTCGACAAGCCCCTGGCCCGCACCCGCGAGTACGTCGAGATCATCCGCCGGGCCATGACCCGGGAACGCCTCTCCTACGACGGCGAGCACTGGACCCTCCCGCTGCCCGGCGGCCCCGGCAAGCCGATCAAGCTCACCGTGCACCCCCAGCGCGAGCACATCCCGCTCTACATCGCCGCCATCGGCCCGAAGAACCTGGAACAGACCGGTGAGATCGCCGACGGCGCGCTGCTGATCTTCCCCGCCGCCGAGCACCTCGAGGACACCGCCGTCAGGCACCTGCGGGCCGGACGCGAGAAGGCCGGCAAGACCCTCGACGGCTTCGACATCTGCCCCACCGTCCCCCTCGCCGTCGGCGACGACAAGGACGTCACCGCGCTCGCCGACACCTTCCGCCCCTACACCGCGCTGTACGTCGGCGGCATGGGCAGCCGCAAGCAGAACTTCTACAACCAGCTCGCGCAGCGCATGGGCTACGAGCAGGAGGCCGCCGAGATCCAGGACAAGTACCTGTCCGGCGACAAGCAGGGCGCGGCCGCCGCCGTCCCGCACGACCTGATCGACAGCACCACGCTCCTCGGCTCGGTCGACCGCATCGCCGACCGGATGAAGGCGTACGCGGCCGCCGGCGTCACCACCCTGACCCTCGCCCCGGCCGGCTTCACGCTCGACGAGCGCCTCGCCTCGCTCCGCGCCGGCACCGAGGCCCTGGAACGCGCCGGCCTCGCGTAGGGCCCGTCGTTCGGATCGTCCCGGGGTCGCGGAGTCCGCTCGGGCCGGTCGAAGGACACCGCACCTCACAGCCGGGCTGATCCGAACGACAGGTCCCGGGTGGCCCGCCCGACCGCTCCCGCCGCCCGGCCGGCGGCCCCTGCCCCTCGGCCGCCGGGCGAGGGGCAGGGCTACGCACCGGTGCGGGCCCGTGCGTACTCCTTCCGGCGGACTTGCCGGGCACACCTGTTGCCGTGCCGCGCCGCGCGCACTTGACTCGTTCTTCGCGGGGCCGCAGGACCGGACGGCCGCGGAGGTTCGCGGAGAGGTGGCGCACCATGCTTTCGGCCAAGAGCCTGTTCCAGGAGATCGTCGACAACGACGAGTCCTTCGCCCTGTTCTGCTCCATCGCGGCCGGCGGCGAGTCCCAGGGCGGCTGGGAGAACGCCCGTATCGCCGCGCTCGTCCCCGACACAGAGCGCGGACTCGCCCCCAAGATCACCCGGCACGGCGCCGACGAGGACAAGCACGGCCGCATCTTCAACGCGCTGATGAAGAAGCGCGGTCTGCGGCCCGTCCCGGTGCCGCCGGAGACCGACTACACGATGCTCCTGGAGCGCCGGGGCATCGGCTTGGCCCACGACCGACTGCGCCGCGACGAACCGCTCACCGTGCAGGACGTCCTCGTCTACCTCGCCCACAGCAGGGTCACCGAACAACGCGCCTCCGAGCAGATGGACCTGCTCCGCAAGCACTTCGCCGACCACCCGGACCTGGGCCGCGCGGTCAGGATGATCTCCGCCGACGAGGACAACCACCTCGCCTACTGCCACGAGGAACTGCTGCGCCTCGCCCGTGCCGGACACGGCCGCGCCATCCAGCGCGCGCTGCGCGAGTGCGCGCTGGCGGAGATCCGCGTCCACCGGGACGTCAGCCTCGCCGTGATGGCCCGCATGGGCCGCATCCTCGGCTGGTCCAGGCCGAAGGCAGCGCTCCTGGCGGCAGGCATCCACGCGGTGTACGCGTACGAACGCCTGGGCGGCTGGCGCCGCATGGTCTCCCTCAGGATGCCCGAGCGCCGCAACGCGCTGGGCGGCCCGCCCAGCCCGGAACCCGAGTTCGCCTGACGCGCCTCCCGGCCGGCCCTACATCCAGCCGCGCCGCTTGAACAGCCGGAACAGCAGCACTTCCAGCGCGGCCATCACCACGATCACCGCCGGATACGCCCACCCCCACCGCAGCTCCGGCATGTGCTCGAAGTTCATGCCGTAGACCCCCGCGATCATCGTGGGCACCGCGGCCATGGCCGCCCACGCCGAGATCTTCCGCATGTCGTCGTTCTGCCGCACGCTCATCTGCGCCAGATGAGCCGACAGGATGTCCGAGACCAGCCGGTCCAGCCCCTCCACGGACTCGTTCACGCGGGTGAGGTGGTCGTGCACGTCACGGAAGAACGGCCGCGCTCCGCCCGCCACGAACGGCACCCCCGCCCCGTACGAGCCGACCCCCGCCAGCCGGGTCATCGGCAGCACGAGCGGTCCCGTCGCCCGCCGGAACTCCAGGATCTGCCGCTTGAAGTTGTAGATCCGGGACGCGGTGTGCCGCGACCCGCCCCCGTCCGGGGAGAAGACCTCCTCCTCCAGTTGCTCCAGGTCGGTCTGCAGCTCGGTCGCCACGTCCAGGTAGTGGTCCACGACGGCGTCGGCGACCGCGTACACCACCGACGTCGGCCCCTTGCCCAGCAGCTCCCGCTCCCGCTCCAGCCGGCTCCGTACGGCACCGAGCGGCGAACCCTCGCCGTGCCGCACGGTCACCACGAACGAGTCGCCGAGGAAGACCATGATCTCCCCGGTGGAGACGGTGTCGGTCCGCGGCTCGTACAGCACCGGTTTGAGGACCAGGAACAGCGAGTCGTCGTACACCTCCAGCTTGGGCCGCTGATGGGCCTTGAGGGCGTCCTCCACCGCCAGCGGGTGCAGCCCGAACTCCTGCGAGACCAGGTCGAACTCGCCGGCCGTCGGCTCGTGCAGCCCGATCCACACGAACCCTCCCGCCGACCGCGCCTCGGCCAGCGCGTCCGAGAAGTCCTCGGGCCCCTCCGACCGCTGCCCCTCCCGGTAGACCGCACAGTCGACGATCACAGAACGCACTCTCCTCCCACTCGACGGACACCGCACACACCGGTGCGCCTACCCTGGGCGGCATGCCCACGTTGCTCCTGGTCCGGCACGGACGCTCCACCGCCAACACCGAGGGACTGCTCGCCGGCTGGACGCCCGGCGTCGCCCTCGACGACCGCGGCGCCGCCCAGGCCGCCGCCCTGCCCGGACGGCTCGCCCAGCTGCCGCTCTCCGAGGTCGTCACCAGCCCGCTCCAACGCTGCCAGGAGACCGTCCGGCCCCTCCTGGACGCCCGGCCCGGCCTCACCGCCCACACCGACGAGCGCATCGGCGAGTGCCACTACGGCGACTGGTCGGGCCGCAAGCTCGCCGAACTCAAGGACGAACCGCTGATGGAGGTGGTGCAGGCGCACCCCTCGGCGGCGGCGTTCCCCGGCGGGGAGTCCATGCGCGCGATGCAGACCCGCGCCGCCGAGGCGGTGCGCGAGTGGAACGCGCGCGTGGAACGCGACCACGGCCCCGACGCCGTCTATTTCATGTGTTCGCACGGTGACATCATCAAGTCCCTCGTCGCCGACGCACTCGGACTTCATCTCGACCTCTTCCAGCGGATTTCCGTTGAACCGTGTTCCATCACCGCGATCCGTTACACCCGGCTGCGGCCGTTTCTCGTCCGTCTCGGCGACACCGGGGACTTCACCTCGCTGGCGCCGCGCGAGGAGACGCCCGCCGACGACGCCACGGTCGGGGGCGACGCGGGCGCACCGTGATCGTCGGCCGCAGTAGGGTGAAGCGACCGCAGCGTTGCGCTCCCTCCGAACAGCCGCCCCTTCCCACAACTCTCAATGGAGACAGGACGTGTCCCGTCAGGTGTTCCTCTACGACCAACCGGAACGTTTCGTGGCCGGTACGGTCGGGTTGCCAGGGCGCCGTACGTTCTTCCTCCAGGCCTCCGCCGGCTCCCGGGTGACCAGCGTGGCCCTGGAGAAGACCCAGGTCGCGGCGCTCGCCGAACGCATGGACGAACTGCTCGACGAGGTGGTGCGCCGCAGCGGCGGCAGCGCCGCGGTGCCCGCCATGGCGCCGACCGAGATCACCGACACCGCCCCGCTGGACACCCCCGTCGAGGAGGAGTTCCGGGTCGGCACCATGGCGCTCGCCTGGGACGGCGAGGAGCAGCGCATGATCGTCGAGGCGCAGGCCCTCGTCGAACTCGACGCCGACTCCGAGGAGGACCTGGCCGAGGCCGAGGAGCGGCTGCTCCAGGACGAGGAGAACGGTCCGCCGATGCTCCGCGTCCGGCTCACCGGCGCGCAGGCCCGCGCCTTCGCCAAGCGCGCCCTCGACGTCGTCAACGCCGGGCGGCCGCCGTGCCCGCTGTGCAGCCTCCCGCTCGACCCGGAAGGACACGTATGTCCGCGCCAGAACGGATACCGCCGCGGAGCGTGAACGCCGCCGACCCGGCCGCCGCGGTGCTGCTCGCCGAGGGCGAGCTGACCGTGCGCGGACGCATCCGTGAGGCGTCGAACGCCGCCCTGTACTGCACCGTGACGCACGAGGACCGCGAGGCCGCGTGCGTGTACAAGCCGGTCGCGGGGGAGCGCCCCCTGTGGGACTTCCCCGACGGGACCCTCGCGGGCCGGGAGGTCGCCGCGTACGAGGTCTCGCGGGCCACCGGCTGGAACCTGGTGCCGCCCACCGTGCTGCGGGACGGGCCGTACGGCGAGGGCATGTGCCAGCTGTGGATCGAGACCGCGCCCGGCGCGGAGCTGCTGGCGCTCGTGGACGGCGAGGAACCGGAGCCGGGCTGGAAGGCGATCGGCCTCGCGGAGGTCGGCGAGGGCCGCACCGCGCTGCTGGTGCACGCCGACGACCCGCGGCTGCGCCGGCTGGCCGTGCTCGACGCGGTGATCAACAACGCCGACCGCAAGGGCGGTCACCTGCTGCCCACCGCGGACGGCCTGCTGTACGGCATCGACCACGGCGTCACCTTCAACGTCGAGGACAAGCTGCGCACCCTGCTGTGGGGCTGGGCCGGTGAGCCGCTCACCGAGGAGGCGGTGGAGGTCCTCGAGGGCCTCGGCGCGGCCCTCACGGACGGCGGCGCCCTCGCCGACCGCCTGGCCCCGCTCATCACCCGCGCGGAGATCGACGCCACCCACGCGCGCGTCGAGGCGATGCTCACCTCCGGCGTGCACCCGGTGCCCGGCGGCGAGTGGCCCGCGATCCCCTGGCCGCCGGTCTGACCGCGGCGCACAGCACGCCGGGAGCCCACGCGCAAGAGTGCCTTCCCGGTCATCCGGGCTGCTCCGGTTCGTATCTGGAACCCCGGTCCGGTTAGGCTCATGGCATGCATGCCTGGCCCGCTTCCGAGGTCCCCGCCCTGCCCGGTCAGGGCCGCGACCTGAGGATCCACGACACCGCGACCGGCGGCCCGGTCACCCTCGACCCCGGTCCCGTCGCCCGTATCTACGTCTGCGGCATCACCCCCTACGACGCCACCCACATCGGACACGCGGCGACGTACAACGCGTTCGACCTCGTACAGCGCGTGTGGCTCGACACCAAGCGGCAGGTGCACTACGTCCAGAACGTCACCGACGTCGACGACCCGCTGCTGGAGCGGGCCGACCGGGACGGCGTCGACTGGGCCGCGCTCGCGGAGCAGGAGACCGCCCTCTTCCGTGAGGACATGACCGCCCTGCGGATGCTGCCGCCCCGGCACTACATAGGCGCCGTGGAGGCGATACCCGGCATCGTCCCGCTCGTCGAGCGCCTGCGCGACCACGGCGCCGCCTACGAGCTCGAGGGCGACATCTACTTCTCCGTCGAGTCCGACCCGCACTTCGGTCAGGTCTCGAACCTCGACGCCGCCGCGATGCGGCTGCTGTCCGCCGAACGCGGCGGCGACCCGGAACGCCCGGGCAAGAAGAACCCGGTCGACCCGATGCTGTGGATGGCGGCCCGCGAGGGCGAGCCGAGCTGGGACGGCGGCTCGCTCGGCCGGGGCCGGCCCGGCTGGCACATCGAGTGCGTGGCCATCGCCCTCGACCACCTCGGCATGGGCTTCGACGTCCAGGGCGGCGGCTCCGACCTGGTCTTCCCGCACCACGAGATGGGCGCCTCGCACGCCCAGGTGCTCACCGGCGAGTTCCCCATGGCCAAGGCGTACGTCCACGCCGGCATGGTCGCCCTGCACGGCGAGAAGATGTCCAAGTCCAAGGGCAACCTGGTCTTCGTGTCCGCGCTGCGGCGCGACGGCGTCGACCCGGCGGCGATCCGGCTGGCGCTGCTCGCCCACCACTACCGCGCCGACTGGGAGTGGACCGACCAGGTCCTCCGGGACGCCGAGGCCCGCCTTGGCCGCTGGCGCGCCGCGGTCTCCCGCCCCGACGGCCCGCCCGCCGAGGCGCTGGTCGAGGAGATCCGCGAGGCCCTCGCCGACGACCTGGACGCGCCCGCCGCGCTGGCCGCCGTCGACCGCTGGGTCGGGCTGCAGGAGGCGAGCGGCGGCACCGACACCGGCGCCCCCGGCGTGGTCTCCCGCGCGGTGGACGCCCTGCTCGGCGTGGCGCTGTAACCGGCCGCGTACGCGCTCACCGGCGAACACGGCGAAGGGGCGCCCCGTCCTCGGACGGGGCGCCCCTTCTCGCTGCCCATCGGACCGCTCGGTCCTCCAGGACCGTTCAGTCCTCCGACGACTCCTCGCCGTCGGAGCCCTTCCCGCCGTTCGGGCCCGTGTCCGTGCCAGGGCCCGTGTCCGTGCCAGGGCCCGTGTCCGTGCCTGGGCCCGTGCCCGTGCCCGAGTCCGCGCCGGTACCCGAGTCCGCGCCGGTACCCGAGTCCGCGCCGGTACCCGTGTCCGGGCCCGGGTCCGTCTCCGGCTTCGGCGTCCGCGGCGGGCGGGAGCGACCGCCCGGAGCGTCCCGCCGGTACGGCGTGCTCTCCGAACCGTCGGCCGTGGCATGTCCGCCCGGCGGCCCCGACGCCCCGTCACGGCGCCGCAGATAGCGCTCGAACTCGCGGGCGATCGCCTCGCCCGACGCCTCCGGCAGCTCGGCGGTGTCCCGGGCCTCCTCCAGCGTCTGGACGTACTCGGCGACCTCGCTGTCCTCCGCGGCCAGTTGGTCCACGCCCAGCTGCCAGGCGCGCGCGTCCTCGGGCAGCTCGCCCAGCGGGATGCGCACGTCGATCAGGTCCTCCAGCCGGTTCAGCAGGGCCAGCGTGGCCTTCGGGTTCGGCGGCTGCGACACGTAGTGCGGCACCGCCGCCCACAGCGACACCGCGGGCACACCGGCGTGCGTGCACGCCTCCTGGAGGATGCCGACGATGCCCGTGGGGCCCTCGTACTTGGTCTCCTCCAGATCCATGCGGCGGGCCAGGTCCGGGTCGGACGTGGTGCCGCTGATCGGGACCGGACGGGTGTGCGGGGTGTCGCCGAGCAGCGCGCCCAGCACGACCACCAGTTCCACGCCGAGTTCGTGCGCGAAGCCGAGGATCTCGTTGCAGAACGAGCGCCACCGCATGGACGGTTCGATGCCGCGGACCAGCACCAGGTCGCGCGGCTTCTCGCCGCCGACCCGGACCACCGACAACCGCGTCGTCGGCCAGGTGATCTTGCGGACCCCGCCGTCCATGAAGACCGTGGGGCGGTTCACCTGGAAGTCGTAGTAGTCCTCGGCGTCCAGCGCCGCGAACACCTCGCCCTTCCATTCCCGCTCCAGGTGCGCGACCGCGGTGGAGGCAGCGTCACCGGCATCGTTCCAGCCCTCGAACGCGGCCACCATGACCGGGTCGATCAGCTCGGGAACCCCCTCGAGCTCGATCACCCAGCGCCTCCTTCCGACGTGCCCTCGCGTACGTCCCAACCTTACGGCGTGACCACGGGGGGTCCGCAGCCCCCTCACGGGGGGAGTGCTCCCATCACTGCCCCAACCTGCAGCGGGAAACACCCTTCGGCGATCCGGGAGCCGACGAACCGGAGGCGATCGTTCACAGAGTGGACCGCAGCCACTGCTCCACGCTCGCGATGTGCACCGTCGCCCAGGACCGCGCGGCCTCGGCGTCCCGGTCGCGCAGTGCGGCGAGGATGGCCCGGTGTTCGCGCAGGGTGCGGCCGACCGCGTCCTCCTGGGTCAGACCGCGCCAGACGCGGGCCCGCGTGGTGGGGCCGGACAGGCCGTCGAGCAGGGAACAGAGCACGGAGTTGCCGCAGCTGCGCACGATGCCGCGGTGGAACTCCAGGTCCGCGGCGACCAGGTCCTCGACCGGCGGGTCCTCGCCCAGTTCGTCCAACTGCCGCGACAACGCGTCCAGTTGCCCCTCGGTGATCAGCGGCGCCGCGAGGGCCGTCGCGGCCGGCTCCAGGATGCGGCGCACCGCGAGGAACTCCAGGACCGTGTCGTCGCGGTGGAAGTCGACCACGAAACTCAGGGCTTCCAGCAGGAGTTGCGGGTCGAGGCTGGTGACGTAGGTGCCGTCGCCCTGCCGCACGTCCAGGATGCGGATCAGCGACAGGGCCCGCACCGCCTCGCGCAGCGAGTTGCGGGACAGCCCCAGGTCGGCGGCGAGTTCGCTCTCCTTGGGCAGCCGGGAGCCGGGACGCAGCGCGCCGGAGACGATCATTGACTTGATCTTCTCGATCGCCTCGTCGGTGACTGCCATTGACCGGCCTCCCTGCGGCACAGACGTCCGATGTATCCGCCCATTATGCGGCCCGCGCCGGTGCACCACCGGTGTGCGCAGGGCCGCGGGAGGGGCCTCGGCCCGGGCAGGCGGAGGGGCGGCCCCGCCGTCGCGGAACCGCCCCTGCCGTACCCCGCAGGCTCCCGTGCCCAGGAGCCGGCGGGACCTCGGTCACTTCTTGTCGAGCAGGTCCTGGACGTTGGCGCGCACCTCGTCCGTGGCCAGGCCGCGGATCGTCAGGGTGGTGCGGCGGCGCAGCACGTCGTCGACGGTCTCGGCCCACTCGTGGTCCCGGGCCCAGACGACCTGCGCCCAGATCTCCGGGGCGTCGGGGTGGACGCGCTGGGCGAGCGCCGGGTCGTCGTTGGCCAGGCGGGCGATGTCGAAGGCCAGCGAGCCGTAGTGGGTGGCCAGGTGCCGGGCGGTGTCCGCGGCCATCCGCGGGCCGGGCGCGGGGCCGTCGACCAGCAGCCGGTGGGCGACCGCGCGCGGATTGGCGACACCCGGCAGCGGCAGCTTCTTCGGCAGCGCGGAGACCGGCTCGAAGTCGTCGCCCAGCGGGTGCCCGGGCAGCTCCTGCAGCTTGCGCATCACCGTACGGCCGATGTGGCGGAACGTGGTCCACTTGCCGCCCGCGACGGACAGCATCCCGCCGCGGCCCTCGGTGACGACCGTCTCCCGCTTGGCCTTCGCCGTGTCCCCGGGGCCGCCCGGCAGCACCCGCAGGCCCGCGAACGCGTAGGTGATCAGGTCGCGGTCGAGCTGCTGGTCGCGGATGGAGAACGCGGCCTCGTCGAGGATCTGGGATATGTCCTTGTCGTTGACCGCGACGTCCGCCGGGTCGCCCTCGAACTCCTCGTCGGTCGTGCCGAGCAGCAGCATGTCCTCCCACGGGAGGGCGAAGGTGATCCGGTACTTGTCGATCGGCGTGGCCAGCGCGGCCTTCCACGGGGAGGTCCGCTTCAGCACCAGGTGCGCGCCCTTCGACAGCCGGATGGACGGCGCGGCACCGGGGTCCTCCATGCGGCGCAGGTGGTCGACCCAGGGGCCGGTGGCGTTGAGCACCAGCCGGGCGTTCACACCGAACTCCTCGCCGGAGAGGCGGTCGCGCAGCTCGGCGCCGGTGACCCGGCCCCGGGTGAAGCGCAGGCCCGTGACCTCGGCGTGGTTGAGGACGACCGCGCCCGACTCGGCGGCCGCGCGGACCGTCATCAGCGCCATGCGCGCGTCGTTCATCTGGTCGTCGCCGTACACGGCCACGGCCTTGAGGTTCTCGGTGCGCAGCTCCGGCACGTCCTGCGCGGCCTTGGCCGGCGAGAGCAGGTGCCCGACGCCGTCGCCGAAGGCCGACAGCATCGAGTACGCGAAGACGCCGGCCCCCAGCTTCGCCGCGCCGTGCGGCCCGCCCTTGTACACGGGGAGGTAGAACGTGAGCGGGTTCGCCAGGTGGGGGGCCACCTGCCGGGAGACCGCACGGCGCTCGAAGTGGTTCTCCGCGACCAGCTTCACCGCGCCGGTCTGCAGGTAGCGCAGGCCGCCGTGGAGCAGCTTGGACGAGGCGGAGGAGGTGGCGCCGGCGAAGTCACCGGCGTCCACCAGGGCCACCCTGAGGCCGGACTGCGCGGCGTGCCAGGCGGTGGAGATGCCCAGGATGCCGCCGCCGATCACGAGAAGGTCGTACGACGCCTTGGAGAGCTGCTCCCGGGTCTCGGCACGGCTCGGGTTCGAGCCGGATGCCGGGCGCGTCCCCAGGGCAGGCACGGACTGCAGGGTGGACTGACTGGTCATTCTGTTTCTTACTCCTCGTCAGCTCTCGTCGTCGATCCAGCCCATGGTCCGCTCGACGGCCTTGAGCCAGTTCTTGTACTCACGGTCGCGGGTCTCCGCGTCCATGCGGGGGGTCCACTCGGCGGCCCGGCGCCAGTTGGCGCGCAGGTCGTCGGTGCTGTTCCAGAAGCCGACGGCGAGGCCGGCGGCGTAGGCGGCACCGAGGCAGGTGGTCTCGGCGACCATGGGGCGCACCACGGGCGCGTCCAGGAAGTCCGAGAGGGTCTGCATCAGCAGGTTGTTGGAGGTCATGCCGCCGTCGACCTTGAGGGCGGTCAGTTCCACGCCGGAGTCCTTGGTCATGGCGTCCGCGATCTCCCGCGTCTGCCAGGCGGTGGCCTCCAGCACGGCGCGCGCCAGGTGCGCCTTGGTGACGTACCGGGTCAGGCCGGCGATCACACCGCGGGCGTCGGAGCGCCAGTACGGGGCGAACAGGCCGGAGAAGGCCGGCACGAAGTACGCGCCGCCGTTGTCCTCGACGGAGAGCGCGAGCGTCTCGATCTCGGCGGCGGTGGAGATCAGGCCCATCTGGTCGCGCATCCACTGCACCAGCGAGCCGGTGACGGCGATCGAGCCCTCCAGGGCGTAGACCGTGTCCTGCTCGCCGATCTTGTAGCCGACCGTGGTCAGCAGGCCCGAGTAGGAGTTGATGATCTTGTCGCCGGTGTTCATCACCATGAAGGTGCCGGTGCCGTACGTCGACTTGGTCTCGCCCTCGGCGAAGCAGGTCTGGCCGAACAGCGCCGCCTGCTGGTCGCCCAGCGCGGAGGCGACCGGGATGCCGCCGAGCAGCTCGCCCAGCTTGCCGCCCCTGATCTCGCCGTAGACCTCGGCGGAGGAGCGGATCTCGGGGAGCATGGCCGTGGGCACGCCGATGGACTCGGCGATCCTCTCGTCCCACTGCATGGTGTGCAGGTTCATCAGCAGCGTGCGGGAGGCGTTGGTGACGTCCGTGACGTGGTGGCCGCCGTCGGCACCGCCGGTCAGGTTCCAGATGACCCAGGTGTCCATGGTGCCGAACAGGATGTCGCCGGCCTCGGCGCGCTCCTTGAGGCCCTCGACGTTGTCGAGCAGCCACCGGGCCTTCGGACCGGCGAAGTAGGAGGCGAGGGGGAGGCCGGTCTCGCGGCGGAAGCGGTCCTGGCCGACGTTGCGGCCCAGCTCGCGGCACAGGCCGTCGGTGCGGGTGTCCTGCCAGACGATGGCGTTGTGGACGGGCTCGCCGGTGTGCCGGTCCCACAGCACGGTGGTCTCGCGCTGGTTGGTGATGCCGATGGCCTTGATGTCGTCGCGGGTGATGTTGGCCTTGGCGACGGCTCCGGCGACGACCTCCTGGACGTTGGTCCAGATCTCGGTGGCGTCGTGCTCGACCCAGCCCGGCTTCGGGAAGATCTGCTCGTGCTCCTTCTGGTCGACGGAGACGATGCGTCCGTCGCGGTCGAAGACGATGCACCGGGAGGAGGTCGTGCCCTGGTCGATGGCGGCGATGAAGGGGCCGGCGGTGTGGGCGTCGGTCACTGTGTGCTCCTGGGAGTTCCTTGGTTACGGGGCTGTGCGTACGGCGCTGCTACAACATTCGGCGTTCGGGGCGACCTGGTCACCCCTATGCGAAGGCGACGTTGTAGAGGCCGGCCGCGAGGGCGCCGCCGATCAGCGGACCGACCACCGGGATCCAGGCGTAGGACCAGTCGGAGCCGCCCTTGTTGGGCAGCGGCAGCAGGGCGTGCACGACACGCGGGCCGAGGTCACGGGCCGGGTTGATGGCGTAACCGGTCGGGCCGCCCAGCGACAGGCCGATCGAGACGACCACGAGCGCGGTGATCAGGCCGCCCAGCACGCCGAGGCCGTTGCCCGCGTCGTTCAGGCCCTGGGTGAGCACGGCGAGCAGCAGCACGAAGGTGCCGATGATCTCGGTGGCGAGGTTCTGCGCCGTGTTCCGGATCTCCGGGCCGGTGGAGAAGATGCCGAGCACCGGGCCCGCGCCCTTCTCCTGCGCCTCGACCGCCTTGGCGGCGGTGGTCTGCGCGCCCGGACCGCCGACGATCTCCTTGTCGGTGAGGTGCGCGTGGAACTGGCCGTAGTAGGCGAGCCAGACCAGCGCCGCACCGATCATCGCGCCGAGGAACTCTCCGGCGAAGTAGACCGGCACGTTGCTCCAGCCGCCGTCCTTGATGGCGAGGGCCACGGTCACGGCCGGGTTGAGGTGGGCGCCCGAGAGCGGCCCCGCGATGTACACCGCCGTCATGACGGCGAAGCCCCACCCGAAGGCGATGGCGAGCCACCCGGCGTTGCGGGCCTTGGAGGCCTTCAGCGTCACGGCGGCACACACACCGCCGCCGAGCAGGATGAGTATGGCGGTACCGATGGTCTCGCCGATGAAGATGTCGGAGCTGGACACCCGCGACTCCTTTGTCCTTCGTCCAGGGAGCCGACCCCCGGGTCCCACCGGGGATTGGCGCCCTCGTGATGAGAGCGATGCCGGCCCTTGGCGTTGTCACACTCTAGCGCGTATTGCCGGTAAGTGTTCGACAATGCCGACCGATGGACGGGAGTCTTGTCCGACGCCCGGCATGCGTCAAGAGTTTGGTTGTCGAAAGCGCGATCGTTACTGATCGCCGCGGGCTGCCGGTTCCCGGCGCCGTTCCGCCGCCCGCACGCCGGGTGCGCCGGCCCGTGTGCGCCCTGGTTCGTGAGGCCCGTGCTGTCTCCCGCGATGCCCCGGCGCGACCGGCTCCGCTGCGCCCCGGCCGTCGGTCGGCCTTCGACGCCCCGGCCGCCGACAGGCTCCGGAACGCCCCGGCCGCCGACAGGGTCCGGAACGCCCCGGCCGCCGACCGGCCCCCGAACGCCCCGGTCGCCGAGTGTCCCCGCAAGGCGCCGGCCGCCGTCCGGCTCCGGAACGCGCCGAGCGCGGCTGTGGTCAGGAACGCCTCCGGCCCTGGTTCGGCCGGCTCTGCAACGCTCGGGTCCGGCCGGCGCTGCAATCGCTCGGGTCCGGCCGGCTCCGCAAAGCCCTGGTCCGGCCGGCTCCGCAATCGCTCGGGTGCGGCCGGCTCCGCAACGCTCGGGTCGGCGGCCGGCTGCGGAACCGCCGGGCGCGGCTGTGTCCGGGACGCCGTACGGCGTCCCGGTCCCCGTGCGTGATTCCGCTCCGCTCAGAACCGCCCGGCGCCCAGGTCCCGCGAGACCGCGCGGGCGCAGTCCCGCACCGCCGCGATCAGCTCGGGCCGCAGCTCGCCGTCCCGTTGCAGCCGTTCGACCGCGCCCGTGATGCCGACCGCGCCGACCGGCATGCGGCGCCGGTCGTGGATGGGTGCGGCGAGGGAGGCGACGCCCTCCCAGGTCTCCTCCACGTCCGCCGCGTAACCTCGGGCCCGGGTGAGGTCGAGGATGTGCTCGAAGCCGTCGAGGTCGCACACGGTGCGGTCGGTGAACGCCTTGCGGTCGGCCTCCAGGGCCTCGCTGTGGGCCACCGGGTCGTAGGCCGAGAGCACCTTGCCCAGGGCCGTGGAGTGCAGCGGCTGCATGGCCCCTATCTCCAGGACCTGCCGGCTGTCGTCGGGCCGGAAGACGTGGTGCACGATCAGTACGCCCTGCTGGTGCAGGACGCCCAGGTAGACGCTCTCGCCGCTGGAGCGGGCCAGGTCGTCCGCCCACACCAGGGCGCGCGCCCGCAGCTCGTGGACGTCCAGGTACGTGGTGCCCAGGCGCAGCAGCTCGGCGCCCAGCTGGTAGCGGCCGGAGGCGTCGTCCTGCTCGACGAAGCCCTCCTGCTGGAGGGTGCGCAGGATGCCGTGGGCGGTGCCCTTGGCGAGGCCCAGCGAGGAGGCGATGTCCGACAGGCCGAGCCGCCGCTCGCCGCCCGCGAGCAGCCGCAGCATCGCCGCCGCCCGTTCGAGCGACTGGATGTTCCGTGCCATCGCCGTACTGCCTCCGTCCCCTTCGACCGTCGACCCGCGACGCCGCTGCCACTGTTCGGCAATGTCGAACACTACCGGTCGATGCCGACCTCTCGCTAATGGTTGGCCGTGATCGGTTCCGCCACTCCTACTCCGAACGTCGTCCGTCGGCCATCCTCGTCCGGCCCGTGGACGCCCTGAACATCGGGACGCGGTCCCGGATACCCTGGCGGCGTGCGCCTCGCCTGGGGAGCTCGAACGGAAGCTCTCCGGGTCGCCGCAAAGCCGACAGCCGTCGCACCTGAGGGAGCCCCATTCATGGCCTCGTTGCCGCTGACCCCTTCCGCCGACAGCAGGACCCGCGTGTCCGCTCTCCGTGAGGCGCTCGCCACCCGAGTGGTGGTCGCCGACGGAGCCATGGGCACCATGCTCCAGGCCCAGGACCCCACGCTCGAGGACTTCGAGAACCTCGAGGGCTGCAACGAGATCCTGAACCTGACCCGCCCGGACATCGTCCGTTCGGTCCACTCCGAGTACTTCGCCGCGGGCGTGGACTGCGTGGAGACCAACACCTTCGGCGCCAACCTCACCGCACTGGGCGAGTACGACATCGCCGAGCGCGTCACCGAGCTGTCCGAGGCGGGCGCGCGCATCGCCCGCGAGACGGCCGACGAGTTCGCCGCGCGCGACGGCCGCCCGCGCTGGGTGCTGGGCTCGATGGGCCCGGGCACCAAGCTGCCCACCCTCGGCCACACCACGTTCGCCGCCATCCGCGACGCCTACCAGCAGAACGCCGAGGGCCTGCTCGCGGGCGGCGCCGACGCGCTGCTCGTGGAGACCACGCAGGACCTGCTGCAGACCAAGGCCTCCGTCATCGCCGCCCGCCGGGCCATGGAGATCGCCGGGTTCGAGGTCCCGCTGATCGTGTCGGTCACGGTGGAGACGACCGGCACCATGCTGCTCGGCTCCGAGATCGGCGCCGCGCTCACCGCGCTGGAGCCCCTCGGCATCGACATGATCGGCCTGAACTGCGCCACCGGCCCCGCCGAGATGAGCGAGCACCTGCGCTACCTGGCCCGCCACTCCCGTGTCCGCCTGTCGTGCATGCCGAACGCCGGCCTGCCCGAGCTCACCAAGGACGGCGCGCGCTACCCGCTGTCGCCGGCCGAGCTGGCGGACGCCCAGGAGACCTTCGTCCAGGACTACGGGCTGTCCCTGGTGGGCGGCTGCTGCGGTACGACGCCGGAGCACCTGCGCCGGCTCGTGGAGCGGGTGCGTCCGCTGTCGCCGGCCGAGCGCGACCCGCGTCCCGAGCCGGGCGCGGCCTCCCTGTACCAGAGCGTGCCGTTCCGGCAGGACACCTCCTACCTGGCGATCGGCGAGCGGACGAACGCCAACGGTTCGAAGAAGTTCCGCGAGGCCATGCTGGAGGGCCGCTGGGACAACTGCGTGGAGATGGCCCGCGAGCAGATCCGCGAGGGCGCGCACATGCTCGACCTGTGCGTGGACTACGTCGGCCGCGACGGCGTCGCCGACATGGAGGAACTGGCCGGCCGCTTCGCCACCGCCTCCACGCTGCCGATCGTGCTGGACTCCACCGAGGTCGACGTCATCCGGGCCGGCCTGGAGAAGCTCGGCGGCCGCGCGGTGATCAACTCGGTCAACTACGAGGACGGCGACGGCCCCGAGTCGCGGTTCGCGAAGGTCACACAGCTGGCCAGGGAGCACGGCGCCGCGCTGATCGCGCTGACCATCGACGAGGAGGGCCAGGCCCGCACCGCCGAGAAGAAGGTCGAGATCGCCGAGCGGCTGATCGCCGACCTCACCGGCAACTGGGGCATCCGCGAGGAGGACATCCTCGTCGACTGCCTGACCTTCACCATCTGCACCGGCCAGGAGGAGTCCCGCAAGGACGGCATCGCCACCATCGAGGGCATCCGCGAGCTCAAGCGGCGCCACCCGAAGGTGCAGACCACGCTCGGCCTGTCGAACATCTCCTTCGGCCTCAACCCGGCCGCCCGCATCCTGCTGAACTCCGTCTTCCTGGACGAGTGCGTCAAGGCCGGCCTGGACTCGGCGATCGTGCACGCCTCGAAGATCCTGCCGATCGCCCGGTTCAGCGAGGAGGAGGTCACCACCGCCCTCGACCTGATCCACGACCGCCGCCGCGAGGGCTACGACCCGCTGCAGAAGCTCATGCAGCTGTTCGAGGGCGCCACCGCCAAGTCGCTGAAGGCCGGCAAGGCCGAGGAACTGGCCGCCCTGCCGCTGGAGGAGCGCCTCAAGCGCCGCATCATCGACGGCGAGCGCAACGGCCTGGAGGCGGACCTGGACGAGGCCCTCCGCGAGCGGCCCGCGCTCGACATCGTCAACGACACCCTGCTGGACGGCATGAAGGTCGTCGGCGAGCTGTTCGGATCCGGCCAGATGCAGCTGCCGTTCGTGCTCCAGTCCGCCGAGGTGATGAAGACCGCCGTCGCCCACCTCGAACCGCACATGGAGAAGACCGACGAGGCGGGCAAGGGCACCATCGTGCTCGCCACCGTGCGCGGCGACGTGCACGACATCGGCAAGAACCTCGTCGACATCATCCTGTCGAACAACGGCTACAACGTGGTCAACCTGGGCATCAAGCAGCCCGTCTCCGCGATCCTGGACGCCGCCGCCGAGCACAGGGCCGACGTCATCGGCATGTCCGGACTGCTGGTCAAGTCCACGGTGATCATGAAGGAGAACCTCGAGGAGCTCAACAGCCGCGGACTCGCCGCCGACTACCCGGTCATCCTCGGCGGGGCGGCGCTCACCCGGGCCTACGTCGAGCAGGACCTGCACGAGATCTACCAGGGCGAGGTCCGCTACGCCCGCGACGCCTTCGAGGGCCTGCGCCTGATGGACGCCCTCATCGGCATCAAGCGCGGAGTGCCCGGCGCCCAGCTGCCCGAGCTGCGGCAGCGCCGCGTGCGCGCGACGGCCGTGGAGGTCGAGGAACGCCCCGAGGCCGGCCACGTCCGCTCCGACATCGCCACCGACAACCCGGTCCCCGAGCCGCCCTTCTGGGGCACCCGCGTGATCAAGGGCATCCAGCTCAAGGAGTACGCGAGCTGGCTCGACGAGGGCGCCCTGTTCAAGGGGCAGTGGGGTCTGAAGCAGGCCCGCACCGGCGAGGGCCCGACGTACGAGGAGCTCGTGGAGACCGACGGCCGGCCCCGGCTGCGCGGCCTGCTGGACCGGCTGCAGACGGAGAACCTGCTGGAGGCGGCCGTGGTCTACGGCTACTTCCCGTGCGTCTCCAAGGACGACGACCTGATCGTCCTGGACGAGCAGGGCAACGAGCGCACCCGGTTCACCTTCCCGCGCCAGCGCCGCGGCCGCCGCCTGTGCCTGGCCGACTTCTTCCGCCCGGAGGAGTCCGGCGAGACCGACGTCGTCGGCCTCCAGGTCGTCACCGTCGGCTCCCGCATCGGCGAGGAGACCGCCCGGATGTTCGAGGCCAACGCCTACCGCGACTACCTGGAGCTGCACGGCCTGTCCGTGCAGCTGGCCGAGGCCCTCGCGGAGTACTGGCACGCGCGGGTGCGCTCGGAACTCGGCTTCGCCGGGGAGGACCCGGCCGCGATGGAGGACATGTTCGCCCTGAAGTACCGGGGCGCCCGCTTCTCCCTCGGCTACGGTGCCTGCCCCGACCTGGAGGACCGCGCCAAGATCGCCGACCTGCTCCGGCCGGAGCGCATCGGCGTGCACCTGTCCGAGGAGTTCCAGCTGCACCCGGAGCAGTCCACGGACGCCATCGTGATCCACCACCCGGAGGCGAAGTACTTCAACGCCCGCTGAGGCCCGGGCGCGCCGCCGCACCGGTCACACCAGGCATTCGCGTCCCGTACGTCGTACACTGGTCGGTCCACTGCAGGCCGGTTCCCCTCGTGGGAACCGGCCTGATCGTCCCTGAAGGAGGTACGTGGATGACCAGTACGGTCCCCGCGCTCGGAATCCGTACGGGGGAAGGCTCGGCCCTGCAGGCCGTGCTCCTCGACATGGACGGCACCCTGGTGGACACCGAGGGCTTCTGGTGGGACGTCGAGGTGGAGGTCTTCGCCTCCCTCGGCCACACCCTCGACGACTCCTGGCGCCATGTCGTGGTCGGCGGCCCCATGACCCGCAGCGCGGGGTTCCTCATCGAGGCGACCGGGGCCGACATCGGCCTCGCCGAACTGACGGTGCTGCTCAACGACGGTTTCGAGGCCCGTATCGACCACGCCCTGCCGCTGATGCCGGGCGCCGCGCGGCTGCTCGCCGAACTGTCCGAGCACGAGATCCCCACGGCACTGGTCTCCGCCTCCCACCGGCGCATCATCGACCGGGTGCTCACCACCCTGGGCCCGCAGCACTTCGCGCTGTCGGTCGCCGGCGACGAGGTGCCGCGCACCAAGCCGCACCCCGACCCGTATCTCGCGGCCGCCGCCGGGCTCGGTGTGGACCCCGTGCGGTGCGCCGTCGTGGAGGACACCGTGACCGGTGTCACCGCCGCCGAGGCCGCGGGCTGCCAGGTCGTCGCGGTGCCGTCGGTGGGTCCGATCACCCCGGCCGCCCGGCGCACGGTCGTGTCCTCACTGGAAGACGTGGACCTGTCATTCCTGCACGGTCTGATGACGGAAATGCGCTAGACGTTCACCCAGCGTGCAGTCGTGTTACCGGCGGAATTCAGGCCGTTCGGAGCGGTCGGCGGGCCCCGGGTTCCGAAAGAATTCGATCCGTTCCGGTCGGCTGAATTCCTGCCCCTGCAGGCCTTTTCACTTGTGATGTTCGCCACACGACAGAGGGTCGACAACGATGTCCACCTGTGCAGTCCGTCCCGTTTCGGTGGCTCTCCGTACGCCCTTGTGTCCCGATTGGTAGGAAGGTGCACCAATCCTTCCCGGCGCACCTTCGTCGATCCGTTCACACCCGGTTTCACTGCGTGATGAGCCCTCAACTCCGGGCGCCGCGAACCCCGCTGCGGGCGCGGACTAATGTCGTCGCGAGAACCTCGCCCCCATCCCGTGATCCGCTGCAACAACCCCTGCGTGCCGGATACACGGAGTCGACAGTCCTGGAGAAACTCGAGCATGAACCGCAAGACTTTGGTGCTGGCGGCCGCGATGGGCCTGCTCGCGCCGGTGCTCGCCGCCTGCGGCGACACCGAGGGCGGGAGCGGCGACGGCGATGCGATCGTCGTGGGCACCACGGACCGGTTCACCGCATCGGAGGAAGAGGGCCTCGCGCCCCTCGACCCGGCCTTCGCCTACGACGTCGGTACCTGGAACATCCTGCGCCAGACCGTGCAGACCCTGATGGTCCAGCCCCGAGGCGACGGCGAACCCGTCCCCGATGCCGCCGAGACCTGCGGGTTCACCGACGCCGGCAACGAGCGCTTCAGCTGCACCCTGCGCGACGGCCTGAAGTTCGCGAACGGTGACGCGATCACCGCAGCCGACGTGAAGTACTCCATCGACCGGGCCCGCGCCATCAAGGCCGACAGCGGTGTGTTCGCCCTGCTGTCCACCATCGACACCGTCGAGACGCAGGGCGACCGCGAGGTGATCTTCCACCTCAAGACGGCCGACGCCACCTTCCCGTACAAGCTGTCCACCCCGGTCGCGGGAATCGTCAACCCGGACGACTACGCCAAGGACAAGCTGCGCGAGGGCTTCGAGGTGGACGGCTCCGGCCCGTACGTCCTCGAGGGCAAGGTCGAGAACAACGAGCTCGTCCGCGCCGTGTTCACCAAGAACCCGTCCTACAAGGGCGCGTTGAAGATGAACAACGAAAAGGTCGAGATGGTCTCCTTCGAGAGCGCCGACGCCATGGGCGACGCGCTGGAGAAGGCCGAGATCGACGTGATGACCCGCACCATGTCGCCGGAACAGGTGCGTGAGCTCGGCAACGCCACCGACAGCGAGATCGAGCTGGTCGAGTCGCCCGGCCTGGAGATCCGCTACCTGGCCTTCAACACCGAGGCCGAGACGGTGAAGGACAAGGCCGTCCGCCAGGCGATGGCCCAGGTCGTCAACCGCAGCGAGCTGGTCGGCAAGGTCTACGGCTCCCAGGCCGAGCCGCTGTACTCGCTGGTCCCCGCCGGCATCACCGGCCACTCCAACGCGTTCTTCAACAAGTACGGCGACCCGAACACCGCCAAGGCCCGCGACCTGCTCGAAGAGGCCGGCGTCAGCACCCCGGTGAAGCTGACGCTGCACTACACGACCGACCACTACGGTCCCGCCACCAAGGCGGAGTTCGAGCAGCTGAGCAAGCAGCTCAACAACAGCGGCCTGTTCGAGACCGACATCGAGGGCACCCCCTGGTCCACGTTCCGCCCCGCCGGCCAGAAGGGCAAGTACGACGTCTACGGCATGGGCTGGTTCCCCGACTACCCGGACGCCGACGGCTTCCTCGCGCCCTTCCTGGACGAGGACAACTTCCTCAACTCGCCGTACGCGAACACCGAGATCCGCAACGACCTGATCCCCGAGTCGCGCCGCCAGGCCGACCGGCTGTCCGCCTCCGACAGCCTGACGGAGATCCAGGACATCGTCGCCGCGGACGTCCCGGTGCTGCCGCTGTGGCAGGGCAAGCAGTACGTCGCCGCCCGCGACGACATCACCGGCACCGCCTACACGCTCAACTCCTCGTCGGCGCTCCAGCTGTGGGAGCTCGGCCGCGGCGTCAGCGGCTGACGCACCAGGAACGGCGAAGCCGTCCGTGCGCCGAGGGCGCCCTCCCGCTGGGGAGGGCGCCCTCGGCGCTTCACCGCACAGGGTGCGCTACTGCGCGCCGGGACGCACCAGCCCGCTCTCGTAGGCGTACACCGCCGCCTGCACCCGGTCGCGCAGTCCCAGCTTGGTCAGGACGTGACCGACGTGCGTCTTCACCGTTGTCTCGCTGACGAACAGGTCGGCGGCGATCTCCGCGTTGGACAGCCCGCGCGCCACCAGCTTCAGCACCTCGACCTCACGCTCCGTCAGCGTGTGCAGGGTGTCCGGCACCGGCTCGTCACCGGACGGCAGATGCGTGGCGTACTTGTCCAGCAACCGGCGGGTGATGCTCGGCGCGAGCATGGCCTCCCCGGCGGCCACCACGCGGATCGCCTGCACCAGCTCGTTGGCCGGGGCGTCCTTCAGCAGGAAGCCGCTGGCGCCCGCGCGCAGCGCCTCCACCACGTACTCGTCGAGATCGAACGTCGTCAGCACCAGCACCTTCGCCGGCCCGTCCCGCTCGGGCCCGGTGATCTGCCGGGTCGCCTCCACCCCGTCCATCCGCGGCATGCGGATGTCCATCAGCACCACGTCGGGCTGCAGCGCCCGCACCTGGTCCAGGGCCTGGAGGCCGTCTCCGGCCTCGCCGACGACCGCGAGGTCCTGCTCGGCCTCCAGGATCATCCGGAAGCCGGTACGCAGCAGCGGCTGGTCGTCGACCAGTAGGACGCGGATGGCCACGTAAGTCTCCTTCGCTAGTCCGGCCCCATTCTGCCCTGTTGGGCCGGGTCGGACTCAGCCGCCCTCACCGGCAGCAGCGGGTACGGCGGAGGAGTGCCGCCGAACTCCGGACAGTGCGCCCGGTGGTCGCACCAGCCGCACAGCTTCGTGGGCCGCGGCCGCCACTCGCCCGTCTCGGTCGCCCGCCGGATCGCGTCCCACAGCGCCAGCAGCTTGCGCTCCACCCGCTCCAGGTCGGCGAGCACCGGATCGTAGGTCAGCACGTCACCGCTGCCGAGGTACACGAGCTGGAGGCGGCGCGGGACGACGTTCTTCAGCCGCCACACCACCAGGGCGTAGAACTTCATCTGGAACAGCGCGCCCTCGGCGTACTCCGGCCGGGGCGCCTTGCCCGTCTTGTAGTCGACGATCCGCACCTCGCCGGTGGGCGCCACGTCCAAGCGGTCGATGATGCCGCGCAGTCTCAGCCCGGAGTCCAGCTCAGCCTCGACGAACAGCTCCCGCTCGGCGGGTTCGAGTCGGCTCGGGTCCTCGAGCGTGAACCAGCGCTCGACCAGCGCCTCCGCCTCCGCCAGCCAGCGCGCGAGCCGCTCGCCCTCCGGGTCGTCGGCGAAAAGCTCCGCGACCTCCGGGCGGGACTCGCGCAGCCGGTCCCACTGCCCCGGGATCAACGCCTTGGCCCGCGGCGCGGTGCGCTCGGCCGCCGGGGCGTCGAACAGGCGCTCCAGCACGGCGTGCACCAGGGTGCCCCGGGTCGCCGCCTCGCTCGGCTTCTCCGGCAGCCGGTCGATGACCCGGAACCGGTACAGCAGGGGGCACTGCATGAAGTCACCGGCACGCGAGGGGGACAGCGAGGCGGGCGGCAGGGCGGTGGGCGCGGTCACCACGGCCGTCTCCGCCGCCGCTTCCGCCGGGACCGCGCTGCTGCCGGGCGGCGCCGCGCCCTCGGTGCTCGTCTCCATGACCCAAGACCTTACGGCCCGGCACCGACAGTGTGTGTCCGGCGGGGGAGACGGGGGAGAAGGGGAAGGAGGCGCCGGGACGGGGGTGCCGGGGCGGAACGGGCGACGAACGCCGCATACCATCGACCCGAGACCTTCCGTCCGGCAGGCACGGGAGACGCAGCGATCGAGGGGACACCGGTGGACGTAAGCGGCGGGCGCGGGCAGCCGCGGTCCGGCAACGACGAGTCGGCCGAGCACTCGGGACCCCGGGTCCCGGCCTCCGACGACGCCGGCGCGCACCCCACGGCCGCGTCCGATCCCACGCCCCACGCGCCCGGGACGCCCCCGCGCTCCGACGCCCCGTCGGACACCTCCCCGGCCACCCCTGCCACCGCGCAGGACCACCGGGCCCCGGAGACCGGACCGTCCGGCGACACGCCTTCCGACGGACAGCAGGGCCGGCCCGCTGAGCCGGACGCGGCCGCCGCCGAAACCCCGTCCGAGCCGCGGCCGGCCCCGCCCGCCGAGGACACCGGCCACCAGACCGTCCCGCCGCCCGCCGGGCCCCCGCAGAACGCCGAGGACGACCACCGCCGTACGGCCGGGACCGGGCGGGGCGCCGCGGACGGCCAGGCGGCCGACCGGCCGCACACCCCCTCCGGGTCCGGCCCGGGAGCGGGCCCGCAGCGGCCGCAGGAGCACCGGCGCGGCGGACTGCTGATGGGGCGGCCCTTCGGCGTGCCCGTCTACGTGGCGCCCAGCTGGTTCCTCGTCGCGATCCTCATCACCTGGGTGTTCGGCGGACAGATCGACCGGGTGCTGCCCGAGCTCGGCGCCGCCAGCTACCTGGTCTCCCTGTTCTTCGCGGTCGCCTTCTACGCCTC
This sequence comes from Streptomyces calvus, assembly GCF_006782915.1. Taxonomy (GTDB): domain Bacteria; phylum Actinomycetota; class Actinomycetes; order Streptomycetales; family Streptomycetaceae; genus Streptomyces; species Streptomyces calvus. The sequence goes on from NZ_VCNP01000055.1 coordinate 155,921, forward strand.
CGTGCTGGTCCACGAACTCGCCCACACCCTCGCCGCACTGCGCTTCAAACTCCCGGTGCGCCGCATCCAGCTCCAGTTCTTTGGCGGCGTCTCCGAGATCGAGAAGGAGGCCGAGACACCCGGGCGCGAGTTCGTGCTGGCCTTCGTCGGACCCCTGCTCTCCCTGGTGCTGTCCGGCCTGTTCTACCTCGCGCTGCTGGCCGTCGACCCCAGCAGCGTCCCCGGCGTCCTGCTGGCCGGCCTGATGATCTCCAACCTCATCGTGGCCGTCTTCAACCTCCTCCCGGGCCTGCCCCTCGACGGCGGCCGCATGCTCCGCGCCGTCGTCTGGGCGATCAGCGGCAAGCCGATGACCGGCACCGTCGCCGCCGCCTGGGTCGGCCGCGCCCTCGCCGTCTCCGTCCTGATCGGCCTGCCGCTGCTCACCCAGTCCGGTGCCCTCGGCTCCGACGCCGTCGACAACGTCGGCATGGACACCGTCCTGGACGCCCTGCTCGCCGCCATCCTCGCGGCGATCATCTGGACCGGCGCCGGCAACAGCCTGCGCATGGCCCGGCTGCGCGAACACCTCCCCGAGCTGCGCGCCCGCACGCTCACCCGCCGCGCGGTGCCCGTGGAGAACGACACCCCGCTCTCCGAGGCCCTGCGCCGGGCCAACGCCGCCGGCGCCCGCGCACTCGTCGTCGTCGACCCCGACGGCGTCCCCCTCTCCCTGGTCCGCGAGGCCGCCATCGTCGGCGTCCCCGAGCACCGCAGGCCCTGGGTCCCGGTCAGCGGACTCGCCCAGGACCTCACCGACGGCATGCGGGTCTCCGCCGAGCTCGCCGGGGAGGAACTCCTCGACGCCCTGCGCGCCACCCCGGCCACCGAGTACCTCGTGGTCGAGGAGACGGGCGAGATCTACGGCGTGCTGTCGGCGGCGGACGTGGAGCGGGCCTTCGTCAAGGCGATGGCACGTCCCTCCTGACCGTCACGCGGCCGGCCCCGGCCGCCACGTGGTCGGCGGCCCCCGCCGGGACCGGTAGGCTGGTCACATGTCCGAACCGACCGGTGCCGCCCGCAGGCGCGGGCCTTTCAAGGTCGGGGACCAGGTTCAGCTGACCGACCCCAAGGGCCGCCACTACACGTTCACGCTCGAGGCCGGGAAGAACTTCCACACCCACAAGGGTTCCTTCCCCCACGACGAACTGATCGGCGCTCCCGAGGGCAGCGTTGTCCGCACCACCGGGAACGTCGCCTACCTCGCGCTGCGCCCCCTGCTCCCCGACTACGTCCTGTCCATGCCCCGCGGGGCAGCCGTCGTCTACCCGAAGGACGCGGGGCAGATCCTCGCCTTCGCCGACATCTTCCCCGGCGCGCGCGTCGTGGAGGCCGGCGTCGGCTCCGGCTCGCTCAGCAGCTTCCTGCTGCGCGCCATCGGCGACCAGGGCATGCTGCACAGCTACGAGCGCCGCGAGGACTTCGCCGACATCGCCCGGCAGAACGTCGAGCGCTACTTCGGCGGCCCGCACCCCGCCTGGCAGCTCACCGTCGGCGACCTCCAGGACAACCTGTCCGACACCGACGTCGACCGCGTCATCCTCGACATGCTCGCCCCCTGGGAGTGCCTGGAGGCCGTCTCCAAGGCGCTCGTGCCCGGCGGCATCCTCTGCTGCTACGTCGCGACCACCACCCAGCTCGCCCGGACCGTCGAGTCCATCCGCGAGATCGGCTGCTTCAACGAGCCGACCGCCTGGGAGACGATGATCCGCAACTGGCACATCGAGGGCCTGGCCGTGCGCCCGGACCACCGGATGATCGGCCACACCGGCTTCCTCCTCACCGCCCGCCGCCTCGCCGACGGCGTCGAGCCGCCCATGCGCCGCCGCCGCCCCGCCAAGGGCGCCTACGGCGAGGACTACGCCGGCCCCAACGCCGACGGCGGCGCCGCCCGCTGACGCGGCCCGCCACCCGGACAACGCACCGGCGCCGTGGCGCAGTTCCCGGCAACCGCCCCGGAACTGCGCCACGGCGCCCTCGCCTTGACACCACGGCAGGCGCACACCCCCTCCCGGTTCCCCGGCACCGGAACTGCACACCCCCGCCGTTCCCTCCGTCCTGTGACGTGTGGCACGATGCTGGCCACCCCCACCGGCACAGCCCTCACAGGAGACACTCCTCGTGCAGCCTTCCGCCGTCCCGGAACTCGCCCACACGCACGCCCGGCCCATCCACTGGGTCGCCACCGCCACGGCCGTCGCCGGCGTCGTCGCCCTGTCCTCGGTCCTGCAGCCCGACGCCGCCACCGCGGCCCAGCCCTCCGGACCTCGGACGCAGAGCGCTCCGGCGCACGCCGCGCCGCCCGACCCCGCTGCCGTCGAGTTCCCGCTCGACTGCGGCCCGGTGGAGGTGGTGGTGAAGAGGAAGGCGTCCGGCGACCTCGACGGCGACGGACGGCCGGAGACGGTGGCGGTCGTCCACTGCGACGCGCCCATGGGCACCCCGCCCGACGGCGTGTACGTCCTCACCCGGGGCGCCGACGGCGCGGAGCCGCGCGTGGTCGCCACCCTCGTCGACCCCAAGGACCGCACCAACGTCGACGACTTCGCCGTACGTGACGGAGAGGTCACCGCCTCGCTCCTCGGCTACTCGTCCGCCGACGTGCCCAGTTGCTGCCCGGACGTGCGCGAGAGCGTGAAGTGGCGCTGGCAGAACGGCGCGTTCGTGCGCTCCGCCCCGTCCGCGGCCAAGAGCGTGTGACCCGTGCGCGGGCGCGCGGCGGGACGCGCGCGCCGGAGTGTGAGGAATCAGACGGTTGTGACGGGCCGTGTCACGACGGTCACCCGGCGTCCGGTCCGTACACCTCGACGCTGTCCGAAACCCGACGGACGTGGATGCACTCGCCCGGACACTCCTTCGCCGAGTCGATCACGTCCGTGAGCAGCGGCAGCGGCACGGGCGTTGTCGCCCCCCTGTCCTGCAGCAACTCGTCCTGCGGGCTCTTCACATAGGCCAGACCGTCGATGTCCAGCTCGAACACCTCGGGCGCGTACTGCGCGCAGATGCCGTCGCCGGTACACAGATCCTGGTCGATCCAGACCTCCAGGTCCTCGCCGCGGGCTCCGGCCTCCTGCTGCACGTCCGTCTCTCCTGTCGTCTGCCACGTCGAGCCGGGCGGGAATCCGGCCAGCTCTGACGGGTGTTGAACACGTCGACCCTACCTTCGCCTGGGTTCCAATCATCATCGGTGGGTATTCCCCTGGCGTGAGGGAGAGCGCAAGGGTGAAGATCGGACACACCCCGACCGTCTTTGTGATCTAGGGGTTTCAATCGACACCCGCCCAGGTAGGGTCTGGAAGCGTCCAGCTCCCCTTGGAGGAGGTGAGGACCGTGGCAGCCCACGACGACGACATGAACCGCGGCATCCGCCCGGGACGCGGGTCCGACGACCCGGCCGGGCAGATCGCCTACCTTGAGCAGGAGATCGCCGTCCTGCGACGCAAGCTCGCCGACTCTCCGCGACACACGAGGATTCTCGAAGAGCGGATCGTCGAGCTGCAGACCAACCTGGCCGGCGTGTCCGCCCAGAACGAACGACTCGCCAACACGCTCCGTGAGGCCCGCGACCAGATCGTGGCCCTCAAGGAGGAGGTCGACCGGCTGGCGCAGCCCCCGGCCGGCTTCGGTGTCTTCCTCACGGCCAACGAGGACGGCACGGCCGACATCTTCACCGGCGGTCGCAAACTGCGGGTGAACGTCAGCCCCGGCGTCGAGCTCGAGGAGCTCCGGCGCGGCCAGGAAGTGATGCTCAACGAAGCGCTCAACGTGGTCGAGGCCATGGAGTTCGAGCGTGTCGGTGACATCGTCACCCTCAAGGAGATCCTCGAGGACGGCGAGCGGGCCCTGGTGCTCGGGCACACCGACGAGGAGCGGGTGGTGCGGCTCGCCGAGCCGCTGCTGGACGTCACCATCCGCCCCGGCGACGCCCTGCTCCTGGAACCCCGCTCCGGGTACGTCTACGAGGTCGTCCCCAAGAGCGAGGTCGAGGAGCTCGTCCTCGAGGAAGTCCCCGACATCGGTTACGAGCAGATCGGCGGCCTCGGCAACCAGATCGAGGCCATCCGCGACGCGGTCGAGCTGCCGTACCTCTACCCGGACCTGTTCAAGGAGCACGAACTGCGGCCGCCCAAGGGCGTGCTGCTGTACGGGCCGCCCGGATGCGGCAAGACGCTCATCGCCAAGGCCGTCGCCAACTCGCTGGCCAAGAAGGTCGCCGAGGTCACCGGCCAGGCCGCCGGCAAGAGCTTCTTCCTCAACATCAAGGGCCCCGAGCTGCTGAACAAGTACGTCGGCGAGACCGAGCGGCAGATCCGCCTGGTCTTCCAGCGGGCCCGGGAGAAGGCCAGCGAGGGCACGCCCGTCATCGTCTTCTTCGACGAGATGGAGTCCCTCTTCCGCACCCGTGGCTCCGGTGTCAGCTCGGACGTGGAGAACACCATCGTCCCGCAGCTGCTCGCCGAGATCGACGGCGTGGAGGGCCTGCAGAACGTGGTCGTGATCGGCGCCTCCAACCGTGAGGACATGATCGACCCCGCCATCCTGCGGCCCGGCCGGCTGGACGTGAAGATCAAGATCGAGCGTCCCGACGCCGAGGCGGCCAAGGACATCTTCGGCAAGTACCTCACCGAGCGCCTCCCGCTGCACGGCGACGACCTCGCCGAGCACGGCGGCGACAAGGCCATGACGGTCCAGAGCATGATCCAGACCGCCGTGGAACAGATGTACGCCGAATCCGAGGAGAACCGCTTCCTGGAAGTCACCTACGCCAATGGCGACAAGGAAGTCCTCTACTTCAAGGACTTCAATTCCGGCGCCATGATCGAGAACATCGTGGGCCGCGCCAAGAAGATGGCGATCAAGGACTTCCTGGAGAAGAGCCAGAAGGGTCTTCGCGTCTCGCACCTGCTCCAGGCCTGTGTGGACGAGTTCAAGGAGAACGAGGACCTGCCCAACACCACCAACCCCGACGACTGGGCCCGCATCTCCGGAAAGAAGGGCGAGCGGATCGTGTACATCCGTACGCTCATCACCGGAAAGCAGGGCGCGGACACCGGACGCTCCATCGACACGGTGGCGAATACCGGTCAGTACCTGTAAAAGCCAGGGCGGCTGCGGGTGCCCTCAGCGGGTACCCGCAGCCGACTGTTTTTCGGTGCCACGGCTGGAGCACAGCAATGACGCAAATGATCTCCCCACCAGGGCGAAGGCGTTCTAGGCTCGTCCGTACCGCCGAGTCGCGCAGTGCGGGGTCGGGCACCGCACACGCACCGGAGCGCCAGCGGTACAGCAGCGCCCCCGACCGGGGACGCCGCCGGGCAAGGAGGGCCGCATGACCGTACGGCGAGTAATGGGCATCGAGACGGAGTACGGAATCTCCGTTCCCGGCCACCCCAACGCCAATGCCATGCTCACCTCGTCCCAGATCGTGAACGCCTACGCGGCGGCGATGCACCGGGCCCGCCGGGCCCGCTGGGACTTCGAGGAGGAGAATCCGCTGCGGGACGCGCGAGGCTTCGACCTCGCCCGTGAGGCCGCCGACTCCAGCCAGCTCACCGACGAGGACATCGGCCTGGCCAACGTCATCCTCACCAACGGCGCGCGGCTCTACGTGGACCACGCCCACCCCGAGTACAGCGCCCCGGAGGTGACCAACCCGCGCGACGCCGTCCTGTGGGACAAGGCGGGCGAGCGGATCATGGCCGAGGCGGCGGAACGGGCCGCCCAGCTTCCCGGCGCCCAGCCGATCCACCTGTACAAGAACAACACCGACAACAAGGGCGCGTCCTACGGCACGCACGAGAACTACCTGATGAAGCGGGAGACCCCCTTCTCGGACATCGTGCGCCACCTGACGCCGTTCTTCGTCTCCCGGCAGGTCTTCACCGGCGCCGGCCGTGTCGGCATCGGCCAGGACGGCCACGAGCACGGCTTCCAGCTGAGCCAGCGTGCGGACTACTTCGAGGTCGAGGTGGGCCTGGAGACCACCCTGAAGCGTCCGATCATCAACACGCGGGACGAGCCGCACGCCGACGCGGAGAAGTACCGCCGACTGCACGTGATCATCGGTGACGCGAATCTGTCCGAGATCTCGACGTACCTGAAGCTGGGTACGACGGCTCTGGTGCTGTCGATGATCGAGGACGGCTTCATCGCGGTGGACCTGGCGGTCGACCAGCCGGTGCGCACGCTGCACCAGGTCTCGCACGACCCCACGCTCAAGCGGCTCGTCACGCTGCGCAGCGGCCGCACGCTGACCGCGGTGCAGCTCCAGATGGAGTACTACGAGCTGTCCCGCAAGTACGTGGAGGAACGGTTCGGGGCGGACGCCGACGACCAGACCAAGGACGTCCTGGCGCGCTGGGAGGACACGCTCACGCGGCTGGAGAACGACCCGATGAGCCTGGCCGGCGAGCTGGACTGGGTGGCCAAGCGGGAGCTGATGGAGGGCTACCGGCGCCGGGACGGCCTGGACTGGGACGCGGCCCGGCTGCACCTGGTCGACCTGCAGTACGCCGACGTGCGCCCGGACAAGGGCCTCTACAACCGACTGGTGGCCCGCGGACGGATGAAGCGGCTGCTGGACGAGGCCGAGGTCGAGCGGGCCCGTACGAGCCCGCCGGAGGACACCCGCGCCTACTTCCGCGGACGGTGCCTGGAGCAGTACGCGGACGACGTGGCCGCGGCCTCCTGGGACTCGGTGATCTTCGATCTGCCGGGCCGGGACTCCCTGCAGCGGGTCCCAACCCTGGAACCGCTTCGCGGAACGCGTAATCACGTCAAGGAGCTCCTGGACCGCTGCCGGACGGCGGAAGACCTGGTCAGGGTGTTGTCCGGCGGGTGAGCCGGGGCTCAGGGGGTACCTGCGGGTATCCGTGAAGGACGGGCCGGACAGGGTGGAAAATCCCCGGTCCGGGAATCATCGAGGTGGTCCCCGTACGTTGGAGCAACTGCGGGGGCATTGTCGGACCCGGCTTGTAGGGTCTGATCTTGACCGAGCAAGTGTGTCGGGCGAACCGAGCGGGGTGAGGGTGATGGCGACCAAGGACACCGGCGGCGGACAGCAGAAGGCCACCCGGTCCACCGAGGAGGTCGAGGAGCAGGCGCAGGACGCGCAGGCTTCCGAGGAGCTCAAGGAGCGTCACGAGAAGCTGTCGGACGACGTCGACGACGTCCTGGACGAGATCGACGACGTGCTCGAGGCCAATGCCGAGGACTTCGTGCGGTCGTTCGTCCAGAAGGGCGGCCAGTAGCCTTCGGCCCGAAGGCAGCGGGGGCGTCCGGGGCGTGAGCCGGCGGTGGTGCGGAGCGCTGTTCGCGGCGCGGGCCACCCGGCCCGCGCCCCGGGCCGCCTCCGCGCCGCCGGAGGCCGTTCGAAAGCCTCCGCCGAGCATGTGGATCATTGCCGTGAGGCGGGTAGGGTCCGTGGCGTAATGTGCTGCAACTGCGATTCGGCCATCGGCAAGTTGGGAGATGTTCCCGACGCTGTTCGTCGGGCAGCCGCATACTGGAAGGAACTTCGTGGAAGCCAACACTCGTAGCACCGGGCGTCTGCCGGCTGCCTTCCTGACGCCGGGCTCTTCCTCCTTCATGGACTTCCTCTCCGAGCACCAGCCGGAACTGCTGCCGGGCAAGAGGACGTTGCCGCCCGTGCAGGGTGCCATCGAGGCGCCGCACGGCACGACCATCGTCGCCGTCACGTTCCCCGGTGGTGTGGTCCTCGCCGGTGACCGGCGGGCCACGATGGGGAACGTCATCGCGCAGCGGGACATCGAGAAGGTGTTCCCGGCCGACGAGTACTCCGCGGTGGGCATCGCCGGTACGGCGGGCCTGGCCGTCGAGATGGTCAAGCTGTTCCAGCTGGAGCTGGAGCACTTCGAGAAGGTCGAGGGCGCTCAGCTGTCGCTGGAGGGCAAGGCGAACCGGCTCTCGACGATGATCCGCTCGAACCTGGGCATGGCCATGCAGGGCCTGGCCGTGGTCCCGCTGTTCGCCGGGTACGACGTGGACCGGGACAAGGGCCGGATCTTCTCCTACGACGTCACGGGCGGCCGGTCGGAGGAGCAGGGATACGCCGCCACCGGTTCCGGATCGATCTTCGCGCGCGGTGCGATGAAGAAGCTGTTCCGGGACGACCTGAGCGAGGCCGAGGCCACCACGCTGGTGGTGCAGGCGCTGTACGACGCGGCAGACGACGACTCGGCGACCGGTGGTCCCGATGTCGCCCGCCGGATCTACCCCATCGTCACCGTGATCACCGAGGACGGCTTCCGCCGGCTCTCCGAGGACGAGGCGGCCGGGATCGCCCGGTCCGTCCTGGAGCGGCGGCTGGAGCAGCCGGACGGTCCGCGGGCCTCGCTGCTGTAGGCCGCGGGCGTTTGTTGTTCAGGGTGGTCCAGTGACTTCGACAGAAAGGGACGGATAACCGGTGTCGACGCCGTTCTATGTCTCACCTCAGCAGGCGATGGCCGACCGGGCGGAGTACGCCCGCAAAGGCATCGCCCGTGGCCGCAGCCTGGTTGTGCTGCAGTACGCCGACGGCATCGTGTTCGTCGGTGAGAACCCGTCCCGTGCGCTGCACAAGTTCAGCGAGATCTACGACCGGATCGGCTTCGCCGCGGCCGGCAAGTACAACGAGTACGAGAACCTGCGGATCGGCGGCGTGCGCTACGCCGACCTGCGGGGCTACACCTACGACCGGGACGACGTGACCGCCCGGGGCCTGGCGAACGTGTACGCGCAGACGCTGGGCACGATCTTCTCCAGCGTGGGGGAGAAGCCCTACGAGGTCGAGCTGGTCGTGGCCGAGGTCGGGGAGACCCCGGAGCAGGACCAGATCTACCGGCTGCCGCACGACGGCTCCATCGTGGACGAGCACGGCTCGGTGGCCGTGGGCGGCAACGCGGAGCAGATCAGCGGGTACCTGGACCAGCGCCACCGGGACGGGATGACGCTGGCGGAGGCGCTGAAGCTGGCGGTGCAGGCGCTGTCGCGGGACACCAACGGCAGTGAGCGGGAGATTCCCGCGGAGCGGCTGGAAGTGGCGGTGCTGGACCGTACACGGCCGCAGAAGCGGAAGTTCAAGCGGATCGGTGGGCGGCAGCTGGGGCGTCTCCTGGAGGCCGGGGGCGCGGAGACGGCCTCCGAGGCGGAGGACGAGACGGACTCCGGCGGGGACGTGGAGTAGTTCTCCGGTCCGGTCCGGTCCGGTCCGTTGGTCCGTTGGTCCGCTGGTCCGCTGGTTCGCTGGGCCTCTGGGCCTCGGCCGGGCGGGGGATGCCTGTGGTCGGCCGGGACCGACTCCGGTGGGGGGATGCCTGCGGCGCAGGGGTCCGTCCGGTGGGGGCTTGGGTAGCGCCCGCGTTCGGTGGGTGGGGCGGGGCCGGGACGGGGGTGTCCGTCCTCGGACCGGCGCGGAATCGGTCGGTTCGGAAGCGCGGGGTGCTGACGCGCCAGTCACTGCGGGCGGACACCCCCGCCCCGGCCCCTCCGCGCCGTCGGCGGCCGTCTCCCTCCAGAGGGGAGGAGGATGGGCGCCGTCGGCGGCCGTCTCTCTCCAGAGGGGAGGAGGATGGGCGCCGTCGGCGGCCGGCTCCCTCCAGGGGGAGGATGTCGGCCGTCGTCCTCGGGGGCCGCCGGCTGCCGGGGCGAGGTGTGTCAGGTCGGTGAGGGTGCGGGGCCGGTCGAGCCGCGTACGACCAGGTCGACCGGGATGTCACCCGCTTCGGGCGTGCGCTGGTCCAGGACCGCCAGCAGCGCGTGCATGCCGCGCTCGCCGAACAGCTCCGCGTCCAGTCGGACCGTCGTCAGCTCCGGGTCGATCGCCGTCGCCAGCGCCAGATCGTCGAGCCCCGTGACCGAGAGGTCCTCCGGGATGCGCAGGCCCAAGCGGCGGGCCGCCTTGTACATGCCGGCCGCCAGCTGGTCGTCGTCGCAGACCACCGCCGTCGGGCGGTCCGGATGCGCCAGCGCCGCCTCCGCCGCGCTCTCCGCGCCCCTGATGGAGATCGGCGACCGCGCCGTGCGCAGCGAGGTGCCGGGGACGCCACGCAGCCGCGAGGCCAGCTCGCGGGCCCGCACCTCGAAGGTCCAGGACGCCACGTCCGCCGCCAGGTGAAGAAAACGGCGGTGGCCCAGGCCCAGCAGATGATCCGTGACCTGGCGGACGCCGTCGGCGATGTCGAGGTTGACCGTCGCCGCGCCCACGCTGCCCTCCGGATCGCTGTCCAGCATCACCAGCGGCAACTGGTCGCCGCGGATCGCGGTGAGCGCCTCCGCCGCCATGGAGGAGGCGATGACGCCGTCCAGGGCCGCCTCCGCGGACGCGAACGGGTCGCGGGCCGGGCCGATGCCCTCGGGGGACGGGTAGAGGACCACGCCGAAGCCGTTCCGGGCGGCGACCCGGGCCGCTCCCGTGTAGACACCGGCGAAGAACTCCGTGGTGAGCGCGGGCACCACCAGCAGCACCGTGCGGGTGCGGCCCAGGCGCAGATTCCGCGCGGCCAGGTTGGGGCGGTAGCCGAGCGTGCGCGCGGCCTCGCGGACGCGCTCCGCCGTGGCCTCGGAGACCCGGCCGCGCCACTTGTCGCCGAGGACCAGGGAGACCGCGGCCTGGGAGACTCCGGCGGCCTGGGCGACGTCCCGGCTCGTGGGGCGGGTGCTGGCTCGTGGCACCGTCGGGCCGCTCCTTCGTCTGGACTGGTGAACAGCGGACATGGTACGTATGGAGTCGCTCGTTATACGTAACACTTCGATGCTTCCGATGGACATCGGGGGCTGACTGAAGGGGTCGGCATGGCCACGGGATACCTGGAGATCCTCCGGGCACGGCACGCCACCCGGCTGCTCGTGGGCACGCTCGTGGGACGGTTGCCCAACGCGACCGCCGCCATCGCGATCGTGCTCTTCGTGCGCGCGGAGGGCGGCACGTACAGCCTGGCGGGTGCGCTGGCGGCGGTGTACGGCGTCGCCAACGCCGTCGGGCAGCCGGTGCTCGGACGCCTGGTGGACCTGCGCGGACAGCCGCGGGTGCAGTTGCCCGCCGCCGTGCTGTCGGCCCTGGCGATGGCGGTGTTCGCGTTCGCCGGAACCGATTCGCTCGCGGTGGCCTACGCGGCCGTGGCCGCGGCCGGGCTCTTCACCCCGCCCCTGGAGGGCGGGCTGCGGGCGCTGTGGTCCTCGGTGCTGCCCAAGGAGGAGCAGGTCCACCGGGCGTACGCCATGGACGCCGTGGCGCAGGAGGTGATGTTCACCGTCGGGCCGCTGCTGGTGACGGTGTGCGTCTCCCTGTGGTCGGCGCAGGGCGCGCTGCTGGTGGTGAACGGCATAGGCGTGCTGGGCGCCCTGTCCGTGGTCGTCTCGCCGCCCTCGCGCGCCTGGCGGTCCGCGCCGCGCGAGGCGCACTGGCTGGGCGCGCTGCGCTCGTCGGGACTGCTCGCGCTGCTGGGCGCGTTCCTGGCGGTGGGCGGCGCCATGGGATCGATCGCCGTGGCGGCGGTGTCGTACGCCGACGAGCACGGCGGTGACCACGTGTACGGCTGGCTGATGGCCGGCATCGGCCTCGGCGCACTCATCGGCGGGACGGCGTACGGGGCCCGGCAGTGGACCGGCGAGCCCACGCGGCGACTGCAGGTGCTGGTGGCCCTTCTGGCGGTGTGTTACCTGCCGCTGATGCTGATGCCCGGCCCGGTGACGATGACGCTGCTCACCGTGGTCGCCGGACTGTTCCTCGCGCCCGCCATCGCCTGCGCCTTCGTCCTGGTCGACCGGCACGCGCCGCGGGGCACGGTCACGGAGGCGTTCTCCTGGCTGGTGACGACGTTCACCGTGGGTGCGTCGGTCGGTACGGGGCTCACCGGGCCGGTGGTCGAGGCGGGCGGAACCCTGTGGGGATTCGCCGTGCCGGGGCTGGCGGGCGGCGTGGGTCTGCTGGTTTTGCTCGCCACGGGACGGGTACTGGCAGTTCCCGCCGGGCGGGCGGTGGTTGCGGCTCGTTCGGAAAATGATCCGAACCGTGCCCTCGAACCTCGTTTCAGCTCGGGGGATCGGGCGTAATGTTCCCTCATGGACCGCCGCATTTTCGGGCTGGAGAACGAGTACGGCGTCACGTGCACGTTCAGGGGACAGCGCCGCCTGTCGCCTGACGAGGTGGCGCGGTACCTCTTCCGCCGTGTCGTGTCATGGGGCCGAAGCAGCAATGTCTTTCTGCGGAACGGCGCCCGCCTCTATCTCGACGTGGGGTCACACCCGGAATACGCAACGCCGGAATGTGACAACGTGACCGAACTGGTCACCCACGACAAGGCCGGCGAGCGCATTCTCGAGGGACTCCTGGTGGACGCGGAACGACGCCTGCACGAGGAGGGAATCGCGGGCGACGTCTACCTCTTCAAGAACAACACCGACTCCGCCGGCAACTCCTACGGCTGCCACGAGAATTACCTCGTGGCGCGGCACGGGGAGTTCTCGCGGCTCGCCGACATCCTCATTCCGTTCCTGGTGACGAGGCAGTTGCTGTGCGGCGCCGGCAAGGTGCTGCAGACGCCGCGCGGCGCCGTGTACTGCGTCAGCCAGCGGGCCGAGCACATCTGGGAGGGCGTCTCCTCGGCGACGACCCGCTCCCGGCCGATCATCAACACCCGCGACGAGCCGCACGCGGACGCCGAGCGCTACCGCCGGCTGCACGTCATCGTGGGCGACTCGAACATGTCCGAGACGACCATGCTGCTCAAGGTCGGCGCCACCGACCTGGTGCTGCGCATGATCGAGGCGGGCACCGTGATGCGCGACCTCACGCTGGAGAACCCGATCCGGGCGATCCGCGAGGTCAGCCACGACATCACCGGCCGGCGCAAGGTGCGCCTGGCCAGCGGCCGGGAGGCGTCCGCGCTGGAGGTGCAGCGCGAGTACTACGAGAAGGCCCTGGACTTCTGCGAGCGCCGCGGCATCCGCACCGGCACCGTCGAACAGGTCCTGGAGCTGTGGGGCCGCACCCTGGACGCGATCGAGTCGGAGGACCTCGACCGCATCGGCACCGAGATCGACTGGGTCATGAAGTACAAGCTCCTCGAGCGGTACCGGGCCAAGCACAACATGACCATGTCGCACCCGCGGGTCGCCCAGATAGACCTCGCCTACCACGACATCCACCGCCGACGGGGCCTGTACTACCTGCTGGAGAAAAAGGGACAAGCGGCCCGGATCTGCAACGATCTGAAGATCTTCGAGGGCAAGTCCGTTCCGCCGCAGACCACTCGGGCCCGGCTGCGCGGCGACTTCATCCGCCGCGCCCAGGAGCAGCGCCGCGACTTCACCGTCGACTGGGTGCACCTCAAGCTCAACGACCAGGCGCAGCGCACCGTGTTGTGCAAGGACCCGTTCCGTTCGGTGGACGAACGAGTGGAGAAGCTGATCGCCGGAATGTGAGGAACGCGTTCCGCCAGGGGATCCCAAAATTCCCGGAACGTCACACGGGCGCCGTACGTTACACCGTGCGGCGCCCTTGTCACGCCGTAGAGTTGCGCGGACGCCATCCACAAGATCGACGATTACGAGGCCCCCACCGTGCGCCGACGCTCACTTCTCATTGCCGTTCCCGCAGGACTGGCCACCCTCGCCGCGTGCGGCGACGACAAGTCCGACTCGGGCAAGGCCAGCGACAGTGCCTCCCCCTCGGCGCCGGAGGCATCCGCGGCGCCCTCGCCCAAGATCGTCGACGGCCCGCTGCCGGCGATCACGGCAGGCACGAAGTTCGGCGAGAAGCCCACGGTCGCCAAGGGCAGCGGCGACCCCTCCGACCAGCTCGCGGTCAAGACCGTCGTCGCCGGCAGCGGCAGGACGATCGCCGAGAACGACTTCGTCGTGGCCCACTACCTCGGTCAGGTGTGGAACACCGCGAAGGTGTTCGACAACTCCTACGACCGCAAGACCCCGCTGGCCATCCAGCTCGCCCAGGGCAGCATCATCGACGGCTGGCGCTACGCGCTGACCGGCAAGAAGACCGGCAGCCGCGTCCAGATGGCCGTCCCGCCCACCTGGGGCTACGGCGAACAGGGCAACCAGCAGGCGGGCATCAAGGGCACCGACACGCTGGTGTTCGTGGTCGACGTGCAGGACACGTTCAACGCCAAGAGCTCCGCCAAGGGCAGCGAGGTGGCCCAGGACAACACCGACCTGCCCAAGGTCGGCACCAACACCGACGGCAAGGCCCCCTCCATCGAGGTGCCCGACGCGGACGCCCCGAAGAAGCTCGTGTCGAGCTACGTCCTCGAGGGCGACGGCGAGGAGGTGGGCGCGGAGAACAGCGTCCTCGTCCAGTACAAGGGCGTGCTGTGGGACGGCGGCAAGGAGTTCGACTCCACGTACGGCCGGGGACAGCTGACGTCGTTCTCGCTCCAGCAGGTCGTCAAGGGCTGGGCGCAGGGGCTGACCGGCAAGAAGGTCGGCAGCCGGGTCCTCATCGTGATCCCGCCGGAGCTGGGCTACGGCGACCAGCCGCCGCAGGGCAGCGGCATCAAGAAGGACTCCACGCTGATCTTCTCCGTCGACATCCTCGCGAAGCTGTGACGCCGTGAGGATGTAAGACTGTGCGTGTTCGCCTTTCCGCAGACAAGCAGGAGCGTAAGACGTGAGCATCGACAAGCCCGAGATCGACTTCCCGGGCGGCGAGCCCCCGGCGGACCTCGAGATCAAGGACATCTGGGAGGGCGACGGCGAGGTCGCGAAGGCGGGCCAGACCGTCACCGTGCACTACGTCGGCGTTGCTTTCAGCACGGGCGAGGAGTTCGACGCCAGCTGGAACCGTGGCACCCCCTTCCGCTTCCCGCTGGGCGGCGGCCGGGTCATCAAGGGCTGGGACCAGGGCGTGCAGGGCATGAAGGTCGGCGGCCGCCGCCAGCTGACCATCCCCGCCCACCTCGCCTACGGCAACCAGAGCCCCACCCCGGCCATCAAGCCCGGTGAGACCCTGATCTTCGTGGTCGACCTGCTCGGCGTCTGATCCGATCGAAGCCGATCATCCAGGGCCCATGCCTGTCCGGGCATGGGCCCTCGGCTTTTACCGCGCCACCCCGGAGCGGTACGGTCATCGCTCGTAAGCACCATAGGGAGGCGAAGCGCGTCGATGGCCATTGCCAAGGCCGAGCGGCTGATGAACCTGGCGCTGTGTCTGCTCGGGACACGGCGGCCGCTCAGCAAGCGCGAGCTGCGCGAGTCCATCGAGGCCTATCTGGAAGCCGGCTCCGACGACTCCTTCAACCGCATGTTCGAGCGCGACAAGGACGACCTGCGCGAACTCGGACTGGTCATCGAGACGGTCGAGAACCTCGACGGCGAGACCGGCTACCTGGCCCGCCGCGACAGCAACCGGCTGCCGCCCATCACCCTCGACGCCGAGGAGGCCGCCGCCCTCGGACTCGCCGCCAAGGTGTGGCAGCAGGCGCGGCTCGCCGGAGCGGCCAGCGGAGCCCTGCAGAAGCTGCGCGCCGCCGGCCTCCCCGAGGACGTCGACCCGTACGGGCCGCACGGCGCGCTGGAACCGCGCATCCCCGTGCACGAGGCCGCGTTCGAGCCGCTGATGCTCGCCTGTCGTGACCGCCGCCCGGTCGTCTTCGACTACCGCAAGGCCAACGCCGCCCAGCCCGAGCAGCGGCACGTGGAGCCCTGGGCGCTGGAGTGCTGGCGCGGCCACTGGTACCTGGCCGGCTGGGACCGGGGCCGCGGCGCCGAGCGGGTCTTCCGGCTCTCCCGGATCACCGGGAAGGTGCGCTCGCGCAGCGGCCGGTTCTCCGTCCCGGTGCCGGACGTGGTGACCGTGCGGGAGACGGTGGCCGGCTGGGCCGGCGAGACCGCCGACCGCTCGGCGCGGATCCGGCTGCGCTCCGACGCCGGTTACCCCCTTCGGGCGAGGGCCACCGCGGTGCGGGAACTCGGCGACGGGTGGGACGAGTTGGAGATTCCGTACGGGCACGGCCTGGATGCCTGGCTGGTGGAGTTCGGACCGGACGTGGTGGTCCTGGAGCCCGCCGAGCTGCGGGCCGACGTGGTGGACCGGCTGCGTGCCGTGGCCAAGGGCTGAGGGGGAGCGGAGAAGGACGTGGCAGGCAAACCGGTCAGGCCCGTGAACGCCATCGACCAGACCCGGCGGATGCTCTCCCTGGTCACCTATCTGCGGGAGCGTCCCGGAGCCCGGATCGAGGACGTGGCGCGCGCCTTCGGCATCACCGAGGACGAGCTGGTCTCCGACCTCGACGTGCTGCCCATGTGCGGCACCAGCTTCCGCGGCGGCGATCTGCTGGACATCGACACCGACGGCGAGCGCATCTGGTGGCACAACCCGGCCGCGCTCGGCGCGGAGGCGGCCGAACCGCTGCGGCTCGCCGCCGACGAGGCCACCGCCCTGCTGGTCGCCGCCCGCGCCGTGGCCACACTGCCCGGACTGCGCGAGAGCGACCGGCAGGCCCTGCTGCGGGCCACCGCCAAGGTGGAGACCGCGGCCGGCGAGGCCGCCGGCGCCAGCTCCCGGCTCTCGGTGACCTTCGAGTCGGAGGGCGGCGTCTTCGCAGACGTCGACCGGGCCATCGCCGAGCGCCGCAGACTGTGGATCCGCTACTACTCCCCGGCGCGCGACGAGGTCACCGAGCGCGAGATCGACCCCATCCGCCTGGTCAGCGTCGGACACACCTATGTCGAGGCCTGGTGCCGCCGCTCCGAGGCGCGCCGCACCTTCCGGCTCGACCGGGTCGCCGAGATCAGGATCCTCGACGAGCCGTCCGCACCGCCCGAGGTGGAGCTGCGGGACCTGTCGGAGGCGCTGGTGCAGCCCGCGGCCGAGGACCCGGAAGTGGTCGTCGAGGTCGGGCCGGGCGGCCGCTGGGTCGCCGAGTACTACCCGCACGACAGCGCGGAGGAGCTGCCGGACGGCGGGCTGCGCATCACCCTGCGCACGCCGGACCCGGCCTCGCTCAGACGGCTGGCGCTGCGGCTCGGCCGGGACGGCCGCATCGTCGAACCGCAGGAACTGGCGCTGAGCGCCCGGCACGCCGCCCGGGAGGCGCTGGCGGCGTACGACGGGCTCGAGGCGGCCGTATGAGCGGGCCGCACCCGGTGCGGCACGGGCAGGACGACAGTCAGGAGCGAGGGCTTTGAGCGAGTCGGCGACCCCTGGTGCGCAGGGCATGACGGCGGCGGTGGCGTTCGCCGGGATGAGAAGCGTCACCCCGGTCGTGTTCCGGGCGGGCTGCCCGGACTGCCGGGAGCGCTTCGAGCTCACCGCGAGCGCGCTGCGCCTGGCCATCGGCGCCACCAGCCGCACCACCTTCTACTCCTTCACCTGTCCCGCGTGCGGTGCCGCCGTCCGCAAGCCGGCGGGGGAGCGGATCGTGGAGCTGCTGACCGGCGGCGGGGTCCGTACGCTGCGGCTGCACTCGACGGTCTAGGCTCGGGCCCATGTTCTGGCCGATGTTCGCGATTGCTCTGGGTTTCCTGGGTCTGGTGGTGCTCGGGGTGCTGGCCGTCCGGGTGTTCGTCGAGGCGGAGCGGCTCGGCAGACAGGTGACGGACTCGGCGCGCCGGATCAGCCGGGCGGCGGAGGAGTTGGAGCGGGCGTCGGCCGGCGCGGCCCGCTCCGCCGAGGCGCTGTGACGCTGCGCGGCAAAGGGCCCGAACGACCCGCGTCGGCTTGCGCCCTGTCACCTTGCGGGCCCCGGCAGGTACGCTGCTGATCGCGGCCCGGAGAACGAGGCCCGGACCGCGGACGGGAGTACGCACGGGGATTGCCTCACGTTCACCCCTGAGCGTTACGATCGCTGACAACACGATCGTTCGGACACATGTCCGACCGGTCGGACAGCCCCCACCCCCAGCAGCCTCGGTGAGAAGGTAAAGACTTATGTTCGGAAGGCTCGGCGCCCCCGAGATCATTCTCATCCTCGTCGTCATCATCCTGCTGTTCGGCGCGAAGAAGCTTCCGGACATGGCGCGCTCGCTCGGCAAGTCCGCGCGCATCCTCAAGAGCGAGGCCAAGGCGATGAAGGAGGACAAGTCCTCCGCCCCGGCGGACCCGCCGGCCACCGGCGAGCAGCCCCCGGCGCAGCGCACCATCCAGGCGGCCCCCGGCGACGTGACCAGCTCCCGCCCGGTCACGGAGCCGACGGACACGACCAAGCGCTGACGCAGGGCCGGTGACGTCCGGCCCGCCGCACGAGATGGGAACGTGGGTTGCTCAAGTCTGCCCGCAAGAAGGAGAGGGATCCCGAGGGGCGGATGCCCCTCGCGGAGCACCTTCGTGAGCTCCGCAACCGGCTGGCGAAGGCACTGCTGGCCATCGTCGCCGTCACGGTCGTCGCGGCCTTCTTCTACAACGACATCATCAACTTCTTCACCGAGCCGGTCCTCGAGTCCGTCGGCTGCGAGAAGTCCTTCGCGGAACTCGCCCGCTCGGCCAACGACGCGGACCCCTGCGCGCAGATCACGATCAACGGTCTGCTCACGCCGTTCACACTCGCGCTGAAGGTCTCCCTGATGGCCGGTATCGTCCTGGCCTCGCCGGTCTGGCTGTACCAGCTGTGGGCCTTCGTCGCCCCCGGTCTGCACCGGCACGAGAAGAAGTACGCCTACGCGTTCGTCGCCACCGGCTTCCCGCTGTTCCTCGGCGGCGCCTACTTCGCGTACAAGGTGCTGCCGACCACGGCCGAGGTGCTGATCGAGTTCACCCCGATCGGCGTCGACAACCTGCTGCCGCTGGACGACCTGCTGGACCTCGTCACGCGCATGGTGGTGGTCTTCGGCCTCTCCTTCGAGCTGCCGCTGCTGCTGGTCATGCTCAACTTCACCGGTGCCATCACGGGCAAGCGGATGCTCGGCTGGTGGCGCGGCATGATCATGGGCATCACGCTGTTCGCGGCCATCGCCACGCCCAGCACCGACCCGCTGACGATGATGGCGCTCGCCGGACCGATCTGGATCCTGTACTTCGGGGCCGTGGCCGTCGCCCTGCTGAACGACCGCCGCAGGCGTCGTCTGGAGGCGCTGGGCCCCGCCGACGACGAGGCGTCCGAGCTGGACCTCACTCCCGAGGCCGTCGAGCCGGCGGAACCCGTGGCGGCCCTGCCCGAGCAGACGACCAAGGACCGGGTCAACGGTTATGACGACGTGACCTGAGGACCGGCTCGCAGCTCATAGGGTCACTCCGTGACCAGCGAGATCACCCTCTTCGTCAACCCCACCGCGGGCCGCGGCCGGGGCGCCCGAGCGGCGCGGCCGGCCGCTTCCGCGTTGCGGGACGCCGGCTTCTCGGTGCGGACGGTCCTCGGCGAGAACGCCGGCGACGCCCTGGCCCGCGCCCGTGCCGCCGTCGAGGACGGCACCGGCGCCCTGATCGCCGTGGGCGGCGACGGCATGGCGAACCTGGCGCTCCAGGCCGTGGTCGGCACCGGGACCCCGCTCGGGCTGGTCGCCGTCGGCACCGGCAACGACTTCGCCCGCGCGCTCGGCATGCCGCTGCGGGAGCCGGCCGCCGCCGGCCGGATGATCGCCGACGCCCTCAAGTGCGGCCGGGTGCGCGACATCGACCTCGGGCGGGCGGGCGATCGCTGGTTCGGCACCGTCCTCGCCTCGGGCTTCGACTCCCGGGTCAACGACCGCGGCAACCGGATGCGGCTGCCCGCCGGGCGCTTCAGGTACGACCTCGCCATGGTCGCCGAGCTCGCCGCGTTCCGTCCCTTCCCGTACCGGATCACCCTCGACGGCGGCGACGTCCGCGAGGTGGAGGCGACGCTGGTCGCGGTCGGCAACGGCTCGTCGTACGGCGGCGGCATGCGGATATGCCCCGGGGCCGACCTCACCGACGGGCTGTTCGACGTCACGGTGGTCGGGGACTGCGGCCGGGGCACGCTGCTGAGGGTGTTCCCGACGGTGTACCGGGGCAGCCACATCGACCATCCCAAGGTCACCGTGTTCCGCGCGGCGCGGGTGGAACTGGCCGCCGCGGGGATCACCGGGTACGCGGACGGCGAACCGCTCGGGCCGCTGCCGCTGACCGCGCGCTGCGTGCGCGGGGCCGTGCGGGTCGTGGGCCCCTGAGCTGGGCCGTTCCCGCCGCCCGCCGGACCCGATCCGGATAATGATCGTCCTGTTGTCGGTGCGGCCCGGTACGCTCGAAAGCACGATGACAGAGGACCTCTCACCGGCCGAGCGGTACGCGGCAGCACGCAGGCGCGCTGCCGAGCAGGCCACCGCGCTCGCCTCCTTCCGCGAGATGTACGACTTCGGCCTCGATCCCTTCCAGATAGAGGCCTGCCAGGCGCTCGAGGCGGGGAAGGGCGTGCTGGTCGCCGCGCCCACCGGCTCCGGCAAGACGATCGTGGGCGAGTTCGCCGTCCACCTCGCCCTGGGACAGGGCAGGAAGTGCTTCTACACGACCCCCATCAAGGCGCTGTCGAACCAGAAGTACGCCGACCTGTGCCGGCGCTACGGCACCGAGCACGTGGGCCTGCTCACCGGCGACAACAGCGTCAACTCCGACGCCCCGGTGGTCGTGATGACCACCGAGGTGCTGCGGAACATGCTGTACGCCGGGTCGCAGACCCTGCTGGGCCTCGGCTACGTGGTGATGGACGAGGTGCACTACCTCTCCGACCGCTTCCGCGGCGCCGTCTGGGAGGAAGTGATCATCCACCTCCCCGAGTCGGTGACCCTGGTGTCGCTGTCGGCGACCGTGTCGAACGCCGAGGAGTTCGGCGACTGGCTGGACACCGTCCGCGGTGACACGGAGGTGATCGTCTCCGAGCACCGGCCCGTGCCGCTGTTCCAGCACGTGCTCGCCGGACGGCGGATGTACGACCTGTTCGAGGAGGGCGAGGGCCACAAGAAGGCCGTCAACCCGGACCTCACGCGCATGGCCAGGCTGGAGGCGAGCCGCCCGTCCTGGGGCGACCGCAGGCGCGGGCGCAACAACCTGCGGGAGGCCGACCGGGAGCGGGAGCGCCGGCAGCGCTCGCGCGTGTGGACGCCGAGCCGGCCGGAGGTCATCGAGCGGCTGGACGCCGAGGGCCTGCTGCCCGCGATCACCTTCATCTTCAGCCGCGCCGCCTGCGAGGCCGCCGTCCAGCAGTGCCTGTACGCCGGGCTGCGGCTCAACGACGAGGAGGCGCGGGCGCACGTCCGCTCCCTGGTCGAGGAGCGCACCGCCTCCATCCCGGCCGAGGACCTGCACGTCCTCGGCTACTACGAGTGGCTGGAGGGCCTGGAGCGCGGCATCGCGGCCCATCACGCGGGCATGCTGCCGACGTTCAAGGAGGTCGTCGAGGAGCTGTTCGTCCGCGGGCTGGTGAAGGCCGTGTTCGCGACGGAGACCCTCGCCCTGGGCATCAACATGCCCGCCCGCTCGGTGGTCCTGGAGAAGCTCGTCAAGTGGAACGGCGAGCAGCACGCCGACATCACCCCCGGTGAGTTCACCCAGCTGACCGGCCGGGCCGGCCGGCGCGGCATCGATGTCGAGGGCCACGCGGTGGTGCTGTGGCAGCGCGGGATGAACCCCGAGCACCTCGCGGGACTGGCCGGGACGCGCACGTATCCGCTGCGCTCCAGCTTCAAGCCGTCGTACAACATGGCGGTCAACCTGGTCGAGCAGTTCGGCCGGCACCGTTCGCGCGAGCTGCTGGAGACGTCGTTCGCGCAGTTCCAGGCGGACAAGTCGGTCGTGGGCATCTCGCGGCAGGTGCAGCGCAACGAGGAGGGGCTGGAGGGCTACAAGGCCTCCATGACCTGTCACCTCGGCGACTTCGAGGAGTACGCGCGGCTGCGCCGCGAGCTGAAGGACCGGGAGACCGAGCTGGCCCGGCAGGGCGCGGCGCAGCGGCGCGCCGAGGCGGCCGTCGCGCTGGAGAAGCTCAAGCCGGGCGACGTCATCCACGTGCCCACCGGCAAGTACGCGGGGCTGGCGCTGGTGCTCGACCCGGGCCTGCCCGCGGGCCGTTCCAACGGTCACCGCGGCTTCGAGTACAACGACGGTCCGCGCCCGCTGGTGCTGACCGCCGAACGGCAGGTCAAGCGGCTGGCGTCGATCGACTTCCCGGTGCCCGTGGAGGCGCTGGACCGGATGCGCATCCCGAAGTCCTTCAACCCGCGTTCGCCGCAGTCCCGTCGGGACCTCGCCTCCGCGCTGCGCACCAAGGCCGGGCACATCGCCCCGGAGCGGCACCGCAAGAAGCGCTCCCAGGCGGCCGACGACCGGGAGATCGCGCGGCTGCGCAAGGCGCTGCGGGCGCACCCGTGCCACGGCTGCCAGGACCGTGAGGACCACGCCCGCTGGGCCGAGCGCTACCACCGACTGCTGCGCGACACCTCGCAGTTGGAGCGGCGCATCGAGGGGCGGACGAACACCATCGCCCGCACCTTCGACCGGATCGTCGCGCTGCTGACCGAGATGGACTATCTGCGCGGCGACGAGGTCACCGAGCACGGCAAGCGCCTGGCGCGGCTGTACGGCGAACTCGACCTGCTGGCCAGCGAGTGCCTGCGCGAAGGCGTCTGGGAGGGGCTGGCCCCCGCCGAACTCGCCGCCTGCGTCTCGGCGCTCGTGTTCGAGGCGAGGGTCGCCGACGACGCGATGGCGCCCAAGCTGCCCTCGGGCAAGGCGAAGGCGGCGCTCGGCGAGATGGTCCGCATCTGGGGCCGGCTGGACGCCCTGGAGGAGGACTTCCGCATCAGCCAGACGGAGGGCGTCGGCCAGCGCGAGCCCGACCTCGGCTTCGCCTGGGCCGCCTACATGTGGGCCTCCGGCAAGGGCCTGGACGAGGTGCTGCGCGAGGTGGAGATGCCGGCCGGTGACTTCGTGCGCTGGTGCAAGCAGGTCATCGACGTGCTCGGGCAGATCTCGGCCGCGGCGCCCGCCGGCGACGGAACGACGGTCGCCAGGAACGCCCGCAAGGCCGTGGACGCGCTGCTGCGCGGCGTCGTGGCCTACTCGTCGGTGGGCTGACCGCCTCGCCGACCACGCCCGCAAGCCCGGCGCGCCCCGTGCGCGCCGGGCTTCTGCGTTCCGTGCGCCCTCCACACGCGCCCGGGCCGGGCATCACCGGCGGGCCCGGTGGGCAGGATGAGGAGGCGCGGCGCCTCCCTCACCCGTGACGGTGAGTGGTTTTCGCACGCCCGCGCAAGGTGACGGACTGTGTTCGAACGGATTCGCACCGTTCAAATGACCCGAGCGTACTCCTGCCTCAGCGGTCATTTCCGGCACTTGCTGAATATGACATGCCGATGATCCCGTCGGACTAAGCTCGCCCGCAGCGCACCGAGTTGAGACGAATTCGTGTGCTTGTTCCCCTATGCGCAGGTTTCCGACCATCAGTCGATTCGCTTCAGAGGGCTCACATGGCGAGTGTCCATCTTCCTTACGCACGCGTGCTGTTGTTGCCGGCCATAGTGATGGCCGCGGCAACCGGAACCGCCGTCGCCCTGGTGGCGGAGCCCGCCCGGATCGCCGTCGGCGTGTGCGGTGCCGTCGCGACCCTGCTGGTGACCGCCGCCGCGGCCGAGGCGGTGCGCCGCGGCCGCGCCCTGCGGGACGAACGCGCCGAGCACGAGCGTCACCGTGCGTGTCTGGAGGCGCGCATCGCCGCCCACGACACGGAGACGCACTACTTCACCAGCCAGGTCGTCCCCGCGGCCCTGGACCACCTGCACAGCGGGAACGCCCCCGACGAGGTGCTCCGCGCCCTGCCCCGGCTCGACCCGGCCTGGCGCGACCTGCCGAAGTACCAGATCCAGCTGCTCAGGACGATGCTGAGGATCATCGACGACGAGGAGACCCTGCGTGATTCCTCACAGCGCTCCTTCGTCAGCATCGCCCGCCGCGTCCAGGCGATCGTCCACCAGCAGGCCAAGGAACTCCGCGAGATGGAGGAGGACCACGGCCGCAACCCCGAGGTCTTCGACGACCTGCTGCGCATCGACCACGGCACCGCGCTGATCGGCCGCCTCGCCGACTCCATCTCCGTGCTCGGCGGCGGCCGCCCCGGACGCCAGTGGCCCAAGCCCGTCGCGCTCTACAGCGTGCTGCGCGGCGCCATGTCCCGCATCCTGGAGTACCGCCGCATCGACCTGAAGTCGATCGCCAAGGTCAACATCAAGGGCATCTACGTCGAGCCGGTCATCCACGCCGCCGCCGAACTCCTCGACAACGCCACCCGCTACTCGCCGCCCACCTCCAAGGTGAGCGTCACCGCCACCGAGGTGCAGACCGGCGTCGCCATCGAGATCGAGGACGCCGGAGTCAGCCTCGACGAGCAGGCCCGCGCCCGCATCGAGGGCATCCTGGAGAAGGCCCAGATGGGCGTCGACCTCCAGGAGATCGGCGAGAGCCCGCGCCTCGGCCTCGCCGTCGTCGGCCGGCTGTGCACCGCCTTCAACATGCAGGTCTCGCTGCGCGCCTCCGCCTACGGCGGCGTCCGCGCCGTACTCGTCGTGCCCAGCGAGATGATGACCGACCAGCCCGGCGTCGGCCTCGCCCACGGCATCGGGGCGACCGCCGTGCCCCGCCCCGTCGACGCCCTGCCCGGCCCCGAGCGCGCCCCCAAGCGGCGCCGCCCCACCAGCCCCCGCATCCCCGACTCGGTCGCCGTGGAGGACGACGTCCCCGAGGTCACCGAGTGGACGGCGGGCGGCCTGCCGCAGCGCCGCAGCCGGGTGAAGACCCCGCTGGCCCAGCGGTACGCCGAGCAGGCCGCCGCCGAACGGGCCAAGCGCGAGGCCGCCGAACGCGGCGAGGAGTACCACGACATCTGGGCGGATCCCGAGCCCGAGAAGAAGAAGCAGAACGACCGCGAGCCGGGCCTGTGGGTCGACGCCTTCTGGGAGGGCCTGAAGAAGGACCTCGACCCGGGCGTCCACCCCACCGACTTCACCCGGAACCCGACTGCCTACCTGCATCTCATCAACGAACCGGCCCGCACCGAGGCCGATGACGAGGGGGACCTCAAGTGATCCAGCAACGCGCCAACTTCGACTGGATGCTCAAGGAGCTCGCCGACGGCGTACCCGGCGTCGAGATGATCGTGGTGCTCTCCGCCGACGGCCTGCGCATCGCCCGCTACGGCGGTGAGCCCGACGCCGCCGACCGGGTCGCCGCGGCCTGCGCGGGCGTACAGAGCCTCGCCGGTGCCGTCGCGCAGGAACTGCCCGGCGGCGACGGCGAGATGAAGATGGTGCTCATCGAGATCAACGAGGGCTACTTCTATCTGATGGCGGCCGGCGCCAACGCCTATCTCGCGGTGCTCTCCGACATGACCTGCGAACCCGGCCGCATGGGCGGCATGATGCGCGACCTCGTCGTCCGCATCGGCGCCCATCTGACCAGTCCGCCCCGACGGAACGGGCAGACCGTATGACTCCTCCCCAACGCCAGAGGCGCTTCCCCCAGGACGACCCTCCTCCGCGACCGGACCGGCCGGCCAAGGAGGGGGAGGGCGGCAACCCGGAACGGCTGTACGTCGTCGCCGGACCGGACGGCGAACGAGCGGACATCGACCTCGTCACACTGATCGTGGCCCGCTCCCCGGACCCCCCGCCCTCCGCCACGCCCGAGCAGGCGGCGCTGCTCCGGCTGTGCGTCGCCCCCTTGTCGGTGGCCGAAGTGTCGGCCTATCTCAGCCTGCCGTTCAGCGTGGTGACCGTGCTGATCACCGAGATGCTGGCGGCGGAACTGGTCCAGGCGCGCTCCCCGATCGTCCGGCAGACGCTCCCCGACCGTTCCCTTCTCGAAGCGGTGATGAATGGACTTCAAAGGCTCTGACACCATCCCGGGCCCACGGACCGAGGACCAGCTGCCGCACACGGCACAGGCCGCGGCGAAGATCGTGATCGTGGGCGGATTCGGGGTCGGCAAGACCACCATGGTCGGCTCGGTCAGCGAGATCAAACCGCTGACCACCGAGGAGACCATGACGCAGGCCGGCATCGGGGTCGACGACAACTTCGGTTCCGCGTCCAAGACGGCCACCACGGTCGCCATGGACTTCGGCCGCATCAAGATCACCGACCAGCTGGTGCTGTACCTCTTCGGCACCCCGGGCCAGGAGCGCTTCTGGTTCCTGTGGAACGGACTGTTCGAAGGGGCGCTCGGCGCGGTCGTCCTGGTCGACACCCGGCGCCTGGAGGTCAGCTTCGACGTGATGGGGCGGCTGGAGGAGCGGGGCGTGCCGTTCGTCGTCGCGGTCAACTCCTTCCCCGACGCGCCGCGTTACCCCGTCGCCGACCTGCGGGCCGCGCTCGACCTCGCCGAGCAGATCCCCATCATCGAGTGCGACGTGCGGCGCCGGGCCTCCAGCCGTGACGTCCTGATGACCCTGATGCGGTTCCTGCACTCGCTCGCCATGACGGGCTCGCTCACCTGAACCCCGCCGATCCGTCCCCGCCCAGCCCCCGATCTCCCTTCCGGAGCGACCACTGTGACGTCTGAACCCCACTCCCCGACCGGACCGTCCCCGACCGTCACGGACGACGCCCTGCCCGGCCCGCCGCCCGGCTGCCCCGCACACGGAACCGGCCCCGGAGGGCTGAACCGGCTGCACGAGGCGGAGGACCTGAAGGAGCTGTACGAGCGGCTGCGCGCCGAGCACGGCCCGGTGGCGCCCGCGCTGCTCCACGACGACGTGCCGGTGTGGGTGGTCCTCGGCCACACCGAGAGCCAGCAGATGGTGCGCACCCCCGGGCAGTACTGCCGGGACAGCCGCATCTGGACGCCGCTCAAGGAGGGCCTGGTCAAGCCCGACCACCCGCTGATGCCGCACATCGCGTGGCAGCCGATGTGCTCCCACGCCGAGGGCGACGAGCACAAGCGGCTGCGCGGCGCCATCGACGCCGCCGTGTCGACCGTCGACTTCCGCGGCCTGCGCCGGCACATCAACCGCAGCACCCAGCGCATCGTCAACCGGTTCTGCGAGCTGGGCGAGGCCGACCTGGTCGCCCAGTACTCCGAGCACCTGCCGATGGCCGTGATGTGCCACGTCCTCGGCATGCCCGACGAGTACGACGACCGGCTCGTCGAGGCCGCCCGCGACATGCTCAAGGGCACCGAGACCGCCATCGCCAGCAACGCCTACATCATGGAGGCCCTGGGCCGCCTCACCGCCCGCTGCCGCGCCGAGCCCGCGAACGACTTCGCCAGCCACCTCGTCAACCACCCGGCCGAGCTGACCGACGAGGAGGTCCGCGAACAGCTCCGGGTGGTGCTCATCGGCGCCTACGAGGCCACCGCGAACCTCCTCGCCAACGTGCTGCGCCAGGTGCTGATCGACCCCCGCTTCCGCGCCCAGCTCAACGGCGGACAGATGACCGTGCCCGAGGCGGTGGAGCAACTGCTCTGGGACGAGCCGCCGTTCAGCACCATCTTCGCCTACTTCGCCAAGCAGGAGACCGAGCTGGGCGGCCGGCGCATCCGCAAGGGCGACGGGCTGCTGTTCGCGCCGCTGCCCGCCAACGTGGACCCGCGCATCCGGCCCGACCCGACCGCCGACATGCAGGGCAACCGCTCGCACCTCGCCTTCGGCGGCGGCCCGCACGAGTGCCCCGGCCAGGACATCGGCCGCGCCATCGCCGAGGTCGGCGTCGACGCCCTGCTCATGCGGCTGCCCGACGTCGAACTCGACATCCCCGAGGACGAGTTGCGCTACACCGAGTCGATCGCCTCGCGGCACCTCGTGGCGCTGCCGGTCCGCTTCACGCCGCGCCCGCCGCAGGACGTGATGCAGCGGCCGAGCCACCACAACGACACACCGCCGCAGCAGGACTGGCACATCGGTGCCGGACGGCCGGAGACGGCGCCGGAACCCGCGTCCGCGCAGCCCGCGGCGCACCTCGTCCCGCCCCCGCCGCAGCCCGTCCCTGTGCCGCCGCCCTCGGCCGTGACGGATCCCGGCCCGCCGCGCAACGCCTGGCAGCGCCTGCTGCGCTGGTGGCGCGGCTACTGACCGGCGGCCCAGTCGGCGTACGAGGTCCAGGCGGCCAGCGTCCGGCCGCTGCTGAACCGGTGCGCCACGCCCGTCACCGGATCGGTGAACTCCAGGGTCCGCGCCAGCAGTTGCAGCGGACGCCGGAAGTCACCGGCCGGGACGGGGCCGGTCACCTCGGGATACAGCGGATCGCCGAGGATCGGCACATTGAGGGCGTTCATGTGGACGCGCAGTTGATGGGTCTGGCCGGTGCCGGGCACCAGCCGGTAGCGGCCGAGGCCGTCCGCCCGGTGCTCGGCCAGTTCCACCCGGGTCAGCGCGTTCGGCTCGCCCTCGACCTCGCGGGCGGTCAGCACACCGCGCTCCTTGACGATCCGGCTGCGCACGGTCCGGGGCAGCTCCAGCGCCGGGTCGTACGGGGCGACGGCCTCGTACTCCTTGCGCACCAGCCGGTCGCGGAACAGCGTCTGGTAGGCGCCCCGCTCCTCGGGCCGCACCGTGAACAGCACCAGGCCGGCGGTGAGCCGGTCGAGGCGGTGCGCGGCACCCAGCCCGGGGACGCCCAGCTCGCGGCGGAGCCGGGCGAGCGCGGTCTGGGTGACATGGCTGCCGCGCGGAGTGGTGGCCAGGAAGTGCGGCTTGTCGACGACGACGATGTGCTCGTCGCGGTGGACGACCTCCAGCGGGAACGGCACCGGCACCTCCTCGGGCAGCTCCCGGTGGAACCACAGGCACAGACCGGGCGCGTACGGGGTGTCCGGCGGTACGGGCCGCCCGTCCGCCCCGACGACCAGCCCCGCGGCGAACATCCCGTCGACGGCACCGGCCGCGGCCGACAGCCGCTGCACCAGATGGTCACGCACCGTGGCCCCGGGGCCGCCGGCGGGCAGCCGCACCCGCACCGGGTCCACTCCGTCGCGCTGCGGCAGGGGAGGCGGTGGGGTCGGGCGTCGGCGTCTCACAGCGAGCAAGGGTACGCAGCGGGCCGCCACGGCGGTGCCGGGGTGCCCGCGACCCCGGCCCGGCACACCCCGGGGCCCGTCGTCCGCTGTCGTCCGGATCATCCCGGGATTGCGGGGTCCGAACGACAGGCGCTAAGGGCTTTCGGGCGGGTCCTCGCGGTGGGCCGCCCGTTTCAGCCGGGCCTCGACCTCGTGGCGCGGTACGCCCTCGGCCCGCGCGTAGGCGTTCACCGCGTCGGCGAGGTCGCGGGCGAGGTCGCGCCAGGCGCGCCAGGCCGTCTCCCAGGTGCTGGTCTGGTGTCCGCTCCACTTGGTGCCGGTCGGCGGTCCGTAGGCGTCCCGCAGCAGCCGTACCCGGGCGTGTGCCTCGTCCGCCGCGCGCTGCTTGGCCACGAGTTCCTCGAAGGTGTGTGCCACGCGCCCGGATCCTGGGGCAGCCGCGCCCGGGCGGACGGCCGCCACGCCGTCCGGTGGCCGGCGGCGGGCCGGGGTTTCACCCGGCCGGCGCCCGCGGCGGAGGTCAGGCGGAGGCCCGCAGCCCCTCCTGCTCCGCCTCGATGCGGGCGTTCCACTCCGGCTTGGAGGCCTGCCAGCCGTCCTCGTTGTGGCCGAGCCGCCAGTACCCGGAGATCGACAGGTCCTCGCGCGGGACGCCTCGCTCCATCCGCAGCAGCCGGCGCAGTTCCTTGACGAAGTGGGCCTCGCCGTGGACGAAGGCGTGCACCCGGCCCTCGGGGAAGTCCAGCCCGCGGACCGCCTCCAGCAGGGCCTCGCCGACGCGGCGGCCGCCGCGGTGCAGCCAGCGCACCTCCACGTCGGAGTCGATCTTCTGCTCCTCCTCGGGGCCGGCGATCTCGACGAAGGCGTACGTCCGGGAGCGGTGCGGCAGGCTCTCCAGGGAGCGGGCGATCGCGGGCAGCGCGCTCTCGTCGCCGACCAGCAGATGCCAGTCGGCGGCCGGGTCGGGGGCGTAGGCGCCGCCCGGGCCGAGGAACCGCACGACGTCGCCCGGCCGGGCGTTCACCGCCCAGGGGCCGGCCAGGCCCTCGTCGCCGTGGATCACGAAGTCCACCGTCAGCTGCCGGTGTTCGGCGTCCCACTGGCGCACCGTGTAGGTCCGCGTCACCGGCCACTGCGCGCGCGGGAACTCCTCGCGGATGCGCTGCATGTCGAACGGCTCCGGGTAGGTGACCCCGGGGACCGGGAACAGCAGCTTGATGTAGTGGTCGGTGCAGGTGTCCGCGGTGAAGCCGGAGAGGCCCTCGCCGCCGAGCACCACGCGCTGCATGTGCGGGGTCAGCCGCTCGGTGCGGACGACCTCGGCGGTGTGCGGTGTGCGCGGTGAGCGTCCCGGTCGCTCTGCCATGAGGGCCTCCCAGCTATCGGACTTAGGGTTACCTAAGTTAGCACCTCGATCCCGGTCGGCACGTCATCGGTGTGCGGCGTTCGTTCAAGTGTGGGCGGTTCATGCCGACAGGGTCGTCAGCAGGCGCTGCAGCGAGCCGCCCAGACCCCAGCGGGCCGCCAGGCCCTCCACCGCGGCCGGGTCGCGCGGCGCACGCGGCAGGGCCGTGTCGACGTCCGGGAGGGGTACGTCGTCGGCCACCCGGACGACCTTGGGAGCGACCGCGAGGTACGGCCGCGCCAGATCCAGACGCCTGCGCTGCGTCGGGGTGAGCCGGGCCTGCCGGTCGTCCACGGCCGCCAGGATGCCCGCCAGGTCGCCGAACTCGGCCAGCAGCTTGGCCGCCGTCTTCTCACCGATGCCCGGCACGCCCGGCAGGCCGTCGCTCGGATCACCGCGCAGCAGCGCCAGATCCGCGTACCCCCTGCCGTCCACCCCATACTTCTCGCGCAGCGCCGCCTCGTCGGTCACCTGGAGCGTGCCGACGCCCTTCAGCGGGTACAGCACGCGCACCCCGCGGGCGTCGTCCACCAGCTGGTACAGGTCGCGGTCGCCGGTGACGATGTCGACCGGGCCCTTCGCCCGCGCGGTGAACGTGCCGATGACGTCGTCCGCCTCGTACTCCGCGACGCCCACGCGGGCGATGCCCACCGCGTCGAGGACGGCCTCGATCACCGGCACCTGCGGGGAGAGCGTGTCGGGCACCTCCTCCTCGTCCGGGCCCGAGGGGCGCTCCTCGGCGACCCGGTGCGCCTTGTAGGAGGGGATCAGCTCCACCCGCCAGTGCGGGCGCCAGTCGGCGTCCATGCAGGCCACCAGCTGGTCCGGCCGGTGGTCCCGGACCAGGCGGTCGATGAAGTCGAGCAGTCCGCGCACGGCGTTCACCGGGGTGCCGTCCGGGGCCCTGACGGACTCCGGGACGCCGAAGTAGGCGCGGAAGTACAGGGAGGCGGTGTCGAGGAGCATCAGTCGTCCGGTCACGTCCCGCATCATGCCGCACCCCACCGACAGTGCCCCGTAGCCGACGCCCGATGCGCTCCACGCAACGAGTTGCGTGACACGCCTTCACTGTGAGGCGGCGCACGAACACGTTTGCCCAGTGCAAAACCGGGGAGGCGCGGCCTCGGAGCGATGCCGGTTACAGATTCAACTGTTTTGGGCCGCGTGAGCCGTCCGCCGGGCATCGCTCCTGTCCTTTGCCGTCGAGACAAGAGGTACGCGTGTCAGCCAGGCTTGAGGCCGAGCATCTGTACAAGGTGTTCGGCAGACGACCGGACCAGGCGGTCGAACGACTGCGCCAGCAGAAGGCGGACCGGGAGGAGCTGCGCGCCGACGGCACCACCGCCGCCGTCATCGACGCCTCCTTCACCGTGGAGCCGGGCGAGATCTTCGTCGTCATGGGCCTCTCCGGCTCGGGCAAGTCCACCCTGCTGCGGATGCTCAACGGCCTGCTGGAGCCGACCTCCGGACAGGTGCGCTTCGGCGGCCAGGACCTGACCGCGCTGCCCGACCGGGAGCTGCGTCACGTCCGCTCCCAGAAGATCAGCATGGTCTTCCAGCACTTCGCGCTGTTCCCGCACCGCAGCGTCCGTGACAACGCCGCGTACGGACTGGAAGTGCAGGGCGTGCCCCGCGCCGAGCGCGAAGCCCGCGCCGACGAGGCGCTCGCCCTGTGCGGCCTGGCCGGCTGGGAGAAGTCGTGGCCGGACGAGCTGTCCGGCGGCATGCAGCAGCGCGTCGGCCTCGCCCGCGCCCTCGCCACCGACGCCGACCTGCTGCTGATGGACGAGTCCTTCAGCGCGCTCGACCCGCTGATCCGCCGCGACATGCAGGACCAGCTCCTCGAACTGCAGGAGACCCTGAAGAAGACCATCGTCTTCATCACCCACGACCTCAACGAGGCCATGCGCCTCGGCGACCGCATCGCCGTCATGCGCGACGGACGCATCGTGCAGATCGGCACCGCGCAGGACATCCTGATCCGCCCCGCCAACGACTACGTCGCCTCCTTCACCCAGGACGTCGACCGCTCCCGCGTGCTCACCGCCGGCGCGGTGATGGAGCGCGAGGTGCGCGGCGACGAGGCCGACTGCGGCTGCGAGACCGCGACGCCCGACACCCCCTTCACCGACCTGTGCGCCATCAGCGCCCGGGTGCCGCACCCGGTGGCCGTGCTCGGCGAGCAGGGCGCGGTCGTCGGGGTCGTACCCCGGCAGCGCCTCGTCGGGTTCCTGGGTGACGAGGAGTCCGACCCGGGGGTCTGCGACACCCCGCGGGACAAGGACGGCGAGAAGGTGATGGCCCGTGCCTAGGATTCCGCTCGGCGACTGGGTCAACAGCACCGTCGACTGGCTGCTCGCCAACGTCACCTGGCTGTTCGACTTCTTCAAGGCCGTCTTCACCGGCGCCTACGACGGCGTGAACGCCGTCCTCCAGGCCCCCGAACCGCTGCTGCTCGCCGGCATCTTCGCGGTGATCGCCTTCTGGCTGCGCGGCACCGTCGCCGGTGTCCTCACCTTCGCCGGATTCGCCTTCCTGGACTCCCTCGAACTGTGGGAGGACTCGATGGTGACGCTGGCGCTGGTCATCGTCGCCACGGTGATCGCGCTGGTCATCTCGGTGCCGGTGGGCATCTGGGCGGCCCGCTCGGACCGGGTCAGCGGATTCGTCCGGCCGGTCCTGGACTTCATGCAGACGCTGCCCGCGATGATCTACCTCATCCCGGCGATCCTCTTCTTCGGCACCGGACCCGCCCCGGGCATCGTCGCCACCCTGATCTTCGCGCTCGCCCCGGGCGTGCGCATGACCGAGCTGGGCATCCGCCAGGTCGACAAGGAACTGGTCGAGGCCGCCGAGGCGTTCGGCACCACGCCCCGCAACACCCTGCTGCGCGTCCAGCTGCCGCTGGCACTGCCCACGGTGATGGCGGGCGTCAACCAGGTCATCATGCTCGGCCTGTCCATGGCCGCGATCGCCGGCATGGTCGGCACCGGCGGACTCGGCGGCGCCGTCATCGAGTCCATCGGCCAGCTCAACATCGGTCTCGGCTCCGAGGCCGGCATCGCCATCGTCATCCTGGCGATCTACCTGGACCGCATGACCAGCGCCCTGGGCACCCAGGTCTCCCCGCTCGGCCGGCGCGCCGCCGCCAAGGCCCGCGCCGCGAAGGGAATGAAGATCTGGTCCTACCGGCCCCGGCCGCAGGTCGCCGTGATCGGCGTCGTCGTCCTCGCCCTGGTCGCCGGCGGCATGAGCATCTTCGGCGGCGGCTCCGCCGGCTCCGCGCCCGCCGCCGACGCCAAGAACATCGGCAACGGCAAGAAGGTCACCATCGGCTACATCCCCTGGGACGAGGGCGTCGCCTCCACCTTCCTGTGGAAGGAGATCCTCGAGCAGCGCGGCTTCGAGGTGGAGGCCGAGCAGTTCGAGGCCGGCCCGCTCTACACCGCCCTCGCGCAGGGCAACGTCGACTTCCAGACCGACGGCTGGCTGCCCACCACGCACGAGGCGTACTGGAAGAAGTACGGCAAGCAGCTCGACGACCTCGGCGCCTGGTACGACGAGACGTCCCTGGAGCTGACCGTCCCCGCCTACATGGAGGACGTCGACTCGCTCGAGGACCTGAAGGGCAAGGCCGACCTCTTCGGCGGGAAGATCACCGGCATCGAGTCCAGCGCCGGCATGATGGGCCTGCTCAAGAGCAAGGTCCTCAAGGACTACGGCCTCGACAAGGAGTACGAGGTCGTCGACAGCTCCACGCCGGCGATGCTGGCCGAGCTCAAGCGGGCCTACAGCAAGAAGGAACCGGTCGTCGTCACGCTCTGGTCGCCGCACTGGGCGTACAGCGACTACGACCTGAAGAAGCTGAAGGACCCCAAGGGCAGCTGGGGCAAGGGCGACGGCGTGCACACGCTGTCCCGCAAGGGCTTCGCCGACGACAACCCCGTCGTCGGACAGTGGCTGAAGGACTTCTCGATGACCGAGAAGGAACTCACCGGCCTGGAGGCCGAGATCAACAAGGCCGGCAAGGGCAGGCAGCAGGACGCCGTCCGCGCCTGGCTGAAGGACAACCCGGGCGTCGTCGACAAGCTGGCCCCGGTCGGCTCCGGCTCCGGTGCCACCCCCGCCGAGGCGAAGCGACCGCTGGACGTGGCCTGGTTCCCCTGGGAGGAGGACGTCGCCGTCACCTACCTGTGGAAGAACGTCCTGGAGCGGCGCGGCTACCGGATGAACCTCAAGCAGATGGACGTCGGCCCGGTCTACACCGGCCTCGCCTCCGGCGACCTCGACCTCAACTTCGACGCCTGGCTGCCGCACGCGCAGAAGAACTACTGGGAGCAGAGCAAGGACAACCTCACCGACCTCGGCACCTGGTACGAGCCCACCTCGCTGGAGATCGCCGTCCCGTCCTACGTCAAGGACGTCAAGTCCCTGGAGGACCTGAAGGGCAAGGCGGACCTCTTCGACGGGCGGATCATCGGCATCGAGCCGGGCACCGGTGAGATGAACCTGCTCAAGACCAAGGTGATGCCGGGCTACGGCCTGGAGGACGAGTACGAGGTCGTCGACGGCTCCACGCCGGCGATGCTGGCCGAGCTCAAGCGCGCCTACGCCAAGAAGGAACCCATCGCCGTCACGCTGTGGTCGCCGCACTGGGCGTACAGCGACTACGAGCTGACCAAGCTGAAGGACCCCAAGAAGGCCTTCGGCGAGGGCAATACGATCCACACCATCGCGAGCAAGAAGTTCCCCGAGCAGTACCCGCAGCTCACGGAGTGGATCAAGGGCTTCCGCATGAGCGAGGACGAGCTCGGCACCCTGGAGGCGGAGATCAAGGACCGCGGCCAGGGCAACGAGGAGGAGGCCGTCGCCGCCTGGCTCGAGGAGCACCCGGACATGGTGGAACGGATGACTCCGAGCTGACCCGCGGCACCCGCCGCCCCCCCCCCCCCCGGGGGGGGGG
>NZ_VCNP01000056.1 GCF_006782915.1 Streptomyces calvus
GCACGCGACGCTTCGGGCCCGCCCCTCGGTGCATGCGCGCGCCCCGGGCCCGCCGCTCGGTGCCTGCGCGCGACGCTACGGACGCGTCCCGGACCGCGCCGGGAACACGGTAAGAATCCGGACAACCACGGAGCGCCATGCCCTGCCCGAACCTCCCCGTGACCTTCCGGCCCGCCCGGGGAACAATGGCGGGGAACACCCCGTATCGCACCCACGGGGAAGCCGAGGGGCGCACCGGGCGGCTGGCGCGAACTGTGAGGTCGGTGCCGCCCGCAGATGACGGCGACGTGACAGCCGCCTGAAACGGTTTGCCGAACATGCGTAGGGTGCAGTGAACAGAAGGGGTGCGCCGGCCACCGGCGTACAGGGCGGCGGGCGGACGGCGAAGGAGGGAGCCGGAGCGATGGGCGACCACAAAGAACAGCCCCTGCGGGTGGGCGCGGCCGTGCGGCGCCGCCGCCGCGCGCTGGAACTCACCCTCGCCGTCGTGGCCGAGCGCAGCGGCCTGTCGGTCCCGTTCCTGAGCCAGATCGAGAACGAGCGGGCGCGCCCCAGCCAGAGCTCCCTGGAGAAGGTCGCCGACGCGCTGCGCACCACCGCGGTGGAACTGCTGGCCGCCGCCGACCCGGCGTGCAGCGTGGACGTCGTGCGCGCGGAGCCGGCCGGCGGCGAACCGGAGCCGGACCCGCGGACCCGCTCCCTGGTGCGCGGCCACCACCAGATGCACGCCTCGGAGTTCACCGGCGACCACGACGCCGGCCGCGAACTGCAGTTCCGCAACGACCGGTTGATGTACGTCGCGGACGGCGCCGTGGAGATCGAGGCGGAGGGACGCGCCTACCGCCTGGGCCGCGGCGACACGCTCTACCTCACCGGAGGCGTCCGGCACCGCTGGCGGGCCACGGTCCCGGAGACACGGCTGCTCGTCGTCGCCGTCGCCGAACACATCGAGGCGGTCCGCGACAAGCCGGGCCGATGAGCCCGCCCCGGGTCGTCTGCCTCGTCCCGTCACTGACGGAGGCGGTGGCGCTCTCCGCGCCCGGCGCCCTGGTCGGCGCCACCGACTCGTGCACGCATCCGGCCGGTCTGGACGTCGTACGCGTCGGGGGGACCAAGAACCCGAAGATCGACACGATCACCGCGCTCGCGCCCGACGTGGTGATCGCCAACGAGGAGGAGAACCGGGAACCCGATCTGGCCGCCCTGCGCGCGGCCGGCCTGCGGGTGCTGGTGACGGAGGTGCGGACGCTGCCGCAGGCCTTCGCCGAGCTGGACCGGGTGCTCACCGCCTGCGGGACCGCCGCGCGGCCGCGGTGGCTGGAGGAGGCCGAGGCCGCCTGGGAGGCGCTGCCCGCGCCGCGGGAGCGGCGGACGGCCGTCGTGCCCGTCTGGCGGCGGCCCTGGATGGTGCTCGGCCGGGACACCTTCGCGGGCGACCTGCTGTCCCGCCTCGGCGTGCACCACCTGTACGCCGGCCACCCCGAACGCTATCCGCGCCTGCCGCTGGAGCACCTGCGCGCGGCGCGGCCCGACCTCGTCGTGCTCCCCGACGAGCCGTACCGCTTCACCGCGGACGACGGCCCCGAGGCCTTCGCCGGTCTGCCCTGCGCGCTGGTCAGCGGCCGGCACCTGACCTGGTACGGGCCGTCGCTTGCCGAGGCACCGACGGTGCTGGGGCGGGCGCTGCGGGCAGCGCGCCGCTGACCAGTCCGCGCGCGGTGTGCAGCGCGGCGGTGGCCCAGGCGGCGACCAGGCCCGCGTACAGGAGCACCGTCAGGCCGTCGTAGACGAGCAGTCCCGTGTGCCGGGACAGGGCGGCGGCACCGGTGACACAGGTGCCCACCGGGAAGGTGAACGACCACCAGGTCATCGAGAACCGCATACCGCGGCGGCGGGCCCGTACGACATGCGCCGCGGCGAAGCAGAGCCACAGCAGCGCGAAACCCGTCACGGGCACCCCGTACAGCACGGCGAGCAGACCGAAACCCTGGTCGTACGGCGACGGCACGACGCCGGCAGCGGCGTCCGCGAACGCGCCGACGGCGGTGGTGGACTGGCCCAGCGGGCCGAGCACCAGGAACAGCGTCGGGGTGAGCGGCAGGGGCAGCGGGCCCCCGGTGACCAGGCGGGCGAAGACCAGCGGCAGCATCAGCAGCGTCGCGAGCAGACTGAGCCCGAACAGGGCGAAGCAGGCCAGCAGCAGCGTCTGCCGGGGCTGTCCGGGCGGCAGGTGCGGCACCAGGTGCGGCCCGACGGCGGCGGACACCATGGGCGCGACCAGCGGCAGCAGCCACACGGGCGTCGCCTGCTCCGGGCCGGGCCGGTGGCGTACGGCCATGAGGTACGGGACGGCCACGGCGGCCGCCAGCCCGACGGCCGTACCGGCGCAGAACAGCACGGCGTCCAGGACCAGCGCCGGACCGGCCCCGATCCAGTCCCGCCCGACGGACAGGGCGCCGCCGCCGACGGCCAGCAGCGCCATGGACAGACAGCCGTAGAACGGCACCACGGCCGGGTCGAGCAGATGGGCCCGGGCCTGGTCGCCGTGACGGGTCCAGTGCAGCGTGCGGGCGGCGAGCAGGGCCACGAGCAGGACCAGCGACAGCGCCCAGACGGCGGCGAGGGCGGTGCGCAGCCCCGGGATCCGCACGGGGAGCGCGGCGCCCGCGGTGGCCACCACGGCCGTGCCCATCACGCAGGCGTACCAGTTGGGTCCGAGATGGCGCAGAGCAGCGGCGTGCGCGGGGCGTGCGGAGACGGTGACCATGGACCCACCGTCGTACCGGGCCAGGGCCGCCACCAGGGAGTTCACCCCTATGGCCGCATAAGCTGGGTTTATGAGCAGGACGGAAGAGCACGCCGACGACCGGCCCGCGGGCCTCGGCTCCCTGGCCCACCGGGTGCCGGACCTCGGCGCGCTGGAGCTGCTGCTGGCGGTGGCACGGCTGGGCAGTCTGGGCGGGGCGGCGCGGGAACTCGGCATCACCCAGCCCGCCGCGAGCAGCCGGATCCGGTCCATGGAACGGCAACTCGGAGTGGCCCTGGTCGACCGCTCGCCGCGGGGTTCGCGGCTGACGGCCGCGGGGGCGCTGGTCACCGACTGGGCGCGACGGATCGTGGAGGCGGCGGAGGCCTTCGACGCGGGTGCGCAGGCGCTGCGGGACCGCAGGGACTCACGGCTGCGGGTGGCGGCGAGCATGACGATCGCCGAGTACCTGCTGCCCGGCTGGCTGATCGCGCTGCGCGCCCAGCGGCCGGACACGGCGGTGTCGCTGCTGGCCGGGAACTCGGCCGCGGTGGCGGAGCGGCTGGTGTCCGGCGAGGCCGACCTGGGCTTCGTGGAGGGGGTGACGGTGCCGGCGGGCCTGGACTCGGCGGTGATCGCCCACGACCGGCTGATCGTCGTGACGGCGCCGACGCACGCCTGGGCCCGCCGTCGGCGCCCGCTCGCCGCCGGGGAACTGGTGACGACGCCGCTGATCCTGCGGGAGAAGGGCTCCGGCACCCGGCAGGTCCTGGACGCCGCCCTGGGCGGACCGGCCCTGCCGCTGATCGAGCTGTCCTCCACGACCGCGGTGAAGGCGGCGGCGATCAGCGGCGCCGGTCCGGCGGTCCTCAGCGAACTGGCCGTCGGCGAGGAACTGGCGATGCGCCGCCTGGTCCGCATCCCCGTCGACGGCATCGCCCTCGCCCGCGACCTGCGCGCGGTCTGGCCCACGGGCCACCGGCCCACCGGC
The DNA here is from genome assembly GCF_006782915.1 of Streptomyces calvus. Taxonomy (GTDB): domain Bacteria; phylum Actinomycetota; class Actinomycetes; order Streptomycetales; family Streptomycetaceae; genus Streptomyces; species Streptomyces calvus. The sequence goes on from NZ_VCNP01000056.1 coordinate 3,738, forward strand.
CCGGCCCGGGACCTGCTGTCGCTCACCCGCGGCTGAGCGGGCCGTTCACCCGCGGCCGAGCGGGCCGTTCAGGACGGAGCGCGGTCGGCGGCGGCCGCGGTGAGCGCCCGCATCACGCGGACGTCCTCACCCATCTCCGGGTGCCACTGCACGCCCAGGACCCACGGGGCCGAGGGGCCCGCGGGCAGTTCGACCGCCTCCACCGTGCCGTCCTCCGCGTACGCGGACGGGACCAGGCCCGCGCCGAGGCGGTCCACGCACTGGTGGTGGTAGGTCGGCACGGACGTCTCCTCCGGGACGATGCCCGCGTAGCGCGTGCCCGGCACCGGCTTGACCGGGTGCCGGCCGAAGACGCCCGGCACCTGCGCGTGCCCGTCGAGGTGCTGGACGAGGGTGCCGCCGAGGGCGACGTTCAGCAGCTGCATGCCCCGGCAGATCCCGAGCAGCGGCAGCCGGCGCTCCAGGGCCGCCTCGATCAGCGCGAGCTCCCAGGCGTCCCGCTCCCGGGCGGGCGGGCCGGTGCGCGGGTCGGGCTCGGCGCCGTAGCGGACCGGCTCCACGTCGGGGCCGCCCGCGATCACCAGACCGTCGAGCCGCGCCACGGCCGCCGCCGCGTGCTCCGGCGCGTCCGGCGGGAGCATCGCCGCCAGTCCGCCCGCCCGCTGCACCAGGCCCGGGTAGCCGGCCGGCAGCAGCGCGGCGTCCAGCTGCCACACGCCCCAGCGCACACCGGACTCCGTGTACGTACTGATCCCGATCAGCGGCCTGGCCGCCATGCCGAGCACCTCCCGCGCCTCAGTCCCGTGACAACTCTGCCTCGGCGGCCGCCAGCGCCGCGAACTCCTCCTCCGGCGCCTTCGCCACCAGGTGCCCGCGGCTGTACAGACCGAAGTACGCCAGGGCCACGACGTACACCGCCAGCGCGATGAACGCCGCCGTCACGTCCACCAGGAACGTCGCCACCAGCGCCGCGCAGGCCAGCACCAGCGCCACCGACGAGGTGAGCACCCCGCCCGGCGTGCGGTACGGCCGCGGCAGGTCCGGCTCCCGGCGGCGCAGCACGATGTGCGACAGCGACATCAGCGCGTAGGAGATGGTCGCGCCGAACACGGCGATGTTCAGCATGCGCGCGCCGTTGCCCGTGCCCGCGGCCAGCGCGAAACCGATCGCGCCGGGCACCAGCAGGCCGAGGTAGGGCGCACGGCGGCGGCTGGTGAGGGAGAGGAACTTCGGCAGGTAACCGGCGCGGGACAGCGCGAACAGCTGCCGCGAACCGGCGTAGATCAGCGAGAAGAACGACGCGACCAGACCGGCGAGGCCCGCGTAGTTCACGATGCGGCTGAGCGTCGTCGCCTCGCCGTCCGGCTGGAGCGCCTCCACCAGCGGATTGCCCGCGTCCTGCACCGCGGCCGAGCCGCGCGCCCCGGCCGCCGCGACGAAGGTCACCACGGCCAGCACCACCAGGATGCCCATGGACCAGCGGATCGCCCGCGGCAGCGTACGCGCCGGGTCCCTGGTCTCCTCGGCGGCCAGCGGCACGCCCTCCACGCCCAGGAAGAACCACATGCCGAACGGGAACGCCGCCCAGATGCCGAGCAGCCCCATCGGCAGCCAGGAACTCGCGCCGAACGCCGAGGAGTCCACCGGGATGTCGTCGAGCGAGGAGGCGTCGAACTCGGGCAGCGCCCCCAGCGCGAAGACGACCAGCGCGGCCACCGCGATGCCCGTGACGACGAAGCTGAACCGCAGCGCCTCGCCGACGCCCCACAGGTGGATGCCGATGAAGAGCACGAAGCAGGCCAGGTACACCGGCCAGCCGGACTCCAGCCCGAACAGGCCCAGGGACTCGACGTAGTCGCCGATGAAGATGGAGATCGCGGCGGGCGCGAGGACGTACTCGATGAGGATCGCCGTGCCGGTGAGGAACCCGCCCCAGGGGCCGAGCGCCCGGCGGGCGAAGCCGTAGCCGCCGCCGGCCGTGGGCAGGATCGAGGACAGCTCGGCCAGGGCGAACACCATGCAGGTGTACATGGCGCCCATCAGCACCATGGCGATCGCCAGGCCGCCGAAGCCGCCCTCGGCCAGGCCGAAGTTCCAGCCCGAGTAGTCACCGGAGACGACGTAGGCGACGCCGAGGCCGGTCAGCAGCAGCCAGCCGGCGCTGCCGCGGCGCAGTTTCCTGCGCTCCAGGTAGTCGTCGTCCGCCGCACCGGCGGGTTCACGGGACGAGGATGGCAGGCTCACGGGGCGACTCCCCAGGGGGCGGCGGCGCTGACATGGGCAATGGAGCGGATCCAGACCTTTGTGGGCCCATACCTTCGTGGCGTGCACCGCGTGAGCGCAAGACCCGTGCGTCAAGCCCCGGTAAACCCTGCCCGCCCCCGGCCCGCCGCACGCGTCCTCAGCCCAGGAACCCCCGCAACAGCGCCGCCGTCCCCGCGCAGTGCTCGCGCATCATCTCCCGCGCCCCGTCCGCGTCGCCCTCCAGCACCGCCTCCACCAGCGCCGTGTGCTGGCGCTGGGAGTGCTCCAGGTTGCGCACCAGCAGCGGGATGCAGTCCAGCAGGTCGTTCACCGTCGCCCGCACCGCCGCGTACTGCGCGGTCAGCGACGGCGAGCCGGACAGCTCGGCCAGCGTGAGGTGGAACAGCGTGTCCAGGCGCCGGTACTCGGCCAGCGGCGCGTCGTGCGTGCCGGCCAGCGCCGCGCGCAGCCGCGCCGCCTGCCCGTCCGTGAGCCCGTGCGCCGCGCACAGCCCCGCCGCGCCCACCTCCAGCACCTCGCGGAAGCGCAGCACGTCCTCGATGTCGGTCTCCGCGATCCGCCGCCGCAGCTCCGCCTCACCCGTGTCGGTCGGCCGGGGCAGCACGAACGTGCCGCCGTACCGGCCGCGCCGCGACTCCACCAGGCCCTGGTCCTGGAGCACCTTCAGCACCTCGCGCAGCGTCACCCGGCTGATGCCCAGTCGCTCCGCGAGCTCCCGTTCGGCCGGCAGCCGCTCCCCGCCCGCCACCAGACCGAGCCGCAGCACCTGGAGGATCTGCTCCAGCGCCTCCTCGAAACCGTTGCCCGCGCGGACCTGCCGCAGCACCGGCGCCAGCCGGTCCCCGACGCCGCCGACCGCTTCCCGTGCCATCCGGTCGTGCCCCCTTCCCAAGCAATGGTTCTCGGCAATACCTTATGGCTCCCGGCTGACCGAAGAAGCCCGAGGAGGGTCTCCCGTGGCAGACCGCACACCCCCGCTCGCCGTCGAGGAGCTGCACGCCCTCGTCGCCGGCGGTGAGATCGACACCGTCGTCCTGGCCTTCCCCGACATGCAGGGGCGGCTCCAGGGCAAGCGGTTCGCCGCCCGCTTCTTCCTCGACGAGGTGCTGGAGCACGGCACCGAGGGCTGCAACTACCTGCTCGCCGTCGACGCCGACATGAACACCGTCGACGGCTACGCCATGTCCTCCTGGGAGCGCGGCTACGGCGACTTCGCCATGCACGCCGACCTCGCCACCCTGCGCCGCGTGCCGTGGAACGAGGGCACCGCCCTGGTCATCGCCGACCTCGCCTGGGACGACGGCTCCCCGGTCGTCGCCGCACCCCGCCAGATCCTGCGCCGCCAGCTCGACCGGCTGGCCGAACTCGGCCTGACCGCCCAGGTCGGCACGGAGCTGGAGTTCATCGTCTTCAAGGACACCTACGAACAGGCCTGGGACGCCGGCTACCGCGGCCTCACCCCGGCCAACCAGTACAACATCGACTACTCCGTGCTCGGCACCGGACGCATCGAACCCCTGCTGCGCCGCATCCGCAACGAGATGGCCGGCGCCGGACTCACCGTCGAGTCCGCCAAGGGCGAGTGCAACCCCGGCCAGCACGAGATCGCCTTCCGCTACGACGAGGCCCTGGTCACCTGCGACCAGCACGCGGTCTACAAGACCGGCGCCAAGGAGATCGCCGCCCAGGAGGGCGTCTCGATCACCTTCATGGCCAAGTACAACGAACGCGAGGGCAACTCCTGCCACATCCACCTCTCCCTCGCGGACGCCGACGGCACCAACGTCATGGCGGGCACCGCGCAGGACCCGGGCGGCATGTCCGAGCTGATGCGGCACTTCCTCGCCGGACAGCTCGCCGCGCTCCGCGAGTTCTCCCTGCTCTACGCCCCGCACATCAACTCCTACAAACGCTTCCAGCCGGGCTCCTTCGCCCCGACCGCCGTCGCCTGGGGCCGCGACAACCGCACCTGCGCCCTGCGCGTGGTCGGCCACGGCCGCTCGCTGCGCTTCGAGAACCGGCTCCCGGGCGGCGACGTCAACCCGCACCTCGCCGTGGCCGGCATGGTCGCCGCCGGCCTGTACGGCGTCGAGCACAAGCTGGAACTGCCCGAACCCTGCCCCGGCAACGCCTACACCGCCGGCTTCGCACACGTCCCCACCACCCTGCGCGAGGCCGCCGAGCTGTGGGAGAACAGCGCGATCGCCGAGGCGGCCTTCGGCGACGAGGTCGTCGCGCACTACCGCAACATGGCGCGCGTCGAGACCGACGCCTTCGACGCCGCGGTCACCGACTGGGAGCTGCGCCGCTCCTTCGAACGCATGTGAGGCCCTCCGTGTCCGAGCAGTCCACCGAACTCCAGGTACAGAACCCCGCGACCGAGGAGGTGATCGCCACCGTCCCGGCCGCCACCCCCGCCGACGTCGCCGCCGCCGTCGTACGCGCCACCCGCGCGCAGACCGCCTGGGCCGCCCTCGCGCCCGGCGAACGGGCCCGGCTGCTGCGCCGGTTCGCCGCCACCGTCGACGAGCACGTCGAGGAACTGGCCCGGCTGGAGGTCCGCGAGGCCGGCCACACCCTCGGCAACGCCCGCTGGGAGGCGGGCAACGTCCGCGACCTGCTCGACTACGCGGCCGGGGGAGTGGAACGCCTCACCGGCCGGCAGATCCCGGTCCCCGGCGGAGTGAACGTCACCTTCCTCGAACCGCTCGGCGTCGTCGGCGTGATCGCCCCCTGGAACTTCCCGATGCCCATCGCCGCCTGGGGCACCGCACCGGCGCTCGCCGCGGGCAACGCCGTGATCCTAAAACCGGCCGAGACGACCCCGCTCACCGCCCTGCGCCTGGCCGAACTCGCCCTGCACGCAGGGCTCCCGGAGGGCCTGTTCCAGGTGCTGCCCGGACACGGCCCCGTCGCCGGCAACGCCCTCGTGGAACACCCCGGCGTCGCCAAGATCGTCTTCACCGGGTCGACGGCCGTGGGCAAACAGGTGTGGGCCAAGGGCGCGGCGCACCTCAAGCGCGTCACCCTGGAACTCGGCGGCAAGAGCCCCAACATCGTCTTCGCCGACGCCGACCTGGAGACCGCCGCGGCCGCCGCACCCATGTCCTTCCTCGACAACGCCGGACAGGACTGCTGCGCCCGCACCCGCATCCTCGTCCAGCGCTCCGTGCACGACCGCTTCCTGGAACTGCTCGCCCCCGCGATCGAGTCCGTCCGGGTCGGCGACCCGGCCGACGAGAACGTCCAGATGGGCCCGCTGATCTCCCGCACCCAGCTCGACCGCGTCCGCTCCTACGTCACCGACGACCTCGACGGCATCCGCGGCAAGGCACCCGAGGGCCCCGGCCACTGGTACCCGCCCACCGTCCTCACCGGCGTCGACCCCCGCGCCCGCGTGGCCGTCGAGGAGGTCTTCGGCCCCGTCGCCGTCGTCCTGCCCTTCGACGACGAGGCCGACGCCGTACGCCTGGCCAACGCCACCGACTACGGCCTGTCCGGCTCGATCTGGACCCGGGACGCCGGCCGCGCCCTGCGCGTCTCCCAGTCGGTCCGCGCGGGCAACCTGTCCGTCAACTCCCACTCCAGCGTCCGCTACTGGACCCCCTTCGGCGGGTTCAAGCAGTCCGGCGTCGGGCGCGAGCTCGGCCCGGACGCGCTGGCCGCCTTCACCGAAACCAAGAACGTCTTCATCAGCACGGAGGCCTGACCGCACATGAGCGAGGACACCATCTGCCGCCGACTGGCCGGCCGCACCGCCGTCGTCACCGGAGCCGGCAGCGGCATCGGCCTGGCCACCGCCCGCCGGCTCGCCTCCGAGGGCGCGCACGTGGTCTGCGGCGACGTGGACGAGGCACGCGGCAAGGCCGCCGCCGAGGAGACCGGCGGCCTCTTCGTGAACGTCGACGTCACCGACCCGGAGCAGGTCGAGGCGCTGTTCCGGACCGCGTACGACACCTACGGCAGCGTCGACATCGCCTTCAACAACGCCGGCATCTCCCCGCCCGACGACGACTCCATCCTGGAGACCGGACTGGACGCCTGGAAGCGCGTCCAGGAGGTCAACCTCACCTCCGTCTACCTGTGCTGCAAGGCCGCCATCCCCTACATGCGGCGCCAGGGCAAGGGCTCGATCATCAACACGGCGTCCTTCGTGGCCCGGATGGGCGCGGCCACCAGCCAGATCTCGTACACCGCCTCCAAGGGCGGCGTTCTCGCCATGTCCCGGGAACTCGGCGTGCAGTTCGCCCGCGAGGGCATCCGCGTCAACGCGCTGTGCCCCGGCCCGGTCAACACCCCGCTCCTGCAGGAACTCTTCGCCAAGGACCCCGAGCGCGCCGCCCGCCGCCTGGTGCACATCCCGCTCGGCCGGTTCGCCGAGGCGGAGGAGATCGCCGCCGCCGTCGCCTTCCTGGCCAGCGACGACTCCTCCTTCGTCAACGCCACCGACTTCCTGGTGGACGGCGGAATCTCGGGGGCGTACGTCACGCCGCTGTAGCGCCCGTCCTACAGTGCCGCAATGAGCATGACGCCCCCGCCCGGCTGGTACCCCGACCCGCACGGACCCCACCTGGAACGCTGGTGGGACGGCACGGCCTGGACCGAGCACCGGCGCGCCCCCGAGGCCGCCGGCCCTCCGGTGCCCCCGTCGCCGGACGGCACCGCGGGCACCGGCCGGGCGCGGGCGATCGCGCTCACCACCGCGGGCGCGGTGCTCGTCGCCGCGATCGTCACCGGCGCGGTGTTCCTCGGCGACGACGACGGCCCCGGCACGAGGAGCGCACCGGCCACCACCACGGCCCCCACCGCCACGCCCTCCACCGCGGGCACCCCGTCACCGTCCGAGTCCGAGTCCGCCTCAGCGGACCCGCACGTCGTCGAGGACCAGCTCAACGGCATCACCTTCCCGCTCCTCGACGGCTGGACCCGCCCCGAGCACGTCGCCGAGGACGACGTCGTCATGACCACCGAGGGCACCTACGACTGCCCCGGCGAGGGCACCGTCTGCCGCCACGGCCTCGTCATCTCCCGCACGGTGACCGCCAGCGACGAGACCTCGCCACGGCTGCTCGCCGAGCGGGACATCCGGGACGCCGCCGACGAGGCCTTCGACCAGGACGCCGTCGGCAACCGCCCCTACGGCGGCATCGAGTCCCACGAGGCCGTCGGATCCGGCACGGTCGCGGTGGCGGGCCGCGCCGGGTACTACGTGCGCTGGCGCGTGACCACCGCCAAGGGGCCCGGCGGCTACGTGCAGTCCCTGGTCTTCCCGTCCAGCGTCGGCACCGAGTCCCCGGTCGTCGTCCGCTACGTCTTCGACGCCGGCGAGGACGGCCCGCCCCTGGCCGACATGGACCGCATCACCGAGGGCATCCGCTCGGCCACCGACGCCGACTCCGGCGGCGGCGTCGGCAGCAGCATCGGCCCGACCGACAGGCCCTAGATGTGCTGTCCCGGGACGTTGGTGACACGCGTGCTGGGTGCTTGAACAGGTGAGGGCCTTCTGGGTTCGGTGTGGATCGCGACATCTACCGCCGAAGCTCAGGAGGCCCTCGTGTCCCACCGTAATGCCCCGCTGACTCCGACCGGGAGGCTGCGTCTGGCCCGGTGTGTCGTGGACGAAGGCTGGCCGCTGCGGCGGGCCGCGGAACGCTTCCAGGTCAGCCCCACCACCGCCGCACGCTGGGCGGGCCGCTCCCGGCAGCTGGGCGCGGCCGGGATGCTCGACCGCTCCAGCCGCCCGCACCACAGCCCGCGCCAGACGCCCGCCCCGGTCGAACAGCAGGTGGGGCGGCTGCGACGCGAACACCGGATCGGTCCGCTGCGTCTGGCCGGTGTGTCGTGGAGGAAGGCTGGCCGCTGCGGCGGGCCGCGGAACGCTTCCAGGTCAGCCCCACCACCGCCGCACGCTGGGCGGGCCGCTACCGGCAGCTGGGCGCGGCCGGGATGCTCGACCGCTCCAGCCGCCCGCACCACAGCCCGCGCCAGACGCCCGCCCCGGTCGAACAGCAGGTGGTGCGGCTGCGACGCGAACACCGGATCGGTCCGCTGCGTCTGGCCGCCCGTGCCGGCATCGCCGCTTCCACCGCCCACCGCGTCCTCGTCCGGCACGGCCTGCCCGCGCTCGCCGCCTGCGACCGGGCCACCGGCGAACCCGTCCGCCGCTACGAGCGTGCCCGGCCCGGCGAACTGGTCCACATCGACGTCAAGAAGCTCGGCCGCATCCCCGACGGCGGCGGCCACAAGGTCCTCGGCCGGGCAGCCGGCCGGGCCAACCAGGACCGCCGCAACGGCACCGGATACGCCTACCTGCACACCGCCCTGGACGACCACACCCGCCTCGCCTACACCGAGGACCTTCCCGATGAGAAGGCCGCCACCTGCGCAGCCTTCCTGCGACGGGCAACTGCCTGGTTCGCCCAGCAAGGCGTCACCGTCGAGCGCGTGCTGACCGACAACGCCTGGGCCTACACCAAGAACACCTGGCGCCAGACCTGCCACGAGCTGGGCATCAGCCCCCGCTGGACGAGGCCCTGGCGGCCGCAGACCAACGGCAAAGTCGAACGCTTCCACCGCACCCTGCTCGAGGAGTGGGCCTACCAGCGGCCCTACACCTCAGACCGCGAACGCCAGGCCACGTTTCCCGACTGGCTGGACTGGTACAACTACCACCGCCCCCACACCGGCATCCACGGCCAGACACCCGCCAGCCGCGTCACCAACCTGTCCGGACAGCACACCTAGAGGAACGTGCGGCCCTCGCCGCGGTACGTCGGCACCGTCGCCGTCACCGCGTCGCCCTCGACCAGGTGCAGCGCGTCGAACCGCTCGCACAGCTCGCCCGCCTTGGCGTGCCGGAACCACACCTTGTCGCCGATCAGCAGATCGTCGGCGGGCGACCCCAGCAGCGGCGTCTGCACCTCACCGGCCCCCTCCTGCGGGTCGTACCGCAGCCCCTCGGGCAGGTACGGCACCGGCAGCCGGTCCGCGCCGGGCGCGCCGGACGCCGGATACCCGCCGCCCAGCACCGTCACCGCACCCACGCCCGGGCGCCGCACCACGGGCAGCGCGAACAGCGCCGACGGGCGCCCGCTGAACGACGTGTAGTTGTCGAACAGCCGCGGCACGTACAGCCCCGAACCGGCCGCTATCTCCGTCACCGCGTCCTCCGCGGCGGTGTGCTGCACACTGCCCGTGCCGCCGCCGTTGACGAACTCCAGATCCGGTACGACCTCCCGCACCGCCCGCACCACGGCGGCCCGCCGCTGGGCGAGTTCCCGGCGGGCGGCGGCCTGCATCAGCCGCACCGCACGCGACCGCAGCGGCCGCCCGGCCACCGCGTCGCCGACCCCGGCCACATGACCCTCGTACGCCATGATCCCCACGACCCGGAAGCCCGGGCGCCGGGACACCGCGCGCGCCAGGGCGGCGACCTGGCCGGGGGAGTGGAGCGGGGAACGCCGGGCGCCGACCCGCACCCGCCCGCCGAGCAGCTTCAGCGACGTGTCCAACTCCAGGCACACCCGCACCACTTCGCCGCCGCCCGCACGCGAGGCGTCGATCAGGTCCAGCTGCGCCGGGTCGTCGACCATGACGGTGACGGCGGCGGCGAGCCCCGGATCGGCGGCCAGTTCCGCGTACCCGGCGCGGTCGGCCGACGGGTAGGCCAGCAGGACGTCGTCGAAACCGGAGCGGGCCAGCCACAGGGACTCGGCGAGGGTGAACGACATGATGCCCGCGAAGCCCTCCCGGGCCAGGACCCGTTCGAGCAGCGCGCGACACCGCACGGACTTGCTGGCGACCCGCACCGGCTTGCCGCCCGCCCGGCGGACCAGATCGTCCGCGTTGGCGTCGAAGGCGTCGAGATCCACGAGGGCGAGCGGGGCGTCGAGCTGGGCCGTGGCCCGGTCGTAACGGGCCCGGTCGACGGAGCGCGCAGTCATGAGCGCAGCCTGCCAGACGGGATTACCGCAGGGTAGGGGGACGTTCCGGGCAGATGCCGCGGCGGTGCGGACTGGGTTCCCGTACGGGCGGGGCCACGCCGTAGAGTGACGCGCACGCACGGCGGATCGGCGCCGGCCCGGAGTCCGGGCGGGATGACGTGCCGTCCGTGCGGGTATCTGTGCCCGGGACGAGTCCGGGCCCCTGGCAGGAGATCACCGGCCCGCGGCAGTGGACGGCCCGGGCACGAGGAAACGGGGGGTGCATGAGCACGGAAGCGCGGCGCGCCTCCTTCCCCCCGCGTCCCCCCGTCCCGCCCCGCCCCGCGCACCCGCCCGCCCCCGCCCCGGCGGACCGTGACCCCCAGAACAACCAGGATTCCCCCCACGGCCCCGGCCCCCGAACCCCCGCCGCGACCGACGCAACCGGCATCGCAAGCGCCGCCCCGACCGACGGGCCCGGCATCCCAAGCGCCGCCCCGACCGACGGGCCCGGCCTCCGCAACCCCGGCCCGACCGACGGACCCGGCCTCACGCCTCCCGCCCCGACGGTCCCGCGCGGACGCACCGCGGGCGGTCCCGGCGCCTTCGACGGCCGCGAACCGGCGGCCGGCCCCGGCGCCGGTGGCGGATCGGTTCCCCGGGGCCGTACCGCGGGCGGCACCGGTCTCTTCGACACCCGCACGCCGGTGCCCTCCACCGGCGGTTCGGACCCGTCCGGTCCCCGGGGACGCACCGTGGACGGTACGGGTGCCTTCCAGGCGCGAGAGCCGCGCGACGGGGCGGCCGGTACCGAATCCGGCGGTACGTCCGCCGGCGCGGAGGCCGCCGGTACCGCGGGCGGCCCGAGCGTCTACGACGTCCGTGAGCCGGCGTCCGGTGCCGTACCCGGCGTGGCCGGCCCCCGCGGACGCACCGCGCGTGGCACCGGTGTGTTCGGTGCGGGTGAGGCGGCCGACGGAGGCGGGGCCGAGGGGCGCACCGCCGGCTCCGCGCAGTCCCGGGACTCCCGCGGCCCTTCGGTGCCGCGGCCGCGTCTCACGGGCCCCGGCGGCGAGGTGTCCCCGCCCCCGCCGCCGCGCGCCTCCGCACGTTTCCCCGACGCGCCGCCGACCGCCGGCCGAAGCCCGCACACCCCGGCCGACACCCCCTCCGTACCCCCGCAGCCCACCCACGGCACCGGCGCACCCGGCTCCGGCGTCCCACCGCAGTCCGCCCACGGCACCGGCGCACCCGGCTCCGGCGCCCCGCCGCAATCCCCCAACCGCACCGGCGCACCCGGCTCCGGCGCTCCGTCGCAGTCCGCCCACCGCACCGGCGCACCCGGCACCGGCGTCCCGCCGGAGAGTCCCTCGGAGACGACCACCCCGCTGCGGCCCGTCCCCGCCGACCCGGACTCCCGGCCGGGCGGGACGCCGTCGGTGCCGCCCGTCCCGTCCCGCCCGGCTCCCGGCGCTCCGCGCCGCCCCGCACAGGGCTCCGCCCACCCGTCCGCCGCCGCGCCCGACCCCGGGCTCTCCTGGAGCGCGCCCCCGACCCCCGGCCGCACCGCCGCAGACGCGCGGCGGCCCCGCGTGACCTTCGGGGAGCCGGAGGGCTACGACGTCGACGCGCGCCCGCGCCCGCTCGGGCGCCGCAACCGGTCACAGGTCGCGGCGGCCGCCGCCTGCCTCGTCCTCGGCACCGGCCTCATCGGCGGCGCCGTCGCCGGCAGCTGGCTCACCGGTGACGCGGACCGGCCCGGATCGCGCGGCAGCTTCGCCGCCGCCGGGGACATGTGGCACAACGTCCCCGTCGACCAGCTGTTCCCGCCCACCGTGCAGGGCAAGGGCGCGGGCCCCGGCGGCGCCGACCGGTTCTGGACCCGGATCGCCGTCGCCCCCGACAGCGGCTGCCGGGACGCCTTCGACCCGCTGCTGCGCAAGGCCCTCGCACCGGTCGGCTGCGAGCGCCTGCTGCGCGCCACCTACACCGACGCCACCCAGAGCCACGTCACCACCGTGGGCCTGCTCTTCACCACGGCCGACGCCGCCGGCATGACCGCCCTCGCCGACCGTTTCGACCGGGACCGCCTGGACCGCCGTACCGACCTGATGCCGCTGCCGTACGCCGCGGAGGGCACCGCCGCCGCCGGGTTCGGCGCGCGGCAGCGCGCCTCCTGGGCGATCTCCGTCCTCACGGACGCCCCCGTCGTCGTCTACGCCGTCTCCGGCTGGGCCGACGGCCGTGCCGTCGACACCCCGCAACCCGCCGAGGATGCCATGGAGTCCGGAGCCACCACCGCCCCCGCCCAGGCGGGCCTCGGCCACGAGGCACAGGGCCTCGCCGACCGCGTCGAACGCGGTCTGCGCAAGAAGGCCGGCACCGCCACGGAACGGCCCTCATGAGGCCGCTCACCGGCCGCCGCCCCGCCGCGGTCCTCGCCGTCCTCCTCGCCGGCACCCTCGTGCTGCTCCCCACCGCGCCCGCCCACGCCGACGGCATCCGCGCCCGCCAGTGGTCCCTGGAGGCCATGCACACCGCGCAGGCCTGGCAGACCACCAAGGGAGCGGGCGTCACCGTCGCCGTCCTCGACACCGGCGTCGAGGCCGACCACCCCGACCTCGAGGGCAACGTCCTCACCGGCGAGGACCTGGTCGGCTTCGGCGCGAGCGAGGGCGACCGCGCCTGGGCCCGGCACGGCACCGCCATGGCCGGCATCATCGCCGGCCACGGACACGGCCCCGGCAACGCCGACGGCGTCATGGGCATCGCACCCGAGGCGAAGATCCTGCCCGTCCGCGTCATCCTGGAGGACGGCGACCCCTCCCGCGCCAAGGCCCGCAGCACCCGCGGCAACGCCCTGGCCGAGGGCATCCGCTGGGCCGCCGACCACGGCGCCGACGTCATCAACCTGTCCCTCGGCGACGACTCGGCCTCCGCACACCCCGAACCCGGCGAGGACGAGGCCATCCAGTACGCGCTGCGCAAGGGCGTGGTCGTCGTCGCCTCCGCGGGCAACGGCGGCGAGAAGGGCGACCGCATCTCCTACCCGGCCGCCTACCCGGGGGTCATCGCCGTGACCGCCGTCGACCGCTACGGCACCCGCGCCCCGTTCTCCACCCGCCGCTGGTACGCCACGGTCAGCGCGCCCGGCGTCGACGTGATCATCGCCGACCCGGACCACAAGTACTACGAGGGCTGGGGCACCAGCGCCGCCGCCGCGTTCGTCTCCGGCGCCGTCGCCCTGGTCAAGGCCGCCCACCCGGGCCTGACCCCGGCCCAGGTCAAGCGCCTCCTGGAGGACACCGCCCGCAACGCCCCCGCCGACGGCCGCGACGACTCCCGGGGCTTCGGCTTCATCGACCCGGCCGCCGCGATCGAGGCGGCCGGCCGCCTGGAACCGGAGGGCCTGAAGTCGGCGGCCCACGGCGACCGCTACTTCGGCCCCGGCCCGGACGCCACCGAGTCCGACGACACCGCCGACTGGGCGGCCCCGCTGGCGGGCGGCGCCGGCGGCGTGCTGCTGGTGGCCGCGGTGGTCCTGTGGCGGGGCCGCCGCACCCACGGCGAGGACTACTAGGGCCCGCCGTCCCCGTCGGCGCGGCCGACGGCGGGACACTCCTGCCACACCGACCGGGCCGCCGCCGCGGCGCGCTCCACCATGGCCACACCCCGCGCCCGGGACGCGTTGCCGTCGGACAGCACCGCCATGAGGCACACCCGGCCGCCGACGGTGACGCAGCCGACGCTGTGCACCACCCACAGCCCGGTCGCGTCCCGCGGCAGCCAACCGTTCTTCACGGCCCACGCCGTGCCCGGGTCCGCCACGGCCGGCACGCCCCACGCCTGGTCCGGCACGACCCGCCGCATCAGCCCCCGCGCGTACGCCCGCGCGTCCTCGCCCAGCTCCGACCTTTCCGCGTCCTCGCCGAACACCTGCCGCAGCAGCCTCAGCCGGTCCACGGCCGTGGTGCGGGTCAGCCCCCACAGCGTGCCGTCGCCGCCCGTGGTCTCCGTCAGCCCGAGGCGGGCGTTCGCCGCGTTCAGGCCGGCCGCCCGTCCGATCCGGTCCCACAGCGCCGACGCCGCGTCGTTGTCGCTGCGCTCGATCATCGCGGCCGCGTACGACCGCTCCTGCGCGGTCGGCTCCCGTCCGGCGTCCTGCGCCCCGAGCAGCAGCGCCGCCAGGATGTCGACCTTGACGACACTCGCCGTGACGAACGCCCGGCCGCCGTACGAGACGGTCTCCCCGCTCGCCAGGTCCACGGCCGCCACCGACAGCCCCGCACCGCTTGCCGGCCGCACCGCCGCCACGGCCGCCGCCAGTCGCGCCCCACGCCCCGTCCCCGTCACCACAGCCGTCCCCTCCGCCGAAGCCGCCCGCGTCCGAGCCTGCCACGGACGGCCGCTAAGGTCGGTGACCGTGGCGAACAAGAACATTCCCGACCCCGGCTACCGCGACGACGACGGCTCCGCCGACCCCCGGCTGAGCGCCGCGCTCGCCGCCTGGGCCGAGGACGGCTCCGCCGTCGGTCCCGTCCTGGAGGCGCTCAAGGGCGCCCGGCTGCTGGTGCCCGTGGTGGCCCTGCTCGGCGAGGCCGAGGAGGACGAGAGGGGGCTTCGCCGCGAGAAGACCAGCGACATGGCCGTCCCCACCCTCAAGGCGGGACACCGCACGGCGCTGCCGGCCTTCACCTCCACCGACTCCCTCGCCCGCTGGGACCCGGCGGCCCGTCCCGTCGCCGTACCGCTGCACCAGGCGCTGCAGGCCGCCGCGCACGAGAAGGCCGACACGGTCGTCCTGGACCTGGCCGGTCCCGTGCCGTTCGAACTGACCGGGCAGACCCTGCTGGCGCTCGCCGAGGGCCGCACGAGCACCGACCCGCTCGCCGACCCGGCCGTCGTCGAGGCCGTACGGGCCGCGGTGGCCGCCGAGCCCGCCGTCCTGCGCGCCCACCTCGGCCCGGGTCAGGCCGACGGCACCCTCGCCCTCGTCCTCGACCCGTCCGTCCCCGCCGCCGAGAGCGCCCGCGCGGTGGCCCGGCGGCTGGCCGCCGACGAAACGCTGAGGGCCCGCCTGGTGCGCGGCCTCGACCTGGCAGTCCTGCCGGCCGAGGCGACGCCGCCCGGCGAGCCCCTGTACGTCCGTACTCCCTGAGATCCAGGGCCCGTCGTTCGGACCATGTCGGCGTCGCGGGGCGTGGCACGCACATCTGCCGCGTTGTCGTCGGTTGTTGACGCCCCGCGTCGCCGCCCTCCTCCGCCTTGCAGCTGCACGCACCACGCCCCGCTCGGGTGGGTTAGGAGGCACGGTGTCTCCCAGCCGACCTGATCCGAACGACAGACCCTAACCGTAGATCGGGCCCGTGTACTTCTCGCCCGGGCCCTGGCCCGGCTCGTCCGGGACGAGCGAGGCCTCGCGGAACGCCAGCTGCAGCGACTTCAGGCCGTCCCGCAGCGGCGCCGCGTGGAAGGAGCTGATCTCGGTCGCGGACGCGTCCAGCAGACCGGCCAGCGCGTGCACCAGCTTGCGCGCCTCGTCCAGGTCCTTGAAGGTGTCGCCCTCCTCGGTCAGACCGAGCTTCACGGCGGCGGCGCTCATCAGGTTGACGGCGACCGTGACGATCACCTCGACGGCCGGGACCTCGGCGATGTCGCGGGCCATGGCGTCGAAGTCGGGGTTGCCGGGGGTCTCGGGGGTGTCCGAGGGGGAGGTCTCACTCATGCTCCACACGATAGGGGCAGGCGGACGGCGCATGGACGGCAGGAGGCGGGAGACCGTCGGTTAGCGCACCTTCCCGGGAGCTGCTAACCTTGTGTAACGACCGGTCGGACCCGTATGCCTCGTGGTGCACGAGCCCGACCCACAAGTGGAGGCTTCGAACTCCCACCTGGCCGCCCTCAGGGCGGCGGGTCACCGGTCAGGCGGCCCCGTCTCCGACGGCGATCCGCCCGAAATCGTGCCCCGCGGTCACCGCGGCGGCGCTCCGGTAGTTCGAGGAGCCCCGCCTGTGATCGTCCGGGGCATTTTTTCTGCTTCGGCGCGGTTAGGTCTAACGAACACAGACGTTACGCGGCTGTCCGCCAGACCGTCGCGTGGTGCTACCGAGGAGGATCCATCAGCGCCGAGCCCCGCATCAACGACCGGATTCGCGTTCCCGAGGTGCGACTTGTCGGTCCCAGTGGCGAGCAGGTCGGCATCGTGCCGCTCGCGAAGGCACTGGAGCTTGCCCAGGAGTACGACCTCGACCTCGTCGAGGTAGCGGCGAACGCCCGTCCGCCCGTGTGCAAGCTCATGGACTACGGGAAGTTCAAGTACGAGTCGGCCATGAAGGCCCGTGAGGCGCGCAAGAACCAGGCGCACACGGTCATCAAGGAGATGAAGCTCCGGCCGAAGATCGACCCGCACGACTACGACACCAAGAAGGGTCACGTCGTCCGGTTCCTCAAGCAGGGCGACAAGGTCAAGATCACGATCATGTTCCGTGGTCGCGAGCAGTCCCGGCCGGAGCTCGGCTACCGACTGCTGCAGCGGCTCGCGGAGGACGTCCAGGAGCTCGGGTTCGTCGAGTCGAACCCCAAGCAGGACGGCCGCAACATGATCATGGTCCTCGGTCCGCACAAGAAGAAGACCGAGGCGATGGCCGAGGCCCGCCAGGCACAGGAAGCCCGCAAGGCGTCCGCGAAGGCCAACCCCGGCCGCTCGCAGAACCCCGCGGACACCGACGCCGAGGCGCCCGCCGAGGAGCCTGCCGAGGCGTGACTCCCCGGGGCGCGAGCCCCAGGAAGCAACCGAAACAAGTACGACGCTCCACCGTGCCCGGTCCACGACCGGGCATCGGAGCGCCACCGACGAGGAGAGAACGGCGCTATGCCGAAGAACAAGTCGCACAGCGGTGCCAGCAAGCGCTTCAAGGTCACCGGCTCCGGCAAGGTGCTCCGTGAGCGCGCCGGCAAGCGCCACCTGCTCGAGCACAAGTCGTCCCGCGTGACGCGTCGCCTCACCGGCAACGCCGAGATGGCCCCGGGCGACGCCGCGAAGATCAAGAAGCTTCTCGGCAAGTGACGCCCCGGCGCGCGAGCGCCGTACGCACGTCAGACCGGGACCCAATCGAATTCGGGCCGTGTGGGTACAACCACGGCCCCGCTACAAGGAGTTAACAAGTGGCACGCGTCAAGCGGGCAGTCAACGCCCACAAGAAGCGCCGGGCGATCCTCGAGCAGGCCTCCGGCTACCGCGGTCAGCGTTCGCGCCTGTACCGCAAGGCCAAGGAGCAGGTCACCCACTCGCTGGTCTACAACTACAACGACCGCAAGAAGCGCAAGGGTGACTTCCGCCAGCTGTGGATCCAGCGCATCAACGCCGCTGCCCGCGCCAACGGCATCACGTACAACCGCTTCATCCAGGGTCTGAAGGCCGCGAACGTCGAGGTCGACCGCAAGATCCTGGCCGAGCTGGCCGTCAACGACGCCACCGCCTTCGCGGCGCTCGTCGAGGTCGCCCAGAAGGCGCTCCCGGCGGACGTGAACGCGCCCAAGGCCGCGTGACGCCGCGTCGGCGCTGAGCCGACGTGACCGAAGGACCCGCAGGCTTCACGGCTTGCGGGTCCTGTTGTTGCGCCCGCCGCCCGCAGCCCGCTGCCCGCCGCCCGCCGCCCGCCGTGCGGCATCCCTCCGGGTGAGCCGCAGTCCCGTCGCCCGGACGTCCCGCGCCCCGCGCCCCGCGCGCGGCCCCCGGGCATGCCGCGGACCGTTCGTCCGGGACGGCCGCGTGTTCGAGATCTCCAGAAGGTGAAGAAGATGCCCTCCGTCGGCCCCGAGCTGATCTCCCCCCGTTCCCCCCGTGTCGCCGCCGCGCGACGGCTCGGCAAGCGGAACTTCCGGGGAAAGGAGCGGCTGTTCCTCGCCGAGGGGCCCCAGGCCGTGCGGGAGGCCGCCGCGCACCGCGCCGGTGACAGCGCCACGCTCGTCGAGCTGTTCACCACCCCCGAGGCCGCCGAGCGGTACGCCGACATCATCGGCGCCGCCCGGGACGCCGGCGCCCGCGTCCACCTCGCCGCCGAACAGGTCGTCGCCGACATCTCCACCACCGTCACCCCGCAAGGACTCGTCGGGGTGTGCCGGTTCCTCGACACGCCGTTCGAGCGGATCCTCGCCGGCCGGCCCCGTCTCGTCGCGGTCCTCGCGCACGTACGCGACCCCGGCAACGCCGGCACCGTACTGCGGTGCGCCGACGCCGCCGGAGCCGACGCCGTCGTCCTCACCGACGCCTCCGTCGACCTGTACAACCCCAAGGCCGTACGCGCCTCCGTCGGCTCGCTCTTCCACCTGCCCGTCGCCGTCGGCGTCCCCGTCGAACAGGCCGTGGCGGGCCTGCGGGACGCCGGCGTACGGCTGCTCGCCGCGGACGGCGCCGGCGACCGCGACCTCGACGACGAACTCGACAAGGGCACCATGGGCGGACCGACCGCCTGGGTCTTCGGCAACGAGGCCTGGGGCCTGCCCGAGGAGACCCGCGCACTCACCGACGCCGTCGTCCGCGTCCCCATCCACGGGAAGGCGGAGAGCCTGAACCTCGCCACCGCCGCCGCCGTATGTCTCTACGCGTCGGCACGCGCACAGCGCGCCGCCGGAGGGTGTCGCTCCGTCAGCGGGAACTAGGCCGGGCCTAGTAGGGTGACCAGCCCGGGGAACCTCCCCCGAGCTCTCGCTGGGCACGAGCACGGGGCGCCCCGCGGAGGTTGCGAGAGGTGGAGTACGGGCATGAGCGTCGGCACGAGCAGCGCACCGGGAGCACAGCGGGTGACGCGCCCACCCGCGCCCCGGCCCGGTGATCTCGCCGACCTCGGCATCGACCCCGACCAGCTGCCCGACGGACTCGTCGTCGCCGACGAACACGGACGGGTGATCTGCTTCAACGCGGCGGCCGCCCGCATCACCGCCGTCCCCGCCGAGCAGGCCCTCGGCCGCCCCCTGGAGACGGCCCTTCCGTTAGAGGACCTGGAGGGCCGCCGCTGGTGGCAGCTCACCGACCCCTACGGCGGCCTCGCCATCCGGGTCCGCCAGCCCGAACGCAACCTGCTCCTCCCCGGCGGCCGCGAGGTCCTCGTCTCCGCGCGCTACGTCCGCACCCGCCCCACCGGCCCCGTCCGCCGGGTCGTCGTCACCCTGCGCGACACCGAGGCCCGGCGCCGCACCGAGCGCAGCCACGCCGAACTGATCGCCACCGTCGCCCACGAACTGCGCTCCCCGCTCACCTCCGTCAAGGGCTTCACCGCCACCCTGCTCGCCAAGTGGGAACGGTTCACCGACGACCAGAAACGCCTGATGCTGGAGACCGTCGACGCCGACGCCGACCGCGTCACCCGGCTCATCGCCGAGCTGCTCGACATATCCCGCATCGACTCCGGACGCCTGGAGGTGCGCCGCCAGCCCGTCGACATCGGCGCCGCCGTCGGACGGCACATCCAGGCCTACGTCGCCGCCGGCCAGCCCGCCGACCGGTTCCTGCTCCGGCTCGCCCAGCCGCTGCCCGACCTGTGGGCCGACCCGGACAAGATCGACCAGGTGCTCAGCAACCTCATCGAAAATGCCGTGCGCCACGGCGAGGGAACCGTCACCATCGACATCACGGCCACGGCGTCGCCCCGCGAAGGGGAGGACACCGGAACGTCGGTCACCGTGAGCGACGAAGGGCCCGGCATCCCGGAGGAGTCCATGAACCGCGTCTTCACCCGCTTCTGGCGGGGCAGCAAGCGCGGCGGCACGGGCCTGGGGCTGTACATCGTCAAGGGCATCGTCGAGGCCCACGGCGGCACCATCACGGTCGGACGCGCCCCCGGCGGCGGCGCCGAGTTCCGATTTACGTTGCCCGTGGCGGCACCGGCGTATCTCACCTGAGACGTCCCAGGGCCCCACGGGCGCGTTCGCGTTCCCTCGCCCCGTTAGACTCGGCCTTTGGCACCTTTGCGTCCCAAGAACCGTGACGAGCCGTCCACGAGTCGGTACGGGGACCTTCAGCCAGCCAATCGGAAGCACGGGAAGAGATGTCGGCACCGAATAAGTCGTACGACCCTGTCGAGGTCGAGGCGTTGAAACCGGAAGAGATCGAGCGCATGCGGGACGAGGCGCTCGCCGCCTTCGCCGCCGCGGACTCCCTCGACGCGCTCCACGAGGCCAAGGTCGCCCACACCGGCCCCGCCTCCCCGCTGGCGCTCGCCAACCGCGAGATCGGCGCCCTGCCGCCGCACGCCAAGGCCGAGGCCGGCAAGCGGGTGGGCCAGGCGCGGGGTGCCGTGAACAAGGGCCTCGCCGCCCGCCAGGCCGAACTGGAGGCCGAGCGCGACGCGCGCGTCCTGGTCGAGGAGGCCGTGGACGTCACCCTGCCCTACGACCGTGTCCCGGCCGGCGCCCGCCACCCGCTCACCACGCTGTCGGAGCGCATCGAGGACATCTTCGTGGCCATGGGCTACGAGGTCGCCGAGGGCCCCGAGGCCGAGGCCGAGTGGTTCAACTTCGACGCCCTCAACATCGGCCCGGACCACCCGGCCCGCGGCGAGGCCGACACCTTCTTCGTGGCCGGACCCGAGGGCGGCACCGAGTCCGGCGTCGTGCTGCGCACCCACACCTCGCCCGTGCAGATCCGCTCCGCGCTCGGCCGTGAGCTGCCGGTCTACGTGATCTGCCCGGGCCGCGTGTACCGCACCGACGAGCTGGACGCGACCCACACGCCGGTCTTCCACCAGGTCGAGCTGCTCGCCATCGACGAGGGCCTGACCATGGCCGACCTCAAGGGCACCCTGGACCACATGGTGCAGTCGCTGTTCGGCGAGGGCATGAAGACCCGGCTCCGGCCGAACTTCTTCCCCTTCACCGAGCCGAGCGCCGAGATGGACATGCTCTGCTACGTCTGCAAGGGCGCGTCCGTCGGCAACCCCGACCGGCCCTGCCGCACCTGCTCCAGCGAGGGCTGGATCGAGCTGGGCGGCTGCGGCATGGTCAACCCGCGGGTGCTCACCGCCTGCGGCGTCGACCCGGAGAAGTACAGCGGATTCGCCTTCGGGTTCGGCATCGAGCGGATGCTGATGTTCCGCCACAACGTCGAAGACATGCGAGACATGGTCGAGGGTGACGTCCGGTTCACCCGGCCGTTCGGGATGGAGATCTGATGCGGGTCCCGCTTTCCTGGCTGCGGGAGTACGTCGACCTGCCGGCCACCGAGACCGGCCGCGACGTGCAGGCCAAGCTGATTTCGGCCGGGCTGGAGGTCGAGACCGTCGAGCACCTCGGCGCCGACCTCAAGGGCCCCCTCGTGGTCGGCCAGGTGCTGACCATCGAGGAGCTGGAGGGCTTCAAGAAGCCGATCCGCTTCTGCACCGTCGACGTGGGCCGGGCCAACGGCACCGGTGAGCCGCAGGAGATCGTCTGCGGCGCCCGCAACTTCGCCGTCGGCGACAAGGTCGTCGTGGTCCTGCCCGGAGCCACCCTGCCCGGCGGCTTCTCCATCAGCGCCCGCAAGACCTACGGCAAGGTCTCGCACGGCATGATCTGCTCCAGCGACGAGCTGGGCATGGGCGACGACGGCACGCACGGCATCATCGTGCTGCCGCCGGAGACCGAGGTCGGCAAGGACGCCATCGAGCTCCTCGAACTGGTCGACGAGGTGCTGGACATCGCCGTCACCGCCAACCGCGGCGACTGCCTGTCCATCCGCGGCGTCGCCCGCGAGGCGGCCATCGCCTACGGTCTGCCGCTGCGCGACCCGGCCCTGCTCGACGTGCCCGGCCCGAACGCCTTCGGCTACCCGGTGCAGGTCTCCGACCCGGCCGGCTGCGACCGCTTCACCGCCCGCACGGTGACCGGCCTCAGCCCCGAGGCGCGCTCCCCGATCTGGCTGAAGCGCCGCCTGCAGAAGGTCGGCATGCGCCCGATCTCGCTCGCCGTCGACGTCACCAACTACGTGATGATGGAGCTCGGCCAGCCGCTGCACGCCTACGACCGCAACCTGGTCCAGGGCACCATCGGCGTCCGCCGCGCCGCGGAGGGCGAGAAGATCGTCACCCTCGACGGCGTCGAGCGGAAGCTGCACGCCGAGGACCTGGTCATCACCGACGACCGCGGCCCGATCGGCCTCGCCGGCGTCATGGGCGGCGCCGACACGGAGATCGCCGACCACGCCGACACCGAGAACGCGACGAGCGACGTGGTCATCGAGGCCGCCCACTTCGACCAGGTGTCCATCGCACGCACCGCCCGCCGGCACAAGCTGTCCTCCGAGGCCTCCCGCCGCTTCGAGCGGGGCGTCGACCCGCAGGCCGCCGCCGCTGCCGCGCAGCGCACCGTCGACCTGCTGGTGCTGCTCGCCGGCGGCACCGCCGAGGCCGGCGTCACCGAGGTCATCGCGCCGACCGCGCCGCGCACCGTCCGCATCGCCGCCGACCACCCGGACAAGGTCGCGGGTGTGAGGTACGGCCGCGAGACCGTCGTACGCCGCCTCCAGGAGGTCGGCTGCGACGTGTACGGCAACACTGCCGCGTGGAACGCGTCCTCGGGGGGTGGCGGTCGGGCGACGGGCGGGCAGGACGAGCTGATCGTGACCGTGCCGTCCTGGCGGCCCGACCTCACCGACCCCAACGACCTGGCCGAAGAGGTCATCCGGCTGGAGGGCTACGAGAACCTGCCCTCCACGCTGCCCAAGCCGCCGGCGGGCCGCGGCCTGACCGCCCGGCAGCGGCTGCACCGCCGCATCGGCCGCGCCCTGGCCGGCGCCGGCTACGTCGAGGCGCTGAACTACCCGTTCGTCGGCGAGCAGGTCTTCGACCAGCTCGGCCTGGAGGCGGACGACCCCGCCCGCCGCGTCGTCCGGCTGGTCAACCCGCTCAGCGACGAGGAGCCCGCCCTGCGCACCTCGCTGCTGCCGGGCCTGCTCGCCGCGCTGCGCCGCAACGACGGCCGCGGCTCGCACGACCTGGCGCTGTTCGAGACCGGTCTGGTCTTCCACCCCCGTGACGAGCAGCGGATCGCGGCGAACCTGCCGGTCGACCGGCGCCCCGCCGAGGCGGACCTCGCCGCGCTCGACGCCGCGCTGCCCGACCAGCCGCGGCACGTCGCCGTCGTGCTGGCCGGCGCCCGCGAGCAGGCCGGCTGGTGGGGCAAGGGCCGCCCGGGCGACTGGGCCGACGCGGTCGAGGCCGCCCGGACCGTCGCCCGTGAGGCCGGTGCCGAACTCGGCGTGCGCAAGGGCCAGTACGGGCCGTGGCACCCGGGCCGCTGCGCCGAGCTGACCGTCACCGTCGACAGCGCCGAGCGCGTCATCGGCCACGCCGGCGAGCTGCACCCGCGTGTGCTGAAGACGCTCGGCCTGCCCGCGCGCAGCTGCGCGATGGAGCTGGACCTCGACGCGCTGGAGCAGGTCGGCGACGACACCCCGCAGGCCCCGGGCATCTCCACCTTCCCCGTGGCCACGCAGGACGTCGCGCTGGTCGTCGACGCTTTCGTGCCCGCCGCGGAGGTCGAGGCGGCGCTGCGCGAGGGCGCCGGGACGCTGCTGGAGTCCATCCGCCTGTTCGACGTGTACGAGAACGCCGAGCAGCTCGGCGAGGGACGCAAGTCCCTGGCGTACGCGCTGCGGTTCCGCGCGAACGACCGGACGCTGACCGTCGACGAGGCGTCGGCGGCCCGCGAGACGGCGGTCGCCCTCGCGGGTGAGCGCACCGGGGCCGTCCTGCGGGGCTGAAAAGCTCCGGCCCCACTCCGACGGTGAGGGGCGTGGAAGGCGTGTCGCACGCCTCCCACGCCCCTCACGTCTTTCACCGCGCCGGTCACCTCACTCATTCGGGTGACTATTCGAGGTGATACGTCCGGATCGGGTGAAGCGGTCGACAGAATCGGACCGGCCTCTCGAGGCCGGTCTGCGCTGTCCGGGCCTACATGGGGGGCCATCGGCATGATCCGCTTCAAGCCTGGGGCTCCCCGCTGGGTGCCGTCCCGGTTCCGCTCACGGGCGCTCACCCTCGCCGTGCCCACGGCCTGGGGCGCCGTCGCGGTCACCTACCGCATGGCCTGCCCGCTCGCCCACGACGACGCCCTCGGCGCGCGCCTGGTCAGCAGCGCCGTCATGTGCACCGTGGTCATGGGTGTCGTGATGCACGTACGGCGTCGGCTGCTCGACGAGCTGCGGCGGGCCCGCCGGATCGCGGACGCCGCGCAGAGCGTGGTGCTGCGGCCACCACCCCCGCGGGTCGACGGTCTGGCCGTCGCCGCGGTCCACCTGTCCGCCGACCGGGGCGCCCGGATCGGCGGCGACCTGTACGAGGTGGTCGCCACCGAGCACGGCGTGCGGGCCGTCATCGGCGATGTGCGCGGGCACGGGCTGGGCGCCGCGCGGACCGTCGCCGCCGTCCTCGGCAGCTTCCGCGAGGCCGCGCACGACGAGGCGGAGCTGGCCGGCGTGCTGCGCCGGCTGGAGCGGGCCATGGCACGGCATCTGCGGGAGCGGGCCCGCACCGATGCCGACCCGGCGGGCACCGGCCCGGACGGCGAGGAGTTCGTCACCGTCCTGCTGCTGGAGATCCTGCCGGCCGGGGAGGTGCGGGCGCTCAACTGCGGCCACCCCTGGCCGCATCTGCTCACCGGCTCCGGGGCCGAACCGCTGGCCCGCGCCGACCCGCTGCCGCCCCTCGGCCCGTTCCCGCTGCCGGCCGACCTGCCCGCCGTGGCCTGCCCCCGCCTGCGGCCCGGCGAGGCGCTCGTCCTGCACACCGACGGCGCCGAGGAGGCCCGCGACGCCGAAGGCAGGTTCTTCCCGCTGCGGGACGTCCTCACCGAGGCGGCGCGCGAACAGCCGCTCACCGCCCAGTCCGTACGGCGCAGGGTCCTCACGGCCCTGCTGCGCCACACCACCGATCCTCCGCAGGACGACGTGGCCCTGCTGATCCTCAGGAACGAGCGCCCGGCCCGTCCCGCCGCGTCCCGGCTGCGGTCCGGCGTGCGGACCGCCGCGGCCGACCTCGGCCCGTCCGATCACCTGCAGTTCCCCGCGTGAGCGGGACCGGGCCGCGCGCCGTCCGCCCCGCCACGGAGTGTCGGGCAGGCAGCCGGGCGGACGGCGCGGATACGGGCCGCCGCACTGTACGAGGGGGAGCCGACGGCCCGGCCGGCCTCTTTCGAGGCACTTCAGTCAAGCGGGTGGAAACTCTCCGCGACAGTGCGCGCACGCTACGGATTCGGGCACTCCGTTCACACCCCGTGTGAACGGTCGGCCACTACTCTGTCCGCCACCGAGTCACCGGGGGGCCTCATGCAGCCCAATACTCTGCTCGACGCGATCCTGGACGAGGCCGGGATCTCGCACGC
This sequence comes from Streptomyces calvus, assembly GCF_006782915.1. Taxonomy (GTDB): domain Bacteria; phylum Actinomycetota; class Actinomycetes; order Streptomycetales; family Streptomycetaceae; genus Streptomyces; species Streptomyces calvus. Next base: position 29,279 of record NZ_VCNP01000056.1, read on the forward strand.
GGGCCTGGCCGCACACGTCAACCAGGCCGGAAGGGCGCGCGGCCTGTCCCTGCGGTACGAACACACCGCCGTGGCGCGGTGGCTGAAGGGCCAGCGGCCCCGCGGCCAGGTGCCCGACCTGATCTGCGAGGTGCTCGCCGCCCGGCTGCACCGCCCGGTCACCCTCGACGACATCGGGCTCGGTGTGCCCGGTGAGCCGTCCGCCGCGCACACCGGTTCGCTCAGCGGGTTCGTGGAGCGGGCCACCGCCCTGTGGCGCTCCGACCAGCAGCGCCGCCCGCACGTCCTCGGCGCTCCCGCGGTCACCGGGACGCCCGCCGTGATGCCCGTGTGGGAGTGGGAGAACCCGCCCGAGGACGTGGACGTCTCGCGCGGCGGCCGGCACCGGGTCACCCCCGGCGACCTCGACATGCTGCGCGCCGCCCGCACCCACTACGAGCAGATGTACCGCAAGGCGGGCGGCATGGTGACGCGCGCCCGGATCGTCGGCTTCCTCAACGCCGAGGCCGCCCCGCTGCTGCGCGGCGGCTACACCGACGCCACCGGCCGCCAACTGCACCGCGCCACCGGCGGCCTGGTGGCCATCGCCGGCATCTGCGCCTACGACTCCGACGCGCACGGCCTCGCCCAGCGCTACTTCCACCAGGCGCTCCGGCTGGCCAAGGCCAGCGGCGACCGAGGGCTCGGCGCCTATGTGATCGCGCTGCTCGTCAACCAGTCGCTGTACATGCGGGAGCACCGGCAGGCCGTCGCCTTCGCGGAGGCCGCGCTGCGCGCCGCCGGCACCGACATCACCCCGGCGCTCGCCTCCGACCTGTACGCGATGCAGGCCAAGGCGTACGCGCACCTCGGTGACGGCACGAGCGCGCTGTCCTGCATCCGCCGGGCGGAACAGTCCGCCGAGCGCATCCGGCGCGGACACGAACCCGACGAGACCGGCTATGTGCAGCCCGGACTGGTCAACGTCCAGGTCGCGGAGGCACTGCTGAGCCTCGGCGACGTCGCGGCGGCCGGGGAGCACGCCGCCGCGGCCGTCGGCACGCCCGCGCACGACCGCGGGCGGGTGCACCGGCTGGCCATGCTGAGCACCATCGAACTGCGCCAGGGCAACGCCGACAAGGCGGTGGCCATCGCGGTCCAGATGGCGGAGCAGGCCCGGGGGATGGAGTCGCAGCGGCTGCGCGACCGCCTGCGCGCGGTGCGCGAGCACCTCGTGCGCAGCGGGTGCGCGGGCACGGCCGAGGCGGCCGAACTCATCGACGGGGCGCTGCGCCTGCCGCTGTAGAAACCGCCGGGTCCGGGGCCGCCGCGACCGGCATGCGCCTCCACCGCGCCTTCCGCTGCGCCGGAGGCGGCCTCCCGTGCGCCTGCTGCCGGAGCGCTCCTGCTGCGATATTGCCCCTTACTCCCCGGAAGGTGGCAGAACCGTGCAGTGGACGAAACAGAACGAACAAACTAGGTACTCAAACCGCTGGTTCAGCGTCAATCTCGCGGATGTCGAGCTGCCGGACGGCCGGCACCTCGACCACTTCCTCATACGGCTGCGGCCCGTCGCCGCGGCCACGGTGGTGAACGAGGCCAACGAGGTCCTCCTGCTCTGGCGCCACCGCTTCATCACCGACAGCTGGGGCTGGGAACTGGCGGCGGGCGTCGTCGAGGACGGCGAGGACGTGGCCCGTGCCGCGGCGCGGGAGCTGGAGGAGGAGACCGGCTGGCGGCCGGGACCCCTGCACCATCTGATGAGCGTGGAACCGTCCAACGGCCTCACCGACGCCCGGCACCACATCTACTGGACCGACGAGGCCGAGTACGTCGGACACCCGGTGGACGACTTCGAGTCGGACCGGAGGGAGTGGGTGCCGCTCAAGGTCGTCCCCGACCTCGTCGCCCGCGGCGAGGTCCCGGCCGCCGGCATGGCGGCCGCGTTACTCCTGCTGCACCACCTGCGGATCTGACGCCGAGGGGCCCGGCACCGTACGCGGTGCCGGGCCCCTTCGCCGCGCCGTTCGGCGGGCTCAGCCGTAGGTGTAGAAGCCGGAACCGCTCTTGCGGCCCAGCCGGCCCGCGTCCACCATGCGCTGGAGCAGCGGGGGAGCGGCGTACAGCGGCTCCTTGTACTCCTCGTACATCGAGTGTGCGACCGAGGCCACCGTGTCCAGGCCGATCAGGTCGGACAGCTTCAGCGGGCCCATCGGGTGGGCGCAGCCCATCTCCATGCCGTTGTCGATGTCCTCGCGGCTGGCGATGCCCGACTCGAACATCCGGATCGCGGAGAGCAGGTACGGGATCAGCAGCGCGTTGACCACGAAGCCGGAGCGGTCCTGGGCGCGGATGGCGTGCTTGCCCAGCGCCTTCTCGGTGAACACCTGGGCGCGGCTGAGCGTGCCCTCGGACGTGGTGAGCGCCGGGATCAGCTCCACCAGCTTCTGCACCGGGGCCGGGTTGAAGAAGTGGATGCCGATGACGTGGTCGGGCCGCGAGGTGGCGACCGCCAGCTTCACCAGCGGAATGGAGGAGGTGTTGGAGGCGAGGATGGCGTCCGGGCGGGTCACCACCTGGTCGAGCACCTGGAAGATCTCCGTCTTGACCTGCTCGTTCTCGACCACGGCCTCGATCACCAGGTCACGGTCGGCGAACTCGCCGAGGTCCGTGGTGAAGCTCAGCCGGGCCTGGGTGGCCTCGAGCTCCTCCGTGCTGATCTTGCCGCGCTCGGCCGCCTTCGACAGGGAGTTGAACAGCCGGGTACGGCCGATCTCCAGGGCTTCGCCGGTGGTCTCGGCGACCATGACGTCCAGGCCGGCGCGGGCGCACACCTCGGCGATCCCCGCGCCCATCTGACCGCAGCCCACCACTCCGACGCGTTCGATGTCGGTCACATCGTTCCCTTCGCTACTGCTTACGGCTGTGGCAGGTCCGCCCGGGTCCCGGTGCCTGCTCCGTTCGTGCACGTTACTCCGAAGTATCGATGATCGATCGCGGGGGTGGGGCATCCTGAACGCCTGACGGTCGGTGACCAGGCGGTTCGGCGAGGTCCGAGGGGGACGCGATGGGACGGGTGTCACGCAGGATGTTCGCGACGGCGGCGCTGGCGGCGCTGGCGACCGTGCCGCAGGCGTCCGCCGCGCCGGCACGCGCCGGACGCGCCCCGGCGGCCGGCGAGATGCGCGGCATGTGGATCGCCACCGTGACCAACCGCGACTGGCCCTCCCGGCCGGGACTGGGCGCCGCCGCCCAGCGGGCCGAGCTGCTCGCCCTCCTCGACGCGGCCGTCCGCGCCCGCCTCAACACCGTGGTCCTCCAGGTGCGGCCCACCGCCGACGCGCTGTGGCCCTCGCCCCACGAGCCCTGGTCGCAGTACCTCACCGGCACCCAGGGCGCGCACCCCGGCTGGGATCCGCTCGGCACGGCCGTCGCCGCGGCGCACGCCCGCGGTCTGGAACTGCACGCCTGGTTCAACCCGTACCGGGTCGCGATGCACGCCGACCCCGGCCGGCTCACGGCCTCCCACCCGGCCCGCCGCAACCCCGGCTGGGTGGTGCCGTACGGCGGCCGGCTCTACTACAACCCGGGGCTGCCCGAGGTGCGCGCCTTCGTGCGGGAGGCGATGCTCGACGCCGTACGCCGCTACCCCGTGGACGCGGTCCACTTCGACGACTACTTCTATCCGTATCCGGTGGCCGGCCAGACCTTCGACGACGACCTCGCCTACGACACCCACGGCGGCGCCTTCCCGGACCGGGCCGCGTGGCGGCGCGACAACGTGGACCGCCTGGTGCGCGAGACGGCCGACGGGATCAGGGCGATCCGGCCCGGCACCCGGTTCGGCATCAGCCCCTTCGGGGTGTGGCGCAACGCCGCGACCGACCCGCGCGGCTCCGACACGCACGCGGGCGTGCAGACGTACGACGACCTGCACGCGGACACCCGGAAGTGGGCCAGGGAGAACTGGATCGACTACATCTGCCCGCAGCTGTACTGGAACATCGGCTTCGCCGCCGCCGACTACGCCGCGCTGCTGCCCTGGTGGGCCGAGGTCGTCCGGGGCTCGGGGACCCGGCTGTACGTGGGAGAGGCGCTGTACAAGGCGGGCGACCCCGCCCAGCCCGTCCCCTGGCAGGACCCGGCCGAACTCTCCCGCCACCTCACGCTGGCCGGGCGCCACCCGCAGGTGCGCGGGCACGTCTTCTTCGCCGCCCGTGAGGTGGCGACCGATCCGGTCGGGGCGATGGCGCGGGTGGTCGCCGACCACTACCGCCGGCCGGCGGAACCCCCGCGCTGATCTACCGTTCGGTCCTGGTCCGGTGCCGGATCTCGGTGTCGGGGCCGGGGGAGCACACTCCCTCGTGCCCGTCCTCGAAACGGACGCGATAGGGCGGGTTGCCTTCCTGGCCCATCACTTCGACGATCTCGCCGACCTTGTCGTGCTGGCCGACCACCCTGCCGTGCTGGACAAGCTGGTCACCCTCGGTTGCGCGCATCGCGGGGCCTCCTCAGCGGATGCGGGAGCAGCGGTCCGTGTCCTCGAGTCTACGGCGGAGCGCAGCGCCGGGCAGCGGGCCGTACGACTCCTCAGCCGCGGGCCCGCTGGGTGACGGCGATGCACACCAGCACCGCCGCGGCCGTCAGCGGGGCGGCCGCCGTCAGGTGCTCGTTCAGCAGCAGCACCGACCACACCAGTGTGAGCAGCGGCTGGGCCAGCTGCAACTGGCTGGCCTTGGGGATGCCGATGGCCGCCATGCCCCGGTACCAGACGATCAGCCCGAGGAACTGCGAACCCGCCGCCACCCACAGCAGTCCGGCCACGCTGTGCGCGGTCAGGGTCACCGGCTCGACGGCCAGCGCGACGGCGGCGACGGGCAGCGCGAGCGGCAGGCACAGCATCAGCGCCCAGCCGATCACCTGCCAGCCCGGCATCACCCGGGCCAGCCTGCCGCCCTCGGTGTACCCGGCGGCGCACACCACCAGCGCCCCGAACAGGTACAGGTCGGCCGTGGTCAGCGCGCCGCCGCTCTGCTGCACGGTGAACGCCACGACGGCGGCGGCCCCGGCGAGCGCCGCCACCCAGAAGGTGCGCGAGGGACGGGAGCCGACGCGCAGGGCGGACAGCAGGGCCGTGGTCAGCGGGAGCAGGCCCACCACGACGGCGGCGTGCGCGGTGGTCGAGGTCTGCAGCGCCAGCGTCGTCAGCATCGGAAAGCCGAGCACCACCCCGGCGCCGACCACCGCGAGCCCGGGCCAGTGGCGGCGGTCGGGCACGGGGATGCGCAGGGCGAGCAGACAGCCGCCGGCGATCAGGGCCGCGAGCGCGCTGCGCACGGCCACCAGCGTCCAGGGCCCGAAGCCCTCCAGACCCCAGGCGGTGGCGGGGAAGGTGAGGGAGAAGGCGATGACGCCGAGGGCGGCCTGGAGGGTGCCGAGGCCGCGGCGGTCGCGGTCGGCGGGGACCGCTATCGCGGGAGGGGTAGTAGCGCTACTCTGTGCTCTCATGCATGAGGGTAGCAGCGTCGGTGACCTGGCGGACAAGCTGCGAGAAGAGCTGGACTGCTACTCTCCGGGTGGGAAGCTCCCGTCGAGTCGGGCCCTGGTGGAGCGGTTCCGGGTGAGTCCGGTGACCGTGTCCCGGGCGCTGGCGCAGCTCGCCGCCGAGGGCCTGGTGGTCACCCGCCCCGGCGCCGGCGCCTTCCGCGCCCAGCCCCGCCCCCAGGCCGCGGCCGCGGGCGACACCTCCTGGCAGGAGGTGGCCCTCAGCGCGGACGGCGCCGCCGACGTCGTACCCCGCTCCGTGGACGCCTCGGGAGTGCTGGTCTCGCTGGCCGCGCCGCCGCCCGGCGTCATCGAGTTCAACGGCGGCTATCTGCACCCCTGCCTGCAACCGGAGCGGGCGATGGCGGCGGCGCTGTCCCGGGCCGGGCGCCGGCCGGGCGCCTGGGGGCGGCCGCCCATGGAGGGCCTGCCGGAGCTGCGCGAGTGGTTCGCGCGCCAGATCGGCGGACCGGTCACGGCGGCGGGCGTGCTGGTCACCTCGGGCGGCCAGTCCGCGCTGACCACCGCCCTGCGCGCGCTCGCCCCGCCGGGCGCCCCCGTGCTCGTGGAGTCGCCCACCTACCCCGGCATGCTGGCCATCGCCCGCGCGGCCGGACTGCGCCCGGTGCCCGTCCCGGTGGACGCGGACGGCGTACGGCCCGCGCTGCTCGCCGACGCGTTCAAGGCGACCGGCGCCCGGGTCCTGGTCTGCCAGCCGCTGTTCCAGAACCCGACCGGGGCCGTGCTCGCTCCGGAGCGGCGCGGCGAGGTGCTGCGCATCGCCCGGGAGGCGGGTGCCTTCGTGGTCGAGGACGACTTCGTGCGGCGGCTGGTGCACGAGGACGCCGGTCCGCTGCCGCGCCCGCTCGCCGCCGACGACCCCGACGGGGTCGTGGTGCACGTCTGCTCGCTCACCAAGGCCACCTCGCCCAGCTTCCGGGTGAGCGCCCTGGTCGCGCACGGGCCGGTGCTGGAGCGGCTGCGGGCCATCCAGGTCGTGGACACCTTCTTCGTGCCACGGCCGTTGCAGGAGGCCACGCTGGAACTGGTCGGCTCGCCGGCCTGGCCGCGCCATCTGCGCGCGGTCTCGGCCGCGTTGCGCTCCCGCCGGGAGGCGATGACCGCCGCGCTCCGCCTGCACCTGCCCGAACCGGCCCTGCCGCACGTGCCGTCCGGCGGCTACCACCTGTGGCTGCGGCTGCCGGACGGCACCTCCGAGTCCGCGCTGACCGCGGCGGCCCTGCGCGCGGGCGTCGCCGTCACCCCCGGCCGCCCCTACTTCAGCGCCGAACCACCGGCCGGACACCTGCGCCTCAGCTTCGCCGCGGTGGCGGGCACGGGCGAGATCGAGGAGGGCGTACGGCGGCTGCGCACGGCCTTCGACGACCTGCCCGGCCGCCCGGGACAACGGGCCGGCGCCCACCGCCCCGGATAACGGGTCGACGCCCCGCCGCCCGCCGCGATAACGGGTCGACGCCCGGCCGTCCGGCCTGCGACCATCCCGCCATGACCGACACACCGCGCCTGCCCGAGGGCTACGACATCTCCGCCGACCCGGCCCGCATCGACGCCGCACGGGTGCACCGGTGGCTGTCCACCGACGCGTACTGGGCCCTGGGCCGCTCCCGCGAGAGGCAGGACCTGGCGATCGCCGGATCGCTCAACTTCGGTGTGTACGAGGCGGTTTCGGGCGAGCAGGTGGCGTACGCGCGGGTCGTCACCGACCGGGCGACCTTCGCCTGGCTGTGCGACGTGTACGTCGACCGGTCGGTGCGGGGCAAGGGGCTCGGCACGGGCCTGGTGGCGGCCGTACGGGACGAGGTGCGGGGGTACGGGGTCAAGCGCGTCGTGCTCGCCACGCACGACGCGCACGGCGTCTACGCCGAGCTGGGCTTCCGCCCGCTGGACCGGCCCGACCAGTGGATGGCGCTGCTGTTCGAGTGAGCGCGGCGGTCCGGTGTCCCGGGTGACGCGATCCCCGCGTCCTTACCAGCGAGTAAGGCCCGTGGCACCTGGAGTGACGGGCCCGCGACACCTCTTGACCGCCACCCTCCGGCGCCCGACCATCGCCGCATGGCACTTCGGGTCACCTTTGTCGCCGCCGCGGGGAGCTCCTCGGCGCTCGCCGAGCGGTTCGAGGACGCCCGGCCGCTGGACCGGGCCGGCTGGAACGAGGTGCAACAGGTCGCGCACGAGCTGCTGCCGCTCGCGGCGGCCGACCTGCGCTACTGCTCCCCGGCCCCGCGCAGCCGCGCCACCGGCGACGGCCTCGGCTACGCACCGCTGGTGCAACTCGCCCTGCGGGACTGCGACATGGGCCGGTGGCGGGGGCTGACGCTGGGCGAGGCGATGGCCCGGGAGCCTCAGGCCGTGGACGCCTGGCTCGCCGACCCGTGCTCCGCCCCGTACGGCGGTGAGTCGCTGCCGGACTTCATCGGCCGTGTCGGCGGCTGGCTCGACACCCGGCCGGTGGAGGACGGCTGCCGGGTCGTCGCCGTGGCCGAGCCGTCGGTGATCCGCGCGGCCCTGGTCTATGTGCTCAAGGCGCCGCCCGCCACGTACTGGAGCATCGACGTCCGCTCACTGTCGACGATCACCGTCGCCGGGCGGGCGGGCCGCTGGAACCTGCGCCTGGAAGGGGCCGGCGCTCAGCCGACGCGGGCGTAGTCGGTGACGAGCTCCAGGTCCTTCGCGGGGCCGCGCACCCGCCAGACCGCCCGCCAGTGGCCCGCGCCGAGAACGGTGAACTCGCCCCGGTAGAGGTCGGCGGAGCAGGGATGGTCGGCGACGTGCCGGCCGGTGCCGAGGTCCAGGTCGTGGAAGGGGCGGCCGTCCGCGAACCGCACGTCCGCCGTGCCGCCGGGTCCGGGCAGGAAGCGCAGGGTGCGCTCGGCGGGCCGGGTCACGCCCCGCCAGGTGAACGCGCCGGACTCGTGGTGCAGCAGACCGCCGCCCTCCAGCGGCCCGAAGTCGACGGTTCCCGTGAAGCGTCCCCGGTCGCCGCTCGCCAGGTCCCGCACGCTGCGCTCCGCCCGCCACCTTCCGCTCAGGTAGTCCAGTGCATCGGGCACTGGCCAGAACTCGCCCATCCCGTCCCGCTTTCCGTGCCGGTTCGCCGGTGCACGACCCATTGACGTGCTCCTGCCTCCTCCCTATCTTGCCGTTCGAAGTGTTGACCAATGGTCGATATTTCGAACGAGGGTGGTGCCCCCGTGCCACCCACTCCTACAGAGCCGCGGAGCATCCATGTCACGCACCGCCCGAAGCCGCACCCGCCTCAGACTCGGTCTCACCGCCACCGCCCTGCTGACGGCCGCCGCCCTCGTCCCCGCGCCCGCGCACGCCGAGGACGTCGCCGACTACACGATCACCGTCGACCCGGCCGCCGAGGGCGCGCGGATCGACGACACGATGTACGGCGTCTTCTTCGAGGACATCAACCGGGCCGCCGACGGCGGCCTGTACGCCGAACTCGTGCAGAACCGGTCCTTCGAGTACTCCACCGCCGACAACGGCTCCTACACGCCGCTGACCTCCTGGTCGGTGACCGGCACCGCGGAGGTGGTGAACGACTCGGGCCGGCTCAACGAGCGCAACCGCAACTACCTCTCCCTGGGCGCCGGTTCGTCGGTGACGAACGCCGGCTACAACACCGGCGTCCGGGTGGAGAAGGGCAAGCGGTACGACTTCTCGGTGTGGGCGCGCGCCGCGAGCGGCACCACGCTCACCGTCTCCCTGAAGGACGCCGCGGGCGCGCTGGCCACCACCCGCCAGGTCGCCGTCGAGGGCGGCTGGGCCCAGTACGAGGCCACGTTCACCGCGGCCCGCACCAGCAACCGCGGGCGGCTCACCGTCGCCGCCACGGACGCCGCCGCCCTCGACATGGTGTCGCTGTTCCCGCGCGACACCTACAAGAACCAGCCCAACGGGCTGCGCAAGGACCTCGCCGAGAAGATCGCCGCGCTGAAGCCCGGCTTCGTCCGCTTCCCCGGCGGCTGCCTGGTCAACACCGGCTCCATGGAGGACTACAGCGAGGCCAGTGGCTGGCAGCGCAAGCGCTCCTACCAGTGGAAGGACACGATCGGCCCGGTCGAGGAGCGCGCCACCAACGCCAACTTCTGGGGCTACAACCAGAGCTACGGCCTCGGCTACTACGAGTACTTCCGCTTCGCCGAGGACATCGGCGCCATGCCGCTGCCCGTCGTCCCGGCCCTGGTCACCGGCTGCGGCCAGAACCGGGCCACCGACGACGAGGCGCTGCTGAAGCGGCACATCCAGGACACTCTCGACCTCATCGAGTTCGCCAACGGCCCGGCGACCTCCACATGGGGCAAGGTCCGCGCGCAGATGGGCCACCCCAAGCCCTTCCACCTGACCCACATCGGGGTCGGCAACGAGGAGAACCTCCCGAGGGAGTTCTTCGCCCGCTTCGAGAGGTTCCGGGCCGCCATCAAGGCCGAGTACCCGGACATCACCGTGATCTCCAACTCCGGCCCGGACGACTCCGGTACGACCTTCGACACCGCCTGGCAGCTCAACCGCGAGGGCAGGGTCGACATGGTCGACGAGCACTACTACAACAGCCCGCAGTGGTTCCTGCAGAACAACGACCGCTACGACTCCTACGACCGCGGCGGCCCGAAGGTCTTCCTCGGCGAGTACGCCTCCCAGGGCAACGCCTGGAAGAACGGCCTGGCCGAAGCGGCGTTCATGACCGGTCTCGAGCGCAACGCGGACATCGTGAAGCTCGCCTCGTACGCGCCGCTGCTCGCCAACGAGGACTACGTCCAGTGGTCGCCGGACATGATCTGGTTCAACAACCACGCCTCCTGGGGCTCGGCCAACTACGAGGTCCAGAAGCTGTTCATGACCAACGTCGGCGACCGCGTGGTCCCGTCGCGGGCGAGCACCACCCCGGACGTCAGCGGCCCGATCACGGGTTCCGTCGGCCTGTCGACGTGGGCGACCAGCGCCGCGTACGACGACGTGAGGGTCACCTCCGCGGACGGCTCGACGCTGCTGAGCGACGACTTCTCCGGTGACGCCTCGCGGTGGACCCACAGCGGAGGCGGCAGCTGGAGCGTCCGGGACGGGCAGTACGTCCAGACCGACGAGGCGGCCGAGAACACCCTGGTGACGGCCGGCGACCCGGCCTGGCACGACTACGACCTGCACGTGCGAGCCACCAAGAAGTCCGGCAAGGAGGGCTTCCTCGTCGCCTTCGGCGTCAAGGACACCGGCAACCACTACTGGTGGAACCTCGGCGGCTGGAACAACACCCAGTCCGCCGTCGAGCAGTCCGTGGACGGCGGCAAGTCGACGCTGATCTCCAGGGCCGGGTCGATCGAGACGGGCCGCGCCTACGACATCGACATCACGGTGCGCGGCCGCCAGGTCACCCTCTACCTCGACGGCGAGGAGTGGGGCAGCTTCACCGACGACAAGCCGGCCGAGCCGTTCCGCCAGGTGGTCACCGAGGACGAGCGCACCGGCGACCTGATCGTCAAGGTGGTCAACGCCCAGCCGGCCGAGGCCCGCACGGCGATCGACCTCGGCGGCGCCCGGGTCGGCTCCAGCGCCCGGGTGACCACGCTGGCCGCCGACGCGGACGCGGTGAACACCGAGACGGACACGCCGGTCAGCCCGGTCACGTCCACCTTCCGCGGCGTCGCGGACGAGTTCACGTACACGTTCCCGGCGCACTCGGTGACGTTCCTGAGGATCGCGCGGCGGTAGCGGACGCGGGAGCGGGCCGCCGTCCGGGAGACGGCGGCCCGCTCCCGCGCAGGCCGTGCGGGGCGCGTCAGTGGCGCAGCAGCAGGGTGGCGCCGGCCAGCACGGCGCCGAGCACGACGGCGGCGACGCCGTGGGCGAGGCGGTGCGGGCGCAGCGGCGGAACCAGCCGGTCCGCGGCGATCCGGCCGGGGCCGGTCAGGGCGAGCGCCACCGCGGCCAGGGCGATGAGGATCTCGTACTCCACGCCCTCCGGAGCGAAGAAGCCGCCGCCCCACTTGACGGCGAGCGCGTTGACCAGCGTGCCGGCGACGGCCGCGGCGGCGAGCGGGGTGAGCAGGCCGAGGGCGAGGCCGAGCCCGCCGAGGGTCTCGGTCAGCCCGGCGACGACGGCGAACGTCTCGGGCGCCGGGTAGCCGACGGACGCGAAGAACATCCCGGTGCCCTCGATGCCGCCGCCGCCGAACCAGCCGAACAGCTTCTGGGTGCCGTGCGCGGCGATGATCAGGCCGAGCGCGAGACGCAGCACCAGCAGGCCGATGTCGTAGGCCCGGGCGGGCGCGGCGTGGGCGTCCTGGCCGGTCGTGGCCGTGGGGCGGGTCAGGGTCGAGGCGGGACGGCTCATGGGGACTCCTCGTGAGGGGACGGCGGGGACGGTGGGCGCCCGGTGGGTGGGGGTGGCGGCACCACGGAAATCTTGAAGCTTCAAGTTAAGCGATGACCCGTCCCTGTTTCAACTTTCAAGCAATGGTCCCGGCGGGGCAGCAGCAGCGGGGTCGCCAGCAGGAGAACACCGGCCAGGCCGATGGCCGTACGCAGGCCCAGCAGCCCGCCGAGCACACCCCAGACGGCCGTCAGCAGCGCGGTCGTGGCCCTGACCGTCACCGTCCACGCGGTCAGCGTGCGGGCGACCCGGCCGGTCGCGGTGCGTTCGAGGCGGTAGGTGGCGCAGACGGGGTTGAACACGCCGCAGCAGAGGATGAGCCCGGCCTCGACGCCCGCCACCAGCAGCAGCCCGCCGGTGCCAGGACCCGGAAAGGCCAGGCCGACGGGCCAGAGCGTGCGCAGCGTCCCGGCCGTCACAAGGACCCGGTGCTGCCCGAACCGGGTCACCAGCGGCCGGGCCAGGCGCGCGCCGACCAGCCCGCCGACCGAAGGCGCGGCGAAGGCGAGGCCGTACTGCCACGGCGCGACACCGAGCCGGCCGAGCAGCAGCACGGCCAGCAGCGGCGAGGCGGCCGTCACCAGGCCGTTGAACAGGGCCGTGTGCAGGAGCAGCGGACGCAGTGTCGCGTCGGCGAGGACGTACCGCCAGCCGTCGAGCAGGTCACCGGCCCGCATGCGCGGCGCCGCCCGGCGCCCAGGCGGCGCTTCGTGCCCGCCCGTCGCGCGGATGCCGAGGGCCGACAGCAGATGGCTGACGGCGTCGGCCACCACCGTCGCCACCGGACCGAGCAGCCCGGTCACCGCCCCGCCGAGCGGCGGTCCGACGACCGTGGCCGTCCAGGCCGTCGACTCGAACCGGGCGTTGGCGACGAGCAGGTCCTCGGGCGGCAGCAGCGACTTCAGGTAGGCGCCGGAGGCCGCGCGGAAGACGATGTCGGACGCCGCGACCACCACCGAGACCAGCAGCAGCTGGACGAAGGTGAGCACGCCCAGCGCGAACGCGGCGGCGACCGTCAGCAGCGCCGCGCACCGCACCAGATCCGTCGCGATCAGCACCGGCCGCTTGCGGCGGAACTCCACCCACGGGCCGAGCGGCACCGCCACGGCCGCGCCCGCCGCCGCCCCCACGGCGGAGAGTGTGGCCACCTCGGCCGGAGAGGCGTGCAGCACCTGGAGCGCGATCAGCGGGAACGCCCCGAAGGCCAGCCAGGTGCCCAGCGCGCTGGTCCCGTACGCCGCCCAGAGCCATCCGAACCGCCGCCCCAGCCGGTACCCGCTCCGCATCCCGCCGCCCCTCGCCACCCGTCCGCACGACCGATCCGCGATCGGGAGCATCAAAACGAGCGCCGCGCCCGGGGATCAAACAACCGCGGGAGCGCCCGGACACAACCGGTGGTTGTGTCCGTAGGGTGCCGTCATGGACCTCGACGCCGTCCGCACCTTCCTCCTCGCCGCCGAGGCGGGGCAGTTCCAGGAGGCCGCCGCCGAGCTGGCCGTCACCCAGCAGGCCGTCTCCAAACGCATCGCCGCGCTGGAGCGCACCCTCGGCGTGCGCCTGTTCACCCGTACGCCGCGCGGTGTCGAGCTCACCATCGACGGGCAGGCGTTCCTGCCCCACGCGCGCGAACTGCTGCGCGCCGCCGACCGGGCCGCCGCCTCCGTGCGTCCCGGCCGCCGCCCCCTGCGCGTGGACGTGATCAACCTGCGCGGCGCGACCTCCGGCCTGATGCGCGGCTTCCACCGCGCGCATCCCGGGATCGACCTCGACGTGGTGAAGCTGTTCGACGTCGGCACGGCCGTCGCCGCCCTCCGGTCCGGTGAGATCGACGCGTCCTTCCGCGCCGTCGCCGCGCCCGGCCGGCCCCTGCCCGACGACATCGCGTCCGTCCGGGTGCTCGACGAGCCGCTCCACCTCCTCACCGGCCCCGCCCACGCGCTGGCGGGCGCCCGTTCGGTGACCCTCGCCGGGCTCGCCGGGCACCGGATCTGGATGCCCGGCATCGTCCCCGGAACCGAGTGGGCCGCCTACTACGACGACCTCGTCGCCGCGTTCGGCCTCACCATCGAGGCGACCGGCCCCAACTTCGGTTCGGACGCGCTCCTCGACACGGTCGCCGACACCCCGGCCCTGGCCACCTTCATGGGTGATCACCCCCGCCTCGTCCGGCCCGCCGGCCACGGCCTGCGCCGTATCCCGGTGACCGACCCGACGCCCGTCTACCCGCACGCGCTCCTCTGGCACCGCGACAACCCCCACCCCGCACTGGCCGCCCTCCGCGCCCACCTCGCCGCCACGGCCGCCGGCCACGACGCCGCCGGGACCTGGACGCCGGACTGGGTGATCCCTCGCTGACCGCCGCGACGGCGGCCGGGGCGGTGACCGTGGTGAAGGCGCGGGCATGGGCCGCGTGCGACCCGGGCAGTGACCTGCCGGGCCCGGTTCGGCGGGCCTCGGGTGCGAGCGGATGACCATTGCATAAATCTGCATCGCTGCGTATAGTCATGCCATCGAGGAGGAGGTTCCATGACCGTACGTGCCGCAGTGGCCGGAGCCAGCGGGTACGCGGGAGGCGAACTGCTGCGTCTGCTGCTCGCCCACCCCGGGATCGAGATCGGCGCCCTGACCGGCAACTCCAACGCCGGACAGCGGCTCGGCGCGCTCCAGCCGCACCTGCTGCCGCTCGCCGACCGCATCCTGGAACCCACCACGCCCGAGGTCCTCGCCGGACACGAGGTCGTCTTCCTCGCGCTGCCGCACGGACAGTCGGCCGCCGTCGCCGAACAGCTCGGCCCGGACGTGCTCGTGATCGACATGGGCGCCGACTTCCGGCTGAAGGACGCCGCCGACTGGGAGCGGTTCTACGGCTCCCCGCACGCCGGCACCTGGCCGTACGGCCTGCCCGAACTGCCGGGTGCCCGCGCCGCGCTGGAGGGGTCCAAGCGCGTCGCGGTGCCCGGTTGCTACCCGACCGCGGTGTCCCTGGCGCTCTTCCCGGCGTACGCCGCCTCGCTCGCCGAGCCCGAGGCCGTGATCGTCGCCGCCTCCGGCACCTCCGGCGCCGGCAAGGCGCCCAAGCCGCACCTGCTGGGCAGCGAGGTCATGGGCTCCATGTCGCCGTACGGCGTCGGCGGCGGCCACCGGCACACCCCCGAGATGATGCAGAACCTCGGCGCGGTCGCCGGCGAGCCGGTCTCCGTCTCCTTCACCCCGACCCTCGCGCCGATGCCCCGCGGCATCCTCGCCACCTGCACCGCCAAGGCGAAGCCCGGCGTCACCGCCGACTCCGTCCGCGCCGCCTACGAGAAGGCCTACGCCGACGAACCGTTCGTGCACCTGCTGCCCGAGGGCCAGTGGCCCGCGACGGCGTCCGTCCACGCTTCCAACGCTGTTCAGGTGCAGGTCGCGTACGACGCGGACGCGGGGCGGATCATCGCGATCAGCGCCATCGACAACCTGACCAAGGGCACCGCGGGCGGTGCCGTCCAGAGCATGAACCTGGCCCTCGGTCTCGACGAGACCACCGGGCTGACGACGATCGGCGTCGCGCCGTGAGCGACGCCCGCGCAGCCACCGGGCCGCAGACGACCACGACGCCCGCACCCTCGCACCGCGCGGGCGGAGAAGCCAACGAGGAGACACAGTGAGTGTGACGGCCGCGAAGGGATTCACGGCGGCGGGCATCGCCGCCGGAATCAAGGAGAACGGCAACCCCGACCTGGCCCTCGTGGTCAACAACGGACCCCGCCGCGCCGCCGCCGGCGTCTTCACCTCCAACCGCGTCAAGGCCGCGCCGGTGCTCTGGTCCGAGCAGGTGCTCAAGAGCGGGCAGCTGTCCGCCGTCGTCCTCAACTCCGGCGGCGCCAACGCCTGCACCGGCCCCAAGGGCTTCCAGGACACCCACGCCACCGCGGAGAAGGCCGCCGAGGTGCTCGGCTGCGGCGCCGGCGAGGTCGCCGTCTGCTCCACCGGCCTCATCGGCGTGCTGCTGCCCAT
The DNA here is from genome assembly GCF_006782915.1 of Streptomyces calvus. Classification (GTDB taxonomy): domain Bacteria; phylum Actinomycetota; class Actinomycetes; order Streptomycetales; family Streptomycetaceae; genus Streptomyces; species Streptomyces calvus. The sequence goes on from NZ_VCNP01000056.1 coordinate 45,195, forward strand.
GGACAAGCTGCTCCCCGGGGTCGCGACGGCCGCCGCCGCGCTGTCCGAGCACGGCGGCGAGAAGGCCGCCATCGCCATCAAGACCACCGACACCGTGCACAAGACGTCCGTCGTCACCCGGGACGGCTGGACCGTCGGCGGCATGGCCAAGGGCGCCGGCATGCTCGCCCCCGGCCTCGCCACCATGCTGGTCGTCCTCACCACCGACGCCGACCTCGACAGCGCCACCCTCGACAAGGCCCTGCGCGATGCCACGAAGGTCACCTTCGACCGCGTCGACTCCGACGGCTGCATGTCCACCAACGACACCGTCCTGCTGCTCGCCTCCGGCGCCGCCGGAGTCACCCCCGGCTACGACGAGTTCGCCGAGGCCGTCCGGGCCGTCTGCGACGACCTCGGCCAGCAGCTCATCCGCGACGCCGAGGGCGCCAGCAAGGACATCAAGGTCGAAGTGATCAACGCCGCGACCGAGGACGACGCCGTCGAGGTGGGCCGCTCCATCGCCCGCAACAACCTCCTGAAGTGCGCCATCCACGGCGAGGACCCCAACTGGGGCCGCGTCCTGTCCGCCATCGGCACCACGTCCGCCGCCTTCGAGCCCGACCGGCTCAACGTCGCCATCAACGGCGTCTGGGTCTGCCGCGACGGCGGCGTCGGCGAGGACCGCGACCTGGTCGACATGCGCTACCGCGAGGTCCACATCGTCGCCGACCTCGCCGCCGGCGAGCAGACCGCCACCATCTGGACCAACGACCTCACCGCCGACTACGTCCACGAGAACAGCGCCTACTCCTCATGACCACCACGCGTAAGCACACCGCGCTGCCCAAGGCGCAGATCCTCATCGAGGCCCTGCCCTGGCTGACCCGGCACCACGGGAAGACCGTCGTCATCAAGTTCGGCGGCAACGCCATGGTGGACGAGGACCTCAAGGCCGCGTTCGCCCAGGACGTGGTCTTCCTGCGGCACGCCGGCCTCAAACCGGTCGTCGTGCACGGCGGCGGACCCCAGATCAGCGCCGCCCTCGACCGGCACGGCATCGTCAGCGAGTTCAAGGCCGGCCTGCGCGTCACCACCGAGGACGCCATGGACGTCGTACGGATGGTGCTCGCCGGACAGGTGCAGCGGGAACTGGTCGGGCTGCTCAACCGGCACGGGCCGTTCGCCGTCGGCCTCACCGGCGAGGACGCGCACACCCTCACCGCCACCAAACACCGGCCCCGCATCGACGGCGAGCCGGTCGACATCGGCCGGGTCGGCGAGATCACCGCCATCGACACCGGCGCGATCGAGGCGCTGCTCGCCGACGGCCGCATCCCGGTCGTCTCCTCGATCGCCCGCAGCCAGGACGACCACCACGTCTACAACGTCAACGCCGACACCGCGGCCGCGGCACTCGCCGCCGCACTCGGCGCCGAGACCCTCATGGTCCTCACGGATGTCGAGGGCCTCTACGAGGACTGGCCCAACAGCGACGAGGTGATCAGCCGCCTCACCGCGTCCCAGCTCGAAAAACTCCTGCCGGAACTGTCCTCGGGCATGGTGCCGAAGATGGAGGGCTGCCTGCACGCCGTGCGTAACGGCGTCACCACCGCCCGCGTCATCGACGGCCGGGTCCAGCACTCGATCCTGCTGGAGATCTTCACGGACGAGGGCATCGGCACCATGGTCGTGCCCGACGAACAGGGGGAGTCGTGACCAACGAAGAGCTGACCCAGCGCTGGCAGGGCGCGCTCATGAACAACTACGGCACCCCGCGCCTGCCGCTCGTACGCGGCGAGGGCGCCCGGGTGTGGGACGCCGACGGCCGGGAGTACGCCGACTTCGTGGGCGGCATCGCCGTCAACGCGCTCGGCCACGCCCACCCGGCCGTCGTCGAGGCCGTCAGCCGGCAGATCGCCTCGCTCGGCCACGTCTCCAACCTGTTCGTCGCCGAACCGCCCGTCGCCCTCGCCGAACGGCTGATCCAGCTCTTCGGCCGCGAGGGCCGGGTCTACTTCTGCAACTCGGGCGCCGAGGCCAACGAGGCCGCGTTCAAGATCGGCCGGCTGACCGGGCGGACCCACATGGTCGCCACCGACGGCGGCTTCCACGGCCGCACCATGGGCTCCCTCGCGCTCACCGGCCAGCCCGCCAAACGGCAGCCGTTCCTGCCGCTGCCCGGCGACGTCACACACGTCCCGTACGGCGACGCGCAGGCGCTGGCCGCCGCGGTCACCGAGGACACCGCACTGGTGATCATCGAGCCGGTCCAGGGCGAGAACGGGGTCGTCGTGCCCCCGGCCGGCTACCTGAAGGCGGCCCGCGCCATCACGGCCGCCACGGGCGCGCTGCTCGTGCTGGACGAGGTGCAGACCGGCATCGGCCGCACCGGCAACTGGTTCGAGTACCAGGCCCACGAAGGAGTCCTGCCGGACGTCGTCACGCTCGCCAAGGGACTCGGCGGCGGACTGCCGCTCGGCGCCACCGTCGCCTTCGGACGCGCCGCCGACCTGCTGCAGCCCGGTCAGCACGGCACGACCTTCGGCGGCAACCCGGTCGCCTGCGCCGCCGGACTCGCCGTCGTCGACACCATCGCCAACGACGGACTGCTGGACAACGTCAAGCGGCAGGGCGAGAAACTGCGCGCCGGAATCGAGGCGCTCGGCCACGCCCTGGTCGACCATGTCCGGGGCGCGGGCCTCCTCCTGGGTATCGTGCTCACCGAGCCGCTCGCGCCCCAGGTGCAACAGGCGGCTCAGGACGCCGGATTCCTCGTGAACGCGCCCGCCCCCGATGTCGTACGGCTCATGCCGCCGCTGACCCTCGGGGACGACGTGGTGGACGCCTTCCTCGGGGCGCTGCCCGGCATCCTGGACGAGGCCGGCAGGCCGGGCGGGGAAGGACGATCCGGAGAATGAGACGACGATGAGCCAGGAGCAGGACCAGGGCCAGCACGCCGGGCCTGCCGTGCCGCAGACGCGCACCGCACGCCACCGCCGGATCGTGGACATCCTCAACCGGCAACCGGTGCGCAGCCAGAGCCAGTTGGCGAAACTCCTCGCCGACGACGGGCTGAGCGTCACCCAGGCGACGCTCTCCCGGGACCTGGACGAGCTGAACGCGGTGAAGATCCGCAACACCGACGGCGACCTCATCTACGCGGTGCCGAGCGAAGGAGGGTTCCGCACGCCCCGCGCGCCGCTGGGGGAGTCCGCCAAGGAGGAGCGGATGCGGCGGCTCTCCCAGGAGCTGCTGATCTCCGCGGAGGCCTCGGCGAACCTGGTGGTCCTGCGCACCCCGCCCGGCGCGGCGCAGTTCCTCGCCTCGGCCATCGACCAGGCGGAACTGCACGACATCCTCGGCACCATCGCCGGCGACGACACGCTGCTGCTGATCAGCAGGGAGCCGACGGGCGGGCAGGCGCTGGCGGAGCACCTGCTGCGGCTCGCCCAGAACGGGCACTGAGGCCGGAACCGTGCGGACGCTGACGGTTCGCGCGGGGCGGGCGCTGACGGCTTGTGCGGAAGGGGCGCTCGCCGGCAACGGTCGCTGAGGAGCGGGCTGAGGTGCGGGGCCGTGGACCGCGGCCCGGTTCACCCCAGCCAGGCCGCCAGCCCGCCGGTGCAGCGGACCTCGTCGCCCGCCGTGACGAGCAGGGCCTCGGCGTCCGGCAGCGACTCCAGCCAGCCGAGGGCCCCTCGCGAACCCATCGCGAAGGCCGCCGTGGCCCAGCAGTCGGCCCAGGTCAGCCGGGGCGCGACGACGGTCACGGCGACCAGGTCGGTGACCGCGGAACGGCCGGTGCGAGGGTCGACGATGTGCTCACCGCGCTCCACGGTGCCCGAGGTGGCCACGGCCAGCTCCGCCGCGCCGGCCGCGGAGACGACGGCGGCCAGAGCGCCGGGGCGCAGCGGGTCCGACACACCGACCCGCCACGGCCGGTCCGCCCCCGGCACGCCCAGCAGCTGGACGTCGCCGCCGCCGTTGACGCTCACCCCCGCCGCCCCGGCCCCGGCGATCCGCCGCGCCGCCCGCTCGGCGGCCCAGCCCTTGACGATCCCGGTCGGGTCGAGACGGCCCCGGTAGCGAGGGCTGAACCAGCCGTCGCTCACCCGTTCCGCCTCCGCGGCCAGCTCCAGCACCTCCGCGACCTCGGGATCGCACTCCCCGAGCGTCAGCTCCCCGCGGGCCAGCCGGGAGACCTGGCTGTCGTCGCGGTAGGTGCTGAACACCTCGTCCACCCGGTGCAGTTCGGCGACCGCCGCCTGCAGTGCGGCGCGGACGGCGGCGGGTTCCCCGCCGCGGACGTCGAAGGAGAAGACGGTCCCCATCGTCTCCTCCGCGTGACGCACCGCGGCGGGAGTCCCGGCGGACTCGTCCACCGCGTCAGCCACCGGCCCGGTCCAGCGCCGACTGGAGCGACTGCTTGTACCCGGCGCTGGTGTAGGTGGCGCCGGACACGGCGTCGATGTCCGCGTTCCCGCCCGCCACGGCCGCCCGGTTGAGCTTCGGTACGGCGTCGGAGGTGATCCGGTCGCTCTGTCCGCCACGGGGCGCCTGGACCGCCTCGGCCCTGGTGATCCTTCCGCCGTTGACGGTGATCCGCGCCTGCACCGGCCCGTACCGGGTCTGCGCCGCGTCGCCGGTGACGGTCCGGGCGGCCCGCTCACCGCCCGCCTCCCCGGAGCCGGACCCTCCGGACCCTCCAGACTCTCCGGACCCTCCAGACTCTCCGGACGAGCCCGATGAGCCTGACGAGCCCGACGAGCCGGCCGGTCCCGAGGACCCCGGCGCCCCGGAGTCCCCGGCCGCCCGCGCCTTGTCGAGCGCCGACTGGAGCGACTGCTTGTACCCGGTGCTGGTGTAGGTGGCGCCGGACACGGCGTCGATGTCCGCGCCCTGCGCGGTGACGACCGCCCGGTTGAGCCGGGGCACGGCGTTGGAGGTGATCCGGTCGCTCTGCCCGCCCGCGGGTGCCCGGACCGCCTCCGCCTTGGTGATCCTTCCGCCGCTCACCGTCAGCCGGACCTGCACCGCGCCGTACTGGGTGCGGGCCGCGTCGCCGGTGACCGTGCCGTCCCCGACGGGCCGGGCCCCGCCCTGCGGGGACCCGGCCGCCGCGGGCGGGACGGAACCGCCGGCCGCGGCGGCCGAGCCCGGATCGGACGCCGGTTTGAGCGACAGCAGCAGCACGATGCCGGAGACGGTGGCGGCGGTCGCGAGGACGGCACGCCGGACGGGATGGGACTTCCTCATCGCTTCTCGAGCTCCTGACGGGTGTGGACGACAGCTCCTGACGGGTGCGGACGACAGCTCCTGACGGGTGTGAACGACAGCTCCTGGCGGGGTGGACGGCCCGTCGCTCACATCTCGAACGACTCGTGGTGGATGCGGCGGGCGGGGACCCCGGCGCCGCGCAGTGCCTCGTACACCGACCGCGCGAAGCCGGGCGGCCCGCACAGGAAGACGTCGTGGCGGTCGATGTCCGGGATCTTCCGCCGCAGGCTCTCCGCCGAGATGTCCGGACGCTCACCGCCGGGGCTGTTCACCGCGTACATCAGCCGGGCGCCGCGCTCGTCGGCGATCCCGGCCAGCTCGCCCCACAGCGCCAGGTCCTGTGTGCTGTTGGCGCGGTACAGCAGCGTGATGTCGCCGGAGGCGCCGGGCAGCGTCTCGAACAGCGCCCGCATCGGAGTGATGCCGACGCCGCCCGCGACCAGCAGCACCTTGCCGCGGCTGCGGCGCTGCGCGGTCAGCGCCCCGTACGGGCCCTCCGCCCACACCCGCGTGCCCGGCTCCAGCTCGCGCAGCCGGGAGCTGTGGTCGCCGATCGCCTTCACCGTGATCCGCAGCATGTCCGGGCGGGGCGCCGCCGACAGCGAGTACGGGTGGGAGCTGAAGCGCATCCCGGGCGCCAGGAACCGCCAGCGGAAGAACTGCCCGGCCTCCGCGCCCATCCGGTGCAGCCGCCGCCCGCGGATCAGCACCGACACGATGCCCGGCGTCTCCTCGACGACCGCCTCGACCCGCATCCGGTGCCGAAGGTTGAGCCGGACCGGCGTGATGATCCGGTACCACAGGACCAGTACCGTCACGGTGCCGTAGAGCCCGTACCAGAAGGTCTTCGCGGCCGGTTCGACGGCGAACTCGTTGCCGGTGGTGATCTGGTGCCAGAACGTCAGGTACACCGCCGCGTACGTCAGCAGGTGCACGTGGTACCAGGCGTCGTACGGCAGCCGGCGCCGGATCCCGCCGACGGACAGGAGCGCGATCAGGAACAGCAGGCCGGTGCCGGCGGCGGCCTTGCCCATGTCCGGGAGCGTGGTGACGGAGGTGACGGTCTGCTGCACGATGCCGCCGAGGCTCCGGCCCGCCTGACGGGCGTAGCCCCACATGATCAGGAAGACGTGGGCGAGCACCAGGCAGACGGTGTAGCGGCCGCTCATCGCGTGCCAGCGGGCGACCCGGTCCGAACCGACCCGGCGCTCCAGCGCGGGCACCCGCGCCATCTGCAGCACCACCAGCGCCATCAGGTAACCGGCGAGCAGACCCGTGATCCGGCCGGCGGCGACGATCCGGCCGGTGGTGTCGGCGATGGACGCGGTGCTGCTCCACCACAGCCAGAGCACGGCCGCCGCGCCCGCCGCCACGGCGAGCAGCAGGGGGACGGCGGGGGAGCGGCGCGGACGGATGCGGCGCATCGTCTGGCGGCGGGCGGCACGGCCGCCGGCGAGCGTGGTGGTCACGGTTCCTCCGTGGGACTCGGCCCTTGGCCCACGAGTACGTGCCGTCACGCGGGAGCGTTCAGCGCCGCTGCCGGTTCGGCAGCGCGTGATCGCCGTGCGCCCGCCCTTCGTCCCGAAGCGGCCCGGCGCGGAACCGGCCGTCACTCGGCGTCCGCTCCTGCGGTTCCGTCAGGTGGGCGTGACGGAGACCGCGCCCGTGCCCGGCGCGGTGATCAGCCGGCTGCCGCCCCCGGTGTCCGCCGTCCGCGTCGGCAGCGGCGGGGGCGGACGGCCCGGCGCCGGGCACGAGCAGGGCCGGCGGGAGGAGGACGGCGGGGGCAGCGGTGTCGGGGGCGTCGTCGTGCCGCCGACGGTGCGCGGCGGTCGTCGCGGGGACGACGGCCGGGCGCATGGCTCAGACCGTGGAGGGCGGCAGCGGCAACGGCAGCCCGGGAAGTCCGTCCAGGCTGGTCGCGACGTGCTCCTTCTTGGTGAAGTACGCGTCGAGCGAGGTGTCGTCCTCCCGCGCGAACCGCTTCCCGTGCAGGTCCCGGTCGCTCTCGTACGTCATGAGGGGCACCGCGTACCCGCAGGTGTCCCGGATCAGTTCGGCCGTCACGACGACGATCGCGCGCAGGCCGTGGTTGCCCGGGTCGATGTCCGGGAAGCGGGCGAGCAGGTCGCCGAAGCGCGGGTCGTCTCGGAAGACCGGCTCGCCGCGGCCGTGCACGCGGACGATGTTCGGCGGGCCCTGGAAGGCGCACCACATCAGGGTGATGCGGCCGTTCTCCCGCAGATGGGCGATGGTCTCGGCGTTGGAGCCGGCGAAGTCGAGGTAGGCGACGGTGCGCTCGTCGAGGACCGCGAAGGAGCCCTTGAGCCCTTTGGGCGAGAGGTTGACCGTGCCGTCGGCGGACAGGGGTGCGGTGGCGGTGAAGAAGACCGGCTGTTCCTCGATGAAGGTGCGGAGGCGGCCGTCCATGCGCTCATAGGTCTTTCCCATGTCTAACGATTATGGACGCGAATCTTTCGCTCGTCTAAGGAATTGCGAAACGCGCCGGAGGGGTCCGCGGCCGCCCCGGCCGGCGCGTACACGGGGCGGTCGCGGCGCCTGCCGCCCCACTCGGTGAAGGGCAGGCGGCCGGCGGGCCGGGACGGTCGGCGGTCCGGCGGTGGTGGCGACGGGTCCGGCCGGCGCGGCGTCCGCGGTCGCGCAGGGGTACGGGTCGGCGGTGGTCACCGTTCACGCGCGCCATGGACCCGGCCTCCGTACGGCCGGATCCATGGCCCTCCGGGGAGGGCGGACCCGGGCGGATTGACGAATCATGCGGACTCCTGCATACTCATGCATGTCAGCGAATGCACTGTGAGGAGAAACCCGTGACCGAGCGCGTCGTACTCGCCTACTCAGGCGGTCTGGACACCTCCGTCGCCATCGGCTGGATCGCCGAGGAGACGGGCGCCGAGGTCATCGCCGTTGCGGTCGACGTCGGCCAGGGCGGCGAGGACCTGGACGTCATCCGCAAGCGCGCGCTCGCCTGCGGTGCCGTCGAGGCCGAGGTCGCGGACGCCAAGGACGAGTTCGCCGAGGAGTACTGCCTCCCGGCGATCAAGGCCAACGCCCTCTACATGGACCGCTACCCGCTGGTCTCCGCCCTGTCCCGGCCGACGATCGTCAAGCACCTCGTCGCCGCCGCGCAGAAGCACGGCGCCACCACCGTCGCCCACGGCTGCACCGGCAAGGGCAACGACCAGGTCCGCTTCGAGGCCGGCATCGTCGCCCTCGCCCCCGACCTGAAGTGCATCGCCCCGGTCCGCGACTACGCCATGACCCGCGACAAGGCCATCGCCTTCTGCGAGGCCAAGGGCCTGCCGATCGCGACCACCAAGAAGTCCCCGTACTCCATCGACCAGAACGTCTTCGGCCGCGCCGTCGAGACCGGCTTCCTCGAGGACATCTGGAACGCGCCGATCGAGGACGTCTACGAGTACACGCAGAACCCCGCCCTGTCGCGTGAGCCCGACGAGGTGATCATCACCTTCAAGGAGGGCGTCCCGGTCGCCATCGACGGCAAGCCCGTCACCGTGCTCCAGGCCATCCAGCAGCTCAACGAGCGCGCCGGCGCCCAGGGCATCGGCCGGATCGACATGGTCGAGGACCGCCTCGTCGGCATCAAGTCCCGCGAGGTGTACGAGGCCCCCGGCGCGATCGCCCTGATCACCGCCCACCAGGAGCTGGAGAACGTCACCGTCGAGCGCGAACTCGCCCGCTACAAGCGGCAGGTCGAGCAGCGCTGGGGCGAACTGGTCTACGACGGCCAGTGGTTCTCCCCGCTCAAGCGCGCCCTGGACGGCTTCATCACCGAGGCCAACCAGCACGTCAACGGCGACATCCGGATGACGCTGCACGGCGGCCGCGCCGTCGTCACCGGCCGGCGCTCGGAGTCGTCGCTGTACGACTTCAACCTGGCCACGTACGACACCGGCGACACCTTCGACCAGGCCGCCGCCAAGGGCTTCATCGACATCTACAGCCTGTCGTCGAAGATCGCCGCCAAGCGCGACCTCGCGTAAGCGCCGGACGGTCCTCCGCACGCACTAGCCTGACAGCCGCCTCCCCGCTTGCCGAGAGTGGGGAGGCGGTCGCACATCGCCATCTTCCCGAGGAGCAACGCAGTGAGCAGCAACAGCGGTGACGTACGGCTCTGGGGCGGCCGTTTCGCCGACGGTCCCGCCGAGGCCCTGGCGAAGCTGTCCGCGTCCGTCCACTTCGACTGGCGGCTCGCGCCCTACGACATCGCCGGCTCGCGCGCCCACGCGCGCGTCCTGCACACCGCGGGCCTGCTCACCGAGGACGAACTCACCCGCATGATCGAGGGCCTGGACCGGCTGGAGGCCGACGTCGCCGACGGCTCGTTCACCGGCACCATCGCCGACGAGGACGTCCACACCGCCCTGGAGCGCGGACTGCTGGAGCGCCTCGGCCCGGACCTCGGCGGCAAGCTGCGCGCCGGCCGGTCGCGCAACGACCAGGTGGCGACCCTCTTCCGCATGTACCTGCGGGACCACGCCCGCACCATCGGCGGACTGATCGCCGACCTCCAGGACGCGCTCGTCGGCCTCGCCGAGGCCCACCCGGACGTGGCCATGCCCGGCCGCACCCACCTCCAGCACGCCCAGCCGGTGCTCTTCGCCCACCACGTCCTCGCCCACGTCCAGGCGCTGTCCCGGGACGCCGAGCGGCTGCGCCAGTGGGACGAGCGGACGGCCGTGTCGCCGTACGGCTCGGGCGCCCTGGCCGGTTCCTCCCTCGGCCTCGACCCGGAGGCGGTCGCCAAGGACCTCGGCTTCGAGCACGGCTCCGCCGCCAACTCCATCGACGGCACGGCCTCCCGGGACTTCGTCGCCGAGTTCGCGTTCATCACCGCGATGATCGGCGTGAACGTCTCCCGGATCGCCGAGGAGATCATCATCTGGAACACGAAGGAGTTCTCCTTCGTGACGCTGCACGACGCCTTCTCCACCGGCTCGTCGATCATGCCGCAGAAGAAGAACCCGGACATCGCCGAGCTGGCGCGCGGCAAGTCCGGCCGCCTCATCGGCAACCTCACCGGCCTGATGGCGACGCTCAAGGCGCTGCCGCTGGCGTACAACCGGGACCTCCAGGAGGACAAGGAGCCGGTCTTCGACTCCATCGACCAGCTGGAGATCCTGCTGCCCGCCTTCACCGGCATGATGGCCACCCTCACCGTGCACCGCGAGCGCATGGAGGAACTGGCCCCGGCCGGCTTCTCGCTCGCCACCGACATCGCGGAGTGGCTGGTCAAGCAGGGCGTGCCGTTCCGCGTCGCGCACGAGGTGGCCGGCGAGTGCGTCAAGGCCGCCGAGGCCGAGGGCAAGGAGCTGGACGAGCTGACCGACGAGCAGTTCGCGAAGATCTCCTCCCATCTGACGCCCGAGGTCCGCACCGTCCTCAACGTCCCCGGAGCGCTGGCCTCCCGCAACGGCCGCGGCGGCACGGCGCCGAGCGCGGTCGCCGTCCAGCTCGCCGAGGTCAAGGCGGACGTGGCGGCCCAGCACGCCTGGGCGAACGCCGGGCGGCAGAGCTGACCGGACGCCGCTGAGGGCGGCCCACCTCCGGGGCCGTGCCGGTGCGGCCCGTCGCGCGGACGCGACGGGCCGCGAACGGCCGGCACCCGTCAACGAACGGCCCGCGCCCGTCAACGCGCCGGGCGCCCCGCGCTCTTCGGCGGGGCCGGGCCCACCTCGGGTTACGTTGGTCGTCAACCGTGCCGGAACCGACCGACGGAGCCCGCGATGCCCTTCGCCCGACTGGCAACAGCGACCACCCCCACCTGCCACATCGGCCTCGGCCTCGCCGCCGTCGGCCGCCCCGGCTACATCAACCTCGGCCGGGACGAGGACCTCGGCGAGGACCGGGACGTGGAGACGCTGCGCGCCCGCACCCACGAACTCCTCGACGCCGCCTACGCCCAGGGCGTGCGCTACGTCGACGCGGCCCGCTCCTACGGCCGCTCCGAGGAGTTCCTCGCCGACTGGCTGGCGCGCCGGCCGGACGCCGCCGACGTCGTCGTCGGCAGCAAATGGGGCTACACCTACACCGCCGACTGGTCCACCGACGCCGAGCGGCACGAGGTCAAGGACCACTCCCTCGCCGCGTACGAGCGTCAGCGCGCCGAGTCCGAGGCGCTGCTCGGGGACCGGCTGGACCTCTACCAGATCCACTCGGTGACCCCGGACAGCCCCGCCCTCACCGACAAGGAGCTGCACGCCCGGCTCGCGGACGCGGCGGCCGGCGGGCTCACCGTCGGCTTCTCCACCAGCGGCCCCGCCCAGGCGGACGCCATCCGGGCCGCCCTCGCGATCACGGTGGACGGCGAACCGCTCTTCCGTACCGTGCAGTCCACCTACAACGCGCTGGAGACCTCCGCCGGGCCCGCGCTCGCCGAGGCCCACGACGCCGGACTCACCGTGATCGTCAAGGAGGGCATGGCCAACGGCCGGCTGGCCGGCCCGCACGCCCCCGAAGCGCTGCGTGCCGTCGCCGAGGAGACGGGCCTGGGCCCCGACGCCGTCGCGCTCGCCGTCGTCCTGCGGCAGCTGTGGGCCGGTGTCGTCCTCTCCGGCGCGGCGACCGTCGCCCAGCTCGCCTCCAACCTCCACGCCGCCGCCGTCGACCTCACCGACGAGCAGCTCGCCCGCCTGGCCTCCCTGGTCGAGGAGCCCTCGGCCTACTGGGCGCGGCGCGGCGGACTGCCCTGGCACTGAGCCCCCGGTCGTCCTCCGGCGGTCGACAGCCGTGAGACTCGTACGCCTTGAATGAGACATGAATGTCTCACATGGGGTACGGTTGTCTCATGGCTGTCGATCGTGACCACGTGCTGCGCAGCGCCGCCGCGCTGCTGACCCGCAAATCCACCGCGACCATGGACGAGGTCGCCAAGGCCGCCGGGATCAGCCGTGCCACGCTGCACCGGCAGTTCGCCGGGCGGGACGCGCTCGTCCGGGCGCTGGAGGCGCTCGGGATCGCGGAGTGCGAGGCCGCCCTGGAGGCGGCCCGGCCCGACGACGGGCCCGCCGGTGACGCCGTGCGCCGGCTCGTCGCCCGCATCGAACCGCACGCCCCGCTGCTCGCCTTCCTCTACTCCGAGAACCAGCTCTTCGAGGGCGAGGAGCTGAACGAGGGCTGGACCAGGATCGACGAGCGCATCGCCGCCCTGTTCCGGCGCGGCCAGTCGAGCGGCGAGTTCCGCATCGACCTCACCCCGGCCTGGCTCACCGAGGCCCTCTACGGACTGCTGGCCTCCGGGGCCTGGGCGGTGGCCGAAGGCCGGGTCGCCCCCAGGGACTTCACCCACATGGTCACCGAACTGCTGCTCGGCGGTGTGCGACGCCCCGACGCCCCGGCGCACCCGGACACCCCGGCCCGCCGGACGGACGACCGGGAACGAAGGGCGGACGCATGACCGGCACACTGCGCCAGGAGACCGCGGCCGAGGCGGTGCGACGGCCGGGCCGGTGGCTCGCGCTCGGCGTCCTCGTACTCGCCGTCCTGCTGGTGGCCGTCGACGCGACCGTCCTCGGCCTGGCCACCCCGTACATCAGCGAGGACCTCGCACCCACCGGCAGCCAACTGCTGTGGATCGGGGACATCTACTCGTTCGTCATCGCCGGTCTGCTCGTCTCCATGGGCAGCCTCGGCGACCGCATCGGCCGCAAGCGGATCCTGCTCGGCGGCGCCACCGCGTTCGGCGCGATATCCGTGCTCAACGCCTACGCCGGCACGCCCGAGTTGATGATCGCCGCCCGCGCCCTGCTCGGTGTCGCCGGCGCCACCCTGATGCCGGCCACCCTCGCCCTGATCCGCAACCTCTTCCACGACCCGCGCGAACGCAGCCTCGCCGTCGGCATCTGGGGCGCCACCGCCTCCGCCGGTGCCGCGGTCGGGCCCGTCGTCGGCGGCTTCCTCCTCGAACACTTCTGGTGGGGATCGGTCTTCCTGATCAACCTGCCCGTCATGGCCGTCCTGGTGGTCGTCGGCGCCCGGCTGCTCCCCGAGTCCCGCAACCCCGACCCCGGCCCCTGGGACCTGATCGGCGTCGTCCTGTCCCTGGTCGGCATGGTCGGCGTGGTGTACGCGGTGAAGGAGGCCGCCTCGCACGGCTTCGGCACTTCCGTGGCGGCCGCGGGCCTGCTCGGCGCGGGCGCGCTGTACGGGTTCGTCCGCCGGCAGCTGACCCTGCCGGCCCCGCTGCTGGACATGCGGCTGTTCCGGCACCGCGGTTTCAGCGGCGCCGTCCTGGCCGACCTGCTGAGCATCCTCGGACTGTCCGGACTGGTGTTCTTCCTCTCCCAGTACCTGCAACTGGTCCAGGGCAGAAGCCCGTTGGAGGCGGGACTGGCCGAACTGCCCGCCGCGATCGGCGCGGTGGCGGCCGGACTGGTCGCGGGCCGCGCCGCCCGGCGCTTCTCGGTGCGCTCGGTCGTCGCCGGCGGACTGGCCACCGTGGGCCTCGCCCTGGCCGCGCTGACGGTGATCGGCCAGTCCACCGGCTACCCCCTGCTCGGGACGGCACTGCTGGTGGTGGGCGCCGGCGCCGGTTTCTCGTTCACCGTGACGGCCGACGTGATCCTCTCCAGCGTGCCCAAGGAACAGGCGGGCGCCGCCTCCGCCGTGTCCGAGACCGCCTACGAACTCGGCGCGGCCCTCGGGATCGCGGTGCTCGGCTCGATCGTGACCGGCGTCTACCGCGACTTCACCGGCCCCGCCGGAACCCCCGCCGAGGCGCACGAGTCGCTGGGCGGCGCCGTCGAGGCGGCCGCCGGTCTGCCCGGCCAGGTCGCGGTGCCGATGCTCGACGCGGCCCGCCGGGCCTTCGTCGACGGCCTCGCCCTCGCGGCGGGCACGGGAGCGGCGATCCTGCTGGCGGCATCGGTGGCCGCATGGTTCATGCTCCGCGGCCAACGCCTGGAGGACCGCCCCTAGGGTCTGTCGTTTGGATCAGGTCGGCTGGGAGACGCAGCGCTTCTCAGCCCACCAGAGCGGGGCGTGGTGCGTGCAGTTGCAAGGCGGAGGAGGGCGGCTACGCGGAGCGTCGACAACCGACGACAACGCAGCAGATGTGCGTGCCACGCCCCGCGAAACCGACATGATCCAAACGACAGACCCTAGCCGTCGACGGGGCGCCGGGAACCGCGCGACCGGCCACGACCCGCCCGCACCCGCAGCGCCACCCCAGGTCGGCGCCCGCCGTCTACGCCGCCTTCGCCTTGCTGGCGTACATGTCGACGTACTCCTGCCCGGACAGCCGCATCACCTCGGCCATCACCGAGTCGGTGACCGCCCGCAGCACATAGCGGTCACGGTCCATGCCGTCGTAGCGGGAGAACTCCATCGCCTCGCCGAAGCGGACCGTGACCTTGCCCGGCCGGGGCAGACCCGCACCGCCCGGCTGCAGCTTGTCCGTGCCGATCATGGCGAACGGCACCACGGGCGCGCCGGTCATCAGCGTGAGTCGGGCGATGCCCGTACGGCCCCGGTACAGACGGCCGTCGGGGGAGCGGGTGCCCTCCGGGTAGATGCCGAAGACCTTGCCCTCCTCCAGCACCCGGCGCCCGGTCATCAGCGCCGCCACCCCGCCCCGGCCGCCGTCGCGGTCCACCGGGATCATGCCGACACCGGTGAAGAACCACGCCATCAGCCGGCCCTTGAGGCCCTTGCCGGTGACGTACTCGTCCTTGCCGATGAAGAAGACCTGACGGTCGCAGACGAGCGGGAGGATCATCGAGTCGATGAACGTCAGGTGGTTGCCGGCCAGGATGACCGGACCGTCGCCCGGGATGCGCTCCGCGCCCTCGACCTGTGGGCGGAACATCAGGCGCATGATCGGTCCGAGCACTGCCTTGATGAGCGCGAAGCGGGACAACGGGCCCTCCGGTACGAAGCGGACGTCGGTGAATGCCGTATGAGTCTGTGCAGGTGAGGACATTACTCGCGGGCCGGGGTGTTGCGCACATCGGGCTCGTGGGAGTTCACCGGTGTCTTACGCACTCGTGACGTGGTGTCCTCCGCCGCGACGTGCGCGCCACCCGCGCGCAACAGGGCCGTCACCCGGCGGCGCGGCCCGCCCGGATCCCCACACCCCGACGGGTCCCCCCGGTCGGCCGACCCAATCGGACGAGCCGTCACATCCCGGAAGCAATACGACGGACGCCCACCGCGGGTACGTCATCCGCACGAGGGGGGTACGACACCCAACATCACCCGTGTGTTCGGCCCGGGGTCTCCCGCCGGTCATCCACGCGCACCTACGATCGGCCCGCACCGAACGAGGCGACAGCAGGAGGCGCTCATGGCAACGCGGGAGTCGAACGAACAGACGGGCGGAACCCGACGGCGGGCCCTCCTCGGCGCGGCGGTGCTCGGCGCCTCCGGAACGGTCCTCGCACTGGGCGGCACGGCGGCCGCCGCCGACACCCGTCGCGGCGGCGGCAAGGGGCTGAAGGGCCTGCCCGTCCCGACGATCATCGGCCACCGCGGCGCCAGCGGCTACCGGCCCGAGCACACCCTCGCCGCCTACCAGCTCGCCCTCGACATGGGCGCCGACATCGTCGAGGCCGGCGACCTGGTGCCCACCAAGGACGGTCACCTCGTCTGCCGGCACGAGCCGGAGATCGGCGGCACCACGGACGTCGCCGACCACCCGGAGTTCGCCGACCGCAAGCGCACCAAGCAGCTCGACGGCGTCGCCACCACCGGCTGGTTCACCGAGGACTTCACCCTCGCCGAGCTGAAGACGCTCCGCGCCACCGAACGCATCCCGGCCAACCGCCCGCACAACACCCTCTACGACGGCCGCTGGGAGATCCCCACCTTCGAGGAGGTGCTGCGCTGGCAGGACGAGCAGACCCGCAAGCGCGGCAAGCAGGTCTGGATCTACCCCGAGCTGAAGCGCCCCACCTACTTCCGCAAGCTGGGCCTGGGCACCGAGGAGCGGCTCGCCGCGCTGCTGCGCAGGCACGGCAAGGACAAGAAGCACTCGCCGGTCGTCATCCAGTCCTTCGAGCCCATCAGCATCCAGCGGATGAACAAGCTCGTCGGCAACCCGCTCGCCGTCCTGCTCTCCGGCGCCGACACCCGCCCCTGGGACTTCGTCGAGACCGGCGACCCGCGCACCACCGCAGACCTCATCACCCCCGAGGGCCTGAAGGAGATCGCCTCCTACGCCGACGGCATCGGCCCGACCCTCGACCTGGTCATCCCGCGGGACTCCGCCGGCCGGCTCACCGAGCCCACCACCCTGGTCCGCGACGCGCACCGGGCGGGTCTCATCCTGCACCCCTACACGCTGCGCAACGAGAACCCCTTCCTGCCCGCCGACTTCCGCAAGGGCACCGACCCCGACGCCTACGGCGACGTCTTCGGCGCCTACCGCGCCTACTTCGCCACCGGCATCGACGGCGTCTTCACCGACCACCCGGACACCGGACTGCTGGCCCGCGAGGACTTCGTCAACGGCTGACACCGCCCGCCACCGGTCGGGGTGAACCACGGGCCGTCCCGGGCAACCGCGCCCGGGGCGGCCGAGTCGTTGCCCGTATGACACACCTGCCGGCCACGGCGTACGAACTGGTCCTGTCCCTGCGCCCGCTGCTGGGCGCGGAGGCCGCCGCCGAGGCGCCCGGCTGCGGCGCCGAACCCGGCGACCTCGAACAGGCCGTCTGGCTGCGCCTCCTGGAACGCCTGCACACCGACGGCCCGCCGGCCGACCCGCCGGACTGGCTGCGCCGGGCCGTCCGCGCGGAGGCCCGCCGCCTCGGCCGCACCGCCCGCCGCGAGATCGCCTCGTCCGGCGAACCCGGCGAACCCGGCGAACCCGTCGACGGGGGCCGGCACGACCCCGAACGCCTCGCGCTCGCCGCCGACCGCCGCCGCGGCCTGCTGGACGCCGTGCGGCGCCTGCCCGGCCGCTGCCCCCGGCTGATGACCGCGCTGCTGTCCCCGCGTGATGCGACATACCGGGAAATCGCGGGGGAGTTGGGTATCTCACAGGGCAGTCTCGGCCCGGAACGTTCCAGATGCCTGGGTTGTCTGCGGCGTTTGCTCACACCGGAGGTTGCGGCGCGCTGAGGACGGGGATAGGAGTGGGGGACGACAGGTGATCAGGTGAGCGGGAGGCATGCGCACATGGGCATGAGTGTGACCATCTCTGCGGCGGCCGAGCAGGACGCGGAGCAGATCTTCAGGTTGCAGTACCTGTGCTTCCAGAGCGAAGCGGCCCTCTACGGCAACTACCGCATCGACCCGCTCGTCCAGACCCTCGACTCGGTCCGCGAGGAGGTCGCCGCCGACTGCGTGTTCGTCGCCCGCCTCGGCGACGAGATCGTCGGCTCGGTGCACGGCAGGATCACCGAGGACGGCGCCGCCGCGATCGGCAAGCTCTGCGTCCACCCCCGGCTCCAGGGACACGGCATCGGCGCGCGGCTGCTCGCGGCCGCCGAAGCGTCCCTCGCCGGCGAGCGCGGCGCCAGGACGTTCCGGCTGCACGCCGGCCACCGCAGCGAGAGCAACCTCAGCCTGTACAGCAAGGTCGGCTACCAGCGGGTGGGCACGTCCCAGGGCGCGGACGGCGTACCCATGATCGTCCTGGAGAAGCGGGCGGAGAACTACGCGACGACCGCCTGAGTCAGGCGGCCGACGGCCGCGGCCGCGCCCTGCGCAGCCAGTACACGGCGGTCAGCGGCAGCAGCACCGGAATGAAGAGGTACCCCATCCCGTAGTCCGACCACACGGTCGCGTCCGGGAAGGCGGACGGATCCACCAGCGTCCAGGTGCCGACGGTCAGGACGCCCACCAGCTCGGCGGCGCAGCACACCAGCGCCGCCCTGCGGGCCGTCTCACCGCCGCGGACCAGGGTGTAGGTGATGAAGCCGTAGACCACGCCGGCCAGCGCCGACAGCGTGTAGGCGAGCGGCGCCCGGTCGAACTCGGTGGCGATCTGGTACGCGGAACGCGACACGGCACCGACGACCATCACCCCGTACAGCCACACCAGCAGCAGTCCGGGCCCGCCGATCAGCCGGGTCCGGTCCGGCTTCTCCCGCGCCGTGGCCACCTCAGCCTCCCCAGATGTCGTAGAGGCGCACCTCGAGCACGGCCAGCACGACCCCGCTCGCGGCGACCGTCACCGATCCCCAGCGGGTGCGCTCGCCCAGCGACAGGAAGCCGGCCGCCGGCACGCACGCGAACGCGCCGAGCAGATACGCCACGAAGATCGTCGTGCCCTGCGCCGGGTCCTCGCCCCGGGCCAGCTGCACGATCCCGACGACCAGCTGCACCAGCGCCAGCAGCGTCACCACGGCCATGCCGATGAAGTGCCAGTCCTTCGTCGGCTGGTCACGGTAGGCCGCCCACCCGCACCAGGCGCCGAGCAGCAGCGCGGCGACACCGGTCACCACCGTCAGGACATCAAGCATGGCAGCGACCTTATTACGACGGAAAAGCCCCGTTGCCCCCGCCCCCGGACCAGGCGCCCGATGGTCCCGGCCGGGGCGTCCGGTGGTCCCGGTCGGGGGCGCCCAGTGGTCCCGGCCGGGGCGCCCGGTGGTCCCGGTCGGGGTCGCGGAACCGGGCCCGTAGGGTCGAGGGCATGACGATCCACGCACAGGCCCTGCTGTTCGACAACGACGGAACCCTCGTCTCCTCCCTGCTGTCCGTGGAGCGCTGCTGGACCCGGTGGGCCGAGGAGCACGGCATCACCGCCGAGCAGTTCGCCCGGGTCGAGCTGCACGGGCGTCCGGCCGCCGAGATAGCCGCCGACCTGCTGCCCGCCCAGGCCGTCCCGGCGGCCGTCGCGCGGATCGAGGACCTGGAGGTCGAGGACGTGCCCAACGGCGGCGTCCACCTGCTGCCCGGCACCGAGGACTTCCTCGCGGCGCTGCCCGCCGAGCGCTGGGCCGTGGTCACCTCCGCCACCCGGCGGCTCGCCGAGGCCCGTCTCGGCGCCGTCGGCATCCTGCCCAAGACCCTCGTCACCGCCGACGACATCACCCGGGGCAAGCCCGACCCCGAGCCCTACCTCCTCGCCGCCCGCACCCTGGGCGTCGACCCCGCCCACTGCGTCGTCTTTGAGGACGCCCCGGCAGGACTCCAGGCCGGCCGCGCCGCCGGCATGACCACCGTGGCCTTGGCCACAACGCACCGGGCCGACGAGCTGACCGCCGATCTCGTCGTCGAGGACCTCTCGGCCCTGTCCGCGCTGGTCACGGACGCTGGAGTGGAGATCTCCGCACGCCCCTGAAGCGCACGCGCAGGTGTCCACGGCTGTCCACTATCCGGACAGCCGTGGCCGGTCTGCGGCGAACGTCTGCTTTACTGATCGCATGACCACGACGAGCGACCGCACCCCTGCGACCGAGGCGACCATGACGCCCGGTGCTCGTTGTCTGTGCCCGTGCCGAATGCGCGCCTTCTAGAGGGCCCCCGCACCACCTGAGCCTCGCGCCCCGAAGCGAGAGCCCCCTCACCTCCGGCCGCATGCCCCGCATGCCCGGCCGAGCCACGCCCCGCGCGCACGTCTCCCGCCACGGCCGTCTCCGCCGCGCCCGCGAGATCCGTGCCGCCCAGGCTGCTTTCGACCCTGATTGCCTCGTGCCCGGCGCACACGACGCGCCGCGCACTCGACAGTGACGGAAACCCACGTGATCACCACCACGGGCCTCACGAAGGTCTACCGCTCCCGCGGCCGCGAGGTCACCGCCCTGGACGGCGTCGACCTGCACGTCCGCGAAGGCGAGGTCTACGGCGTCATCGGCCAGTCCGGCGCCGGCAAGTCCTCCCTCATTCGCTGCGTCAACCTGCTGGAACGCCCCACCTCCGGCACCGTGACCGTGGCCGGCCAGGACCTCACCGCGCTGGCCGGCCGCGGTCCGCGGGCCGGCCGGGAACTGCGGCAGGCGCGCAGCCGCATCGGCATGGTCTTCCAGCACTTCAACCTGCTGTCCTCGCGCACCGTGCAGGACAACGTCGAACTGCCGCTGGACATCCTCGGCACCACCGGGAAGGAACGTTCCCGCAAGGCGCTGGAACTGCTCGACCTGGTCGGCCTCGCCGACAAGGCCAAGGCCTACCCGGCCCAGCTCTCCGGCGGCCAGAAGCAGCGCGTCGGCATCGCCCGCGCCCTCGCAGGCGACCCCAAGGTGCTGCTCTCCGACGAGGCGACCAGCGCCCTCGACCCCGAGACCACCCGCTCGATCCTCACGCTCCTGCGCGACCTCAACCGGCAGCTCGGGCTCACCGTCCTGCTCATCACGCACGAGATGGACGTCGTGAAGTCGATCTGCGACTCCGCCGCCCTCATGGAGCGGGGCCGCATCGTCGAGTCCGGCACGGTCACCGAACTCCTCGCCACCCCCGGCTCCGAACTCGCCGCCGCGCTGTTCCCCGTCGGCGGCGAGGCGACTGGCGACGACCGCACCGTCCTCGACGTCACCTTCCACGGCGAGAGCGCGACCCAGCCGGTCATCTCCCAGCTGTCGCGTACCTACAACATCGACATATCGATCCTCGGCGCCGCCATCGACACCGTCGGCGGACTCCAGGTCGGCCGGATGCGCATCGAACTGCCCGGCCGCTACGAGGACAACGTCGTACCCGTCGGCTTCCTGCGCGAACAGGGACTGCAGATCGACGTCGTCGGCCGGGAGACGCCCGCACTGGTGAAGGAGGGGGCCAAGTGACCTGGTCCGAAATGCAGCCGCTGCTCGAACAGGCCTGTACCGAGACGCTCGTCATGGTCGGCTGGTCCACCCTGATCGCCGTCGTCGCCGGCCTTCCGCTCGGTGTCCTGCTCGTCCTCACCGACAAGGGCGGACTGCTGCAGAACACCGTGGTGAACAAGGTCATCGGGCAGATCGTGAACATCGGCCGCTCGCTGCCGTTCATCATCCTCATGGTCGCCCTGATGAACTTCACCCGCTGGATCACCGGCACCACCATCGGCAGCGAGGCCGCGATCGTGCCGCTCGCCATCGGCGGCATCCCGTTCTTCGCGCGGCTCGTCGAGACGGCCGTGCGCGAAGTGGACCACGGGCTCGTCGAGGCCGTGCAGGCCATGGGCGGCAACACCTGGACCATCGTCCGCAAGGTCCTCGTCCCCGAGGCGCTGCCCTCCCTGATCGCCAGCACCACCACCACGGTCATCGCGCTCATCGGCTACTCCGCCATGGCCGGCACCGTCGGCGGCGGCGGACTCGGCGACCTCGCCGTCCGCTACGGCTACCAGCGCTTCGAGACCGGCCTGATGTGGATCACCGTCGCGATCCTCGCCGTGGTCATCTCCCTCATCCAGTTCGCCGGCGACTACGCCGCCCGCGCCCTGCACAGCCGCGGCGGCCGCTCGGGCCCCGCGCCCAGGCTCCGGTTCCTCAAGTCCCAGGAGCCCGCCGCGGCCGACGTGAGCAAGGTCGCGTAACCCCCAGAACTCCCCGTAATACCCGAGACGGGGTCGCACCACCCAAGGAAAGGCACTTTTCGTGCGTAACACCGCCAAGATCACCACCGCTGTCCTCGCCGCCGGAGCCCTCACCCTCGGGCTCACCGCCTGCGGCGCGGAGCAGGACGCCGCCTCCGACACCTCCGGCCCGCTCGTCGTCGCCGCGAGCCCCGTGCCGCACGCCGAGATCCTGAACTTCGTCAAGGACAACCTCGCCGAGAAGGCCGGCCTCGACCTCGAGGTCAAGGAGTTCACCGACTACGTCACGCCGAACACGGCGACGGAGGACGGCTCGGTCGGCGCCAACTTCTTCCAGACCCAGCCGTACCTCGACGACTTCAACAAGAAGAACGGCACCCACGTCGTGTCCGTCGTCGACGTGCACCTGGAGCCGCTCGGCCTGTACTCCCACAAGGTCAAGAAGGCCGACGAGCTGAAGAGCGGTGCGACCGTCGCGATCCCCAACGACACCGTCAACGAGGGCCGCGCCCTGCAGCTGCTCGCCGCCAACGGGCTCCTCACCCTCAAGGACGGCGTCGGCACCGCCGCGACCCCCGCGGACATCACCGAGAACCCGAAGAACCTCACGTTCAAGGAGCTGGAGGCGGCCCAGACGCCGCGCTCCCTGGACGACGTCGACGCCGCGGTGGTCAACGGCAACTACGCCATCGAGGCCGACCTCAAGCCCGCCACGGACGCCCTGGTGCTCGAGTCCGCCAAGGGCAACCCGAACAGCAACCTCCTCGCGGTCAAGGAGGGCAACGAGGACGACCCGCGCGTGAAGAAGCTCGCCGAGCTGCTCACCTCCCCCGAGGTGAAGAAGTTCATCGAGGACACCTACTCCGGTTCCGTCGTCGCGTCCTTCTGATCCACCCGGTCCGTCACCGGCCGCCCACGGGGTCCACTCCTCTGCAGGGAGTGGACCCCGTGGTGCGGTTCGGTGCTTTCATGCTGCATGCTGGGCAGTTCAGCAGCACCCGACGGTCCCCCAGGTTACGGAGCGGCGCATGACGAGCACCTTCCCCAACATCTCCATCAGCACGGAGCGGTTGGTGCTGCGTCCCTTCGACACGGACGACGTCCCCGCACTCGCCGAGATGATGAACGACGACCAGGTCGCCGCCTGGACCGACGTCCCCCAGCCGTTCACCGAGCGGGCCGCCCGCACCTGGATCACCGAGCACGCACCCGCCGAACGCGCCGCCGGCCGCGGACTCGACCTCGCCGTCACCGAGTTCCTCACCCAGCGCCTGGTCGGCGTCATCCAACTGGCCAAGACCAACTGGCACGTACGCTCCACCGAACTGTCCTACATCATCGCCCCCTGGGCGCGCGGCGAGGGCTACGCCTCCGAGGCCGCGCTCGCCACCGCGCAGTGGCTCTTCGGCGACCAGAAGCTCGAACGCATCGAACTGCGCACCGCCGCCGACAACACCGCCTCCCAGCAGGTCGCCCAGAAGATCGGCTGCATCAGCGAGGGAGTGCTGCGCAACGCCTGCATAGCCCACGTCCGCACCGAGGACGGCGGCTGGAGCGACGTGCGGACCGACTACATCGTGTGGAGCCTGCTGCCCGAGGACATCGAGGGCGCGGACGGACACCTCGCCGACACCGGCGAATTCACCGGCTACCCGGACTGGAACTGACCTCCCGGTGCACCGCCCCCGCGGTACCGCCGCAGCGGCCCCGGGCGGCACCAGGTAACCTCAGCAGACCCGCCACCCGGCGGGAACGCCGACGACCTGCGAAAACCCCAGGAGACTGACGACGATGGCCGACCGGGTCACGGTGATCGGCTGGGACGGTTCGCCACTGACCGCCGCGGCACGCGCAGCGCTGGCCGGCGCCACACTGGTGGCCGGCGCCTCCCACCACCTGGCACTCCCCGAGGTGCCCCCCGGCGCCGAGCGCATCCGGCTCGGCTCCCTCGGCCTCGCCGCCCGCCGCATCGCGGGCCACCGCGGCACGGCGGTCGTCCTCGCCGACGGCGACCCCGGCTTCTTCGGCGTCGTACGGACCCTGCGCGCACCCGAGTTCGGCCTGGAGGTCGAGGTCGTCCCCGCCGTCTCCTCGGTCGCCGCCGCCTTCGCCCGCGCCGGCATGCCCTGGGACGACGCCCACGTGGTCGTCGCACACCCGCGCACGCTGCGCCGCGCGGTGAACGTGTGCCGGGCGCACACCAAGGTGGCGGTCCTCACCGCGCCGGGCGCCGGCCCCGCCGAACTGGGCCTGCTCCTGGAGGGCGTCCACCGCACCTTCGTCATCTGCGAGGAACTCGGCACCGAACGCGAGCGGGTCACCGTCGTCACCTCCGACAAGGCCGCCGACCACACCTGGCGCGACCCCAACGTGGTCATCGTCATCGGCGGGCCGGTCGGCGCCGCGGAGTCCGGCGGCTGGATCGCCGGACGCGACCCCTCCACCGGTCCGCGCGGCTGGACCCTGCCCGCCGGGGAGTACGGCGGCGAACTCGGCGAGGGCGAGCGGGAACCGCTGCGCACCTCCCAACTCGCCCGGCTCGGACCGCGAACGGGCGACCTCGTCTGGGACATCGGCTGCGGCAGCGGCGCCTTCGCCACCGAGGCCGCGCGGGCCGGCGCCGCCGTCATCGCCGTCGACAGCGACCCGCACGCCTGCGCCCGCACCGACTCCGCCGCCCGCCGCCACGGAGTCCAGCTGCAGATCGTCCACGGCACCGCGCCGCACGTCCTGGAGAACCTCCCCGAGCCGGACGTCGTACGGGTCGGCGGCGGGGGAGTGGCGGTGGTCTCCGCCGTCGCCGACCGCCGCCCGCAGCGCATCGTCACGCACGCCGGCACCCGCGACGCGGCCGAACTCGTCGGCCGCAATCTGACGGAACACGGCTACCAGGTCGAGTGCGCCCTGCTCCAGTCCGTCGAACTCGACACCAGGGCCTGGACGGAGAAGGAACGGAGCGTCGCGTTCCTGCTCAGCGGGGTGCTGCCCGCACGCGGCGCCTGATCCGGCAGCCGTCCCCGTGATCGGGTTGTCGTACCGCGCGCGGTAGGCTGGCCGATCGTTGTACCGCACTCGGACACCCGGCACTTCGTCGGTCAATGTCCCGGAAAGCGCGCCCGTTTTGACGGGTGTGTGGTACGGCAGAACCGGAGGACGCGCAACGTGGCGCAGTCCACAGCGGAACCGTCGCCGATCAAGCTGACGCGACGGCGGTGCGGCCGCGACAATGCCAGTGAATGGCTTTGTCGCCTTTTTCGGACGGGCCGTTCGTGCCGCTGGGGACGCACGCTCGTTCTTCAGTGTGGGGCGGTCGGTGCGCCGTTCCGGGTGAGCTGGTCGTAGGAGCACTAACCGATGGGCGAGGGGTACGCATGACCGACACCGGCCAGGTCCCGGGCGAGGGACTGCCGGAGAACGCAGGCATGGTGGAGCAGCCGGGCGTCCCCGCGCCCGGCACGTACACCTACCTCTCCGACAGTCCGGCCAGTCCGGCCGAGGACGAAGACCTGCTGCTGCCCGGCGCCCAGGGCGCCTGGGGCAACGAGGTCGCCCCGCCCGCGCCCGAGCCGGTCGTCGAGACCGTGCACGAGCCCGGGCCGCACGAGATGGCCGGCCGCGACAGCGGCTCCGTCGACCTCACCGGCGTCCGGCTCCCCGAACCGCCCCAGTCGGCGCCGCGCCGCCCGCTGCACCTCGGCCCGCCCATCCCCAACGTCTCCGCGAGCCCGGTCCGTTCCCTCGCCGACCGCGGTCCCGCCGACCTTCCGGCCCGTCAGCCCGGCCCGCCGACCCTCGGCCCCGAGTACCTCGACGTACCGCGCGCCCGGGAGGCGGCGGCACCCCAGCAGACGGCGCCTCAGCAGACGGCGCCTCAGGCAGCGGCACCGCAGGCGGCGGCGCCCTGGGGTGCGCAGGCCACGGTCGGTGCGAGGGGCACGGCTGCGGAAACGGTTGTTCCGTCGCCGGAGCCGGTGGACGCGGCACAGGCGGTCGTCGCCCGCGTCGCCACGGAAGCGGTCACCGCGGCCGAGGCACCGCAGGACGGCACCGAGACTCCGGCCGTTCCGTCCGAGACCGCCGCCGTTCCGGCTGCGGAGGCTGCCGCCGTTCCGCATCAGGCGGCCGTCGGTCGGGCGCCGGTGGTGGAGCCCGCTGTTCAGGAAGGCGCGCAGGTGGCGGAGGCGCCGCAGGGCGCGGCGACGCCGGCTTCGGTGCACGGGGAGGCTGCCGAGGCGCCGGAGGGTGCCGCGACGCCCGCTGCCGGGGCCGTCCCGTCCGAGGAAGCGGCGGAAGAAGCGGCGGAAGCGGCGGAAGCGGTCACTCCGGAGCAGGAGCCGGGTGTCGCGCCCACCGCGGAGGAGCAGACCCCGACCCCCGAGGTCCCGGGTGCCGAAGGCGCCGCCGAGCCCGAGGGCGCTCAGATGCCGACCGCTGAGGCCGCTGAGGCCGCCGAGGCCGTCGAAACCGCCGGACCCGAAGGCGTCGCCGCCGAGCAGCCGCAGGGCGTTCAGGAGCCGGACACCGGGGCCGTTGAGGCCGCCGAGCCCGGGGACGTACCGGCGGCGGAGCTTCAGGACACCCAGGCACCGGAGGCCCGGACCGCCGAAGTTGTCGAGACCCCCGAGTCTGTTGAGACTGCGGAGCCCGTTGGGACCGGCGAGGCTGACGAGCCCGGCGGCGTGCCGGTGCCGGCTGCCGAGGCAGCCGCGCCCGCGCAGCCCGAGGCGGCACGGGCGCCCGAGCCCGTCCAGGCTCCGGACACCGAGGCTCCCGCGCCCGAGCCCGCGCAGGACGCCGAGGTCCTCGCGGACGCGCAGGCACCGGGTGCGGAAGCGCCGACGCAGGACGCCTCGGCCCCGGGCCCCGAAGCACCGGCACCGGTGCCCGCCCAGGAGCCGCAGCCGGCCCAGCCCGCTCCCGCCCCGGACGTCGCCCCGGCCGATCCGTCCACCGCCGTGTCCCCGGCCGAGCCGGCCGAGGAGCCGGTGGCCGAGACGGACGCGCCCGAGGCACCCCAGGGCACCGAGGCACCGCAAGACACCGAGGCACCGCAGGGCACCGAGGCACCGATGGCCGAGGAGGCCCCGGCCCAGCCCGCGCCCGTGCCGGCGGAAGCCACCGAACCCGCCCTCGCCGATCAGGCGTCCGCAGCGGCCGACGGCGAAGCCCCCGCCGACGAGGCTCCCGCCCGGACCGGCGGCGAAGCCCTCGCAGCCGACGGCGCGCAAACCCCCGTACCCGCCGCCGCCCCCACCGGCGAGGCGGCCCCGGCCCCGCTGGGCGGTGACGCCCCCGCAGCCGACGGCGCGGAAGCCCTCGCGGCCGACGGCAGTGCAGCCCCCGCCCCCACCGGCGAGGACGCCCCCGCCCCTCTCGGCGGCGACGCCCCCGCCCCCGCCTCCGCCCCCTCGGGTGACGTATCCCCCGAGCAGGTCCCGGCCGAGGCCCTCGTGACGCAGAACGCCTCCATCCAGGAGGCGGAGCACGCTTCAGACGGAGGGATCGACGCCATGACCGAGCTCGTGCCCAGCCCCGACGAGGGCGTGCCCCACGCCTCCACCGCCGCCCCCGCGGCCGAGCCCCGCACCGCACCGCCCGCCCCGGCGGACGCGGCCGCCGTCCAGGGCCCCCAGCAGACCCCCGCCGCGCCCCTGCCCGGCACCGTCCCGCAGGAGCCCGGCGCGGACGGGTCGCTCGGGCAGTTCGTGCCCGTGGACGGCACCGTGCCCACCACCCCGCACCTCGCGCCGACCCCGCCGCAGGGCGTGACCGTGCCGGCCGCGCGGGACGCCGAACCGGCCCAGAACCCGGACGACCTGGACACCAGGGGCGCGGGCGTGGAGACGGACGCGGAACCGGAGGCGCCGCGGCACGCCGGCCCGGCCGCCCCGCCGTACGACGAGGCCGAGCGCGCGGCCGTGCTGAAGGTCATGCGCGAACGCCGGGACATCCGCAACGGCTTCCGCAGCGACCCCATCCCGCACGAGGTGCTGCTCCGGGTCCTGGAGGCCGCCCACACCGCGCCCTCCGTCGGCCACTCCCAGCCCTGGGACTTCGTCGTCATCCGCTCCGCGGAGACCCGGCGCAGCATGCACGAACTGGCCATGCGCCAGCGCGACGCCTACGCCAAGTCGCTCCCCAAGGGCCGCGCGAAGCAGTTCAAGGAACTGAAGATCGAGGCCATCCTCGACACCCCGGTGAACATCGTCGTCACCGCCGACCCCACCCGCGGCGGCCGCCACACCCTCGGCCGGCACACGCAGCCGCAGATGGCGCCGTACTCCGCAGCGCTCGCGGTGGAGAACCTGTGGCTCGCCGCCCGCGCCGAAGGCCTCGGCGTCGGCTGGGTCAGCTTCTTCGACGAGCGCGAGATGGTCCGCGTCCTCGGCCTGCCCGAGCACCTCGAGGTCATCGCCTACCTGTGCGTCGGCTACGTCGACGAATTCCCGGACGAGCCGGAGCTGATGCAGGCCGGCTGGTCCAAGCGCCGCCCGCTGTCCTGGGTCGTGCACGAGGAGACATACGGCCGTCGCGCCCTGCCCGGAGAGGAACCCCACGACCTGCTTGCCGAGACCGTCGCGCAGATCCGCCCGCTGGACGCCAAGGCGCTCGGCGAGGCGTGGGAGCGCCAGAAGCGCATGACCAAGCCCGCCGGCGCCCTCGGCATGCTGGAGATCATCTCCGCCCAGCTGTCCGGCCTGTCCCGGCAGTGCCCGCCGCCCATCCCGGAGCCCGCCGCCGTCGCGATCTTCGCCGGCGACCACGGGGTGCACGCCCAGGGCGTCACCCCCTGGCCGCAGGAGGTCACGGCCCAGATGGTCGCCAACTTCCTCGGCGGCGGAGCGGTCTGCAACGCCTTCGCCGCGCAGGTCGGCGCCGAGGTGTGCGTCGTCGACGTCGGCGTCTCCTCCGACCTCCCGGCCACCCCCGGCCTGCTGCCGCGCAAGATCCGCGCCGGTACGTCCGACATGACCACCGGACCCGCGATGTCCCGCGAGGAGGCCAAGAAGGCCATCGAGGTGGGCATCGAGACCGCGCGCGACCTGGTCGCGGCCGGCAACAAGGTCCTGCTGACCGGCGAGATGGGCATCGCCAACACCACCGCCTCCGCCGCGCTCATCTCCGTCTTCACCGGCGCCGACCCGGCCGAGGTCACCGGCCGCGGCACCGGCATCAACGACGAGACGCTGGCCCGCAAGACCGAGGTCGTGCGCCGCGCCCTGGAGGTGCACCAGCCCGACCCGGCCGACCCCGTCGGCGTGCTGGCCGCCGTCGGCGGCTTCGAGCACGCCGCCATGGTCGGCCTGCTCCTCGGCGGTGCGTCGCTGCGCACGCCGGTCATCCTGGACGGGGTGAGCGCCGGCGCCGCCGCCCTGGTGGCCCGGGCCATCGCCCCCGAGGTCCTGGCCGCCTGCATCGCGGGCCACCGCAGCGCCGAGCCCGGCCATGTCGCGGCCCTCAACAAGCTGGGCCTGCGCCCCCTGGTCGACCTCGACCTGCGGCTCGGCGAGGGCACCGGCGCACTGCTCGCCCTGCCGCTGGTGCAGAGCACGGCACGCGCCATGCACGAGGTCGCGACGTTCGATTCGGCGGGCGTGACGGAGAAGTAGCCCACACGTGCGGCAGCCGGGGCGGGATCCCGGTTTCGGAACGGGGCGGGTCTGGGCAGGGAAACTCCCGACCCGCCCCCGCCACCGACCGCACACGTGCTTAGAATCCGCACGTCAGGGCCGCTCCGCCGGCGCAGCGTGCCCGCTGACCCACTGCTTGTTCGAGGAGCCTCGCCTGATGGCCGAACACCCCGCCTACCCCGTAGGCCTCCGCCTCACCGGCCGCAGGGTCGTCGTCCTCGGCGGCGGCCAGGTCGCCCAGCGCCGCCTGCCGGCACTCATCGCGGCCGGCGCCGACGTCCGTCTCGTCTCCCCGGAGGCCACCCCGTCCGTCGAGGCCATGGCCGACGCGGGCGAAATCACCTGGGAGCGGCGCGGATACGCCGACGGCGACCTCGCCGACGCCTGGTACGCCCTGATCGCCACCAGCGACACCGAGGCCAACGAGCGGGCCTCCGCCGAGGCCGAGCGGCACCGCGTGTGGTGCGTGCGCTCCGACGACGCCGACCGGGCCACCGCCTGGACCCCGGCGACCGGGCACAGCGAGGGCGTCACGGTGGCGGTCCTCACCACCGACGCCAAGGGCCGCGACCCCCGGCACACCGCCGCCGTCCGCGACGCGGTGGTCGAGGGCCTGCGCGACGGCACCCTGGTCGCCCCGCACCACCGCACCCGCACCGCGGGCGTCGCCCTGGTCGGCGGCGGCCCCGGCGACCCCGACCTGATCACGGTGCGCGGCCGCCGCCTGCTCGCCGAGGCGGACGTCGTCATCGCCGACCGGCTCGGCCCGCGCGACCTGCTCGCCGAACTCCCGCCGCACGTCGAGGTGATCGACGCGGCGAAGATCCCCTACGGCCGTTTCATGGCCCAGGAGGCCATCAACAACGCGCTGATCGAGCACGCCAAGCAGGGCAAGTCCGTGGTCCGGCTCAAGGGCGGCGACCCGTACGTCTTCGGGCGCGGCATGGAGGAGTTCCAGGCGCTCGCCGAAGCGGGCATCCCGTGCACCGTCGTGCCCGGCATCTCCAGCTCCATCTCGGTGCCGGGCGCGGCCGGCATCCCCGTCACCCACCGCGGGGTGGCGCACGAGTTCACCGTGGTCAGCGGCCATGTCGCGCCCGACGACGAGCGCTCGCTGGTCGACTGGCCGTCGCTGGCGAAGCTGACCGGCACCCTGGTGATCCTCATGGGCGTCGACAAGATCGGCCGGATCGCGGAGACCCTGATCGCGCACGGCAAGTCCCCGGACACGCCGGTCGCCCTGGTCCAGGAGGGCACCACGGCCGCCCAGCGCCGGGTCGACGCCACCCTCGCCACGGTCGCCGACACGGTCGTCGCGCAGGAGGTCAGGCCGCCCGCGGTCATCGTCATCGGCGAGGTCGTCGCCGTGGGCCGGCCCGGGACCGCGTGACATGGCCGAACCCATCACCGTCGAGGACCCCGACGACCCGCGTCTGCACGACTACACCGGCCTGACCGACGTCGAGCTGCGCCGCCGCCGCGAACCCGCCGAGGGCCTGTTCATCGCCGAGGGCGAGAAAGTCATCAGGCGTGCCGGGGAAGCGGGCTACGCGATGCGGTCGATGCTGCTGTCCGCCAAGTGGATCGACGCCATGCGGGACGTCATCGACCGCGCGACCGCCCCCGTGTACGTGGTGGATCCCGCGCTCGCCGAGAAGGTCACCGGCTACCACGTGCACCGCGGCGCGCTCGCCTCCATGCAGCGCAAGCCGCTGCCGTCCGCGGACGAACTGCTGCGCACCGCCCGCCGAGTCGTGATCATGGAGTCGGTCAACGACCACACCAACATCGGCGCGATCTTCCGTTCCGCCGCGGCGCTCGGCATGGACGCCGTCCTGCTCTCGCCGGACTGCGCCGACCCCCTCTACCGCCGCAGCGTCAAGGTCTCCATGGGCGCGGTGTTCTCGGTGCCGTACGGCCGGGTGGAGACCTGGCCGCGTGGCCTGGACGCGGTGCGCGGGGCGGGCTTCACCGTGCTCGCCCTCACGCCCGACGCCAGGGCGAGGTCCCTCGACGAGGTGGCGCCGCACCGCATGGACCGTGTGGCCCTCATGCTGGGCGCGGAAGGGGAGGGCCTGTCCGGCCGGGCCCTGGACGCCGCCGACACCTGGGTCCGCATCCCGATGTCCCACGGCGTCGACTCCCTGAACGTGGGCGCCGCGGCGGCCGTCGCCTTCTACGCGGTGGCCACGGGCCGCCCCGAGGCGTAGCGCCTGTCGTCCGGACCGTCCCGGGCCGGAAGACACCGGACCTCACAGCCGGGCCGGTTCGAACGACAGTCCCTGGACCGGCCCGCGCCGCCGCGCGCTCAGGCGGGTCCCTGG
Source organism: Streptomyces calvus (assembly GCF_006782915.1). Lineage (GTDB taxonomy): Bacteria > Actinomycetota > Actinomycetes > Streptomycetales > Streptomycetaceae > Streptomyces > Streptomyces calvus. Next base: position 76,850 of record NZ_VCNP01000056.1, read on the forward strand.
CAGCCCTGCACCAGCGCGATGCCGAGGGCCACCACCAGCGTCACGACGACGAACACGAAGATCCGCTGTCTGAGCAGCCGGGGGTTGGCCGGCCGCAGACCGGTCCCGGTCGGCCGGGAGCCGGGACGGCGGGTGCCGGTGCCGGAGCGGGTGGTGTTCCGGGACGCCGGTGTCGGCCGTGGCTTGGACCGGGACGGCGTACCACCGCGCGAGGAGCTGTCGCGTACGGATCCGCCGCCGCGTGAGGCGGGCACGGTCCGCTTGTTCCGCCCCGAAGGCGTCGGGCCTCCTTTGGACGCGGGACCGCGTCCGCCCGAGCCGGCGCGCGGCGCAGGGGTGCCCGGGCCGCCGGGCCGGCGCTGCGCGCGCTCCGGGTAGGTGTCGGCGAGGCGTCCGGTGGGCCGTTCCGTGTCGGCGCCGCGCGGCGCGGGCGGACGGACGTCGTTGAGCCCCTGGGCCTCGCGCGCCGCGATCTCCTTGAGCCGCAGCGACAGTTGGAGCGTGGTGGGCCGTTCCTCGGGGTCCTTCGCCAGACAGGCGCGGACGAGCGGGGCCAGCGCGTCCGGGACGCCGTGCAGTTGGGCCTCCTCGTGCACGACCCGGTACAGCATCACCTCGGAACTGCCGTGTCCGAAGGGGGAGTCGCCCATCGACGCGTAGGCGAGCGTGGCACCCAGCGAGAAAACGTCCGTGGCCGGCGTGACGGCCGCGCCGCGCACCTGCTCCGGTGCGAGGAAGCCGGGTGAGCCGACGGCGGTGCCGACGTGCGTGAGCGTCGAGGCGCCGGTCGCCCAGGCGATGCCGAAGTCGATGATCCGCGGTCCCTTCGGGGACAGCAGGATGTTGGACGGCTTGAGGTCCCGGTGCACCACACCGGCCTCGTGGACGGCGACCAGTCCTTCGGAGAGGGCCGCGCCGACGGCGGCGACCTCGGCCGCGCCGAGCGGCCCCTCGTCGGCGACCTTGTCGTGCAGCGACGGTCCGGGCACGTACTGGGTGGCGAACCACGGCCGGTCCGCCTCCAGGTCGGCGGCGACCAGCCGGGCCGTGCAGCCGCCGCGGATCCGCCGTGCGGCCGACACCTCGCGCGCGAACCGTGAGCGGAACTCCTGGTCCTCCGCGAGGTCCGGCCGGATGACCTTCAGCGCGACCCGCTGCCCCTTCTTGTCGGAGCCCAGGTAGACCACGCCCATCCCGCCCGCGCCGAGCCGTCGGTGAAGCCTGAAAGAGCCGACGACGCGCGGGTCCTCGCGCCTCAGGCGCATCATCGCCATGTTCATCCCCGCTGCCCGGTCCTGTGACGTGCCACAGCTTACGTTTCCCCGGCCGCCCGTGCGCAGAGGCCGCGCCCTCTCGAACCGATCGATTGTCAGTGCCGGGTGGGACACTTGAAGAGTGGTCAGGGAGCGCGTGAGCAGGCCGGGTTCGCGCGGCGCATGATCCCAACCACCCGACACCGAAGGGGGATTGATCGCGTGAAGGGTGACCGTGTGGAGATCGTCGTGGACGCGGGGGACACGACGCGCACGTACGAGGTGGTGGCGAGCAGGGCCGGGCGCAGAGTGGAGACGGCGGTGCGCCGAGGGGTGGTCGAAGTGAGCGAAGTCACCCGAACCGGGGCTGTCGTGCGGACGGCCCGCTTCATGGCGACCCGTGTGCTCGCACTGGTGGAACAGCCGGTACCGCGGGAGGAGGGCGCGGAGAAAGCGGAGAAAACGGGACAGAAGGTGGCGTCAATCGGACGGCCCTTCGGGGATGTCCCTGAGACGTAGGAGCCCGTCTCCACCCAGGGGAGTACGCAGCGGGGCATGGCTCATCCTCCGGGAGGCCCGGCAATCGGTACGAGGGCATGACGTCCGGAAGGCCCCGGGCCCCTAGATTTGAGGTCAAGCGGCGGGGGCAGCACTCGTCCCCCGAGGTCAGACGCCCGCCGCTGCCAAGGACAACAGAAACGGTCAGGAGAGGGACCATGGCCCACACGGCACCGCGGACTGTGCTCCGCACGCGGGAGAGCGGCGAGGGCCGCCGCCACCCGCTGGTGGCGACGCTGATGGCCCTTCCTCTGGCGGTCCTGCTCCTCCTCGTCTTCGACGGGTGGGAGACGGTGACCACACAGGCGTCGTCCGTGGGCGAGATGCTGGGGCGCTGATCGGCGACCCCAGGCCCGGAAGAGCGGTCCGGGCGGGGACATCCACCCATGAAACCCCGTGGGGACGGGGGTGCGGCGGACGGCACAAAATGCCGGCGCAGCTGGGGAGCTGCGCCGGCATTGCTGTGCCCCCACATCTCAAGGGCCCGCCCGAGGCGCGACGCCGGACGTCCGTGCGCCTGCCGCGACAACGAGCGGCGACCACGGCACCGTCCCCGCCGGACGCCGGACGCCGGACGCCGGACGCCGGATGCCGGACGCCGGACGCCGGACCCCGACAGCGCGCGGACCCGCGTACGCTCCCCGGGAACCGGACACTCCAGGGAGCCCAGTGACCCGCGACCTCCTCCTCCCCGACCTCACCGCCCACGCACGCCGCATCGCCCACACGCGTGCTCCCGCCTGCCCCTGTGCCTCCACCGGTACGCTCGCCCACCGACCCGACGCCACCGTGGTCCGCCACGCGGACACCGTCGCCAAGGCCCACCCGCCGGACACGTCCCCCGCTCAGCTGGCCCTCCGCCTCGCCGCCGCCGCGCGGCGACCGGACGTCTTCCTCACCCCGCTCGGCCCGGCGCCGGCCGCTCTGCACGGCCGCCTGGTGACCTTCTGGCCGTACGGCACGCCCGTGGACCCGGACGACCCGGACGCCGCCCCGTGGGAGGCGGCCGCCCGCCTGCTCGCCCTGCTGCACCGCGCGCCCGTCGCGCCCGAAGGGCTCCCGGCCATGCGCGGCCCGGCGAAGGCCGCCCACGCGGTGACCCGTCTGCGGGCCCTCGCGGACGCCCCGCCCGCTGCCGCGCCCGTCCTGCGCGCCTGGGCCGGCCTGCCGGCCTGGGCCCGTGCCGAGGCGCCCCTGCCGGGCACCGGCGTCCTGTGCCACGGCGATCTCCATCTGGGCCAGCTCGTCCGCCTCCCCGACGGCGCCTGGCGGCTCATCGACGTGGACGACCTGGGCGTGGGCGTACCGGCGTGGGACCTGGCGCGTCCGGCGGCCTGGTACGCGTGCGGGCTGCTGCCGGCCGAGGAGTGGGCGAGGTTCCTCGGCGCCTACCGGGCGGCGGGCGGACCGGCCGTTCCCGCCGACGGCGACCCGTGGCCCGTCCTGGACGTCCCGGCCCGCGCGCTGACCGTGCAGACCGCCGCCCGGATGGTGACCAAGGCGGTGGGGGAGGGGCGGCGGCCGGACGAGGTGGAGCAGGCGGTGATCGACGCCTGTGCGCGCATGAGTGCGGTCCCGCCTCCGGAAGGTCCCGAACCGGGGAAGTAGGGTGCAACCGACCGAAGCGGGACGGAGTCTGTCCTGGCGGAACGTGAAACAGGGCCGACCGGCGAGGAGTTGACCGATCATGCAGTGTCCGAAGTGTCGTGCGCCGATGCACACCTACAACCGCAATGGCGTTCAGATCGAGCAGTGCAGCGGCTGCCGGGGGATCTTCCTCGACTACGGCGAGCTGGAGTCGCTGACCCGGCTGGAGTCGCAGTGGTCCCAGCCCGCACCGCCGGCCCCGCCGGCCGCCCCGCAGGCGTACCCGGCGGCTCCGCAGCCTCCCGCGTGGGGCGCCCCGCACGGCGGTCACCACCACGGTCACCGTCGCCACAAGAGCTTCGGCCACATGCTCTTCTCGTCCTGAGCGTCCCTGACGCCTCGGGGCACCGGGAACGACGGAACCCCCGACCGCTGCGGCGGCCGGGGGTTCCGGTGTGGTGTGGACGATACTGGGATTGAACCAGTGACCTCTTCCGTGTCAGGGAAGCGCTCTCCCGCTGAGCTAATCGTCCTCGGGACCACGATCACTCCGGGGAGCCGATCATGGGCACTGCGTGCGCGATACTGGGATTGAACCAGTGACCTCTTCCGTGTCAGGGAAGCGCTCTCCCGCTGAGCTAATCGTCCTCGGGAGCACGGTCACTCCGGGGAGCCGATCATGGGCACTGCGTGCGCGATACTGGGATTGAACCAGTGACCTCTTCCGTGTCAGGGAAGCGCTCTCCCGCTGAGCTAATCGTCCTCGGGAGCACGGTCACTCCGGGGAGCCGATCATGGGCACTGCGTGCGCGATACTGGGATTGAACCAGTGACCTCTTCCGTGTCAGGGAAGCGCTCTCCCGCTGAGCTAATCGCGCGGGGGATCCTAGGATCCGGGATCCGGAGATCCAGTGGACGATACTGGGATTGAACCAGTGACCTCTTCCGTGTCAGGGAAGCGCTCTCCCGCTGAGCTAATCGCGCGGGGGATCCTAGGATCCGGGATCCGGAGATCCAGTGGACGATACTGGGATTGAACCAGTGACCTCTTCCGTGTCAGGGAAGCGCTCTCCCGCTGAGCTAATCGCGCGGGGGATCCTAGGATCCGGGATCCGGAGATCCAGTGGACGATACTGGGATTGAACCAGTGACCTCTTCCGTGTCAGGGAAGCGCTCTCCCGCTGAGCTAATCGCGCGGGGGATCCTAGGATCCGGGATCCGGAGATCCAGTGGACGATACTGGGATTGAACCAGTGACCTCTTCCGTGTCAGGGAAGCGCTCTCCCGCTGAGCTAATCGTCCTTGGAGGTGGAGACGGGATTTGAACCCGTGTAGACGGCTTTGCAGGCCGTTGCCTCGCCTCTCGGCCACTCCACCAGGAGTGCAGGGGCCCGGGAGGCCCCTCTTCCTTCGAGCGGACGACGAGGCTCGAACTCGCGACCTCAACCTTGGCAAGGTTGCGCTCTACCAACTGAGCTACGTCCGCCTGTCGTTTCGGTCCGCTTCCGCGTCCCGGCGACGAACTGAACTCTAGCGGATTCCCGGGCCAGTACAAAAACCCGTTTGTGCAGCGTGCTGCGGTGCGCCTGCTCACGGGCGTGCGCACGGCGCCGTGACGGACGCGACCGCGTCGCCCGAAGTGCCCCCGCCATAGACTCGTGGCGTGCCTGACCTCCCGCCTCTCGCCCGGTTCGGCGACCGCGTCGCCACGGGCCTCCTCGACGTCACCGACGACCCGGCAGCCCTGGAGTCCCGGGGTTTCTGGGCCGTGTGCGCCGACTTCGAGGGCCGTTTGACCTGCGCTCGCTTCCGTGACGTACGCGAGCGGCCGGTGCCCGCGCCGGGCGGCTGGAGGGGGCCGGCTGTCGGTGACTGGACGTCGTCGCTGGACCGCGCCGCGTACACGGCGGCCGTCCGCCGCATCCGTGCGCACATAGCCGCCGGCGAGGTCTACCAGGCGAACCTCTGCCGCGTCCTGTCCGCGCCCGTCCCGGACGACGCCGACGTGGACGCCCTGACCGCCCTGCTGGCCCGGGGCAACCCCGCACCGTATGCAGGAACGATTCGCCTGCCCGGGTACGGCGTCGAGGTCGCCACCGCCTCGCCCGAGCTGTTCCTGCGCCGCGCCGGGCGGATCGTGGAGTCCGGACCGATCAAGGGCACCGGACGCACCGAGGCGGACCTCCTGGAGAAGGACTACGCCGAGAACGTGATGATCGTCGACCTGGTCCGCAACGACATCGGACGGGTCTGCGCCACCGGCACGGTCACGGTGCCCGATCTGTGCGCCGTCGAGAAGCACCCGGGCCTGGTCCACCTCGTGTCGACGGTGCGCGGCGAACTGCGGCCCGGCGCCGGCTGGCCGGAGCTGTTCGCGGCGGCGTTCCCGCCCGGCTCCGTCACCGGCGCGCCCAAGTCGAGCGCGCTGCGGATCATCGACGCCCTGGAGACGGCGCCGCGCGGCCCCTACTGCGGCGGCATCGGCTGGGTCGACGCCGACCGCGGCACCGGCGAGCTGGCGGTGGGCATCCGCACCTTCTGGATCGACCGGGACGAGGGCGGCGGCGCCGTGCTGCGGTTCGGCACCGGCGCCGGGATCACCTGGGGGTCCGACCCGGAGGGGGAGTGGCGGGAGACCGAGCTGAAGGCGTCCCGGCTGCTCGCGGTAGCGTCGGGAGCGTACGAGGTGAGTGAAGGGACCACGAGGTGAAGATCTGGCTCGACGGCGGGCTGCAGGACATCGAGTCCGCCCGCGTCTCCGTCTTCGACCACGGACTGACCGTGGGCGACGGCATCTTCGAGACGGTGAAGGCCGTGGACGGCCGTCCGTTCGCGCTCAGCCGGCACCTCGACCGGCTGACCCGGTCGGCCCGGGGACTCGGACTGCCCGACCCGGACCTCGACGAGGTCCGCCGCGCCTGCGCCGCCGTCCTGGAGGCCAACCCGATGCCGCTCGGCCGGCTCCGCATCACCTACACCGGCGGCCACGGCCCGCTCGGCTCCGACCGCGGCGACCACGGCCCGACCCTGGTGGTCGCCCTCGGCGGCACCACCCGCCGCCCCGACTCCACGGCCGTCATCACCGTCCCCTGGACGCGCAACGAGCGCGGCGCGCTCGCCGGCCTGAAGACCACCTCGTACGCCGAGAACGTCGTCGCCCTCGCCCGCGCCCGCGAACGGGGCGCCTCCGAGGCGCTGTTCGGCAACACCGTCGGACAGCTCTGCGAGGGCACCGGGTCGAACGTCTTCGTCGTCCTCGACGGCGAACTCCACACCCCTCCGCTCGCCTCCGGCTGCCTCGCCGGCATCACCCGCGCCCTGGCCGTCGAGTGGACCGGCGCCAAGGAGACCGACCTGCCGCTGGACGTCCTCGGGCGGGCCGAGGAGGTCTTCCTCACCTCCACCCTGCGCGACGTGCAGGCCGTGCACCGCGTCGACGACCGCGAACTGCCCGGCGCCCCGGGCCCGGTGACCGCCAAGGCCATGCGGATCTTCGAGGAGCGCTCGGGCGCCGACCTCGATCCGTGACGGCCCGGCCGGGCGGCGGGACGTCGGGAAATTCGGCTGATCCGGGGCCCGGCAGCGGGTAGAACACCCGTGATGACCACCACCCTGCGGCCGGCCGAGCCGCTTCAGCAGAACCCCGACGGGACCCGCTCGCGCCGCTACCTGGTGTGCGTGAACAGCCGGCCCGTGGGCGAGATACACCTGGGCACGCACCCGGTGTTCGGTGACGCCGTGGCCCGGATCGTGAGCCTGCGCATCGAGGAACCGGACCGCAGGCGGGGCCGGGGCACGGTGGCCGCGCTCGCCGCCGAGGAGGTGGCGCGCGGCTGGGGCTGCCGCCGTATCGAAGCGGCCGTTCCGGCCGGCTCCGCGACCGCGCTCGGCCTCGCCGGCGCGCTCGGCTACGTGGTGCGCAACCGGAACATGGCCAAGACCCTGCCCGCCGCGCCGCCGGAGCTGCCGCACGGCAGCACGGCCCGGCCCATGACGGACGACGAGTTCGGGCGCTGGGCGGCCAAGGGCGCGGAGGACTACGCGCGGGACTGGATCGCGCGCGGGGTGCCGGAGGACGAGGCGCGCGCCAAGGCGGCGAGGGACCACGCCGAGCTGCTGCCCGACGGCCGCGCCACCGCGGGCATGCTGTTCTCCGTCCTCGAGCACGAGGGCACACCCGTGGGCACGCTGTGGCTGGCGGTGCGCGGGGAGGACGCCTTCGTCTTCGACGTGGAGACCGACGCCGCCCACCGCGGCCGCGGCCACGGGCGCACCCTGATGCTGCTCGCGGAGGCCCAGGCGATCGCCGCCGGCCGGCGAGTCATCGGCCTCAACGTGTTCGCCGGCAACACACCGGCCGAACGGCTCTACGACTCCCTCGGCTACGACACGACGCGCTACGCGCTGTACAAGCCTCTGGTGTAGCCGCGGTGCGGTGGCCGGGTGCGTCGCACGGGCCCGGCGGCCGGGTGTCAGCCGTCCTGCCCGGCCGCCAGCAGCCGGTCGGCGATCTCCTCGACGCGCTCGCGCAGGCCCTCCTGGCTCTTGCCGCCGTCGAGGCGCTCACCGCCGATGACGTACGTCGGGGTGCCGGTCACCCCGATGGCCTTGCCCTCGGCCTGGTCCGCGTCCACGATCAGGATGTGCCGCCCGTCGATCAGCGCGGTGTCGAACTCCTCGGCGTCCAGGCCCAGTTCCCGGGCGACCTCGACCAGGAACGGTTCACCGCGCCGGTCCAGCTCCTCGACCCGGTCCAGCACGGCCTCCACGTACGGCCATCCGCTGCCCTGCTCCAGCGCCTCCTCGGCGGCCTGGGCCGCGGCGAAGGCGTGCTTGTGCTTCTCCAGCGGGAAGTGCCGCAGCCGCAGTTCCAGACGGTCGCCGTAGCGGGCGCGCAGGGCGCGGAGGTCGTCGAGGGCGCTGCGGCAGTCCGGACACTGCAGCTCGCACCAGACGTCGAGGACGGGGGCTGCGGGACGGGCGGGGGAGGAGTCACTCATCCCTCCAGTCTCCCAGCCGGGCCCCGCACCACCCAATCCGGCCGGGCGCTTCCGCCTCCCCGGCACCTCCCGTACGGCCCGTACTGCCCGTACTGCCCGGACTGCTCCCGTACGGGTCCCGCTCCTTCCGCCGGCCCGGGGCGCCCGTCTTACCGTCTCCGAATCCCGGATTCTGACCCGACCTGTGCGCCCTCCAGCCCCTTCCGGCGCCCACCTCCACCTCGACCTGCGGATGAGCCGACCCGGAGATGTCCCTGATGTGCCGGCCGGAACATGGCCCCGCGGGGTACGGCAGGTGCAGGATGGAAGGGACGAAGCGCCCGTCGCGACCGCACGCTGCCCTGGAGGACCGGATGATTGCCGAGACCGTCTGCTCCGCCGTCTCCGCGGCAGGCCTGGGCATCGCGATGATCACGGCCTACCGCAAGCGTTTTCTCGCGGCGGCCCGTATCGCCGCCTACTCGCTCGTTCCCGTCGGCCTGGTGATGGCCGGGGTGGTGGACTGGCTCGCCGACACCGCCTTCAGCCCGACGGCCTGGGCCGGCTTCGGGCTGCTGGGCCTGTCCTGGGTGCTGTTCGCTTCGACGCGCGCCGTGGAGCGCCGTCGCGGTGGCACCCGCAAGGAGCGCCGGGCGGCCGCGAGGGCGGCGGCAGCACCCGAGGCGGTGGCGCCGCGGGCCTCGAAACCCTCCCTGGACAGGGGCTCCGGCCCGGCGGCCGGAGCTGCCGGAGCCGCGCCGGCGTCCCGCGGGGGCGACGACGACTTCAGCGACATCGAGGCGATCCTCAAGAAGCACGGCATATGACCGTGAGCGGCCGGCAGTCCGTGCCGCACCCGCGGGCGCACGGGCAGGAACCAGCTGAAACGTCACAGAGGGTCCAGGAGCGCCCCGAAGCGGTCAGAACCTGAACCGTAGATCGCGGAATCGGCGAGCCGACGCTCTTTCCATGGACGTTGATCGCGTCGGTGCCTCCGATGCGTCATCATCGCGGCGAGATGCTGGACACGACACAGAGCGATGCCGCGCCGCAGCAGGACGAGCCGCGTGGATGCCTCTTCGCCCTTTCCCAGCCACCGCTAATGATCTTCCTTGCGGTGATCGGGTGTCTGCTGCTCACGGCTGCACTGCACGACCTGCTGTGGCTGTGAGCCGTACCCGCGGTACCCGGCGTCACCCGTCGGGACCGCGTCGGCACGGCATCGAGAACACTTCCCGGCGCGACAGGCCATCACCCGGCCGACTCGACTCCCACAGCCTGGTCGACCCTTCAACCAACCGGTCGGTACTTCGTCACCAGGCGGCCCGTCCTCGCCGACCCACCCCGCCGGGTTGTCCGCGCGCCGGAGTCCGGCCCCGCCCGGCGGATCAGCCCGCCGCCTCCTTGCGCCGTGCCCGGTAGGCGGCGACATGCAGGCGATTGCCGCAGGTGCGGCTGTCGCAGTAGCGGCGCGAGCGATTGCGGGAGAGATCGACGAAGGCGTGCCGGCAGTCCGGGGCCTCGCAGCGCCGCAGCCGCTCCTGCTCCCCGGCGACCACGAAGAACGCCAGCGCCATCCCGCAGTCCGCGGCCAGATGGTCGGCCACGGAGGCGCCCGGCGCGAAGTAGTGCACATGCCAGTCGTAGCCGTCGTGGTCGGTGAGCCGGGGAGTGGTGCCCGCGGCCGCGATCAGTTCGTTGATCAGCCCGGCGGCGCTGCGCGCGTCCGGAGCGGCGAACACCGCCGCGAACCGGGAGCGGAGCTTGCGCACCGCGGCCAGGTCGAACTCCGACAGCACTCCGACGTCGCTGACCTTGTGCTGCTGCACGAAGACCTCCAGGGCCGCGACATCCGGCAGCCCCTCCGGCGTCGTGTCGTCCTCCGGCGCGGTGTTCACCAGATCCACCACGGTGCCGAGCGCACACCGGGTGTCGTGGGTGATCAGCACGATTCGCTCCCTGGCCTGAGGGACGGGCGGGCGCCCGCCGATGCTGGCCGATGGTAGTGGCTCCGGTGCACCCCGCACCTCCCCGCTCCGCACACGGCTTCGAATCCAACGCCGGAAACCCCTCCACGGTTCCCGATCAGGGGCGGGGCCGGACGGTGCGTCGTGGGCGTGTGCGCGGGCCTGAGGCGCGTGTGGGTCCACGCCGCCGGGGGCGGAGGTCCGTCCGGCGGGCAGGGGCGGGGCCGGAGCCGGACGGGCGGAGGGGGCGTGGTGGCCAGGGTGACGCCCGCACCGCCCACCCCCGCGCAGCACAACGGCGCCCCCCGCGGAACCCCGCGGCGTCGGCGCCGGTGTGTGAGCCGCGTACGGCTGCCTGTATGCGGTTGTCCTGGCCCGAGCCGTCTCCCCGAGTCGACGGCGCCGGGCTGTCCGGTGGCTCTCGCCTAGCTTTCCGCCAGGATGTGCGAGAGCTCCTGATCGAGATCGAAGTGCCGGTGTTCCGTGCCGGGCGGCACGGCGGCGTCGGTGCGCTTCAGGAAGGACTCCAGGGCCCGTGCCGGGGCCTCGAGCAGCGCCTCTCCCTCCGGCGAGCTCAGGGCGATGCAGACGACGCCCTGACCGTGGCTGCGCGACGGCCAGACGCGGACGTCGCCGGTTCCGGTGGGGCGGTGAAGTCCCTCGGCGAGGAGGTCGCGGGCGAACACCCACTCGACGGTCTCCTCGGCTCCGGTGTGGAAGGTGGCGTGCACGGCGTAGGGGTCGGCCGTGTCGTACCGCAGGCCTGCGGGGACAGGCAGGGAGGACTCGCTCGACACAACGAGGCGCAGGTGCAGCTCGCAGCTGACCGTGGTGTTCATAAGCGCCAGGGCCTTTCGCTCAGTGTGCGCTCGGGGATTCGCACGTCGGCGAAATCGACATGCCACCTACGGTGCCGTTGTAAACCCCTCTGAGTGTTTTGCGTGTGTTCGAGTAACTCTTCCGGCCGAGAGATCGTTCGCGGCGTGCGCCCATTCCGGTGATGTGTTTCGCTCGGGTAGTGTTTGGCTGTATGAACACGGGGAGTAACAAGCCCGGCGAGGCGGCCGTGGCGGCACACGGGGCGACTGTGGACGAGAGCGAGCACCAGGGCGAGCGAGAGCTCGGCTCGCGGGCACCGGAATTCATCAAGGCGCGTCGTGCGCTGCATCTGAGCTGGCAGGTCGGCGTCTTCGTCGTCGGCCTGGCGGTCGTGGTGGCCGGCATCATCATGCTGCCGCTGCCCGGACCGGGATGGGTCGTGATCTTCGGTGGCATGGCCATCTGGGCGACCGAGTTCGTCTGGGCCCAGCTGGTGCTGCGCTGGACCAAGCGCAAGGTCACCGAGGCGGCGCAGCGAGCCCTCGATCCGAAGGTGCGGCGCCGGAACATCATTCTGACCTCGGTCGGTCTGGTGATCATCGCGGTGCTGGCGGGGATCTACCTCTGGAAGTTCGGTCTGGTCATGCCCTGGAAGATCGAGGACCAGTGAGGGGCGGCGGGGGCGCGCCGGTCCCGGCCGTCTCGCCCCCGCCGGTCACGGGCACCCCCTGACATGGGGTAATGTTCTTCCTGCGTCCGGGCGATTAGCTCAGTGGGAGAGCGCTTCGTTCACACCGAAGAGGTCACTGGTTCGAACCCAGTATCGCCCACCGGATCACAAGGCGGCCCGGCTCACCCTGCGTGAGCCGGGCCGCTTCGTCGTGTGCGCGGGCGTGCCTCGACTGCGGTCGCCAGAGGGCCGCCGGGCGGTTCCGCTTACGGCCTCCTTCATCCAACCGTAACCTTCTGCCGCGTTCGTCCCGGCCGTCCCGCTGCTGTTCGGCCGGTCGGCCGCAGGGCTTCGACCTGGACGTTTCCCGCCGTGGTCGCCTCCGCGGGCCGGGCGGGCGGCGCTGCCGCCCGGGCCGGGCGGCCATGAATTCCTGTCCGAATCATTGACGTGCCCGTAGGCCCTCCGTAACTTGTGCCAGCAAGCGCTTACTTGAAACGATTCACGAGGCGGACGGGAACGTCGCGGGGAGGCTCATATGCAGCAGGGCAGGGACGCGGAGAGGGTGACCGGGAGGCGGACGGTCCTCAAGGCCGCGGGGGCCTCACTGGCCGTCGCGGGACTGGGCGCGACCGCCACCGCGTGCGGTGGCGGCAGCGGCTCGGGAGACGGAACGGTGACGATCCGTTACTCCTGGTGGGGTGCGGAGGACCGGGCCGAACGCATCAACAAGACCATCGACCTCTTCGAGAAGAAGTACCCGAAGATCAAGGTCAAGACCGACTTCCAGCCGTACGGCGACTTCTGGAAGAAGTTCAACACCCAGGCCTCCGGCGGTAATCCGCCGGACGTCTTCCAGAATGCCATCGGATTTCTTCGCAAATACGACGCGAAGAATGTCCTGCTCGATCTCAGTGAGCAGGTGAAGGCCGGCAACCTCCGTATGGAGGGCTTCCGTGCGGGCCTGGAGAAGTTCGGCGAGATCGACGGCAAACTCCTCGGCGTCCCTGTCGGTTCCAACTCGATGGCCCTGGTCATCGACAAGCCCGTCTACACCCGGGCGGGCGCGAAGCCCGAAATGGGCTGGACCTGGGACGACTTCGACGAGGCGATGAAGAACATCCGCGACCGCACGGGCCGCGCCGGCGACAGCGGCATGTACGGCGTCATGTACCTCTACGACCTGTATCTGCGTCAGAACGGCAAGGCCTTCTTCACGAAGGAGGGTCTCGGTTTCACCGAGGCCGACCTGACCCAGTGGTGGACCAAGGCGGAGAAGGGCGTGAAGTCCGGCCTCTTCGCGAACGCCAAGAAGGTCGTCCAGGTCAAGCCCAAGTCGGCGCTCTCCGCCGAACTCGCCGGCAGCGAGTTCACCTGGGACAACTTCACCGTGCGCTACACCTCCGAGGGCAAGAGCGAGTACGGCCTCGCGCCCATCCCCACCACGGACGGCAAGCGGACCGGCCAGTACCTCGGCTCCCTGATGCTGAGCGCCTCCCGGCGCACCCAGCACCCCAAGGAGGTCGCCCAGTTCATCGACTTCATGGTCCACGACCCCGAGGTCGCCAAGATCATGGGCTACGACCGCGGCGTGCCCGCCACGCAGGTCCAGTACGACGCGTACACCCCGACCGACCCGGTCAACAAGGCGATCGCCGCCTACGAGGAGTCCCTCGTCGAGGCGGGCGTCCTGGAGACCATCACCCCGCACCCGAACGGTGCCGACGTCTGCGAGGCCGCCTTCCTGCGCATCGCCGAGGAGATGGCACTCGGCAAGCGGTCCGTGGACGACGCCGTCAAGCAGTTCTTCACCGAGTCGAAGACGGCTCTCGCCGGCTGATGGGAACCGCCGTGACACACGCCCCTGCGACGGAGCACCTGGCGAAGGACTCCGAGCCGCGGCACGGTCCGGTGAAGTCCCCGAGCCCCACCGCCCTCGCGCGGCGGGGCCGCCGGGAGAACCTGGCCGGCTACCTCTTCATGTCGCCCTGGATCGCCGGTTTCCTGCTTCTGACAGCGGGACCGATGGTCGCCTCGCTCTACTTCGCCTTCACCGACTACAACCTCTTCGACGCCCCGCAGTGGATCGGCCTGGACAACTTCTCGGAGATGTTCGCCGACCCGCGCTGGCGCCACTCGGTGCAGGTCACGCTCTGGTACGTCGTCGTCGGCACGCCGATCAAGCTGATCGCCGCCCTCGGCGTGGCCCTGCTGCTGGCGCAGAAGCGGCGCGGACAGGCTTTCTACCGGGCCGCCTTCTACGCGCCGTCGCTGATCGGCGCGAGCGTCTCCGTGGCCATCGTCTGGAAGGCGATCTTCTCGGACGACGCGATCGTGGACCGTACCCAGAAGATCTTCGGGATCGACGTCGGCGGCTGGACCGGCGACCCCGACATGATCATCTACAGCCTGGTGGCGCTGACCGTCTGGCAGTTCGGCGCGCCCATGGTCATCTTCCTGGCCGGCCTCAAGCAGGTCCCGCGCGAGCTGTACGAGGCGGCCGACGTCGACGGCGCGGGCAAGCTGCGGCAGTTCTGGAACATCACCCTGCCGATGATCTCGCCGGTGCTGTTCTTCAACGTCCTGCTGGAGACGATCCACTCGTTCCAGATCTTCAGCTCGGCCTACATCGTCGGCGGCGGCGCCGGCGGCAACGCCTGCGGTCCGGCCGACGGCTCGATGGTCTACACCTGTTATCTGTACGTCCAGGGCTTCGAGAACAGCCGGATGGGCCTGGCCTCCGCCATGGCGTGGATGCTGCTGGTCGCGGTCGCCCTGGTCACCGCGGTGCTGTTCTGGTCCCAGAAGCGCTGGGTGCACTACGAGGAGGGCGGCCGATGAGCGCGCAGGCCACCGACATCACGCCGGCCCCGTCCTCGAAGGGCGCCATCCGGCGCAGGCTGCCGGGCTCGCTCGCCTGGCACCTCGGATCGCTGGCGATCCTCGCGGTGATCCTCTACCCCGTGGTCTGGGTCGTCGGCGGGTCGTTCAAGAAGAGCGAGGACATCGTCGGCAGCCTGGACCTCTTCCCGGCCGACCCGATCGTCGACAACTACACCAGCCTCACCGACGGCATCGCGGACATCTCCATCTCCACGTTCTTCGTCAACTCGCTGCTCCTCGCGGTCGGTTCGGTGGTCGGCATCCTGATCTCCTGCTCGCTGACCGCGTACGCCTTCGCCAAGATCAGGTTCGCCGGCCGGAACCTGCTGTTCACGCTGATGATCGGCACCCTGCTGTTGCCGTACCACGTGCTGCTGATCCCGCAGTACGTGCTGTTCCGCAACATGGACATGATCAACACGTACACCCCGCTGCTGCTGGGCAAGTACCTGGCGACGGAGGCGTTCTTCGTCTTCCTGATGGTGCAGTTCATGCGCAACCTGCCGAAGGAGCTCGACGAGGCGGCCCGTCTCGACGGCTGCGGCCACATGCGCATCTACTGGTCGATCGTCCTGCCGCTGTGCCGGCCGGCCCTGATCACCAGCGCCATCTTCACCTTCATCAACGCCTGGAACGACTTCATGGGCCCGCTGATCTACCTCAACGAGCCCGGCAAGTACACGGTCTCCCTCGGCCTGAAGATGTTCGTCGACCAGGAAGGACTCGCGAACTACGGCGGCATGATCGCCATGTCGCTGGTCGCGCTCCTGCCCGTGCTGGCCTTCTTCCTGGCCTTCCAGCGCTATCTGATCGACGGCATGGCGACCTCCGGACTGAAGGGCTGAGTGAGCGACGATGTCCCTGGCGCGCACCGAGTCGAGGTTCTGGGGAAGGTTCGCCCTGTTCGCCGAGTGCCTGCTGACCGGCGTCTGGATCGCGGTGGCCGCGCTGCCGCTGGTCACCTACCCCGCCGCGCTCGCGGCCGGCGCCCGGCACCTCGGCCGGCACCTGGCCCACGAGCCCGGCGGATGGCGGGAGTTCGCCGCGGACTTCCGCTCGGCGGTGCGCGGGGGCTGGATCGTCGGTCTCGCCGGCTGGGCGGCCGTCGCCGCCGTGTGGTTCGACCTCCGGGCCGTACGGGCCGGTCTGCCCGGAGGCGCGCTGGTGGGCGCCGTCGGAGTGTTCGCCCTCATCGGAGCGGCGGCGGCACTGCTGCGCGCGGCGGCGCTCTGGCGGCCCGGCACGTCCTGGCGGCCCCTGCTCGCACGGGCCGGCCGGCACACCGTACTCGACCCCGCCGGATCCTTCCTGATCATCGGCGGACTGGCCGTGGTGGCCTGCTCCGCCTGGTTCAGCGCGCCGCTGGCGGTCCCGGTGCTCGGGGCCGGCGCGGCGGCGGCCGTCGCCGTGGAGGAGCGGTACCGGCACCGCTGAGACGCGGTGCCCCTCTCGTTCGAGGTCGGCGCTTCGGCGCCGCACCTCCGTCTGTCATGCCCTTGACACCATCCTGCACCCGCTCGGAAAGGACAGGCCATGTCCCCCATCCCCCGCAGATCCCTGCTCAAGGCCGCCGCCGTCGCCGGCGCCGCAGCCCAGTTCAGCTGGGCCCTCGGGTCGCAGAACGCCGCGGCCGCGCCCCGGGACGAAGCCGCCGCCGCCGACCCGGTGACCCTGGACTGGCTGGAGGAGGGCGGCCTCGGCGCGGCCCCCGGCTCCACCGTCGGCGTGCCCTGGCCCCGGGGCGCCCACCAGGAGGACCAGACCTTCGCGGTCACCGACGCCGACGGCACGTCCGTCCCCGTCCAGTCCTGGCCGATCGCCTACTGGCCCGACGGCTCCCTGAAGTGGACCGCCCACGCGGTGAGTTCCGGCACCGGCAAGCTCACCGTGGCCGCGGGCACCCCCGCCGCGCCCGAGAAGAAGGTCACCGTCGACCGGCGCGGCGGCACCGTCGACGTCTCCACCGGCGTGATCACCGCCAGGATCGGCACCTCCGGCGCCACGATCGTCAAGTCGGTCACCCGCGGCTCCACCGAGATCGCCCGCAACGGCCGCCTGGTCGTGCTGCGCCAGCCCGAACTGGAGGACGGCGACCAGACCACCGTCCGCACCGAACGCTTCGACGGCACCGTCTCCGAGGTCACCGTCGAGCAGGACGGACCGGTCCGCGCGGTCGTCCGCATCGACGGCAAGCACCGCAGGGGCAGCCGCGGCTGGCTGCCGTTCTCCGTCCGCCTCTACTTCTACGCGGGCGCCGACTCCTTCCGCATGGTGCACACCATCACCTACGACGGGACGCAGGAACCCGGAAAGGCGAGCGGCGACTTCGTCCGCGGCATCGGCGTCCGCTTCTCCGTACCGATGCGCGACGAGTCCTACGACCGTCACATCCGCATCGGCGGCGAGGGCACCGGCCTGCTCCGCGAGGCCGTCAAGGGCATCACCGGACTGCGCCGCGACCCCGGCATCGCCGTGCAGCAGGCCCAGTTCGACGGCAAGAAGCTGCCCGACCCGTCCACCTGGGACCAGCGCGTCACCAGCCGCCTGCAGTACATCCCCGAGTGGGGCGACTACACCCTCTCCCAGCTCTCCGCCGACGGCTTCGCCCTGCGCAAGCGCACCAAGAAGGGCCACGGCTGGATCGCCGCGGGCGGCGGCCGGCGCGCCTCCGGCTTCGGCTACGTCGGAGGTGTCAGCGGCGGCTTCTCCTTCGGCCTGCGCGACTTCTGGGAGAAGCACCCCGCCCAGCTCGACATCCGCGGCGCCCACACCGACGAGGCCGAGGTCACCCTCTGGCTCTGGTCGCCCGAGGCCCAGCCCATGGACCTGCGCTTCTACCACGACGGCATGGGCCAGGACACCTTCCCCGAACAGCTCGAGGGCCTCAACATCACCTACGAGGACTACGAGCCCGGCTTCGGCACGCCCTACGGCATCGCCCGCACCTCCGAACTCCTCTTCTGGGCCAACGAGTCCACGCCCGGCGCCGACCGGCTCGCCCAACAGGTCGAGGCCGTCCGCGTCCTGCCGCAGCTCGCCGCCCCGCCCGCACAGCTCATCAGGGCCGGCGTCTTCGGCAAGGGCCTGTACTCCGAACCGGACCGCTCCACCCCGGCCAAGGCGAAGATCGAGGACCACCTCGACTTCCTCTTCACCTACTACAAGGACCAGGTGGAGCAGCGCCGCTGGTACGGCTTCTGGGACTACGGCGACATCATGCACACCTACGACACCGTCCGGCACCAGTGGCGCTACGACGTCGGCGGCTACGCCTGGGACAACTCCGAGCTCTCGCCCGACCTGTGGCTCTGGTACGCCTACCTGCGCTCCGGCCGCGCGGACATCTTCCGCTTCGCCGAGGCCATGACCCGCCACACCGGCGAGGTCGACGTCTACCACCTCGGCAAGTGGGCCGGCCTCGGCACCCGCCACGGCGTCCAGCACTTCGCCGACAGCGCCAAGCAGCAGCGCATCGCCAACACCACCTACCGGCGCTACTACTACTTCCTCACCGCCGACGAACGCGTCGGCGACCTCATGCACGCCAACGTCGACTCCGACGAGACCTTCCTCGCCCTCGACCCGCTGCGCAAGATCCGCACCGAGCCGTACACCCCCGACCGCAACGCCCTGTCCGTCGGCTTCGGCACCGACTGGAGCGGCCTGGTCTCCGCCTGGCTCACCGAGTGGGAGCGCAGGGGCCCGAAGTGGGAGAAGGCCAGGGCCCGCGTGCTGTCCACCATGGAGACCATCGCCGCCCAGCCCAACGGCTTCGTCCAGGGCAGCGGCCTGTACGACCTGGACACCGGGAAGTTCGCCGTCGCCGGCACACCGAAGGTCGAGGTCTCCCACCTGTCGGCCGTCTTCGGCCTGGGCGAACTGTGCGCCGAACTCATCGACCTGGTCGACATGCCGGAGTTCGCGGAGGCGTACTACGACTACTGCCGCTACTACAACGCCACCAAGGCCGAGCAGGCCGCACGCTACGGCGCCCACTTCGGCAGCCTCATCCTCTTCCAGGGCCACTCCCGCCTCGACGCCTACGCCGCCGTGCGGACCGGCGACGACAAGCTCGCCGAGCGGGCCTGGGCGAAGTTCTACGACTCCGACGGCTACAAGGAGTCGGCGCCCTGGAAGACCGAGAAGGTGACCGGCCCGACGGCACTCGTCGCGGGCAGCGAGGCCACCTGGGTGTCCACCAACGACACCGCGCTCTACGGTCTCGCCGCCATCGAGAACCTGGCCCTGTTGGGCGACCGCATGCCGTAGGCACGAAGCGGGCGCGGACGGGCAGACTCCGTCCATGGACTGGAACCATTACCGCTTCCGCAGTCTGTGGACCCTGACCGCGCCCGCCCCCGTCGTCCACCAGGCCCTCGCGCGCTTCGAGGACTACCCCTTGTGGTGGCCCCAGGTGCGCGAGGTCACCCGGCTCGACGACACCGGCGCCGCCGTCCGGATCCGCTCGCTCCTCCCGTACGACCTGTTCCTCACCATGCGCGAGGAGCGGCGCGATCCGGAGGCCGGGGTGCTCGAGGCCGCGATCTTCGGCGACCTCGAGGGCTGGGCCCGCTGGAGCGTCACCGCCCGGCCCGCCGGCGGCTGCCTCGTCCGCTACGACCAGGAGGTGGAGGTCCGCAAGCCGCTGATGCGGCGGCTGGCCGTGCCGGGACGGCCCTTCTTCCGCGCCAACCACGCGCTGATGATGCGGGCGGGGAGGCGCGGACTGGTCCGCCACCTGGAAGCGGTTTGAAGGAAGCCCGGCCGGACCTGTATTGTTCAGTGCGTTCCCGGGCGATTAGCTCAGCGGGAGAGCGCTTCGTTCACACCGAAGAGGTCACTGGTTCGAACCCAGTATCGCCCACACCGTAGATGGCGGCTCGTGTCTGCAGAAACGCAGGCGGAGTCGCCATCGTCCGTTTCCGCGCGGCCTCGCCGCGCAGGGCGGGGGCTTCGCCGCCCGCACCCGTCGGTACCGGTCGTTCACGCCGCCGCCGGAAGGCCCGGACGCAGCGGCCAGGCCGGGTCCACCACCTCGCCCGTACCACTGCGCGCGAACCACTCCTGGAGTCCCCGGGCCTGCGCCGCGTGCCATACCGCCTGCAGGGTGTGCAGCTCACGCGGGGACAGCCGCTCCAGCCGGGACGCGAAACGCCGCCCGACCGCCCGGGTCACCTCCAGCGCCGCCACCGCGTCCGCCGCCGCGTCGTGCGCCCCCTCCAGGGCGACGCCGTAGTGCGCGCACAGGTCGGTGAGGGTGCGGCGGCCCTTGCGGTAGCGGTCCAGGTGCTTGTCCAGCACCCGCGGGTCCAGCACCAGCAGCGGCGACCGCTCGATCCAGCGGTCCAGCGACGACGCCCGGTGCCGGCGCAACTCCCGGTCCAGCAGCGTCAGATCGAACGGTGCGTTCATCACCACCACCGGGCGGCCCACCCGGGCCTGCTCGGCCAGGGCCTCCGCCACCTCGTACATCACCGGCGCCGGCCAGCGGCCGTTGCGCTGCAGATGCTCCTCCGTCAGCCCGTGCACCTCCGTCGCCGCGGCCGGCACCGGCACCCCCGGGTTCACCAGCCAGCGGGTGACCCGCGGCCGGGTGCCCGGGGCGTCCTGGACGACGAGCGCGGCCGACACGATCCGGTCGGTCTCGACGTCCACACCCGTCGTCTCCGTGTCAAAGGCTGCCAGCGGCCCTTCGAACCAGCACGTCATACCCAACAACCCCTTGTCCACCATCGGCAGTTGACGCACCGTCCACTGCCCGAAACGGTGATACCCGGGCTGTTTGCACCGTACGCCGGAAGGAGACAACAGGAGCACGGGTCCTTGCAGTTCAGCGACCCGCACCGGGGACACCACTGTTCTGGAAGGCTGTTGGCCATGGCCATCGCGCAGCCCGAACGGGGCGGGCTGCTGCCCGAACGCACACCACCCGCTCGCGGCACCCTCGCCACCACCGCCTGCATGGAGACCCTGCAGGTCGGCTATCTGCACGCCGTCGCCGCGGCCGCCGGCTGCTCGCTCTCCCAGCCCTTCCCGGACAACGGCATCGACTGGCACGTCAGCCACAGCGCCGCCGGGCACACCGTCGACGACGAGGTCACCATCAAGGTCCAGCTGAAGGCGACCTACCAGGTCGCCCCGAACCCGCCGGGCCGCTTCTTCTCCTTCACCCTCGACAACGCGCACCTGGCCAAGCTCGCCCGCACCCCGGTCACGGTGCACAAGATCCTGGTGGTGATGATCGTGCCGCGCTCGCAGGACGACTGGCTGCGCGCCGGCCACGACCGGCTCGACCTGCGGCACTGCTGCTACTGGACCAACCTCGCCGGACACCCGCTCACCGGCCGCACCCGCACCACCGTGCGCATCCCCACCTCACGCATCTTCGACGACCGGGCGCTGTGCGAGATCATGACGCGGGTCGGGACGGGAGGAAAACCGTGACGCACCGCCCGACGCCACCACCACTGCGCCCCGTGCGCCGGCACCCCGCCGAGTCCGCCTTCACCGAGTCCGCCCTCGACGGCCGGCCGCCCGACCCGGCCGACACCGACCCCGCCGTCCTCACCGCACTCCTGCACCGGCACGGCTGGCAGCGGCGCGGCGGCGCCCCCGGACGCTACGGCCGCTGGACCCCGCCCGGACCCGGCACCGGCACCAGCCTGCTGGTACCCGTCAGCCGCGCCTTCCCCGACAGTGAGGACCTGCTCGCCGAGGCGCTGCTCGCCCTGTCCCGCAGCGGCACGCCCTCCGCCCGCGAGATCCTGCTCTCCCTCGCCGTGCCCAGCGACGAGATCCACTGGGAGCGCGACACACCGGCCGGCCCCGGCGGCGCCACCGCCTGGACCGCGGAGGAGCAGCTGCGCTCCGCCGCGCGCAGGACGCTGCTCGCCGCCGCGCTCGCCACCCGCGCGCGGGCCGGCTTCCACGGCGCCCGCAACCGCCGCGCGGCCGCCGCCGTGCTCGAGGACGTCCTGGTCGGTCCCGCGCCGGGCGGACGCCGGCTCACCGCGTTCGCCCCCGTCACCACCGGCCGCTCCCTGGCCGTCTGCCTCCACCAGGCCCTGCACGCCACCCGCGAGGCCATCGACTACCGTCGCGCCACCGGCGGCATGGACGCCTTCGACACCGCCGTCGCGGTGGGCGTCAGCCACGAACTCACCGAGGCGCTCGTCGCCCTGGTCCGCGGCACCGAGGGCGCCCGGATCGGCGTCGCCTGGGCCCCGGCGGCCGGCGTGCCCGAGGGCTGCGCGGCCACCGCCGAACCCGTCGAGTTCTCCGCCGGCGACCTGACCGTGCTGCGCGAGGCCGGCCTGCGCTACCAGCGGGCGGAACCGTCCGTGACGGTGCGGCTCACCGGCGCCGTCGTACGGATGCACCGGTCGGGGCCCCGGGGCGAGGGCATGGTCCGGCTGCGCGTTTTCGCGGGCGCCGACATCGGCCACGTCCGGATCGTGCTCGGCGAGGAGGACTACCGCATCGCCGGGCACGCGCACCTCGTCGGGCTGCCGGTGCGGGTGCGCGGGCGGCTGCAGAGCCGGGGCGGCTTCCGCCGGCTCACCGAGGCCGGCGAGCTGGCACCGGTACAGGTCGACGAGGCCGAGCGGGAGCGGCTGATGAAGGCGCTCCAGGAGAACCTGGAGTTCTTCGGAGAGGCCTGCGGGCCGGAGTGCGCGGACTGATTTCGCGGACGGCCCTCCCGGGTCGGTACGATCGCACCCATGCGTGCGCTCCGGTATGGCGCCGCACTCACCCTTCAGTCAGGAGAGACCGGTGTCAGACGTCCGTGTGATCATCCAACGCGATTCCGAGCGGGAAGAACGCGTGGTGACGACGGGCACCACGGCCGCGGAGCTCTTCGCCGGCGAGCGCTCGATCATCGCCGCGCGCGTGGCCGGCGAGCTCAAGGACCTCTCCTACGAGGTCGAGGACGGCGAGACCGTCGAGGGCGTCGAGATCTCGTCCGAGGACGGCCTGAACATCCTGCGCCACTCCACCGCGCACGTCATGGCCCAGGCCGTGCAGGAACTGTTCCCCGAGGCCAAGCTGGGCATCGGCCCGCCGGTCCGGGACGGCTTCTACTACGACTTCGACGTGGACAAGCCGTTCACGCCCGAGGATCTCAAGGCCATCGAGAAGAAGATGCAGGAGATCCAGAAGCGCGGCCAGCGCTTCTCCCGCCGCGTCGTCAGCGACGACGCCGCCCGCGAGGAGCTCGCGGGCGAGCCGTACAAGCTGGAGCTGATCGGCCTCAAGGGCGCCGCGTCGCACGACGACGGCGCGGACGTCGAGGTCGGCGCCGGCGAGCTGACGATCTACGACAACCTGGACGCCAAGACCGGTGAGCTGTGCTGGAAGGACCTCTGCCGCGGTCCCCACCTGCCCACCACCCGCAACATCCCGGCGTTCAAGCTGATGCGCAACGCGGCCGCCTACTGGCGCGGCAGCGAGAAGAACCCGATGCTCCAGCGCATCTACGGCACCGCCTGGCCGTCCAAGGACGAACTGAAGGCGCACCTGGAGTTCCTCGCCGAGGCCGAGAAGCGCGACCACCGCAAGCTCGGCAGCGAGCTGGACCTGTTCTCCATCCCGGAGCAGATCGGTTCCGGCCTCGCCGTCTTCCACCCCAAGGGCGGCATCGTCCGCCGGGTCATGGAGGACTACTCGCGCCGCCGCCACGAGGAGGAGGGCTACGAGTTCGTCTACACCCCGCACGCGACGAAGGGGAAGCTCTTCGAGACCTCGGGCCACCTGGACTGGTACGCCGACGGCATGTACCCGCCCATGCAGCTCGACGAGGGCGTGGACTACTACCTCAAGCCCATGAACTGCCCGATGCACAACCTGATCTTCGACGCGCGCGGTCGTTCCTACCGTGAACTGCCGCTGCGCCTGTTCGAGTTCGGGACCGTGTACCGGTACGAGAAGTCGGGCGTCGTGCACGGCCTGACCCGCGCCCGCGGCTTCACCCAGGACGACGCGCACATCTACTGCACCCGCGAGCAGATGTCGGAGGAGCTCGACAGGACGCTCACCTTCGTCCTGAACCTGCTGCGCGACTACGGCCTGACCGACTTCTACCTGGAGCTGTCCACCAAGGACCCGGAGAAGTTCGTCGGCTCCGACGAGGCCTGGGAGGAGGCCACCGAGACGCTGCGCCAGGTCGCCGAGAAGCAGGGCCTGCCGCTCGTCCCGGACCCGGGCGGCGCCGCCTTCTACGGCCCGAAGATCTCCGTGCAGGCCAAGGACGCCATCGGCCGCACCTGGCAGATGTCGACCATCCAGCTCGACTTCAACCTGCCGGAGCGCTTCGACCT
Source organism: Streptomyces calvus (assembly GCF_006782915.1). Lineage (GTDB taxonomy): Bacteria > Actinomycetota > Actinomycetes > Streptomycetales > Streptomycetaceae > Streptomyces > Streptomyces calvus. The sequence goes on from NZ_VCNP01000056.1 coordinate 100,883, forward strand.
GGAGTACACGGCCGCGGACGGCTCCAAGACCCGCCCGGTCATGATCCACCGCGCGCTGTTCGGCTCCATCGAGCGCTTCTTCGCGGTGCTCCTCGAGCACTACGCGGGCGCGTTCCCGGCGTGGCTGGCCCCGGTCCAGGCGATCGGCATCCCGATCGGCGACGCCCACGTCGAGTACCTGGAGAAGTTCGCCGACGCCGCCCGCAAGCAGGGGCTGCGCGTCGAGGTCGACTCCTCCTCGGACCGGATGCAGAAGAAGATCCGCAACGCCCAGAAGCAGAAGGTGCCCTTCATGGTCATCGCCGGCGACGAGGACATGGCGAACGGCGCCGTCTCCTTCCGCTACCGCGACGGCTCCCAGGAGAACGGCATCCCCGTCGACGAGGCGATCGCGAAGATCGCCAAGGTCGTGGAGGAGCGGACCCAGGTCTGACCGCGCGGACGGCCGCGGGGCCCCCGGGAGCGATCCCGGGGGCCTTTCCCGTGCGCCCCGGCCACGCCATATGCTGCACGCATGACGAGTGAGCCGGAGCAGCAGTTGGGAGTGGGCACGCAGGACGCGTTCCAGCGTCTGTGGACGCCCCACCGGATGGCCTACATCCAGGGCGAGAACAAGCCGACCGGCCCCGGCGCCGACGACGGCTGCCCCTTCTGCTCCATCCCGGCCAAGTCCGACGAGGACGGGCTGGTCCTGCGGCGGGGCGAGCTGGTCTACGCGGTGCTCAACCTCTACCCGTACACCGGCGGACACCTGATGACGGTGCCCTACCGGCACGTGGCCGACTACACGGACCTCACCGTCGAGGAGACCGCCGAGCTCGCCGAGCTCACCAAGCAGGCCATGACCGCGCTGCGCACGGCCTCGGGCGCGCACGGCTTCAACATCGGCATGAACCAGGGCACGGTCGCGGGCGCCGGCATCGCCGCCCACCTGCACCAGCACGTCGTGCCGCGCTGGGGCGGCGACACGAACTTCATGCCGGTGGTCGGCCACACCAAGGTGCTGCCGCAGCTGCTGGCGGACACCCGCAAGATGCTGGCGGACGCCTGGCCGACCGACTGACCGCGGCGAACGCCGGCACCAGCCGGCCGATCCGGATCGCGGACGCCCGGATCGTCCGGCCGGTCCGGATGTGGACGCCCCACGTCATTCGGCCCGTCCGAATGCGGACGCGGACGCCCGCTCCAACCGGCTGATCCGGTTGTGACGGACGCCCCACGTCATCCGGCCCGTCGGGATGTGGACGCCCCACGTCATTCGACCCGTCCGAATGCGGACGCCCCACATCATCCGGCCCGTCCGAATGCGGACGCGGACGCCGCGGACGCCCGCACCAACCGGCTGATCCGGTTGATGCGGGCGCCCGCAACATTCAGCCCGTCCGGCGTTCGAGGACGAGGCCGTTGAGCCGACGGGGGTCCGGGGGCGAAGCCCTCGGCGGCCCCGACTTCGGCCCACCTCCCGCTAACCGCCGGAGGCTCACGCGTCGTAGACGTCGGCCTTCTTCGGCGTCGCCTCCTGCACCGCCGTGCTCAGGGACGACGACCGCGCACCGAACTTCGTGGTGTCCACGCCGTTCTCCTCAAGCACCTTGATCGCGGCGGAGTGCACCACTCGCAGCACCGGCGTGGCCGCCCTGAGCGCGTCGTCCGCCATGAAACGGTGCCGCCACGGCTTGTCCGCCCACGCGTGGCGCAGACCGAACGGCTCCGGCAGGCTCAGCTTGCCGCCGAGCCAGTACAGCAGCGGCGGGTACCAGGTCAGCGGCGCCCGCGCGGCCAGGCGCACCACCTCGTCCGAGTCGACCAGCGGGAGCTTGATCTTCCGGGTCTCCCAGAACTTGATCGACTTCTGGACCTCCTTCTCCTTCGCCGCAGGCTTGCTGGTGAACAGCGAGTGCACCGGCCCCAGCGCGTGTCCTGTCACCTCGATGCGCAGCGTCTCGTGCAGCACGGTCACCGTGATCAGCATGGTGATCACCAGCTGGCCGTCCCACAGCGTCCACTGCACGCCCAGGTAGTGCCGGTCGCCCGCACCGAACTGCTGCTTGTTGCAGATCTCCTGAACCGCGTGCGGCTTGACCTGGTACGCCTCGACGTCCGTGCCGTCGGGGCGGGACACCGAACCGGCGTTCTCGCCGATCGGGGTGACGATCCAGTGCCGTACGGACGGCTTCGGGAAGCCCCCGGTGTGCAGCGGACCGCGCTCCAGCATGCGCAGCTGGTCGTGGATGGCCCTGACGACGTCCCAGCTGCGGAACGGGTTGATCTCCCGGCCCGGGTCGGCCGGCACCAGATCCTCCGCGAGCTGCCAGCTGCCCCAGCGCGTGCCCATGCCGAGTATGCCCTTGGGCCCGGCGTAGAACACGGAGTTGGACTGCTGCTCGGCGCTGAGCCGGGCCAGGGACTGGCGCAGCGCCTCGGCCGCCGTCTCGCCGGGGCTGCTCGGCACCGCCTCGGGCACCTTGGCGCCGACACTGCTGCCGGAGAGCAGGCCGCTCCAGCGCTCCCGCAGGTCGTGCGCCGTGCGCTCGCAGATCCGCTTCGCCCAGAACCAGCCCACCACCGGGGCGACCACCGCGGCGCGCGCGTACCAGCCCCAGAACCCGCCGAACGGCATGCGGATCAGGAAGAGCACGGCGAGCGCGGCCACCGCGAGCAGCAGGACGGTCGCGAGCACGCCGGCCCGCTTGTCCTCCCGCTTGGCCATCGTCGTGCGGATCTGGAAGACCAGCAGCCACATGAGCAGGCCCGGCAGGAACAGCACGCCGCACAGGACCATGATGGCGCTCAGCCAGTTGTCCCGATCCCGGCGGATGCGGTGGGCCGCGAGCGCGTGCTCCACGACCACCTGCGGCTGGGTGCCGAAGGACTGGATGAGCGGCGCGCGCCCCGGGCCCAGCATCCGGTCGATGAGGGCCCGTGAGAACGCCTCGCCCAGATTCGGCCGGAACAGCGCCAGCCTCGGCTTGCTGACGGCCGACTTGTGCCATTCGTTGTTGGCCTTGAGTATCTCCTCGGCCTCGTTGTCCCGGTAGGCCGCCGAGGCCAGCGCGAACGTCGGCGTCTGTCCCTCGTCGCCCGTGCGCGGTACCTGCGGACCGAAGAACTCCGCGTAACCGCCCTCAACGGTCATTCCCGCCCCCGATCGCCGCGACTGTCGTCATGCGGCCTTCCCGACTTCCTTGCTGCGCACACCTGTTGATCAGTTCTTCAGCGTATCTCCAGGCGATGGTGTGCGTCGCCGGAAGGCGCAAGGCGGGCGCCGACGGGACGTGAAGCGTCCTGAAGCCGCCGGTGCGCGGCGCGTGCGCGGGTGCCCGCGGAGGTGTCCGCGGGCACCCGGCGGTGGTCAGGAGGCGCTGCGCGCCTCCTCCTTGACGCGTTCCGCGATCTGCGGCGGCATGGGTTCGTGCCGCGCGTACCGGCGGCTGAAGCGGGCGGTGCCGTGCGACAGGGAGCGCAGGTCGACGGCGTAGCGGCCGATCTCGATCTCCGGGACCTCGGCCCTGACGAGGGTGCGTCCGGCGGGCGACTGCTCGGTGCCGAGGACCCGGCCGCGCCGCCCGGACAGGTCGCTCATCACCGCGCCGACGTAGTCGTCGCCGACCAGGACGCTCACCTCGGCCACCGGCTCCAGCAGATGGATCCTCGCGTCCGCGGCCGCCTCCCGCAGGGCGAGGGCGCCGGCCGTCTGGAACGCGGCGTCCGAGGAGTCCACGGAGTGCGCCTTGCCGTCGAGGAGCGTCACCCGCACGTCGATCAGCGGATGGCCCGCCGCGACCCCCTTGGCGGCCTGGGCGCGTACGCCCTTCTCGACCGAGGGGATGAACTGCCGCGGCACGGCGCCGCCGACGACCTTGTCCACGAACTCGATGCCCGAGCCGTTCGGCAGCGGCTCCACCTCGATCTCGCAGATGGCGAACTGGCCGTGCCCGCCGGACTGTTTGACGTGCCGGCCGCGCCCGGCGGCCTTCCCGCCGAACGTCTCCCGGAGCGACACCCGGTGCGGCACGACGTCGACCTGGACGCCGTAGCGGCTGCGCAGCCGCTCCAGTGCCACGTCCGCGTGCGCCTCGCCCAGGCACCACAGCACCACCTGGTGGGTGTCCTGGTTCTGCTCCAGGCGCATCGTCGGGTCCTCGGCCACCAGCCGGGCCAGGCCCTGCGACAGCTTGTCCTCGTCGGGCTTGCTGTGCGCCTGGATGGCCAGCGGCAGCAGCGGGTCGGGCATCTCCCACGGCTCCATGAGCAGCGGGTCGTCCTTGGCGGACAGGGTGTCGCCGGTCTCCGCGCGGCCGAGCTTCGCCACACAGGCGAGGTCGCCCGCGATGACGTGCGACACCGGCCGCTGCTGTTTGCCGAACGGCGTGGACAGGGCGCCGATCCGCTCGTCGACGTCGTGGTCCTCGTGGCCCCGGTCGGCCAGCCCGTGCCCGGAGACGTGCACCGTCTGGTCGGCGCGCAGGGTGCCGGAGAACACGCGCACCAGCGAGATCCGGCCGACGTACGGGTCGGAGGAGGTCTTCACGACCTCCGCGACCAGCGGCGCGTCCGGGTCGCACGGCGCGAGGTCGCGCGGCCGGCCGTCGAGGGTGGTCACGCGCGGGGTGCCGTGCTCCAGCGGGGTCGGGAAGCCGCGGGTGATCAGCTCCAGCAGCTCGACCGTGCCGAGCCCCTGGCGGGCGCCCGCGGCGGCGGGAGCGGCGGCCAGGACGGGGAAGAACACCCCGCGCGCGACCGCCCGTTCCAGGTCCTCGATCAGCGTCTTGACGTCGACCTGTTCACCGCCGAGGTAGCGGTCCATGAGGGTCTCGTCCTCGCTCTCGGCGATGATGCCCTCGATCAGCCGGCCGCGCGCCTCCTCGATGAGCGGCAGGTGCTCCTCGCCGGGCTCGGACTCCTTGCGTTCGCCACCGGAGTAGTCGAACAGCTTCTGCGACAGCAGCCCGATCAGACCGTGCACGGGCGCGTGCCCGTCGGGCCCCTCCGGGCCGCGCAGCGGCAGGTACAGCGGCAGCACGGCGTCCGGGTCGTCACCGCCGAAGGCCTCCGCGCAGACCCGCGTCATCTCCTCGAAGTCCGCGCGGGCCGCCTCCAGGTGGGTGACGACGATGGCGCGGGGCATGCCGACCGCCGCGCACTCGTCCCAGACCATCCGTGTCGAGCCGTCCACGCCGTCCGAGGCCGAGACGACGAAGAGGGCCGCGTCCGCCGCGCGCAGACCGGCCCTGAGCTCCCCGACGAAGTCGGCGTATCCAGGGGTGTCCAGCAGGTTGACCTTGATGCCGTCCCACTCCAGCGGCACCAGCGAGAGCTGCACGGAGCGCTGCTGCCGGTGCTCGATCTCGTCGTAGTCGGAGACGGTGCCGCCGTCCTCCACGCGGCCCGCCCGGTTCACCGCTCCCGCGGTCAGCGCGAGAGCCTCCACCAGAGTCGTCTTGCCCGATCCCGAGTGGCCGACCAGCACCACATTCCGAAGGGACGCGGGGTGGTCGGCCGCCTGTGCCCTGCCGGCGGCCCCGGGGTGTGTGTGCGCCTTGTCGCCCATGATCCTGCCTCCCGTGCACGGTGAGGTCACTGTGGGCGCGGACCCGCGGAATCCGCGTGCGGTGCGGCTCCGGCGACGCCCGCGGTCATTCGAGCTTTCCACTCCCGTCACGGTGCGTCCATACGAAGGACGTGATCCGGACTCCGGCCCTGATCACGGCGGTGCGGCCGGTCCGGGCCGCGGGCGGCGGTGCGGGCGGCCGGGTGCCACTCCGCCGCGTACGCGCGCGCGTGGCTACGATTGGGCCCGCCGGGTGGCCAGCAGGGGCCACGCGGCCCCACCGACCGTCGGGAAGGCCATGCTGAACAAGTACGCGCGTGCATTCTTCACGCGTGTCCTCACACCGTTCGCCGCGTTTCTCATCCGGCGGGGGGTCAGCCCGGACACGGTCACGCTCATCGGCACCGCCGGAGTGGTCGCGGGCGCGCTGGTCTTCTACCCCAGGGGCGAGTTCTTCTGGGGCACGGTCGTGATCACGCTGTTCGTGTTCTCCGACCTGGTCGACGGCAACATGGCCCGCCAGCTGGGCCGCTCCAGCCGCTGGGGCGCCTTCCTCGACTCCACCCTCGACCGGGTCGCCGACGGAGCGGTCTTCGGCGGCTTCGCCCTGTGGTACGCGGGCAACGGTGACGACAACGTCCTGTGCGCCGTCTCGATCTTCTGCCTGGCCAGCGGCCAGGTGGTGTCGTACACCAAGGCGCGCGGCGAGTCGATCGGGCTGCCGGTCGCCGTGAACGGGCTGGTCGAGCGGGCCGAGCGGCTGGTGGTCTCGCTGGTCGCGGCCGGTCTCGCGGGCCTGCACGCGTTCGGTGTGCCCGGCATCCAGTACCTGCTGCCGGTGGCCCTGTGGATCGTGGCCGTCGGCAGCCTGGTCACGCTGATCCAGCGGGTCGTCACCGTGCGCCGGGAGTCCGCCGAGGCCGAGGCGGCCGACGCGGAGGCCGCCGACGCGGAGGCCGCCGGACGGCAGGAGACCCGGGGGAGCGAAGCCGCGAAGTGAGCGCACAACAGCGGCTGACCGACGCCCTGTACGGCGCCGGCTGGGGCACGGTCAAGCGCCTGCCCGAGCCGGTGGCCGTCCGCCTCGGCCGGACCATCGCCGACCTCGCCTGGAAGCAGCGCGGCGCGGGCGTGCAGCGGCTGGAGCGCAACTACGCGCGGGTGGTGCCGGGCGCCACGCCCGAGCGGCTCGCCGAACTGTCCCGAGCGGGCATGCGGTCCTACCTGCGCTACTGGATGGAGTCCTTCCGGCTGCCGGCCTGGAGCGCCGAGCGCATCGCGGCCGGCCTCGACCTCAAGGACCTGCACCACCTGACCGACGGCATGGCGGCCGGCAAGGGCGTGATCGCCGCGCTGCCGCACCTCGCCAACTGGGACCTGGCCGGCGCCTGGGTCACCACCAAGCTCGGCATACCGTTCACCACCGTCGCCGAACGCCTCAAGCCGGAGACGCTGTACGACCGGTTCGTCGCCTACCGCGAGGGCCTCGGCATGGAGGTGCTGCCGCACAACGGCGGCTCCGCCTTCGGCACCCTGGCCCGGCGGCTGCGCGACGGCGGACTGGTCTGCCTGGTCGCCGACCGCGACCTGTCCGCCTCCGGCGTCGAGGTCGACTTCTTCGGCGAGAGGGCCCGGATGCCGGCCGGCCCCGCCCTCCTCGCCCAGCACACCGGGGCCCGGCTGCTGCCGGTCACCCTCTGGTACGACGACTCACCCGTCATGCGCGGACGCCTGCTCCCACCGGTCGAGGTCCCCGAGTCAGGTACCCGCTCCGAGAAGACGTCTGCCATGACACAGGCGCTGGCCGACGCCTTCGCCACGGGAATCGCCGAGCATCCGGAGGACTGGCACATGCTGCAGCGCCTGTGGACCGCGGACCTCGATCCCGCCCGGGATCCCGCGACGGCGGCTTCCCAGCAGGACCGGAAGGGGACCTCGTGAGGATCGGCATCGTCTGCCCGTACTCCTGGGACGTGCCGGGCGGCGTCCAGTTCCACATCCGGGACCTGGCCGAGTACTTCATCCGGCTCGGACACGAGGTGTCCGTCCTCGCCCCGGCCGACGACGACACCCCGCTGCCGCCGTACGTCGTCTCGGCGGGCCGCGCGGTGCCGGTGCCGTACAACGGGTCGGTGGCCCGGCTGAACTTCGGCTTCCTGTCGGCCGCGCGGGTGCGGCGCTGGCTGCACGACGGCGCCTTCGACGTCGTCCACATCCACGAGCCGACCTCGCCCTCGCTCGGCCTGCTGACCTGCTGGGCGGCCGAGGGCCCGATCGTCGCCACCTTCCACACGTCCAACCCGCGCTCCCGCGCGATGATCGCCGCGTACGCGATCCTCCAGGCGGCCCTGGAGAAGATCAGCGCGCGGATCGCGGTGAGCGAGTACGCCCGCCGCACCCTCGTGGAGCACCTCGGCGGGGACGCGGTGGTCATCCCGAACGGCGTCGACGTCGACTTCTTCGCCGAGGCCGAGCCCAGACCGGAGTGGCAGGGCGACACCATCGGCTTCATCGGCCGCATCGACGAGCCCCGCAAGGGCCTGCCGGTGCTGATGAAGGCCCTGCCCAAGATCCTCGCCGCCCGCCCGCAGACCCGGCTGCTGGTCGCCGGCCGGGGCGACGAGGAGGAGGCGGTGGAGTCGCTGCCGAAGGAGCTGCGATCGCGCGTGGAGTTCCTCGGCATGATCAGCGACGAGGACAAGGCCCGTCTGCTGCGCAGCGTCGACGTGTACGTGGCGCCCAACACCGGCGGCGAGAGCTTCGGCATCATCCTCGTCGAGGCCATGTCCGCCGGCGCGCCGGTGCTCGCCTCGGACCTCGACGCGTTCGCCCAGGTGCTCGACCGGGGTGCCGCCGGTGAACTCTTCGCCAACGAGGACGCCGACGCGCTCGCCGAGGCGGCCGTACGGCTCCTCGCCGACCCCGAGCGCCGCGCGGAGCTGCGCGAACACGGCAGCGCCCATGTGCGCCGCTTCGACTGGTCCACGGTCGGCGCGGACATCCTGTCGGTCTACGAGACGGTCACCGCCGGCGCGGCGGCGGTCGCGGCCGACGACCGCGCCACGGGACTGCGGGCCCGGTTCGGCCTGGCCCGCGACTGACGGCCGGGCCGCGGCCCCGATGGACGGCGGCCGCGGCCCGCGGTACTAGCCTTTTCGCCCGTGACCGCAACCCTGATCTGGATCCTCGTCGCCCTCGTCGCGACCGGCCTCTACCTGAGCTGGACCGCGGGGCGGCTGGACCGGCTGCACGCCCGTATCGACGCCGCCCGTGCCGCCCTCGACGCGCAGCTGCTGCGCCGCGCCTCGGTGGCGCAGGAACTGGCCACCTCCGGCGTGCTCGACCCGGCCGCCTCGATCGTGCTGTACGAGGCGGCGCACGCCGCACGGCAGGCCGTGGAGGAACAGCGCGAGGTCGCCGAGAGCGAACTGAGCCAGGCGCTGCGCGCGGTCTTCGCCGACGCGCCGCAGGTCGACGCGGTCCGGGAGGCGCCCGGGGGAGAGGACGCGGCCCTGGAGCTGGCCGAGGCGGTCCGCCGGGTGCCGATGGCGCGCCGCTTCCACAACGACGCCGTACGGGCCGCGCGGGCGCTGCGCCGGCACCGCAAGGTGCGCTGGTTCCGGCTGGCGGGACACGCGCCCTTCCCGATGGCCTTCGAGATGGACGACGAGCCGCCGGCCGCGCTGGTCGAGCGGGCCGCGTAGAGACGGTTTCCGGCCACCCTCGGGACGGAAGCCGACCGAAAAGGATCCACCGGCTTCCCATTGGCCCTTGCTGTGGACTGGTCCGTTCACGTTTCCTCGGTGCTGCAGAAACCCCCTCTTTCCCCTCAGCGAGGTCATTCGTGTCCAGCACGCTCTCCGAAAACCAGGGTCCCGAGACCGGCACCGCGCGCGTCAAGCGCGGCATGGCCGAGCAGCTCAAGGGCGGCGTGATCATGGACGTCGTCACGCCGGAGCAGGCGAAGATCGCCGAGGATGCCGGTGCCGTCGCCGTCATGGCCCTGGAGCGGGTCCCGGCCGACATCCGCAAGGACGGCGGCGTGGCCCGCATGTCCGACCCGGACATGATCGAGGGCATCATCGACGCGGTCTCCATCCCCGTGATGGCCAAGTCCCGCATCGGCCACTTCGTCGAGGCCCAGGTGCTGCAGTCGCTCGGCGTCGACTACATCGACGAGTCCGAGGTCCTCACCCCGGCCGACGAGGTCAACCACTCCGACAAGTGGGCGTTCACCACGCCGTTCGTCTGCGGCGCCACCAACCTCGGCGAGGCCCTGCGCCGTATCGCCGAGGGCGCGGCGATGATCCGCTCCAAGGGCGAGGCCGGCACCGGCAACGTCGTGGAGGCCGTGCGCCACCTGCGCCAGATCAAGAACGAGATCGCCCGTCTGCGCGGCTACGACAACCACGAGCTGTACGCCGCCGCCAAGGAGCTGCGCGCCCCCTACGAGCTGGTCAAGGAGGTCGCCGAACTCGGCAAGCTCCCCGTGGTGCTGTTCTCCGCCGGCGGCGTGGCCACCCCGGCCGACGCCGCGCTGATGCGCCAGCTCGGCGCCGAGGGCGTCTTCGTCGGCTCCGGCATCTTCAAGTCCGGCGACCCGGCCAAGCGCGCCGCCGCCATCGTCAAGGCCACCACCTTCTACGACGACCCGAAGATCATCGCGGACGCGTCCCGCAACCTCGGCGAGGCCATGGTCGGCATCAACTGCGACACCCTCCCCGAGGCCGAGCGCTACGCCAACCGCGGCTGGTGACCCACCCGTGAGCGAAGCACCTGTCATAGGCGTCCTGGCCCTCCAGGGCGACGTACGGGAGCACCTCGTCGCCCTGGCCGCGGCCGACGCCGTGGCCAGGCCGGTGCGGCGTCCCGAGGAACTCGCCGAGGTCGACGGCCTGGTCGTCCCCGGCGGCGAGTCCACCACGATCTCCAAGCTGGCCGTCCTGTTCGGCCTGATGGAACCCCTCCGCACACGCGTACGCGAGGGCATGCCCGTCTACGGCACCTGCGCCGGCCTGATCATGCTCGCCGACAAGATCCTCGACCCGCGCTCCGGGCAGGAGACCATCGGCGGCATCGACATGATCGTGCGCCGCAACGCCTTCGGACGGCAGAACGAGTCCTTCGAGGCGGCGGTCGACGTCAAGGGCGTCACCGGCGACCCGGTGGAGGGCGTCTTCATCCGCGCCCCCTGGGTCGAGTCCGTCGGCGCGGGGGCCGAGGTGCTCGCCGAGCACGACGGCCACATCGTCGCGGTCCGCCAGGGCAACGCGCTGGCCACGTCGTTCCACCCGGAACTGACCGGCGACCACCGGGTGCACGGTCTGTTCGTCGACATGGTGCGCGCGAACCGGGCAGCCGAGTCCTTGTAGGATTCCTGCGTTCGTTGCAGAGATGGGTTACGCGAAGGAGACAGGCAGATGTCCGGCCACTCTAAATGGGCCACGACGAAGCACAAGAAGGCCGTGATCGACGCCAAGCGCGGCAAGCTCTTCGCGAAGCTCATCAAGAACATCGAGGTCGCGGCCCGCATGGGCGGCGCCGACCCCGACGGCAACCCGACGCTGTACGACGCCATCCAGAAGGCCAAGAAGCAGTCGGTCCCGAACAAGAACATCGACTCCGCGGTCAAGCGCGGCGCGGGCCTGGAGGCCGGCGGCGCCGACTACGAGACGATCATGTACGAGGGCTACGGTCCGAACGGTGTCGCGGTGCTCATCGAGTGCCTCACCGACAACCGCAACCGCGCCGCCTCCGACGTCCGTGTCGCGATGACCCGCAACGGCGGCTCCATGGCCGACCCGGGCTCGGTGTCGTACCTGTTCAACCGCAAGGGCGTGGTGATCGTCCCCAAGGGCGAGCTGACCGAGGACGACGTTCTCACCGCCGTCCTGGACGCGGGCGCCGAGGAGGTCAACGACCTCGGCGAGAACTTCGAGGTCATCAGCGAGGCCACCGACCTGGTCGCGGTCCGCACCGCCCTCCAGGACGCCGGCATCGACTACGAGTCCGCCGACGCCAACTTCGTCCCGACCATGCAGGTCGAGCTGGACGAGGAGGGCGCCAAGAAGATCTTCAAGCTGATCGACGCCCTGGAGGACAGCGACGACGTGCAGAACGTCTTCGCCAACTTCGACGTCAGCGACGAGATCATGGAGAAGGTCGACGCGTAGCGCGCCCTCTGCTCGGCGGGCCGGCGGGACACACCCCGTCGGCCCGCCGCTTTGTCAGTGGCACCCGATAGCCTGCACAAACAGGTGATCGAGGAAGGGGGCGGCGCGTGCGCGTACTGGGGGTGGACCCGGGGCTGACCCGCTGCGGCGTGGGAGTCGTGGAGGGTGTCGCGGGCAGACCGCTCACCATGCTCGGCGTGGGAGTGGTGCGCACACCGGCGGACGCCGACCTCGGCCACCGCCTCGTCGCCGTCGAACAGGGCCTCGAACAGTGGCTGGACGAGCACCGGCCCGAGTTCGTCGCCGTGGAGCGCGTCTTCAGCCAGCACAACGTCCGCACGGTGATGGGCACCGCCCAGGCCAGCGCCGTCGCCATCCTGTGCGCCTCCCGCCGCGGCATCCCCGTCGCCCTGCACACCCCGAGCGAGGTCAAGGCCGCCGTCACCGGCTCGGGCCGCGCCGACAAGGTGCAGGTCGGCGCCATGGTCACCCGCCTGCTGCGGCTGGACGCGCCACCGAAACCGGCCGACGCCGCCGACGCCCTCGCCCTCGCCATCTGCCACATCTGGCGCGCCCCCGCCCAGAACCGGCTCCAGCGGGCCGTCGCCCTGCACACCGCGAAAGCACCCCAGTCACCGAACGCCCCGCACGCATCGAAAGGCCGTACGGCATGATCGCCTTCGTCAGCGGCACGGTCGCCGCCCTCGCTCCCGACGCCGCGGTGATCGAGGTCGGCGGGGTCGGCATGGCCGTCCAGTGCACGCCGAACACCCTCTCCACGCTCCGCGTCGGACAGCCCGCCAAGCTCGCCACCTCCCTCGTGGTGCGCGAGGACTCCCTGACCCTGTACGGCTTCGCCGACGACGACGAACGCCAGGTCTTCGAGCTCCTGCAGACCGCCAGCGGCGTCGGACCCCGGCTCGCTCAGGCGATGCTCGCCGTGCACACCCCCGACGCCCTGCGCCGAGCCGTCTCCGCCGGGGACGAGAAGGCGCTGACCGCCGTCCCCGGCATCGGCAAGAAGGGCGCCCAGAAGCTGCTCCTCGAACTGAAGGACCGCCTCGGCGAGCCCGTCGGCGCACCCGCCGTCGGCCGGCCGGTCACCACCGGCTGGCGCGACCAGCTGCACGCGGCCCTGATCGGCCTCGGGTACGCGACCCGCGAGGCCGACGAGGCCGTGTCCGCCGTGGCGCCCCAGGCGGAGGCCGCCGAGGGCACCCCCCAGGTGGGCCACCTGCTGAAGGCGGCCCTGCAGACGCTGAACCGCGCCCGATAGCCCGTACGGAGAGCTGAGGCATACGCACATGAACTGGGACGACGAGACCGACACGTCCGCCGCCGAGCGGCTGGTGGGCTCCGTCGCCGACCGCGAGGACCAGGCCGTGGAGGCCGCTCTGCGTCCCAAGGACCTCGGCGAGTTCATCGGTCAGGAGAAGGTCCGCGAGCAGCTCGACCTGGTGCTGCGCGCCGCCCGGGCGCGCGGCGCCACCGCCGACCACGTGCTGCTCTCCGGAGCCCCCGGCCTCGGCAAGACCACCCTGTCGATGATCATCGCGGCCGAGATGGAAGCCCCGATCCGCATCACCTCCGGCCCGGCCATCCAGCACGCCGGCGACCTCGCGGCGATCCTCTCCTCCCTCCAGGAGGGCGAGGTCCTCTTCCTCGACGAGATCCACCGCATGTCCCGGCCCGCCGAGGAGATGCTCTACATGGCGATGGAGGACTTCCGCGTCGACGTCATCGTCGGCAAGGGCCCCGGCGCCACCGCCATCCCCCTCGAGCTGCCGCCGTTCACCCTGGTCGGCGCCACCACGCGGGCCGGTCTGCTGCCGCCCCCGCTGCGCGACCGCTTCGGCTTCACCGCGCACATGGAGTTCTACGAGCCGGCCGAGCTGGAGCGGGTCGTGCACCGCTCGGCGAGCCTGCTCGACGTGGAGATCGACCCGGCCGGCGCCGCCGAGATCGCCGGCCGCTCCCGCGGCACCCCCCGCATCGCCAACCGCCTGCTGCGCCGCGTCCGCGACTACGCGCAGGTCAAGGCCGACGGCCGGATCACCAGGGACATCGCGGCGGCGGCGCTCGCGGTCTACGAGGTCGACGCCCGCGGCCTGGACCGGCTGGACCGGGCGGTGCTGGAGGCGCTGCTCAAGCTGTTCGGCGGCGGTCCGGTCGGCCTGTCCACGCTCGCTGTCGCGGTGGGGGAGGAGCGTGAGACCGTGGAGGAGGTCGCCGAGCCGTTCCTGGTCCGGGAGGGCCTGCTCGCCCGCACCCCGCGCGGCCGGGTCGCCACCCCGGCGGCATGGGCGCACCTGGACCTGACCCCGCCCCGACCGCAGTCCGCCGGAAACGGACAAGGGGACTTGTTCGGGGCGTGACGGCGAGGACGATGGCCCGGGCAGGAACCCCGGTGCCATGCTGAGCGTTGTTCCCTGCGCGCGGACTCGCTTAGACTCCGCCGATGCCACCGTTGTCGGCGGCATCACATACCCCCAACCATCAGGCCGTTCACCATCGCGGTCGTGTGAAGGAAGTTCCGACCCGTGAGTCTCCTGACCCTCCTCCCGTTCATTGTGCTCATCGGGGCCATGTTCCTGATGACCCGGTCGGCCAAGAAGAAGCAGCAAGAGGCCATCCAGATGCGGAACCAGATGCAGCCCGGTTCCGGCGTCCGCACCATCGGGGGCATGTACGCCACGGTCAAGGAGGTCAACGAGGACACGGTCCTCCTCGACGCCGGCCCGGGTGTGGAGCTGCTGTTCGCCAAGAACTCGATCGGTGCCGTCCTGACCGACGACGAGTACAACCGCATCGTCCACGGCATCGAGCACGATCTGAAGTCCGACGCCGACGTCGTTCCCGACGACGCCTCCTCCCTCACCGAGACCGACGACTCCTCCGACGCTGCCGCCGCCTCCGACGACACGCCTGTCGACCTCGGCAAGAAGGACGCGGCCGACGAGCCGGCCGACGCCGACACCGACGGGGCGAAGGCGGACGCACAGCCGAAGAAGTCCGACGGCGACTCCGAGGCGAAGTAGTCGTGTCCCGGGGCGCGCGGGTGCTGCCCGCGCGCCCCGGGACATGCCCAGCTCGCACGGAATCCCGACACCATGTCATGGCCGCCCGCCCGTGACCCGGCGCGAGGCGGCCCGAGAGGGAGTACGAGAAGGTGGCAGCACCTAAAAAGGGCAAGAACGCGAGCGTCCAGAGCAAGCCCTGGCGCTCGCTTGCCCTGATTCTGATCGCCATCGTGGCGCTCACCGGCGGCATGTTCGCGTC
Organism: Streptomyces calvus; assembly: GCF_006782915.1. Classification (GTDB taxonomy): domain Bacteria; phylum Actinomycetota; class Actinomycetes; order Streptomycetales; family Streptomycetaceae; genus Streptomyces; species Streptomyces calvus. The sequence goes on from NZ_VCNP01000056.1 coordinate 115,886, forward strand.
CGGGCACACCACTCCGCGTCTCGGCATCGACCTGGCCGGTGGTACGAGCATCACGCTGGCAGCGGTCCCCGAGGCCGGCCAGGAGTCCGCGATCAACAAGACCAACATGGACACGGCCGTCTCCATCATGGAGCGCCGCGTCAACGGTCTTGGCGTCTCCGAGGCCGAGGTCCAGACACAGGGCACCCGCAACATCATCGTCAACATTCCCAAGGGCACGAACTCCAAGCAGGCCCGGGAACAGGTAGGCACCACCGCGAAGCTGTACTTCCGTCCCGTCATCGCCACCGAACTCGCCGGTGGCGGCGCCGCTCCCACGCCCAGCGCCACCGGTGACGGCTCGGAGCAGGACTCCGGCAAGGACAAGGCGACCGACAAGGACACGGAGAAGGCCACCGACGGCGCCTCCCCGTCCGCCTCCGGCAGCCCCTCGGCGAGCGCCACCACCCAGGGCCGCGCGGTCACCGACGCCCTGAAGGCCGACGAGACGCCGACCGGCTCCCCGAGCGGCGCGGCCGACGACAAGGCGAGCCCTTCCCCCTCCGCGACCGGTGGCACCTCCGGCGACTCGGAGAGCGAACTCCAGGCCCAGTACGCCGCGCTCGACTGCACCAAGGAGAGCGTCCGCGCCACGGCCGGCGACGGCGCCAAGTCCAGCGAGTCGACCGTGGCCTGCGGCCAGAACTCCCAGGGCCAGTGGCAGAAGTACATCCTCGGCCCGGCCGCCGTCGACGGCACCGACGTCGACAAGGCCCAGGCCGTCCTGAACACGCAGACCGGTGCCGGCTGGACCGTCACCATGGACTTCACGGACAAGGGCGCCAAGAAGTTCGCGGACATCACCGGCCAGCTCGCGCAGAAGCAGTCCCCGCAGAACCAGTTCGCCATCGTCCTGGACGGCGAGGTCGTCTCCGACCCGTACGTCAGCCAGGCGCTGACCGGCGGCAACGCCGAGATCTCCGGCAACTTCACCCAGCAGTCGGCGCAGGAACTGTCCAACATGCTGTCCTACGGCGCGCTGCCGCTGACCTTCCGCGAGGACAGCGTCACCACCGTCACCGCCGCGCTCGGCGGCGAGCAGCTGGAGGCCGGCCTGATCGCCGGTGCCATCGGCCTCGCGCTCGTCGTCCTCTACCTGCTGGTCTACTACCGCGGCCTGTCCTTCATCGCGGTCCTGTCGCTGCTGGTGTCCGCCGCCCTCACCTACGTGATCATGTCGCTGCTCGGCCCGACCATCGGCTTCGCGCTGAACCTGCCGGCCGTCTGCGGTGCCATCGTCGCGATCGGCATCACGGCGGACTCGTTCATCGTGTACTTCGAGCGGGTCCGGGACGAGATCCGCGAGGGCCGCACCCTGCGTCCCGCCGTGGAGCGGGCCTGGCCCCGCGCCCGGCGCACCATCCTGGTGTCGGACTTCGTGTCGTTCCTCGCCGCCGCCGTGCTCTTCGTCGTCACCGTCGGCAAGGTTCAGGGCTTCGCGTTCACGCTCGGCCTGACCACCGTGCTCGACGTCGTCGTGGTGTTCCTGTTCACCAAGCCGCTGCTGACGCTGATGGCCCGCCGGAAGTTCTTCGCGAGCGGCCACAAGTGGTCCGGTCTCGACCCGAAGGCCCTGGGCGCCAAGCCGCCGCTGCGCCGCACCCGTCGTCCCTCCGCCCCTGCCCAGACGAAGGAGGCGTGAGAGATGTCGAAACTCGGCAGCCTCGGCGCCCGACTGCACCACGGCGAGGTCGGCTACGACTTCGTCAAGAACCGCAAGATCTGGTACGGCATCTCCATCCTGATCACCATCACGGCCATCGTCGGCCTGGCGGTGCGCGGCCTGCACATGGGCATCGAGTTCCAGGGCGGAGCGGTCTTCACCACCCCGAAGAACATGAGCGTCTCGGTCGCCAAGGCCGAGGAGTACGCGGAGGAAGCCTCCGGTCACGACGCCATCGTCCAGAAGCTGGGCGACGGCAGCATGCGCATCCAGGTCGCGGGCATCGACACCAACACCTCGGACAAGATCAAGGACACGCTCGCCGAGGACCTCAAGGTCGACGCCGAGCAGATCAACGCCGAACTGGTCGGGCCCAGTTGGGGTGAGCAGATCGCCAACAAGGCCTGGCAGGGCCTCGGCATCTTCCTCATCCTGGTCGTGATCTACCTGGCGATCGCCTTCGAGTGGCGCATGGCGCTCGCCGCGTTCGTCGCGCTGATCCACGACATCACCATCACCGTCGGCATCTACGCCCTCGTCGGCTTCGAGGTCACCCCGGGCACGGTGATCGGTCTGCTCACCATCCTCGGCTACTCGCTGTACGACACGGTCGTCGTCTTCGACAGCCTCAAGGAACAGACGAGAGACATCACCAAGCAGACCCGCTGGACCTACAGCGAGATCGCCAACCGCTCCATCAACAGCACCCTGGTCCGCTCCATCAACACCACGGTGGTCGCGCTGCTGCCCGTGGCGGGCCTGCTGTTCATCGGTGGCGGTGTGCTCGGCGCCGGCATGCTCAACGACATCTCGCTGTCGCTGTTCGTCGGCCTCGCCGCCGGCGCGTACTCCTCGATCTTCATCGCCACCCCGCTCGTCGCCGACCTCAAGGAGCGCGAGCCGGCGATGAAGTCGCTGAAGAAGCGCGTGCTGGCCAAGCGGGCCCAGACGGGCACCACGGGCGAGTCCGAGGACGTCGCGGTCTCCGACGAGGAGTACGGCGACGAGCCCGAGGACGCGGCGCCCGCGGTCGTCGGACCGCGCGACCGGCAGACCTCCCGCGGCCGCGGCCGTCCCTCCGGGAAGCGCCGATGACCGAGCTGACCGACCTCTCGACCCTGCTGCTCAGCCGCATCCGGGACGTGGCGGACCACCCGGAGCCGGGCGTGATGTTCAAGGACATCACCCCGCTCCTGGCCGACCCCGCGGCGTTCTCCGCGCTCAGCGACGCACTGGCCGACATCGCCCGGGACACCGGCGCCACCAAGGTCGTCGGCCTGGAGGCCCGGGGCTTCATCCTCGGCGCCCCGGCCGCCGTCCGCGCGGGCGTCGGCTTCATCCCGGTACGCAAGGCGGGCAAGCTCCCCGGAGCGACCCTCAGCCAGGCCTACGACCTGGAGTACGGCTCCGCCGAGATCGAGGTGCACGCGGAGGATCTGAGCGCCGGCGACCGCGTCCTGGTCGTCGACGACGTCCTCGCCACCGGTGGCACCGCCGAGGCGTCCCTCCAGCTCATCCGCAGGGCGGGCGCCCAGGTCGCGGGCCTCGCCGTGCTGATGGAACTCGGCTTCCTCGGCGGCCGGGCCCGTCTCGAACCGGCCCTCGCCGGGGCCCCGCTCAAGGCGCTGCTCACCATCTGACCGGCCGCGGCACGGGCGCGAAGCCCCTCTGCCGCACCACGCGGGCGGACCCGGAGGAATCCGGTGTCCGCCTCGTGCGTTTCGCGGGTAGACGGTCCTCACACCGCTCCGGAGGCGATGCGCGGGCGGGGGATCGCTACCATGGGTTCTCCGGAGCCTGACCGGGGGACCCGGATCGCGCACGAGGAGCCCTCTTGCCAGACGAGGCCCAGCACCTGACCGCCGCCAAGCCCGAGTCCGCCTCGGCGGCGGCGAAGCCAGCGCCGACCGCGCCCCAGGCGAAGAACGACACCCGCGGGCCGGTCCAGCACGCCCAGGCCGCCCCCGTCGACAAGCCCGAGCAGCCGCGCCCCAAGCCCGTCCCGCCCGAGCGCGGCAACCCCGTCCGCCCGAACACCGGACAGCCCGCCCGCTCCGGCTCCTCCAACCGCGTCCGCGCCCGCCTCGCCCGTCTCGGCGTCCAGCGCGCGAACCCGTACAACCCGGTGCTGGAGCCGCTGCTGCGGATCGTGCGCAGCAACGACCCCAAGATCGAGAACGCCACGCTGCGCCAGATCGAGAGCGCCTACCAGGTCGCCGAGCGCTGGCACCGCGGCCAGAAGCGCAAGAGCGGCGACCCGTACATCACGCACCCGCTCGCCGTCACCACCATCCTCGCCGAGCTCGGCATGGACCCGGCCACGCTGATGGCCGGGCTGCTGCACGACACGGTGGAGGACACCGAGTACGGCCTGGAGCAGCTCCGCCGCGACTTCGGCGACACCGTCGCCCTCCTCGTCGACGGCGTCACCAAGCTCGACAAGGTCAAGTTCGGCGAGGCCGCGCAGGCCGAGACCGTGCGCAAGATGGTCGTCGCCATGGCCAAGGACCCGCGCGTCCTGGTCATCAAGCTCGCCGACCGCCTGCACAACATGCGCACCATGCGCTACCTCAAGCGGGAGAAGCAGGAGAAGAAGGCGCGCGAGACCCTGGAGATCTACGCGCCGCTCGCCCACCGCCTGGGCATGAACACCATCAAGTGGGAGCTGGAGGACCTCGCCTTCGCGATCCTCTACCCCAAGATGTACGACGAGATCGTCCGCCTGGTCGCCGAGCGCGCCCCCAAGCGCGACGAGTACCTCGCCATCGTCACCGACGAGGTGCAGCAGGACCTGCGGGCGGCCCGCATCAAGGCGACCGTCACCGGCCGCCCGAAGCACTACTACAGCGTCTACCAGAAGATGATCGTCCGCGGCCGTGACTTCGCGGAGATCTACGACCTGGTGGGCATCCGCGTCCTGGTGGACACCGTCCGCGACTGCTACGCGGCCCTCGGCACGGTGCACGCGCGATGGAACCCGGTCCCCGGCCGGTTCAAGGACTACATCGCGATGCCCAAGTTCAACATGTACCAGTCGCTGCACACGACGGTCATCGGCCCCGGCGGCAAGCCCGTCGAACTGCAGATCCGCACGTTCGACATGCACCGCCGCGCCGAGTACGGCATCGCCGCGCACTGGAAGTACAAGCAGGAGGCCGTCGCCGGCGCGTCCAAGATCCGCACGGACGCCCCCAAGTCGTCCGGCAAGGACAAGGACGCCATCAACGACATGGCGTGGCTGCGGCAGTTGCTGGACTGGCAGAAGGAGACCGAGGACCCGGGCGAGTTCCTGGAGTCGCTGCGCTTCGACCTGTCCCGCAACGAGGTCTTCGTCTTCACCCCCAAGGGCGACGTCATAGCGCTCCCCGCGGGTGCCACCCCGGTCGACTTCGCGTACGCGGTGCACACCGAGGTCGGCCACCGCACCATAGGGGCCCGCGTCAACGGCCGCCTCGTACCGCTCGAATCCACCCTCGACAACGGCGACCTGGTGGAGGTCTTCACCTCCAAGGCGGCCGGCGCCGGCCCCTCCCGGGACTGGCTGGGCTTCGTCAAGTCGCCGCGCGCCCGCAACAAGATCCGCGCCTGGTTCTCCAAGGAGCGCCGCGACGAGGCGATCGAGCAGGGCAAGGACGCCATCGTCCGCGCGATGCGCAAGCAGAACCTGCCGATCCAGCGGATCCTCACCGGCGACTCCCTGGTCACGCTGGCGCACGAGATGCGCTACTCCGACATCTCCGCGCTGTACGCGGCGATCGGCGAGGGCCATGTCTCCGCGCAGAACATCGTGCAGAAGCTGGTCCAGGCGCTCGGCGGCGAGGAAGCGGCCACCGAGGAGATCGACGAGACGGTCCCGCCGGCCCGCGGCCGCAGCCGCAAGCGCCGCGCCAGCGCCGACCCGGGCGTCATCGTCAAGGGCGTCGAGGACGTGTGGGTGAAGCTGGCCCGCTGCTGCACGCCGGTGCCCGGCGACCCGATCATCGGCTTCGTGACCCGCGGCAGTGGCGTATCGGTTCACCGCAGCGACTGCGTCAACGTCGACTCGCTGTCCCGCGAGCCCGAACGCATCCTCGAGGTCGAGTGGGCGCCCACCCAGTCCTCGGTGTTCCTGGTCGCCATCCAGGTGGAGGCACTGGACCGCTCACGCCTGCTGTCGGACGTCACCCGCGTGCTGTCCGACCAGCACGTCAACATCCTCTCCGCGGCCGTCCAGACCTCCCGCGACCGTGTGGCCACCTCCCGGTTCACCTTCGAGATGGGCGACCCGAAGCACCTCGGCCACGTCCTGAAGGCCGTACGGGGCGTGGAGGGCGTCTACGACGTCTACCGCGTGACGTCCGCCCGCAACCGCTCGTAGCAGCCCACCGACGGCGAAGGGGCTCCCGTACGCGCGTACGGGAGCCCCTTCGCCGTCGGCCGTGCCGTCAGCCGCCGAACTCCTGCAGGCCCCTCAGCGCCTGGTCCAGCAGGGCCTGGCGGCCCTCCAGCTCCCGCTCCAGCTTCTCCGCCTTCGCGGTGTTGCCCTGCGCGCGAGCCTGCTCGATCTGGCCCTTCAGCTTGTCCACGGCGGCCTGGAGCTGGCCGGTCAGACCCTCGGCACGCGCGCGTGCCTCCGGGTTCGTCCGGCGCCACTCGGCCTCCTCGGCCTCCTGCAGGGCCCGCTCCACGGCGTGCATCCGGCCCTCGACCTTCGGGCGGGAGTCCCGCGGCACGTGGCCGATGGCTTCCCAGCGCTCGTTGATCGCCCGGAACGCCGCCCGCGCGGCCTTCAGATCCGTGATCGGCAGGAGCTTCTCGGCCTCCCCGGCCAGCTCCTCCTTGAGCTTGAGGTTCTCGGCCTGCTCCGCGTCACGCTCGGCGAAGACGGAGCTGCGGGCGGCGAAGAAGACGTCCTGGGCGCCGCGGAAGCGGTTCCACAGATCCTCCTCGTGCTCGCGCTGGGCGCGGCCCGCGGCCTTCCACTCCGACATCAGCTCCCGGTAGCGGGCCGCCGTCGGCCCCCAGTCCGTCGAGCCCGACAGCGACTCGGCCTCGGCGACCAGCCGCTCCTTGGTCCGGCGGGCCTCCTCGCGCTGCGCGTCCAGCTGCGCGAAGTGCTGCTTGCGCCGCTTGGAGAACGCCGAGCGCGCGTGCGAGAACCGGTGCCACAGCTCGTCGTCGGACTTGCGGTCCAGCCGCGGCAGACCCTTCCAGGTGTCCACCAGCGCCCGCAGCCGCTCACCGGCCGCCCGCCACTGGTCGGACTGCGCCAGCTGCTCCGCCTCGGCGACCAGCGCCTCCTTGGCCTGACGGGCCTCGTCGGACTGCTTGGCCCGCTGCGCCTTGCGCTCCTCGCGACGCGCCTCCACCAGCTCCACGAGCTTGTCCAGCCGGGCCCTGAGGGCGTCCAGGTCACCGACCGCGTGATGGGCGTCGACCTGCTCCCGCAGGTGCTCGATCGCGGTCAGTGCGTCCTTGGACGACAGGTCGGTGGTCCTGACTCGCTTCTCGAGGAGGCCGATCTCGACAACCAGGCCCTCGTACTTGCGCTCGAAGTAGGCCAGCGCCTCATCGGGAGAGCCGGCCTGCCAGGAACCGACGACCTTCTCGCCGTCGGCCGTACGCACGTACACGGTCCCCGTCTCGTCGACGCGGCCCCACGGGTCGCTGCTCACAGCGCCTCCTCCACATGATGCCGTCGAGGGGGCCTCGAAGCTCCCCCGGGCATCGTCCACAGTTTCGTCACGGCCAACATAGGCGACCGACGGGATGCCTGTCCGCATCCCGCGCGACCGAAATTTCGCAGTTGGGGCTCAGGATTGGGTGACGGTCGCCTTGTCGATCACGACCGTCGCGTTGGGCGCCCCGTCACCGGCTCCGGTGCTCTCGCCGGCGTCGGCGATCTTCTTCAGCACCTTCATGCCCGCCTCCGAGACGGTACCGAACGGTGTGTAGCTGGGCGGGAGCTGGCTGTCCTGGTAGACCAGGAAGAACTGGCTGCCGCCGCTGTCCTTCTGCCCGGTGTTGGCCATCGCGACCGTGCCCGCCGGATAGATGTTGTCCTTCAGGCTTTTGTCCTTCAGGTTCTCGTCCGGGATCGTGTAGCCGGGACCGCCGGTGCCGGTGCCCGTCGGGTCACCGCACTGCAGCACGTAGATGCCGTTCGTGGTGAGCCGGTGGCACTTGCTGTGGTCGAAGTAGCCCTTCTTCGCGAGGAAGTCGAAGGAGTTGACGGTGTGCGGCGCCGCCGACGCCTTCAGCGCCACGTCTATCGCGCCACAGGTCGTGTCGAGCTTCAGGGTGTACTTCGCCGACTTGTCGATGGACATCGCCGGCTCCTTCTTCCAGGTCTCCGACTTGACCTTGCCCTTCGCGGGCTTGTCGCACGGGTCCGGAGCCTTGCTCGTCGCCGACGCGCTCGGCGAGACCTCCGCGTTCGCGTTGGTCTTGTCGTCGTCCTGCTTGAGCGTCCCGGTCGTGTACAGCGCGAGGCTGCCCACGAGGACGACACCGAGCACGGACGCGATCACCGAGTTGCGGATCCGCGACTTGCGCCGCGCTTCGGTGCGCCGCTGCTGCTGCCGCAAGAACTTCTCCCGGGCGAGCTGACGCCGCCGCTGTTCCTGGCTGACCACCGGGTTCTCTCCTCATGCGTCTCGTGTGCCGGCCGGTACGCGTGCGTGCGTGCGGTGAGCCGACCGCCTGCGTGTGCCCCGTACCGTATATGGGTTCGCTGAGGAATCGGCAGCGCCGGTAGGCTCTGACCACGGGCGCAGCCCCGTCGCAAGCCTCCCGTATCGACACAACGAAGGACGATCGTGCTCATTGCCGGGTTCCCCGCCGGGGCCTGGGGGACGAACTGTTATCTCGTCGCCCCCGCCGCCGGTGAGGAGTGCGTGATCATCGACCCCGGCCACCAGGCCGCCCCCGGAGTCGAGGAGGCGGTCCGCAAGCACCGGCTCAAGCCCGTCGCCGTCGTCCTCACCCACGGACACATCGACCACGTCGCCTCGGTCGTCCCGGTCTGCGGGGCGCACGAGGTACCGGCCTGGATCCACCCCGAGGACCGGTACATGATGAGCGACCCCGAGAAGGCGATCGGCCGCACCATCGGCATGCCGCTCATGGGCGAGCTGACCGTCGGGGAGCCGGACGACGTCCGCGAACTGGCCGACGGCACCAAGCTGGAGCTGGCCGGCCTGGAACTGACGGTCGCGCACGCGCCGGGCCATACCAAGGGGTCGGTGACCTTCGGCCTGCCCGAGGCGGCGGACGTCCCGCCGGTCCTCTTCTCGGGCGACCTGCTGTTCGCCGGCTCCATCGGACGCACCGACTTCCCCGGTGGCTCCATGGACGACATGCTCGAGTCCCTGGCCCGCGTGGTCCTGCCGCTCGACGACGCAACCGTGGTGCTGCCCGGTCACAACGAGTACACGACCATCGGCCAGGAGCGCGCCACCAACCCGTATCTGCGGCAGGTGGCGGCCGGCCAGGGAGCCGACGCTCCCCGACGAGGAATGTGACGAGAGAACTCCCGTGAGCACCTTCAAGGCCCCCAAGGGCACGTACGACCTGATCCCGCCGGACAGCGCCAAGTACCTCGCCGTCCGCGAGGCCATCGCCGCCCCGCTGCGCGGCTCCGGCTACGGCTACATCGAGACCCCCGGCTTCGAGAACGTCGAGCTGTTCGCGCGCGGTGTCGGCGAGTCCACCGACATCGTCACCAAGGAGATGTACGCCTTCGAGACCAAGGGCGGCGACCGGCTTGCCCTGCGGCCCGAGGGCACCGCCTCCGTGCTGCGCGCGGCCCTGGAGGCCAACCTGCACAAGGCGGGCAACCTCCCCGTCAAGCTCTGGTACTCCGGCTCGTACTACCGCTACGAGCGCCCCCAGAAGGGCCGTTACCGCCACTTCTCCCAGGTCGGCGCCGAGGCGATCGGCGCCGAGGACCCGGCGCTCGACGCCGAACTGATCATCCTGGCCGACCAGGCGTACCGCTCGCTGGGCCTGAGCGACTTCCGCATCCTGCTCAACAGCCTCGGCGACAAGGAGTGCCGCCCGGTCTACCGGGCCGCGCTGCAGGACTTCCTGCGCGGCCTGGACCTGGACGAGGACACCCTGCGCCGCGCGGAGATCAACCCGCTGCGCGTGCTGGACGACAAGCGCGAGTCGGTGCAGAAGCAGCTGACCGGCGCCCCGCTGCTGCGCGACTACCTCTGCGACGCCTGCAAGGCGTACCACGAGGAGGTCCGCGAGCTGATCACGGCCGCGGGCGTGGCCTTCGAGGACGACGCCAAGCTGGTGCGCGGCCTGGACTACTACACGCGCACCACCTTCGAGTTCGTCCACGACGGCCTCGGCTCGCAGTCCGCGGTGGGCGGCGGCGGCCGCTACGACGGCCTGTCCGAGATGATCGGCGGCCCCGCGCTGCCGTCCGTCGGCTGGGCCCTCGGCGTGGACCGCACCGTGCTCGCCCTGGAGGCGGAGGGCGTCGAGCTCGAACTGCCCGCCACCACCAGCGTGTTCGCGGTCCCGCTCGGCGAGGAGGCCCGCCGGGTGCTGTTCGCCAAGGTCACCGAGCTGCGCAAGAACGGCGTCGCCGCGGACTTCGCCTACGGCGGCAAGGGCCTCAAGGGCGCCATGAAGAACGCCAACCGCAGCGGCGCCCGCTACACGATCGTGGCCGGCGAACGCGACCTCGCCGAGGGCGTCGTCCAGCTCAAGGACATGGAGTCCGGCGAGCAGACGGCGGTCGGCGTCAACGAGATCGTGGCGGAGCTGGAGTCGCGGCTCGGCTGATCCCGCCCCGCGTCACGGAAGGCGCCGGTGCCCTTCGCGGGCACCGGCGCCCTCGCCGTCAACGCGCACGCCCGTCGTCCCCCGGTCGGATGGTCCTCGGGCGGAGCGTCCGCGCGGCCGTCGCCCGCACAACGGCCGAAACCGCGCGCCCACGGGCCGCGGCCGGCCGTTCCGTCCGCCCGCACGACGGCGCATCCACAGCCTCGTACGGCACAATGGCCCTGCCCGAAGCAGGTCCACCCTCTCTCGTGACGGAATCGGCGTGATGAGCAAGACGACAGTCAGGGACGTCGACATGGAGTCCGAACCCTCGCCCTCGCCGCAGCGCTCCGGCGCCGCGCCGCGCACAGAGGGCGCGAGCCGCGCGTTCGCCCTGCTCATGGTGATCACCGGCGCCGCCGGTGTGCTCGCCGCCTGGGTGATCACGCTCGACAAGTTCAAGCTGCTCGAGGCCAAGGTCAAGGGCGAGACGTTCGTCCCGGGATGCAGCCTCAACCCCGTGGTCTCCTGCGGCAGCGTGATGGAGAGCGACCAGGCCGCCGTGTTCGGCTTCCCGAACCCCATGCTGGGCCTGGTCACCTACGGCATCGTCGTGTGCGTCGGCATGAGCCTGCTGGCCCGGGCCCGCTTCCCGCGCTGGTACTGGCTCACCTTCAACGCCGGCACGCTCTTCGGTGTCGCCTTCTGCACCTGGCTGATGTACCAGTCGCTGTACCGGATCAACGCCCTGTGCCTGTGGTGCTGCCTGGCCTGGGTCGCCACGATCGTCATGTTCTGGTACGTGACCTCGTTCAACGTCCGCCAGGGCTTTCTGCCCGCCCCGGGCTGGCTGAAGAGCTTCTTCGACGAGTTCACCTGGGTCCTGCCGGTCCTGCACACCGGCATCATCGGCATGCTGGTGCTGACCCGCTGGTGGGACTTCTGGACCGGCTGAACACCCCCGGCGGGACTGTCGGTGCGGTGCCTTAGGGTTTCAGCGTGGAGCCCGACCTGTTCACCGCCGCAGCAGAAGAACGCCAGGAGAAGGACCCGACCGGCAGCCCCCTGGCGGTCCGGATGCGCCCGCGCACCCTCGACGAGGTGGTGGGCCAGCAACACCTGCTGAAGCCCGGCTCCCCCCTGCGCAGACTGGTCGGGGAGGGAGCCGCCGGCCCCGCCGGGCCCTCCTCGGTCTTCCTGTGGGGGCCGCCCGGCACCGGGAAGACGACGCTGGCCTACGTCGTCTCCAAGGCCACCAACAAGCGCTTCGTGGAACTGTCCGCGATCACCGCCGGCGTCAAGGAGGTCCGCGCGGTCATCGACGGCGCCCGCCGCGCCTCCGGCGGCTACGGCCAGGAGACCGTCCTCTTCCTCGACGAGATCCACCGCTTCAGCAAGGCCCAGCAGGACTCCCTGCTCCCGGCCGTGGAGAACCGCTGGGTCACCCTGATCGCCGCGACCACCGAGAACCCCTACTTCTCGGTCATCTCGCCACTGCTCTCCCGCTCCCTGCTCCTCACCCTCGAACCGCTCACCGACGACGACATCAGGAACCTGCTCAGGCGCGCCCTCACCGACGACCGCGGCCTGAAGAGCGCCGTCACCCTCCCCGAGGACACCGAGGACCACCTCCTGCGCATCGCCGGCGGCGACGCCCGCCGCGCACTGACCGCGCTGGAGGCCGCCGCCGGAGCCGCCCTCGACAAGGGCGAGACGGAGATCGCCCTGGCCACGCTGGAGGAGACGGTCGACCGGGCGGCCGTGAAGTACGACCGCGACGGCGACCAGCACTACGACGTCGCCAGCGCCCTGATCAAGTCCATCCGCGGCTCCGACGTCGACGCCGCCCTGCACTACCTGGCCCGCATGATCGAGGCCGGTGAGGACCCCCGCTTCATCGCCCGCCGCCTGATGATCTCGGCCAGCGAGGACATCGGCCTCGCCGATCCGAACGCGCTGCCCATCGCGGTCGCCGCCGCGCAGGCCGTCGCCATGATCGGCTTCCCGGAGGCCGCCCTCACCCTCAGCCACGCCACCATCGCCCTCGCCCTCGCCCCCAAGTCCAACGCGGCCACCACCGCGATCGGCGCCGCCCTGGACGACGTGCGCAAGGGGCTGGCCGGACCGGTGCCGTCCCATCTGCGGGACAGCCACTACAAGGGCGCGACCAAGCTCGGCCACGGCAAGGGCTACGTGTACCCGCACGACCTGCCCGAGGGCATCGCCGAACAGCAGTACGCGCCGGACGCCCTGAAGGACCGCACGTACTACGAGCCCACCCGGCACGGCGCGGAGGCGCGGTACGCGGACGCGGTGGAGTGGACCAGGAAACACCTCGGTCGGAAGCGGCCCTGACCGCCCTGTACACTTTCCGCAGTGCTGCGTCCCGTGTCCGGCTCCGGTCGGCGCCTCAGGCGGGACATCCAGCCGGATCCTTCGATCCAGGAGCGTCGCGCACCGTCGTAGGTGTCGCGGGCAGCCCACCACCACCCGTGAGTTCCGGGACCGGTCGGTGGGCCGTTCGTGTGCTGCACGTATGTGCCCAGACCAGGGAGCGGCTGCCCGGCAAGTCCCGCGCGGACCTGTCGGGAATTCCCCGGCTGCGGATGCGACCTCCCGTAACCCTGAGGCAGCCGAAAAGGAAAAGGAAGAAAAGTGGCGAACCAGTCCCGCCCCAAGGTCAAGAAGTCGCGTGCCCTCGGCATCGCGCTGACCCCGAAGGCCGTCAAGTACTTCGAGGCCCGCCCCTACCCGCCGGGTGAGCACGGCCGCGGCCGCAAGCAGAACTCGGACTACAAGGTCCGTCTGCTCGAGAAGCAGCGTCTGCGCGCGCAGTACGACGTGTCCGAGCGTCAGCTCGTCCGTGCCTACGAGCGTGCTTCCAAGGTCCAGGGCAAGACCGGCGAGGCCCTGATCATCGAGCTGGAGCGTCGTCTCGACGCGCTGGTGCTGCGTTCGGGCATCGCCCGCACGATCTACCAGGCCCGCCAGATGGTCACGCACGGCCACATCCAGGTCAACGGCAAGAAGGTCGACAAGCCCTCCTTCCGTGTCCGCCCGGACGACGTCGTGCAGGTCCGCGACCGCAGCAAGGAGAAGACCCTCTTCACGATCGCCCGTGAGGGCGGCTTCGCTCCCGACGGTGAGACCCCGCGCTACCTCCAGGTGAACCTCAAGGCCCTGGCGTTCCGCCTGGACCGCGAGCCGAACCGCAAGGAGATCCCGGTGATCTGCGACGAGCAGCTCGTCGTCGAGTACTACGCCCGCTGATCCCAGCAGGCGCGCGGTCTCCCGGCCCGCCGTCTCCCCGTCCGTGAGGGCGGGCGAGGCGGCGGGTTCTTCTTCTCCCGGGCCCGCACCGCCCCGCCCGCGCCCGTGGCGATTCGGGCGGGGGCGGACGGTAATCCGGTACGGAGTGCCCTCACCGGCGCGATAGGCTCGGTCACACGACTTTCTCGATGTTCAGGCGCGTTTCAAGGGAGCGGGTGCACACAGTGTCCGGTGGCGAGGTGGCCGGAATCCTGGTGGCCGTCTTCTGGGCGATCCTGGTCTCCTTCCTCGCCGTGGCACTGGCGAGGCTGGCCCAGACGCTCCGGGCGACCACCAAGCTGGTGGCGGACGTGACCGACCAGGCCGTCCCGCTGCTGGCCGACGCCTCCGCGGCGGTGCGCTCCGCGCAGACCCAGATCGAACGGGTCGACGCGATCGCCTCCGACGTCCAGGAGGTGACGTCCAACGCCTCCGCGCTGTCGACCACCGTGGCCTCGACCTTCGGCGGCCCGCTCGTCAAGGTCGCCGCCTTCGGTTACGGCGTGCGCCGGGCCGTCAGCGGCCGCAAGGAGGACACTCCGCCGAAGGCGCCGAGGCGTACCGTGATCGTGGGCCGCACCGTCCCGGGCACTCGGAGGGAAAAGCGCACCCGGGGAAAGAGGGACTGACCCAGCGATGTTCCGCCGAACGTTCTGGTTCACCACCGGCGTGGCCGCCGGTGTGTGGGCCACCACCAAGGTCAACCGTAAGCTCAAGCAACTGACGCCCGAGCACCTCGCCGTGACCGCGGCGAACAAGGCGATCGAGGCCGGTGGCCGCCTGAAGGACCGCGCGGTCGACTTCGCGCTCGAGGTCCGCGACAACATGGCCCAGCGGGAGGCCGAACTCGGCGACGCGCTCGGGCTCAACGCCCCCGTCGACCGCGAACTCCCCCCGCCCCGGCACTACGCCGTCATCGAGAACCGCAACAGCCCCAAGTACGTCGAGGGCCCGGTGCGGAAGTCGACGTACCCCACGTACCCGTACAACCGGAATGAGGACCACTGATGGAGTCGGCCGAGATCCGCCGCCGCTGGCTGAGCTTCTTCGAGGAGCGCGGGCACACCGTCGTCCCTTCGGCGTCGCTGATCGCGGACGACCCGACTCTGCTGCTCGTCCCGGCCGGCATGGTGCCCTTCAAGCCCTACTTCCTGGGCGAGGTCAAGCCGCCCTTCGACCGCGCCACCAGCGTGCAGAAGTGCGTCCGCACGCCGGACATCGAAGAGGTCGGCAAGACCACCCGGCACGGCACGTTCTTCCAGATGTGCGGCAACTTCTCCTTCGGCGACTACTTCAAGGAAGGCGCCATCAAGCTGGCCTGGGAGCTGCTGACCAGCCCTCAGGACAAGGGCGGTTACGGCCTCGACCCCGAGCGCCTGTGGATCACCGTCTACAAGGACGACGACGAGGCCGAGCGGATCTGGCACGAGGTCGTCGGTGTGCCCAAGGAGCGCATCCAGCGCCTGGGCATGAAGGACAACTACTGGTCCATGGGCGTGCCCGGCCCCTGCGGCCCCTGCTCCGAGATCAACTACGACCGCGGCCCCGAGTTCGGCGTCGAGGGCGGCCCCGCCGTCAACGACGAGCGGTACGTGGAGATCTGGAACCTCGTCTTCATGCAGTACGAGCGCGGCGAGGGCATCGGCAAGGACAACTTCGAGATCCTCGGCGAGCTGCCGAGCAAGAACATCGACACCGGCCTCGGCCTCGAGCGTCTCGCCATGATCCTGCAGGGCGTGCAGAACCTGTACGAGATCGACACCTCCATGGCCGTGATCAACAAGGTCACGGAGCTGACCGGCGTCCGCTACGGCGACGCCCCGGCCTCGGACGTCTCCCTGCGCGTGGTCACCGACCACATGCGCACCGCCACCATGCTCATCGGTGACGGCGTGACCCCGGGCAACGAGGGCCGCGGGTACGTGCTGCGCCGCATCATGCGCCGCGCCATCCGCAACATGCGGCTGCTCGGCGCCACCGGTCCGGTCGTCAAGGACCTCGTCGACGTCGTGATCGGCATGATGGGCCAGCAGTACCCGGAGCTGATCACCGACCGCGAGCGGATCGAGAAGGTGGCCGTCGCCGAGGAGAACGCCTTCCTGAAGACGCTGAAGGCCGGCACCAACATCCTCGACACCGCCGTCAGCGACACCAAGGCCGCCGGCTCCTCCGTGCTGCCCGGCGACAAGGCCTTCCTGCTCCACGACACCTGGGGCTTCCCGATCGACCTCACCCTCGAGATGGCCGCCGAGCAGGGCCTGACCGTGGACGAGGAGGGCTTCCGCCGCCTGATGAAGGAGCAGCGGGAGCGCGCCAAGGCCGACGCCCAGGCCAAGAAGACCGGCCACGCCGACCTCGGCGCCTACCGCGAGATCGCCGACCGGGCCGGTGCCACCGACTTCATCGGCTACACCGACACCGAGGGCGAGTCCACCGTCGTCGGCATCCTCGTCGACGGCGTCTCCTCGCCGGCCGCCACCGAGGGCGACGAGGTCGAGATCGTCCTCGACCGCACCCCGTTCTACGCCGAGGGCGGCGGCCAGATCGGCGACACCGGCCGCATCAAGGCCGACTCCGGCGCCGTCATCGAGGTCCGCGACTGCCAGAAGCCGGTCCCCGGCGTCTACGTCCACAAGGGCGTCGTGCAGGTCGGTGAGGTCACCGTCGGCGCCAAGGCCCACGCCTCCATCGACGCCCGCCGCCGCAAGGCCATCGCCCGCGCCCACTCGGCCACGCACCTGACCCACCAGGCGCTGCGCGATGCCCTCGGCCCGACGGCCGCCCAGGCCGGCTCGGAGAACCAGCCCGGCCGCTTCCGCTTCGACTTCGGCTCCCCGTCCGCCGTGCCGCAGACGGTCATGCTCGACGTCGAGCAGAAGATCAACGAGGTGCTCGCCCGCGACCTCGACGTGCGCGCCGACGTCATGGGCATCGACGAGGCCAGGAAGCAGGGCGCCATCGCCGAGTTCGGCGAGAAGTACGGCGAGCGCGTCCGCGTCGTGACCATCGGCGACTTCTCCAAGGAGCTGTGCGGCGGCACCCACGTGCACAACACCGCCCAGCTCGGCCTGGTGAAGCTGCTCGGCGAGTCCTCCATCGGCTCCGGCGTGCGCCGTATCGAGGCCCTGGTCGGCGTCGACGCCTACTCCTTCCTCGCCCGCGAGCACACGGTGGTCAACCAGCTCACCGAGCTGCTCAAGGGCCGCTCCGAGGAGCTGCCGGAGAAGGTCTCCGCGATGCTCGCCAAGCTGAAGGACGCCGAGAAGGAGATCGAGAAGTTCCGCGCCGAGAAGGTGCTGCAGGCCGCCGCCGGTCTCGCCGAGTCCGCCAAGGACGTCCACGGCGTCGCCCTGGTCACCGGTCAGGTCCCCGACGGCACGGGCGCCGACGACCTGCGCAAGCTGGTCCTCGACGTGCGCGGCCGCATCCAGGGCGGCCGGGCCGCCGTCGTCGCCCTGTTCACCGTGAACAACGGCAAGCCGCTGACGGTCATTGCCACCAACGAGGCCGCCCGCGAGCGCGGCCTCAAGGCCGGCGACCTGGTCCGCACGGCCGCCAAGACGCTCGGCGGCGGCGGTGGCGGCAAGCCGGACGTCGCCCAGGGCGGCGGCCAGAACCCGGCCGCCGTCGGCGAGGCCGTCGACGCCGTCGAGCGGCTCGTGGCGGACACGGCCAAGTGAACGCGCGCGAGGACGGTGCCGTGGACGGGCCGGTGCTGCGCCGCGGCCGCCGTCTCGCGATCGACGTCGGGGACGCCCGGATCGGGGTCGCCTCGTGCGACCCCGACGGGATCCTCGCCACGCCGGTCGAGACCGTCCCCGGCCGGGACGTCCCAGCGGCCCACCGCAGGTTGCGGCAACTCGTCGAGGAGTACGAGCCGATCGAGGTCGTCGTCGGTCTCCCTCGCTCCCTCAAGGGGGGCGAGGGCCCGGCCGCGGTGAAGGTCCGCGGTTTCGCCGGGGAGCTGGCCCGCGTGATCGCGCCGGTTCCGGTGAGGCTCGTCGACGAGCGCATGACGACGGTGACGGCGAGCCAGGGGCTGCGGGCCTCGGGCGTGAAGTCCAAGAAGGGACGCTCCGTCATCGACCAGGCGGCCGCTGTGATCATCCTCCAGCAGGCACTGGAATCCGAACGGGTGTCAGGCGAGCCACCCGGCGAGGGCGTCGAAGTGGTCATCTGATCGCGATACGGTAACGTTCCGCGCGATGCGATGGTGTTCGAACAGCCACCGCACAGCAAGAGGCGGAACGGCAGCCGGGATTCCAGGTGGCCGGGCGACCGTCGCCTCGCGGCTCTAGGGGATCGATGACTGAGTATGGCCGGGGCCAAGGCTCCGATCCGTGGCATCCGGACGACCCGTTGTACGGGGACGGCGGATGGAGAGGGCAGCAGACCCACCCGGGTCCGCAGGCCCCCTACGACGGCCAGCAGCAGTCCCATCCGCAGCAGCAGTACGCGGACTGGGGCACCGGTGAGCAGCACGCGTACGACGGTCAGCAGTACCCGCAGTACGACCAGCAGTACGCGCCCCAGCAGTCGCACCAGCAGCCCCAGAACCCCCAGCCGCAGTACGACCAGAACGGCTGGCCCACCGGCACGCACCCGCAGGACCCGTACGCCGCCGTCCCGGCGGACCCGTACGGGCAGCAGACCGGGACCTACGGCGGGCAGCAGGCCGACTACTACGACGGCCCCGACGCCTACCCGCCGCCCGAGCCGCCGGGCCGCCGCGCCGAACCCGCCCCCGAGCCGGAGACCGACTGGGACCCGGGCCCCGACCAGGGCGAACACGCCTTCTTCGCGGGTGGCGACGACGGCGACGACGACGCGGGCGACCGCCGAGGGCGCGGCGAGCGCCGGGGCCGCGGCGGCAAGGAGAAGAAGGGGCGCAGCGGCGCCGCCTGTCTCGTGGTGGTTCTGGTGCTCGGTGGCGGTCTCGCCGGAATCGGGTACTTCGGGTACC
Source organism: Streptomyces calvus (assembly GCF_006782915.1). Lineage (GTDB taxonomy): Bacteria > Actinomycetota > Actinomycetes > Streptomycetales > Streptomycetaceae > Streptomyces > Streptomyces calvus. The sequence goes on from NZ_VCNP01000056.1 coordinate 134,617, forward strand.
AGTTCTACCAGGATCGTTTCGGCAGTGCCCCGGACTTCGCGGGCGACGGCAACGGCCAGCAGGTCTCCGTCGAGATCCCCAAGGGCGCGCTCGGCTACAAGATCGGCCAGGTGCTCAAGGACGCGGGCGTGGTGAAGAGCGTCGACGCCTTCGTCGCCGCCCAGCAGAGCAACCCGCAGGGCAAGACCATCCAGGACGGCGTGTACACGCTGGAGAAGCAGATGTCGGCCGCGAGCGCGGTCGACCTGATGCTCAGCCCGAAGAGCCGCAACAACCTCATCATCGCCGAGGGCAAGCGCAACGCCGCCGTCTACGAGCTCATCGACGCACGGCTCGAGGTGGAGAAGGGCACCACGGCCGAGGTCGCCAAGGAGGACTGGGAGAAGCTCGGACTGCCCGAGTGGGCCCAGAACCACCAGAACGTCAAGGACCCGCTGGAAGGCTTCCTCTTCCCCTCCAGCTACGGCGTCTCCAAGGGCCAGAAGCCCGAGGACGTGCTCAGGCGCATGGTGGCGCAGGCCACCGAGAGGTACGAGAAGCTCGGCGTCGAGCAGAAGGCGAAGAGCCTCGGTCTGGAGAGCCCCTGGCAGCTCGTCACGGTCGCCAGCCTCGTCCAGGCCGAGGGCAAGACGCACGACGACTTCCGCAGGATGGCCGAGGTCGTCTACAACCGTCTCAAGCCCACCAACACCGAGACCAATCAGCTGCTCCAGTTCGACTCGACCTTCAACTACCTGAAGGGCGAGAGCAACATCCACATCAGCGAGTCCGAGATCAACAGCAATCAGGACCCGTACAACACCTACACCAACAAGGGGCTGCCGCCCGGACCCATCGGGAACCCGGGGCAGGAGGCACTCGAGGCGGCGGTGAACCCCACGGACGAGGGCTGGATCTACTTCGTGGCCACCGACGGCGTGGACAAGACGGAATTCGCCAAGACACACGACGAGTTCCTCAAGCTGAAGGACAAGTTCAATGGCAGTTAGGGCCCGGCGGGCGGCCGTGCTCGGCTCACCGATCGCCCACTCCCTCTCCCCGGTGCTGCACCGCACCGCCTACGCGGAGCTGGGCCTCGACGGCTGGACCTACGACCGTTTCGAGGTCGACGAGAAGGCGCTGCCCGGCTTCTTCGAGACGCTGGGCCCGCAGTGGGCGGGACTGTCGCTGACCATGCCGCTCAAGCGGGCCGTCATCCCGCTGCTCGACGGGATCAGCGAGACGGCGGCCTCCGTCGACGCGGTCAACACCGTCGTCGTCACCGAGGACGGCCGCCGCACCGGCGACAACACCGACATCCCCGGCATGGTCGCCGCGCTGCGCGAGCACGGCATCGAGAAGGTGGAGTCCGCCGCCGTCCTCGGCGCGGGCGCCACCGCCTCGTCCGCGCTCGCCGCGCTGGCCCGGATCTGCACCGGCGAGGTCACCGTGCACGTCCGCAGCGAGGCGCGCGCCGCTCAGATGCGGCAGTGGGCGGAGCGGCTCGACGTCACCGTGCGGATCGCCGACTGGGACGACGCCGAGCAGGCCCTGCACGCCCCGCTGGTCGTCAGCACCACCCCGGCCGGCGTCACCGACGTGCTCGCCAAGGCCGTACCGGAACGCCCGACGACCCTGTTCGACGTGCTCTACGACCCGTGGCCGACCGTCCTCGCCGCGCGCTGGTCCGCGTACGGCGGGGCCGTGGTCAGCGGGCTCGACCTGCTGGTGCACCAGGCGGCGCTCCAGGTGGAGCAGATGACGGGGTGCTCGCCGGCGCCGCTGGACGCCATGCGAAAAGCGGGCGAGCGGGCCCTCGCGGCCCGTTAGGGTCTGTCGTTTGGATCAGGTCGGTTTCGCGGGGCGTGGCACGCACATCTGCTGCGTTGTCGTCGGTTGTCGACGCTCCGCGTCGCCGCCCTCCTCCGCCTTGCAGTTGCACGCACCACGCCCCGCTCGGGTGGGCTGAGAAGCGCTGCGTCTCCCAGCCGACCTGATCCAAACGACAGACCCTAGGTGTGCTGTCCGGACAGGTTGGTGACGCGGCTGGCGGGTGTCTGGCCGTCGATGCCGGTGTGGGGTCGGTGGTAGTTGTACCAGTCCAGCCAGTCGGGAAACGTGGCCTGGCGTTCGCGGTCTGAGGTGTAGGGCCGCTGGTAGGCCCACTCCTCGAGCAGGGTGCGGTGGAAGCGTTCGACTTTGCCGTTGGTCTGCGGCCGCCAGGGCCTCGTCCAGCGGGGGCTGATGCCCAGCTCGTGGCAGGTCTGGCGCCAGGTGTTCTTGGTGTAGGCCCAGGCGTTGTCGGTCAGGACCCGCTCAATGGTGATGCCGCGTGCGGCGAACCAGGCGGTTGCTCGTCGTAGGAAGGCTGCGCAGGTGGAGGCCTTCTCGTCGGGGAGGTCCTCGGTGTAGGCGAGGCGGGTGTGGTCGTCCAGGGCGGTGTGCAGGTAGGCGTATCCGGTGCCGGTGCGGCGGTTCTGGTTGGCCCGGCCGGCTGCGCGGCCGAGGGCCTTGTGGCCGCCGCCGTCGGGGATGCGGCCGAGCTTCTTGACGTCGATGTGGACCAGTTCGCCGGGCCGGGTGCGTTCGTAGCGGCGTACGGGTTCGCCGGTGGCGCGGTCGGTGGCGGCCAGTTGCGGCAGGCCGTGGCGGACGAGGATGCGGTGGGCGGTGGAGGCGGCGATACCGGCACGGGCGGCCAGACGCAGCGGACCGATGCGGTGCTCGCGCCGCAGCCGCAGGACTTGCTGTTCGACCCGGGCGGGCGTCTGGCGTGGGCTGTGGTGCGGGCGGCTGGAGCGGTCGTGCATGCCGGCCGCGCCCAGCTGCCGGTAGCGGCTCGCCCAGCGTGCGGCGGTGGTGTGGCTGACCTGGAAGCGTTCCGCGGCCCGCCGCAGCGGCCACCCGTCGTCCACGACACACCGGGCCAGACGCAGCCTCCCGGTCGGCGTCAGCGGGGCATTACGGTGGGACACGAGGGCCTCCTGAGCTTCGGCGGTAGATGTCGCAATCCACACCGAACCCAGAAGGCCCTCACCTGTTCAAGCACCCAGCACGCGTGTCACCAACGTCCCGGGACAGCACACCTAGGGCCCGTCGTCCGGAGCCGCCCGGCCGTGAGGTGCGGTGCCTTGCGGCCCGGTCCCACCGCCGCCCGGCCGGTGGTCCGGGGCGTCCGCCAGATGGACCGGCGGCCGGGCCCCCGGCCCGGACGTGGGAGGATCGGAGGTGGCGGACCGGGGCCGCGCACCCCGTCCCGCCGCAGCCGTACGCGAGGACACGTGTGCGCAGGGCAGTACCGGGGCGCGAGCATTGAGGAGCACCGTTGAGCAGGTTGCGCTGGCTGACCGCGGGGGAGTCCCACGGACCCGCACTCGTCGCGACGCTGGAGGGACTTCCCGCCGGCGTGCCGATCACCACCGACATGGTGGCGGACCACCTCGCGAGGCGGCGGCTGGGCTACGGTCGCGGCGCGCGGATGAAGTTCGAGCGGGACGAGGTCACCTTCCTCGGCGGTGTCCGGCACGGCCTGACCCTCGGCTCCCCGGTCGCCGTCATGGTGGGCAACACCGAGTGGCCGAAGTGGGAGCAGGTCATGGCGGCCGACCCGGTCGACCCGGAGGTCCTGGCCGGTCTGGCCCGCAACGCCCCGCTGACCCGCCCCCGCCCCGGCCACGCCGACCTGGCCGGCATGCAGAAGTACGGCTTCGACGAGGCCCGGCCCATCCTGGAGCGGGCCTCCGCGCGGGAGACCGCGGCCCGTGTGGCGCTGGGCGCGGTGGCACGGTCGTACCTCAAGGAGACGGCCGGCATCGAGATCGTCAGCCATGTCGTCGAGCTGGCCGCGGCCAAGGCGCCGTACGGCGTGTACCCGACGCCGGCCGACGTGGAGCGGCTGGACGCCGACCCGGTGCGCTGCCTGGACGCGGACGCCTCGAAGGCGATGGTCGCGGAGATCGACCAGGCCCACAAGGACGGTGACACCCTCGGCGGTGTGGTCGAGGTGCTGGCGTACGGCGTGCCGGTGGGGCTGGGCTCGCACGTGCACTGGGACCGGCGGCTCGACGCCCGGCTGGCCGGTGCGCTCATGGGCATCCAGGCGATCAAGGGCGTGGAGGTCGGCGACGGGTTCGACCTGGCGCGGGTGCCGGGTTCCAAGGCGCACGACGAGATCCTCGTCACCGACGACGGCATCCGGCGGGCCTCCGGGCGTTCCGGTGGTACCGAGGGCGGACTGACCACCGGTGAGCTGCTGCGGGTCCGGGCGGCGATGAAGCCCATCGCCACCGTGCCGCGGGCGCTGAGGACGGTGGACGTCGTCACCGGTGAGGAGGCCGCCGCCCACCACCAGCGGTCCGACGTGTGCGCCGTGCCGGCCGCCGGCATCGTCGCGGAGGCGATGGTCGCTCTCGTGCTCGCGGACGCGGTCGCGGAGAAGTTCGGCGGTGACAGCGTCACCGAGACCCGCCGCAACGTCACCTCGTACCTCGACCACCTGGCCATCCGATGAGCTCACCGGTGATCGTGCTCGTCGGCCCGATGGGCGTGGGCAAGTCCACCGTCGGGCAACTGCTCGCCGACCGGCTCGGCGTCGGCTACCGCGACACCGACGACGACATCGTCGCCGGTGAGGGCCGCAGCATCGCCGACATCTTCGTCGACGACGGCGAACCCGCCTTCCGCGCGATCGAGAAGCGGGCGGTGCACACCGCGCTCGGCGAGCACGACGGCGTCCTCGCCCTCGGCGGCGGCGCGGTCCTCGACGCCGACACGCGCGCGCTGCTCGCCGGACAGCGGGTCGTCTACCTGTCCATGGACGTCGAGGAGGCGGTCAGGCGCACCGGGCTCAACACCGCCCGGCCGCTGCTCGCGGTCAACCCGCGCAAGCAGTGGCGCGAGCTGATGGAGGCCCGCCGGCACCTGTACGAGGAGGTCGCCACGGCCGTCGTGCCCACGGACGGCCGCACACCCGAAGAGGTCACCGAAGCCGCCCTGGACGCACTGGAGTTGAAGGAAGCATGAGCAGCGAGGCAGTGACAAGGATCCACATCGGCGGCACCGCGGGCACCGACCCGTACGACGTCCTGGTGGGCCGTCAGCTCCTCGGCGAACTCGCCGGACTGATCGGCAACCGGGCCAGGCGGGTCGCCGTCGTGCATCCGGAGTCGCTGGCCGAGACCGGTGACGCGCTCCGCGCCGACCTGGCCGAGCAGGGCTACGAGGCGATCGCCGTCCAGGTGCCCAACGCCGAGGAGGCCAAGACCGCCGAGGTCGCCGCCTACTGCTGGAAGGCGCTCGGCCAGTCCGGCTTCACCCGCACCGACGTCATCGTCGGCGTCGGCGGCGGAGCCACCACCGACCTGGCCGGGTTCGTCGCCGCCACCTGGCTGCGCGGCGTGCGCTGGATCGCCGTCCCGACCACCGTGCTCGCCATGGTGGACGCCGCCGTCGGCGGCAAGACCGGCATCAACACCGCCGAGGGCAAGAACCTGGTGGGCGCCTTCCACCCGCCCGCCGGCGTGCTGTGCGACCTCGCCGCGCTGGACTCCCTGCCCGTGAACGACTACGTGTCGGGGCTCGCCGAGGTCATCAAGGCCGGCTTCATCGCCGACCCGGTGATCCTGGACCTGATCGAGTCCGACCCGCAGGCCGCCCGCACCCCGGCCGGACCGCACACCGCGGAGCTGATCGAGCGTTCCATCCGGGTCAAGGCCGACGTCGTGTCGTCCGACCTGAAGGAGTCGGGCCTGCGGGAGATCCTCAACTACGGCCACACCCTCGGCCACGCCATCGAGAAGAACGAGCGCTACAAGTGGCGCCACGGCGCTGCGGTGTCGGTGGGCATGCACTTCGCCGCCGAACTGGGCCGCCTGGCGGGCCGCCTCGACGACGCCACCGCCGACCGCCACCGCACGATCCTCGAATCGGTCGGACTGCCCCTGCACTACCGCTACGACCAGTGGCCCAAGCTGCTGGAGGCCATGAAGGTCGACAAGAAGTCGCGCGGCGACCTGCTGCGCTTCATCGTCCTCGACGGCCTCGCCAAGCCCACCGTGCTGGAAGGACCCGACCCGGCCGTGCTGCTCGCCGCGTACGGTGAAGTCGCGCAGTAGGACGGGCACTTCGGGCCGCCCCCGGCCGTTGACCGAACGACGGCCGGGGACGGTACCGTCCGGACGGCGGGCGCACCACGCCCTTTAGGCTGTCCGGAAGAGCGGGTACCCGCCCGCCCATCGCCCGCGCTGAACGAGCCGGAGGCGTACACCGGCCGAAGCGCCCGCGGGCGAGCCGAGCCCAGAAGCACGAGACGGAGTGGCACCGGATGCAGCACGCAGTGGGTTCTCCGCTGCCGCCGCCCCACCAGCGGGGGCAGGGACCGGCCGCGGGCTGGTCACCGGCCGCACACCACCCGGGTCCGCCTCCCGGAGCGGGAGCGCACCAGGGCCCCGCGCCCGTGCCCCCTTCGGCACCGGGCTATCCCGCGCCGCCCCCGGCGCAGCACCGCCCGGCCCCTCCGCCGCCCCCGGCGCAGCAGGCACCGGTGCCCCCGCCCGCCCCGGCACAGCAGGGCCCGGTTCCTCCGCCGCCCCCGGCACAGCAGGGCCCGGTCCCGCCGCCGCCCGACACCACGGGCCACGTCCCGCTGCCGCCCGGCGGCCCCGTCGCCGTGCCCAGCGCACCGCAGGCCGCCGCCCACCCCGACCCGGCCGGCACGACCATCGCCGTGCTGCTCATCGGGCCCGCGGGCGCCGGCAAGACCAGCGTCGCCAAGTACTGGGCGGACCACCGGCGGGTGCCGACCGCCCACATCAGCCTCGACGACGTCCGCGAGTGGGTCCGCTCCGGATTCGCCGACCCGCAGTCCGGGTGGAACGACAACTCCGAGGCGCAGTACCGACTGGCCCGCCGCACCTGCGGCTTCGCCGCGCGCAACTTCCTCGCCAACGGCATCTCGTGCATCCTCGACGACGCCGTCTTCCCCGACCGGCCGGTGGTCGGCCTCGGCGGCTGGAAGCGCCACGTGGGCCCCGGTCTGCTGCCGGTCGTCCTGCTGCCGGGCCTGGACATCGTGCTGGAGCGCAACGCGGAGCGCTCCGGCAACCGCCGCCTCAGCGACGAGGAAGTGGCCCGCATCCACGGCCGTATGGCCGGCTGGTACGGATCGGGTCTGCCGATCATCGACAACTCCCAGATCGGCATAGCCGAGACGGCCCGGATCCTGGACGACGTCCTGGCCCGCTCCATCGCCAGCCCTCCGGCGTGGTGACACCGCCCCCGTCCCGGGGCCGCCGCCCACTCGGCCCTCTCGACCGGCGGCATCCGGCCGCCGCTCCTAGGCTCGAACCATGTCAGAGGTCTACGCGGTCCGCCGGACGCGGCTGAGGGAATGCTGCAACGCGGGCGGCAGCGCGGCGGCGCTGGTGTCCCAGCCCGCCAATGTGCGCTACCTCGCCGGTCCCGCGCCCGAGGGCGCCGTGCTGCTGCTCGGCCGGACCGAGGACCTGCTGGTGTGCGCAGGCCCGCCCGACGACCGCGCACCCCACAACCGCCCCGACGAGGCGCTGCGCCTGCACGTGATGCCCGGCATCGGCGGTGACCCGGCCGTCGCCGCCGCCGGACTCGCCGCCGGCCAGGGCGCCGACTCCCTCGCCGTCGAGGAGCACCATCTGACCGTGGCCCGGCACCGGGAGATCGGATCGGTGGCGCCCCGGCTGCGCCTGGCCGGCATCGCCGGGGCCGTCGAGCAGTTGCGGGTGGTCAAGGACGAGGAGGAGATCTCCTGTCTGCGGATCGGCGCGGAGATCGCCGACCAGGCCCTCGGTGAACTCCTGGAGTCCATCCTCGTCGGGCGCACCGAACGGCACTTGGCGCTCGAACTCGAACGGCGCCTGGTGGACCACGGCGCGGACGGCCCCGCCTTCCCCACCTCCGTCGCCACCGGCCCGCACGCCGGTCGGCCCGGTCACCGGCCCACCGACCGGCGCGTCGAGGAAGGGGACTTCCTCTCCGTCTGCCTCGGCGCCACCTACCGCGGCTACCGCTGCGAGATCGGCCGCACCTTCGTCATCGGCACGGCCCCCGCGGACTGGCAGATCGAGCTGTACGACCTCGTCTTCTCCGCCCAGCGCGCCGGACGCGAGTCCCTCGTCCCCGGCGCAGCCTGCCGCGACGTGGACCGCGCGGCCCGCCAGGTACTGGACTCCGCCGGGTACGCCGAGGCCCTTCCGGTGCTCACCGGGCACGGTGTCGGACTCGAAATCGACGAGGACCCTCAATTGACCCCCGCGGCCATGGGTAAACTGGACGCTTGCGTGCCGGTCACCGTCGAACCGGGGGTCCACCTCCCGGGACGGGGCGGAGTCCGGATCGATGACACGCTCGTCGTGCGCCCCGAGGCGGACGGCGGACCCGAGCTACTCACCATCACGACCAAGGAGCTGCTCGCGCTCTAGCCTCGCGCTGTGCGCTCGCCCCGGGGTCGTCCACGTCAGTCCAGTCCAGGAGATTCCGCAACCGTGGCTTCCACGAACGACCTCAAGAACGGCATGGTGCTCAAGCTCGAAGGCGGCCAGCTCTGGTCCGTCGTCGAGTTCCAGCACGTCAAGCCCGGCAAGGGCCCGGCCTTCGTGCGCACCAAGCTCAAGAACGTGCTCTCCGGCAAGGTCGTCGACAAGACCTTCAACGCCGGCGTCAAGGTCGAAACGGCCACCGTCGACAAGCGCGACATGCAGTTCTCCTACATGGACGGAGACTACTTCGTCTTCATGGACATGGAGACCTACGACCAGCTGATGGTCGACCGCAAGGCCGTCGGCGACGCCGCCAACTTCCTCGTCGAGGGCTTCACGGCCACCGTCGCGCAGCACGAGGGCGAGGTGCTCTTCGTCGAGCTGCCGGCCGCCGTCGAGCTGACCGTCCAGGAGACCGAGCCGGGCGTCCAGGGCGACCGCTCCACCGGCGGCACCAAGCCCGCCACCCTGGAGACCGGCCACCAGATCCAGGTCCCGCTCTTCATCACCACCGGTGAGAAGATCAAGGTCGACACCCGCACCAGCGACTACCTCGGCCGGGTGAACAGCTAACCGTGGCTGCCCGCAACACGGCCCGCAAACGCGCCTTCCAGATCCTCTTCGAGGGTGACCAGCGCGGCGCCGACGTCCTGACGGTCCTCGCGGACTGGATCCGGCACTCCCGGACCGACACCCGGCAGCCGCCGGTGAGCGAGTACACGATGCAGCTGGTCGAGGGCTACGCGGAGCACGCGGAGCGCATCGACGAGCTGATCGCCCAGTACTCGGTCGGCTGGACGCTCGACCGGATGCCGGTCGTGGACCGCAGCATCCTGCGTCTCGGCGCCTACGAGCTGATCTGGGTCGACGAGACCCCGGACGCCGTCGTCCTCGACGAGATGGTGCAGCTGGCCAAGGAGTTCTCCACGGACGAGTCGCCCTCCTTCGTGAACGGGCTGCTCGGCCGGCTCAAGGAGCTGAAGCCGTCGCTGCGCCGCGAGGCGTGACTGCCCCTGCGCCGTAAGGGTGCGGCAGTGCGACGGCTCCGCCTCCTCTGCGGCTGGTCGCGCAGTTCGCCGCGCCCCCGGCGGTACGTTTCTGCGTGAACCCGCGGAGCGGTCAGACGTCCTCGTGCGTGGCGACCGCGCGCCGCGCGTCCGCGTCCAGGACGCCCCAGCTGATCAGCTGCTCGGTGAGGACCGAGGGCGACTGGTCGTAGATGACGGCGAGGGTGCGCAGGTCGTCCTGGCGGATCGAGAGCACCTTGCCGTTGTAGTCACCGCGCTGGGACTGGATCGTCGCCGCGTAGCGCTGCAGCGGGCCCGCCTTCTCGGCCGGCACCGTGGCCAGCCGCTCCAGGTCCAGGACCAGCTTCGGCGGCGGCTCGGCGGCGCCGCCCGGGGTGGTGCCCGGCAGCAGCTCCTGCACCGGAACGCCGTAGAAGTCCGCCAGCTCCGCGAGGCGCTGCACGGTCACGGCGCGGTCGCCACGCTCGTACGAACCGACCACCACCGCCTTCCAGCGGCCCTGGGACTTCTCCTCGACACCGTGGAGGGAAAGGCCCTGCTGGGTGCGGATCGCCCGGAGCTTGGCCCCGAGCTGTTTGGCGTATTCGCTGGACATATAGCTCCCCGGCACTGTGTCGACGCGGTTGGCTGGTTTCCATACCGCGCGGCTGGTAACTCACTGTGAGGTTACGCAGCGTTACTCTCGTGCGTCAAGCCGAATGGTCCACACCGACTCTTCCGTGGTAGCGGCGATCGGTTGCTCCATCGGAGTGACCGGGGGCGTCGCTGCGCCCCGATGCGGACCTGGTAGCCTGAACGACGCAATCCGACGTCCTTTAAGGTCCGTCCCGTGAGGCGGAGAAGGAGGTCCGTTTCACATGGACACGCAGCAGTCCGATGCGCGGCCGGTCCTCGAGGGCCCCGACATCGCGCGGGTACTGACCCGCATCGCCCACGAGATCGTCGAACGCGCCAAGGGCGCCGACGACGTGGTGCTCCTCGGCATCCCGACCCGAGGCGTCTTCCTCGCCCAGCGGCTCGCCGCCAAGCTCGAGCAGATCACCGAGCGCAAGGTTCCGGTCGGCTCGCTCGACATCACCATGTACCGCGACGACCTGCGCATGCACCCGCCGCGTGCGCTGGCCCGCACCGAGATCCCCGGTGACGGCATCGACGGCCGCCTCGTCGTCCTCGTCGACGACGTGCTCTTCTCCGGCCGCACCATCCGCGCCGCCCTCGACGCGCTGAACGACATCGGGCGCCCCCGCGCGGTGCAGCTCGCCGTCCTCGTCGACCGCGGCCACCGCGAACTGCCCATCCGCGCCGACTACGTCGGTAAGAACCTCCCCACGTCGCTGCGGGAGACGGTCAAGGTCCTGCTCGCCGAGGAGGACGGTCGCGACACCGTGCTGCTCGGCGCCAAGCAGACCCCCCAGTAGCACATCGGGCGTACGCCGACGGCGTGCGCCGGCTTCGGCACGCCCTCGCGCGTACCCGGCTGCCCGATTTCGCCTGAATGAACTGCCTTACGGAGCCTGACAGATGCAGCGTCATCTCATCTCGGCCGCCGACCTCACCCGCGACGACGCCGTCCTCATCCTCGACACCGCCGAGGAGATGGCCCGGGTGGCGGACCGGCCGATCAAGAAACTGCCCACCCTGCGCGGCCGCACCGTCGTCAACCTCTTCTTCGAGGACTCCACGCGCACCCGCATCTCCTTCGAGGCCGCCGAGAAGCGGCTCTCCGCGGACGTCATCAACTTCTCCGCCAAGGGCTCCAGCGTCTCCAAGGGCGAGTCCCTGAAGGACACCGCCCAGACCCTGGAGGCCATGGGCGTCGACGCCGTCGTCATCCGGCACGGCGCCTCCGGCGCCCCCTACCGCCTGGCCACCTCCGGCTGGATCGACGCCCACGTCATCAACGCCGGCGACGGCACCCACCAGCCCCCCACCCAGGCGCTGCTCGACGCCTTCACCATGCGGCGCCGGCTCGTCGGCCGGGACGCCGGGCTCGGCCAGGACCTCTCCGGCCGGCGCATCACCATCGTCGGCGACGTCCTGCACAGCCGGGTCGCCCGCTCCAACGTCGACCTGCTGCACACCCTCGGCGCCGAGGTCACCCTCGTCGCCCCGCCGACCCTGCTGCCGGTCGGCGTCGGCACCTGGCCCTGCGAGGTGTCGTACGACCTCGACTCCACGCTGACCAAGTCGGACGCGGTGATGATGCTGCGCGTCCAGCGCGAGCGCATGAACGCCGCCTTCTTCCCCACCGAGCGCGAGTACTCGCGGCGCTACGGACTCGACGGCGACCGCATGGCCCGGATGCCCGAGCACGCCATCGTGATGCACCCCGGCCCGATGGTCCGCGGCATGGAGATCACCGCCGAGGTCGCCGACTCCGACCGCTGCACCGTGATCGAGCAGGTCGCCAACGGCGTCTCCATCCGGATGGCCGTCCTGTACCTGCTGCTCGGCGGCAACGAACCCGCCCTCACCCCCGCCCGTTCCACCGGCACCACCGAGGAGAAGTAAGAACCATGAGCAAGATCCTTATCCGCGGTGCGAAGGTGCTCGGCGGGCAGCCGCAGGACGTCCTGATCGACGGCGAAACGATCACGCAGGTCGGCACCGGCCTGCCGGCCGACGGCGCCGAGGTCGTCGAGGCCGACGGCAAGGTGCTCCTGCCGGGCCTGGTCGACCTGCACACCCATCTGCGCGAGCCGGGCCGCGAGGACTCCGAGACCGTGCTCACCGGCACCCGCGCGGCGGCGAGCGGCGGCTACACCGCCGTGTTCGCCATGGCCAACACCTTCCCGGTCGCCGACACCGCCGGCGTGGTCGAGCAGGTCTGGCGGCTCGGCCGGGAGCACGGCTACTGCGACGTACGGCCGATCGGCGCCGTCACCGTCGGCCTGGAGGGCAGCAAGCTCGCCGAACTCGGCGCCATGCACGAGTCCGCGGCCGGCGTCACCGTCTTCTCCGACGACGGCAAGTGCGTCCACGACGCCGTGATCATGCGCCGTGCCCTGGAGTACGTGAAGGCCTTCGACGGGGTCGTCGCCCAGCACGCGCAGGAGCCGCGGCTGACCGAGGGCGCCGAGATGAACGAGGGCGTCGTCTCCGCCGAGCTGGGCCTCGGCGGCTGGCCGGCCGTCGCCGAGGAGTCGATCATCGCCCGGGACGTGCTGCTCGCCGAGCACGTCGGCTCCCGCGTGCACATCTGCCACCTGTCGACCGCCGGCAGCGTCGAGATCGTCCGCTGGGCCAAGTCCCGCGGCATCCGCGTCACCGCCGAGGTCACCCCGCACCACCTGCTCCTCACCGACGAGCTGGTGCGCACCTACAACCCGGTCTACAAGGTCAACCCGCCGCTGCGCACCGAGCGGGACGTCATGGCGCTGCGCGAGGCGCTCGCCGACGGCACGATCGACATCGTCGCCACCGACCACGCCCCGCATCCGCACGAGGACAAGGACTGCGAGTGGGCCGCCGCCGCCATGGGCATGGTCGGCCTGGAGACCGCGCTGTCGGTGGTCCAGGAGACCATGGTCGACACGGGCCTGCTGGACTGGGCCGGCGTCGCCGACCGGATGTCCTTCAAGCCCGCGCAGATCGGACAGGCCACCGGCCACGGCCGTCCCGTCTCGGCAGGTGAGCCCGCCAACCTCACCCTCGTCGACACGGCATACCGTGGCTCCGTGGACCCCGCGGGCTTCGCCTCGCGCAGCCGCAACACCCCGTACGAGGGCCGCGAGCTGCCGGGCCGTGTCACGCACACCTGGCTCCGGGGCAAGGCCACGCTCGTCGACGGGAAGCTCACGTGACACCTGTAATCCTGCTGGCCGCCGAGAAGGAATCGGCGGAAGTGACCGACTGGGCCGCCCGCATCGGCTGGGTCGTCGGACTCGCCCTGTTCGTCGCGCTCGTCTACTGGCTGATGCGCGAGGGATGGAAGTGGCGCGGCACCCTCCAGGGCGACCTGCCCGAGCTGCATACCGCGCCGGACGACCCCGGCCCGGCGAAACTGACCCTGAGCGGCCGCTACCACGGCTCCACCACGGCCGGCCAGTGGCTGGACCGCATCGTGGCGCGCGGCCTGGGCACCCGCAGCCGGGCCGAGCTGACGCTCACCGACGCGGGACTGGACGTCGTACGCCCCGGCGCGGACGACTTCTTCGTCCCGGCCGACGCGCTGCGCGGCGCCCGGCTCGACAAGGGCATCGCCGGCAAGGTCCTCACCGAGGGCGGGCTGCTGGTGGTCACGTGGGCGCACGGCGAGCGGCTGATCGACTCCGGCTTCCGCTCCGACCGCGCGGCCGAGCACAACGAGTGGGTCGAGACCCTCAACCAAATGATCAACAAGACGGAAGGCGCACGATGACAACCTCCACCAGGGGAGCCACCAAGGTTCCCGCCGTTCTCGTCCTGGAGGACGGCCGGATCTTCCGCGGCCGTGCCTACGGGGCGGTGGGGGAGACCTTCGGCGAAGCGGTGTTCTCCACCGGCATGACCGGCTACCAGGAGACCCTCACCGACCCGTCGTACCACCGCCAGGTCGTGGTGATGACCGCCCCGCACGTCGGCAACACCGGCGTCAACGACGAGGACGCCGAGTCCCAGCGCATCTGGGTCTCCGGCTACGTGGTGCGCGACCCCGCGCGCGTGCCGTCCAACTGGCGCTCGCGGCGCTCCCTGGACGACGAGCTCGCCGCCCAGGGCGTCGTCGGCATCAGCGGCATCGACACCCGCGCCCTCACCCGGCACCTGCGCGAGCGCGGCGCCATGCGCGTCGGCATCTTCAGCGGCGACGCCGTGCGCGACGACGCCGCGCTGCTGGCCCGCGTCCAGGAGGCGCCCCAGATGAAGGGCGCCGACCTGTCCGCCGAGGTCGCCACCACCGAGCCGTACGTCGTCCCCGCGATCGGCGAGAAGAAGTTCACCGTCGCCGCGGTCGACCTCGGCATCAAGGGCATGACCCCGCAGCGCATGGCCGAGCGCGGCATCGAGGTGCACGTGCTGCCGGCCACGGCCACCGTGGACGACGTCTACGCCGTCAACCCCGACGGCGTGTTCTTCTCCAACGGCCCCGGCGACCCCGCCACCGCCGACCACCCGGTCTCCGTGATGCGGGGCGTCCTGGAGCGCGGCACGCCGCTGTTCGGCATCTGCTTCGGCAACCAGATCCTCGGCCGCGCCCTCGGCTTCGGCACCTTCAAGCTGAAGTACGGCCACCGCGGCATCAACCAGCCCGTGCAGGACCGTACGACCGGCAAGGTCGAGGTCACCGCGCACAACCACGGCTTCGCCGTCGACGCCCCCCTCGACAAGGTCTCCGACACCCCGTTCGGCCGCGCCGAGGTGTCCCACGTCTGCCTGAACGACAACGTGGTGGAGGGCCTCCAGTTGCTCGACCGGCCGGCCTTCAGCGTCCAGTACCACCCCGAAGCGGCAGCCGGCCCGCACGACGCCGCCTACCTGTTCGACCGCTTCGTTTCCCTGATGGAGGGCCAGCGTGCCTAAGCGCACCGATATCCAGTCCGTCCTGGTCATCGGCTCCGGCCCGATCGTCATCGGCCAGGCCGCCGAGTTCGACTACTCCGGCACCCAGGCGTGCCGGGTCCTCAAGGCCGAGGGCCTGCGGGTCGTCCTCGTGAACTCCAACCCGGCGACGATCATGACCGACCCGGAGATCGCCGACGCCACCTACGTCGAGCCGATCACCCCCGAGTTCGTCGAGAAGATCATCGCCAAGGAGCGCCCCGACGCGCTGCTGCCCACCCTGGGCGGCCAGACGGCGCTCAACACCGCCATCTCGCTGCACGAGAACGGCGTCCTGGAGAAGTACGGCGTCGAGCTGATCGGCGCCAACGTGCAGGCGATCCACAAGGGCGAGGACCGCGACCTGTTCAAGGAGGTCGTCGAGGAGGTCCGCAAGAAGATCGGTCACGGCGAGTCCGCCCGCTCCTACATCTGCCACTCCATGGACGACGTCCTCAAGGGAGTCGACGAGCTCGGCGGCTACCCGGTCGTCGTCCGCCCCTCCTTCACCATGGGCGGCGCCGGCTCCGGCTTCGCGCACGACGAGGAGGAGCTGCGCCGCATCGCCGGCCAGGGCCTGACCCTCTCGCCGACCACCGAGGTGCTCCTGGAGGAGTCCATCCTCGGCTGGAAGGAGTACGAGCTGGAGCTGATGCGCGACAAGAACGACAACGTCGTGGTCGTCTGCTCCATCGAGAACTTCGACCCGATGGGCGTGCACACCGGCGACTCGATCACCGTCGCGCCCGCGATGACGCTGACCGACCGCGAGTACCAGGTGCTGCGCGACGTCGGCATCGCGATCATCCGCGAGGTCGGCGTGGACACCGGCGGCTGCAACATCCAGTTCGCGGTGAACCCGGCCGACGGCCGCGTCATCGTCATCGAGATGAACCCGCGCGTGTCGCGTTCCTCGGCGCTCGCCTCCAAGGCGACCGGCTTCCCGATCGCCAAGATCGCCGCCAAGCTCGCCGTCGGCTACACCCTCGACGAGATCCCGAACGACATCACGCAGGAGACGCCTGCCTCCTTCGAGCCCACGCTCGACTACGTGGTCGTCAAGGCCCCGCGCTTCGCCTTCGAGAAGTTCCCGAGCGCCGACTCCACCCTCACCACCACCATGAAGTCGGTCGGCGAGGCCATGGCCATCGGCCGCAACTTCACCGAGGCGTTCCAGAAGGCGCTGCGCTCGCTGGAGAAGAAGGGCAGCCAGTTCACCTTCGTCGGCGAGCCCGGCGACAAGCGGGAGCTGCTCCAGGCCTCCGTCCGCCCGACCGACGGCCGCATCAACACGGTCATGCAGGCCATCCGCGCGGGCGCCACGCCGGAGGAGGTCTTCGAGTACACGAAGATCGACCCGTGGTTCGTCGACCAGCTCTTCCTGATCAAGGAGATCGCCGACGAGCTGTCCGAGGCGCCCGAGCTGACCGCCGACCTGCTCGCCGAGGCCAAGCGGCACGGCTTCTCCGACCAGCAGATCGGCGAGATCCGCGGTCTGCGCGAGGACGTCGTCCGCGAGGTCCGGCACGCGCTCGGCATCCGCCCGGTCTACAAGACGGTCGACACCTGCGCCGCCGAGTTCGCCGCGAAGACGCCGTACTTCTACTCCTCCTACGACGAGGAGAGCGAGGTCGCGCCCCGCGAGAAGCCCGCGGTGATCATCCTGGGCTCCGGCCCCAACCGCATCGGTCAGGGCATCGAGTTCGACTACTCCTGCGTGCACGCCTCCTTCGCGCTGAGCGACGCCGGGTACGAGACCGTGATGGTCAACTGCAACCCGGAGACCGTCTCCACCGACTACGACACCTCCGACCGGCTCTACTTCGAGCCGCTCACCCTGGAGGACGTCCTGGAGATCGTCCACGCCGAGCAGCAGGCCGGACCGGTCGCCGGCGTCGTCGTCCAGCTCGGCGGCCAGACCCCGCTCGGCCTGTCGCAGGCGCTCAAGGACAACGGCGTACCGATCGTCGGCACCTCCCCGGAGGCCATCCACGCCGCCGAGGACCGCGGTGCCTTCGGCCAGGTCCTCAAGGAGGCCGGCCTGCCGGCCCCCAAGCACGGCACCGCCACCACCTTCGCCGAGGCCAAGGCCATCGCCGACGAGATCGGCTACCCGGTCCTGGTCCGCCCGTCCTACGTGCTCGGCGGACGCGGCATGGAGATCGTCTACGACGAGACCCGGCTGGAGTCCTACATCGCCGAGTCGACCGAGATCAGCCCCTCCCGGCCGGTCCTGGTCGACCGCTTCCTCGACGACGCCATCGAGATCGACGTCGACGCCCTGTACGA
Organism: Streptomyces calvus; assembly: GCF_006782915.1. Taxonomy (GTDB): domain Bacteria; phylum Actinomycetota; class Actinomycetes; order Streptomycetales; family Streptomycetaceae; genus Streptomyces; species Streptomyces calvus. The sequence continues at coordinate 151,940 of NZ_VCNP01000056.1, forward strand.
CGGCGAGGAGCTGTACCTCGGCGGCGTCATGGAGCACATCGAGGAGGCCGGCATCCACTCCGGCGACTCCGCGTGCGCCCTGCCCCCGATCACCCTCGGCGGCTTCGACATCAAGCGGCTGCGCGCCTCCACCGAGGCCATCGCACGCGGTGTCGGCGTACGCGGCCTGATCAACATCCAGTTCGCGCTGGCCGGGGACATCCTCTACGTCCTGGAGGCCAACCCGCGCGCCTCGCGCACCGTCCCCTTCACCTCGAAGGCGACCGCCGTGCCGCTGGCGAAGGCCGCCGCCCGCATCTCGCTGGGCGCCACCGTCGCCGAGCTGCGCGCCGAGGGCCTGCTCCCGGCCAACGGCGACGGCGGCGAGCTGCCGCTGGACGCGCCGATCTCCGTCAAGGAGGCCGTGATGCCGTGGTCGCGCTTCCGCGACATCCACGGCCGCGGCGTCGACACCGTCCTCGGCCCGGAGATGCGCTCCACCGGCGAGGTCATGGGCATCGACTCCGTCTTCGGCACCGCGTACGCCAAGTCGCAGGCCGGCGCCTACGGGCCGCTGCCCACGAAGGGCCGCGCGTTCATCTCGGTCGCCAACCGCGACAAGCGCTCGATGATCTTCCCGGCGCGCGAGCTGGTGGCGCACGGCTTCGAGCTGCTCGCCACCTCCGGCACCGCCGAGGTCCTCAAGCGCAACGGCATCAACGCCACCGTCGTGCGCAAGCACTCCGAGGGCACCGGCCCCAACGGCGAGAAGACCATCGTCCAGCTCATCCACGACGGCGAGGTCGACCTCATCGTCAACACCCCGTACGGCACCGGCGGCCGCCTCGACGGCTACGACATCCGTACGGCGGCCGTGGCCCGCTCCGTGCCGTGCCTGACGACGGTCCAGGCGCTCGCCGCCGCCGTCCAGGGCATCGACGCGCTCCACCGGGGGGATGTCGGCGTCCGCTCGCTCCAGGAACACGCGCAACACCTGACCGCGGCCCGCGACTAGCACCCCGAGGGGGACACCGGAAACGGTGTCCCCCTCTTCATGAGGACACCATGTACACGATTCTCTTCACCCTGCTCTTCCGGCGGATGGACCCCGAGCAGGCCCACCACCTGGCCTTCCGCTGGATCCGCCGGGTCGCGCGGGTGCCCGTGCTGCGCACCTTCGTCGCCGCCGTGCTCGCCCCCCGCCACGAGGAACTGCGCACCGAGGCCCTCGGACTGCGCCTGCACAGCCCGTTCGGCCTGGCCGCCGGCTTCGACAAGAACGCCGTCGGCATCGACGGCCTGGCGATGCTCGGCTTCGACCACGTCGAGATCGGCACCGTGACCGGCGAGCCGCAGCCCGGCAACCCCCGGAAGCGGCTGTTCCGCCTGGTCGCGGACCGCGCGCTGATCAACCGCATGGGCTTCAACAACGAGGGCTCGCTCGCCGTCGCCGCCCGCCTGGCCGCCCGTACGCCCGTGTTCAGGACCGTCGTCGGCGTCAACATCGGCAAGACCAAGGCCGTACCGGAGTCCGAGGCGGTCGCGGACTACGTGAAGTCCGCCGAGCGGCTGGCCCCGTACGCGGACTACCTGGTCGTCAACGTCTCCTCGCCGAACACCCCCGGACTGCGCAACCTCCAGGCCGTGGACCACCTGCGCCCGCTGCTCGCCGCCGTCCGCGAGGCCGCCGACCGCACGGTCACCGCCCGCCGGGTGCCGCTGCTGGTGAAGATCGCGCCCGACCTCGCCGACGAGGACGTCGACGCGGTCGCCGACCTGGCCGTGGAGCTCGGCCTGGACGGCATCATCGCGACCAACACCACCATCGCCCGCGAAGGGCTCGGCCTGCGCTCCGACCCGGCGCTCGTCGCGGAGACCGGCGGCCTGTCCGGCGCCCCCCTCAAGGAACGCTCCCTGGAGGTCCTGCGCCGCCTCTACGCGCGCGTGGGCGACCGGATCACCCTGGTGGGCGTCGGCGGCATCGAGAACGCCGAGGACGCCTGGCAGCGCATCCTGGCCGGTGCCACGCTGGTGCAGGGCTACAGCGCGTTCATCTACGAGGGCCCCTTCTGGGGCCGCGCCATGCACAAGGGGCTCGCCGCGCGGCTGCGCACCAGCCCCTACGCCACGCTCGCCGACGCGGTGGGCGCCGACGTGAGGACAACGGCATGAGTGGTCTGGAACCCTTCGGCGCGCGTCTGCGCCGCGCGATGGACGAGCGGGGCCCGCTGTGCGTGGGCATCGACCCGCACGCCTCCCTGCTCGCCGAGTGGGGCCTGAACGACGACGTGGCGGGCCTGGAGCGGTTCAGCCGCACCGTGGTGGAGGCGGTGGCCGACCGGGTCGCCGTGCTCAAGCCGCAGAGCGCCTTCTTCGAGCGCTTCGGCTCCCGCGGCGTCGCGGTCCTGGAGCGGACGGTCCAGGAGGCGCGGGCGGCCGGCGCGCTGGTCGTCATGGACGCCAAGCGCGGCGACATCGGCTCCACCATGGCCGCCTACGCCGAGTCGTTCCTGCACGAGGACGCGCCCCTGTTCTCCGACGCGCTCACCGTCTCGCCGTACCTCGGGTACGGCTCGCTGAGCCCGGCCGTCGCGCTGGCCCGTGAGTCGGGCACCGGGCTGTTCGTGCTGGCGCTGACCTCCAACCCGGAGGGCGGCGAGGTGCAGCACGCGGTCCGCGCCGACGGGCGCACGGTCGGCGCGACCATGCTGGGCCACCTGGCGCTGGAGAACGCCGGTGAGGAGCCCCTGGGGTCCTTCGGCGCCGTGGTCGGCGCGACGCTGGGCGACCTGTCGTCGTACGACCTGGACATGGGCGGGCCGATCCTGGCGCCCGGGATCGGCGCGCAGGGTGCCACGGCGGCCGATCTGCCGGCGGTGTTCGGCAGCGCGGTGCGCAACGTCGTGCCGAACGTCAGCCGGTCGGTGTTGCGCCACGGTCCCGACGCGGTCGCTCTGCGTGACGCCGCGGAGCGGTTCGCGGAGGAGATCCGGGCCGCGGTGACGTCCGGCTGAACCGGCCGACGGGCAATCCCGTGGTCGCCGGACTCTGGATACATCCTCAAATCAGGGGCAGTATGTCTTAAATGTCCGGCCTGACGGAGGCTGACCAGGACTTTTCCGCTGTTCTCGCTGACTCCGGCGGAGTTGGCCGCTAGTCTCCGACGGAGAGTGAACGGGCAAGCGTGTTGCTCGTGGCTCCCCAGGTGTGGGGCGACTAGGTTCCTCACCGGTCCGTATCCGACAGTTCGACATCCGAGGTGACGTAGGCGTGGCTCTTCCGCCCCTTACCCCTGAACAGCGCGCAGCCGCGCTCGAAAAGGCCGCCGCGGCTCGCCGGGAGCGGGCCGAGGTCAAGAATCGACTCAAGCACTCCGGCGCCTCCCTGCACGAGGTCATCAAGCAGGGCCAGGAGAACGACGTCATCGGCAAGATGAAGGTCTCCGCCCTGCTCGAGTCGCTGCCGGGCGTGGGCAAGGTCCGCGCCAAGCAGATCATGGAGCGACTCGGCATCTCCGAAAGCCGCCGTGTGCGCGGTCTCGGTTCCAACCAGATCGCCTCCCTGGAGCGCGAGTTCGGCAGCACCGGCTCCTGAGTCCCGAGCAGTGCGGGATTCCTGGAATAATCGCCGCATGGCTGCAACACCCCGGGGGACGTCCCCCGTACCCCCGGACGTACGTCCGCGGCTGACCGTGCTCTCCGGCCCCTCCGGGGTCGGCAAGAGCACGGTCGTCGCTCATATGCGCAAGGAACACCCCGAGGTCTGGCTCTCGGTCTCGGCGACGACCCGCAAGCCCCGCCCGGGTGAGCAGCACGGCGTCCACTACTTCTTCGTCACCGACGACGAGATGGACAAGCTGATCGCCAACGGCGAGCTGCTGGAGTGGGCCGAGTTCGCGGGCAACCGCTACGGCACCCCCCGCGCGGCGGTGCTGGAGCACCTGGAGGCGGGCGTGCCCGTGCTCCTGGAGATCGACCTCCAGGGCGCCCGGCAGGTCCGCGAGTCCATGGCCGAGGCCCAGCTGGTCTTCCTGGCCCCTCCCTCCTGGGAGGAGCTCGTGCGCCGGCTCACGGGCCGGGGCACGGAATCGGCCGAGGTCATCGAGCGCCGTCTGGACGCCGCGAAGACCGAGCTGGCGGCCGAACCCGAGTTCGACACCACCCTGGTCAACACCTCCGTCGAGGACGTCGCCCGCGAGCTGCTAGCCTTGATGAACGTCGTGTGATCGTGAGCGATCGTCCAGCGATCATCCGGACTGAATCTTTCCCATCCATCGGAAGGTAGAGCGTGTCCTCTTCCATCTCCGCGCCCGAGGGCATCATCAACCCGCCGATCGACGAGCTCCTCGAGGCCACGGACTCGAAGTACAGCCTCGTGATCTACGCGGCCAAGCGGGCCCGCCAGATCAACGCGTACTACTCGCAGCTCGGCGAGGGTCTGCTCGAGTACGTCGGTCCCCTCGTCGACACCCACGTCCACGAGAAGCCGCTCTCGATCGCCCTGCGCGAGATCAACGCGGGACTGCTGACCTCCGAGGCCGTCGAAGGCCCCGGCCAGTAATCGGCAGTTCGTCATATCAGCAACTTGCAGCTGACTTTTCCACAGGCCCGGCAGTACGTCTGCCGGGCCTGTGGTGTCTCATGGGGTTGGTTGCACGTTTTCCGAGGTCCGGGGAGAGACGGTGGACAAGCCCAAGGTCGTTCTGGGGGTCAGCGGCGGCATCGCCGCCTACAAGGCGTGCGAGCTGCTCCGGCGGCTGACGGAGTCGGGGCACGACGTGCGTGTCGTCCCCACCGCCTCCGCGCTGCACTTCGTCGGCGCCGCCACCTGGTCCGCGCTCTCCGGCCACCCCGTCTCCACCGAGGTGTGGGACGACGTCCACGAGGTGCCGCACGTGCGGATCGGGCAGCACGCCGACCTGGTGGTCGTCGCCCCCGCCACCGCCGACATGCTGGCCAAGGCGGCCCACGGCCTGGCCGACGACCTCCTCACCAACACCCTCCTCACCGCCCGCTGCCCCGTGGTCTTCGCACCGGCCATGCACACCGAGATGTGGGAGCACCCGGCCACCCAGGAGAACGTGGCGACGCTGCGCGCACGCGGCGCCGTCGTCATCGAACCGGCCGTCGGCCGCCTCACCGGCGTCGACACCGGCAAGGGCCGGCTGCCCGACCCGGGCGAGATCTTCGAGGTCTGCCGCCGGGTGCTGGCCCGCGGCGTCACCGAGCCCGACCTCCGGGGCCGGCACGTCGTCGTCAGCGCCGGCGGCACCCGCGAACCCCTCGACCCCGTCCGCTTCCTCGGCAACCGCTCCTCCGGCAAGCAGGGCTACGCCCTCGCCCGCACCGCCGCCGCCCGCGGCGCCCGCGTCACCCTCATCGCGGCCAACGCCCTGCTGCCCGACCCCGCCGGCGTGGACGTTGTTCAAGTGGGGACGGCCGTGGAACTGCGCCAAGCGGTACTCGCCGCCGCGGCCGACGCCGACGCGGTGGTCATGGCGGCCGCCGTGGCCGACTTCCGCCCCGCCGTCTACGCCACCGGGAAGATCAAGAAGAAGGACGGCCAGGAGCCCGAGCCCGTCGCCCTGGTGCGCAACCCCGACATCCTCGCCGAGATCTCCGGCGACCGGGTGCGCGCCGGACAGGTGATCGTCGGCTTCGCCGCCGAGACCGACGACGTGCTGGCCAACGGCCGCGCCAAGCTGAAGCGCAAGGGATGCGACCTGCTCGTCGTGAACGAGGTGGGGGAGCGCAAGACCTTCGGCTCCGAGGAGAACGAGGCCGTGGTGCTGGGCGCCGACGGCAGCGAGACACCCGTGCCCCACGGCCCGAAGGAGGCCCTGGCCGAAACCGTGTGGGACCTCGTCGCCGAACGCCTCGGCTGAGTGTCACGGCCGCCGTCCGGTTCCGGCGAAACTCCGCCCACCGGGGCGTGGCGCCTCTGGCCATCCCCGCTCGGCATGGGCACAATGCCCGTGCCGCAGGTCACAGCGCTCTCGCGAGGCGAGACAGGATGCCCCGTGGCGGAGCGCGACCGATAAACTGTTCCACGGACGGCGCCGGGTGCAGCCCCCGCCGTCCGCCAATGATCAGCCAGCAGCCGCTGCAACCCCAGGGAGCATTGTGTCCCGTCGTCTGTTCACCTCGGAGTCCGTGACCGAAGGTCACCCCGACAAGATCGCTGACCAGATCAGCGACACCATCCTCGACGCGCTCCTGCGCGAGGACCCGACCTCCCGCGTCGCGGTCGAGACCCTGATCACCACCGGCCTGGTGCACGTGGCCGGCGAGGTCACCACCAAGACCTACGCGGACATCGCGAACCTGGTTCGCGGCAAGATCCTCGAGATCGGCTACGACTCCTCCAAGAAGGGCTTCGACGGCGCCTCCTGCGGTGTCTCGGTGTCGATCGGCGCGCAGTCGCCGGACATCGCGCAGGGCGTGGACGCCGCCTACGAGGCGCGGGTCGAGGGCGACGACGACGAACTGGACCGGCAGGGCGCCGGCGACCAGGGCCTGATGTTCGGCTACGCCACGGACGAGACGCCGACGCTGATGCCGCTCCCGATCTTCCTGGCGCACCGCCTGTCCAAGCGCCTGTCGGACGTCCGCAAGAACGGCACGATCCCCTACCTGCGCCCGGACGGCAAGACACAGGTCACCATCGAGTACGACGGCGACAAGGCGGTCCGCCTGGACACCGTGGTCGTCTCCTCCCAGCACGCCTCCGACATCGACCTGGAGTCGCTGCTGGCCCCCGACATCCGCGAGTTCGTGGTCGAGCCGGAGCTGAAGGCGCTGCTGGACGAGGGCATCAAGCTCGACACGGAGAACTACCGGCTGCTGGTGAACCCGACCGGACGGTTCGAGATCGGCGGCCCGATGGGCGACGCCGGCCTCACCGGCCGGAAGATCATCATCGACACCTACGGCGGCATGGCACGCCACGGCGGCGGCGCCTTCTCGGGCAAGGACCCGTCCAAGGTGGACCGCTCGGCCGCCTACGCCATGCGCTGGGTCGCCAAGAACGTCGTCGCCGCGGGCCTGGCCTCCCGCTGCGAGGTGCAGGTCGCGTACGCGATCGGCAAGGCCGAGCCCGTCGGCCTCTTCGTGGAGACCTTCGGCACCGCCAAGGTCGACACGGAGAAGATCGAGGCCGCGATCGACGAAGTCTTCGACCTCCGCCCGGCCGCCATCATCCGCGACCTGGACCTGCTGCGCCCGATCTACGCCCAGACCGCCGCCTACGGCCACTTCGGCCGTGAGCTGCCCGACTTCACCTGGGAGCGCACCGACCGCGTCGACGCGCTGCGCAAGGCGGCGGGGCTGTAGGCCCCACCCCCACGTCGTACCGAGGCCCGGCACCCCTGAGCGGGGAGCCGGGCCTTCGTGGGTGCGGCGGGAGCGGCGCCGCTGTCAGTCGCGTTTGGTAAGAATGCAAGCGTGAGCAGCGAGAACGGACAGCGGGACGGCGGTGCGCAGGGCGCGCCGCCGGAGCAGCTCGCGCTCATCCGGGAGAGCGTGCGCCGGGCCAAGGCGCCCCGGGCCAAACCGCGCACCTGGCGCGGTGCCGCCCTCGCCGGGAACCTGCCCGTCGCCCGGGTCCTCGTCGACAAGGGCGTGCTCCACCTGGACCGCTACTTCGACTACGCCGTCCCCGAGGAACTGGACGCCGACGCGCAGCCGGGCGTGCGGGTGCGGGTGCGGTTCGGCGCCGGGCGGCACCGGGTGCGCGAGGGGCGGCGCGAGGGCGGGGGACTGATCGACGGGTTCCTCGTCGAGCGGCTCGCCGAGTCCGACTACTCGGGGCCCCTGGCGGCGCTGGCCCAGGTCGTCTCGCCCGAGCGGGTGCTCAGCGAGGAACTGCTGGGGCTCGCCCGGGCCGTCGCCGACCGGTACGCGGGCAGTCTCGCCGACGTCCTCCAGCTCGCCGTGCCGCCCCGCAACGCCCGCGCCGAGAAGCGGCCCTCGCCCGACCCGCTGCCCCCGCCCCCGGCACCGGCCCCCGGTCCCTGGGAGCGGTACGAGCAGGGGCCGGCGTTCCTGGAGTCGCTGGCCACCGGCGGGGCACCGCGGGCGGTGTGGAACGCGCTGCCCGGACCGCTGTGGAGCGAGGAACTGGCCCGGGCCGTCGCGGCGACCCTCGCCTCCGGGCGCGGCGCGCTGGTGGTCGTGCCGGACGGGCGGGCCGTGGCCCGCGTCGACGCCGCACTCACCGAACTGCTCGGCCGGGGACGGCACGCGGTGCTCACCGCGGACGCCGGGCCGGAGAAGCGGTACGCGCAGTGGCTCGCGGTGCGGCGGGGATCCGTGCGGGCCGTCGTCGGCACCCGGGCCGCGATGTTCGCGCCGGTGCGGGACCTCGGACTGGTCGCCGTCTGGGACGACGGGGACGACAGCCACAGCGAGCAGCACGCCCCGCAGCCGCACGCCCGCGAGGTGCTGCTGCTGCGCGCGGCGCAGGACAAGTGCGGCTTCCTGCTGGGCGGTTGGAGCTGCACCGTGGAGGCGGCGCAACTGGTGGACACCGGGTGGGCCAGACCGCTGGTCGCCACCCGGGAACGGGTGCGGGCGGCCGCGCCGCTGGTGCGGACCGTGGGCGATCAGGACCTGGCCCGCGACGAGGCCGCCCGTGCGGCGCGTCTGCCGACGCTCGCCTGGCAGGCCGTCAGGGAGGGCCTGCGGCACGGTCCGGTGCTCGTGCAGGTGCCCCGCCGGGGCTATGTGCCGCGGATGGCGTGTGCCGCCTGCCGGGAGCCGGCGCGGTGCCGGCACTGCTCGGGGCCGTTGGAGGCGCGGGGTGCCGACGACCTGCGGTGCGGCTGGTGCGGGCGCGAGGAGAGCGGCTGGCACTGTCCCGAGTGCGGCGGGTTCCGGCTGCGGGCCCAGGTGGTGGGGGCGCGGCGCACCGCCGAGGAACTGGGCCGGGCGTTCCCGGCCGTTCCGGTGCGCACCTCGGGGCGCGAGCAGGTGCTGGACACGGTGCCGGGGGCGCCGGCGCTGGTGGTGAGCACACCGGGCGCGGAACCGGTGGCCGAGGGCGGCTACGCGGCGGCGCTGCTGCTGGACGGCTGGGCCATGCTGGGCCGCCCCGACCTGCGGGCCGGGGAGGACGCGTTGCGCCGCTGGATCGCCGCGGCGGCACTGGTCCGGCCGCAGTCGGCGGGAGGCACGGTGGTGGTGGTCGCCGAGCCGACCCTGCGGCCGGTGCAGGCGCTGGTGCGGTGGGATCCGGTCGGGCACGCGGTGCGGGAGCTGGCGGAGCGCGGCGAACTGGGCTTCCCGCCGGTGTCGCGGATGGCGTCGGTGTCGGGGCCCGGGCCGGCGGTGGCCGCGTTCCTCCGCGCTGTGGCCCTGCCCCCGAGCGCGGAGGTGCTGGGGCCGGTCCCGCTGCCGGTCACCCCGGCGGGCCGCCCGCGCCGGCCGGGGGCGCCGCCTCCGGGCGAGGAGTGGGAGCGCGCCCTGATCCGGGTCCCGCCGGGCACCGGCGCCGCCCTGGCGGGCGCGCTGAAGGCCGCCCAGGCGGCCCGTACGGCCCGTGGCGGGGACGAACCGGTGTGGGTGCGCATCGACCCGCCGGACATCGGCTGAGAGCCGCCACGCCCCGCCCAGAGCCCCCGGGACTGCCGTCCCGCGGGCGCCCGCTGCCGCGACGCCCAGGTCGCCGGGATTGCGTTCTGGGCCGCTCGCCGCACCGACGCCAGGATCCGGGGGCTGCCGTCCGCGCGCGCAGCCCGCGACCTGGCAGAGACGTGCCCCTGCGGAGACGCGCCCACGCCGAGACGCGCCCCCGACCGGCCCGGGGCGGGCCCGCTATGGCCTCGCCCTCCCGGGGCGGTGCGGCCGGGAGGGCGAGGCGAACGGGGCGGGCAGGGCTCAGCCGTTGCGCGGGGCGGGGAGGGCCGTCGGGCGGGGCTCCTCGCGCAGGGACGGGCTGCCGGCCGTGGGCTGGGTCGGCATGGTGCGGGCCGCCGGGACCGTCGGCACCGCGGAGACACCGGCGCCGACGTTGACCGGGCGGCTGCCCGACGCCTCCGCGGCCCGCTCGGCCTCCGTCGGCGCCGGCGGCTGCGCGGCGGCACGACGGGCGCCGTAACGGCGGTGCACCGCCTGCTTGGTGACTCCGAGCGCGGAGCCCACCGCGTCCCACGAGAAGCCCAGGGAGCGGTCGAAGTCCACGGCCGCCGTCACCAGGGTCTCCACGCTGTCCCGCAGCTCCTGGGCGAGGCGGACCGTCGGGGCGGGGGCGCGTCCGTAGACGACGAAGCCCGTGGAGGGGCCGGAGCGCCGTGGGCGGTAGACATTGCCCAACTGGGCGGTGAGCGTGCGCAGCGCGTCCACCTGCCGGCGGACCCGCTCGATGTCCCGCACCAGCAGGTGAAGGCTGGCCCGAGCCTGGGCGTCGTGGGTTGCGTGGTCGGCCATGAACAAGCCTCTCGAACCGGCGTTGGAAGGGAATGAGCCCGTCTCGGGGCCCGTGGTCAACTCTTTCTTGACCAACGCGAATCAGCCCTACGGGTCACGGGGTGGGGGCGTGGCGGCATATGCGTACGCCCCCGTGCGGGGCTCCGCGCCTCGGCCGTCGCCCGCGCATGCGGCCCCATAGACTGGTGCGCTGCCCCACTGCCCCCGCCCGAGAGGCCCCAAGCACCCCATGAAGCTCGTCTTCGCAGGTACCCCCGAGGTCGCCGTTCCCGCACTGGACGCTCTTCTCGCCGCCGGGCGGCACGAGGTGGCCGCCGTCGTCACGCGGCCCGACGCGCCCGCGGGGCGCGGGCGCAGGCTGGTCGCCTCCCCGGTCGCCGAGCGCGCGGAGGAGGCCGGGATCGAGGTGCTGAAACCGGCCAGGCCCAGGGACCCCGAATTCCTGGAGCGGCTCAAGGAGATCGCCCCCGACTGCTGCCCGGTCGTCGCCTACGGCGCGCTGCTGCCCAAGGAGGCCCTCGACATCCCCGCCCGCGGCTGGGTCAACCTGCACTTCTCGCTGCTGCCCGCCTGGCGCGGCGCCGCGCCCGTGCAGCACGCCATCATGGCCGGTGACGAGATCACCGGCGCCGCCACCTTCCTCATCGAGGAGGGCCTCGACTCCGGCCCCGTCTACGGCACCGTCACCGAGGAGATCCGCCCCACCGACACCAGCGGCGACCTGCTCACCCGGCTCGCCTTCGCCGGCGCAGGCCTGCTCGCCGCGACCATGGACGGCATCGAGGACGGCACCCTGAAGGCCGTGCCGCAGCCCGCCGACGGCATCAGCCTCGCCCCCAAGGTCACCGTCGAGGACGCCCGCGTCGACTGGCGCACCCCGGCGCTGCGCGTCGACCGCGTGGTGCGCGGCTGCACCCCCGCCCCCGGCGCCTGGACCACCTTCCGCGGCGAGCGCCTCAAGATCGTCCAGGCCGCGCCCGTGCCGGAGCTGACCGACCTCGCGCCCGGGCAGCTGTCCGCCGGCAAGAACAACGTGTACGTGGGCACCGGTTCGTACGCCGTGGAGCTGCTGTGGGTGCAGGCCCAGGGCAAGAAGCCGATGCGGGCGGCGGACTGGGCGCGCGGGGTGCGGATCGCGCCGGGCGAGACCGTCGGCGCCTGACGCGCGGGCTCCCCGGCACGCCCGACGACGTAGGCTGGAGTGCGCACTTCACCCCACGTCCGGAGCACCTTTTTCGTGAGCGACCAGCCCCGTCGGCCCCGCAAGCCGGCCAAGCCGTACCGCCGGCCCCAGAAGGACCCCGTCCGCATCCTCGCCTTCGAGGCCCTGCGGGCCGTGGACGAACGGGACGCCTACGCCAACCTCGTCCTGCCCCCGCTGCTGCGCAAGGCGCGTGAGAAGGGGGACTTCGACGCGCGTGACGCGGCGCTCGCCACCGAGCTGGTGTACGGCACGCTGCGCCGCCAGGGCACGTACGACGCGGTCGTCGCGGCCTGTGTGGACCGGCCGCTGCGCGAGGTGGACCCGCCGGTGCTGGACGTGCTGAGCCTCGGTGCGCACCAACTGCTGGGCACCCGCATCCCGACGCACGCCGCCGTGTCCGCCTCCGTGGAGCTGGCCCGGGTGGTGCTGGGCGACGGACGGGCCAAGTTCGTCAACGCCGTGCTGCGCAAGGTCGCCCAGCACGACCTCGACGGCTGGCTGGAGCGGGTCGCGCCGCCCTACGACGAGGACCCCGAGGACCACCTCGCCGTCGTGCACTCCCACCCGCGCTGGGTCGTCTCCGCGCTGTGGGACTCCCTCGGCGGCGGCCGCGCCGGCATCGAGGACCTGCTGCGGGCCGACAACGAACGCCCCGAGGTCACGCTCGTCGCCCGTCCCGGCCGGGCCACCACCGCCGAACTGCTCACCGAGGAGGCCGCCGTCCCGGGACGCTGGTCGCCCCACGCGGTACGGCTCACCGAGGGCGGGGAGCCCGGCGCCATCGCGGCGGTCGCCGAGGGCCGGTCCGGGGTGCAGGACGAGGGCAGCCAACTGGTCGCCCTGGCCCTCGCGAACGCGCCCGTCGACGGGCCCGACCGGCTGTGGCTGGACGGGTGCGCGGGCCCCGGCGGGAAGGCCGCCCTGCTCGGGGCGCTCGCCGCCGAGCGCGGCGCCGTGCTGCTCGCCTCGGAGAAGCAGCCGCACCGGGCCGGGCTGGTGGCGAGGGCGCTGGCCGGGAACCCGGGGCCGTACCAGGTCGTCGCCGCCGACGGGACGCGGCCGCCGTGGCGGCCCGGCAGCTTCGACCGGGTGCTGGTCGACGTGCCGTGCACCGGTCTGGGCGCCCTGCGCCGCCGCCCCGAGGCGCGCTGGCGGCGCCGCCCCGAGGACCTCGACGGCTTCGCCCCGCTCCAGCGCGGGCTGCTGCGCACCGCCCTGGAGTCCGTGCGCGTCGGCGGTGTCGTCGGCTACGCCACCTGCTCGCCGCACCTCGCGGAGACCCGGGCCGTGGTCGCCGACCTCCTCAAGCAGTTCCCGGACGCCGACCTGATCGACGCCCGTCCGCTGCTGCCGGGCGTACCGGACCTGGGTGAGGGGCCCGACGTACAGCTGTGGCCGCATCTGCACGGGACCGACGCGATGTACCTGGCGCTGATCCGCCGCACCGGCTGACACCCGCGGCCCGCGGGGACCGGAGCCCGACTCAAGGCGCGCTCGGTCCCCGCCGCCCGCCCGTCGAGGTGCGGTACCGATGAGGGTGGGGCCCGGCGGGCATGGCAGTCTTGCTGCATGGCCGTGCAGATCAACCCCAGCATCCTGTCCGCCGACTTCGCCCGTCTCGCGGACGAGGCGAAGGCGGTCGAAGGCGCCGACTGGCTCCACGTCGACGTCATGGACAACCACTTCGTCCCGAACCTCACCCTCGGCGTGCCGGTCGTGGAGTCGCTCGCCCGCGCGACGGACACCCCGCTGGACTGCCACCTGATGATCGAGGCCCCCGACCGGTGGGCGCCCCAGTACGTGGAGGCGGGGGCCGGGTCCGTCACCTTCCACGCCGAGGCGGCCACCGCCCCGGTGCGGCTCGCCCGCGAGATCCGGGCCAAGGGCGCCCGCGCCTCCATGGCGCTGCGCCCGGCGACGCCGGTCGAGCCCTACGAGGACCTGCTCCCCGAACTCGACATGCTGCTGATCATGACGGTTGAACCGGGCTTCGGCGGGCAGGCGTTCCTCGACATCATGCTGCCGAAGATCCGTCGCACCCGAGAGCTGATCAAGAAGCACGGTCTGCAGCTGTGGCTCCAGGTCGACGGCGGAGTGTCGGCTTCCACCATCGAGCGCTGCGCCGAGGCCGGCGCCGACGTCTTCGTCGCGGGTTCCGCCGTGTACGGGGCGGACGACCCGGCCGAGGCGGTCCGCGCACTGCGCTACCAGGCCGAGGCCGCCACCGGCAAGGCCTCGTGGGCATGCGACCACTGAGCGTCAGGAACATGAACGGCGCCCAGCAGGGCTGATCGACAGCGCCGGATCTGCAAGGATGAACGGCGAATCCAGAGTGTGAACAGCAGTGAGGAGATCGCCGTGTCGGGTATGTCGGCGGGCCGGTCAGCCATGCGGATGGGACCCGCTGAGCTGGTGCAGGCGGCGGCCATGGCCCGCCGCTTCTACCTCGAGGGGAAATCGAAGATCCAGATCGCCGAGGAGTTCGGCGTCAGCCGCTTCAAGGTGGCCCGGGTCCTGGAGACCGCCCTCGAGCGGGATCTCGTACGGATCGAGATCCGCGTGCCGGCCGAACTGGACGCCGAGCGCTCCGACGCGCTCCGCGCCCGCTACGGCCTCAGGCACGCCGTCGTGGTCGAGTCCCCGGCCGAGGCCGAGGAGACGCCCGACCCCGAGAACCTGGGAGAGGTGGCCGCCGACCTGCTCGGCGAGCTGGTCAACGAGGGGGACGTGCTGGGCCTGGCCTGGGGCCGGTCCACCATCCACATGGCGGCGGCCCTGGACCGGCTGCCGCCCTGCACGGTCGTGCAGCTGACCGGGGTGTACGACGCCGGGACCGCCGAACGCGGCTCGGTGGAGGCCGTGCGGCGCGCCGCGCAGGTGTCGGGCGGCGACGCCCACCCCATCTACGCGCCGATGCTGCTGCCGGACGCGGCCACCGCGGAGGCGCTGCGCCACCAGACGGGCATCGCGCGGGCCTTCGAGTACTTCGACAAGGTCACGGTCGCCTGCGTCTCCATCGGCTCCTGGGAGCCGGGCATCTCCACGGTGCACGACATGCTCAGCGACGAGGAGCGGGCGCACTACGCCTCCCTCGGCGTCGCCGCGGAGATGTCCGCGCACCTCTTCGACGCCGAGGGCCGCCGGGTCGGCCGGGACCTGGGGGAGCGGTGCATCACGGTCAAGACCGACCAGCTGCGCCGGGTCCCCGAGGTCGTCGCCATCGCCGGTGGGCAGCGCAAGGGTCCCGCGATCGACGCCGTGCTGCGCTCCGGGCTGGTCACCAGCCTGGTGACGGACACGTCGGCCGCGGACTACCTGATGACGGCCGGTCCCGCCCCGAGGTCCGCCCTCAACCGTGCAGACCCGGATGGCCCCTGACGGCGGGTGAGGCGGGGACGGGACTGGCAGCATCGGCCGCATGCCGCTGCGCCGGACCCTCGTCCTCCGCCTCCTGGCCTGCCTGCTCGTCCTGCTCACCGGCTGCTCCCCGGCCGGCGAGGACACCGCGGCGCCCGCGTGGGCCGAGGGCATGCCCACCGTCCGGGAGGCCGACCTGCCCGGCGAGGCCAGGGACACCCTGGACCTCATCGACGCGGGCGGCCCCTTCCCGTACGAGCGGGACGGCGCCGTCTTCGGCAACTTCGAGGGCCTGCTGCCCCGGCGGCAACGCGGCTACTACCACGAGTACACGGTCCGGACGCCGGGCTCGCCCGACCGCGGGGCCCGGCGCATCGTCACCGGGCGGGGCGGCGAGACCTACTACACCGACGACCACTACGCATCGTTCACGGCGGTACTGAGATGACGTACGACCCGACCGGCCCGCTCGTGGTCACCGTCGACCTCGACGGGGTCACCGACAAGGCGGGACTGATGGACCGGTGCGCCCGCGCGCTGGAGCTGCCCGACTGGTTCGGCCGCAACTGGGACGCCCTCGTGGACTGTCTCGCCGACCACACCGTCTGGCCCGACGGCGCCGTCGAGCGCGGGCTGCTGGTCGTCGTACGCGGCTGGCAGGCGTACGCGACGGCCCGGAGCGAGGAGTGGGCGACCGCCCGTGAGGTGTTCGCCGAAGCGGCGGACCGCACCCCTTCGCTCACCGTGGCACTCGCCCTCGGAGGATCCTCCGAACAGGCCTCTGACCAGCCTGGATGATCCGCCGGGGACGGACGTACGGGGCGCCATGGGACAATGAAGTACGTGCTCTTCCCCCTGGCTGACCTGTCCGGGGGCCACCTCTGATCGACTGGGATGTGCAGCACGTGCGTTTCCTCAACGACATCCAGCCCGCGTACGACCTGACGTACGACGACGTCTTCATGGTGCCGAGCCGCTCCGCGGTCGGCTCGCGGCAGGGCGTGGACCTCAGCTCCCCGGACGGCACCGGCACCACCATTCCGCTCGTCGTCGCCAACATGACGGCCATCGCCGGACGCCGCATGGCCGAGACCGTGGCCCGGCGCGGCGGACTCGTGGTCATCCCGCAGGACATCCCGATCGAGGTCGTCACCGAGGTCGTCTCCTGGGTGAAGGGCCGCCACCTGGTCCTCGACACCCCGATCGTGCTGGCCCCGCACCAGACCGTCGCCGACGCGCTCTCGCTGCTGCCCAAGCGCGCGCACAACGCGGGCGTCGTCGTCGACGACGGGCACCGGCCGATCGGCGTGGTCACCGACACCGACCTGTCCGGCGTAGACCGCTTCACCCAGCTCGAAGAGGTCATGTCCAAGGACCTGCTCCTCATCGACGCCGACATGGACCCGCGCGAGGCCTTCCACACCCTGGACGGCGCCAACCGGCGCTACGCGCCCGCCGTGGACAAGGACGGCCGCCTCGCCGGCATCCTCACCCGCAAGGGCGCCCTGCGCGCCACCCTGTACACGCCGGCCACCGACGCCGCCGGGCGGCTGCGCATCGCCGCCGCCGTCGGCATCAACGGCGACGTCGCGGGCAAGGCCCGGCAGCTGCTCGACGCGGGCGTCGACACCCTCGTCATCGACACGGCCCACGGCCACCAGGAGTCGATGATCAACGCACTGAAGCTGGTCCGCGACCTCGACCCGCAGGTGCCGGTCGTCGCGGGCAACGTGGTCGCCGCCGCGGGCGTCCGCGACCTCATCGAGGCCGGCGCGGACATCGTCAAGGTCGGTGTCGGCCCCGGCGCCATGTGCACCACCCGCATGATGACCGGCGTCGGCCGCCCGCAGTTCTCCGCCGTCCTGGAGTGCGCCGCCGAGGCGAGGAAGTACGGCAAGCACGTGTGGGCCGACGGCGGTGTCCGCCACCCGCGCGACGTGGCGATGGCCCTCGCCGCCGGCGCCTCCAACGTGATGATCGGCTCCTGGTTCGCCGGGACCTACGAGTCCCCGGGCGACCTCCAGCACGACGCGAACGGCCGCCCCTACAAGGAGTCCTTCGGCATGGCCTCCGCGCGTGCCGTGCGCAACCGCACCTCGGAGGAGTCCGCCTACGACCGCGCCCGCAAGGCGCTCTTCGAGGAGGGCATCTCCACCTCCCGCATGTTCCTCGACCCGGTCCGGCCCGGCGTCGAGGACCTGATCGACTCGATCATCGCGGGCGTCCGCTCCTCCTGCACCTACTCGGGTGCCGGCTCCCTGGAGGAGTTCGCCGAGAAGGCCGTCGTCGGCATCCAGAGCGCCGCCGGCTACGCCGAGGGCAAGCCGCTGCACGCCAGCTGGAACTGACGCCCCGAGCCAGCCCACGGCCCCCGAGGACCCCGCCCGCCGGGAGAACCGGGGGCCGCGGCGCGCCCGGGACCCGCTGGTCACGACGGGTGCGACACGCAAAGGTCGACAACCCTCGCGCAACGAACACCCGCCGCACCGCGAGGAACGCAATGATCTTGCGGCTGTGCGCAAGGTTGCTGCATTTCAGCAGCAACGTCCGACCTCGTAGGGTTACGCGCTGTACGTGGTGCGGCGGGGACCCCGCTCGACGGGTCCCGGCTGTCGCGGGACGCCGTCGGTCCCTGCCGCGACAGACCGGCAGCGACGAAGGAGTCAGCGCGTGCTCGACCAAGGCGCACCCCCGCACAACGGCAGTCCCGCCGCCCCGCCGTCCCCGGGCCCCGGCGCGCGCCTGATGCGTCGCAAGCCCGTGGAACGCCTGGTCGCAGAGGGTGGCCAGGGCGAGGGCGGCTCGCTGCGCCGCTCCCTCGGACTGTGGCAGCTCACCATGATCAGCATCGGTGCCACGCTCGGCACCGGCATCTTCGTGGTCCTCGGCGAGGCCGTCCCCAAGGCCGGTCCGGCGGTCACGCTGTCCTTCGTCATAGCCGGTCTGACGGCGCTGTTCTCCGCGCTGTCCTACGCCGAACTCGCCGGCACGATCCCCGTCTCCGGCTCCTCCTACTCGTATGCGTACGCAACGATGGGCGAGCTGGTCGCCTGGGTCTGCGGCTGGTGCCTGGTCCTGGAGTACGGCGTGTCGGTCGCCGCCGTCGCCGTCGGCTGGGGCGAGTACCTCAACGAACTCCTCGACGGCACCATCGGCGTCACCATCCCCGCCGCGCTGTCCGCCCCGCCGGGCGACGGCGGCGTCTTCAACCTGCCCGCGCTGATCGTCGTGCTGCTCGCCATGGCGTTCCTCATGGGCGGCGCCCGCGAGTCCGCCCGCGCCAACACGATCATGGTCGTCGTGAAGATCGGCGCGCTGGTGCTGTTCTGCGCCATCGGCGTCCAGGGCTTCCGCTCCGGCAACTACGAGAACTTCATGCCGCTCGGCATGGCCGGCGTCAGCGCCGCCGGGGCCACGCTCTTCTTCTCCTACATCGGCTTCGACGCCGCCTCCACCGCCGGTGAGGAAGCGAAGAACGCCCAGCGCGACCTGCCCCGCGCGATCCTGCTGTCCCTCGTCATCATCACCGCGCTGTACGTCCTCGTCGCCGCCGTCGCCGTCGGCGCCAAGCCCTGGCGGCACTTCACCGACTCCGAGGCCGCGCTCGCCCAGATCATGCGCGAGGTCACCGGCCAGACGTTCTGGGGCACCCTGCTGGCGTTCTGCGCCGTCATCGCCATCGCCAGCGTCGTCCTGACCGTGCTCTACGGCCAGACCCGCATCCTGTTCGCCATGTCCCGCGACGGACTCGTGCCCAAGCTGTTCGCCAGGGTCCACCCGAAGACCGGCACGCCCCGCGCCAACACCCTGATCGTCTCCCTGTTCTGCGGTGTGCTCGCCGCCGCCGTCCCGCTCGGCCGGCTCGCCGACGCCACCAGCATCGGCACCCTGTTCGCCTTCGCGCTGGTCAACGTGGCCGTCGTGGTGCTGCGCCGGAGCCGCCCGGACATGCCCCGCACCTTCCGGGTGCCGCTGTCGCCGGTCCTGCCCGCCCTCGGCTTCGCCTTCTGCCTGTGGATGATGGGCAGCCTGTCCGCGATCACCTGGGTGGTCTTCGGTGTCTGGATGGCCGTCGGCCTCGTGGTCTACTTCGGTTACGGCCACCGCCGCTCCCGGCTCGCCGCCCCGGTCCCGTCAGAAGCGAAGTGAACCACCCGCAGTGCTGAACGATCTCGACGAACGCATCGTGCACGCCCTCGCCGAGGACGCCCGCCGCTCCTACGCCGACATCGGCCAGATGGTCGGCCTGTCCGCGCCCGCCGTGAAACGGCGGGTGGACCGGCTGCGGGCCACCGGCGCCATCACCGGGTTCACCGTGCGGGTGGACCCCGCCGCCCTCGGCTGGGAGACGGAGGGGTTCGTCGAGATCTACTGCCGCGGCAACACCTCCCCGGAGACCATCCAGCGCGGCCTGGAGCGCTACCAGGAGGTCGTGGCCGCCTCCACCGTCACCGGCGACGCCGACGCGGTCGCCCAGGTCTTCGCCTCCGACATGCGCCACTTCGAACGCGTCCTGGAACGCATCGCAGGTGAGCCGTTCGTCGAGCGGACCAAGTCCGTGCTGGTGCTCTCCCCGCTGCTGCGGCGGTTCTCGTCGGGATCGCCCACGTAGCACCCGTCATGGGAAACGACGGGCCGGACCCGCCCCGGTCCGTCTACCATCGGTGTCATGACCTGGCGACATTGATCCACCAGCCGCGCCTCCCGAGGACCGCCTCGGACGCCGTACGTCCTCCACGTCCGGTGTCCGAACCGCCCTCCTGGGAAGGCCTCATGACCACCACGCCACCGCGTGTGTCCGACGCCCGCGTACGACGGCTGACCTCCACGCTGTACGGCTACGCGTTCCTCGAAGACTTCATCCTGCTCTATCCGGTGTACGCGCTGCTGTTCAGCGACACCGGGCTCACCGTCTGGCAAATCTCGTCCCTGTTCGCCCTCTGGTCGGTGACCGGCGTCCTCCTGGAGGTCCCCTCCGGGGCCTGGGCCGACACCGTCTCGCGCCGGCTGTCGCTGTGGCTCGGTCCGCTGCTCACCGCGGCCGGCTTCGCGCTGTGGGTGCTCCTGCCGTCGTACGGCGCCTTCGCCGTCGGCTTCGTGCTGTGGGGCGCCGGCGGAGCGCTCGGCTCCGGCGCGCTGGAGGCGCTGGTCCACGACGAACTGGAGCGGCTCGGCGCGGCCGACCGCTACGCCCGGGTCATGGGCCGTGCCCGCGCGGCCGGACTGGTCGCCGTCATGGCGGCCATGGGACTCGCCGGCCCCGTGTTCGCCCAGGGCGGTCACACCGCCGTCGGCGCCGCCAGCGTGCTGGTGTGCCTGCTGGCGTCGGCCACGGCACTCCGGTTCCCCGAACACCGCACCCCGGCGGCCGGACACGACAACTGGACGGCGACCCTGCGGGCCGGCCTCGCCGAGGCCCGCGCCGACCGGTCCGTGCGCGGCGCGCTGCTGCTCGTCCCGGCGGTGAGCGCCGTGTGGGGCGCCCTCGACGAGTACACGCCGCTGCTGGTCCGCGGGACCGGCGTCGCCGACTGGACGGTTCCGTATCTGCTCCTGCTGATCTGGGCCGGAGCCACCGCCGGAAGCCTGCTGGCGGGGGAGGGCGAGCGGCTCGGCACGACCGGACTGGCCGCCCTGCTGGCCGGCGCCGGACTCGCCCTGGCCGTCGGCGCGGCCGGCGGCACTCCGGCGGGACTGCTCCTCGTCGCCCTCGCCTTCGGCGGTTTCCAGGCGGCGACCGTGCTGGCCGACGCCCGGCTCCAGCGGCGCATCGACAACGGCGGGCGGGCCACCCTGACCTCGGTGGCGGGCCTGGGCACCGAGCTGGCGACCGTCTCGGTCTACGGCGGCTACGCGCTGATCGCCTCGGGCCACGCCCACGGCACCGCCTTCGCGGTGTTCGCCGTGCCGTACCTGGCGACGGCGGCGGTGCTGTACGCGGTCGCGCGCAGCCGCAGCGCCACGGCCGGAGCGTGACGCCGCGGCGCCACGGACAACGCATGGAGCCCTCCGGGCACGCCCCGCCGACCTGCGGTTTCACCGCGGGCGCGGGGCGCGCCCGGTGTGCGCAACGAATCGCCGCCGGCCCCCGCCGAGACGCAACGAACCGCTCACCGGTGCGCAACGGCTGCTCCTTGTCCGCCCGAGCCGGCCGACCGTACCGTCTATCCGGCCCCCGAAACCCCCGCGTACCGGTGAGGAACACGCATGCGCACCGCCCTGCTCCAGAGCTCCGGACGGCCCGGATCCGTCGCCGAGAACCTGAAGGTCCTCGACGAGGCGGCCGGCCGTGCCGCCGCCGCGGGCGCGGCCCTGCTGGTGACCTCGGAGCTGTTCCTGACCGGGTACGCGATCGGCGACGACCTCGCCCGGCTCGCCGAGCCCGCCGACGGCGACGCCGCCGACGCGATCGCCGAGACCGCCACCCGGCACGGCCTCGCCGTCGCCTACGGCTACCCGGAGCGCGACGGCGACGCGGTGTACAACTCCGTCCAGCTCGTCTCCGCCGACGGCACCCGCCTCGCGAACCACCGCAAGACGCACCTCTTCGGCTGCTTCGAGCGGGACCACTTCACCCCGGGCGACCGGCCCGTCACCCAGGCCGGACTCGGCGGACTGACCGTCGGCCTGATGATCTGCTACGACGTCGAGTTCCCGGAGAACGTGCGCGCCCACGCGCTGGCCGGCACCGACCTCCTCCTGGTGCCCACCGCGCAGATGCACCCGTTCCAGTTCGTCGCCGAGTCCGTCGTCCCGGTGCGCGCCTTCGAGAACCAGATGTACGTCGCGTACGTCAACCGGGTCGGCCAGGAGGGCGAGTTCGAGTTCGTCGGACTGTCCACGCTGGCCGGCCCCGACGGGGTCGCCCGCGCCCGGGCCGGCCGCGCGGAGGAACTCGTCCTCGCCGACGCCGACCCCGTCCTGCTGGCCGCGTCCCGCGAGAACAACCCGTACCTGCGGGACCGCCGCCCCGGCCTCTACGGGTCCCTCGTCTGATCTCCCTCGTTCCACCCCTGCAAGGAGTCCGTACCCCATGACGTCCACGGTGCCCAACGCCGTCGAGCACACCGACGCGCAGCAGCCGCCGATCACCATGTTCGGCCCGGACTTCCCCTACGCGTACGACGACTTCCTCGCCCACCCGGCGGGCCTCGGACAGGTACCGGCGACCGAGCACGGCACCGAGGTCGCGGTCATCGGCGGCGGCCTGTCCGGCATCGTCGCCGCCTACGAGCTGATGAAGATGGGCCTCAAGCCGGTCGTCTACGAGGCCGACCGGATCGGCGGCCGGCTGCGGACCGTGGGCTTCGACGGCTGCGACCCGTCGCTGACCGCCGAGATGGGCGCGATGCGCTTCCCGCCGTCCTCCACGGCGCTCCAGCACTACATCGACCTGGTCGGCCTGCAGACCAGGCCGTTCCCGAACCCGCTGGCCGAGGCGACGCCCTCGACGGTCGTCGACCTCAAGGGCGAGACCCACTACGCCGAGACGATCGACGACCTGCCGCAGGTCTACCGGGACGTGGCGAACGCCTGGAACACGTGCCTCGAAGAGGGCGCCGACTTCTCCGACATGAACCGCGCCATGCGCGAGCGGGATGTGCCGCGCATCCGCGAGATCTGGGCGAAGCTGGTCGAGAAGCTCGACAACCAGACCTTCTACGGCTTCCTCTGCGAGTCGGAGGCGTTCCGGTCCTTCCGGCACCGCGAGATCTTCGGCCAGGTCGGCTTCGGCACCGGCGGCTGGGACACCGACTTCCCCAACTCCATCCTGGAGATCCTGCGGGTCGTCTACACCGAGGCCGACGACCACCACCGCGGCATCGTCGGCGGCTCCCAGCAGCTGCCGCTCAGGCTGTGGGAGCGCGAGCCGGAGAAGATCGTCCACTGGCCGTACGGCACGTCGCTGAAGTCCCTGCACGTGGACGGCGAACCGCGCCCGGCCGTGACCCGGCTGCACCGCACCGCGGGCAACCGGATCACCGTGACGGACGCCGACGGCGACATCCGCACCTACCGGGCGGCGATCTTCACGGCCCAGTCCTGGATGCTGCTGTCGAAGATCGCCTGCGACGACTCGCTCTTCCCGATCGACCACTGGACCGCGATCGAGCGCACCCACTACATGGAGAGCTCCAAGCTGTTCGTGCCGGTGGACCGCCCCTTCTGGCTGGACAAGGACGAGCGGACCGGGCGGGACGTCATGTCGATGACGCTCACCGACCGCATGACCCGCGGCACCTACCTGCTCGACGACGGCCCGGACCGGCCGGCCGTGATCTGCCTGTCGTACACCTGGTGCGACGACAGTCTGAAGTGGCTGCCGCTGTCCGCGAACGAGCGGATGGAGGTCATGCTGAAGTCGCTCGGCGAGATCTATCCGAACGTCGACATCAGGAAGCACATCATCGGCAACCCGGTGACCGTGTCCTGGGAGAACGAGCCCTACTTCATGGGCGCGTTCAAGGCCAACCTGCCCGGCCACTACCGCTACCAGCGGCGCCTGTTCACCCACTTCATGCAGGACCGGCTGCCCGAGGACAAGCGGGGCATCTTCCTGGCCGGTGACGACATCTCCTGGACGGCCGGGTGGGCCGAGGGCGCCGTCCAGACCGCGCTGAACGCGGTTTGGGGCGTGATGCGTCACCTCGGCGGCGAGACCGACCCCACCAACCCGGGCCCCGGCGACGTCTACGACGAGATCGCCCCGGTGGAACTGCCCGAGGACTGAGCGGCGCCCGGATCCCGGCGGCCCGCGCCTGCTCGGACACCGCGCCGACGACGTCCTCGCGTTCCCGGGCGTCGCGCGCGGAACCGCGCACGTCGGTCCCCCGGGGAGTTCTCGGGGACGACGCCCGCGCGGGCGGACCGGCGGCCGGGTCAGTCCGGCAGCGGGGTGAGCAGCATGCGCCCGGCGAAGCCCACCGCGGTGTCCAGGCGTTCGGTGAACTCCCCGGCGACGTCCGGCAGTCCGCGCAGCGCCCACAGGGCGCGGGCCGCCGTCCAGGCGGCGTCCCGGGCGCGCTCCAGGCTCCACGCGCCGAGCAGATGGGTCAGCGGGTCGGCGATCCGCAGCAGATCGGGCCCCGGCATCAGCTCCTCGCGGATGCGCTCCTCCAGCGATACGAGGAGTTCGCCCACCCGGTCGAACTCGTCCTCCAGAGCGGCCGGTTCGCAGCCGAGCGTACGGCAGCTGTCCACGACGGCGAGCGCGAGGTCGTGCCCGATGTGCGCGTTGATGCCCGCGAGGGCGAACTGCAGGGGACGTACTCCCGGATGGCGGCGGAACTGGAACAGCGGACGCCAGCAGGCCGGTGCCCGGCGCCCCTGCGACTCCGCCGCGACGGCGGTCAGATAGCGCTCCGCGAACCGTACGTCCAGCGTGATCGCGGCTCGGGCGTCGGCGAACAGGCCGGCGTCGATGTGCCGGTCCACGGCCTCGGTGACGGTGAGGTAGACACGGTTGAAGACGGCCACCCCGTCCCGCTCGGGCAGGGTCGCGGCGAGCGCGCGCATCCGGGAGACGATCTCGTCCACGGGCGTGAGGACGTGTTCGCATTGCGGCATGAGCGAAGAGTGACACCTTTAGCCTGGTACGCGTGGCGGCGGGCCCGGCGCTTCCCCGGAACGGGGGAACGCGCCCGCCGCGGGGGAGGGGGAGCGGACCGTGTCAGGCTCGCGTGCCCGGCGGCTGGCCGCGCGGAGGGCCGAGCGCAGACGCGCCGCCCGGCGCGGCGCGATGGTCGCGGTGGCCTCGGTGGTGGTCGCGGTCGGCGCCGTGACCGGGACGATGTCGGCGGCCGGCGGGGAAGCCGGCCCGGACCGGGCGCGTCCCGTGGCGACCGCCTCGCCGCGTCCCGAACCGCCGCCCGCGGCGCCGTCGTCGCCCGCCGTGCCGTCGCCGTCCTCGTCGCCGTCAGGGGCGAGGCCGCCCTCCGCCGGGGCGAGGCCGCCCTCCGCCGGGGCGAGTCCGGGCCCGGGCCCGTCCGTGTCCCGGACGACCGGGCCCCGGCGGCCCGCCCCCGCGCCCACCGGCCTCTACCTCCACCCCGAGTCCCGGGTCCTGGACTGGGTGCGCGCCAACCCGGACGACCCGCGCAACGCGGTCATCGCGTCCCGGATCGCCGGCCGGCCGGCGGCCGTGTGGTTCACCGACCGGGACCCGGACACCCTCACCTCCCGGGTGCGTGCCGTGACGGCCGGCGGCGCGGCGCAGGGCCGGGTGCCCGTGCTCGTGCCGTACGCGATACCCGGCCGGGACTGCGGCGGGCACTCCCGGGGCGGGACACCCGACCTGGACGCCTACGACGCCTGGATCGACCGGTTCGCCGCCGGGCTGGGCGACGGCGAGGTCATCGTGATCCTGGAGCCCGACTCGATCGCCCAGTCCGGGTGCCTGAGCGCCGGTGAACGTGCCGACCGGTTCGCCTCGCTGGCCCGCGCCGGGCGGGTGCTGAAGGAGGCCGATCCGCGGGCGCGGGTCTACTACGACGCCGGGCACTCCGGCTGGAACGCACCCGCGCAACAGGCCGACTGGCTGCGGCAGGCCGGGGCCGCCTCGGCCGCCTCCTCCGACGGCGTCTTCAGCAACGTCTCCAACTTCCACGCCACGGACGACGAGATCGGCTACGTGCGGGCCGTGCTCGACGTGCTCGGCGGCCCGCCGGGCCTCGGCGCGGTGATCGACACCAGCCGCAACGGCGCCGGCGCCCCGGCCGACGGCGCGTGGTGCGACCCGGCCGGCCGCAAGCTCGGCCGGCCGCCGACGCTCCGCACCGGCGAGGCACGGATCGACGGCTACCTGTGGGTCAAACTGCCCGGTGAGTCGGACGGCTGCGCGGGAGCCCCGGGCACCTTCACCCCGTCCTACGCCTACGACTTGGCGCGCTGAGCGTCCTCGCGGCCGGCCTCGTCCGTGTCGTACGACGAGGTGCCCTCGTCCAGCAGCGGTTCCTGCGTCTTGAGGTGGGCGGGCGCGAAGGCGCGCAGCGCGTGGTAGCCGGTGATGACGACCAGCGTGCCGAGCGCGATCCCGCTGAGCGAGAACGTGTCGGTGAACTCCATCGTCACGTTGCCGACGCCGATGATGATGCCCGCGGCGGCCGGCACCAGGTTCAGCGGATTGCGCAGGTCCACCTTGGCGTTGATCCAGATCTGGGCGCCGAGCAGACCGATCATGCCGTACAGGATGACGGTGATCCCGCCGAGCACCCCGCCGGGGATGGCCGCCACGACCGCGCCGAACTTCGGGCAGAGGCCGAACAGCAGGGCGAAGCCGGCGGCGGCCCAGTAGGCGGCGGTCGAGTAGACGCGGGTCGCGGCCATCACGCCGATGTTCTCGGAGTACGTGGTGTTGGGCGGGCCGCCGACCGCGGTGGACAGCATCGAGCCGACGCCGTCGGCGGAGATCGCGGTGCCCAGCTTGTCGTCGAGGTTGTCGCCGGTCATCTCGCCGACCGCCTTGACGTGCCCGGCGTTCTCCGCGATCAGCGCGATGACCACCGGCAGGGCGACGAGGATCGCGGACCACTCGAAGGAGGGCGCGTGCAGGCTCGGCAGACCGATCCAGTCGGCCTGACCGACACCGGACAGGTCCAGTCGCCAGTGGTCGGTGACCTTGCCGCTCGCGTCGGCCGAGTGGATCTGCCCGAAGACCCGGTCCAGCGCCCAGGACAGGGCGTACCCGAAGACCAGACCGAGGAAGATCGCGATCCGGGACCAGAAGCCGCGCAGGCAGACCACGGCCAGACCGGTGAACAGCATCACGAACAGGGCCGTCCACTGGTCCTGCGGCCAGTACGTGGCGGCCGTCACCGGCGCCAGGTTGAAACCGATCAGCATGACGACCGCGCCGGTGACGATCGGCGGCATCGCGGCGTGGATGATCCGCGCCCCGAAGCGCCGCACCGCGAGCCCCACCAGGAACAGCGCCGCCCCGACCACGAGGACCGCGCCGGTCACGGTGGCGCTGGACCCGCCGTCCGCCCGGATGACCGCGGCGACACCGACGAAGGAGAGCGAGCAGCCCAGGTAGCTCGGTACCCGGCCGCGCGTGGCCAGCAGGAACACGACGGTCGCGACGCCCGACATCATGATCGCCAGGTTGGGGTCCAGGCCCATGAGCACCGGGGCGACGAAGGACGCCCCGAACATCGCCACGACGTGCTGGGCGCCCAGGCCCGCGGTGCGGGGCCAGGAGAGCCGTTCGTCGGGGCGGACCACCGCGCCGGGGGCCGGGGTGCGCCCGTCGCCGTGCAGTGTCCACCGGACGCCGAGATCCATGGGGTGTCGCTTTCGTCGTACGTGCAGCGTGTCCGGACCATTGTGAGGGCTGAGCAGCAGTGCTTCGTACACCCGACCGAGTGCGCCGGGCCCGCTGAGCGTCTGCTTAGGATGAGGGCGCGCCGCCGCTGGATGTAGGCGGCACCTTTCCCGTACGTCCCAGGAGCACCGCACCGTGACCGCCGAAGCCCCGCTCGCCCCCGCACTGTCGTACGGCCGGCTGATCCCCGTGACCGTCCACTTCGACGACCTCGACGCGCTGGGCCTGCTGCACAACGCCCGCTACCCGCTGCTGGTCGAGCGCGCCTGGACGGAACTGTGGCAGGACAAGGGCGTCCGCTTCGAGGGTGACTGGGCCGCGGCGGGAGACGCCTGCAACGCGGTCAAGGAGTTCCGGATCGGCTACGAGGCGCCGGTCACCCGGCCCGGCGGCTACGCCGTCCACCTCTGGCTGGACCGGCTGGGCACCACCGGGCTCACCTACGGCTTCCGCTTCTGCTCGGCGGACGGCACGGTCACCTACGCCCGCGGCAGCCGGGTGCTGGTGCGGCTGGACGCCGCCACGCTGCGCCCGGCGCCCTGGAGCGAGGAGTTCAGGGCCGCCGGTCGGGAACTGCTGCGTCCGGACGCGTGATCTTCGCGCGGTCGCCCGCGCGCAGCACGCCCGCGAAGCCGGCGATGCCGCACGACAGCAGCGTCACCAGGACGAACGACACCATCAGGCTGGTCGCCTGGGCCAGCAGGCCGATCGCGCTCGGGGCGATGAGCCCCGAGGTGTAGGTGATGGTCGCGACGCCCGCGATGGCCAGGCTCGGGTTGGAGCCGCTGCGTCCGGCGGCGGCGAAGCACAGCGGCACGACCACCGCGATGCCGAGCCCCATCAGCGCGAAGCCGGCCATCGCCGCCGCCGGGTGCTCCGCGAGGACGATCAGCAGCCCGCCCAGGACCGCGACGACACCGCTCGCGCGGACCGTGCGCACGGCGCCGTAGCGGTCCACCACGTGGTCCCCGGCGATCCGGGCCACCGCCATGGTGAGGGTGAAGCCGGTCGTGCAGGCCGCCGCGAGACCGGGCGAGGCGTCCAACCGGTCCCGCAGATAGACCGCCGACCAGTCCAGGCTCGCGCCCTCGGCGAACACCGCGCAGAACCCGATCGCGCCGATGAGCAGCGCGGAGCGGGGCGGCAGCGCGAACCGCGGCGGCGGCTCCTCGTCCTCGGCGGGCTGCAGGTCGAGCACCCAGGCGCAGGCGGTGACGCCCGCCACCGTCAGGACGGCGGAGGCGAGCGCGTGGTGCAGCCGGGCGTCCGAGCCCAGGTGCGCGGCGAGCGTGCCGGCCGCCGAGCCGATCAGGGCACCGGCGCTCCACATGCCGTGCAGCCCCGACATGATCGACTTGTCCAGGCGGTTCTCCACCTCCACGCCCAGCGCGTTCATCGCCACGTCCGACATGCCCGCCGTGGCGCCGTAGACGAACAGGGCCAGGCAGAGCGTGAGCAGGTTCGGCGCGATCGACGGCAGGACGAGGGAGAGCGTCCACAGCGCGATCAGCCCGCGCAGCGCGGTGCGCGCGCCGAAACGGTGAGCGATCCGGCTCGCGAGCGGCATCGCGACGGAGGCGCCGAGCGCGGGGAAGGCCAGCGCGAGCCCCAACTGCCCGGCGCTCACCCCGGCGTGGTCCTGGATCCACGGGACCCGGGTGGCGAACGACCCGGTGACGGCGCCGTGCACCGCGAACACGGCGGCCACGGCGTACCGCGCCCGCCTCACCTCACGCAGTGCGTACACCGCTGCACCCATGTCCCGCCCCTCCCGGTCCGTTCCCGTACGCGCCGCCGTAAACTATCAGGAACCCTGCCTGAAAGATAAGGGCTTTTCGGGGCCGCAGCCCCCGTCCCGCGCCGCCGGTCCTCCCTGTCCGACCGGCCCCGCCGATCTGGAAGGATCCCGGCATGGCCGCATCCCCCAGCACCGCCAGAGCCCTCAACGACCGGCTCGCCCTGCGCCTGCTGCAGCAGGAAGGCCCGCTGACCGCAGGGCAGTTGAAGCAACTCACCGGTCTGTCCCGGCCCTCCGTCGCCGACCTCGTGGAGCGCCTCACCGCGGCCGGCCTGATCGCGGTGGTCGGCGAGGCGGGCGAGCAGCGCCGCGGACCCAACGCCAAGCTGTACGGCATCGTCGCCGACCGGGCGCACCTGGCCGCGCTGGACGTGCGCACCGAGGGCGTCACCGTCGTCGTGTCCGACCTCGTCGGGACGGTGCTGGCCGAGGCCGCCTTGCCCATCACCGGGGACGCCGGGACGGGGCCCGCGGTGGAACAGGCGGTGGCGCTGGTCGAGCGGACCGCCAAGGAGGCGGGCGCGGACCGGCTGCACACCGTCGGGATCGGCGCACCAGGGCTGATCGACCCCGCCAGCGGCGAACTGCGCGACTCCATCAGCCTGCCCGAGTGGCACCGCCGGCTGGTCGCCGCGCTCCAGGAACGGCTGCCCGAGGCCCGGGTCAGCGTGGAGAACGAGACCAACCTCGCCGCGCTGGCCGAGCAGCGCGACGGCGCCGCCCGCGACCGGGACACCTTCGTCCTGCTGTGGCTGGGGCACGGCACCGGCGCGGCCGTGATCCTCGACGGCACGCTGCGCCGGGGCGCGTCCGGCGGCACCGGCGAGATCGGTTTCCTCCCGGTCCCCGGCACGCGCGGCATGCCGTCGGCGACCGACTGCGAGGGCGGCTTCCACTCCCTGGTGGGCGCGCCGGCGGTGGCGGAACTGGCGGCGAGGCACGGTGTCGCCCCGCCGGCCGGGAGCGCGTCGGAGGCGGCGGGCGCGGTGCGCGCCGCGGTCGCCGCCGCCCCGCCGGGGAGCGCGCACGCCCGGTTCCTCGACACCCTGGCCGACCGGGTCACGGTGGGCGTCGCCTCGGTGGTCGCCCTGCTCGACCCGGGATGCGTGGTGCTCGGTGGCGAGGTCGGCCGGGCCGGCGGCGAAACGCTCGCCGCGCGGGTCCGGTCCCGCCTCGCCGTCGTCTCCCCGCTGCCCGCCGAGGTCCGCCCCAGCACGCTGGGCGGCACCGCCGTCCTGCGCGGCGCCCTGCTCACCGCCCGCGACCGAGCCCAGGAGGAACTCTTCGGGACACCCTGAAGCCGGCCCGTACGCGCAGGGTCCGGCACGCGTCCCCGGGAGGATGCGACGACGGACCCTAGGTCCGGCCCGGGAACCGCTGCGCCAGGAACTCGTCGAACGTGGTCCTGCCCACCGCCTGCGCCGGGGCGAGATGGCCGCCCTCGCGGAAGGCGTGGTAGGCCGCGCCGCGCAGCGGGACCTTCGCCACCGCGCGCCGGCGGCCCGTCGCCCGGAGGTAGGCGCGGGCCAGCGAGTCGAACGTACGCACCTCCGGACCGCCCATGTCGTCGACCCGGCCGGCCGGCTCGGCCCCGGCCAGGTCGGCCAGGCGGCCGGCGACCTCGGTGACCTCGATCGGCTGGTCCTTCACCCGGGCCGGCAGCAGGAGCACCGGCAGCCTGGCCATCCCGTCGAAGAGCGTGAGGAGCAGGTCGTGGAACTGGGTGGTGCGCAGCACCGTCCAGGCGAGCCCGGAGTCCTCGAACATCCGCTCCACGGCGAGCTTGGACCGGTAGTAGCCGAACGGCACCCGGTCGACGCCGACGATCGAGATGTACACCAGGTGGGCCACCCCGGCCCGCCGCGCCGCCGTGAGCAGGTTGCGCGCGGCCTTCTCGTCGCCGCCGCGCGGCGAGGTGGCGCAGTGCACGACCGTGTCCGCGCCCGTGACGGCCGCGTCCAGCGCGCTGCCGCCCTGGCGCAGGTCGACGGCGTACGGCACCGCGTGCCGGCTGAGCACCCGCACGTCGTGCCCGTCCGTGCGCAGCCGCTCGCCGACGTGCCGGCCGAGGGTTCCGGTCCCGCCCGTCACCAGGATCGTGCTCATCCGCGTTCAGCCCTTTCCGCCACCGTGCGCCCGCGTCGGCCGGCGCCTGCCGGGCTTCCAGCTTTCCCGGGTTCGGTGCGGCCCGCACCCGCGCGACCGGGAGCGTCATGGTGAGGCCCGGCGGCGGGCAAGGGCCGTCGTCACCGCCGCCGGGCCGGTTCTGCGAGGGGGTCGGCAGGCGCCCCGGTCGCGCCGCACCCCCATGCGCCGGTGGCGCCGGGCTTCCTCGCCCCGCGTCCACCGCCGCGCCGTCCGGACGCCTCCCGCGTGGCCACGGAGTCGACGCGGGCGCCGCTGTCGTCGACGTGGCAACCGCCCACCGGGACCGGCGCCTTGACGTCCTTGCCGGTGCGCCGTCCGGTGAAGGGGCCGATCACGCGCCGCCGGTGGGCGGCGCCCGCCCGGCCGCCGGAGGCGATGCGCAGACCCTAAGAGGACTAGACCAGAGCGTCAATAGGTATGGACCACTTGGGTGGGTGTCAAGAGGTCGCGGAAGCAGGGGAGTTGTCTCTCGTGCGACGCTCGGCAGTCCTCGGGTCACCCGCTGTGAGGCACCCCACACCCCTCGCCCGCATGGGTGACGTCCGGCCGTGGCACACTGGCCCTGTACCAGTAGCAGCGCACTCCGGGGTCGGTGAAAGTCCGAACCGGCGGTTACAGTCCGCGACCCGGTCGCCTCCAGCGACCGGTTGACCAGGTGAAATTCCTGGACCGACGGTTAAAGTCCGGATGGGAGGCAGTGCGCGGCGGGCGAGCATCCATGCGCGCCGCCGTACCGGTTCGCCCCTGCGGCGAGCCCTGTCCGGCGTCGCCCCGGTTGTTGTCGTCCGTGATCTCTGTCGTCATCGACAGCCCCGGAGTCCGTGCCCGAAGAGGCAGGAGGACCCGGGAAGTGTTCACCGGAATCGTCGAAGAGCTGGGCGAGATCGCCGCCGTCGAAACCCTCGACGACGCCTGTCGCTTCCGGCTGCGCGGACCCGTAGTCACCGAAGGTGCCCGGCACGGCGACTCCATCGCCGTCAACGGCGTCTGCCTCACCGTCGTCGACCACGACGGCGACGAGTTCACCGCCGACGTCATGGCGGAGACCCTGAACCGCTCCAGCCTCGGCGCCCTCACCGTCGGCTCCCGCGTCAACCTCGAACGGCCCACCGCCGTGGGCGGACGCCTCGGCGGCCACATCGTGCAGGGCCACGTCGACGGCACCGGCGAGATCATCGAGCGCACACCGTCCGAGAACTGGGAGATCGTGAAGATCTCCCTCCCCGCGGACCTCTCCCGCTACGTCGTGGAGAAGGGCTCCATCACCGTCGACGGCATCAGCCTCACCGTCGTCGACGCCGGACCCGACTACTTCACCGTCAGCCTCATCCCCACCACCCTCGCCCTGACCACGCTCGGCACCAAGCAGCCCGGCGACCCGGTCAACCTCGAGGTCGACGTCATCGCCAAGTACGTCGAGCGGATGCTCGGCGACCGCGTCGTCGGCGAGGGGGCGGCCCGGTGAACTGGCTGAACTCCGAGGCGTTCACCCTCTTCGACCAGCACATCAAGTGGTCGGACATGATCGGCAACGTGGTCGGACTGATCGCCCTCGCCCTCGGCTGGCGGCGCTCCATCTGGACCTGGCCCGCCCAGTTCGTCTCCGGCCTGATCCTCTTCGCCGCCTTCGCCACCGCCCACCTCTCCGGCAGCGCCGGCAAGCAGATCGTCGTCATGCTCGTCGCCGCCTGGGGCTTTTGGCAGTGGAACCGCGGCCGGCAGCAGGCCCAGGACGGCTCGATCGCCGTACGGTTCGCCACCTGGCGCGAGCGGGCCGCCCTGCTCGGCGGGGCCGTCCTCGGCACCCTCGCCGTCGGCGGACTGTTCACCGCCTACCCGTCCCTGTCCTGGGACCCCTGGCCGGACGCCTACATCTTCGTCGGCACGATCGTCGCCATGTACGCCCAGGCCCGCGGCATGGTCGAGTTCTGGTTCGCCTGGCTGCTGGTCGACCTGGTCGGCGTCCCGCTGAACTTCGCCAACGGGTTCGCCTTCTCCGGCTTCGTCTACGTCATCTACGGCGCGCTCGTCCTGTGGGGACTGCGCGACTGGTGGCTGCGCTCCCGCGACGCGCGGCCCGCCCTGGAAGGAGCGCCGGCATGAACGCGGCACCCACCGCCTACGGCACGGACAACCTCGACCATCTCGGCGACCTCGACGCCGTCGAGGACTTCGTGCTCGACCCCGTCCAGCAGGCCGTCGCCGACATGGCGGCCGGCCGCCCCGTCGTGGTCGTCGACGACGAGAACCGCGAGAACGAGGGCGACCTCGTCATCGCCGCGGAGAAGGCGACCGAGGAGATCGTCGCCTTCATGATGAGCGAGTGCCGCGGCCTGATCTGCGCGCCC
Organism: Streptomyces calvus; assembly: GCF_006782915.1. GTDB lineage: Bacteria > Actinomycetota > Actinomycetes > Streptomycetales > Streptomycetaceae > Streptomyces > Streptomyces calvus. The sequence goes on from NZ_VCNP01000056.1 coordinate 185,520, forward strand.
ATGGAGGGCGAGGAACTGGACCGGCTGCGGCTCCCGCAGATGGTCCAGGACAACACCGAGTCGATGAAGACCGCGTTCACCGTCTCCGTCGACGCCTCCGCCGACCACGGCGTGACCACCGGCATCTCCGCCGCCGACCGCGCGACCACCCTCCGGCTGCTGGCCGGCGGCACCACGGGACCCGACGACTTCGTCCGGCCCGGCCACGTCTTCCCGCTGCGCGCCCGCCCCGGCGGCGTGCTCGCCCGCAACGGCCACACCGAGGCCGCCGTCGACCTCGCCCGCCTCGCCGGACTGCGCCCGGCCGGCGCCATCGTCGAGATCGCCGGCGAGGACGGCCGCATGCTGCGGCTGCCCGAGCTGATCCCGTTCGCCCGCAAGCACGGCCTGACGATCATCTCCATCGAGGACCTGATCGCCTACCGCCGCTCCGCCGAACCCACCGTCCGCCGCGAGGCCGAGGTGCACCTGCCCACCTCCCACGGCACCTTCACCGCGTACGGCTACCGCTCCACCGTCGACGGCGTCGAGCACGTCGCCCTCGTCCACGGCGACCTCGGCGACGGCGAGGACGTCCTCGTGCGCGTCCACTCCGAATGCCTCACCGGCGACGTCTTCGGCTCCCTGCGCTGCGACTGCGGCCCCCAGCTGGACGCCTCCCTGGACCGCATCCGCGACGAGGGCCGCGGCGTCGTGGTCTACCTGCGCGGACACGAGGGCCGCGGCATCGGCCTGATGTCCAAGCTGCGCGCCTACGAACTCCAGGAACGCGGCCGCGACACCCTCGACGCCAACCTCGAACTCGGCCTGCCCGCCGACGCCCGCGACTACGGCGCCGGCGCGCAGATCCTCGCCGACCTCGGCGTCCGCGGCGTCCGCCTGCTGACCAACAACCCCGACAAGTCCGACGCGCTCGCCCGCCACGGCATCGAGGTCACCGGCCGCGAGCCGATGCCCGTCACGGCGGGCGAGCACAACCTCCGGTACTTGCGCACCAAGCGGGACCGGATGGGCCACGACCTGCCCTGGCTGGACACGCCGACCGTGCCCGCCTGCGGCAACCAGTAACAGAACCACGAGGAGCAACGTGAGCGGCAAGGGTGCACCGGAACTGTCCGTACGCGACGTGGGGGACCTCAGGGTCGCCGTCGTCGCGGCACAGTGGCACGAGAAGGTGATGGACGGACTGGTCGACGGCGCCCTGCGCGCCCTGCACGACCTCGGCATCGACGAGCCGACCCTGCTCAGGGTCCCCGGCAGCTGGGAGCTCCCGGTCGTCGCCAAGGTCCTGGCCGGCCGGGGCTACGACGCGGTCGTCGCCCTCGGCGTCGTCATCCGGGGCGGCACGCCCCACTTCGACTACGTGTGCCAGGGCGTCACCCAGGGCCTCACCCAGGTCTCGGTCGACACCGGCGTGCCCGTCGGCTTCGGTCTGCTCACCTGTGACAACGAGGAGCAGGCCCTCGACCGCGCCGGCCTGCCCGGCTCCAGCGAGGACAAGGGCCACGAGGCGGTCACCGCGGCGGTGGCGACCGCGGCCTGCTTGCGTTCAGTATCCGAACCCTGGCGGTGAGCAGCCCCCGTCACCGCGTAGGGTAAGGACCACCATGTCCAAGAAGACGTTCGAGGAGCTCTTCACCGAGCTCCAGCACAAGGCCGCACACGGCGACCCCGCCACCTCCCGCACCGCCGAACTGGTGGACAAGGGCGTCCATGCCATCGGCAAGAAGGTCGTCGAGGAGGCCGCCGAGGTCTGGATGGCCGCCGAGTACGAGGGCAAGGAAGCGGCCGCCGAGGAGATCTCCCAGCTGCTGTACCACGTCCAGGTGATGATGGTCGCCCGCGGCATCTCCCTCGACGACGTCTACGCCCACCTGTGACCGCACGCCCCCGCACACCACCCCTCCACACGAAGGAAGCCGACCTCATGCTGCGCATCGCCGTCCCCAACAAGGGTTCACTCTCCGGCCCTGCGGCGGAGATGCTGCATGAGGCCGGCTACCAGCAGCGCCGCGAGTCCAAGGAACTGCGCATCGTCGACCCGGTCAACGACGTCGAGTTCTTCTACCTCCGCCCCCGCGACATCGCCATCTACGTCGCCTCCGGGCAGCTCGACATCGGCATCACCGGCCGCGACCTGCTCATCGACTCCGGCGCCGACGCCGAGGAGATCCTGCCGCTCGGCTTCGCCCGCTCCACCTTCCGCTACGCCACCAAGCCCGGCACCGTCGCCGACCTGGCGGACCTGACGGGCAAGACGGTCGCCACCTCCTACGAGGGCATCGTCGCGGGACACCTCGCCGAGCACGGCATCGACGCCTCCGTCGTCCACCTCGACGGTGCCGTCGAGACCGCCATCCAGCTCGGCGTCGCCCAGGTCATCGCCGACGTCGTCGAGACCGGCACCTCCCTGCGCAACGCCGGCCTGGAGGTCGTCGGCGAGCCGATCATGCAGTCCGAGGCCGTCGTCATCCTCCCCCGGGCTCGAACACACTCGCCCGGGGGGACCCCCACCACCGGCGCGGACGGCGAGGAGCCCAAGGTGCAGCAGTTCCTGCGCCGCCTCCAGGGCGTCCTGGTCGCCCGGACCTACGTGATGATGGACTACGACTGCCGCGTCGAGCAGCTCGAGAAGGCCGTCGCGCTCACCCCCGGCCTGGAGTCCCCGACCGTGTCCCCGCTGCACAACGAGGGCTGGGTCGCCGTCCGCGCGATGGTCCCCTCCAAGGAGGCGCAGCGCATCATGGACGACCTGTACGACATCGGCGCCCGCGCCATCCTCACCACGGCCATCCACGCCTGCCGCCTCTGACCGGGCCCCGGAGCCGCACCATGTCCGACAGCCTCCCGGAGCAGCCGCCCGCACTGCCCGTCACCTTCCGTCCGGCCCGCACCCGCACGGTGCTGCTCACCGCCGGCGTCGCCCTGTTCGCGGTCATCACGCTGATCGCGCTGATGCTCCGGCAGCTCAGCCCGGGTGAGCGGGTCAGTTTCGTGTTCACCGCCGCGCTGCTGGCCGGTGTGCTGTTCCTGCTGGCCCGGCCGAAGGTCGTCGCCGACGAGGACGGCGTCACCGTCGTCAACATCGTGAGCCGCCGCCGTCTGGAATGGGCGGAGATCCTTCAGGTGAACCTCCGCCCCGGCGACCCCTGGGTCTTCCTCGACCTCAGTGACGGCACCAGCCTGCCCGCGCTCGGCATCCAGCCCGGCATCGCCAGGCAGCGCGCCATCGCCGACGCGCGCGCCCTGCGGGCACTCACCGAGGCGCGTTCCACCGCCGGCCCCGGCCCGTCCCGGGGCTGACACCGGGCCGGCCCTCGGGGGTGCGTCGGGGACACCTGCGGGATGTACCGGGGACGTCCATCTGACGCGGCCGCCCCTGTCTTGATTAATCTGGTGGGCGGAGGCGCGCCGACAGCGCCTCCGCCCCTGTCGCCCCGCCCGGTGCCCAGGGGCCCCTGACTACCCGAGGAGTGACCCCCTCCGGCGATGGACGGATCGTCCTGCAGTACCTGCGCCGCCCCCTGCCGACATAGCGCGCACCCGTTGCCCACGGCGCGCGCGCATGCGGAGGCGGCGGCATCATGACCACCCCCCTGCTGCTCCTCGCAGCCGCATTCCTGCTGATTCTCGCCAACGGCTTCTTCGTGGCCGCCGAGTTCGGACTCGTCACCGTCGAGCGTCCGGACGCCGAACAGGCCGCCGCCGACGGCGACCGGCGCGCCCGCCGGGTCGTCGAGTCCCTGAAGGAACTCTCCTTCCAGCTCTCCGGCACCCAGCTCGGCATCACCATCACCTCCCTCGTCGTCGGCATGCTGGCCGAGCCCGCGCTCGCCGCACTGCTGCACGGCCCCTTCACCGGCATCGGCATACCCGAGGGCGCGGTCCCGGGCGTCGCCGTCGTCGTCGGCATGCTGCTGGCGTCGGCCGTGCAGATGGTGATCGGCGAACTCGTGCCCAAGAACTGGGCGGTGTCCCGCCCGCTCCAGGTCGCACGCTTCGTCGCCGGCCCGCAGCACGCGTTCGCCCGCCTGTTCCGCCCGGTCATCGCCGGGCTGAACGCCGTGGCCAACCGCCTGGTGCGGTCCCTGGGCCTCGAACCCGCCGAGGAGCTGGCCTCCGCCCGCACCCCCGGCGAACTGGTCTCCCTGGCCCGGCACTCCGCCCGGGCCGGCGCCCTGGAACAGGACACGGCGGACCTCTTCGTGCGCACCCTGTCCCTCGGCGAACTGACCGCGCAGCACGTCATGACACCCCGCGTGAGGGTCAGCGCCCTGCAGTCCTCGGCGACCGCCGAGGACGTGGTCAACCTGACCCGGGCCACCGGTCTGTCCCGCTTCCCCGTCTACCGGGAGCGGATCGACGAGATCGTCGGCATGGTGCACCTCAAGGACGCCCTCGCGGTGTCCGTGCACGACCGGCTGCGCACCCCCGTGGCCCGCATCGCCCGCCCGGCGCTGCTGATTCCCGAGACCCTGCCCGTACGGCCGCTGCTGAAGCGGCTGCGCAGCGAACAGCCCATCGCGGTCGTCGTCGACGAGTACGGCGGCACGGCCGGGGTCGTCACGCTGGAGGACATCGTCGAGGAGATCGTCGGCGAGGTGCGCGACGAACACGACGGGCAGGACGTCCCCGAGCTCGCCGCCGCCCCGCCCGAGGACGGCAACCCGGCCTGGGACGTCGACGGCGGCGTCCGCGTCGACACCCTGCGGCGCATCGGCCTGGAGGTGCCCGAGGGACCGTACGAGACGGTGGCCGGCCTGGTCGCCGACCTGCTCGGCCGGATCCCGGCCGTCGGCGACCGCGCGGAGCTGCCCGGCTGGCGGCTGTCGGTGCGCCGGGTCGGCCACTACCGCGCCGAACGGGTCCGCCTCGTCAGGACGGCCCCGCTGCTCCTGGTGGAGGCGGCCGGATGAGCGTGCTGCACCTCCTGTTCGCCGCGCTGCTCGTGCTCGCCAACGGCTTCTTCGTGGGCGCCGAGTTCGCGCTCGTGTCGGTCCGCCGCAGCCAGATCGAACCGCTCGGCACCGCCCGCGCCCGCCGGGTGCTGTACGGCCTGGAGCACCTGCCGCAGATGATGGCGGCCGCCCAGTTCGGCATCACCGTCTGCTCGTTGACGCTCGGCGCGGTCGCCGAACCGACGGTCGCCCGTCTGCTGGAGCCGGTCTTCGCGTGGATGCACCTGCCGCACGGCATGATCCACCCGCTCGGCTATGTCATCGCGCTCGCCGTCGTCGTCTTCTTCCACCTCGTCGTCGGCGAGATGGTCCCGAAGAACCTGGCGATGGCGGCGCCCGAGAAGGCCGCGCTGTGGCTGAGTCCCGGACTGGTGTGGTTCGCCCGTCTGTGCAAGCCGGTCACGGTCGGGCTCGGCGCCTGCGCCCGGGCCGTCCTGCGGCTCTTCCGCGTGGAGCCGAAGGACGAGATCGAGGCCGTCTTCACCAGCGAACAGCTCAACCGGCTGGTGGAGGACGCCGGCCAGGCGGGCCTTCTCGACCCCGAGGACGCCGAGCGCCTGGAGGACGCCCTGGAGCTGGGCTCCCGCCCGGTGACGGACGTCCTGCTGGACCACGGGTCGCTGGTGACGGTCAGCCCCGCGGTCACCCCGGCGGAGATCGTCGCGCTCACCGCCCGCACCGGGTACTCGCGTTTCCCGGTGACCGCGGACGGCGGCGCCTTCATGGGCTACCTGCACGTGAAGGACGTACTGGACCTGGAGGACTCCGACCGGGCCGTCCCGCAGCGCCTGTGGCGGCCCATGACGACCCTGCGGCCCGAACTCCCGCTGGACGACGCCCTGACGGTGATGCGCCGCGCCGCGACGCATCTCGCCCAGGTGGCCGACGCCTCCGGCCGGGTGCTCGGCCTGGTCGCCCTGGAGGACGTACTGGAACTCCTCGTCGGCGAGGTGCGCGACCCGGCCCACCGCGAGGTGACGGTGACGGCCCAGCGGGCGGGCGGAACACCGGAGGAGGCCATGGCCCAGGGCTAGGTGTGCTGTCCGGGTCACCCCGGGGTCGCGGGGTCCGGCATGCGCCGGCCGGCCGGGGGCGGCACGTGCCGGGCGCGGTGGCGTCCCGCGTGCGCCGGCCCGGCTCGTCGCCGGTGTCTCACATCGGCGACGGATCCTGCGGCCCCCGCCCCGACAGGACCTCCCCGTACGCCTGCATCAGGTCCGCCAGCCGCAGCGTCGCCAGGTCCTCCCGCGTCAGCGTCCCGGGGTACACCGACAACCGCAGGTCCCGGTAGGCGCAGCTCTTCTCGTACAGCGTGCGCAGGAACCGCCCGTTGCCCAGCTCGTCGATCCAGCCCTGGTCCACCACGTGCCCGGCGATCGAGCGCAGCTCGTCCAGCGCCTCCTCGTCCCACTGGTCGCCGTTCTCGGCGGCCAGCACCTTGCCGATCTCGGTAAGTTCGAGGGGGCGGTAGGACGGGAAGTCGACGCGGGTGGTGAACCGGGAGGACAGGCCCGGGTTGGCGGCCAGCAGCCGGTCCATGCCCTCCGGATAGCCGGCCAGGATCACCACCAGGTGGTCGCGGTTGTCCTCGGCCCGTTTCAGCAGCACCTGGAGCGCCTCGTCGCCGTACGCGTCGCCCTTGCCGTAGCCGGAGTTGGACAGCGAGTAGGCCTCGTCGACGAAGAGGACGCCGCCGAGCGCGGAGTCGATCAGTTCGTTGGCCTTCACCGCGGTCTGCCCGAGGTACTCGCCGACCAGGTCCGCCCGCTGGGCCTCCACCAGGTGGTCGCCGCCGAGCAGGCCGAGGGCGTAGAAGACGCGGCCCAGGATGCGGGCCACCGTGGTCTTGCCGGTGCCAGAGGGGCCGGAGAAGACGAAGTGGCGTTTCGGCGGCTGCACCGGAAGCCCCTGCCCGGCCCTCAGCCGGGCCATGTTCAGCTGCGCCGACAACGCCTTGACCTGGCGCTTCACCGGCTCCAGGCCGACCATGCGTTCGAGTTCGGCGAGCGCCTCCTCCAGTAACGCGGGGTCGGTGGGGCCGGTCGGCAGCGGTGACGCCGGGCCGCCGGCCCGCTCGCGGACCGCGGGGCGGCCGGGCGGTGGCGGGGGAGCGGGCGGCGGCTCGGCGTCGGACAGCCTGAGGTCGCGGCCCTCGGTGCCGAAGAGCGGGTCGAGCACGTCGGGGCCGTCCACGATGTCCTGGCCGGCGCCGGTGAGGGTGATGGCGGCGAGGTCCGCGGCGTCGTCGTAGCCGTCGCCCTCGGAGATCGCGGCGAGCCGGGCCGAGGTGTCCATGAAGGCCGGGTCGACCCGGTGCACGGCCCGGTACAGGGGGAGTGCGGCGGCGCTGCGGCCGGTGCCCTCGTGGGCGCGGGCCAGCCAGTAGCGCAGTTCCTTGCGCTGCGGCTGTTCGCTGCGGCACCGCATCAGCGCGGCGGACAGCAGCGGTTCGGCCTGCCCGTACATCTCCAGCCGCACCCGGGCCATGCCGCCGAACAGTCCCGCCTCGATGCCCAGCATCGGGTCCTCGACCAGGGGGTCGGTGTGCCGGACCAGTTGCTCCCAGTCCTTGACCAGGTAGGCGCGGCAGGCGTGCAGGAAGCGGACCTGCGGATCGGCGTCCACCGGCGGCAGCCCGGCGAGCGCCCGGTCCAGCTCGGGCACATGGCGGCCGTCCAGCCAGTGGGAGGCGTGGGCGAGCAGCAGGTCCCGGGGGCTCTCCAGCACCGGTTGGACCCACCAGCCCAGCCAGTACCAGGAGTTGAGGGTGCGCCGGTGCCGGGTGCGCTGTTCGCCGAAGCGTTCCCGGTGCCGGAACATCCGCAGCAGCGCGGTCGTCGTGTCGACGCGCAGCGCGTGCAGTCCGAGCCAGCCGTCGGCCATCCCCGGGTCGATCCGCACCGCGGTGCGGAACTCCTCCTCGGCCTGCGGGTAGGCGCCCATCGTGTAGGCGTCCACGCCCCGCAGCCAGGCGAGGTCGGCCGGGGCCTGCGGGCCCTGCGTGCCGAAGTCCATCACGTCCCCCACAAACCGTGCCCCCGTCGGTATGCCGGCCGGCCACTCCGCCGTCGGCTTCCCTAGGCCGAACCGCTGTGCCGCGGACCGGAGTTGCAAGGTGCGCGAAGCAACGTCCGTAGGTCGCACCGAGGGCATCGTACCTGCGGCGGCGTCACGTCCGTAGGGTGCCGCGCACGTCGAAGGGCGAGGTGGGGCGGGAGGTCGTGGACGGGTCCCGGTGACCGACGGTGATCGTCATATGCCACTGGGCGGTCGCAAAACGTGAAGAGGACAGAACGAAGCCCCCGATCACGGGGGAACAACCGGGGGCTTCGCGTCTGCCGGCGGCTCCGAAGGGGCCGCACATTGAGAACGTAAGACCTGTACGGGCCCCAGGTCAAGCCGAGTTGGGGTACTCCGGCAACTTGTCCGGGACCGCTCTTCACAGGTTCACCACAACGAGGATGGCTCGTCACCGTGTGTGAGCAAGGTCGTCGCAACACCCGTCCCGGAAGGCCCCGGAAGAACCTCGTATCCCCCTGGCCGCTGCCGCACCAGGAGGTCGGCGAAGGGGCGTGAGGGGTCGTCGGCGAAGTGTGCGCGCTCCGCGCGGACCCAGCCGTCCCAGAAATCCCGCTGCTCCGCGCCGTCCCGGGCCCGCCCCCGCGCCCAGGACTCCTCCCGGGGCAGGTCCATCCACAGCAGCAGCGCCAGGTGCGGGCGCAGCGCCCGGCGTCCCGCGCCGACCCCCTCCACGACGACCACCGGGGCGGGCGGCAGCGGGCGGGGCGGTCCGAAGCGCCGGGTCCGCCAGTCGTAGGGGGCGTAGCGCGCCGTCCGGCCGCGGCCGAGCGGTTCGATCACCTGGCGCAGCAGCCGCCCGGTCCAGTCGAACAGTTCCTCGTGGCTGGCGATGTCGTCGAGCCGCAGCACCGGGGCGTCGTCCAGCTCCTGCGCCAGCCGTCCCGCGAACGTCGACTTGCCGGAACCGGCGTGCCCGTCCACAGCGACGAGCCGGACGGGCCCGCAGGACGGGCCGAGCCGGCGGACGCGGGCGGCGAGATCGTGCATGGCTGTTCCCGGTGGCGGTTGCGGTGGCGGTGGCCGTGATGGGCGTCGGTGCGCAGGCGGCGATCCGCGGGGACCGACGGGAGCACTGTAGGTTCCGTCCGGCGGATCACGCGACCACTACGCTGCGACGATGGACCGCGTGACCGATGTGCCCGAGCAGCCCGCCCGGCCGGCCGATCCGGCCCGTTGGAACGACTACGACAGCTTCGCCGAGGCGTATGCGGCGGAGACCGAGAACGGCCTCGTGAACGCGTACTACGAGCGGCCCGCCATGCTGGCCCTCGCCGGGGAGGTGGCCGGCCGCCGGATCCTGGACGCCGGCTGCGGCTCGGGCCCGCTGTCCGCCGCCCTGCGCGAGCGCGGCGCCCTCGTCACCGGCGTCGACGCCAGCGCCGCGATGCTGGCGCTGGCCAGGCGCCGGCTCGGCGAGGACGCGGACCTGCACCGGGCCGACCTGGCCGACCGCCTGCCGTTCGACGACGCAGTGTTCGACGACGTGGTCGCCTCGCTGGTGCTGCACTACCTGGAGGACTGGGGGCCGACGCTGGCCGAGATGCGGCGCGTGCTGCGGCCCGGCGGCCGGCTGATCGCGTCGGTGGACCACCCCTTCGTGGCCTACACGATCCACGAGGCCCGGCCCGACTACTTCGCGACCACCAGCTACACCTTCCCCTGGACGTTCGACGGGCGGTCCCATCCGATGCGGTTCTGGCGCAGGCCGCTGCACGCGATGACCGACGCCTTCACCACCGCCGGCTTCCGCCTTGTGTCCCTCGGCGAGCCGCAGCCCGACCCGGCGGCCCGTGAGCTGTTCCCCGACGGCTTCCGCGACCTGTCGACGAGAACCACCTTCCTCTTCTTCGTCCTCGAGGTGCCGTCGTCGGCCGGAGCACCGGACCACTGAAGGACAGGAGTTCGAGCACGGGCGGGCCGGACCCGGATCGCCCGCCCGCCGCCGAGCCGACGGGAGCGGTACGCGGGGACGGCCGGTGCCGTCATTGGTCGAGTCCCATGTTGCTCGGCGGTGGCACGGCCCGGGTGCTGGCAGGAACCGCCCGGCTGTGTCCATAGTTGGCGCACACCCGCACCATCCGGCCGGCGCACGCCGTCCGGCCGAACGCGCACCGGTCCTGTCCCGACTCCGACACCTGGGGGTCCGCCACCCATGAGCAGAGCCGAACTGCCCTCCCGCAGAACCCTCCTGGCCGCGGCGGTCGTCGCCGCCGTCGCCGGGAGCGCCGGCCCGGCCGCCGCAGGCACCGCGGCCCGCGGCCGCACCGACGCCACCGACGCCGCCCGCGCCGTCGACAACCGGGCCTGGACCTCGTACGCCGACTGGCGCGGCGGTGCGGCCGACGGGACCCGTGCCGTCGCCGGCGCCCGCCCCGGCCTGGTGATCGCGAAGGCCGCCGGCACCACGGAGTACACCGACCCGCACACGGGACGCACGGCCGCCTGGGAGTACGCGACCTGGACCTCGCCGGTGCACCGCCTCGCCGTTCCCGCGACGGAGGCGATCGCCTCCTGGAACGCGCGCACGCCGGAGGGCACCTGGCTCCAGGTCGAGCTGAAGGGCACGTACTCGGACGGCACGGACACCCCCTGGTACGTCATGGGCCGCTGGGCGGCCGGCGACCAGGACATCCGGCGCACCTCGGTGGACGACCAGGGCGACGGCAGGAGCAGCGTGTGGACCGACACCCTCGCCGTCGACGACGCGGCCTCCGGCCTGCGCATCGTCTCCTACCGCCTGCGCCTGACCCTCCACCGCCGTCCCGGCACTGACCTCACCCCGACCGTGTGGAGGGTCGGCGCGATGGGCTCCGACATCCCCGACCGGTTCACCGTCCCCGCCTCCGAGCCGGGCCTCGCCAGGGAACTGATCGTCCCGCGCTACTCGCAGGAGATCCACAAGGGCCAGTACCCGGAGTACGACAACGGCGGCGAGGCCTGGTGCAGCCCCACCTCCTCGCAGATGATCATCGAGTACTGGGGCGGCCGGCTCACCGAGGAGCAGCTGTCCTGGGTCGACCCGTCGTACGCCGACCCGCAGGTCTGCCACGCCGCCCGCCACACCTACGACTACCAGTACGCCGGCTGCGGCAACTGGCCGTTCAACGCCGCGTACGCCGCGACGTTCCGGGACCTCCAGGGCGTGGTGACCCGCCTCGGCTCCCTCACCGACCTGGAGACGCTGATCGCGGCCGGTATCCCGGCCATCACCTCGCAGTCCTTCCGCGAGGAGGAGCTGACCGGGGCCGGGTACGGCACGTCCGGGCACCTGATGACGGTCATCGGCTTCACCGCCGACGGCGACGTGATCGCCAACGACCCCGCCTCGGACGACAACGAGGCCGTGCGCCGGGTCTACAAGCGGCGCGAGTGGGAGAACATCTGGCTGCGGACCAAGCGGTACAACGCCTCCGGCAAGGTCGTCTCCGGCACCGGAGGGGTCTGCTACCTCTACTTCCCGGCCCGTCCGACCCCGCGCCAGCGCAAGGCGCTCGCGGCGGTGGGCGTGCGCTGAAGGGCCGCGGGCCGCGGGCACCGGGACGTCCCGGTGCCCGCCGGGCCTGTGAGGAACGTCTCGGCCGCACGGGCCGCCCACGGTGGCAAGGTGGACAGAGCCGCAGGGGGAGTCCACCGCACCACCGACACCAGCGAGAAGCCATGACCGCGAACGCAGCCACCGTCACCCGTGTCCGCACCGGCGGCCCCGGGGAGGACGGCCCGAAGATCCTCGAGCACGTCATGGGATGGACCCTCGTCGTGGTCGTCGCCATGTTCGTGACCCAGCTCGGACTGCTGTGACCGGATCCGGCCGGGTGTGACCCGGCCCGCCGGCCGACCTGCCATACTGCCGCCCAGTCCCGCCGCCCGCGAAAGACCTGGGTCGTCAGTGAACATCCCGCAGCCTGCCGTGCGTCCCGCGGCGCGCGGCACCGCGCGCTCCTCGGTGCGCCGCGCCGAACTCATCGCCATCGGACGGCGGCTGTTCGCCGACACGTCCTACGACGCGCTCTCCATGGACGACATCGCGCGTCAGGCGCGGGTCGCCAAGGGGCTCATCTACTACTACTTCCGCTCCAAGCGCGGTTACTACCTGGCGATCATCGAGGACTCGGTGGCCGGGCTGGTGGCCCTGGCGGCGAGCGGCAGCGAACTGCCGCCCGCGGAGCGGGTGCACCGCACCGTCGACAGCTGTCTGCGCTACGCGGAACACAACCAGGCCGCCTACCGCGCGATCGTCAGCGGCGGCGTCGGGTCCGACGCCGAGGTGCACGCGGTCCGGGACGGGGTGCGCGAGGCGATCGTCACGACCATCGCCGAGGGCGCCTGGGGCCGCAGGGACATCGCGCCGGTGGCGCGGATGGGGCTGCTGGCGTGGGTGTGCAGCGTGGAGGGAGCCGCGCTCGACTGGATCGACCGGGGCGAACCGACCCGCGAAACCATGTGCGAGCTGCTGGTGAAGACGCTCGGCGGGGCCCTGCGCGCCATCGAGGAGCTCGACCCCGCCCACCCGGCCCCGGCGCCCGCCCACCGCGCGGACTGAGCCGCACCGGGAACGACGGCGGGGGCGGGAGTCCCCCCGTGGAACCCCGCCCCCGCGCGTCCGCCGGACCTACCGGATGGCCTTGATCAGCTCCCCGTCGGAGGTGTCGCCGCTCAGCTCCCAGAAGAAGGTGCCGCCGAGGCCCTGTTCGTCCTTGTACGCCATCTTCGTCGCGACGGTGGCCGGGGTGTCGTAACTCCACCAGTCGTTGCCGCACTTGGCGTAGGCGGTGCCGGCCACCGTGCCGGTCGCCGGGCACTTGGTCCTGAGCACCTTGTAGTCCTCGATGCCCTGCTCGTACGTGCCGGCCGCCGGGCCGGTGGCGGTGCCGCCGGGCTCGGCCTGCGTGACACCGGTCCAGCCGCGGCCGTAGAAGCCGATGCCGAGCAGCAGCTTCTCGGCCGGGATGCCGAGGCCCTTGAGCTTCGCGATGGTCGCCGAGGAGTGGAAGTCGGCCTTCGGGATGCCGTCGTACGAGGTCAGCGCCGAGTGCGGGGCGGTCGGACCGGCCGCGTCCCAGGCGCCGAAGAAGTCGTACGTCATCGGGTTGTACCAGTCGACGTACTGGGCGGCGCCCGCGTAGTCCGCCGCGTCGATCTTGCCGCCCGCCGTGGCGTCCGCGGTGATCGCCGCGGTGACCAGGTTGTCGGAGCCGAACGTGGCGCGCAGCGCCGACATCAGCTCCCGGAAGGCGTCCCGGCCGCTGGTGTCGCAGGTGGCGCCGCAGGCGTTCGGGTACTCCCAGTCGATGTCGATGCCGTCGAAGACGTCGGCCCACTTGGAGTTCTCGACGAGGTCGTAGCAGGACCGGGCGAACGCGGCCGGGTCCTTCGCGGCCTCGCCGAAACCGGCGGACCAGGTCCAGCCGCCGAACGACCAGAGGACCTTGAGGTCCGGGTGCTTCTTCTTCAGCTCGAGCAGCTGGTTGAAGGTGCCGCGCAGCGGCTGGTCCCAGGTGTCCGCGACGCCGTCGACGGACTCGTCGGCGGTGTAGGTGCGCTCGGTGGCCGCGTAGGAGTCGCCCATCGCGCACTTGCCGCCGGTGACGTTGCCGAAGGCGTAGTTGATGTGCGTGAGCCTGTCGGCCGAGCCGGAGGTCTCGATGTTCTTGACGTAGTACTTGCGGTCGTAGGTGCCCCATTCGGTGAAGTACCCGATGACCTTGGAACCGGCGGCGGTCTCCTCGGCGGGGGCCGCGGCCGTGGCGGTCGGCGCGCCCGCGCCGGCGAGCAGCCCGGCACCGAGCACGGCGGTGCAGGCGGCGGAGACGAGGGCCCGCCAGGTGCGGGAACGGTGGGGGGATGGCATGCAGTGTCTCCTCGTGGGGGGAGGGGAGTGCGAGTCGCTTGGCATGAACGCGATGACGCGGTGGAGCGAAAGATTAGGAGGACTAGACCAGTTGGTCAATGGTGCGGACCAATCTGGCGGAGAGGGCCCTCGTCCGGCCCGCGGCAGGTTTCTTGAAGTAAGCGGTCGTTAACTGGTGACGCGGTGCCGCCGATCGGGCATACTCACAGCGCACAGCCGCTGGTCAGCAGCTTCCGAGACCCGGAAGTGCGAGCATCGGCCACGCACCGACACGACCCCGGCGGAGCAGCCCCCACCCAAGGCGCACGCCGATGTGCCCGAACAGGGAGGAGAGCGCGCCATGCCCGACCGCGCCCCGCAGCCGGTGGACCGGCAACTGCCCACGGACGAGGCCCGGGACCTGATCTCGCTCGTCCGCGACATCGCGCAGCGCGAGATCGCCCCCGGGGCGGCCGAGGAGGAGGACGCCGGACGCTTCCCGCGCGAACTGTTCACCCTCCTCTCCGAGTCAGGCCTCCTCGGGCTGCCCTACGACGCCGAGTACGGCGGCGGCGACCAGCCGTACGAGGTCTACCTCCAGGTCCTCGAAGAGCTCGCCGCGGCCCGCCTCACCGTCGGCCTCGGCGTCAGCGTGCACACCCTCGCCTCCTACGCCCTCGCCACCCACGGGTCCAAGGAACAGCAGGCCGAGCACCTGCCCGCGATGCTCGGCGGCGGCCTGCTCGGCGCCTACTGCCTCTCGGAGCCGTCCTCCGGCTCGGACGCCGCATCCCTGCGCACCAGGGCGGTGCGGGACGGCGACGACTGGGTGATCACCGGCACCAAGGCCTGGATCACCCACGGCGGCGTCGCCGACTTCTACACCGTGATGGCCCGCACCGGCGTGGAAGGCCCGCGCGGCATCACCGCGTTCCTCGTGCCCGCGGACGCGGAGGGCCTGAGCGCCGCCGCGCCGGAGAAGAAGATGGGCATGAAGGGCTCGCCCACCGCCCAGGTCCACTTCGACGGCGTCCGGGTGCCCGACGCGCGGCGCATCGGCGAGGAGGGGCAGGGCTTCGCGATCGCCCTGTCGGCACTGGACGGCGGCCGGCTCGGCATCGCCGCCTGCGCGATCGGCCTGGCCCAGGCTGCACTCGACCAGGCGGTCGGATACGCGGTCGAGCGGCGGCAGTTCGGCCGGCCGATCGCCGACTTCCAGGGGCTGCGCTTCATGCTCGCCGACATGGCCACGCAGATCGAGGCCGGACGCGCGCTGTACCTGGCGGCGGCCCGACTGCGCGACGCGGGACGCCCGTTCGCCCGGCAGGCGGCCATGGCGAAGCTGCACTGCACCGACACCGCGATGCGGGTCACCACCGACGCCGTGCAGATCCTCGGCGGCTACGGCTACACCGCCGACTTCCCCGCCGAGCGCTACATGCGCGAGGCCAAGGTCCTGCAGATCGTCGAGGGCACCAATCAGATCCAGCGCATGGTCATCGCCCGCCACCTCGCGGGGCCGGAGACACGCTGAACTGGCCCAGTCCGCGCCAGGGTGCCGCGAGCCGCGTCCACTCCGGGTCGTGGCGGCCGGGCAGGGTGCGGCCCCGGTCGGCCCAGGTCCGCATCAGGTCGCGGTAGATGGGCGGGTCCGGGGGCGGGGGCGACACGGGTACGGCCACCTCCACCGGAGGCGGCACGAGGACTCGGCGCTGACGCCCGGTCGTCGAGTACGTGGGGGTCGTCATACCCGGGCAACGCGGAAGCGGCCGGGCGGGTCACCGACCGCCGGAATAGGCCGTGCGTTCGCGGCCGTCCCGTACGGCGGACCCACGGCGACGAAGGAGAGGGCGGCGCGGGACGCCGCCCTCGTCCGGGCCTGCGCGGCGGCGACCGCTCAGGCGGCGTGCCGCCGCATCACCGGGACCCTGATCGGGCGCGAGCCCGGACCGCCGACGTGCGAGAACGGCTGCGTGCGCCAGTCGAGTCCCTGAGGGAGCGTCAACAGCAGGGCTGTGTCCTGCTCCTGGGGCGTGAAGGACTCGTCCGCGGGCCGCGCCTCGGCGGCCCGGCGGCCGGTGCCGGCGCAGACGGTGAGCCCGAACGGGTTCCACGGCGAGGCGCACAGCGCGTGCTCCGGCAGGACGTCCTCGTCCGCCAGCAGGGCGATGGGCTGCGCGCAGTCCGGGCACACGACCCGGTACATCTCGAAGGTGTCGTACGCGTCCAACTCCTCGTCCGGAACGTCGGGTTCGACGTACTCCGGCTCGGACTCGACGACCGGCTGCTGCCGCTTGGACGTGGTACGACCAAGGCGCTTAAGACTCTGCATTGGGTTCTCCCCCTCGGGCTGGGCCGTGAAGGCACTGCGGCCTCGACCACAGCAAGCACTTCCCGTCCCCAATCCGGGGTAATCACGAGAACATCACGGAGACCGCCCAAAGCTTGTGGCGTTCGTCACATGCCGTCCGCAGGTGCCCTGCGGGCGGGCGCGGGCCCGGGCCGGGCGCCGCGGACCCGGACGCGACGAACCGGGCACCGGGCCCGGTACGTCACGAACCGGGAATGACCTGGGCGGCTCAGGTATCCGCGGAGATCACACGCACGGTAGGTTCTTGCCATGGAGGAGCTGGACCGACAGATCGTGCAGCTGCTCGTCAAGGACGGGCGGATGAGCTACACCGACCTGGGCAAGGCCACGGGCCTGTCCACGTCGGCCGTGCACCAGCGGGTGCGCCGGCTGGAACAGCGCGGCGTCATCCGCGGCTATGCCGCGGTCGTCGACCCGGAGGCCGTCGGTCTGCCCATGACCGCCTTCATCTCGGTCAAACCCTTCGACCCCAGCGCTCCCGACGACATCGCGGACCGCCTCGCCGGCGTCCCCGAGATCGAGGCCTGCCACAGCGTCGCGGGCGACGAGAACTACATCCTCAAGGTGCGCGTGTCCACACCGCACGAACTGGAGGAACTCCTCG
Source organism: Streptomyces calvus (assembly GCF_006782915.1). Lineage (GTDB taxonomy): Bacteria > Actinomycetota > Actinomycetes > Streptomycetales > Streptomycetaceae > Streptomyces > Streptomyces calvus. Next base: position 202,361 of record NZ_VCNP01000056.1, read on the forward strand.
CCCGCGTCCGCTCCCTGGCCGGCGTCTCCACCCGCACGACGGTGGTCCTGTCCACCCCGTACGAGTCCCGTCCGCCGCGCATCTGACACCGGGACGGCGCCGGAGCCGGACCTGGGTGCGGGGCGGCCCGGGCGGCGCGCGAAACTGTGGACATGAGTGAACGCGCCGTCCCGTCCCACACCGTCCTGCTCCGTCGCGGCGAGGTCCACAGTCCCGCCGACCCCTTCGCGACCGCCATGGTCGTCGAGCGCGGCCAGGTCGCCTGGGTGGGCTCCGAGGGTGCCGCCGACGCCTTCGCGGACGGCGTGGACGAGGTGATCGACCTCGACGGGGCGCTGGTCACCCCGGCCTTCACCGACGCCCACGTGCACACCACGGCCACGGGCCTCGCCCTCACCGGCCTGGACCTGTCCACCGCGCCCTCGCTCGAGGCCGCGCTGGCCCGCGTCCGGGAGTTCGCCGCCGCCCGCCCCGGCGACCGGGTGCTGCTCGGGCACGGCTGGGACGCCGCCCGCTGGCCCGGCGGCCGCCCCCCGACCCGCGCCGAACTGGACGAGGCCACCGGCGGACGCCCCCTCTACCTCAGCCGGATCGACGTCCACTCCGCGGTCGTCACCACCGCGCTGCTCGACCTCGTCGGGGACCGGGACGCCCGCGACGACGGCCCGCTCACCGGCGACGCCCACCACGCGGTGCGCGCCGCCGCCCTCGCCGCCGTCACCCCGGCCCAGCGCACCGAGGCCCAGCGCGCCGCCCTCGCCCACGCCGCCTCCCTCGGCATCGGCACGGTCCACGAGTGCGGCGGACCGGAGATCTCCTCCGAGGACGACTTCACCGGCCTGCTGCGGCTCGCCGCCGAGGAGACCGGCCCGCGCGTCGTCGGCTACTGGGCCGAGCAGGACGTCGCCAAGGCACGGGAACTGGGCGCGGCCGGCGCCGCCGGGGACCTGTTCGCCGACGGCGCCCTCGGCTCGCACACCGCCTGCCTGCACGAGCCGTACGCCGACGCCGGCCACACCGGCACCGCGCACCTGGACGCCGCGGCCGTCGCCGCCCACGTCGTGAACTGCACCGAGGCCGGTCTCCAGGCCGGCTTCCACGCCATCGGCGACGCCGCGGTGAGCACCGTCGTGGACGGCATCCGCGCCGCCGCCGAGAAGGTCGGCCTCGCCCGCGTACGCGCCGCCCGGCACCGCGTCGAGCACGCCGAGATGCTCACCCCCGAGACCGTCGCCGCCTTCGCCGAACTCGGCCTGACGGCCTCCGTCCAGCCCGCCTTCGACGCCCTGTGGGGCGGCGAGGACGGTATGTACGCGCGTCGCCTCGGCCCGGAGCGCGCCCGCTCGCTCAACCCGTTCGCGGCGCTGCTGCGCGCCGGTGTCCCGCTCGCCTTCGGCTCCGACAGCCCCGTCACCCCCCTCGACCCCTGGGGCACGGTCCGGGCCGCCGCCTTCCACCGCACCCCGGAGCACCGCGTCTCCGTGCGGGCCGCGTTCACCGCGCACACGCGCGGCGGCTGGCGGGCGGTCGGACGCGACGACGCGGGCGTCCTGGTGCCCGGCGCACCCGCGGACTACGCCGTCTGGCGCGCCGGTGAACTCGTCGTCCAGGCCCCCGACGACCGGGTGGCCCGCTGGTCCACCGACCCCCGCTCCGGCACCCCCGGCCTGCCCGACCTCACACCGGGCCGTGACCTGCCCGTCTGCCTGCGCACCGTGGTCGGCGGCCGCACCGTCTTCGTACGGCCGGGCGAGTGATCTACGAGGGCGGCGCGGTGCCGGTCGGGTGCCGCGTCCCCGTCTCGCGACCTGCGGATCCTCCGCGCTGACCAGGCATTCGAACCACATTACGCAGGTCAAACGACTGTTGACAGGCGGCCGCCGGGGGCCGGTAGGTTCGGCCGGGTCCACCACCGGACGCCCGACCGGGGCAGAACCTTCGGCCGCTCGTGTCGGCGCCGCTGGGTCAGGGACGGTGTGCCGCACCGGGGCACCGCCACTGGGAGCCAGGCTCAGCGCCCGCGCGGTACCGGGGGGACGTTCCAGCCGGTCGGGGAGGTGCGACCCCGGGTGGGGCCCGGGCGCTCAGTAGACAACGGCTTCAGGTCGATCCGCAGCCGGCGGATCCCGGGCCGGCCCGAAGGGCGCCGGGCCCCCATCCGCTGCGGCGCGCCGTCCCGCCGGCGCCCCGGCCGCACGCGTCCACCGGCGGGGGGGCGCCGCCGCACGACGTCAGCTCCTGAGTCCCGGCGTTTCGCGCCGCGGCCCGTTTCGCAGCCCGTCGCCGTGAACTCGCGGGCCGGAGCCGCCCGTTGGGGCTTTCGCCGGGGTGCCCGCCCGGGCCGCGCGCCGAAAGGGGCCTGTTCCTACCCGATCTTCGGGAAACGACACCACCATATGAAGGTCCTGTCACGTCATCGCAGGCCCGGAGCACTATGGTGGGACCCTGTGCACAGGACATGAAGGGGCAGCAGTGAACGACGGCGACGGGACCCTCGCGGCAGGATCCCAGGGAAGGAACTTCGGCCCGCTCGGCACGGCTCTGGTGATCATTCCGACCTACAACGAGGCGGAGAACATCGGGGCGATCGTCGGCCGGGTGCGCGAGGCCGTTCCCGAGGCGCACGTCCTCGTGGCCGACGACAACAGCCCCGACGGCACCGGCAAGCTCGCCGACGAACTGGCCGCCGTGGACGACCACGTCCAGGTGCTGCACCGCAAGGGCAAGGAGGGCCTGGGCGCGGCCTATCTCGCCGGCTTCCGCTGGGGCATGGAGCACGGCTACGGCGTACTGATCGAGATGGACGCCGACGGCTCCCACCAGCCCGAGGAACTGCCCCGTCTGCTGACCGCCCTCAAGGGCGCCGACCTGGTGCTCGGCTCGCGCTGGGTGCCGGGCGGCCGGGTGGTGAACTGGCCGAAGTCCCGGGAGTTCATCTCGCGCGGCGGCAGCCTCTACTCGCGCGTCGCCCTCGACCTGCCGCTGCGCGACATCACCGGCGGCTTCCGGGCCTTCCGCCGCGAGACCCTGGAGGGCCTCGGCCTGGACGACGTGGCCTCGCAGGGCTACTGCTTCCAGGTCGACCTGGCCCGCCGTGCGGTCAAGGCCGGCTACCACGTCGTCGAGGTGCCCATCACCTTCGTCGAGCGCGAACTCGGCGACTCCAAGATGAGCCGCGACATCCTCGTGGAGGCGCTGTGGCGGGTGACCGCGTGGGGCGTGGGGGAGCGGGTCGGCAAGGTCCTCGGCCGCGGCGACGACAAACAGGCCGGGGCCTGACCGCCGCCTCACCCCTTATGCCCCGCTGAGCCGGGCCCAGGCACACTGGGAGCATGACGACTGGCGCTCAGACCCCTCACCCCGTCCGGCCCCGGCGCTCCCGGCTGCGCACCGTCCTGCCGCTGGGTTTCGCCGCGTGGCTCGTCCTGGAGATCTGGCTCCTCACGCTGGTCGCCGGGGCGTCGAACGGGCTGGTGGTCTTCCTGGTCCTGGTGGGCGGCCTGGTCCTCGGCTCGCTGGTCGTCAAGCGGGCCGGCCGGCGGGCCTTCGGGAACCTGACCGAGACGCTGCAACAGCAGCAGGGCGGCGTGACCGCCGCGGCCCGGCCGAACAGCGAGGGCAACGGCCTGACGATGCTGGGCGGGCTGCTGCTGATCATCCCCGGGCTCGTCTCCGACGCGCTGGGGCTGCTCCTGCTGGTGCCGCCGGTCCAGAAGGCCGTGAGCCGCTACGCCGAGCGGACCTTCGAGCGCAAGCTGCGCGAGGCCGCGCAGGGCTCCCTCGGGGACGCCTTCCAGCAGGCCCGCATCCGCCGGCCCGACGGCAAGGTCGTCCAGGGCGAGGTCGTCCGGGACGAACCCTCGGGCGCGCCGGACGACGCCCCGCAGGATCCCCGCCCGCCGCTGACGCGCTGAGACGCTACGGAACGAGGCGCCGGAAAAGGCGCACGGACAACGGAAAAGGCAAGGACCGCGGGCGCCGCATGTGTACGGCGCCCGCGGTCCTTGCCGCTGTGCGTGGTGGTACTGCCCAGGTCCCCGCGGGGATCAAGCCGACTTTCGGCTGTCCCGGGGGTGAACCGCGATGTTCATCGCACCGGAGCGCAGAACGGCGAGACGCTCCTCGAGGACCTCTTCGAGTTCCTCTCGGGTGCGCCGCTCCATCAGCATGTCCCAATGCGTACGCGCGGGCTTGGCCTTCTTCTCCTCGGGGCCGTCGCCGTCCACCAGGAGTGCCTGGGCACCGCAGACCTTGCACTCCCACTCCGGCGGGATCTCCGCCTCGACCGAGAAGGGCATCTCGAAGCGGTGCCCCTTCTCGCATGCGTACTCCACGGCCTGGCGCGGAGCCAGGTCGATGCCGCGGTCCGTCTCGTAGCTGGTCACCACGAGGCGCGTGCCGCGAAGAGCTCGCTCACTCATGAATCGTGCCTCCCGGGCTTGTCGCCCACAGGACAGGTGTCGCTGTCGTCGTCATCCGGTCAACGTCCGGTCGGCGGTAAAGATTCCCGTTCCGTGTCCCGTTCCGGGTCATGCGCGCCGTCGTAGCCGCAGCCTTGTCAACCAGTGCAGTACCCACCGGCGCCCGGTTTGTCACATCTGCTCCCAGATATGGCACAGCGTTTCGGCATCTTTGACGCGCAGTAACGGTACGCCTGGCAGGCCAAACGCGTACACTACAGCCCTTTCGTGCCGAGCGCTAAATCCGCTCGGGAACCGGGTTGCCCGCGTCGGCCACGGCCCGCCGCACCGGCACCCGCGCGAGCAGGACGAATCCCAGCACGAAGAAGCCCACCAGGGAAATGATCGCGTCCCGGTAGCTGCCCGTCAGCTGGTAGGTGAGGCCGAACAGCAGCGGTCCCAGCCAGCTCATCCCGCGGTCGCTCAGCTCGTACGCCGCGAAGTACTCGGCCTCCTTGCCGGGCGGGACGAGGTGGGAGAAGAGCGAGCGGGACAGCGCCTGGCTGCCGCCGAGGACCAGGCCGATCCCGCCGGCCAGCACGAAGAACCACACCGGGGCCCCGGCGGGCAGGAAGTACCCGGCGGCCAGCGTCACGGTCCAGGCCACCAGGGAGCCGAGGATCGCGCGCTTGGCCCCGAAGCGCCGGGCCAGCCGGCCCAGGGCCAGCGCGCCCGCCACCGCAAGTACCTGCACCAGCAGCACGGCGACGATGAGCGTCGACTGCCCGAGCCCCAGTTCCTCCGAGCCGTACACCGACGCCTGGGAGATCACCGTCTGGATGCCGTCGTTGTAGACCAGGTACGCGAGCAGGAACGCGAGCGTCAGCGGGTGCCCGCGCATGTCGCGGACGGTCGCCGCGAGCTGCCGGAACCCCGGCAGGGCCGCCTCCCGCGCCGGGGCCCGGCGGTCGCGCAGCCTGCGCAGCGGCACCAGGGCGAAGGCGCCCCACCACAGTCCGGCCGAGGCCAGGCAGATGCGCACCGCCATGCCCTCGGAGAGGCCGAAGTCGTCGTGGCCCGTGTAGAGGACGAGGTTCACGACCAGGACCAGCGCCCCGGCCGCGTACCCGAACGCCCACCCGCGCGAGGACACCGCGTCGCGCTCCTCGGGCGGGGCGATCTGCGGCAGGTAGGAGTTGTAGAGCATCATCGCGACGGACTGCGCCGCGTTGGCCACCACCAGCAGCGCCCCGCCCAGCAGATAGCGCTCGCCGTCGAGGAAGAACATCCCCGCCGTGGCCGCGGCGCCGGTGTAGGCGGCGGCCGCGAGCAGCGGCTTCTTGCGCCCGGTGCGGTCGGCGGCGGCCCCCACCAGCGGCATCACCAGCACGGCCAGCACCACCGACAGGGAGACCGTGTACGCGAAGAAGGACCCCGCCCGCACGGGTATGCCCAGCGGGTGGACGAAGCCGTCCGCGTCCGCCGCCGCCTCGGCCACGGACGTCAGATAGGGGCCGAGGAACACGGTGAGCACGCTCGTGGAGTACACCGAGCACGCCCAGTCGTAGAAGTACCAGCCGCGCTGCTCGCGCCGCCGTTCGGCGGCCTCGTCCCCCGCAGGCGACCGCACGGTGTCGGTGTCCACCCGTGCCCCTCGCTTCCCCGTGATCGCGCCAGGGCACGGGCAGGGGCCGTCAGACCCAGGTGCCGCGGTCCTCCATGACCTTGCGCAGTGTGTCGATGTGATCGGTCATGATGCCATCCACACCGAGGTCCAGGAGCCGGTGCATCCGATCCGCCTCGTTGATCGTCCATACATGTACCTGCAGCCCGCGCGCGTGCGCGGCCCGCACGAAGCGGTGGTCCACCACCTGGATGCCGGACTGCTCCTGAGGGACCTGGGCGGCGACGGCCGACCGGCGCACCGTGGCGGGCAGCCCCCAGGACCGCAGCCGCAGGTTCAGCACGCCCCGGGTGCCGTACGAGGTCGCCAGGCGGGGGCCCGCCAGCCGCTGCGCGCGCACGATGCGGGCCTCGGAGAACGAGCCGAGGCAGATCCGGTCCCAGCAGTCGGTGCGCTCGACGAGGTCGAGGAAGGGCAGCAGGGCCGGTTCGGCCTTCACGTCGACGTTCCAGCGGACCTCGGGGAAGGTCTCCAGGAGCTCCTCGAACAGCGGGACCGGTTCCTCGCCCGCCACGCGGGCCTGCGCCACCTCACGCCACGGCAGGTCGGCGATCCGGCCGGCGCCGTCCGTCACCCGGTCCAGGGTCGCGTCGTGGAAGGCGACCAGCCGTCCGTCGCGGGTGGCGTGGACGTCGGTCTCGATGTACCGGTAGCCGGTCTCCACGGCGCGCCGGAACTGCCGGACGGTGTTCTCCAGACCGTCCGCCGCCCCGCCCCGGTGGGCGAAGGGGATCGGGCCGGGGTGGTCGAGGTAGGGGTGGCGTATCCGCGAGGTCACGGACGCAGTATGGCCCGGCGGGGTTGACCGGTGGCAACGACCGTGCTGCCGTCGGATGCCGGGCGAACGGCGAACATGCGCAGGAACAGCTGCGCGAGCGGGCCGATCGTCACCGCGTACAGCAGGGTGCCGATGCCGACCGTGCCGCCCAGGAGGAAGCCCGTGACCACCACCGTGATCTCGATGGCGGTACGGACCAGCCGGATCGACACGCCCGTGCGCCGGTTCAGTCCCGTCATCAGGCCGTCGCGCGGCCCCGCTCCGAAGCGGGCCGCGATGTACAGCCCGGTCGCCGCGCCGTTCAGCACGATCCCCGCCGCCATCGCCAGGACGCGGACGGCGGGAGCGTGCGCGTCCGGCACCACGGCGAGCGTCGCGTCCATCGCCGCGCCGATCACCAGGACGTTGGAGACCGTGCCCAGCCCCGGGCGCTGACGCAGCGGGATCCACAGCAGCAGCACCACCGCGCCCACCACGGTCAGCACCACCCCCATCGACAGCCCCGTCCGCTCGGACAGGCCCTGGTGCAGCACGTTCCACGGCTCCAGTCCGAGGCCCGACCGCACGAGCAGCGCCGAGCTCGCGCCGTACAGCACCAGTCCGGCGTACAGCTGGAACAGCCGCCGCGCGAGACGGTCGTGCCGGGACGAGAACCTGGCCATGGAGTGCCCCCTGGTGGTGGAAGTGGACCGATGCATGACACCCTGTGGCTTGGCCGCCGATGTCATCCATGGCCAATCAGGGGAAGGTGGACTGATTCTCATGGCGCAGTGGACCTCCGCGGTGGGCGCGGCGCAGCTCGCCCGGCTGCTCAAGTCCCAGCAGGACCGGCCCGCCGGCCCCGGCACCCGCCGCCCGCCCGCCTACCGCGCCCTCGCCGACGGCATCCGCCTGCTCGTGCTCGAAGGACGGGTGCCGGTCGCCGCGCGGCTGCCCGCCGAGCGCGAACTGGCCCTGTCGCTGTCCGTGAGCCGCACCACCGTCGCCGCCGCCTACGAGGCGCTGCGCACCGAGGGGTTCCTGGAGTCGCGGCGCGGCGCCGGCAGCTGGACCGCGGTCCCGGCCGGCAATCCGCTGCCCGCACGCGGGCTGGAACCGCTGCCGCCCGAGGCCCTCGGCTCGCTGATCGATCTCGGCTGCGCCGCCCTGCCCGCGCCCGAGCCCTGGCTGACCCGTGCCGTCCAGGGCGCCCTGGAGGAGCTGCCGCCGTACGCGCACACCCACGGCGACTATCCCGCCGGGCTGCCCGCGCTGCGCTCGATGATCGCCGAGCGCTACACCGCGCGGGGCATACCGACCATGCCCGAGCAGATCATGGTGACGACGGGCGCCATGGGCGCCATCGACGCCATCTGCCACCTCTTCGGCGGGCGCGGGGAGCGCATCGCCGTCGAGTCGCCCTCCTACGCCAACATCCTCCAGCTGATGCGGGAGGCCGGGGCCCGGCTGGTGCCCGTGGCCATGGCGGAGGGGCTGTCCGGCTGGGACCTGGACCGCTGGCGCCAGGTGCTGCGCGAGGCGGCGCCGCGCATCGCCTACGTAGTGGCCGACTTCCACAACCCGACCGGCGCCCTCGCCGACGACGACCAGCGGCGCCGCCTGGTCGACGCGGCGCGCTCGGCGGGCACGGTGCTGGTCGCCGACGAGACCATGAGCGAGCTGTGGCTCGACCCCGACGTGCGGATGCCGCGCCCGGTGTGCGCCTTCGACCCGGCCGGCTCCACCGTGGTCACGGTCGGCTCGGCCAGCAAGGCGTTCTGGGCCGGGATGCGCATCGGCTGGGTGCGCGCGGCACCGGACGTGATCCGCAGCCTCGTCGCCGCACGCGCGTACGCCGACCTGGGCACGCCCGTACTGGAGCAGCTCGCCGTGAACTGGCTGTTCGGCACCGGCGGCTGGGAGCAGGCGGTGGAGGTGCGGCGCACCCAGGCCCGGCAGAACCGGGACGAGCTGGTGCGCGCCGTGCGGCGGGAGCTGCCCGACTGGGAGTTCGAGGTACCGCGCGGCGGGCTCACGCTGTGGGTGCGCACCGGGGGCCTCTCCGGCTCGCGGCTCGCCGAGGCGGGCGAGCGGGTCGGCGTACGGGTGCCGTCCGGGCCGCGCTTCGGGGTCGACGGGGCGTTCGAGGGGTATGTGCGGCTGCCGTTCACCGTGGGTGGTGCCGTGGCCGAGGAGGCGGCGGTGCGGCTGGCCGCGGCGGCCCGGCTGGTGGAGACCGGCGGGACGTCGGGGGCGGAGGCGCCGCGGACCTTCGTGGCCTAGCGCCGGCCGTCCGGGGCCGGCTGTGCGGCGCGGCGCCGTCCGTGCGGGGCCGGCTGTGCGGCGCTGCGCCGGTCGTGCGGGATCGATGCAGCTAGGAGGAGGACTCCGCGACCGCGGCCTCCGCGGGCACGGGCTCCTTGGACGCGGCCGTCGCGGAGACCTCGTCCGCGGGTCCCTCTTCGGCGGGCGCCTCGGTCCCTGCGGCCACCGGCACCACGGGCGCCTTCCGTGTCGACGCCTTGTCCAGGCTGACGAACACCGGGCGCGTCACCGGCTCCGCCGGTTCCGGCTCCAGCCGCTGCGGCTCCTCGTCCGCCGGTGTCGTCCGCGGCGGCAGCAGGTCCAGGACCGCCTGCCGGTGGGCGTCGCTGGTCGCGTCGTCGTACGGGTCCGGCGTCGCCGGCACCTGGAGGCGGTGCACGGGACCCGCGCCCAGCCGGGCGTAGCCGCGGCCCGGCGGCACCTGGTCGACGGGCGTGGTGTGCGGCGGAGCCCCCAGCACCGCCGTCAGCTGCTCCGCCGTCGCGGCGCCGAGGACGACCCGCGCGCGCGTGTGCTGCCGCACCGGTTCGGCGAGGGCCTCGAAGCAGTCGAGCTGATCGGCGACGACCACCGTCACGTTCGCCGGGCGGCCGTGCCGCAGCGGCACCTGGAGCAGCGACTGCGGGTCCTTGCGCCCGTCCGCCGCGGCCAGGTGCGTGAACGCGGTGGGCCGGTCCAGCAGGAGCCACAGCGGGCGCCTGGTGTCCTCCGGCGGCGGATCGCCCGCCTGATGGGCGCGGTTGGCGGCGATCAGCCGCCGCTCCGTCTCGTGCGCCGCCCACTCCAGGCTCGTCGTCGCCCCGGTCAGCCCGCACTCGACGGCGAGCACCCCGTCCCGGCCGGTCAGGCAGGCGTACTCGCCGGTGTCGCCGCCGTCGACGATCACCACGTCGCCGTGGTGGAGGGCCTGCAGGGCGATGGAACGCAGCAGCGTCGAGGTGCCGCTGCCCGGCTGCCCGAGCACCAGCAGATGCGGCTCGGTCGAGCGGACGCCGGTGCGCCAGACCACCGGCGGGACGTCGCGCCGCTCCTCGCCGTGGGCGCCGTGGGTGAGCGGCAGCGTCCGCTGCACCCGGGTGGGGTCGGTGAAGCCGAGGACCGTCTCGCCGGGGGCCGTGACGAACGGCTGGGCGGCGATGTCGGTGGGCAGCGGGGCGAGGACCCGCACCGTGAGCCGGTTGCCCTCCTCGTCCCACCCGAAGTGGTACTCGCGGCCGCGTCCCGACTTCGCGCTGAGCAGGTGCTCGATCCGGGCCCGGGACTCCGGTTCGCCGTCGGTGAAGTAGGCGGGGTAGCGGATCACCAGCTCCGTGATGCGGCCCGTGTCGTCGAACGCGTACTCCGAGAAGGCCTTCTGCCAGTCGCCGCCGTGGGCGAAGAGCGGTTCGGGGTCCTCGGCGGTCGAGAAGTACGGCACCAGCGCCTCGTAGAGCGACTTCAGCCGCTCGGCCTGCGGCCCGTCGGGCCCCTCGGGCGCCCGCGGGGTGCGGTCCCGGCCCTGCCACGCCGCCGCCGCCATCAGCGTGACGACGGCGAGCAGCGGACCGTACGGCGCCAGCGCCACGACCAGCACGAGCGAGGCCATCGCGAAGAGCAGCGTGCCGCGCCGGTCCTTGGGCGTGGCGGCCCATCTGCGCCGCCCGGCCGAGGCCAGCCGGCGCAGTCCACGCGTTATGGTGATCAGCGGGTGGAGGACATCCGTGGCGCTGTCGGCCGCCGTCCTGGCCAGCTCCCGGCTCCGGGCGAGCTGTGCGCTGCCGTTGCTCAGAATGCGGGGGAGAGGGCGCCGGGCCACTGCTGCCTCCTGGTGGTGCGTACGGGCGGGCGGGGCGGGGTCGGGCGGATCAGAACTTGAACCCGCCCAGCAGGCCGGCCAGGCTCTCGCCGCCCGCCTTGATGCTGGGTGCGATGGCCGTGCTGGCCAGATAGAAGCCGAACAGCATCGCCACCAGGGCGTGCGACGCCTTCAGCCCGTCCTTGCGGAAGAAGATGAAGACGACGATGCCGAGCAGCACCACGCATGAGATCGAGACGATCATGTGAGTTCTCCTGGTTCGCGGGGACAGTCACCATGAGTACTTCCAGGCTCACAGAATGTATCTATACGATAAAAGGTGCAACTGGGTGTTTTCTCGGCATTTCCCCTCGGACGGGCCTGCCGTGATCCTTACCTCGGGCGCATCGGGTCATGTGCCGCGCGAGCCAGTACGCTGGCGATTCACCCGTACGGATCTGCACCGCTCGCAGACGTACGTCCCGTCCCCCGGTGCACCCGGCAGGTGCATGTGAAGTGAGAGGTGGTCCGGCCGATGACTGACGCCCCCGACCCCGAGGTCGTGGAGCTGGCGACCAAGATCTTCGATCTGGCCCGGCGCGGCCGGACCGACGAGCTCGTGGCCTATGTCGACGCGGGCGTGCCGGCCGACCTCACCAACGACCGCGGCGACTCGCTCGTGATGCTCGCCGCCTACCACGGCCACGCCGACGCGGTGCGCGCGCTGCTGGAGCGCGGCGCCGACGCCGACCGCGTCAACGACCGCGGCCAGACACCACTCGCCGGAGCGGTCTTCAAGGGCGAGACCGAAGTGATCAAGGCCCTCCTGAAAGGCGGCGCCGATCCGTCCGCCGGCACTCCCTCGGCCGTCGACACGGCCCGGATGTTCGGTCGGGCGGAACTGCTCGAGCTCTTCGGCGAGCACTGAGCGACACGCTCTGACCAGCGAAGACACGGAAAACGGGGGAGGCGGTACCGGGCCGCCGAAATTTCGGTCGCGGGAGAAGTGACCGGCGGGTCATCATGACGAAGTGATTCACGGACGCGATGGCTGGGCAGGTGTTGCCGCACCGCGCGGGCCGTGATCGGTCCGCATGGGCCACCGACGAGAGGCAGAGTGAGATGGTCTACAGCAAGCAGGAAACGGCGGGCGCACCGACGTGTCGTCACGCGGCCAGGTAATGCACGTCCCCGGTTGCGTCGACGCTTGATGTGAGGCTGTTTCCCATGTTCGATCCGGTCATAGCGCCCAGCGGCACGCTGCTCGGCCTGCTCCAGCGGGGCCGCGGCGACGGTACGCTGCACGCGCTCACCGCCCCGCGGGCAGAGGCGCTCGCGGCGCTCAACCACTGCGTGCTCCGCGATCCGCGCCACGACTGGCAGCTGGAGAACCGCTCCCTCTACTACGCCCGCCTCTACCTCGACCTGCACGGCGGACTCGACGCCATCGAGGCGCACCTCTTCGACCCCGAGGACGTGCTCGACACCGACGAGTCACGCACCGGGCTCGCCCTCGCCGTCCTCGGACACCTCGCCTCCTACGGCAGGCGGGACGCCCTCGCCCTGCTGCGCCGGTACGCCGCCCACGGCACCAACTGGGCCTGGGCCCTCGACGAGCTCGCCCTCCGGGACGACGACGCGGGCCTGCGCGCCCTCGCCACCCCGGTCCTCGCGCGGTTCGCCACCGACGCCGAAGGCGAAGCGGAACTGGCCGCCACCGTCCGCGACGCCTTCGAACCACGCCCCTGGCGGCTGTGGGCCGACGATCCCCGCGAGTCCGTCGCCGCCCGCGTCCGCGCCGCCCAGGAGGCCGGCAGCTTCGACCGCTGGCAGCGGCAGATGCGCCCCGGCGGCCCCCGCCCCGGCTGGAGCGTCCAAGCCGTCTTCGAGTGGGCCCAGCAGGGCGTCGAACGCGGCGCCGCCCTGCACGTCCCCGCCGCCCGATGTCTCACCGCCGTGGCGGGCCCCGAGGACCGCGCCGAGATCGTCCGCGCCGCGCAGGACGGCACCGAGGGAGCCCGGTGCACCGCCCTGCGCTACCTCGCCGACAGCAACGATCCCGACGCCCTGGAGCTGATCGAGGCCGCCGTGGCCACCGGCACGTCCGGCGTCGTGGACGCCGCCGTCGACGCCTTCGAGCGGATGCGCACTCTCGCCGCCGTCGACCGGGCGCGCGGCTGGGCCCGCCGCCCCGACCCGCTGGGCGCCGCCGCCGGCCGCGTCCTCGCCTGCCGGGGCGGCATCCAGGACCGGGACGCGGTCCTCGCGGCGCTCCGGGAGGCCGTACGCGGCGAAGGGCCCGACGCGCCCACCCTGTGGACCCTGGTCGACGGCGCCGGGCGCCTCGGCATCGCCTGCGCCGCCCCCGTGCTCCGCCACGTCTACCGCGAGACCGCCTCCTCCCACCTGCGGGGCCGCGCCGCCCGCGCGCTCGCCGCCACCGACCCCTCCTTCGGCACCGGCTTCGCCGTCGAATGCCTGTGGGACTGCGAGGAGACCACCCGCGAGATCGCCGCCCGGCACGCCGAGACCGGGGACACCCGCGTCGTCGAGCGGCTGCGCCGGCTCGCCGCCGACCCGGCCGAGGAGGCCGAGGTGCAGACCGCCGTGCGCAGCCGCATCGGCCCCGAGGAGACCGCTGTGTGACGCGCCCGCGCACGGCGGCGTGAACGGCGGATGACCCGCGGGTCAGGTGTGCGTGGATGCCGCCTGACCTGCCCGGGTAAGGAGCGCAACGCTCACGGCACGTTCCCCGCCAGGAAAGATCCACGTTGACGTGGCCACGTCCGGCGCGGAGACAACACCGGTATGCGTGTCGTCATCGTGACCGAATCCTTCCCCCCCGATGTGAACGGCGTGGCCCACTGCGCGTTCCAGACCGCCCGGCACCTCGTCGCGCGCGGCCACGACCCCGTCGTCGTCGCCCCCACCACCGCGGGCGACGAACCCGACGACGGAGCCCCCTGCCCCGTCATCCGTGTCCCCTCCCTCCCGCTCCCCGGCTACCCGCAGGTCCGCGTCGCCCTCCCCAGCCGACGCCTGACCGCCGCGATCGCCGACCACCGGGCCGATGTCGTCCACCTCGCCAGCCCCTTCGTCCTCGGGGTGCGCGGAATGGCCGCCGCCGCCCGCCTCGGCCGGCCCGCCGTCGCCGTCTACCAGACCGACCTCGCCGGCTACGCCCGCACCTACATGGGCGCCGGCGAGGCGGCGGCCTGGCGGCGCATCCGCTCCGTGCACGCGGCCGCCGACCTCACCCTGGCACCCTCCGGCGCCGCCCGGCGCGACCTGGAGGCGCACGGCGTGCCCCGGGTCAAACTGTGGCCCCGCGGTGTCGACACCGTCCGCTTCCGGCCCGACCTGCGCGACGAGGCACTGCGCCGCAGCCTCGCCCCGAACGGCGAGACCGTCGTCGGCTACGTCGGCCGGCTCGCCCCCGAGAAGCAGGTCGAACTGCTCGCCGGTGCCGCCGCCCTGCCCGGCGTCCGGGTCGTGGTCGTCGGCGACGGACCCAGCCGGCCCGGACTCCAACAGGCGCTGCCCGGCGCGGTCTTCCTCGGCCGCCGCACCGGAGACGACCTCGCGCGGATCTTCGCCTCGCTGGACGTCTTCGTGCACACCGGACCGTTCGAGACCTTCTGCCAGACCGTGCAGGAGGCCATGGCGAGCGGCGTGCCCGTGGTCGCGCCCGCCGTGGGCGGTCCGCTGGACCTGGTCGCGCACGGGCGCACCGGAGTGCTCGTCCCGCCGCGCGACGCCGACGCCGTACGCGACGCGGTGTGGTCGCTGGCCGCCGACCCCGCGCTGCGCGCCGCCTACGGCTCCGCCGGCCGCGCGATGGTCGAGGGCCGCACCTGGGCGGCCGTCGGCGACCAGCTGATCGGCCACTACGCGGACGTGCTCGCCGGGCGCCGGACGGCGGTGGCGGCATGAACGACGCGTCACTGCGGATCGTGCGCCTGGCCAACTTCGTCGCGCCCGCCTCCGGCGGGCTGCGCACGGCGCTGCGGGAGCTGGGCAAGGGCTACCGTGCGGCGGGACACCGGCCCGTGCTGATCGTCCCCGGAGAACGGGAGAGCGACGAGGAGACCGAGCAGGGACGGGTGATCACGCTGCCGGGCCCGCTGCTGCCCGGCACCGGCGGCTACCGCGTCCTGACCGACCGGCGGCGGGTCGCCGCCCTGCTGCACGACCTGGCCCCCGACCGCCTCGAGGTGTCCGACCGCACCACCCTGCGCTGGACCGGCCGCTGGGCCAGGCGGGCCCGCGTCCCGGCGGTCATGGTCTCCCACGAGACCGCCGACGGCGTGCTGCGCACCTGGGGGCTGCCGGAGCCGGCCGCCCGGCGCGCCGCCGACGCGCTCAACGTCCGCACCGCCCGCACCTACGCGCGCGTGGTGTGCACCACCGAGTTCGCGGAACGGGAGTTCGTGCGCATCGGCGCCCGCAACGTCGTACGGGCCCCGCTCGGCGTCGACCTGGTGGAACGGCACCCGGCGCTGCACGACGCGGGGCTGCGGGCCCACCACGCGGGCGAGGACGGGACACTGCTCGTGATGTGCTCCCGGCTGTCCCTGGAGAAGCGGCCGGGGACCGCGCTGGACGCGCTGGAGGCACTGCGCCTGCGCGGCCGGCGGGCGGTGCTCGTGGTGGCCGGCGACGGACCGCTGCGGGCGCGGCTCGAACAGCGCGCACGCGAGCGGAACCTGCCGGTGACCTTCCTCGGCCATGTGCGCGACCGGCGGCTGCTGGGCTCGCTCCAGGCGTCCGCCGACGTCTGCCTGGCGCCCGGGCCCGCCGAGACCTTCGGACTCGCCGCCCTCGAGGCGATGGCATGCGGCACGCCCGTGGTGGCGAGCGCGTCGTCCGCGCTCCCGGAGGTGATCGGCGCGGCCGGCGCGGTCGCGGAGGACCGGGGAGCGGCCTTCGCGGACGCCGTCGAACTGCTGCTGGACCGTGCCGAGCCGGACCGGCGTGCGACGGCACGCGCGCGTGCGGAGTGCTTCGGCTGGGGGACGGCGGTGGCGGCGTTCCTCGCGGCCCACGACGCCCCGGACACCGCACGGGCCGCGGCGGCCCCGTTCGACGGCGGCGTGGCCGGGGCACGGCCGGTCGTGTCCGGGGGGCTGTCGTGAGATCTCCGCGGTTCGTGGCCCTCGGGGACTCACTGACCGAGGGGGTCGGGGACCGGGTCGACGGCCGCTGGCGGGGCTGGGCCGCGCTGCTCGCGCCGTCGCTGAGCCCGGGACCGGTCCGGTTCACCAACCTCGCGGTGAGCGGGGCGCAGACCCACGACGTGCTCGAACGCCAGCTGCCCGCCGCGCTGGCGCTCCGTCCCGAGCTGGTCTCCGTCGTCGTCGGCGTCAACGACACGCTGCGCCGCACCTTCGACATCCGTGAGGTCGCGGCCCGCCTGGACCGGGTGTACGCGGCCTGCACGGCACAGGGCGCCGTACTGCTCACCGCGTGCCTGCCCGACCCCGGCACGATGCTCGGGCTGCCCGGGGCCCTGGCCCGCCCGCTCGCCCGGCGGCAACGGGCCGTGAACACCGTCGTCCACGTGCTGTCCGAGCGGTACGGCGCGGTCCATCTGCACGCCGGCGAGGGCGAGTGGGTCGGCGACCGGACGATGTGGAGCGCCGACCGGCTGCACCCCGGCGAGCCCGGACACCGCCAACTGGCGGTGCGCTTCCACCGGTTGCTGGCCGAACGCGGTCTCGCGACCGGTCCGGCCCCGTCGCCGGAGCCCGACACCCCGGCACCCACCGTGCGCGCGAGCCTGTGGTGGCTGGCGACGGCCGGCACCGGCTGGGTGGCCCGCCGGTGCACCGATCTGCTGCCGCAGCTGCTCGCGCTGGCCGCCGACGAAATGCGCCACCGGGCGCGGGGCACGAGCATCCGCCTCGACCTGCGCGCCTCCGCCGCCGTCTCGGCGGCCCTCGCCGCACTCTCCACGGGGGAACAGCGCCCGGGAGCCGCCTAACGTCTGTCGTCACCTTCCCGTCGTCCCCCCCGAGGGCGGGCCTCGCGGCGTCGGGCGCGTGCTCCCGGCGTGCCGGGCCCCGAACCCCGTACCGGACCGTACGTGGGTCGGGGCCCGGCACGGCGGGAGTGCGTGCGCCGATCCGCTCCCGACCGGGCCGGAAGGCACGGGGAGGTTCAGCGGCGGCGTACGGCGACGAAGCGGACCGGGGTGCCGGGGACCGCCTGTGCCGCGGCCGGGAGGTCGGCGGGGCGGACGACCGCGATCACCGGGTAGCCGCCGGTGGTCGGGTGGTCGGCCAGGAACACCACCGGCGTGCCGTCCGGCGGCACCTGCACGGCGCCCAGCACCATGCCCTCGCTGGGCAGTTCCCGGTGCGTGGCCCGCTCCAGCGCCGGCCCGGTGGTGCGCAGCCCGATCCGGTTGCTCGCGGGCGACACCCGGTACGCACGGGAGGTGAACGTCCGCACCGCGGCCGGTGTGAACCAGTCGTGGCGCGGGCCGAGGGTCACCCGCAGCACCAGTTCCTCCGGGGGCGCCGGCTGCGGGGCGACGTCGACGTGCGTGTGGCGTACGGGCGGAGGGCCGAGGGGCAGCACCGCGCCGTCGGTGAGGGGCGCCGGGCCGAGCCCGGAGAGCAGGTCCGTGGAGCGGCTGCCGAGCACCGGATCGACGGCGATGCCGCCGGAGACGGCCAGATAGGACCGTACGCCGCGCCGCGCCGCGCCGACGTCCACGACGGAGCCGGCCCGCACGCGCACCGGCGCGCCCCAGGCGGCCGGGCGGCCGTCCACGGCGACCGGGCAGGGGGCCCCGGTGACCGCCACGGTGACCGTCGAACGGGGCCGCACGGAGCAGCCGTCGAGCGTCGTCTCCAGGAGCGCCGCGTCCGGCGGGTTGCCGGCCAGCCGGTTGGCGAGCGCCGCCGCCGGCCCGTCCAGCGCACCCGAGCGCGGCACACCGAGGTGGGCGTGCCCGGCACGGCCCCTGTCCTGCACGGTGGTCAGCGCTCCGGCGCGGACGACGGCGAGCGCACGGTCCGTCATGGGGCGCTCCCTGCCGCGTCCACCGGGACGAAGCGCACCCGCGTGCCGGGGGAGAGCAGCGCCGCGGGCTCGCGCGTGTGGTCCCACAGCACGAGGTCGGTGGTGCCGATGAGCTGCCAGCCGCCCGGCGAGGAACGCGGATACACGCCCGTGTACGGCCCGGCCAGCGCCACCGAACCGGCGGGGACCGCCGTGCGCGGTGTCGGCCGGCGCGGCACGTCGTAGCGCGACGGCAGACCGGTGAGGTAGCCGAATCCGGGCGCGAACCCGCAGAACGCCACCCGGAACTCGGCGTCCGCGTGGATGCGGGCCACCTCCCGCGCGCAAACACCCCAGTGCGCCGCCACCTCGGCGAGGTCCGGGCCGTCGTAGCGCACCGGGATCTCCACCGTCCCCTGCGCCCGAGGGGCGGCGGGCGGCAGGTCGCGCGCGGTCAGGTCGGCCGCGAGCCGGGCCGGGTCGGACAGGCCGTCGAGCAGCACCGTGCGCGCCGCCGGGACGATCTCGGCGGCCGGCAGGGAGCCCTCCGCGCGGCGGCGCAGCAACTCCGCGTGCAGCGCCTGCGCCTCCTCGCCGGAGGCGACCTCGACGAGCAGGGCGTCCTCGCCGACGGGCAGCACCCTCATGCGAAGGCCTCCACCCGGACACCGGCGTCCTCCAGCGCGCCGCGCACCCGGCGCGCCAGCTCCACCGCGCCGGGCGTGTCGCCGTGCAGGCACAGGGAACGCGCCCGCACCGCGATGCGCCGCCCCGACCGTGCGTCGACCTGCCCGTGGCGGGCCAGGTCCACCGACCGGGTCACGACGGTCCCGGGGTCGGTGACCACGGCGCCTTCCCGACCGCGCGGCACCAGCGTGCCCTCGTCGGTGTAGGCCCGGTCGGCGAACGCCTCCGTCACCACCGGAAGATCTGCCTTTCCGGCCAGCTCCAGCAGCCGCGAACCGGGCAGGCCGAGCACGGGCAGCTCGGCGTCGGCGAGCAGCACGCCCTCGACGACCGCGCCGGCCTGCTCCTCGTCGTGCACGACCCGGTTGTACAGGGCCCCGTGCGGCTTGACGTACGCCACGCGTGCGCCGGCCGCGCGCGCGAACACCTCCAGGGCGCCGATCTGGTAGGCCACCTCGGCCGCCAGCTCGGCGGGCGGCACGTCCATCGCGCGCCGCCCGAAGCCGGCCAGGTCCCGGTAGGAGACCTGGGCGCCGATCCGTACGCCGCGTGCGGCCGCCAGTTCGCAGACCCGGCGCATGGTGGCCGCGTCCCCGGCGTGGAAGCCGCAGGCCACGTTGGCGCTGGTGACGACGGACAGCAGCTGTTCGTCGTCGGTGAGCCGCCAGCGGCCGAAACCCTCGCCGAGGTCGGCGTTCAGATCGATCGACGTCATGGTCCTTCGTCTCTCCTGCTCGTACCGCACGGCCGTCAGGCCACGCGGAACTGCTCGTCGCGGGCGTCGCTGAGGAACATCTGCCCCGGTGCGTGCGTGAGGGCGAACGGCGGCCGGGAGGCCATGACCGCCGCCTGCGGAGTCACCCCGCAGGCCCAGAACACCGGGATGTCGTCCGGTGCGGGGTCCACCGGGTCACCGAAGTCGGGCCGGCCGAGGTCGGCGATGCCCAGCACGGAGGGATCGCCGCAGTGCACCGGACCGCCGTGCACCGCCGGCAGCAGACTGCTCTCCCGGATCGCCGCGGACAGGTGCCCGGGCGGCACCGGCCGCATGGACACCACCATCGGCCCGCGCAGCCGCCCCGCCGGACGGCACTGCCAACTCGTCACGTACATGGGAACGTTGCGGCCCTGCTCGACGTGCCGCACCGGAACACCCGCCGCCGTCAGCGCCCACTCGAACGTGAAGCTGCACCCGATCAGGAACGACACCAGGTCGTCACGCCAGTACGCGCGCACGTCCGTCGGCTCGTCCACCAACTCGCCGTGCTCCCACACCCGGTAGCGCGGCAGGTCCGTGCGCAGGTCCGCGTCCGCGGCGAGGACGGTGGTGACCGACCCGGCGTCGGTGACGTCCAGGACCGGACACGGCTTCGGATTGCGCTGGCAGAACAGCAGCATGTCGTACGCCCAGTCGGCGGGCACCGCGATCAGGTTGGCCTGGGTGTGGCCCGCGGCCACGCCCGCCGTGGGGCCCGCCAGCCCGTCCCGGAAGCGGGCGCGGGCCGTGCGCGGGCTCCAGGCGTGCGCGTCCTCGGCGACGAGGGTCACCGGGCGGTCGTCCACGGCGGCGGGGGTGAGGTCGTCTACGGGCTTCACTCCAGTTCCTTCCCGCGCGTCTCCGGCAGTCCCAGCAGCGCCAGCGCCGCCAGGCCGTACCCGATCGCGCCGAAGACCAGCGCCCCGCCCACGCCCCAGCTGTCGGCCAGGAAGCCGACCGTCGTCGGGAAGACGGCGCCGACAGCGCGTCCCGTGTTGTACGTGAAGCCCTGCCCGGTGCCCCGCACCGCCGTCGGGTACAGCTCGCTCAGGTAGGAGCCGAAACCGCTGAAGATGGCCGACATGCAGAACCCGAGCGGGAAACCGAGCACGAGGATCAGGCCGTTGGCGCCGTTCGGGATGTTCGTGTACGCCAGGATGCAGACCGCCGACAGCAGGGCGAACAGCCAGATGTTGCGCCGGCGGCCCAGCCGGTCGGTGAGGTAGCCGCCGGTCAGATAGCCGACGAAGGCGCCCGAGATCAGGAACGTCAGATAGCCGCCGGTGCCCACGACCGACAGGTCGCGCTCCGACTTCAGGTACGTCGGCACCCAGGTGGCGAGCGTGTAGTAGCCGCCCTGGACACCGGTGGACAGCAGCACGGCGAAGACCGTGGTGCGCAGCAGACCCGGCGATCCCGCCCGGCCCGGCCGGAAGATCACCGCGAACGAACCCTTCCGGGCGGACTTCTCCCGCGCGGCGGCCGCCTCGGGCGCGTCCCGCACGCTGCGCCGCACCCACACGACGAGCAGCGCCGGCAGCGCACCGGTCCAGAACATCACGCGCCACGCCAGGTCGTCGTCGACCAGCGAGAAGACCGCCGTGTACACGATGACGGCCAGCGCCCAGCCCACGGCCCACGAACTCTGGACCGCGCCGAGGGTACGGCCTCGGTGCTTGGCGCTCGCGTACTCGGCGACCAGGATCGCGCCGACCGCCCACTCGCCGCCGAAGCCGAGGCCCTGGAGCGCGCGGAACACCAGCAGCGTCTCGTAGTTGGGCGCGAAACCGCAGGCCACGGTGAACACCGCGTAGGTGATGACGGTCAGCAGCAGCGCCTTCACCCGGCCGATGCGGTCCGCCAGCACGCCGGCGAGGGCGCCGCCGACCGCGGAGACCACCAGGGTGACGGTCGTGAGCAGACCGGTCTGGCCGCTGTTCAGACCGAAGTACGCGGAGAGCGTGACCATGGTCAGCGGCAGCGTGAAGTAGTCGTACGAGTCCAGGGCGTAGCCGCCGAACGCGCCGCCGAAGGCGCGCCGCCCGCGCGGCCCCAGCGCGCGCAGCCAGCCCAACGCCCCGTCGTCGGAGGTGCGTTCGGACGCCGCGGGCTGTGGTGCGTCGGTCAGTGCCTGTGGTGGAGGGGTTGTGCTCATGGGCACCTCGCAGAGGGAGGACGGAGGGTGCGGGCAGGGATGAGCCGTGTCGTGCCCAGCAAGGTAGAGGATCGTTGAACGATCCTTCAATACCCCTGTTGTTTCGTTCTTCGTCGTGCGATTGAATTCCGGGCATGACGGAGCAGCTGAGCGGACTGGTCGACGACCGTGCCCTGTTGGGTCGCACCAGCACCGCCGAGCGGGTGGCGGACATCCTCAGGAGCCGGATCGCGGAGGGGTACTTCCCGCCCGGGACCCGGCTGTCGGAGGACAGCATCGGCGGCGCGCTCGGGGTCTCGCGCAACACGCTGCGCGAGGCGTTCCGGCTGCTCACGCACGAACGGCTGCTCGTCCACGAGCTGAACCGGGGCGTGTTCGTCCGGGTGCTGACCGTCGAGGACGTCGAGGACATCTACCGCACCCGCCGCCTGGTGGAGTGCGCCGTCGTGCGCGGACTGGGCGAGCCGCCCTACGCGCTCGGCGCGCTCGCCGACGTGGTGGAGCAGGGGCGTGCGGCGGCCCGCGAAGGTGACTGGAAAGGCGTGGGCACGGCCAACATCCACTTCCACCGGGAGCTGGTGGCCCTCGCCGCCAGCGAGCGGACCGACGAACTGATGCGCAGCGTCTTCGCCGAACTGCGGCTCGCCTTCCACGTGGTGGACGAGCCCCGACGGCTGCACGAACCGTATATCGCACGAAATGTCGCTATTCTCCAGGCTCTCCAGGCCGGCGACCGGGAGCAGGCCGAACAGCTGCTCGCCGCCTACCTCGACGTCTCGCTGGAACGGGTGGTGGAGGTGTACCGGCGCCGCGTCGGGGAGGACGCGCCCGGCGGCTGACGGCCCTTGGGAGCGGGCGCGCGGCGGCGGTGCGACAACCGTGACGGCGGGGCCCATCTGCCTCGTTTGGGCTGTTGTCAGACCGAGGACCTAGTCTGTGCACCGTGACTTCACCAGCATCACCGGAGAGCCCTCCGCCCCAGCTCAGCGCCGGACCGCGGCCCGCGCCGGGCCCGGCCGCCGACGAGGGCCTGGCGCGGCGGCTGCGCGCGCTCGCGTGCACCGCTCCGCTGCACGACCTGGACGCGCGCAAGGCCAACCTGGCCGGTGAGTACTCGGTGTACGGCATGGCGGAGATCGCCCTCGCGGCCATCGACCTGGTCACCCTGAACATGGACTTCGACACGGGCGCCGACCACGACCAGATCGTCGCCCGGCTCGTCCCGCGCATCGCTGCCCAGGCCCCGCGCCGTCCCGCCGCCGAGCACGAGCGGGTGGCCCGCTGGGTCCTGGAGAACCTGATCAACGTCGGCAGCGTCGACCGCGGCTTCCGCGCGGTTTACGGCGTGTTCGGCGCCGACGGCACCTATGTGCGCCGCGACTACGACTTCAAGCTCATCGAAGAGGTCCCCGGCCCCGGCGGCACGGTGTACCTGCGCACCACCGACGAAGCGGTCAACGTCCTCGTCGGCGCCCTGGACACCGATGTCACCAGCGCGCAGATCGCCGCCGAGGTCAAGCTGGAGGTGCTGATCAGCAGGGGCCGGCTCGCCGACGCCCAGCTCGCCGCCGAGCAGGCCCGCTACCGGACCGTGCAGTACTCCGAGACCCTGCGCCGGGCCCTGGACGCCACCCGCCGCAACGTCCGCGCGGTGGACTGGCTGAGCGCCGTGCCCGACATGATCGCCGAGGCACTGGACCACGTCGCGGACCGCTACCGCCACGAGAACGCCATCCTCACCAACATCCGCAAGGCCCGCGACGAGTCCGAGGACCCCGAGCACAAGCGCCGGGCCGCCGAGCTGGTCGACATCGTCAAGGACTGCATCCGGCGCCACACCCAGCTGCAGTCCCGGCTGCTGGAGGCCGGCCCGCTGTTCCGCGCCGAACAGGACCGGCAGGCCTTCGCCACCCCGGCCGCCACCTCCGGGACGGACCTCTACGGCCACCTGCTGGCGCCCCTGCTGCCCCTGCCCGTCGAGCGGGCGGCCCGGGTCACCGACGCCTTCTTCGCCCACGGCACCGGACTGCGCACCCCGGTGTCCGTCCGGGTCGCCGACCTCGTCGAGATACTGCTGACACCGCCCGTGGAGCGCGAACACCTCGGCGCCGAGATGCCGGAACCCGACCTGATCGCCACGCCCGACGACAGCCGCTTCAGCGAGGAGCAGCTGGCGGCCGCCAGGGAACTGCTCGACCTGCCGGCCGACGCGCCGCGCCGCCTCTCCGGACTGCTCGCCGACGCCCGCCGCCAGGACCCCGAACTGCCCTACCTGGTCGCCCTGCTGGCCATTCACGCCGCCAGCCCGCCGGTCGGCACCGCCTACCGCCAGGGCGAGCGCACACTGCTGTTCGCCGTGGACGACGGCACCGAGCTCGACGACCCGGAGTTCGGCGGGGCCGACCTCATCGTCGGCACGGCCCTGCTCGACGCGGCCGGCATGGCCGCGGACCGGACGGAGGCGGCATGACCGTCCCACCGACGGCCGGCCACGCCCCCACGGCCGACTCCGCCCCCGCCCGCCCATGTGCGGCAGCCGCCCGCACCGTCCGCACTTGTGCGGGAGCCGCCCGCACTGTCCGCCCCCGGGCGGGAGTCGTCCGTACCGTCGGCCCCTGTGCGGGAGTCGTCCGTACCGTCGGCCCCTGTGCGGGAGTCGTCCGCACTGTCCGCACCGGCGCGGCTGCCGCCCGCACTGTCCGCACCGGCGCGGCAGCCGTCCGCACCGTCCGCACCCGCGCCGCAGCCGTCCGCACCCGCGCGGGAGCCGCCCGCACCGATGTTCCCCAGAGCAAGGAGCCCCGACCGTGACCGAGCACGTCGAGTGGAGTGAGCCGGAGGCCGCGGCCGCACCGGCGAGCACCTCCGTCACGCCGGCCGACGCCGCCGACGCGGCCCGGCTCGTCGCCTTCGGCCTCCAGCCCAAGCTCCAGCCCGCCCGCGACCAGGAGTACGCCGACCTGCTGCGCCGCTACCGCGAGGACCCGCCGTTCGCGCGGCTCGCCGACGCCGTCGCCACCGGCCTCGGACTGATCGTGCTGGAGGTGTCCCCGCGCGCGGGCATGGCCGTCACCGCCTCCGAGGACTCCGTCTTCGCCGTCCGCATGGGCGACTACGCCCGCCGCACCTCCGCCGACGGCGGCGACCGCTTCCTGCACGGACTCGCCCACCTCGCCGTCGCCGCCATGGCCTTCCCCCGCCCCGAGGACCTCGCCGACGACGGCTACATCGGACGCGTCACGGTCAACGGCGTCGACGCCTTCGTCCGGCAGGCCTGCAACCGCCTGGAGCAGCGCGCCGCCGAACAGGGCGAGAACACCGACCCGGCCAGCGACGCGCCCGGCCTGGAGGCCGCCTGGCGGATCTGGGCCAGACGCAGCGCGACCGGCGCCACCAAGGACGCCCGCCGCCTCGCCGGCTCCACCACCGGCATCGTCGCCAAGGCCGTCACCTTCCTCACCGACTCCGGCTTCCTCCAGCGCACCGGCGACGACAACGGCGGCACCTACCGCACCACCGCCCGCTACCAGCTCCAGGTGCGCGACATGGCGGGCAGCGCCGCCCTGGCCGAACTGCTGGAACTGGGCGTCGTCCCGGTCACCGACGGCACACCCACCCTGCTGCCGCCCGACGACACCGACGACCTCGACCTGGTCGCCGACGCCGGCCTGCCGTTCCACTCGGTCTGACCCACCCGGTCCGCCAGGTCCGCCCGGCCCTTCTGGTCCGTCGGTCCTTCTGGTCCCTCCCGTCCTTCACCCCCAGCCCCCTCAACCCTCCACCTCACGAAGCCTCACGAGAGTCCGCCATGTACGAGCTGTCCCGGGTCCGCCTCTACTCCATCGGGCCGGCCGGTGCGCGCTACGCCGACACCGTGCTCGACCTGCGCGGCGTCGGCGGGGCCGTGCCCGACCCCGCCCCGACCCAGGCGGAGTTCTTCGAGGAGGAGCCCGTCGGCCCGCCGCGCCGCCCCGCGCCCGCCGGCGTGCTGTTCCTGGAGAACGGCGGCGGCAAGTCGGTCCTGCTCAAGCTGATCTTCTCGGTGATGCTCCCGGGCCACCGCAACACCCTCGGCGGCGCCAGCTCCGGCGTGCTGCGCAAGTTCCTCCTCGCCGACGACTGCGGCCACGTCGCGCTGGAGTGGCAGCACGTGCAGACCGGCGAGTGCGTCGTCGTCGGCAAGGTCAGCGAGTGGCGGGGCCGCCAGGTCTCCAACGATCCGCGCAAGTTCGCCGAGGCCTGGTACTCCTTCCGCCCCGGCCCCGGACTCAGCCTGGACAACCTGCCCGTCGCCGAGTCCACGGCCGTACGGCCGCCCGCCGAGGGCCAGTCCGGCGCGCGCGGGCGGCGCCGCACCATGAAGGGCTTCCGGGACGCCCTCACCGACGCGGGCAAGAACTACCCGCACCTCGAAGTGCACTGGGAGGAGATCCACGAACGCTGGACCGAGCACCTCGGCGACCTGGGCCTCGACCCCGAACTCTTCCGCTACCAGCGCGAGATGAACGCCGACGAGGGCGAGGCCGCCGGTCTCTTCGCGGTGAAGAAGGACTCCGACTTCACCGACCTGCTGCTGCGCGCCGTCACCGACACCCGCGACACCGACGGACTCGCCGACCTGGTCAGCGGCTTCGGCAACAAGCTCGGCCGACGGGCCGAACTGATCGCCGAACGGGACTTCACCGCCGGCTCCGTCGACCTGCTGGGCCGGATCGTCGAGGCCGCCGAGGCCCGCACCCGGGCGCGGGAGATCCACACCGCAGCCGAGCGCCGCACCCGCACCCTGGCCCGGCGACTCTCCGCGCGCGGCGCGCAGGAACGCCTCCGCGCCGCCGACCTGGCCGGGCGGGTCACCGCCGCCGCCTACGCCGTCACCCACGCCGAGTCCGCGCGCGAGCACAGCGCGCTGGTCTCCGCCGAACTCGCCTACCGCCACGCCTCGCTGGCCCTCGCCGCCGCCGAGAAGTCCGCCGCCGCGCAGAAGCGTGAACTCGCCGACGCGCGCACGCTGTACGCGGCCTGGCAGGCCGCCGAGTCCGCGCTGCGCCACCGTGCCGCCGCCGACCGGGTCGCGCGCGTCTCCGCCGCCATCCAGGAGGCCGAACGGGACGCCGCCCCCGCGCTGGCCGCACGCGCCAAGGCCGCCGTCGACCTGGTGCGGGCCCTGCACGCCGCCGCACGCAACGCCGAGCACCTCGCCAACGAGGAGGAGGAGCGCTCCGCCGCCCTCCAGGAGGTCAGCGACACCGCCTACCGCGACTCCACCGCCGCGGCCACCGAGGCACAGCGGGCCCGCAGCGAGATCGGACACCTGCGGCAGCGGCTCACCGAGGTCGAGCAGGAGACCGCCGAGGCCGTCCGGGCCGGCTGGCTCGACGACAGCGCCCCCGACGCCGACCCCGCCCGGGCCGCCCTCGCCGCCAGCGACGCCGAGAAGACGACCGTCGCCGCCTGGGACGCCGCCCGCGAGACGGCCCGCAAGGCCCTGGAGCACGCGCGCGAGGCCGCGGCCGCCGAGAGCCGCGCGGAACTCACCGCCGCCCGCGCCGCCGACGCGGCCACCGCCGCCGAACGCGCCCACGAGAGCGAGCGCCGCACCGCCGAGGCCCTCGCCGCCGAGGAACGCCTCGCCGAGCTGCTGAGCCTGCCGGCGGCCACCCGCGGCGCACGGGCCGGTGTGCCGAACCCCCGCACCGACGGGGACGGCAACGACGGGAACCGCGGCGACGCGGCCCGCCCGGCCGGCGACCGGCGCACGCCGGCGGCCCGGCCCGCCGCCGACGGCACCCTGACCGCCGAGGACCTCGACCGGTTCGCCGACGACCTGCGTGAACTCCTCGACGACGCCGTCACCTCCGCCGAACGACAGCTGTTCGACCTGCGCACCGCCGCCGCCGACGACGCCCGGATCCTCGGCGCCCTCGGCGACGGCGGGCTGCTGCCACCCGGCCCGGACGTGCTGGCGACCGTCGAGTTCCTCGGCGAGCACGGCATCCCCGCCCTGCCCGGGTGGCGCTACCTCGCGCAGGCCGTCGACCCCGCCGACCACGCCCGGGTCCTGGCCGCCCGCCCCGAACTGGTCGACGGCGTCATCATCACCGACCCCGACTCCCACCTGCGCGCCCGCGAGGCGCTGAGCGACGCCGCCCTGCTGCCCCGCTCCGCCGTCGCGGTCGGCACGGCCGCCGCCCTGCTCGCCCCCACCCCGGCGCCCGGCACCGACACCGGCGACGTCTTCCTCGTACCGCCGAACCCGGCCATGCACGACGAACACGCCGCCGACGAGGAACGGCAGGCGCTGCGCGCACGGGCGACCGAACGCGACGAGGAGATCCGCGCGCTCGCCGCCCGGCTCGGCAAGGACCGTGAACTGGCCGCCCGGCTCGCCTCCTGGCGCACCGGCTGCCCGGCCGGCCGGCTCACCGAACTGGCCACGGCGGCCCGGCAGGCGCGCGCATTCGCCGATGAGTCCGAGGCCGAACTGGCCGAGGCGCGCACCCTACGGGCCGAAGCGGAGGAGGCCGCCAACGAGGCCACCCGGGTCCGTGACGAGCGGCAGGAGGCCGCGCAGAAGGCCCGGCGCGCGGCCGACGCCCTCGCCGGACTCGCGTTCCGGCTGCGGGAACGGGCCGGCTGGCAGGTCAAGCTGCGGGAACTGGCCGACGACGCGGCCGAGGCCGAAGCACGCGCCCAGGCCTGCCTGGAACGGGCGCGCGCCGCCGACGAGGACCGGCGCGGCGCCCAGCGCGCCGCCGACGACGCCCGCCGCACCGCGCGTGCGCTGCGCGCCGAGCGTTCCGAGATCGCGGGCGCCCCCGACGACCTGCCCGAGGACGGCACCGCAGCGCCGGGGGCCTCCCTGCCCGCCCTGCGCGAGGCGTACCGGGCCGCCTCCCAGGTGTACGAGAAGGTCGGCGTCGGAGCCGACCTGCGTGCCGAACAGGCCCGCGCGGAGAGCGACGAGAGCGCCGCCCGCGCGGAACTGGACCGCCTCAGCAACAAGGTCCGCACCCGCGCCGAGCAGCTCCTCGAGTCGCCCGACGGCTCCGACGGGCCCAGCCGGCAGGCCGCCGCCGCCCGTGCCGAGGAACTGGTGCAGCTCCTGGAGACCCGGATGTCCAGCGCGAGCGAGCAGCTGGGGCGGCTGCGCGGCGAGGCCGAACGACTCGCACCGCAGGACGGCGAGGCGCACACCGAACTCCCCGAGGAGCTGCTGCCGCGCGACGCCGAGCACGCCCAGGCGCTGCTGCGCACCGCCACGGCAGAACTCGCCTCCCGCACCGAGGCGTTGAACCAGGCGCGGGAGGCGCACGCCGAACTGCTCGACGCGCACCGCGCCGCCGAGGACGCGGCCGGCGGCTTCGACGAGATCGCCGCCATGCTCCGCGACCTGCTGCGCGAACACGTTCCCGAGGAGGAGCAGGAGCAGCCCGAGCCCTACCCGGGCGGACTGGAGGAGGCCCGGCAGTCCGCCGCCGAGGCCCGCCGCTCGCTGCGCGGCTGCGCCGCCGACCTGTCCGCAGCCGAGTCCGCCGTGCGCGAGGCGAGCGACGTCCTCGTCCGGCACGCCAACTCCACCCGCTACGAGCAGGTCCGCACCCCCGCGCGCCAGCAGATCCGCGAACTGCCCGCCTCCGCGCTGCCCGAGCACGCCCACAAGTGGGCGGACGCCTTCGCCCCCCGGCTGCGGGTCCTCACCGACGAGCTGGAGCAGCTGGAGCGCAACCGCGACTCGATCGTGGACCGGCTGCGCGGACTGGTCGAGTCGGCCCTCGCCACCCTCCGCTCGGCGCAGCGGCTGTCCCGGCTGCCGGAGGGCCTCGGCGAGTGGTCGGGACAGGAGTTCCTGCGGATCCGCTTCGAGGAGCCCGACCAGGCGACGCTCACCGAGCGTCTCGGCGAGGTCATCGACGAGGCGACCCGGGCGGCCGTGAAGAAGAACTCCGATCTGCGGCGCGACGGCATGTCCCTGCTGCTGCGCGGGGTCGCCGCCGCCCTCCAGCCGAAGGGCGTCGCCGTGGAGATCCTCAAGCCCGACGCGGTGCTGCGCGCCGAGCGGGTGCCCGTCGGCCAGATGGGCGACGTGTTCTCCGGCGGCCAGCTGCTCACCGCCGCCATCGCCCTGTACTGCACGATGGCCGCCCTGCGCTCCAACGACCGGGGACGGGACAAGCACCGGCACGCCGGAACCCTGTTCCTGGACAACCCCATCGGCCGCGCCAACGCCACCTATCTGCTGGAGCTCCAGCGGGCGGTCGCCGACGCGCTCGGCGTGCAGCTGCTGTACACCACCGGCCTGTTCGACACGACGGCACTCGCGGAGTTCCCGCTGGTCATCCGGCTGCGCAACGACGCCGACCTGCGGGCCGGCCTGAAGTACATCAGCGTGGAGGAACACCTGCGGCCGGGGCTCCCGCAGCAGGACCCGGCCGAGGAGGCGCACAGCGAGATCACGGCGACCCGCATGTTCAAGCGGCCCGCCACGGCGAACGGCTGACCGGGACGGCCGCCCGCCAAGACTGCCGGCCAAGGCTGCCCGCCAAAGGCCGCCCGCCGAAGGCCGGCGGCCCCGGGGTCGCCGGGGCGGCCGGGGTCGCTGAGCCGCCAGGGCGGCCGGGGCGGCCGGGGTCGCCGGGCCGCTGGTGCCGCCGGGGGTTCAGAATCCGTAGCCCATGCGCCGGGACAGCTCGGCAGCCGCCGTCGCCGTCCGGCTGCCCAGCGCGGGCAGCCGGTCCGCCTTCATCCGGTACACCGGCCCCGAGACGCTGAGCGCCGCGATCACCGCGCCGTCGTGCGAGCGGACCGGCGCGGCGACGGCGGCGAGGCCCAGCTCCAGTTCCTCCAGCGTGGCGGCGAATCCCCGGTCGGCCACCGCCTCCAGCTCACCGCGCAGCGCGGACGCCCGGGTGATCGTGTGCTCCGTGAACCGCCGCAGCGGACGGGAGAGATGACCCTCGCGAAGAGCGGGCGCCATGTGGGCCAGGAACACCTTCCCGCCGGCGGTGGCATGCAGGGGAGTGCGCCGGCCCAGCCAGTCCTGTGCCGTCACCGCCGCCGTGCCGCGGGCCTGCATGATGTTGACGGCCGCGTCGTCGTCCGGCACCGCCAGGTTGACCGTCTCGCCCAGTTCGTCGGCGAGTTCCCGGCACACCGGGACGCCCTCCTGCGAGATGTCCAGCCGCACGGCCGCGGCACCGGCGAGGCGCAGCACACCGGCCCCCAGGTAGTACTTCCCGCGGTCCTTGGCCTGGGCGACCAGGCCGCGGTTCTCCAGCACACCGAGCAGGCGGAACGCCGTGGACTTGTGCACGCCCAGTTCGCCCGCGATCTCCGTGACGCCCGCCTCCCCGAGCCGGGCGAGGATCTCCAGCACGCTCACGGCACGGTCCACCGACTGCACCGCACTGGTCGCGCCCGCCCCGGTGCGCCCGGGCCCCTGCTGGGCGTCGGTCATGGCTCGACTCACCGCCTGTCGGTCCGCTGCGGGCCGCCGCCTTCCGGCTTCGGTGGGACGGTCGTCCGCCCGGGATCTGTTGCGCAGGGCGCCTTTCGGTGCGCTCCGCGGAACACCATGCTATCGGGACCCCCGGGCCGGGATTCAGGAGTGCGACAGCCGCCGGGCCGCACCCCGCCGGCGTATCCGGCCCTCCGCCCGCGCTGCGGCGCGCTGCTGACGGCGGGCCCGCCGCCGCTCCCGCCGCAGGGCCCGCGCGGTGCTGCTGGGGGCGGACACCACACCGTTGCGCTGGTTCCAGACCTGGCGGGTCACCCATACGTCCAGCACCGCCCAGGTGGCCAGGACGGTACTGACGACACTGCTGATGACCATGGGAAACGCCAGCCAGGACTCGGCCAGCGTGCACAGCACGGCCACCATGGCCTGAATCAGCGTCACGGAGATGACCAGCACCGCCCGCACGGCCGCCGTCCGCACCGGATCCGGAAGCCGGCGCCGCCGCGCGGGCTCCTCGACCCACAACGGCCGGTGGCCGGCCCGCCGCCCCGCCATGCCGGACGCACCGGCGTCGTCCACGGCCGCGCGTTCCGCACCGACCGCGCGCGCCGCGCGTGACGTGTCGTGCCCGGGCGCCGCACGGCCGCGCCCGTCGGCCGTCCCGCCCTCGACCGCGGCCGTACCGGACCCCCGCGCCCCGGTATCCGGCCGTGCCGTCGTCCGCGCCGCGCCGCCCTCGGGCGCCCCGCGCCGCTCCGCCGTGCCCATCAACGTGTCACTCCCCACCGCCGGCAGACAGCCCGCTCGTGTCCGAAGACCCGGTTCTCCATTGGCTGCCCGGCTTGCGCTCGTCTACGCCGCCCAGGTGCGGGACACGGCTCCTGTGACCGATTCCGCCCCCATTTCCCACAGAGAAGGACGAACAGCACGCCGCGAAGATTCCCGACCGGGAAAGGATTCGGCCAACCGTCGCTTCCTGTTCGTGAAATTCACCTCCGGGAAGCGCCCCGGATTCCGGGAGGCAATCTCCCCCAATGCCCGGACAACTCACCATCTCCGGACGCCAGTACGGAACCACAGGTTCCGGACGGCTCTTCGAGTTCACCCCAGGGCGGTAGTAGGCTCGCGCCGTTTGTTGACGCACTGTGTACCCCCGGCCGGTCGGGGGCCGAGCTGGGGGAGGCCATGCGCTTTCGCGGGAAGTCCGTCCGCCGGAAGATCGTGGCGCTGCTTCTCGTGCCGCTGTTGTCCCTGACCACGATCTGGGCCTTCACCACGGCGATCACGGGCCGCGAGGCAAGCCATCTGTTCGACGTCTCGTCGGTGATGGAGGAGGTCGGCTACCCCGTCGAGGACACCGTCCGTGTCCTTCAGCAGGAGCGCCGGCAGACCCTCGTCTACCTCGCCGACCCGCGCGCCTCGAACGCCCTCGCCGCGCTCCGCCGCAGCCGCGCCGCCACCGACCGGGCCGTGGCGATCGTGCGCAGCAGCGCCGCGAACTCCGACGTGCACGAGGCCATGCACGGCGACAGCGGTGAACTGACCGCCGTACTGGACTCCTTCGAGGGCATCGACTCCCTGCGCCGCAGCGTCGAGGACGGCACCGTCGACCGCTCGCAGGCCCTCGACCTCTACAACCGGCTGGTCGACCCGTGCTACGTGCTGCTGGCCGAACTCCATGTGGTCGAGGACGTCGAGCTCGACAAGCAGTACCGCGCCCTCGTCAGCCTCGCCCGCGCCCGCGAACTGCTCTCCCGCGAGGACGCCCTGCTCGGCTCCGCCCTGCTCGTCGGCACGCTCTCCCGGGACGAGGTGCGGGACCTCTCCGACCTCGTGGCGCAGCGCACGCTGCTGTACGACGCCGGTCTGCCGCAGCTGCCCGCCGCCGAACGCGACCGCTACGAGACCTTCTGGAAGAACGCCGCCTCCGCACCGCTGCGCGTGGGTGAGGAAGCCGCGATCTCCTCCGGCACCGGAACGCCCCGCGGGATCACCGCGAAGGGCTGGGACATCGCCGCCGGCAACGTGCTCGCCGAGCTCGCCACCCTCAACGACCAGGCCACCGACCGCTACCAGGACCGCGTCCGCCCCGTCGCCCTCGGCGTCATCGCGCAGGCCGTCATCGCCGGCAGCCTCGGCCTGATCGCCCTGCTGGTCTCCCTCTTCCTCTCCGTACGCGTCGGCCGCGGCCTCGTCCGCGACCTCCGGCAGCTGCGCCTGGAGGCCCACGAGGCGTCCGGCGTGCGGCTGCCCAGCGTGATGCGCCGCCTCTCGGCGGGCGAACAGGTCGACGTCGAGACCGAAGTGCCGCGCCTGGAGTACGACAAGAACGAGTTGGGCGAGGTCGGCCAGGCCCTCAACACCCTCCAGCGCGCCGCCGTGGAGGCCGCCGTCAGGCAGGCCGAACTGCGCGCCGGTGTCTCCGAGGTGTTCGTCAACCTCGCCCGCCGCAGCCAGGTGCTGCTGCACAAGCAGCTCACCCTGCTGGACACCATGGAGCGCAGGACCGACGACACCGAGGAACTCGCCGACCTGTTCCGGCTGGACCACCTCACCACCCGGATGCGCCGGCACGCCGAGGGCCTGGTGATCCTCTCCGGTGCCGCGCCCTCCCGGCAGTGGCGCAAGCCCGTCCAGCTCATGGACGTCGTCCGCGCGGCCGTCGCCGAGGTGGAGGACTACGAGCGCATCGAGGTCCGTCGGCTGCCGAGGGTCGCGGTCACCGGACCGGCCGTCGCCGACCTCACCCATCTGGTGGCCGAACTGCTGGAGAACGCCACGGTCTTCTCCCCGCCGCACACCGCCGTCCAGGTCCTCGGCGAGCGCGTGGCCAACGGCTTCACCCTGGAGATCCACGACCGCGGGCTCGGCATGGCCGCCGACGCGCTCCTCGACGCCAACCTCCGCCTCGCCGAGACCCCGGAGTTCGAACTCTCCGACACCGACCGGCTCGGCCTGTTCGTGGTCAGCCGGCTCGCCAAGCGCCAGAACGTGCGGGTCTCCCTGCAACCCTCCCCGTACGGCGGCACCACCGCGGTCGTGTTCCTTCCCGACGCCCTACTGACGGACGACATCCCGGACACCAACGGTGTCGGCTTCCGTCTGGACCGGCCCAAGCGCCCCGACGAGCGGGACACCGAGGAGAGCCGCCGCGCCGCGCTCTCCCAGGTGCCCGTGCAGCTGCCCCGGCTGCCCGCCTCGCTGCTGGACGGCCCCATCGAGCTGGAGGCACCCGTCGACCTGGACTCCCTCGACGGCTTCCCCGAGCTGGGTGACGAGGACGGCGGACACGGCGGACTCTTCCGTCCGCGCCGCTCCCTCACCGGCGGCACCGACGAGCGGCCC
Source organism: Streptomyces calvus (assembly GCF_006782915.1). Lineage (GTDB taxonomy): Bacteria > Actinomycetota > Actinomycetes > Streptomycetales > Streptomycetaceae > Streptomyces > Streptomyces calvus. The sequence continues at coordinate 236,707 of NZ_VCNP01000056.1, forward strand.
GGCCACGGCGGCGACGCCGAGCAGCCGGACCTCCGCGACGACACGGACCCGGACGACCGGACGGGCGCCCCGGTCCCGCCGGCCCGCAGGTCGACCCCCAAGCTGGTCAGCTCCCACGGGCGCCCGGTGCGCGACCAGCGCACGCGGGGCGAACGGTCGGACGCGGACGACGCCGCCGCACCCTCGGGCCGCCCCGCGCCGGATACGGCACCCCCGCTGCCCACCCGCCGCCGGGGTGAGGAGCCCGCACGGCGCTGGACCACCGGCCGCACGGGCCCGGAACCCCTGTCCCCGCTCCCGGCCCGCCGCCGGGCCGAGCGGCTTCCCGCCGACAGCGAGCACGACCCGCGGGACGCGGAGACGCCGCCCGCACTGCCGTCCCGGCGCCGGGGCGCCGAACCCGCCCGCCCCGTGGGCAGCGCGGGGGAACGGGGAGCGTCCCCGTCACCCGCCGGCCCCGCACGCGAGGACCGGTCCGGTCCGCCCGCCGGACTTCCCCAGCGGATCCGCCGCCCCGCCGGCACGGCGAGCGGCGACGGCCCCGACGACTCCGCACCGGACGCGAACGCGACGGACACCGGTGCCGCACCGCCCGGCGGCGGATCACTGCCCCGGCGCGTACGGCAGGCCAGCCTCGCCCCGCAGCTCAAGCGCGCCGCCGGGCGCAGGAACGACGACAGCGCCCGGCCCGTTGAACGGGATGCCGACGAAGTACGCAGCCGTATGGCCTCGCTCCAGCGCGGCTGGCAGCGCGGCCGTGAGGAGAACGCCGCGGGCGAGGACGCCGGCAGCGGCACAGCACCACGACGAACGACAAAGGGGGACGGTCGATGACCGCACCGAAGGGCACCGGCCACAGCACGACGGACAAGGGGGAGCTGAACTGGCTCCTCGACGACCTCGTGGACCGCGTCGCCAGCATCCGCAAGGCGATCGTGCTCTCCGGCGACGGCCTGGCCACGGGCGCGTCGAAGGACCTGACCCGGGAGGACAGCGAGCACCTGGCGGCCGTCGCCTCCGGCTTCCACAGCCTCGCCAAGGGCGTGGGCCGGCACTTCGAGGCCGGCGACGTCCGCCAGACCGTCGTGGAACTCGACGAGGCGTTCCTGTTCGTCACCGCCGCCGGTGACGGCAGCTGCCTCGCCGTCCTGTCCGACGCCGACTCGGACGTCGGACAGGTCGCCTACGAGATGACGCTGCTGGTGAAGCGGGTCGGGGCGCATCTGGGCTCGGCCCCGCGCACCGATCTGCCCGCGGGCGGGTAGTGGGATGACATGAGCGCTGACGGTCAGGGCAGAAGCCACTGGTTCGACGACGAGGCCGGACCGGTCGTCCGCCCGTACGCCATGACGCGGGGCCGTACCACCAGCACGGCCCAGCACCGCCTCGACCTGATCGCGGTGGTCGTCACGGAGCCGCACGCGGACGACCCCGAGTCCGATCCCACACTCTCCCCGGAGCATGTGGACATCGTCGAACTGTGCCGTGACACCCCGCAGACGGTTGCGGAACTCTCCGCCGAACTCGACCTGCCGATCGGAGTCGTCCGGGTCCTCGTCGGGGACCTCGTGGACAGCGAACTCGTCCACGTGAACCGGCCCGTACCCCCGGCGGAACTGGTCGACGAGAGTATTCTGCGCGACGTGATCAACGGCCTGCGGGCGCTGTGACCGGCGCGGAAGCGGGGTACTGACGTGACTGGCTGGCAGTTCTGGGTCGACCGGGGCGGCACCTTCACCGACATCGTCGCGCGGCGCCCCGACGGCCGGCTGCTCACCCGGAAGGTGCTGTCCGACCGGCCCGCCACGCACCGCTCCGGGCCCGAGGGCCGGGGGAGCGCCGGCACCGACGCGGCGGTCCGGGGCATCCGGGAGCTGCTGGCCGGATCCGACGCTCCCGTCGACTCCGTGCGCATGGGCACCACGGTCGCCACCAACGCCCTCCTCGAGCGCACGGGCGAGCGCACCCTGCTGGTCGTCACCCGGGGCTTCGGCGACGCCCTGCGCATCGCCTACCAGAACCGCCCGCACATCTTCGCCCGCCGCATCGACCTGCCCGAGCCGCTGTACGAACGGGTCGTCGAGGTGGACGAGCGCATCGCCGCCGACGGCACCGTCCTGCGCGCCCCGGACCTGGACGCCCTCGCCGGACCGCTGCGGCAGGCGTACGACGACGGGATCCGGGCGGTCGCCGTGGTCTGCCTGCACAGCCATCTCCAGCCCGCCCACGAACAGGCGGTCGGGGAACTCGCCGCCCGCACCGGCTTCCCGCAGATCTCGCTGTCCAGCGAGGTCAGCCCGCTGATGAAGCTGGTCCCGCGCGGGGACACCGCCGTGGCCGACGCCTACCTCTCGCCCGTGCTGCGCCGCCACGTCCGGCACATCGCCGACGAACTGAACGGCGTACGGCTGATGTTCATGCAGTCCAACGGCGGACTCGCGCAGGCCGGGCAGTTCCGCGGCAAGGACGCCGTCCTGTCCGGGCCGGCCGGCGGCATCGTCGGCATGGCACGCATGTCGCAACGCGCCGGCCACGACCGCGTCATCGGCTTCGACATGGGCGGCACCTCCACCGACGTCTCCCACTTCGCCGGCGCGTACGAACGCGTCCTCACCACGCACATCGCCGGAGTCCGGCTGCGCGCCCCCATGCTGGACATCCACACCGTCGCCGCCGGCGGCGGCTCGGTCCTCCACTTCGACGGCTCCCGCTACCGGGTGGGTCCGGACTCGGCCGGCGCGGACCCCGGCCCCGCCTGCTACCGGCGCGGCGGCCCGCTCGCCGTCACCGACGCCAACGTCATGCTCGGCCGCATCCAGCCCGACCACTTCCCCGCCGTGTTCGGCCCGGACGGCGACCTGACCCTCGACGCGGCACTGGTCCGCGACCGTTTCACCGCGCTCGCCCGCGAGATCCACGAGCGGACGGGCGACGACCGCACGCCCGAGCAGGTCGCCGAGGGCTACTTGCGGATCGCCGTCGCCAACATCGCGGGCGCCGTGAAGCGGATCTCCGTGCAGAAGGGCCACGACGTCACCCGCTACGCGCTCACCACCTTCGGTGGAGCGGGCGGGCAGCACGCGTGCATGGTCGCCGACTCCCTCGGCATCCGCACCGTCCTCGTCCCGCCGATGGCGGGCGTCCTGTCCGCGCTCGGCATCGGCCTCGCCGACACCACGGCCATGCGGGAACACTCCGTGGAGGCACCACTGGAGCCCGCCGCGATGCCCCGCGTCCACGGCACCGCCGACGACCTGGAGGCGGCGGCCCGCGCCGAACTCCTCGCCGAGGACGTCCCCGAGGAACGCATCGAGGTCACCCGCCGCGCCCACCTGCGCTACGACGGCACCGACACCACCCTCGCCGTCGAGCTCACCGAGCCGGAGACGATGCGCCGCGCCTTCGAGGAACGTCATCGCGCCACGTACTCCTTCACGCTCGACCGCCCGATCGTCGTCGAAGCCCTCTCCGTGGAAGCCACCGGCCTCACCGAACCCCCCGATCTGTCCGCCCTCGCTCCCCGCGAAGGCACCCCTCGGCACAGCGCCGCCGAGCCGCCGACCGTCCGTCTCCACACCGGCGGCACCTGGCGCGACGTACCCCTGCACCACCGGGAGGACCTTCCCCCCGGCGCAACCGTCACCGGCCCGGCGATCATCGCCGAATCCGGTGCGACGACCGTCGTAGACGACGGCTGGCGGGCCGCGGCGACCGACGACGGGCATCTGGTCATGGAACGCGTGACGGTTACGCAGAGTTCCGAAGTCGGCACAGAAGTCGACCCGGTCCTGCTCGAGGTCTTCAACAACCTCTTCATGTCCATCGCCGAACAGATGGGCGCCCGCCTGGAGTCCACCGCCCAGTCCGTCAACATCAAGGAACGCCTGGACTTCTCCTGCGCCCTGTTCGACCCGGACGGAAACCTGGTGGCCAACGCCCCGCACATCCCCGTCCACCTGGGCTCGATGGGCACCGGCGTCAAGGAGGTCGTCCGGCGCCGCGGCCCGGCCATGCGCCCCGGCGACACCTACGCCGTCAACGACCCGTACCACGGCGGCACCCATCTGCCCGACGTCACCGTGATCACCCCGGTCTTCGGCACCCGGCCGGCAGACGACACGGAGAGTGACCCGGAGGTGCTCTTCCACGTCGCCTCGCGCGGCCACCACGCCGAGATCGGCGGCATCGCGCCCGGCTCCATGCCGGCCCACAGCCGCACCATCGACGAGGAGGGCGTCCTCTTCGACAACTGGCTGCTCGCCGAGAACGGCCGCTTCCGCGAGGAGGAGACCCTCCGGCTCCTCACCGAGGCACCCCACCCGTCCCGCAACCCGCAGACCAACCTGGCCGACCTGCGCGCCCAGATCGCCGCCAACCACAAGGGCGTCGAGGAGGTCGGCCGCATGATCGAGGACTTCGGCCTCGACGTCGTGCAGGCGTACATGAAGCACGTCCAGGACAACGCCGAGGAAGCGGTCCGCCGGGTGATCGACGCCCTCGACGACGGCGACTGCGCCTACGAGACCGACGCGGGCGCCGTCATCCGCGTCCGCGTGCGCGTGGACCGCGCGAACCGCTCCGCGACCATCGACTTCACCGGCACCTCCGCCCAGCTGCCGACCAACTTCAACGCCCCCCGCTCGGTCGTCGACGCGGCCGTCCTGTACGTCTTCCGCACCCTCGTCGCCGACGACATCCCGCTGAACGACGGCTGTCTGCGCCCGCTGCGGATCGTCGTCCCGCCGGGCTCCATGCTGGCGCCCGAGCCGCCCGCCGCCGTCGTCGCGGGCAACGTGGAGACCTCCCAGGCCATCACCGGGGCCCTCTACGCGGCCCTCGGCGTCCAGGCCGAGGGGTCCGGCACCATGAACAACGTCACCTTCGGCAACGCACGCCACCAGTACTACGAGACCGTCGCCTCCGGTTCGGGCGCGGGCGAGGGCTTCCACGGCGCGTCGGTCGTGCAGACGCACATGACCAACTCGCGGCTCACCGACCCCGAGATCCTGGAATGGCGGCTGCCCGTCCGGCTGGAGGAGTTCGCGGTGCGCCGCGGCAGCGGCGGCGCCGGACGGTGGCGCGGCGGGGACGGTGCCGTGCGCCGCATCCGCTTCCTGGAGCCCATGACCGTCTCCACGCTGTCCCAGCACCGCAGGGTGCCCCCGTACGGCATGGCCGGCGGCCGGCCGGGAGCGCTCGGCGCCCACCGCGTCGAACGCGCGGACGGTACGGTCACCGCACTCGGCGGAAGCGACTCCGTGGACGTCGGCCCCGGCGACGTGTTCGTCATCGAAACCCCCGGCGGCGGGGGATACGGCCCGCCGCCCGATTCCCATCAAGCAGGAGAAGTGATCGATGATCTTCGGGCGTTCTGAGCGCGGCAAGCCTCCGGTCGAGCCCGTCACGCTCAAGATCCTGGTGGCCGGCGGCTTCGGCGTGGGCAAGACCACGCTCGTCGGCGCGGTCAGCGAAATCAGGCCGCTGCGCACCGAGGAACTCCTGACCGAGGCCGGGCGCCCGGTCGACGACACCCGCGGTGTGGAAGGGAAGCACACCACGACCGTGGCCATGGACTTCGGGCGCATCACGCTCCGCGAGGACCTGGTGCTCTACCTCTTCGGAACGCCCGGCCAGGAGCGGTTCTGGTTCATGTGGGACGAACTGTCCGAGGGCGCCCTCGGAGCCGTCGTCCTCGCCGACACCCGGCGCCTGGAGGACTCCTTCGCGGCCATCGACTACTTCGAGCGGCGCGCCATCCCGTTCCACGTCGGCGTCAACTGCTTCGAGGGGGCGGCGCGTTACCCGGCGGAGGACGTCCGCCGGGCCCTCGACCTCGACGACCACGTGCCGCTGACGATGTGCGACGCCCGCGACCGCGAGTCGGTCAAGGAGGTCCTCATCGGCGTCGTGCAGCACGCCATGGCGCAGGCCGCGCAGCGCCGCGCGGTCACCACCTGAGGCGGTGACCCGCCCGCGGCCCGTGCTCCCGCCGACAGGAGCACGGGCCGCGGCGTCGAGGACGCACCGCCGCGTGCGTCAGCCGTCACCGTCCTGCGTCCAGCCGAGGCTCTTGTCCACCGCCCGGCGCCAGTTGCGGTACGCGCGGCCCCGGACCGACGCCTCCATGGCAGGCGCCACTCGGCGTCCTTCTGCCAGTGGGACTTCAGCTCGTCGAGGCCGCTCCACACACCGGTGGCGGGCCCCGCCGGACAGCGGGGCGGCGGTGTACGCCCCGGCCATCACGCCGAAACCCCAGCCCGGCGCGATGACGACCCAGCCGGCGTCCTTGGCCTTCGAGTGGTTCAGCACGACCGCGGCGACCACACCGGCGCCGAACGGGATCAGGATCGCGGTGCCGATGCCTTCCCCGACGACGATGTCTGCGCTGCTCATGGCGGCTCCTGTGCCCCGGCCCGGGACGACCCGCCCGGACCTCACGTGCGGGGTGCGCCTTCCCTTGGCGGCGTCGGCCGTAGGCAGGGAGAACCCGCGCCCCGCCCGGCGTCCGTGACGAGCGTGCCGTCACAGCCGGATCACCCGTGGGGACGGGCGGCTCACCGGTCCCGGCGGACAGGGCCCGCCGGAGGCGTGCCGGAATGCACCGAGATGTACGGCGATGTCGACTGACACCGGAAGTGTTCACCGGCGCTGAAGGGTCGTCAAGGTCGCCGGCAGCGACCGTTCCCGGCCGCCTGCCGCACGAGCGGCTCCCGGACTCAGCCCGCCGGCGCCGGGGCCCGCTCGCTGCCGCGGCGCACCTCGTGCCCGGCGGTGCCCGCACGGGCCAGCACCCAACTGCTGCCGTGCAGCGCCTTGGCCGCCTTCTTCAGGGGCGCCAGGCACGCGGCGGCCTGCCGGTGGTCCGTGACCCCGCCCGGCGGGCACAGGACCGTGGCCAGCGACAGCGTGACCGGGCGGTCGCCCGCCTCCCAGGGCGCGTCCAGGACCGACGACACCAGGGCGTCCAGGGCCTCCGGATCGGCCAGTACCAGGAAGTCGTCCCCGCCGATGTGCCCCACGCGCGTGCCGCCCGACGCGGCCTGCTGCAGTGCCCGGCCCACCGCGCGGATGAGCTCGTCGCCCGCAGCGAAGCCCGCCCCGTCGTTCACCTGCTTGAAGTGGTCCACGTCCAGCCAGCTCAGGGCGAAGGCCCGGCCGGCCGCGATCCGCCGGTCCACCTCGGCGGTGATCGCGTCCGAACCGGGCAGCCGGGTGAGCGGATTGAGCCCCGCCGCCTCCTCCACCCGGGTCTCGGCGAGAGCGCGCACCAGGTCGGCGAGGCGTACGACGCCCACGCACCGGCCCTGCGCGTCGACCACGGCCACGTCGTCCGACGTACGGCCGCGGTCTCCGACCGCCACCACCTCCAGCACCTCCCAGGCGGTGGCGTCGACGCCCACCGTCCGCGGCGGGTCGCCGAGTTTGGCGGCGGGCCGGTCGGCGTACAGGGCGTGCCCGTAGCGCCCCGACATCGACAGCAGGAAGCGGGAGCGGTGCACCGAGCGCACCGGGACCCCTGCCCGGTCCACCAGCAGCACCCCGGACACGTCGGGAGAGCCGGTCAGCAGGGCCCGTACCTGACCGGCGGACGCGGCGGCGGGCAGCAGCGCGGCGGGCCGGACGAACTCCCGCACCGACGGCCCCGGCCGGGTCACGGCCACCGCGCCGGGCGACGGAGGCGGAACGAACACTTCCGCGGCGGGCAGCCGGGCCGGCGGCGCGAACAGTTCGCCTTGGGCCAGTTGGGCACCGGCCGCCAGCGCGGTCGCGCACTGACCCTCGGTCTCCACGCCCTCGACGGCCAGCAGCGCCCCCAGTTCCTCGCACAGCGTCCGCATGGACCGCACCACCGCGGGCCGTTCCAGCAGCACCGCGTCCAGCTTCATCAGGTCCGGCGCGAGGTCCGCGAGCAGCCGCAGCGGAATGTCCCCGTCCCCGACGCCGTCCGCGCACACGCGGAAACCCTGCTCGCGCAGCCCGGCGACCGCGTCCAGCAGCGCCCGCCACGGCACGTGCGTGTAGGGCGGCACGATGTCGATCGTCACCTCCCACGGCAGCCGCCCCGCCTGGCGCACCGCGTCGTGCAGCGGGTTCAGGCCACCGAGGTCCGCCAGCGTGCCCGCGAACACGTTCACGTGCAGCGGCAGCAGGGTCTCCTTGCGTTCCGCCGCCCGCACCGCCGACACCGCAAGTCCCAGGTCCAGTTCGGGGTCGCGGCGGGCCTCGGCCAGGACGTCGCCGGTCTCGGGGCGGGCCAGTATCTCCAGCCCCGCCACCGTGCCGGTCGTCAGGTTGACCACCGGCTGGAAAGCGAAGCGGAGACTGTCCGTCCAGGAGCTCACGGGAGCATGATGGCGCCGTCCGGTGCCACCCGGGCGCAGTTCATGCGACGTTCACGTGGAATTCCGGAGGAATCGCCACGCGGGCACCACCGGCCCGCGCCGTCGCGGTGCTTCCCCGGAACAGCCGACTCCTGATAGATGCAGGAGACATGACACGACTCTCCCTCGCGGTACGCGCTCTGATCACCGCTGTCGCCGCCCTGCTCACCGCGACCGCCGCGTCCGCACCCGCCCACGCCAAGCCCGAGCCCAAGGCGCCCGAGGACTTCGTGGCGCTGCACAGCGTGGACCGGACCATCATCCAGGAGATGCGCTACTTCACCCCGCACAACTTCGTGGGCGAGCGCATCGACGGCTACCGGCAGCCGCTGTGCATCCTCACCCGCCCCGCCGCCGAGGCCCTGCACGCCGCGCAGCAGAAGCTGCTGCGCCAGGGCTACTCGCTCAAGGTGTACGACTGCTACCGGCCGCAGCGCGCGGTGGACCACTTCGTGCGCTGGGCCAAGGACCTCGACGACCAGGCCATGAAGGCAGAGTTCTACCCGAACGTCGACAAGAGCCGGCTGTTCGCCGACGGCTACATCGCGGAGAAGTCCGGCCACAGCCGCGGCTCGACCGTGGACCTCACCCTCGTGGAACTCCCCGCGAAGCCCACCCGCCCCTACCGCCCCGGCCGGCCCCTCACCCCCTGCTTCGCCCCGCAGGACCAGCGGTTCCCCGACAACTCCGTCGACATGGGCACCGGCTACGACTGCTTCGACAGCCTCAGCCACACCCTCGACCCCCGCGTCCAGGGCGAACAGCGCGCCCACCGGCTGCTGCTCAAGACCACGCTGGAGGACCTCGGCTACGTGAACCTCGCCGAGGAGTGGTGGCACTACACCTTCAAGCCCGAGGCGTACCCCGACACCTACTTCGACTTCCCGGTGTCCGCCGCATCCCTCACCGGCCGCCGCTGAACGACCTGACGGAGACGCCCCCCGAGGGATCGGATACAGTCGCGCGCGTGTCCGAAACTCAAGCGTTCGCTCCCAACTCCGGCCCGAACAGCCACTGTTCGAGCTGCGGCACGCCCTTCGGAGAGGGCGTCTCCGGCCGGCCCCGCACCTGCCCGGCCTGCGGCACCACGGCGTACCGCAACCCGCTCCCCGTCGCCGTGGCCCTCCAGCCCGTGTACGACACACAGGGCACCGCCCTGGTCGTCATCACCCGCACGATCGAGCCCGCGCGCGGCGGCACCGCCCTGCCCGGCGGCTACATCGACGAGCGGGAGGACTGGCGCCACGCCGTCGTCCGCGAACTCGAGGAAGAGACCGGCATCGAGGCGGCGAGCCGTGACGTGCGGCTCGCCGACGCCATGAGCTCACCGGACGGACACCTGCTCCTCTTCGGGCTCCTCCCGGAGCGCCCCGCGGACGACCTGCCGCCGTCCGCGCCCACCGACGAGACGTCGGGACGGCACCTGCTGCGCCGCCCCGAAGAACTCGCCTTCCCGCTGCACACCCTGGCCGTACGGGCCTGGTTCGAGGGCCGCTACTGACCCACGGCGTCGCCCAGCCCGCGGACGCGCACCGGGCGGGACGGCTCACCGACCCCGTCCCCGCACTCCCGTTCCACGACGATCCGCGGGCCCGACCAGCGCACCGTGTACCGCTCGATCTCCGGCTCGTCCCACCCGTCGCCGGCATCCGGCACCACCAGCCCGCCCCCGGTCCGTCCCCGGGCGGGCGCCCACACCTCCAGCTCCACACCGCCGTCCTCGCCCACCACCGGGAGAACCGCTCCCGCGCGGGCGAACACCGGTATCCGCTCCATCGGCGTGTCCACCACCACCTGCGCCGACCCCTCGTACGCCCGTCCCGTCGCCGTGTCGTACCACCGCCCGCGCGGCAGCCGGACGGTCCTGCGCTCCGTGCCCGGGTCGAGCACCGGCGCCACCAGCAGACAGTCGCCGAGCAGGAAGGCGTCCTCGCAGTCGCGCAGGGCACGCTCCTCGGGCGCCGACCACCACAGCGGCCGCACGACGGGCGCACCGGTCCGGCGCGCGAGATGCGCCAGGGTCACGAAGTACGGCAGCAGCCGCGCCCGTTCCACGAGCGCCGTCCGCGTGTGCCGCACCACCTCGGCGCCGGCCTCCCACGACTCCCCGCGTCCCGCGCGCGACCCGGCACGCGTACGGAACAGCGGCAGGTACGCCGCCAACTGCAGCCGCCGCACATACAGTTCGCCCGACACCGCCCCGCCCGGGCCGCGGACGTCGGGCCCCGAGCAGGGCACCCCGCACAGCCCGAGCCCCAGCACCAGCGCGAGCGACGCCCGCAACCCGGCCCAGCCCTTCACCGCGTCGCCCGACCACACTCCGCCGTAGCGCTGCACACCGGCCCAACCGGAACGCGACAGCACCATCGGCCGCTCCTGCGGCGCCAGTTCGCGCAGCCCCTCGTACGCGGCCCCCGCCATGCACAGCCCGTACACGTTGTGCGCCTCGCGATGGTCACCGCCCCGCCCGTCCAGGGCGTGCCGGGCCGACCGCGGCAGCGTCGGCTCCCCGAACGCCGTGAACGACGTCGGCTCGTCCAGGGTGTGCCAGACGCCGGAGAACCCCTGCGCCAGCCGCTCCGCGTACAGTCCGCCCCACCACGCGCGCACCCGCGCGTCCGTGAAGTCCGGGAACACCGCCTCCCCGGGCCACCCGACCCCCTCCACGACCTCACCGGCGGCGTCCCGCACGAACGCGTCCCGGCCCGCCCCGCCGTCATACACCGCCTCACCGGGCGCCGCGCCGACCGCGGGACCGACGACCGACACCAGCCTGACCTTCTCGCGCCGCAGCTCCTCCGCGAGCACCGGCAGCTTCGGGAACCGGTCCTGGTCGACGGTGAACACCCGACGGTCCTCCAGGTGGTCCCGGCCCAGGTGCACGGCGTCCAGCGGAAGCCCCTGCTCCACGTGGGCCGCGACGACCCTGCGCACCTCATCCTCACCACCGGACCCCGCCAGCACGTGCTGGTGACCGAGCGCCCACGCGGGCGGCAGCGCCGGCGCGCCCGTCAGCGAGGCCCAGGCGAGCAGCACACGCGCCGGAGTACCGACCGCCACCCAGCAGCGCAGCGGGCCGCCGTCCATCCGCAGCTCGCTCGTCCCCGCCCGGTCGTGCCCGGAACCGGCGCCCTCCTCGCCCTCCCGCAGCGTCACCGTGCCGTCCCAGGAACTGTCGTGGAACACCAGATGCGTGCCCGCGTCGGCCACCACCAGCTGCACCGGCATCGCCATGCGCGGCGCGTCCTCACCCGGCCCGACGGCATGCTCGGGGCCCGAGTGCCACAGCCGGTACGTGCCGTCCCGCAGCCGGGGACCCGACACCTGCCCGCCCAGACCGAAGAAACGGGCGTCCGCCGGCACCTCGGACCGCTGCATCCAGCGCGCGGCACCGCCCCCGACCGGCTCCCACCACCGCGGCGGCACATCCCGCCGCAGCCGCACACCGCCGGGAGTGAGCACCTGCACCGCGCCGTGCCGCGAGACGACCACCGTCACCCGCTCGGCCACCACCCGCCAGCCACCGTCCTTGTCCGGCTCCAGCGCCGCCCGCGGATCCGGATCGGGACAACGGCCGGCCAGCGCGTACGACGGCTCCGGCGACGCCCCGTCCCAGCCCCAGAAGACGGCACCGTTCACCGCCACGAAGATCCGCAGCTCCGACCGGTCGAACCGGATCAGCCCGCCACCGAGCCCCGGCGTCACCTCCCGCATCGTCCCGGGCACCCGGGCCCGCTCCGCCCCGCGCGGCGGCAGCCCGGTGGCGTCCGCCCGCCGCCTCCGCCACGCTGCCCGTACGGCACGCAACCCCTGGGCCGCCCCCACCGAACCGACCGATTTCACCGAACGCACCAGGTCACGACCGTCCATGCTGCTCACCCTGCCACTGACCGCGCGCCCCAGGCGTGTCGTTCAACTGCCGTTCACCCATGACCGGGCCACATCTTCACGACACGGACTATGTGGGGCGCACCCTGGTGCAGAAGTCGATCACGTGGCATCGTCCCTGTCAGCCGCGTCACGCGCACACCCCAGCCCGTGCGCGGAGGACGCACACGACGCGCACAGTCCGGGAGCCGCCCCATGTCGACCGTGAACCCCCAGCCGCTCTGGCAGCCGGATCCGGAACGTATCGCCCAGGCGCGGATCACCGCGTTCCAGGCATGGGCCGCCGAACACCACGGCGCCCCCTCCGACGGCGGCTACGCGGCCCTGCACCGCTGGTCCGTGGAGGAACTGGACACCTTCTGGAAAGCCGTCACGGAATGGTTCGACGTCCGCTTCTCGACGCCGTACACGCAGGTGCTGGCCGACCGCTCGATGCCCGGAGCCCAGTGGTTCCCCGGCGCGACCCTCAACTACGCCGAGCACGCCCTGCGCGCGACGGCGTCCCGCGCGGACGAACCGGCCCTCCTGCACGTCGACGAGACCCACGACCCCCGTCCCGTCACCTGGGCCGAGCTGCGCCGGCAGGTGGGCTCCCTGGCGGCCGAGCTGCGCTCCCTGGGCGTGCGCCCGGGCGACCGCGTCAGCGGCTACCTGCCCAACATCCCCGAGGCCGTCGTCGCCCTCCTCGCCACGGCGGCCGTGGGCGGAGTGTGGACCTCCTGCGCACCCGACTTCGGCGCCCGCAGCGTCCTGGACCGCTTCCAGCAGGTCGAACCCGTCGTCCTGTTCACCGTCGACGGCTACCGCTACGGCGGCAAGGAGCACGACCGCCGCGAGACCGTCGCCGAACTGCGCCGCGAACTGCCCACCCTGCGCGCCGTCGTGCACGTCCCGCTGCTCGGCACCGAAGCGCCCGACGGCGCGCTCGACTGGTCCGCCCTCACCTCCGCCGACACGGAACCGGTCTTCGAGCAGGTGCCCTTCGACCACCCGCTGTGGGTGCTCTACTCCTCCGGCACCACCGGACTGCCCAAGGCGATCGTCCAGTCCCAGGGCGGCATCCTCGTCGAACACCTCAAGCAGCTCGGACTCCACTGCGACCTCGGACCCGAGGACCGCTTCTTCTGGTACACCTCGACCGGCTGGATGATGTGGAACTTCCTCGTCTCCGGCCTCCTCACCGGCACGACGGTCGTCCTGTACGACGGCAGCCCGGGCCACCCCGACACCGGCGCCCAGTGGCGCATCGCCGAACGCACCGGCGCCACCCTCTACGGCACCTCCGCCGCCTACGTCATGGCCTGCCGCAAGGCCGGCGTGCACCCCACGCGCGACCACGACCTCTCCGCCGTCAAGTGCGTCGCCACCACCGGATCCCCCCTGCCTCCCGACGGCTTCCGCTGGCTGCACGACGAGTTCGCCGAGAGCGGCGCCGACCTGTGGATCGCCTCCGTCAGCGGCGGCACCGACGTGTGCTCCTGCTTCGCCGGAGCCGTCCCGACGCTCCCGGTCCACATCGGCGAGCTCCAGGCGCCCGGACTCGGCACCGACCTCCAGTCCTGGGACCCCAGCGGCAAGCCCCTCACCGACGAGGTCGGCGAACTCGTGGTCACCAACCCGATGCCGTCCATGCCCATCCGCTTCTGGAACGACCCCGACGGCACCCGCTACCACGACAGCTACTTCGACACCTACCCCGGCGTCTGGCGGCACGGCGACTGGATCACCATCACCTCCCGCGGCTCCGTCGTCATCCACGGCCGCTCCGACTCCACGCTCAACCGCCAGGGCGTCCGCATGGGCTCCGCCGACATCTACGAGGCCGTGGAACGCCTCCCCGAGATCAGGGAATCCCTAGTCATCGGCATCGAACAGCCCGACGGCGGCTACTGGATGCCCCTGTTCGTCCACCTGGCACCAGGAGCCACCCTGGACGAGGACCTGCTCAACCGCATCAAGCGGACCATCCGCGAGCAGCTGTCACCCCGGCACGTCCCGGACGAGGTCATCGAGGTGCCCGGCATCCCGCACACCCTCACCGGCAAGCGCATCGAGGTCCCGGTCAAGCGCCTCCTCCAGGGCACCCCGCTGGAGAAGGCGGTCAACCCGGGATCCATCGACAACCTCGGCCTGCTCGCCTTCTACGAGGAACTCGCCCGCAAGCGCGCCTGAGCCGGCTCCCGGCCCGCTCCGGTCGCCGCCGTCTCCTCCGCCCCCGATTGTCAGTGCCGCCGATTACTGTGAGTGAGCATTGATCGACCGTGCGGACGGGGGAGACATGACGAACACCGACCACCGAACCCTGCGACGCGTCCTGCGCCGCGAGATCACCGGCACCATCGGCCTGCTGACCGACGAGCACGACTTCCGTGCCATGCGCCGCTACGACAGCTTCCTCTTCGACGACCACAGCACCTACCTCAAACACGTGGAAGCCGTCCTCAGGGCGCGTGCCCTGCAGGGCGGCCACACCACGGTGGCGCTCTTCGACCCGGAGGACTACGCCGAGTTCTGCGCGAACACCGGCCTGGACCCCGACCACCACGCCAGCCGCGCGCGTTTCACCGCCCGGCTGGCGGCCACCGGCCCCACCGTCCTCTACGAGGGCCAGCCGCTGGCGGACCTCCTGCCCACCCTCGTCGACGAGGCCGTACGCCAGGCGACCTGGGAGTACGCGACCACGCTCCTCGCCCGCCTCGGCCCCTGCGCCGCCTGCGGGGAGGACCTCGGACGCGCCGCCTTCACCCGCGCCTCCCACCTCCTCGCCCGGATCCTCGACACCTCGCCGCCCGGTGAACGGCACCTCGTGTGCAGCCTCTCCGGCCCGCCCGAGGCACTCGTGGCGGTCCTGCACGCCGACGACGTCGAAGGCCGCACGGACCTGGACGAGACCGAGGCCCTGGAGTTCACCACCGTCCTGGCCCTCGGCCTCGCCACCGAGCGCCCCGGCGGGCTCGTCATGCGGATCACCGCACCCGGCAGCCCCGACCGCGTGCACGGCTGGCGGCTGCGCGCCCACGGCCTCCAGCCCCTCACCGCGGGCGAGGTCTTCAACGCCTACTGCACCGACGCCGAATCCGGGGACCTCATCGCCCCGGAGTCCAACGTCGACTACTGCGCACCACCCGACCTGGGCGAGGAAGGACCGGACCCGGCCCACCGCCACTGAGCCGGACAGCGCGCGAGGGGCGCCCCACCCGTGGTGGAGCGCCCCTCGGGACGGCCGATCAGCGACCGCCGGGTCCGGCTACTCGCCCGACAGCACGGCCTGGGCGGCGTTACGGGCGTCCGCGGCGCTGTCCGCCGCCCGGGCCGCCGCCGCGGCCCGCTCGCACTGCGCGAGCGTGAACTTCGCCAGCGCCGCCCGCACATAGGGAAGGGACGCCGCACCCATGGAGAGGGAGGTGACACCCAGACCGGTCAGCACACACGCCAGCAGCGGGTCGGAGGCGGCCTCACCGCAGACGCCGCAGCTCTTGCCCTCGGCCTTCGCCGCCTCGGCGGCCATCGCCACGAGGTCGAGCAGCGCGGGCTGCCACGGGTCCTGCAGCCGGGAGACCGCACCGACCTGACGGTCGGCGGCGAAGGTGTACTGCGCGAGGTCGTTCGTGCCCAGGGACAGGAACTCCACCTCCTGCAGGACCGAGCGCGCCCGCAGGGCGGCCGACGGGATCTCCACCATCGCGCCGAACTTCGCCTGCAGCCCCGCCTCCCGGCAGGCGTCCGCGAACGCCTTCGCATCGGCCCGGTCCGCCACCATCGGGGCCATGACCTCGAGGTACACGGGCAGCCCTTCGGCCGCCTTCGCCAGCGCGGTCAGCTGCGTCCGCAGCACCTCCGGGTGGTCCAGCAGGGTGCGCAGGCCGCGCACGCCGAGCGCCGGGTTCGGCTCGTCCGCCGGGGTGAGGAAGTCCAGCGGCTTGTCCGCGCCCGCGTCCAGCACCCGTACGACCACACGGCCCTCGGGGAACGCCTCGAGCACCTGACGGTAGGCCGCGACCTGCTTCTCCTCGGAAGGAGCCTTCTTGTCGTCGTCCAGGAACAGGAACTCGGTACGGAAGAGACCGACGCCCTCGGCACCCGCCTCGACGGCGGCCGCCACGTCCGCCGGACCGCCGATGTTGGCCAGCAGCGGCACCTTGTGACCGTCGGCGGTGGCACCGGGCCCGGTCGACGCCGCCAGCGCCGCCCTGCGCTCCGCCGCGGCCGCCTCGAGCCGGGCCTTCTGCTCCTCGCTCGGGTCCACGAAGATCTCGCCGGTGCTGCCGTCGACCGCTATCAGCGTGCCTTCGGCGATCTCGCCGGCACCGGGCAGGGCGACGACGGCCGGGACGCCGAGCGCACGGGCCAGGATCGCGCTGTGGCTCGTGGGCCCGCCTTCCTCGGTCACGAAACCGAGGACGAGTGCCGGGTCGAGCAGCGCCGTGTCCGCCGGCGCCAGATCGCGGGCCACCAGCACGTACGGCTCGTCGCTGTCGGGTACGCCGGGCATCGGCACCCCGAGCAGCCGCGCGACGATGCGGTTCCGCACGTCGTCGAGGTCGGCGACCCGGCCGGCGAGGTACTCACCGGCGTTCGCCAGCAGTTCGCGGTAGGCGGCGAAGGCGTCGTACACCGCGCGCTCGGCGGTGCTGCCGACGGCGATGCGCCGCTCCACGTCCGCCATCAGCTCGGGGTCCTGCGCCATCAGGGCCTGTGCCTCGAGCACCGCCTGGGCCTCGCCGCCGGCCAGGTTGCCGCGGGCGGTCAGATCGGCCGCCACGGCCTCCACGGCCTTGCGGGCCCGCCCCTGTTCGCGTCCCGCCTCTTCCGCCGGGATCTGCTTGGCCGGCGGTTCGAGCACCGCCGTGCCCATGTGCCGTACCTCGCCGATCGCCACTCCGTGGCTGACGCCGACGCCTCGCAGCGTTGTCTCCATCTCACCCGTCTCCGATAGTGCGGCGGGCCCAGCCGCCGTGGTGGTTGTCCTGGTGGCCGTCACGGACGGCGCCGGGTCACTTCCAGAGGAAGAGGTTCTCGCCGGCCTTCACGTCGCCGTCCTCGCGGAGTTCCGAGAGGGAGTCCGCCGTGGCCTCGAGCGCCACGACCGGGCACACCGGGGACTTGCCGGCGGCCTCCACGGCGGCCGGGTCCCAGCGCACGATGCTCTGCCCGCGCGTCACGGTGTCCCCCTTGTTCACGAGCAGCTCGAATCCTTCGCCGTTGAGCTGCACGGTGTCGATACCGAGGTGGGTGAGCACGCCGTGCCCGCTCTCGTCGACGACGACGAACGCGTGCGGGTGCAGAGAGACGATCACGCCGTCGACGGGGGAGACGGCCTCGGACGGTTCGCGCACGGGGTCGATCGCGGTGCCCGGGCCGACCATGGCCCCGGAGAAGACCGGATCGGGAACGGACGAGAGTCCGATGGCCCGTCCTGCAAGCGGGGACGTCACGGTGGTCATGGGAAGCCTCCCAGGGTGGAGATCTGTACGGGCGCCGTCACTGCCTGCCTCCGGCGTGCTGTTCAGCAGGGTATGTCATATGACGTACCGGTTCCGGGGGACAGGTCCTGACGCCGGCCTGGACAAGAGGTCTAGACCACCACACCCTAATCGATTTGCATGGGCTCCGCGACCCCGTGTAGAGTCTTACTCCTGCTCGGGGATGAGCGACGCCATCAAGTGTCCTCACCCGACAGCAAATCCAACTCGTCAGATCCTAACTCTGGATCACTTTCTGCATGCCTGCAGGACGGTGGTCAGAGGGCCGGAAAAACCCTGATAGAGTCGGAAACACCGAAGGGAAGCGCCCGGAGGAAAGCCCGAGAGGGTTAGTACGAAGGAAGCGTCCGTTCCTTGAGAACTCAACAGCGTGCCAAAAGTCAACGCCAGATATGTTGATACCCCGTCCGTCGGAATACTTCGACGGTCGAGGTTCCTTTGAAAAAACACAGCGAGGACGCTGTGAACCGTGAGGACTATTCCTCCTTGCGGTTCCGCTCTCGTGATGTGTTCGCCCCGATCACGGGGAAGCATTCACGGAGAGTTTGATCCTGGCTCAGGACGAACGCTGGCGGCGTGCTTAACACATGCAAGTCGAACGATGAACCACTTCGGTGGGGATTAGTGGCGAACGGGTGAGTAACACGTGGGCAATCTGCCCTGCACTCTGGGACAAGCCCTGGAAACGGGGTCTAATACCGGATACGACGCGCTCAGGCATCTGATGCGCGTGGAAAGCTCCGGCGGTGCAGGATGAGCCCGCGGCCTATCAGCTTGTTGGTGAGGTAACGGCTCACCAAGGCGACGACGGGTAGCCGGCCTGAGAGGGCGACCGGCCACACTGGGACTGAGACACGGCCCAGACTCCTACGGGAGGCAGCAGTGGGGAATATTGCACAATGGGCGAAAGCCTGATGCAGCGACGCCGCGTGAGGGATGACGGCCTTCGGGTTGTAAACCTCTTTCAGCAGGGAAGAAGCGAAAGTGACGGTACCTGCAGAAGAAGCGCCGGCTAACTACGTGCCAGCAGCCGCGGTAATACGTAGGGCGCGAGCGTTGTCCGGAATTATTGGGCGTAAAGAGCTCGTAGGCGGCTTGTCGCGTCGGTTGTGAAAGCCCGGGGCTTAACCCCGGGTCTGCAGTCGATACGGGCAGGCTAGAGTTCGGTAGGGGAGATCGGAATTCCTGGTGTAGCGGTGAAATGCGCAGATATCAGGAGGAACACCGGTGGCGAAGGCGGATCTCTGGGCCGATACTGACGCTGAGGAGCGAAAGCGTGGGGAGCGAACAGGATTAGATACCCTGGTAGTCCACGCCGTAAACGGTGGGCACTAGGTGTGGGCAACATTCCACGTTGTCCGTGCCGCAGCTAACGCATTAAGTGCCCCGCCTGGGGAGTACGGCCGCAAGGCTAAAACTCAAAGGAATTGACGGGGGCCCGCACAAGCGGCGGAGCATGTGGCTTAATTCGACGCAACGCGAAGAACCTTACCAAGGCTTGACATACACCGGAAAACTCTGGAGACAGGGTCCCCCTTGTGGTCGGTGTACAGGTGGTGCATGGCTGTCGTCAGCTCGTGTCGTGAGATGTTGGGTTAAGTCCCGCAACGAGCGCAACCCTTGTCCCGTGTTGCCAGCAGGCCCTTGTGGTGCTGGGGACTCACGGGAGACCGCCGGGGTCAACTCGGAGGAAGGTGGGGACGACGTCAAGTCATCATGCCCCTTATGTCTTGGGCTGCACACGTGCTACAATGGCCGGTACAATGAGCTGCGATACCGCGAGGTGGAGCGAATCTCAAAAAGCCGGTCTCAGTTCGGATTGGGGTCTGCAACTCGACCCCATGAAGTCGGAGTCGCTAGTAATCGCAGATCAGCATTGCTGCGGTGAATACGTTCCCGGGCCTTGTACACACCGCCCGTCACGTCACGAAAGTCGGTAACACCCGAAGCCGGTGGCCCAACCCCTTGTGGGAGGGAGCTGTCGAAGGTGGGACTGGCGATTGGGACGAAGTCGTAACAAGGTAGCCGTACCGGAAGGTGCGGCTGGATCACCTCCTTTCTAAGGAGCACTTCTTACCAACCTCTGGTTGGTCAGAGGCCAGTACATCAGCGAACGTCTGATGCTGGTTGCTCATGGGTGGAACGTTGACTACTCGGCCGGTGTCTGGGCCGGAGGCTGCTAGTACTGCTCGTCAGAGCGTGGAACGCATGATCTCCGGACGGAAGCGTGTCGGGCACGCTGTTGGGTATCTGAAGGTACGGCCGCAAGGTCGGGTGCCTTCGATGCCGGCCCCAGTGCACTCGAGCTGTTTGCTCGGGGTGATGGGTGGTTGGTCGTTGTTTGAGAACTGCACAGTGGACGCGAGCATCTGTGGCCAAGTTTTTAAGGGCGCACGGTGGATGCCTTGGCACCAGGAACCGATGAAGGACGTGGGAGGCCACGATAGGCCCCGGGGAGTCGTCAACCAGGCTTTGATCCGGGGGTGTCCGAATGGGGAAACCCGGCAGTCGTCATGGGCTGTCACCCTTGCCTGAACACATAGGGCAAGTGGAGGGAACGCGGGGAAGTGAAACATCTCAGTACCCGCAGGAAGAGAAAACAACCGTGATTCCGGGAGTAGTGGCGAGCGAAACCGGATGAGGCTAAACCTACGACGTGTGAGACCCGGCAGGGGTTGCGTCGTGGGGGTTGTGGGATCTCTCTTCTGTTGTCTGCCGGCAACAGGACGAGTCAGAAACCGTTGATGTAGGCGAAGGACATGCGAAAGGTCCGGCGTAGAGGGTAAGACCCCCGTAGTCGAAACGTCAGCGGCTCGTTTGAGAGACACCCAAGTAGCACGGGGCCCGAGAAATCCCGTGTGAATCTGGCGGGACCACCCGCTAAGCCTAAATATTCCCTGGTGACCGATAGCGGATAGTACCGTGAGGGAATGGTGAAAAGTACCCCGGGAGGGGAGTGAAATAGTACCTGAAACCGTGTGCCTACAAGCCGTGGGAGCGTCGGAACAAGGCTTGCCTCATTCTCGTGACTGCGTGCCTTTTGAAGAATGAGCCTGCGAGTTTGCGGTGTGTTGCGAGGTTAACCCGGGTGGGGTAGCCGTAGCGAAAGCGAGTCCGAATAGGGCGTTTTAGTAGCACGCTCAAGACCCGAAGCGGAGTGATCTAGCCATGGGCAGGTTGAAGCGGAGGTAAGACTTCGTGGAGGACCGAACCCACCAGGGTTGAAAACCTGGGGGATGACCTGTGGTTAGGGGTGAAAGGCCAATCAAACTCCGTGATAGCTGGTTCTCCCCGAAATGCATTTAGGTGCAGCGTCGTGTGTTTCTTGCCGGAGGTAGAGCACTGGATAGGCGATGGGCCCTACCGGGTTACTGACCTTAGCCAAACTCCGAATGCCGGTAAGTGAGAGCGCGGCAGTGAGACTGTGGGGGATAAGCTCCATGGTCGAGAGGGAAACAGCCCAGAGCATCGACTAAGGCCCCTAAGCGTACGCTAAGTGGGAAAGGATGTGGAGTCGCAGAGACAACCAGGAGGTTGGCTTAGAAGCAGCCACCCTTGAAAGAGTGCGTAATAGCTCACTGGTCTAGTGATTCCGCGCCGACAATGTAGCGGGGCTCAAGCGTACCGCCGAAGTCGTGTCATTCATACAACAGCCCCAACGGGTGTATGGATGGGTAGGGGAGCGTCGTGTGCCGGGTGAAGCAGCACCGGAAGGTAGTTGTGGACGGTTCACGAGTGAGAATGCAGGCATGAGTAGCGATACAAACGTGAGAAACGTTTGCGCCGATTGACTAAGGGTTCCTGGGTCAAGCTGATCTGCCCAGGGTAAGTCGGGACCTAAGGCGAGGCCGACAGGCGTAGTCGATGGATAACCGGTTGATATTCCGGTACCCGCTGTGAAGCGTCAAACATCGAATCCAGTGATGCTAAGCCCGTGAAGCCGTCGGCTGAGTCTTCGGACGAGGTCGGAGTGGTGGAGCCGGTGACCCGAGCTGGTAGTAGGTGAGTGATGGGGTGACGCAGGAAGGTAGTCCATCCCGGGCGGTGGTTGTCCCGGGGTAAGGGTGTAGGACGTCAGGTAGGTAAATCCGCCTGGCACATAGTCTGAGACCTGATGCCGAGCCGATTGTGGTGAAGTGGATGATCCTATGCTGTCGAGAAAAGCCTCTAGCGAGTTTCATGGCGGCCCGTACCCTAAACCGACTCAGGTGGTCAGGTAGAGAATACCGAGGCGTTCGGGTGAACTATGGTTAAGGAACTCGGCAAAATGCCCCCGTAACTTCGGGAGAAGGGGGGCCATTCCTGGTGATGATCTTTTCGGTCTGAGCTGGGGGTGGCCGCAGAGACCAGCGAGAAGCGACTGTTTACTAAAAACACAGGTCCGTGCGAAGCCGTAAGGCGATGTATACGGACTGACGCCTGCCCGGTGCTGGAACGTTAAGGGGACCGGTTAGCTGGCTTTCGGGCCGGCGAAGCTGAGAACTTAAGCGCCAGTAAACGGCGGTGGTAACTATAACCATCCTAAGGTAGCGAAATTCCTTGTCGGGTAAGTTCCGACCTGCACGAATGGCGTAACGACTTCTCGACTGTCTCAACCATAGGCCCGGTGAAATTGCACTACGAGTAAAGATGCTCGTTTCGCGCAGCAGGACGGAAAGACCCCGGGACCTTTACTACAGTTTGATATTGGTGTTCGGTTCGGCTTGTGTAGGATAGCTGGGAGACTTTGAAACTCGGACGCCAGTTCGGGTGGAGTCGTCGTTGAAATACCAGTCTGGTCGTGCTGGATGTCTAACCTGGGTCCGTGATCCGGATCAGGGACAGTGTCTGATGGGTAGTTTAACTGGGGCGGTTGCCTCCTAAAGGGTAACGGAGGCGCCCAAAGGTTCCCTCAGCCTGGTTGGCAATCAGGTGTTGAGTGTAAGTGCACAAGGGAGCTTGACTGTGAGACCGACGGGTCGAGCAGGGACGAAAGTCGGGACTAGTGATCCGGCGGTGGCTTGTGGAAGCGCCGTCGCTCAACGGATAAAAGGTACCCCGGGGATAACAGGCTGATCTTCCCCAAGAGTCCATATCGACGGGATGGTTTGGCACCTCGATGTCGGCTCGTCGCATCCTGGGGCTGGAGTCGGTCCCAAGGGTTGGGCTGTTCGCCCATTAAAGCGGTACGCGAGCTGGGTTTAGAACGTCGTGAGACAGTTCGGTCCCTATCCGCTGTGCGCGTAGGAGTCTTGAGAAGGGCTGTCCCTAGTACGAGAGGACCGGGACGGACGAACCTCTGGTGTGCCAGTTGTTCTGCCAAGGGCATGGCTGGTTGGCTACGTTCGGGAGGGATAACCGCTGAAAGCATCTAAGCGGGAAGCCTGCTTCGAGATGAGGACTCCCACCCACTTGATGGGGTAAGGCTCCCAGTAGACGACTGGGTTGATAGGCCGGATATGGAAGCACGGTAACGTGTGGAGTTGACCGGTACTAATAGGCCGAGGGCTTGTCCTCAGTTGCTCGCGTCCACTGTGTTGGTTCTGAAACCACGAACAACCCCATGTGTCATGCATGGTGCGGTTGTCAGTTTCATAGTGTTTCGGTGGTCATAGCGTAGGGGAAACGCCCGGTTACATTCCGAACCCGGAAGCTAAGCCTTACAGCGCCGATGGTACTGCAGGGGGGACCCTGTGGGAGAGTAGGACGCCGCCGAACTCCTTTTAGAGCTCTGGCTCTTGGGCGTACAGCCCGAGAGCCAGAGCTTTTTTGCGTTGAGGTAGGGTCGGGGAGCATCGTCGACACGTTTCCCACAGGAGGATCCCGGGTGGAGGTCCAGGAGACGCGGGTCCAGACAGACCGCGTCCTCACCATCCCGAACATGCTCAGCATGGCGCGGCTCGTTGGCGTACCCCTGTTCCTGTGGCTGATCCTCAGGCCCGAGTTCGGAGGGCCCAAGAGCGACGGCTGGGCACTCCTGGTGCTGGCCCTCAGCGGTGTCAGCGACTACCTCGACGGCAAGCTCGCACGACGCTGGAACCAGATCAGCAGCCTCGGCCGGCTCCTCGACCCGGCCGCCGACCGGCTCTACATTCTCTCCACCCTGGTCGGCCTCACCTGGCGCGAGATCCTGCCTCTCTGGCTGACCGCCGTACTGCTGGCCCGTGAGCTGGTTCTCCTCGTCATGGTGGGCATCCTCAGGCGCCACGGCTATCCGCCGCCCCAGGTGAACTTCCTGGGGAAGGCCGCCACCTTCAACCTCATGTACGCCTTCCCACTGCTCCTGCTCAGTGACGGAACTGGCTGGATCTCGTCACTCGCTGCTATTTTCGGCTGGGCGTTCGCCGGATGGGGTACAACCCTGTATTGGTGGGCAGGAGTGCTCTACGTAGTACAAGTCCGCCGCCTGGTCCGTGCGGACGCCGTGGCCGATTGAACTCGCTGATTGCCACGCTCATGCCTGCGCAATGACGCGCAGGGAAATGGTGCGGTACAGCCCCGGCGGGTGAAGTCGGCCAGACCGTCGTCTCTTCGAGGAGGACGCTTCCGACATGAAGGCCGTCGTGATGGCCGGAGGCGAAGGCACACGTCTTCGCCCCATGACCTCAAGCATGCCCAAGCCGCTCCTGCCGGTAGCCAATCGGCCCATCATGGAGCATGTTCTGCGGCTGCTCAAAAGGCATGGGCTCAACGAAACCGTTGTGACCGTCCAGTTCCTTGCGTCGCTCGTCAAGAACTACTTCGGTGACGGCGAAGAGCTCGGAATGGAGCTCACCTATGCCAACGAGGAGAAGCCACTCGGTACCGCCGGGAGCGTGAAGAACGCCGAGGAGGCACTGAAGGACGATGCCTTTCTCGTCATCTCCGGTGACGCCCTCACCGACTTCGACCTCACCGAGCTGATCAATTTCCACAAGGAAAAGGGCGCCCTGGTCACGGTCTGCCTGACCCGTGTCCCCAATCCGCTGGAATTCGGCATCACCATCGTCGACGAGGAAGGCAAGGTCGAACGCTTCCTCGAGAAGCCGACCTGGGGACAGGTCTTCTCCGACACGGTGAACACCGGCATCTACGTCATGGAGCCCGAGGTCTTCGACTACGTCGAACCCGATGTGCCCGTCGACTGGTCCGGCGACGTCTTCCCGCAGCTGATGAAGGAAGGCAAGCCCGTCTACGGCTACGTCGCCGAGGGCTACTGGGAGGACGTCGGCACCCACGAAAGCTATGTGAAGGCCCAGGCCGACGTCCTGGAGGGCAAGGTCGACGTCGACATCGACGGCTTCGAGATCTCCCCCGGCGTATGGGTCGCCGAGGGCGCCGAAGTGCACCCCGACGCCGTGCTCCGCGGACCCCTCTACATCGGCGACTACGCCAAGGTCGAAGCCGGCGCGGAGATCCGCGAACACACCGTCGTGGGATCCAACGTCGTCGTGAAGAGCGGCGCCTTCATGCACAAGGCCGTCGTCCACGACAACGTCTACGTCGGCCCGCACAGCAATCTGCGCGGCTGCGTCGTCGGAAAGAACACCGACATCATGCGCGCCGCACGCATCGAGGACGGCGCCGTCATCGGCGACGAATGCCTGATCGGTGAAGAATCGATCGTCCAGGGGAACGTCCGGGTCTACCCGTTCAAGACCATCGAGGCCGGCGCGTTCGTCAACACCTCGGTCATCTGGGAATCCAGGGGCCAGGCACACCTCTTCGGGGCCCGCGGCGTGTCCGGCATCCTCAACGTCGAGATCACACCCGAACTCGCGGTGCGACTGGCCGGCGCGTACGCGACGACCCTGAAGAAGGGCTCGACCGTCACCACGGCCCGCGACCACTCCCGCGGCGCCCGGGCACTGAAGCGGGCGGTCATCTCCGCGCTCCAGGCCAGCGCCATCGACGTACGGGACCTGGAGAACGTGCCGCTGCCCGTGGCGCGGCAGCAGACCGCGCGAGGCAGCGCCGGCGGCATCATGATCCGCACCACACCCGGAGTGCCCGACTCGGTCGACATCATGTTCTTCGACGGACAGGGCGCCGACCTCTCACAGGGCAGCCAGCGCAAGCTCGACCGGGTGTTCGCGCGGCAGGAGTACCGGCGCGCCTTCCCCGGAGAGATCGGCGACCTGCACTTCCCCGCGAGCGTCTTCGACTCCTACACCGGATCCCTGCTGCGGAACGTCGACACCACCGGCATCGCCGAATCCGGACTCAAGGTCGTCGTGGACGCCTCCAACGGCAGCGCCGGCCTGGTCCTGCCCAGCCTGCTCGGCAAACTCGGCGTCGACTCCCTGACCATCAACCCCGGTCTCGACGAGTCCAGGCCGACCGAGACCGCCGACATGCGGCGCTCCGGACTGGTCAGGCTCGGCGAGATCGTGGCGTCCTCCGGCGCCGCGTTCGGCGTGCGCTTCGACCCCGTCGGCGAGCGCCTGTCCCTCGTCGACGAGAAGGGGCGGATCATCGAGGACGACCGGGCGCTGCTCGTCATGCTCGACCTCATCGCCTCCGAGCGGCGCAGCGGCCGCGTCGCACTCCCGGTCACCACCACCAGGATCGCCGAGCAGGTGGCCGCCTACCACGGCACCCAGGTCGAATGGACGACCACCTCGCCCGACGACCTCACACGCGTCGGCGGCGAGGAAGGCACAATCTTCGGCGGCGACGGCAAGGGCGGCTTCATCGTCCCCGAGTTCAGCAGCGTCTACGACGGCACCGCCGCCTTCGTACGGCTCATCGGACTCGTGGCGCGGACCCAGCTCACCCTCAGCCAGATCGACGCCCGCATCCCGCGCGCCCACGTGCTCAAGCGGGACCTGGCGACCCCGTGGGCCGTCAAGGGCCTCGTCATGCGCAGGGTCGTCGAGGCGGCCGGAGACCGCTTCGTCGACACCACCGACGGGGTGCGCGTGGTGGAGACCGACGGCCGCTGGGTGATGGTGCTGCCCGACCCGGCCGAAGCGGTCACCCACCTGTGGGCCGAAGGCCCCGACGACGCCTCCGCACAGGCCCTGCTCGACGAGTGGTCGGCGGTCGTGGACAGCGCCGGAAGGTAAAACGAACGGTAGGCGCGCGTGCCGGACAAGTGCCCCCAACGGGGCCTGTCCGGCATGCCCGTAGGTCCGTTCGGAGGTAGTGGCCGCGACGTGCGACGATGTGCGGCATGCCGCAGCAACCCCCCGTTCGGAGCACACCCACGCGGCCCGCGCGCCCGGACGCCTCCATGTCGTTGATCACCAACGTCATGGACCACAGCCTCGACGACGGATACGCCGAGGCCGCCGCGCGGAAGAAGGCCGACGGCGAGGGCGGCATGCCGAAGACCCTCAGGGCGAAGCTCGGACTCGCCGCCGGCCTGGTGCTCGCCGCTCTCATCGTCACCGTCGGGGCCGCACAGGCCCGGGTCGCCGCACCCGTCGTCGCCAAGGAACGCGAGGAACTGATCGACCGGATCGATCAGGAGACCGACGCCGCGGACGAACTCGAGGACAGCGTGGACGCCCTGCGCGCCGACGTGAGCGCACGGCAGCGCGAGGCGCTCCGGCACAGCGGCGGAGGCGACCGGTCCGTCCTCGTGGGCATCCTGTCCGGCGCCGTCGCGGTGCACGGTCCCGGCGTGCGCCTGGTGGTGAACGACGCCAAGGACGCGAGCGGCGGCGGCGACGGCGACCCGCGGTCCACCTCCGGGTTCTCCGACACCGGGCGGGTCCGCGACCGGGACATGCAGCGCGTGGTCAACGGCCTGTGGGAGTCCGGCGCCGAGGCCGTCTCCATCAACGGACAGCGGCTGACCGCCCTGTCGGCGATCAGGGCCGCCGGAGACGCGATACTGGTCGACAACAGGCCGCTGGTGCCGCCGTACACGGTGCTCGCGGTGGGGGACGGCAAACAGCTGAGCGACCGGTTCCAGAACAGCGCCGACGGGCTGTATCTGCACGCCCTGCAGGAGAACTACGGCATCAGGACGGCGATCTCCGTGGAGGACGACGTCCGGCTGCCCGCAGCACCGAGTCTGATCGTACGTACCGCACAGCCGATAACCGAGAAGGGCACATCGTGATCGCCGTACTGGGCCTCGTCGTGGGAGTCGTGGCCGGACTGTTGGTCCGGCCCGAGGTTCCGGCGGTCGTCGAGCCGTATCTGCCGATCGCCGTCGTCGCGGCGCTCGACGCCGTGTTCGGGGGACTGCGGGCCATGCTCGACGGCATCTTCGACGACAAGGTCTTCGTGGTGTCCTTCCTGTCCAACGTGGTCGTCGCCGCGCTGATCGTGTTCCTCGGCGACAAGCTCGGCGTGGGCGCCCAGCTGTCCACCGGCGTCGTGGTCGTCCTCGGCATCCGCATCTTCTCCAACGCCGCGGCGATCCGCCGGCACGTGTTCCGGGCGTGAGGCCGATGAGTGAGCGAGAGCACGACGAGACGACACGCCCGGCCGTGTCCCGGCCCCGGCCGGCCCCCGACACCGCGCCTGCGACCGGCCTGCGCAAGGAACTGCCCGCAGAAGTCCCTGTGAGCGCCTCAGAGCCCGCGGAAGAGGTTGTTCCGCAGGAACGGCCCGAGCCCGGCCCGACGGGCCGTCAGCGGCTGGTGGCGGGGCTGTGGCCGCCACGGGTGACCCGGGCCCAACTCATCGTCGCCGTCCTGCTGTTCGGCCTCGGCTTCGGCCTGGCGGTCCAGGTGGCGTCGACCAGCGAGAGCGACAGCGCGCTGCGCGGGGCACGGCAGGAAGATCTTGTGCGCATCCTCGATGAACTCGACGACCGCACAGAGCGTCTTGAGGACGAGAAGCAGGGGCTCGAGAAGCAGCGGGACGAGCTGGAGAACAGCTCCGACCAGGCCGAGGAGGCCCGCAAGCAGACCCTCGAGAAGGCACGGCGACTCGGCATCCTGGCGGGCACCGTGGCCGCCGAGGGTCCCGGCATCACGATGACCATCGAGGACGCGAAGGGGACGGTGGAGGCGGACATGCTGCTCGACGCCATCCAGGAGCTGCGCGCGGCCGGCGCGGAGGCGATCCAGGTCAACGGCGTGCGCGTGGTCGCGGAGACCTATCTGACGGATTCCGGGAACGGGGTCGGCGTGGACGGGAACAAGATCACCGCGCCCTATCGTTTCAAGGTCATCGGCAAGCCGCAGGACCTCGAACCGGCGCTCAACATCCCCGGAGGCGTGGTGCAGACTCTCGAGAAGGAACAGGCCACCGTTACCGTGGAGCGGTCCACCAAGATCGTTGTGGATGCCTTGCGAGCGGCGAAGCGGCCTGACTACGCTCGGTCGTCCTCCCAGTGAACCGGGGGTGCATGGGGGACGTCCGGCGAGGGCATGAGGTTGCGGGGGGTCGGCGCACCGAATGGGTGGTGCGTGGTGGAAACTGTCTGGCGGAGGCGGACGTTGTGAAGATGTCCGGGTCGGCCAACGTGTTCAATCAGGGTTCGTCCTGCCCCACGGGCGGGTCTGTTTCGGTCAAGGGGAATCGCCCGTGAAGTTGTTTGCGAAGTTGTTCGGCAAGAACGCGCGGCGAGAGGGCAGCGACAACGCGACCGCTCGTCATCGCGCACAGCCTGATGCGGAAGGTCAGCGTCCGCTGTTCCGGGACCAGGTCGCCGGTCCGGGGGCCGACGCCGCCGGCAGCCAGGGCGCGCCGTCCGTTGACCCTGCGCAGTCGGGCGGCATAGGTTTCGGGCAACCGTCGACCTCAGGTACGGGTGGAGGGTCTTCCGACCCGTACGCGTCCCACGCTCCCGGCGGGCAGCCGCGGCAGGAGGATCCGTCCATGTCGGCCCTGGTCTGTACGAGGTGCGGCAACCGCAACGCGGAGAACAGTCGCTTCTGCTCCCACTGCGGCGCGCCGCTCAGGCCCGGAGTCGCCCCGGAGCGCCCCTCCGAGACGACGTCCACGATCTCCATCTCCGGTCTGGAGGCGTACGACGCCGAGGCCACCGGCCAGACGCAGATGCCGGCGCTCTCTCCGGAGGCGCAGGCGGCCGTCGACGCCCTCCCGATGGGCTCCGCGCTCCTGGTGGTGCGCCGCGGTCCGAACTCGGGCAGCCGCTTCCTGCTGGACGGCGACCTGACCACCGCCGGGCGCCACCCGCAGAGCGACATCTTCCTGGACGACGTGACGGTCTCCCGTCGGCACGTGGAGTTCCGCCGCAGCCCGGACGGCTCGTTCACGGTGGCCGACGTCGGCAGCCTGAACGGCACCTACGTCAACCGCGAGCGGATCGACCAGGTCGCCCTGTCCAACGGCGACGAGGTGCAGATCGGCAAGTACCGGCTGGTCTTCTACGCGAGCCAGCAGGGCTACTGACCTCCCCCGGACCCGTCCGGGGGAACCAGGGAAGGTCCATGCGTCAGACACCGAGCGGCGGTGCCGGGAACGGCGCCGCCGCCGACCCCGGACTGATGAGCATCGGCGCGGTGCTGAACGTGCTGCGTGAGGAGTTCCCCGAAGTCACCATCTCCAAGATCCGCTTCCTGGAGTCGGAGGGGCTCATCGAGCCGCAGCGGACCCCCTCGGGGTACCGCAAGTTCAGCGCCGGGGACGTCGAGCGCCTCGGCCAGGTGCTGAGGATGCAGCGGGACCACTACCTGCCGCTCAAGGTGATCCGTGAGCACCTCGAGGCCGTCGAGCGCGGCGACGCCCTTCCGCTGCCCGTGCTGAGCCGTCAGGGTGACGGCGACGTCCCGGAGCCGGTCCCGGAGGCGCCCACGGCGGCGCGCATCGGGCGGAGCCGGCTGCTCACGGCGGCCGGCGTCGACGAGCGCACGCTCGCCGAGTGGGAGTCGTACGGGCTGCTCGCACCCGTCGAGGACGGGGTGTACGACGCCGAGGCGGTCACCGTCGCCGGTCTCCTCACGGAGCTCGGGCGGTTCGGGATCGAGCCGCGGCACCTCAGGGCGATGAAGGCCGCAGCCGACCGCGAGGCGGGCCTGGTGGACCAGGTCGTCGCCCCTCTCAAACGCCACCGCAACCCCCAGACCAGGGCGCACGCCGAGGCCCGTACGAAGGAGCTGGTGGCGCTCACGGTGAAGCTGCACGCGGCGCTGGTGCGCACGGCTCTCGGGGTGCGGCTGCCCTGAGCCGTCGGGCACCGGGAGTGCCCGATCGGCCACCCGTTCCCTGCCCGACTACCCAAACGTCCCGGGCACGGCCTAGGGTTGCTGTGTGAACGAGCTCGATGTCGTAGGTGTCCGGGTCGAGATGCCCTCCAACCAACCGATCGTGCTGTTGCGTGAAGTGGGCGGCGACCGCTTCCTCCCCATCTGGATCGGACCGGGGGAGGCGACGGCCATCGCCTTCGCCCAGCAGGGCATGGCCCCCGCACGGCCGCTGACCCACGACCTTTTCAAGGACGTGCTGGAGGCCGTCGGCCAGGAGCTCACGGAAGTGCGCATCACCGATCTGCGCGAGGGCGTCTTCTACGCGGAGCTGGTCTTCGCCAGCGGGGTCGAGGTCAGTGCCCGCCCCTCCGACGCCATAGCGCTGGCCCTGCGCACGGGGACGCCGATCTACGGCAGTGACACCGTGCTCGACGACGCCGGCATCGCCATCCCGGACGAGCAGGAGGACGAGGTGGAGAAGTTCCGCGAGTTCCTCGACCAGATCTCGCCGGAGGACTTCGGGACCAGCAACCAGTGAGTGAGGGAGGGGCCGCCGCCTCGGCCGGGCCAGGGCCCGTCATGAGGGCATTCGGCTAGCCTTTCCCCGCGGTGGGGCACGGGAAACCACTCTTAGGGTGATTATCACTCGGCGTGCCGAGTGTGGCGATCGTTGACGCACCCTTGGTGACTGCCTACCGTCGAGGAGGCAGGTCAAGGACGGAGGTCGGCGTGAGAAGCAGCGGCGACGGTACGGTCGGGGGCGCCCCCGGACGCGGTGTCGGGGCGAGCGAGCCGTACCCTCCCCAGAGCTCCCGGTTCCGCTCGAACGGAGGGTTCCCCGTGCCCGGTGGTGCCGTCGACCATGCCCAGCGGCGACCGGCGGCTGTGCCGAGCACTGGAGGGGCGACGTCCATGGCGTCCGAGCAGATCGGTTACCGCGGCCCCACGGCCTGCGCCGCCGCCGGCATCACCTACCGGCAGCTCGACTACTGGGCCCGCACGGGGCTGGTCGAGCCCAGCGTGCGCCCGGCCCACGGATCGGGGACGCAGCGGCTGTACAGCTTCCGCGACGTCGTCGTACTGAAGATCGTCAAGCGGTTCCTCGACACGGGTGTGTCCCTGCAGAACATCCGCACCGCCGTGCAGCACCTGCGCGAGCGCGGCTTCAGCGACCTGGAGCGGATGACGCTGATGAGCGACGGCGCCACGGTCTACGAGTGCACCTCGCCCGACGAGGTGCACGCCCTGCTCCAGGGCGGTCAGGGCGTCTTCGGGATCGCCGTGGGCGTGGTGTGGCGGGACGTGGAGAGCGCGCTGTCGCAGCTGCACGGCGAGCGCGTCGACACCGGGGAGACCCTGGTCGGCCACAACCCGATGGACGAGCTGGCGCGACGGCGGAACAAGGCCGTCTGAGCACGGCATTGTCAGTGGCGTAGGGCAGCATCGGAGATGTGAGATCCGCGCCCACGATCCTGCATCTCGACATGGATGCCTTCTTCGCCTCGGTGGAGCAGGCCTCCAAGCCGAGCCTGCGCGGGAAGGCCGTCGTCGTGGGCGGACTCGGTCCGCGTGGCGTGGTCGCCACCGCCTCCTACGAGGCCCGGGTCTTCGGCGTCCACTCGGCGATGCCCATGGCACAGGCCCGCAGACTCGCACCGAACGCCGCCTACCTGGTGCCGCGGTTCGCCCTCTACCGGTCGATCAGCGAGCAGGTGATGGGCCTGCTGCGGGCCCTGTCGCCCCTGGTGGAGCCGCTCAGCCTGGACGAGGCGTTCGTGGACCTGGAGGCCGGCGGCACGGCCTGGGACGACCGGTCGGCACGCCTGGCCGGGACGAAGCTGCGCGCCGACATACGGGCGGTCACGGGGCTCACCGGTTCGGTGGGGCTCGCGGCCTCCAAGATGCTGGCGAAGATCGCTTCGGAGCGGGCCAAGCCGGACGGGCTGGTGCTGATCGAGCCGGGTACGGAGCGGGCGCTGCTGGGGCCGCTGTCCGTGCGGACCCTGCCGGGCGTGGGCCCGGCGACCGGTGACCATCTGCGGCGGGCGGGGATCCACACGGTGGACGAACTCGCCGAGGCGGGCGAGGACGAGCTGGTACGGCTGCTGGGCCGGGCCCACGGGCAGGCGCTGTACGCCATGGCGCTGGCCCGCGACGAGCGGCCCGTCGTGGCCGAGCGGGAGACCAAGTCCGTCTCGGTCGAGGACACCTACGACGTCGACATCCACGACCGGGTGCGGGTCGGCACGGAGGTCCAGCGGCTCGCGGACCGCTGCGTGCGCAGGCTGCGGGAGGCCGGGCTGTCGGGACGGACCATCGTGCTGAAGGTGCGGCGGTACGACTTCTCGACCCTCACCCGGTCGGAGACGCTCAGAGGGCCCACGGACGACCCGGCGGTCGTGCGGGAGGCCGCCGCGCGGCTGCTGGACTCGGTCGACACCACGGGCGGGGTGCGACTGCTCGGGGTGGGGGTCAGTGGTCTGGCCGACTACACGCAGGAGGACCTGTTCGCCCAGGCGGCGGAGGTGCGCGAGGACGACCCGACCCACGAGGAACCCGAGACGGCACCCGCGCCCGAGCGGCAGACACCGGCCGATCGACGCTGGCCGGCCGGCCACGACGTGCGGCACACGGCGTACGGGCACGGATGGGTGCAGGGCAGCGGGCTGGGCCGGGTCACCGTGCGCTTCGAGACGCCCGACTCGGAGCCGGGCCGGGTGCGGACCTTCCGGGTCGACGACCCTGCCCTGGAACCGGCGGAACCGCTTCCCCTGGTGCCGGCGGCACCGGTGGGAGAGGAGCGGGCCGGAGGCGCGGGGGCCGACGGGCCGCCGTCGGAGGAGGCGTGAGCGGGGTGGGCGGAGAGCGGGTCAGGCGGGATCGTCCCGGCCCGCGAGCTTGCCGAAGTCGTGGTCCGGCAGCGGAGGCGGGGCCGCGACGTCCAGGCCGTAGTGGTGGTAGAGCTGCAACTCCTGCTCCGGCGAGAGGTGGCGGCCCACGCCGAAGTCGGGGGCGTCCTTGATGAGGGCGCGTTCGAAGGGCACGTGGAGGGCGCCGTCGATCACTTCGCTGGGCTCCAGGGGGACGAAGGCGTCCCTGCTGAACAGCCCGGTGCGTATGGCCGCCCACTCGGGCACGCCGGTGGCGTCGTCGAGGTAGATCTCGTCGATCGTGCCGATCCGGGTTCCGTTGCGGTCGAACGCCTTGCGGCCGATCAGGTGACGCGGATCGATGTCGGTCTGCACGGGCCCTCCACTCGTCGCACACTCATCCGTAAGCACTACACAACGGCACAATCCGCTCAACGGCCACTCGAAAGTTCCGGTCTTGTGCGCGCTGGTAGGCTGGCTAACGGCCGCTGACCCCGTGCGGGAGAGCCCTCCGGACAACCGCCGGAGGCGCCGAAGGAGCAAATCCTCCCCGGAATCTCTCAGGCACACGTACCGCACGGACGAGGTCACTCTGGAAAGCAGGGCGGGTGTCGACGGCTTCCGCTCTCACCGACGGTGAAAGCCGGACGCCCCGTGCGTTCCGGTGAAGCTCTCAGGTCGAGATGACAGAGGGGGAGGCCGTCCGGGCACCCGCGCCGTGGTGCCCCTCGAAGGTCGTCAGACCAGGAGGCCTCCGCAATGACCGCCCCTCGCACCCCGCTCTCCGAGCTCGAACAGGGAATCACCTTCGAGCAGCGCCACATCGGCCCCGACCACGAGGCCCGGGCCAAGATGCTCGCGCAGGTCGGCTACGGCTCGCTCGACGAACTGACCGCCGCCGCGGTGCCCGACGTGATCAAGAACGCCGACGCGCTGGACCTGCCGGGTGCCCGGAGCGAGGCCGAGGTGCTGGCCGAGTTGCGTGCGCTGGCCGACCGCAACGCGGTGCTCGGCTCCATGATCGGGCTCGGCTACTACGGCACCTTCACCCCGCCCGTCATCCTGCGCAACGTCATGGAGACCCCCGCCTGGTACACGGCCTACACGCCGTACCAGCCGGAGATCTCGCAGGGACGCCTCGAGGCGCTGCTGAACTTCCAGACCGTGGTCGCCGAGCTCACCGGCCTGCCGACCTCCGGCGCCTCCCTGCTCGACGAGGGCACCGCCGCCGCCGAGGCGATGGCGCTCTCGCGGCGCATGGGCAAGAACAAGAAGGGCCTGTTCCTGGTCGACGCGGACGCCCTGCCGCAGACCATCGCCGTCATCGAGACCCGCGCCGAACCGACCGGCGTCGAGGTCGTCGTCGCCGACCTGAGCGACGGCATCCCCGCCGAGGTCGCCGCCCGCGAGATCAACGGTGTACTGATCCAGTACCCGGGCGCCTCCGGTGCCGTGCGCGACATCAAGCCGGTCATCGACCAGGCGCACGAGCTCGGCGCGCTCGTCACCGTCGCCGCCGACCTGCTCGCCCTGACCCTGCTGAAGTCGCCCGGCGAGCTCGGCGCGGACATCACCGTCGGCACCACGCAGCGCTTCGGCGTGCCCATGGGCTTCGGCGGACCGCACGCCGGCTACATGGCCGTGCAGGAGAAGATGGCGCGCAGCCTGCCCGGGCGGCTCGTCGGCGTGTCCGTCGACGCCGACGGACACAAGGCCTACCGGCTCGCGCTGCAGACCCGTGAGCAGCACATCCGCCGCGAGAAGGCCACCAGCAACATCTGCACCGCCCAGGTGCTGCTCGCCGTCATGGCCGGGATGTACGCCGTCTACCACGGTCCGGAGGGCCTGCGGCTGATCGCCCGGCGCACCCACCGCTACGCCACGGTCCTCGCCGAGGGGCTCAGGACCGGCGGCGCGGAGATCGTGCACGAC
Organism: Streptomyces calvus; assembly: GCF_006782915.1. Lineage (GTDB taxonomy): Bacteria > Actinomycetota > Actinomycetes > Streptomycetales > Streptomycetaceae > Streptomyces > Streptomyces calvus. The sequence continues at coordinate 272,334 of NZ_VCNP01000056.1, forward strand.
TCCTACTTCGACACGCTGACCGTGCGGGTCGCGGGCCGGGCCGCCGACATCGTCGCCGCCGCCCGCGACAACGGCGTCAACCTGCGCCTGGTCGACGCCGACCACGTCTCGATCGCCTGCGACGAGACCACCACCCGGGACCGGCTGACCGCCGTGTGGAACGCCTTCGGCGTCGACGGCGACGTCGAGGCGCTGGACGCGGCCGCCCGGGACACGCTGCCGGACACCCTGCTGCGCAACGACGAGTACCTGACCCACCCGGTCTTCCAGCAGTACCGCTCCGAGACGGCGATGCTGCGCTACCTGCGCCGGCTCGCCGACCGCGACTACGCGCTGGACCGCGGCATGATCCCGCTGGGCTCCTGCACCATGAAGCTCAACGCGACCACCGAGATGGAGCCGGTCACCTGGCCGGAGTTCGGGCAGCTGCACCCGTTCGCGCCGGCCGAGCAGGCCGAGGGCTACCTCACGCTCATCCACGAGCTGGAGGAACGTCTCGCCGAGGTCACCGGCTACGACAAGGTGTCCCTCCAGCCCAACGCCGGCTCCCAGGGCGAGCTGGCCGGTCTACTGGCCGTGCGCGGCTATCACCGGGCCAACGGCGACGAGCAGCGCACCGTCTGCCTGATCCCCTCCTCCGCGCACGGCACCAACGCCGCCAGCGCCGTGATGGCCGGCATGAAGGTCGTCGTCGTCAAGACCGCCGACGACGGCGAGATCGACGTCGCGGACCTGCGGGCGAAGATCGCGCAGTACCGCGACGAGCTGTCCGTGCTCATGATCACCTACCCGTCGACGCACGGTGTGTTCGAGGAGCACGTCGCCGACATCTGCGCCGAGGTGCACGAGGCCGGCGGCCAGGTGTACGTCGACGGCGCGAACCTCAACGCGCTGGTGGGCCTCGCCAAGCCGGGCCACTTCGGCGGCGACGTCTCGCACCTGAACCTGCACAAGACCTTCTGCATCCCGCACGGCGGCGGCGGCCCCGGTGTCGGCCCGGTCGGCGTGCGGGCGCACCTCGCCCCGTACCTGCCGAACCACCCCCTCCAGCCGGAGGCGGGCCCGGAGACGGGCGTCGGGCCGATCTCGGCGGCGCCGTGGGGTTCGGCGGGCATCCTGCCCATCTCCTGGGCGTACGTCCGCCTGATGGGCGGCGAGGGACTGAAGCGCGCCACGCAGGTCGCGGTGCTCAGCGCCAACTACGTCGCCAAGCGCCTCGAACCGCACTACCCGGTGCTCTACACCGGCCCCGGCGGCCTGGTCGCGCACGAGTGCATCATCGACCTGCGCCCGCTGACCAAGGCGACCGGCGTCAGCGTCGACGACGTGGCCAAGCGGCTGATCGACTACGGCTTCCACGCGCCGACGATGTCCTTCCCGGTGGCCGGCACGCTGATGATCGAGCCGACCGAGTCCGAGGACCTGACCGAACTGGACCGGTTCTGCGACGCGATGATCGCCATCCGTGCGGAGATCGAGAAGGTCGGCTCGGGCACGTGGCCCGCGGACGACAACCCGCTGCGCAACGCCCCGCACACCGCCGCCGCGCTCGGCGGCGACTGGGACCACGCGTACGGCCGCGAGGAGGCGGTCTTCCCGGCCGGGGTGAGCGCCGCCGACAAGTACTGGCCGCCGGTGCGCCGCATCGACCAGGCCTTCGGCGACCGGAACCTGGTCTGCTCCTGCCCGCCGCTGGACGCGTACGAGGACTGACACACGGCCGAAGGGCCCCGCTCCGAGGTGGGCGGGGCCCTTCGCCGTGTCCGGCTACGCCGGGTAGGCGTGCGTCTGGGCGGCCTTGACCGCCGCCCAGACCGGGGCGCCCGGGTGCAGGTCGAGTTCTGCCGCGGCGACCGTGGTGAGGTCGGCGGCCAGTGACAGCTCGCCGGTCAGCTCCGCCCGGATCTGGTCCCCGTGCGTTTCCAGGCCGGCGACCCGGCAGCGCCAGAGGTTGCGGGCGCTGGAGCCGGTGGGCCGGTCGCGGTACAGGGTCACGGCGCCGGGCGGGAACGCCACGAAGGCGGGACCGGAGAGGTCCTCGGTGGTGCTGACGGCGGGGCCCGCGTCGAGCCGTACGGTGTGCCCGTCGGCGTGCCCCCGGTACAGGTTGAGCCCGACCAGCTGGGCGATGTACTCGGTGCGCGGGTGGCGGGCGATGTCGGTGGGCGCGCCCTCCTGCACGATCCGGCCGTGCTCCACGACCACCAGCCGGTCGGCCAGCACCATCGCGTCCAGCGGGTCGTGGGTGACCAGGACGGCGACGGCCTCGAAGGCGGCCAGGTGCCGGCGGAGCCGGGCGCGCACCTCCAGCCGGGTGCGGGCGTCCAGGGCGGCGAGGGGCTCGTCCAGGAGCAGCAGACGGGGGTCGATGGCCAGGGCGCGGGCGAGGGCCACGCGCTGCGCCTGCCCGCCGGACAGGTGCCGGGGCCTGGCTCCGGCGTGCCCGGCCAGGCCCATGCGGTCCAGCCACTCGGCGGCCCGGGCGCGCGCCTCGGCCTTGCCGGCGCCCCGGCAGCGCGGTCCGAAGGCCACGTTGTCGAGGGCGGTCAGGTGCGGGAAGAGCAGGTAGTCCTGGAAGACGACACCGACCGGGCGCGCCTCGGGCGGTGTGCGGTGCAGCTCGGCGCCGTCCAGCCGCAGGTGGCCGGCCGTGAGGGGGGTGAGGCCGGCGAGGGCGCGCAGGGCGGTGGTCTTGCCGGCGCCGTTCGGGCCGAGCAGGGCGACGACGTCGCCGGGCGCGGCGGTCAGCGCGATGTCCAGGCGGAACGCGCCGCGGTCCACGACGAGCCGGGCGTCCAGGCCCGGCGCGGCGGTCCGGCCGGGCTGTCCGGCGTCGTGCGGCACGGTGCTCTCGGTCATGGCGTCAGGCCGTCCTCATCCAGCGGTCCCGCAGCCCGGCCAGTACGGCGACGGAGACCGCCAGCAGTACCAGGCTGAGGGCGATCGCGGCGGCCGGGTCGTTCTGCAGGGCGAGGTAGACCGCGAGCGGCATGGTCTGGGTGCGCCCGGGGAAGTTGCCGGCGAAGGTGATCGTCGCGCCGAACTCCCCGAGCGCCCGGGCCCAGGCCAGCACGGCGCCGGCCGCGACGCCGGGCGCGATCAGCGGCAGGGTGACCCGGCGGAACGCGGTGAAGCGGGAGGCGCCCAGGGTGGCGGCGGCCTCCTCGAAGCGCGGGTCGGCGGCCCGCAGCGTGCCCTCGACGCTGATGACGAGGAACGGCATCGCCACGAACGTCTCCGCGAGGACGACGCCCGCGGTGGTGAAGGGCAGGCTGATGCCGAACCACGCGTCCAGGTACTGGCCGACGACGCCGTTGCGGCCCAGGGCGAGCAGCAGGGCCACACCGCCCACCACCGGCGGCAGCACCAGGGGGAGCGTCACCAGGGCGCGGACCAGGCCGCGGCCGCGGAATTCGGTGCGGGCCAGCAGCCAGGCCAGCGGGACGCCGACGACCAGGCTCAGCGCGGTCGCCGCCGTGGCGCAGAACAGCGACAGGCGCAGCGCCTGCCACACCTCGGGACTGGTCAGTTGCTCGGGCAGGCTGCGCCACGGGGCGCGGACCAGCAGGGCGAGCAGCGGGACCAGCAGGAACGCCAGACCCAGCAGGGCGGGGGCGAGGAGGGCGAGGGGGACGCCGCGGCCCGGGGGGCGCGGGCGCGCCGTGCGGGGAGCTGCCGGGCCGGAGGTCATGGTGCCGAGAACCCCGCCTCGCTCAGGACCGCCCGGCCCTCGGGCGAGCGCACCAGCGCCACGAACGCCTTCGCTGCCGCCGGGTTCGGGGCGTTGTCGAGCCGGGCGATCGGGTAGGCGTTGACGGCCTCGGCGGATTCCGGGAACTGCACGCCCTGCACCTTGTCACCGGCCGCCCTCACATCCGTCCGGTACACGACGGCGGCGTCCGCCTCCCTCAGGGCGACCTTCGTCAGGGCGCTCTTGACGTCCTGCTCGTAGGAGACGGGGGTCAGGTCGACGCCGTCGGCGGTGAGGGCCGTCCGCGCGGCCGCGCCGCAGGGCACCGCCCGGTCGCAGAGCACGACCTTCAGGCCGGGCGCCGCCAGGTCCCGGAGGGAGCCGATGCGGTGCGGGTTGCCGGGAACGGTGGCGATCTCCAGCCGGTTGCGGGCGAACGTGCTCGGCTCGCCGGCCGTGTCCCCCGCGTCGGTGACGAGTCGCATCGTCCTCGTGCTCGCCGCGGCGAACACGTCGGCCGGTGCGCCGTTGGTGATGCCCGCGGCCAGTGCGTCGCTGCCCCCGAAGTTGAAGGTGACCTCGGTGCCCGGATGCTCCTTCTCGAACCGTTCGCCCAGGGCCGTGAAGCTCTCCTTGAGCGAGGCCGCCGCGAACACGGTGAGCGTGCCCGAAGGCGCGTCACCGGCGGAGTCCGTCCCGGACGCGGAGCAGCCGCCCAGCGCCAGTACGACGACGGCCGCGGCGCCGGCGGCCCGACGGGACCGGCGGGTCCGGTGAGCGGAACGGATCATCTCGTGGCACTCCTCGACGGGCGGAGGAACGGCCCGCGAGGGCCCTCCCGATACGCCGATCATACTGACGCATCTGCCAGGAAGGAGGGCATCGTCGTATCGCACGAGCGAGGAATGCCGGCCGGAGAGCCCGCATGTGCGGTCGTACGAGTCGGGGTCGCCGACCGGGGTTGCCCGTCGGGTCAGGTGCGGTCGATGTGGACGTTGGTCGACTTCACCCGGGCGGTCGCCTCCATGCCGACCTCCAGGCCCAGTTCCTCCACGGCCTCCCGGGTGAGCAGGGAGACCAGGCGGTGCGGGCCGGCCTGGATCTCCACCTGGGCGGCGACGTCGCCCAGCTTGATCGCGGTGACGATGCCGGGGAAGGCGTTGCGCGCGGAGGTGTACGGGGTGTCCTCCTCGGCGGTGCCCGCCCTGGCGAGTTCGACGGAGAACGCGGCCAGGTCCCGTCCGTCGACGACCCGCCGGCCGCCGTCGTCGCGGTGCGTGGCGATGCGCCCGGCGTCCGCCCAGCGGCGGGCGGTGTCCGGGCTCACTCCGAGCAGCCTCGCTGCCTGGCCGATCGTGTAGGACTGCATGCCGGTCACGATAGGGCGCACCGCGGCGAGCGGCGGGCCCGGGCCCCGCGGACACGGGGCGGACGGACCGCGCGGGCCGGGCCGGTGGCCGCTCCGGGCGGGTCAGCCGCGCGGCGAGGACGCGGACGGCCCCCGCGCGGGCCCGGTACGGAGGGCTTGCCGGGCGGGTCAGTCGGGCAGCGCGGGGGCCGCCGTGCTCGCCCGGACGACCAGCTCCGTGCCCAGTTCCACGCGGGGGGAGTCGGGCTGTTCGCCGCGGGTGAGGCGCAGGACGGTGCGCGCGGCGAGCCTGCCCATGTCGGCGAGCGGCTGGCGGACCGTGGTCAGGGGCGGGGCCGACCAGCGGACCTCCGGGAGGTCGTCGAAACCGACCACGCTGATGTGGTCCGGCACCCTCAGGCCCCGGCCGCGCAGCGCCTCGATCGCGCCGAGCGCCATCCGGTCGCCGGCCGCGAACACCGCGGTCGGCGGGTCCGGCAGGTCGAGCAGCGTGTTGCAGCCGGCGAAGCCGGACTCCGGGCGGAAGTCGCCGGGGACGACCAGGGAGTCGTCGGCGGGCACACCGGCATTCTCCAGCGCCGCCCGGTAGCCGTCGAGCCGGGCCCGTGAGCAGAGCAGGCGCGGCGGGCCGGCGATCATGCCGATCCTGCGGTGCCCCAGGGACAGCAGGTGTGCGGTCGCGGCCATGCCGCCCGACCAGTTGGCGGCGCCGATGGTGGGCACGTCCAGCGCGGGAGAGCCGGCGGGGTCCACCAGCACCAGGGGCACGCCGAGGATCCGCAGTTCCTCGAGCAGCACCGGTTCGAGCGTCGAGGTCACGAGGACGACGCCGGCGGACGCCCGCGCCCGCAGGTTGCGCATCCACTCCCGGGCGTCGCCGGAGCGGCCGTGGATCGCCGAGACCACGGCGCCCACTCCGGCTGCGTGGGCGGCCTCCTCCACTCCGCGGATGATCTCCACCGCCCAGGGGCTGTCGAGGTCGTTGAAGACCAGGTCGAGCAGTGCGGCGCGGGAGGGCGGGGTGGTGGGGCGCTTGCGGTAACCGTGCCGGCGCAGCAGGTCCTCGACCCGGGCGCGGGTCCCCGGGGAGACGTCGGAGCGGCCGTTGACCACGCGGGAGACGGTCGGCACGGAGACGCCGGCCCGCCGGGCGATCTCCGTGATGGTGACTCTGCCCCCGGCGCCGGCCCCGTGTGCTGCCACTGTGCCCCACCTCCGTGACGGTTGCCCCGCGAAACTTCCAGGAGTCTTCCGGACGGCGGGCGCCCGTGGGAAGGCGCCCCTGCACCGGCTGCCGTTTCCGGGGAGGGGCCGGTCACCGTTGCCGTGCGCCGGACTACGGTGCGTGATCGGCTCCGGACACGCGTCGGGGCCGGTTCGCGGGCGGTGCCCGCGGTCCGGCCCCTGGTGTTCCCGGGCTGCCCGTGGCGCCCGGCCGTGCTCAGGCGGTGGTCAGGCTGGCGCTCCGAGGACGCTGCGGGGCGATGACGCTGCCGTCGGGCAGGAGTTCACCGGTGTCCTCGAAGAGCACGACACCGTTGCACAGCAGGCTCCAGCCCTGCTCCGGGTGGTGCGCCACGAGACGGGCGGATTCCCGGTCGGCGGAGTCGGCTGAGGGGCACGGCGGCTGGTGCTGGCACATGGGTGGGTTCTTTCGCTCAGTGGTGACCTGTGAGTCGGCTGTCGTGACAGTTCCGCGGTGTGAACCTTCGTTCATGACCGCCCCCCGTTGTGATAAGTCGGTCGGAAACCAGTGTTGCCCCACGGACACCGATCCGCAGGGATTTCGCGGCACCGCTCCTCACAGGTTGATGACGCATCACCCGCGCGGACGGTTCAGCCCAACTGCACCGTCCCTTCGGGGGGTTCGGCGTGGCCGGATGGGGCTAGTCAGTCCCTGTCGCCCGGGCGGGCAGCGGTGTGCCCCGCCGACCGGGGAGCGGACGACGGGGCACACGGCGGTGGACGGTCAGGCGGGGGAGCCCATCAGCGGGGTGGGCGGCGTCACCCGGTGGGTCAGTACCGGCAGCAGTTCGGCGACCCGGTACGGGCGGTGGGCGGCGATGCCGGGCGGTGCCGGGGCGAGCGGGACGAGCAGGTCGGCGGCGCCCGGGTGGCCGGTGGCGCCGTCCGCCGTCGGATCGCCGTGCAGCCAGAGGGCGAGCATGTACAGGCCGGGCACCGACAGCAGCCGGGGCTGGTACGGCTGGGTCATGCCCTCGGCCTGGCGCAGTGCGAGTTCGGTGGACGGGATGTAGGGCCCCTCGAAGAAGCGGGAGAAGGCCCAGCCGTCGGCGGTGGGCACGCTCTCCGCGGCGGCCACCGCACGGTCGCCGGCGCGGATCAGGAAGCGCCAGCCGGCCAGCCGGGTGGCGGTGGTGCCGTCGGCGGTGACCCGGTCCAGGACGTGCACGGGCAGGGGCAACTCGGGTGAGACGGGTCCCTGGGCACCGAGCAGCGAGGGCGTTCGGGCCTCGCTGACCGCGGTCGGTGAGGAGAGCGCGGTCAGGACGGAACGCAGGGCGGGCGCGGGAGCCGGGAGGACATGCAGCGGCATGGTGGGTCGCCTCTCATTCGAAGGCACAGTGGCACGAGGGCGGGGCGTGGCGTGGCGGACGGCGCTGTCAGCTCGCGAAGGCCAGGGAGGCAGGGGCCGGGGTCGGAGCGCGGGAGACGCGGGTGAGGACAGTCGCACGCCGTCTCTCGGCTGGATCGCTCGACCGTGGGCGCCAACCTTCTGCCTTGTGAGCGAAGTTTATACGACGCGTGTTCGGACTACGTTTCGTGTAGCCGTTTTCGACCGGCGAAGCAAGGGTACTTCGGGTCGGTGAAACGCGAAAATAATCCCGATTTCGTGCCGGGCGCACGTCGATGACCTCGGATAACAGAGGCGCGGCGGTCGGCCAATTCCTGTCGGCGTTTTTCACGAGTTCCTGGCGCGCCCCGCCCGGGGGCCCTCCGTCATGCCCCGTGAATGTGCCACTGGACACCTTCGACCAGAGTAGCGGCAGCCGGGTCCGTCCGGGACGTTATCCCTCGCATCCGCGGGGCATCCTCCCTTGTGGACCGGGACCCCGGCGGCCGATCTTCGGTCCGCCCATCCGAGGAGGGACGCTTCGATGGGGGAGAAGGTCGTGGCAGGCCAGTTCGACCTGTCCGATCGCCAGCGCTACCGCGAGAAGCTCCGCAGCTGCCTGACGGGGCTGGAGCGACTCCTGGCGGAGAAGCGGTTCGACCGCCCCAAGAACCTCATGGGGCTGGAGATCGAATTGAATCTCGCGGGCGCCGACGGCATGCCGAAAATGTTGAATGCGCAAGTCCTCGAACGCATCGCCAGCCGGGACTTCCAAACGGAACTCGCGATGTTCAATCTCGAAGTGAACATCGCGCCCCACCGATTGAGCGGGAGGGTATTCGACCGGCTCGACGAGGAACTGCGGACCTCGCTCGCGTACGCCGACCGGAAAGCCGGCGAGGTCGACGCGGGCATCGTGATGATCGGCATCCTGCCGACGCTGGACCGGGACGACCTGGTCTCCTCGAACCTTTCCGACGTCGACCGCTACGCATTGCTCAACGAGCAGATCGTGGCCGCGCGCGGTGAGGACTTCACGCTGGACATCGACGGCGTGGAACGCCTCAACTGCACCTCCAAGTCGATCGCGCCGGAGGCCGCCTGCACCTCGGTGCAGCTGCATCTGCAGGTCACCCCGGAGCGCTTCGCCGGCGTGTGGAACGCGGCCCAGGCCGTCGCCGCCGCGCAGATCGCCGTGGGCGCCAACTCGCCCTTCCTGTTCGGCCGCGAGCTGTGGCGCGAGTCCCGGCCGCCGCTGTTCCAGCAGTCCACCGACACCCGTCCGCCGGAGCTGCAGGCCCAGGGGGTGCGGCCGCGGACCTGGTTCGGCGAGCGCTGGATCACCTCGGCCTTCGACCTGTTCGAGGAGAACCTGCGCTACTACCCCGCCCTGCTGCCCATCTGCGACGACGAGGACCCGCTCGAGGTGCTGGACGGCGGCGGCATCCCCACGCTCGCCGAACTCGTCCTGCACAACGGCACCGTCTACCGCTGGAACCGCCCCGTCTACGGCATCGCCGACGGCGTCCCGCACCTGCGCGTGGAGAACCGCGTACTGCCCGCCGGCCCCACCGTCACCGATGTCGTCGCCAACGCGGCCTTCTACTACGGCGTGGTCCGCGCCCTCGCCGAGGACAGCCGGCCGGTCTGGTCCCGGCTGCCCTTCGAGGCCGCCGCCGCCAACTTCGACGCCGCCTGCAAGCACGGCATCGACGCCCGTCTGGTCTGGCCCCGGCGCGGTCGCCTCGGCGGCCTCGGCGAGGTCGACGCGGTCACCCTCGTACGCGACGAGCTGCTGCCGCTGGCCGAGGCCGGGCTGGACGCGTGGGGGATCGAGCCCGCGGACCGGGACCTGTACCTCGGGGTGATCGAGGAGCGGTGCCGGCGCCGCGTCAACGGCGCGACCTGGCAGGCGGCCACCTTCCACCGCGCCCTCGACCTCGGCCTGGGCCGCGAGGCCGCGCTGGCCGCCACCACCCGCCGGTACCGCGAGCTGACGGCGCAGGGCGACCCGGTGCACACCTGGCCGGTGGGGCTGCCCGAGCGGGTGCCGACGGGCTGAGCCCGCACCTCCTCCCGCCCCCGTCCTGGCGCACAGCCGGTGCCCTCATACTGATCCGGACGACCGGTGATGTGGAGGCAGGTGTGCAGGCGGAGGCGGGCCCGAGGGCCGATGACCGCGAGCGGAAGCTCACGCGGACGAGGCTGCGCGACGAGACACTGCTCGTGCTGGCGCTGTCGCTGGGCGCGAGCGGAGTGTCCGCGCTGATCAGCTTCGTCGGCTCGGTCACCGAACCGGGCGGTCTGAAGGACCAGGCGGCCACCCTCAACGCCTCGGCCGCGCCGGGCCGCCCCTGGCTCGACCTGGCCTGGCAGCTCTTCGGGATCACCACGGCGCTCGTCCCGGTCGCGCTGGTGGCGCACCTGCTGCTGCGCGAGGGCGCGGGACTGCGCGCCCTCGGCTTCGACCGCACCCGCCCCTGGCCCGACCTCGGCCGCGGGGCGGTGGTCGCGGCGGTCATCGGCAGCAGCGGCATCGCCTTCTACCTGGCCGCGCGCGGATTCGGCTTCAACCTCACCGTGGTGCCCGAGGCACTGCCGCAGGTGTGGTGGAAGTTCCCCGTGCTGATCCTCTCGGCGATGCAGAACTCGATCCTCGAAGAGGTCATCGTCGTGGGCTATCTCCTGCGCCGGCTCGACCAGTTGGGCTGGAGCCCGGCCGCCGCGCTGGCGGGCAGTTCGGTGCTGCGCGGCTCGTACCACCTCTACCAGGGGATCGGCGGCTTCATCGGGAACATGGTCATGGGCGTGGTGTTCGTGTACCTGTACCGGCGCTGGGGCCGCGTCGGACCACTGGTGGTCGCCCACACCCTGCTCGACATCGGGGCGTTCGTGGGATACGCGCTGCTGGCCGGCAAGGTCGGCTGGCTGCCGACGGCCTGACCCGGCCGGACGAGGGGGCGTGCGGCACGGCCGGACGCCCCCTGCCGGGCTCAGACCAGGAGGTCGCCCTCGATGACCGTCACGGCCCGCCCGGCCAGCAGGGTGCGCTCGCCGCGCACCTCCGTGCGCACCCGGCCGGAGCGCGGTGAGGCCTGGAGGCCGGTGAGGGCGGAGCGGCCGAGCCGCTCGGACCAGTACGGCGCCAGCGCGGTGTGCGCGCTGCCGGTGACCGGGTCCTCGTCGATGCCGACGTTGGGGAAGAAGCAACGGGAGACGAAGTCGTAGCCCAGGGCGGGGTTCTCGGCGCGGGCGGTGGCGATGACGCCGCGTTCGGAGTGGGCGGCCAGGGCCTCGATGTCGGGCCGCAGGGCGTGCACGGTTTGCTCGTCGGCCACCTCCAGCAGCAGGTCACCGATGTTCGGGCCGGTGTCGAACGCCGTGAGCGGCACGGCGCCCAGGGCTTCGGCGACACCCTCCGGGACGTCGACCGGCGTGAGCGGGGCCGTGGGGAAGTCCAGCGTGATTTCGCCGTCCTCGCCGGGGGTGGCGACCAGGACGCCGCTGCGGGTGGCGAACCGGACCGGGCCGCGGTGCGCCCCGGTGGAGTGCAGCACGTGCGCGGTGGCCAGCGTGGCGTGACCGCACATCGCGACCTCGACGGCGGGCGTGAACCAGCGCAGCGCCCAGTCGGCCTCCCCGCCGCCGGGAAGCGGGTGGGCGAAGGCCGTCTCGGCGTGGTTGACCTCCAGGGCGATGTTCTGCAGCCGCCCGTCGTCCGGGAAGGTGTCCAGGAGCAGCACTCCGGCGGGGTTGCCGGCGAAGGGCCGGTCGGTGAAGGCGTCGACGATTCGAATCCGCATGGCCCGACCGTACGGGCCGCGCGCGGCGGCGGGCCAAGTCCAATCAGCGGTGACTGGACCGGTCGCCGTACGGCCTCAGCCGGTGCGCGGTCCGGCCGGGCCGCTTCCGCCGCCGTCCGTCGCCTCCGTTCCCGGTGTCCCGTCGCCGGGGGAGCGGATGTCGGCCAGGGTCGTCGCCAGCGTCTGCCAGATGTGGGTGGCCAGGTCGAAGTTACGGCACTCGGTCGCCTGCCGGCCGAGGTCCTGGAGCGCGGCGATGCCCTCGTCGACGTGGCCGGACAGGATCCTCAGCCGGCCGTCGAGGACCGACAGGCCCACCCGGTCGCGGTAGGACAGCCGCAGGTCCGGCTCGGCCAGCAGGGTCCGGCTGAGTTCCCCGGCCTCTTCCAACCTGCCTTCGTGGAAAGCGAGTTGTGCCTGGAGCGCGCGCAGTTCCTGCACCTGCAGCGGCGTGCCGACCAGGTCGAGGACGGCCGCCGCCTCGCTCAGCCAGCGGCCGGCCGCGGCCACCCGGGGCGGCGACATCCGGAGCGCGGCGGCGGTGGCGGCCGCGCGCAGCCGCGTCCACAGCACGAGGTCGTCCTCGCCCCGGACGAGTCCCAGGGCCCTTTCCAGCCGGTCCCGGGCGGCGGCGTGGTCGCCCTGGCGGTTGCTGACCACGGCGGCCGTCCACAGCGCCTCGGCCGCCTGCGTCGACGTGGCCGAGGGCAGCAGGTCCCGCTCCAGCTCGTCGACGTGCCGCTGGGCCTCGTCCAGCCTGCCGAGCTCCGTCTCGATGCTGATCAGCACCATCAGGGCGGCCGTGGTGTCGGCCACCGGGAGGTCGCCGGTGCGCGCGATCGACACGGCCTCCCCGGCCGTCGGCTCCGCCGTCCGCAGGTCGCCCAGGGCGCGCAGACCGCGGGCGTACTGCACGCGGGAGCGCACCCGCAGGTCCGCGGCTCCCAGCCGGTCGCTCAGCTCGACGAGTTCCGGCAGCCGCGCGCACTGGCCCCGGTAGTCGCCGTCCCGGCCGGCGGCGCGGCTCAGCAGCCACAGGGCCTGCCAGCGGACGGCGGGGTCGTCCGAGGTGTCCTGGTCGACCGCGCGGCTGAGGGCCGCGGTGTCCTCGGTGCCGTGCGGCGCCGACGCCACGGCGGCCAGGACGTGGGGCAGGGACCGGTCGTCCGAGGCCCGGGTCAGCGCCGACGCGTCCACGCCCAGGCGCCCCGCGAGGTAGGCCACCGCGCGTTCCGTGGGGCGGCGTTCACCGGACTCCAGGCGGGAGAGGTATCCCGTCGACATGCCTTCACCGACGAGGCATGCCTGGCTCATGCCCCGCTCCAGCCGGAGCCTTCTCAACCGACGGCCGAAGTGCGGCTGCTCGAGCATCTCCCCCCTCTGTCCGCTGTCGCCGTCCGTGTCCCCGTGCCCGGCCGGCCCGGTCGGACGGTCACGGGTCGGCAACACCTTAAAGAGCGCCCGTAGGGGCGGCAAGTCCGTATGACCTGACCAACTCCCCAGCTCAGGAGGCATGTTCGAGGTTCCGGACGGTCCCCGGCGGACGCGGCCGGACGTCGAACACGACTGTTTGGCAAAGGAGTTGCCACGTCGTACAAGTCACCTGGCAAACCCTTGTCACTGGGGTTGCCGCACCTTAATCTCAAAGGTGCCGTCCTGGCGCGATCGTTCATTCCGTCCTGAGGAGGTATCCGTGTTCCGTCATGTCCGACCGGGCCCGCCGCGGAGACCGGCCGGCGCCTCGGACGCCCTCCCGCCCTGCCCGCCCGCCTGCGGTCGGCCGACAACCGGCGAGATCGAGTGGCCCTGACAACGTTGTCCACCCGGTCGTGGGCCCGAACCCGCCTCCGTGCGCCGCACGGCCCGTCGACGAGCCCGGCGACTTCCCGGGCGACGGCGGCCACCTGATCCGAGCCGCCGAGAAGGTGACGCGCACCGTGACCGGGCCGCCGGCCGGCCCTCCGGCTCCGGCCCGTCGCAACGGCCGCGCGCACAGCAGTACTTCCCAGCCCCCCACGCCAGGAAGAAGGACGGTACGTCCGTGGTGACCATCAGCGCGCCCGACGCTTCGCCCCGCCAGGGCAGGAACGCCGTACACCCGGCTCCCTCCGCCCGACGGCACCCCGACGGGCACCGCCCACCGGCCGGTGCCCCGCCCGAGACGGTCCGCACGGCCCATGTGTCGCCAGGCGACCTGGCCGTCACGGACGCGGACCCCGATTTCGCCCGCCAATTCGGTCTGAGTGCGTCCGGAATCCACGGGCGCGGAATCCTCCAGCTCCTTCGTGCACGGGAACCGGACCGGCTGCAGGGCCAGTTCCATGCGCTCGGTACAGGACGGAGCCGTTGCTTCACGGAAAGCGTGACGGGCCGCGACGGAAAGGGCCGGATATTCTCCGCCGAATTGACCGCCACCGCCGTCCGGAGCCCTTCGGGTAAAACACTCGCCCTGTTCGTCATTCTCCGTCCCGCCGGCCAGGTCCACCGCCCGGAAAAACCCGCCGGAACCGCGGAACCGGGCGGTCCGGTGATCAGTTCCCTCGACGCGCAGGTGCTGGAGGGAGTGGCGAGGGGTGAGTCCACGGTGCAGTTGGCCTCCCGTCTGTATCTGAGCCGTCAGGGGATCGAGTACCGCGTCGGGCAGATGCTGCGCAGGTTCGACGCCCCGAACCGTGCCGCGCTGGTGGCCCGCGCCCACGCGCTCGGGATGTTCGCCACGCGGCAGTGGCCGCCCCGGGTCCTGCCGGAACGCGTCGAGTGACCCCGGGTCCCGGCCCGGCGTCCCCCGGCCACCGGGGGCGCCGGACCGGAGCGCGGCGTCCGCGTCAGGCGGCCGAGGGCTGCCACGCCTCCTGGAACCGGCGGCGGGCGCGGAACAGCCGGGAGCGCACGGTGCCCACCGGCAGGGACAGCACCTCGGCCATCTCCTCCTCGTTGAGCCCGTAGGCGCGCAGGGTGAGCACCTGACGGTGGGCCCGGGACAGGCGCTCCAGCACGTCGCTGATGTGCACCGCGTCCAGCGGGTTGGTCTCCTGCCCGGACTCCACCTCGGAGCAGGTGCGTTCCTCGCCGTACCGTTTCGCCGTGCGGACGGCCTCGCGGACCGTCACCGAGCGCACCCAGCCGTAGAACGCCGCCGGTTCGCGCAGGGTGCCCAGGCCCCGGTAGATGGCGAGCAGGGCCTCCTGCGTGGCGTCGGCGCCGTCGTCGTGGGTGATGGACCGGCAGATGCGGGCGACGTACGGAGTGATGCCGGTCAGCAGGTGGTTCATCGCGTGCTCGTCGCCCGCCTGGGCCCCGGGGAGGAGGGTCAGGGGGGAGGGGAGTTCGCTGACGGTGGTCATGGGGGGTGACTCCTCACGGCGGCCGGGGTGCGTGAGCCGGGGCGGCCCTCAGGTCGGGTCCGCGAGGGCGTGCTCGGGCCGGGCCTGGCGCGCGAAGGCGAGGAGGCCGTCGAGGACGTCGTCACGGAACGTTTCTGCGAAGGACGGGCTGAAACAGGCCGTGTAGTGCGGGAACTCGATGGACAGCCGGCCCTCGAAGGACACCACGCAGGCCATGACGGGACTGCGTCCCGCCTGCGGGAAGTACTGCTCGCGGGCGGGCACGAGCCGGACGTCGACCGCCCGCAGCCCGTCGGGCAGCCGGGGGCCGGGGACGACGCCCATGTTGGTGGCGATCACCGTGGCCAGCTGCAGCGCCGGGTTCGCGGGAATCTCCGGGGTGATGCGCATCTCGTGGACGTGGTCGCCGCGGGCGATGAAGTCGTTCAGGCGGGCGTGGACGGTCCGGGCCAGGTCCAGCGGATCGGCGTCCGCGGACACCTCCAGCGTCTGCAGGTGGGTGGTGACCGCCGGCACCATCACGGACGCGGGCAGCGGCGGGGACAGCCGCGAACGCAGGTCGACGGGGGACAGGCAGCCCAGGGTGCGGGGGCCGTCACCGTCCAGGCGCCGGCGCGCCGCCGTCAGCAGCGCCGCCGCGACCAGCGCGTGCACGGAGACGCCGGACCCGCGTGCCGTGCGGCGCAGCAGGGCGGTGCGCTCCGCGTCCAGCGTCAGCCGGCACACCTCGATGCGCCCCTCGCCGGCGCCGTCCCCGCCCGGCGCCGCACCGCCGGCGGACGGCCGCGGCACGTCGTACGGCACGAGC
Source organism: Streptomyces calvus (assembly GCF_006782915.1). Classification (GTDB taxonomy): domain Bacteria; phylum Actinomycetota; class Actinomycetes; order Streptomycetales; family Streptomycetaceae; genus Streptomyces; species Streptomyces calvus. Next base: position 287,924 of record NZ_VCNP01000056.1, read on the forward strand.
TCCACCGGGTGCTGCCGCGCCCGGTCGACGCGGCCGTCCAGGTACGTGGCCGTGTCGGCCTCGTCGGTGGGAGGCAGCAGCCGGCTCACCGGCTCGGGCCAGTGCGGCTCCGCAGGCACGGAGCCCGCCGCGGGCGCGGCGGCCTCCCCGCGGACCAGTGCCCCGTAGCGGTCCCACAGCGCGTTGTGCAGGGCGATGCTGCTGTGGCCGTCCGTCACGGTGTGGTCCACCAGCAGCACGAACAGGTGCCGTTCGCCGTCCGGCGAGCCGACCAGCACGGCGCGGGTCAGCGGCCCGCCCACCGGCAGGGCCCTGTTCAGCTCGGCGGCGTAGGCCTCGTCCGGGTCGCCGGTGCGGACGACCAGCCGCGGCCGTTCGTCCTCGCCGAGCAGGCGCAGCGCGTACCCCGCGCCGTCCGGCACGATGCACGACCGCAGCGTCGGGTTCTCCTCGGTCACCGCGTCGAACGCGGCCGACAGCGCCTCGGCGTCGACCCGCCCGCGCAGGGTGCAGGAGAGGACGGCCCTGCTTCTCTGGCCCACGTAGAGCGTCTCGACCGGACACAGTGCACGGAGCATGCCGTCAGCCCACTTTCGCTCGCTCGTCATTTCGTGCCCCGCGGTCACGCACCGGTTCACAGCCGTCGGCCGGCCGGGGAATTCGGGGATGCCTCCGAGGGTGCACCACGCGTCCCGCCCGGATCCACCCGTGAGCGCACCGGAGAGGGAAGTCTCGTGATTTCCCTAAAAGCCGCCCCCGTAGCGCGCACTCCCTCGCCGTGAATTCTTCAGGGGAATACCTGAATTGGCGTCCGCGGACCCGTTGCGGCCTTGACCCTTTCGGCTTGCCTGCCGCACCGTGAGGGGCCGTAGAACCGGCGGTGGGGCGACGCGAACCCCCACGGCCCCGGCGTGCGACCCCGTATTCCCCCCTCGACCCGGCCCGGCGCGTACGACGACGCGCGGGCGGTACGGGGCGATGGCCGCACCCGCCCGAACCGGCCGGCCCTCGCCGGCCGGGACACCACGGCTGCCACGTGAGGGTTGTGCTCATGCCACTCCAGGACGACGAACGTCGACCGCTGTCCGGGGCCCAGGAAGGGCTCTGGTACGCCCAACGGCTCGCGCCGGACAGCGCCGCGTACAACACCGCCGAGGCGGTCGAGATCCACGGCCCCCTCGACACCGGCCGCTTCGAGACCGCGCTGCGCCGCACCGTCGCCGAGGCCGACACGTTCGCCCTGCGCTTCGTCGACACCGACGACGGTCCCCGCTGCCACCGCGCACCGGACGCGGAGCACTGGCCGCTGCACCGCGTCGACGTCCGGGACGCGGCGGACCCCGAGGCCGCCGCCCGGGAGTGGATCCGCGCGGACCTCACCACCCCCGTGGACCTCGAGAAGGGCCCGCTGTTCGCGCACGCCCTGCTGACCCTGGCCGCCGACCGGCACATCTGGCTGCTGAGGGCACATCACATCCTGCTCGACGGCTACAGCTACAAGCTCCTCGGCCGCCGGCTCGCCGAGACGTACAACGCGCTCGCCGAGGGACGCGAACCGCAACCCGCCGGATTCGCCCCGGTGAGCCGGCTCCAGGCGGAGGAGGCGGCCTACCGCGCGTCCGAGCGGTACGCCCGCGACCGCGCCCACTGGACCGAGCGGCTGGCCGGCCTGCCCGAGCCCGCCCGGCTCACCTCCCGCAGCGCCGCACCCACCGCGCCCTTCCTGCGCCGCACCGCCGAACTGGAGCCCGCCGAGACCGCCGCGCTCGACACGGCCGCGACCCGGCTCGGCGTCTCGCGCACCGACCTGCTGACCGCCGCCACCGCCGCCTACCTGCACCGGATGACCGCCGCCGAGGACCTGGTGCTCGGCCTGGCCACCATGAGCCGGCTCGGCAGCGCCGCCCTGCGCACCCCCGGCACCGCCTCCGACGTCCTCCCGCTGCGCGTGGCCGCCGCCCCGGACACGCCCGTCGCGGACCTGGTGCGCGCCGTCGCCGACGAACTGAAGGCCCTGCGCCGGCACCAGCAGTACCGGGGCGAGTTCCTGCGCCGCGACCTCGGCCTGCTGGGCACCGGACGCCGGCTGTACGGGCCGGTGCTCAACATCGTCCCGTTCGACGAGTCACCGGTCTTCGACGGACACCCCACCACCTGGCACCACCTGTCCGGCGGAGCCGTCGACGACCTGCAGATATCGGTACGGCCCGGAGCCCGGCCCGGCGGCCTGTGGCTGGCCCTCGACGCCAACCCCGCCCTCTACGACGAGGACGAACTCGCCCTGCACCGCGAGCGGTTCCTCACCCTGCTGCGCCGGCTGGCCGAGGCCCCGCCCACGACACCGCTGCGGGACCTGGACCTGCTGCTGCCGGGCGAGCACCCCCGTGACCAACCGGTGCGCACCCACCCGGTCGAGCACACCCTCACCGAGCTGTTCGAGCGGCAGGCGGCCGCCGTCCCCGGGCGCACCGCCGTCACCTGCGGCGACGAACACCTCACGTACGCCGAACTCAACGCCGAGGCCAACCGCCTGGCCCGGCTGCTGACCGAGCACGGCGCGGGACCGGGCCGCGTGGTGGCGCTGGCCCTGGACCGCGGCGCGCGGCTGCTGCCCGCCCTGCTGGCCGTGCTCAAGACCGGCGCCGCCTACCTGCCCCTGGACCCCGGCCACCCGGCGCAGCGGCTGCGGCTGGTCGCCGAGGACGCGGCACCCGTCGTACTCGTCACCGAACGGGCCCACGCCGCCACGGCCGACGGAACCGCCTGCCCCGTCGTCGTGCTGGACGACCCGGAGACGGCCGCCGGCCTCGCCCGCAGGTCCGCCGCCGACCTCACCGACGCCGACCGGCACGGGCCGACGAGCCCGTCCGACACCGCCTACATCATCCACACCTCCGGCTCCACCGGCCGCCCGAAGGGCGTACCGGTGCCGCACGCGAACGTCGTCCGCCTCTTCCTGGCCGCCGCGGACCACTTCGACTTCGGCGCGGACGACGTGTGGACGCTGTTCCACTCCTACGCCTTCGACTTCTCCGTCTGGGAGATCTGGGGCGCCCTGCTGCACGGCGGCCGGCTCGTCGTCGTCCCGTACGCCGTCAGCCGCTCGCCCCGCGACTTCCTGGAACTGCTGCACCGGGAGGGCGTGACCGTCCTCAACCAGACGCCCTCCGCCTTCGAGCAGCTGATCGACGCCGACCTCGAACGGGGCGGCGGGACCGGCGCGTTGCGCCACGTGGTGTTCGGCGGCGAGACCCTGCGCCCGGAGCGCCTGCGCCCCTGGGCCGACCGGCACGGCCTGGACCGCCCGGCGCTGGCCAACATGTACGGCATCACCGAGACCACCGTGCACGTCACCCACCACCGCCTCACCCGCGCCGACCTGGACGACCCGCGCCGCGCCGCCGTCATCGGCCGCCCGCTCGCCGACCTGCGCGTGCACCTGCTCGACGCGGACGGGCGCCCGGTGCCGCCCGGCGCGACCGGTGAGATGTACGTCTCCGGCGCCGGGGTCGCCGACGGATACCTGAACCGGCCCGACCTGACCGCCGAACGCTTCCTCGACGACCCCCACGGTCCGCCCGGCACCCGCATGTACCGCTCGGGCGACCTGGCCCGGCGCCGCGCGGACGGCACCCTCGACTACCTCGGCCGGGCCGACGCCCAGGTGCAGATCCGCGGCTTCCGCGTCGAACCGGGCGAGATCGAGGCCGTCCTCGCCACCCACCCCGGCGTCACCCGGGCCGCCGTCGTGGTCCGCCGCGCCGCCAACGGCGCACAGCACCTCGTCGCCTACACCGTGCCCGTCGGCGGTGAACCGCCGCACCCCGCCGACCTGCGCGCCCACGCCGCGGCCCGCCTGCCCGAGCACATGGTGCCGGCCGCCTGCGTCACCGTGGACGCCCTGCCGCTGACCGCCAACGGCAAGCTGGACACCGCCGCCCTGCCCGCCCCCGACTTCGCCGCCGCCGCGTCCGGCGCCCGCCCCGACACCCCCGAACAAGCCCTGGTCTGCGCCCTGTTCGAGGACGTGCTGCGGCTGCCGCGGCACAGCGTCGGCACCGACGTGAACTTCTTCGACGTCGGCGGCGACTCCCTGCTCGCCACCCGGCTGCTGGCCCGCCTGCGGCACGACACCGGCGTCGAGGTGCCCATCACCGCGCTGTTCGACGCGCCGACCCCGGCCGCCCTCGCCCGCCGGATCACCGCGAGCACCACGGACACCACGGGCATGGCGGGCACCACGGTCACCCTCCCGCGCCCCGCGCCGGGCGGCGCCGTACGTCCCGAACGCGTGCCGCTGTCCTTCGCGCAGGAACGCATGTGGTTCCTCAACCGGCTCGACGACGCGGCGGCGACCTACAACATCCCCCTCCTCGTCCCGGCACCCGCCGACCTCGACACCGAGGCGCTCGGCGCGGCCCTCGGCGACCTGGCCGACCGCCACGAGATCCTGCGCACGGTCGTCGCCGAGCACGACGGCGTCCCGTACCAGCGCGTCCTGCCGCCCGGCGGGACGCGCCCGCGGCTGCGCCAGGTCGACTGCCCCGCCGCGGAGACCGCCGCCCATGTCACGGCCGCCCTGCGGCACCGCTTCGACCTGACCGCGGACAGTCCCCTCGTCGCGTGGCTGCTGGGCACCGGCACCGACCGCACGCTGCTGTTCGTGCTGCACCACAGCGCCGCCGACGGCTGGTCGCTGCGGCCCTTCGCCGAGGACCTGAGCACCGCCTACGCGGCCCGCCGCGCCGGCCGGGCACCCGACTGGGAGCCGCTGCCGGTGCAGTACGCCGACTACGCGCTGTGGCAGCGCGCCCTGCTGGCACCCGCACCGGACGGACCGGGCCGGCTGGAACGGCTGACCGGCCACTGGCGCACGGCGCTCGCCGGCCTGCCCGAGGAGTGCACGCTGCCCGGCGACCGGCCCCGTCCCGCCGCCCCGCTCGGCGGCGGCGCCCACGTGGCGGCCGACGTCGACGCCGCCGTGCACCGGGACCTGCTGGGCCTGGCCGACCGGGCGGGCGCCAGCCTGTTCATGGTGCTGCACGCCGCGCTGAGCGCCCTGCTCACCCGCTGCGGCGCCGGCGAGGACATCGTCGTCGGCACCCCCGTCGCGGGCCGCACCGACCCCGCCCTCGACCAGCTGATCGGGCTGGTCACCAACACCCTGGTCCTGCGGGCCGACACCTCCGGCGACCCCGCCTTCGCGGACCTCCTCGCCCGGCTGCGCACGGCCGACCTGGCCGCCCTCGACCACCAGGACCTGCCCTTCGACCGCCTAGTCGAGGAACTCAACCCGCCCCGCACGCCCGGCCGGCACCCGCTGTTCCAGGTGATGCTGGCCCTGCAGAACAACGAGCCCGCCGAACTGCGGCTGGACGGCCGGCGGACGCGGCTGCGGCCGACCGCCACCGGCACCGCCAAGTTCGACCTCTTCGTCGACGTCCTGGAACACCGCACACCCGAGGGCGCCCCCGACGGCCTCGCGCTCCACGTCGAGTTCGCCACGGACCTGTACGACGCGGGCACCGCCGAGGCGTTCGCGCGCGCCCTGCACGACGTGCTGCGCACCGTGGGCGCCGATCCCGGCGTCCGCGTCGCGGACCTGCCGGCCCTTCCGCAGCGCACTCCCGCACCGACCGCGCCCGGCACCGCGCAACTGGAGGCCGCCGCGCTGTCCGTGCCCGGCATCCGCGACGCCCGCGCCCTTGCAGGTGCCGACGGCGGCCCGCCGCACCTGTACGTCGTGCCGGGACGCGCCGACGCCGCGGAACGCGTCGAGGAGGTCCTGCACCGGACAGGGCACGGCACGGCACGCGTCACGGCCGTCAGCACCCTGCCCCTGCGCGACGACGGAGCCGTCGACACCGACGCGCTGCGCGCCCTGCCCACGGCCGACCGCACCGCCGCCGAAGCCTGGCGCGACCGGCTGGCCCGCCTCCCCGGCGTCACCGGCGCCGAGGTGTCGGCGGAGAACGTCCCCGAGGAACTCGGCCGCCGCCACGCCGGCCTGCCCGAACGCCCCGAACCGCCCGCCCGGGCCACCGGCACCGGCCCGGCGTCCACCGTCCCGGCACTCAGCGAGGGCCCCGCCCTCACCGAACCGTCGGTGGCGAGCTGGGCGCAGGCCCTGCGGCGCGCCGCGGAACGCGCCGAGGGCGACATCGTCCACGTCCACGCCGACGGCAGCGAGCACCGGCGCAGCTACGCCTCCCTCGTACCGGAGGCCTCACGCGTGCTGGCCGGACTGCGGCGGGCCGGACTGCGCCCCGGCGACCAGGTGATCCTCCAGTGCGACGCGACCGAGGACTTCCTCGCCGTGCTGTGGGGCTGCGTCCTCGGCGGCTTCGTCGCCGTCCCGCTGACCGTCCCCGCCTCCTACGACACGGCCTCGGCGGCCCTGACCAAGCTGGAGGGCATCTGGCGGATGCTCGGCCGCCCCTGGATCGTGTGCTCCGCCGGCCGCGAGTCCGCTCTGCGTTCCCTCGCCGCCCGGCAGGACTGGCCCGGGCTGCGGCTGACCACGGCCGACGCGCTGCGCGAGGCGCCCGAGGACCACGACTGGCACCCCGCCAGGCCCGACGACCTGATGCTGATGCTGATGACGTCCGGCAGCACGGGACTGCCCAAGGCGGTGCGGCTCACCCACCGCAACGTGCTGACCCGGTCCGCCGCCACCGAGCAGCTGAACAAACTCGGCGCGGCCGACGTCTCCCTGAACTGGATCCCGCTCGACCACGTCACCGGCGTGGTGATGTTCCACCTGCGCGACGTGTACCTGGGCTGCCGTCAGATCCACGCGCCCACCTCCTGGATCCTCCAGGACCCGCCGCGCTGGATGGACCTCGCCGACCGGCACCGGGTCACCGTCACCTGGGCGCCCAACTTCGCGTTCGGGCTGCTCGCCGAGCACGCCGACCGCTTCGCCGACCGCGGCTGGGACCTGTCGCCGATGCGGCTGGTGATGAACGCCGGCGAGGTCGTCGTGGCCGCCGCGGCCCGCCGCTTCCTGCACGCGCTCAAGCCGTTCGGCCTGCCGCAGGACGTGATGCACCCCGGCTGGGGCATGTCCGAGACCTGCTCGGTCGTCACCGACGCCGTGCTGCCCGGCGAACCCGACGGTGCCGAGGGGCCGTTCGTCAGCTGCGGCCGCCCCTACCCCGGGTTCGCCATGCGGATCGTCGACGACACCGGCACGGTGCGCGCCGAGGGCGACGCCGGCCGGCTCCAGGTCCGCGGCACCTCCGTGACCGGCGGCTACCACGACAACCCGGGCGCCAACGCGGAGGCGTTCACCGAGGACGGCTGGTTCGACACCGGCGACCTGGCGTTCCTGCGCGACGGCGAGCTGTACATCACCGGCCGCGCCAAGGACGTCATCATCGTCAACGGCGTCAACCACTACAGCCACGAGATCGAGGCCTGCGTCGAGGAACTCCCGCACGTCGTGCGCAGTTTCACCGCCGCGGTCGCGGTGCGCTCCGACCCGTCCGCGCCCACCGACGAACTGGCCCTGTTCTTCCACCTCGCCCCCGAGTTCTCCGACGCCGGCGCGGGTGACACGGCCACCGCCCTGCGGGAGATCGCCGGCAAGGTGACCCGGGAGATCGGCGTCAGCCCCGCCTACCTGATCCCGGTGGAGGCCGACGCCGTCCCGAAGACCGAGATCGGCAAGATCCAGCGCACCAAAATGCGCAAGAGCTTCGAGGCGGGCGCCTTCGACGAGGAGGTCCGGCGGACCCAGCTGCTGCTGGGCACCGCCGCCACCGTGCCCGACTGGTTCCTGCGGCCGGTGTGGCGGCGCGCCCGCGCGCACCGGCCCGCCACCGTCCCGCCCGGCCGGCACACCCTCGTCCTCGCGGGCGGCGACCCGCGCGTCCACCGGCTCGCCGGGCAGGTCGCCGACGCGCTGCGGTCCGCCGGCGGGCTGTGCACCGTGGTCACCGACGGGACGCGGTACGCCCGGCTCGACGCCGCCCGCCACCGGGTCCGGCCCGCCGAGGAGGCCGACCACAGCGCGCTGCTGGAGCGGTTGGAGCAGGACCTGCGACCGGTCGACGCCGTCCTCCACCTCGACGGCCTGAGCACCGGCCGGGCACCGCAGGCGGCACCGGCGGACGACACCGGCACGGCCCGCCTGCTCGCGTTCGCCCGGGCCCTCGCCGCCCGGACCGGCCGGCCCCGCACCGTCGACCTGGTGCACGTGACGGCGGGCGCCCTCGCCGTCCACCCCGACGACCGTCCGTCACCCGCGCACGCCATGGCGGGCGCCCTGCTGAAGTCACTGGCCGAGGAGATCGGCGGGCTGCGCTGCACCCACCTCGACCTGGCGGCGGACGACGGCGACCCGCTGCCCGTCCTGCTCGCCGAGACGGCGACCGCCCCGTCCGACACGGAGGTCGCCCACCGCGGCGGACACCGCTACGTGCGCCGCCTGGCCCCGCTGCCGGACACCCCGCCCCGCACCCAGCCACCGGCGCGCGACGGGTTCACGCTGGTCAGCGGCGGGCTGGGCGGTGTCGGCGGCGAGGTCGCGGCCCATCTGCTGCGCACCACCGGCACCCGGCTGCTGATCCTGGGACGCACCCCGCTGCCCGAACCGGACGTCCCGGCAACCGCGTCCGCGCGCGGCGCGGCCCTGCGGCGGCTGCGCGAGCTGGGTGAGGTCCGCTACGCCTGCGCCGACGTCACCGACCTGGCGCAGGTGCGGGCCGCGGTGGACGCCGCCGCCGAAGCGTGGGGAGTGCCCCTGACATCGGTGCTGCACCTGGCCGGAACCCTCGTGGAACGCCCCGTCGGCGAACTCGACCCCGCCACCTGGCGCCGGGCCCTGCGGGCCAAGGCGGACGGCGCGTGGACGCTGCACCGCCTCACCGAGCACCACCCGGTCGACTCGTTCCTCACCTTCTCCTCGGTGAACGGCTGGTTCGGCGGCGCCCTGAACGCCGCCTACGCCGCCGCCAACGCCTACCTGGACGCCCTCGCGCTGCACCGCCGCCGCCTCGGCCTGCCCGCGCAGAGCCTGGCCTGGAGCATGTGGCGCGACCGCGGCATGAGCCGCGGCTACGGCCTCACCGCGCTCACCGAGGCGCGCGGCTACCGGCTGCTCGACACCACCGCCGCGCTGCGCTCCCTCGACCTGGCCCGCACCCTGGACGAGCCGCACCTGCTCATCGGCGCCGACCGCACCGCCCCGTGGGTACGCAGCCACGTCGACGCCCCCGCCCGCCCCGTGCGGCGCCTGGCCGCACGCGTCGGTCTGGCGGACGGCACGGACCTGGGCGCCCTGTGCCGCGCGGCCGAGGAGGCGGCCCGCGCGGCGGGCCTGACCGGCGAGCGGGTGCTGCGCTCGGCCGGGGCCACCGAGAGCCGGGGCCGGGCCGACGCGGGCGAGGAGGCGCGGCGGCTGGAGAGCCGTCTCGCCGAGGTGTGGTGCGAGGTCCTGGGACGCGACCGGGTGGGCCGGGACGAGAACTTCTTCGACCTGGGCGGCAACTCGCTGCTGCTGGTCACCGCGCAGAGCGCCGTCAACCGCGCCTTCAAGTCGGACCTCTCGGTCGTCGACCTGTTCGCGCACCCCACCGTGCGGGACCTCGCCCGCCACCTGGCGGCCCGGACCGGCCCCACCACGGGCGCGCAGCCGGCGCAGGCACCGGACGACCGGGAACCGGCCCCGGCGTCCCCGGGCCCGCACCCCGCACCGAAGGCCGCCGCGCCCGCGCCGAGCGGCCTGGACCGCGCCAAGGAACAAGCACAACGGCAACGCGCGGCCCGTGCCCGCCGCGCGGCACGGCAGGAGAGGGGCCGAGGCCATGCATGACACCACCGACCCGCTGGACGAGCAGGCACCCGCCGTCGCCGTGATCGGCATGGCGGGCCGCTTCCCCGGCGCCGACGACCTGGACGCCTTCTGGGACAACCTGGCGGCCGGCCGGGAATCGGTACGGCCCGTCACCGACGAGGAGTTCCTCGCCGCGGGCGGCGACCGCCGCGACCTCGACGACCCCTCGCTGGTCCGCATGGCCTCGGTCGTCGACGGCATGGACCGCTTCGACGCGGACTTCTTCGGCTACAGCCCCGCCGAGGCCGCCGTCGTCGACCCGCAGCAGCGGCTGCTGCTGGAGACGGCCTACCACGCCCTGGAGGACGCCGGCTGCCTCGGCCGGTCCCGCACCAACGGCACGTTCGGCGTGTACGCGGGCAGCGGCGACAGCCGCTACTACCCCGCCCACGTGTACCCGCACCACGCCGGGCAGCCCGGCTCGGTGGAACTCGTCCACGCGGCCACCGCCAACTCCCTCGGCACGCTCGCCACCCGCGTCTCCTACGAACTGGGCCTCACCGGCCCCAGCGTGTCCCTGCAGACGGCCTGCTCCACCGCACTCGTCGCCGTGCACACCGCCTGCCAGGACCTGCTCGACCACCGGTGCGACACCGCGCTCGCCGCCGCCGTCTCCCTCAACCCCTCCGCGATGCTCGGCTACCGGCACGTGCCCGACGGCCCCTTCTCGCCCGACGGCCACTGCCGTGCCTTCGCCGCCGACGCCGCCGGCACCTCCTCAGGCGACGGCGTCGGGGCCGTGGTGCTCAAGCGCCTGGAGGACGCCCTCGCCGACGGCGACCGCATCCGCGCCGTCGTCCGCGGCAGCGCCGTCAACAACGACGGGCGCCGCAAGGTCGGCTTCAGCGCGCCCAGCGCCGCCGGACAGACCGAGGTCGTCCTCGCCGCGCAGGCCCAGGCGGAGGTCGACGCCGGCACCATCGGGCTGATCGAGGCGCACGGGACCGCCACCCGCCTCGGCGACCCCATCGAAGTGGCCGCGCTCACCGAGGCGTTCCGGCAGAGCACCGACCGGACCGGCTTCTGCGCGCTCGGCTCGGTGAAGACCAACATCGGCCACCTGGGAGCGGCCGCCGGCATCGCCGGACTCATCAAGGCCGTCCTCGCCCTGGAGCACCGGCAGATCCCGCCGAGCCTCCACTTCGACCGGCCCAACCCGCTCATCGACTTCGCCTCCGGACCGTTCCGCGTGCCCACCGCACTGGAGGACTGGCCCGCCGACGGCCACCCCCGCAGGGCCGCCGTCAGCGCCTTCGGCATCGGCGGCACCAACGCCCACGTCGTCCTGGAGGAGGCGCCGCCCGCCGCACCCGCCGCACCGCGCCCGGCACCGCAGGACCGGCGTCTGGTGCTGCCGCTGTCCGCGCGCACCGCCGCCGCCCTGCGCGGCCAGGCGGACGCCCTCGCCCGCCACCTGGACCGGCGGCCGGACCTGCGCCTGGACGACGTCGCACACTCCCTGCGCGCGGACCGGCCCGCGCTGCGCCACCGCCTCACCGTGACCGCGGCCTCGCGCGAGGAGGCCCTGGACGCCCTGCGCGCCGCCGCCCCCGCCACCCCGCCGACCGGTGACGAACCGGCCCGCGTCGCGTTCCTGCTGCCGGGCGGCGGCACCCAGTACGCCGGCATGGGCGCCGGGCTCTACCGCGACCACGCGGTCTACCGGGACACCGTCGACGAGTGCGCCCGCATCCTGCGGCCCGCGCTCGGCACCGACCTGCGCACGGCCCTCTTCGAGCAGCAGCACCCCGGCGACACCGCCGCGTTCCTCGGACTGGTGGTCACCGAGTACGCCCTGGCCCGCACGCTCATGGAGGCGGGCGTGCGCCCCGACGCGCTCATCGGCCACTCGCTCGGCGAGTACACGGCGGCCTGCCTGGCCGGCGTCATCGACCTGGAGGACATGCTGCCCCTGGTCACCGAACGCATCCGGCTGATCGCCTCCGCGGGCGGCGCCACCGTCGGCGTGGCCGCTCCCGCGCAGGACGTGACGCCGCTGCTCGACGACGAGCTGTCGCTGGCCGCGGTCAACGGCCCCGGCGCCTGCACCGTCGCCGGACACCTCGACGCGGTCGAACGCCTGGAGGCCGAACTGGCCCGCCGGGGCGTCCCGTTCCGCCGGCTGCGCATCCCGGTCGCCGCGCACTCCCACGTCCTCGACCCGGTCCTCGGGACCTTCGAGGACCATCTGCGCACGGTGACGCTGCGCCCGCCGCGCATCCCGTACGTCACCAACGTCACCGGCACCTGGGCCACCGACGCGCAGGCCACCTCCGTACGGCACTGGGTCGACCACACCAGGAACACCGTGCGGTTCGCCGACGGCATCGCCGCCCTGTGGGAGCGGCTGCGTCCCGTCCTCGTGGAGATCGGGCCCGGGGACACGCTCACCAAGCTGGCCGCCGCCCGGCTCACCGACGAGGCGCCGGTGACCGTGACCACGATGCGGCACGCCAAGGCCGAGGCGTCCGACGGCTTCGTCCTCGCGGAGGCCCTGGGCCGGCTGTGGAGCGCGGGCGTGGACACCGCCCTCCCGCCGGTGCCGGGCACCCCGCGCCGGGTCCCGCTGCCCCCGTACGCCTTCGAGCGGCAGCGTCACTGGATCGACGCCCCCGGCGCCCGCACCGGCCCCGCCGCGCCCGACATCCCGGCCGCGGCGGACCGGGGCCCGGCCCTCGCCCCGCGGCCCCGGCTGACCACGGAGCACGTGCCGCCGCGCACCGAAGGCGAACGTGCGGTGGCCCGGCTGTGGGAGGAGACCCTCGGCATCGGCGGCATCGGCGTCCACGACAACTTCTTCGACCTCGGCGGCGACTCGATGCGGGCCGTGCTGCTGGCCGGCCGGCTGCGCCGGGCCGGAGTCCTCGACGTACCGGCCGCGAAGCTGATGGCCGCGCCCACGGTGGCCGGAGTCCTCGCGGCGGCCGAGGAGGAGACGGCACAGGCGCCGGGCGGCGCCGCGCTGGGCCCGCTGCTGCCGCTGCGCGCCGAGGGCACCGCCACGCCCCTGTTCTGCGTCCACCCCGGGGCGGGCGTGTCGTGGCGGTACACCGGCCTGCTGCCCCACCTGGGCGGCGACCAGCCCGTGTACGGCATCCAGGCCACCGGCCTCGACGGCACCCGCCCGCCCGTGCCGGACGCCGACGCCATGGTCACCGCGTACCTGGAGCTGGTGCGGCAGGTGCAGCCGCACGGGCCGTACCGGCTGCTGGGCTGGTCGTACGGCGGGTTCGTGGCGCACGCCATGGCCTGCGCGCTCCAGGAGCGCGGCGAACGGGTCGAACTCCTCGCCCTGCTCGACGCCCCCCAGCCGCACGGCACCCGCCACGACCCCGACGCGGCCGAACGCCAGGTGGCGGCCCTGCTGTCACGGGTCGCCGGGCTGCCGCCGGAGGCCGGCGTGCCGGACGTGGACTCCGTCCTCGACCGCATCGGCGCCCGCGTCGCCGCCGACCCCGCCGCCTCTCCGGTGACCCGCGAGGAGGCGGCCGCGATCGCCTCCGTCATGCGCAACAACCTGCGCATCGCACCGCAGTTCGCCCCGGGCGTCTTCCACGGCGACGTGCTGTTCTTCAGCGCCGCCGAGGAGCGGGCCGCGGACGTCCCGGGCGACCTGGCGGTGGCGGCCGGCAAGGCCGACGCCTGGCGGCCCCACGTCGACGGCACCCTGCACGACCACCAAGTGCCGTGCGGCCACTACGAGATGACCGAACCGGAGCCGATCGCCCGCATCGGCGCGGCGGTCGCCAAGGCCCTGCGCGGGATCACCGGCTGATGCCGCCCGGCGCGCCGCCCCGTTCCGTGGCCCCGGCCCACCGACTCACGCCCCGACCGTTCAGGAGACCCATGTGACCGCGACCCAGGACCTCTACGAACTCGGCGACGCGCCCGAGATCGGCACCGTCCCCAGGAAGATGTACGCCTCGCTCATCCGCCGCGAGCGCTACGGGCAACCCGTCGACGCCTTCCGCACCGAGGTCGTGGACGTGCCGCCCGTCGGCCGCGGCCAGGTGCTGGTGAAGGTGATGGCGGCCGGCATCAACTACAACAACGTGTGGGCGGCGCTGGGTTCGCCGCTCGACGTGATCGCCGCGCGTCAGAAGGCGGGCGCCACCGAGGACTTCCACATCGGCGGCTCCGACCTGTCCGGCATCGTGTGGGCGCTCGGCGAGGACGTGCGCGGGGTGCGGCTCGGCGACGAGGTCGTCGTCCTCGCCAGCCGCTGGGACGAGAAGGCCGAGGACATCCGTCTCGGCGCCGACCCCGCCTTCTCCACCACCCAGCGGGTGTGGGGCTACGAGGAGAACTACGGCTCCTTCGCCCAGTTCGCCGTCGTCGACGACTACATGCTCCACCCGAAGCCGGCCCGGCTGTCGTGGGCCGAGGCGGCCTGCTACATGGCGACCGCGGCCACCGCCTACCGGCAGCTGTTCGGCTGGGAGCCGCACACGGTGCGCCCCGGCGACCCGGTGCTGATCTGGGGCGGCGCCGGCGGGCTGGGCTGCATCGCCATCCAGCTGGTCCGGCACGTCGGCGGCATCCCGGTGGCGGTCGTCTCCAGCGAGGAACGCGGCGAGTTCTGCCTCAAGCTCGGCGCCGAGGGCTGGATCGACCGGCGCGAGTTCGACCACTGGGGACGCATGCCGGACACGTCCGACGACGAGGCGATGCGCCGCTGGCTGGCCGGCGCCCGCGCCTTCGGCCGGCGCTTCTGGGAGGTGCTCGGCGAGCGGCGCAGCCCGCGCATCGTGCTGGAGCACTCGGGCGCGGACACCGTCCCGACCTCGATGTACCTGTGCGACAACGGCGGCATGGTCGTCATCTGCGGCGGCACCACCGGCTACAACGGCGACGTGGACCTGCGGTTCTTGTGGATGCGGCAGAAGCGCCTGCAGGGCTCGCACGTCGCCTCCGCCCGCGAGGCGCGGGAGGTGACCCGTCTGATCGACCAGGGCTTCCTCGACCCGTGCCTGTCGCGCACCTTCGGTTTCGACGAGATCGGCCTGGCCCACCAGCTCATCCACGACAACCGCCACCCGGCGGGCAACATGGCGGCGCTGGTCAACGCGCCTGCGTGAGAACGCAGACATCGACGAGGGGCGGGGTGAGCACCACCCCGCCCCTCGTCGCACGCGCCGTCAGGCCCGCAGCAGCTTCTTGAGGATCTTGCCGGCCGGGTTGCGCGGCACCTGATCGATGAACTCCACCCGGCGCGGCCGCTTGTACGGCGCGAGCAGACCCGCGACGTGCCCCAGCAGCTCCGCCGGGCGCGTGCCGGCGTCCGGGTCCACGACGACGTACGCCAGGGGCACCTCGCCGTAGTCCTCGTCGGGCAGGGCGACGACCGCGGCGTCCCGGACCGCCGGATGGGTCATCAGGGCGCGCTCGATCTCCGACGGGTACACGTTCTGACCGGCGCGGATGATGACGTCCTTGGTGCGGTCCACCAGGTGGATGCGCCCCTCGTCGTCGACGAACCCCAGGTCGCCCGTCCTGATCCAGCCGTCGAGGGTGATCTCGCGGGTGGCCTCCGGGTCGTTCCAGTAGCCCTGCATGACGCCCGGCCCGCGCACCACGATCTCGCCGATGCCGCCGCACGGCACCTCCCGGCCCGCCTCGTCCACCGCGCGGGCGGACATGCCCGGCACCACGCGCCCGCAGGGGATGCGGGCGGTGACGTCCCCGGGGGCGGGGTGCTCGTCGGGGCCGAGCGTGACGAAGGGACCGCCGACCTCGGTCATCCCGTACACCTGACGGAAGCCGCAGCCGAGCCGCCGCACCGCCTCGGCGTACACGTCGAGCGGCATCGGGGCGGCGCCGTACAGGACCTCCCGCAGCGAGGACAGGTCGGTGCTGTGCGAGCCCTTGGCCTGGAGCATGAACCGCAGCATCTGCGGCACCATCCACAGGTGCGTGGCGCGGTGCCGTGCCACCGCGGACAGCGCCCGCTGCGGGGTGAAGCCCGGCATCAGCACCACGGTGGCGCCCGCCGCCATGTAGGTCAGCGACACCACCATGCTGCCGTGGTACAGCGGGCAGCAGTTCACCAGGACGATGTCGTCGGTGGGCCGGGCCATGACCAGCCAGCCGAGGGCGATGGCCCGGAACGACCCGCTGTCCACGGTGACGCCCTTGGCCTGCCCGGTGGTCGCCGAGGTGTGCAGCACGGCGATCGGGTCGGTGTCCGCCACGTGCGGCAGCTCCCGCTCGCGGGCCACCGTGCCGAGCGCCGCGAAGGCGGGCTTGTCGAAGGCCATCCGGATCCGCACCGGAGGCGGCAACTCGGTGTGCCGGTCCAGCAGTTCCGACTCGCCGAGGACGGCCACCGCGCCGACCCGCCCGACGAGGCCGGCCACCTCGGGCACGGCCAGGCTGTGGTTCAGCGGCACGAACAGCGCGCCGAGCCGGGCCAGCGCGAAGTAGGTCTCCAGCACCTCGATGCGGTCCTTGGAGAGCACGGCGACCCGGTCACCGCGCCCGATGCCCAGCTCCGCCAGTCCTCGCGCCAGTTCCACCGTGCGGTCGTGGAACTCCGCCCAGGTGACGGACCGTTCCTCGTCCACCAGCGCGGTCCGGCCGGGGAAGCACTGGCGGTTGCGTTCCAGCAGCTGGGTCAGCCACATCAGGCACCACCGGTGGCCCCGGCCACCGAGTGCTCGGCCACGAAGCGCTCGTAGTCGGCGATGGTGCGCAGCCGCTCCATGTCCTCGGCGGTGATCTCCACGCCGAGCCGCTGCTCCACGAGCAGGACGAGCCGCACCAGATCGCCGGAGTCGATACCGCTGGCGGCGAGGTCGACGTCGTCGCCGACGGTGTCCGCGTACTCGGTCGTGCCGGTGAGTTCGACCAGCAACTCCCTGATGGTGCTCATGGTTCTCCCCTTTCGCCCCGGCGCGTGCCGGCCGCCGTGCGGGTGTCGACTGTCACCTCCACAAGAGGAGGACCGCGCCGCTCCCACTCCCCACGGCACTGCGTGAGCTTTGTCACGCGTCCGGACCGCGACGGCGGGGATAGCGGGGGCCCGCGCCGGGCCTCTTACCGCACGAGATTCCCCCCACCCCACCTTCCTCCGCCCCGTCCCGCGCCCGCCCGCTCCCGGGCCGGCAGCGGGCGGGCGGGCCGAACCCGAAGGAGTGATGCGAGTGCCCAGGCATCCGGTACCGGTACGGGTCCGGGCCGCCGGACGGTGCCCGGCCGACCGCACCACCGCGGCCGACCCCGTGCGTGCGGGCGGTGCCGCGTGAACGCGCCGGCCGGTACGGCCGCGGCCGTGGACGACGACGAGCTGCTCGCGCACTTCGACGCGCTCCTCGCCGAGGGCGGGACGGTCGAACCGCGCGACTGGATGCCCGACGGGTACCGGCGCATGCTGATCCGTCAGATCGCCCAGCACGCCCACTCCGAGATCATCGGCATGCAGCCGGAGGGCGCCTGGCTCACCCGGGCCCCCTCCCTGCACCGCAAGTCGGTGCTCATCGCCAAGGTCCAGGACGAGGCGGGCCACGGCCTGTACCTGTACTCCGCCGCCGAGACGCTCGGCGTGGACCGCGCGGACCTGCTGGACGCCCTGCACCGGGGACAGCAGCGCGCCTCGGCCACCTTCAACCATCCCGCGCTGACCTGGGCGGACACCGGCGCCATCGCCTGGCTCACGGACGGCGCCGCCGTCATCAACCAGGCGCCGCTGTGCCGCACCTCCTACGGTCCGTACGCCCGCGCGATGCGCCGCGTCTGCCAGGAGGAGGCCTTCCACGTGCGGCAGGGCTACGACCTGATGCGCGCGCTGTGCGAGGGCACGCCGGAGCAGAAGGAGATGGCGCAGGACGCGGTGGACCGCTGGTGGCTGCCGGCCGTGGCGCTGATGTTCGGCCCGCCGGACACCGAGGCGGGCGGCGCCGACGCGCGGACCGCCGCACTGGGCGCCGCCGTCTCCCGCCGCGCGATGGCCTGGGGCATCAAGCGCCACACCAACGACGAGCTGCGCCAGCGCTTCGTCGACCAGTGCGTGCCGCAGGCCGAACGCCTCGGCCTGACGCTGCCCGACCCGGCCATCCGCTGGAACGAGGAACGCGGCCACTACGACTTCACCCCGGTCGACTGGGACGTCTACCGCGAGGCGCTGGGCGACGACACGGTCTGGGCGCGGCAGCGGATCGCGCACCGCCGGGCCGCGCACGAGGACGGCGCCTGGGTGCGGGAGGCGGCCGCCGCGTACGCCGCCCGTGCGGACGACGGCGCGGCGGAGGAAGCGGAGGACGAAGCCGCGGTCGCCGTCGGTGCGGGGGAGGGGGCCGTGTTCGTCGGCGGTGCGGAGGAGGGCACGGGGGAGACCGGCGCGTGCGCCGTCCGTGCCGGCGGGGTTGCGGGGGAGGACGCGTGAGCCGGGCACGGGAGGGCGCGCCGGCGTCCTGGGAGGTCTTCCTGCGGGCCCGCCGCGGCCTGGCCCACCAGCACGTCGGGTCGGTGCGCGCGGCCGACCCGGACGCCGCGCTGGCCCTGGCCCGCGACCTGTACACGCGCCGCGGCGACCCGCTGTCGCTGTGGGTGGTCCGCTCGGACGCCGTGCACGCGGCCTCCCCGGACGAACGCGACCCGTACTTCGCGGGCGCCCGCCACAAGCCGTACCGGTACCCGGAGCACTTCGCACCGCTGACCGAGAAAGGCCCCGAAGGTGACGACCACGAGTGACGCCCCGGCCCGCACCGCGGCGGGCACGCCGCCCGCACCGGACGGCGCCGACCTCGCCGTGCACCTGCTGCGCCTCGGGGACGACGCCCTCGTCCTCGGGCAGCGCCTGTGCCAGTGGATCACGCGCGCGCCGACCATCGAGGAGGACCTGGCGCTGTCCAACATCGCCCTCGACCTCATCGGCCACGCCCGGGTCCTGCTCACCCGCGCCGGGCGGCTCGACGGGACCGGCCGCACCGAGGACGACCTCGCCTTCACCCGCTCCGAACGCGAGTTCACCAACGCCCTGCTGACCGAACTGCACAACGGCGACTTCGCGGTGACCGTCGCCCGGCAACTCGCCTACACGCACTACGCGGTCCTGTACTACGAGGCGCTGGCCGGCTGCGCCGACGCCGAACTCGCCGCCTTCGGGGCACGCGCCGCCAAGGAGGTCGCCTTCCACCGGCTGCACGCGGACCGCTGGACCCTGCGGCTGGGCCGCGGCACGCCGGAGAGCGCCCGCCGGATGCGGCAGGGCCTGGAGCGGGTGTGGCCGTACACCGGTGAACTGTTCGACGAGGACGACGTGGTGCGGCGCCTGGCCGCGTCGGGCGCGGTGCCCTCGCCGGCGCCGCTGCGCCCGGAGTGGGAGCGGCGGGTCACCGAGGTGGTGACGCGCGCCGGGCTCACCGTGCCCGCCGGTTCCTGGCGGGCGCGCGGCGGCCGGGACGGCCTGCACACCGAGGAGTTCGGCCTGCTGGTCGCCGAACTGCAGTCGGTGCACCGCCGGTTCCCCGGAGGCACCTGGTGACCGGGCCCGCGCCGGCCACGGCCCGCCGTTCCGTGCGCGAGGTGCGGGAACGGGTGGAGGCCGTCCCCGACCCGGAGCTGCCGGTGATCGGCCTCGGCGACCTCGGCGTGGTGCGCTCGGTCGCCCCGGCCGCCGACGGCGTCCTCGAGGTGGAGATCACCCCCACCTATCTGGGCTGCCCCGCCATGCCCGCGATCACCGCGGCGGTACGGGACGTGCTGGCCGCCTGCGGCCATCCCGACGGCCGCGTACGGCAGGTCCTCTCCCCGCCCTGGACGACCGACCGCATCACGCCCGAGGGCCGGCGCAGACTCACCGCCCACGGCATCGCCCCGCCCGCGTCACTCGCGTCATCCGCGTCATCCGCGCCGGACGGTCCGGTCGCCGTGGAGCTGGGCGCGGTGCCCTGCCCGCGCTGCGGTTCGCGCGCCACCCGGCCGCACAGCCCCTTCGGCCCGTCCCGCTGCCAGTCGGTGCTGTGGTGCACGGCGTGCCGCGAGCCCTTCCCCCACCTGACCGCGCTGTGAGGCAGACCGTGAACACCGCAGCCATCCCGCCCACCGCCCGCTCCGAGCCACGCACCGGCCCTGCCCGGCGGACCGGCTGGCACGCGCTGGAGGTCACCGAGGTGCGCCGCCTCACCGCCGACGCGGTGGCCGTCGCCCTGGAGGTGCCCGCCGGGCTGCGCGCGGTCTTCGCGCACCGGCCCGGCCAGCACGTCGTCGTCCGGCACCGCCGCCCCGGCGGGGAACTGCGCCGCAGCTACTCGGTGTGCCCGCCGCCGCACGACCCGACGGCACTGCGCCTGGTGATCGAACGCGGCTCGCCCGACGGTTTCGGCGCCCACGCCACGACCCGCCTCGCGCCCGGCAACCACCTCGAACTCTCACCCCCCACCGGCACGTTCGCCCTCCCGGACCTGCCCGGCGGCCACCACGTCCTGCTCGCGGGCGGCTCCGGCATCACACCGCTCGCCGCGATGGCCGCCGACGTGCTGCGCCGGGACCCGGCCTGCCGGGTCTCCCTGGTCCACTCGGTGCGCACCTCCTGCGACGCGCTGCTGGCCGACGAACTGGCCGAACTGAAGGACGCGTTCGTCGACCGGTTCACCGTCCTGTACGTGGTCACGGGTGAGGACACCGCCCACGGGGGCGGGCCGCTCGGCGGGCGGCTCGACGGCGCGGGTCTGGACCGCCTGCTCACCGCCCTGGACGCCCGGCCCGCACCGGACACCGCCCACGCCCTGTGCGGCCCGCCCGGACTGGTCGCCACCGCGCGGCGGGTCCTGGCGGACGCCGGAGCGGATCCGGCGCTGGTCCGCCGGGAACTGTTCACCACGGCCGCCGCACCAGGGGAATCCACGGACGCATCCCCGTCCGCCGACCCGTCCCCGCCCGCCGACCCGTCCCCGTCCGCCGACCCGTCCCCGCCCGCCGACCCGTCCCCGTCCTCCGGCGCTTCGCCGACCGCCGCACCCTCCCCACTCACCGAAACCTCCCCGCCCGCCCGAACCACCCGCATCACCGTGCTGCTCGGCGGCCGCCGCCGGTACGCCACGGTCCTGCCGCAGGACACGGCCGTCCTCGACGCGCTGCTGCGGGCCGACCCCGACGTGCCGTACGCCTGCCGGGAGGGTGTGTGCGGCAGTTGCCGCGCCAAGGTCCTCTCCGGGCAGGTGGCGGCCCGCGGACAGCACGCGCTGGACGAACGCGACCGCGCCGCCGGCTACACCCTCGTCTGCCGGGCCCGGCCGCGCTCCGCCGAGCTCACCCTCGACTTCGACGCGTGACCCGCGCCGCACCCGCGGCCACGCCACACCCACCCACCGCAGCAGCGATCCCGTGTAAGGAGACAGACGTTGACCACCACCGCCCGCCACGAGGGAAAGACCGCCCTGGTCACCGGAGGCAGCCGGGGCATCGGCAGGGCCATCTGCCACCGACTCGCCCGTGAGGGCGCCCTGGTGGCCGTCCACTACGGGCACGACGAGGCGGCGGCCGAGCGCACGGTCAAGGAGATCGAGGCCGACGGCGGCCGGGCGTTCCCCGTCCACGCCGAACTCGGTGTGCCCGGCGACGCCGACACCCTGTGGTCGGCCTTCGACCGGGCCCTGGCCGCCCGGGACGCCGAACCCGGCCTGGACGTCCTCGTCAACAACGCGGGCATCACCGTCCCGCGCCGCATCGCCGACGTGACCGAGGCCGACTACGACCGGGTGTTCGCGATCAACACCAAGGCGCCGTTCTTCATCGTCCAGCGCGGCCTGGACCGGCTGCGCGACGGCGGCAGGATCGTCAACATCTCCTCCGTCGCGACCCGCGTCGCCTTCCCGGCGCTGGTGTCGTACACCATGACCAAGGCCGCCCTCGACTACCTCACCCTGGCCCTCGCCCAGGAACTGGGCCCCCGCGGCATCACGGTGAACGCCGTCGCGCCCGGCTACACCGAGACGGAGATCAACCCCACCCTCGCCGTCCCGGAGATCCGCCGGAGGTACTCCGAGGCCTCCGTGTTCGGCCGGCTCGGCGCCCCGTCGGACATCGCCGACGTCGTCTCCTTCCTCGCGAGCGACGACGCGCGCTGGACGACCGGCCAGTGGATCGACGCCTCCGGCGGTGTCCACCTCGGCGTGTGACGCCCGCCGCCCGGCCGCAGCACTAGGAGATGCGATGAACAACAGCACGTCCGCTCTCGCCGATCCGGTGACGGACGACTCCCTGACCCAGCCCTTCGAGGGCGCGAGCCCCTACGACACGTACGTGCACGCGTCCGTCCTCAACTCCCTGCAGCACCCGCTCACCGAGTCATCGGACGAGATGGGCTTCCTCGTCACCACCCAGGTGATGGAGCTGTGGTTCACCCTGATCGTGCACGAATGGCGCACGGCGCGAACGGCGTTCGTGAAGGACGAGCCGCACGCGGCGACGGACGCGCTGGTCCGCAGCCGCCGCGCGCTGACCGCGCTCAACGGCGCCTGGGCGCCCATCGCCGCGCTGACACCCGCCCAGTTCAACGGTTTCCGGGCCGCGTTCGGCCGGGCGTCGGGCTTCCAGTCGGCGATGTACCGGCACCTGGAGTTCCTGCTCGGCGACAAGTCCGCCGGGCTGCTGCGCGCCCACCGGGGCGACCCGGCCGTCCACGAGGCGCTCGCCGAGACCTACCGCGAACCCTGCCTGTACGACGAGGTGCTGGCACATCTGCACCGGCAGGGCCTGCCCGTCCCGCGGCACGTTCGGGAACGGGACGTCACGACTCCGTACACCTCCGACCCCGGCGTGGTGGAGATGTGGCGGCAGGTCTACGCCGGGCCGCAGCACCATGCGCACCTGGCGCTCGGCGAACTGCTCACCGACATCGCCGAACTCGTCGCCCGCTGGCGCTTCGAGCACGTCCTGGTGGTGCGCCGGGCCATGGGCTCCAAACCCGGCAGCGCGGGCTCGGCGGGGCTCGCCTGGCTCGAACAGCGCGCCGCACGCCCGGTCTTCCCCGAGCTGTGGGAGGTGCGCGGTGACGTCTAGGGTCGTCTCGGCGTTCGCCGCCGAGGAGGAGCGGCGCGTCCTGAGCCTGAAGCCGGTGCTCGCACCGGTGCACGGCCGCTACGGGGACCACCCCCACCAGGTCTACGACGCCTGGCCGGCCGATGAGCCCGGCGCCCCGCTGGTGATCCTGCTGCACGGCGGCTACTGGCGCTACGACCGGATGCACCTGACGCCGTTCGCCGCCTGGCTCTCCCGGCAGGGCTTCGACGTCCTGCTGCCCGGCTTCCGCCGTTCCGGCGGCGCCGGCGGCTACCCGGAGACCTTCGA
This sequence comes from Streptomyces calvus, assembly GCF_006782915.1. Lineage (GTDB taxonomy): Bacteria > Actinomycetota > Actinomycetes > Streptomycetales > Streptomycetaceae > Streptomyces > Streptomyces calvus. The sequence continues at coordinate 311,049 of NZ_VCNP01000056.1, forward strand.
CGACGTCGCCCGGATCGTCGACACCCTGCCCGAGGGCCGGCCCCACGTGCTGGCGGGCCACTGCTCCGGAGGCCATCTGGCGCTGTGGTGCGCCGCCCGGGCCCTGCTGCCGTCCGGCTCCCGCTGGCACACCCGCACCCTGCCGACGGGCGTGCTCGCCCTCGCGCCGATCACCGACCTCACCGCCACCCGGCGGGACGACCTCAGCAACGGCGCGGCCCTCCAACTCCTCGGCGGAGCGCAGCTGTTCGACCAACGGTTGCCCGAGGTCGACCCGCTCACCCTGCTGCGTGACGCCGGCACCACCGGGGTGCCCACGGTGCTGCTGCACGGCGCGGCCGACGAGGAGGTCCCGCTCACCCAGTTCAGCGACTACGCGGCCGTCCACCGGGACCTCAGGACGGTCGTCCTGCCCGGCACCGGCCACTACACCCTGATCGAACCGGAGGCGCCCGGCGCCCGCGCGGTCGCCGAGACCCTCCGGGAGATGTCGGCCGCCGCCGCGGCGCGGCCCGGCCGGCCGGACGAGGAGGCCGCGCGCCGATGACCACCACACCCTCACCGCGGACCGCGAGCCGCGCGGACGGCGCACCGAGCGCACTGCGGGAGTCGGCCGCACGGCTGGACGCCGACGACGCGCTGGCCCACCTGCGGGACCGCTTCCTGCTCCCGGAGGGCGTCGTCCACCTCGACGGCAACTCCCTCGGCCCGCTGCCCGCCGCCGTGCCGCCGGCCCTCACCGACGCGGTGACCCGCCAGTGGGGCACCGACCTGATCGGATCGTGGAACACCAACGGCTGGTGGGAGGCTCCGCTGCGGGTCGGCGACGCCGTCGGCGCGCTCATCGGGGCCGCGCCGGGGCAGACGGTCGCGGGGGACTCCACCAGCGTGCAGCTGTACACCGCGCTCAGCGCCGCCGCCGCGCTCCGCCCGGACCGGCCGCTGCTGGTCACCGACCCCGGGCACTTCCCCACCGACCGCTACCTGGCGGACGCGGTCGCCGGGCAGCGGGGCCTTCAGGTGCGGCGGGTGCCCCCGCACGACCTGGCGGCGTTCCTCGGGGCCGAGGGCCACCGGGTCGCCGTGGTCAGCTACTCGCCCGTCGACTTCCGCACCGGCGAGCTGTACGACATGGAGGCGCTGACGCGGGCCGCCCACGACGCGGGCGCCCTCGTCCTGTGGGACCTGTGCCACGCCGCCGGTGCGCTGCCCCTGCGCGTCGACGACCTCGGCGTGGACCTGGCGGTCGGCTGCGGCTACAAGTTCCTCTCCGGCGGGCCCGGCGCCCCCGCCTACCTGTACGCGGCCCGGCGTCACCACGCCGCGCTGGAGACCCCGCTCACCGGCTGGAACGGCCACGCCGACCCGTTCGGCCTGAGCCGCGACTACACACCGGCCCCGGGCATCTCCCGCGCCCGCATCGGCACCCCGCCCGTCCTGTCCCTGCTCGCCCTCGAAGCGGCACTCACCGCCTTCGACGGTGTGGACCTCACCCGGGTCCGGGCCAAGAGCCTCTCCCTGACCTCCTTCTTCCTGCGGTGCGCCGACGAACTCCTCACGCCGCTCGGCTTCACGCCGGTGACACCCGCCGATCCGGACCGGCGCGCCAGCCAGGTCGCCCTGAGCCACCCGCACGCCCACGGACTCGTGCGGGCCCTCGCCGAGCGCGGTGTGCTCGCGGACATGCGCGCACCCGACCTGCTGCGTTTCGGCGTCAATGCCCTCTACACCAGCCACCGGGACGTGCTCACCGCCGCGGCGCACCTGCGCGACATCGCCCGGGAGGGCGCCTACGACCCGACGCCCCCCGCCGCCGGAACGGTGACCTGAACCGGCGCCGACCACCGCCGCGCAACGCAACGGACGACCACTCCACCGGCCCGGGACGCCCTGACGGCCCCGTCGTTGCCGGGCCGGGGCAGGGCCTTGTCGTACGACACATTCCGATATATCGTTGAAGCATCGCGACAGATCAACGATGGAATGGAGTGGTGGCGATGCACACGCACGGTTTCGAGCACGAGCACGGACACGGTCACGGCGGTCCGCGAGGCGGCCGGGGCGACTTCGAGCGCCTGCGGGCCGCCTTCGGGCCGTTCGGTCCCGGTGGCCCCGGCGGGCCCGGCGGGCCCTTCGGCCCGGGGTTCGGCCACGGCGGGCCCTGGGGCGGGCGAGGACGCGGCGGACCGAGGGGGAGGGCGCGGCGCGGTGACGTACGGGCCTCGATCCTGGCCCTGCTGAAGGAACGGCCCATGCACGGCTACGAGATGATCCAGGAGATCGCCGAACGCAGCGGCGGGGCGTGGAAGCCCAGCCCCGGATCGGTGTACCCCACCCTCCAGTTGCTGGAGGACGAAGGGCTGATCGCCAGCGCGTCCGAGGGCGGCAAGAAGCTGTTCTCCCTCACCGCGGCCGGCCGCGACGCGGCCGGGGAAGGTCCCGAGGCCCCCTGGGAGGAGGCCTCGCGCGGGGTCGACTGGGAGGCGCTGAGCGAGATCCGGCAGGCCGGGTTCGGGCTGATGGAGGCCTTCGGCCAGGTCTGGAAGACCGGCAGCAAGGACCAGCGGGACAAGGCCCTCGCCGTCATCAACGAGGCCCGCAAGAAGCTGTACCTGATCCTCGCCGACGAGGACTGAGCGGGGCGCGGGGCAAAGCGGCGCGCGCCGCTCGGTGCACAACGCCCAGATCTCCTTCCCAAGGAGGAGATTCCGGCCCGGGATGTCCACTTCCTGTGGGACGCCAAGATGCTTCCCGCCGGGGATGTCCCGGGCCCCGGGGGCTGATGGGGTGGAGGATGTGCAATCCCGTAACCCCCGGCAGCCGGCCCGGCAACTCCCGGAGCAGGGAAGCCGGCGCGCGGACAGCGGTGCCGTGTTCAGCGACGAACTGGCAGCGGTGGTGGCCGGTGCCCGGCGGCGGGCGGTCCGCGACGGGGACCGCCAGATCGACACCGCCCACCTGCTGCACTCGCTGCTGGAGTCGGACGCCGAGGTGAGGGCCCTCTTCGGCGAGGGGCCGCGCACCGCGCGGCTGCTCGGCTACCTCGTTCAGCGCAGCATCGGCTACGGCCTGCGCTGGCAGAGCGCGGTGGAGGACTCCGGCCTGGTCCCCGCGGTGGCCGAGGTAGCCGGCTTCTCGCCGCTGGCCGCGAGCTGCATGGAGTACGCCCGGGAGCGCGCCGCCCGCGACGGCCGGGCACCGGCACGCGGAACGGACCTGCTCGCGGCGCTCCTCGTGGACCCGCAGGCGCGCGCCGTCGAGGTGCTGGCCCGCGCCGGAATCGACCACCTCGAACTGCACGGCCGGCTCGACGCCCCGGCCGGCACCGGCCCCGGGGAGTCCAGCGGTTGAGACAGGTGCCACAGGGGATGACGCTCCTGTCGGTGCCTGTCATCATGTGCCGGTGCCTACGTCTGCCAGTACCCGGAGCAGCCGCGGAAAGGGCGTCGGACTCGGTCTGGCGCTGCTGTCCGCGATCGCCTTCGGGGGTTCCGGAGTTGCGGCCAAGCCGCTGATCGAGGCGGGTCTCGACCCGCTCCACGTGGTGTGGCTGCGCGTCGCGGGCGCGGCGCTGGTCATGCTGCCGCTGGCGGTGCGCCACCGGGACCTGCTGCGCCGCAGGCCCGGGCTGCTCGCCGGGTTCGGGCTGCTCGCCGTGGCCGGCGTCCAGGCCTGCTACTTCGCCGCGATCTCCCGCATCCCCGTCGGAGTCGCCCTGCTCGTGGAGTACCTGGCGCCCGCGCTCGTCCTCGGCTGGGTGCGGTTCGTGCAGCGGCGGCCGGTGACCCGTGCCGCCGCGGTCGGTGTCGTGCTGGCGGTGGGCGGGCTCGCCTGCGTCGTCGAGGTGTGGTCGGGGCTCGGCTTCGACGCCCTCGGACTGCTGCTCGCGCTCGGCGCCGCCTGCTGCCAGGTGGGCTACTTCGTCCTCTCCGACCACGGCGGCGACGGAGACGAGGCGGCCGACCCGCTCGGCGTGATCGCCTACGGGCTGCTGGTCGGCGCCGCCGTGCTGACCGTCGTCGCCCGCCCCTGGACCATGGACTGGTCCGTGCTCACGGGCACCGCGCGGATGGACGGCACCCCGGTCGCCGCCTTCGTGCTGCTCGCCTGGATCGTGCTCGTCGCCACCGTCGCCGCCTACGTCACCGGCGTGGTCTCGGTGCGCCGTCTCTCCCCGCAGGTCGCCGGTGTCGTGGCCTGCCTCGAAGCGGTCATCGCCACCGTGCTGGCCTGGGTCCTGCTCGGCGAGCACCTGTCGGCGCCGCAGATCGTCGGCGGCGCGGTCGTCCTGACCGGCGCCTTCATCGCCCAGTCGTCGGCCCCCGCCAAAAGCTCCGGGGAGCCGGTGGCCGGCGGCGGACCCGAACGGGAGTTGTCGGCGCCGGGAACCACGGCATAAGGTGCTGATCACGCTCGCGCACTCGTTCTTCCGCCTCCGGCCGCCTGAGGCGGGCCCTCCCGTACATCCGCCCGGCACCACGCCGGGCGTAACGGTGCTGCCCGCAGACGAAGTCCGCGGATCCCGTCGAACCGGCCCCTCGGGGCCCGGCCCGGGATCCCATCCCGAAACTTCCACGCCCGCGCCGACGCGCGCGGAGCGTGCATCTGCGGAGAGAACACGTGTCGAACGCCGTCTCCGGCCTGCCCGTCGGGCGAGGCCTCCTCTATCTGATCGTCGCCGGCGCCGCCTGGGGCACCGCGGGCGCGGCCGCCTCCCTGGTCTACCGGACCAGCGACATGGGCCCGGTCGCACTGTCCTTCTGGCGCTGCGCGGCCGGCCTGGTGCTGCTGCTCGCCGCCCGGCTGCTGCGGCCCGCCCGGCCCGCCGTGTCCGTGCCGCCCGGCCGCCGGCTGCTGCGGGCCACGGCCACCGGACTCGGACTCGCGGTCTTCCAGACCGCCTACTTCGCGGCCGTCTCCGCCACGGGACTCGCCGTGGCCACCGTCGTCACCCTCGGCGCCGGACCCGTGCTGATCGCCCTCGGCGCCCGCCTGACCCTGGGCGAGCGCCTCGGGCGCGGCGGACTGGCCGCCGTCGTGGGCGCGCTCGCCGGACTCGTCGTGCTGGTCCTCGGCGACGGCGAGGCGACCGTGGATCCCTGGGGCGTGCTGCTCGCCCTGCTGTCCGCCGCCGGATACTCGGCGATGACCCTGCTCACCCGTTGGTGGGGACGCGACGGCGGCACGGACTCCGCCGGTACGACCGTGGCCGCGTTCGCCGTCACCACCGCGGTGCTGCTGCCGTTCGCCGCCGTAGAGGGCCTGCTGCCGCACACCGAGGCACCCGGTGCGCTGCTGTTGCTGGTGGCGTACATCGCCTCCGTGCCGACGGCCCTCGCGTACGGCCTCTACTTCGCCGGCGCCGCCGTGGTCCGGTCGGCCACCGTGTCCGTGATCATGCTGCTGGAGCCGGTGAGCGCGGCCGTGCTCGCCGTCGCCCTGCTCGGCGAGCGGCTCACCGCCGCCACGCTGGCCGGCACCCTGCTGATGCTGGGCTCGGTCGCGGGGCTCGCGGTCGGTGAGGCGCGGGGCGCGCGGGTCCGCGAGGACGACGGGCGTGTGGTGCCGGCGTGACGGAGCGGGGGGGCGCCCCCCCCCCCCCCCGCCGCACCGGCCCGGCCGCGATCCGCTTCACGCGCGGCGGGTGCCACTCGCCGTCGCGCGGGGCGCGTGCCTTCGGCCGTGCGTCCGTACCGCCTTCGGCCGCCGGCCCGCGTGTGCGAGCGCCGGGTGTACGTCGGCTGGTTCGAGGCGCAGCCGTGGGCGGCCGCCCCTGACGTGGTCGGCGTCGTGGGCGCAGTGCGGTGGCCGGGCCAGGGGTGGCCGGTCGGGTGGGCCGTTCGACTGCGAGGCGGCCGGAGTGTCGTGCCCGGCCGGTCACCGGTGCCGTGCGTCGTGGTCGTGGGGCGCGTCCCAGGGGGCGCTCGGCGTCAGCGGGCCGCGAGATAGTCGGGCAGTGGGGTGCCGGGCGCGAGGCCGGGATCGGCGAGCGGGGTGTCGTAGCCCTTGCGCAGCGGGACGACACCGGCCCAGTGCGGCAGGGCCAGGTCCTCGGGCTCGTCGTTGACGCCGCCGGTGCGGAGCTTGGCGGAGACCTCGTTCAGGTTCAGGCGGATCACCGCGGTCGCGGCCAGCTCCTTCTTGTTGGCCGGGCGGGAATCGGCGGCACGGCCCGGGACGACATGGTCGACCAGGGCGTCCAGCGCCTGCCGCTTCTCCTCGGGGTCGGTCACGTCGTACGCCGGGCCGTGCACCACCACGGAGCGGTAGTTGATCGAGTGGTGGAAGGCCGAGCGGGCCAGCACCAGACCGTCGACATGGGTGACGGTCAGGCAGACCGGCAGGCCCGCGGCGGTCCCTCCCGCCGCGCGCAGCGGGCGCGAGCCGGTCGAGCCGTGGACGTAGAGGACCTCGCCGACCCGGCCGTACAGCGTGGGCAGCACCACCGGGGCGCCGTCCCGGACGAAGCCGAGATGGCAGACGTAGCCCTCGTCGAGTATCGCGTGCACCAGTTCCTTGTCGTAGGCGGCGCGGTCGGGGGAGCGGGTGGGGACGGTCCGCTCGGTGGGCGGATAGGTGTCGGCGGGCTGCGGCCGGGTGCCCTGCATGGCGCTCTCCATTGCACTAGTGCATAATTGGCTTTGTGCTAGGAGAGTATCCGATCAGTGGGCGGCGCGCAGCGGAGATTTCCGCGAGCGTGGAGCGAGCGGTGGCGAAAGGCGAGCTGCGGCCGGGTGAACTGCTGCCACCCATGCGGGAGTTGGCGGACCGGCTCGGAGTGAACCCGAACACCGTCGCGGCCGCGTACCGGACCCTGCGCGAACGCGGGGTCATCGAAACCGCGGGCCGCCGCGGCAGCCGCGTGCGGCCCAAACCGGCCACCACCGCGCGGGACCTCATCCGTGTGGAGGTCCCGCCGGGTGTGCGGAACCTGTCCGAGGGCAACCCGGACCCGGCGCTGCTGCCCGCGCTGGCCGGAGCCTTCGCGGCGGCGGCCGGACAGGGCGACCGGGAGCCGGTGCTCTACGGGCACGCGCCCGTCGAGCCCGCGCTGGAGCGCCTGGCCCGCGCCGGACTGGACGCCGACGGCGTGCCGGCCGGGCCCCTCGCCGTGACCTCGGGCGCGCTGGACGCCGTGGAGCGGGTCCTCATGGCGCACCTGAAACCGGGGGACGCGGTCGCGGTGGAGGACCCCGGGTGGGGAAGCCTGCTCGACCTGGTCCCGGCGCTCGGCCTGCGCACCGTCCCCGTCGGCGTCGACGACGAGGGCCCGCTCCCCGACGGCGTGCGCGCCGCGCTGGAGGGCGGCGCGCGGGCACTGATCGTCACCGACCGCGCGCAGAACCCGACCGGTGCCGCGCTGAGCGCCGCCCGCGCGCGGGCCCTGCGCTCGGTGCTCGCCGCTCACCCGGAGACGCTGCTGATCGAGGACGACCACGGGCACCACATCGTCGACCTCCCGCTGCACCCCCTCGCGGGCATCACCCGCCACTGGGCCTTCGTGCGCTCGGCGGCCAAGGCCTACGGCCCCGACCTGCGGCTCGCGGTGCTCACCGGCGACCCGGTCACCCTCGACCGGGTGCGCGGACGGCAGCGGCTCGGGCCCGGCTGGGTCAGCAGGATCGTCCAGCGCGCGGTGGCCCGGCTGTGGAGCGACGGCGCCGTGGACCCGGCGGCCGTGGCGGGACAGTACGGCCGGCGCCGGGACGCGCTGATCGGGGCGCTGGCCCGGCACGGGATCGAGGCGCACGGGCGCAGCGGCATGAACGTGTGGGTGCCGGTCCCGGACGAGACCGGCGCCGTCGCCCGGCTGCTGCACGCGGGCTGGGCGGTGGCCCCCGGCGCCCGCTTCCGGATGAGCGCGCCGCCGGGCATCCGCATCACCGTCTCGGCGCTCGGCCCGGACGAGACCGAGCCGCTGGCCGAGGCGGTCGCCGCGGCGCTGGGACCCGCGGGGCAGCCGTCGAGGACGTACGTCTGAGGGCGCCCCGGGACGGCGACGGCCGCTACTCCGCCTTCCTCGTCGTACCGGCGACGGCCGCTACTCCGTCTTCCTCGGCCGTACCTGGGTGAGTGCCGCGCCCGCCAGCACGATCACCGCGCCCACCGGCGTCGACCAGGTCAGCGTCTCGCCGAGGAGCACGATGCCGGCCGCGGCGGCGATCACCGGGACGAAGTAGGTCACCATCTGGCCGGTCGTCGGGCCGACCTCGGCGACCAGGCCGTACTGGACGAGCACGGCGAACCCGGTGCCCAGCGTGCCCAGCGCGGCGACCGCCAGCAGCGGCCCCACCGCGAAGGCGGTCGGCAGCGTGGTGAACAGTGGCGTCACCACGGCCAGTTGGAGCGTGGCGAGCAGCAACTGGCCGCCCGTCAGGGACAGGTTGGAATGGCTGCTGCCCGCCAGGGTGCGGCGGACGTAGATCCAGCCGACGGGATAGCTCAGCGAGGCCAGCAGGGCCAGCGCGGTGCCGCGCGCGTCCAGGCCCTCGAAACCCTGCCAGGCGCCCAGCACCGTCAGCACACCCAGGAAGCCCACCCCGAGCCCCGCCACCCGGACCCGGGTCGGGCGGTCCTCGGACAGGGCGACCAGCGACAGCGCCATGCCCCACAGCGGTGAGGTCGCGTTGCAGATGCCGGCCAGCGTCGACGGAATGGTCAGCTCCGCGAAGGCGAACAACGAGAACGGCAGCGCGTTGAGCAGGAACCCGGCCACCGCGAGATGGCCCCACGTGCGCACACCCCGCGGCAGCCCCTCCCGCCGTACCGCCATCGCGACCGCGAGGACGGCGGTCCCGAAGGCCAGCCGGCCGAGGGTGACCTGGAAGGGGGCGTAGCCCTGGGTGCCCACCTTGATCAGCAGGAAGCTGAAGCCCCAGATCAGGGACAGGGCCGCGAAACGCAGCCGCCAGTCCGTGCGGGGGCGGGTGCGCGGCGCGGCAGGACGGGCCGGGTCCGACGTGGTGGAGGTCGCGGTGACGCTGCTCATGCAGGCAACGATCGTGGACGGTCATCTCGTAGCACAATCGAGATTTCGCACGCGGTATTTCGTAGCATCGCTTATATGTTGAACCTGGAGCGCCTGCGCACCCTCGACGCCATCGCCCGGCACGGCTCGGTCAGCGGGGCCGCGCAGGGCCTGCACATCACCACCTCGGCCGTCTCGCAGCAGATGGCCAAGCTGGAACGCGAGGTCGGCCGGCAACTGCTCGCCAGGAACGGGCGCGGCGTCCGGCTCACCGACGCGGGCCGGCTGCTCGCCGAGCACGCCGCGCGCATCCTCTCCCAGGTCGAACTCGCCCAGTCCGACCTGGAGGCACAGCGCGGCCAGGTCGTCGGCGAGCTGCGCGTCTCGGCGTTTCCGACCGCCGCGCGGGGACTGTTCCCGACGGCCGTCGCGGAGCTGCGCGAGCGGCACCCCGCGCTGCGCGTGCGCTCCCGTGAACTGGAACCGGAGCACGCGATCCGGGCAGTGGTGCGCGGAGACCTGGATCTCGCGGTGCTGCTCGACTGGTACAACAAGCCGATGCCGCTGCCCGACGGACTGGTCAAGGCGCCGCTGCTGGACGACCCGGCCGATGTGGCCCTGCCGGCCGGCCACCGGCTCGCCGGCCGTGACGAGGTCGACCTCGCCGAACTGGCCGAGGACGAGTGGATCACCTGGGGCGAGGGCGAGTTCTGCCACGAGTGGCTGCTGTTCACGCTGCGCTCCAAGGGCGTCGAGCCCGTCATCGGCCACCGCGCCGCCGAGAGCCACACCCAGCTCGCCCTGGTCGCCGCAGGGCTCGGCGTCTGCGTGGCACCGCTGCTGGGCCGCAACCCGGTGCCCGCCGGAGTGGTCACCGTCCCGCTGACGCCGCGCGTACGCCGGCACGTGTTCGTCGTCTGGCGCGCGGACGCCGACCGCCGCCCGTCGATCCGGGCGGCCGTCCGCGCGCTCCGGACGGCCGGGGAGCGTGTCGGGGCGGCGGGGGAGAGCACCGCGACGGCCGCGCGGAACGCGGAGACGGCCGGGTAGCGCGCCGGGGCGTGCCGCGCACGGCGCCAGGACCGGGCACGGGCCGGGCCGCCCGCACGCCGGTCCGGGCTGCGACGCCCCCGGCCATGACGGCCCCGGCCACGACGGCCCCCGCCTAGGCCTGCGCCGAGAGCTTCCTGAAGTCCCAGGACACGGTCTTCTCCGGCGTCAGACGCAGCCAGGCGTGCCGGCCGTCGTGCGGCATCTCGTCCAGGTCGAAGTACTTGCGGGCGAACAGCGTCTCGGGGACGTCGAGTTCCGCGCACAGCTCACCCGTGCGCGGAACCTCGCCCACGAACTCCACCCGCCCGGCCAGCTCCACGCCGCGCAGCTCGCCGTACTCCTCACCCGTGTCGACCACGACCGCCACCCGCGGGTCCCGGCGCAGATCGGCCCAGCGCTTGCTGCGCACCACGGAGTACAGCCACAGCGAGGTGCCGTCCCAGGCGAACCAGAGGGCGCTGACGTGCGGCGCGCCGTCGGCGGACACCGTGGCGACCCGGCAGGTGCGCTGCGCGGTGAGGAAGTCGTCCAGCTCTCCGGGCGTCATCATGATCCTGCGGCCCCGGCGCTGCGTGGCGGCCATCCGGCGCGCTCCTCTCTCCCGTCCCACCGGTGGTATCTCACGTCCCACCAGGGACATCCGGCTCCGACGGCTCAGGCGAGGGTGATCGAGTCCCCGCTGACGGTGATCTCCACGGAGGGCAGCGGCCGGGTCGCCGGTCCGCCCTTCACACTGCCGTCGGCGATGGAGAAGTTACTGTTGTGGCACGGGCAGTTGATGAGGCCGTCGGCGATGCTCTTCACCGCGCACCCCTGGTGGGTGCAGGTCGCCGAGAACGCCTTGAACTCGCCGGCCGTCGGCTGGGTGACCACCACCTTGCGGTCGGCGAAGACCTTCCCGCCGCCCTCGGGGATGTCGGCCGTCGAGGCGAGCGCGGCACCGGCCGCACCGGAGCCGGACTCACCGCCTCCGCCCGCGCCGCCGTCGTCCGGCGAGCCGCCGGCCGGGCCGGAGCCCGCGGGGGCGTCCGACGCCTCGTCGTCGGAGCCGCACGCGGTCAGCGCGACGGCGAGGCCCGCCGCTCCGGCCGCCGCCACGACGGTGCGACGGGCGGGCCCCGATGCGGGCTGGAACGATGCGCTGCTCATGCCGATGGTGTCCTTCCGGGGAGGAATCCTGATCTGCACGGAGGTACGGTCCGCGGGCCCACGACGTTCAGGCAGTGCCGAGAGCTTGGCCTGTCCCCGGTCGGACGGGCGTAAACCACAGCTGTCGTTTCGCTGTCGGTTCTCCTCCCGCGTCCCGGATCCGCTGGACAGGGCCGCCGTCGCACCGCAGTTGGGACGCCGGCGCATGCCTTCCGGGGCGCCCGTCGACCCGCGCGGCGCCCCGGAAGGCCCCGGACGGCACCGCAGGAAGATCGCGTAGCCTGGGGAAATGCTGACCGAGGTCACCGCCACCCGCTACATCACGCCCCTGCGCGAGGGCGGCTCGCTGCCGGGACTCGTCGAGGCCGACGACCTCGGCACCTACGTCCTGAAGTTCACCGGCGCCGGACAGGGACGCAAGACACTGGTCGCCGAGGTCGTCTGCGGCGAACTCGCCCGCCGGCTCGGACTGAGGGTGCCGCGCCTGGTCACCGTCGACCTCGACCCCGTGCTCGGCCTCGCCGAGCCCGACCAGGAGATCCAGCAGCTGCTGAAGTCCAGCGGCGGCACCAACCTCGGCATGCGCTTCCTCTCCGGCGCCCTCGGCTTCGACCCGCTCGCCTTCGAGGTCGGCCCCGAGGAGGCGGGCCGGATCGTCTGGTTCGACGCGCTGGTGAACAACGTCGACCGCTCCTGGCGCAACCCCAACCTGCTGCGCTGGCGCGGCGAGCTGTGGCTCATCGACCACGGCGCGACGATGATCTGGCACCACAACTGGCCCGGCGCCGACGCGTCCGCCGCCCGCCCGTACGACGCCTCCGACCACGCCCTGCGGTCCAGCGCGCCCGACCTCGCCTCCGCCGCCGCCGACCTCGCGCCGCGGATCACCGAGGACCTGCTCGCCGAGGTCACCGCCGAGATCCCGGACAGCTGGCTGACCGGCGAGCCCGGCTTCGCCGACCCGGACGAACTCCGGCTGGCCTACGCGCGGCCGCTGATCGCCCGCGCCGCCACCGTCCACCAGCGCGTCCACGGCCTCGAGGGGGACCGGTGAACGACCGCCACGTCTTCGAGTACGCGCTGCTGCGGGTCGTCCCGCGCATCGAGCGCGGCGAGTGCGTCAACGCCGGTGTGCTCGTCTACTGCCGCCCCCTGTCGTTCGTCGCGGCCCGCACCCACCTCGACGAGGCGCGGCTGCTCGCGCTCGACCCGGCGGCCGACGTTCCGGGCGTACGGGCCGCGCTGCGCGCCGTGGAAGGCGTCTGCGCGGGCGGGGACGCGGCGGGGCAGGCGGCGGGCGACGACGCCGGGCGGCGCTTCCGCTGGCTGATCGCGCCCAGGTCGACCGTCGTCCAGCCCGGCCCCGTGCACACGGGGCTGACCGCCGACCCGGCGGCCGAGGTGGAGCGGCTGCTCGACCTGCTCGTGCGCTGACGGCGGTCAGCTCCGGCGGCGCCTCACCACGTGGCCGACCGCCAGGACGGCACCCGTGACGAACGTGGCGCCGATGCCGACGTCCCAGCCGCTGGGCCCCGAGTCCGCCGCGCCGCCCAGGCCGCCGCGCACACCCCGGGTCGGCGTCACGGAGGCGGGAGCCGTGGGAGTGGCGGGCGCGGTGGTGCGCGGCGCCGTCCGGGTCGGCACGGCGGTGCGGGTCGCGGTGCGCGTGGGCGTGGCAGTGGCCGTGGCCGTCGGGGTCGCCGACCGGGTGGGCGCGGACGGGCTCTGCGTGGGCCTCGGCGTGTCCGGTGCGGGCCTGAAGGTGGACGAGGTGAGGCCGCGCCGCGGAAGGGCCTCGCAGGCCACTCCGTCGTCCGGGCCCGAGTCCTCGTCGAGCCGGTGCGGATCGCTCCGGTCGGTGTTGAAGAAGTTCTGCGCGTCCTCCTGGTAGGTGAAGTCGCTGCAGTCCAGGTCCTGGGCGTGCGCGGTTCCGGCCAACGGCGCGATCGCGGTGAACGCGATCAGCGTGCCTATGGCACCCGTGCGACGGCGCATGGAGCGCCTCCTTTCCTGCCACGGATGGCTCGCTTCCCGACGCTAGGGGCCGCCCGGCGCGAGGGCGCGCAGCCGTAGGCCGATCGGGTGCCGGGCCGAGCCGGGGTGGGACGCCGAGGGCGGGACGGCGGCGGCCGGACGCGGAGGCGGGGAGGGAGTCCTCGCGCGGGGGAATGGATCACACAGGCGCGGCGTGCCGTTGACACCGGGTGCCAGGGCTTCTAGCGTCTCGTCTGCTGAAGGTACTAAGCGGTCGCTCACCGAGGTGGGTCCGGCCGCAGGAGCCGCATCCCAAGGGCGAGGAGAAGCAGCAATGTCCACCACTGAGCAGCGGGTCGCGGTCGTCACCGGCGCCGCGCGCGGCATCGGCGCCGCCACCGCCGTACGACTGGCCGCCGAGGGCCGCGCGGTCGCGGTGCTCGACCTCGACGAGGCCGCCTGCAAGGACACCGTCGAGAAGATCACCGCCGCCGGCGGCAAGGCCGTCGCGATCGGCTGCGACGTCTCCGACGAGGCGCAGGTCGAGGCCGCCGTCGCGCGGATCGTCGAGGAGCTCGGCGCGCCGACCGTCCTCGTCAACAACGCGGGCGTGCTGCGCGACAACCTGCTGTTCAAGATGAGCGTCGCGGACTGGGACACCGTCATGAACGTGCACCTGCGCGGCGCCTTCCTGATGTCCCGCGCCTGCCAGAAGCACATGGTGGACGCCGGCTTCGGCCGGATCGTCAACCTGTCCTCCTCCTCCGCGCTCGGCAACCGCGGCCAGGTCAACTACTCGGCCGCCAAGGCCGGCCTCCAGGGCTTCACCAAGACCCTCGCCAAGGAGCTCGGCAAGTTCGGCATCACCGCCAACGCCGTCGCCCCCGGCTTCATCGCCACCGAGATGACCAAGGCCACCGCCGACCGCGTCGGCATGGGCTTCGAGGACTTCAAGGCCGCGGCCGCCACCCAGATCCCGGTCGCCCGCGTCGGTGAGCCCGAGGACATCGCCAACGCCATCGCCTTCTTCACCGGCGAGGCGGCCGGCTTCGTCTCCGGCCAGGTCCTGTACGTCGCCGGCGGACCGCTCGACTAGCAATGACTGAGGAACACGGGAACATGACGTCAGTGGAACTCTCCGGCAAGGTCGCCCTGGTCACCGGCGCCAGCCGCGGCATCGGCTACGGCATCGCCGAGGCGCTGGTGGCGCGCGGCGACCGGGTCTGCATCACCGGCCGCAACGAGGACGCCCTCAAGGAGGCCGTCGAGAAGCTCGGCGCCGACCGGGCCATCGGCGTCGCCGGGAAGGCGCACGACGAGGCCCACCAGGCCGTCGCCGTCGAGCGCACGATGGAGGCCTTCGGCCGCGTCGACTACCTGGTCAACAACGCCGGCACGAACCCGGTCTTCGGGCCGATCGCCGACCTCGACCTGAACGTCGCGCGCAAGGTCTTCGAGACCAACGTGATCTCGGCGCTCGGCTTCGCCCAGCGCACCTGGCACGCCTGGCAGAAGGACAACGGCGGCGCGATCGTCAACATCGCCTCCATCGCGGGCCTGTCGCCCTCGCCCTTCATCGCCGCCTACGGCGTCAGCAAGGCCGCGCTGATCAACCTCACCCAGCAGCTCGCGCACGAGTTCGCGCCCGGGGTGCGGGTCAACGCCATCGCCCCGGCCGTGGTGAAGACCAAGTTCGCCCAGGCCCTGTACGAGGGCCGCGAGGAGGAGGCCGCCGCTGCCTACCCGCTGGGCCGCCTCGGCGTGCCCTCCGACATCGGCGGCGCCGCCGCGTTCCTGACCTCCGACCAGTCGGACTGGGTCACCGGCCAGACGCTCGTCGTCGACGGCGGCGTCTTCCTCAACGCCGGCGTGGGCTGAGCCGTGCTCCGGAAGCGTCGAGCGGGCACGGTCCGTGCCCGTTCGGAGGCGCCGGGCGCCCGGGTGTGACCGTTTTCCGGGCACGGGACGCGGGCGCCGTCGACAGGACGGCGCCCGCGTTCGCGCCCCGGAATCGCAACGATCCGTGACAACGTAGTCATCGAAAAGTCGATCACATGGGCCGCACGAGGGAGGGTCAAACGGGCAAACACTGCGGTAAGGTCTGCCGACCCCTGGGACGGCAGATCGAGGAGCGTTCGCGTGTTCAACCGGAACCGATGCCTGCGGCGGGTGGCGGCCATCGCGTCCATAACGTCTCTGGTGACCGGATGCGGTGTCCTGGCGTCCGATTCCGCGGACGACGAGGGACCCATCGTCGTCGGAAGCACCAGCTCGCCGAGCACGCTGGACCCCGCCGCCTCCTGGGACAGCTCCTGGGAGCTGTTCCGCAACATCTACCAGACCCTGCTGAGCTACCCGGTCGGCGCGACCACCCCGCAGCCGGACGCCGCGAAGAGCTGCGGGTTCTCCGACAGCTCCAACCAGGTCTTCCGCTGTGAGCTGCGCGAGGGCCTGACGTTCTCCGACGGCGGCACGCTCGACGCGAAGGCGGTCAAGCACTCGATCGACCGGATCCGGACGATCAACGTCAACGGCGGCCCGGCCGGTCTGCTGGGCAGCCTGGAACGGGTCCAGGCGCCGAACGAACGCGAGATCGTCTTCTACCTCAACAAGCCGGACGCCACCTTCCCGTTCGTGCTCGCCACCCCCGCGATGTCGATCGTCGACCCCGACGCCTACCCGGCCGACGCCCTGCGCCAGGACGACGGCTCCGTCGTCGGTTCGGGCCCGTACACCCTCTCCTCCTACGAGGAGGGCGAGCAGGCCGAGCTCGTCCGCAACGACCGCTACAAGGGCTTCGCGGAGCGCAAGAACGGCGCGGTCACCATCCGCTACTTCCAGGACTCCGCCGGCATGGTCGAGGCGCTGCGCGACGAGCAGGTCGACCTGACCTACCGCGGCATGGCAGCCGACGACATCATCGACTTCGAGGGCCGGGCCGCCAAGGAGGAGGACGTCCAGCTGATCGACGGCACCGGGACCGACATCTCCTACCTGGTGTTCAACCCGAAGGACCCCTGGGCGGGGAAGAAGGCGGTGCGCCGGGCCGTCGCCCAGATCGTCGACCGCGCGGCGATCGCGCACAAGGTCTACAAGGACACCGTCGACCCGCTCTACTCCATGGTCCCCAAGGGCCTCACCGGACATACCACCGGCTTCTTCGACGACTACGGCGAGCCCAGCGCCGCCAAGGCCCGGCAGATCCTCACCGAGGCGGGCATCACCGAACCGGTCCCGCTCACCTTCTGGTACACCACGGACCGCTACGGCTCCGAGACCGCGCACGAGTTCAAGGAGCTGGAGCGGCAGCTGGAGAAGTCCGGGCTGTTCGACATCACGCTCAAGAGTCGCCCCTGGAAGACGTACGTCGAGGGCTACCAGAAGGGCGAGTACCCGGTGTTCGGGCGCGGCTGGTTCCCCGACTTCCCGGACGCGGACAACTTCATCGCCCCGTTCGTCGGCGAGCAGAACGCGCTCGGCACGCCCTACGACGCGAGCAGGATCACGAACGACCTGCTGCCCAGTTCCCGCCGCGAGTCCGATCGTGGCAACGTGGTGAAGCAGTTCGAGGAGGCCCAGCAGATCCTCGTCGACGACGTGCGGCTGCTGCCGCTGTGGCAGGGCCGGCAGTACGTGGCGGCGAGCCGGGACATCTCGGGCGCGGAGCGGGCCCTGGACCCGTCGACGATCATGATGATGTGGGAGCTGTCCCGCAAGACCAGCTGGTAGCGCGGGGTACGGCCGTCCGGCGGGCCGGTTGTCAGTGGTCGCCTGTAGGTTCTGTGGCCTGGAAGCGACCGCACACGTAAGGACATTGACGTGACCGACACCGCCATGCTGCCCGAGTCCTGGCGCGGGGTGCTGGGCGACGAACTGCAGCAGCCCTATTTCAAGGAGCTGACCGAGTTCGTCGAGGAGGAGCGGGCGAAGGGCCCCGTCTACCCGCCGCGCGAGGAGGTCTTCGCGGCGCTGGACGCCACCCCGTACGACAAGGTGAAGGTCCTGATCCTCGGGCAGGACCCGTACCACGGCGAGGGCCAGGGCCACGGACTGTGCTTCTCGGTCCGGCCGGGCGTGCGGATCCCGCCGTCGCTGCGGAACATCTACAAGGAGATGCACGCCGAGCTGGGCACGCCCGTCCCGGACAACGGCTATCTGATGCCGTGGGCCCGGCAGGGCGTGCTGCTGCTCAACGCGGTGCTCACGGTCCGCGCCGGCGAGGCGAACTCGCACAAGGGGCGGGGCTGGGAGCGGTTCACCGACGCGGTCATCCGCGCGGTGGCCGACCGCCCCGACCCGGCCGTGTTCGTGCTGTGGGGGAACTACGCGCAGAAGAAGCTGCCGCTGATCGACGAGAACCGGCACGTGGTGGTCAAGGGCGCGCACCCCTCGCCGCTGTCGGCGAAGAAGTTCTTCGGTTCCCGTCCGTTCACGCAGATCAACGAGGCGGTGGCGGCGCAGGGGCACGAGCCGATCGACTGGACCGTGCCGAACCTCGGCTGACGGCATCGGCCGACGGCGACACCGGGCGCGGGCCGCGCGTCCGGTGGTGCGGTCGGCCCACGCACCCGATCCGCGTGTCCGATCCGCGCCTCCCGGCCCAGGCGTCCGTCCCCCGGACATGGCGTCCGTCCCCCGGACATGGCGTCCGTCCCCCGGCCTCGGCGTCCGCGCCCCGGCCTCGGCGTCCGCGCCCCGGCCCCGGGTGTCCGGTCCGCCACCCGGGTCCTGGCCGGATGCCCGGCACCGTCCCCGGCGCCCGGCGCCACGAGAACACCGGAGAGGGCGGTTCGTGTGGTGATATCCGGTGCCGGTCCTTCCACGCTGTGATCACCGGCTCGATCAACGACCACTGCTCGTCCGGCAAGTCACTCGGGTACGGCCGACCCCTAAGGGTGCAGTTCACCCCAAGCCGGGTGCCTCAAGACGGTTGAAGCCGGCGAGGCGCGGCGAGACGACGAAGGGGAAGGATTCGCCACCGGGGGTCTTGAGGGCCGCCACGATGTCATGGTCCGGTGCACCGAAAATCTCGAAGTGCTGCACGGTGCAGTGCTCCATCACCTCGCGGATGTACGGATCCGACAGCCGCCAGTGGGCGCGGATGGCATCGGAGTCGCGGTAGAGCTGGAAGCTGTGCGCCAGCATCCGCTCCTCGTCGATGAAGACCTCGACCATGAGCTGAGGGCCGTGCTCCTGAGCGAATGCCACCGCCTGCGCGATGGCGCGCCGGAAGCCGTCGAGGTGACCGTCCGTGATGCGCATGGTGTTACGGAAGAGAATGGTGCTGCTCTTTGCGATCTCCATGCGCCGAGTGTTGCGCCTCAACCAAGGTTGAGATCAAGGGTGCAGCTCACTGATCATTTCAGGATGAAGTTCGGAGTCGTCTCAAGCAGATGATGCTCCAGGCGAGTCGGAGCAGGCTGAGGTGGATGTCCGCGCATACGGATGACGCTCGCTCGTGCCGTGCCCGCGCCGATCGACCGCGACAACCCAATACCGGCCAATCAGCCGCGAGGCCACCACCTCCCACTCACCCGCATGACCGGCCGAGCCGCGCAGCGGCACGGCCGGCTCCCCCGGCCCGCCCCGGTCCCGGCGGACAAACCGAACCCCGTCGCGCAGCACCACACGCTCGGACGCACCACGATCGCCCGCCCCCAGGCATGGTCTCGCCCCGACCATGCCCCGACAGCCACGAGCCGCGCTCAAGGCCGCCCGTCTGCAAGGCGCGCCGCCATGAAACACCGGCCACGTCCGCGGCGAAGATGTCCTGCGACCGCAGCGGGGCAACCGCCACTGTCAGACCCAGGTGGCAGCATCACCGAGTGAACGCCCTGAGGCGTCCTCAACTCACCTCTGTAGCAAACGTAGAGGAGTATTCCCCTTGCGCCTGCATCGCGTAGCGCCCGGCATCGCCGCGGGCATCGTCGCCCCGGCCCTCCTGCTCGCCACCCCGTCCTTCGCCGCCGCGGCGGCACCGACCGCGGTGACGGTGCCCGCGGTGTCCTCGTCCGCGGACGATCCGGACGCCGACGACCTGAGGGCGGCCATAGTCCGGATCCTCACCGACCCGGACAGCGGCCGCCGTGTGACACGAGAAGCCAACGCCCTCTTGGACGCCAACGACCCCGAGGCGATGCGCGCCTGGCTGGAGACCGGCTACCGGATCGCCCAGGCCGAGGACGACCGCGTCGCCATCACGCGCCTGCTCGCCGACCCCGACAGCGGCCGGCGTGTGACACGAGAAGCCAACGCTCTCTTGGACGCCAACGACCCCGAGGCGATGCGCGCCTGGCTGGAGACCGGCTACCGGATCGCCCAGGCCGCGGACGACCGCGTCGCCATCACGCGCCTGCTCGCCGCCCCCGACAGCGGCCGGCGCGTCACCGCCGAGGTCAACGCCCTCTTGGACGCCAACGACCCCGAGGCGATGCGCGCCTGGCTGGAGACCGGCTACCGGATCGCCCAGGCCGAGGACGACCGCGTCGCCATCGCCCGCATCCTCGCTGACCCGTCCATCAGCCCGGCCCTGTGCGCGGCGGCCAACGCCGCCCTCGACGACAACACACCCGAAACGCTGCGCCACTTCCTGGAAGTCGGCAGGTACCAGGTCGCCTGACCGGCACGGCGCCGCACCACAGCGCGTCGCCCGGGTGGCACACCCTGCCGCACGCCCGGTCGCCGGAACGCCGAGCATCCGGGCGGGGCCACCTGCACCTTTGTGTGCCGGCGGCCTCGCCCGGCAGGCCCTGTGTCGGCTCGCCGCCCTCCGCACAGCTTTGTGGTCTCGCCGCCCGGTGCGGCATGGGCCACTCACACCTCCGACAGCAGAAAGCACATACTTCGATGACCACACAACCCCTACGCACCGAGCGCAGCGGTCCGCAGACCGCTTCCGTCGTGACCGACCTGCCGTTCAAGTCTCAGCTCGTCAAAGCGGTGTTCAGGGACGTGACCTCGTTGCACGTCTCCCGGCCGGCCGCGTGGGCCGCCGCGTCGGTGACGCGGACCGTGCTGACGGAGATCATCGACGGCGCGAGAAGCGCGGCGGCCGAGGAGGACAGGAAGAGGCTGATTCCCAAGGACCTCATCTCGGCAATCGACCGGGATGTCGAGGTGGAGGTGGGATCGGAGTGGTACCTGCACAGCCCGACCTTCCACGGCCTGATGGGCGAATTGCGCAACGCCGATGGTGTGCTCGTGTCTCTTCGTGAGCGCCGCGGGGCGCGTACACCGAGTGGTGTGGCTGGCGCCCACCGGTTCGAGGCCGGAATGAGAAGGCTGCTGGGGAGCCGGGGGGTGAGGGCGGTCCCGGCGATGGTCCGCGACCTGGACGGAATCGCGAGCGTGTTCCTGACGGCCCTGGCCCGGGACGCGGCCAAGGTCGTCCGCGAGGGCGGGGTCAAGCGGTTCGGGACGGTCAGTCTGGTGGTGCCGGGCGAGCCGGCCCCGGCCCCGCTGCTCAAGGATCCCCTCCTCGCCCTGTCCACCCGCCGCGGGGACGGGCGGACTGTTGGCGGGGACGACGTCCTGGCCGCCGTCACGATGCAGCTGTTCGGCGATCTCAGACAACGCGCCATCACCGAAGCAGCCGAGATGATACGGAACACGTCGGCCAACTGATCGGGCCCGCCCCTGCGCTCTGCCCACTGCGCACGGTTCCCGGCACCTCCAGATGCGGCGAGGCGTCCACTGCGCACCCGGCCCACGCACCGGGTCCGCGTGTCCGGACCGTGCACCCACTGCGCGTCCGGCTCGCGTGTCCGACCGTTCGACGTGCCACGGAGCGGCCTGTCCGCCATCGCGCCCGGCTGCGGTTAGCGTCGGGAGCGACAGCCGGCGAGCGGTGCGGAGGGCGTGGTGGCGGAGCGACAGGAGCAGACGGCGCCGGACGCGGTGCCGACGCGGATCGGCCAGGTGGTGATGCTGCACCACGCGGGGGACCGGGAGGAGGCCCGGCAGCGGTTCCTCGGCCTGTGGGCCGAGATCGGCGAGAGCGGCGACCCGCTGCACCGCTGCACTCTGGCCCACTACCTCGCCGACACCCAGGACGAGCCCGAGGACGAACTGGCCTGGGACCTGCGGGCCCTGGCCGCGGCCGAGGAGGTCGCCGGCGACCGGCTCGCGGAGTACGAGGGCTCGCTCGCCGTGCGTGCCCTCTACCCGTCGCTCCAGCTGAGCCTGGCCGCCGACTACGCCCGCCTCGACCGCCCCGACGCCGCCCGCGTCCATCTGCGCCGGGCCAGGGACGCGGCCCGCACCCTGGCCGACGACCGCTACGGCGAGGGCGTGCGGGCCGCCATCCGGCGGCTGGAGACCCGGCTGGGCGAGGACGGAACGCCGGGCGGCTGGGGACCGCCGCGACAGCGGCCGTAGCGGTCGCGGGGCGTCCGTGAGCGGGCGCGTGGGCGCGAGGCGGGGGACCGGCGGGCCGGGTCCGCACGGGGGACCGGCAGGGTGCGTCCGCACCGGAAGAGGCCGCCGGAGCGCGGAAGGAAGCCCGTCGGCTCAGCCGCCGTACATCTGGCGGCAGACGGCCGCCTCCGGGCTGTCCGCACGCCAGCCGCCGTACTGCCGTCCCAGCGCGCACACGTCCGAGTCGCCGGAGCCTGTCGACCCGTCGGGAACCGGCAGGTCCACCGGAGGGCGTCGCGGGGTGTCCTGGTCGGGTACGGCCGTCCCAGGCCGCCCGTTGCGCGCGTCGTCGTCGGCCGGAGTGCGCCGCTGCGGCGTGCGCGTCCCCGGATCGGCGCGACGCGACGGCGACGCCGACGCCTTCGAGCGCCGGGAGGGGCCGATCATCTCCAGCGCCTCGCGTGCCGGTGCCTGCACCACCTGCGTCTCGCCCTGCCCGACCGGACGCGGCTCGGCCGACGGGGACGGGTGGGCCGCCGGGCCGGGTGAGAGGGGACGCTGGACCGTCACACAGCCCGTGAGGGCGGAGACAGCCACGGTCACCAGAAGCGTTGCTGTGGTCGTCGTTCGCTGCACCCGCGCCACTCTGCTGGCTCGGCCCGCCCCCGCGCGGGCGGACAGGCGCGGCATGCCCCGCACGGGTGATGTCCATCCCCGTACGGAGGCCCCTCGCGCACCCGCGGGTGACGTCAGTCGCCGGTCGCGCCGTCGATCCGCTCGCGCAGCAGATCGGCGTGGCCGTTGTGCCGCGCGTACTCCTCGATCATGTGGGTGACGATCCAGCGCAGACTGAACGCCTCACCGGTGTGCCTGCTGCGGCCCCGCGACAGGTCGTCCAGGGCGAAACCGGCGGCATGGCGCCGTGCCGCGTCGATCTCGGCCTGCCAGGTGGCGTACGCCTCCGGCCAGTTGTCCGCCCCGGTGAGGTGGAACTCGCCGTCCGGGTCCTCCTCGGAGTAGTAGAGAGGACCGGCGTCCTCGTCCGCGAGCACCCGGCGGAACCAGTTGCGCTCCACCTCCGCCATGTGCCGCACCAGGCCCATCAGCGACAGCTCGGACGGCGGCACCGACGCGGTGCGCAGCTGCTCGTCGGTGAGTCCCTCGCACTTCCGGGCCAGGGTGCTGCGGTGGTAGTCGAGCCAGCCGTCCAGCATGGTGCGCTCGTCGGCATCGGTCGCGGGTTCCCTGCGCTCGGTCGTCATACGGCCATCCTCGCCCAGCGCCGCCCACCCTCACCAGGCGTTTTCCCCAGCGAGCGGCCCGGCCGGCACCGCCCGCCGGTCCCGGGCCGCTCGCCAGGGCGGTGAGCCGGTCACGGAAGCGGGCGCCGGGGCCCGCCCCACCGCGACGACCGGCCGCCGTATGCTTCCCAGCGGACCGCGGCAGGCAAGGTTGAAGGAGCACTCCAGGTGAAGGTCGGCTGCATCGGACTCGGCGACATCGCGCAGAAGGCCTACCTCCCGGTGCTCGCCGTCCGGCCGGAGGTCGAACTGCACCTGCAGACCCGCACCCCGGCCACCCTCGACCGGGTCGCCGACAGCCTCCACCTGCCGCCCGGGCGACGCCACGCCGACCTCGACGCCCTGCTCGCGCAGGACCTCGACGCGGCCTTCGTGCACGCGCCGACGGACGTCCACCCGCAGATCGTGACCCGGCTCCTCGACGCGGGCGTACCGACGTACGTCGACAAACCGCTCGCCTACGAACTCGCCGACTCCACGCGCCTGGTGACGCTCGCCGAGGAGCGGGCCACCAGCCTCGCCGTCGGCTTCAACCGGCGCTTCGCCCCCGGCTACGTGCAGTGCGCCGACCATCCGCGCGAACTGATCCTGATGCAGAAGAACCGTGTCGGGCTGCCCGAGGACCCGCGCACGATGATCCTCGACGACTTCATCCACGTCGTCGACACCCTGCGCTTCCTGGTGCCCGGACCGGTCGACGACGTGACCGTGCGCGCCCGCACCGAGGGCGGACTGCTGCACCACGTGGTGCTCCAGCTCGCCGGGGACGGCTTCACCGCGCTCGGCGTGATGAACCGGCTCAGCGGTTCGGCGGAGGAGATCCTCGAGGTCTCCGGGCAGGACACCAAGCGCCAGGTGGTCAACCTCGCCGAGGTGATCGACCACAAGGGGCAGCCGACCGTGCGGCGGCGCGGCGACTGGGTGCCGGTGTCCCGGCAGCGCGGCATCGAGCAGGCGGTGCTCGCCTTCCTGGACGCGGTGCGCGCCGGCCGGGTGCTCAGCGCGCGGGACGCGTTGGCGACCCATGAGCTGTGCGAGCGGGTGGTACGGGCCGTTCACGAGCGGTCCGCCTGACGCGCACCGCCTCGCCGGCGCCCCAGAGGGCGAGGATCAGCAGCGCCGCGTACAGCGGCCAGTCACCGAAGCGGACGTAGAGCGTGCTGCCGTGCGCCAGCGGGACCTCGTACACCTGGGCGGCGCTGGTGTCCGTGCCGATCCGCGGGCCGACGCGCTCACCGCTCGGCCCGTACACGGCCGACACGCCCGTCAGAGTCGCGTGCACCATCGGGCGGCCCGTCTCGGCGGCGCGCAGCGCGGCGAGCGAGGCGTGCTGCGCGGGCGCCCAGCTCTGCTGGAACGTCGAGGTGGAGGACTGCGCGAGCAGGACGTCGGCGCCGTCCTCGGCCAGATGCCGGCTCATGTCGGGGAACGCGGACTCGAAGCACACCATGGGTCCGACGACCGGCCCGTTCCCGGTGTCCATCACCACCTGGCGCGAGCCCCGCATGCGGTCCTCGCCGGCGGCCTCGCCCACGGACGTCGCCCAGCCCAGCAGGGAGCGGGCGGGCACGTACTCGCCGAACGGCACCAGCCGCATCTTGTCGTACCGGTCGCCGGTCGGGCCGTCCGGGCCGATCAGCACCGAGCTCTTGTAGATGCCGGGCCGGTCCGAGCGCCGGGCGTCCACGTTGACCAGGATCTCGGCGCCCGTCTCGCGGGAGAGCGCGGCGAGCCGCCGTGCGAGGTCGGGCCGCGACCGCAGGTCGAAGCCGACACTGCTCTCGCCCCAGACGATCAGGTCGAGGTCCTGCCCCACCAGCTCACGCGTGAGCTGCTCCTCGCGGTCGAAGCGGCGTTCCGGGCCGACGACGACACCCGGCTGCACGAGCGCGATCCGCACCCGGTCGTCGATGCCGGGACGGGACGGGAGTGCCCAGGCGGCGGAGGTGGCGGCGGCCGTGGCGACCAGCCCGGCCACGGCCGGCACCCGGCAGCGGGGGAGCGCGACGAGTACGGCCACGGCGACGTTCACGACCACCACCAGGAAGCTCGGCAGCCACACTCCGCCCACCGACGCCAGCCGCAGCGCGGCCTCCACCTCCCACTGGCTCGCGCCGAGCACGCCCCAGGGGCCGCCGAGCCCCTCCCAGGAGCGGACCAGTTCGATCACCGCCCAGCCCGAGGGCACGACGAGGAGCGCGGCCACGACCCGCCCGCCCGACGGCTCCCCGCCGAGCAGCCGCCGCACCAGCCGGCCCCACGGCGCCCACAGCAGCCCCAGCAGGGCGGCGATGACGAACGTGAAGACGTGCAGATTCGGCAGCAGCCAGTGGTGCATGGCCAGCATGAAGCCGAACCCGCCCCACCAGCCGTCGCGGCCCGCCCGCTTCCCCGTCGGAGCGGCACGGACCACCAGGATCCACGGCACCAGGGCGACGGGGGCGAACCACCACAGGGACGGGGCGGGGAAGGCCAGGACGGGCAGGGCGCCCGCGGCCGCGGCGACGGCCGAGCGCCGCCACGGGGAGGTGAGCCAGTGGCCGAGCGTCTTCATACGCCCCTCCCTACCCCGTGGTGCCTCCAGTGTGCGTCCCGGAGGTGATCCGGGCCAGGGCACGCCGGTCCGGCCGGCCACGGCGTCCGCCGCCTGGGCGGGACCTGGCGCTACGGTGGCGCCGGGACCGGCACGCGGCCGTCCCGGCACGGGCGGCACAGGGAGCGCGCGATGACGGCGGGAACGGGCAGGGTGGTCTGCGACATCACGGTCTCGGCCGACGGGTACGCGGCCGGCCTCCACCAGAGCGAGGAGCGCCCGTTCGGCGACGACGGGGGCGACGGCACGGGCAGCGCTCTGCACGCCTGGATGTTCGACACGCCCGACGAGAACCGGGCCGAGGCCGACCGGGTGCTGGACGCCAAGGCGTTCATCATGGGGCGCAACATGTTCGGCCCGGTGCGCGGTGCGTGGGACCGGCCGTGGAACGGCTGGTGGGGAGACGATCCGCCGTTCCACGCACCGGTGTTCGTCCTCACCCACCACGCGCGCGAGCCGCAGCCGATGGACGGCGGCACGACCTACCACTTCGTCACCGACGGCATCGCGTCCGCGGCGGCCCGGGCCCGCGCGGTGGACGGCGCGGGCGACGTCACGGTCCTCGGCGGCGCCACCACCATCAACCAGTACCTCTCGGCCGGCCTGGTCGACGAACTGCGGCTGCACATCGTGCCGCTCACGCTCGGCGCGGGCACGCGGCTGTTCGACGGCGTCCCGCCGCTGCGCCTGGAACAGCTGAGCGCCCGCCCGGCCACGCTGGTCACCCACGTGACCTACCGCGTACTGCACTGACCCCGGGCCGGTCACGAAAGCTCGCGCCGGCTCTGCCGGGTGGTTTCCGCGGGGTGGTCGGGGTCCGGGCCGGTCACGGAGGTCCGTGTCGGCTCTGCCGGGTGGTTTCCGCGGGGCGGTCGGCGCACGGGCCGGTCACGGAAGCCCGTGCCCACTCCGCCCGGCGCACCCGCGCGGCAGCCGGCTCCCCGGCCTCCGGGCCCGTCGCCGCGACGGCGACGGGCTCCAGCGTCCCCCTGCGGACGCGCGTACCGGACGACGGCCGATCCCACCGCGGCGGCGCGTGACCGGATGCGGGTGGCCGGGCCCCGCGGCGACGGCGGCTCCGTGCGTCTGCGAATCTGAGGATCTTCGTCCCGCGCAAGATGCCAGGAGGTCCTCATGAAGCGTCTGGTCACCGTGGTCACCGGCGGCGGCCGGGGAATCGGGGCCGCGACCTGTCTGCGGCTCGCCGCGCAGGGCCATGACGTCGTCGTGAACCACGTCCGCGACTCCGACGCCGCCGAGGCGGTGGCGCAGGGGGTGCGGGCCGCCGGGGCGCGCGCGATCACCGTGCGCGCGGACGTCTCCGTCGAGGCGGACGTGGAGCGGCTCTTCGACGTCGCGGAGCGGGAACTCGGGCCGCTCACCGGGCTGGTGAACAACGCGGCGGTGACCGGGCCGCTCGGGCGGTTCACCGACGTCACGACCGACACCCTGCGACGCGTCGTGGACGTCAACCTCATGGGCACGCTGCTGTGTACGCGGCGGGCGGCGCAGCTGATGACGCCCCGGGGCGGCGGCGTGATCGTGAACGTCTCCTCGGGCGCCGCGACCCTCGGCAGCCCCGGCGAGTACGTCCACTACGCGGCGACCAAGGCCGCCGTCGACGCCCTGACGCTCGGGCTGGCCAAGGAACTGGGCCCGGACGGGATCCGCGTCAACGCGGTCGCGCCGGGAGTCGTCGACACCGAGATGCACGCCGCCATGGGCGCGCCGGACCGGGCCCGGCAGATGGGCGGGGCGGTGCCGCTGGGGCGTGCGGGGCGGGCCGAGGAGATCGCGGCGGCCGTGGCCTGGCTGATGTCACCGGACGCGTCGTACACGACGGGCGCGGTGCTGCGGGTCGCGGGCGGACGCTGAGGCGGGCCGCCGGGGTGCCGGCCGGGCAGCCGGGTTGCGTGCGCCGACCGGAGTGGAGGGCCGGACCGAGCCGGCCCGGGCAGTGCGGGCGGGACCGGCCCGGCAGTGCGGGCGGGGCCGAACGGGCTCGATCGTGCGGGCGGGCCCGGCCGAGCGGGCTCTGTCGGTGCGGGCCGTGCGGGCCCGGTTGTCCGGCCGCGAGGTGTCAGGCCGCCTCGACGACCTGTCCGTTGATCGCCGCCGCCCACTCCACCACGAGCAACTCGTACTCCGCGCGCTCCTGGGCGGACAGGGAGCCGCCCGAGCGCCGCCACAGCGCGCGGATCTGCTCATTGACCTCCGCGGCGGACCGCACGGAACCAGGGGTCATTAAATCGGGGGACATGCCCACAAGCCTAGGGCCAACGACTGACAGCGCGCTACCGGACGGCTACGCGTCACGTATGTCCTCGGTCACGTGCCCGGGACACGTGCTCCCGGCTCAGCCCGCCGACTCCGCCGCGTGCGGGCTGAGGACGCCCAGGGAGACCAGGACGATGATGACGACGCCGAGCGCGATGCGGTACCAGACGAACGGCATGAAGCTCTTGGTCGAGATGAACTTCATGAACCAGGCGATCACCGCGTAGCCGGTCACGAAGGCGATCACCGTGGCGAACGCCGTCGGCCCCCAGGAGACGTGCCCGCCCTCCGCCGCGTCCTTCAGCTCGAACAGGCCGGAGGCGAGCACCGCCGGGATCGCCAGCAGGAAGGAGTAGCGGGCCGCGGCCTCGCGCCGGTAGCCCATGAAGAGGCCGCCGCTGATGGTGGCGCCGGAGCGGGAGACACCCGGGATGAGGGCCATGGCCTGGCAGACGCCGTAGATCAGTCCGTCCTTGACGGTCAGGTCGCCGAGCTCCTTGCGCTGCTTGGCGACCCGGTGCCGGCCGCCGCTCTCGTCGCGCGCCGCCAGACGGTCCGCGACACCCAGCACGATGCCCATGCCGATCAGCATCGCCGCGGTGAGCCGCAGATCACGGAACGGCCCCTCGATCTGCTCCTTGAGCGTCACGCCGAGCACACCGATCGGGATCGAGCCGACGATGACGAGCCAGCCCATGCGGGCGTCGTGGTCCTGCCGCATCTCCTTGTTCGTCAGCGAGCGGGTCCAGGCGGACAGGATGCGTCCGATGTCCTTGCGGAAGTAGATCAGCACCGCGGCCTCCGTGCCGATCTGGGTGATCGCGGTGAAGGCCGCGCCCGGGTCCTCCCAGCCGGAGAAGGCCGCGGTCAGCCGCAGGTGCGCGCTGGAGGAGACGGGAAGGAACTCGGTCAGCCCCTGGACGAGTCCGAGGATGAGTGATTCAAACCAAGACATGAGGTAGCGGAGTCCAAGTGCCGACGTGGAACGGACGAAGGGCACACCCACCGCACCGCCGTGTGCGGTGATCGATGATCAGGTGTGTCGAGGGGGAAGCGTAGCGCCCCAAGATGAAGGCCCGACAACAGGGCCGCCGGCCGGTGGGCCGCACCGGCGGGGGCGTCCCGCCCGGGCGCGGCGGCTCAGGCCGCCGTCGGGCCGGTCGTCGTCCAGCCGGAGGCCTGCGGGTGCGCGGTGAGGTCCTCGTGGCGCACCTCGTCGCCGCAGGCCCGGCACGTGACGACCGGCACGAACTCGTGGCCGCAGACGTGCTCCATCACCATCGGCAGGTCGCCGTCCCGGTGCAGATGCCGGTCGCCCCACTCCTTCAGGGTCAGCAGCACGGGCTCCAGCTCCAGGCCCGCCCGGGTGGGCCGGTACTCGAAGCGCCGCGGGCGCTCGCTGTACGGGGACTTGGTCAGGATCCCGGCCTCGACCAGCCGCTTCAGCCGCGTCGCCAGGATGTCGCGCGGCGCTCCGATGTTGCGCACCAGCTGGTCGAAACGGCCGTTGCCGAGGCACACCTCGCGCAGGACCAGCAGGGAGTACTTCTCGCCGACCAGGGCGAGCGCATCGGCGATCGAGCAGGGGCGCGGGTCCTTGGAAACGGCCATGCGGCCCATTCTAGGTGAGGGTTGGAATTTCAAACTGACAGGGCTATGGTGAGTTCGGATTTCCTACTCACCGGTAGTCGATGCTGATCCGTCCGGACGCGACCGCCCGGGCGGTCGAGGAGGCCCGCACCATGCGTGACGCAGTCGTCGTCGAAGCCGTACGCACCCCGATCGGCAAGGGCAAGCCGAACGGCGCCCTCGCCCACGTCCACCCCGTCGAACTCCTCGCCCACACCCTGCGCACCCTCGTCGAGCGTTCCGGTGTCGACCCGGAACTGATCGACGACGTCATCGGCGGCACCGTCGACCAGGTCGGTGAGCAGGCCATGAACACCACCCGCTACGCCGTCCTGTCCGCCGGACTGCCCGAGTCCGTCCCGGCCACCACCGTGGACCGCCAGTGCGGCTCCTCCCAGCAGGCCGTGCACTTCGCCGCGCAGGGCGTCCTCTCCGGCGCGTACGACCTGGTCGTGGCCTGCGGGGTCGAGTCCATGAGCCGCGTGCCGATGTGGTCCAACGTGCCGGCCGCAAGGACCCCTTCGGCCCCGGCGTCGCCGCGCGCTACCCCGAGGGTCTCGTCCCGCAGGGCATCAGCGCCGAACTCATCGCCGCCAAGTGGTCGCTCGGCCGCGAGCAGCTGGACACCTTCGCCGTCTCCTCGCACCGCAAGGCCGCCGCGGCCTGGGACGCGGGCCTGTTCGACGCCGAGGTGGCGCCCCTGGACGGCGTCACGCGCGACGAGTGCGTACGGCCGGACAGCACCGTCGACACCCTGGCCGGCCTCCGCCCCGCCTACCACGACGCGGCCTTCGCCGAACGCTTCCCACAGATCGAGTGGAACGTCACCGCAGGCAACGCCAGCCCGATCAACGACGGCGCCTCCGCCGTCCTGATCACGTCGAGCGAGATAGCCGCCCGCCTCGGCCTGCGTCCGCTCGCCCGGCTGCACAGCTTCGCCGTCACCGGCTCCGACCCGCTGCTGATGCTCACCGGCGTCGTCCCGGCCACCGAGAAGGTGCTGCGCCGCGCCTCCCTGTCGCTCGACGACATCGACCTGTTCGAGGTCAACGAGGCGTTCTCCAGCGTGGTGCTGGCCTGGCAGCAGGAGACCGGCGCCGACCCCGCCAAGGTCAATGTGCACGGCGGCGCCATCGCCCTCGGCCACCCGCTCGGCGCCAGCGGCACCCGGCTGACCACCACCCTGGTCCACGCGATGCGCGAACGCGGCGCCCGCTACGCCCTGCAGACCATGTGCGAGGCCGGCGGGCTCGCCAACGCCATGGTCCTCGAACGGGTCTGACGCGGTACCGGCCGGTTCACCGTCCGCGCAGCCGGTGCCGCTTGCGCCACGCCACCGCAGCCCCCGCCAGGCCCGGCACGGCGATGCAGGCCAGCGCGATCAGGAAGGCCGGGGACGTCGGCGTGGAGGCGCGGGCGCCGGCCACCACGTAGGCGGCGGTGTTCGGGATGGAGCCGAGCGCCGTCGCCAGCAGGAACGGCAGCAGGCGCATGCGCGAGACGGCCGCGCAGTAGTTCGAGGCGGCGAACGGGACGCCCGGGAAGAGCCGGGCCGCCAGCATCGAGCGGAAGCCGTGCCGGCTCAGCTGGTGGTCCGCCGCCTTCAGCCAGCGTCCGCGCAGCAGCGGACGCAGCGCGTCCTGGCCGAGCCCCCGCCCCAGACAGAACGCCAGCCCCGCGCCGAACACCGTGCCGCCCAGCGCGGCAACCAGCCCCAGCTGCGTCCCGAACAGCGCGCCCGCGGCGAGGTTCAGCAGCGGGCGCGGCACGAACGCCACCGTGCACACGCCGTAGGCCACCGCGTACGCCACCACCGCCGCGGTCCCGCCGAGGTGCGCCGGCCAGCCGTCGGTCAGCAGCCGCTGCGGCTGGAAGGCCAGCACCAGCGACGCCGCGGCGGCGAGCAGCACGACGAGCAGCGACAGCCGCGCCCACGGCGACAACAGGACTCTGGCGCAGCGGGCGGCGGGGCCCGTGGCGGTGACGAGCGTGGGAGCGGCCGCGGGGACGGCGGCCGTGAGGTCGGTGGTGGCCCGGGGAGAGGCCGTGGCGGTGCCCCCAGAGCGGGTGGTGGCATCGAGCATCCGGTGACACTAACCGACATATGTGTGTGATCGCCGTAGTGTTCGTCTCATGGGCGTAACAGGGGAAGGAACAACGGCCCGGACTCCGCGCGTACCGGACAGCGGGCTCGCCGACACCGTGCTGGAGCGGCTCACCGCCGTGTACGGCGCCGCGGCCGACCCGGAACGCGCCGTGGCGATGCGCGCGTACATGAAGGACGTCGCGCCCTTCCTCGGTCTGGCCACCCCGGACCGCCGCAGCCTGTCCCGCACCGTCCTGGAAGGGCTGCCCCGGCCCGGCGAGAACGACTGCGCCGCCGTCGCCCTGCGCTGCTGGGAGCTGCCCGAGCGCGAGTACCACTACTTCGCCGTGGACTACCTGCGCCGTCACGTACGGCACTGCTCGTCCGGCTTCCTGCCCGTCGCCCGGCACCTGGTCACCACCGTCCCGTGGTGGGACACCGTCGACCTGCTCGCCGCGCACGTCGTCGGGGCGCTGGTCGCCGCCGACCCCGCGCTCGCCGCCGAGATGGACGACTGGATCGGCGACGACGACCTCTGGCTCGCCCGCACCGCCCTGCTGCACCAGCTGCGCTTCAAGGAGCGCACCGACACCCGGCGCCTGTTCGACTACTGCCTGCGCCGGTCCGGCCACCCGGACTTCTTCGTCCGCAAGGCGATCGGCTGGTCCCTGCGCGAGTACGCCAAGACCGACCCGGACGCCGTCCGCGCGTTCCTGGCGCGCGAGCAGCAGCGGTTCGCGCCGCTGTCGGTCCGGGAGGCGCTGAGGAACATCGGCGCCTAGGGTCTGTCGTTTGGATCAGGTCGGCTGGGAGACGCAGCGCTTCTCAGCCCACCCGAGCGGGGCGTGGTGCGTGCAGCTGCAAGGCGGAGGAGGGCGGCGACGCGGAGCGTCGACAACCGACGACAACGCTGCAGATGTGCGTGCCACGCCCCGCGAAACCGACATGATCCAAACGACAGACCCTAGCCGGCCACCGTGCGCAACGGCCCGCCGCGGAAAACCATTCGACGCGGCGGGCGTCGTCGGCAATGATCGACGTCATGTTCCGGTACGCCTTCCACCTCGCAGCATCCGCGGTCGCGGATGCCCCGAAGGCTGCCGTTCCCGCTCTCCTGGCCGCCGTCGACGGCGCCCGAAGCTGACCCTCCCCGGATCGTCCGGCGGACCCCGCAGGGGGAGGGTCGGCACCTTCCGGGGGTCCCCGTCCCGCCGCCCGCCGCATCCGCCGCGCGCCGGGACGCTCACGCGTCATCACCGAGAGGCTTCGAGGTACCGCCATGTCCAAGACGGCGTACGTCCGCACCAAACCGCATCTGAACATCGGCACGATGGGCCATGTCGACCACGGCAAGACCACCCTGACCGCCGCCATCACCAAGGTCCTCGCCGAGCGCGGCTCCGGCAGCTTCGTCCCGTTCGACCGCATCGACCGGGCCCCGGAGGAGGCGGCGCGCGGCATCACCATCAACATCGCGCACGTCGAGTACGAGACGGACACCCGGCACTACGCGCACGTCGACATGCCCGGCCACGCCGACTACGTCAAGAACATGGTCACCGGCGCCGCGCAGCTCGACGGGGCGATCCTCGTCGTCTCCGCGCTCGACGGGATCATGCCGCAGACCGCCGAGCACGTGCTGCTCGCCCGGCAGGTGGGCGTGAACCACATCGTGATCGCGATCAACAAGGCCGACGCCGGGGACGAGGAGCTGACCGACCTGGTCGAGCTGGAGGTCCGCGACCTGCTCTCCGCGCACGGCTACGGCGGTGACTCCGCGCCCGTCGTCCGGGTCTCCGGGCTGAAGGCGCTGGAGGGCGACCCGCGCTGGACGGCCTCGATCGACGCGCTGCTCGACGCGGTGGACACCTATGTGCCCATGCCCGAGCGGTACCTGGACGCGCCGTTCCTGCTGCCGGTGGAGAACGTGCTCACCATCACCGGCCGGGGCACCGTCGTCACCGGCGCCGTGGAGCGCGGCACGATCCGCGTCGGCGAGCGGGTCCAGGTGCTCGGCGCCGAGGTGGAGACCGTGGTGACCGGCCTGGAGACCTTCGGCAAGCCCATGGCGGAGGCGCAGGCCGGGGACAACGTGGCCCTGCTGCTGCGCGGGGTGCCGCGCGACGCGGTGCGGCGCGGGCACGTGGTGGCCGCGCCGGGCAGCGTGGTGCCGAGCCGGCGCTTCACCGCGCAGGTGTACGTGCTGTCGGCCCGCGAGGGCGGCCGTACGACACCGGTGTCGACCGGGTACCGGCCGCAGTTCTACATCCGCACCGCGGACGTGGTCGGCGACGTCGACCTCGGCGAGGCGGCCGTCGCCAGGCCCGGGGACACGGTCACGATGACCGTGGAGCTGGGCCGCGAGGTGCCGCTGGAGCCGGGCCTCGGCTTCGCGATCCGTGAGGGCGGCCGCACGGTCGGCGCCGGCACGGTGACGGAGGTCGGCTGAACGGCGCGGCTGCCCGCTCCCGGTGAGGGGGCGGGCAGCCGCACGCACGGGCGGCGGCACAATGTGACGGTGAGCGAGCCCATCCCCGTGACCCGTGTCGTCGATCACGGCACCGCCAAGCTGATGCCCGACGTCGACCGGGAGCGCGCCTGGCTGCTGACCGTGGACGGGGCGCCGCAGTCGTACGTCGACCTGGACGAGCCGACGCACCTGGAGTTCGAGTACGCCCGGCGGCTCGGGCACCTCCTCGACATCGTCGCCGAGCCCGGACGGCCGCTGGACGCGCTGCACCTCGGCGGCGGTGCGCTGACCCTGCCCCGCTACCTGGCCGCCACCCGGCCGGGCTCCCGGCAGCACGTCGTCGAGGCCGACGGCCGGCTGCTCGACCTGGTCGCCGAACAGCTGCCGCTGCCGACCGGCTCCCGTGTCGCGCTGCACGCGGCGGACGCCCGGGCATGGCTGGAGGCGGCGCCCGACGCCGGCGCGGACGTCCTCGTCGCCGACGTCTTCGGCGGTTCACGGGTCCCGGCGCATCTGACCTCCGTGGTTTACGTCCGGGAGGCGGCGCGCGTGCTGCGGCCCGGCGGGGTCTACCTCGCCAACCTCGCGGACGCGGCGCCGTTCGCCTTCCTGCGGTCCCAACTGGCCACCCTGGCCACGCAGTTCGAGGAGCTGGTGCTGATCGCCGAACCGGGCGTGCTGCGCGGTCGGCGCTTCGGCAACACGGTGCTGGCCGCCGCACACCACCCGCTGGACATCGCCGCGCTGTCCCGCCGCACCGCCGCCGACGCCTTCCCGGCCCGGGTCGAACACGGCGCGGCCCTGCGGGACTTCATCGACGGCGCCCGCCCGGTGCGGGACGAGGACGCGGTCCCCTCACCCGAGCCGCCCGAGGGTGCCTTCGGCATCGGCTGAACAGCGTCCGGGCGCGGGCCGCTGTGCTGTCGGGCTGCGACGAGCGCTTGGGCGCGGGCCGCTGTGCTGTCGGGCTCCGACGGGATGCTTGGGCGCGGGCCGCCGTGTCGTCAGGCTGTGACGGGACGCTCGGGCTCGGCTGTCGTGCCGTCAGGCTCCGACGGGACGCTCCGGCTCGGCTGTCGTGCCGTCAGGCCCCGACGAGCGCTCGGGCTCGGCCGTCGTGCCGGCCGGGTCCGGGGCCGCGCCGGTGACGTGGCGGGTGCGGCGCCGCAGGTCGCGTACGTCCGGCACGCACAGGACCGCCGCCGTGACGACCACCACCAGCGCGGCACAGCCCCACAGCGCCTCCGCGCGCCCGAACGCCGTCTCCGCCGGGCCCGCCAGCGCCATCGCGGCCGGCACCAGCGCGACGGAGCCGAACCAGTCGTACGCCGAGACCCGGGACAGCTTCTCCTCCGGGATCTCCTGGTGGAGCGCGGTCATCCAGGAGACGCCGAACACCTCCAGGCACACGCCGGTCACGAACATCACCGCGCACAGCACGGCGGCCGGCACCGGCACGGCCAGCGCGGCGGACGGCAGGGCCAGCGGGAAGACGCACAGCGTGCCGACGAACAGCATCCGGCGCGGCTGCCAGCGGGTCATCAGCAGCGCGCCCACCACCGTGCCCCCGCCGAAGAAGGCCAGCGCCACGCCCCACGGCGCGGCACCGCCGAGGTGGTCCCGCGCGACGAGCGGTCCGTAGACGGCGTCGGCCGCGCCGACCACGGCGTTGGCGACGGAGAACTGGACGACGATGCCCCACAGCCAGGGCCTGCCGGCGAACTCCCGCCAGCCCTCCCGCAGATCGGCGAGCATGCCGCCACCGGGAGTGCGCGGCGGGACGTGCTTCACGTCGAGGAAGGCCCGCAGGGCCGCCGCGACCGCGAACGCCACGGCGTCCGCCGCCAGCACCCAGCCCGGCCCGATCGCGGCGACCATGGCGCCGCCGAGCGCGGCACCGCCGAGCGTCGCCCCGTGCATCGCCATCCGGAACACCGCGAACGCGCGGCCCGCCTGCTCGCCCTCGACGGACGACAGCAGCATGCCCTCGGCGGCCGGGTTGAAGAACGCCTGTCCGGTGCCGCCCAGCGCGCTGAGCAGCATCATCTGCCACAGTTGCGCCTCGCCCGCCAGGACCAGCGCCGCGAACGCGGCCTGCGAGAGGCAGTTCAGGGCGTTGGCCGCGACCATCACCCGGTGGCGCGGCAGCCGGTCCGCGACCGCGCCGCCGATCAGCAGGAACAGCACCAGCGGCAGGGTGCGGGCGGCGGCCACCAGGCCCACGTCTCCGCCGTCGCCGCCCGCGCCCAGCACGGCGAACGCGGCGGCGATCAGCGCGCCGTGGCTGCCCAGGTTGGTCACCACGGCGGCGGCGGTCAGCAGGGAGTAGTTGCGGCCGGCCCAGTCGGGGCGGCGGCGGAGGACGGTGGTCGGCACCCGGTGACTATCGCCGGGCGGGGGCCGACTTGCCAAATGCATTGTCGGCCCCCGGACCTGCTACGACTCCGTCGGAGGCTCCTCGGTGAGGCGCACCGTGCTGAGGATCTTCTGCACGGTCGCGTCCGGGATCTCGTCCTTGACGCCCTTGGCGCCGTACAGGTTCCAGGTGACGAAGTCGCCGGCGCCGTTCTTGAACGCGAAGGTGATCGCCTTGCCCTCGCTGTCGCACTTGCCGTTCTGCGGCGTGTTCTCCGAGTGCGCGGTGGCGACGCTGCCCTTGATGCCCGACTTCGTGGTGTACGCCTTGGGCTTCTCGTACTTGACGCTCTTCTTGTCGGGCTGGGTGTAACCGCCGTAGATCCACCATGGCACGCGCGTCTCGGCCGCCTCGTCGGTGTTCTTGGCGCCGTTCTCGCCGCGGGTTCCGGCGGTGACGAGGGCGGTGTCCTCCTCGCGGCCGTCCTTGTCGTCGTCGCTCGTGCACCACTTGGACTTCAGGTAGGCCGGGGCGGTGACGGTGGTGCGGTCCAGCTCGCCGTCCTTCTCCTCCCACTCGAAGCCCACGCTGGTGCCCGGGCTCTCGATCTCCCAGTCGGCCGGGACGTCGAACTTCGTGCCGAAGCGGGTGTTGACGACGACCTGCCAGCCCGGGACGGTCGCCTTCTCCTCGCCGCCGCCGCGCGGGTTGTCCTCGGACGCGGAGGTGCTCGGCTCGGCGGAGGTGTCCTTGGAGACGGTCGGGGTTGGCTTGCCGTCCTTGCCGCCGTCCGCCGTGTCCTCCTTGTCGCCGCCGAGCACCAGGAAGCCGGTCACACCCGCGGCCACGACGACGGCCGTCGCGGCCACGACGGCCACCAGCTTCGTCCGGTTGCCGCCGCCCCCGCCCTGCGGCGGCTGCGGCGCGCCCGCCGGCGCGGGCGTCCCCCACTGCGGCTGCTGCTGGTACGGGTTCGGCTGCTGGTAGCCGGGCTGCTGGTACGGATTCGGCTGTTGGTACCCCGGCTGCTGGTACGGGTTGTTCGACTGCGGGTTCTGCTCGCCCCCGGGCGGCTGCTGTCCTGGCCACATGGGCAGCAACCCTATCCGCGCGCGGGACACGATTGGGTCACTGCCCTTTGACGGGGACGTAGCAAAAGCCGGTCGCCGTCCGGCATGGCCAGCCGAGGCTACCCGTGGGTAACATTCGGGGCATGACCGCAGACCACATGTCCGTCGGCGACATGCTCGCCGCCACGGTGCCCATGGCCCGAACCCTCAGCCTGCAGTTCCTGGAGACCACGGCCGAGCGGGCCGTCGTGGCCCTGCCGGACCAGGGGGAGTACCACAACCACGTGGGCGGGCCGCACGCCGGCGCGATGTTCACCCTCGGCGAGTCGGCGAGCGGCGCGATCGTGCTCGCCGCGTTCGGGGACCAGCTCGCCCGCGCCGTTCCGCTGGCCGTCCGCGCCGAGATCGCCTACAAGAAGCTGGCGATGGGCCCGGTCACCGCCACCGCGACCCTCGGCCGCCCGGCCGCCGAGGTCGTCGCCGAACTGGACGAGGGCCGGCGCCCCGAGTTCCCCGTCTCCGTCGCCATCCGCCGCGAGGACGGAGCGGTCACCGGCGAGATGACCGTCGTGTGGACCCTCCGCCCCAACGGCTGACACCCGGCCGGCCCCCGCACCGGACACCGGGAGCACGGACGGCGGAGCCGGGGCACACGGGCACCGGCCGCCGTCCCGTGACCCGGTAGGCTTCCCGCCCGTGCGCCGTGCTCGGGCGCACGGAGAAGACCGCGGCCGCGACCGCGGGCTCGGCGGACCGGGAGGAAGCGGCGTTGCACGTCCAGGAATGGCTCGAGACCGTACCCGCGGTCGCCGTCTACGCGCTGGTGGGAGTCGTGATCGGGCTCGAGAGCCTGGGCATCCCGCTGCCGGGCGAGATCATCCTGGTCTCCTCCGCGCTGCTCGCCTCCCAGCACGGCGACATCGACCCGGTGGTCCTCGGCGCCTGTGCCACCGCCGGCGCGATCATCGGCGACTCCATCGGCTACGCCATCGGCCGCAAGGGCGGACGGCCCCTGCTGGCCTGGCTGGGCGCCAGATTCCCCCGGCACTTCAGCGAGGGGCACATCGCCACCGCCGAGCGGTCCTTCCAGAAGTGGGGCATGTGGGCGGTGTTCTTCGGCCGCTTCGTGGCCCTGCTGCGGATCTTCGCCGGCCCGCTCGCGGGGGTGCTGCGGATGCCGTACTGGAAGTTCCTCACCGCCAACGTCCTCGGTGGCATCGTGTGGGCGGGCGGCACCACCGCCGTCATCTACTACGTCGGTGTCGTCGCCGAGTCCTGGCTGAAGCGGTTCTCGTGGCTGGGGCTGGTGGCCGCCGTGCTGATCGGCGTGACGTCGATGCTGGTGCTCAGGCGCAAGGCGAAGAAGGCGGCGGCCCGGACCCCCGAGCCCGTCGCCGCCGCGGAGTAGGACACGCCGGGCGCGGCGCGGCCGCTACGCCCCGTGCTCCTGGCGGTGGGTCCGCGCCAGATCCGCGTACAGGGTGCCGTTGAGCGTGAGCCCTTCGCGTTCCTCTTCGGTCAGCTCCCGCCTGACCTTCGCCGGCACGCCCGCCACGAGGGACCCCGGCGGCACCTGCATCCCCTGCGGCACCAGCGCCTGCGCGGCGACCAGCGAACCCGCCCCGATCACCGCGCCGTTGAGCACCGTGGCCCCCATGCCGATCAGGCAGTCGTCCCCGACCGTCGCGCCGTGCACCACGGCGTTGTGCCCGATGGAGACCCGCTCGCCCACGGTGACGGGGAAGCCGGGGTCGGCGTGCAGCGTGCAGTTGTCCTGCACGTTGCTGCGCGCCCCGACGGTGATCCGCTCGACGTCGCCGCGCAGCACCGCCCCGTACCAGACGCTCGCACCGGCGTGCAGCGTCACGTCGCCGACCACCGACGCCGTGGGCGCCACGAACACGTCTCCGTCGATCTTCGGCTCCCTGCCCCCGATGCCCGTGATCAGCGCGCGGTGCGTCATCGCCCTCTCCTCCACGTGGTAGACACCAGGCACCGTAGCCCAACCCGGTGGGGTGAAGATCACAGGGGCGTCGGACCGTGTGGCCGGTTCCCGCCGACTACGGTGAGCGGGTGCCGAAGCGCAAGAACACGTTCTCGTCCTGGCCGCGCGGGCTCGCCCAGCGCGCGGTCCACGCGGCCTGGGCCTGGGTGCAGCGCACGGGCTCGGTCACCGCCGAGCACCCCGGCCGCTTCCGCTTCGGGGCGATGGGAACGGGTACCAGGCTCGCCTTCCCGCTCGGCACGGTCTTCGGCGAACCGTGGATCCGGATCGGCGCGCACTGCATCGTCGGCGAGCAGGTCACGCTCACCGCCGGACTGATGCCCGGCCTCGACCTCGGGCCCGATCCGATCCTGCGCATCGGCGACGGGGTCGTCCTCGGCCGCGGCAGCCACGTCATCGCCGACACGACCGTCACCATCGGCAGCGACTGCTACTTCGGCCCGTACGTCTACGTCACCTCCACCAACCACTCCTACGACGACCCGCACCAGCCCATCGGCAAGCAGTGGCCGCGGATGGAGCCGGTCGAGATCGGCCCCGGCTGCTGGATCGGCACCGGCGCGGTGATCCTGCCCGGGGCGCGCATCGGACGGAACGTGGTGGTGGCCGCGGGCGCGGTGGTCCGCGGCACGGTGCCCGACCACGCCGTGGTCGCGGGCGCACCGGCGCGTGTCGTCCGCCGCTGGACCCCGGCCGACGGCTGGCAGCCGCCGCTGCGCACCCCGGCGCCCGTACCGATCCCGGAGGGTGTCACCCCCGAGCAGTTGCGGGCGCTGTCGGGGCTGGACGAGGAAAGCGTGGCGCGGCTCGCGGAGTTGGACGAGGAGAGCGCGGCCCGGCTCGCGGAGCTGGACAGGGCGGGCGCGGCCCGGCTCGCGGAACCGGACGGGGACGGCGGGGCCCGGCTGGCCGGACTGGAACCCGGCGGCTGAGCCGCCTTCGCCCACCCGCGGTCGCAGTACAGTGCGGTGGACGACCGGGTCCACCACACCCTGGTCGAACCGGGACAACGACTTACAGAAACAACGCCGTCTTCCAGCATTTCCAACGGGATGGAACGTGTCGGACCTCGACCTGCTGACCCAGTCCCTGGCGCGCAACGTCAGGCGGTGGCGCACCGAGCGCGGCTTCACCCTGGACGCGCTCGCGGCCCGGGCGGGCGTCAGCCGCGGCATGCTCATCCAGATCGAGCAGGCCCGCACCAACCCGAGCATCGGCACGGTCGTCAAGATCGGCGACGCGCTGGGCGTCAGCGTCCCCACCCTGCTCGACTACGAGCGGGGCCCCAAGGTCCGCATCGTCCCCGCCGACCAGGCCGTACGGCTCTGGCACACCGAGGGCGGCAGCTACAACCGGCTGCTCGCGGGCACCGAGGCCCCCGGCCCGCTGGAGATGTGGGACTGGCGGCTGATGCCCGGCGAGAGCAGCGACTCCGACCCCCACCCCGCCGGCACGGTCGAACTCGTCCACGTCACCGCCGGCGAACTGACGCTCACCGTCGACGGCGTCGAGCATCGGGTGCCGGCCGGCGCCAGCGCCTCCTTCGAGGCCAACACGCCGCACACCTACGGCAACCAGGGCGACACCCCGATGGAGATGATCATGACCGTGTCGGTGCCGCCCGTGCACTGAGACGGCGTCGAAGGGCCCGCCGGACGGCTGTTACGGTGCGGCCATGCGCGCACCCATCGGAGACTTCGACCACGCCACCCCCGTCCCCGACTGCCTCGACGAGCTCACCGGCCCGGTCGCCGCCGCCGTACGCGCCTGGAACGGCAGCGTCCCCGCCGACCGGATCCTCTACGTCGACACCGACCCGCGCTGGGCCGACACCGCCGTCTTCGTCGAGCACTACGGCCGGGACCTGCTGGAGCAGTCGGCCAACTGCGTGGTGGTGGCGGGCAAGCGGGGCGGGGAGACCACGCTCGCCGCGTGCGTCGTGCTGTCCACCACCCGCCTCGACGTCAACGGGGTCGTCCGCCGCCACCTCGGCGCCCGCAAGGCGTCCTTCGCCCCGATGGACACCGCGACGGGCGAGACCGGCATGGAGTACGGCGGCATCACCCCGGTCGGACTGCCCGCCGGCTGGCCGGTGCTGGTGGACGCCGCCGTCGTGGACCTCCCGTACGTGCTCGTCGGCAGCGGCAGGCGGCGCGGAAAGCTGCTGGTGCCGGGCAAGGCGTTCGCCGAACTTCCCGGCGCGGCCGTGCTCGAGGGCCTCGGAGCGGCCTGAGCGGGCTCACCGCCCCGCGTGGTGCGCCAGCGGCAGGTGCGGGTCCGCCGCGCCGGGCACCGGTTCCGGATCGGCGTGCACCAGGGCGGCGGTCAGCCGGGGAACGGCGTGCAGCAGCGCGTGCTCCGCCTCGACGGCGACACGGTGGGCCTCGCGCACCGTCGCCTCGCCGTCCACCACGACGGCCACCTCCGCGCGCAGCCGGTGCCCGATCCAGCGCAACCGCAGCTCGCCCACCCCGCGCACGCCCGGCACCCCCGTCAGTGCCCGCTCGGCGCGGTCCACCAGTGCCGGGTCCACGGCGTCCATCACCCGCCGGAACACCTCCCGAGCGGCGTCCCGCAGGACCAGGAGGATCGCCGCCGTGATCGCCAGCCCCACCACCGGGTCCGCGAACCGCCAGCCCAGGGCCGCACCGCCGGCGCCCAGCAGCACCGCCAGCGACGTGAACCCGTCGGTGCGGGCGTGCAGCCCGTCGGCGACCAGCGCGGCCGAGCCGATGGCCCGCCCGACCCGGATGCGGTAGCGCGCCACCCACTCGTTGCCCGCGAACCCGACCAGCGCCGCGACGGCGACCACCGGGACGTGCTCGACGGGGCGCGGGTCCAGCAGCCGGTCCAGCGCGGTCCAGCCGGCGAAGGCGGCGGACGCGGCGATCGTCAGCACGATCGCGATGCCCGCCAGGTCCTCCGCGCGCCCGTAGCCGTAGGTGAAGCGGCGGGTGGCGGCGCGCCGGCCCAGCAGGAAGGCGATGCCCAGCGGTACGGCGGTCAGCGCGTCCGCGGCGTTGTGCACCGTGTCGCCGAGCAGCGCCACCGACCCGGAGAGGGCCACCACGACCGCCTGCGCCAGTGCCGTCACGCCGAGCACGGCGAGCGAGACCCACAGCGCGCGCATGCCCCGGGCGGAGGCCTCCAGGGCGCGGTCGAGCTTGTCGGCGGTCTCGTGCGAGTGGGGAGTGAGGAGATGGGTGAGGCGGTGCAGCGGGGACGCCCGGTGGTGACGGTGCCCGTGCCCGTCGTGGTGGTGGTCCTGGGCGTGGTTGTGTGCGTCGTGGTCGTGGTCGTGGTCGTGGTCGTGCGGGTGCGGGTGCGGGTGCGGGTGCGGGGCGTGGTGCTGGTGCCCGGGTCCGCCGTGGTCCTGGTGGTGGAGGTGTGTGTGCCGGTGGTCGCCGGGCGCGCCGTGCTGCCCGGGGCCGTGGCCGTCGTGGCCCGCGTCCTCGTGGCCGTGCCGGTGCCGGTCGCTCACGATCGTCCCCTTCCGGTGCGCGAGGTGGACGGGTGACGTCCACGACGCCATTATGTGCGTATGAGCGCACGCATGCACCTATCACCTGCGCACGATGCGCACCCACGCACGCCCGGCGAGGAGCAGTTCGCGCTCGCGGCGGAACTGCTGGCGCTGCTCGGCGACCGCACCCGGCTGGCCCTGCTGCACGCCCTGACCCGCGGCGAGGCCGACGTCACCACGCTCACCGAGGCGTGCGGAGCGGCCCGGCCCGCGGTCAGCCAGCACCTGGCCCGGCTGCGCCTCGCCGGGCTGGTGGACACCCGCAAGGACGGCCGCCGGGTGATCTACTCCCTGAGCGACGGCCATCTGCGGCGCCTGGTGGACGAGGCGCTCAGCGTGGCCGACCACCGCATCGCCGACCGGCCCCCGCACGACTGACCGGCCCGCAGGGCTGACTGCCTCCGTACGGCTGCCCGCTCCGGCACGCCCGACGGCCCGGCACGCCCGACCGCCCGCGTACGACCGGCCGCCCGCGTACGACCGGCCGGCCGGGGTGTCGTTCAGTACCGTGCCGCCGTGCCCAGGTACTGCTCCGCGAAGGCGGCAGCGGCGGCGGGGGAGGGGAACAGCCGGCGCAGCCGGGCGAGCGTGGTGCCCGCGCGGAAGGAGTCACCCGCCGCCGTGCCGTGGTACAGCTCGGACAGCCACTGCGAGAACTCCTGGTAGTCCCACACGCGCCGCAGACACGCCCGCGAGTAGCCGGCCAGCCCGCTGTCGTCGTCCCCGGTGAGCCACGCCACCAGGGCGTCGCCGAGCAGGAACGCGTCGTGCAGGGCCAGGTTCAGGCCCTTGGCGGCGATCGGGGCGACCAGGTGCGCCGCGTCCCCGGCCAGGAAGAGCCGCCCGGACACCATCGGCTCGGTGACGTAGTCGTGCATGTCCAGCACGCGCTTCTCGATCAGCCGGCCCTCGGCCGGCGGGGCCGCTCCGGCCGCCCCGAGCCGGCGCCGCAGCTCCGCCCAGACCCGCTCGTGCGGCCAGTTCGCCGGGTCGTCGCCGGGCGGGCACTGGAGGTAGTAGCGGGTCACCTCCGGGCTGCGGGGCATCTGGCCGGCGAACCCGTCCGGATGGCAGCCGAACAGGACGCAGTCCGCGGACGGCGGCGCCTCGGCGAGCAGCGCCAGCCAGCCGATGCCGTAGTCGTGCCGCGCCACCCGGGCGCGCCCCGGCGCGAGGGACGCCCTCGTCACCCCGCGCGCACCGTCGCAGCCGGCCACGAAGTCGCAGGCGACGACCTCCCGTTCGCCGCTCTCCGGGCAGCGGTACGACACCGACGGACGGTCGCCGTCCAGGTCGTGCAGCCGTACGTCGCGCACGCCGAACCGGATGCGGCCGCCGCGTACGTCCGCGTACTCCCGCACCAGGTCCGTCACGAGCAGTGGCTGCGGATACACCCAGTGGTGACGGCCCGTCAGCTCCTGGTACCGGAACCGGTACCGCTCGCCGTCGAAGCGGAACTCGCACGCGGTGTGGCGCCCGGCCCGCTCCAGCAGGTTCCCCGCCAGGCCCCGCCGCTCCAGACCGCGGACCGCCCACTCCTCGATCACCCCGGCCCGGGGCCGCCGTTCGATGAACTCGCGGGTCTCGGTCTCCAGGACGAGACAGTCCACACCGGCCGCCCGCAGGATGTTGCCGACGGTGAGCCCGGCGGGTCCGGCGCCCACGACGACGACCGGAACGCGTGACGGCGGGTCGGGGTGGCGCACCCTCTGCTGCATCGGGCCATTATGGCGGCGCGGCACCGCCGGGTCACCGCCCGTGACGGGCCGGGTCGCTCCTCAGCCGAGCAGGGGTA
Source organism: Streptomyces calvus (assembly GCF_006782915.1). Lineage (GTDB taxonomy): Bacteria > Actinomycetota > Actinomycetes > Streptomycetales > Streptomycetaceae > Streptomyces > Streptomyces calvus. Next base: position 355,653 of record NZ_VCNP01000056.1, read on the forward strand.
TCTCGATCGCGGGGCAGCGGTTCATCACCATGTCCAGACCCGCGGCGCGGGTCCGGTCGTAGGCCGCCTCGTCGATCACGTCGAGCTGGAACCACACCGCCTTCGCGCCCTTGGCCACCGCCTCGTCCGCCACCGCCCCGGCCAGCGAGCTGTTGACGAACACGTCGACGACGTCCACCTCGAAGGGGATGTCCGCGAGCGAGGCGTAGCCCCGCTCGCCGTGCACGGTCTCCGCCTTCGGGTGCACCGGCACCACGCGCTTGCCGAACCGCTGGAGCACCTGGGCGACGCCGTACGCGGGGCGCTGCCGGTTCGTGGACAGGCCCACCACGGCCCAGGTGTCACCGAGTTCGGTGAGGATCTTGCGGACCGTTGCCTCGTCGCCGTACACCGCCGGCCTCCCGGGAGTCGTGAAGGAGCTGTCACCGCGCACAACGAAGCGACGCGCACGGTGATTCCCGGCGACCGGCCGTCCACCCGGCGGGCGGTGGACTGTACCGGCCGCCGGGGCGTCCGGCGCCGGGAACCGACGACCGCGACCCGAAAGGCGTGCGAGATACCTGCGTACGCCCGCTCGCGCGCCTACGCTCGCCTCGTGCTGCGCATCACCGACGCCCGAACCGGCCGGCCCGTGGACGCCGCCCCGGCCCGCCGGGGCCTGACCCGTGTCCAGGCCCACACCCAGGGGTTCGACCGGTCGAACCTGCGTGTCCTGCTCGTCGCCGACCTGCTCGTGCGGGCCCTGGAACTCGGCGGCACGCCGGTGTGGGCGCTGCACACCGGCGCACGGCAGCAGGCCGAACTCCGCGCGGCGGGCGCCGCTCTCGGCGTGCGGCCCTTCGAGGAGGGCCGGGACGCCGGGACCGGACTGGGCGAGGCCCAGGTCCTGCACGTGGTCAGCGAGGGCGGCGCGGCACCCGACGGCGTGACCGTCGCCGTGGCCCCCGTGCACGGGGACGACCCCGGCCCGCCGGACGGCGCCGACCCCACCGCCCTGCGACTGGCCCTGCTCACCCGGCCCAGGAACACGCCCGTGCACATCGGCCCGGACGTCCTCGCCGACGCCGCGGACACCCTCGGGCACTGGCGGCGCGCGGTCGCCGACTGGGCGCAGCGGCCCTCGCGCCCCGTCCCCGACGCCGTCCGCGCGGACCTGCGCGCCGCGTGGGAGGACGACCTGGACGCACCCGGAGTGCTGACCGTCCTCCGCGCGGCGGAGACCGACCCGGCCCTCGCGGACGGCGCCCGCTTCGAGACCTACGCCTACGCCGACCGGCTGCTCGGCCTCGACCTCACCCGCGGCCTGGGAACCCCGGCATGATCGAACGCGCCGGGGCGGGACCGCTGCGCCGCCTGGTCGTCCTGCGCCACGCCAAGTCGGCCCGGCCACAGGGCGTCACCGACCACGAACGCCCCCTCGCCCGCCGCGGCCGCGCCGACGCACCCGCCGCCGGACGTGCGCTCGCCGAGGCGGACTGCCTGCCGGACCTCGCGCTGTGCTCCACCGCGGTCCGGGCCCGCCACACCTGGGAGCTGGCCGCCGCGCAGTGGGGCACGCCGCCTCCGGTCCGGTACGACGCGCGCCTCTACCACGGCGACGTCCCCGGACTCCTGGCCGTGGTCCGCGAGACGCCCGCCGAGATCGAGACGCTGCTGCTCGTCGGCCACAACCCGGGCCTGGAGGACCTCGTCCTGACGCTCGCCGCCGACGGCCTGGACGACACCCTGGACCGGCTGCGCACCAAGTTCCCGACCTCCGCGATCGCCGTCCTGTCCTGGCACGGCCCCGCCTGGCGCGACCTCGCCCCCGCCGGCGCCCTGCTGACCTCCCTGACCGTGCCCCGGGGCGCCCGCCGATAGGCCCGTCCGAGCGCCCCTCGGAGGTGTCCGCGCGGCGCCGCATAGGCTGGCCGGATGCAGGACGAGTACCGCACCGTCGCGCGCGCGGGTGTGCACGAGACCGAGATCAACCGCTCACGCTTCCTGTGCGCCCTCGCCCCGGCGGCCACCGAGCGGGAGGCGCAGGAGTTCATCGCCGCCGTGCGCAAGGAGCACGCCGACGCCACCCACAACTGCTGGGCCTACGTCATCGGCGCCGACGCCTCCACCCAGAAGGCCAGCGACGACGGCGAGCCCGGCGGCACCGCCGGCGTCCCCATGCTCCAGATGCTGCTCCGCCGCGACATGCGGTACGTCGTCGCCGTCGTCACCCGCTACTACGGCGGCGTCAAACTCGGTGCGGGCGGCCTCATCCGCGCCTACGGCGGCGCCGTCGGCGAGGCGCTGGACGCCCTCGGCACCCTCACCCGGCGCCGCTTCCGGCTGGCCACCGTGACCGTCGACCACCAGCGGGCCGGCAAGCTCCAGAACGACCTGCGCGCCACCGGCCGCACGGTGCGGGACGTCCGCTACGACGAGGAGGTCACCCTCGAGATCGGCCTCCCGGACGCCGACGTGGACGCCTTCCGCGCCTGGCTCGCCGACGCCACGGCGGGCACCGCCCGCTTCGAACCGGGCGGGGAGGCCTACGGCGACGCGTGAGGCAAGGGCGCCATCGCCGCCCTGATCATCGTCCGCGCCGCGTACTTCTCCCACGAGGCCGTCCAGGTCTGCCGCCGCCGGCGGCGGCTTCCGCGTGCTCGGACAGCCGAGACAGCCGTTCACGCTCGGCCTCCGGCCGCACGGCCAACCCGGCCGCCCGCGGCTCGAGTTTCCACACGCTCCCGGATCCGGGTCTCCTCGGCCCGGTCCACATCGAACGACGACCCCACCGGCACCGCCCCTGACGCCGGCACCCGGGTAGCCGTACGGCGCGTGCGCCGAACGGCTACCCCGATCGTGATGCCCTCCCGGCTGCCCGGATCGTGATGCCCTCCTGGCTGCCCGGATCGTCATGCCCCCTTGTTGCCCGCATCGTGATGCCTTCCGGCACCCCGTTATAGCCAGTCGAACGATCTACCGCTTACTTCCGTCGCACGGCGAAGATCGAACCGCCCAAATGGATACGTCGTGATGGTTGGCAAATCAAAGGAAGTCCCATGAGCCTGCCCGAGCCTTGGTGGCGTGCAAGTCGGAGTTACGTCTCGGAGATCCTCTCGCTGTTCGCAGCCGCGCCCGATCGAGATGTCGTCCACTGGCGCGGCGAATCCTTCTCCGGTGGCGACCTGATGCGGTCCGTGACCGAGACGTTCCTTGCGCTGCGCAACCGCGGAGTGGGCAAGGGAGATGTAGTAGCGATTCTGGTCGCACCCAACAGCCCCGACATGCTCACCGTGCGGTACGCGACACATCTGCTCGGCGGCGCCGTGTGCTATTTGCGCACCACCAATCCCGGTACCAGGACGACGGTCCTTCCGCTGGATCACCAGATCCAGATCCTGCGCGAAACCGAAGCCGTGACCATCTTCACCGATGCCGAAGGTTCGGAGCGCGCGACGGAGCTCTCCGACGGCAGTGGGATCCCGGTGACGCGACGTCACGAGGCCGGCCGGGACGGTGTCGCCGACATCCCGGACGCCGTGTCGTGGGATCCGGATGCGACGGCCTTCATCGGCTTCACGAGCGGCAGCACGGGACGGCCCAAGGGCATCCGCCTGTCGGGTCGCGCATGGGACGCCACCATCCGCGCGTGGATGGGGGTCGGTCGTGAATACGACTGCTCGTCGATCCTGGTGTCGACCCCGCTGAGCCATGGCGTGGCCGCGATGGTGGACGCGGTCTTCGCCCTGGGCGGAGCCCTCTACCTCCATGAGAGCTTCGACGCCGAGAAGTTCGTGGACACCGTCTCCGCGGAGAAGGACATCTCGTGGACGTTCATGGCGACGAATCACGTGTTCCACGTCATCGACCATCTGCTCGAGCGGGGAATTCGCGACAGGGACGCGGTGGAAGCTGCGGGCCTGTCCTCGCTGAAGCGGATCGTCTACGGTGGCAGCCCCGCGGCACCCGCCAGAATCGCACAGGCCTTCCAGCTCTTCGGCCCCAGGCTCGCGCAGGGTTATGCCACGAGTGAGAGCGGTCGGATCACGATCCTGACTCCTGAGGAGCACGGCGACCCGGAGCTCGCGGCCACCGTCGGCCGGCCCTTCCCCGAGGTGGAGATCGCCGTCTGCAACTCGGACTCGGGTGCGCAGCTGGCGGCGGGCGAAGTCGGCGAGGTCCGCGTCCGTTCGCCCCAGATGATGGACGGCTACAACGGCAACCCGGAATTGACTGCCCAAGTCATGCGGGACGGCTGGTACTTCACCGGAGACATCGGCTGCCTCGACGAGCGAGGCTATCTGACCCTCTTGGGTCGGGTGGCCCACGTCATCAAGGTCGGCGGCGTCAAGGTCCATCCCATCGTTCTCGAGGCGGAGATCCTCGCCCACCCGGGTGTCCGGCACGCCGCCGTCTACGGCGTGCAGGACGAGGACGGAAGCGAGCACATCCACGCCGCCATCGAATGCGATCCGGCTGAGGTCGTCGAGGTGGAAGACATTTGCGCAAGCATTTCCGAGGCGCTGTCTCCGATTCACGTGCCCGAGAAGATACACGTATTGAGCGAGCTGCCGATGAACAGCAACGGCAAGCCCGACAAGGTGCTTCTGAAATCGAAGTTCGCCTAGCGTGGACCTTTCGGTTCGCAGGTCAATCCAACCGCTACGTCGAGAAGGCGAGTGAATGAACGTCCATCTGGCATCGTACCTGAGTGGGAACACCGCTGAAGATCTTGCTGAAAGCAAGCGCGAGTTCCTGGAGATCGGCCGTCGTTCCGGCCATTACCCCATGGCCAGTGCGCGGCGCGACGGGGTGGATTCGGAAGTAAGTGTCTGGTGCAGCAACGACTATCTGGGAATGGGCCAGAACCGCCAGGTCGGCGCGGCCATGCACGCCGCGATCGACACCCATGGCGTAGGCTCCGGAGGTTCCCGGAACATCGGTGGAACCAACCACTATCACGTCCTGCTCGAAAACGAGCTGGCGGATCTGCACGGCAAGGAAGCCGCCCTCCTCTTCACCTCGGGATACACGGCCAACGAGGGATCCCTCACCGTGCTGGCCGGGCTCCCGAAGGACACCGTCGTCTTCTCCGACGCGAAGAACCACGCCTCGATCATCGACGGCCTCCGGCACAGCGGCGCGAAGAAGCACGTCTTCAGGCACAACGACGTCGCCCACCTCGAGGAACTGATCGCGGCCGCTCCCGCCGACTGCCCGAAGCTCATCGTCGTGGAATCGGTCTATTCCATGTCGGGCAACGTCGCACCGCTCGCCGAGATCGCCGACATCGCGGACAAGTACGGTGCCACGACCTTCATCGACGAGGTCCACGCGGTCGGCATGTACGGCCCGCAGGGCGCCGGCATCGCCGCGCAGGAAGGCATCGCCGACCGGTTCACGGTCGTGATGGGCACGCTGGCCAAGGGCTTCGGAACGGTCGGCGGCTACATAGCGGGACCGGCGGCCCTCGTGGACGCGGTGCGCACCTATGCGCGGTCGTTCGTCTTCACGACCTCGCTGCCGCCGGCGGTCGCGGCCGCTGCGCTGGCGTCGGTCCGGTACCTGCGCTCCAGTGATGTCGAGCGGAAGGCCCTCTCGGAGAACTCGCGGCTCCTGCACAGCCTGCTGATCGCGGCCGACATCCCGTTCCTTTCGACGGACTCCCACATCGTTTCCGCCTTCGTCGGCGACGACGACATGTGCAAGCGGGCGTCCCAGCTGCTGTTCGAACGGCACGGGATCTACGTCCAGTCCATCAACGCCCCCAGCGTGCCCGCGGGCGAGGAGATCCTGCGGATCGCCCCGTCCGCCGTGCACGACCAGAGCGACGTCGAGAACTTCGCCCAGGCCCTGCAGGAGATCTGGAAGGACCTGGACATCCCGACCGCGAGCGCCCGGGACTGGTCCACGTCCGGGCTCCGCGAGGGCCGTGTCGGCACCGCAGCGAAAGACGGACGGCTGTCTTCATGACCAAGTCAGTTGCCGACGTGCTGGCTGACACGGCGGCGCAGCGACCCGACCACTCTGCCCTGATCCACGACTCCGAGCATGTCACTTACGGATGGCTGTGGGAACAGTCGTGCCGCTACGCCTCCGTGCTGCGGGCCAACGGGGTACGACCGGGAGACCGGGTCGCTCTGCTCCTGGTCGACACCCCGCACTTCCCCGTCGTGTACTTCGGGGTGCTGGCGGCCGGCGCCGTCGCGGTTCCGCTGAACGTCATGTCGACCGCGTCGGAGATCGATCACGTACTCACCGATGCGGACGCCCGTTTCCTGGTGTGCGCCGCCTCCTTGCTCGCCCGGGCGAGAGAGGCGGCGGAGCCGCTCGGCACGGTGCTCCTCACCGTCGGACCGGGCCCCGCGGGCACGGTCGACCTGGAGAACGCGGCCCAGGACGCGGCGCCGATCGACGACTGCGCAGAGCGGGAACCCGACGACGTCGCGGTCGTGTTCTACACGTCCGGTACGACGGGTGAGCCGAAAGGCGTGATGCTCACCCACCGGAACATCCTGTACAACGTCGAGAGGATGGTCACCACTCCGTACGCGTTCCGGAGTGACGACGTACTGCTCGGGTGTCTGCCGCTGTCACACGGCTTCGGCCAGATCTGCGGCATGCTGACCGGCTTCCGCGCCGGCATTTCCATCGTCATGATGCCGAGGTTCTCGGGGCGCGAGGCCCTCGCGCTCATGAGGGAACACCGGTGCACGGTGTTCATGGGTGTGCCGACCATGTACGTCAAGTTGCTCGACGCGGTGGCCCAGGGAGAGCCGATTCCTCGGCTCGACCGCGTGTACAGCGGGGGATCGGCGCTTCCGGTCAAGACCCTCGACGACGTCCGCAGCACGTTCGGATGCCCGGTGTACGAGGGCTACGGAATGACCGAGACCTCCTGCAGCGTCGCCTATCACTATCCCGGTCTGACGTTCCGGTCCGGAACGGTCGGTGTTCCGATCACAGGCATCACCGTCGGCATAGCTCGTCCGCATGCCGACGGAATCGACCTCCTGCCCGTCGGTGAGGTGGGCGAGATCGTGGTGCGCGGTCCGAACGTCATGGCCGGATACCTCGGCCGCCCGGACGTCACCGCCGAGGTCCTGATCGACGGCTGGTTCCTCACCGGCGATCTCGGCAGACTGGACGCCGACGGCTACCTTTCGGTCGTGGGCCGCAAGAAGGACCTGATTCTCCGAGGCGGCTACAACGTCTATCCGCGCGAGATCGAGGAGATCCTCGTCCGGCATCCGGCCGTGGCGCAGGTGGCGGTCATCGGCGTTCCGCACCCCGAGCTCGGTGAGGAGCCCTGGGCGGTCGTCGTGCCGGCCCGGCCGGAGGACATCACCCCCGGATCGGACCAAGAGATCATCGAATGGGGCAAGCAGCGTCTCGCCGCGTACAAATATCCTCGCCGCGTCGAGTTCATCGACGCCCTCCCGATCGGGAGCAGCGGAAAAGTACTCAAGCGGATGCTCGTCTCGAAGTACGAGCCGGCCGCCGGCGCGTAGCTGCACGCGAAAGCGCCCTGAGCAGCGAGCGGCTGCCCAGGTGAATCGAACCGTTCGCGATCAGGAATGCCCGGCGAGTTGTCCGGGCCACGTGCGACCGGCCCCCGATCTCGGCGCCGGCTCCGGACCGTCCGGTTCCCGATGCGGCTGACCGGCCGCCACTGCATCAAACGGGCACGTAGCAGCCGCAACACGACTGCGGCTGCTACGCGTCCGCTCAGGCATTCACGTACGTGACAACAGGTGGGGCGACTCGACCATGGTGGAATTCCGAGCTGACACGTCGACATCGACCGAGGCGATCGCCATCGTCGGTATGTCCTGCCGACTGCCGCACGCGGACAACCCCGCACAGCTGTGGCAACTGCTGCGCGATGGCCGCAGCGCGATCGGCGCGCCCCCGGCGGGCCGGCCCGAACTGCCCTCCCGGCCGGGGGGCTATCTCGAGGACGTCAGCGGCTTCGACGCGGGCTTCTTCGGCATCAGTCCGCGTGAGGCGTCGTCGATGGATCCGCAGCAGCGGCTGATGCTCGAACTCGCCTGGGAGGCACTGGAGGACGCCAGGATCGTCCCGTCCGATCTGGCCGACAGCCGGACCGGTGTCTTCGTCGGCGTCATCGCCGACGACTACGCGGCCCTCACGCATCGGCACGGAGCCGAAAGCATCACCCGCCACACCCTGACCGGTCTCAACCGCGGTGTCGTCGCCAACCGGATCTCCTACACCCTGGGTCTGCACGGACCGAGCGCGGCCGTGGACACCGGCCAGTCCTCGTCGCTGGTCGCCGTGCACCTGGCGGTCGAGAGCCTGCGCCGCGGCGAGTCCGCCATGGCCATCGCCGGCGGTGTCAACCTCCATCTGGTGCCGGACAGCACCGTCGTCGCGGAGCGGCTCGGCGCACTCTCACCGGACGGTCTCAGCTTCACCTTCGACGCGAGGGCGAACGGATACGTCCGCGGCGAGGGCGGCGGGTTCGTGGTGCTCAAGCCGCTGCACGCCGCCCTGGCGGACGGCGACCCGGTCTACTGCGTGCTGCACGGCAGCGCGATGAACAACGACGGGACGACCGAAGGGCTCACCGCACCGAGCCCGGCCGGCCAGCAGGACGTCCTGCGGCAGGCGTACGAGCGGGCCAAGGTGTCCGCGGAGCAGGTGCAGTACGTCGAACTGCACGGCACGGGCACCAAGCTGGGCGACCCGATCGAGGCGTCGGCTCTGGGCGCGGTGCTCGGTGACGGCCGCGTCGACGGAGCCGAGCTGCGGGTCGGATCGGTGAAGACCAACGTCGGACACCTCGAGGGTGCCGCCGGCATCGCCGGCCTGCTCAAAGCGGCGCTCTGCATCCGTCACCGCGAGCTCGTGCCGAGCCTGAACTTCGAAACCCCCAACCCGGACATCCCGTTCGACGAGTTGAAGCTCGCCGTGCAGCGAGGCGTCGAGCCGTGGCCGCGGCCGGACGAGCCGCTCTACGCAGGTGTCAGCTCGTTCGGTGTGGGCGGCACGAACTGCCACGTCGTGCTCTCGGACTGGCGCACCGAGCCGGCGCCGGCACAGGAGTCGCCCGGCGCCGAGTCCGGCCCGGGTGTGGTGCCGTGGGTGGTGTCGGGCAAGTCGGCCGAGGCCGTGGCCGGACAGGCGGAGCGGCTGGTGTCGTTCCTGGAGGAGCGTCCGGAGTGGGACGCCGCGGCGGTAGGCCGTTCGCTCGCGGTGTCGCGTGCCCGCTTCGACCATCGTGCGGTGGTCCTGGGGGAGACCCGCGAGGAGCTTCTGGCGGGTGTCCGGGCGTTGGCTGCGGGCGTGCCTGCGGCCGGCGTGGTGTCGGGTCGTGCGGTGCCGGGTGGCGGGGGCGGGACGGTGTTCGTCTTCCCCGGCCAGGGGTCGCAGTGGCAGGGCATGGCGCTCGAACTCCTCGACTCCTCCCCGGTGTTCGCCGGGCGGCTGGTGGAGTGCGGGCAGGCTCTGGCGCCGTACACGGACTGGTCGCTGCTGGATGTGCTGCGCGGTGCGGACGGTGCGCCCGGGTTCGACCGGGTGGATGTGGTGCAGCCCGCGTTGTGGGCGGTGATGGTGTCGTTGGCGGCGCTGTGGCGTTCGGTGGGCATCGAGCCGGACGCGGTGGTCGGTCACTCGCAGGGCGAGATCGCGGCGGCCGTGGTCGCCGGGGCGTTGTCGCTCGAGGACGCGGCGAAGGTCGTCGCGCTGCGCAGCCGGGCGATCGCGAAGCTGGCCGGTACCGGCGGGATGGTGTCGGTGGCCCTGCCGGCCGACGAGGTCCGCGAGCTCATCGCCCCCTGGGACGGCGCGATCGACATCGCCGCACACAACGGCCCCGTGAGCACGGTCGTCTCCGGCGACCCGGAGGCCCTGGCCGACCTCGTCGCGCAAAGCGAGGCCGAGGGACACCGGGCCCGCACCATAGCGGTCGACTACGCCTCCCACTCCGCCCACGTCGACCTGCTGGAGGACGAACTTCGACAGCTGCTGGCCGGCGTCACGCCGCGTACCGGTGACATGAGGTTCTTCTCCACCGTCACCGGGCAGCCGCTGAACGGTGAGGAGCTCGACGGGGCGTACTGGTTCCGCAACCTGCGCCGGACCGTCCAGCTGGAAGAGACCACCCGTGCTCTGCTCGACGCCGGGCATCGCGTCTTCATCGAGGTCAGTGCCCACCCGGTGCTCACCTCGGCCCTCGGCGACACGGCCGACCGAGCCGGCGTCGGCGGCACCGTCGTCGTCGGATCGCTGCGGCGCGACGACGGCGGATGGGATCGTTTCCTGGCCTCGGTCGCGGCGGCGCACGCCGGCGGTACCGGCGTGGACTGGCAGCAGTTCCTGCCGGGTTCGGGCCTGGTGGAGCTGCCCACGTACGCCTTCCAGCGGGAGCACTTCTGGCTGGACGGTTCGGCGATCGAGCCGGCCCGGGGCCGGACCGTCGCGGCACGGCGGAGCGGTCCGAAGCGGCCCGCGCCGCGAGGCGACGAGCTGGCGCTGGTGCGCGCACACGTGGCGGCGGTGCTCGGCCACGGATCGGCGCGCGACGTGGACATCGACACGCCCTTCAAGGACCTGGGCTTCGACTCCGTCTCGTCCGTCGAACTCAGGAACGCGCTGAACACGGCCACCGGGCTCTCGCTGCCCTCCGGCCTCCTCTTCAACCACCCGACCCCGGCCGCACTCGCCGAACACCTCAGTGATCAGCTCCTCGGCACGGAACGGGGCCAGGACGACGACGCGTACGAGGCCACGGCCCTCGACGAGCCGATCGCGATCGTCGGCATGGCATGTCGGCTGCCGGGTGGAGTCGCCTCTCCGGAGGACCTGTGGCGTTTGGTGAGCAGCGAGGCCGACGCGGTCGACGGCTTCCCGACCAACCGGGGCTGGGACCTCGACGCGCTCTTCGCCCCCGATCCGGACAGCCCCGGCAGGACCTACGCCACCAAGGGTGGCTTCCTGCACGACGCGGACCGGTTCGACGCCGGGTTCTTCGGCATCAGTCCCCGCGAGGCGGCGGCGATGGAGCCCCAGCAGCGGCTGCTGCTGGAGACGGCCTGGGAGGCCTTCGAGCAGGCGGGCATCGACCCCGCCGTGCTGCGCGGCACCCGCACCGGCGTGTACGTCGGCGCGATGGCGCAGGAGTACGGGCCGCGGCTGCACGAGTCGTCCGGTGGATCCGACGGCTACCTGCTGACGGGCAACACCGCCAGTGTGGCCTCCGGCCGGCTGGCCTACACCTTCGGTCTCGAGGGCCCGGCGGTGACGGTCGACACCGCCTGCTCGTCCTCGCTCGTCGCGCTCCACCTCGCCGCGCAGTCGCTGCGCCGGGGCGAGTCCTCCATGGCCGTCGCCGGCGGTGTGTCCGTCATGGCCACGCCCGGCATGTTCGTGGAGTTCGCCCGGCAGCGCGGGCTGTCGCCGGACGGGCGTTGCAAGGCGTTCTCCTCGTCGGCGGACGGCACGGGCTGGGCCGAGGGCGTGGGTCTGCTGGTCCTCGAGCGGCTGTCGGACGCGGAGCGCAACGGCCACCGGGTGCTCGCGGTGATCCGCGGCTCCGCCGTGAACCAGGACGGTGCGAGCAACGGTCTGACGGCCCCCAACGGGCCTTCGCAGGAGCGGGTCATCCGCGCCGCGCTGGCCGACGCCCGCCTGTCCGCGTCCGAGGTGGACGCCGTCGAGGCGCACGGCACGGGCACCAGGCTCGGCGACCCGATCGAGGCCCACGCGCTGCTGGCCACCTACGGCCGGGACCGCGAAGAACCGCTCCGACTCGGCTCGCTGAAGTCGAACATCGGTCACACCCAGGCCGCGGCGGGTGTCGCAGGCGTGATCAAGATGGTCATGGCCATGCGTCACGGCGTTCTCCCGGCGACGCTGCACGTGGACGAGCCGACCCCGCACGTCGACTGGTCGGCCGGCACGGTGGAGCTGCTGACGCAGGCCCGGAAGTGGCCGGAGCTCGACCGCCCGCGCCGGGCGGGCATCTCGTCCTTCGGCATCAGCGGCACCAACGCACACCTCATCGTCGAGCAGGCCGCGCAGACCGAGGAACCGGTGGAGGAGCCGTCGGTGCCGGGCCCGGTCCCGTGGGTGGTGTCGGGCACGTCCGGGGCCGCTCTGTCGGAGCAGGCGGATCGGCTGGTGTCGTTCCTGGAGGAGCGGCCGGAGCTGGACGTCGTGGCCGTGGGCCGTTCGCTGGCCGTGTCGCGTGCTCGTTTCGATCACCGTGCGGTGGTCGTGGGGGAGACCCGTGAGGAACTCCTGGACGCCCTGCGGGCGCTGACCCCGGGCGCGGCCGTCTCGGCGGGTTCGGTGGCGTTCCTGTTCTCCGGGCAGGGCAGCCAGCGCGTGGGCATGGGCCGTGAACTGTACGCGGCCGAGCCGGTGTTCGCGGCAGCGTTCGACGAGGTCGTCGAGGCGTTGGACGCCCACCTCGACCGCTCGCTCGCCGGGGTGATCGAGAACGAGCCGGAGCTGCTCCGGCGGACGGTGTTCACCCAGCCGGCGTTGTTCGCGATCGAGGTGGCCCTGTTCCGTCTGCTGTCCCATTACGGCGTGACCCCGGACTATCTGGCGGGTCACTCGGTCGGTGAGCTGGCGGCGGCCCATGTGGCGGGCGTGCTGTCCCTCGAGGACGCGGCGCGTCTGGTCTGTGCGCGGGCGCGCTTGATGGAGGGCGTCGCCGAGGGCGGGGCGATGGTTGCCCTGAACGCGGGTGAAGCGCGCGTCGCCGGGTGGCTCGAGGGTCGTTCCGGTGTGGACGTGGCCGGGGTCAACAGCCCGGCCGGCACCGTGATTTCCGGTGACGAGACGGCGGTGCTCGACGTCCTGGAACTGGCTCGCGCGGAGGGCGTGAAGGCGACGCGGCTGAAGGTGAGCCACGCCTTCCACTCCGCGCACCTGGACGGAATGCTCGCGGAGCTCACCGAGGTCGCCCGGACCCTGACCCATGCGCACCCCCGGATCCCGGTCGTCTCGAATGTCACCGGCGAGGTGGTCGAGGAGTTCACCGCCGAGTACTGGGCAGTTCAGGCCCGTTCCGCGGTTCGCTTCGCCGACGGCATCACCACGCTCGCCGGTCTCGGCGTGACGGCGTTCGTGGAACTGGGTCCCGACGGGGCGCTCGCGGGTCTGACGGGCGAGTGCCTGGCCGACACCGAGGGCACCGTCGTGGTTCCGCTGCTGCGCAAGGACCGGGCCGAGAAGCGTTCCCTCCTCGCCGCCCTGGGCGCCGTGCACGCCCATGGTGTGGACGTGGACTGGGAGCGGTTCCTGCCGGGTTCCGGTGTGGTGGAGCTGCCCACGTACGCGTTCCAGCGTGAGCGATTCTGGCTGGACGCGCCGCGGCCAGGTGATGCGGCGGGTCTCGGCCTGACGGCTGTGGACCATCCGCTGCTGGCCGCGGTGATCACGGAGCCCGACGGCGATGCGGTGCAGTTCTCCGCTTCGATGTCGTTGTCTTCGCACCCGTGGCTGGCCGATCACACGATCGGTGGGACGGTCCTGGTTCCGGGGACGGCGTTCCTGGAGCTCGCGGGCACCGCGGCCGAGCAGCTGGGCCACACCACCGTCGAGGAACTCACCCTCCGCACACCCCTGATCCTCTCGGAGAGGACGGGCGCGCAGCTGCGGCTGACCGTCGACCGGGCCGACGCGCGCGGCGACCGTCGGTTCACCGTGTTCTCGCGGACCGGCGAAGAGCAGTGGACCGCCCACGCGACCGGTCTGCTCACCACCGCCGTCCCCGCGCCGGGCGTGTCCCTGGACCAGTGGCCCCCCGCCGATGGCACCCCCATCCCGCTGGACGGCGTCTACGACCGCCTCGCCGAACTGGGCTACGGCTACGGGCCGGCCTTCCACGGCCTGCGCGCCGCCTGGCGGGCCGGCGACGACCTCTTCGCCGAGGTCGCCCTGCCCGACCGGCTCCACACCGACGCCGCGCGCTTCGGCGTGCACCCCGCCGCCCTCGACGCGGTGCTGCACCCGCTCGTGCTCGTGCTGGAGGACACGGCCCCCGCGCAGGACGACAGCACGATCCGTCTGCCGTTCTCGTTCTCGGGCTTCGTGCTGCACGCGGTGGGTGCCACGGTGCTGCGCGTCCGCTGGACCCGTACCGGCCAGGACACGGCCCGGCTCGTTCTCGCCGACGGCGCCGGCGCCCCGGTGGCGGCGATCGAGTCGGTCGCCCTGCGACCGATCGCCCGTGAACGGCTCGCCGTCGCCGGCCCGGCCGTGGAGTCCCTGTACCGGGTGGACTGGGAGGCCGTTGCGACGCCCGAGCCGGTCGCCGGCCGGCGGTGGATCCGGCTGGGCGAGACGCCCCACGCCGACATCGCCGCGCTCCGCGCCGCGGTCGACGCCGGAACCGCCGTACCGGAGTTCGTGGTGATCGGCGAGCAGGAGCTCGTCGCAGGCACCACCGGTGATGTGCTCGACCGGACCCACGCCACGGCGGCGCGCGGGCTGGAGGCGGTGCGGGACTGGCTGGCCGCCCCGCAGTTCGCGGAGAGCCGCCTCGTCCTCGCCGTGCCGGACGGCGCGCTGCACACGGCCCCGCTCGTGGGCCTGATCCGGACCGCGCAGACCGAACAGCCCGGCCGACTGGTCCTCGCCCACGTCGACGAGGACGGTCCAGAGCTGCTGCCTGCCGTGCTGGCCACGGGCGAGCCCGAGGTGGCGGTGCGGGACGGCGAGTTGTTCGTGCCGCGTCTGGCGCGTGCCGCGGGTGCCGTGGCGGGCGCGGTGGAGGGGCCGGATCCGGAGGGCACGGTCCTGGTGACCGGTGCTCTGGGGACGTTGGGCCGTCTGGTGGCGCGTCGGTTGGTGACGCATCACGGCGCGCGACACCTGCTGCTGGTGTCGCGTCGGGGCGGTGAGACCCCGGGTGCCGCCGAGTTCGTGGCGGAGCTGGCGGAGCTGGGCGCACGGGCCCGGGTGGCGGCGTGCGACGTGTCGGACTTCGACGCGCTGGCGGGTCTGCTGGACGAGGCCACGGCCGAGCGTCCGCTGACCGCCGTGGTGCACACGGCGGGTGTCCTGGACGACGCGACGGTCGCCTCGCTGTCGGCCGGCCGGCTGGAGCGGGTGATGCGTCCGAAGGTGGACGCGGCCTGGAACCTCCACCGCCTCACCGAGTCCCTCGGCCTCGCCTCGTTCGTCATGTTCTCGTCCGTCGCGGGCCTCATGGGCAACGCCGGCCAGGCCAACTACGCGGCCGCCAACACCTTCCTCGACGCTCTCGCGCAGCACCGCCGCGCCCAGGACCTGCCCGCCACCTCCCTCGCGTGGAGCCTGTGGGACAGCGCCGACGGCATGGCCGGAACCCTCGCCGACGCCGATGTCGCGCGGTGGAAGCGGAGCGGAATCGTCCCGCTGACCCCGGAACTGGGTCTCGACCTGTTCGACGCGGCGCTCGCCTCGGCGGAGCCCCTGCTGGTGCCCGCCGAACTCGACCTGGGCGCCCTGCGTGCCCGGGCCGCGGAGAACGTGCTCCCCGAGCTGTTCACCGGCCTGGTCCGCGTCCGCCGCCGGCAGGCGGCCGGCACCGCCCACGGCGCCGACTCGTCGTGGGTCCAGCGGCTGACCGCGCTGGCCGCACAGGAGCGGGCGCAGGCCGTACTCCAGACCGTACGGGAGGCCGTGGGCCTGGTCCTCGGGCACGGTGCCGACGCCGACATCGACCCGGCCAAGGCCTTCAAGGACACCGGCTTCGACTCCCTCACGGGCGTCGAACTGCGCAACCGGCTGGGCTCGGTGACCGGGCTGCGACTGCCCACCACCCTCGTGTTCGACCACCCGTCGCCCCAGGCGGTGGCCGACCTCCTGCTGGACCGGCTCGACGCGACCGGAACGGCCGGCGTCCCGTCGGTGGCCGCCCACGCCGCGGGAGCGGACGAACCGATCGCCGTGGTCGGCATGGGATGCCGCTACCCGGGCGGGGTCTTCTCGCCCGAGGACCTGTGGCGGCTCGTGGCGGAGGGCCGGGACGCGATCGACGAGTTCCCGTCCGACCGCGGCTGGGACGTGGAGAACCTCTTCGACCCGGACCCCGAGAAGACCGGCACGTCGTACACGCGCAAGGGCGGATTCCTCTACGACGCCGCGGAGTTCGACGCCGAGTTCTTCGGTCTGAGTCCGCGTGAGGCGATCGCGACCGACCCGCAGCAGCGCGTGCTGCTGGAGGTCGCGTGGGAGGCGCTGGAGCGTGCGGGAGTCGACCCCGCCGCGCTGCGCGGTTCCTCGACCGGTGTCTACACGGGTGTGATGTACAACGACTACGGGTCGCGGCTCGGAAGTGCTCCGGAGGGCTTCGAGGGGCACATGCTGACGGGCACGATCGGCAGTGTCCTGTCGGGCCGGGTGGCTTACACGTTCGGTCTCGAGGGGCCGGCGGTGACGCTGGACACGGCCTGTTCCTCTTCGCTGGTGGCGGTGCACCTGGCCGCTCAGGCGCTGCGGCAGGGCGAGTGCTCGATGGCACTCGCCGGCGGTGTCACCGTGATGTCCACGCCCACGACCTTCGTCGAGTTCTCACGTCAGCGTGGTCTGTCGCCGGACGGGACGTGCAAGTCGTTCGCGGCTTCGGCGGACGGTACCGGCTGGGCCGAGGGCGCGGGCGTGCTGGTCCTGGAGCGCCTGTCGGACGCCCAGCGGCTCGGACACCACGTCCTCGGTGTGATCCGTGGTTCCGCGGTCAACCAGGACGGCGCGAGCAACGGCCTCACCGCGCCCAACGGGCCCTCGCAGGAACGCGTCATCCGCCAGGCCCTCGCCAACGCCCGCCTCGCTCCGCACGAGGTGGACGCGGTCGAGGCGCACGGCACCGGTACCCGGCTCGGTGACCCGATCGAGGCCAACGCGCTGCTGGCCACCTACGGCCAGGACCGCGAGGAGCCGCTGCGTCTGGGATCGATCAAGTCGAACATCGGTCACACACAGGCTGCCGCGGGCGTCGCGGGCATCATCAAGATGCTGATGGCGATGCGCAACGGGGAGCTTCCGGCGACGCTGCACGTGGACGAGCCGACGCCGCACGTCGACTGGTCGACGGGTGCGGTGGAGCTGGTCACCGAGCGTCGGGCGTGGCCGGAGGTG
The DNA here is from genome assembly GCF_006782915.1 of Streptomyces calvus. Lineage (GTDB taxonomy): Bacteria > Actinomycetota > Actinomycetes > Streptomycetales > Streptomycetaceae > Streptomyces > Streptomyces calvus. The sequence continues at coordinate 372,732 of NZ_VCNP01000056.1, forward strand.
ACGCGTCCGCGTCGCTCGGCCGTGTCCTCGTTCGGTATCAGCGGCACGAACGCGCACGTGGTCCTGGAGCAGGGCCCGGAGCCGGTCGCGGCCGGCGAGCCGGCGGTGGCGGGGCTTCCGCTGGTGGTCTCGGCGAAGAGCGAGGCGGCCCTGGCGGCGCGCGCCGGCCAGGTGCGTGACCTGCTGGCCTCGGGGACCGTCGACCCGGCGCGGGTGGCGTCGGCTCTCGCGACCCGCGTCCCGCACCTCCCCTTCCGGGCGGCGGTTGCGAGCGCCGGCCGGGACGGGCTGCTGGCGGGTCTCGAGGCGCTGGCCTCGGGTGGGTCCGCGCCGAACCTGGTACGGGGCGCGGTCACCGGCGCGGGCAGGACGGTGTTCGTGTTCCCGGGGCAGGGCTCGCAGTGGCAGGGCATGGCCCTGGAACTCCTCGACTCCTCCCCGGTGTTCGCCGCCCGGCTGGTGGAGTGCGAGCGTGCCCTGGCGCCGTTCACGGACTGGTCGCTGCTGGACGTCCTGCGCGGTGCGGAGGGCGCGCCCGGGTTCGACCGGGTGGACGTGGTGCAGCCGGCGCTGTGGGCGGTGATGGTGTCCCTGGCCGCGTTGTGGCGTTCGGTGGGTGTCGAGCCGGATGCGGTGATCGGCCACTCGCAGGGTGAGATCGCGGCGGCCGCGGTGTCGGGGGCGCTGTCGCTGGACGACGCGGCGAAGGTCGTGGCGTTGCGCAGCCGGGCGATCGTGAAGCTGGCGGGTACGGGCGGCATGGTCTCGGTGGCCCTGCCGGCCGACGAGGTCCGCGACCTCATCACCCGCTGGGACGGCGCCGTCGACATCGCCGCACACAACGGCCCGCGTTCCGTGGTGGTCGCCGGAGAGGTGACCGCCCTCGAGGAGCTGGTCGCCCACTGCAAGGACAACGGGATCCGCGCCAAGCGCATCCCGGTCGACTACGCCTCCCATTCCGCGCACGTCGAAAGCCTGCGGGACGAACTTCTCGACGCGCTGTCCTCGCTCACCCCGCGCGCCGTCGAGGTGCCCTTCCTCTCCACCGTCACCGGGCAGCCGCTCGACGGCACGGAGCTCGACGGCTCGTACTGGTTCCGCAACCTCCGCCGGACCGTCCAGCTGGAAGAGGCCACCCGGACCCTGCTCGACCAGGGCCACCGCGTCTTCATCGAGGCCAGCGCGCACCCGGTGCTGACCGTCGCGCTGCAGGAGACGATCGACGACACGTCGTACGACAGCGCCGTCACCGTGCCCTCGCTCCACCGTGACGAGGGAGGACTCGACGACTTCCTCGCCTCCGCGGCGCAGGCCCACGTCTCGGGCGCCCCGCTCGACTGGGCCGCCGTGGCCGGCGGACCCGGCGCTGTCGTCGACCTGCCCACCTACCCTTTCCAGCGCCGGCGCTACTGGCTGGAGGGCCCGGCGCAGACCGGGGACGCGGGCGGGCTCGGCATGGCCGCCGAGCGGCACCCGCTCATCGGCGCCGCGCTCTGGCTGGCCGACGCGGACAAGCTGGTCCTGAGCAGCAGGATCGCCCTCAGCACGCAGCCCTGGCTGGCGGACCACGCCGTGGCCGGCACCGTGCTGCTCCCCGGTACCGCCTTCGTGGACCTCGCCATCCGGGCGGGTGACCACACGGGCCTCGACCGGCTCGACGAGCTGACCCTCCAGGCACCGCTGGTGCTGGCCGGCCGCGGCGGAGTGCAGCTCCAGGTCGTGGTCGACGCCCCGGACGAGGAGGGCCGGCGCGCGCTGTCGGTCCACTCGCGCCCGGAGCCCGAGTCCGACGACGCCACGATCCACCCGTGGACCCTGCACGCCACCGGCGTACTGGCGCACGCCGACGGACGTGCGAGCGTACCGGCCGACACCGCCTGGCCCCCGGCCGGCGCCGAGCCGGTCGACCTGACCGCGGCGTACGACACGCTCGCCGAGCGGGGCTTCCAGTACGGACCCGCCTTCCAGGGCCTGCGGGCGCTGTGGCGCGCCGGCCGGGAGATGTTCGCCGAGGTCGCGCTCCCGCAGGACGTCCCCCCGGGCGAGTTCGGGATCCACCCGGCCCTCCTCGACGCCGCCCTGCACCCGCTGGCGCTCGCGCAGGACGGCCGCCTGGCGCTGCCGTTCGCCTGGACCGGCGTTCGGCTGCACGCGGTCAACGCCGGCGTGCTGCGCGTACGGATCACCCCGGAGGGCTCGGGCGCCGCCCTGTCGCTCGCCGACGCGAGCGGTGCGCCGATCGCGTCGGTGGAGACGCTCGGCCTGCGGGCCGTGGACCCCGCGCAGCTGGCCGGCTCGGCCACTCCCCGCCCGCCGCTGCTCCAGGTGGAGTGGACGACCGCCCCGGAGGCCGCCCCGGCCGCCGGATGGGCCGTCCTCGACGACTCCGACAGCGGCCGGCGGCCGCTGCCCGCCCCGCTGGGCAGCTCCTCCGACCTCGCCGGCATCGTCGGAACCCCGCCGCTCGTCGTGGTCCCCTTCCCCGGCGAGGACGGCCCCGGCGCCGTGGCCCACCGGGCCCTGCGGCTCGCCCAGGAGTGGCTCGCCGAGGAGCGGTTCGCCGACTCGCGCCTGGTCTTCGTGACCCGTGACGCCACCACCGCCCGCACGGAGGCCGGACTCGGCGCGACTCCCGTCTGGGGGCTGGTGCGCACCGCCATGGCCGAGAACCCCGGCCGGTTCGGCCTGCTGGACCTGACCGACTGGGACGTCTCCGAGGCCGAGCTCGGCCGTGCGCTGGCCGTGCCGGACGCGCAGGTGAGCCTGCGGGACGGGGCGCTGCTCGTACCGCGGCTCGTCAAGGCGCCCACGACGGACGACACCGTGCCCGCCCTGAACCCCGAGGGCACCGTGCTCATCACGGGCGCCACCGGCACCCTGGGCCGGCTGTTCGCCCGCCACCTCGTCGCCGAACACGGCGTACGGCACCTGCTGCTGGCGAGCCGCCGCGGCCGGGACGCGGCGGACATGCCGGAGCTGGAGGCCGAACTCACGGCTCGTGGAGCCGACGTGTCCGTGGTCGCCTGTGACACGGCCGACCGCACGGCGCTCGCCGCGATGCTCGACGCGATCCCCTCGGAGCACCCGCTCACCGCGGTCGTGCACACCGCCGGCGTCCTCGACGACGGCACGCTGCACGCCCTGACGGCCGAGCAGCTCGACACCGTCCTGCGCCCCAAGGTCGATGCCGCCCGGCACCTGCACGAGCTGACGGCCGGCCTGCACCTGGACGCGTTCGTCCTGTTCTCCTCGCTGGCCGGTACGGTCGGCACCGCGGGACAGGCCAACTACGCCGCGGCCAACACCTATCTGGACGCCCTCGCACACCACCGCCGGGCCCTGGGCCTGCCCGGCACGTCACTGGCCTGGGGCCTGTGGGCCGAGGGCAGCGGGATGACCGGTCACCTGACCGACGCCGACCTCGCCCGCATGTCCCGGGGCGGCATCGCCCCGATCGGCAGCGAGCAAGGGCTGGCGCTGTTCGACGCGGCCCTCGCGACCCGTCGGCCGGTGCTCGTGCCGGCGCTGCTCGACCACTCCGGACTGCGGGCACAGAGCGAGGACGGCACGCTGCCCGCGCTCTTCCACCACCTGGTGCGTCCGGCGCGGCGCGCCGCCGTCGGCGAGCAGGCGGGCGGGAACTCCCTTGGGGAACGCCTGGCGCCCCTGGCCCTGCAGGACCAGGAACGCGCGCTCCTCGAACTGGTCCGCGGCGTGGTGGCCTCCGTGCTGGGGCACACCGACGCCGACCAGGTCGCGCCCGACCGGGCCTTCAGCGAGCTGGGCTTCGACTCGCTCAAGGCAGTGGAACTGCGCAACCGGCTGAACGCGGCCGCAGGTCTGAAGCTGCCCGCGACGCTGGTGTTCGACCACCCGAGCACGGTCGAGCTGGCCGGCTTCCTGCGGACCGAACTGCTCGGCTCCGCCGCCGCGGTGGCCGAGGCCGAGCCGGTCGTCGGCGCCGTCGACGAGCCGATCGCGATCGTCGCGATGGCCTGCCGCTACCCGGGCGAGGCCGGCTCCCCGGAGGAGCTGTGGGCGCTGCTGTCCGACGAGCGGGACGCCATCGGCCCGTTCCCGAACGACCGCGGCTGGGACCTGGACGGCCTGTACGACACGGACCCCGACCACGCGGGCACCTCGTACACCCGGCACGGCGGATTCCTCTACGACGCCCCGCAGTTCGACCCCGAACTCTTCGGGGTGAGCGATCGGGAGGCCATGGCCGTCGACCCGCAGCAGCGCCTGCTGCTGGAGATCTGCTGGGAGGCCTTCGAGCGCGCGGGCATCGACCCGACCTCGCTGAAGGGCAGCCAGACCGGTGTGTTCGCCGGTGTCATGGCCAACGACTACGCGGCCCGCCTGAAGGACGCCCCCGAGGCCCTGGAGGGCTACCTGGCCGTCGGCAGCACCGTCAGTGTCGCCTCCGGCCGCGTCGCCTACACCTTCGGCCTGCAGGGACCGGCGATCACCGTCGACACCGCCTGCTCCTCCTCGCTCGTCGCGGTCCACCTCGCCGCGCAGGCGCTGCGGAACGGCGAATGCGGGCTGGCCCTGGCCGGCGGCGTGACCGTCATGGCCTCGCCCACCCTGTTCGTGGAGTTCAGCCGGCAGCGCGGCCTGGCACCGGACGGCCGCTGCAAGTCCTTCTCCGCGCGGGCGGACGGGGCGGCCTGGGCCGAAGGCGCCGGGATCCTCCTGCTGGAGCGGCTCTCCGACGCCCGGCGCAACGGACGCCGGATCCTCGGCGTGATCCGCGGAACCGCCGTCAACCAGGACGGCGCGAGCAACGGCCTCACCGCCCCCAACGGCCCCTCCCAGGAGCGGGTGATCCGACAGGCCCTGACCAACGCGGGCCTGACCACCGCGGACGTGGACGCGCTGGAGGCCCACGGCACCGGCACCACACTGGGCGACCCGATCGAGGCCCACGCCGTACTCGCCACCTACGGGCAGGAGCGCCCGTCGCCCCTCCTGATGGGCTCCCTGAAGTCCAACATCGGACACTCCCAGGCCGCCGCCGGTGTGGCCGGCGTCATCAAGATGGTCATGGCGATGCAGCACGGGACGCTCCCCAAGAGCCTCCACATCGACGAGCCCAGCCCGCACGTGGACTGGTCCGCCGGCGAGGTGGAACTGCTCACCGAGACGGTGCCGTGGCCCGAGTCCGGGCGGCCGCGCCGGGCAGGCGTGTCCTCCTTCGGCATCAGCGGTACCAATGCCCACGTCATCGTGGAGCAGCCGCCGACCGAGGAGCCCCTCCCGCAGGCCGAGCCGATGCCGGTCGTGCCGCTGCTGCTGTCCGCGCACAACGACGCGGCCCTGCTGGCGCAGGCCGACCGGGTGGGCGCCGCCCTCGCCGACGCCGGCCGGCAGGACCTGGCATCGACGGGCCGGACCCTGGCCGTCGGACGGGCCGCCCTGCCGCACCGCGCCGTGGTGGTGGCCGCCACCGCCGCCGAAGCGGTCGACGAGTGCGCGGCACTGACCGTGCGGGGTACACCCGTGGACGGCCGTACGGCCTTCCTCTTCACCGGACAGGGCAGCCAGCGACTCGGCATGGGCCGGGAGCTGTACACCGCCTACCCCGCCTACGCCGAGGCCCTGGACGCCGTCTGCGAAGAGCTCGACCCGTGGCTGGAAACGCCGCTGCTCGACGTCCTCTTCGGTGAGGACCCGGCGCCGCTGGACCGGACCGGCTTCACACAGGCCGCCCTGTTCGCCACCGAGGTCGCGCTCTTCCGGCTCCTCGAAGGCTGGGGCGTACGGCCGGACTACCTCGCGGGCCACTCCATCGGCGAGCTGGCCGCCGCGCACGTCGCCGGCGTCCTGTCGTTGGCGGACGCGGCGCAGCTCGTCGCGGCCCGCGGCCGGCTGATGCAGGCACTGCCCGGCGGCGGCGCGATGCTCGCCGTGCAGGCCGAGGAGCAGGAGGTACTGCCGCTGCTCGCCGGACGGGAGGACCAACTGGGCATCGCCGCCGTCAACGGCCCCGCCTCCGTGGTGCTCTCGGGCGACGCGGAAGCCGTCGAGGCCGTCGGGGCCGAACTCGCCGCGCGGGGACGCAGGACCAGGCGACTGCGCGTCAGCCACGCCTTCCACTCCCCGCACATGGACGCGATGCTGGACGAGTTCCAGACGGTCGCGAAGGGGCTCACGTTCGCCGAGCCCACCATCCCGATCGTCTCCACCCTGACCGGACAGCCGGCCGACGCCGAGGAACTGACCACGCCCGAGTACTGGGTCCGGCACGTCCGCCGGCCCGTGCGCTTCCTGGACGCGGCACGCGCCCTGGAAGCCGAAGGCGTACGCACCTTCCTGGAACTCGGCCCGGACGGCGTGCTCAGCGCGCTGGGACAGGACTTCCTCGACGCGGGATCGCTCCTGGTCCCGGTGGTGCGCGGCGGGCGCCACGAGCCGCACACCGCCGTCACCGCCCTGGCCCACGCCCACGTACGGGGCGTGCCGGTGGACTGGCGCGCAGTGTTCGGCGGGAACACCGGACCGGCCGCGGACCTGCCGACCTACCCCTTCCAGCGCCGGCGCTACTGGCTCACGGAGGGGCCCGGCGGCGACGTCACCTCGGCCGGACTCGACTCCGCACGGCACCCGCTGCTCGGGGCCGCGGTTCCGCTCGCCGACTCCGACGGTGTCCTGTTCACCGGCCGGATATCGGCCCGCACCCACCCCTGGTTCGCCGACCACGCCGTCGCCGGGGCCCTGCTGGTCCCGGGCACGGCCCTGGTGGAGCTCGCGCTCCACGCGGGCGCCGCACTCGGCTGCGAGCGGCTGGAGGAACTCGCCCTCCAGTCACCCCTGGTCCTTCCCGACGAGGGTGCGCTCCAGCTGCAGATCACCGTCGGCGGCCCCGACGGAGAAGGCCGCAGGCCCGTCGCCGTCCACTCGCGCGGGGACCAGGAGGGCGAGGCCTGGAACCGGCACGCCACCGGGACCGTGGCCCTCGCCCTTCCCGGCGGCCCCGAACCCGACCTCGCGTCCTGGCCTCCGGCCGGCGCCGAACCCCAGCCGGTCGAGGACCTGTACGACCGCCTCGCCGGCCGGGGCTACGACTACGGCCCCGCCTTCCAGGGCCTTCAGGCGGCATGGCGTTCGGGCGAGGACCTCTACGCCGAGGTGCGGCTGCCCGTCGACCCCGACGGATTCGCCCTGCACCCGGCACTGTTCGACGCCGCGCTGCACGCCCTGCTCCTGGAGGAGTCGGCCGGACTGCGGCTGCCCTTCTCCTTCGGCGGCGTCCAGCTGACCGCGTCCCGAACCGACACCCTGCGGGTCAAGCTGTCGGCCGGCCCGGACGGAACGGTCGCGGTCGGCATCGCCGACGAGACGGGCGCGCCGGTCGCCACCGTCGCCTCGCTCGCCCTGCGGGCCCTGCCGGCGGGGACGGTGCCGACCCGCTCTGCCGACCGGCACGCGTACGCGGTGGAGCGCGCCGGTGTGGAACTTCCCACCGGTGGCAACGCGTCCATCGTGGTCCTCGGCGAGGCCGACCTCGGACTCGCCGCCGAGCACCACGCCGACCTGGCCGGCCTGGCCGCCTCGTCGGCGGACGGCGCGGACGCCCCCGACGTGGTCGTCCTTCCGGTACGCCCGGCCACGGTGCAGGAGACCGGCCGGATCACGGAGGAGGTGCTGGCGGTACTGCGGCAGTGGCTCGCCGGCGACGCGCCGGCCGGAGCGCGGCTCGCCGTGCTCAGCACCGGGGAACTGGCGCACAGCGCACTCTCCGGGCTGATGCGGACCGCCGCGTCGGAACACCCGGGACGTTTCCAGCACGTGATCACGGACGGCGCGCCGGCCCGCGGTGAACTGCTTGCCGCGGCCCTGTCCGATCCCCGGCCGCAGCTCGAACTGCACGAGGGACGGGCCTATGTGACCCGGCTCGCCAAGGCCCCGTACCCGGTCCGGACCCCGGACGCCGACGACGCGTTCGACCCGGAGCACACGGTGCTGATCACCGGCGGCACGGGCGCACTCGGGGCCCAGGTCGCCCGGCACCTGGTGACCGGCCGCGGCGCCCGGCGCCTGCTGCTCACCAGCCGACGCGGCGGGGCGGAGGACCTGGTCGCCGAACTGACGGCGCTCGGCGCGGACGTACGGGTCGCGGCATGCGACGCGGCCGACCGCGACGCGCTGGCCGGGCTGCTCGCCTCGATCCCGGACGAGCACCCGCTCACCGCGGTCGTGCACGCGGCCGGAGTCGTCGAGGACGCCACGCTGGAGGCCATGAGCCCGGAGAGCCTCTCCCGGGTCCTGCGGCCGAAGGTGGACGCCGCCTGGAACCTGCACGAGCTGACCGCCGGACTTCAGCTGACGGACTTCGTCCTCTTCTCTTCCGTCGCCGGTCTGGTGGGCAACGCAGGACAGGCCAACTACGCCGCCGGCAACACCTTCCTGGACGCGCTCGCCGAGCACCGGCGCGCCCGGGGCCTGCCCGCCGTGTCCCTCGCCTGGGGCATGTGGCAGGACGGGATGGCGAGCGACCTCGACCGTGCCGACCGGGCCAGGCTCGCCCGCAACGGGATCCTGCCGATGCCGGCCGACCGGGCACTCGCGGCCCTCGACGCGGCCCTGGCCGGAGCCACGGCGCCACGAGCCGACGGCGAGCCGGGGATCCCGCCGGTGCTCGCGCCGGTGGCACTCGACCTCGCGGTACTGCGGAACCTCGGGGAGGCACTGCCCGAGCCGTACCGGGGCCTGGTGCGTACCGAGCGCCGAGCCGGCCGGCCCACCTCCGCTCCCGCGGCGATCCCGCCGGCGCAGCGGCTCACGGGCCTGGACGTGGAGGAGCAGCGGCAGCAACTGCTCGACCTCGTCAGGGAACAGGTCGGCATCGTCCTGGCCCACCCGGCCCCGCGGACGATCGACGTCCAGCGCGGACTGCTGGACCTGGGCTTCGACTCCCTCACCGCGGTCGAACTGCGGAACAGGCTGAGCGCCGCCACCGGACTGCGGTTGCCCAGCACGCTCGTCTTCGACCACCCGACCACCGAAGCCGTCGCCGAATACCTGCGGGGCGAGCTGGTCGGTGAAGCGGCAGACCCGGTCCAGGCAGCCCTGGACGCACTCGAGGCCGCCCTCTCGGCCGCCGGCCCGTCGGACGGCGACGGAACGGCAGGAACGTACGCGGCCCGGCTGCGCGGCCTGCTCCGGAGGGTGGACGGCGGCACCGGCGGCGCCGACCTCGACCTGGCAACCGACGACGACCTCTTCGCAGCACTCGACAACGAACTCGGCAGGTAGAGCAGGTAATCATGAGCAACGAGCAGAAACTTCGCGACTACCTCAAGCGGGCGACGGTCGACCTGCGGGAGAGCCGACAGCGTGTGCAGGACCTGGAGGAGCGCGCACACGAGCCGATCGCGATCGTGGGCATGGCATGCCGGCTCCCCGGCGGTATCGCCTCCCCGGACGACCTGTGGGAGCTGCTGAGCGCCGGACGTGACGCGGTCGGTCCCTTCCCGGAGGGCCGCGGCTGGGACCTGGAGAACCTGTACCACCCGGACCCCGACCACCTCGGGACCTCGTACACCCGCGAAGGCGGCTTTCTGTACGATGCGGACCGGTTCGACGCCGAGTTCTTCGGCATCGGTCCTCGCGAGGCCGCGGCGATGGATCCCCAGCAGCGGCTGCTCCTGGAGACGGGCTGGGAGGCCTTCGAGCACGCGGGCATCGCACCGACCGCGCTCAGGGGCACTCGTACCGGGGTGTACATGGGCGTCATGTACGACGACTACGGCTCCCGGATCCCCCAAGCGCCCGAGGGCTTCGAGGGCTACCTGCTGACCGGCAGCGCGGGCAGCGTCGCGTCGGGCCGTGTGGCCTACACCTTCGGTCTCGAAGGGCCGGCGGTGACGGTCGACACCGCGTGTTCGTCCTCGCTCGTCGCGCTTCACCTCGCCGCCCAGTCGCTGCGCCAGGGCGAGTGTTCGATGGCGCTGGCCGGTGGTGTGACGGTGATGGCGACACCGGGCACGTTCGTGGAGTTCTCCCGGCAGCGCGGGTTGTCGCCGGATGGACGGTGCCGGGCGTTCTCGTCGTCGGCGGACGGCACGGGCTGGGCCGAGGGCGTGGGCGTGCTGGTGCTGGAGCGGCTGTCGGACGCGGAGCGCAGCGGGCACCGGGTGCTGGCGGTGATGCGTGGTTCCGCGGTGAACCAGGACGGTGCGAGCAGCCAGCTGACCGCGCCGAACGGGCCGTCGCAGGAGCGGGTCATCCGGGCTGCGCTGGCCAACGCGCGGCTGTCGGCGTCCGAGGTGGACGCCGTGGAGGCGCACGGTACGGGCACGCGGCTGGGCGATCCGATCGAGGCGCAGGCGCTGCTGTCCACGTACGGCCGGGCCCGTGGGGACGACCACCCGTTGTGGCTGGGCTCCGTCAAGTCGAACATCGGTCACACGCAGGCCGCGGCGGGTGTCGCCGGCGTGATCAAGATGGTCATGGCGATGCGCAAGGGCGTCATGCCGTCGACCCTGCACGTGGACGAGCCGACCCCGGAGGTCGACTGGTCGGCGGGCGCGGTGAAACTGCTGACGCGGGCTCGGCAGTGGCCGGAGCTCGACCGGCCGCGTCGGGCGGGTGTGTCGTCCTTCGGCATCAGCGGGACCAACGCTCACGTGATCCTCGAAGAGGCGCCGCGCGACCGTGCCGTCGATCCGGTCACCGGACCGGATGCCGCTGTACGGGAGGCGGAGCCGGGCTCGTCGGCGCTGCGGGCACCGTGGGTGCTGTCGGCCAAGTCGGAGACCGCGCTGCGGGCACAGGCGGGCCGGCTGCTGGCCTGGCTCGCCGACCACCCCGAGGTGGATGACGCCGAGGTCGCCGCCGCCCTGACCGCCTCGCGCGCTCAGCTGGGCCGGCGCGGCGCGGTGCTCGGCGCCGACCGGGCCGGTCTGCTCGCCGGCCTCACGGCCCTGGCCGCGGGTTCGCCGTCCCCGCAGGTCGTGTCGGGTGTCGCCACCGCCGGCGAGACGGCCTTCCTGTTCACCGGTCAGGGCGCGCAACGCGTCGGCATGGGCGCGGAGTTGGCTGCCGCGTTCCCCGTGTTCTCCGCCGCCCTCGACGAGGTGTGCGCGGAGTTCGACGCCCTGCTGGGGACGTCGCTGCGCGAGGTCATGTTCGGCCGGACCGGTGGTGCCGGGACCGGCGACGGCGACACCGCGCGCACGGCCCGGCTCGACCGGACGGAATACACGCAGCCTGCGCTGTTCGCGTTCGAGGTGGCGCTGTATCGCCTTCTGGAGTCGTTCGGCGTGACCCCGGACGTCGTGGTCGGTCATTCGATCGGTGAGCTGGCCGCGGCCCATGTGGCCGGGGTGTGGTCGCTCGCCGCCGCCTGCCGGCTCGTCGCCGCCCGTGGCCGGTTGATGGGCGCGCTGCCGGCCGGCGGAGCCATGCTCGCCGCCGCGGTGCCGGAGGAACGGGCGCCGGAGCTGCTCGCGGCCGGGACGGTCTCGTTGGCGGCCGTGAACGCGCCCGAGGCGACGGTGTTCTCGGGCGAGGCGGCGGCGATCGCCGCACTGGAGGACCGGCTGGCGGACGAGGGGGTGAAGACGACCCGGCTGACGGTCAGTCACGCCTTCCATTCGGCGCTGATGGAGCCGATGCTCGCCGAGTACGAGCAGGTCGCCAGGTCGGTGGAGTATCGGGCGCCACGCATGGCCGTGTGCTCCACGGTGTCCGGTGCGCCGGCCGGTCCCGAACTGCTGACACCGGAGTACTGGGTGCGGCAGGTGCGCGAGGCCGTGCGGTTCGCCCCGGCGGTGCGGTCACTCGTCGACGCCGGCGTGCGCCGGTTCGTCGAGGTGGGTCCGGACGCGGTGCTGGCGGCGCTGACCCGCCACACCGTGACCGACGAGGTGGCGTCCCGCTCGCTGGTCGCGGCGGCCTCACGGCGCGGCGTCGACGAGGTCGACCAGTTCCTGCGCTTGCTCGCCGCCGCCCACTGCTCGGGCGTTGCCGTCGACTGGGCGCCGCTGTCGCCCGGCAAACAGGTCCCCCACCTCGACCTTCCCGTCTACGCCTTCCAGCATCGCCGCTACTGGGTGCAGCCCGACGACGACGCGCTCGGCGACATGGGCCGCGCCGGTCTCTCCGCGCTCGACCATCCGATGCTGCGCGTCGCCGCGCCGCTGGCCGGACGCGACGAATGGCTCTTCAGCGGCAGGCTTTCCACCACCGACCAGCCGTGGATCGCCGACCACACGGCCTTCGGAACGGTGCTGCTGCCCGGCACCGGGTTCGTGGATCTCGCGTTGACCGCGGGCCGCCGCCTGGAACTGCCCGTCGTGGACGAGCTCGTCCTGTCGACGCCGCTGCTGTTCGACGGTGCCGCTGCCGTGGACGTGCAGGTCTCGGTGGCCGAGCCCGACCACACCGGCCGTCGACGCCTGTCGATCCACTCGCGCGCCGTCACCGGCACCGCGCCGTCCGACCCGGGCGGGCCGGAGTGGACACTGCACGCCACCGGTGTCCTCGCCCCCGACGACGGCGTGACGGCGGCCTGGACCGACCCCGACTGGCCGCCGGCCGCCGGCACGCCCGTCGACGGCACGCGTCTGTACGACCGGCTCGCCGACCTGGGATTCGGCTACGGACCGAGCTTCCACGGCGTGCGCGCCGCCTGGACCAGCGGTGACGACGTGTTCGCCGAGGTGGCCCTGGACGAGACGGCAGCGGGCCGGGCGGCGGGCTTCGGGGTGCATCCGGCGCTGCTGGACGCGACCTTCCACGCTGCGATCGACGCACTCGCCGGCGACCTGCCCGACGGCAGGCTGCCGCTTCCGTTCTCCTTCGGCGGCGTCCGTGTGTACCGGCGCGGCGCCGCCGCGGTCCGCGCCCGCATCGTCCGTTCGGGCCCCGAGAAGGTGCGCATCGACGCCTGCGACGCCACCGGCGCCGCGGTGCTGTCGATCGACGCCGTGCTCGCTCGCCCCGCGGACGCGAACGCTCTCGCCGGTGCCCGCAGCCCGCTCTACGCTCTCGACTGGACGCCGGTGACGGCACCGGCGGTGTCGGACCGGCACCTGGTCGCACTGGGCCGGCCCGTCGCAGGCTGCACCGGGACGTTCGAGGACGTCGCGGCGTTCGCGGCAGGCGGGGGCCACACCGGCGCGGCTGTCGTCTGGGCGCCCGAAACGGCGCCGGCGGACGGCGGCGACGTCCCCGAGACCATCCGCGCGGCCGTGCACAACGCCCTCGCGGTGCTGCGCGACTGGCTCGCCGAACCGGGCTGCGCCGACTCGACGATGATCGTGCTGACCCGCAACGGAGCAGGTCTGCCCGGTGAGACGCCGGACCCCGCGGCAGCGGCCGTCCGCGGCCTGGTACGCAGTGCGCAATCGGAACACCCTGGGCGCATCGTGCAGGTCGACATCGACATCGACATCGACATCGACGTCGACGACAACGACCTCGCGGACATCCACCGGCGGATTGCCGCCGCGCCCGCCATGGACGAACCACAGCTCGCGATCCGCGACGGCGCCACGCTGGCACCGCGGCTGATCCGTGCGACCACCGTCGCCTCGACCGGCGGGCACTTCGGTGACGGCACGGTCCTGATCACCGGCGGCGCAGGCGGACTGGGTGCCGTCACCGCACGCCACCTGGTCGCCCGGCACGGGGTGCGCAGACTGCTGCTCGCCTCGCGCCGCGGCTCCGCCGCGCCGGGTGTCGCGGAGCTGGTCACCGAGCTGACCGAGCTGGGCGCCGACGTACGCGTCGCCGCGTGCGATGTCAGCGATCGCGCCGCGGTCGCGGCGCTGCTGGAGTCCGTACCGGCGCACGAACCGGTGACCGCCGTCGTGCACACCGCGGGCGTGGCCGACGACGGCACCGTCGAAACCCTGACCGCCGAGCAGGTGGACCGGGTGCTCGCCCCGAAGGCCGATGCCGCCTGGCACCTGCACGAACTCACCCGCGACATGGACCTGTCGGCGTTCGTGCTGTTCTCCTCCGCCGGACCGCTGCTCGGCGGGCAGGGCCAGGGCAACTACGCGGCCGCGAACGCGGCGATGGACGCGCTCGCCCAGGCGCGCCGCAGCGCCGGTCTGCCCGCGCACTCGCTGGCCTGGGGGCTGTGGAAGCGCGGCATGGCCGAGGCGTTGAACGACCCGGGCGCCGAGCATCTGGTGCGTCAGATCCGTGCGCGTCTCGGTCTGTCCCCGATCGAGCCGGACACCGGCATGCAGATGTTCGACAACGCGTTGACCACCGGCGAACCGATGCTGATGACCGCGCTGCTCGACACACCCGCCCTCACCGCGCTGGGCCGGCTCGGCACGCTGCCCGCGCTGCTGCGCGGCCTGATCCACGTACCGGCGCGCGGCCGGATCGCCGACAGCCCGTTGCGCCGGCGGCTCCTCGACGCCCCCGGCGATCAGTGGGAGGCGCTGATCCGCGATGAGGTCCGCGCGATCGCCGCCGCGGTCCTCGGCCACGAGTCGGCCGACGCCATCGACCCCGAAACACCGTTCACGGCACTGGGCTTCGACTCGCTCGGCGGAGTCGAATTCCGCAACAAGGTGACCGCCGCCACCGGTGTCCAGCTTCCGTCCACGCTGGTGTTCGACTATCCGACCGCCGCCGCTGTCGCGGGCTTCCTGCGCACCCGGGTCGACGGGTCGGAGCCGGCGCGACCGCGTCCCGCCTCGACCGGGGCCAGGACCGGGACAGGGGCCGACGAACCGATCGCGATCGTCGGCATGAGCTGCCGGTATCCCGGCGGCGTCGAAAACCCGGGCCAGCTCTGGGAACTGATCACCGGGCGCGTCGACGCGATCACCCCGATCCCGGGCGACCGCGGCTGGAACCTCGACGACCTGTACGACGCCGACCCCGGCAAACCGGGCAAGATCTACACCCGAGACGGCGGATTCCTGCACGACGCGGGTGACTTCGACGCCGCCTTCTTCGGCATCGGGCCCCGTGAGGCAGCGGCGATGGACCCGCAGCAGCGGTTGATGCTGGAGGCGTCCTGGGAGGCGCTCGAAGACGCCGGTATCGATCCGACCTCACTGCGGGGCAGCGACACCGGGGTGTACGCGGGCGTCATGTACCAGGACTACGGCTACTCGGCGCGCGAGGCCGCCGACGGTGCCGCGGAAGGCTATCTGGCGACCGGATCGGCCGGCAGCATCGTCTCCGGCCGGGTGTCCTACACCCTCGGTCTGGAAGGACCCGCGCTGACGGTGGACACGGCATGTTCGTCGTCGCTGGTGGCGCTGCACCAGGCGGTGCAGGCCCTGCGCGCCGGGGAGACGTCGCTGGTGCTGGTCGGCGGCGTGACCGTCATGTCGACTCCGCTGCTGTTCGTGGAGTTCTCCCGGCAGCGGGCGCTGTCACCGGACGGGCGCTGCAAGCCGTTCTCGAGTGCTGCGGACGGTGTCTCGTGGGCGGAGGGCGTCGGCGTGCTCGCCCTCGAGCGGTTGTCCGACGCGCAGCGCAGCGGGCGCCCGGTGCTGGCCGTGATCCGCGGCAGCGCGATCAACCAGGACGGTGCGAGCAACGGCCTGACCGCGCCGAACGGTCCGTCCCAGGAGCGGGTCATCGCGCAGGCACTGGTCAACGCAGGGGTGACCGCGGCCGAGGTGGACGCGGTGGAGGCGCACGGCACCGGCACCACCCTGGGCGACCCGATCGAGGCGCAGGCGCTGATCAACGCCTACGGACAGGACCGCGCCGAGCCGCTGCGCATCGGGTCGTTGAAGTCGAACATCGGGCACACGCAGGCGGCTGCCGGCATCGGCGGTGTGATCAAGATGGTGCAGGCGCTGCGGCACGAGGTGCTGCCGCCCACCTTGCACGTCGACGCGCCGTCGCCGCACGTGGAGTGGTCGGCGGGCGCGGTACGGATCCTGACCGAGGCCGAGCCGTGGCCGGCCGGCGAGCGTCCGCGCCGGGCGGGAGTGTCGTCGTTCGGGCTCAGCGGCACCAACGCGCACGTGATCCTCGAAGAGGCACCCGCCGTCCCGCCGCGACCGGTCGATCCGCCGCGCCCGGAGGCCTTGCCGTTGCTGCTGTCCGCACGGACGACCGACGCGCTGCGGACCCAGGCGCGCCGTCTGCACGACGCGCTGCGCGAGCGCCCGGAGCTCGACCCGACCGACGTCGCGGTGACGCTGGCGCTGCACCGCGCGCGGTTCGACCAGCGCGCCGCCGTCGTGGGCACGGACCGGGAGTCGCTGCTGGCGGCCCTGGAACGCCTGGCAGCCGGCGAACCGGGACCGGGCATCGTCCACGGCGCCGCCCGGACAGGCACCACGGCGTTCCTGTTCACCGGTCAGGGCGCGCAGCGGATCGGGATGGGCGCCGGGCTGTACCGTGCGTTCCCGGCGTTCGCCGCCGCGCTCGACGAGGTGTGCGCGGAATTCGACGCACACCTGGAGCACTCGCTGCGGGATGTGATGTTCGGCGCGCAGGGCACCGGCAGCGGACAGGAACCGGGCGGGCTCGACGCGCCGGCCGCCACGAGCGGCGCGAGCGCCGAGACCCTGCTGGACCGCACCGAGTACACCCAGCCCGCGCTGTTCGCGTTCGAGGTGGCGATGTACCGCCTCGTCGAGTCGCTGGGCGTGACGCCGGACGCGGTGGCCGGGCATTCGATCGGCGAGCTGGCCGCGGCGTACGTGGCCGGTGTGTGGTCGTTGCCCGACGCGTGCCGGCTCGTTGCGGCGCGCGGCCGGTTGATGGGGGCCCTGCCGGCGGGCGGGAGCATGCTGGCCGCCGCGGTGCCGGAGGAGCGGGCCCTGGAGCTGCTGGCGGAGGCTCACGCCGATCCGGCGACTGCCGCGGTCTCGCTGGCCGCCGTGAACGCTCCCGACGCGGTCGTCTTCTCCGGCAGCACCGAGGCGGTGTCGGCGCTCGGGTCGAGGCTGGTGGACGAGGGCGTCAGGACCAGCAGGCTGCGGGTGAGCCACGCGTTCCACTCCGCCCTGATGGATCCGATGCTGGCCGACTTCGCGGAGATCGCCGCCGGCCTGACGTACCACGAGCCACGCATCCCTGTGTGCTCCACGGTGTCCGGCGCCTTCGCCGACGCCGCGGTGCGCACGCCCGAGTACTGGGTACGGCAGGTGCGCGAGGCAGTGCGCTTCGCCCCGGCGGTGCGGTCACTGCTCGATGCGGGTGCGCGCCTGTTCCTCGAACTGGGCCCGGACGCGGTGCTGACGGCCATGACCCGCGCCACTTCGGCGACGGACGTCGCAGCGCGCGCGTCGGTGGCCGCGGGATCCCGTCGCACGGTCGCCGAACCCGAGCAGCTGGTCGCCGCGCTGGCCACCGTGCACTGCGCGGGCCGGCCGGTGCGGTGGGAGGCCTACTTCGGCGGCCGGCCGCAGGCACGGACCACCTTGCCCACCTATCCCTTCGAGCACGAACGATTCTGGCTCCTGCCCGCGGAGACCACCGCGCCGCTCGCCGGCGCCGACTCCGCCGACCATCCGCTGCTGCACGCCCGGGTGCAGCTCGCCGGCACGGACGAGTGGCTGTTCACCGGCAGGCTCTCGCTGCGCACGCACCCCTGGCTCGCCGACCACGCCGTCTTCGGCACGGTCGTGATGCCGGGCACCGGATTCGTGGAACTCGCACTGGCCGCCGGCGCCCGGCTCGACGTGCCGCGCCTGGCGGAACTGGTGCTCGAGGCGCCGCTGATCCTCCCGACCGACGGCACCGCGGACGTCCAGCTCGCCGTGGGCGAACCCGACGCCGACGGGCACCGGACCGTGGCCGTCCACGCCCGCGTCGCCGACACCTGGGTGCTGCACGCCCGTGGCCTGCTCACGCCCGCCGCGCCGACCTCGGCGCCGGACTGGTCCCAGGTGTGGCCTCCGGTCGCGGGCGAGCCGGTCGACGGACAGCAGGTGTACCGCGCGCTCGGCGACCTGGGCTTCGGGTACGGCCCGGTGTTCCGGGGTGTTCGCGCCGCGTGGTCGCGTGGGGAGGAGGTCTTCGCCGACCTGGCGCTCGACACCGACACGGCGGCACGCGCCACCGACTTCGGACTGCATCCGGCGCTGCTGGACGCGGTGTTCCACGCGGCTGTCGGCCATCTCGTCGAGGGCGGGCCCGACGGCCGGGTGCCCCTGCCCTTCGCCTTCGACGGTGTCCAGCTGGCACGGTCCGGCGCGGATGCCCTGCGCGTCCGCATCGCCCGCACGGCACCGGACACCTTGCGCGTGGACGCGGTCGACGCGACCGGTGCCCTCGTGCTGAGCATGGAGTCGGTGCGGTCCCGCTCGATCGAGCCGCAGACGCTGGCCCGGCTGCGCGGCGCGGCACCGCTGTTCGACCTCGAGTGGGTCGCCGTGCCTGCCGCCGCAGAGGGGGACGCCGGGCGCGTCGTCGTGCTCGGCGACCCGTCGACCGTCGAGGCCCCCGAGCCCCCGGCACGCTGTGTCGATCTCGCGGAACTCGCCGCGCTGCAGGACGTTCCCGACACGGTGGTATGGCCGGCGCCCCGCGGAACCGGTGCCGCGGACGTCCACGCCGGCGTGCTGACGACGCTCGCCCTGTTGCAGGACTGGACAGGCGCCGGTCACCGCGGCCGGCTCGCGATCGTGACGCGCACGGCCGCCGGGCTGCCCGGCGAGGAACCCGATCTGGTCGGAGCCGCCGTGGCGGGCCTGGTGCGCAGCGCACAGGCCGAGCACCCGGGCCGGTTCCTGCTCATCGACCACGACGGCGACGCCCTGCCGATCACGTCGCTCGCCGACGCCGTGGCCCGGGACGAACCGCACCTGGCCGTTCGCGAGGGCCGGCTCCTGGCGCCGCGACTGCAGCCGCTGCCCGCCACCGAACCGGGCGCGTTGCCGTCGTTCGACCGAGGCACCGTGCTCATCACCGGCGGCACCGGTGGCATCGGCGCGATCGTCGCCCGGCATCTGGTCACGGAGCACGGCGCACGACGGCTGCTGCTGGTGTCGCGGCGCGGTGCCGCCGCGGACGGCGCCGCCGAACTGACCGCCGAGCTGACCGACCTCGGCGCCCACGTCCGGGTCGTGGCGTGCGATGTCACCGAACGCAGCGCGGTCCGGGCCCTGCTGGCCGACATCGGCACCGACGCCCCGCTGACCGCCGTCGTCCATGCGGCGGGCGTGCTGGACGACGGCACGCTCGACACCCTGACCGCCGAGCAGACGACACGGGTGCTGGCGCCGAAAGTCGATGCGGCACTGCACCTGCACGAGCTGACCCGCGACCTGGACCTGTCGGCGTTCGTGCTGTTCTCGTCCGCGGCGCCGTTGCTCGGCGGACAGGGCCAGGGCAACTACGCCGCCGCGAACAGCGCGCTGGACGCGCTGGCACGCCTGCGGCGCAGCGCGGGGCTGCCCGCGCACTCACTGGCCTGGGGACTGTGGACCGTCGGCATGGCCGGGGTACTCAGCGAGGACGGTGCCGAGCAGTACGCCCGCCAGATCCGGGCCAGGCTGGGCCTGATCCCGATCGACCCGGACGCCGGGATGGCGCTGTTCGACAACGCACTCGCGACCGACCGGGCGACCCCGACGACGGCACTGCTGGACACGGCGGCACTCACCGCCCTGGCGCGCGGCGGCACCCTGCCCGCGGTGCTGCGCGGCATGATCCGGGTTCCCCGGGCCACCGCGAGTGCCGGCGTCGGCCTTGCGCGGCGGCTGGCCGCAGTGCCCGACGCCGACCGAGACGCCGTGATCCTGCGAGAGGTGCGCCACGTCGCCGCGGCGGTCCTCGGCCACCTGTCCGGCGACGCGATCGACCCGAACGCGCCGTTCACCGAAGTCGGTTTCGACTCCCTCGGCGCCGTCGAATTCCGGAACCGGCTGGTACAGCTGACCGAGCTGACGTTGCCGTCGACGCTGATCTTCGACCATCCGACCGCCGTCGACGTGGCGAAACTGGTGCGGTCGCAGATCGAGGAATCCGGCACCGGCGTGGTCGAGCAGGCTCCGGCCGGCGTGCGCGGCACGATCACCGACCTGGTGTCGGCGGCGCATCGCCGCGGTGAACTGGCAGCGGCGATGCCCCTGCTGACCGCGGGTTCGGCCCTGACGACCACGTACGCCGCCGAGGAGGCCGCCGCTCGGCGCCCGGCCGCGCAGCTCCTGGCGCGCGGCGACGCGGCACCGGCCCTGGTCTGCATCCCCTCGTTCCTGGCGGGATCGGGCCCTCACCAGTTCGCCCGCCTTGCCCGTGAACTGGGTGGCGAGCGGCGGGTCAGCGCGTTGCGGCTGCCCGGTATGCGCGCAGGCGACGACCTGCCGGCGACGTGGGCGGCGGCGATCGAGAGCCTCGCCGCGACCGTCGCAGCGGAACTCGACCGAAGCCCGGTGGCGCTCATCGGCTATTCGGCAGGTGGCGCGATCGCCCATGCGGTCGCCCGGCGGATCGAGGACGACGGCGGCAGGCTCGCGGGCGTGGCGATGATCGACACCTACTCTCCGGAAGACCTCGAACTCAACCGCCACGTGCTCACCGATGCGCTGGGGCAGATCCTGTCGCGGGACAACGCACTGACCCCCGTCGACGACCACGGCCTGGTCGCCATGGGTGGCTATGTGCGGATATACCCCGAGCGCGAGGCCGAGCCGATCGCCGCGCCGACGCTGAATCTACGGGCCACCGTGACGCTGACCGGCTTCGGAGGCGTCGACCCCGTCCCCGACTGGCAACACCGTGGACCGGTCGAGCACGTCGAGGCGGATCACTTCTCGATCATCGAGGAACAGGTGGCAGAGACCGCCGCGCGCCTCCGGCGCTGGCTCGACCCCATGTCGGCATGAGGGCCCGGCCCTTCGGACCCATGCCGGCTTGAGGGTCCGCCCCTTCGGACCCATGTCGGCTTGAGCGTCCGCCCCTTCGGACCCATGTAGGCGTGAGCGACCCGGCCCTTCGGACCCGTCGAGACCCTTCGACGGATCCGAAGGGCCGACGGACGCACCGGATGGCGGGAAGAACATCGCCGTGGTCGACGTCGTGCCCGCCCGAGACGCCCACGGGCGGCGCGGCACGACAGCTCACCGGAGGCATGAAATCCGTCGACTCGCAAATCCGCCGCAGCCACAAAACTGCTGAGTTTGCAAATCAGGAAGAGGCACAGAATTACTCGGTCCGCAAATCCGGCAGAGGCATAGAGTTCGTTCGGTCGCAACAGTTTTGGCGAGGGATTTCAAGATTGACAGCGTTGTGCTGTTTGCTTATAGTCCCGTCCGTTCAAGCTTCCGCCGATCGATATTCGAAGGTGGTCATGACAGCGCCTCCGACGTTGCCGAAGTCCAGGCAGCGGTTGATTCTTGCCGTTCTCATGGTGTGTTCGCTTCTTATTTGGCTGGACAACACCGTCCTCAGTATTCTCCTGGAAACCCTCGCCGACCCGGTCGATGGGCTGGGTGCCAGCCCGGCCGAGCTGCAATGGGCCACAGGCGCATACACCCTGGTCTTCGCGACCTTGATGTTCACCGCCGGCGCACTGGGCGACAGTTTCGGCCACCGGAATGTGCTCGCGGTCGGCCTGGTGATCTTTGCCGCGGCCTCGATCTGGGCGGCGTACGCAGGCGATGCGGGCCAGCTGATCGCCGCCCGCGCCGCGATGGGAGTCGGCGCCGCACTGATCATGCCGGCCAACTTCGCCATGCTGTTGTGGACCTTCACCGGCCCCGCGCGGGCAACCGCGATCGCCATTTCCTCGACATCCACCGGTGTCGGAATGGCGGCGGGCCCGGTGCTGGCGGGAGCCCTGCTCAGCAATTTCTGGTGGGGTTCGGTCTTCCTCGTCAACGTCCCGATCGTCGTGGTGGCGCTGGCCGGAATCATCCTGTTGGTCCCCAATTTCCGCAGCCCTGTCGTGCGGCCGATGGACCCGGCCGGGATGCTGCTGTCGATCAGCGGACTTGCGGCGTTGACCTACGGCCTGATCCGCGCGGGGCAGGTGGACGGCTGGAGCCGTTCGGACGTCTGGGCGCCGATCGCGGCCGGGATCGTCCTGCTGATCGCCTTCGTGCTCGTCGAACTGCGTGTCAAGGACCCGAGCTTCGATCCCCGGATGCTTGCGCAGCGGGTGTTCGGCGGTGGCAACGCGTCCATGGCGTTGCTGCTCTTTTCGGTGGCCGCCGTCACCTTCTACAACGCCTTCTACATGCAGGGCGCACTGGGCTACTCGCCGATGAAGGCCGGCTTGGCCAATCTGCCGACCGCGATCGGCGCCGTCGTCGGGGCGCCGCTGGGCGCACGTCTGGTCAGCCGATGGTCGCTGCGCCCGGTCGCCGTGCCGTCGATCACCGTGGCGGCGCTCAGCTTCGGCGCGGTCGGGTTCCTCGACCTGCACACCCCGCTCGTCTGGATCGAGATCCTGTTGCTGGTGCAGGGCCTTGCCGTCGGTATGGTGATGGCCCCGGTGACCGGAGCCCTGATCAGCAGCCTGCCGCTGGAGCGGTCCGGCGCCGGGTCGGCCGTCACCAACACGGCGCGACAGGTCGGCAGTGTGATCGGAATCGCGGTGGGCGGCACGATCATGTCGATCGCCTATCGAGGCGCGATCGAACCCTCGCTGAGCGATCTCCCTCCGGCGCAACAGGACAGCGCCCTGGTGTCCGCCGAGCAGGCTCGGCATGTCGCCACCACGGTCGACCAGCCCGCTCTCGCGCAGGCCGCCGATCACGCGTTCATCCACGCCATGCACGTCGGCGCGGTCTGGATCATGCTCATCGCGCTCTTCGGAGCAGCTGTGCTGCTGTTCGCCTTGTCCGCCGGCGGAAAGAAGAAGGGGCCGGCGCCGGAGCCGGACCACGAAGAGGCCCGCGGCGTCGAGCCTCGAACCGCCGTGTGACGCGCTGTCCGCGCGGCACGACATCCCCGGCATGCCGAGGCGGGCTCACCCATGAGGCAGGCGGGCGTCGGGAGCGCGACCAGCGATATACGGAACGACGGAATGCGTGATACGCCAAGCGGTCGGTCGTCATGCATTCAGTCGGAGGGCCCGCCGAGTATCGAATGAGCGTCGACTTGACACATGTTGGTGTGGCTCGAATCGAAGGAGACTCCCCATTGTCGGAGTTGTCGGAAATGAATGATCCGGCTGTGCGTGCGGTTGCATCGGAGCAGGAGTATGTGTCCTCCCTGTACGACCTGCTCACCGAGCGGCTTTCCGAGGCGCGAGCGCATCGAGCGAGTGTGCTGAAGGCTCCGTCGGAAAGCGCCGGTGAGGCGTACGAGAGGGAAATGGCCGCCGAGCGTCTGACCAAGGAGATCGGCCGGCTGGAGGGCGCCGAAAAGGGGCTGGTTTTCGGGCGCATCGACTGGTCGGACGGCATGGTCCTGCGCATCGGGCGGATCGGACTGCAGCGGGAGGAGGACGAGCTGCCTCTGCTCGTGGACTGGCGGGCGAACGCGGCGCGGCCTTTCTACGAGGCGACACCGGTCCACCCGATGGGCCTGCGTCGGCGCCGGCACCTGCGTCTCGAGGAGCGCACGGTCGTCTCGGTGAGCGACGAACTGCTGGACGGCTCCGCGCCGACCGACGAGGACGTCGTGGGGGACGGCCCGTTGACCGAGGCTCTGGCGGCCCGGCGTACGGGCAGGATGCACGCGGCCGTCGCGACGCTGCAGGCCGAGCAGGACGAGATCGTCCGCTCCGCCCACCGCGGGGTGACCGTGGTGCAGGGCGGGCCGGGCACCGGCAAGACGGTGGTCGCCCTGCACCGGGCGGCCTACGTCCTGTACGCCTTCCCGCGCGCCGCGGAGGAGGGTGTCCTGGTGGTGGGCCCGAACGCCCGGTTCCTCGACTACATCTCCCAGGTCCTTCCGTCGCTCGGTGAGAACGACGTCGTTCTGGCGACCTGCCAGGAACTGGCCGGAGTGTCCACGGACACGGCGGGCCCGCTCGAGACGATGCGCCTGAAGGGCAGCACCGATCTCGCCGACGCCTTGGCCGGTCTGCTGCGCGTCTACCAAGCGCCTGCCGGTGACTTCACCGTGCGGGTCGGGCAGGAACTGGTGCACCTCTCCGGCGGGGAGGTCGCCCGGGCACGCGACGCCGCCCTGTCGGCCGTGCCGGGGCACAATCCCGCGCGCCAGGTGTTCAAGGAGCTGCTGGTCGACGCCGTCACCGACGCGATGCAGCGGGACATGGGCGACGTCCTGGAGCAGATCGACGCCGACGCCGAAAGGATGACCGGTCTGAACCTCGACCGGTTCACGGGAGTCGCCCAGCGCCGTGCCGAAGGTGCGGCCGACCCGGGTCCGGTCCACGAGCTGGACCTGGACGCCATCCGGGCCGATCTCCTCGACGACGCCGCCGTGGACCGAGCGGTCGAGGCGTTGTGGCCGCGGCTGGTGCCCGGTGACCTCGTGAAGGCGCTCCTGACGAACGCCGACGCTCTCGCCGAGCACCTGCCGCGCCTGACCGCGCAGGAGCGGTCCCTTCTGCTGCGCGGTCCGGAGGATCCGTGGACCGATGCCGATGTGCCGTTGCTGGACGAGGCGGCGAGCCTGGTCGACGGTCCTCCCGAGCGGACGTACGGGCACGTCGTCGTCGACGAGGCGCAGGAACTGACGGCCATGCAGTGGCGGATGATCGTCCGCCGCTGTCCGGCACGGGCGATGACGCTGGTGGGTGACTTCGCCCAGGCGGGCCCGGCCGCGACGGCTTGCGACTGGAAGGAAGCACTGAGCCCGCACGTCGGGCCGCGGTTCAAGCTGCACAACCTGACCGTGAGTTACCGCACCACGCAGGAGATCCTGGAGAGCGTCCGGGACCTGCTCATGCGGATCGCTCCGGACCAGAAGCCCACGCGGTCACTGCGAAGCGGTGAGCGTCCTCGCACGGTGACCGCACCTGCGGACGGGTTGGTCGCGGCCGTGGTCGAGGAGCTTCGCGCCCAGAGCGCCGCGCACCCGGGCGAGCTTCTGGGAGTGGTCTGCGCCGACTCCAGGGTGAGCGAGCTGACGGCTCGTGGGATCGCCGACCAGGCACGCATCGTGCCGGCGTCCGAAGCGCGCGGCCTGGAATTCGACGGGGTCGTCGTCATGAACCCCGAGGACATCATCACGGCCCGCCCCGGTGGGGAAAGGGACTTGTACGTAGCCCTGACCCGGGCCACCAAGCGTCTTTGCACCGTCACCGTCCAGCCCGCCTGACGATTCGGCGCCCGCGACTCGTTGCCGCGGGCGCCGTCGCCCCATGCCTGGGGGATGTCGAGGCGGGCGTGCGCGTCGACCGGCCCAGCGGCGACCGTCTTTTCCAGTGTGATATTGATCAGGTCGGCCGGCCGGTTTTTTCCGCGTCTTCTCACGGCGGTTCGCCGCCTCCGCGATCTGCCGGGCCCGGGCCCACGGGTGCGTCGTCCCCACCCGCCGGCGGATCTTCGTCCGCCGCCGAGCGGCGGTACGGTCCGTCGCCGCGACAGGCCACCGTGGCGCAGCGTGTCCAGGCCGTCGAGGCCGTCCGCCCCAGCCGCCGTCCCTCCGAGATCGACGGCACCGTCACGTCGGCGCCCGCTCCGCCCCTGCCGGCCACGCCGACGAGATTCACCTTCTCGGCCACCAGGGCGGGCAGTGCGCACTGCCCGGTCGATCGGATCGTCGGGATGAACCCGGCATACGCGTCAGGTCGGAGTCGTTGAACGTGGCACAAAAATATGCGGGCCTATGCGGAATTTTTACTTGAGATTTCACTTCGGAGATGCCTTGCCGATCGAGCGTGGCGGAAGCGCAGGCACCTCTCGCTACTCGCGCCAGTGAAGCCCATCACGGGGCGGCGAGTTCGGGGTGGACAGTGCCCGTCACTCCGTGCCATCCTCAGCTATCAGGACTTGGACCTTCCGTATATCGACATGCGAAAATGGGGGACCACTGATATGGGCAACGGGGGATCGCTGGTATGGGTAGCGTGAAGGACAGGTTAATCTGGCAACCGAATCCGAGCAGCGGAAATCGCGAAAAGTATGGCAGTCGGTCGGACTGCTCGACGCCCGATGTTCTTGGCAGACGAGTTTCCTCGCAGGCTGGGCCATCCCTGTTGCAGACCGAGATAGCGCTGATAATCGAAGACGACATTCGTCGATACAGTATCGAGGGAATGCTTCGTTCGCTCGACATCCAGTTGACGGCGCAATCCATCACGGACATCGAGGATCTCCCGGCGTTCTGCAACGGCCGACTGGTCATTTCGGACAGCGATGCTCTGGGGTCCGTTCCTGGCGAGATCGCCGAAAAGCTGCGCGTCCAGAACGTGCAGGTACTGATCCTGGTGGATTCGGCGGACGTTGTCGAGCAATCCTGGGTCGATCATGCGAAGGGCTTCCTGGACTGGTCGGATCTCCGCCCCGAGACCCTGCGTGAAGCGATCGTCGACGTGAAGGCCGGACGATTTCATGTGTCGCCGACCCTGGCGCGCCGATCCGTGGCGACACCCGATCAAGCCGGCGACGACATCACTTCGAGGCGCGCGTCGATGATTGCTCTGACGGCACGTGAACACCAGGTGCTGCGCCTGATCGCCGAAGGCCTGAGCAACCGACAAGTCGCTCGATCGCTGAGTATCTCCGAACACGGAGTCAAACGCACGGTCGGCATCATTTTGGCCAAGCTGAACTGTCCCAATCGGACCCTTGCGGTTGTTCGGGCCATGGAGTCGGGGCTCCTCGTCATGTGAGGTGTCGACCGATGGGCGAAACGCTGTCCGTCGGCACGGCTGGTGCTTTCCTTCCTCGGTCGCGGCCTGCCGCTGCGTGACGAGCAAACCGCCAAGGGCCGGGACATCCGAGCATGTCCCGGCCCTTGAACGACAATGTCCCGACCCTTTAATGCGCGCATCGCAGCCCTTGTATCTGTGCATCGCAGCCCAGAACTTCTCCCTCGGGTTATCGAATGCAGAGGGGGAATAGCCTTCCGGCGGCGCGGTCACCTCTGAGTCACGCCGCCCGGTCTCCCGGAGCGCTGGGCGCCGACGAGGGCCGAAAGGGCCGACCCGAGGCGATGAGTCGGCTGCGGCGGCCAGGTCCGTCGGCCGACGTTGTCCGTCAGCCCGTGACGCCGGGCGCCGAGCTTTCGGCACCGACCGGGCCAAGGGCCCGTAGCGGACCGGAGGCAGGGTCGGGGCGGCCGCGTAACGGAGCATGCGGGGGAACCGCGAGCGGGAGGTGAGGGGACGGGCGGGACGGGCCTGCTCCGGTCGCTTCTTCCGAGGTCGGTGGCAGATCGAAGGGCGACTGGCGATAGCGTGATGGGCGGTGGTGGCGAGCCCGTGCTGGTTCGTGCTGGTTCGTGAGGCGCAATAGGGGTAAACATGCAGTTTCGAGCGGTTTCATGAGATTGCTGCACACATCCGACTGGCACCTCGGCCGCTCCTTCCACCGGGTCGGCATGCTCGGTGCCCAGGCCGACTTCATCGGACACCTCGTCACCACCGTGCGCGAGCGCGACGTGGACGTCGTGGTCGTGTCCGGAGACGTGTACGACCGGGCCGTGCCGCCGCTCGCCGCGGTCGAACTGTTCGACGACGCGCTGCACCGCCTCGCCGCTCACGGCGTGCCGACGGTGATGATCTCCGGCAACCACGACTCGGCCCGCCGGCTCGGCGTCGGCGCCGGGCTCATGGGACGCGCGGGCATCCACCTGCGCACCGAACCGTCCGCGTGCGGCACGCCCGTGGTGCTGTCCGACGACCACGGCGACGTCGCCTTCTACGGACTCCCGTACCTCGAACCCGCCCTGGTGAAGAACGAGTTCGGGGTGGAGAAGGCCGGTCACGAGGCGGTGCTGGCCGCCGCCATGGACCGGGTCCGCGCCGACCTCGCCGCCCGCCCGCCCGGCACCCGGTCCGTCGTCCTCGCGCACGCCTTCGTCACCGGCGGCGAACCCAGCGACAGCGAGCGGGACATCACCGTCGGCGGGGTGGCCGCCGTACCCACCGGGGTGTTCGACGGCGTCGACTACGTGGCGCTCGGACACCTCCACGGCTGCCAGACCCTCACCGACCGCGTGCGCTACTCCGGCTCCCCGCTGCCGTACTCCTTCTCCGAGGCCGGCCACCGCAAGACCATGTGGCTGGTCGACCTGGCCGCCGACGGCACCGTCACCGCCGAACGCGTCGACTGCCCCGTGCCGCGCGCGCTCGCCCGGATCCGCGGCACCCTCGAGGAGCTGCTCGCCGACCCCGGCCTGACCCGGCACGAGGAGGCGTGGGTCGAGGCGACGCTCACCGACCCGGTCCGCCCCGCCGAGCCCATGGCGCGGCTCACCGAGCGCTTCCCGCACACCCTCAGCCTCGTCTTCGACCCGGCGCGGGCCCCGCAGGACCCGCAGGCCTCCTACGCCCGCCGCCTCGCCGGCCGCGACGACCAGCAGATCGCCGAGGACTTCGTCGCCCACGTCCGCGGCACCGGCCCCGACCCGTACGAACGCGACGTCCTGCGGGACGCCTTCGACGCGGTCCGCGCGGACGACGCCGTACGAGAGGTGGCACGGTGAGGCTGCACCGGCTGGACATCACCGCCTTCGGGCCCTTCGGCGGCACCCAGAGCGTCGACTTCGACGAACTGTCCTCCGCCGGGCTGTTCCTGCTGCACGGCCCCACCGGCGCCGGCAAGACCTCCGTGCTGGACGCCGTCTGCTACGCGCTGTACGGCTCCGTGCCCGGGGCCCGGCAGAGCGGCCAGGGCACGACGCTGCGCAGCGACCACGCCGCCCCGGGCACCCGCACCGCGGTCACCCTCGAACTCACCGTCGCCGGACGCCGCCTGGAGATCACCCGGCAGCCGCCCTGGGAGCGGCCCAAGAAACGCGGCACCGGCACCACACAGGACAAGGCCCAGACCTGGCTGCGCGAACGCGACGCGGCCTCCGGCAACTGGAAGGACCTCAGCCGCTCGCACCAGGAGATCGGTGAGGAGATCACCCAGCTCCTCGGCATGAGCCGGGAGCAGTTCTGCCAGGTCGTGCTGCTGCCCCAGGGCGACTTCGCGCGGTTCCTGCGCGCCGACGCCGAGGCCCGCGGCAGACTGCTGGGCCGCCTCTTCGACACCCGCCGCTTCGCGGACGTGGAGAAGCGCCTGGCGGAGCAGCGCAGGGCCGCCGAGGCCCGGGTCCGCGACGG
The DNA here is from genome assembly GCF_006782915.1 of Streptomyces calvus. Lineage (GTDB taxonomy): Bacteria > Actinomycetota > Actinomycetes > Streptomycetales > Streptomycetaceae > Streptomyces > Streptomyces calvus. The sequence goes on from NZ_VCNP01000056.1 coordinate 401,818, forward strand.
CGACGCCGACCTGCTGGCCGACGCCCACCGCATGCAGCAGGCCGCCGGCGACGCCATGGAACTGCCCGAACTGACGCCCGGCGAACCGGGCTTGGCCGAGGCGGTGCTGACCGCCGCCGCCGTCGCCCGCAGCACCGCACGCGAACACCTCACCGCCGCACACTGCCGTCTCGCCGCCGCCGAGTCCGCCCAGGCCGCCGCCGACCGTGCCGTGGACGACACCCGTGAACGGGCCCGGCTGCAACGGCGCTTCGCCGAGGCACGGGAACGCGCGGCACGACTCCAGGAGAGCGCCGCCGCCCACCGAGAGGCGCAGACCCGCATGGAGCGGGCCCGCAAGGCCGAGACCGTCGCACCCGCGCTGGAACTGCGGGACGCCGCCGAGGCCGAGCACCGGCGGGCGGCCCACGCCGAACTGCGCGCCCGAGCGCTGCTCCCGGCGTCCCTGGCCGACGCGGGCGCCGCCGGGCTCGCGGCCGCCGCCCGCCGCGCCGCCGAGGAACTGGGCGGGCTGGAGTCGGCCCGCCGCGCCGAGCGGCGGCTGACGGAACTCCTCGACGAGCGCGCCGGCCTGGACCGCCAGGAACGCGCCGACGAGGAGGCACGGCAGGACGCGGAGACCTGGCTCGCCGGCTGGGAGGAGACCCGCACCGGGCTCCAGGCCCGCATCGAGTCCGCGCAGCAGGCCGCCGGCCGCGCCGGTGAACTCGCCGTGCAGCGCGAACCCGCGCGGCAGCGACTGAACGCCGCCCGCACCCGCGACCGGCTGGCCGAGGACACCGAGGCGGCCGCCGAACAGGCCCGCACCGCCCGGGACGAGGCCCTCACGGCCAAGCAGCGCTGGCTCGACCTCAAGGAGCAGCGCCTGAACGGCATCGCCGCCGAACTGGCCGCCGGCCTCACCGACGGCGAGCCCTGCGCGGTCTGCGGCGCCACCGAACACCCCGCCCCCGCCCGCAAGGTCGACGGGCACGTCGACCGCGAGACGGAGGAGCGCGCACTCGCCGACCACCAGCGGGCCGACGACCGGCGCGCCGAGGCGGAGCGGCGGCTCGGCGCGCTGCGGGAGGCGCTGGCCGCCGCGAGGGCCGAGGCCGGCGACACCCCGACGGACCGGCTCGCCCACGCCGTCGAGGAACTGGAGCGGGAGCACGCGCGGGCCCGGGACGCCGCCTCCGCGCTGCACTCCGCCCAGGAGCAACTGCGCCGCGCCGAGCACGAACACGAACTGCGCACCGCCGCCCAGCGGGACGCGGCGGTCCGGGCCGCCGCCCGCGTCGGCCACCGCGAGCGCCTGGACCGGGAACACGCCGCGCTGGAGGAGGAGCTGACCGCGGCCCGCGGCGACGCGGGCAGCGTGGCCGCGCGCGCCGGGCAGCTGGAGCAGCGGGCCGCCCGGCTCACGGACGCCGCCGACGCCGTCCGCGCCGCCGAGGACGCCGCCCAGCGCCTCAAGGACGCCGACGCCCGGCTCGCCGACGCGGCCTTCCGCGCCGGCTTCGACACGCCGCAGGCCGCCGCCGACGCCCTGCTGGACGACGCCGGCCACCGCGAACTCCAGCGGCGCCTGGACGCCTGGCAGCACGAGGAGGCCGCCGTACGGGCCGTGCTCGCCGAGGCGGAGACCGCGGCCGCCGCACACCTTCCGCCCGCCGACCTCGCCGACGCGCAGCGGGCCGCCGAGGACGCGGCCCGGCGGGTGCGCGAGGCGGCCTCGGCGCGGGACGCCGCCGCCCGGCGCTGCGCCGAACTCGACCGGCTGTCCGCGCGGGCCGCCGCAGCCGTGCGCCGGCTCGGCCCGCTGCGCGAGGAGTACGACCGGGTGGCCCGCATGGCCGGGCTCACCGCCGGCACCTCGGCGGACAACGAGCGCAGGATGCGCCTGGAGTCCTACGTCCTCGCCGCCCGCCTGGAGCAGGTGGCCGCCGCCGCCACCGTACGGCTGCACCGCATGTCGTCCGGCCGCTACACCCTCGTCCACTCCGACGACCGCACCGGCCGCGGCCGCAGCGGCCTCGGGCTGCACGTCGTGGACGCGTGGACCGGCCGGGAGCGGGACACGGCGACCCTCTCGGGCGGCGAGACCTTCTTCGCCTCGCTCGCCCTCGCGCTCGGACTCGCGGACGTCGTCACCGACGAGGCGGGCGGGGTCCGGCTGGACACCCTCTTCATCGACGAGGGCTTCGGCAGCCTCGACGACCAGACCCTCGACGAGGTCCTGGACGTGCTGGACTCGCTGCGCGAACGCGACCGCAGCGTCGGCATCGTCAGCCATGTCGCCGATCTGCGGCGGCGGATCCACGCCCAGCTGGAGGTCGTCAAGGGCCGGACCGGCTCCGTGCTGCGGCAGCGCGGCACCGGGTGACGGCGGCCACCGTCCCGGCGCGCGGCACGGCAGCGGCGGGGAACGCACGACGCCGGTGTGCCGTGGCGTGCCCGACGACCGAGAGGCGAACGCCGCCGCACACCCGGGCCGGTCCGCGAACCTGGCGCGATGGCGCGCTGTGCACGAACACCTCGACGGGCGACGATCGTTGTACCGGGACGCCGGACATGTCGCACACACGACGACCGCGCACCGGATGCACACACGACACGTAAGGGGTTGCCGTGACGGATCTCGCGGCCGCGGTCGAATCCGTGGCACAGCTCTCCACGGTCTGGCGCGCCATGGTGCTGGACCGGGACGAGGACGCCGATGTGCGGGATCTGCCGGGCGTCGCCGTGCGCTGGGCCGACTGCCGCTTCGCCTTCTGGAACGCGGTCACCCTGACCGAGGCCGGGACCGGCGCCGCGCTCCTGGAGAAGCGGCTGCACGAGGCGGCCGGCATCATGCGCGCCAAGAAGCAGCCGGGCTTCCTGTGGCTCTTCGAGGACCTGCTCGCGGACGACGCACGCGCGGCACTCGCGGAGGCGGCGGAACGCGCCGGCCTCGTCCACGCCTTCCCCGGCACCGGCATGGCCGGCGACCTGCTGCCCGTCCCCGAACCCCACCACGCCGACCTGACGTTCGAGCGGGTCACCACCGACGAACAGCTCACGGCCTACGCGGACCTCAACTCCCGTGCCTACGGCTTCCCGCTGGGCGACGGCCGCGACGGACTGGTCGGCTCCACGCTGTGGAAGCGGGACGTGTACGCCTACCTGGCCCTGCGGGACGGCGTCCCCGTCGCCTGCGCCGCGACGGTCGAGGCGCAGGGCCGTCTCTTCGTGGTGCTCGTCGCCACCGACCCCGACCACCAGCGCCGGGGCTACGGCGAGGCGGTGACGCGCAAGGCGCTGTACGAGGGCGGCCGCGCCACCGGCCTGACCCGCGCCACCCTGCACGCCACCGTCGCCGGGGCACCGGTGTACCCCCGGATCGGCTTCGAACCGAACTCCCCGATGCACTTCTACGGCCTCAAGAGCTGAGCGCCCAAGGACTGAGCAGACCGGCCGCGGAGGAACGGCGGCGCGCGGTGCGGCAGTTCGGTGGCTCGGCGGGTGCCGCGGGCGGCGCGAACCGCTCCGACAGCCGGCCGGCCCGGTCCGCGCCACCACGCCGTCGGTGCGCACGAATGCCGGCCGGTGACGCCGGGCGGCGGCACGGAGCGTCACCGCTCCAGGCGGTACTCCCGGCCTTGCCAGCGGCGCCGCAGCCAGCGGTCGTGGCTCGCCACGACGACCGCGCCGGGGCCCGGACCCAGTGCGGCCTCCAACTCGTCGCACAGGGCGGGCGAGAGGTGGTTCGTCGGCTCGTCGAGCAGCAGCAGCTGGGGCGGATGGGCCACCAGCAGTGCCAGGGCCAGCCGCCTCCGCTGGCCCACCGACAGCCGGCCGACCGGCTTGTCCAGGTCCGCCCGGTGCAGCAGGCCGAGCGAGTCCAGCGGCACCTTCTCGGCGCGTGCCGGGCCCAGCGACATCTCATACGTGTCCCGGACCGTGCGGTCGGCCCGCTCGAACACCGTGTCCTGGGTGAGCAGCCCCACCGTGAGCCCGCGCCGACGGTACAACTCGCCGTCGGCCGGCAGACGTCCGGCGAGCACCGCGAGCAGGGTCGACTTGCCCGCCCCGTTCCCGCCGGTGACCAGCAGCCGGTCGGTCACCGACACCTCCAGCCCGACCGGCGCGAGCCGGCCGGGCACCCGCACGTCGTGCAGCGACACCAGGGGACGCGGGCCCTCCTCGCTGCGCGCGGCCAGTTCCCCGGCTTCGAACCGCAGCGGCCGCGGCGGCTCGCCGACCTGCGTACGCTCCAGTTCCTCCAGCCGCCGGGCGGCGTTGCGGACCCGGCGGGAGATCTGGTTCTGCACCCGGCCGGCCCGGCGGTCGTAGCCCATCTTCTCGTTGTCGGTGCGGCCCCGGTCCGGCGCGACCCGGTGCGCGGTCACGCCCACCGCGTGCGTGAGCTGGGCCAGTTCCTCCTGTTCCTCGGCGTACCGCCGTTCCCACCGCTCCCGTTCGGCCCGCTTCCAGGCCAGGTAGGCGCTGTAGTTGCCTCCGTAGCGGACCGGGCCCTCCACCGCCGGGTCGAGGTCGATCAGGTCGGTGCAGACGGCGTCGAGGAACGCCCGGTCGTGGCCGGCGACGACCACGGCCCCGGGCAGGCCGCGGATCTGCTCCTCCAGGAAGGCGGCGGCGCCGTCGTCGAGGTGGTTGGTCGGCTCGTCCAGCAGCAGCGCCGACGGCCGCCGTACGAGCAGGGCGGCCAGGGCCAGCCGGCCGCGCTGCCCGCCGGAGAGCGAGCCGAGCGTGCGGTCCTGATCGAAGGCGCCGAGGCCCAGGCCGTCCAGGACCAGGGCCGCGCGTCGCCCGGCGTCCCAGGCCTCCCGGTGCTGGGCCTGTTCCAGACGCTTGCCGTAGGCGTCGAGGAGTTCCCGGTGTCCGGGGTCGTCCTCCGGCACGCGGGCGAGTTCCTCGCCGAGCCGGTCCAGCTCGGCGAGGACCTCGCGGGTCTCGCGCAGCGCCTCGTGCAGCACCGCGGCGATGGTGGAGTCGGCGTCGTAGGGCATTTCCTGGTGGAGGAAGCCCAGATCGGCGGGGCGGGTGACGCGTCCGGCATCGGGTTCGTCCACGCCGGCGAGCACGCGCAGCAAGGTGGACTTGCCCGCACCGTTCTCCCCGATCAGGCCGATGCGGTGGCCGGGGGAGGCGGTCAGGGAGATGCCGTCGAGGACGCGACGCCCGCCGAGGTTGCGGACGAGGTCGTGGGCGAGCAGAGCGGGCTGGGGCATGGGGGACCGTCCAACATGATCGGTGTTCGGCCCGCGGGGCGCACGGCCTCGGGCGCGGGCCACTTGACTCGGCGGCGGCTCACACCGCGGGGGCGCTCGTCTCCTCGGCGCGCGTGGGGGCGGGCGCGGTGACGTTCTCCACCACGGTGCGGTCCGGGGCGGGTTCGCCGGTGACCGGACCCGACGGAGTGGCTTGTCCGGTGCGGTCGGGGGCGACCGGGCCGGTGGTCACGGTGCGGGACAGGCCGTGGAAGGCCGCGGGGTCGTCGGGCCGGGCGAAGGAGAGGGCCGGGCAGACGACGGGCGCGTGGGACACGGGAACGACCTCGGGAGGCTTGAGGGCAGGGAACAGACCTCTGCCCCGGGCAGACGTGGAAAACGGGGTACGACGAAACGGGCCACCTCGGCAGCGCTCCTGGGCGCCGGCCGGTGGCCGTCAGATCCGGGTCTCACCCGGAGATGTCGTCTTCACCCACCACGTCTGCGACTCCTCGCTACACGGTCAACGCCGCTCGGAGCCTAGCAGGCGGGCCGGGACGGCGCCGTTGCGCTCCGGTTGCTGAACCCCCGGCTCCGGTAAGGGAGTCGACCCGATAGGTTCTGCGCATGGTGCGATACGCGGAGCCGGGCACGGTCGAATGGGTGGAGTCGGGCGGCGGGCCGCTCATCGCGGTGCCGGAGACGGTGCTGCCGTTCTGGACCGGCGCCGACGGCGAGGAGACGGCCTCCGACTACGACCGGGCCTGCGAGGTGGACGGACTCGTCGGCCTCCTCCCGGTCGGTGACGCCACGGCCCTCGTCCTGGGCGACGAGCCCGCCGCCACCGCGTTCCTGCCCGAGCACGGCACCCTCGTCCGGTGCGTCGCCGCGCACTCCGAGGCGGAGGTGCTGGCGAGCGTCCCGGAGGCGCTGCACACCGCGCAGTGGCAGCCCGAGGTGCAGTGGAAGGTACCGGGCGAGCTCGTGCTGTTCGACGCGGCCTGGCCCGGCGCCCGGTCCACCGGCACCGACCACGTACGGCTCGCCCTCGCGCCCGGCCGTTACGCGGTCCGCGCGGCCCACGTGCAGCCGGGCCCGGAGACCTGGCTGGTCCTCGTCCAGTTCCGGCCGCTGACCTGAACCCGGGCGGGGAGCCGGGACGTCGGGGACATTCGTGCACGACCGGAGGGAGCCGGGACGTCGGGGACATTCGGGTGCGCGGCCGGGGGAGCCGGGACGTCCGGGAAATTCGGGTGCGCGGCCTGCGCCGGAAGCCCATCATGGGCGATCATGCCCAAGTACCCGCACCCCGCCCCCGAAGAGCTCCGCCGTGACCCCCTGCCGCTGCGCGGCCGGACGGCGCTGGTCACCGGCGCCAGCCGGCGCGGCGGCATCGGGCACGCCGTCGCGCGGCGTCTCGCCGCCCACGGCGCCGGCGTCTATCTGCACCACCACGTGCCGCACGACGCCGCCATGCCGTGGGGCGCCGACAGCGTCGAGGAGGTGACGGCCTCCGTGCGTGCCGCGCTCGCCGACCCCGGCGCGCAGGTGGTGGCCGGCCCGGGCGACCTGTCCGACCCGGCGGCGCCCGCCGCCCTGCACGCCCGGGCGGCCGAGGCGCTCGGCGGACGGCTCGACATCCTCGTCGCCAACCACGCCCTCAGCGGCTCCGACGGCGACCTCGACACGATCGACGCCGCCATGCTCGACGCGCACTGGGCCGTCGACACCCGCTCGGTGCTGCTGCTCGTGCAGGCCCACGCCCGGCACCGGGCCGCCCTGCCGCCCCGCACCCCGGGCGGGCGCGTGGTGATGATGACCTCCGGGCAGGACATCGCCGGCGGGATGCCCGGCGAGATCGCCTACGCCCTCCAGAAGGGCGCGCTCGCCTCGATCACCCGCTCCCTGGCGACCGCGCTGGCCGAACACGCGGTGACCGTGAACACCGTCAACCCCGGCCCCGTGGACACCGACTACCTCACCGGCGACGCCTACGAGGCCGTCGCCGCCCGCTTCCCCGCCGGACGCTGGGGCATGCCCGACGACCCGGCCCGCCTCATCGCGTGGCTGGCCACGGACGAGGCGGACTGGATCACCGGTCAGGTCATCGACTCCGAGGGCGGCTTCCGGCGCTGACCGCACCGAACGCGCCGGCCCGGTCCGCAGCGTCGGCCCGGTCCACAGTGCCGGCCCGGTCCGCAGTGCCGGCCCGGTCCGCAGTGCCGGCCGGTCCGCAGTGCCGGCCCGGTCCGCAGCGTCGGCCCGGCCCACAGTGCCGGCCCGGCCCGCAGTGCCGGCCCCGCCCACAGCGTCGGCCCGGCTCACAGTGCCGACAGTTCGTCCACCAGGTCGTCCAGGCCCAGGGAGCCCTGGGACAGCGCGGCCATGTGCCAGGCCTTCAGGTCGAACGCGTCGCCGTGCCGCTTGCGGGCGTTCTCCCGGCCCAGCAGCCACGCCCGCTCGCCGAGCTTGTAGCCGATCGCCTGGCCCGGGATCGTCAGATAGCGGGTCAGCTCGCTCTCCACGAAGTCCGCCGGGCGGCTGCTGTGGGCGCCGAAGAACTCCTCGGCCAGCTCCGGCGTCCAGCGCTCACCCGGGTGGAACGGCGAGTCCGCGGGGATCTCCAGCTCCAGGTGCATGCCGATGTCGACGATCACCCGGGCCGCCCGCATCATCTGCGCGTCCAGGTAGCCGAGCCGCTCCTCCGCGTCCGCGAGGAACCCGAGCTCGTCCATCAGCCGCTCCGCGTACAGTGCCCAGCCCTCGGCGTTGGCGCTGACCATGCCCACCGAGGCCTGGTAGCGGGAGAGGTCCGCGGAGACGTGCACCCACTGCGCCAGCTGGAGGTGATGGCCCGGAACGCCCTCGTGGTACCAGGTGGAGACCAGGTCGTAGACCGGGAAGCGGGTCAGGCCCATCGTGGGCAGCCAGGTGCATCCCGGACGCGAGAAGTCCTCCGACGGAGGCGTGTAGTACGGCGCCGCCGCGCTGCCCGGCGGGGCGATCCGCGACTCCACCCGGCGCACCCGTTCGGCGAGGTCGAAGTGGGTGCCGTCGAGCGACTCGATCGCCCGGTCCATCACGCCCTGGAGCCATTCACGGACCTCGTCGACGCCCTCGATGTGCCGGCCGTGCTCGTCGAGGTGCGCCAGCGCCACCCAGGGCGTCTCGGCGCCGGGCAGGATCTTCTCGGCCTCCTTCCGCATCTCGCCGAGCAGCCGGTGGTACTCCGACCAGCCGTACGCGTACGCCTCGTCCAGATCGAGATCGGTGCCGTTGAAGTAGCGGGCCCAGCGGGCGTAGCGCTCCCGGCCCACGGTGTTCGGGGCGTCCTCGACGGCCGGCGCGTACACGTCGCGCATCCAGTCCCGCAGCTCCACCACGGCCGCGGTCGCCGCGCGGGCGCCCTCGTCCAGCTCCGCGCGCAGCGCGTCCGGGCCCGCGGCGGCGAAGTCCTCGAACCAGCCGCGGCCCTCGCCGGTGTCCGCCCACTCGGTGAGCTGCCCGACGAACGTCCGCGTCGGGCGCGGAGCCGCGTACAGCTTGCGTTCCAGGCCGAGCGCCAGGGACTCCCGGTAGCCCGCAAGCGCGGCCGGGACCGCGCGCAGCCGCCGGGCGATCGCCGCCCAGTCCTCCTCGGTCTCCGCCGGTGTCACCGTGAACACCTCGCGCACCGAGTGCGCCACCGTGCCGAGGTTGCCGACCGAGCGGAGCCCTTCGTCGGCCTCGTGCACGGCCAGTTCCGCGGTGAGCCGCTCACGCAGCAGCCGGGCGCAGCGGCGCTCGATGCCGCTGTCCGCGCCGGGCAGCCGCTCCGCCTCGTCGAGCCGGGCGAGCGTGGCCCGCTGCAGATCGGCGAGCGCGGCCTGGCCGGCGGGCGAGAGATCGGGCAGCCGGGAGGAGCTCTCCTTCACACCGAGGAACGTCCCGGTGACCGGGTCGAGGGCGATGAGCTGGTCGACGTAGGCGTCGGCGACCTGACGGGGAAGCGCGCTGTTGGTCTGTGACATGCGCACCATCCTGGTACGCGCTCCCGCCGTGCGTCACCCGGTTTGAGCCGAGGGCGAAGACGGCAGCACCGGACCGCAGTCCCACTGCTGGAAGATCAGCCGGGTCTCCACGCGCGCCACCTCGCGGCGGGCCGTGAACTCGTCCAGCACCAGCCGTTGCAGATCGGCCATGTCCGCGACCGCGACATGCACCAGATAGTCGTCGGGGCCGGTCAGGTGGAACACAGTCAGCGACTCCGGCAGCGCCCTGATCCGCTCCACGAACGGGCCGACCAGCTCCCGCCGGTGCGGCCTGACCTGCACCGACAGCAGCGCCTGGAGTCCCCGGCCCAGCTTGGCCGGATCCAGCTTCAGCCGGTGCCCGAGGATCACGCCGGAGCGGCGCAGCCGGGTCACCCGGTCCAGACAGGTCGACGGCGCGACCCCGACCTGCGCGGCGAGATCCCGGTACGTCGTCCGGGCGTCGTTCTGCAACAGCCGCAGCAGATGAAGGTCGACCGGATCGAGTACGACGGATTCGGCCACCCGCCGAACGTAGCACGGGCTCCGGACCGGATGAACCGTTCTGTGTTCACCCTTCCGTCCATGGACATGGGCATGGAAACGCGACGCACCACGAGAGCACTCGCCACCGAAGCCGTGCACGCGGGCCGGGACGACCTCGCCGGCCTCGGACTGCACGCCCCGCCGATCGACCTGTCCACCACCTACCCCTCCTACGACAGCCGCGCCGAGGCCGCCCGCATCGACGCCTTCGCCACCACCGGCGCCGACCCGGACGGACCGCCCGTGTACGGACGGCTCGGCAACCCGACCGTCGCGCGCTTCGAGACCGCCCTGGCCCGGCTGGAGGGCACCGAGTCGGCGGTCGCGTTCGCCAGCGGCATGGCCGCGCTCAGCGCCGTCCTGCTGGTCCGCGGCTCCATGGGACTGCGGCACGTCGTCGCCGTACGCCCGCTGTACGGGTGCAGCGACCATCTGCTGACCGCCGGACTGCTCGGCTCCGAGGTGACCTGGACCGACCCGGCCGGGGTCGCCGACGCGCTGCGCCCGGACACCGGACTGGTGCTGGTGGAGTCGCCGGCCAACCCGACGCTCGCCGAGATCGACCTGCGGGCCGTCGCCCACGCCTGCGGCTCCGTGCCGCTGCTCGTCGACAACACCTTCGCCACCCCCGTCCTGCAGCGTCCGGCCGAGCAGGGGGCGCGGCTGGTGCTGCACAGCGCCACCAAGTACCTCGGCGGGCACGGGGACGTGCTGGCCGGCGTGGTGGCCTGCGACGAGGAGTTCGCCGGACGGCTGCGCCAGGTGCGCTTCGCCACCGGCGGCGTGCTGCACCCGCTGGCCGGCTACCTGCTGCTGCGCGGTCTGTCGACGCTGCCGGTCCGGGTGCGGGCCGCGTCCGCGAGCGCCGCCGAACTCGCCGGGCGGCTCGCCGCCGACCCGCGCGTGGCCCGCGTCCACTACCCGCGCATCGGCGGGGCGATGGTCTCCTTCGAGGTGCACGGCGACCCGCACGAGGTGATCGCCGGCGTACGGCTGATCACTCCGGCCGTCAGCCTCGGCAGCGTGGACTCCCTCATCCAGCACCCGGCGTCCATCAGCCACCGCATCGTCGACGCCGACGACCGCAGGGACGCCGGGGTGAGCGACCGGCTGCTGCGGCTCTCGGTCGGCCTGGAGGACGTCGAGGACCTGTGGGCCGACCTGGACGCGGCCCTGGGGGAGCGGGCCGGGACGCCCGCACACCCGGAGGCGCTGGCCCAGGGCTGAGGCCCGGCGCACACCGCGATCGGCCCGGCGGGTCGCGCCGGGCCGATCGCCGCGTGCGGGCACGGTGGCCCCGGGTCGGACGGATCCTAGGGCCTGTCGTTTGGATCATGTCGGTTTCGCGGGGCGTGGCACGCACATCTGCTGCGTTGTCGTCGGTTGTCGACGCTCCGCGTCGCCGCCCTCCTCCGCCTTGCAGCTGCACGCACCACGCCCCGCTCGGGTGGGCTGAGAAGCGCTGCGTCTCCCAGCCGACCTGATCCAAACGACAGACCCTAGGACCGGCCGATCCGCTCGCCGTGCTCCGGCGCGTTGCGGGACGGTACGGCGTCCAGCCGGGCCGTGACGACCAGGGTGCCCTCCTCGATCTGGTAGTCGAGGGGCAGGCCCAGTCCGCGCATCGCGGCGACCATGCCGGTGTTGGCCGCCTGCGTCACGGCGTACACATGGGCGCAGTCCGCCTCGGCGGCCATGGCCACCAGCCGCGCGAGGAGCGCGCCGCCGATGCCCCGGCGCTGCCAGGCGTCCTCCACGATCAGCGCCACCTCGGTCTCGTCGCCGTCCCACAGCAGATGGCCGAGGCCGACGATGCGGCCGGAGGCGGTCTGCACCGCGAGGGTGCGGCCGAAGCGGGGGCTGAGCAGGTGGTTGAGGTAGCGGTCCGCGTCGCCCACCGGGCCGTGGTACCGCATGCGCAGGGTGTGCGCGGAGCAGCGCTCGTGCATCGCCCGCGCGGCGGCCAGGTCGCCGGTGTCCGCCCGGCGCACGGAGATGTCACCGCCCTCGGGCAGCCGGAGCACGTCCCGGCCGCGCGGCAGGCGCGGACCGAGCCGCGCGTCCAGTTCCACCAGGGCCCGGGCGCGGGCGAACTCGGTGGGTGTGAACGGCAGATGGGGCCGCTCCACCGTGATCACGCCGCCCTCCGGGGCGCGCAGCCGGATGACGGTGTCCTCCAGGGAGCCCTCCGCCGGCACGGTGCCGTGCGGTCCCGGTCCGTCGGCGGGAAGGGAGCGGATCGTGCACCGTCCCAGCAACTGGCGCAGCGCGAGCGGCAGTTCGGAGGCGTCCTGAGCGGTGCGGGCGGCCAGCCCGAGGACCCGGGTGGGTGCGTCCACCAGGTCGTGGGCGTCGGCCCGCTCGATCCAGGTGGCCGTGCCCCCGGCGCGCCCGACGGCCGCGGTGAGGTCCGTGCCGGCCGGGGCCCGCAGCAGGAACTCGTCGACGGTGTCGGCGCCCAGCGGGTGCGTCTGCAGGGTCAGGATGTCGACCCGCAGCCCGGCCAGTTCCGTGCACAGGGCGGCCAGCGCGCCCGGTTCGTCCTTCACCGTGGTCCGCATCCGCCACAGCTCGCTCTCCCCGGCCGCGGCGGAGGGCGGCGGGGCACCGCCGGTATCGTGCGCCGGCGGTGCGCTGCCGTGGCGGCGTGCCCACCACGCGTGGAAGCCGGCCGAGCAGCGCGCGGCGAGCCCGACCGGGATCCAGCGGCGGTGCACGGGACCGCCGTGCCGACTGTTGGTCACTTCGGACATGTCTCGAGTCATACAGTCACTGTGAAGGAAATGTGTTTCGTGATCACGAACGCACTGTGACTGACGGGTAAAGCCATCTTCTGTCCGTTTTGCTGCGTTACTGGCCGACCAGGCCCGGCTGCAGCGTCTTCGTGAACAGCACCGTGCCGTCCTGCTCCCGCATCCGCACCGTCAGCTCACCGCTGTCGCCGTCGATGTCGACCTCGCCGAAGAACTGGTAGCCGCCGGCGGGCGAGACGTTCGAGGCGGTCGGTGCCTTCACCCACACCCGCTCCGGGCCGAACGTGTCGTCGAGCGCGCTGGCCGGGAAGGCACCCGCGTTGAGCGGACCGGAGACGAACTCCCAGAACGGCTCGAAGTCGCCGAACGCGGCCCGCGAGGGCTGGTAGTGCTGGGCCGAGGTGTGGTGCACGTCGGCCGTCAGCCACACGGTGCCGGTGATCCGCCGGTGCTTGACGAACCGCAGCAGTTCCGCGATCTGCAACTCCCGTCCCAGCGGCGCGCCCGGGTCGCCCTGGGCGACCGCCTCGACGTTCTGGCGGCCCTCCGTGGTGTCCGGCACGACCAGGCCGATCGGCATGTCGGCGGCGATCACCTTCCACACCGCCCGCGACCGGGCCAGCTCCCGCTTGAGCCACTCCAGCTGCTCGCGGCCGAGGATGCCCTGCGGGTCCACGGTCTGGTCGCCGGCGGAGTTGGCGTTGCGGTAGGTCCGCATGTCCAGCACGAACACGTCGAGCAGCGGGCCCTGCCGCAGCACCCGGTGCACCCGGCCCTCGCTCTCGCCCGGCCGCAGCGTCGACATCGGGAAGTACTCGCCGAACGCCCGCCGGGCACGGGCCGCCAGCACGTCGACGCTCTTCTCCGTGTACCGGGTGTCGGTGTCGGCGATCCGCTGGCCCGGGTACCAGTTGTTGCGCACCTCGTGGTCGTCCCACTGCACGATGGAGGGCACCTGGGCGTTGAACCGGCGCAGGTTCTCGTCGAGCAGGTTGTAGCGGAAGTTCCCGCGGAACTCGGCGAGGGTCTCGGCCACCTTGGACTTCTCCTCGGTGGTGATGTTCCGCCAGACACTGCCGTCCGGCAGCGCGGCGGTCTCCGGAATGGGGCCGTCGGCGTAGATCGTGTCGCCGCTGAACAGGAAGAAGTCCGGGTCGAGCCGGGCCATCGCGTCGAAGATGCGGTAGCCGCCGATGTCGGGGTTGATGCCCCAGCCCTGGCCGGCCAGGTCGCCCGACCACACGAACCGCACGCCGTCGCGCCGCCGGGCCGGCACGGTGCGGAAGGTGCCGTCGACCGGCTCGCCGGTGCGGCGCGGGTCGTCGGGGTCGGTGAGCAGCACGCGGTAGTGGATCTGCTCGCCGGGCGGCAGCCCGCGCAGCCGGGTGGTGCCGGTGAAGTCGGTGTCCGGGCCGAGCAGCGGACCGTGCCATCTGCGCGGATTGCGGAACGACTCGGTCGCCGACGTCTCGACGATCATCCGGGCCGGCCGGTCCGAACGCACCCACACCAGTCCGGAGTCACGCGTCACGTCGCCGGTCTGCACGCCCCAGCGCGCCAGCGGACGCCCGGACCGTGCGAACGCGGGCGCCGCGCCGAGCGCGGTGGGCAGGGTCAGGGCCGCCGAGGCCGCGAGCGAGCCGCGCAGAACGGCGCGACGGCCCGGGAACGAACGGTGTGACATGGAGGCGCCTCCAGGGACGGGATCCGGCCAGTGTGCGCAGCCACACCTACTCGGGCGGCGCGGCTCGCGCGCAAACCGCAGGTGAACAACTGATCGGCCGAGCCCGCGGGCGCGCACCGGGCCCGCCGCGGCACCCGGGCGCGGACCGCGCGCGGGACCGGCCCGCGGCTCCCGTCCGCCGCGCCCCGGTCAGCGGCTGCCGTCCAGCAGGACGCGCGCGACCAGCGCCGGGTCGTCGTTCATCGGGACGTGACCGCAGCCGGGCAGCCGCACCAGCCGGGCCCGCGGGATGGTCCGCTTGGCGCGGACGCCCTGCCGGGGGATCAGCAGGCGGTCCCGGGCGCCCCAGGCGATGGTCACGGGGACGCCGGGCACGTCGTCGGTGAACCGTACGGTGGCGCCCGCCCGGAGGGTCTCGGTGAAGCCGGTGGCCCCGGCCAGCGCCAGCGTCTCGGCGACCACCGCCTCGGGCGAACGGCGCCCGGGGCGGGCGTAGATGGTGCTGGTCAGCGCCGTCCGGCCGGCCGCGGAACGGGACAGGCGCTCGACCAGCGGCAGCGGCAGGCGCTCCGCGATCCGCCGCATGCCGAGCAGCACGGCGAAGGCGTACCGCCGCTCGGCCTGCGTCCAGAACCCGGCCGGGGACAGGGCGGTGACGGAGCGTACGAGCTTCGCCCGGCCCATCTCCAGGGCGAGGAGACCGCCGAGCGAGTTGCCCGCCACATGCGGCCGGTCCAGGTCCAGCGCCTCGCACAGGGCGCCGAGCGCGGCGCTCATGGTGGGCAGGTCGTGGGGGAGGCCGCCGGGCAGCGACGGGGAGGCGCCGAAGCCGGGCAGGTCCACGGCGATCACCTCGCGCTCGGTGGCGAGGATGTCCACCACCGGGTCCCAGGCCTGCTGGTGGTGCCCGATGCCGTGCAGCAGGAGCAGCGGTTCGCCGCGGCCCACGCGCGCGTAGGACAGGGTGACGGCCTGCGGGCCGAGGGGAGAGGTGACCTCGAAGGAGACGGTCGCGGACATGAGGGTGCTCCTCGTCTGGGACTCGCGGACGACGGACGCCGCCTGACGCCGTAGACAGCTTGTCAGCAATTGCTACCGACGGGTAGACCCCGGTGTGTGCCGACGCCGGTGCCGCCTGGACACCGCCGCCCGGGTCGGTTGGGATGGTGCCCGTGACCACCGACACCGTGACCGACGTCTTCGAAGAGCACCGCCCCGTCCTCCTGGGAGTCGCCTACCGCATGCTGGGCCGGGTGGCCGACGCGGAGGACGTGGTGCAGGACGCGTGGCTGCGCTGGTCGGGCGCGAACCGGTCCGGGGTCCGCGAGCCGCGCGCCTACCTGGTGCGCGTCACCACCCGCCTCGCCATCGACCGGCTGCGCCGGATCAAGGCAAGCGGCGAGACCTACGTCGGCCCCTGGCTGCCGGAGCCGTACGTCACCGACTTCGGCGACACCGCCCCCGACACCGCCGAGCGGGCCGTGCTCGCCGACTCGGTCTCGCTCGCCGTCCTCGTCGTCCTGGAGACGCTGTCGCCGCTGGAGCGCGCGGTGTTCGTGCTGCGGGAGGCGTTCGGCTACCCGTACGCCGACATCGCGGCCATGCTCGACCGCGGCGAACCGGCCGTGCGCCAACTCGCCGGCCGCGCCCGCAAGCACGTCGAGGAACGGCGCCCGCGCTACGCCGTCGACCCCGTCCAGCGCCGCGACCTCACCGAGCGCTTCCTGGCCGCCGCGGCCGACGGCGACCTGGAGGGCCTGCTGGAACTGCTCGCCCCGGACGTGCGCCTGGTCGGCGACAGCGGCGGCAAGTCCCGCGCCCCGCTGCGGGTCCTGGAGAGCGCCGACCACGTCGGGCGCTTCCTCCTCGGAGCCGCCCGCAAGAGCGTGCCCGACCTCTCCCTGCGTTTCCTGGAGGTCAACGGCGGGCCCGCGGTGCTCGTCCTGGCCGGCGGCCGGCCCGACTCGGTCTTCCAACTGGACGTGGCCGACGGCCGTGTGCAGACCGTGTACGTCGTCCGCAACCCCGACAAGCTGCGCTCGCTCGCCGCGCTCGGGTAGCGGCGTCCCGCACTCCCGCACGGGGCCTCCGCCGCGGCGGAGGCCCCGTTGTCGCGCCGATTGGTATTGACCAAGGGTGGGGGCCGCCTTATGGTCGCAGACAAGTGAAACAACCTTTAATAAACAAGGGCGCTTAAAACGCCGCCGGACACGGCGATCGTGGAGGACAGGGTGGGGACCACGCAGCTGGAAACGGTGCCGGAACCGAAGTACTGGCACCTCAGGACCGTGCTCAGCGAGGCGCTGGACTCGGAGTTCTCGGTGGGCGAGATCCTGCCCAACGAACGCGACCTCGCCGCCCGCTTCGGTGTCGCCCGCGCCACGCTCCGGCAGGCCCTGGAGCAGTTGGAGCTGGAAGGCCGGCTGCAGCGCAGGCGCGGGGTGGGCACGACCGTGGCGCCGCCGCGCATGGGCGTCTCCGTCGGCACGGCACGTCACGCGTGGCCCGGCGGTCCGAGCGACGCCTGGCAGGCCCACGACTGCGCGCTCGAGGTGCCGCCCGCCGCCGTCGCCGAGACCCTGGTCACCGGCCGCGACGAACCCGTGCACGTCGTGCGGCGCTCGCGCGTCTCCCGCGGCCAGCCCGTCGCCGCCGAACTGCTGTACATCCCGGCCGGCTCGGTTCCCGACCTCACCGCCATCGACGCCCCGTCCGGCACCGCCCGCGCGCGTGCGGTCCTGCGCGAACTGCAGCGCCTGGAGCTGGAGCGGCAGGAGAACGCGGTGGAGCTCGGCTCCGCCCGCGCGGACGACGCCAAGGAACTGGACCGCCTGCCCGGTGCGCCCGTCCTCGTCGTCACCACCCGTTTCCTCTCCCGCGGGCGCACCGCCGCGCTCTCGGTGGCCACCTACCGCGCGGACACCTGCCGGCTGACGTTCGGCGACTCCGGCGGCGTGGAGATCCACCACGGCCCGGAGCGCCACGCCTCCTGAGTCCGGTCGACGGGCCGGGACGGCCCGGGGCGCGACACCGGGTCAGGGGCTGGGGTTTGGGTCGGCCCGGCGTGCGTCCGGGCCCCCGGCCCGCTCCGTCGCGGCTCACTCAATCCCTCGGTTGCGTCGCAACAGGGCCGCCGGGACCGCCCGTTGCCCCGGGGCTCCGTTACGCCGACGGCTGCGCGACTCCGCGACTCCATGCCCCCTGCCTCGGTGACCCCGTGCCCCGGTGAGCCGCCGGCGTGCCCGGTTCCCGGCGGATGACGAGACGTTCCCGGGCGGACGGGAAGGGCCGGACAGATCTCTCAGCGGCGGGTCGTCACCGTGCCCTCCACCGCGAAGAGTTGCTCCTCCACGTGGTCGAGGGCGAGCCGGACCGCGCCGGTGGCGACGGCCGCCTCGCCCAGGTGGGACAGGGCGACCTTCGGCGGACGCAGGCAGTAGCGGGCCAGTTCGCGGCGCAGCGGCTCCAGGACCCCGTCCAGGCCGGCCGCCCAGCCGCCGATCACGACCAGTTCCGGGTCGAGGGCCAGCACCAGCGCCGCCACGTCGTGCACCAGGCGCCGGATGAACCGGTCCATGGCCGCCAGCGCCCGCTTGTCGCCCTCGCGGGCCTGCGCGAACACCTCGGCGACCGCCTGCTCGTCCAGCGGGTGCAGCGGCTCGTCCGTGGTGGACAGCAGCGTCTCCGGCGTGGCCTCCCGGCCCAGCAGGTGCAGCGCCCCGATCTCACCGGCCGCCCCGCCGTACCCCCGGTGCAGCCGCCCGCCGATCAGCGACCCGGCGCCCGGGCTGAGCCCCGCCAGCACGAACACCACGTCGTCGGTCTCCCGGGCGGCGCCCTTCCAGTGCTCGGCCACCACGGCCGCGTTGGCGTCGTTCTCCACCAGCACCGGGCACTTGAAGCGCCGGCCCAGCAGCTCCCCGAGCCCGAGGCCCGTCCAGCCGGGCAGCGCCGTGCCCAGCCGCACCGTGCCGTCGGCCTCGACGATCCCGGGCGTGCCCACGCCGACGGCGCGCAGTGAGCCGCGCGGCACACCGGCCCGGTCCAGCAGCCGGGAGACGGCCGCGTCCAGCCGTTCCAGCCGCTCGTCGGCGTCGACCGTCTCGTCGGCGTCCGCGGCCTCGGCGCCGATCACCCGCCCGTCCAGATCCGCCAGCAGCGCGGCCACCCGGTGCACGCCGATCTCCAGGCCGAGCAGATGCCCGGCCTCCGCCCGGAACCGGAACCTCCGCGCCGGTCTGCCCTGTCGGCGTGCGGTGCCCTCCCCGGCCGCCGTCTCCACGACGAGGCCCGCCTCGATCAGTCCCTCCACGACACCTTCGACGGTCGGGCGGGACAGCCCCGTCACCCTGGAGACCTCGGTCAGCGTCGCGCAGTCCGTGGCCCGCAACGCGTGCAGCACCACGGCGGAGTTGATCCTTCGCAGCAGCGAGGGGTCCCCGCCGGTCAGCCGAGCCACCACCCGTCCTCCCAGCTCGTGCGCGTGTTGGGGCGGATCGTACTCGGCGCGGCGCAGCCCGGCGACCTCCGGGCGGGCCCGCCCCGTACGGACACGGTCACCCCGGGGTCACGAAGCCCGACTCGTAGGCCGCGATGACCGCCTGGGTGCGGTCGCGTGCCCCGAGCTTCGCCAGGACGGCGCTCACATGCGACTTCACGGTCTCCGTTCCCACCACCAACCGGGCCGCGATCTCCGCGTTCGTCAGGCCCCGCGCCATCAACCGGAGCACCTCGCCCTCGCGTTCGGTGAGCCGCGCCCGCGCCAGCACGTCCCGGGCGGCACGGTTGCCGTCGCCGTCGGCGTACTCGGCCGCCAGCCGGCGCACGGAGGCGGGGAACAGCAGCGACTCGCCCTCGGCGACCAGCCGCACCGCGTGCACGATCTCCGCGGGCCGGGCCCGCTTCAGCAGGAACCCGTCGGCGCCCGCGCGCAGCGCCCCGTACACGTACTCGTCGTTCTCGAACGTCGTCACGACGAGGATCTTCGGCGGCGCGTCGACCGTCCGCAGCAGCGCCCGCGTTGCCTCGATGCCGTCCAGCAGCGGCATCCGCACGTCCATGGCGACCACGTCCGGCCGCAGCCGGCGCACCAGCGGGATCACCGCCGCCCCGTCGGCGGCCTCACCGACGACCTCGATGTCCGGCTGTGCCTCCAGCACGGCCCGCAGGCCCGCGCGCACCAGAGGTTCGTCGTCGACGAGCAGTACGGTCACCGGCATCCGGCCAGCTTAGGGCCTGTCCGACCGTCCCCGTCCCGCCCGGACCTCCTGGCGGGCGGGCCCTGCCGCCCGCCCCGCGCCGGTCAGTCGACCGGCAGGTCGACGCGCACCCGCCAGTCGCCCCCGTCGGGCCCGGTGTGCGCCCGGCCGCCCAGCAGCGCGGCCCGCTCGCGTATGCCGCGCAGGCCACTGCCGCGCCCGGGGCCCGGTGCCTCCTCGGGGAGCGGGTTGCGGACGTCCAGCAGCAGCGTGCCGTCGGCGACGCGGACGCGGACCCGTACGGGGACGCCGCCCGCGTGCCGCAGCGCGTTGGTCAGCGCCTCCTGAAGGATCCGGTAGCCCTCGCGGGACACCGGGCCGGGCACCGTCTCCAGCGGGCCGGTCACCTCCGCGTCGACCGTCGCCCCGGAGGCACGCGCGGACTCCAGCAGCCGGTCGGCGTCCCCGAGCGTCGGCCGGCTGCTCACCGGCCTGCGGGGCTCGCGCAGCACGCCGAGGACCCGTTCCAGGTCCTCCAGCGCGGCCCGGCCGGTCTCCTCGATGGCGTCCAACGCCCGCTCGGTGAAGGCGGGATCGCCCGCCGTCCGCGCGGCGCCCGCCTGCACCACGGCGACGGTCAGCGCGTGCCCGATCGAGTCGTGCAGTTCGCGCGCGATGCGGGTGCGCTCCAGGAGTTGTTCGGTCCTGGCCTCCAGGGCCGCAAGGCGTTCGGCGGGGGAGGGGCCGAGCAGCCGGCGTGCGACGGCGGTGACCAGCGCGCCCAGGCCCACCACGACGGCGTACAGCACGACCAGCGGGACCGGCACCAGCAGCGCGTACGCCCAGTGCGGCCGCGCGTCCTCCAGCACCGGCACGCCCCCGGGCGAACCTCCCGCGGCGAGCTCGCCCAGCGAGTAGGCGAGCAGCGGCAGCCACACCGTGACGACCGTCGTCACCCCGGACAGCGCCACCCGCACCGCCAGCCACAGCGCGGTGCGCAGCCGGTCGCGCCAGGTCGCCGAAGGCTCCTCGGAGATGCCCGGCTCCGCCTCGCCGGGCATCAGCATCAGCCGGGCCTGTATGCCCTCGCCGGTGCGGACCGCCGGGATCAGCCCGAGCGGCACCAGCACCAGCGCGGGCATCCACGGCGTCGGCGGGTGGATGAAGATCCACACGCTGAACGGCAGCGCCGGCACCCACAGGTGCAGCAGACGTGTGTACGTCCTCCCGCGCAGGAGCGGACGCAGGACGGTGGCCATGGCGTCATCGTGCCAGCCGCCACCGACACCCGGCCTCCCCCGCAGGGGGGAGACGATCTCCCCGGCCGGGGGAGGACCCGCACCGGCCCGGACGGCCAGTCTGAACGGCATGACCAGCATCGACGTCCAGGACCTCACCAAGGAGTACGGCACCCGGCGAGCCGTCGACCACGTAACGTTCCGCGTCCGGCCCGGCCGCGTCACCGGCTTCCTCGGCCCCAACGGCGCCGGCAAGTCCACCACCATGCGCCTGATACTCGGCCTCGACCGTCCGACGTCCGGCTCCGCCACCCTCGGCGGACGCGCCTACGCCACCCTCCGCGAGCCGCTGCGCCATGTCGGCGCCCTGCTCGACGCGCAGGCCGCGCACGGCTCCCGCACCGGCCGCGACCACCTCCGCGTCCTCGCCGCGAGCAACCGCGTCCCGGACCGCCGGGTCGGCGAGGTGCTGGAGGAGACGGGCCTCGCCGCGGTGGCGCGCCGCCGGGTGCGGACGTACTCCCTGGGCATGCGGCAGCGGCTGGGCATCGCCGCCGCCCTGCTCGGCGACCCGGAAGTGATCATGCTCGACGAGCCCGCCAACGGCCTCGACCCGGAAGGCATCGTGTGGGTGCGCACCCTGCTGCGGCGCCTCGCGGACGAGGGGCGCACCGTGCTGGTCTCCAGCCATCTGATGAACGAGACCGCCGCCTTCGCCGACCACCTCGTCGTCCTCGGCCGCGGCCGCCTGCTGGCCGACACCCCGATGCGGCAGTTCATCGACGCCCGGGTGCGGCCCGCCGTGCGCGTCCGCACCTCCGCCCCGACCGCCCTCGGGGCCGCCCTCGCCCGGGCCGGCCACGACGTGGCCGAACACCCCGACGGACACTGGATGGTGCCGGACGCGCGGGTGGACGACATCGGGCGCCTCGCCTCGGCCGCGGGCGTGCCGATCCTCGAACTCACGGCGGACCAGGGCACGCTGGAGCAGGCCTATCTGGATCTGACCGCGGCCGAGACCGAGTTCACCGCACCGCTCCAGGAGGCCTGACCATGCAGTTCGCACCCGTTCTCCGGTCCGAGTGGCGGAAGATCCGCACGCTCCCGTCGCTCCTCGGGACACTCCTCGCGCTGTTCGCGGCGACCACCGCGTTCTCCGCGATCGCCGGCGCGTCGACCACCCAGGACCCCGACTTCGACCCCTTGTTCACCACGCAGTCCGGCGTCCTGCCCGGCCAGATCGCCGCGATCTCCTTCGGCGCGATGGCCGTGTCGCAGGAGTTCCACAACGGCGCCCTGCGCCTCTCCCTGACAGCGGTGCCGCGACGGCTGGGCTGGTACGCGGCCAAGGCGACGGCGATCGCCGTGCCGGTGTTCCTCGTGGCGTCGGCGACCGCGCTCGCCTCGCTGATCGCGGCACGCGCGGGGCTCGGTTCCGCGGCGGACGGACTCTCCGTCGGCGAACAGGTGCGCGCGGTGGCCGGCTGCTCCGTCTACCTGACGCTGACGGCCCTGCTCGCGGCGGGCCTGGCGACCCTGCTGCGCAGCGGAGTGGCCACCCTCTCCCTGATCATCCCGTTCATCCTCGTGGTGTCGTTCGTGATCGGCGACGCGGCCGGCACGGCCGTCGAGTTCATGCCCGACCGGGCCGGACAGCTGGTCCTGCAACGGACCCACGAGGGGATCCTGGGCCCCTGGTCGGGTCTCGGGGTGACCGCGCTGTGGACGGCGGCGGCCCTGCTGGCCGGTGCGTGGAGCCTGCGCCGCCGGGACGCCTGACCGCAAGTCGGCTGACGCCCCGCCAACTGTCAGTGGCGGCGGGTTTACTGGAGCCATGAACATCGCACAGCACATCGCCCTCATCGACGAGCTGTGCTTCCGCCCCTTCCCGGCGGAGCACGGTCCGTCGGACGTCGGCTTCGCGGGACCGGGCCACCACGTGGCGGTCCTGGAGAGCGGTCCCGGTCCGCGCGCCGGGGACCCGGCCGAATGGGCGGTGGCGGTGGACCAGTTGGAGAAGGACCGCGACGCCGCGTACGAGGTGCTGGCGTCGCGTTGGGGCGACGTCCCGCCGTGGAACCTGCAGACGGTGCTGCTGCGCACCGAGCGGGAGGAGATCCCCGAGCCCTGGGCGTGGCTCGCCGCCCAGGCGTCGGTGGCCTGGCTGTGGGAGGTCCAGGGCACGGGCCGGTGGGTGGCGCTCGCGGTCGCCGACCGGGACCCGGGCGACGATCCGCGGCTGGTGGCGGTGGTCACGCAGACAGCCCCGCCCTGACCACCCGCGCCTCCACCGCCGTCACGCGCCGCCGTCGCCACGCACGGCCGTCACCGCGAGGACCGTCGCTGTCACGCACGGCCGTCACCGCGAGGACCGTCGCCGTCACGCACGGCCGTCACCGCGAGGACCGTCGCCGTCACTCACGGCCGTCACCGCGAAAACCCTCGCCGTCACTCGGCCGCGGCCTCCCGCAGCCGTCCGAACTCCTCGGCCAGCGCCGCCGGCGTCCAATGCGCGTTCAGCCCACTGGGGTTGGGCAGCACCCACACCCGCGCGCCGCCGACGGTCCGCGCCTGCGGCCCGACGACCGCCCGGCGGTCGTCGAACGCCGCCCGGTAGGCGGTGACCCCCACCACGGCCAGCCACTTCGGGCGCAGCCGGGCCACCTTCAGCGTCAGCAGCCGTCCGCCCTCGCGGTACTCCTCGGCGCTCAGCTCGTCGGCCCGCGCGGTCGCCCGCGCCACCACGTTGGTGATGCCGAGCCCGTACGACAGCAACTCCTGCTGCTCGGACGGCAGCAGCAGCCGCGGCGTGAAGCCGGAGCGGTGCAGCGCCGGCCAGAAGCGGTTGCCGGGACGGGCGAAGTGGTGGCCCGTCGCGGCCGTCATCAGACCGGGGTTGATGCCGCAGAACAGCACCCGCAGGCCGTCCGCGACGACGTCCGGCACCAGCCGGTCGCGGGCGGCCTCCAGCTGCTCCGGGGTGAAGCGGGTCAGAGGATCGCTCCGGGGGTGTATCCGGCGGCCTCCGGGTGCCGCTTGACGATCTCGTCGATCCGGCCGACGACGGCGGTGACCTGGTCGCCCGCGGCGCCGGTGAAGGACAGCTTGTCCGCCATCAGCGCCTCCAGCTCGGCCCGGTCCAGCGGCAGCCGCTCGTCGGCGGCCAGCTTGTCGAGCAGGTCGTTGCGCTCGGCGCCCTGCTCGCGCATCGCCAGCGCGGTGGCGACCGCGTTCTCCTTGATCGCCTCGTGCGCGACCTCACGGCCGACACCGGCCCGCACCGCGCCCATCAGCACCTTGGTGGTGGCCAGGAACGGCAGGTAGCGGTCCAGTTCGCGGGCGACGACCGCCGGGAAGGCACCGAACTCGTCGAGCACCGTCAGGAACGTCTCCAGCAGGCCGTCCAGCGCGAAGAACGCGTCCGGCAGCGCGACCCGGCGCACCACCGAGCAGGACACGTCGCCCTCGTTCCACTGGTCGCCGGCCAGCTCGCCGGTCATCGACGCGTAGCCGCGCAGGATCACCATCAGGCCGTTGACGCGCTCGCAGGAGCGGGTGTTCATCTTGTGCGGCATCGCGGACGAGCCGACCTGGCCCGGCTTGAAGCCCTCGGTGACCAGCTCGTGCCCGGCCATCAGCCGGATCGTCCTGGCCAGCGACGACGGCGCCGCGGCGAGCTGCACCAGCGCGGTGACGACCTCGTAGTCCAGCGAGCGCGGGTAGACCTGGCCGACGGAGGTGAACGCCTGCGAGAAGCCCAGGTGCCCGGCGATCCGCTGCTCCAGCTCCGCGAGCCTGCCCGCGTCGCCGCCGAGCAGGTCCAGCATGTCCTGCGCCGTGCCGACCGGGCCCTTGATGCCGCGCAGCGGGTAGCGGCCCAGCAGCTCCTCCACCCGGCCGTGGGCGACCAGCAGCTCGTCGGCGGCGGTCGCGAACCGCTTGCCGAGGGTGGTGGCCTGCGCGGCCACGTTGTGCGAACGGCCGGCCATGACCAGCTCGCCGTACTCGCCGGCCAGCCTGCCCAGACGGGCCAGCACGGCCACGGTGCGGTCGCGCATCAGCTCCAGCGAGAGCCGGATCTGCAGCTGCTCGACGTTCTCGGTGAGGTCGCGGGAGGTCATGCCCTTGTGCACGTGCTCGTGCCCGGCGAGGTCGTTGAACTCCTCGATCCGCGCCTTCACGTCGTGCCGGGTGACCTTCTCGCGCTCGGCGATCGAGGCCAGGTCGACGGTGTCGAGGACGCGCTCGTAGTCGGCGATCGCCGCGTCCGGCACGTCGATCCCGAGGTCCTTCTGGGCGCGCAGCACGGCGAGCCAGAGCTGCCGCTCCAGCTTCACCTTCTGCTCGGGGGACCAGAGCGTGGCGAGCTCGGCGGAGGCGTAGCGTCCGGCGAGGACGTTCGGGATGCGGGGCTTGGCGGGCGCAGAAGTCACGTGACCGGATTCTACTGGCGAATCGTGCAGGCCGACGCCACGGGGTCGTTCGGCGGAACCTACAAACGGCCCGGCTGCGGGGCTCCGCGCCGCTAACGGATCTCGTACGGCAGCAGCTCGGGTCGCTTGGGCGGCAGCCCGTCGCCGGAGGAGCGGCCGGTGAGGCGGCGGCCTATCCACGGCAGCAGGTGCTGCCGGGCGAACCGCGCGTCCGCGACCCGGCGGGCCACCCAGCGCGGCGGCAGCGTCGCCTCCAGAGGCACGTGCCACTCGGGGTCCTCGGGCGGGTAGCCGAGGGCCTGCCACACGGCCTCCGCGACCCTGCGGTGCCCCTCCGCCGTCAGGTGCAGCCGGTCCACGTCCCACAGCCGGGGGTCGGCGAGCGCGGGAGCGCCGTACAGGTCGACGACGAGCGCGCCGTGCCGCTCGGCGAGTTCGTCGACACAGGCGAACAGCGCCTCCATGCGCGGCCGGAAGCGTTCGAGCACCGGGCCCCGGCGGCCCGGGCTGCGCATGAGCACCAGTTGCCCGCAGTGCGGGGCCAGCCGCTCCACGGCCTCGGTCAGCAGATCCCGCACCAGGCCCATGTCGCACTTGGGCCGCAGGGTGTCGTTGAGGCCGCCGACCAGGGTGACGACGTCGGGTCGCATGGCCGCGGCGACGTCCACCTGCTCGTCGACGATCTGCCGGATCAGCTTGCCGCGCACGGCCAGATTGGCGTAGCGGAAGCCGGGGGCGGTGGCCGCCATCCGGGCGGCGAGGAGGTCGGCCCAGCCGCGGTACGTGCCGTCCGGGAGCAGGTCCGACATGCCCTCGGTGAAGGAGTCGCCGACGGCGACCAGGCTGGTGTGGGTGGGATTCGTCTGCATGGCGACAGAGATGGTATCCCGCGGCACATACCCGTCGGTCGGTCGGCCTCCCCGTCGCGGCCGCCTCCGTCCGGACCGCCCGCCCCGACGGATCTCGGGCCCTCCCGCGCGGTTCCTCCGGCGGCCCCGTCCCGCGCGGCCCCTGCCCGCTCGCCTCCTCCGCTCCGGCGCTGCTCAGGCCCGCTGCCCGAACAGTTCCTGGAGGACGTCCTCCATCGTCACCAGCCCGGCCAGCCGCCCGTCGGCGCCGAGGACGGCCGCCAGATGCGTACGGCTGCCCCGCATGGCGGTGAGGACGTCGTCCATCGGCGTGCTCTCGCGCACCCGCGCGACGGGCCGCATGTCCCGCAGCCGGAACGGCAGGTCCCGCGGGGAGGCGTCGAGGGCGTCCTTCACGTGCAGGTAGCCCACGATCCGCCGCTGACCGTCGACCACCGGGAAGCGGGAGAAACCGGACTGTGCCGACAGCCGCTCCAGCCCTTCCGGGGTGACGCCCGTGCGCGCGTAGACGACCCGCTCCAGCGGCACCACCACGTCCCGCACCGGCCGCCGGCCCAGCTCCAGCGCGTCGTGCAGCCGTTCCCGCGCGCGGTCGTCGATGAGGCCCGCCTCGCCGGAGTCCTTCACGATCTGCGCCAGCTCGGCGTCCGAGTAGGACGCGACGACCTCGTTGCGCGTCTGCACCCGCAGCAGCGTCAGCAGTGCGTTGGCGAAGGCGTTGACCGTGAAGATCACCGGGCGCAGCGCCCGGGCCAGCGCCACCAGCGGCGGACCCAGCATCAGCGCGCTGCGCACCGGCTCGGCGAGCGCGATGTTCTTCGGCACCATCTCGCCCAGCAGCATGTGCAGATACGTCGCGAGCGTCAGCGCGATCACGAAGGACACCGCGTGGCCCGCGCCCTCGGGGAGGCCGACCGCGTGGAACACCGGTTCCAGCAGGTGCTCGATGGCCGGCTCGGCGACGACACCCAGGATCAGCGTGCACAGCGTGATGCCGAGCTGGGCGGCCGCCATCAGCGCGGACACGTGCTCCAGCCCCCACAGCACGCTCCTGGCACGCCGGTCGCCCCGGTCGGCGTGGGGCTCGACCTGGCTGCGGCGCACCGAGATCAGGGCGAACTCGGCGCCCACGAAGAAGGCGTTGACGACCAGGGTCGCCAGGCCGATCAGCAGCTGTACCGCGGTCATCGCCGGGTCCCCTCCTCGTCCGTCGTCGCACCCGTCCCGTTCTCCGTCGTCCGCGAACCGCCGAGGGGCGCGTGCAGCAGCACGCGTGCCGCGCGGTGACCTGTGGCGTCCCGTACCTCCAGCCGCCAGCCGGCGACCTCCAGCAGGTCGCCGACGGCCGGTATCCGGCCCAGTGCGGTCGCGACCAGCCCGGCGAGCGTCTCGTACGGTCCTTCGGGGGCGCGCAGGCCGACCCGGGCGAGCTGGTCCAGGCGGGCCGAGCCGTCGGCCGAGAACAGCGCGCGGCCCTCCGCGTCGGCGCCGGCCCGGGCCAGGTCGGGCGTCTCGTGCGGGTCGTGCTCGTCGCGCACCTCGCCGACGACCTCCTCGACGATGTCCTCCAGCGTCGCCACTCCGGCGGTGCCGCCGTACTCGTCGATCACCACGGCCATGGTGCGCCGCCCGGAGAGCCGGTCCAGCAGCCGGTCGACGGTGAGCGACTCGGGAACCAGCAGCGGCTCGCGCATCAGCTCCGACACCGGCACCTGCGCCCGGCGGTCGGCGGGCAGCGCCACGACGTCCTTGACGTGCGCGGTGCCGACGACCGCGTCGAGGGTGTCGCGGTAGACGGGGAACCGGGACAGCCCGGTCGCCCGGGTCACGTTCGCCACGTCCTCGCAGGTCGCGCTGACCTCCAGGGCGATGACCTGGACGCGCGGTGTCATCACGTTCTCCGCGGTGAGGTCGGCGAGGTTCAGCGTGCGGACGAACAGCTCGGCGGTGTCCGCCTCCAGGGCGCCCTGGCGGGCGGAGTGCCGCGCGAGCGCCGCGAGTTCCTGGGGCCCGCGCGCGGACGCCAGTTCCTCGGCGGGTTCCACGCCGATGCGCCGCACGATGCGGTTGGCCGTGTTGTTCAGATGGGTGATGAAGGGACGGAAGGCGGCGCTGAAGAGGCGCTGGGCGTTGCCCACCCGCTTGGCGACGGCGAGCGGCGAGGAGATCGCCCAGTTCTTCGGCACCAGCTCGCCGACCACCATCAGGAAGACCGTCGACAGGGCCGTGCCGATCACCAGCGCGAAGGAGCGTGCCACCGAGTCGGAGGCGCCGAGGTCCCGCAGCGGTCCCGAGATCAGTGCCGCGATGGACGGCTCGGCGAGCATGCCGACCACCAGGTTGGTGACGGTGATGCCGAGCTGCGCGCCGGACAGCTGGAAGGTGAGACTGCGTACGGCCTTCAGGGCGCCCGCCGCGCCCCGCTCGCCGCGTTCGGCGGCCCGCGCCAGGTCGGCCCGCTCGACCGTGGTGAGGGAGAACTCGGCCGCGACGAAGGCGCCGCAGGCGAGGGAGAGCAGGATCGCCGCCAGGAGGAGGAGCACTTCGGTCATCGGGTCACCTCCGTCCCATGGTGGGACAGGACCGGGACGGATGCGCGGTGTGCCGACCGGGAGGCTCGCCCGCGGGCGGTGGAACGACCTTTCACGGAGGACCGAGTGGCCCTCCGAGAGCAAAGGACCGGCAAAAGAAGTGCGGGTGCGGCCGTGGATCAGCCGGTGAGGGGCTTCACCCAGCGCCGCCAGCGTTCCTCCGGCGCGTACCCCGCGGCGCCCCACGCACGGTGCGCGGTCTCGTTGCGCTGGAGCACCATCGCGTCCGCGCGGCGCCCGCCGAGCCGTACGAACCGTTCCTCCGCGGCCGCCAGCAGCGCGGAGGCGATGCCCCGGCGGCGGTGGTCCGGGTGGACGGCAAGCCGGTACAGGTGGCACCGCCAGCCGTCGAAGCCCGCGACGACCGTCCCGACCAGTTCGCCGTCCAGCTCGCCGAGGATGAGCGCCTCGGGGTCGCGGGCGACCAGCCGCTCCACGCCGTCGCGGTCGTCGCTGATGCTCGTCCCCTCGGCGGCCGTCTTCCAGAAGGCCAGCACACCGTCCAGATCGTCGGGCCCGGCGGCCCGCACACGCAGTTCGCTCATGCGGCGATCCCAGCACGCCGGTCGTCCGATGGACCGGCATTTCCACGATGCGGACCGTGCGGCACCGCGCTCACTCGTACGCGATGGCCTCCAGGACGTTCATCCGCGACGCCCGCAGCGCCGGCAGCAGCGCCGCCACGATGCCGACCACCACCGAGCCGACGACCACCGCCGCGACGGTGCTCCAGGGAACGGCGAGCGCGGTCATGCCCTCCAGCGCCAGGACCTGTTGCGTGCACAGACCCCACACCAGCCCCAGCCCGAGTCCCAGCATCGCGCCGAAGACCGCGATCACCACCGACTCCAGCCGGATCATCCGGCGCAGCTGCCGCCGGGCCAGGCCGATCGCGCGCAGCAGACCGATCTCCCGGGTGCGTTCCACCACCGACAGGGCCAGCGTGTTGACCACGCCCAGCACCGCGATGACGATCGCCAGCCCCAGCAGGGCGTAGACCAGGTACAGCAGGACGGCGATCTGGTCGTGCACCAGGTCCTTGTAGTCGGCCTGGTCGCGGACCTGCACCTGCGGGTACGCATCCAGCGCCGACTCCAGCCGGTCGCGCAGCTCGGCCGTGCTCGTCCCGGCGGCGGCGTTCACGTAGAGCGCGGAATCCTGCCCGCCCGGCACGTACGCCTCGACGGTCGCGATGCCGAAGAACAGCCCGCCCCGCATCCCGAAGCCGTCACCGCCCGCCATGTCGGTGAGGGCGGCCACGGTCAGCTCGGTGCGCCGGCCGCCCGGGAACTCGACGGGAAGTGTGCTGCCGGTCCGCACGCCGTGCTCCGCGGCGAAACCGGCGTCCATGGCCATGCCGCCGTCCGCCAGGGCCGCGGCCGTGCCGCCGCGCGCGTACGTCACCCGCGCGACGTCGTCGACCCGGTCGTCGTACCCGGCGGCCGTGGTCTCGACCCGCTGCCCGTCCGGCAGCCGCACCGCCACCGGCGCGAACCGCTGCCGCACCACCAGTCCCGTGCCCTCCGTGTCCCGCACCCGGTCGGTGACCTCCTGCGGGAACGGCTTGAAGTTGGCGTTCTGGATCACGAAGTCGGCGCCCAGCGTCCTGTCGATCTGCTCGTCGAAGGAGCGCGACATCGAGGCGCCGGCCACCGACATGCCGGTGACCAGGGCGAGGCCCACCATCAGCGCGGCGGCGGTCGCGCCCGTACGGCGCGGATTGCGCAGCGCGTTGCGCCGGCTCATCAGGCCGACCGCGCCGAACAGCGCGGGGAAGCCCGCACCGAGCACCCGGATCACCGGCCGCACCAGCAGCGGCCCGGCGACGACGGTCGCGACGAGCGTGAGGACCACGCCGAGCCCGAGCAGCGACGCCGCCGACGAGGTCTCGTCCGCGGCCGCGCAGCCGGCCAGCGCGGCCGCGCCGAGCGCGCCCACCACCGACCCGGCCGCGGCGCGGACGCGCAGCGGCCGTCCCGCCCCGGCGATCTCCGCGTCGGCCAGCGCGGCCATCGGCGACACGGCCGCCGCCCGGCGGGCCGGCAGGAAGGCCGCGACGAAGGTGACGCCCGTGCCGACGGCGTACGCGGTGACGGGCGTGGCCCAGCGGATGACCATCTCCGCGGTCTCGAGACGCATGCCGAAGGCGCTCATCAGCCGGATCAGCCCGACCGCCAGCCCGATGCCCGCCACGAGGCCCAGCGTGGAGCCGGCCAGGCCGAGCAGCAGCGCCTCGGTGAGCACCGACCGGCGCACCTGCCGCCGGTTGGCGCCCAGCGCCCGCAGCAGGCCCAGTTCGCGGGTGCGCTGGGCGATCAGCATGGAGAAGGTGTTGACGATCAGGAACACGCCGACGAGGACCGCGATCCCGGCGAAGCCGAGCATCACGTACTTGATCACGTCGAGGAACGCGCCGAGTTCGTCCGCGGCCGTCTCGGCCTGTTCGCCGGCGGTGCGGATCTCGTAGGCGCCGCCGCCGAGCCCGGCGGTGACCCGGCGCTTCAGCTCGGCGTCCGTCACGCCGGGCGCCGCGTCGAGGGAGACGCTCGTGGCGCGGTCCGGCGAGCCGAGCAGCCGGCCGGCCGCGACCGCCGGATCGAGGAAGATCCGGGCCGCGCCGGGATTGGTGGTGGTGAACGCGGCGATGCCGACGACCTCGACGCGGAAGCTGCCCGGCTGCGCCTGCACGGACAGCGTGTCCCCGATGCCGACGCCCTTGGCGTCGGCGGTGTCCGCGTCGAGCACGGCCTCGCCGTCGCCGCGCGGTGCGCGGCCGGAGGCCAGCTCCACCACGCTGCGTTCGCCGGCGTGCCAGTCCCGCGCGAGGGTGGGCGCGCCCGTGGTCGGCCCCACCGACTCGTTGCCGCTGTCGACGACCGTGATGTCCCCGACCTCGACGTCCGCGTGGGCGGCCGCGACGCCGTCGACGCGGGCCAGTTCCCGGGCGAGCGAGGCCGGCAGGGTCTGGACCGCGCCCGAGGGCACCGACGACTCCAGGTCCCCCCGGGGCTCCACCGTCACGTCGGCGGAGCGGGAGGCGAACAGCCGGTCGAAGGTGCGGTCGACGGTGTCGGAGAAGATCAGGCTGCCCGCGACGAACGCCACGGACAACACCACGGCCAGCGCGGACAGCAGCAGGCGGCCCCGGTGCGCGAGGAAACTCCGCAGCGTCGCCCTGAGCACGGCCTCACTTCCTCCCGGAGCGGTCGGCGTCGTCCACGGGGGCGCGGATCACGTCGAAGCGCTTCATCCTCTCCAGCACCGACTCCGCGGTCGGCTGCCGCATCTCGTCCACGATCCGGCCGTCGGCGAGGAAGAGCACCAGGTCGGAGTGGGCGGCGGCGCCCGGGTCGTGCGTCACCATCACGACGGTCTGGTCGAGCCGGTCCACGGCCTCGCGCAGAAAGCCGAGCACCTCCAGGCCGGATCGGGAGTCGAGGTTGCCGGTCGGCTCGTCCGCGAAGATCAGCTCGGGCCGGGAGGCCAGCGCGCGGGCGCAGGCCACGCGCTGCTGCTGACCGCCGGACAGCTGCGCCGGGCGGTGCCGGAGCCGGTCCCGCAGGCCGAGCGTGTCGATCACCTGGTCCAGCCACTGCTCGTCGGGCCGCCGGCCGGCGATGTCGAGCGGCAGCGTGATGTTCTCCCGCGCGTTCAGCGTCGGGACGAGGTTGAACGACTGGAACATGAACCCGATCCGGTCGCGTCGCAGCCGGGTCAGTTCACCGTCCTTCAGACCCGTGATCTCGGTGTCGCCCAGCCACACCTGTCCGGCGGAAACGGTGTCCAGTCCCGCCAGGCAGTGCATGAGCGTCGACTTCCCGGACCCGGACGGCCCCATCACCGCGGTGAACCGCCCGCGCACGATGTCCACGTCGACACGGTCCAGGGCGAGCACGGTCGTCTCGCCGGAGCCGTACGCCTTGGTGAGACCGCGGGCGCGGGCCGCGATCCCGTCGGCCGGCGCGAGGCCGGGGGCGTGCTCCGCGGCAGGTGTGGGCATGGCCGCCTCCTCCGGGTGGATGTCGGGCCGTACCGGTCGCGCCCGAGCGTAATGTGATCCGGCCCACACTCGGTATCCCCCATGGGTGCGGGTCGGTCTCCACCTCAGGTCCGGTTTCCGGGTCCGATCCCCGATGGCGGTGTAAGGGGCACCCTTTTTCGCCCGGCCGACGGCACTTGCCGTTGCTAGCATTCCGGCGCTAGCTTCAAGGTATGGCGAAGACCCAGCTGAACGTGCGCGTGGACGAGGGAACCGCCCGCGCGGCCCGAGAGCGGGCCCTGGCCCGCGGCATGAGCGTCAACCGCTACATCGAGGAACTGGTGCGGCAGGACACCGGCGAGGCCGGCCGCGCGTTCGTCGACGCCGCCGCCGACTTCATGAAGCAGTACGAGAGCGTCTTCGCCGAGGAGTTCGGCAAGGACCGCGAGGGCGCACGCGAAGGCGGCCGCTGACCCCTTGGACCACCTGCGCATCGACCTCGCCTGGCTGCTCATGCTCGCCGAGCAGCAGACCCCGGGCGACCCCCAGGTCACCGACTGGGGCGCCCTGGTCGCCGCCGTCGCACGCCACGAGGCCGAGATCTTCGACGTCCCCGTCTACGACAGCCCGCACGCCCGCGCCGCCGCCCTCCTCCAACTGCTGATCCACGTCCCGGCGCTGGAACGCTCCAACGCCCTGTTCGCCTCCGCGGTCGCCTACGCCTACCTCGTGGCCGGCGGTCTGAAGGTCGTCACCACGCCGGAGCAGGTGCGCGACCTGGCCCGGCTGGTCAAGAGCGGCGAGGCGACCGTGGCGGACATCGCCGCCGAGCTGCGCCGCTGGAGCGAGTGATCAGCTCCCGTCGGCCGCCGCGTCGTCCACCGGCCGCCACGCCGTCCCGATCACGCAGTACGAGGTGGGCAGGACCGGCCCCTTCTCCGGCATCAGCGTCCGCCGGTAGGGCCCGAGTTCGAACCCCGCCTCGCGCAGCGCGGCGACCGGTTCCCGCGCGACATGGCAGCCGCCGGCCAGCGGCGGCCACACCGTCCGGTCCAGCGCCCGCTGGGTGAGGTTCATGAGCCGGCCGCCGCCCAGCCCGTGTTCGAAGAACCGCACCTCGCCACCCGGCCGCAGCACCCGCCTGACCTCGGCCAGCGCCCGCGGCACGTCCCGCACGCTGCACAGCACCAGCGAGAGCACCGCCGCGTCGAACGCCTCGCTCTTGACCGGCAGCGCCTCCGCCACACCCGGCGCCACGTCCACCGGCACCTCCGCGCGCAGCGCGGCCTCCACGGCCAGGGTGCGCAGGTCCCGTTCCGGTTCGATGGCGACGATCTCCGAGACCGTGTCCGGGTAGTGCGCGAAGTTCAGGCCGTTGCCCGCGCCGATCTCGATCACCCGGCCGGACAGCCCGCCGAGCAGTCTGCGCCGCACCGTCGCCATGCCCGCGCGGGTCTCCGCGGCCACACTCACCCGGGCGTAGCAGCGGGCGAACAGCGGATGGTGCACGGGATCGCGCGCCGTCTTCGCGGAGCGGCCGGACCGAGGCTGCATGTGGACCTCCCCAGGAGCGACTACGGCGATTCTCCCCCGGACGGGCTGCCCGCACCCCCGCTGCGGTCAGGGCGCCTCACGCACCCGGAACGCCTCCGCGTCCCAGGTGCCCTCCAGCCGGGGCGCCAGCCAGTGCGGCGCCGCCGCCCGGAACACGGCGGGGTCGAGCAGCCCCGCCCCGGCCGGCACGGCCCCCAGCAGCGGAACCCCCGTCACGTCCGGCAGGTCCAGCAGGTTGCAGCGCGCCGCCAGATCCGGCTCCGCCGGCCAGCTGCCGACCACCACACCCGCCGGGTCCAGACCCCGCCCGCGCAGTTCGCGGACCGTCAGCTCCGTGGTGTTCAGGGTGCCGAGCCCCGCCCGGGCCACCACCAGCACCGGTGCGGACAGCAGCTCCGCCGCGTCCGCCAGCGTCCCGCCCGCCGCGTCGAACCGCACCAGCAGCCCGCCCGCGCCCTCCACCAGCACCAGATCGTGCTCGGTGGCCAGCTTGGCGGCCCGCTCCGCGACCTCGTGCGGATGCACGGGCGCCCGCCCGGCCCGCCGCGACGCCGTGGCCGGCGCCAACGGGTCCGGATAACGGGCGACTTCGGCCGCCGTCACCGCTCCCGCCAGCCGCGCGACCTCCTCGGCGTCCCCGGGCTCGTCCGGCCCGACGCCCGTCTGCGCCGCCTTCAGCACGGCCACCGAGCGGCCGGCCGCCAGCGCCGCCGCGGCGACCGCGGCCGTCACCACCGTCTTGCCGACCTCGGTGTCCGTGCCCGTGACCACCATCACCGGCATGTCATCCCTCCTTCGCCGCAGCGCACACCGCACGCGCGATGCGCGCCACGTCCGCGTCACCCGTCACGTACGGCGGCATGGTGTACACGAGATCCCGGAACGGCCGCAGCCACACGCCCTCACGCACCGCCGCCGCCGTGGCCGCCGCCATGTCGACCGGGTGGTCGAGCTGCACGACACCGATCGCGCCCAGCACCCGCACCTCGCGGACCCCCGGCAGATCCGCCGCCGGGGCCAGGCCCGCGCGCAGTCCCGCCTCGATCCGCTTGACCTCGGCGAGCCAGTCCTGCCCGAGCAGCAGCTCGACGGAGGCGCAGGCCACGGCCGCCGCCAGCGGATTGCCCATGAACGTCGGGCCGTGCGCCAGCACCGGAACGTCACCGCGCGAGATGCCCTCGGCCACCCGCGCGGTGCACAGCGTCGCCGCCATGGTCAGATATCCGCCGGTCAGCGCCTTGCCCAGGCACATCACATCGGGCGTCACCGCCGCGTGGTCCGCGGCGAACAGCGCGCCGGTGCGGCCGAACCCGGTCGCGATCTCGTCGAACACCAGCAGCACGTCGTGCTCGTCGCAGGCCTCGCGCAGCACCCGCAGGTACGCGGGGGAGTGGAACCGCATCCCGCCCGCGCCCTGCACCACCGGCTCCACGATCACCGCGGCCAGTTCGTCCGCGTGCCGCCCGATCAGCTCCCGCAGATGGCCGGCGTACGACTCCTCGTACCGCTCGGGCGGGGCGTCGGCGAACACCTGACGGGGCAGCACGCCCGACCACAGCTCGTGCATGCCGCCCTCGGGGTCGCACACCGACATCGGCTGCCAGGTGTCGCCGTGGTAGCCGCCCCGCCAGGTCAGCAGCCGCCGCTTGTGCGGCCTGCCCAGCGAACGCCAGTACTGCAGGCACATCTTGACCGCGACCTCGACCGACACCGACCCGGAGTCGGCCAGGAACACGTGCTCCAGACCTTCCGGCGTCATGTCGACGAGGAGCTTCGCCAGCCGCACGGCGGGCTCGTGCGTGAGCCCGCCGAACATCACATGGCTCATCCGGGACAGCTGCTCCGCGGCCGCCTCGTTGAGCACCGGGTGGTTGTAGCCGTGGACGGCCGACCACCAGGACGACATCCCGTCGACGAGTTCGCCCGAGCCGTCGGCGAGCTTCAGCCGCACCCCGCTCGCCGACTCCACGACGAGCGGTTCCTGCCGGCCCGGCATGGGCCCGTACGGGTGCCAGACGTGCCGCCGGTCGAGTTCCAGCAGCCCGGCGACCGACAGCTCAGGCATTGGGGGCGAGATCCGTTCCCGCGCCGCGGCGGCGCACGGCGACCAGATCGGTGCGCGGCCCGTCGGCCGGGTGCGCCGACTCCCCTGCGGACTCCCCGGCCGCCGGCGCGGAACCGCACGTCCCGCCGCCTCCGTGCGACCCGCATCCGCCGCCCGTCCGGTGCTCGGGCAGCGTCACCTGCTCGGCGCCCTCCACCTCGAAACCGGCGTCCGCGATCATCTCCAGGTCGGCCCTGCCCGCCTGGCCCTCGCTGGTGAGGTAGTCACCGAGGAAGATCGAGTTGGCCAGGTGCAGGGCGAGCGGCTGCATCGTGCGCAGGTGCACCTCGCGGCCGCCCGCGATCCGCACCTCGACGTCCGGGCAGACGAACCGCACCATCGCCAGGATGCGCAGGCACCGCTGCGGGGTCAGGTTCCACTCCTTGGCGAGCGGTGTCCCCTCGAACGGGATCAGGAAGTTGACCGGCACCGAGTCCGGGTCCAGCTCGCGCAGCGAGAAGACCACGTCGACCAGGTCCTCGTCGCTCTCGCCCATGCCCGCGATCAGACCCGAGCAGGCGGACAGCCCGGCCGCGTGCGCCTTCTGCACCGTGTCCACGCGGTCGGCGTAGGTGTGCGTGGTCGTGATGTCCCCGTACGTCGACTCCGACGTGTTGAGGTTGTGGTTGTAGGCGTCCGCGCCCGCCTCGCGCAGCCGCTCCGCCTGGCCCTCGGAGAGCAGTCCGAGGCAGGCGCACACCTCGACGCCCTCGTTCTGCTCCTTGATGGCCCTGATGGTGTCGGAGACCCGGTCCACGTCGCGGTCGGTCGGACCGCGGCCGCTGGCCACCAGGCACACCCGCTTGGCGCCGCCCGCGAGCCCGGCGGCCGCCGCCTGCGACGCCTCGTCAGGCTTCAGCCAGGTGTACTTCAGGATGTCGGCCTTCGAGCCGAGCCGCTGGGAGCAGTAGGAGCAGTCCTCCGGGCACAGGCCGGACTTGAGATTGACGAGATAGTTGAGTTTCACCCGTCGGCCGAACCAGTGCCGGCGCACCTTTCCGGCCGCGGCCACCACATCGAGCAGGTCGTCGTCGGACGTCGCGAGGACGGCCAGTGCTTCCGCGCGGGTCGGCGTCTCGCGCCGAAGCCCCTTGTCCACCAGCGTGTTCAGCAGGTCCATGAGAGCCGATCCTGTCCTACCGGACCCGCTCCGGCCAAGGAGAGTTCGTACAACAGAGGCGCTTCGAGGTGTGGGTATTGCCACACGGTGGTCCGGCTGTCCGCCCGCTAGTGTCTGTGCACTGCCTACAAATCCCGGAGGAGCCATGGCGTTCGGCTGGATCGACGGACAGGCCGAGTCGCGGCGCCGGGCCGGACTCGTCCGCACGCTGCGCCCGCGGGCCGCCGGCACACCGCTCCTCGATCTGGCGAGCAACGACTACCTGGGCCTGACCCGCCATCCGGAGGTCGTCGAGGGCGCGGCCCGCGCCGCGCGGACCTGGGGCGGCGGTTCGACCGGGTCCCGGCTCGTCACCGGCACCACCGAACTCCACGCCGAGCTGGAGCGCGAGCTGGCCGGTTTCTGCGGCTTCGAGGCGGCCCTGGTCTTCTCCTCCGGCTACGCCGCCAACCTCGCCGCCGTCACCGCGCTGGCCCCGCACGGCTCGCTGGTCGTCTCCGACGCGGGCAACCACGCCTCGCTGATCGACGGCTGCCGACTGGCCCGCGGAACCACCCAGGTGGCCGCGCACGCCGACCCCGACGCCGTGCGCAAGGCGCTGAGCGGGCACGACGGCCCGGCCGTCGCGGTGTCCGACACGGTGTTCTCGGTGGACGGCGACGCCGCGCCGCTCGCCGGGCTGGCCGGGGCGTGCCGGGAGCACGGTGCGGGTCTGGTGCTCGACGACGCGCACGGCCTCGGCGTGCTCGGCGACGGCGGCCGGGGCGCCCCGCACGCGGCGGGACTCGCGGGCGCCGACGACGTCGTCGTGACGGTGACGCTGTCCAAGTCGCTGGGCAGCCAGGGCGGGGCGGTGCTCGGCCCGTCCCGGGTGATCGACCATCTGGTCAACGCGGCACGGACGTTCATCTTCGACACCGGGCTCGCCCCGGCGGCGGCGGGCGCCGCGCTGGCGGCGCTCCGGCTGCTGCGCCGGGAACCGGGGCGTGCGGCGCGGGCCCGCGCGGTGGCGCGGGAGCTGCACACCCGGCTGACGGCCGCGGGTCTGGAAGCGGTGCGTCCGGACGCCGCGGTCGTCTCCGTGCGCGCACCGTCCCCGGAGCAGGCCGTGCGATGGGCGGCCGACTGCCGGGCGGCCGGCCTGTCCGTGGGCTGTTTCCGTCCTCCTTCCGTGCCCGACGGCATCCCACGGCTCAGGCTGACCGCCCGCGCGGACCTGTCCGGGGCGGAGATCGAACGCGCTGTACGGGTGATCGGCGAAACGCGACCATGAGTCGGCGGGGCACGGCCGTGCGTCGCTCGATGACGTGACGGTTCGTTCGGGTCGGTTGGTCGGTTGGTCGGTGAGGTCGGTCGGTTGATCGGTGAGGTCGGTCAGTGGTCGGTGAGGTCGGTCAGTGGAGGTGGCGTCGCAGCGGCGGACGGGACGTCCCGCCGGTCGTTGCGAGGCCGGTCATCGGACCGCGGTGACGAACTCCGTCCAGCTCTCGGGGGAGAAGAGCAGGGCGGGCCCGGCCGGGGCCTTGGAGTCGCGCACCGCGAGCAGTCCGGCCAGGGGGCCGGCGGCCGGCCGGGCCGTCTCCACACAGTTGTTCGCACCCGTGCTGTAGCTGCTGCGCAGCCATCGCGCACCGTGCAGTGCGAGGCTGGAGGTGATGGTCCGAGGCGGTGTGGGCATGATGCCTCCTTACGCGCCGGCTGCCGCGCCGGCGATGAAATCCAACGAGTCCTCTGGTGAAAGGGCGTGGACCGAAAGGGCGTTGAAGGCCTCCAGGTACGCCCTGAGGTCTTCTTTCCGCTCCAGATGGAGGCTACTCGTCAAGTGGTCGAGAACAACCACGTCCAGATCAGAAGTGCGCGAAAACGAAAAGATGACGAAAGGACCGGTCACGCCGATGTGCGCCCCCGCGCTGAACGGCAGTACCTGCAAGCGCACTTGAGGGAGCCGGGCCGCCTCCACCAGCCGGGTCAGCTGCCGGGCCATCACACCGGGACCGCCCACCTCGCGGCGCAGCACCGCCTCGTCCAGGACCGCGCTCAGCTCCAGCGGCGGATCCGCCCGCAGCACGTCCTGCCGGGCCAGCCGGACCTCCACCAGGGCGTCGAGCCGTTCCTCCGACGCGCCCTCCAGGGCCGCCTTCGTCACGGCGCGCGCGTACTCCGGGGTCTGCAGCAGCCCGGGGATCACCGTGGTCTCCAGGGTGCGCATCGCGCTGGCCTGCGACTCCAGACTGATGAAGTCCCGGTAGGTGGGCGGCAGCACCCCGCGGTAGGCGTGCCACCAGTGGTGCCGGCCGGTGCCGTCGCCCGCGCCCGAGAGCACCAGGAGCAGCTCCCGCAGCTGGGCGTCGCCCACGCCGTAGACATCGAGCAGTAACCGGACATCGGCCGGTTTCACTCCGCTCGTGCCGGTCTCGATCCGGCTCACCTTCGACTGGTGCCAGCCCGCCAGCCGGGCCGCCTCGCCACTGGTGAGTCCGGCCGAGTTGCGCAACGCGCGCAGTTCCGCGCCCAGCTTCCGGCGGCGCACCGCGGGACCGTGCTGCATGGGCTTCTCCTTACTCCTTCCGAGCCGCCCCTATACGGTCTCCCGTCGCAGAGTTCACCGCTTTGAGCGACAGATATATGCATATCTTGGTCGATCGCCGCCCAACGCCCTGCGGTAATGGCAGTCTGGCGACGAAGCACCAGTGCGGGACCGTACTCGAACCAACCGCTCCGTGTCGGACTGCGGTCCCGTGGGAAAGGGACGACGTCGCCATGGCAGACCATCTGGAAGCATCCGTCACTCTGCCGAGCGATCCCGCCTCGGTCTCGGCCGCGCGTGCCCATGTGGTGGGCACGCTGGCGGAGTGGGGCATGCCGGAGGACGCGGACCTGTCCGACACCGTCCGGCTGATCGTGTCCGAACTCGCCACCAACGCGGTGCAGCACACGTTCGGACAGTCACCCACGTTCACCGTGGACGTCGTGCTCGTCCGCGACGAACGGGTGCACATCGGCGTCACGGACAGCCATCCCCGTTTCCCCAAGCGGCTGCCCGCCGCGGTGCAGCAGGACAACGGCCGCGGACTGGTCATCATCCGCTGCCTGACCGCCGAGTGCGGAGGCAGGCTCAGGATCCGCCCCACGCGTGAGGGCGGCAAGACCGTCTCGGTGGAACTCCCGTGGACCGTCCAGGCCGCCGAAGCGGTCACGGCGGCGGGACAGCAGGAGCAGGAGGCCCGGCGGGGCGGCGGCGCCGCGGTGCGGTGAACGCCGCCGCCCCGCGGATCACCTCACCCGACCGTAGGAGACGCTGCGCGTCCAGATCTTCTGCAGACGCACCACGTCCCCGGTCTTCGGGGCGTGCCAGATCTTGCCCTTACCCGCGTAGATGCCGACGTGGTAGACGTAGCCGCCCGAATGGAAGAAGACCAGGTCTCCCGCCCTGCGGTTGCCGGCGGAGACGTGGCGGGTCTTGTTGTACTGCTGGGCGGCGGTGCGTGGCAGTTTCTTGCCCGCCTTCTTGAACGAGTACAGCGTCAGACCCGAGCAGTCGAACCTGTGCGGCCCGGTGGCGCCCCACTGGTAGGGCGAGCCCTTCTTGGACGCGGCGATCCGCAGGGCCTTGGTGGCCGGGCCCGCGGCGGCCGCCTCCGAGGCGGCTCCGGGGACGGCGATGGTGCCGCCCACGGCGGCGAGGGTGAGAGCCGAGGCGGTTCCGGCGCGGGCCATGAGAGACGGGACACGATTGAGCGCAGTCATGCGCAACCCTTCGTCAGCCGCCTGTGAAGGATGACCTGTCGGATTCGGGCTGGCGAAGTTGCCCGGCCGCACCTGTGCGGCTTCACCCCAAGGACCGCTCGGAACTGACGTACCGGCGGCCCGTCGTGCTCGGGTCCTCCACTCCTGCCGATCCACTCCTGTCGACCGGTCATCCGGGCGGCGGCAGGACTCGGCGTCCGCCCGGATCGCCCCGCCGCGGCGGCGGGGTCTTGTCGTCAGTCAGGGATCTTGGCTCATCGCGCGATCGAAAACCCAACGGAACGGGTGGTTTGTGTTGTTACTCACCACTCATCCGTTCGGGTGGACACCTCCCTGTTCGGGCGGTCCTCCCGTCCGGCGATGAGCCGCGGACCAGCGAGGAAATGCCCGCGGTCGTCCGGCGGCAGGCGGTCTGCGCAACTCCGGCGGCTCGAAAACAGGAGGTTCGTCTACGCCGGATGGGGGTACGCCGTTTGGTCCGTTTCAAGCCCGGCCGGGGCGCACCGCCCGCCGGACCTCGTCCGGGGGCGGTCCGGACGTCAACTGCCGGTGTCCGGCGGCAGTGTGAGGCGGGCCGTACGCCGTTCGCCGTCCAGCACCCGCAGGGCCCGGGCCAGCGTGGCGGAGTGCAGTTCGCTCTCGCCGCGCCGGTGCATCAGGGTCAGCGCGTCGCGCAGGGCGACGGCCTTGCCGACCAGTGCCTGGGCCGCGCGCAGCCCGCGGTAGGTGTCGCCGCCCAGGGCCGGATTGACCCGGCCGAGCAGATCCACGACGTCGAGGTAACGGTCGATCAACTCCGCCTCGGCGCGGGTCAGCGCGGGCAGTGGCGGCAGTTCGGGTGGCAGCATCGGCGGCTCACTTCGCGGCCGGCGCGGGGTACG
This sequence comes from Streptomyces calvus, assembly GCF_006782915.1. Classification (GTDB taxonomy): domain Bacteria; phylum Actinomycetota; class Actinomycetes; order Streptomycetales; family Streptomycetaceae; genus Streptomyces; species Streptomyces calvus. The sequence goes on from NZ_VCNP01000056.1 coordinate 443,717, forward strand.
CGCTCCGGCGGTGCGGCACGATCCGGTCCACCAGGCCGTAGTCCACCGCGGCCTGCGCGTCGAGGACCTTGTCCCGCTCGATGTCCGCCCTGACCTGCTCGGCGCTCCGGCCGGTGTGACGGACCAGCATGTCCTCCATCCGGGCGCGGATGCGCATCAACTCCTCCGCCTGGATGGCCAGATCGCCGGCCTGGCCCTCGACGGGCTCCTGCAGGGCGGGCTGACGGAGCACCAGGCGCGCCCCGGGCAGCGCGAACCGCTTGCCCGGTGTGCCTGCGGCCAGCAGCAGCGCGGCGGCACCCTCGGCCTGGCCCAGACAGATCGTCTCCACGTCGCAGGTGACGTAGCGCAGCGTGTCGTAGATCGCCGACATGGCGTGGAAGGAGCCGCCGGGGGAGTTGACGTAGAGCGAGATGTCCCGGTCGGGGGAGTGGTGCTCCAGGTACATGAACTGGGCCATCACGTCATTGGCGGAGGTCTCGTCGATGGGTGTGCCGAGGATGACGATGCGCTCCTCGAGCAGCTTCGAGTAGGGGTCCGTGGTCCGGTTCCCGGACGCCGTGCGTTCGGTGAACTCGGGCAGCACGTGGCGGGCGGACGGTCGGGTCATGAGGGCCCCTCCTGTCGGTCGTCTCTGTAAAAAATGTACAGGACGTACGTGCCGTTATGATGGGCACATGGCCTACGAGATTCCGGTGACCCAAGCCCGGGCTGAGCTTGCCGACCTGATCAACCGCGTGGTGTACGGCGGTGAGCGCGTCGTCGTGACCCGGCACGGGAAACCCCTCGTCGCCCTCGTGTCCGCCGATGACCTGCGACGACTCGAGGAAGTCCAGGAGGTTGCGGAGCCCGCGGAGGAGCAGGTGATCAGCACGGTCTCCGGCGTCCGCGGGGTCGCTTCCGCCGGGGGCGAACAACAGCGTTTCGGCATCGCCGCGGAACACCGCGGGACGGCCGCCTCGTAGCCGTCGCACCGCAGCGCGACAGGGCCGTGCACACCTGCCGACGGTGGCGGGGCGCACGGCCCTGTCGCGCTGCGGGGGACGAGGGCCGTCAGCCGGCGAGGGCCGGGTCGCGGTCGGCCGCGGGCTCGGCCTTCCGCGCGTGCTCCTTCAGCGCATCGGCGAGGAGGACGGCCCCCAGACCGAGCGCCGCCCACCAGGCCAGCGTCAGGGCGGGGCCCGTGACCGCCGCGCCGTCGAAGAACGACACCGAGCGCAGCAGGGACACGCCCGCACCCGGCGGCAGCCACTGGCCGATCGCCCCGGCGGGCTCGGGCAGCAGCTCCGGCGCCGAGGACGCCCCCGAGAACGGGTTGCCGAGGAGCATGATCACGAGCCCGCCCAGTGCGATGCCCGCCTGCCCCAGCAGTGCCGCGAGTCCGGAGACGGCCGCGCCCACGGCCAGCGCCGCCAGCGCGAAGGTCCCGGCCAGCGCCCACCAGTTCCCGGGAACCGCCTCCAGCCAGCTGTGCGTCAGCGCCGCGGCCACCGCGCCGACCAGGGCCGCCGAGCCGGTCAGTGCGACGACCGCGCGGACGCCGCGCAAACCCAGCATCGTCACCGCGGTACCGGCCCCGATGCCGGCCAGCGCCAGCGGCAGCACGCTCGCGTTCATGATCGCGCCGCGTGGGTCCCGTTCGGCGGCGGGCACCACGTCCACGGTCCTCACCCGGGACCCGGAGGCTTCCGCCTGCCGCGTCACCGCCTGCTGAAGCAGCTGGGCCACGACCGGGCTCGCGGCGGTCGCGACGAGCAGCTTCGGGCCCCGCTCCGCGGCGACGACCGCGCCGTACACCTCGCGCTCCTCGACGGCCTCGCGGGCGGCGGTCTCGTCGGCGTAGCGGTGGAGCTCGAACGCGCCCTGCTGCCGCTCCAGTCGCTGCTCCAGCGGTGCGGCCGCGGCGGCGGGGCCGGCCACGCCGAGCGGCAGGTCACGGGGTGCGGTGCGCGCCGCGGGCCAGGCGAACGCCCAGAGCGCCAGCGCCACCAGCACGGGGACCAGCACCACCACGGCGGCGATACGGCGGTGCGTCGGCGGTGAGGAGGGTGATGAGGGGGACATGAGGGCTCCCACGTCAAAAAGAAGGATCGTTCGTTTTGACTTCGTCTCCACCGTCCCGCCGTCGGTCCCGCTTGTCAAGAAGGAACGTTCGTTTTAGGTTTCGGTCATGGCTCGCGTATCCCAGGAACACCTCGACGCCCGCCGCCGCCAGATCCTCGACGGTGCCGCGCTCTGCTTCGCCCGCAACGGCTTCCACGCGACCTCGATGCAGGACGTGCTGAAGGAGGTGGACCTCTCCGCGGGCGCCGTCTACCGGTACTTCGGCGGGAAGGAGGAGCTGATCGCCGCGATCGTCACGGAAGTCCTCGACACGGTGCGCGGCATCTACGAGCAGGCCGCCCGGGAGACGCCGCCGCCCACCCCGGACGTCCTCATCCCGCGCACCCTGGCCCGGATGCGGGAAGCACGGCCGGCAACCCTGGACAACGGTGAGTGGATGTTCCCGCGGCTGATGATCCAGGTGTGGACCGAGACGACCCGCAGTCCCGAAATGGCGGCCACCCTGAGCGAGGGGTACCAGAACGTCCGTGCGGGCTGGGCGAGGATCGTCGAGGGCTACAAGGACGCCGGCATGATGCCCAGGGACGCCGACGCGGACGCGATGGCGCGGGCGATGATCGCGGTCGTGCAGGGCTTCGCGGCCCAGATCGCGCTGTTCGGCGGGACGTTCGAGGAGTCGGTCGGCGACGGGCTGCGGGCGCTGATGGCGGTGCGTCCGCCCGGACAGGACGCCTGACCGCACGGCCGGCGCTCCGCGGAGCGTCCGCCGCGCCCTGCCGCGGTTAACGCGCGTGAAACGACGCCCGGTTAGCCTGCCCACCCACGCCACCGGGCACGCCGGCCCGTGGCCGCGGCCTCCGGATCCCGCACGGTCCGGAGCGAGAACTGTGAGGTGGGACGCCGTGCACCTGACCCCGCACGAGCAGGAGAGGCTGCTGATCCACGTCGCGGCCGACGTGGCGGGCAAACGCCGGGCGCGCGGACTGAGGCTGAACCACCCCGAGGCGGTGGCCCTCATCACCTCGCACGTCCTCGAAGGCGCCCGGGACGGCCGCACCGTCGCCGAACTCATGTCCTCCGGGCGCGGGTTGCTCACCCGGGCGGACGTCATGGAGGGCGTGCCGGAGATGATCCACGACGTCCAGGTGGAGGCCACGTTCCCGGACGGCACCAAGCTCGTCACCGTCCACGACCCGATCGTCTGACCGGGAGAGGCCGCCGTGATTCCCGGAGAGTTCCTGTTCGCCGACGACCCGGTGCTGTGCAACGAGGGCCGCGAGGTCACCCGGCTCACCGTCCTCAACACCGCGGACCGGCCCGTCCAGATCGGTTCCCACTACCACTTCGCCGAGGCCAACCCCGGCCTGCAGTTCGACCGCGCCGCCGCCCGCGGCAAGCGGCTGGACGTCGCCGCCGGAACCGCCGTGCGCTTCGAACCCGGCATCCCCGTCGAGGTCGGTCTCGTCCCGCTGGCCGGGGCCCGGGTCGTGCCCGGACTGCGCGGCGAGACCCGAGGAGCGCTCGATGCGTGAGATCTCCCGCGCCGCCTACGCCGACCTGTTCGGCCCGACGACCGGCGACCGCATCCGGCTCGCCGACACCGACCTGCTCGTCGAGATCGAGGAGGACCGCTCCGGCGGTCCCGGACGCGCCGGTGACGAGGCCGTGTTCGGCGGCGGCAAGGTCGTCCGCGAGTCCATGGGCCAGTCCCTCGCCACCCGCGCGGACGGCGCCCCGGACACGGTCGTCACCGGCGCCGTGATCGTCGACCACTGGGGTGTCGTCAAGGCCGACGTCGGCATCCGCGACGGACGGATCACCGGCATCGGCAAGGCGGGCAACCCCGACACCATGGACGGCGTCCACCCGGACCTGGTCATCGGCCCCGAGACCGAGATCATCGCAGGCAACGGCCGGATCCTGACCGCCGGAGCCGTCGACGCCCACGTCCACTTCATCTGCCCGCAGATCGCCGACGAGGCGCTGGCCTCCGGCATCACCACGCTGGTCGGCGGCGGCACCGGCCCCGCCGAGGGCTCCAAGGCCACCACCGTCACGCCGGGCCCCTGGCACCTGGCGCGGATGCTGGCCGCGATGGAGGCCCACCCGCTGAACATCGGGCTGCTCGGCAAGGGCAACACCGTCTCCGAGGAGGCGATGCTCTCGCAGATCAGGGGCGGCGCGGTCGGGCTGAAGCTGCACGAGGACTGGGGATCCACCCCGGCCGTCATCGACGCCGCGCTGACCGTCGCCGGACGCACCGGCATCCAGGTCGCCATCCACACGGACACCCTCAACGAGGCCGGTTTCGTGGGCGACACGCTCGCCGCGATCGCCGGGCGCGGCATCCACGCGTACCACACCGAGGGCGCCGGCGGCGGACACGCGCCCGACATCATCACCGTGGTCTCCGAGCCGCACGTGCTGCCCAGCTCCACCAACCCGACCCGGCCGTTCACCGTCAACACCGTCGAGGAGCACCTCGACATGCTGATGGTGTGCCACCACCTGAACCCGGCGGTGCCAGAAGACCTGGCCTTCGCCGAGTCCCGGATCCGGCCGTCCACCATCGGCGCCGAGGACGTGCTGCACGACCTCGGCGCCATCTCCATCATCTCCTCCGACTCCCAGGCCATGGGGCGCGTGGGCGAGGTGATCCTGCGGACCTGGCAGACCGCGCATGTGATGAAGCGGCGGCGCGGCGCGCTCCCGGGCGACGGACGCGCCGACAACCACCGGGTGCGCCGCTACGTCGCCAAGTACACGATCAATCCGGCGCTCGCCCAGGGCATGGCCCGCGAGATCGGCTCCGTGGAGAGCGGCAAGCTGGCCGATCTCGTGCTGTGGGAACCGGCGTTCTTCGGCGTCAAGCCCCTCCTCGTCCTCAAGGGAGGTCAGATCGCCCACGCGCAGATGGGCGACGCCAACGCCTCCATCCCGACGCCGCAGCCGGTCCTCCCGCGCCCGATGTACGGGGCGATCGGGCGGGCGCCCGCCGCCAACTCCGTCAACTTCGTCGCCCAGGCGGCGGTCGAGGCCGGTCTGCCGGACCGGCTCGGGCTGGGCAAGCGGTTCGTGGCCATCGACTCGACCCGCGCGGTGACCAAGGCGGACATGCGGGAGAACGACGCCCGGCCGGACGTGCGCGTCGACCCCGACAGCTTCGCCGTCTACCTCGACGGCGACCTCGTCGAGACGACTCCTGCCACCGAACTGCCGCTGGCCCAGCGGTACTTTCTCTTCTGATGTCCCGGTCGGCGCTGCTCGTCCTGGCCGACGGACGGTTCCCGGCCGGAGGGCACGCGCACTCCGGCGGGGCCGAGGCGGCCGTGGCCGCCGGGCGGATCACGGACGCCGCGAGCCTGGAGGACTTCTGCCGCGGACGGCTGCACACCACGGGACTGGTGTCGGCGGCCCTCGCCGCCTCCGCTGCGCTGGGCGCGGACCCGGCGGAACTGGACGCGGCCGCCGACGCCCGCACGCCCTCGCCCGCCCTGCGCACCGCCGCGCGCCGACTGGGCCGGCAACTGCTGCGGGCGGCCCGCGCGACCTGGCCGTCGGACGAACTCGACGGCCTGGCGCGGCGGTTCCCCAAGGGAGCGCACCAGCCGGTGGTCCTGGGCCTCACCGCACGGGCCGCCGGACTGGGGCCCGCCGACGCGGCGCACTGCGCGGTCCACGAGAGCGTGAGCGGACCGGCGACCGCGACGGTACGGCTGCTGGGCCTCGACCCGTTCGACGCGACGGCCGTGTCGGCGCGGCTGGCGCCGGAAGCGGACCGGGTGGTGGAGCGGGCGGTGGACGCGGCGCGCAGGGTGGCAGGCGAAGGGGTCGACGCGCTGCCCGCGGCGTCGGCTCCGCTGCTGGAGATCCTCGCGGAGGCGCATGCGGGGTGGTCGGTGCGGCTCTTCGCCTCGTAGGGGCGGGGTCGCCTCGCACGGGCAGCCGACCGGGGGCACCGGCCGCCCGTCTACGGTCCCCGTCCCGCGGACATCCCCTCGGACCATCTCGAACCCCTCGGACCATCCGAACCCCTCGGACCATCTCGAACCCCCTCGGCCCTCGAACCCCATCGACCTGAACGGCCCCGTCCTCGAACGCCGGACGGGACGGAAACCGGAGCCGCCATGCATCTCGACCACGCCCCGGCCCACCACGGCCCCGCCGCCGTGAGTGCCGACGTCACACGGCCCGACGGGGCGCGGCGGGCGCTGCGGATCGGTCTCGGCGGGCCCGTCGGGTCCGGGAAGACCGCCACCGTCGCCGCCCTGTGCCGGGCCCTGCGGGACGAGGTGTCCCTCGCCGTCGTCACCAACGACATCTACACCCGCGAGGACGCCGAGTTCCTGCGCCGCGAGGCCGTGCTGCCGCCCGAGCGGATCACCGCCGTGGAGACCGGGGCGTGCCCGCACACCGCGATCCGCGACGACATCTCCGCCAACCTGGAAGCGGTGGAGGACCTGGAGGACGGCGTCGGACCGCTGGACCTGATCCTCGTCGAGTCCGGCGGCGACAACCTCACCGCCACCTTCTCCAAGGGGCTCGTGGACGCGCAGATCTTCGTCATCGACGTGGCCGGCGGGGACGACATCCCGCGCAAGGGCGGCCCCGGCGTGACCACCGCCGACCTCCTGGTCGTCAACAAGACGGACCTCGCCCCGTACGTCGGCGCCGACCTCGGCCGCATGGCCGCCGACGCCCGCACCCAACGGGCCCACCTCCCCGTGGTGTTCCAGTCGCTGCGCGACGGGGCCGGGGTGCGGGACGTCGCCGGCTGGGTGCGCGAACGGCTCACCGCGTGGACGGCGTGAGAACCGCCGGCGTACGGGCCCTCGCCCGGATCCACGCCCGCGCCGACGGCCGCGGCGGGACCTGTCTGCCCGTGCTGGACGGCGACGGGCCGCTCGCGCCGCGGCGCACGCGAGGAAGCGGCGGTGAGGCGCACGTCGTGCTGGTCGGCGCCATGAGCGGACCGCTCGGCGGGGACCACCTCACGGTGCGGGCGGACGTGGAACCGGGCGCCCGGCTCCGCGTCGGCTCGGCCGCCGCCACCATCGCCCTGCCCGGCCGGCACCCGGGCGGGGCACGCCAGGACGTCACGCTCACCGTCGCCGACGGCGGCGAACTGCACTGGCTGCCCGAGCAGTTGATCTGCGCCCAGGGCAGTGACCTGACCGTCACCACCCGAGCCGACCTCGCCCCCGGCGCCCGGCTCGTGCTGCGCGAGGAGCAGATCCTCGGGCGGGCCGCGGAGCAACCGGGACGGCTGCTGTCCCGTCTGACGGTACGGATCGGCGGGCGCACCGTCCTCGACCAGGAACTGGCCTGCGGACCCGGAGCCACGGGCGGCTGGGACGGTCCTGCCGTGCTCGCGGGACGCCGCGCGGTCGGCCAACTCGTGCTGGTGGGACCGGAGTTCGAAGTAAGACCGGTCGGCGCGGGGCCGCTGGGGGAGGATGCGGCCGTCCTGCCGCTCGCCGGTCCCGCCGTGCTGGTGAGCGCCGTGGCGACCGACGCGCTGCGCCTGCGGCGCCTCCTGGACGAAGCCCAGGACCGCCTCGCCGCCCCGTCCGTTTGACGGAACTCCTTTACCCGGTTATCGGATTGGCAAAGAAGGGCCGACGCCCCTGTCCCCGCGGGCCCCGCAGCGGCGAGGATCCCCCGTACCCATCGGGACGAGGCGGAAAGAGGCCCACGTGAGGGACAGCAGAGCGAAGAGACGGCGGACGGCGCTCGGTTCGGCCGGAGCGCTCGTCACGGCGACGCTCATAGCCGGCGCCGTCGCGGCGCCCACGGCGAACGCGACGGCGGACGCGCGACACGGCGGCGACCGCGAGGCCAGGGGCGTCGCCGTCGCCGCCGCCCGGGCCGCGAGGGCCGGCATCGACTGGCGGGACTGCCCCGCCGACTGGAACCTGCCCAAGCCCATCCAGTGCGGCTGGGTCTCGGTCCCGCTCGACTACGCCGAGCCGCACGGCAAGCAGATCAAGCTCGCCGTCGACCGCATCGGCAACACCGGCACCGCCGACGAGCGCCAGGGCGCGCTCCTGTACAACCCCGGCGGTCCCGGCGGCTCCGGCCTGCGCTTCCCGGCCCGGGTCACCGGCAAGAACCCGGTCTGGGCCAAGACGGCCGAGGCGTACGACTTCGTCGGCTTCGACCCGCGCGGCGTCGGCAGGTCCGCGCCCATCTCCTGCGCCGACCCGCAGGAGTTCGTCAAGGCGCCCAAGATGGACCCGGTGCCCGGCTCCGAGGCCGACAAGCTCGCCCAGCGAAAGCTCGCCCGCGAGTACGCCGAGGGCTGCTACGAGCGCAGCGGCGAGATGCTGGCGCACATGACCACGCCGAACACCGCGCGCGACCTCGACGTCATCCGCGCCGCCCTCGGCGAGAAGAAGCTCAACTTCCTCGGCGTCTCCTACGGCACCTACCTCGGCGCCGTCTACGCCACCCTCTTCCCGGGCCACGTCCGCCGCATGGTCGTGGACAGCGTCGTCAACCCCTCCCGGGAGAAGATCTGGTACCAGGCCAACCTGGACCAGGACGTCGCCTTCGAGGGCCGCTGGAAGGACTGGCAGGACTGGGTGGCGAGCAACGACGCCACCTTCCACCTCGGCACCACCCGGGAAGCCGTCCAGGCCCAGTGGCTGAAACTGCGCGCCACCGCCGCGAAGGACCCGATCGGCGGCGTCGTCGGACCGGCCGAGCTGACCGGCTTCTTCCAGAGCGCCCCGTACTACGACTCCGCCTGGATCCCGGTCGCCACCGTCTTCGGCAAGTACGTCGCCGGCGACACCCAGGCCCTCGTCGACGCCGCCGCACCCGACCTCTCCGACACCGCGGGCAACGCCGCCTCCGAGAACGGCAACGCCGTCTACACGGCCGTGGAGTGCACCGACGCCAAGTGGCCCACCAACTGGCGGACATGGGACCGCGACAACACCCGGCTGCACCGCGACCACCCGTTCATGACCTGGGCCAACGCCTGGATGAACCTGCCCTGCGCCACCTGGCCGGTCAAGCAGCGGACCCCGGTGGACGTCACGTCCGGCAAGGGCCTGCCGCCCGTGCTGATCGTGCAGGCCGAACGGGACGCGGCCACCCCCTACGGCGGCGCCCTCGAACTGCACCGGCGGCTCAAGGGCTCCCGCCTCGTCACCGAGCGGGACGCCGGATCCCACGGCGTCACCGGCCTGGTCAACCCCTGCGTCAACGACCGGGTCGACACCTACCTGCTCACCGGCCGGCTGGACCGGACCGACGTGACGTGCGCGCCGCACGCCACGCCGAAGCCGTAACCTCCGACGCCGTACGGCACGAGGGGCGGCCGGTACCACCGGCCGCCCCTCGTCGCCGCGCCACCGGCGGGTCAGCCCGACGGCATCCTCGGGAACCGGCGCTTGTCCTGCGCCCTGCGCTCGGCCTCCTCGGCCTTGGCGACGGCCGCGTACTGGTCGACGTACTCCTGCTCGGACAGGCTCAGGATGGAGTACATGATCTCGTCGGTGACGGCGCGCAGGACCGCCTTCTCACCCTCCATGCCCGCATAGCGCGAGAAGTCCAGCGGGGCACCGAAGCGGATCACCACCGGATGGATCCGGGGGATCACCTTGCCGGGCGGCTGCGCCTCGAACGTGCCGATCATCGCGCACGGAATCACCGGGACGCCCGCCTTGAGCGCCATCACCGCGACCCCGACCTTGCCCTTGTAGAGGCGGCCGTCGTGCGAACGGGTGCCCTCCGGGTAGATGCCGAGCAGTTCCCCCCGGCCCAGCACCCCCAGCCCCTCCCGGATCGCGGCCTGCCCGGCGTCCTTGCCGGACCGGTCGACCGGGATCTGCCCGGCGCTGTGGAAGAAGAAGGCCGTCAGCCTGCCCTTGAGGCCGGGCCCGGTGAAGTACTCGGCCTTGGCGAGGAACGTGATGCGCCGCTTCAGCACGGCCGGCATCAGGAAGTGGTCCGAGAACGACAGGTGGTTGCCCGCCACGATGGCGGCACCGGACGACGGAACGTGCTCGAGACCCTCTATTCGCGGCCGGAAGACCAGTTTCAGCAGCGGGCCCAGCAGCACGTACTTGAGCAGGTAGTAGAACAAGGGCACGCTCCTCACTCCGGCGGACGGGCGGTGCCGCCGCGTTCCAGCAGGCCATCCGGCACGTCGTGGGCCGCCAGTCTAGGTCCGGGCCGCCCGCCGCGGCACCACCGCGTCGGACGCGGGGACACCGTACTGTGCCGGACGGCTGAACGCCCGTCAGCGGGCGCGCACCGCGGGGAGTAGGCTCCGAAGCATGCGGATCGCCGTCTCCTCCGACATGGACGAACCCGTCGCCCGCGCGCTCCTCGACGAGCTGCGCGAGCGCGGCCACGACGTACGCGCGCACGGCGCCCTCAGCCCCGGTGACGACCCGCAGTGGGCGTTCTGCACGGAGGCCGCCGCCCGCGAGGTCGCCGACGGCACCGCCGACCAGGCGGTGGTGTGCTGCTGGACCGGCACGGGCGCCTCGATCGCCGCGAACAAGGTGCCCGGCGTCCGCGCCGCCCTGTGCACCGACGCCTACACCGCCGACGGCGCCCGCCGCTGGAACGACGCCAACGTGCTGGCGCTCAGCCTGCGGCTGACCTCCGGGCCGCTGCTGAAAGAGATCCTCGACGCCTGGTTCGCCGGTGCGCCCAGCGACGACCCGGAGGACCGGCGCAACGTGGAGCGCACGGCACGCCTCGATCAGGCCCGCACCGGCTCCTGACCCGCGACGAGTCCGCCGGACGGTCACAGCCGTACGACGACCAGCGCCGTGTCGTCGGTGGCGCCGCCCGGCGGCAGCAGCTCCAGCAGCACGATGTCGGCGAGCGCCTCGGGGTCCCGTGTCCGGTGCCGGTGCAGCGAATCGGCGAGCCGCGTCAGCCCGGTGTCGATGTCCTCCCGGCGCCGTTCGACCAGACCGTCGGTGTAGAGCACCAGGGTGGCACCCGGCTCGAACGCCGTCACCGCCTCGGGCCTCGGCACCGGGTCGGGCCGGGCGTCCAGCGGCGGGTCGGTGGCCCGGTCGAGGAACTCCACCCGTCCGTCGTGGTGGACCAGCACCGGCGGCGGATGCCCGGCACTGCTGTAGGTGACGGTGTTCCGGTCGAAGTCGACGAACGTCGTCACCGCGGTCGCGGACTCCGCGCCGTCCACCACGTGCGCGTAGCGGCCCACCACGTTCAGCGCCTGCGCCGGCCCGTCCGCCACCCGGGAGGCCGCGCTCAGCGCGCTGCGCAGCTGCCCCATGACGCAGGCCGCCGCCAGACCGTGACCCACCACGTCGCCCACGGACACGCCGAGGCGGTGCCCGCCCACCAGGTCGACCAGGTCGTACCAGTCGCCGCACACGGTGAGCGCGCCCATCGCGGGCCGGTAGCGTACGGCGACCCGCTCGTGGAGGGTCGGCCGGCGCGCGGGCAGCATCGCCTCCTGCAGCGCCGGCGCCACCTCCCGCTCCCGCGCGTGCGCCTGGCGCAGCCGGTTGTTGAGCTCCTGCAGCTCCCGCGCGCGGGCGTACAGCTCGGCCTCCCGCACCCGCTCGGGACCGGTGCCAGCGCGGCCGCTCACCCGGAGCAGCTCGGTGACCTCCTCGATGCGGTGCACGATCAGGACGACGTTCCCGTCGGGCCCGAACACCGGCGTGTTCACCGGGCTCCAGTAGCGCTCCTCCCACTCGCCGGGGCGCTCGGTGCTCTCGACGTCGTAGCGCTGCACGGCCATGGTGTCGCGCTCACCGGTGGCCAGCACCCGGTGCAGTGAGGCCCGCAGACTGTCCGCGCCCCTGGACTCGCGGTCGTTCGGGTTGTCCGGGAAGACGTCGAACACGAAACGGCCCACCAGAGCCTCCCGCGGGCGTCCCGACCCGCGCACGAACGCCTCGTTGACGTCCGCGAGGACCAGCTCCGGGGTGAGCAGCGCCACCATGCCGGGCAGGGCCTGGTAGACCGCCGCGTAGTCGATCGACGTCTCCGCCATTGGCCACATCCCTACGGCGGCGGTGCGGTCAGCGACTGCTCCGCCCAGATGATCTTCCCTTCGGGGACGAACCGGGTGCCCCACCGCTGGGCCAGCTGGGAGACCAGCAGCAGCCCGCGCCCGCCCTCGTCCGTCGCGCGCGGATGACGCAGATGGGGCGCGGAGGCCCCGCCGTCGAACACCTCGCACACCAGTGCCCGCTCCCGGACCAGCCGCAGCCGGACCGGGCCGGCGGCGTGCCGGATGGCGTTGGTGACCAGTTCGCTGACGATCAGCTCGGTGGTGAAGACCAGCTCCTCCAGGCCCCAGTGGGCCAGCTGCCGGGTGGCGGCCCTGCGGGCCTCCGCCACCACGGACGGCTCCACCGGCAGGTCCTTGACCGCGACCTGCGCCGGATCCAGCCGCCGGGTACGGGCCATCAGCAGGGCCACGTCGTCGTAGGGCCGGGCCGGGACCAGCATGTCGACCACGGCACGGCAGCTCGGCTCCAGCGCGGGGCCGGCCCCCTCCAGCGCCCGCCGCAGCAGCTCCCGGTCCGCGCCGGCGGGCGACATACCGCCGGCGCCGAGCAGACCGTCGGTGTGCAGGGCGAGCGTGCTGCCCTCGGCCAGGGTCAGTTCCACCGCCTCGAACGGCGGCCCGCCCACGCCGAGCGCCGGGCCCTGCGGCAGCTCCACGAAGGTGACCGTGCCGTCGGGCGCCACGACGGCGGGCGCGGGATGGCCGGCCGCGGCCATCGCGCACCGGCCGTCCACCGGGTCGTAGACCACGTACAGGCAGTCGGCCCCGACGGACTGCCCGGCGTCGTCCCGGGACTGCCGCCCGTCGCCCTCGTCCCGCGCCGACCGGCCCACCAGGTCGTCCAGGTGGGCGAGCACCTCCTCGGGCGGCAGATCGATGGCGGCCAGCGTCCGCACGGCGGTCCGCAGCCGCCCCATCGCCGCGGCGGCGTCGATGCCGTGGCCCGGCACCTCGCCGACGACCAGGGCGACGCGGGCCCCGGACAGCGGGATCAGGTCGTACCAGTCGCCGCCCAGCCCGGTCAGCTCGTCGGCCGGGCGGTAGCACGCGGACACCTCGACGGCGTCCAGCTCGGGCAGCCGGCGGGGCAGCAGGCTGCGCTGCAGGACGAGCGCGGCGTCCCGTTCGCGGGTGTAGCGCCGGGCGTTGTCGACGCAGACGGCGGCCCGGGAGACGACGTCCTCGGCCAGACTGAGGTCGTCCTGGTCGAAGGGGTTCTCACGGCGGCGGCGGAAGAACGTGGTGATGCCGAGCGTGGTGCCACGGGCCCGCACCGGGACGATCATCACGCTCTGCAGGCCCAGCTCCAGGAACGTGGACCCGCGGTCGCCCGGGCCCGTCACGGCCCACTCCTCGGCGAGCGGGTCGAGCTCCTGCCGCCAGGCCCGGCCCGTGGTCAGGCAGCGCACCGGCGGGGAGCCCGCCAGGTAGGCCACCACCGCACCGGACTCCACGGCCCTGCGCGGCAGGTCCTCGTACAGCGACCGGTGGCCGGCGCGCAGCAGCACCACCCGGTCGGAGTCGGTGAGCGGTCCGGGCCGCAGCTCGGCACCCCGCAGCACCGTCTCCAGCAGATCCACGACCACGAAGTCCGCGAGTCCGGGCACCGCGACGTCCGCCAGTTCCTGCGCGGTGACCATGACGTCCAGGGTGCGGCCGATGCGCTCGCCCGCCCGGTCGAGCAGGGCGAGGCGCTGCCGGGCCCGGTGCCGCTCGGTGACGTCCACGACGGTGTAGTACACGCCCATCGGCCGGCCCCGCTCGTCGTCCAGCCGGGTGAACGACATCATGTGCGCCGTCTCGCGCAGCGGCGCGGAACGCGCCCGGCCGACGTGCTCGTAGCCGACGACCTGACGGCCGGTGTCCAGCACGTACCGCATCTGCGTCTCCACCGCCGCGGCGTCCAGGCCCGGCTGGACGTCCGCGAACCGCAGGCCCAGGCGCCGCGGCGGCGGGCCGCCGCCGAACTGCTCCAGGGCGGCGTTCGACCACACGTAGCGCAGATCGGTGTCCACGACGGCGATGCCGATGGACGAGCCCGCGACCATCTGTTCCAGCACGCCGCGGCTCATGTCCCAGCCGGCCGCCCCCGCCAGCTCCGACAGCAGCACCAGCAGCGACGAGCGGCCCCGCGGCTCCACGGCCGGGGTGATCCGCACCATCACGGGCACCGGCCGCCCGTCCCGGTGCCGGGCCGTCATCAGGCCGGCCCAGTCGCCGTCCGACCGGCACCGCTCGACCAGGTCGGGCACCCGCTCCGCGTCCTCGGGAACCAGCAGCTCGGCGAACTTCCGGCCCACCGCCTCGGACGCCCGGTGCCCGAGCAGCCGCTCGGCCCGGACGGTCCAGCCGCTCACCATGCCGTGCGGATCGAGCAGCAGGGGTACGGCGTCGGCCACATCGAACCTCTGCCGGGCTGCGTCCCGCTCCTCGTGTCCGCCCACCGAGCCGACCTCTCTGTCGCTGAGAGTGGTCCACCACCTTCTCGTCCATCTTCACCCGGGAAGGCCGTCGAGGGCTCCCCGGAGGTGCGCCGGCGGTGAACGGCCGCTCGGCCCGCACCCGGGTGACGGGCCGCGCGACCCGGTACCGCGGCGGCGGCCCCGGCGCGCCGGATCGGTGCGACCGGCCGAACGATTCTGTTCCGGCCGGTGCCGGCCTTCACGGTCCCGGAAGGACGAAGGCCGGCCGGTGCCGGCCTTCACGATCCCGCAGGCACGAAGGCCGGCCGGTGCCGGCCCTCACGACCCGCAAGGGGCACGAAGGCCGGCGCCACGCCCGCCGGCGGACGGACCGACGGGTGCCGACGGGTGCCGACGGGTCCGCCAAGGCGGCGGTCCGCGCCTCAGCCCTGCTGGAGGAGGACCTTCTCCAGCGTGCGCAGGGCACCCTGGAGCTCCTCCGCCGTGATGGTCAGCGGCGGGGCCAGGCGGATGGTGGAGCCGTGGGTGTCCTTGACCAGGATGCCCTCCCGCATCAGCCGCTCACTGATCTCCCGGCCGGTGCCGAGTGCGGGGTCGACGTCCACGCCCGCCCACAGGCCACGGCAGCGGAAGCCGGCGACGCCCTTGCCGACGAGCGACTCCAGGCCCTCGTGCAGGATCCCGCCCAGCTCCGCCGCCCGGCGCTGGAACTCACCCGTCTCCAGCAGCTCCACCACGGCCGTGCCGACCGCCGCGGCCAGCGGATTGCCGCCGAACGTCGAGCCGTGCTCACCGGGGTGCAGCACCTCCAGCACCTCACGCCGGGCCACCACCGCCGACACCGGGACGATGCCGCCGCCCAGCGCCTTGCCGAGCAGCACCACGTCCGGCACGACCGACTCGTGCTCCACCGCGAGCGTGCGGCCGGTGCGCCCCAGACCCGACTGGATCTCGTCGGCGACGAACAGGCAGCCCTCGCGGCGCGTCAGCTCCCGCACGCCGGCCAGATAGCCGTCGTCCGGCACGATCACACCGGCCTCGCCCTGGATCGGCTCGATCAGCACCGCCGCCGTCGTCTCGTCGACCGCCGCCTCCAGCGCCGCGAGATCGTTGTACGGGACCACCCGGAAGCCCGGCGTGAACGGGCCGAACCCGGCACGCGCGACCTCGTCCGTGGAGAAGCTCACGATCGTCGTCGTCCGGCCGTGAAAGTTGTCCGCCGCCACCACGATCGTCGCCCGGTCGGCCGGGACGCCCTTGACGTCGTAGGCCCACTTGCGGGCCACCTTCACACCGCTCTCCACCGCCTCCGCGCCGGTGTTCATGGGCAGCACCATGTCCAGCCCGGTCAGCGCGGCCAGCCGCTCCGCGAACTCGGCGAGCCGGTCGTTGTGGAACGCGCGCGAGGTGAGCGTCAGCCGGTCCAGCTGGCGGTGCGCCGCCTCGACCAGCGCGGGGTGCCGGTGCCCGAAGTTCAGCGCCGAGTAGCCGGCCAGCATGTCGAGGTAGCGCCGGCCCTCCACGTCCTCCACCCAGGTGCCCTCCGCGCGGGCGACGACCACGGGCAGCGGATGGTAGTTGTGGGCCAGGACGGGCTCCTCCGCACCGATCAGCTCGGCGGACGAACGCGTACGGACGACAGAGGTCATGAGCGGATCTCCTGAGTGCAGCACTTGATGCCCCCGCCCGCCTTCTGGAACTCGGACAGGTCGACGGGGACGGGGACGTAGCCGCGGTCGGCGAGCTGGGCGGCGAGGGCCGTGGCCCCCGGCGAGATGAACACGTGGCGGCCGTCGGACACGGAGTTCAGGCCGAACGCCATGGCGTCCTCGCGGGTCGCGAGCACCGCGTCCGGGTACAGCCGGGCGAGCACCTCGCGGCTCCCCGGCGAGAACGCCTCCGGGTAGTACGCGATGTTCTCCTCGTCCAGCACGAACAGCGCCGTGTCCAGGTGGTAGAAGTACGGATCCACCAGCGTCAGGCCGATCACCGGCACCCCGAAGTACTCCTGCACCTCGCGGTGCGCCTCACGGGTGGTGCGGAATCCGGTCCCGGCGAGGATCCAGCGCCCGGCCGGCACCAGGTCGCCCTCGCCCTCGCACACCGACTCGGGATGGTGGACCTCGTACCCCTCGGCCTTGAACCAGGCCTCGTACGGCACGGACTCCGGGCGCCGCTCGGGCGCGTGGAACAGGGAGCCGAAGACGCGGCCCTCCACGACGACCGCCGCGTTCGCGGCGAACACCATGTCGGGCAGTCCGGGCTCCGGCTTCACGTTCTCCACGGTATGACCGTGGTCACGGTAGGTGTCGACCAGCGTCTGCCACTGCCGCTGGGCGAGCAGGACGTCCACGGGTCGGTCGGGACGCATCCACGGATTGATCGCGTACCGCACGGCGAAGTGTCTGGGTTCGCAGACGAGGTATCGCCGCAGGGACGCCACACGGGAGTCGGGCACAGAGGGGTTCCTCCGCTTCCATGCGGTGCCTACAGGGGGTGCCTACACGGTAGGAACCGACCGAGACGCCCGACAAGGAACGGAAGCTGCGTGTTCACGCAGGATCGCTGCGCGTTCAGCCCGTTCAGCGCACGTCTGATGCGCCCTCGGGCGCGGGCTGGCTCACTCCCGCCTCAGGACTGTCGGGCAGCAGATGGGACAGCACCATCACGCTGATCGTCTTGCGGATGAACGGCTCCTGGCGGATCCGCTCCAGCACCTCCTCGAAGTGCTCCACGTCCCGCGCCCGCACGTGCAGCAGCGCGTCCGCGCCCCCGGTCACCGTCATCGCCGCGGCGATCTCCGGATGGTTGCGCACCACCTCCGCCAGCCGCCGCGGCGGCGCCGCGCCCTCGCAGTACACCTCGACGTACGCCTCCGTGCGCCAGCCCAGCGCGGACGGCTTGACCGTCGCCGTGAACCCGGTGATCACGCCGGTCTCGCGCAGCCGGTCCACCCGGCGCTTGACCGCCGTCGACGACAGTCCGATGGCCGCGCCGATCTCCGCGAAGGACGTCCTGGCGTTCGCCATCAGAGCCGTGACGATCTTCCGGTCGAGCTCGTCGAACGGGGCCTGCCTGCTGTTCATGCGGGCACTGTATCCAGCGGCGACGCCCCGGCGGCCGGCCACGGCCCCGGCGGGAACGTCCGCTGTCCGGCACGTGTCCAGACGCGGAAAACACCCCTACACTCCACCTTCATGCTGCGCGCCCTCGCCGTCGACGACGAACGTCCCTCGCTGGAGGAACTGCTGTACCTGCTGAACGCGGACCCGCGCGTCGCCGGTGCCGAGGGCGCCGGCGACGCCACCGAGGCACTGCGCCGCATCAACCGCGCCCTGGAGTCGGGCCCGGACGGGCCGGAGGCCATCGACGTCGTCTTCCTCGACATCCAGATGCCGGGACTGGACGGCCTCGACCTGGCCCGGCTGCTCGGCGGCTTCGCCCGGCCGCCGCTCATCGTGTTCGTCACCGCCCACGAGGACTTCGCCGTCCAGGCCTTCGACCTCAAGGCCGTCGACTACGTGCTCAAACCCGTCCGCAAGGAGCGGCTGGCCGAAGCGGTCCGGCGCGCCGCCGAACAGCGCGCCGCCGAACAGCGCGCCGCCGCGCAGCGCGGCACCACCGCCCCGCGCATCCCCGTGCACGAACCCGACCCCGACCACATCCCCGTCGAACTCGGCGGCGTGACCCGCTTCGTCCCCGTCGACGACATCACCCACGTCGAGGCCCAGGGCGACTACGCCCGCCTGCACACCGACCGTGGCAGCCACCTGGTCCGCATCCCGCTGTCCACCCTCGAGGAACGCTGGCGCTCCCGCGGCTTCGTCCGCATCCACCGCCGCCACCTGGTCGCGCTGCGCCACATCGGCGAACTCCGGCTCGGCGCCGGCACCGTCAGCGTCCTGGTCGGCGCCGAGGAACTCCAGGTCAGCAGGCGGCACGCGCGGGAACTGCGGGACCTGCTGATGCGCCGGACCACGAGCTAGGGGAGCACACATGCCCCAGGACCCGACCGAACGCCGCGTGATCGTCACCGGCCCGCCCCGCCGCGCCGGCCGCACCTCCGGCTACTACCGGCCACGCACCGAGATCGACGAGCAGACCACCCTCGGGCACACCTACGTCCGCTCCCTGATGCGCATCCAGCTGCGCACCGGACTCACCGCCTTCGCCGTCCTCGCGCTGCTGATCGGGCCGCTGCCCCTGGTCTTCGCCGCCGCACCGGACGCCCGCCGCCTGGAGTGGACCGTGCTCGGCTTCTGCCTCTACCCCCCGATGGTCCTGCTCGCCCGCTGGTACGTGCGCCGCGCCGAACGCAACGAACGCGACTTCGTGCGGCTCGTCGAGGACCGCTGAGCCGGGGACGTCCAGCACCGTGAACTCCGGCTACGCCGTACCCGCCGTCGCGCTCGTCGTCCTGGCGACCGTCCTCGTCGGCGCCTTCGGGCTGCGCATCTCCCGCACCACCTCCGACTTCTACGTCGCCTCCCGCACCGTCGGCCCCCGCCTCAACGCCGCCGCCATCAGCGGCGAGTACCTGTCCGCCGCCTCGTTCCTGGGCATCGCCGGACTGGTGCTGGTCCAGGGCCCGGACATGCTCTGGTACCCGGTCGGCTACACCGCCGGCTACCTGGTCCTGCTGGTGTTCGTCGCCGCCCCGCTGCGCCGCTCCGGCGCCTACACGCTGCCCGACTTCGCCGAGGCGCGGCTCGCCTCGCACGCGGTGCGGCGCCTCGCGGGCGCCTTCGTCGTCGGCGTCGGCTGGCTGTACCTGCTGCCGCAGCTGCAGGGCGCCGGCCTCACCCTGACGGTGCTCACCGGCGCGCCCGACTGGCTCGGCGGGGTGATCGTCGCCGTCGTGGTGACCGTCATCGTCGCCGCGGGCGGCATGCGCAGCATCACCTTCGTCCAGGCCTTCCAGTACTGGCTGAAACTCACCGCGCTGCTCGTGCCCGCCCTCTTCCTGGTCCTCGCCTGGCAGAGCGACGGCGCGCCCGGCCACGCCTTCGACGAGCCGGCCTCCTTCCGCGAACAGCGGGCGGTCCGCGTCGACGACACCCTCGACCTGCGGCTCGAACGCCCGCTCACCGTGACGGTGCACGGCACCGTCGACGGCCGCGCCCACGACGGCACCGCGCTCGCACTTCCCGCCGGCACGCACCGCATCGAGGGCGGCACCCGGCTGACGTTCGCCGAGGGCGCCGAGGTGCCCGCCGCCGGTCGCGGCAGTGCCGACGCGCTGTCGCCGTCCTCGGCCGAGTCCCGCGAGGAACGCCCGCTGTACGCCACGTACGGGCTGATCCTCGCCACCTTCCTCGGCACCATGGGCCTGCCGCACGTCGTGGTGCGCTTCTACACCAGCCCGCACGGCGTCGCCGCCCGCCGCACCACCGTCGCCGTCCTCGGACTGGTCGGCGCCTTCTACCTCCTCCCGCCCGTCTACGGCGCCCTGGGCCGCCTGTACGCCCCCGAGCTGACCCTCACCGGGGACGCGGACGCCGCCGTCCTGCTGCTGCCCGGCCGGATGATCGCCGGCCCGGGCGGCGACCTGCTCGGCGCGCTGGTCGCGGGCGGGGCGTTCGCCGCGTTCCTGTCGACGGCCTCCGGGCTCACCATGGCCGTCGCCGGCGTGCTCACCCAGGACGTGCTCCCCTCGCGCGGGGTGCGGCACTTCCGGCTCGGCACCGTGCTGGCGATGGCCGTTCCGCTCGGGGCGAGCGTCCTGGTCGGGGGTCTGGCGGTGGCCGACGCCGTGGGGCTCGCCTTCGCCGTGTCGGCCTCGTCGTTCTGCCCGCTGCTCGTCCTCGGCATCTGGTGGCGCCGGCTCACCCCGCCGGGCGCGGCGGCCGGGATGCTGGTCGGCGGCGGCTGCGCCTTCGTCGCCGTCGCCGCGACCATGACCGGCTATCCGGGCGAGGGCCCGCTGCACGCCCTGCTCGCCTGGCCGGCGCTGTGGTCGGTGCCGCTGGGCTTCCTCACCATGATCGTGGTGTCGCTGGCCACTCCCGGCCGGGTGCCGCCCGGGACGGCCGCGGTGCTGGCCCGTTTCCATCTGCCGGAGGAACTGCGCACGGAGGTGTCCACGTGAGCGGTTTCCTCGCCGGTCTGCTCGTCGCCGTACTGCCGCTGCTGGGCGCCGGGTTCTGGCTGGGCCGGCGCACCGCCCGGCCCGCCGGTCTCGCCGGGCTCGGCAGCCCCGTCGAGCACGCCACCTTCGAGACCCTGCACACCGCCTCCCTGGCCACGCCTCCGCTGCGGGCCGGCCTCACCGAGGAGGCCGCCGGGAAGTCCGCCCGCAAACTGCGCTCCCTGCTGGGCACGGACGCCCTGTGCCTCACCGACCGCGCCCAGGTCCTCGCCTGGGACGGCGCCGGCGCCCACCACCGCGCCGAGATCATGGAACGCCTTGCGGGTCCCCTCGACACCGGCCGCGGCGAGGCCTTCCCGCTGACCTGCGACACTCCCGACTGCACGGTCCGCTGGGCCGTGGTGGCCCCGCTCACCGTCGACGACCGGGTGCACGGTGCGCTCGTGGCCTGCGCGCCCCGTGAGTCGGCGGTCCTGGTGCGGGCCGCGGGCGAGGTGGCCCGCTGGGTCTCCGTCCAGCTCGAACTCGCCGACCTCGACCAGTCCCGCACCCGTCTCATCGAGGCGGAGATCAGGGCACTGCGGGCGCAGATCTCCCCGCACTTCATCTTCAACTCGCTCGCCGTGATCGCGTCGTTCGTGCGCACCGACCCCGAGCGGGCCCGCGAACTGCTGCTGGAGTTCGCCGATTTCACCCGCTACTCGTTCCGCCGGCACGGCGACTTCACCACGCTCGCCGACGAACTCCACGCCATCGACCACTATCTGGCGCTGGTACGGGCACGCTTCGGCGACCGCCTCGCCGTGACCCTGCAGATCGCGCCCGAGGTGCTGCCGGTCGCCCTGCCCTTCCTGTGCCTCCAGCCGCTGGTGGAGAACGCCGTCAAGCACGGCCTGGAGGGCAAGGCCGACACGTGCCACATCCAGATCACCGCGCAGGACACCGGCGCGGAGGCCCTCGTGGTGATCGAGGACGACGGCGCCGGGATGGACCCCGACCTGCTCCGCCGCATCCTGGCCCGCGAGGTCAGCCCGACCGGCGGCATCGGACTGTCCAACGTGGACGACCGGCTCCGCCAGGTCTACGGCGACGACCACGGCCTCGTCATCGAGACGGCCGTGGGAGCGGGCATGAAGATCACCGTGCGGCTGCCGAAGTACCAGCCGGGCGTGCACCTGGCGGGGCGGCTGACCCCGAAGTGAGGTCCGCCGCCCCGAAACGCTCCTCAGGTGCTGCGGGTGGCGACCATCCCGAGGGTGATCAGGCCCAGCACGACCCAGCCGAACCACAGCCAGCCGTTGCTGCCGAGCGCCACCGTGTAGGCCGTCACGACGACGAGGCCGCCGACGGTGAGCCCTCCCATGGTCTTCGTGGACGTGGAACCGTTCGTGGAACCGGGCATCGCAACACCCTCCTCATTCGGCTCCCTCCATGGTGCCCCCGTTCTGCCTCCTTACGGTGCACACGACGACATGTGTGCCCGATTTCCAGGGGCCCTCGCTCGTCCACGACCCGGCCTCGTGGACCGACGGGTCGAAGCCGTAGTCCCGCGGCGGCACCTTGCGCGCGCACGCCGCGTCGGACGCGGTGCGCGCCTCGGCGAGCGTGACGTCCCGGCCCAGCCGGGTGAACCCGAGCACCTGCTCGTCGTAGCGGCCGTCGCACGGCACCAGCCGCACCTCCCGCCGGGACCGCACGTCAAGACAGTCCCGCCGCTGCATCGTCGCGGTGTCGGCGAACGCCGTCCCGAACCGCCGCCGGTCGCCGAGCGGCCCGTACACCGGTCCGTGCGCCCCCAGCACCAGGCAGGCGGTCCGCCGCCCGGCCGCCTCGAACCCGTCCGGCGCGGGTACGACGGCCAGCGACCGCACGTCGGCCAGCCGGCCGCGCAGCTCGCGGGTGCGCTCCTCGCAGCGGGCCGGCCCCTCCTTCCGCGCCTCCTGCGGGGAGGCGGCCCCGACGAACGCCACGACCTGCCCGTCCGGCACCTTGTCGGCGCAGGTCGGGTCGAGGGTCAGCCGGGGCGTGCCGGTGAACCGGGTGGCGCCGGGCCAGTCCGCGAGCACGCAGTCGCCCGTCCTCAGCGGTGTCACCAGTCCGACGGCCTCGCCGTAGGGCGCCGCCGCCGTGCCGGTCCCCGTCTCCCGGTCCGCCAGCGCGTACCAGGCACCGCCCAGGGCCAGCACCAGGCCCAGCCCGCCGGCGAGCGCGGCACGCAGGGCGTGCGGGCGGTGACGGCGGTGCGGGGCGCCGGCGGCGGGCGCGGCGCGGGTGTCCGCCAGGCGCCCGGGGCGCGCGGAGGACGCCCAGGGCGGCGCGGACCCGAGGTCGCTCTCCGGCCGCGCGTACGCCTCCGACTGGGGTGTGATGATCCGGGCCAGCTCCGCCTCCGCCTCCCGCGCCGTCATGCGCCGGTCCGGGTCCTTGGCGAGCAGCCCGCGCAGCACCGGCTCCAGCGCTCCGGCGCGCACCGGAGGGCGCGGGTCCTCCATGACCGCCGCGGTGAGGGACGCCAGCGGGTTCTCGCGCTCGAACGGGCCCCGGCCCTCCACCGCCCGGTACAGGGTGCAGCCGAGCGAGAACAGGTCGGCCGCGGGCGTGGGCGGGCCGCCGGTGGCCCGCTCCGGCGCCAGATAGCCGGCGGTTCCCACCAGCGCGGACGCCAGGGTGTGGCGGGTCTCGCCGGCGTCGGGCCGTACGGAGATGCCGTAGTCGGTGAGCAGGATCCGCCCGTACGGGGCGCCGGTGCGGTCCGGCGCGAGGAGGATGTTCGCCGGCTTCACGTCCCGGTGCAGCACGCCCCGCTCGTGTCCCGCGGTCAGCGCGTCCAGCACCGCGAGTCCGATCCGGGCGCACTCGGCGGGGGCGCGCGGACCGTCGCGGGCGAGCAGTTCCCGCAGGTCGACGGCGCCCGCGAGGTACTCCATGACGATCCACGGCAGCCCTTCGTGCTCCAGCACGTCGTGCACGGTCACCACGTGCGGATGGCCGCGCAGACCGGCCGCGTGCCGGGCCTCGGCGCGCGCCCGGGCGACCCGGGCCTCCCGTTCCTGGCCGGGCTCGGCCGGGTCGCCGAACACGATCTCCTTGAGCGCGACCTCGCAGGCGAGCCGCTGGTCGTGGGCGAGCCAGACGTGTCCCATGCCGCCACCGCCGAGCCGGTTCAGCAGCAGATAGCGGTCGGCGACGACCCGGCCCACCCCCGACATCGGTGATTCCGAGGACATCCGGTCACTCCTGGGTCCGGTGGCCGGCGCGCCCGGCCGGCCCGCCGTCGGTGGTGGCGGCACCGGTGGCCGGGACGGTGGCCGAGGCGGTGGTGGCGGCCGGAGGGCCGCCCGGGGGCGGTGTGGCTCCGGTGCCGGTGCCGGTGTGGGAAGGGCGTGGTGGGGGTGTCGGGCGCGGGGGCGTGGACGGGGGCGCCTGGGTTCCGCTCGGCGGCGAGGCGGAGGTGGAGGCGGGAGAAGAGGCAGTGGACGAAGAAGAGGACGACGAGGACGACGAGGACGACGAGGGGGACGAGGGGGACGAGGGTGAGGGGGACGTCGGGGAGCCCGGGGACGGCGACCGGGGCGGCGTGGACGGCGCGTCCGGGCCCGACGACGGGTCCGCCGGGTCCGACGGGCCCCACCGGTCCGACGGCGACGAGGGGCCGGACGGGGACGACGGGCGCTCCGAGGACGGGTCCGGTGAGGACGGCGTCCGCGTCGCTCGCGGCGGGTCCGGGTGAGCCGGGGGAGTGGTCCCGACGGGACGGGAGGTGTCTCCGCCCGCGTCCGTCTCCTCCGCCACGCTCAGCCTCACGTACGCCCCGAACGGCAGCGCGGCCCCGGCCGCCGGATCGGACGCGGTGACCCGGGCGCCGGCCGGAGGCGGCTCCGGGCCGTCGTGAGCGACCGCCAGACCCCGCCCGGTCAGCAGCCGGCTCGCCTCACCGAAGGTGGCCCCGGTGAGGCTCGGCACGGTCCGTCGCTTCCGTGTGTCGAAGGCGGAGTCCCGCTCACCGGACGTCCCCACGGGCCGTTCGAGACCCCGGCCGGGACGGTCGACGTCGACGAGTGCGATGCGCTCCAGTTCCCGGGAGGCGGGCCGCACCACCACGACCTCGTCACGGTCGTAGCCCTTCCACTTCTCGTTCGCGTCGTCGAACGTCACGGAAATCCGGTGCTCGTCCCCTTCGAAGGGCCGCAGTGGATTTCCGCACGAGCACTTCACGGCCGGAAGTCCGTGCTCGTCGACCAGAATCGCGTTTCCCGCCTGGAGCAGCGCATTGAAGGGAACGGCCTTTCCCTTTTTGTAGTCGTGATTCCTCACGAGTGTGTCGTGACGCAGGAGAACGGGGGTGAGCCCGTCGAGAAACTCCGGTATCCGATCCGTGCGGAGATCGAGTGCCGCGGCCCAGGCCCGTGCCGTGCGGCCGTTGCGCGGCTCGGTGAGATACCGCTTCAGCCGCTCCACGTCACAGGCCTTCGCCTCCCCGGTTCCGCCGTACAGGCCGGGCGTGTCCCCTTGCTGCAGCCCGCCGTGGGCCGGCCGGGACCGCACGTCGGCGTCCCGTCCGAGGCCGCTGCTCTCCGCGAAGAACGGCGCGAGTGAAGCGGCCCCCGCGGCGACCGACTTCACCTCGGACAAAGGTGTGGCCGTATCGCATCCGATGGCAATCGGAATCAACAACGACAGGACGGCGATCTTCCGAATCACCGATTTTCCTGCCCGGTGCACGAATGTGCGACGCTCCATGACCGCTCCCCCCGGCGGCGGTTCCCCCGACGCATCATGCTACGGGAGGAATAGCCCGTTCAAGGGGGCCCGGGAAAACGTGAATTCAGTTTCCGCGTGCGTGCAGTGAGGCCAGGTAGGCGTTGTACGCCTCGAGTTCCCGGTCACCGTCCCGGTCGGCGGCGCGGTCCTTGCGCCGCGCCTGCCGCTGGTCCGAGGCGTACCACTGGAACAGCAGCGCGAGCAGCACCAGCACGGAGGGGATCTCGCTGAACGCCCAGGCGATGCCGCCCGCCGCGTTCTGGTCGGACAGCGCCTCGATGCCCAGCGAGGCGGGCGGGTTCCGGAAGGTCGTGACCATCGGGGTCGACGCCATCATCAGCGCGATGCCGAAGAACGCGTGGAACGGCATGCCCGCGAACAGCTCCAGCATCCGCATCAGGTGGCCCGGCCGGTGCGGGCCCGGGTCCACGCCCATGATCGGCCAGAAGAAGACCAGGCCGACGGCGAGGAAGTGCACCATCATCGCGACGTGCCCGGTCCTGGAGCCCATCAGGAAGTCGAACAGCGGGGTGAAGTACAGGCCGTACAGGCTCGCGATGAACAGCGGAATGGTGAACACCGGGTGGGTGACGATCCGCATGTAGCGGCTGTGCAGCAGCATCAGCAGCAGTTCGCGCGGTCCCTTGCGCCCCCGCCCGGCCGGCGGGAGTGCGCGCAGGGCCAGGGTGATCGGGGCGCCGAGCAGGATCAGGATCGGCGACACCATGCTGATGACCATGTGCTGCACCATGTGCACGCTGAACATGACCATGCCGTAGTCGTTCAGCTTGGTGCACATCATCAGCCCGATGCTCAGCACACCGGTGACGAACCCGACGGTGCGTCCCACCGGCCACTTGTCGCCGCGCCGCACCAGGCGTGCCACGCCCCAGCCGTACAGGGCCAGGCCCAGCAGACAGGCGATGAGGAAGAACGGGTCCGCCGACCAGGCGAGTCCTCGCCCCAGCGTGAACGGCGGCAGATCCATCGTCATGCCGTGCCCGCTGTGATCCATCAACGGCTCCAGTTCGTGCAGGTTGTCCGCAATCCGTCCGCACCAGGGTAGAACCGCCCCCGGCGACATCCGTCACCGGGGGCGGTAAGCGTCCCGAAGGGGCGCGGGGACTGCGTGAGCCGCCGCGGACGGCTCGTGACCTGCCGCGCCGCTACCGGCGGCGCGGGCTCACAGCACGCACTCCGCCTCCGCGTACCGTGCCTCGGGCACCGTCTTCAGCGTCTCCACGGCCTGGGCCAACGACACCATGACGATGTCCGTCCCGCGCAGCGCCGTCATCTTCCCGAAGTCGCCCCGGTGCACGGCCTCCACCGCATGCCACCCGAACCGCGTGGCCAGCACCCGGTCGTACGCCGTCGGCGTCCCCCCGCGCTGCACGTGCCCGAGGATCACCGGCCGGGCCTCCTTGCCGAGCCGCGACTCCAGCTCGATCGAGAGCTGGCGGGCGATGCCGGCGAACCGCTCGTGGCCGTAGACGTCCTTGCCGCCCTCGTCGAAGTCCATCGTGCCGGGCTTCGGCTTGGCGCCCTCGGCGGCGACCACGATCGCGAACCGCTTGCCGGCCGAGAACCGCTCGCCGACCTTCGCGGTCAGCTCGTCGATGTCGAAGGGCCGCTCGGGCACGACCACGGCGTGCGCGCCGGCCGCCATGCCGGAGTGCAGCGCGATCCAGCCGGTGTGCCGGCCCATGACCTCGACGATCAGCACACGCTGGTGGGACTCGGCGGTGGTCTTCAGCCGGTCCAGCGCCTCGGTCGCCACCCCGACGGCCGTGTCGAAGCCGAAGGTGACGTCCGTGACGGCGATGTCGTTGTCGATGGTCTTCGGCACGCCCACTATCGGCAGGCCGTTGTCCGACAGCAGCCGGGCCGCCTTGAGCGTGCCCTCACCGCCGATCGGGATGATCGCGTCGAGGCCGAGTTCCGCCACGTGTCCCTTGGCCCGCTCCACACCGTCCCGCAGGTGCTCGGGACGTACCCGGGAGGAGCCGAGGATGGTGCCGCCGCGGGCGAGGATGCCGCTCACCGCGTCGAGGTCGAGCTTGAGGTAGTCGCACTCCAGGAGGCCCTTCCAGCCGTCCCGGAAGCCGATGACCTCGTCGCCGTGGTCGACGACGGCACGGTGCACGACGGACCGGATGACGGCGTTCAGGCCGGGGCAGTCGCCGCCGGACGTGAGGACACCAATGCGCATAGCCCGAAACAACCTTCTCGATGTGGGCCGGGACCGGACCGCACTGTCCGGCTCGATCCCCGCCACCCTAGCGGCATTCGGGGGGCGCGCCGCACCTCGCGTCCGCCTGCTGGACGACCCCGCTCACCTGTGCGGAGGAGGCGTCAGACGGGCCGTTCGAGCCCGGCCGGAGGTGGCGTCGGACGGGCCGGCCGGGCTCGAACGGCCCGTCCGACGCTGCGGTGCCGGCGGTGCCGCGGACGTCTCAGGCGGGCTGCTGCGCCGCCGCGATCCGCTCGTTGCGCAGGGCCTCGTACCAACGGTCGTCGGTCGGCGGCAGCGCGTTGACGTCGAGCGCCAGCTTCAGCAGCAGGTCCGCGATCAGCGGGTTGCGGGCGAGTACGGGGCCGTGCATATAGGTGCCGAAGACGGTGTCGTTGAACGCGCCCTCCGTGCCGTCCCCGGTGCCGTTGCCGTTGCCGAAGCGGACCTGGGCGAACGGGCGGGCGGTGGGGCCCAGATGGGTGACGCCCTGGTGGTTCTCGAACCCGGTCAGCGGCGGCAGGCCGAGCTGCGGGTTGATGTCCGCCAGTACGTCGCCCACGCACCGGGCGCCCTCGCCGCGCACCGACACCACGTCGAGCAGGCCGAGGCCGGGCTCGCGCTGGCCGAGGTCGTTGATGAACTCGTGGCCGAGGATCTGGTAGCCGGCGCACACGGAGAACACGATCGCTCCGTTGCCCACCGCGCGGTGCAGTCCGCCGTCCCGGCGCAGCCGCTCGGCGGCCAGCCGCTGCGGACGGTCCTCGCCGCCGCCGATCAGGTAGATGTCGCCGGAGGTGGGGATCGGCTGGTCGCTGCGCACGTCGAGCCGTGCCACGTCCAGGCCGCGCTGCCGCGCCCGGCGCTCCACGACGAGCACGTTGCCCTGGTCGCCGTAGGTGCTGAGCAGGTCCGGGTAGATCCACACGACCCGCAGCTGGTTGTCGCTCACTTCAAGTCCCCTGAGTGTCGTGGTCAGTTGCCGACGCGGCGGCGCAGATCCTGGAAGGCGGTGTAGTTGGCGATGACCTCGATGCGGCCCGGCGGGCACAGCTGCACCGCCTGGTCGAGGTCCTCGCAGACCTGGAACTGCTGGTTGGCGACCTCCAGGCGCACCGCGAGGTCCAGCTTGCGGTCGCCGATGACGCAGATCGGGTGGCCGGTCAGCCGCGTGTAGTCGACGTCCCACAGCCAGGAGGTGTCGGTGCCGTCGGCGGAGCGGGCGTTCACCGACAGGATCACCGGGGTCGGCGGCGGGTCGATCAGCGAGAACGTCTCCAGCCAGCCCGCCGGGTTCTTGGCGAGCAGCAGGCGCAGGTCACGGCCCTCGAACTGGACGACGTCGTAGCGGCCGGCCACGGCCTGCACCTGGTACATGCGCTCCAGGGCCACCTGGGGCGGCACGCCGAAGACGGCGGCGACGGCGGCGGAACTCGCCGCGTTGGCCTTGTTGGCGCGGCCCGGCAGCTGCAGGTGGATCGGCCAGGCGGAGCCGTGCGGGTCGATCACGTGGTCGCCGGAGAGCGCCCAGCTCGGGGTCGGCCGGCGGAAGCCGCACTCGCCGCAGAACCAGTCGTCGCCGGGGCGCTGCATCACGCCGCCGCACGACGGGCAGGACCAGGCGTCGTCCTTCCACATCTGCCCGGCGGCGACCCAGATCACGTTCGGCGAGGACGACGCGGCCCACACCACCAGCGGGTCGTCGGCGTTGGCGACGACGACCGCCTTGGAGCCGGCCAGGCCCTCGCGCCAGTTCTCGGCGAGCATGCGGGTCTCGGCGGCACGGTCCAGCTGGTCGCGGGAGAGGTTCAGCAGCGCGATGCACTTCGGGTCGGTGTCCCGGGCCACGCCCGCGAGGTACTTCTCGTCGACCTCGATGACGCCGAACTTCGCGTCCGAGCCGCCGGCCAGCGCCGAGGTGATGCCGGCCGGCATGTTGGCGCCGAGGGCGTTGGAGACGACGGGGCCCGCGGCCCGCAGCGCCTCGGCGATGAGCCGGGTGGTCGTCGTCTTGCCGTTGGTCGCCGAGACCAGGACGCAGTCCAGGTTCTGCGCCAGCCGGGCGAGGAGATCGGGGTCGAGTTTCAGCGCGACCCGGCCGCCGATCACCGAACCGCTGCCGCGCCCGGCGGCGCGGGATGCCGCCGCGACCGCCTTGCCGGCGGTCACGGCCAGCTTGGCCCGCGGCGTGAGCGGGTCCGAGTTGCCTGCCATCAAGTCTCGATCCTCCTTGCGTACGCGCCGCGTCTGTGCCTGACGGCCACGTGGTGTGGACCTCAGCCTATCGAGATCCGTTCGCACTCCAGAACCGCGGCACCGTCGTGGACGGGCGTTCTCCGGAGGGACCGTACTCTTGCCGCCATGCGACACGGCTCCATCCCCGGCGTCCACGGACGTGTGCGGCCCCTCACCCTGCTCGGCGACCCGGTGCTGCACGCACCCTGCCGGGAGGTCACCGAGTTCGGTCCCGAACTGGCCCGCCTGGTCGAGGACTTGTTCGCGACGATGTACGCGGCCCAGGGGGTGGGACTGGCGGCGAACCAGATCGGCGAGCCGCTCCGGGTGTTCGTCTACGACTGCCCGGACGACGAGGACGTCCGGCACCTGGGCCATGTGGTGAACCCGAGGCTGGTCGAGGCGGACGGGGTGGTGGTGCGCGGCCCGGAGGGCTGTCTGTCGCTGCCCGGGCTGGAGGCGGGCACGGAGCGCCACGACCACGCGGTCGTCGAGGGTTTCACGGTGACCGGCGAACCGGTCACCGTCCACGGCACCGGGTTCTTCGCCCGGTGCCTGCAGCACGAGTGCGACCACCTGGAGGGCCGGATCTACGCCGACCGGCTGACGGGGTGGCGGCACCGCAGGCTGATGCGCCGGGCGGGCCGCGCCTCCTGGAACCGGCAGCAGGACTGAGGCCCCCGGCCCCCGCCGCGGGCGCGGCGTCACGCTACTCGGACTCCCACCGCCGGACTCCCACCGCCGGAACCCTCGGCGCCAGAACCCCGGCCTCGGAGCCCTGGACCTCAGAACCTCGGCCCTCAGAACCCCGGCCCGCCCACCTTGTCGCCCGCCGCCGCCAGGCGGCCCCACAGCAGGTCGGCCAGGCTGCGCACCAGTTCCGCCCGTGAGCAGGGCCGCTCGCCGAGCCACCAGTCGCCGGCCGCGTGCATCATGCCGACGATGCCGTGCCCCCAGACCCGGGCCAGCTGCTGGCTGCCCGGCCCGAGGTCGAGCCGGTCCTCGATCACCTGGGCCAGTTCCTCGCCCATCCGGCGCAGCAGCGGTGCGGAGTGCTTGCCGACGTCGAAGCCCTGGTCGCCCGGCGATCCCTCCGCCGGGTGCATCAGGAAGCGGTACACCTGCGGGCGCGCCTCGATCGCCGACAGGTAGGTGTCCAGGGTCGCCTCGACCCGCTCGCGCCGGTCCGCCGGGGCGTCCAGCGCGGCCCGCAGCGAATCCAGCAACGCGTCGGTGTGCCGCTTGGCCAGAGCGGCGTAGAGTCCTCCCTTGTCACCGAAGTGCCGGTAGAGGATCGGCTTGGTGATGCCGGCCTCGGCGGCGATCGCGTTCATCGAAGCCCCCGGGCCGTCGCGCAGCACCACGCGGTCGGCGGCCTCCAGCAGCTCACGCCGGCGTCGGTCGGCGGACCGCTGCTGGTCGGTTCGCTGTGTGGTGTCCATGAGCTCTCCCCACCCGTGCTGGTTCGGTGACGCCTGCGCAAACTAACACTGAAGTCGCCCGGCCCATCGAACGGGATGCCGACCCCTCCGAGGGAGTTGACTTTTCCTACCCGTCGGTAACAGACTCGGGTTACCGCAAGTAACATGCACGTGCGTCGCCGCTGGAGGGGACATGGCCGAGTTCACCATGGAGCTCAACGACGAACAGAAGGAGGTCCGGGACTGGCTGCACGGTTTCGCCGCCGATGTGATCCGCCCCGCGGCCGCCGAATGGGACGAGCGTGAGGAGACTCCCTGGCCGGTCATCCAGGAGGCCGCCAAGGTCGGCATCTACTCCCTGGACTTCTACGCCCAGCAGTACTTCGACGCCACCGGCCTCGGCATACCCATGGCGATGGAGGAGCTGTTCTGGGGCGACGCGGGCATCGCCCTGTCGATCGTCGGCACCGGCCTCGCTGCCGTCGGCGTCCTCGCCAACGGCACCGAGGAGCAGATCGGCACCTGGATCCCGCAGATGTACGGCGACGCCAACGACGTCAAGGTCGCCGCGTTCTGCTCCTCCGAGCCCGACGCCGGCTCCGACGTGGCCTCCATGCGCACCCGCGCGGTGTACGACGAGGCCAAGGACGAGTGGGTGATCAACGGCACCAAGACCTGGGCGACCAACGGCGGCATCGCCAACGTCCACGTCGTCGTCGCGGTCGTCGACCCGGAGCTCGGCTCCAAGGGCCACGCCTCCTTCATCGTTCCGCCGGGCACCCCCGGCCTCTCCCAGGGCCAGAAGTTCAAGAAGCACGGCATCCGCGCCTCGCACACCGCCGAGGTCATCCTCGACAACGTGCGCGTCCCCGGCTCCTGCCTGCTCGGCGGCAAGGAGAAGCTGGACGAGCGCCTGGCCCGCGCCCGCGAGCGCGCCAAGAAGGGCGGCGAGCGCGTCAAGAACGCCGCCATGGCCACCTTCGAGGCCTCCCGCCCGGCCGTCGGCGCCATGGCGGTGGGCACCGCCCGCGCCGCGTACGAGGTGGCCCTGGAGTACGCCCAGACGCGGGAGCAGTTCGGGCGCCCGATCATCGACAACCAGGGCGTCGCCTTCCAGCTCGCCGACATGCGCACCCAGATCGACGCCGCCCGCCTGCTGGTGTGGCGTGCCTCCTGGATGGCGATCAACGGCAAGCCGTTCACGGCCGCCGAGGGCTCGATGTCCAAGCTGTTCGCCAGCGAGACGGCCAAGAAGGTCACCGCCCAGGCCATCCAGATCCTCGGCGGCAACGGCTACACCCGCGAGTACCCGGTGGAGCGGATGCACCGCGACGCCGCGATCTACACGATCTTCGAGGGCACGAGCGAGATCCAGCGCCTGGTGATCGCCCGCACCCTGTCGGGCATGCCCATCCGCTGACGCGGCGGCGGCCACACGACGACCCGGCGGTGCGGGCGGCACCGCCGGGTTACCCGCGCCCGGCTCCCGGGGAACGCTGGTGGGTGACCGACGCGACGGAGGACGCGATGACACGCACCGCCCGGGAACTGCTGGAGACGACCACCAGGGACCTCGCGCCCGATCCGCGCTCCAACCCCCTCGTACCGCGGATCGCCCGCGGCGAGGCGGACCCGGCCGTCCTGGCCGCGCTCGCCCTGGAACAGCGCCGGGTGATCCCGGCGGACCGGACCGCCTTCCTGCACCTGGCCGAACGGTCG
Organism: Streptomyces calvus; assembly: GCF_006782915.1. Taxonomy (GTDB): domain Bacteria; phylum Actinomycetota; class Actinomycetes; order Streptomycetales; family Streptomycetaceae; genus Streptomyces; species Streptomyces calvus. Next base: position 476,676 of record NZ_VCNP01000056.1, read on the forward strand.
ACGGCCCGGCCGGAGACCGCCGCGTACTTCACCGCCCTGGCCGACGGCGAGGCGCTGGCGGCGGAGCACCTGGAGGTGTTCGCGGCGGCGTGCGGCGTGGACGACGCCCGCGCACGGGCCCACGAGCCCCTGCCCGGCTGCCAGTCCTACCCCGCGTACGTCGCCTGGCTGGCCCTCAACGCCGAACCCGCCGACACCGTCCTCGCGCTGACCGCCAACTTCTCCGCCTGGGGCGGCTACTGCGCGACGATCGCCGAGGCCCTGCGCACCCACTACGGCTTCGCGGAGGAAGCCTGCGCGTTCTTCGACTTCTTCGCCGAGCCGGCCCCGGCGCTGGACGAGGCCGCGACGACGGCGGTCCGGACGGCTCTGGACGCGGGAGACCTGGACGAGACCCGGGCGCGCGATCACGCCCGCCTGCTCCAGACCTACGAGGCCCAGTTCTGGACGGCGCTGGCGGAACAGGCCCAGTGATCCGGTTCGGAGATCCTGTCGCAGTAGTGGCAGATGCGGTCGAGGATCCGGTCGGCGGTCTTGGTCCATTCGAAGGGCCCGGCATCGTCGTTCCAGACCTTGATCCACTCTTCGAGTGCGGTCTTGAGGTCGTCGAGTGAGCAGAACACCCCGCGTGTGAGGCAGCGTCGTTCCGGCTCCGCGAACCACCGCTCGACCTGGTTGATCCAGGACGAGCAGGTCGGGGTGAAGTGGAGCTGGAAGCGGGGGTGCGCGAGCAGCCACGTGTGCACCACGGGCGCCTCGTGGGCGGAGAGGTTGTCGCAGATGACGTGGACCGCCGGGCCGGGATCGGTCTGGCGGTCCCCGGGCCGCGGCTCGTCGGCGAGTCCGTCCGGTCGCCGGGCAAGGAACCGTGTGCGCCGGCGGCGCACGGTATCTGTGCCGACACCGAGTCGCGCGGCGACCACGGTGTTGTTCCAGCCGTTCGCGCACGCCGGCACGGTGCGTGCGCGAACGGCCCGTCCCTGGGCGGTCGAGCGGCGCTCGGCCCAGCTCTCCAGCGTCAGCCCCTCGGCCTGGCGACAACACGACAGGTTCCAGCCGGGTATCGCCCGTCCACGCGGCACAGCGCGAGCGCGCTACCCGCCGCAGCAGAACGCCGCAACCCGAAAGAGGGCACGCCTCACGTGGAACCCATGACCTCAACACCAGAGCACTGGTACGTCCTGCGAGGCGCCGCTCCTAGCGCATCAGCAGTCCCCGCATCCCCAGCCCGTAGTGCACGCGCAGCCGGTGCAGCTCCCACAGGCCCACCGCCGTGACGGAGAGCGGGGAGCCCAGGACGAACACGTACCGGATCACCGTCGGCACGCCCTCGTGGGCGCCGGTGAACATGTCGATCAGTGCCATCTCCCACGCCAACGCCATGATCAGCAGCGGCGGTACCGTCTCGTGGATGTCCGCGGTGCGGAACACGTGCTGGACGGCGAGTCCCACGCCCCAGACGACGAACGGCGTCACCCAGAAGAGGACGAAGAGGGTGAACGCGAGGATGAGGCCCTTCGTCACGGTGAAGTCGCCCTCCACGAGGGGTTCCTGGCCCTCGAAGAACCCTGAGAGCACGATGATCGGGAAGACGGAGGCCGCCGCCATCATGGCCACGATCGCGCCGAAGCACCGCCCCGCCCGGCGCAGCAGGTCCCGTCGCGCCGCCGGAGCGGCCAGGCCGTACAGGACACCGACGACGACCGGGAGGGTCGCCGCCAGCACGAGGGCGCTGGTCCACGACTTGTCGACCTGCTCGTCCGCCGCATCGCTGAGCTCGGGGGCGAGCTTGTAGGCGTAGGACATCCACAGGAACGCGCCCACGCCGACCAGGGTCCTGATCTTCCGCATCCGCGCCACCTCAGGATCCGAGACGATGCCCGGCCGTGACGGGGTGAAGACCCTGCGCGCGGTGTGGATGGGGCCGATCCGCCGCCGCAGCCGGGTGACCGGCCCGCCCGGCGGTGGCACCGGCGGCCCCGGGTAGGGCGGCTGGGGCTGGGGCGGCACGTAGGGCTGGGGCGGATAGGGCTGAGGTGGCTGCGGCTGGTAGGGCTGCGGCCCCTCGGGCGGTTGTCCGCCCGGGTTCCAGTTGCTCATCGTTCGTCCCCCGATATGCGAATGTGCGCCGCGATGGGCGCGATCGCCGAGTGTATTGAGTGCACAGGGTTCGCGCAGCCCTCGCCCCGGGTCGTGCACCGAACGGCCGCAATTGGGCAAGCATGCTTGCTTGTTTCATTCGGCGCTGCCCTGCGCTCGCCACCCCGGCGCTCGGCTGGAGCGTCGCCCACCAGATCGCGCATCTCGCCTGGACGGACCCATTCGGCGCTGCCGGCCGCGACCGACACGGACGCCTTCCACGTCCTGGTGGAGAAGGCGCTGGTGTCGCCGGGCTCCTTCGTCGACGACGGTGCCGAGGAGGACCGCTACGCCGGGACCTGCCTCGGCACACGCGAACTACGCGCGCGTCGAGCGGTGGTTCGCGGAGCCGGAACGACGCTGCCTCACACGCGGGGTGTTCTGCTCACTCGACGACCTCAAGACCGCACTCGAAGAGTGGATCAAGGTCTGGAACGACGATGCCAGGCCCTTCACATGGACCTTCACATGGACCAAGACCGCCGACCGGATCCTCGACCGCGTCTGCCGCTACTGCGACGGGATCTCCCAACCGGGACACCAGAAGCGCCGGGCCGCACGCGACAGGCGGCTCCGCCGCGTGGGCGCGGTCAAGGCGGACACCACCCGCATCCGGCGTACGCCGCGAACCTCTAGGGCGCGCCGCCGCTGCTGTGGGCGATGCACGCGACGTCGATCCGGTCGGCGAGCTTCGCCAGCTCGATCGTCAGCGCGGCCACCGTGTCCTCGTCGAGCCCTTCCTCCCCGGCCTCGACGAGCCGGACCCACCGCCCGCCCACCGTGCGCAGCAGCTTGCTGACATCGGCGGCGGCCACCTGAAGGGTCCCGCGGTCGTCGACGATCAGAGGGAGAGTCACTTCGCGGTTCACAATCGGGATCGTAGCCGCGCGGACATCACGCACCGTGCCAAACCGTGGTGATGTTGCAGAACTCGCGGATTCCGTGCCCGGACAGCTCACGCCCGTACCCGGACCGCTTGACCCCGCCGAACGGGAACGCCGGATGGGAGGCCGTCATGCCGTTCACGTACACGCTGCCCGCCTCCAGATCCCGGACGAACCGGTCGACCTCGGCCTCCTCGCGGGTCCAGACGTTGGAACTCAGGCCGAACGAGCTGTCGTTGGCGATCAGCACCGCCTCGTCCAGGTCCGCCGCCCGGTACAGCGTGGCGACCGGGCCGAAGGCCTCCTCGCGGTGGATGCGCATCTCGCGGCTGATCCCGGTCAGCACGGTCGGCGGGTAGAACCAGCCGGGCCCGTCCGGGCGCTCCCCGCCGCACAGCACCGTGGCGCCGGCGCGCACGGCGTCGTCGACCAGTTCCTCCAGGTCCGTGCGGCCCTGTTCGCTGGAGAGCGGGCCGACGTCCGTCTCCTCGTCCATCGGGTCGCCGACCTTCAGCGCCTTCATGCCCGCCGTGAACCGCTCGGCGAACGCGTCGTAGACGTCCGCGTGCACGATGAACCGCTTGGCGGCGATGCAGGACTGCCCGGTGTTCTGGACCCGCGCCGTCACCGCGACCTCGGCGGCCCGGTCCAGATCGGCGGACGGCATGACCACGTAGGGGTCGCTGCCGCCCAGTTCCAGCACCGTCTTCTTGATCATCTCGCCGGCGGTGGAGGCGACCGCGCGGCCCGCCGGCTCGCTGCCGGTGAGCGTGGCCGCCTTCACCCGCTCGTCCCGGAGGATGTCGTCGACCGCCGCCGAGCCGATGAGCAGGGTCTGGAAGGTGCCCTCGGTGAAGCCCGCGCGGTGGAACAGGTCCTCCAGGTACAGGGCGGTCTGCGGCACGTTCGAGGCGTGCTTGAGCAGGCCCACGTTGCCCGCCATCAGCGCGGGCGCCGCGAACCGCACCACCTGCCACAGCGGGAAGTTCCAGGGCATCACGGCGAGCACCGGGCCCAGCGGCCGGTAGCGCACCAGGACCCGGGAGGCACCGGAGTCCTTCACGTCGGAGGCGTCCGGCTCCTCGTCGGCGAGCAGCTCCGCCGCGTGGTCGGCGTACCAGTGCATCGCCTTGGCGCACTTGGCCGCCTCGGCGCGGGCCTGCGTCACCGGCTTGCCCATCTCCGTGGTGATCACCCGGGCGATGTCGTCCCGGTCCTCCAGGAGCAGATCGGCGGCCCGGTGCAGCAGCCGGGCGCGCTCGTCGAAACCGGTCTTCCGGTACGTACGGAACGTGGCCACCGCGAGCTGCAGCCGGCGTTCGATCTCGTCCTCGCCCATGGGGTGATACGTCTTGACCGTCTCGCCGTTCGCCGGATTGACCGTGGCGATGTGCATCGCTGACCTCCTGGGACGGGCTCCTGCCTCTCGACCTTCCCGCGCGGCGGTGGGCGGCGCAACGCGGGAGGCCTCCTCAGGGCGAGTGCTCCGCCAGGCGGTCGAGAAACGCGCTCTGCGCGGTGACGATCACCTCGCGGGCCCGGTCCAGGGTGAACCACGCGACCCGGTCGAGCTCGGGGAACTCCTGCATCCGCCCGGACCGCGGCGGCCACTCCATCTCGAACGTGCCGGGAACCACCGCCGCCGGGTCCAGGTCGGCCTCGACCGCCCAGGCCGTGACGGTCTTCCCGCCCGACTGCCGGACCTCCCCGAGCGGCACCGCCTCCCCGTCCGGCGGCGGCACCCCCAGCTCCTCCCGGAACTCCCGGCGCGCCGCCTCCCAGGCCGGCTCACCGGCGTCGTACTCGCCCTTCGGCACGGTCCACGCGCCGGTCTCCCGGCGGGCGAAGAACGGGCCGCCCATATGACCGAGCAATACCTCCAGTCCCCGACCGGTGTGCCGGTACAACAACAGCCCGGCGCTCCGGGTGGTCCTCACGGCCGTACTCCGGGGTGCGCCGCGAGCAGGGTCTCCACGGTGTCCGCCTCCTCGGGCCGCTTGTCCTCGCGGTAGCGGACCACGCGGGCGAAGCGCAGGGTGACACCGGCCGGGTAGCGGGTGGAGCGTTGGAGGCCGTCGTAGGCGATCTCCACCACGAGTTCGGGGCGCACGGTGACGACGTGTCCGCTCTCGTCCACCGCGAGCTCCCGCAGCCGTCCCGTCTGCCAGGTGAGCATCGCGTCGGTCAGGCCCTTGAACGTCTTGCCGAGCATCGCGAAACCGCCGTCGGCGGTGCGGGCGCCCAGATGCAGGTTGGAGAGCTTCCCGGTGCGGCGGCCGTGGCCCCACTCGGCGGCCAGCACCACCAGGTCGAGCGTGTGCACCGGCTTGACCTTCAGCCAGGAGGCGCCGCGCCGGCCCGCGCTGTAGGCGGCGTCCAGGCCCTTCACCACGACGCCCTCGTGGCCGCGCTCCAGCGTCTCGGCGAGGAACGCCTCCGCGGCGCCGACGTCCCCGGGTCCCGACACCAGGGTGCGACGCACCCGCATCGGTTCCGGCACCAGCCGGGCCAGTTCCGCGTGCCGCTCGGTGAGCGGCAGGTCCAGCAGGTCGCGGCCGTCCACGGACAGCACGTCGAAGAAGACGGGCGAGACGGGCACCTCGCGTGCCGCCGTGGCCACGTCGACGCGGGAACCGACCCGTCCGGCGGTCTCCTGGAAGGAGCGGGGGCGGCCCTCGTCGTCGAAGGAGATGACCTCCCCGTCCAGGATGAACCGCTCGCCCTCCAGCCCGCGCGCCGCCGCCGTCACCTCCGGCAGCCGGTCGGTGATGTCGTCGAGGGTGCGGGTGTGCACGCGCACCGTGTCGCCGTCGCGGTGCACCTGGACCCGGATGCCGTCGAGCTTCTCCTCGACCGCGCAGGCCCCCAGCTTCTCGACCGCCTCGGCGACCGAGGAGGCGCTGTGCGCCAGCATCGGCAGCACCGGGCGGCCGACGGTGAGCCGGAACCGCTCCAGCGCCCCGGGGCCGTCCGCGAGCAGCGCCCCGGCCACCGTCTGCAGGGAACCGGCCAGCATCACCGCCCGGCGCACCTCGGCCGGCGGCGCTTCCGTCGCCCGGGCCAGGCCCTCCACCGCGACCGCGTCCAGCGCGCCCTGCCGGACCTCGCCGGTGAGCAGCCCGAAGAGGAACCGTTGCTCGTCCTCGGTGGACGCGCCCAGCAGCGCGCCGACCAGCCGGGCGCGCTCGGCCTGTGATCCGGGACCGGACACCTTGCCGAGTTCGGTGAGCAGCGCGTCGACCTCGCGCACGGTCAGGGTCGGCGCGGCGGCCGGCGCGACCGGACGGCCCAGCACCTTCCAGCCCACGCCGAGCCGGCCCTGCGGCAGCCGGCCCGCCAGGTACGGGATGACGATCGGCACGTCGTCCGGCTCCGCCTCCCGGAACAGCTCGGCGAGCAGCTCGATCTTCCGGGTCCGCGCCGAGGTGGCGGCGACCTCCTGGGACACACGGGCCAGCCGGGACAGCAGCATGCAGCCATGGTCCTACGCACCAGGACACCGCACATCCCGGCCCGCGCCGCACATCCCGGCCTGCGCCGTCACCCTGGCCTGTGCCGCGCCTACCGGTTGCCGCACATCCCGGCCCGCGCTGCACATCCCGGCCTGCGCCGTCACCCTGGCCTGTGCCGCACTTACCGGTTGCCGCACATCCCGGCCTGCGCCGTCACCCTGGCCTGTGCCGCGGCTACCGGCCGCCGTACATCCCGGCCTGCGCCGCACACCCCGACCAGCGCCGTCACCCTGGCCTGTGCCGCGCCTACCGGCCGACGTACATCCCGACCAGCGCCGCCACCCCGGCCCGCGCCGCACCGACCGGCCCGTGCCGCCACCCCGACCAGCGCCGCTCAGCCGGTGATCGTGGCGTCCAGTTCGCTCATCAGCAGGTCCCCGACGATCGCGGCGGCCGCGCGGTAGCCGCCGCTGGCCGCGTGCACGACCTGCTCGGCGAAGCCGATCGCGTTGCCCGCGGCCCAGACGCCGGGCACCGTGGTCAGCCCGGTCGGGTCGACGACCGGGTACGCGCCGAACGGGGTCTCGTTCATCTCCGCGCCCAGCCGCTCCACCAGGCCCGTCTGCGGCACCGGGCGCGGTCCCACGAACAGCACCGAGCGGGCGTGCGTGGTGCCGTCGGCCAGCCGCACCCCGGCGAGCCGGTCGTCCTCGACCACCAGCTCCGCGACCTCCCCGGGCACCACGTCGACCCCGGCGGCGGCCAGCCGGCGCAGGTCCTGGTCGGACAGCTCCTCCTCGGCGACCCGGTGCAGGAAGAGGGTGACGTTCTTCGACCACTGGGACACCATCAGTGCCTGGTGCACGCTCATCGCGCTCGACGCGAGCACACCGAAGGGCTCGTCGCGCACCTCCCAGCCGTGGCAGAACGGGCAGTGCAGCACGTCCCGGCCGAACCGGTCGGCGACCCCGGGCACCTCGGGCAGCTCGTCCCGCAGCCCGGTGGCGACGACCAGCCGCCGTGCGCGCACGGTCCCGCCCGACTCCAGGACGACGGCGAAGTCCCCGTCCCGCGTGACGTCCGTGACCCGGTCCCGGACCAGTCCGACGCCGTACCGGGCGATCTCCTCGCGGCCGAGCGCCAGGAACTCGGCGGGAGCCATCCCGTCCCGGGACAGGTAGCCCTGCATGTGGGACGAGGGTGCGTTGCGCGGCTCTCCCGCGTCGACGACCAGGGTGCGGCGCCGGGCCCGGCCGAGCACCAGGGCGGCGGAGAGTCCCGCCGCGCCGCCTCCGACGACCACCACGTCGTAGGTCTCGGCGCTGCTGTCGTTGCTGTGTGTGCGGTTCATCGTGACCACCTCCACGACGACAGTCGCCGATCCCCTGCCGTATTGACAAATGACTTTGCTGGTTCTGCAATATCGGTATGACGACGGACGACGTTCTCGCGGAAGTGGGCCCCCGGCTCAGGCGGATCAGGAAGGAGCGGGAGGTGACCCTCTCGGCGCTGTCGGAGGCGACCGGCATCTCCGTCAGCACCCTCTCGCGGCTGGAGTCGGGGCTGCGCAGGCCGAGCCTGGAGCTGCTGCTGCCGATCGCCCGGGCCCACCAGGTGGCGCTGGACGAACTGGTCGGCGCGCCGCCGGTCGGCGACCCGCGCGTGCGCGCCGAGCCGATCCGGCGGTACGGCCGCACCCACTGGCCGCTCACCCGGCAGCCCGGCGGCCTCCAGGCGTTCAAGGTGCTCGAACCGCAGCGGAAGCTGGAGCCCGAACCGCGCGTCCACGAGGGCTACGAGTGGCTGTACGTGCTGTCCGGGAAGCTGCGCCTGGTGCTCGGCGAGCACGACGTGGTGCTGACGGCGGGCGAGGCCGCCGAGTTCGACACGCGCGTGCCGCACTGGTTCGGGTCGACGGGGGAGGGCCCGGTGGAGTTCCTCAGCCTGTTCGGACCCCAGGGTGAACGGATGCACGTGCGGGCGCGGCCCAAGCAGGCGTGACGGCGGCCTGCCGGCGGACCGGGGCGAGACGGTTCCCTGAACGGCAAGCGACCGCTTAGTATGCGGTGGACCCGGTCAGGCGAACACGACGTTCACAGCCCCGTGGAGGCCCCGCATGCAGGCATGGCAAGTACACGAGCTCGGCGAACCGGGCGAGGTGATGCGCCGCGCGGAGGTGGCACGGCCGACACCCGGTGACGGGCAGGTCCTGCTGAAGGTGCGCGCCGCCAACATCAACTTCCCGGACGCGCTGATGTGCCGGGGCCAGTACCAGGTCAGGCCGCCGCTGCCGTTCACGCCGGGCGTGGAGATCTGCGGCGAGACCGAGGACGGGCGCCGTGTGATCGCCAACCCCGTGCTGCCGCACGGCGGTTTCGCCGAGTACGCCGTTGCCGACGCCGCCGCGCTGCTGCCCGCCCCGGACGCACTCGACGACGCCGAGGCCGCCGCCCTGCACATCGGCTACCAGACCGGCTGGTTCGGACTGCACCGCCGGGCCGCGCTCGAAGCCGGCGAGACCCTGCTCGTGCACGCCGCCGCGGGCGGCGTCGGCAGCGCGGCCGTCCAGCTCGGCAAGGCGGCCGGCGCCACCGTCATCGGCGTCGTCGGCGGCGCCGAGAAGGCCGCCGTCGCCCGCGAACTGGGCTGCGACCTGGTCATCGACCGGCGCGAACAGGACGTCGTCGGCGCCGTCAAGGAAGCCACCGGCGGCCGCGGCGCCGACGTGATCTACGACCCCGTCGGCGGCCAGGCCTACGCCCAGTCCGCCAAGGCCGTCGCCTTCGAGGGCCGGATCGTCGTCGTCGGCTTCGCCAGCGGTTCCATCCCCAGCCCGGCGCTGAACCACGCCCTGGTGAAGAACTACTCGATCCTCGGCCTGCACTGGGGCCTGTACAACACGAAGAACCCGAAGCTGGTCCAGCACTGCCACGAACAGCTCACCGAGCTGGCCGCCCGCGGCGCGATCAAGCCGCTGGTGAGCGAGCGCGTACCGCTCGACGGTGCCGCGGCCGCCGTCCAGCGGGTCGCCGACGGCGTCACCACCGGCCGCGTGGCCGTGCTGCCCGCCCCGGAGAACGGAGCCGCCGCATGACCGACGCCGCCGAACTGCGCCGCCGCACCGAGGAGTTCCTGGCCGCGCACCCGCCCGCCACCACCGACCGCCTGGACTTCCTGCGCGCACGCTTCGACGCCGGACTCGCCTGGGTGCACTTCCCGCAGGGGCTCGGCGGCCTGGACGCCCCGCGCTCCCTCCAGGCCGTCGTGGACGCCGAGTTGGAGGCCGCCGGCGCCCCCGACAACGACCCGAGGCGCATCGGCATCGGCCTGGGCATGGCCGCGCCGACCATCCTGCAGTACGGCACCGAGGAGCAGAAGCGGCGCTTCCTGCGACCCCTGTGGACCGGCGAGGAGGTCTGGTGCCAGCTGTTCAGCGAGCCGGGCGCCGGCTCCGACCTGGCCGCGCTCGGCACCCGCGCCGTCCGGGAGAGCGGGGGAGACTGGGTGGTCAACGGGCAGAAGGTGTGGACCTCCAGCGCCCACCTCGCCCGCTGGGCCATCCTCATCGCCCGCACCGACCCGGACGTGCCCAAGCACCGGGGCATCACCTACTTCGTCTGCGACATGACCGACCCGGGTGTCGAAGTGCGGCCGCTGCGCCAGATCACCGGCGAGGCCGAGTTCAACGAGGTGTTCCTCACCGACGTCCGCATCCCCGACACCCACCGCCTCGGCGAGGTCGGCGACGGCTGGCGGGTCGCCCAGACCACGCTCAACAACGAACGCGTCGCCATCGGCGGCATGCGGCTGCCCCGCGAGGGCGGCATGATCGGCCCGGTCGCCAGGACCTGGCGCGACCGCCCCGAACTGCGCACCCACGACCTGCACCAGCGGCTGCTGACGCTGTGGGTGGAGGCCGAGGTCGCCCGCCTCACCGGCGAACGCCTGCGCCAGCAGCTCGTCGCCGGACAGCCCGGCCCCGAGGGCGCCGGCATGAAGCTCGCCTTCGCCCGCCTCAACCAGGAGATCAGCGGCCTGGAAGTGGAACTCCGCGGCGAGGAGGGCCTGTTGTACGACGACTGGACCATGCGCCGCCCCGAACTGGTCGACTTCACCGGCCGCGACGCCGGCTACCGCTACCTGCGCTCCAAGGGCAACAGCATCGAGGGCGGGACCAGCGAGGTCCTGCTGAACATCGTCGCCGAGCGCGTCCTGGGCCTGCCGGCCGAGCCGCGCACCGACAAGGACGTCGCCTGGAAGGACCTCGCCCGATGAGCCCGACGAGCACCCAGCCCGACCTGCTGTACTCGCAGGAGGAAGAGGCGCTGCGCGCCGCCGTCCGGGACCTGCTCACCGACCACTGCGACGCGGCCGGGGTGATCGCCCGCGTCGAGACGGACGCGCCCCACGACCTGGCGCTGTGGAAGATGCTCGCCGACGGCATGGGCCTGGCCGGACTGCTGGTCCCGGAGGACCGCGGCGGCCAGGGCGCCACGCACCGCGAAGCCGCCGTCGTCCTGGAGGAGTTGGGGCGCGCGGTCGCTCCCGTGCCCTATCTGACCAGCGCCGTGGTCGCCACCGAAGCCCTGCTGGCCTGCGCGGACGCCGGTGAGCTGGTCGAGGAACTGGCGTCCGGGCGCGGCATCGGCGTCCTCGCCGTCGGGCTGCACACCGCACCCGGCGCCGCGTTCCCCGCCGTACGGCTGGAGGACGGCACGCTGCACGGCGAACTCACCGGCATCGCGGACGCCGCCGTCGCCGACGTCCTGCTCGTCCCGGCGGACGACGGCGGTCTGTACGCCGTGGAGGCCGGCGCCGCCACCGTCGTCCCGCAGACGTCCCTGGACCTCACCCGGCCCCTCGCCCGGGTCGTCCTCGACGGGGCGCCGGGACGCCGGCTGGGCGAGGCCGGTCCGGCCGTGCGGCGCGCCCTGCGGGCCGGCGCCGGACTCCTCGCCTCCGAGCAGCTCGGCGTGGCCGACTGGTGCCTGACCGAGACCGTCCGCCACCTGAAGGACCGCAAGCAGTTCAACCGCCCCGTCGGCGGCTTCCAGGCACTCAAGCACCGCCTCGCCCAGCTGTGGCTGGAGGTGGCCGGCCTCCGGGCGGCCGCGCGGGCCGCCGCCGACGCCCTGGCGACGGGCGTCGACACCGACGTCACCGTCACCGTCGCCCAGGCCCACGCCTCGCCCGTCGCGGTCCGCGCCGCCGAGGAGGCGGTGCAACTGCACGGCGGCATCGGCATGACCTGGGAACACCCGGTGCACCTCCGCCTCAAGCGCGCCAAGGCCGACTCGATCGCCCACGGCACGGCCGGCGCCCACCGCGAGAAGCTGGCGGACCTGGTGGACCTGCGGGCACCCTGACGCCCAACCCCGGCACACACCCGGACGAACACCCGGAGAAGCCCGCCCTCCAGGGGCGGGCCTTTTCCTGTGCCCCGCACCGGGGAAGTGAACGCCCGTCGGCAGCTCGGCCAACTCCCCGTACGCCCCCTGCTCCTCGGCCCCCTGCGCACCTCATACTCGCTGAGGTCCCCGTACGGCACATCCAGGGAGGCAGCGCATGGCCCTCACCACCCGTCGCAGAGCCCTCACCACCCTCGGCGCCGCCCTCGCCGGTTCCGTCGCCCTGCCCGCGACCCAGGCGCTGGCCGGCGAACGGAAGCACCGCCCGCGCCCGTTGTGGCGCGCCCACGCCCACAACGACTACGAGCACCCCCGCCCCCTCCTCGACGCCCTCGACCACCGCTTCGGCAGCGTCGAGGCGGACATCTTCCTGGTGGGCGACCAACTCCTCGTCGCCCACGACCCCGAGGACCTCGACCCGTCCCGCACCCTGGAGTCGCTGTACCTCGACCCGCTCGCCGCCCGGGTCCGCGCCCACCACGGCTCCGTCCACCGCGGCGACCGCAGGCCGCTCCAGCTCCTGGTCGACCTCAAGACCGAGGGCGCGTCCACCTACCTCGAACTGGACCGCCATCTGCGCCGCTACCCGGGCCTGTTCACCAGCTGTGCGTACGGCAGGGTGCGGCCTGGACCCGTCACCGTGGTCGTCTCCGGGGACCGTGCCGCCCGTGTGCCCATGGAGGCGCAGCAGGTGCGCCGCGCCTTCTACGACGGCCGCCTCGCCGACCTCGGCGGCCCCGCGCCCGCCTCCTTCGTCCCGCTGATCAGCGACAACTGGACGCTCAACTTCACCTGGCGGGGCGCCGGCGCCTTCCCGGACGCCGAGCGCCGCAAGCTGCGCGACATCGTGTCCACCGCGCACGCGCGCGGGCAGCGGGTCCGGTTCTGGGCCACCCCGGACCAGCCGGGTCCCGAGCGCGACGCCCTGTGGGGCGAACTGGTCGCGGCGGACGTCGACCACCTCAACACCGACGACCTCGCCGGGCTGGAATCCTTCCTCGACTCCCACCGGCGGGCGTGACACCACACGTTCGGCGGACAGCTCAGCAGCACGGACGAAGCCTCCACTGCGCCACACTTGCGGCCGAACGCCGCGAAACGGATGTGGCGGAGGAGGACGACGATGGCCATTTCCATCTCTGTGGTGCTGCTGCTCGCGGTCCTGGCGGTGATCTTCCTGCGCAACGGCGGGCTGAAGATCTCCCACGCGCTGGTCTGCCTGCTGCTCGGCTTCTACCTGGCCAGCACGAGCATCGCGCCCACGATCCACAGCGGCCTCACGGCGACCGCCGACATCGTCGGCGGTCTGCGGCCGTGAGGCCGTGCCGCCGACCGCGGCTCAGCGGTCGCCGACCGCGTCGCGCGGCAGCACCGTCACGCGGTGGTAGTTGCACCCGGACACGGCCGGCGGGGCCACGGACGGGGGCCGGTTCTGGTGCGCCTTGAGAGCGACGCTCACCAGGCTCAGCAGCAGGTCCACGTCCGTGGCGCAGTCCAGGTGCACCGTCACCCAGCAGGAGCCGGGGACCAGTTGGATGGCGCTCGACCCCACCAGGTCGTAGTGGAAACGCTGGATTGCGCGGTGCGTGAGGTGGAGGTCCACGTCCCGCGCGGAATGGAAGTGGACGATCTCGTCACGGGTGGTGCGGAGCGCCTGCCCCGTACCGCAATCGGCCGAACAGGCCGTGAGATCGGGCCACGTGAGCAGTCGCTCCATGGCTCGCTGCGCGGGTGTCATGCCCCCATCGTCGCCTGCTCACCCCGTCGCCACCAGGAGTTGGACGATTTGTAATCGAGCGGTGAGGTTGCCCGGTACAGGTAACTCGTCACCACTCCTGACGTACGATCATGTCATGGCAGCCGATGGTGTGATGACCTCGAACGGCGTGACCGTCCTGGTGTGCGACGCGGACGGAGCGAAGGTGAGCGGCGGCGACACCGCCCTCGACCTGATCGGTGACGCCATGGGCTGTCGGGCGGACGTGGTCGCAGTCCCGGTGGAGCGGCTGGCCGACGAGTTCTTCGCACTGAGCTCGGGTGTCGCCGGGGACGTGGTGCAGAAGTTCGTCAACTACCGGATCCGTCTGGCGGTCGTCGGCGACATCGGCGACCGGGTGGCGGCCAGCGACGCCCTGCGCGACTTCGTGCGCGAGGCGAACCGCGGCCGGCAGGTGTGCTTCGTCGCCGACCGGACGGAACTCGAGGAGCGGCTGGCGCGGGCCTGAACCGACGGCCCGCACCAGCGGGCCGCCGGGCCGCGCCCGCCGGGTCAGGCCCGGCCGGCCACGGCCGCCGGGTCGTCCAGGACTCCCCGGACCACCGAGTGCGCCGCGCCCAGCAGCGGCCCCTCGGGGCCCAGCGCCGACACGGAGACGGGACAGGCCGGTCCCGCCGTGCGCCGGGCCAGTTCGGAGCGGAGCGAGGGCAGCAGCCAGGGCGCGAGCCCGGACAGCGCGCCGCCCAGCACCACACTCTCCGGGTCCAGCAGGTTCACCGCCCCGGTCAGAGCGATCCCGAGCGCCGTTCCGGCGTCGTGCAGGGCACGTCGTACGTCGGCGTCGCCCTGTTCGGCGCGGCCCGCGAGGAGGCCGACACGGTCCTCGCCCGGTTCCAGTCCGGCCGCCCGCAGTACCGCCTCCTCACCGGCGTACTGCTCCAGGCAGCCCCGTCCGCCGCACGCGCAGGCAGGTCCGTCGGGGTGCACCGGAACATGGCCCAGCTCGCCCGCGAAACCGCGGTTGCCGTGCAGCAGCCGCCCGTCCACGACGACCGCGGCACCGATGCCGATCTCCGCCGACACATGGAGGAAGTCGCGCGGGGTGCCCTCGCCGAGCCAGAGTTCGGCCAGGGCACCGAAGTTGGCCTCGTTGGCCACGGTGAGCGGGAACCGCTCCGGGAGCAGCTCGCCCAGATCGGTGTCCTGCCAGCCGAGGTTCGGGGCGTGCACGACGGTCCGGGCGTCGCGCGCCACCAGACCCGGGACGGCCACGGCGAGGCCCGCCGGCCACAGGCCCTCGCCCTCCGCCTCGGCGACGACCCGGTCCGTCAGCGCGGTCAGTTCCCGGAGCACCGGCTCCGGGGCCCGGTCCCGGTTGGCGACGTGCCGCACCGCCCGCGCGCGGACCCGTCCGCGCAGGTCGACCGCGCAGACCGCGAGGTGGTCGACCCCGACCTCGGCGCCGATTCCGGCCGGGCCCTGACCGCTGACCGCCAGCGCCGAACCGGGACGGCCCACCCGTCCGGGCCGCTCCGGCCCCAGTTCCTCCAGCAGGCCCGCGCGGATGAGTTCGTCGACCAGTGTGGACACCGCCGCGCGGGTCAGACCGATGCGTGAGGCGACGGCGGCCCGGGACAGCGGCCCCTCGGCGCTGACGGCGTGCATCACGCGCGAGAGGTTGCGGCGGCGCATGCCCTGCTGGTTGTCGGGCAGCGCGCGCCCCGGACCGGCCGGGCGGGCCTTGTGCAGCGGTGTGCTCATTCCTCCGTCAATCCTCGGTCTGGGTCGGTGCCGGCTGCTGCCGGTCACCGCCGGTGCGTGCCCCGCCGTCAGGCGTTGTGCGTGCCGCGTTCCAGCAGCGGGGCCGCGTCGGAGAGTACCCCGGCGAGCCTGGCCAGCGTCTCCTCGTCCCGCTCCACGGCGTCCAGCACCGGACCGGCCGCCGTGTTCCAGCGCCGGGCGACCGCCGCCGGGTCCTCCCCGGTGAGCAGCCCGGCCGCCTGCGCCGCCGCGCCGAGCGCCACCAACTCCTTGGCCTCCGGCACCTGCACGGGCCGACCCGACAGCCGCCGTACGGTCTGCTGCCAGGCCGTTCCCCGGGAGCCACCGCCGATCAGCAGCAGCGGGGCCGACGGGTCGGCGTCCTCGTCGACGACGAGGTCCAGCGCGGCCAGCAGCGAGTACACGGCACCGTCGTAGGCGGCCTGGAGCAGCTGGCCGCCGGTGGTGTCGTGGCGCAGGCCGTGCAGCAGGCCGGAGGAGTGGGGCAGGCTCGGTGTGCGCTCGCCGTCCAGGAAGGGCAGCAGCGTGATGCCCCGGCCGGGCTCGACGGCCTCGCGGTCCAGCCCGAGCAGGGTCGCGACCCGGTCGACGGCGAGGGTGCAGTTGAGGGTGCAGGCCAGCGGCAGCCAGTCGCCGCGCGCGTCGGCGAAGCCGGCCACCGTGCCGGTCGGGTCGGCCGGCCTGTGCCGCGACACCGCGTACACGGTGCCCGAGGTGCCGAGGCTCATCACCGGCGTGCCGGGACGCACGCCGAGGCCCAGTGCGGCGGCGGCGTTGTCACCGGTGCCGCACGCGACCAGGGTGCCCTTGGAGAACGGCAGGTCGTGGCTGTCGCGCACGGTCCCGGCCACCTCGCCGGGCCGCACCACCCGGGGCAGCAGCGCCGGGTCGAGCCCCACGTGCGCGAGGATCTCCTCGTCGTACGCCTCCGTCCCGGACGCCCACCAGCCGGTGCCGGAGGCGTCGCCGCGGTCGGTCGTGCCCTGTCCGGTGAGCCGCTCGGTGAGGTAGTCGTGGGGGAGCCGGACGGCCTTGGTGGCGCGGACCGCCTCCGGCTCGTGCTCGGCCAGCCAGGCCCACTTGGTCACCGTGAAGGAGGTGGCGGGCACGCTTCCGGTCCGCTCGGCCCAGGCCTTGGCGCCGCCCAGCTCCTCGGTCAGCCGGCGGGTCTGCGGCGCGGAGCGCACGTCGTTCCACAGCAGCGCCGGGCGCACCGGCTCGCCGTGCCCGTCCAGCGTGACCAGGCCGTGCTGCTGGCCGCCGATCGACACGGCGGCGGCCTCGTGCGCCGGCTCGCCGCACTGCCGCAGCGCCTCCAGCAGGGCGTCCCACCACTGGCGCGGATCGCTCTCCCGGCCCGCGCCCGAGGTCACCGTGTGCGGTGCCTGGCCACTGGCGACGACCCGGCCGGTGGCCACGTCGACCACCAGCGCCTTGGTGGACTGGGTGGATGTGTCCACGCCGACGACGAGCGGACCCTCGGCTGCTGACATCGGTTGCTCCCTCTTCCGCGGCTCGCGGGATGTGTCTCTTCCCTGAAATGCTCCTGCATACTAATTTGTAAAGCGCCATGACGAAATAGTCTCAGCGAGCAAGGAGCCGCGGCATGAACTACCAGCCCACCCCCGAGGACAAGTTCACCTTCGGACTGTGGACCGTCGGCTGGCAGGGACGGGACCCCTTCGGTGACGCCACCCGGCGCGCCCTCGACCCGGCGGAGTCGGTGCGCCGCCTGGCCGAGCTGGGCGCCCACGGCGTCACCTTCCACGACGACGACCTCATCCCCTTCGGCTCGAGCGACAGCGAGCGCGAGGAGCACATCAAGCGGTTCCGGCAGGCGCTGGACGACACCGGCATGAAGGTGCCGATGGCGACCACCAACCTGTTCACCCACCCGGTGTTCAAGGACGGCGGCTTCACGGCGAACGACCGTGACGTGCGCCGCTACGCACTGCGCAAGACCATCCGCAACATCGACCTCGCGGTCGAGCTCGGCGCCGAGACCTACGTGGCCTGGGGCGGCCGTGAGGGTGCCGAGTCCGGCGGCGCCAAGGACGTGCGGGACGCCCTCGACCGCATGAAGGAGGCCTTCGACCTGCTCGGCGAGTACGTCACCTCCCAGGGCTACGACATCCGCTTCGCCATCGAGCCCAAGCCGAACGAGCCGCGCGGCGACATCCTCCTGCCGACCGTCGGCCACGCCCTGGCGTTCATCGAGCGCCTGGAGCGCCCCGAGCTGTACGGCGTGAACCCCGAGGTCGGCCACGAGCAGATGGCCGGGCTGAACTTCCCGCACGGCATCGCCCAGGCGCTGTGGGCGGGCAAGCTGTTCCACATCGACCTCAACGGCCAGAACGGCATCAAGTACGACCAGGACCTCCGCTTCGGCGCGGGCGATCTGCGGGCCGCGTTCTGGCTGGTGGACCTGCTGGAGTCGGCCGGTTACGAGGGTCCGCGGCACTTCGACTTCAAGCCGCCGCGGACCGAGGACCTCGACGGCGTGTGGGAGTCGGCGGCGGGCTGCATGCGCAACTACCTGATCCTCAAGGACCGCGCGGCCGCCTTCCGCGCCGACCCGGAGGTGCAGGAGGCGCTGCGCGCGGCCCGACTGGACCAGCTGGCCCAGCCCACGGCGGCCGACGGCCTCCAGGCCCTGCTGGACGACCGGTCCGCGTTCGAGGACTTCGACGTCGACGCGGCCGCCGCGCGGGGCATGGCCTTCGAGCGCCTCGACCAGCTGGCGATGGACCACCTGCTGCGGGCTCGCGGCTGAGGTCCGGACGCCCAGGACGCGGCCGGCCGGTGACACCGCCGGCCGGCCGCGTCGGGCGTCCACCGGCTGGGGCCGGTGGGCGTCGACACGCGCACGGACCACGGCGGATCCGGCCGTGCGGGCCGGGGAGCGCGGGCCACGCGTCCGCGGCGCCTGCGGATCCGGGACTGCTCGCAGCACGGACGCGTACGGCTTGTCGCAGTGCGTACCGCGAAACGCCTGTTCTCGGCGCGCCTACGGCGAACCGGCGCGCGTTAGTTCGCCGTACGCGCCGGTGCGGGCGTATGCGCTCCGGGCTCGCGCCGGCCGTCGCGCCGGGGCGTACGTCCGGGTGCGGGTGGTCGGGATCACGGTCTCCGTGCCCTGACTGCGTATCACCTTCCGCCCGGCGTCCTCGCGTCGGGTCCGGTTCGCGGCGACCATGGAGCCATGGCCATGCCACCCGTACCGCCGCAGCCACCGGCCGGCCCGCCCGGCGACACCCCGCCCCCGGGCGGCCCCTCCGGGCCGCCCTCCTCGGGAGGCGCGCCGCCGCCACCGTCCGGCCCGCCCGACGACCGAGGCGCCCCGGGGCGCGGGCCGGGCGGGCGCCGGCTCCTGCTCGTCCTGCTCGCC
Source organism: Streptomyces calvus (assembly GCF_006782915.1). Lineage (GTDB taxonomy): Bacteria > Actinomycetota > Actinomycetes > Streptomycetales > Streptomycetaceae > Streptomyces > Streptomyces calvus. The sequence goes on from NZ_VCNP01000056.1 coordinate 495,446, forward strand.
GTGATCACGGCCGTCGTCGCCGTCTCCCTCCTGGTGCTGTGGGCCACACGCGACGGCGACGGCCCGGGCAAGGAGCCCACCGAGACGGCCACCGGCACGGGCGTGTCCCCCGATCCGTCCCTGGGCATCCCCTCCGAGCTGCCCAGCGGGCTGCCGAGCCGACTGCCGTCCGGCTTCCCGACGGAACTCCCGTCCGAACTCCCGTCGGGTTTCCCGACCGACCTGCCGAGCGGGCTGCCCAGCCACCTTCCCAGCGGCCTGGAATCGCTGCTGCCCTCGCTCGAGGACGTCGACCTGTCTTGACCCGGCACGGTGCCGGCGCACCGGGCGGCCGGGGCTACTCTCCGCAGGCGCGCTCCGCCGTGGCCAGGGCCGTCGCCGGATCCTGGGCGGGGCCACCGGCGGGGAGCCAGCGGCCGCGTTCCTCGCGGTACGGCCACCAGCGTCCGTCGCGGCCCAGCCGCAGCTGGAACGGCGCGTCGACGACCGTCCAGCGGTTGGCGCGGGCCCGCAGCGCCGGCCGCTCGTCCTCCGCCCAGGCCGACTCCAGGGCGGCACGCGCGCGTGCGAGGTCCGCGCCCCGCACCGTCCACTCCTCGTCGAGCACGGCCAGCGCCGCCGCACCGCCCACCTCCCAGGCCCGTACGGCCGCGGCCAGCCCTTCCCGGCCGCGCCCCGACCCCTCGGCGAGCCGGTCCGCCACCGCCCGACCTGGCGCGCCGGCGGCGAGGCGCACCGCGTCCACCGCCACCGACGGCTCGGGGGCCGGGAGATCGGTCATGTCCACCGGGCCAAAGGGATCGACGGGGCCGAAGGGATGGACGGGGGCAGCGGGGCGCAGCGGGTCGAGGGGAGCAGTGGGGCCGAGGGAGTGCACGGCCGCCACGGGAGTGCTGGGGTGCGCGGGGTCCACGGGGTGCCGTTCGTGCTCGTGCCGCAGTGCCTGCGCCAGCAGGTCGTAGGCTCGCGCGGCGGTCCGGGCGGCCAGGAACTCCAGCGCAGACGGATCGATTCCGGCTGGCGGTGCCGTCTCCGTGTCCAATGACGGCGGAATTGCCGGCTCCGTAGGCAGTGCGGGAGCGGCCGGCAGCGACGGCAGGATGTCCCCGGCCGCGTACGCCTCCGCCGCGTCCACACCCTCCGGGACCCGGGCGCCGGGCCGCCCGGCCGACCCGTCACCGCGCCCGTGGAGCGCGTCCAGCAGGGCCTGTTCGCTGCGTCCCCGCATCAGCAGCAGCACGAACGGGTCCTGGTCAAGGAGTCGGGCCACCTGGTAGCAGAGCGACGCGGTGTGAGCGCAGTGGTCCCACGTCCCGCAGTCGCACTCCGGCTCCAGATCACCCGGCCCAGGCAGCAGTTCCACGCCGGCCAGCTCCGCGTCCTCGACCAGATGCGTCGGCATCTCGCGGTCGAGCAGCGCCGCGACGTGACCGGCCCGCTCACCGGCCATCGCCAGGAACCGGTCCCACTGCTGTCCGGACAGCTCCTGCACCAGCACGTCCGCCCGGTGCGCCGTACCGTCCCGGTCCTTCACGACCGCCGTGATGCGCCCCGGCCGGACGGACACCGCTCCGACCGCTCCCGCGCGGGCGAGCCCGCGGCCCGCCTTGAGCTGCCCGGAGTCCAGCGCCGTGCCCTCCAGCGTCGTGAGCCACGCCCGGCCCCACCAGGTCTGCGCGAAACCGCGGCCCCGTGCGGGCGGCAGCGCGGCGAAGATGCGCTCCGTGTCGGCCTTGTCTCCGTGGTACCGGTTCATCGCAGTCCCCCTCGCAGCTCGACCAGGTCGGCCAGTTCCGCGTCCGTCAGTTCGGTGAGCGCGGCCTCGCCCGAGCCCAGCACCGCGTCGGCCAGCTCCCGCTTGCGGACCAGCAGTGCGGCGATGCGGTCCTCGATGGTCCCCTCGGCGACGATGCGGTGCACCTGGACCGGCCGGGTCTGGCCGATGCGGTGGGCACGGTCGGTCGCCTGTGCCTCGACGGCGGGGTTCCACCAGCGGTCGTAGTGCACGACGTGCTCCGCGCGGGTGAGGTTCAGGCCGGTGCCCGCCGCCTTCAGCGACAGCAGGAACACCGGAACCTCGCCGTCCTGGAAGCGGCGCACCATCGCCTCGCGTTCCGCGACCGGCGTGCCGCCGTGCAGGAACTGCGTCGGCACGCCCCGCGCGGCCAGATGCCGTTCCAGCAGCCGGGCCATCCGCACGTACTGCGTGAAGACCAGGACTCCGGCCCGTTCGGTGAGCACCGTGTCGAGCAGTTCGTCCAGCAGCTCCAGCTTCCCGGAGCGACCGGCCACCACCGGCCGCTCCTCCTTGAGGAACTGCGCCGGGTGGTTGCAGATCTGCTTCAGGCCGGTCAGCAGCTTCACGATCAGCCCGCGCCGCGCCATGCTGTCCGCGCCGGAGATCTCCGCCAGCGCCTCGCGCACCACCGCCTCGTACAGCGCCGTCTGCTCCGCGGTGAGCGACACGGCGTGATCGGTCTCCGTCTTCGGCGGCAGCTCGGGCGCGATCCCCGGGTCCGACTTGCGGCGGCGCAGCAGGAACGGCCGTACCAGCCGGGCCAGGCGGTCCGCCGCGGCCGGGTCCCGGCCGCCCTCGACGGCGTCCGCGTACCGCCTGCGGAAGGTGCCGAGCCGGCCCAGCAGCCCGGGCGTCGTCCAGTCGAGGATCGCCCACAGTTCGGACAGGTTGTTCTCCACCGGTGTGCCGGTGAGCGCCACGCGGGCGCGGGCGCCGATGGTGCGCAGCTGCCGGGCCGTCGACGAGTAGGGGTTCTTCACGTGCTGGGCCTCGTCCGTGACGACCATGCCCCAGGGGACCTCGGCGAGCCGGGAGGCGTCCAGCCGCATGGTGCCGTACGTGGTGAGCACGAACTCCCCGTCGGCGAGGTCGTCCAGCGTGCGCCGCCCGCCGTGGAAGCGGCGCACCGGGGTGCCGGGCGCGAACCGTTCGATCTCCCGCTGCCAGTTGCCCATCAGGGAGGTCGGGCAGACCACCAGGGTGGGGCCGGCCGACGCCGGATCCGTCTGCCGGTGCAGATGCAGGGCGATCAGCGTGATCGTCTTGCCCAGGCCCATGTCGTCGGCCAGACAGCAGCCGAGGCCGAGGGACGTCATGCGGGCCAGCCAGGTCAGGCCGCGGCGCTGGTAGTCGCGCAGGGTGGCGGCGAGGGCGGCCGGCTGCCCGACCGGCTCCTGGCCCTCCGGGTCGGCGAGCCGGTCCCGCAGGGCCGCCAGCCAGCCGGTGGGCCGGACCTCGAACCGGCCGCCGTCGACCTCCACGGAGCCCGTCAGGGCGGCGGCCAGGGCGTCCACGGGCGTGACCTTGCGGTCCTGGCGCGCCCGGGCCCGGGCCAGTTCCCGGGGATCGACCAGCACCCACTGGTCGCGCAGCCGCACGAGGGGACGGTTCGCCTCGGCCAGCCGGTCCAGTTCCTCGCGCGTCAGACGCCGCTCGCCCAGGGCGAACGACCAGTCGAAGGCGAGCAGTGCGTCGGCGGACAGGAACGACGGCCGCCCGTCCGCGAAGCCGTCCCGGCGCGGCCCCGGCGCGTCGGCGGCGGGACCGACCTCCGCGCGGGTGGTCAGTCCGCGGACCAGCTCCTTGGGCCAGTGGACGTCGACGCCCGCGCCGGCGAGGGCCCGGCCGCCCTCACCGAGGAGTTCGGCGACGTCGTCCTGCGCGAGGTCGACCGCGTCCGGCACGGTCGCCGACAGCAGGGGCGTGAGCGGCGCCCAGGCGCGTGCCGCGCGGCGCAGGGCGAGCAGGGCGTCCATCCGCGCGCGGGGGCCGAAGGCGGGGTCCGGGGTGCCGGCCCACGCGTCGGCGGCGTCCGCGACGAGCGCGGGGTCGCTCACGGCGTGCACCTGGAGCACGGCACGGAACGTCACGTCCGTGCCGTCCGCGGTCTCGGCCGTCTGGTTCGTGCCGTCCGCGGTCTCGGCCGTCTCGGCCGTCCCGTTCCTCGCCTCGTTCGCCTCCTGTGCGGTGTCGGCCTCGTCGGCCACGTGCGTGGGGTCCGTGATGTGCGCCGGGTCCGTCAGTCCGCGCACCTCGATCCGCAGGGACAGCCGTACGCCCGCGTCGTGGCCCGCGGCGATGTCGGCGGCCCAGGGCCGTAGTTCGGGCAGTCGCCGCGGTTCGGCTCCCGCGTAGGCCGGGGTGCCCGTCACGAGGGTGGCGGCGGGGGAGCGGGGCAGCGTGTCGGCGACCGCGTCGAGGAAGGCCCGCAGCAGCCGTTCGGGGTCGGGCAGGCGCGGCGGCTCGGTGCCCTCCAGCGGCACGGCGTGTGCCTCCGGCGGCATGGCGGCGGCGAGCCGGCGGACCGCCTCGGTGTCCTCCGCGTCGAGCGGGCCGACGCGCCAGGCGTCGTGGTCGGCGGAGGACAGACCGGGCAGCAGCAGACCGCGCGCGACCAGGTGCAGCGCCTGCACGGTCGCCGCGCCCCAGAACCGCGCCGCGCGGTGCCCGTCGGCGTCGGTCCGGGCGCGCGCGAGGAGCGGGAGCGCGGCGCTCAGCGGCAGCAGGGTGGCGGGTACGCGCACGGCCTCGATCCCGTCGTCGCCGGGCACGACGACGGTCAGACGGCCGGGCGGTGCCGTGTCCGGGCCGGGGAGAGCGGAGCCGTCGGGGTGCCAGAAGGCGACCCGGCCGGTGCGTGCGGGGTCGCCGGGAACGAAGACGGCCGGACAGCGGGTCAGCACGGCGTGCGCGGGATGGCCGGCTGGTGCGGGCTGCGCGGGCCGCGTGAGTTGTGCGGGCTGTGCGGGCCGCGTGAGCTGTGCGGAGGAACGTTCCGATGCGGAGGGTACGGAGGGTACGGAGGGTGCCTGGGGTGCGCGTGGTGCGGAAGAGCGGGTCGGTGTCGGAGGCGCGGAGGAGGGTGCCGGGGGAGGAGTCTGCTCAGCGATGACAAGTCCTCAAACTTGACTAGTGAGTCGGAGTCGCCGAGGGTACAGGATGAACCGCTCCGGCGGGTGCGCCGAGGAAGTGATCCGGGTCACCATGGGGAGTGGCGCGGTGCATCCTCCTCGCGGCAGACGGCAGACGGCAGACGGCAGACGGCAGACGGCAGACGGCAGACGGCAGACGGCAGGGCGGAGGCGCCCCCTCGGTGGTCCGGCAGACCCTAAGGGCTCGGCTCAGGGGCGTCTCAGGGTCGCGGTCCGGAACCGCCGCGGGCGCGGACCCGTTTCCACGACAGAGAGCGGCAGTGGCCGCGAAGGAGGCGACACCCATGTCGAACAACGCCAAGATCGCCGCGGGCGGCGTGGCGGCCGGACTCATCCTGCTCATCTGGCTGCCCTGGTGGGCCGCGCTGCTGATAGTCCTCGGAGTCCCGGCCGCCGCCTACCTCGCCCTCGACCCCGCACAGCGGCGCCGGCTGCGCCGCGTCCAGCGCAAGGAGCTGGGCCGCTGAGGCGCTACCGCGTCACCGCCTCACCCGAGTCCAGCGCGCAGGAGTTGACCACGTCGCCGCCGACGGGCCTGCCGATCGTGCGGTCCGCCGGCGGGGCCACTCCGCGCTCCACCCATGCGACCAGGGCGTCGAACGCCGAGCGGTAACAGGGCAGGATCGGCCGCAGCCGGTCCGGAAAGGAGTCGTACAGTCCGTCGACGTGCGTGCCGCCCTGCACCGTGTAGTAGCGGTGCAGCTGACCGCGCCCGCTCGCCTCGATCATGCGGTCGTACACGTCCGAGTCGGCGGCCTTGGGCAGCAGCGCGTCCAGATCGCCGTGCAGGGTGATCATCGGCCGCCCGATGCGCCCGGTGAGCGCCACCCGCTCCACGGCCCGGTGCACGGATGCGGGACGCGAGGCGTAGTCGTAGGCGGCGTCGGAGCGGCACGGGGCCAGGATCTGCTCCGTCGTCGAGCCCGCGGACGGGCCCGGGCACCCGGGGTCGTAGGCCGGGTCGAACTCGGCACGGTAGATCTTCTGCGTGACCCCCCAGTAGGCCTTCTCGTGGTACGGCCACAGGAACTCGGAACCGCGCGCGAAGCCCGCCGCGTACATGTCCTCGTCGGTCGCCTCGCCGAACATGCGGGCCACCGCCACCGGCAGCGACAGCATCGGATGACGTCCCTCCGCGGCCCACAGGGTGCCCTCCCAGTCCACCCCGCCGTCGTACAGCTCCGGATGGTTCTCCAACTGCCAGCGGGTGAGGTAACCGCCGTTGGAGACACCCGTCATGTACGTGCGGCGCGGGGCGTGCCCGTAGCGCTGCGCCACCACGCGCTGTGCCGCGCGGGTGAGCTGTGTGGTTCGCGTGTGCCACTCTGCGACCGCGTCACCGGGCCGGTCACCGTCGAGGTAGAAGTCGACACCGTTGTTGCCCTTGTCGGTCGCCGCATAGGCGTAGCCCTGCGCCAGCACCTGGTCGGAGATCGCCTTGTCGGTCGCGTACTGCTTGCGGTTGCCGGGCGCGCCGGTGACGACCAGCCCGCCGTTCCAGCGGTCGGGCAGCCGGATGACGAACTGCGCGTCGTGCTGCCAGCCGTGCGTGGTGTTGAAGCGGGAGGAGTCCGGGAAGTAGCCGTCGATCTGCACGCCGGGCACGCCCGACGGCGACCGGGTGTCCGCGGCGGTCAGTCCCGCCTGGTCGGTCGGGTCGGTGTAGGGAGTGCCGGCCAGGCCCGTGGTGGTCAGGTCGGGCAGACAGGCACTGCGCTGGTGTGCGGCGCCCGGCACGCGCACCCGGTCCTGGCGTGCGCAGTGACCGTCCCCGGCCGCACCGGCCGGAGTCGGAGCGGACAGGGCGGCCGCGGCGAGGACGGCGACGAGCAGGGGAACGCCACGGGAGGGGCGCATGACGGCCTCCGGAAGGACGGACAGCGGATGACGGGCAACGGGAACGAGCGCGGAACTGCCCCATGGTGGGGGCCTGTCCCCGCCGTCATCGATGGGTTGGCGCCATACGGAACAGCACCCGCACGTGGGCTCTCAGCACACGCTAAGTCCCATTACCGCTGTCATCGCCGAAGGCGGCGCGTGCTCAGAGCGGCCGTACGGCCATCTGGTCGAGCGCCTCGAGCAGGCCCGGGAGTTCGGGCCCCCGGCCCACCGGCAGGACTTCGCCGGGCTCGTCGTCGAGCAGGACGAACGCGATGTCGTCCGTCCGGGCCACCAGCGACCAGCCCGGACCGTCGGCCCGCAGGGTGCGCGCGCCGCCCGGCGCGAAGGACGAGCGGACCCGGCCGAGCGGGGGCGGCGAGTCGAGGTAGGCGCGGGCCTCCGCCAGCACCCGCCGGATCTTGCTGGGGCCGCCCGACGGCCCGTCCGCCTGTCCGGCGCCGTCCTCCGGCGCGCCGCCGCCGGCCCCTTCCGCCGCCTCCGCGGGGCCCTCCGGCGTCCGGAACGCGCTGTCGTCGATCTGCTCCCGCCAGACTGCCCACTGGAGTGCGATCTCGTCGGCGCCCAGACGGCGCTGGGCCGGCCCCCAGCCATCGGTGTCCGGCGGTGCCAGCGGAGGTCCGTCGGCGGCTTCGGGGCCGGGATCGTGCGGCGCGGGAACGTTCGGCGCGGCGACGGCCACCGCGAGCGGCCAGCCGGGCAGCGCCGCGACGACCGTCCGCTCGTCCGGCGACAGATCGTGCTCCATGCCGCAGTCCCAGGACGCGATCGCGACGGCGACCAGCGAGACGTCGTCCACGACGACGGTCCACCGGGCGCCCTCGCCGTCCTGGCCGAGCACCAGGCCGTACCCGTCGGCGACCGGCGGAAGACCGAGCGCCGCGCAGGCCTCCGGATAGTCGTCGCCCAGCACGCTCGGGAACTGTGCCGGCGTCAGCAGCGTCGCCGTCAGCACATAGAGCGCGTCGTCCGCGGCGGCGACGGCTTCCTCGTCCGTCCCGGCCATCCCAGCCTCCCCATCGGTTCGTCCATCGGCGCGCACCCTATGCCGACGCCGAGCCGCTTGTCACGACCCCGGACCCGCCCCCAAGCTGCAGGTTTCCGGCCCGACGGGGCGAAACGGCCACCCGGTCGGCGGTTCAGGCGGCCGGCAGTCCCAGCAGCGCCCGCGCGACCTTCCCCGGCGACTCGTCGCGCTCCCGGGCCAGCGCGACCACCGCCCGGCACGCCAGTTCGTTCACCCCGAACGACAACGCCTCCGGCGACACCCAGCCGGCCGCCTCGTCCATCCGTTCCCGGTCGTCCTCCGCACAGGCCGAGACATAGACCGCCGCGGCCTCGAAGAGATTGTGCGGACGCTCCCTCGGCCGTTCGGGCTCCCGCTCCTTCCGCCCGGCCCGTCCGGCGCGCAGCCCGTCGGCCATCCTGCTGCCGATCCCGCGAACGCTCGTCCACATGCGGTCCACCTGCCCCTGGCGTGTTGTCCTCACCGACCGTTCATCTCCCACTGCCCAACGTAGAGTTGCGGCGTCGGCGACAGAAGGGGGCGGCTCATGCGGCGCTACGAACGGCTGGAACGGATCCGGCGCATGGACCCCTACCGGCAGGCCACGGAGATCTACCGGCTCAGCTCGGCCTACGAGTTCCCCTGGGACTTCACCCGCTCCCTCGAACTGGCTCTCTACCGCACCTACGCCGTTCCCCGCATCGGGCGGCTGCTCGCCGAGACCGCCGAGCTCACGGACCGCTCCCAGAAGCGCTACGACGACACCTCACTCCTCCTGGACGCCGTCGTCGAGCACGGATTCGGCAGTGACCGGGGCAGGACCGCGATCCGCCGCGTCAACCGGATGCACCACGCCTACGACATCCCCGACGACGACATGCGGTACGTCCTGTGCACCTTCGTGGTGATGCCGCGGCGGTGGATCGACGCCTACGGGTGGCGCAGACTGTCGCGGCACGAGATCGTCGCCAGTGCCGTGCACTACCGGACCCTCGGACGGCACATGGGCATCAAGGACATCCCGGGCTCCTACGAGGAGTTCGAAGCCTGCCTGGACGCCTACGAAGAGGCCCACTTCGCCTGGGACGAGGACGCGCGGCGCGTCTCGGACGCCACCCTCGACCTCATGGCCTCCTGGTATCCGCGCCCGCTCGCCCCCCTGCTGCGCACCGCCACGCTCGCCCTGCTCGACGAACCGCTGCTGCGCGCCTTCCGCTACGCCCCGCCCGGCGCCGCCACACGCGCCTGGGTACACCGTGGCGTGCGCCTGCGGGGGCGTGCCGTACGCCTACTGCCGCCCCGCCGCGCCCCGCACTTCGCCCGGCAGAACCGGGAGATCAAGAGCTACCCGAACGGATACCGGCTCCAGGACCTCGGCACCCACCCGGTCCCGGGCCTGCGCGGCTGCCCCGTGCGGCCCACGGACTGAAGGCAAGGCGCCCCACGGGCCCCGAGCCGGCCGGGCGGCCCCTGCCGCGCGGCCGCCGGGTGCGGCGGAGCGGGCTCAGTCCTCGTGCACCGCCAGGGCCAGGAACCGGGCGTCCTCGTCGACGTACGACGTCATGCGCCACCCGGAACGGGCCAACAGCGCACGGAGGTTGGGCTCCGCGCGCAGATCGTCCGGCGTGATCGTGCGGCCCTGCCGTGCGGCCAGCGCCGCCCGGCCGACCGGATGGAACAACGCGAGCGAACCACCGGGCCGCACCACCCGCGCGATCTCCCGCAGGTTCTCCTCCGGATCGGGCAGGTGCGCGATCAGACCCGCCGCGAACACGGCGTCCAGACAGGCCGTGCGCAGCGGCAGCGCGGCGGCATCGGCCAGCAGCAGTGTCCCGTCGCGGTCCCGGCCGGCCCGTACCGCCGCGTGCAGCATGGCAGGCGTCAGATCCGCGCCGAGCACCGTGCCCGAGGGCCCCACGGCCGCACGCAGCGGAGGCAGTGCCCGCGCGGTTCCGCATCCGGCGTCGAGCACCCGGTCACCCTCGCGCAGCCCGAGTGCGGCGACCGCCGCCGCGTAGGCCGGGCCGTCGTCGGGGAAGCGGCTGTCCCAGTCGGCGGCACGCGCGGCGAAGAACTCCTGGACGCGTGTGTGGTCATCGCTCATGCTCCGCATGATCCCCCACCGGGGCGGGTGATGCCCTCGTGACGACGTCCGCACCGTTCCTCCTCGGACCTTCCTCGGTCATCTTTCGCCGCTTGGCCTCCGACCTCCTTGCCCGGCGCCCGGTCGTGGTGAAGGCTGGCGCGGGGGCCCTTCCGCCAGAAGGGCACGACACGGGGCACCACACGGGGAAGATCAGGGGGAGACACGTCACATGGGGCAGAACCAGGGACTCGACTGGCTGCTGGACGACCTGACACAACGCGTCGAACACGTACGGCACGCACTGGTCCTGTCCAACGACGGTCTGGTGACGGGCGCGAGCACCGGCCTGCGCCGTGAGGACGCCGACCACCTCGCCGCCGTGTCGTCCGGACTGCACAGCCTCGCCAAGGGCTCGGGGCGGCACTTCGGGGCGGGCGGGGTGCGCCAGACGATGATCGAGTTCGACGACGCGGTGCTGTTCGTCACCGCGGCCGGCACCGGCAGCTGCCTGTGCGTGCTCAGCGGCGCGGAGGCCGACATCGGCCAGATCGCCTACGAGATGACGCTCCTGGTCAACCGGGTCGGTGAGCACCTGGACGTCGACGCCCGCAGACCGAAACCCGGAACAGACGCCTGACCTGCGTGTTCGTCCGGCCCTGCGCGGTTGTCCACAGGGTCGACGCGGAGTGTGACGGAGCGGCTACGGTTTTTTCCGGCAGGCGCACCCGGCGCCGGCCGTCCACACTCCACGGGGGAGCACCCATGTCCGGACAGCACACCATGACGTACGACACCACCGTCACGGCCGACGGCGGGAGCGTCGCGGGGGAGCGGGACACCACGGTCCCGGCGGGCCGCGCGGCACGCGAACTGGGCCTGAAGCCGAGCGAGTTCGATCTCGCCGTGCAGTTGGGCCGCATCCGTACGTCTCCCGGCGACGGCGGACGCCGACGGGTTGCCCGGGCGGAGATCGAGCGGTTGCGTGCCGGGCCGGGATTTCCCGAGGCGCTGCGCCGGAGCGTCAAGGCCGTGGGCACCGCGGAAGGCGCTGCCCTCATGCAGGTGACCGGTGCCCGTTTCACCCGCCTGGCGAGGCTGGGGGTGCTGGTGCCGGTGACGTTCCACCTGAACCGCCACCGCGCCGTGGTCTGGCTCTATCCGGCCGAGGAACTGGAGCGGTTCGCGGCCGACGACCGGAACGCGCCGCTGCTGACGGGACGCACACCCGAAGGACTCAGGAGCCAGCTCGACGCGGGCGTGGACCTGCGCCCCCGCAACTGGCGCGGCCGTCGGCTGGGCTTCCTGCTCCGCCTGGCCGACGACCCCTGGGCGCGCGCCGGCGCCGTCGCCTCACTGCTCGATCCGCTCCATGTGGCACAGGCCGTCAAGGACCCCTACGAGCGGTCCCACCTGAACCGGTTCCGCCCGCCGTCACCCGGCCACGCGGACCCCGGATCGCCGGCCGCCCGCATCACCGAGGAGCTGATGACCGCACAGGACGCCGACGAGATCGCCTGGCTGCAGTCCGAGCTGACCCGGCTCACGGCCCGGGCACGGAACCACCGGCCCGCGCCCCGTCCCGCCCGCCACCGCCCCGGACCCGCGCACCGGACACCCCGGGACACCGGACCGGCCCGTCCCGCATCCCGCGGCCTGCTCGGCAGATGGCGCCGCTGCACCCGGTGACCCGCTGCACACAGTGACCCCGCGGCGCCCGGTGCCCACGGACCACAGCCACCCACGAGGCACGTCGGCTCCACAGGCTTGGACTTCCGGTGGTCCACCGCACCCGGTGATCGACCGATCCGGGTGACCCGAGGTGCCCGGTGACCTACAGCGCCCGGAACAACCCCTCCTGGACGACGGACACCAGCATCCGGCCCTCCCGGTCGTAGATCCGCCCGCGCGCCAGACCCCGGCCACCCGTCGCGATCGGCGACTCCTGGTCGTACAGGAACCACTCGTCCGCCCGGAACGGACGGTGGAACCACATGGCGTGGTCCAGCGACGCCATGTCGAAACCACGCGGCCCCCACAGCGGCTCCACCGGGATCCGCACGGCGTCCAGGAGGGTCATGTCACTGGCGTAGGTCAGGGCGCAGGTGTGGACGAGCGGATCGTCACCCAGCGGGCCGACGGCGCGCATCCACACCGCGCTGCGCGGCTCGGCGCCCTTCACCTCGTCCGGGTTCCAGCGCAGCCGGTCGACGTAGCGGATGTCGAAGGGCTGGCGTCGCGCCATCCGCTCCAACTGTTCCGGCAGCGCGCCCAGATGCTCGCGAATCTCGTCCGCGACCGTGGGCAGCGACTCCGGGTCCGGCACCTCGCGGGCCGGCGGCAGCTGATGCTCGAAACTCCCCTGTTCAGGCTTGTGGAAGGAGGCGGTGAGATTGAAGATCGTGCGGCCCTGCTGCACCGCGGTGACCCGGCGGGTCGTGAACGACCGGCCGTCCCGCACTCGTTCCACCTGGTACACGATCGGCACCCCGGGCCTGCCCGGGCGCAGGAAGTACGCGTGCAGCGAGTGCACGGGACGGTCGCCCTCGGTGGTGCGGCCGGCGGCGACCAGGGCCTGGCCGGCCACCTGGCCGCCGAAGACCCGCTGGAGGGACTCCTGCGGGCTGCGGCCACGGAAGATGTTGACCTCGATCTGCTCCAGGTCGAGCAGATCGACGAGGCGCTCGGCCGGATTCGTCATGGGTGGGATTCTCCTGTGCTCACAACTGGCCGACATCGGTGACGCGGACGACCGCACGGCCCTCCGCGTCGGAGGCGGTCAGGTCGACCTCGGCACTGATGCCCCAGTCGTGGTCGCCGTTCGGGTCGTCGAAGATCTGCCGCACCCGCCACAGACCGTTCTCCGGCTGCTCCTCGATCAGCAGCAGCTTCGGTCCGCGGGCGTCGGGACCGGTGCCGAGCTCCTCGTACTCGTCCCAGTACCTGTCCATCGCCTCGCCCCAGGCGTCGGCGTCCCAGCCCGACTCGGCGTCCAGTTCGCCCAGTTCCTCCACCTGGTCGAGGGCGGCGAGCTCGACCCGGCGGAACATGGCGTTGCGGACCAGCACGCGGAAGGCACGGGCGTTGGCGGTGACCGGTTTGACCTGGTCGGCCTTCTCCTGAGCCTCCTCGGCGGTCATCTCCTCCGGGTTGGCGAGCTGCTCCCACTCGTCGAGCAGGCTGGAGTCGACCTGGCGCACCATCTCGCCCAGCCAGGCGATCAGGTCCTCCAGGTCCTCCGACTTGAGGTCGTCCGGGACGGTGTGCTCCAGCGCCTTGTAGGCGGAGGCGAGGTACCGCAGCACGATGCCCTCGGTGCGGGCCAGTTCGTAGTGGGACACCAACTCCGTGAAGGACATCGCCCGCTCGTACATGTCCCGGACCACGGACTTCGGCGACAGCGGATGGTCGCCGACCCACGGGTGGCTCTTGCGGTAGGTGTTGTACGCGTGGAAGAGCAGCTCCTCCAGCGGCTTCGGGTAGGTGATGTCCTGGAGGCGCTCCATGCGCTCCTCGTACTCCACCCCGTCGGCCTTCATCGCCGCGACCGCCTCGCCCCGCGCCTTGTTCTGCTGCGCGGCGAGGATCTGACGCGGATCGTCCAGAGTGGACTCCACCACCGACACCATGTCCAGCGCGTACGACGGCGACTCGGGATCCAGCAGCTCGAACGCGGCCAGCGCGAACGTGGACAGCGGCTGGTTCAGCGCGAAGTCCTGCTGGAGGTCCACGGTGAGGCGGACGATGCGGCCCTCGGCGTCCGGCCGGTCCAGCTTCTCGACGATGCCGCCGTCCAGCAGCGAACGGTGGATGGCGATCGCCCGCCTGATGTGCCGCAACTGCTGCTTGCGCGGCTCGTGGTTGTCCTCCAGCAGCCGCCGCATCGCCTCGAAGGCGTTGCCCGGCCGGGCGATCACCGACAGCAGCATCGTGTGGGTGACCCGGAAGCGCGAGGTCAACGGCTCCGGCTCGGAGGCGATCAGCTTCTCGAAGGTCTGCTCGGTCCAGCCGACGAAACCCTCCGGCGCCTTCTTCCGCACGACCTTGCGGCGCTTCTTCGGGTCGTCACCGGCCTTCGCCAGGGCCTTCTCGTTCTCGATGACGTGCTCGGGGGCCTGGGCCACCACGAAACCCTCGGTGTCGAAGCCGGCGCGTCCGGCGCGGCCCGCGATCTGGTGGAACTCACGCGCCCGCAGCGTGCGCACACGGCTGCCGTCGTACTTGGTCAGCGCCGTGAACAGCACCGTGCGGATCGGCACGTTGACCCCCACGCCGAGGGTGTCCGTGCCGCAGATGACCTTCAGCAGACCCGCCTGCGCGAGCTTCTCCACCAGCCGCCGGTACTTGGGCAGCATGCCGGCGTGGTGGACGCCGATGCCGTGCCGGACGTAGCGGGAGAGGTTGCGGCCGAACTTGGTGGTGAAGCGGAAGTTGCCGATCAGGTCGGCGATCTGCTCCTTCTCCTCCTTCGAGCACATGTTGATGCTCATCAGCGCCTGCGCCCGCTCCACGGCCTGCGCCTGCGTGAAGTGCACGATGTAGACGGGCGCCTGCCGGGCCTGCAGCAGGTCGGTCAGCGTCTCCGTGAGCGGCGTGTAGCGGTACTCGTAGGACAGCGGCACCGGGCGGGTCGCCGAGCGGACCACCGCCGTTGGGCGGCCGGTGCGGCGGGTGAGGTCCTTCTCGAAGAAGGAGACGTCGCCGAGCGTCGCCGACATCAGCACGAACTGCGCCTGCGGCAGCTCCAGGATCGGGATCTGCCAGGCCCAGCCGCGGTCGCCCTCGGCGTAGAAGTGGAACTCGTCCATCACGACCTGCCCCACGTCGGCGTTCCTGCCGTCGCGCAGCGCGATCGACGCCAGGACCTCCGCGGTGCAGCAGATGACCGGGGCGTCCGCGTTGACGGACGCATCACCGGTGAGCATGCCCACGTTCTCCGTGCCGAAGATCTTGCACAGTTCGAAGAACTTCTCCGACACCAGAGCCTTGATCGGCGCCGTGTAGAAGGTGACCTCGTCGCGCGCCAGGGCGGCGAAGTGCGCGCCCGCCGCGATCATGCTCTTGCCGGAGCCCGTGGGCGTCGACACGATCACGTTCGCTCCGGAAACCACCTCGATCAGCGCCTCCTCCTGATGCGGATAGAGGGTGAGACCGCGTTCCTGGGCCCACGACTCGAAGGCTTCGTACAGGGCGTCGGGGTCGGCGGTCGGCGGCAGCTGATCGATGAGGGTCACGCCCCCATCTTGCCTGCATGCCGACCCGATGCGGGAATCGGCTACGGCCGTGAAGATCGCGAACGCTACGCTGTGTCGCCGGCGGGGCGTCAACGCGCACGGTCAACTGGACAGCGGCGAACGAGGAATGGGGCGGGCAACGGCGATGATGGGACCAGCACACTCACTGTCGGGCGCCGCGGCCTGGCTCGGAGTCGGAGCGGCGACGGCCGCGGCCGGACACCCGATGCCCTGGCCGGTCCTCCTGGCCGGAGCCCTGATCTGCGCCGGCGCCGCCCTGGCCCCGGACCTGGACCACAAGGCCGCCACCATCTCGCGGGCCTTCGGCCCCCTGTCGCGCTGGCTGTGCGAGATCGTCGACAAGCTCTCCTACGCCGTCTACAAGGCCACCAGGAAGCAGGGCGACCCGCGCCGCTCCGGCGGGCACCGCACACTGACGCACACCTGGCTGTGGGCGGTCCTGATCGGAGCCGGCTCCGCGGCCCTGGCGGTCACCGGCGGACGCTGGGCGGTCCTGGCGCTCCTGTTCGTGCACATGGTGCTGGCCATCGAGGGCCTGCTGTGGCGGGCGACCCGCGGCTCCAGCAGCGACGTCCTGGTGTGGCTGCTGGCGGCGACCAGCGCGTGGATCCTCGCGGGCGTGCTGGACCAGCCGGGCAACGGCTCCGACTGGCTGTTCACCGAGCCGGGACAGGAGTACCTGTGGCTCGGGCTGCCGATCGTGCTGGGCGCCCTGGTGCACGACATCGGGGACGCGCTGACCGTGTCGGGCTGTCCGATCCTGTGGCCGATACCGGTGGGCCGCAAGCGCTGGTACCCGGTCGGCCCGCCGAAGGCCATGCGGTTCCGGGCCGGCAGCTGGGTGGAACTGAAGGTGCTGATGCCCGTGTTCATGCTGCTGGGCGGGGTGGGCGGCGCGGCGGCGCTCAACGTGATCTGAGGGACGCGTGGCCCCACGGCTCAGCCGGAACCCTCACCGCCGTACCGGCGCTCGAAGCGCGCCACGCGGCCCTCGGTGTCCACGGTGCGGGCCTTGCCCGTGTAGAACGGGTGGCTCTCCGAGGAGATCTCCACGTCCACCACCGGGTAGGACTCGCCGTCGTCCCACTCGATGGTCTGGTCGCTGGTCGCGGTGGACCGGGTGAGGAAGGCGTAGCCGGCGGCCCGGTCTCGGAAGACGACGGGGTGGTAGTCGGGGTGCTTGTCCTGCTGCATGAATGCTCCTCGGGCGGCTCGGGCGGGCCCCGCGGCGGGGGAGCGGCGGGTTCAGCCGGGCAGGGTGTCCTCGTCGACGACGTGCATGGCGGCCTCCTCGGCGGAGGCGGCCCCGCCGTCGATGCCGACGTCCATGGCGACCAGCGCCTCCTCCTCGTCCTCGTGCGCCCCTTCGTCCGGGGCCACGAGCCGGCCGGAGCGTGCCGCGCCGACCTCGTTGTCCAGGAGTTCCCCGTCCGTGCCGGAGGAATCGCCGAGACCGTCGCCGTCGGAGGCGGGGGGATCCGGCAGCTCCTCGGCGAGCCGCTGGTCCAGGCTCTCGCCCTCGTGGCGCTCGGCCGCCGTCACGCCGTAGTGCTCCACGGCCCAGGGCCGTTCCGGAGGGGACCAGCCCCGGTCGAGGGGGTCGGCGACGCCGTCGTTCTCCAGGGTGTCCTCGGCGTCGAGCAGTCCGGCGTCGTCCTGGATCTCGGACGCGTCGGGCTGGTAGACGTCGTCTCCCCAACCGTCGGCGCTGTTCACGGGTACCTCCAGAGGGTGGGGCCGGGCCCGTTCCCGCCGTGGAGCGTGCCGGGCCGTCCGCACGGGGTACCGGCGCCACCCGTGTCCGGTCCGCCGGGCTCCGGTCCGCCGGGCTCCCGAGTGCTCCCCGAGCCGGTTCCTGACTCCAGCCTTCACCCGAGCTCCCCGCAGCGCAACGCCACGGCCCCGGCGGGCAGCACGGCACGGGCCCGCCCCACAGCCGGCCGGCCGCCGTCCCCGGCCCTCCGCCCCGAGGGAAACCGGGCACCGCTCGCCGGGCCGGGGCACCCGCACCGCGCCAAAACCCCCGAGTTCCGCGCCGGTCGCCCGCGACGCCGCGGCCCCGGCCCCCGGCCTGCGACCCCACGCACGGGGACCCGCGCCCTGCGGCGTTACGGTCCCCGCGCTCCACCAGGACCCGAGCCCGCGGCCCCCGCTCTGCCCCTGTGCCTGCGCCCTGCACGGTGCTACGGCCCTGCGCCCTGCATGGCGCGCCTCGGCCCCGCACGCTGCGGGAACCCGCGTCACGCGGCTCCGGGCCCGCTCGTCAGCCGTGCCAGGATCGCCACAGGGCCGCGTACGCGCCGTCCGCCGCGACCAGTTCGTCGTGGCTGCCCAGTTCGCTGATGCGGCCGTCCTCCACCACGGCGATCACGTCCGCGTCGTGGGCGGTGTGCAGCCGGTGGGCGATGGCGACGACGGTCCGGCCGTCCAGGACGCGCGCCAGGGAGCGTTCCAGGTGACGCGCGGCGCGCGGGTCGAGCAGCGACGTCGCCTCGTCCAGGACCAGCGTGTGCGGGTCGGCCAGCACCAGCCGGGCCAGCGCGATCTGCTGCGCCTGCGCCGGGGTGAGCGTGAACCCGCCCGAGCCGACCTCGGTGTCCAGGCCGTCGTCCAGCGCACGGGCCCAGCCGTCCGCGTCGACCGCGCCGAGCGCGGCCCACAGCTCCGCGTCCTCGGCGTCCGTCCGGGCGAGCCGCAGGTTGTCGCGGAGGGAGCCCACGAAGACGTGGTGCTCCTGGTTGACCAGGGCCACGTGCGTGCGGACCCGTTCCGCGGTCATCCGGGACAGTTCGGCGTCGCCCAGGGTGACCCGGCCGTCCCGGGGCGCGTAGATACCGGCGAGCAGCCGGCCCAGAGTGGACTTGCCCGCACCCGACGGGCCGACCAGCGCCATCCTCGTCCCCGGTGCGACCTCGAGGGACACCTTGCGCAGGACGTCCACGCCCTCGCGGTATCCGAAACGCACCTCGTCCGCGTGCACCCTGCGGCCTTCGGGAGTCAGCTCGGCGTCACCGGCGTCGGGCTCGATGTCCCGGACACCGACCAGCCGGGCCAGCGACACCTGCGCCACCTGCAGCTCGTCGTACCAGCGCAGGATCAGCCCCACCGGGTCCACGAGCATCTGCGCGATCAGTGCCGCCGTCGTCAGCTGGCCCACACCGGTCCAGCCCTGCAGGACGAACACACCGCCGATCAGCAGCACCGAGCCGAGCACGGTGACATGGGTGATGTTGATGACGGGGATCAGCACCGACCGCAGCCACAGCGTGTAGCGCTCCCAGGCCGTCCACTCCCGGACCCGCTGGTCCGACAGGGCCACGCGGCGCGCGCCGAGGCGGTGCGCCTCCACGGTCCGGCCCGCGTCCACCGTCTCGGCGAGTGCGGCGGCCACCGCCGCGTACCCGGCGGCCTCCGAACGGTAGGCGGCGGGCGCCCGCCGGAAGTACCAGCGGCAGCAGACCACCAGCAGCGGCACGGCGACCAGCACGGCCGGGGCCAGTTCGGGTGCCGTGACGACCAGGCCGCCCAGCAGCAGCACGGCCCACACCACGCCGATGGCCAGCTGAGGCACGGCCTCGCGCATCGCGTTGCCGAGCCGGTCGATGTCGGTGGTGATCCGCGACAGCAGATCGCCGGTGCCCGCCCGCTCCAGCACGCCCGGCGGCAGCCCGACCGACCGCACCAGGAAGTCCTCGCGCAGATCGGCCAGCATCCGCTCGCCGAGCATCGCCCCGCGCAGCCGCACCTGCCGCACGAACGTCGCCTGGACGGCGAGCGCCAGCACGAACAGCGCGGCCGTCAGGCCCAGATGCAGCTCCCGCTCCCGGTCCGAGACCCGTTCGACCAGCCCGCCCAGCAGGTACGGGCCCACCATGGAGGCGACCACGGCGACCGTGTTCACGGTGATCAGCAGCAGGAAGGCCCGGCGGTGCCGGCGCAGCAGCTCCGCCACGTAGGCGCGCACGGTCGCGGGCGCTCCCACGGGCAGGGTGCCGGCCGCGGTCGGGGCCGCCGGGTCGTAGGCCGGTGGCGCCACGCCGATCATGCTGTCTCCTCGATCTCTTCCAGCTCGTCCAGCTCTTCCAGCTCTTCGATCTCTTGCAGCTCTTCGAACTCTTCGAACTCTTCGATCTCTTCGAGCTGTTCGAGACGGCCCGGCGCCGCGTCCCGACGCTTCGGTCCCTCGCCGCCGGGCAGCGCGCCGTCCTTCTTCCGGGTCACGTCCCCGGGCTTCCGGGTCACGCCCCCGGACAGTGCGCCGTCCTTGTCCCGGGCCGCGCCGCCGGGCAGCCCGGCGTCCTCGCTCCGGACCTCCGCCGACTGGGCCTCCGCCTCGGCTTCGGTCTCGCGCGTCACCACCGCCCGGTACCGGGGCTCGGTGCGCACCAGTTCGCGATGGCCGCCGACCGCCGCGACCGTGTCGCCGTGCAGGAACACCACCCGGTCGGCCCGGTCCAGCAACAGCGGGGAGGAGGTGAACACCACCGTGGTCCGCCGCGCACGCAACGCGCGCACACCCTGGGCGATACGGGCCTCGGTGTGCGAGTCGACGGCCGACGTCGGCTCGTCCAGGACCAGCACCTCGGGGTCCGTGACCAGCGACCGGGCCAGCGCGAGCCGCTGGCGCTGGCCACCGGACAGGGACCGCCCGCGCTCGGTGATCCGGGCGTCCATCGGGTCGTCGGCGCCGAGGGAGCCCTGCACCAGTGCCGCCAGCACGTCCCCGCACTGGGCGGCGTCCAGTGCGTCGCGCGGATCGACCGCACCGGACGCGGGCACGTCGAGCAGTTCGCGCAGGGTTCCCGACAGCAGCACCGGATCCTTGTCCTGCACGAGGACGGCGGTGCGGGCGCATTCCAGCGGCAGTTCGTCCAGGGGCACCCCGCCCAGCAGCACCGACGTGCCCTGTTCCGCGGCATGTCCGCCCAGGCGCTCGGCCAGCCGTCCCGCCGCGTCCGGGTCCCCGCACACCACGGCGGTGAGCCGTCCCGCGGGCGCGAGCAGACCGGTCGCCGGGTCGTACAGGTCGCCGGACGGCGCCTCGGCGTCGCGGGTGCCCGCGGTGTCCGTGGCCCGGTCCAGCGACAGGACCCGCGCGGCCCGCTTGGCCGACGGCCTCGAGAAGGAGTACGCCATCGCGATCTCCTCGAAGTGCCGCAGCGGGTACGTCAGCACCATGACCGAGCTGTAGACGGTGACCAGTTCACCCACGGCGATCCGGCCGTCGCGGGCGAGGTGGACGCCGTACCAGACCACCGTGATCAGCAGCAGGCCCGGCAGCAGCACCTGGATGGCGGCGATCAGGGACCACATCCGGGCGCTGCGCACGGCGGCGCGCCGGACCTCCTGGGAGGCGCGGCGGTAGCGGTCGAGGAACAGTTCCTCTCCGCCGATGCCGCGCAGCACGCGCAGCCCCGCGACGGTGTCGGAGGCGAGTTCGGTGGCCCGCCCGGCCTTCTCCCGCTGGACGTCCGCCCGCCGGGTGGCCCGGGGCAGCAGCGGCAGCACCGCCACGGCCAGCAGGGGGAGTCCCACCGCGACGACGACACCGAGGTCCGGCTGGTAGACGACCAGGCCGACGCAGACAGCCACGATGGTGACGGCCGCCGCGGTGAACCGGGACAGGGCCTCCACGAACCAGCCGATCTTCTCGACGTCGCCGGTCGAGACGGCCACGACCTCGCCGGCGGCGACCCGCCGGGTCAGCGCGGAGCCGAGCGCCGCGGCCTTGCGCGACAGCAGTTGCTGGACGCGTGCGGCGGCGGTGATCCAGTTGGTGACGGCGGCGCGGTGCAGGAACGTGTCACCGACCGCGTTGCCGGCACAGGCCAGCGCCATCAGACCGCCCGCCAGCGCCAGCCGGCCGCCGGAGCGGTCGAGCGCCGCCTGCACGGCGAGCCCGACGCTGAACGGCAGCGAGGCGACGGAGGCGAAGTGCAGCAGGCCCCAGGCCAACGACTTGAGCTGGCCCGGCAGTTGGTTGCGGAAGAGCCACCACAGGAATCGGGGACCCGAGCGGGCGTCGGGCACCCCGGGGTCGGGAAACGGAAGGTCTTGAATCTGCATGACGTCCCAGTGGCTCGGATCAGGGAGGGCGGAAGCGGAAGAGCGCGGGAGCAGGTGTGCGGAGAAGGGCGCGCGTGGGTGCGGAAGGTGTGCGGGCATACCTGCGTCCGCCCGCGGACGGACGCAGCAAACCGTGACAGGTTGACGCCGCTACGTAGGGGGAGGCAACCGGTTTTCCGCACCACCGCACGGAACCGGAACCGGCGGGACGTGCCGCCGGTCCGTCGTCACCCGGGTCGGCCGGCCGGCCCGCCACACCCGCTGCTGACCGCCCCGTCGACCAGGGTGTCCAACAACTCGCCCAGCGCCTCGCGCTGTTGGCCGTCCAGCGGGGCCAGGATCTCCTCCGCGGCCGAACGGCGCGCGGCGCGCAGTTCGCGCAGTGCCGCGCGCCCGTCGTCGGTGAGCTCGATCCGGATCACCCGTCGATTGGCGGGATCCGGCACCCGCCGCACCTTGCCGTTCGCCTCCAGCCCGTCGACCAGCGTGGTCACGGCCCGGGGGACCACCTCGAGCCGCTGCGCCAGATCGGCCATCCGGGGCGGCGAGCCGTAGTGCGCCAGCGTGCGCAGCAGCCGTGACTGAGCGGGGGTGATGCCGAGTTCGCGCCGCTCCAGATGGCGCTTCTGGATGCGATGCACCCGGCGAGTGAGCCGGAGCAACTGCTCGGCCAGCAGGCCTTCGGGATCGGGAGCGGTCATACGGGAACAATATCAGGATGCCGTTCATTGTGAGCATAGGTAACAATGGGCTGAGCAGCTGTGCTCGCCCCGGGCAGCCGCCCGGCGCGCATCCGTCCCGAAGGAGACCATGCATCCCCCTCACGAACCCGACTGGACCCCGCCCGCCGGAGCGCCGGAGCAGCCCCGGCAGGTGCGGCGCATCCTGAAGCTCTTCCGCCCCTACCGCGGCCGCCTCGCGATCGTCGGACTGCTCGTCGGCGCGGCCTCGCTGGTCTCGGTCGCCACACCGTTCCTGCTGAAGGCGATCCTCGACGTCGCGATCCCCGAGGGCCGCACCGGCCTGCTCAGCCTGCTCGCGCTGGGCATGATCCTCAGTGCGGTCCTCACCAGTGTCTTCGGCGTGCTCCAGACGCTGATCTCGACGACCGTCGGCCAGCGCGTCATGCACGACCTGCGCACCGCCGTCTACGGCCGGCTCCAGCGCATGTCGCTCGCCTTCTTCACCCGCACCCGCACCGGCGAGGTGCAGTCCCGCATCGCCAACGACATCGGCGGCATGCAGGCCACCGTGACCTCCACGGCGACCTCCCTGGTCTCCAACCTCACCAGCGTGGTCGCCACGATCGTCGCGATGCTCGCGCTCGACTGGCGGCTGACGGTCGTCTCGCTGGTCCTGCTGCCGGTGTTCGTCTGGATCAGCCGCCGTGTCGGCGACGAACGCAAGAAGATCACCACCCGGCGCCAGAAGCAGATGGCCGCGATGGCCGCCACGGTCACCGAGTCGCTCTCGGTCAGCGGCATCCTGCTCGGCCGCACCATGGGCCGCTCGGACTCCCTGACGGCTGCCTTCGCGGACGAGTCCGAACGGCTGGTCGACCTGGAGGTGCGGTCGAACATGGCCGGCCGCTGGCGCATGGCGGTCATCACGATCGTCATGGCCGCCATGCCGGCCGTCATCTACTGGACGGCCGGCATCGCCCTGCAGACCGGCGGCCCGGAGGTCTCCATCGGGACGATCGTCGCCTTCGTCTCGCTCCAGCAGGGCCTGTTCCGCCCGGCCGTGAGCCTGCTGTCCACCGGCGTGCAGATCCAGACCTCGCTCGCGCTGTTCCAGCGCATTTTCGAGTACCTGGACCTCCCGATCGACATCACCGAGCGCGAGGACGCCGTGCACCTCGACCGGATCAAGGGCGAGGTCCGCTTCGAGAACGTCACCTTCCGCTACGACGGGAAGAGCGGCCCCGTACTCGACGGCATCGACATCACCGTTCCGCCGGGCGGCAGCCTCGCCGTCGTCGGACCCACCGGAGCCGGCAAGTCCACCCTGGGCCACCTCGTGCCGCGGCTCTACGACGTCACCGGCGGCCGGGTCACCCTCGACGGGGTCGACGTGCGCGACCTCGACTTCGACACGCTGGCCCGCGCGGTCGGCGTCGTCTCCCAGGAGACGTACCTCTTCCACGCCACGGTCGCCGACAACCTGCGCTTCGCCAAGCCCGACGCCACCGACGAGGAACTGCACGCGGCGGCGCGTGCGGCGCAGATCCACGACCACATCGCCGCCCTGCCCGACGGGTACGACACGGTGGTCGGCGAGCGCGGCCACCGCTTCTCCGGCGGGGAGAAGCAGCGACTGGCGATCGCCCGCACCATCCTGCGCGACCCGCCGGTCCTGGTGCTCGACGAGGCCACCAGCGCCCTGGACACCCGTACCGAGGCCGCCGTGCAGGAGGCCATCGACGCGCTGTCCGCCAACCGCACCACACTGACCATCGCCCATCGGCTGTCCACCATTCGGGGTGCCGACCAGATCGTGGTGCTGGACTCCGGCCGCGCGGTCGAACGGGGCACGCACGACGAGCTGTTGGAGCGCGGCGGGCGCTATGCGGCCCTGGTACTCAGGGACGCCCGACTGGAGCCGACAAAATGAAGATATGCCGGGTTTATGGCGATATACGGGTTACCGTGCCCGCATGCAGACGAACACTCCGTCACGGAGCACGATCCGACTGACGCGCCGGGGCCGCTTCGCCCTCGCGGCGCTGGGGGCCGCCGTGGCCGGCACCGCCGTGGCGGTGCCGCTGCTGATCATGAGCGACGACGGCGAGTCCCGCCCCACCACCCTGGTGGTCCCGGAGGGCTGGCGGGCGAGCCAGGTGTACGCCGCCGTGGACAAGGTCCTCGCCCTGCCCGCCGGCACCACCAAGAAGTCCCTGACCAAGGCGCAGCTCAAGCTGCCGAACGAGGCCGAGGGCAACCCGGAGGGCTATCTCTTCCCGGCGACCTATCCACTGGACGACACGTCGACTCCCGAGAAGCTGCTGTCCCGGATGGTCGACACCGCCAACCAGAAGTTCAACGGCGCGCCGATCGCCGCCGGAGCGCAGCGCAACGCGATGAACGTCTACCAGGCGGTCACCGTCGCGAGCATCGTGCAGGCGGAGGCGGCCGACAAGGCCGACATGGGCAAGGTGGCCCGGGTGATCTTCAACCGGCTGGAGCGCGGGATGCCGCTCCAGATGGACTCCACCCTGAACTACGCGCTCGGCCGCTCGACGCTGCGCACCACCGTCACCGACACCAGGGCCGACAGCCCCTACAACTCCTACGAGCGCATGGGACTGCCGCCCACGCCGATCGACAACCCGGGTGAGGACGCGGTACGCGCGGCGATCAACCCCACCCCTGGTGACTGGCTCTACTTCGTCACGGTCAAGCCGGGAGACACCCGCTTCACGGCCGACTACGCCGAACACCAGCGCAACGTCGCCGAGTTCAACGCCCAGCAGCAGAAGCCGGCGGAACAGCGGAACGGCTGAGCCGACGGCCCGCCACGACCCCGCGGCCGGCCCCGGCAGCCACGACCCCGCGGCCCGCCCCGGCCGTCACGCCGCCACCGGCCGTCACGCGGCCACCGGCTCCCGCTCCAGCAACCGCCGGATGTCCCGCACCGCCGCACGCCCCGCCCGGTTGGCGCCGATGGTGCTGGCCGAGGGGCCGTAGCCGACGAGGTGGACGCGCGGGTCGGCGACCGCCCGGGTGCCCTCGACCCGGATCCCGCCGCCGGGCTCCCGCAGCCGCAGCGGCGCGAGATGGTCGACGGCGGGCCGGAAACCGGTGGCCCACAGGATGACATCGGCCGCCACCTGCCGCCCGCCCTCAAGCTCCCGGCCGCGCTCGGGCAGGAGGGAGCCCCATGCCCACTCCACACCGTCCGGAGTGATCCGGTCGAACATGGGCTGCCGGTCGAGCACGCCGTCCGCGAGCCCTTGCCGGATCGCGTCGTTGAGCGGCAGTCCCGTCACCGAGACGACACTGCGCGGCGGCAGCCCCTGCCGCACCCGCTCCTCGACGAGCGCCACGGCCGCCCGCCCCGCCTCCTCGTCGAAGGGCCCCTCACGGAAGACCGGGGGCCGCCGGGTCACCCAGGTGGTGGCCGCCGCGTACGGAGCGATCTCCAGCAGGTGCTGGGTGCCCGAGGCGCCTCCGCCCACCACGATCACCCGCTGCCCGGCGAACGCCTCCGGCCCCGGGTATTGCGCGGTGTGGAGCTGCCGCCCGCGGAAGGTCTCCTGGCCCGGGTAGCGCGGCCAGAACGGCCGGTCCCAGGTGCCGGTGGCGTTGATCAGCGCCCGTGTCGCCCAGGTGCCGTCCGAGGTCTCCACCAGCAGCCGCCCGCCCGGCCCCTCCCGTACGGCCCGCACGTCCACCGGACGCCGCACCCGCAGGTCGAAGGCGCGCTCGTAGCGCGCGAAGTACTCGCCGATCACCTCGGAGGAGGCCCGCGCCGGATCGGCGTCCGTGAGCTCCATGCCGGGCAGCGCGTGCATCCCGTGCACCTTGCCGTACGTCAGCGAGGGCCAGCGGAACTGCCAGGCGCCGCCGGGGCCGGGGGAGTGGTCCAGCACCACAAAGTCGCGTTCCGGCTCGAAGCCGGTCCGCCGTAGATGATGGGCGCTGGACAGTCCGGCCTGCCCGGCGCCTATGACGACCACCTCGACCTCGCGCATGTCGTTCACGTTTCTACGAACACGGCGGAGGCCGTCGATCTTCCCGCCCGTGATCACACGCGCGCCCCACCCATGTCCCCATGTCCCCATGTCCCCACGGCCCCATGTGCCCGTGTTCCGCCCGGCGTTCCCGCGTCCGGCCCGGCCCATGGGCGAGGATGGAGCGCATGTCCGATTCCTTCACCACCCGAGTCCTCGACGTCACCACCGGCTCCGACGAGCGGGTCGTCGACATCACCGGCGACTGCGCGGCCTTCCTGCGCCAGGCGGCGGGCGGCCGCGACGGCCTGCTGAACGTGTTCGTGCCGCACGCCACCGCCGGTGTCGCCGTCATCGAGACCGGCGCGGGCAGCGACGACGACCTCCTGGCCGCGCTGCACACCCTGCTGCCCGCCGACGACCGCTGGCAGCACCGGCACGGCAGCCCCGGCCACGGCCGCGACCACGTCCTGCCCGCCTTCGTCCCGCCGCACGCCACCCTGCCGGTGGTGGGCGGACGACTGGAACTGGGCACCTGGCAGTCGGTGTGCCTGGTCGACACCAACAAGGACAACCCCCACCGCCAGGTGCGCCTCAGCTTTCTCGGCTGACGCGCGCCGGACGGCCCGGGCCCCGTGCGGCGGCCGGGGAGGGTAGCGGGCGCGTCATCACTGCGTCGCCGTGCCCAGCACCCGGCCCAGTTGCTGGCGGGAGTGCACGCCGGTCTTCTGCAGGGCCCGGGCGACGTGCTGTTCCACCGTGCGCGGCGACAGGTGCAGCGTCGCGGCGATCTCGCGGTTGGACATGCCCGCCGCGGCGAGCTCCGCCACCTCCTCCTCGCGCGGGGAGAGCACGTCGCCGTAGCGGGGGCGGCCCGGCGGGCGGCGTTCCGTCGAGGGCCGGTGGTGGCGCAGGTCGGCGCGGGTGCGTGCGGCGTCCCAGGTCGCGCCGAGCGTGTCGAAGGCCGTGGCGCAGTCGGCGAGCGCGGCGAGTGCGGGCCCGCTGTCCGCGTCGGCAGCGAGGGTGCAGCGGGCGGCGCCCGCGGAGGTGAGGGCCGCGTGGTAGGGCCGGGGAAGCGCACGGTAGGCGGCGGCGCTCCGCTCGTAGTGCGCGGCGGCCCGGTCGGTCTCGCCCGTGTGCTCGGCGAGGACGGCCCGGGTCCATTCGAGGGCGGCGTCGGCCGACGGCGCGTCGCGTCCGTCCAGGCCGACGGCGAACTCCTCCGTCATCGCGCCCGCCGTGGACGGGTCACCGGCCCGCAGTGTCGCCTCCACCGCCCACGGCGCGAGCTCGGCGGCCCAGGCCCAGATCCCCTTCGCACGCAGCCGCTGCCACGCGGCGGCTGCCTCGGTGGCCGCGCCGGCGACGTCGTCGTGGGCGAGGGCCAGCCGCACCAGGGCACCCGAGGCGGTCGCCGAGATCGGCACCGGGCCGGTGTCCAGGCCGGCCGCGTCGGGCCCGGTGAGGTGGTCGAGGGTGTCGGCCCACTCGCCGCGGGCCAGGGCGAGCAGTCCGAGCACCATCCGGGCGTCGGAGGCGAGGTAGGGCATGTCGCCGGACTCGTCGACGAAGGCCCGGCACCGTTCGGCGAGGCCGGACCAGCGGCCGGTCGCCCAGTCGACGACGAGCGCGCAGCCGCGGCCGGTCTGCTCGGCGTACGCGGCGCCGCTGCGCGCGGCCAGTTCGACGCCTTCGGCGAGCAGGGCGCGCGAGCTGTCGTAGTGACCGAGCCACACCGCCGCGTCCGCCGCGTTGCACAGGCCCCGGGAGGTCTGCTGGCGGCAGCCGATCAGGTCGCTGTCGCGGGGCAGCCGCTCGATGAGCGGCCAGGCCGCCGGGTCGCCGCCGTTGAGCAGGACGCTCACCCGGTTCGCCGCCACCGCCGCCTGCACCACCGGGTCGCCCGACTCCTCGGCCACCGTCACGGCCCGTTCGATCCAGGCGACGTTCTCGGCGAACGACGCGTCCGGCCCGTACGGCATCGCCAGCGCGGACATCGCCCGGGCCAGCGGAACGGGCCGGCCGGTCAACTCGTCGACCGCGCGCGCGAGTTCGTCCCGCCCCTCCATCACGTCGCCCATCTGATTGCACAGCAGCAGCCCGAGGTCGAGCCGGATCTCCCCGCGCACCGCCGGGGGCAGACCCGGGTCGGCGACGATGTGCCGGAGCACCTTCAGCGTCTCGTCGGAGCGCAGGCCCATCACGGCAGAGCGGGCCAGCAGCCGGGCCAGCCGGGAGCGGGCCTGCTCCGGGACGGGCCCGGTGGCCAGCGCCGACTCCAGCAGGCCGACCGCACGCTGCTGCTCACCGGAGTCCTCGAACTGCCGGGCCGCCCGCTCGACGGCGTGCAGCCAGCCCCGTTCGTCGCCGCAGGCGCGGCGGTGGCCGGCCACGCGTTCCCACGGCACCGGCTGGCGTCGCACGAGCAGCCGCGCGGCCCGCCGGTGCAGCACCTCGCGGTCCGGGCCCGTCGCCGTACGACGGCCGGCGGCCGCGGCGAGCGGTGAGCCGAAGCCGTACCGGCCGTCGCCGCGTTCCTCGAGCGCGGCGGCCCGCAGCGCGGCGGACAGTGCGTCGGTGCTGCGTGGCCCGGAGAGGCCGGCCACGGCGGCGAGGTCCCGGGACGTGGCGGGCTCGTCGAGGACGGCCGCGGCGAAGACGATCGGCCGGTGCTCCTCGGGCACGGCGGCCGTGCGCCGCCGGAGCAGCATCTCCAGCCGGGGCGGCGGTCCGATCCGGTCGAGGGCCGCGGCGAGCGGCTGACCCGCGGCCGCGGGGCCCGGGGGCAGCAGGTCCGGCAGGTCCGGCCGGTCCAGCAGGTCCGCGACGGTCTGCGCGACACCACCGCTGACCCGGTGCAGGACGGCGGCCAGTCCCGGCGGGCAGCGGTCCGCGCCCAGCGCCGCGACAGCCATCCGGTGCACCTCGGCGACGTCCAGCGGCCCCACGACGTGCCGCACCACGGTGAGTGCGGCCGGGAGGTCGGTGTCGGGCCCGAGGACCAGGCCCGGAACCGCCAGTTCCTCGGGCCGGTAGCTCAGGACGCACGCGAGGCGGGCGGGCGGGGCGGCGAGCAGGGCGCGCAGCCGGGCGAGGTCGTCGGCCGGCGCCCGGTGCACGTCCTCGGCGACGAGGAGTTCCGGCCCGGCGGCCGCCGGCGGATCGCCCGGGACCGTACGACGGGCGGAGCCGGTCGGCGCGGCGGTGAGGCGGGCCACCAGACGGCTCTTGCCGGTGCCGGCCGCGCCCTCGATCAGCAGTAGTACGGGCCGTCCCGGTCCCTTCGGGTCGAGTGCCGCGGCGAGTCGTCGGCGCAGCGCAACCTCGGCTTCGTCCGCCGTCCCGCCTCCGTCCGGCATGGTGTCGTCATCCCGTTCCACGCGCGTCTCCGGTTGTTTGCGTATCCGTACTCAGTCTGCCCTGATTGCCGGGCCCTGCGGAGAGGAGGCAGCGTAGAGCCCGTAAGGCCCGGCGATCCCGGTGGATCGGCGGGCTCCGCCACCCCGGGGCGATCCGAACGACAGGCCCCCTAGGGTCTGTCGTTTGGATCAGCGCGGCTGTGAGGTGCGGTGCCCTTTCGACGGGCCCGAGCGGGGTCCGGTGCGTGCAGCTGCAAGGCGGAGGAGGGCGACAACGCGGAGCGTTGGCAACCGACGACAACGCCGCAGATGCGCGTGCCGGACCCCGCGACCCCGGGATGATCCAAACGACAGGCCCTAGGAGTCCGGCGTGAGCAACGTGACTGATCCGAGTGCGGCGGGGGCGTGCCTCGGGACGGCCGGGCCGGCGGGGTCCGCGCGGCCCCACGCGCAGGTGTCACCGCGGAACCGGGGCTTCCTGGTCGTGGTGGCCCTCCCGGCCACCCCGCGGGCGGTGCCGCGGCTGCGGCGGCTGGCACGCGAGGTGGCCCGCGGCCACCGGCTGTCGGAGGCGGCGGAGGAAGCGCTCACCGTGATCGTCAGCGAACTGGGGACGAACGTCGTCCTGCACAGCGGCAGCACCGAGATGCAGGTGATGTTCGAGATCGACGCCACCTGTCTGACCGTGGGGGTGCGCGACTGCGGCCACTGGCGGCAGCGTCCCGCGCCGCGCTGCGAGTCGGCCGACATGGACGCCGCGTTCGGCCGCGGCCTCGCCCTGGTCGACGCCTACTCGGTGGAGACCACGGTGCTGCGGTCCGCCGAGGGCACGCTGGTGCGGTCCGTGATCGCCCTGTGAGTCACCCGCGGGCCCGTGGGGCCGTGCCGCCGTACCCGGACGGCTCCCGGCCCGGCTCCGTCCGACGAGCCTCCGCCGCGCTCCCCGCGGCGGGCACCGGAACACCACCGCTCATCCTTCGGCGCGCACCACGGTGACCGGGCAGTCGGCGTGGTACAGCAGCGCCTGGCTGACCGATCCGAGCAGCATGCCCGTGAAGCCGCCGTGACCCCGCGCCCCGGCCACCACCAGTTGGGCCTCGCGGCTGGCGTCGAGCAGCGCGTGACGGACCCGGGCCCGCTCCAGCCGGAGTTCGACGGCCACCTCGGGCCGGGCGGCCCGCCAGGGAGCCACCGCCTCCTCCAGCAGCCTGCGGTGCCGCTGACGCAGCCGGTCGAGGTCGACGACCACGTTCAACGGATCGGCCGGGCCCTCGTACGGTGTCGGCTCGCTCCAGGTGTTCCACACGTGCATCGCGACCAGGGGCACCCCGCGCAGTGTGGCCTCCGCGAAGGCGAAGGCGGCCGCCGCGTCCCCGGCCGGCGAGCCGTCCACGGCGAGCAGCAACGGCCCCCGCGGTTCCGGCCGGCCGCGCACCACCATCAGCGGACCGTGCCCGTGCGCGGCCAGCTGCACCACCGTCGAGCCCAGCAGCAGGTCCCCGAACCCGCTGCGGCCCCGCCCGCCGACCACCGTGAGCACCGCGTGCCGCGACTCGCTCTGCAGCACCGTCAGCGTCTCGCCGGACGCCACGGTCCGCTGGATCTCCAGGCCCGGCTCCAGCTCGTGGGCGCGCCGCTCGGCCGCGGCCAGTACGCCGTGGATCATCGGGTCCAGGTCGGCGGGCCGGCTGAAGGCGTGCACGATCCGCAGCGTCGCGCCGCGCAGCCGGGCCTCCCGGGCCGCGACGTCGACCGCGGCGAGGCTGGACGGCGAACCGTCCACTCCGACGATCACCGTGTCGTCCACTGCACCCTCCCGTCCCCGGCGGCGCACGACCGCCTCCGGCAACGCGCGACCACCCGGCGGCCCGTCCGAGTACCCGTGAAGAGCGACCCCTACCCGCCCCCGCCCGATCGTGCCACTCACCCCCCGGACGGGCTCCGACCTGCGGCTGTACGGTCTCCCCGGTCATCCTCGGCGCCCCGCGCGGCCCCTGTCCATCCGTGACAGCACCCATGTTCCGGCCGAATGGCGGGATGGCACCATGGGCGCTGTGGGTGTGGATCACCGGGCGACCACTTCGGCCGTCGGCGAGCACGCACCGGACGACATCGGAACAACCTGGAAGGGGACAGGCTGTGCCTGCTCCACGGATGAGCGCGACGCCGCTGCCGGGCATCGGCGTGAAATACGACCTCACCACGCGTGAGCACGAGCACCTGTCCGTGATCGCACACCGGGACGGAGCCCGCACGGTCAACGTGTACCGCTCCGACGACCCGGACGCCTGCGCCCATTCGCTGCGCCTGACGGTCGCCGAGTCGGCCGCGCTGATCGACGCGCTGATGCCCGCCCACCACAGCCCCAACCTGCTGCACACCACCGACCTGGGCCTGGTCGCCGAGCGCATCGAGCTGTCCACGGTCTCCCACTGGAACGGCCGCCTGCTCGGCGAGACCCGGATGCGCACCGAGACCGGCGCGTCGATCGTGGCCGTGCTGCGGCGCGCGGAGGCCATCCCGTCCCCGGCGCCGGACTTCCGGCTCGCCGGCGGCGACACTCTGATCGTGATCGGCACCCGTGAGGGCATCGAGGCCGCCGCCCAGATACTCGGGCGGGAGTGAGCGCGTGCACTCCTCCGCGACCTTCCTGATCGAGTTCGGCGCGATCATCCTGGGCCTCGGCCTGCTGGGACGCCTCGCCGGGCGCCTCCAGTTCTCCCCGATCCCCCTCTACCTGCTGGCCGGTCTGGCCTTCGGCGAGGGCGGTCTGCTGCCGCTCGGCGCGAGCGAGGAGTTCGTGGCGATCGGCGCCGAGATCGGCGTCATCCTGCTGCTGCTCATGCTCGGCCTGGAGTACACCGCCAGCGACCTCGTCTCCAACCTCAAGACCCAGTACCCGGCCGGCCTCGTCGACATGGCGCTCAACGCCCTGCCCGGCGCCGCCCTGGCCCTGCTGCTGGGCTGGGGCCCGGTCGCCGCCGTGGTGCTGGCAGGCGTCACCTGGATCTCCTCCTCCGGAGTCATCGCCAAGGTCCTCGGCGACCTGGGACGGCTCGGCAACCGCGAGACGCCGGTCATCCTCAGCATCCTCGTGCTCGAGGACCTGGCGATGGCGGTCTACCTGCCGATCATCACCGCCCTGCTGGCCGGGGTCAGCCTCGCCGCGGGCAGTGTCACCCTGGCCATCGCGCTGGGCGTCGCCGGGCTGGTGCTGTTCGTCGCCGTCCGCTTCGGACGGGTGATCTCCCGCTTCGTCTCCAGTGACGACCCGGAGAAGCTGCTGCTGGTCGTGCTCGGCCTGACCCTGCTGGTCGCCGGGCTGGCCCAGCAGTTGCAGGTGTCGGCGGCCGTCGGCGCGTTCCTCGTCGGCATCGCCCTGTCCGGGGAGGTCGCCGAGGGCGCGCACAATCTGCTGGCGCCGCTGCGGGACCTGTTCGCCGCCGTGTTCTTCGTCTTCTTCGGCCTGCACACCGACCCCGAGTCGATCCCGCCGGTGATCCTGCCCGCCCTCGCGCTGGCCGTCGTCACCGCGCTGACGAAGATCGCCACCGGCTACTGGGCCGCCCACCGCGCCGGTATCTCCCCCAAGGGCCGCTGGCGCGCGGGCGGCACCCTGGTCGCCCGCGGCGAGTTCTCCATCGTCATCGCCGGGCTCGCGGTCACCGCCGGCATCGAACCGGAGCTCGGCCCGCTGGCCACGGCGTACGTCCTGGTCCTGGTCGTCCTCGGACCGCTCACGGCCCGCTACACCGAGCCCGTCGCCCTGTGGCTGACCCGCCGCCGCACCGCGACCGCGGACGTCGCGCCCGTCCACGACACGGCGCCGACGGCGAAGACGCTGGAGCCGGTGGACGACAGCGGTTCCGAACGCTGAACCGGCCCGGGCAGCCGCACCGACGGCTGCCCGGGCGCAGCGCCGCCACCCGGCCCCGTACCGGCGGTGGCCGTGGGGGCCGACGGCTGCGGACCGGGCTAACCGTCCAGCCGCACCGGCATGAGAAGAGAGAACGTGTGCTCGTCGTCCGGGCGGCGGACCGCCAGGGGCGCCGTGGGTGCGCCGAGCTCCAGCACCAGCCGCTCCCGGGCCCCGGCCGCGAGCGCGTCCAGCAGGTACGCCCGGTTCACGACGACCGGGTCCCGGACCTCGGCCCCCTCGCCGGCCACGGTGACCGAGCCGTCCTCCGACACCTCCAGCACGCTGAGGTCGCACGGCGCGCCGTCCTGCTCGCGTACCTCGCCCGCACGGACGGGTCCCGTGAGCACCGCCTCCCGGAACGCCGGCACGTCCACCTCGGCGCGCCGTCCCGCCGGGAGCCGGACGAGACGCCGGTAGTCCGGGAAGTCGTGGCCGAGGCACCGCCCCGCCGCCTGCCGGTCCCCGGCCTCCAGGGTGACGCGGTCACCGTCCACGACCAGCCGGGCCTGCTCCTCGCCGTCGAGCAGCGCCCCCATCGCGTCGGCGAGGGCCGTCGGCACGGTGACCTGGAGGCGCGGCCCGTCGTGCCCGTCGGCGTCGGCACGCGCGACCGCCATCCGGTACCGGTCGGTGGCCACCAGGCGCAGCGCGCCGTCCTCCACGTCGAACAGGATCCCGCCGAGCATCGGCAGCTGCGGGTCGGCGCCGGCCGCGAAGCGGACCGCGTCCAGCGCGGCGGCCAGCGCGGGGGCGGACACGGTCAGCCGGACGGGCACGGTGGTACGGGGTGGCGTCATGGGGTTCTCCCTGTGGTCGAGCAGGTCTCGAAGCGCGGAGAACTCGGTGCGGGCGGCCGACAGGCCCTGCTCCAGTCGGCGCAGATGCGCCTCAAGGAGCTGCCGTACCAGATCGGTGTCGGGTCCCGACCAGCCGGCCAGGACCAGCCGGACGTCCGCCAGCGGCATCCCTGCCCGGCGCAGCCGGGCCAGCAGCCGGGCCTCGTCGAGCTGCCCGGGGCCGTACCAGCGGTAGCCGCTGACCGGGTCCACCCGGTCGGGGACCAGGACTCCGGCACGGTCGTAGAACCGCAGGGCGCTCACGCTCAGCCCGCTGTCCCGGGCCGTCTCACCGATGCTGCGCATCTCGTTCTCCACGTCCCCGACCCTGGTCCCTCGACAAGGTCGAGGGTCAAACAGCGCGGGCCGA
This sequence comes from Streptomyces calvus, assembly GCF_006782915.1. Taxonomy (GTDB): domain Bacteria; phylum Actinomycetota; class Actinomycetes; order Streptomycetales; family Streptomycetaceae; genus Streptomyces; species Streptomyces calvus. Next base: position 529,861 of record NZ_VCNP01000056.1, read on the forward strand.
CCAGCGGCCCCGGGCGGTGACGGCGGTGCGGTGGGAGGCCGCGCCGGGCAGCGGGACGGTGGCCGCGGTGCGCCGCCGGAGCGGGCTCACCAGCCGTCCGGTCCGGCCGGTTCCGCGCTGACCGGGGCCAGTACGGCGAGCGTCCCGGTGGCCTTGCGCAGGGCCAGTTCGAGCGGCCCCGGGGCGTGCAGGGTGCCGGTGCCGTCCGGCGGGACCAGCCACTCCAGGCGGCCGGCGGGCCGGTACGGCGGCGGCACCGCGACCCAGGAGCCCCGGCCGACGTGCCGCACCCCGCACCCGACCCACTCGCTGGCCGGGTCGGGCGGCAGGAAGAACCCCACTCTGCGGGCCGTGACATCCACCAGGGTGGGTCCGGGCGCCTTCAGCGGGTCGTGCCACAGGACGTCCAGGGCGAGCAGTCCGAGGCGGTCGGGAACGCTGAGCACGTCCCAGTACCGGCCGGCCGCGAGCAGTGCCGTTCCCCGGCCGTGGTCCCATTCGCGCTTGCACTGCTGCGGGTCCGTGGCCGCCGCGGCCAGCCACTCGACGGCCTGCTTCCACATGGAGCTGTGCATGTCCCATCCCCGGGCACGTCGGCCGCGCCGCCGCGGGAGCGGCGCGTGCTGTACGGACATGCTGGTGGATATTTCTATCCGCCGGAAGGGTGGCGCGGGCTGGCGATCGCGGTGCTCGGGCTCCGCGCCGGGTCAGTCGCCCTGCTGCGCGCGCTCCGCGTCGCGCTCCTTGAGGCGGGCCGCCTCCTTGCGCACCTCGGCCTGGGTGGCGCGCTCCCGCTCCAGCCATTCGGGCCGCTCCTGCTTCAGCGCCTCGATCTGCTCGGTGGTGAGCGGCTCGGTGACCCCGCCGCGCGCCAGGCCGGCGATGGAGACGCCCAGCTTCGCCGCGACCACCGGCCGCGGGTGCGGGCCGTCGCGCCGCAGGTCCCGCAGCCACTGCGGGGGATCCGCCTGGAGCGCGTTCAGCTCGGCCCGTGAGACGACACCCTCCCGGAACTCGGCGGGGGTGGCCTCGAGGTACACACCCAGCTTCTTCGCCGCGGTCGCGGGCTTCATCGTCTGGGTGCTCTGGTGCGACGTCATGGCGTCCAGGGTATCGAGCGTGTGCGCGACCGCCGACCACGGCCGGTAATCTGGCCCGGTGACAGGCTCGGCAGTCCCTTCCCCGTTCCGGCTGGTGTACGTCCCCGGCGTGATGCCCGACAAGTGGGTGCGCATCTGGAAGGAGCGGCTGCCCGACGTCCCGCTGGCCCTCACCCAGGTGCCCGCCGGGACCGCGCAGGACCTGCTGCTGGGCGGTGAGGCCGACGCGGGACTGGTCCGGCTGCCCGTGGACCGTACGGTCCTCAGCGCCATCCCGCTCTACACCGAGCAGACCGTCGTCGTGGTGCCCCGCGACCATCTCGTCACGGCGGCCGACACGGTCACCCCGGACGATCTGTCCGACGACATCGTGCTGCACCCCCTCGACGACGTGCTGGCCTGGGAGACCCTGCCCGGGCGGCCCGCCCTGGAGCGCCCCGCCACCACCGCCGACGCGGTCGAGCTGGTCGCGGCCGGGATCGGTGTGCTGGTGGTGCCGCTGTCCCTGGCGCGGCTGCACCACCGCAAGGACCTCACCCACCGCCCGCTGGAGGAGGCCCCCGAGTCGAGCGTCGCCCTCGCCTGGCCCGAGGCGGCGACGACGGACCGGGTCGAGGACTTCATCGGCATCGTCCGCGGCCGCACCGTCAACAGCACCCGCGGACGCAAGCAGCCCCCGGCGCAGGACAGGCGCGAGCGGGACGGGCGGGCGGACCGGTCCGGCGGTGCCCGCAAGCAGCAGCCGGCCGGCCGCGGCCGCCGGGGATCGTCCGGCGGCGCCTCAGGCAGCCGGGGGAAGGGCAAGCCCCGCCGCAGGTCGTGACCGTGCGGCCTACCTAGCCGACGGTCGGTGACGGTGCCGGCGCCGGAGAGGCCGTGTTCAGGTCCTCCAGGCTCTTGGGGATCTTCAGTACCAGGACCGGCGCGCCCGCCTGCGGCGCCGGTGGGGTCACCTGCTCCAGGGGCATCTTGGGCGGGCTGGTCTGCTGGAAGTTGACCTGCTCGTGATTGACCAGCCCGGTCTTCTCCAGCACCGTGATGTGGTCGAGCACCGTGTCGTTGGCCTGGTCGGCGAGCTGCCGCACCAGGGTGTTCCTGGTGTTGGCCCGGATCTTGGCGATGGCCGGGAAGATCTGGCCGTGGGTCACCCGCATGATGTTCACCGCCGTGGAGTCGAACTCCTTTCCGGTGGAGGACTGGACGGTCGCCACGAAGCCCTGCTGCTGGGGCGAGGCCTGGTTCGGCAGCGTGATGCCGAGTTCGATGGCGATCCTGCGGCAGGTGTCGTCGAGCCGGCCGTGACCGACGACCAGGTGCTCGCCCGCCTCCTTCATCTCGGGCGTCGTGCCCCGCTCCATCGCCAGCAGCCCCAGCGGGTGCTCCCACAGCCCCGCCGCGCGCACCTTCACCACGAAGTCACGGTCGGCCTCGGTGAGCGGACCGTAGTTGGTGTTGGCGATCACCCGGTCCTGCTTGGTCGATGTGTTCTGTACGCCCAGCATGGTGGGATAGGCGAGCGCGGTGAGGGTGAGGATCATGGCTCCGCCCACGAACGCGGTTCCTGCCGTGCTGCGCGAGATGCGCATCGTGCCTCCTGGGATGTGAACGGCCCAACAGCAGGAAGTACGGACGGCGGGGGCGGGGCAATCAGCGTTCCGGAAAGAATTTTCGACCCGCCTCGGAAGAGCGACCTGTCTGGGAAGAGCGGCCCGCCTCGGAAGAGCGGCCCGCCTTGGAGGAGCGGCCCGCCTTGGAGGAGCGGCCCGCCTTGGAGGAGCGGGCCTTCGAGCAGGTGACCCGCCCTCGGGGACGGGCCGTCTCCCGGGACGGCCCCGTCCTTCGAGGGCGGGCCCGGCTCAGGACACGTACGTCGCCTCCCGCGCCGTCCGCACCACCCGGTCGCCGTCGGCGCGGTCGAGCAGCCCGGCGGACACCCACGCGTCCACGGTGGAGCGTACCCGCGCGACCAGCGCGCCCTTCCCGGCGAAGGGCGCCCCGGCCCAGATCTCGTCGAGCAGGGTCGTGCCGTCGTCGCGGGAGGGGTTGGCGACGCCGGAGTCGGACCCGCCGAAGACCACTCGCGGTTCCCGGCGGCGGAAGTAGGCGTGCGTCGGATCCTCGGTCCCTTCGGAGAAGGGCGCCAGTTCGATGCCGTCCAGCGTGTAGTGCAGCGGCTTGTCCGGGACCGGCGTGAGGGAGGGCAGCAGATCGCCGGAGAGGGCGGCGCGGCCGTACAGCCCGAACCGCACGGCGTCGGGACCCGGGGCACGGGCGACCAGGTTGACCGGGCCGAGGAACAGGGCCTGCAGGCCCGGGTCGTCGAGGGCGCGCTCCACTCGCAGCCGGAAGGGCACGGAGATCCGCACGGTGTCGCCGGCGCGCCAGGTCCGGGAGACGGCGAAGTAGCTGCCGGGAGCCGGGTCACCGGGCACGGCACGTCCGTTGACGGTCACCCGGAAGCCGTCGTTCGCCCAGGACGGCACGCGCAGCAGCAGGGTGAAGGAGGCCGGGCCGCCACCGACGGTGAGCGTGCTGCCCTGCTCCTGCGGGTAGCGGGTGGTCTGCGTGACCGTGACGCCCTTCTCGGCCCAGGTCAGCCGGGACGCGCTGTACAGATTGACGTACAGGGCGCTGCCGTCGGCCTTCGCGAAGTACACCGAGTCCTGGTACTTCGTGGCGCTCTCCATGCCGGTGCCCTCGCAGCAGGTGGTGCCCTGCTTGGGCGTGTAGTCGCGCACATGGCCGGGCGTCAGGCCGATGAAGTAGGTGACGAGCGGTTTCTCCGCGTCCGGCGCGTCCCGCTTGGAGCCGAGCACCTGGTTGTACAGGGCCCGTTCGTAGTAGTCCATGTAGGCCGGGTCCTGCTCGTGGAAGAACAGGGTCCGGCTCAGCTTGAGCATGTTGTACGCGCAGCAGGTCTCGGCGGTGGTGTCGCCGATCGTGCCCGCGATCACGCCGCGGGCCTTCCAGAACTCGCCGCTGCTGGTGCCGCCGATGGCGTACATGCGGTGCGGTACGACCATGCGCCAGAAGTTCTTCGCCGCCGTCAGGTAGCGCTCCTCGCCCGTCTCGTCGTGCAGCCGCACCAGACCCGTGAAGATCGGGATGTGCTGGTTGGCGTGCAGCCCGTCGAGGACGTCGGTGTTCGCGGCGCAGGCGTCGATGAGCCGGTCCAGGTCGAACAGCCGCGCCAGCGCGAGGTGTTCGGCCCGCCCGGTGACGGCGTGCAGGTCGCACACGGCCTCGGCGATGCCGCCGAACTCCCCGCTGGAGAACAGCCCCCACATCCGCTGCAGGGTGGCCGCCGGCAGCGCGGACAGCCGCGCGTACATCCAGTCGCACATGCCGGACGCCAGGTCGAGCGCCCGCTCGTCCCCGGTGGCGAGGTGCGCGTCGAGCAGGCCGCGGAGGATCTTGTGGGCGGTGTAGTACGGCGCCCACACCCGGGTGTAGTCGCTGCGGGTCATCGACTCCAGCTCGATGAACTGCGTCTCCGGGTAGGCGGCGAGGAACCCCGGGTGGCTGGGCGCGCCCCAGGTGCGGCGCAGGGTGGCGTCGAGCCCGCGCCCCGAGCCGTCCGCGAAGGTCCCGCCGGACGTCTCGTCGAAGGCGTACGACGCGAGGTCGCCCCGGCCGGCCGGTGTGTCGGCGGCCCGCCGGCTCTGCAACGCGCCGATCTCGGCGGCGGTCAGGGCCCGGGAGAAGACGTTGACGTCCTCGAAGGCGCCCGCGAAGACCGGGTCGGCGGGGAAGTGGGAACGGCCCAGCCAGTGGTGCGCGAGCGGGCCGAGCGCGGCCGGGGTCAGGGTGATGCCGGTGCTGCGGGCGACGGCGGTGCCGTTGACGTAGAGGGTGCCGGTGCCGTCGGCGAGGGTCACCGCCAGATGGCTCCACTCGCCGAGCGGCAGCGGCGCGGTGCCGTCGAGGCCCTGTTCGCCGCCCGGCCCCGACGTGCTGACGGCGAACCGCGGCACCCCGTCGGCGTTGCGGGCGGCCAGGTACAGATAGCGGGTGGTGTCGTCGCCGAAGTCGAAGATCCGCGCCCAGGCGGCGTCGTGCGCGGGGCGCACCCACGTGGACAGGGTGAGCGCCGGGGCTGCGCCGAGGACGGCGGACGGAAGGTCGGCGTACTGGTGGGAGCCGCGTACGTTCTCCGCCGCACGCCCGAACCGTCCCTCGACGCTGAGCACCCGCGGGCCGCGGCGCAGCGCTTCCCGCACCTCGGTCAGGGCGCCGACCACGGTGTCGATCCGGTCCGCGAAGAGCTGCTCGCCGGTGCCGAGGTACGCCTGCGCCAGCATGGTCAGGAAGTGGCCGGTGTAGTGGCCGCGCAGATTGCCGTTGGCCTCCCCGTCCAGTCCCTCCCAGCCGCCGGGTGCGACCGCGCCGCCGGTGGACAGGCCGGCGTTGGCGCGGAAGACCTGGAGCAGCCGGTGCACGTCGTAGCCGCGGGCGTGGTCGAGCATCAGCCGCTGTTTGTCGGCGAAGACGCCCGGTCCGAGCGTGACGTCCGACGCCTGGAACGGCCGTACCGTCCACGCCGCCGGGACACCGGAGGCGGCGGCAGGTGCACCGGGTGCGGCGGCGCGTCCGGTGGCCGCGGCACGTCCGGTGGCGGCGGCGGAGACCGCGGTGGCCGTCGCCGTCACCGCGGCGGCCCGGAAGAGGGTGCGTCGGGAGAGGGGCCGTGCCATGGATGCTCCTCTGTTCGTGGGCTCGACGGCGTCCGGCACACCTGCGTGTTCGGTATTGCGAACGTCGTTCGAAGAGTCGCCCAGACGATAGGGACGGCGCGGTGGGGCGTCAACGGTTCGGGAGCGATCAGTTCCGGACGGTGGCCGGGAACGGCGGGCACACGGGAGACGGTCCGCTCCGCTCAGGCGCCCCGGGCGCCGTCCGTCAGCCACGCGAACGCCGCCCGGGCCGTGAACTCGGCCTGCCCGCCGCGCAGCAGCAGACCCGCGGTGGCGAACTCGGCGGCACCGGCCTGCGCGGCCACGTACGGAACCGCGATGCAGCGCATCCCCGCGGCGTGCGCGGCGGCCGCACCCGGCGCCGCGTCCTCGACCACCACGCAGTCGGACGGAGCCACGCCCAGCCGGCGGGCCGCCTCCAGGAAGACGTCGGGAGCCGGCTTGCCGCGCGCGACCTCGTCGGCCGAGACCACCGTGCGCAGCCGTGCGTCCAGACCCGTGCCGGCCAGGACCGCGGCGATGGCCTCACGGGACGAACCGGAGGCCACGGCCATCGGCACGCCCTCGGCGGCCAGCAGCTCGACGAACGCGCGCATCTCCGGATAGGCCCGCATGCCGGCGGCGGCCAGCTCGAGATAGTGGCGGTTCTTGACCGCGAGCAGCTCCTCGACCGGGGCGGTGATGCCGTACCTCGCCCGCCAGTCGGCGATCGTCTCCCGGGTGCTGATGCCGACGTAGCGCTCGTGCTCCGCCCAGGAGAAGTCCGGGACCCCGTACGCGGCGAGGGTCCGCCGGCCCGCCTCGTAGTAGGCGGGCTCGCTGTCCACGAGCGTTCCGTCGAGGTCGAAGAGGACCGAGAGGGGACCGAGGGTGCTCATGGGGTCCAGGATGCCAGGGCTCACTTCCGCGCCGCCGACCGGCCGACCGACTCCACCAGCGGCAGCAGCCGGTGCGGGACGCGCTCGCGCAGGGCCACCTCGGTGCGGGTGCGCACCACGCCGGGCAGGCTGATCAGCTGCTGGATCACGTCCTCCAGGTGCCCGGCGTCGCGTGCCACCACCCGCGTCAGCAGATCGCCGCCGCCCGTGATGGAGAACGCCTCGACGATCTCCGGTACGGCGGCCAGCGCGTCCCCCACCTCGTCCAGATGGCCCTGGGTGACCTCGATGTGCACGAACGCCAGCACCGGATGGCCCAGCGCGGCGGGGGAGAGGGCCGGGCCGGTACCGGTGATCACACCGTCGCGCTCCAGGCGGTCCAGGCGCGCCTGAAGAGTGCCGCGGGCCACCCCGAGGATCCGCGCGTACTCCCGCACGCTGGTGCGCGGCCGCTCCAGCAGCAGCCGCAGGATGCGCGTGTCGAGTTCGTCCACGGTCATGACGCCCCACGTCCCCGGGTCGGCCATTGGCACCTACATGGCCAGAGAAAAGCCACAGCCACTGTACCAATGGACCACTTCAGTGGACGCCTGTTGAGCCACTGGTGGAAGAGATGCTGATATGGACGAGTCGATGGCGCTGCGGACCCCGCGGCGCCTTTCTCATGCCACGGTGCACACCACCATTCCCAGGGGGCGATAAGCGGTGCTGAAGAGGGTGTTCATGGCTCCGGACCCGGGCCGGACCCGGCTGCGTTTCGCGGCGCGGGCCGTGCTCGGCATCTCCGTGGCCGTCGTCGTCTGCGGCCTGGCCGGACACACGCTCACCGGTGCCGTCACCGGCGGGCTCGCCGCGCTGCTCGCCCTGTTCACCGTCACCGACGCCACCGTCCGCGCCCAGGCCCTCACCACGGCGCTGCTGCCCGCCGTCGGCCTGCCGGTGCTCGCCGTCGCCGCCGTGCTCCACGACCACCCGGTGGCGCGGGACCTCGTCTTCCTCGCCGTCGTCGGACTGGGCGTGTACGCGCGGCGCTGGGGACCGCGCGGTCACAGCCTCGGTGTCTTCGCGTTCATGACGTACTTCGTGGCGCAGTTCCTGCACACGCGCACGCACCAGCTCCCCGAGCTGTACGCCTCCGTCGTGCTCTCCGTGCTCGCCGCGGCCACGGTGCGCTTCGGGATCTGGTGCTACGAGCGCCGCCTGCCCCCGGCCGTCGTGCCGGCGCCGCCGGGCGGCACCGGGCTCGCCCGGGTGACCACCCGCCAGGCGATCCAGGCGACCGCCGGCGCCGGCTTCGCCCTGGTCGTGGGCCAGCTGGTGTCCGGCCAGCGCTGGTACTGGGCCGTCGGCGCCACCTGGTGGGTGTTCGTCAACACCACCTCGCGCGGCGAGACACTGGTGCGCGGCTTCCGGCGGGTGCTGGGCACGGTCATCGGCATCGGGATCGCCCTGTTCGTCGCCGTCCCCGCCCACGGTGACGGACCCCTGACCGCCCTGGTCGTCGCCCTCTCCGTCTTCGGCATCTTCTACACCGCCGCCGTCTCCTACACCTGGATGATGCTCTGGGTGACGGTGCTCGCCGCCATGCTCTACGGCCTGCTGGGCGTCCTCACTCCCGGCCTGCTGGCGCTGCGGCTGGTGGAGACCGGCGTCGGCGCGCTCGGCGCGGCGCTCGCGGTGGCCTTCGTCCTGCCCGTGACCACCCACAGCGTCACCGACGCCTGGATCCAGCGGGCCCTGCGCTGCGTCCACGCGTGCACCGCCGAGACCGCGGCACGCCTGGCCGGGAAGGCGGACGCCGACCCGACGCCGCTGGTGGCGGAACTGGAACAGCTGCTGGCGCGGGTACGGCTCTCCGTCGCTCCGCTGGTGCACCCCCTGCACCCCGCGCTCGGCCGCAAGCGGCGCGCCCGCCGGGTGCTCGACCTGCTCGACGACTGCGCCCGGGAGATCCGCGGCCTGGTCGCGGTCGCCGCCGACCCGGAGGCCTCGCACGACGACCGGCTCGCCGCCGCCTGCCGACGCGTCGAGGTCGCGGTCGAGGCGCTCACCGAGGGCCGGGACATCGCCGTACACACCGCGCCGGCCGCTACGGAGCCCGCCCTGGCGCACCTCCACGGACTGGAACGCGCCCTCGCCGAACTCGCCGCGCCCCTGCGGGCACGGTCCGGCTCGCCACTGGTCGGCGCCTGACCCGCCCGGACACGCAGGGCACCGCCCGGCCCGGGCCGCGCGGACGCGAGCGCGGCCCACGCCGTACGGCGACGTGACCTGGTCGGCGCCCGCGCCGGACACCGCAGTGCCGGGCCGCGGCGGCTGCTCCCGGTGGCCGCCGCGACGTTGCGTGCTGCGCCGCCAGCGGCCGTCCCGGTCGTCGGCCTGCCTCCCGTGATCACGGCCGACCGGGACCGCCCGGCATGCCGAAGGGCCCGCCCCGGAGAACCGGAGCGGGCCCGTTCGGCGTCGTTCGGGGCCTGCCGTGTCAGCGCGCCGGAGTGCCCTGCGCCTGCTGCGGGGCGATGCCCAGGGCCGTCGTGTACTTGGCCAGCGCCAGCTTGCCGATCGCCGGGTACGGGCCGAGCGCCTCGGAGGCGGAGCAGTCCGCCTCCTTCGCGGCCTCCTCGATCAGGCTCGCGTCGATCTCGGGCCCGATCAGGTACGGCGCGAGGGCCAGCTGCTGCGAACCGGCGCTGCGCAGCTGCTCCGCCACGGAGGCGATGGAGCCCTCCTGGTCCAGGGCCGCCGCCATCACCGGCACGGCGAGGCGCGCGGCGAGCAGCATGCCGGTGATGCCGGCCGCCTGCACGGCCTCGTCACCGCCCACGGAGGCCAGGATGATGCCGTCCGCGGCGGTCGCCACGGTGAACAGACGGGCGCGGTCGGCGCGGGCCAGACCGGCCTCGGACAGCCGCACGTGCAGCGCCTCGGCGAGCAGCGGGTGCGGGCCCAGCACATCGGTCAGCTCGGCGGCGACACGGCTGTCCATCACGGCCTGGCGGACCTGCCGCAGCAGCGCGCTGTCCGGGCCGGCGAGCAGCGGAACGACGACGGCGACGGGGCCGTCCGGCTCCTTGACGTCCATGCCGGCGGCACGGGCCTGCTCGAAGCGGGCGGTGCGCTCCTCGGCGGCGTGCGAGAGGACGGACTGGAGTGTGGGGAATTCCTCGTCGTCGCCGTCGACGTAGCCGATCCGGGCGTCGAGGCCGGGCAGCTCGGAGCGGGCGATGCTCACGACCTCGTCGGCCAGTGAGCGGGTGGCACTACTGGGCGTACCCGGCACGGCGAGGACGAGCGCGGGCGCGCCCTCGGGAGCCACCAGGGGTTCGGGACGGCGGTGCCGCCCGGGCTGGCGGGGGCGCGGCATTCGTACTGGCAGGCCGGACGCGGGCCCAGTGGGGGTGCTCATGTTGCGGCATGTTAGTGGCTTCCTGGGCTCCCCTGTTCGGGGAGGGTGCAGGTGAGCGGTATCCGTCCGGTTTTGTCTGATGAGTCACGTACGGGCGTCGGTCGCGGAGGTGACGGCCTCACCTGCCGGGCTCGTCACGCACAGCATCTTTTCGTCACACGGAAGGGTGAGGGAGTCACGGGCGAGGTCCTCCGCGACGCGCACCGCCCCGTGCAACGGGTCCCCCTCGGCCATGACCCGCCGGGCCCGCGGCAGCCGCTCGGCCAGCTCCTCGTCCAGCGGTGCGAGCAGGACGGCGCCCAGTTCGAACAGTCCGCCGGTGAGTCCGACCACCGGCTCGCCCGCCGCCGGACACACCGCGGCGGCGGAGTCCGCCATGTGCCGGGCCGCCGCCCGCAGGATCCGCACGGCGACCGGATCGCCCCCGGCCGCACACGCGCCCACCCGGGGCGCGAAGGAGGCGAGCACCGCCGGCCGGTCGGTCCGCGGATACAGCCGGCCGGGCAGTCCGGCCGCCGGTCCGAACAGGTCCTCGGCGCTCGCCAGCAGCGGCGCGGAGCCGCCCGCCCGTCCGTCGTGGGCGCGCATCGCCGCCTCCAGTCCGGCCCGTCCGATCCAGGCACCGCCGCCGCAGTCGCCCAGCAGGTGCCCCCAGCCGTCCGCCCGGCGCCAGCCGGTCAGATCGGTCCCGACCGCGATCAGCCCCGTGCCCGCCGCGATCACCGCACCGGGCCGCGGTCCGAGGGCGCCGACGTACGCGGTGACGGCGTCGGCGGCCAACGCGACCCGGTGCACGCCCAGTTCGCTCCGCAGCATGCCCGGCAGCTCCGCGCGCAGCGCGTCGCCCAGGCTGGCCAGACCGGCCGCCCCGACGACCGCCGTCGCCAGCCGCCCGACCCCGGCCTCCGCGCACAACGACCGTGCCATCGGCACGAGTTGCTCCATGAGGTGATCCGGGTCCAGGCCCCGGGGCCCCGTCCGTACCGGTTCCTCCAAGGCGCCCCGGGCCAGCGGACCGCGCCCGGCCGCCCCGACGACGAACCGCACTCCGGAGCCCCCGGAGTCCACGGCGAGGTAACCGGTGCCGGTCACGGCAGACGCCAGTCCACCGGCTGGCCGCCCTGACGGATCAGCAGGTCGTTGGCGCGGCTGAACGGGCGGGAGCCGAAGAAGCCCCGGTCGGCGGACATCGGGGAGGGGTGGGCCGACTCCACCGCCGGCAGATCCCCGAGCAGCGGACGGCAGTTGCGGGCGTCGCGGCCCCACAGGATGGAGACCAGCGGCTTGCCCCGCCCGGCCAGCGCCCGTATCGCCTGCTCGGTGACCTCCTCCCAGCCCTTGCCGCGGTGGGCGCCCGGCTTGCGCGGGGCCGTGGTGAGCGCCCTGTTGAGCAGCAGCACGCCCTGCTCGGTCCACGGGGTGAGATCGCCGTTGGACGGCTGGGGCAGGCCCAGGTCGGTGGTCAGCTCCCGGAAGATGTTGATGAGACTGCCGGGCAGCGGCCGCACCTCGGGCGCGACCGAGAACGACAGGCCCACCGCGTGTCCCGGTGTCGGGTACGGGTCCTGTCCGACGATCAGGACGCGCACCTCGTCGAACGGCTGCTGGAAGGCGCGCAGGACGTTCGCTCCGGCCGGGAGGTAGGTGCGTCCCGCGGCGATCTCCGCACGCAGGAAGTCCCCCATCGCGGAGATCCGGCCGGCCACCGGTTCCAGGGCCTGCGCCCAGCCTGCTTCGACGATTTCGTTCAAGGGTTGTGGTGCCACGGGCGTCACCCTACTGCCGTGGCGGCAGCGGAGATCAACCAGTGGCCACGGCCCGACGGAACACCGCTGCGGCTCATCCGACGACCGCGGCCCGCACGCACAGCACGTCCGGCAGGTGCGACGCCAACTGCCGCCAGCTGTCGCCGTCGTCGGCCGACGCGTACACCTCGCCGTTGCGGTTGCCGAAGTAGAGGCCCGCCGGATCCACGCCGTCGTGGCACATCGCGTCGCGCAGGACCGTGCCGTAGTGGTCCTCCTGCGGGAGTCCCGCCGCGAGCGGCTCCCAGCTGCGGCCGGCGTCCGCCGTCCGGTAGACCCGGCAGCGCCGCCCGGCCGGCACCCGGTCGGAGTCGGCGTTGATCGGGAACACGTACGCCGTGTCCCCGCGGCGGGGATGGGTGACCACGGTGAACCCGAACGTCGACGGCAGTCCCTCGCCGATGTCCGTCCAGTGCCCGCCCGCGTCGTCGCTGCGGTACACACCCCAGTGGTTCTGCAGGTACAGCCGGTCCGGATCCGCCGCGTCCCGGGCGACCTTGTGCACGCACTGCCCGAACTCCGGGTCGGGATCGGGCAGGAACACCGCGGACACCCCGGAGTTGGACGGCGCCCAACTGGCCCCGCCGTCCAGCGTGCGGAACACGCCGGCCGTGGAGACGGCCACCGTCACGGCCCGCGGATCGCGCGCGTCGGTGAGCACGGTGTGCAGGCCCTCACCGCCGCCGCCCGGCATCCACCGGGACCGCGTGGGGTGCTCCCATAGCGGCCGGACCAGCTCGAAGCTCTCCCCGCGGTCCTCCGAGCGGTACAGCGCGGCCGGTTCCGTGCCCGCGTACACCACGTCCGGTTCGGCCGCGGCCGGGTGCAGCTGCCACACCCGCTCCAGCGAAGCCCCGGTGTCCTTGGGGAACTTGACGGCGGGCCGGGCCGGTTCGGTCCAGGTGCGGCCCAGGTCGTCGGAGTGGAACACCGACGGGCCCCAGTGCGCGCTGTCACCGCCGACGAGGAGCCGCGGGCGGGCGCCGCGGGTGTCGACGGCGACCGAGTACACGGCCTGTGCGTTGAAGTAGGGACTCTCGTCGAACTCCCAGGTGCCTCCCCGGCGGCGCCCGATGAAAAGGCCCTTGCGGGTGCCCACGGCGAGCAGTACCTCGGTCATGCCGATCACCTCCGCGACGTCCTCGTCGACGTCCTCGTTCCGGACACGGGCCAGTCTGCACCCGACCACTGACAGTCACCTGTGGATCAGGTCCCGCCGCAGGTCGCGACGGTGCGGCGGCCCTGCGGCCCGCTCGTCGGCGGCGCGGCGCACACCCGCTCGGCCTGCGTCATCCGCCGGCCAGCGCACGCCGGCAACTCCGCAGCAGCCGCTCGTCCTCGTGGACGTCGTGGCTGCCGTGGCCCCCGGGGCCGGCCCGGTGCCGGCGGGGCGCGGCGAGCTCCGCCCGGAGGAGGTCGTGCAGCGGTGCCGCCGCGGGGCCGAGCCGCGCCGCGAGGTCCGCGGTCGGCACGCGGGTGTACGGGCTTTCGGCCCAGGCCGCGCGCAGCACGTCCGCCGCCGTCTCCGGCTCACCGGCGACCCGCCACAGGGCGTGCGCCGCGGCCGTCCGCTCCCACAGGTCACCGGATTGCGTCAGCCGCCGCAGTCCGGGCAGCGCGGCACGGGCCGCGGGACCCAGCCGCCCCAGCACCTCGGCCGCCGCCCGGCGCGAACCGCCCGAGCCGGCGTCCAACTCCCCGAGCAGCACGGGCAGTACCGCCTCCGGGTCACCCTCCACGGCCCACAGCGCCTCCGCCGCCACGACACCCTGCCCGCCGCGCAGCGCGGCACGCAGCGCGGGTATCGCCTCGCGCGCGCCGGCGCCGGCCGCGCCGAGCGCCCGGAACGCGGCCGCCACCAGGGAGTCCCGCAGCCGGAGGCCCGCCGGCATGCCGGCCGGCATCCGCAGGACCACCGGCACCGCCTCGGCGTCACCGATCGCCGCCAGCGCGCGGAGCGTGGAACCGGCCCGCTCGTACAGGTCGTCCGCATCGAGCGGAAGCCCGGCGAGGTGCTGCCGCAGCGCCGGCGCGAGGGGCGCCGCGGCCCGGCCCAGAGCGGGCACCACGTGGCCGAGGTCGTCGGGCACGACCGGGCCCGCCAGCACCTCGGCCAGCAGCCCGACGGCCCGCGGATCCCCGGTCCTGGCCAGCGCCCTGAGCGGACGGCCCAGGGTCGGCACGCCGCGCTCCCAGGTGTGCACGCGCAGCTCGGGGCGGTCGGTCAGCAGGGCGTGCAGGTGGCCGGCGGCCGGGAGGGCCAGCTCGAAGAGGTCCTCCAGGACGGCGACCGCGGCGTCGCGCAGCCGGTCGTCCCCGCCGGTCAGCTGGGCGCCGACCAGGCCGACCGGCTCGGTGTAGTCGGCGCGCCAGGTGCGGAACAGCCCGGCCGACATCCACACCGCGTTGCACCGGTCGACCGGGTCCGGGCGGCCCAGCTGACCGGACAGCAGGGCGATCCGGTCGGCGACCCGGTCGTCGAGGGCGGTGTGCAGGGTGCGCAGCAGCCGGGAGCCCTCCTCGTCGGAGGGGCGCAGCCGCCGCAGCCTGCCGACGAGGGTGTCCGGGTCCGGCCCGCCGGGCTCCTCGGGGTCGGCGGGCCGCAGCGCCGCCCGCTCGTCGAGCAGCCGCAGGACGACCGGCACCGGATCGGCCGGGAGCCGCTCGGGAGCACACCCGGCGAGCTGGCCCAGCGCGGCGAGCCGCAGCCCCGGCCCGTGCGGCGGAGCGCTCCGCTCCACCAGCAGGTCCACGGCTCCGGCGGCCAGGTGCGGGTGCCGCCGGGCGAACCGGCCCAGGCTCTCGGTCAGCGCGAGCAGCACCCGGTCGTCGCGCTCCATGGTGATCCGCTCCCGGAGCAGGCCGAGCACCCGCTCCGGCTGGTCGAGGAACCGCACCAGCGCGCCCGGCGCCGCCCTGCGCACCGCGGGGTCCGCGTCGCCCAGCAGCAGGGCGAACACGCCGGCTCCCACCCGGACGGCGGTCCTCGCCATCGCGTGCGGCCCGTGTCCGTCCGCGTCGCCGCCCTCCGCCTCGCCGCCCACCGCGGCGTCCGGCACTCCGTCGGCCCCGGCTTCCGACTCCGCTTCTTCATCGGCCTCGGCTTCCGACTCCGCTTCTTCGTCCGCGCCGCCGATGCTGACGAGCAGTTCGACGATGCCCGCCCGGTCGGGCACCTCTTCGCGGACGGCGAGCGCGAAGAGGAACGGCACGCAGGCGAGGGTGGAGTCGTACACATCGCCCTGGTGGTGCACGGCGCCGTACATCCCGTCGAGCGCGGTCTCCCGCTCGGCGGCGTCCGGGGAGGCCAGCCCTCTGAGCAGCCGGGGCACGTCCTCCGCGCTGCCGTACGCATGCCGCATCGAGGCCCAGTCGACCTCGTCGATCCCGGTGAACACCGTGTCCTCCCCCTGCCCAGTGCCGACTCCCGCGAGTCTGCACCACGGCACTGACAACCGAGCGCAGCCGGGAGGCGACTGTGCGCGAGCCCTGCGCACGGTTGGCTCGATCAGGGGCCGCCCGCGGCCGGGAACGCGCGGCCCGCGGAAGGGAGCGGGCGGCCTGTGCAGGGGAGCGGGCCGTACGGGACGCCGCGCGGGACGTCTCGTACGGCCGCCGCCCGTGGGGGGCTACCGGTAGGTGATGTCGGACGAGGAGTACTTGCAGTACGTGCCGTCGGGGCCCGAGCCGTTGGAGTCCGGCTCGTCGCCGTCGTCGTTGCCGATGTACTTCTGGCAGGGGACGATCTTCCTGCTGCTGTCCCCGATGATCGTGATGTTCCGCAGGGTCGCGCTGTCGCCGTAGTTGGTGTTGATGCCGGCGATGCGGCTGCCCTTGTAGGTCACCTCGATGGTGTTGAGGTTGATCGTCCGCTTGTACTGCGTGGAGCAGTTGCCGCAGGAGCGGACGAAGGTGCCGAAGTTCTTGACGGCGAAGTTCGACACGTTCAGCGTCCCGGCCCCGTTGAACTGGAACACCTTGTCGCTGGCTTCCTTGGCGCCGCCGCCGCTGACGGTGTAGACCGCGCCCGACGACTTGCCCTTGAACGTGGCGGCGTCCTCGCCGACGTCCTCCCACCAGACGTTCTGCAGCGTGCAGGAGCCCTGGCAGTGGATGCCGTCGGCGGCGGGGGCGCCGAGGATGACGTTCTTCAGGACCGCGCCGTCGGCCAGTTGCAGGATCGGGCCCTGGTCCTCGTCCTGGCCGCCCGAGCCCAGGTCGCCGGTGCCGTACAGCCGCTTCATCCCGTAGTCCTTGGTGCCGGACACGGAGATGGTCGAGGAGACGCCCTCGCTGCCGTTCGGGGTCGGCCAGGTGGCGGCGTTCGCCGGAGACGCCCCGGTGGTCATGATCATGCCAACCGAGAGGCCCAGGGTGGCCAGTGCGCCCGTCAGTGCGCGCCTGCGGGCGCGCGGTCGTGTCGCGGAAGTCATGTCGTTCCTTCTGTCGGATGTGGGGGTCGCGGACCCTCGGGCGTCCCGCTGTCGAACGCCCGAAGGTCATGTACATGAACGACGTTCTGCATGGTGCCCAGCGAGCCCGGCCGTCCCGCCAAAGTGACGTGCACCGGTCACGCTGCTGAACGGAACGTATGGGGTAAGCGCTTTCTAGTCAACGCCTCGCGCGGATGACATTCGGCCAGGAACGACGAATGCCGGTGGCCGGGGACGCGGAGGGCGTCCCCGGCCACCGGCACCGGTGTCGGGCGGAGGTCAGACCGAGCGGTGGTACTGGTCCGGCACGTGGACCTCGCCGCCCAGCTCACGCGCCGCGTGCCGGGCCCAGGAGGGGTTGCGGAGCAGTTCGCGGCCGAGGAGCACCGCGTCCGCCTCGCCGTTGGCCACGATCTTCTCCGCCTGCTCGGCGTCGGTGATCAGACCCACCGCGGCGACCGGCATCGGCGTCTCGTTGCGCACCCGCGCGGCGAAGGGGACCTGGTAGCCGGGGCCGGTCGGGATGCGGACGCCGGAGGCGTTGCCGCCGGTGGAGACGTCGAGCAGGTCGATGCCGTGGGCGTGCAGCTCACCGGCGAAGCGCACGGTGTCGTCCGGCGTCCAGCCGGACCCGTCCAGCCAGTCGGTGGCCGAAATGCGGAAGAACAGCGGCTTGTCGTCCGGCCACTCCTCGCGCACGGCGTCGACCACCTCGAGCGCGAAGCGCGTCCGGTTCTCGTACGAGCCGCCGTAGGCGTCGGTGCGGTGGTTGGAGTGCGGGGAGAGGAACTCGTTGATCAGGTAGCCGTGGGCGCCGTGGATCTCGGCGATCTCGAAGCCGGCGGCGAGCGCCCGGCGTGCGGCGGCGCGGAACTCGCCGACGATCTCGTGGATCCGCTCGACGGACAACTCGTCCGGGGTCGGGTGCCGCTCGTCGAAGGCGAGCGGGCTCGGGGCGACCGGCTGCCAGCCGTGCGCCTCCGGCCCGACCGGCGCGCCGCCCTTCCAGGGCCGGTCCGTCGACGCCTTGCGTCCGGCGTGCGCGAGCTGGATGGCCGGGACGGTGCCCTGCGAGACGAGGAAGCGGGTGATCCGGCGGAAGGCCTCGACCTGGGTGTCGTTCCAGATGCCGAGGTCGTACGGCGAGATGCGGCCCTCGGGCGAGACCGCGGTGGCCTCCACGACGATCAGTCCGGTGCCGCCGGCCGCGCGGGCCGCGTAGTGCGCGAAGTGCCAGTCGACGGGCGCGCCGGCCTCCGGGCCGTCGGGTGCGGCCGAGTACTGGCACATCGGCGGCATCCACACCCGGTTCGGGATCGTCACGTCGCGCAAGGTGTACGGCTCGAACAGCGTGCTCACGGCGGGCTCCATTCGGTGGGCCAGAGGGCGGTTGCGCTTCGTACGATAAGCATCGTAGTACGGGGGATGTCAAACTACGATGACTCTCGTACAATGAGGGCTCCCGGACCGAATGTGGAGCCGCCGTGACGACCGCCGCACCCGCCCCCAGCAGCCGCGACCTGCCGCACCCGGCGCGCGAGGAGATCCGGCTGGAGGGCGTGCTGCACGCGCTCTCCGACCCGGTGCGGCTGCGCATCGTCCGGGAACTCGCGGACGAGGAGGTGCGGCTGTCCTGCTCGCACTTCGACCTGCCGGTCACCAAGTCCACCACCACGCACCACTTCCGGGTGCTGCGCGAGAGCGGCGTGATCCGGCAGACCTACGAGGGCACCGCCAAGATGAACGGCCTGCGCCGGGACGACCTGGACGACCTCTTCCCCGGCCTGCTCGACTGCCTGCTCACCGCCGCCGCCCGGCAGGCCGACCGCCACCGCGGGGCCTGAACCGGCCCGCCGACGCCGACGCGGGACCGGTCACCGCGACGGCGTCAGGTCGTCCGCCCGCACCCTGTCGCGCACGACGTGGCCTCCGACGCCGGCGGCGAGCCGACCGGAGGACGGGCAGCCGGAACTGAACCGCGAGGCCGTTCACGCCCCGTGCGCGCCGATGTCAGGCGTCGGCCGCCCGGGCCGCCGCCATGAGGGACTCCCAGTCGGGGAGCTTGACCGTGCTCCGGCCCAGCGAGGCGCCCAGTTCCGCCTCGGCGCGTTCGATCGCCCGCCAGCCCGTCCACTCGACCGGTTCGACGCCCTCCGCCCGCAGGGCCGCCGACGCGTCGGTCGGCAGATCGCGTGCCTGGAGCAGTGGCGCGTCGTCCAGCAGCGACATCACCGTCTCCTTCGCGCACGGCCGGTTGGTGCCGATCACACCCGTCGGGCCGCGCTTGATCCAGCCCGCCACGTACTCGCCCGGCGCGACGGCACCCCCGCGCAGCACCCGCCCGGCCGCGTGCGGCACCGTACCGGTGACCGGGTCGAACGGCAGCCCTTCCAACGGCACCCCGCGGTACCCCACCGAACGCAGCACCAGCTGCGCCTCGATCTCCTCGAACCGGCCCGTGCCCCGCACGCCCCCGTGCCCGTCCGGCGCCGTCCGTTCGAAGCGCACCGCGCCCACGCGTCCGTCCCGGGCGACCAGTTCGACGGGGCGCAGGAAGAAACGCAGGCGGATCAGACGGCGCGCGCCCGGCGCGGGCGCCCCGGTCCAGGCACGCAGCACCTCGACGTTCCGCCGCTGCGGCGCGGGCAGCGCGGAGGGGTCCGTGTACGCCGGGTCCAGCGCCGCCTCGACGGGGTCCACGGCGACGGCGGTGTCCGGCAGCGAGCCCAGTTCGCGCAGCTCCTTGGTGGTGAACCGGGCCTGGGACGGACCGCGCCGGCCCACCATGTGGACGAGGTCCACCCGGCTCGCCGCGAACGCGTTCAAGGCGGCGTGCGGCATGTCGGTCGGGGTGAGCTCCGCCGCGCCCCGGGACAGCATGCGGGTGACGTCCACGGCGACGTTGCCCACGCCGACGACCACCGCCGACCGCACTCCGTGCAGGAAACCGCCGTCGGTGCCGGCGCCTTCCGGACCGGGGCGGCCGGAGAACCCGGCGGAGTCCGGATGCGCGCTGTACCAGGACACGAACTCGGTCGCCGACCAGCTGCCCGGGAGGTCCTCACCCGGGATGCCCAGCCGGCGGTCCGTGGCCGCGCCGACGCAGTACACCACCGCGTGGTACAGCTCCCGCAGCCGCGTCACCGGCACCCCGTCCGGCCCGACCGGCACCCCGCCGAGGAAGCGCACGCGCTCGTGCTCGAGCACCGCGCGGAGGGTGTTCTGCAGGGACTTGATCTTCTCGTGGTCCGGCGCCACACCGTAGCGGACCAGGCCGTACGGGCACGGCAGCCGGTCCAGCACGTCGACGCGCACCTCGGGATCCAGCTGGACGAGGCTCTGGGCGGTGTAGCACCCGCTCGGCCCGGAACCGACTACGGCGACACGCAACACGGCGGAACTCCTCACCCCGGGGGATCGCCAGGAGATCGCTGCTGTCTCCAGCATCGCACCGCCCGCACTCCGCTGACAGGGTGCCGTCCGCCGTCCGGGGTGCGTGTTCCTACGGAGGGAAACTGATCACACCGTTACGTTGCGCGTGTGCTTGAGGCATCTTTTCTTCATCTTTCCGATCGCTCTCCGGCGGAGGGTGCGGTGTCCGTGTGGCCCGCGTGGGAGGTGCGGGAGGGGGATCGGGCCACCCGGTGGCTCCATGTGCGGCTGGCCTTCGGCGACGGGGCGCGGATCGACGCGCTCGCGACGGTGTCCGAGGGGTGGGTCTGCGTCGAGGACGTACGGGCGCAGCCGGCGCTGGCGCTGGAGGACCTGGCCGTGTTCGCCGACTGGATCGAGGGGCCGCTGGCGCGCGCCTGCGAGGCCGGGGCCGGGCCGGAACCCGGTGACGGCGCCGGTCCGGGCGCGCACCGGGACGGCGCCGACGGCCCGCGGGCGCCCGAGTGGCGGCACGTGGCGCGGGCGTACCGCACCGCTCAGGAGCGGGGCGCCGACCCGGTGCTCGCCGTGATGGACGAGACCGGCTACAGCCGCCGCGGGGCGCTCAGACTCATCGGCCGGACCCGCGACGCGGGGCTGCTCTCCCCGCGGCACGCCCGGCGCTGAGCGGATCGGTGGCCACGGGGCGTGCCGTCACAGCAGGTTGCGCATGCGGTTGATCTCGCTCGTCTGCTGGGCGACCACGTCGTCCGCCATCTCCTCGATGCGGATGTTGTTGCCCTCGCCCTTCACCTCGGTGGCCATGGTGATCGCCCCCTGGTGATGGGTGATCATCAGGGTGAGGAAGAGCTGGTCGAAGGCCTTGCCGTCGGCCGCGCGCAGCTGCTTCAGCTGGGCCTGCGTGGCCATGCCGGGCATCGTCGCGTGGTCGTGTCCGTGCCCGTGGTCCCGTTCCGCCTTGCCGTGGCTCTTCAGCCAGCCCTTCATCGCCTTGATCTCCGGGTCCTGCGCGGCGGCGATGCGCTCGGCCAGCTTGACGATCTTCGGGGACTCGGCGCGGTCCGGCACCAGATCGGTCATCTCCAGGGCCTGCGCGTGGTGCTCGATCATCATCCGCGCGTAGTCCACGTCGGCGGAGTTGGGGGAGTCGTCCTCCGCGCGCCGCTGTTCGGCCTCCTCGGCCGACAGGGTCCGGTTGGCCTCTCCCGGCTCACCGGGCGCGATGACCGAAGGGCCGCTCGAGGCGGCCGACTCGGCGGCGTCCGTGTCGGAGTCGCAGCCCACGAGCCCGAGTACGGCCAGGGCGGTCAGCCCGGCCGCGACGACGGACACGCGAGACGGACGGCGGTAGTGCACAGGGACCTCCTGAGGCAGGCGGGTTCGACGACACCTCGTGAGTGTCGACGACCGTCCTAGCACGCTTCCGTGCAACTTTGATCAAAAAACTTCATTGCAAAGGGCGTCGCCCTCTGTTGGTGTGTGCATGTACACGACGATACTGCCGGTGCGAAACCCGTTCACCAGTGAACGGAACCAGGGAGGAAAACAGTGATCCTGTTGAGCGTTTCCCGAACCCGGCGCAGACGGCTGGGTGTTGCCGCGGCGGCGGGCGGGCTGCTGGCCGCGCTGCTCACCGCCGCGCCCGCCGCGGCGATTCCCGACCCCGGGGACCCGCCGGCCGACCGGAAGGAGGTCTCGCGCAGCGACCAGGCCGAGGCCCGCGAGGCCATCGAGAGCGGCGAGATCCCCGGGCAGGACGAGGTCGTCCACTCGGACAACATCCGGCACGTGGCGCACGTCCCCAAGGACGCGCTGCCCGGCACCAACTCGGACCTGGCCTTCCAGGGCCGTTACGCCTTCGCCGGCAACTACGACGGCTTCCGCATCTTCGACATCAGCAACCCGAAGGCGCCGAAGACGGTGGCGCAGGTTCTCTGCCCCGGCTCGCAGAACGACATCTCCGTCTCCGGTGACCTGCTGTTCCTGTCGACGGACTCCTCGCGCAGCGACAGCAGTTGCAACAGCACCACCCAGCCGGCGACCGAGAAGTCCTCCTGGGAGGGCATGAAGGTCTTCGACATCAGCGACAAGAGCAACCCGCGCTACGTCGCCGCCGTCGAGACCGCCTGCGGTTCGCACACCCACACGCTGGTGCCCGAGCGCAAAAACGTTTACGTCTACGTCTCCTCGTACTCGCCGAACGCGGCCTACCCGGACTGCCAGCCGCCGCACGACGGCATCTCCGTGATCAAGGTGCCGCGCGAGGCCCCGGAGAAGGCCGCGCTCGTCGGCTTCCCGGTGCTGTTCCCGGGCGAGGGCGCGGACGGCGGCGGCAACCCGGGCGCGCCCACCAACCCGGGTGTCTCCAAGACGACCGGCTGCCACGACATCACCGTGCTGCCGTCCAAGGACCTGGCCGCCGGTGCCTGCATGGGTGACGGCATCCTGTTCTCCATCAAGGACCCCGAGCACCCGAAGGTGATCGACCGGGTGCAGGACAACGTCAACTTCGCGTTCTGGCACTCGGCGACCTTCAACCAGAAGGCCAACAAGGTCGTCTTCACCGACGAACTGGGCGGCGGTGGCGCCGCCACCTGCAACGCGGAGATCGGCCCGAACCGCGGCGCGGACGGCATCTACGACGTCGTCGGCCGGGGCGACCAGCGCGAACTGGTCTTCCGCAGCTACTTCAAGATCCCCCGTCACCAGGCGGACACCGAGAACTGCGTGGCCCACAACGGCTCGCTGATCCCGGTCAAGGGCCGGGACCTGATGGTGCAGGCCTGGTACCAGGGCGGCGTCTCCGTCTGGGACTTCACCAACTCCTCGAAGCCCAAGGAGATCGCCTACTTCGAGCGCGGCCCGCTGAGCACCGACAGCATCGTCACGGGCGGCTCCTGGTCGGCGTACTACTACAACGGCTACATCTACTCGAACGACATGGCCAAGGGCTTCGACGTCCTGCAGATCGACGACCGGCGCACGGACCCGGCCCGCTGGGTGACGATGCGTGAGCTGAACGTGCAGACGCAGCCGGACTACTTCGGCTGAGCGTCCGGCTCCGGCCGGGGGGCCGGGGCCGGGCAGTCGGCGGCCGGCCCGGTCGCGAAGAACCGGGTCAGGTCCGTCCCGTCCGTCCCGCACGTCCCGCCGGACGCCTCGGTGTCCGGCGGGACGCCCAGCTCCCAGTCGAGCCCGTAGCGCTTGAAGAGCTCCTCCCGCAGCGCCGGGACGGGCATCGGCGCGCCCGGCATCAGCGCCGCGTAGACGGCACCCATCAGCAGGGCGCGCAGCA
This sequence comes from Streptomyces calvus, assembly GCF_006782915.1. GTDB lineage: Bacteria > Actinomycetota > Actinomycetes > Streptomycetales > Streptomycetaceae > Streptomyces > Streptomyces calvus. Next base: position 552,865 of record NZ_VCNP01000056.1, read on the forward strand.
TCGGGTAGTCGGCCTCCACGTCGTGGGAGCCGTGCCGGGCGACGGTGTCGCTCAGCAGTTCCGCCAGGCGCCGCTGCTCCGGGCAGGGCAGGAAGCCCTCGGCCTGCAGCAGCCCGGCCATGTGCTGGCGCATCAGCACCGGACGGTCCCGGGCCAGGCCCAGGATCGCGTCGATGGCCCGTGCCATCCGCTCCCGGCCGTCCTCCGTGCGCGGCTCGCGCTCCAGAGCCTCCTCCAGGGTGCGGTGCATCAGCCGGTGCACCGCCGACTGCACGAGGTGGCGCTTGCCCGGGAAGTAGTACGAGACCAGACCTCGCGCGGAGCCGGCGCGATCGGCGATGTCACCGAGCGTGGTGGCGTCGTAGCCGTGCTCGCTCACCAACTCGACGGCGGCCTGCAGAAGCCGCTCCTTCGAACGCCTCCGCAACTCTTCATTGACCAGGGCGCTGCGCGGGGACATGCTGGACTCCTGCGTTGACTGGCTGCCAGCCAACTATACTCAACGCGTCCGGTCGGGCCCGTAGTGGGTCCTGATCCGGGCTGCCGTTCACCTCGGGCGACACGGGGGATCGTCCGAGGTGAACGGTCTCAACCGAGGCGAAGGTTGCCTTGGGCTAGTGATGTGGGTGCAGTGCTGCCTGTGGAGTGCCGAAGCGCCGCCCGGCACGCGCATCCGGGCTCACGGGCGCAGCCGCTTGTGGACCGCCACCGCCGCGGCCACCACCGTGGCGCCGAGCAGCCAGCCGCCGAGGACGTCGGTGGGCCAGTGCACGCCCAGCCAGACACGGGTGAGACCGACGCCGGCCACCGAGACGACCGCCAGCACCAGCGCCGCACGCCGCACCCCGGCGCTCACCCCGTGCCGGTGCAGCAGCCACAGCAGAAGTCCGCACACGACCGTCGCGGTCATGGCGTGGCCCGACGGGAAGGCCGCGTAGTGCGCGGAGTCGACCGGGTCGGGCCAGACCGGACGGGCCCGGTCCAGCGCGGCCTTCAGGCCCTGCTGCACGGCCGTCCCCACGGCCACGGTCACCACCAGCCACGCCGCCGTCCACCGCGCCGCGTACCGCCACGCCAGCAGCGCCGCCGCCACGGCGACCAGCACCCGCATCGTCCACGGGTCCCAGACCCAGTCCGTCAGGATGCGGGCCGTCTGCGTCAGGCCCGGTTCCGCGACCGCCCAGCGGTGCGTGGTGCGGGAGATGTCGCCGTCCAGGTCGAGCAGCGGGCGCCACTCGACGGCGACCAGCGCCAGCAGCAGCGCCGAGCACAGCGCCGGCACAACGGTGGACAGGGTGGCGGGACGGTGCTGCGGGGGCGAGGGCGGGGAATCGACGTGGGAGGTGTGCATGGTGCGATCCTCGCCGACCGGCGCCGCACGGGCCAGTCTCCCCGCCCCGCAGGCCCCTCACCGGGCCCCGCCGCGCGGTGTGCCGCGGCTCCGGGAACTACCCCAGCGCCCGCAACCCCGGTACGAACGCCACCAGTACGGGCACCACCGGCACCAGCGACGCCACCGCGGTCAGCCGCAGCCGCCGTCCCGCGGTCAGCCGGTCCGGCGGAGTGAGCAGGCGGTGCACACGGGCCGGGACACGGGCCTGCGGAGTGGGGCAGGGGCCGAACACCCCGCGGTGCTCGTTGAGTTCCACCAGCGCCAGGGCCGTGGTCAGCCGGCCGAAACGACGGGACGCCATGTCGTCGGCGGCCAGTTCGACCAGCCGGTGCATCTCGCGACGGAACGCCGCGAACACCGGCACCTGCGGGAATCCGCCCGCCAGCGCGGCCGAGCAGTGCAGCAGCCAGGCGTGCCGGGCCTGCGCGTGCCCCCGCTCGTGCGCCAGGACGGCGTCCAGCTGCCTGCCCTTCAGCCGGCGCAACGCGGCCGTCGTCACGACCAGTTGGGGCGGGGTGCCGGGCAGCCACCAGGCGTCGGGCCGCTCGCCCTCCAGGACCACGAGCCGGTCGGCGCCCGGCTCCTCCCCGGGCAGCAGCGGTGCCCGCAGCCGCAGTTCGGCCCGGCGCGCCCGGCGCCGCGCACGGGCCCGCACGACCTCCCGGACCAGCATCGCCACGCTCCACAGCCCGCCGCACGCCAGCGCCACCGCCGTCGTCCCGGCCCAGAGACCGGCCGTACCGAGCGCGTACGCCTCGACGACCGCTCGCGGCGCGGTGGCGAACACGTGACCGCCCACCGCCCGCCAGGCTGCGGCCGCGCTGAAGGTCATCGACAGGGCGCAGCACAGCAGCACCGCGGCGATCACGCACTGCCATGTCCACAGCGCCACCACCGGCTCGCGGTCCGGCCAGTCGGCCCGGGCGAGGAGCCGGGGGCCGACGACGGCGGTCAGGACGCCGAGCAGCAGCAGGACCGCGGGGAGGATCATGCGAGCAGCCTATGAGCGCGGCCGCCCCGGCGGCAGGGACCAGTGGGCCGAAGTGACGCAGACAACGGTCCCGTGCCCGTACCCGTGCGGCGGGTTCACATCGCCGGGAGCATCGCCACCATCGCGAGGGCCATCGACAGCCGGCACGCCCGCGCGAGCTCCGGCCGGTCGCGCCAGCCGAGGTCCCGGCCGCTCCCCTCCGCGGCGGCCGCGGGCACCAGCCGCACGCCGGTGACGAGCACGTACGCGACGAAGTAGAGCAGCAGGGCACCGGTCAACAGCGGTGTGCCCCAGCCGCCCGGCCCGTGCGCGTGTCCGTGTGCGGGGGCGGTGGTCATGGTCAGCGCCATGTGGACCATCGCCCCCGTGCCTATCAGATGGTGCAGGTGGCAGGCGCCCGCGCGGACCGTCCGGAGCGCGTGCAGACCGGCCGCGCCGAACACCACGGCACCGGCCGCCCAGGCCCAGCCGGGCGGGGTGAACACCGCCGCCGGAACCGCCATCGCGGCCATGCCGAAGCCCATCAGCGCCTCACCGCCCGCGGCGCGGCGCTGCTCCTCCAGGCGGCTGCGCATTCGCAGCAGGCAGTAGGTGCCGGTCGCCGCGCAGAGCGCGACGAGCAGCCAGCCGGACGACGCCGGTCCGTGCACCCGAACCTCCCCCTCGACCCGTTCACCGGTCGGTCAGGGGATGCCCAACCCGGGCGGCGGGCACGCGAGCGCACGGGGGTGCACGGGTTGCGCACGGGGAGCGTACGGGGGAGAGGGGCAGCTCAGCACATATGATTCACGAGTAAATTACCTGCTAAGGTCGTTCGTCATGAGCAGTGCCACCCCCGTCCCCTCCGTCCGGACCGCCCGACGTCTGCCGCTCGCCGGCGCGCTGCGCCTCGGCCGCCCCTCGGACATCTGGTTCAAGCCGGCCCTCAGCGTGGTGGCCTCGGTCGCGCCGCCCGGCCTGCTCCTGGTCGCGCTCGGCCGGCTCGACCTCGCGCTGTACACCATGGCCGGCTCCCTGTGCGCCCTGTACGCCCACAACCGCCCCTACGCCGCCCGCGCCCGGGCACTGGCCGGAGTGGTGCTCGGCATGCTCGGCGGGCTCGCCGTCGCCCTGGTCGCCGCCTCCCTCACCGGGAACGCCGTCGTCCTGGTCACCGTCGGCGCCGTCCTCGCGGCCGTGCAGAAGGCGCTGTGCGACGCCACCCGGATCGGACCGCCCGGCAACGTGGTCCTCACCTTCGTCAGCTCCGCCTCGCTGTTCGCGCCGCAGACCCTCGGCCAGGTCCCCGGGCATCTGGCGCCGGCCGCCGCGGCCGGCGCGTGGGCCTGGCTGGTGGGCATGGCGCCCGCCCTGATCAGGCCGCACGGCCCCGAACGCCGCGCCACCGCCCACGCCCTGGACGCCGCTGCCGCGTACGCCGCGACCGCCGCCGCGCGCACCGGACCCGGCGCCGACGACGACGGCCACACCGGACCCGGCACCGATGACGGCAACACCGGGGCCCGCTCCGTCGGCTACGCCGCCGTGCAGTCCGCGTGGCAGTCCCTGCTCTCCACCGGCAACCGGCCCTCGGACGGGCGTCGCGCCCTGGACCGGCTCGTCGTCCGCGCCGAGGTCGCCCTCGCCGCACCCGCCGAGGCCGACCCCGAGCGGCTGCGCGCCTGGGCCCGCACCCTGCGCGGCACCGGCCCCGTCCCCGCCGTCGACGACCCCCGCACGGACGCCTCGGACCTCCTCGGTCCGGCCGCCGAGCGCGCCACCCCGCGCCGCACCCTGTGGGGCGCCCTCGCCCCGCTCACCCCGCTCGCCGTGCGCACCGCCCTCGGCTGCGCGCTCGCCGGCTACGCCTCCCTCGCCCTCGGCATAGGACGCCCCTACTGGGCCCTGGTCACCGCGGCCGCGCTGTACCAGGCCAACCTCACCCTCACCTGGAGCCGGGCCGTGCAGCGCGTCGTCGGCAACCTGGCCGGCGTCCTGCTCTTCGCCGCCGTCGCCCCGGTCGCCCACCTCGGCCCGCTCGCCCTCGTCCTGTGCTGCCTGGCCTTCAGCTTCGGCGCCGAGGCGCTCATCAGCCGCAACTACTGGCTCGGCAGCGTCTGCGTCACCCCGCTGGCGCTGCTCGTCACCGAGTTCGCCGGCCCGCAGCGGACCGGCGCGCTGGTCACCGAGCGCGCGGCGGACACCCTCGTCGGCGCGCTGGTCGGATTCGTCGCCGCGCTGGCCGTCACCAACCGGCGGGCGGGCGACCGCGTCGCCCGGTGCCTCACCGCCATCGACCGGGCCCGGGAAGCCGCCGCGCGCGCCCTGGCCGACCCGCAGGCCGCGCCCGCCGTCCTGGAGGCCGCGCGCCGCGACCTCGCCGCCGCCCTGGTCGACCTGCGGGCCGCCGCCGACGCCGCGTCCGGCGAGTGGTGGCAGCGCGCACTGCCCGAGGAGCGGGTCGTGCTCGCCGAGCAGTCCGGACACCGTACGCTCGCGGCGACGGTACGACGCCAGGGGCTGCTTCCGACCAGCCCCGGCACGGGCACGGACACGGACACGGAGGACGTACGGCCATGACGGCGACCGAAGGACCATCGGCGACCGGCACCGGGGAACCGTCCGCGCCCGGCGGCGGCCCGGCCGGCCACGCGCGGGGTGACACCGTGGCCGCGGTCGTCCAGCAGTGGCGGGCCGTCCACCCCGGCCTCGACACCAGCCCCATGGAGGTCATCGGCCGCATCAACCGCTGCGCCGCACTGCTCCAGCAGGCGGAGGACGCCCCGCTGCGCCGGGCGGGCCTGACCCGCCCCGAGTTCGACCTGCTGGGCGCACTGCGCCGCACCGGCCACGAGCTGACGCCGAGCGAGCTGGCCCGGGAGACGTTCTCCTCGGGCGCTGCCGTCACCAAACGCCTCAAGCAGCTCACCGAGCGCGGGCTGGTCGAACGCCGCGGCGACACCCGCGACCGGCGGGTGGCGCACGTGCGCCTCACCGACGCGGGACGCGAGCTGGTCGACGGCATCCTGCCCGCACAGCTCGCCTACGAGACGGCCGCGCTGTCCGGCCTGGATGGCCCGGAACTCGGCGAACTGGCGGCGCTGCTCGGCACGCTGCTCGGCCAACTGGAAGGACGCCTCGGCGCACTGCGCGCCTGACGCCCGCCGCACTCACCCGCACGTGCGCCCGCACCGACCGCACCTTCCCGTGTCCGGTCGGCACCGGGCGACCTTCCCGTGCCCGGTCGGCACCGGGTGACTCTCCCGTTGTCCGGTCGGCACCGGGCGGCCCTCCCGTGTCCGGCCCGCAACCAGGCGACCCTCCCGCGTCCAGTGGACAGCGGGCGCCTCTCCCGTGTCCGGCCCGCACCGTACGCACCCTCCCGTGTCCGGCCCGCACCGTACGCACCCCCGTCCGCGTCCGGGATCGCGTCCGCCTCCGCGTCCGGGCTCGCCGGTGGCTTCGAGGCGCGTCGGCGCCCGGCGCAGCCGACCGGTCCGGGCGCGGCCCGCGCTCACGCCTCGTCGGCCGCCCGGTGCACGCCGAACATCGCGCCCTGCGGGTCGCGGAGCACCGCGATGCGCGGGCCCTCCGGAGGGGAGACGGGCTCCATCAGCACGGTGCCCCGCGCCCGGGTCGCCGTCGCCGCCGCGTCGTCCACGTCCGCGACGGCGAAGTACGGCAGCCAGTGCGAGGGCACCTCGTGCGGGAACTTGTCGTCCATCGTCACCATGCCCCCGAAGTCCGCGCCGTCGAGCCCCCACTGCGGGTAGCGCCGGGACGGCGTCACGCTCCAGCCGAACACCGTGGTGTAGAAGGCCACGGCCTGCTGCGGCGCGCGGGTCAGCAGCTCCACCCAGCCCAGCGCCCCGGGCACGTTGAACACCCCGGCGCCCGGGAAGGAACCGGCCTGCCACAGCTGGAAGACGGCGCCGCCCGGATCGGAGGCCACCGCGAACCGGCCCAGGTCGAACACGTCCGTCGGGCCCGCCAGCGTCCGCCCGCCCGCCGCCTCCACCTGCCCGAGGGCCGCATCGGCGTCGGCCACCGCGAACGAGACGTTCCAGGCGACCGGCTGCGCCTCCTGGTACAGCGGAGTCACCGCGGCGACCGCCGCGTCACCCAGGTGAGCGACCGTGTAGCCCTCCGCCTCGGCGCGCGGATCGGTCTCGTGACGCCAGCCGAACAGGCGCGTGTAGAAGCGCTGCGCGGACTCCGGGTCGCTGGTGCCCAGCTCGGCCCAGCAGGGCCCGCCGCGCACCGGTGCGGACAGCCTCATGGCGCTCCCTTCGGTCCCTCCCAGCACGCTAAGCCCCGCCTGCGGCCCCGGCCATCCGGCACCGACCGGCCGGCGCGCCGCCACGTGCGGGCCGCCGCCGTCAGATCCCCGGCCGGTACCGCAGCGGATGGTCGGCCGGGATCTCGACCAGCACGATCGGCGTGCCGTCCGGGTCCGCGATCCACATCTCGATCAGGCCCCACGGCTCCTTCACCGGCGGGCGGACGATCTCGACGCCCTTCGCGGTCAGCTCGTCGCGTGCCGCCGTGACGTCCTCGACCTGGAGCCACAGCCGCACGGCCGGGGACCCTGCCGGCGGCGCGTCCGCGTGCCCGGAGAGTTCCAGGAACCCGCCGCCGAGGAAGTAGACCGTGCCGCGCCCGGGGCCCGTGCCGAACTCGCGGTGGACGGCGAGGCCCAGCTGTTCGCCGTAGAAGGCGCGGGAGCGGTCGGGGTCGGTGGGGCGGAGCAGGACGCGGCTGCCCAGTACGTGCACCATGCGGCCGAGGGTAGCGGCGGGTCGCGCCGCGTTAGTCTCTTCCCCGGCTCAGCCACGCCGAAGGCCCGCGCACAGGAATCGGAGACGCGCCATGGAATCCGCCACGGACACCGCACTGACCTTCCGGGACGCCACCGAGGCCGACGTGGACGCCCTCGTCGCGCTGATCGAGTCGGCGTACCGGGGAGACAGCAGCCGGGCCGGGTGGACCAGCGAGGCGGACCTCCTGCACGGGCAGCGCACCGACCCGGAGGGCGTCCTGGACGTCGTCAAGTCGCCGGACAGCAGGCTGCTGACGGTGGAGCGCGAGGGCCGGATCGTCGCCTGCTGCCAGCTCGAACACCGCGGCGCCCACGCCTACTTCGGGATGTTCGCGGTCAGCCCCGCCCTGCAGGGCGCCGGACTCGGCCGGACGATCATCGCCGAGGCGGAGCGCCAGGTCCGCGAGGTGTGGGGCGTGGACGAGATGCACATGACGGTGATCTCCGTGCGGGAGGACCTGATCGCCTGGTACGAGCGGCGCGGCTACCGCCGTACGGGACGGATGACGCCGTTCCCGTACGGCGACGAGCGCTTCGGCATTCCGCAGCGCGACGACCTGCAGTTCGAGCTGCTCGTCAAGGAGCTGACCGGCCCCTCGCCCACGGGCGCGTCCGTCACGCCGTGAAACGCCCGGTGCGCTTGATCTCCGGGAAGTCGGTGGTCGCACCGTCCAGACCCAGCGCCCGCACCAGCCTGAGGTGATCCTGGGTGTTGACCACCCAGCCGAGGACCGCCAGGTCCGCCTTCCGCGCGCGCTCCACGATCTCCAGGGTCAGCCGGCGGATGTCGAGGCAGAGGGTCGAGGCGCCGGCCGCGACCGCCCGGTCCACCACGCCGGTGTCGTAGCGGCTGGCCACGAGCGCCGTGCGCACCCCCGGCACCAGCCGGGCGATCTCCGCGATCGCCTCGTCGTGGAACGACGACACCTCGACCCGGGCGGCCAGGTCCCGCGCGTTCATCACCTCGGCCAGTCTCCGGGCCGCCTGCACGTCCTTGATCTCGGCCTGGAGCGGCGCGCGGACGGCGTCCAGCACCTCCTCGAAGACGGGGACGCGCTCGCCGCCCCCGGCGTCCAGGGCGCGCAGCTCGGCGAGGGTCTTGTCGGCGATGGCGCCGGTCCCGTCCGTGGTGCGGTCCACCTCCGCGTCGTGCATGACGACGAGCGCGCCGTCCTTGCTCAGGTGCAGATCGAGTTCGATGACGTCGAGGCCGGCTTCCTGGGCGGCGACGAAGGACCGGAGGGTGTTCTCGGGGGCGACACCCATGACTCCGCGGTGACCGATGGTGAGGAAGTTCAAGGTGCGACTCGCTTCCGTCGACGGCGGCGGGGGGCCGCGTCCCTACGGCCCTCTGGGACCGTATCGCCTGTGCCCGCCGCGTCCAGAGGCTGAACATCGATCGCCCACGGCATCGCCCGGACGGGTGTCCCGCAGGAAAAAATGCGGTGAAGCCGGGGGTGGGGCAGGATAATTTCCCGAGACTCCCCTTGCTGGGAGAAACCCCGTATGTATACGGTCTCCTTACGCGAGGTTCTCCCGTGAAGGATGGGTTATGACGGAAATTCTTGTGCAGGTGGGTACTGAGGGGCAGGTTCCTTCGGTGAGCAGGGTGGTGGAGCACCCGGCATGGCCCGTGCTCAAGGATGCCGTGGAGCGGATCCGGCCCTGGCAGTCCAAGGACGGTTCCATCGACTTCGACGCCGAGGGCGCCCCCTTGCGCACCGACGCCGAGCGTGCGGTGCGCGAGGTCACCGAGGCCGTCGAGCGGCTCTCCCCGCTGCTCCCGCACGACCGCGCCTACCACGAGGCCCTGGTGAAGGACCTGGCCCGGTGGGCCGAGGGCGGCTTCGAGGTGCCCGACTTCCTCGACTCGCTGCTGGCCTTCCAGCCGGCCGCGCACCGCGAGGACGGCCTCCAGCACCTGGTCGTCTTCCCGATGTACACGCAGAACGGCAACCCGGACCGCAACCTCGAGGCGGTCGTGCTGCGCATGGTCTGGCCGGAGTGGCTGGCCGAGCTGGAGCGCACCCGCTACGACAACCCGCTGTTCTGCGGCATCACCTTCGAGGACTTCACCGCGGGCTACGACACCAACTCCGCGGTCCTCTTCCCCGAGACCATCGCCGTGCGCGAGGCCCCCGAGCGGTTCACCTGGGGCGGCATCTTCTGCGACCGCGAGGCCGCCCGCTTCCGCCGGGTCACCGAGGCCGCCGTCGACATCCTCGGCCTCCAGTTGCCCGAGGACGTCGCCGCGATGGTCCACGACCAGAAGCGCTGCGAAGAGGCGTTCGTGCTCTGGGACATGGTCCACGACCGCACCCACAGCCACGGCGACCTGCCCTTCGACCCGTTCATGATCAAGCAGCGCCAGCCGTTCTGGATGTACGGCCTGGAGGAGCTGCGCTGCGACCTCACCGCCTTCAAGGAGGCCGTGAAGCTCGCCGGCGACGGCGTCCCGCAGGCCCGTGACGTCCAGGTCGCGGTGCTCTTCGACCGGATGTTCCGCTTCCCGGTCACCGGCGAGCGGGTCCGCAACTACGACGGCCTCGGCGGCCAGCTGCTCTTCGCCTACCTGCACAAGCACGACGTCGTCCGCTGGACCGACAACAAGCTCTCCATCGACTGGGAGCGCGCCCCGCAGGTCACCAACCAGCTGTGCGCCGAGATCGAGAAGCTGTACCGCGACGGCATCGACCGTCCCAAGCTCGTCCACTGGTTCGCCGGCTACGAGCTGGTCTCCACCTACCTCTCCCCGCACCCGGGCTCCAAGTGGGCCAAGGGCCCCGACGCCCTCGACCTGACGCAGCCGCCGCGCAAACTCGTCGATGACGTGCTTCCGGACGAGTTTCCGCTGAGCATGTTCTATGAGGCACTGTCCAAGAAGCTGAAGAGCGTGATCGCCTCCACCAAGGGCATCACTGCGGACGGTGCCGGGCGGGTCGCCGCGTGAGCGATCGCGAATCCACAACTGCTCAGGAGGCGAGGAACATGGGGAACGGGGCGCTCGACGGTGCGGTGATCGCGGTGGCCGGCGCGGGAGGACCCGCGGGACGGGCGGCGCTGCTCAGGCTGGCCGAGGCGGGGGCGACCGTCGTCGGCTCCGACAACGACCTGGAGCGGCTGGCGGAAGCGGTCGACGCCGCGCGCTACGCGCACGGCGGCGCCACCGTCACCGGCGAGACGGTCGACCTGCTCGACCTGAACTCGACCCGTGAGTGGGCCGCCCGGGTCGAGAAGGACTTCGGCCGGGTCGACGGCCTGGTCCACCTGGTCGGCGGGTGGCGCGGCAGCGAGACCTTCACCAAGACCAACCTGGACGACTGGGACCTGCTGGAGCTGCTGCTGGTGCGCACCGTCCAGCACACCTCCCTCGCCTTCCACGAGGCGCTCCAGCGCAGCGACCGCGGCCGGTACGTCCTGATCAGCGCGGCCGGCGCCAGCAAGCCCACCGCGGGCAACGCCGCCTACTCGGCGGCCAAGGCCGCCGCCGAGGCGTGGACGCTGGCCATGGCCGACTACTTCCGCAAGGCCGGGGGCGAGCAGGGGCCGACGTCGGCGGCTGCGATCCTGGTGGTGAAGGCGTTGGTGCACGACGCGATGCGCGCGGAGCGGCCCAACGCGAAGTTCGCGGGCTTCACGGACGTCAAGGACCTGGCCGAGGCCATCACCGGAGTCTGGGAGAAGCCCGCCGCGGAAGTGAACGGAAACCGTCTGTGGCTGACCGAGAAGCCGTGAACCCACCGAGGACCGACGCGCGTCGTCATCACGACCCGGACGTCCGCGGTTTCGCCAGCGACAACTACGCCGGGGCCCACCCGGAGGTGCTCGCCGCCCTGGCCCTGGCCAACGGCGGGCACCAGATCGCCTACGGCGAGGACGCGTACACCGAGAACCTCCAGCGGGTGATCCGCAGCCACTTCGGGCCCACCGCCGAGGCGTTCCCGGTCTTCAACGGGACCGGCGCCAACGTCGTCGCGCTCCAGGCGGTCACCGACCGCTGGGGCGCGGTGATCTGCGCCGAGAGCGCCCACATCAACGTGGACGAGGGCGGGGCGCCGGAGCGGGTCGGCGGCATCAAGCTGCTCACCGTGCCCACGCCGGACGGCAAGCTCACCCCGGAGCTGATCGACCGGCAGGCGTACGGCTGGGACGACGAGCACCGGGCGATGCCGCAGGTGGTCTCCATAGCCCAGGCCACCGAGCTGGGCACGGTCTACACCCCGGACGAGATCCGCGCCATCTGCGAGCACGCCCACGCGCACGGCATGCGGGTGCACGTCGACGGCTCCCGGCTGGCGAACGCCGCCGCCGCGCTGAACGTGCCGATGCGTGCCTTCACCAACGGGGTGGGCGTCGACCTGCTGTCCCTGGGCGGCACCAAGAACGGTGCCCTGTTCGGCGAGGCCGTCGTGGTGATCAACCAGGACGCCGTGCGTCAGATGAAGCACCTGCGCAAGCAGTCCATGCAGCTGGCGTCCAAGATGCGCTTCGTCTCCGTGCAACTGGAGGCCCTGTTCGCCCGGGACCTGTGGCTGCGCAACGCCCGGCACGCCAACGAGATGGCCCAGCGCCTGGCCGAGGGCGTGCGCGCCGTGCACGGCGTGGAGATCCTCCACCCGGTGCAGGCCAACGCCGTCTTCGCACGCCTGCCGCACGACGTGGCCGAGCGCCTGCAGAAGCGGTTCCGGTTCTACTTCTGGGACGAGGCGGCCGGCGACGTCCGCTGGATGTGCGCCTTCGACACCACCGAGGACGACGTGGACGCGTTCGTCGCGGCCCTCAAGGAGGAGTCGGCACGCTAGGGCCTGTCGTTTGGATCATGTCGGTTTCGCGGGGCGTGGCACGCACATCTGCTGCGTTGTCGTCGGTTGTCGACGCTCCGCGTCGCCGCCCTCCTCCGCCTTGCAGCTGCACGCACCACGCCCCGCTCGGGTGGGCTGAGAAGCGCTGCGTCTCCCAGCCGACCTGATCCAAACGACAGACCCTAGAACCAAGTGCATAGCTATGCGGTCGACCGGAATTTCATTGATCTCCGGTCGACCCATACCTATGCTCTGGCGTCATGCAGCTGATCCAGGAAACTCCGGACCTCTCCGCGTATTTGGCCGCCAACGAGGTGATCGACCATCACCATCCCCGGGTCCGCGAGACGGCGGCGCGCCTCGCCGCAGAGGTGAACGACTCGTATGAGTATGCGCGGGCGGCGTTCGAGTTCGTGCGCGACACCATCGCCCACTCGCAGGACTCGGGCGATCTCCGCGTGACCTGGCGCGCCTCCGACGTCCTGGAACAGGGCACCGGCATCTGCTACGCCAAGGCCCACGCACTGGCCGCGCTGCTGCGGGCCGAGGACATCCCGACCGCGTTCTGCTACCAGAACCTCGGCGTCGTGCACGGCCTGGTCGCCGTACGGTTCCGCGGGGCCTGGCACCGGCAGGACCCCCGCGGCAACAAATGGACGCGCGGTTCTCCCTCCAGGGCGAGCGGCTGGCCTTCATCCCCGATCCGTCGTCCAATGAGATGGACTACCCGGTCCTGTATGCTGAACCCCATCCGGTCGTACTGCACGCCCTCAGGGCCGCCGCCGACCGGCCGCACCTGTGGCGGACGCTCCCCACCGCACTCCCGGACCAAGGCGGACGATGACCTTCACCCTGACCGTGGCCGACGAGGTACGCGCCCTCGCGCCCGGCTTCACCCATGTCGCCGTCGAGGCCCACGACCTGGTCAACGGGCCGAGCACGGAGGCGAGTTCCGCCCTCCTCGACGACGCGGCCCGCCGCCTCGCCGCCCGGCTGGACGGCCGGCCCCCGCACGAGGACCCGCACATGGCGGCCTGGCGCGAGACCTACACGGCGTTCGGCTCGAAGCCGTCCCGCACCCGCAACTCGGCCGAGGCGCTGGCCAAGCGGGCCCTCTCCCCGGCCGGCCTGCCCCGGATCAACCTCCTCGTCGACCTCTACAACGCCATCAGCGTCGCCCACCTGATCCCGGTGGGCGGCGAGGACATCGACCGCATCCAGGGCGGCATGCGGCTCGTACGCGCCACCGGCCGGGAGGACTTCGTGACCGTCGCGGACGGCGAGGAGACCGTAGAGCACCCCGACGCCGGCGAAGTGGTGTGGCGCGACGACGCCGGTGTGACCTGCCGCCGCTGGAACTGGCGCCAGGGCCCGCGCACCCGCCTCACCGAGGAGACGGTCTCCGGCATCTTCCTGCTGGAGAGCCTGGCGCCGATGCCGGTCGCCGACGTGACGCAGGCGGCCGCCGAACTCGCGGACCTGCTGGAGAAGTTCAGCCCCGGCGCATCGGTCGCCGTCCACCCCGCCGAACCCGCCGTCCCGGACGGTCGCTAGTCTGCCCACCATGGGGGACGGGGACATGAGCGCGCAGGCCGGACCGGAGACCCGACCGGGCAGGTCCGCCCGGCCGAGACGGCACTGGCCGCTCGCCTCGGCCGTGGCACTGGCCCTGGTCGCCACCGCGACCGCGGTGCCCCTCGTCCTGGCCGACTCCGGCGACGACACCCCCTGCCAGGACGTCCCCGCCTCCACCCGCGCACTCGCCGAGGACCCGGCCGCCGCCACCCGCGCCCTCGACCCGGGCGCCGACCTGTCCCGCTTCCCGGCCGTGCGCAAGCTGATCGCGCACGAGAACCCGTGCGGCGACGGCGCCCGGACCCTGGGCGCGGTCATCGAGGCCGCCACCCGCGCCGACCGCCCGGGCACCGCGCACACGCTGGCGCAGGCGCGTGCCGCCCACGCCGTCGTCGCGGCCCTGGAGTCGGCCGAGGTGCCCGACGGCATGGCGCCGGGCCTGGCACGGATGCTCGCCGACTACGTGGTGGACGAGATCCGCTACCTCTCTCCTTCCACGGACGCCGCGGGCCCGGCCGTGACCTCCGCACAGGCCGCACCCGACAAGAGCGGCCACACCCCGTACGGCCGTTTCCTCGCCCCGGGTGAGGCGCACGCCGACTTCGAGTACGCCGATCCCGTCTCGGGCGCGGAACCGGACCCGGACCGGCTGATCGGGAAGGTGGCCAGGAACCCCGAGGCGTTCGCGATCCTCTACGACGCCGCGCGCGCCTACTTCGCCCACTACCTCGAGCGCCTCACCTCCCGAGGCGGCGACCCCGACGACCGCCCCGCGGACGGTCACCGCGACGACACCCCGGACACCGTCTGGCCCGACAACGACCTCGAGGACATCGCCGAGCGGATCGGCGCCCTGATGAGCCACCGCGTCGTCCACACCCGGAACGGTGAGATCCCCGACCTCGCCGCCTTCGACCGGGCCGTACGCAAGCACACCCGTGGCGCCTACCGGCCGGCCGGGCAGCGCCTGACCACCCGCCCGCCCATGGGCGACATCGCCGACCGCCCGGTGTCCGGGCCGCTGAGCGGCGAACTCACCGACGGGCGGCACCAGTTGCTCACGGTCCTCGACGCGTGGGCCGAGGCACGGCAGGTGCCCGCAGAACGAGCGGCGGCGATGGAACTGGTCGTCGACAACGCATATGTGCGGGCGGCCGGCTGAACAGCCGGGCGGACTCCGGCGGGAGACCGCTCACCTCACCTTGGGGCCGGAGCAGTCCCGGCGCTCCACCTGGTCGCGGGCGAACGCCTCCAGCAGCTCCCGCTTGCGTTCCTGCCCCACACCCGGGATGCCGTCCGACGCGTCCACGGCGAACTGCGCGGCCTCGCCGTCGCAACGGGCGGTCGCCGTCAGGGAGAGGGGCCGCCCGCTGTCGTCGGCGGCGAAACGGCGGCTCCAGTCGCCGTACCAGGCGACGAACGTCATCCGGTGACCGCTGCCGCCGTCCGCCGCCGACTCGTCGTACACCAGGCAACGGCCCGTCGGAGCCGCGTCGTTGACGCCGTCCGCGACCCGCCAGCCGGCCCCGTCCGCAAGGCCCGCCCGGGTCAGCCAGCCGCAGCCGGTGCCGCCCGCCTCGGCGAGCGGGACCGTCTTCGGGTCGTCCTGCGGTTCGGCGAGTCCGGCGTCACCGCCGGGCGCGGTCAGCGGTTCGGCGCCGCAACCCAGCCGCTTCGACACGCCGTTGACGACGCCCACGGCCGTCTCGTACGCGGCCGGATGCCCCCAGAGCGCGTCCTGCCCGAACTGCGTGCGCACCAGCAGCTTGCGGCGGCGGCCGTCGTCGTCCTTCCCCAGGGCCGGGCAGGGCAGCAGGAACCGCAGGGACCCGAACCGGTCGACGAACGCGGGCAGTCCGGCGGGGGCCGGAGCCTGCGGTGCGAGCCCCTTGTCACCCAGGGCCGTCAGGAGCTCATGGTCCTGCTGGTCCCGCCCGGTGTGGGCCTCCACCCGCAGCACCAGGTCGCTGCGGAGTTCGTCTCCCTCGAAGGACAGCCTGCACCGGTACTCGCCGAGCTCCCGGAACGTCGTCGACTCGGCGTCCTCGAAGTGCGACCCGTTCTCGGCGAGTTGCCGCACCGCGTCCCCAGGCAGGGCACCGTCGCAGGCGGTGCGCACCAGCCACCAGTCCCGGGCGAACGGTTCGGCGATCCAGCCGCCCAGTCCCACGACCGCCGCGGCCGCCGCCGCAACCCCGATCCAGCGCCGCATCCTTCGCCCCCGTAGCGCAGCCGACGTACGGAACCGGCGTGCGGGACGCCGGTTCCTGGTTACGGGGACCCTATCGAGGGCGCGGGGGCGGCCGTCCGGCGGGTGTCAGTGGGCCTCGGCCTCGCGGACCTGCTCCGGCGTCGGAGCCGTACCGCCGAGGTGGGCCGGCATCCACCAGGTGTCGTCCGGGCCCTTGGGCCGCACCGGGTAGGCACGCTGCGCCGCCTCCAGCAGCTCCTGCACCCGCTCGCGCAGCTGCCGGGTGATCGCACCCGCGTACTTGTCCTTGGACGCCTCGATCGCCTCGCCGACGCGGATGGTGACCGGGATGTGGCTGCGCTTGAAGTTGCGCGGATGACCCTTGGTCCACAGCCGCTGCGTGCCCCACACCGCCATCGGGATCAGCGGCACGCCCGCCTCCTGCGCCAGGCGCGCGGCACCCGACTTGAAGCTCTTCAGCGTGAACGACTGCGAGATCGTCGCCTCCGGGAAGACACCCACGATCTCGCCCGACCGCAGCGACCGCAGCGCGTGCTCGTACGCCGCCTCGCCCTGGGCGCGGTCCACCGGGATGTGCTTCATGCCGCGCATCAGCGGGCCGGAGACGCGGTGCCGGAAGACCGACTCCTTCGCCATGAAGCGCACCAGTCGCTTCTGCGGCAGCGCCGCGAGGCCGTTGAACACGAAGTCCAGGTAGCTGATGTGGTTGCTCACCAGCACGGCGCCGCCCGTGCGCGGGATATTCTCCGAACCCCGGCAGTCGATCTTGAGGTCCCACACCTTGAACAGCGTGCGGGCGAAACCGACGACGGGCCGGTAGACGAGTTCTGCCATGGGCGGGGTGGAACCCTTCCTTCTCTGCCTGGGAAGGCGGCTCCCAGTCGAAGTTACGCAGCCGTAGGTTTTACGGCTTGTCGCAGATGGTGCCCGAAGAACGGCCGGTGAACCAGCCCTGGCGCCCGCCGACGGCGAGATTCTCGTCACGTCCCGCCCCCCTGGCCCACCTCGCCCTTTGCGCGCGGGAGCGGGGAATGTTCCCGGGCCGTGGCACGCTGCAGGACGTTGACACAGGTCCACGGCGGGAGAGACGGGTGCGAGGACACGAGGGCGAGGTCTCGGCGGCGGCGGGCGGGGCGTGGGCCGATCTGGGCGTCCCGCTCGGGGAACGCGCCACGCTGGTGCAGTTCTCCACCGCCTTCTGCGCGCCCTGCCGGGCCACCCGGCGGGTGCTCGGCGAGGTGGCCGCACTGGTCCCGGGCGTCGCCCACGTGGAGATCGACGCCGAGGCCCGGCTGGACCTGGTACGCCGGCTGGACGTCGTGAAGACCCCGACCGTACTGGTCCTCGACGCCGCCGGCCGGATCGTACGGCGCGCGACCGGACAGCCCCGCAAGGCCGATGTGATCGCCGCGCTCGGGGAGGCCGTGTGAGGGCGGCCGGGGTCGCGGTGAGGCATCTCCCACCTCACGGGACCGACTTGACTGCGCGGGTCGCACGTCGTCAGCCTGGCCCCATGCCTTCGGAACCCCTTCGCCCCCGGTGGGTACCCGGCCGCCCGGCGGCCGTCGCGCCCGCCGCGCGCGTGCGCCGGCCGGGCCGGTGAGCAGCCGCGAACCCGCTCGTCGCCTCCCGCAGAAGGACAGTTCCATGACGGCCACGTCCGACCTCGGCACCGCCCGCCTCGCCTCGCCCGAGCTGCTGCGCTCCGTCTTCCGCAAGCACGCGGCGGGCGTCGCCGTGATCACCGCGCGCGGCGAGGCCGGTCCGGTCGGCTTCACCGCCACTTCCCTCGCCTCCGTCTCCGCCGAACCCCCGATGCTGTCCTTCGCGGTGGGCACCCACAGCTCCACCTGGCCGGCCATCGCGGCGGGCGACCACGTCGGCGTGCACGTCCTCGGCGAGCACCAGCGGGAGCTGGCGGCGACGTTCGCGCGCAGCGGCGCCGACCGCTTCGGCCCGGGCACCGCCTGGCGGGAGGGGCCCGAGGGCGTCCCCGTGCTGGACGGCGTGCCCGCCTGGACCGTGTGCAAGGTGGTGGCCCGGGTGCCGGCCGGCGATCACCGGATCGTGGTCGCCGAGCTCCTGGCCGGCGACCCCACCGGTCACGGCCGCCCGCTCGTCTACCACCAGGGGCGCTTCAGCGGTCTGCGCGACTGAGCCCGGCTCGTCCCTGCTCGCGGCACCGTCGAGTTCCGGTTACGCTGCGTTGCGAAGGTCACAGTTCAAAGCGCTTGCTTAGCGGGCAGGAACTGGATGTACTGACGAGTAATATTTCGGTCGGAGCGTGGGTCGCCCCGACCGGGACCGCCTGCTTCAGGCGCCTATGCTGCCTGGAGGCAGGCAGCCAGAAATGACGATGCAGTAGGAGAGCCGGCGTGAGCTTGAGGATCGTTGTCACCGTGAAGTACGTGCCCGACGCCACTGGCGACCGGCACTTCGCCGATGACCTGACCGTCGACCGCGACGACGTGGACGGTCTGCTCTCCGAACTGGACGAGTACGCGGTCGAGCAGGCGCTGCAGATCTCGGAGAACTCCGACGACGACGTGGAGATCACCGTTCTCACGGTGGGTCCGGAGGACGCCAAGGACGCCCTGCGCAAGGCGCTGTCCATGGGCGCGGACAAGGCGATCCACGTCGAGGACGACGACCTGCACGGCACCGACGCCATCGGTACCTCCCTGGTCCTCGCCAAGGCCATCGAGAAGGCCGGCTACGACCTGGTCATTTCCGGCATGGCCTCCACCGACGGCACCATGGGCGTCGTTCCGGCACTGCTCGCGGAGCGTCTGGGCGTACCGCAGGTGACCCTCCTGTCCGAGGTCTCCGTCGAGGACGGCACGGTCAAGGGCCGCCGTGACGGCGACGCGGCCAGCGAGCAGCTGGAGGCGTCCCTGCCGGCGGTCGTGTCGGTGACCGACCAGTCGGGCGAGGCCCGTTACCCGTCCTTCAAGGGCATCATGGCGGCCAAGAAGAAGCCGGTGGAGTCCTGGGACCTGTCCGACCTCGACCTGGAGGCGGAGGAGGTCGGCCTGGAGGGCTCCTACACCACGGTCGACGCCGCGACCGAGCGTCCGGCCCGTACGGCGGGCACGATCGTCAAGGACGAGGGCGAGGGCGGCAAGCAGCTCGCCGAGTTCCTCGCGAGCCAGAAGTTCATCTGAGCCACGAGGCTCAACTCGCTTCCCGCCCCTCATACTTCGCAAGCAGGAGAGAAGAAGTCCCATGGCTGAAGTTCTCGTCTACGTCGACCACGTGGACGGCGCCGTCCGCAAGCCCACGCTGGAGCTGCTGACCCTGGCCCGCCGCATCGGCGAGCCGGTCGCCGTCGCGCTGGGCAACGGCGCCGGCGACACCGCCGCCACGCTGGCCGAGCACGGTGCGGTGAAGGTCCTCACCCACGAGGCCGCCGAGTACGCCGACTACCTGGTCGTGCCGAAGGTCGACGCCCTCCAGGCCGCCCACGAGGCCGTCTCCCCGGCCGCCGTGCTGGTCCCGTCCTCCGCCGAGGGCAAGGAGATCGCCGCCCGTCTGGCGCTGCGCCTGGGCTCCGGCATCATCACCGACGCCGTCGACCTGGAGGCCGGCGACGAGGGCCCGGTGGCCACGCAGTCGGTGTTCGCCGCGTCCTACACCACCAAGTCCCGTGTCTCCAAGGGCACCCCGGTCATCACGGTCAAGCCGAACTCGGCCGCCGTGGAGGCCGCTCCGGCCGCCGGTGCGGTCGAGGCCCTGTCGGTGACGTTCTCCGCGCAGGCGACCGGCACCAAGGTCACCGGCCGCACGCCGCGCGAGTCGACGGGCCGTCCGGAGCTGACCGAGGCCGCGATCGTGGTCTCCGGTGGCCGCGGTGTCAACGGCGCGGAGAACTTCGCGATCATCGAGGCGCTCGCCGACTCGCTCGGTGCCGCCGTGGGTGCCTCGCGCGCCGCCGTGGACGCCGGCTGGTACCCGCACACCAACCAGGTCGGCCAGACCGGCAAGTCCGTCTCGCCTCAGCTGTACATCGCCTCCGGCATCTCCGGCGCGATCCAGCACCGCGCGGGCATGCAGACCTCGAAGACCATCGTGGCCGTCAACAAGGACGCCGAGGCCCCGATCTTCGAGCTGGTCGACTACGGCGTCGTCGGCGACCTGTTCGACGTCGTCCCGCAGCTCACCGAGGAGATCAAGGCCCGCAAGGGCTGATCCCTCCCCGCCCGTACGAGGCCCCCGCGACCGCACCGGTCGCGGGGGCCTCGTCCGTCGCCGGGGCCGGTCGCGGCGGGACACTGGGGGTGTTGACCTGCGGGGAGACGCCCGATAACTTCATTTCAACGAAAGATTGATTTCGTATCGTGGAATTTGGAGGGTGTGGAATGGGCCAGGGGCAGCAGGAGCGGGTGACGACGAGTCTCGCGGGCGCCGTCGCCGAGGAGATCGGCGCGTCCCTCGCGCCGGTCGACGCCGAGCTGGAGCGCCGCTACCCCGGCGACCCGGGCACCCGCCAGCCCGTCCACACCGTCTACGTCCCCGGCGACGCCTTCACCGCCGACACCCTCCGCGACTGGGGCGACCGGGCGCTCGCCGCGCTGGACGAACACGCCCCCGACGCCCCGGCCTTCGCCGCCGCCCTCGGCCTGGACGAGACGCTGGCCGACGACGTCTACGCCCGCGTCCGCGCCAAGCTGGAGCGCGAACCGGTCGAAGACCTGCGCGTCGACTTCGAGGACGGCTACGGCAGCCGGCCCGACGCCGAGGAGGACGAGGCCGCCGCCCGCGCCGCACGGCTGATCGCCGAGGCGTACGCCGACGGCACCGCGGCCCCGTACATGGGCATCCGGATGAAGTGCATGGAGGCCGCCGTACGCGACCGCGGCATCCGCACCCTCGACATCTTCCTCACCGGACTGCTGGAGGCCGGCGCCCTGCCCGACGGACTGGTGCTCACCCTGCCCAAGGTCACCTACGCCGAGCAGGTCACCGCCATGGCCCGGCTGCTCGACGCCTTCGAGAAGACCCGCGGCCTCGAGCCGGGCCGCATCGGCTTCGAGATCCAGGTCGAGACCAGCCAGTCCATCCTCGCCACCGACGGCACCGCCACCGTCGCCCGCATGATCCAGGCCGCCGAGGGCCGCGCCACCGGACTGCACTACGGCACCTTCGACTACAGCGCCTGCCTCGGCGTCTCCGCCGCACACCAGGCCAGCGACCACCCGGCCGCCGACCACGCCAAGGCCGTCATGCAGGTCGCCGCGGCGGGCACCGGGGTACGGGTCTGCGACGGCTCCACCAACGTCCTGCCCGTCGGGCCGACCGAGAAGGTGCACGACGCCTGGCGCCTGCACTACGGACTCACCCGCCGCGCCCTGGCCCGCGCCTACTACCAGGGCTGGGACATGCACCCCGGCCACCTGCCCACCCGCTACGCGGCCGTCTTCGCCTTCTACCGCGAGGGCTTCGAGCGGGCGGCCGCCCGTCTCGCCCGGTACGTCGACCGGGCCGGCGGCGACGTCATGGACGAGCCCGCCACCGCCAAGGCCCTCGCCGGATACCTGCTGCGCGGCCTGGACTGCGGCGCCCTGGACCCCGCCGAGGTGGCCCGGCAGACCGGCCTGACCCGGGCCGACCTGGAGGGCTTCGCCTCGCCCCGGCGCGGCGACCTGACGGCCACGGCGCGGTAGCCGGGGGCCGGCCACGGACCGCGCCCGCCCCGGCTTGCCTCACCTATCGAATGTCGATAGATTTCCATCGTGCTTCGGGAGAAGGAGGGGCGATGGGACAACTGACCGTGCTCGCACTGCGCGCCGTGATCGTGGCGTTGCTGGCGGGCTCCCTCGCGGTACAGGGCGTGATGGTGCCCCTGCTCGCGCGGGACCTCGAAGGGCTGGACGCCGCCCACTCCTCGCTGCGCGTGCCGATCCTGCTCGTCGTGGTACTCGTCGTACTGGCCGCGCAGACGGTCCTCGTCTGCGTCTGGCGACTGGTGACGATGGTGCGGCGCGGGACCGTCTTCTCCCACGCCGCCTTCCGCTACGTGCACATCGTCATCGGCGCCTTCGTCGCCGCCGCCCTGCTGGTCTTCGCCCTCGGCACGCTCCTCGCCCCCGGCGAGGCCGTGGCCCCGGGCGTCGTACTGCTGCTCGGCGGGGCCGGCCTGGCCGCGCTGGGCATCGCACTCGTCGTACTCGTCCTGCGGATGCTGCTGGCCCAGGCCGTCGACCGCGACGCCGAGGCCTCACGGATGCAGGACGAACTGGCCGGGGTGGTCTGATGCCGATCGCCGTCGACATCGACGTGATGCTCGCCAAGCGGAAGATGTCCGTGGGCGAACTCGCCGAACGCGTCGGGATCACACCGGCCAACCTGGCGGTGCTCAAGAACGGCCGCGCCAAGGCGGTCCGCTTCACCACCCTCGCCGCGCTCTGCGAAGTCCTCGACTGCCAGCCCGGAGACCTGCTGCGCTGGGAGCCCGACGACGCCCCGCCCGGACCCGTCACCGACGCCCCTTAGGCTGTACGCCACACACGGTCGGTGAGTGGTGTCACAGGAACGGGGCAACGGTGACGACGGGGGAGTACGGACAGCCGGACGGGGCCGGGCGGCTGCTGGCCGGCCGCTACCGGATCACCGCGCAGCTCGGGCGCGGCGGCATGGGCGTCGTCTGGAAAGCGGTGGACGAGGTCCTGGGCCGCGAGGTGGCCGTCAAGGAACTGCGCACCTACACCGACGCGGCCGGTCCCGAACTGGCCGACCTGGGACTGCGGATGCAGCGCGAGGCACGCGCGGCGGCCAGGGTGCGCCACCCCGGCGTCATCGCCGTCCACGACATCGCCGAGGTGGACGGCCGCCCGCTGATCGTCATGGAGCTGATCGACGGGCCGTCCCTGGACGACGTGCTCCGCGACCGCGGCACCCTCGATCCCGTCGAGGCCGCCCGCGTCGGCGCCGAGGTGATGGACGCGCTGGCCGCCGCCCACCGGGCCGGGGTGCTGCACCGCGACGTGAAGCCCGGCAACATCCTGCTCGACCGTTCGGGCCGGATCGTCCTCACCGACTTCGGCATCGCCACCATGGAGGACCCCGGCGACGGCTCGGCGACCCACCTCACCCGCAGCGGCGAGATCGTCGGCTCCCTCGACTACCTCGCCCCCGAACGCGCCCAGGGCGCCGTCCCCGGACCCGCCTCCGACGTGTGGGCCCTGGGCGCCACCCTCTACGCCGCCGTGGCAGGCGCCTCGCCGTTCCGCCGCACGTCGACGTTCTCCACCCTCACCGCGATCGTCACCGAGCCGCTCCCCGAGTCACGCCGCGCCGGCCCGCTCGCGCCCGTCCTCGGACGGCTGATGGACAAACGGCCCGAGTCCCGCCCCGAGGCGGCGGAGGCCCACGCACTGCTGGCGGCCGTCGCCGCCGGCGTGGACACCCCGACCACCACCCTGCGCCGGCCCGTGCCCCCGCCCGGCCGCACGGAGACCGAACTCGGTGTGCCCGCGGTGCCGCCCGGCTTCGGCCCGCCGCAACGGCCGGAACAGTCCGGAGCAGGGCTCGGCTCCGCGGGCCCCGACGCGCACCCGGCCCCCGACGCCGCTTCCGCCCCTACCGGTCCGATGAGCACGCGCCCGCGTTCCCGCCGCAAGGGCCGTGCGCTGCTCGCCGCCCTGGCCGTCACCGCGGTCCTCGCCGGCGCCGGGGTCGCGGTCGCCGTCCTCGACTCGGACGGCACCCGCACCGACGCCGACGGCACCCGGACCGACACGCCGGCCGCTCCCACGTCGTCCGGCGACACGGACGCCGGCCGCCGCATGAGCCCCGCACCCGGCACGGACGACGGCGGAGCGCCGTCGGAGAAGGCGGGCGGCAAGCAGGACGCCGACGACACCCCGGGCGACGGCCGCACCACGCCCCCCGCCCGGAAGACCCCGGACAGCGGCACCTCCGGCGAGGACGGCGACGGCGCCGGCAGCGTCCCGGACGGCGGCGCGACCAGCGAGACCCCGGCCTGTCACCCCGTCGGCGACGGCACGTACAACTGCCAGGTCTGGCGCACCGCCACCTCCTACACCGCCTCCGGCACCGAGGCCGGCGTGCTCAACGCGGGCACCAACTACTTCTACTGCCAGCAGAACCTCGGCCGTCGCGAGACGCACGGCGAGTGGACCAACGTCTGGTGGGCCCGCACCGACGACGACAGCGGGAACACCGGCGTGTGGGTCAGCGACGTCTACATCCAGGGCGGCAGCAACGACGCACCGGTGCCCGGACTGCCGAACTGCTGACGCCCCGTGCACCCGCGCCGGGGCGGGACGGCGGGCGCCCGCGGAACCACCGCCCGCTCAGTCCGCCGGGGGCAGTTCGCCGGAACCGCGGGCGATCAGCCGGGTGGGGATCTCGATGCGCTCCGGTGTGAGCAGGGTGCCGTCCAACTGGCGGAACAGACGCTCGGCGGCGGTGCGGCCGAGAGCCGCCGCGTCCTGCGCCACCACCGTGAGCCCCGGCTCCAGCAGATCGGCGAGCTCGATGTCGTCGAAGCCCACGAGGGCGACCCGGCGCGCGTGCCCGGCCAGCACCCGGATGACCGTGACCGTCACCCGGTTGTTGCCCGTGAAGATCGCGGTGACCGGCTCCGGCCCGGACAGCATCTCCTCCGCCGCGCGCCGCACCCGCTCGGGCGTGGTGGCGCCCAAGGACATCCAGGAGTCCGCGACCGGTATGCCCGCGTCCTCCATGGCGGTGCGGTAGCCGCGCAGCCGCTCGGCCGCGGTGTGGATGCGCGGCATGTCGCCGATGAAGCCGATCCTGCGGTGACCGTGCGCGATGAGGTGGCGCACGCCGTCGCGGGCGCCGCCGAAGTTGTCCGACACCACGACGTCCGCCTTGATGTGCCCGGCCGGCCGGTCCACGAAGACGGTGGCGACACCCGCCTTGACCTCCGGCTCCAGATAGCGGTGGTCGTCGCCGGCCGGGATGACCACCAGCCCGTCCACCCGACGGGCGCACAGCGCCAGCACCAGCTCCTGCTCCCGGTCCGCGTCCTCCGCGCTGGAGCCGTTGATCAGCAGGGCGCCGTGCGCGCGGGCCACCTCCTCGACCGCGCGGCTCAACGGCCCGTAGAAGGGGTCCGCGAGGTCCTCCAGGACCAGCCCGATGCTGGCGGTGCGGCCCTTGCGCAGCACCCGGGCACTGTCGTTGCGGCGGAAGCCCAGGGCCTCGATCGCCTCCTGGACGCGGCGCTCCGTCTCCGGCGTGACCCCGGGCTCGCCGTTGACCACCCGCGAAACCGTCTTGAGTCCGACCCCCGCGCGGGCGGCCACGTCCTTCATCGTCGGACGGTTGCCGTAGCGGTTCCCGGGGAGGCGGTCGGTGCGGCGGGTCGTCTCCGGCACGGTGCGTTGTCCTGTCCTGTCGGCCACGGGGACTGTGAAGGTCCATGGGGTTGTATGAGGATGTGGCGTCGAGCATAGAGCCTGGACAACGTTGTCAGGCCGGGGGACACTGTCCCACGCGCACTCCGGCCTGCACATCTGCGCTCGATCGGGCCGTGGTCGCGCCCCATGTGTTGCCTCCTGGTCGCGCATGGTCGTTCTCGGCGTTTTTCAGATGCTTGACGGGGAGATCCGACACAGATGCACACCGACCTCGTGGCCGCGCTGGACATCGGAGGCACCAAGATCGCCGGCGCCCTGGTGGACCGCCAGGGCCGAATCCTGGACCGTGCCCAGCGGCCGACCCCGGCCCAGGAGGACGGCGACACCGTGATGGGCGCGGTCGACGCGGTGCTCGGTGCGCTCTCCGCCTCCCCGCTGTGGCAGCGGGTCGGCGCGGTGGGCATCGGCAGCGCCGGACCCGTGGACGCCTCCGCGGGCACCGTGAGCCCGGTGAACGTGCCCGGCTGGCGCGACTACCCGCTCGTCGCCCGGGTCCGCGCCGCGACCGGCGGACTGCCCGTCGAACTCATCGGCGACGGTGTCGCCATCACGGCCGCCGAACACTGGCAGGGCGCCGCCCGCGGCCACGACAACGCGCTGTGCATGGTCGTCTCGACCGGCGTCGGCGGCGGTCTCGTCCTCGGCGGCAGGCTCCACCCCGGCCCCACCGGCAACGCCGGTCACATCGGCCACATCAGCGTGGACCTCGACGGCGACCGGTGCCCGTGCGGAACCCGCGGCTGCGTGGAGCGCATCGCCAGCGGCCCCAACATCGCCCGGCGGGCCCTGGACAACGGCTGGCGGCCCGGCCCCGACGGCGACACCTCCGCCGCCGCGGTGGCCGCCGCGGCCCGTGCCGGGGACCCGGTGGCCGTGGCGTCCTTCGAACGGGCGGCGAGGGCACTGGCCGCCGGCATCGCGGCCACCGCGACCCTCGTCGAGATCGACATCGCCGTGATCGGCGGCGGCGTGGGCAAGGCCGGCGAGGTCCTCTTCGCCCCGCTGCGCCGCGCGCTGACCGAGTACGCCACCCTCTCCTTCGTCCGGCGTCTGGCGGTGGCACCGGCGCAGATGGGCACCGACGCGGGCCTCGTGGGCGCCGCCGCGGCAGCGCTGGCCCGCAGCGAGGACCCGGCGGTCGCCGGAGTGTGAGCGGCAGCCGGGCACTGCGACGTGCCGCTGGTGCCCGGCCCGTCCTCGACGACGACACCGGGGCACATGTGGGCGCCACCGTCGCCTGCTGCTGGAGCACATGTGTGGGTGCCACACCGTCGCCTGCTACCGGGACACGTATGCGGGGGCCGCAGCGTCGCCCGTTGTCGGGCACATGTGGGAGTTACACCGTCGCCCGCTGATGGAGCACATGTATGGGTGCCACACTGCTGCCTGCTGCCTGCTGCCTGCTGCCTGCTGCCTGTTACTGGGACACGTATGTGGGCGCCGCAGCGTCGCCCGCCGTCGGGGCACATGTGGGTGCCACACCGTCGCCCGCTGCTGGGGCACATGTGTGGGTGCCGCACGGTCGCCTGCCGCCGGGGCGCGCATGTGCGGGTGCACACCGCCGCCCGCCGTCGGGGCACATGTGTGGGTGCCACACCGACGCCCGCCGTCGGGGCACATGTCGGAGTCACAGCGTTGCCCGCTGCCGGGGCACATGTGCGGGCGCCGCACGGCCGTATGCCGCCGGGGACACGTATGCGGGTGCCGCACCGTCGCCCGCTGCCGGGCGGTTTCCGGAACGTGTGCGTGACCCCGCGGCCGGTTCGGCAGTTGAGCCGGGCATGAAGAAGCGCAGCATGCTCGCCATCGCCTCCCTCGCCACCGGTTTCGTCGTCGCGGCGATCACCCCGTCCCACGCCGTCGGTGAGAGCATCGGCGGTGTCAGCGTCGACGACACCCTGGACACCCTCGACCGGACGGTCGCCGAGGACAACACCCTGGACCTGGACGTCGACCGGGACGACCGGGACTGACGCGCCCCCGCACGGAGCCACGCGGCGCCGGAGCCCTCGACCGGAGGGCTCCGGCGCCGCTCTCATGCGTTCTCAACATGATCTGGTTTCCGTGGCAGGGTGGAGCGGGCAAGCCACAGGGGGCCAACAGAAGAGGGGGAACCGTGATCGTCTGGATCAACGGCGCGTTCGGTGCGGGAAAGACCACCACCGCGCGCGAACTGATCGAGCTGATCCCGAACAGCACACTCTTCGACCCCGAGGTCATCGGCGGAGCACTGGAGCGCCTGCTTCCGCCCAAGCGCCTCGCCGAGGTCGGCGACTTCCAGGACCTCCCGATCTGGCGACGACTGGTGATCGACACGGCGGCCGCGATGCTCGCCGAACTGGGCGGGACCCTCGTGGTCCCCATGACACTGCTGCGCCAGGAACACCGCGACGAGATCTTCGGTGGCCTCGCCGCCCGCCGGATTCCGGTCAGACATGTCCTCCTGGCACCGGCGGAAACGATCCTGCGGGAGCGAATAGCCGGCCGGGAGGTCCCGGCCGACCTCCCCGACGGCGAGATACGCGTCCGGCAGTGGTCGTACGACCAGATCGAGCCGTACAAAACGGCGCTCGCCTCGTGGCTCACCGCCGACGCCTACCCGATCGACACCGGAGCGCTCACCCCCTACGCCGCCGCCCTGCGGATCGCCGAGGCGGTCGGCAGCGGACAGGCGCCCGCCTGCGACATCGTGCAGACGCCCGAGCCCACCGCAGAGACGGTCGCGGCCGGTGTGCTCCTCTTCGACGAGCAGGACCGGGTGCTGCTGGTCGACCCGACCTACAAGGCCGGCTGGGAGTTCCCCGGCGGGATCGTGGAACGCGGTGAGGCCCCCGCGCGTGCGGGCATGCGCGAGGTCGCCGAGGAGACCGGCATCCGCCTCGCCGACGTGCCCGCGCTGCTCGTCGTCGACTGGGAACCGCCCGCGCCGCCCGGCTTCGGCGGTCTGCGGCTGCTCTTCGACGGCGGCCGGCTCGACTCCGCGGAGGCCCAACGCCTGCTGCTGCCCGGTCCCGAACTGCGCGGCTGGCGCTTCGCGTCCGAGGCCGAGGCCGCCGACCTGTTGCCGCCCGTCCGCTACGAACGCCTGCGCAGGGCGCTCCGGGCACGGGAGCGCGGCAAGGCGATGTACCTGGAGGCCGGAGTGCCCGTCGGGTGAGGCACCGCCCGAGAGTGGGCGGACCGAGCCGGATGGGCCCGGGTGAGGCGGGAGTACGGGGCCCGACGAGGACCGAGAGCGCGTGACTGCGGGGACCCGTGGGGCCGAAGTGCGGGGCCCGCGGGGGCCGCAACGCCGGCCGGGTGGACCGGGGCGGCGTGTACCGGACCGGCGTGTACCGGACCGGTGCGCACCGGTCGGCGATCCGCCGTGATGCCGTCCCGTCGTCCCGTCGTCCCGTCGTCCCGTCGGTCAGTGTCCCGTCGTCCCGTCCCCCTCGGCTCGTAGCGCAGCCTCCGCGGCCGCGCGCATGGCCCGGCCCGCACCCGTGGTCACCGGGTCGCCGTGACCGAAACAGGCCACGTCCGCGTCGAGCGCGGCCAGCCGGCGGCAGGCGCTGAGGACCTGGCGCCGGTCGAGGTTGAACACGCCCGGCATCACGGTGCCGTCCACCGGCGAGGCGGCCACCGTGTCCCCGGTGAACAGCACGCCGTGCCGGGGCAGATGGAGCGCGATGCTGCCGTGCGTGTGTCCCGGGACGTGCACCACGTGCGCTCCGCCGCCGACGTCGAGGACGTCGCCGTCGGCCAGCTCGGTGACCTCGGCGGGGTGCCCGAAGTCCGGCGGCGGCAGCAGACGCACCGCCCGCTCGTGCAGCGGGCGCTCCCAGTCCTCGAACACCGGCTGCGGACCGGGCACCTCACCGCGCACATGCGGCGCGTCCAGCCGGTGGGCCAGCACCTCCGCCCCGGTGAGCGCGGCCACCTCGGCGGCGCCGCCCGCGTGGTCCTCGTGGAAGTGCGTGAGGACGACGCGGCGTACGTCCCGCGGACGGTGGCCGAGAGCGGCCAGGGCCTCGGCGATCGGCGTGCCGGAACCCGCGGGGCCCGCGTCGATCAGCGTCAGCCCGCTGTCGGTCCCGGCGCGGCCGTCGCGCCACAGGTAGGCCTGGCCGACCGGGAAGCGCAGCAGGTGCAGACGGGGGAGCAGTTCGATGACGTCCATGGCCCGACCGTAGGGCCGCACCCCCGCCCGTGGACGCCCGCTCTGCCGAGGGCAGAGCGACCCGCCGCGTGACGGTCAGTTCGCGCCGGACGCGTAGTTGCGCAGGAACAGCGCCTCCGCGACCGACAGCCGCTCCAGCTCCTCGGGGGAGACGCTCTCGTTCACCGCGTGGATCTGCGCCTCCGGCTCGCTCAGCCCGATGAGCAGGATCTCCGCCTTCGGATAGAGCGAGGCCAGCGTGTTGCACAGCGGGATCGAGCCGCCCTGACCGGCGTACTGCATCTCCTGGCCCGGGTAGGCGACCGCCATCGCCTCGGCCATGGCCCGGTAGGCGGGGCTGGTGGTGTCCGCGCGGAACGCCTGGCCCTGACCGATCTGCTCGGTGCTCACCCGGGCGCCCCACGGCGTGCGGGACTCCAGGTGCGCCCGGAGCAGCCTGGTCGCCTCGGCGGCGTCCACGCCCGGCGGCACCCGCAGGCTGATCAGCGCGCGGGCGCCCGCCTGCACCGACGGCGTGGCGCCGACCACCGGCGGGCAGTCGATGCCGAGCACGGTGACCGCCGGGCGCGCCCAGATGCGGTCCGCGACGGTGCCGGACCCGATCAGCTGCACACCGTCGAGCACCTTGGCGTCCTTGCGGAACTGCTCCTCGTCGTACTGCAGCCCGTCCCAGGCGCTGTCGACGGTCAGCCCGTCGACGGTGGTGGAGCCGTCCTCGGCGCGCAGCGAGTCCAGGACCCGGACGAGCGCCGCCAGCGCGTCGGGTGCGGCCCCGCCGAACTGACCGGAGTGCAGATTGCCCTCCAGGGTGTCGACGCGCACCCGCACCAGCGTCATGCCGCGCAGCGTCGAGGTGACCGTCGGCAGGCCGACGCGGAAGTTGCCCGCGTCGCCGATCACGATCGTGTCGGCCTGGAGCAGCTCCGGGTGGTCCTCGGCGTACCGCTCCAGACCGCCCGTGCCCTGCTCCTCCGAGCCCTCCACGATCATCTTGACGTGCACCGGGACGCCGCCGTTGGCCTTCAGCGCGCGCAGCGCCAGCAGATGCATCACCACGCCGCCCTTGCAGTCGGCCGAGCCGCGCCCGTACCAGCGGCCGTCCCGCTCGGTCAGCTTGAAGGGCGGCGTCGCCCAGCCGGCCTCGTCCAGCGGCGGCTGCACGTCGTAGTGGGCGTACAGCAGCACCGTCTTCGCACCCTCCGGGCCCGGGAGATGGCCGTACACCGACTGCGTGCCGTCCGGTGTGTCGAGCAGGGCCACGTCCTCGAAGCCCTCGGCGGTGAGCGCGTCCGCGATCCAGCGCGCGGCGCCCTCGCTCTCCTCGCGCGGGAACTGGTCGAAGTCCGCCACCGACTTGAAGGCCACCAGCTCGGTGAGCTCCTCCTTCGCCCTGGGCATCAGCGAGGCGACGGTCGCGGCGACCGGATTCGACGACATGGGCACGCTCCTTGTGGGTGCGACGTTGTCCTTCTGCGTACTTCTTTGTACGAGATGTTCGTGCGGTGCGCGTGAGGACCCGTGTACGAGGCACTCACGCCGCCGATCCTCCCACAGGGGTCCACGGCAACCGCCGCCGTAGGATGCGGGGGGACATCAGCGGCAGGCGGCTGGATCGGGAGCAGTAGACCATCGTGAGCAGCGAGAACTCTTCGGCGGACGACGTGCGACAGGTGTGGGACGTCGTCGTGGTGGGCGCGGGACCCGCGGGGGCTTCGGCCGCCTACGCGGCGGCGGTCGCGGGGCGGCGCGTGCTGTTGCTGGAGAAGGCGGAGCTGCCACGCTACAAAACCTGCGGCGGCGGCATCATCGGTCCCTCGCGCGACGCGCTGCCGCCCGGCTTCGAGCTTCCGCTCAAGGACCGGGTGCACGCGGTGACCTTCTCCCACAACGGCCGCTTCAGCCGCACCCGCCGTTCCCGGCAGATGATGTTCGGGCTGGTCAACCGGCCCGAGTTCGACCAGCAGCTGGTGGAGCACGCGCAGAAGGCGGGCGCCGAACTGCGCACCGGCGTCGCCGTGCAGCGGGTGGAGCAGCACGGCTCGGCGGTCCCGGACCGGCGCACGGTCGCCCTGGTCCTCCAGGGCGGCGAGACGGTGCTGGCGCGGGCCGTGGTCGGCGCGGACGGCAGCGCGGGCCGGATAGGCGCGCACGTCGGGGTCAAGGTCGACCAGGTCGACCTGGGCCTGGAGGCGGAGATCCCGGTGCCGGAGACGGTCGCCGAGGACTGGAAGGGGCGGGTGCTCATCGACTGGGGCCCGATGCCCGGCAGTTACGGCTGGGTCTTCCCCAAGGGCGACACCCTCACCGTCGGCGTGATCTCGCGGCGCGGCGAAGGCGCCGCCACCAAGCGGTACTTGGAGGACTTCATCGGGCGGCTCGGCCTCGCCGGGTTCGAACCGAGCATCTCCTCCGGCCACCTGACCCGCTGCCGCGCCGACGACTCGCCGCTGTCGCGCGGCCGGGTGCTGGTGTGCGGGGACGCGGCCGGGCTGCTGGAGCCGTGGACCCGTGAGGGCATCTCCTTCGCGCTGCGCTCGGGCCGGCTGGCGGGGGAGTGGGCGGTGCGCATCGCCGAGGCGCACGACGCGGTGGACACCCGCCGGCAGGCACTGAACTACGCCTTCGCCGTCAAGGCGGGCCTCGGCGTGGAGATGAGCGTCGGCAAGCGCATGCTGGCGGCGTTCGAGCGGCGCCCCGGGGTGTTCCACGCGGTGCTCACCGGTTTCCGCCCGGCCTGGAACGCCTTCCGGGACATCACCCGCGGCTCGACCACGCTCGGTGAGCTGGTCCGCACCCACCCGCTGGCCCACCGTGCGCTGATGGCGCTGGACCGGCGTCCCGCCGACGCGCCGGAGGAAACCGGCTCCTGACCGCCCGCCGCAGGACCGGCCGATCCCGTCCGGTCCCGGCCGACCCTGGCTGATCCCGTCCGACCCTGGCCGATCCCGTCCGGTCCCAGCCGACCCCGTCCGACCCCGGCCGACCCCGTCCGGTCCCGCTCGGTCGCGGTCGGGCCGGCGCGCGGCCGGCCGCTGCGGCCGGGGGCGCCGCTGACGGACGTACTTCCGCGGGAGTACGCGCGGTCACCACGTCCGGGTGACGTCGCCCGGGGCGTCCGGCGTCTAGCGTGGCGGACATGGACGAGCAGCGTGGACCCGGCGACGGCCCGCCGCGGTGGTGGCGGCACGGGCAACCGCCCCGGTGGTGGCGGTACGGCCCACCCGGATGGGCCCGCCCCGCCGACGAGCCCGCCGACGCCCACGACGGCGACGGCGAGCACGGCGAGGAGCACCGCCCCCGATGGCCCTGGCGGTCCACCGCGCTGCTCACGGCGTTCGTGCTGATCGGCTCCCACTTCGCACAGGAGGGCCAGGCGGGCGAACGGATCGCCCTCGACCCGTTCGCACGGGCACTGCTGCTCGCGTCGGGCGCGATGCTGCTGTGGCGCAAACGGCACCCGGTGCCCGTGGTGTTCGGCACGGTCGCCGCCGTCCTGCTGTACCTGGGCGCCGGATACCCGTACGGGCCGCTGTTCCTCGTCGTCGCCGTGGCCTGCTTCAACGCCGTCGTCTCGGGTCACCGGCGTGCCGCCTGGACGGCGGTGGGAACGCTCTGGGCGGGGCACATGCTCCTCGCCCACCTGCTCTACCGCTGGCTGCCGCCGTCAGGTGACCGGGCCGCCTCGTGGAACCAGGAACTGGTGACCGCCGCCTGGGCGGTGGCGCTCGTGGCCGTGTCGGAACTGGCCCGCGCCCGCCACGAGCAGTGGGCCCGGGAACGCGC
Source organism: Streptomyces calvus (assembly GCF_006782915.1). Taxonomy (GTDB): domain Bacteria; phylum Actinomycetota; class Actinomycetes; order Streptomycetales; family Streptomycetaceae; genus Streptomyces; species Streptomyces calvus. The sequence goes on from NZ_VCNP01000056.1 coordinate 585,988, forward strand.
CGAGCGGGCCCAGGCCGCGCGCCGGCGCGCCGACGAGGAGCGGCTGCGGATCGCCCGCGAACTGCACGACGTGCTCGCCCACAGCATCTCCGTCATCAACGTGCAGGCGGGCGTCGGACTCGCCCTCCTCGACAACGACCCGGAACAGGCGCGCACCGCGCTCACCACCATCAAGGCCAAGAGCAAGGAAGCCCTCGGCGAGGTCCGCCAGGTGCTCGACACGCTCCGCGCGCCCGGCGCCGCTCCGCGCTCCCCGGCACCCGGCCTGGACCGGCTGCCGGAACTGGTGGAGCAGGCCGCCGGCGCCGGACTCACGGTGACGGTCGAGGGCGAGGCCCCGCACCTGCCGCCGGGCGCCGACCTGGCCGCCTTCCGCATCGTGCAGGAGGCCCTCACCAACGTCGTACGGCACTCCGGTTCCCGTGAGGCGCGCGTGCGCATCGAGCGGACCGGGGGCCGGCTGCGGCTGCGCATCGACGACGACGGGCCCGCCACCGGAGCCGACGCGGGAGGCAGCGGCAACGGGCTCGCCGGGATGCGGGAGCGCGCCGCCGCGCTGGATGGCACCATCGAGGCGGGTCCGCGCCCCGACGGCGGGTTCCGGGTGCTCGCCGTACTGCCGCTCGAGGTCAAGGAGGACCGGTGATCCGCGTACTGCTCGCCGACGACCAGTCACTGGTCCGCGCAGGGTTCCGCGCGCTGCTGGACGCGCAGCCGGACATCGAGGTGGCGGGCGAGGCGTCCGACGGCGAGGAGGCCGTGCGCCTCGTCGGCGAACTCCGCCCCGACGTGGTGCTGATGGACATCCGCATGCCCGGTCTCGACGGCCTGGCCGCGACCCGCCGGGTCACCGGGAACGCGGAACTGGGCGACGTGAAGGTGGTCATGCTCACCACCTTCGAACTGGACGAGTACGTCTTCGAGGCGATCCGCTCGGGGGCCTCGGGCTTCCTGGTCAAGGACACCGAGCCCGACGAACTGCTGCGCGCGGTACGGGCGGTGGTGGAAGGCGACGCGCTGCTCTCGCCCGGGGTGACCCGGCGGCTGATCGCCGAGTTCGCCGCGCGTTCCAAGGAACCGGCCGCGGCCGGTGCGCTGGCCGGGCTCACCGAGCGGGAGCGGGAGGTCATGGCGCTGGTCGGCATCGGCCTGTCCAACGAGGAGATCGCCCGTCGGCTCGTCGTCAGCCCGCTCACGGCCAAGACCCACGTCAGCCGCACCATGGTGAAGCTGGGCGCCCGCGACCGGGCCCAACTCGTCGTGCTCGCCTACGAGTCGGGGCTGGTGCGGCCGGGCTGGCTGGGCTGAGCCGTCCGTCGGCGGACGCACCGGCACGGCCGCCGTCCGCACCGCGAACAGCACAGCCGCGAGCACGGCCCCGCCGCCGGCCGTCACGTCCTCGACGACGGCGGCGCACCGAGTGCTACCGTGCGCCCATGGCGGCGAAGCAGGCCGAACAGGCGCTCGTGGACCGGTGGCGGGCAGTGCGCGCGCTGCACGCGCGCACCCAGTGCGAGATCGACCGCGCCCTGCACGGACACGGCCTGTGCGCCAGCGACTTCGAAGTCCTCGACATCCTCGCCGAAGGGACCGGCTCGGGCGGCTGCTCCTACCGCGTCCAGGAGATCTCCGAGTCCGTCCACCTCAGCCAGAGCGCGCTGTCCCGGCTGATCGCACGGCTGGAGAAGGAAGGACTCGTCGAGCGCGGAATGTGCCCGGAGGACCGCAGGGGCGTGCGCGTCTCGCTCACGGGGAAGGGGCGCGCGCTGCACGGCGAGATGCTGCCGGTGCAGCGCGCGGTGCTGGCCCGGATGCTCGCCGACGGCTGACCGGCGGCCGGCGGGGCCTCACACCACGGCGGAGGTGTCCCGCCACAACGCGGCCAGTTCCGCATCGCCCGACACCGCCGGAAGCGGCCGCCGGTTCCACAGCGCGAGGTACAACTCCTCCGCCGGACCGGCCAGTTCGCACTCCGCGTCCCCGTCCGCGTCCCGCACGGTCACCGGCGGCTCCTGCGACAGCCGTACGGTCCACACCGCGTCCGCGTCCGCGTCCGCGTCCGTCGCCCGCACCCGCAGGACCCGCGGCGACGCGGTGCGCACCCGGCTCTTCGGCCGCGCGTGGAAGCCGCGCAGCAGTTCGTCCACGCCGTCCACCGCGAACTCCACGGTCACCGGGGCCGGGCTGCCGCCGCGCGCCGACTCCGCGTCGTACCGGTGGACGGTCGTCTCGTGGGCCTGCCGGCGGGCCCAGAACGCGAGCGCGGAGGGCGGCCCGGGCAGGAAGGTGAAGCACTCCACGTCGGGCGCCGCACCGGCCAGCGTGTCCACCAGCCGGCGGTGGCTGTCGCGGTACCAGGCCACGAGGTCGGGCCCGTCCAGCTCGGGATGCGGATCCATCGGACGGGGCGCGGTGTGCCGGTCCGCGACGAAGGCCGCGGCCCAGCGGTGCACCACGCCGGTGTGCCGGAGCAGGTCCCGGGTCCGCCACCCCGGGCAGGCCGGGACCACCGCGTCCGGCCCGGCCACCTGCGCGGCGTCCGCCAGCAACTGGCCCTCCTTCTCCAGGATTCCCACGAACGAGGCAGTGTCCATGCAAGCAGTCTGCCGCACGGCCTGCAGCCTGCCCGCGCCGGACTACGGCAGCGGAGTCCCCGCGCCGGACTACGGCAGCGGAGTCCCGCCCGTCGCGTTGACGATCTCGGCGGTGATGTACGACGCCTCCTGCGAGGCGAGGAAGACGTACGCCGGAGCCATCTCGGCCGGCTGCGCCGGACGTCCGATGGGCGCCTGCTTGCCGAACTCCGTGGTGTCCGGCAGCGTCGCCGGGATCAACGGCGTCCACACCGGGCCCGGCGCCACGGCGTTGACCCGGATGCCCCGCCCGATCAGCATCTGCGCCAGCCCCTGGGTGAAGGTGACGATGGCACCCTTCGTGGTCGCGTAGTCCAGCAGGTGCGGGCTCGGCTTGTACGCCTGCACGGACGCCGAGTTGATGATGCTGCCGCCCTCCGGCATGTGCGGCAGGGCCAGCTTGCACAGCCAGAACATGCCGTACAGGTTGGTGCGCATCACCCGGTCGAACTGCTCGGTCGAGATCGCCTCGATCCCGTCCGGCTGCGACATCTGGTACGCCGCGTTGTTCACCAGGATGTCGATCCGGCCGAACTCCGCGACCGCGCGGTCGACCAGCGCCCGGCAGTTGTCCTCCTCCCGCACGTCGCACTCGACGGCAACGGCCCGCCGGCCCGCCTCCTCCACCCACCGGGCGGTCTCCGCCGCCTCGTCCTTCTCGCTGTCCAGGTGCGTGAAGAGCACGTCCGCGCCCTCCCGCGCGAAGGCCAGCGCCACCGCCCGGCCGATCCCGGAGTCACCGCCGGTGATCAGTGCCTTGCGGTCCGCCAGCCGGCCGCTGCCCCGGTAGGTGTCCTCGCCGTGGTCCGGCGGTGGGTCCATGGGCCCGGTCCACCCGGGATGCGGCTGGTCCTGCGCCGGGAAGTCGGGCGTCGGATGCCGCTCGGCGGGGTTCTGCTGCTCGGTCACGGTCTCTCCCGGGATTTTGTGGTGCCTGTCGGTCGCCGCGCCGCCCGGCGGACGGCCGGTGGACGCGGGCACCGGGTACCCCGGTCCGCGGCGAATGATCCGGACCACCGGGGAGGACCACACGGACGGGCGGCACAGCCGGCGTCCACACAGCGGGTCGCGACACCCGATGCGCCCGGCCCCGCACCGACCACGCCGCTCCCCGCACAGGCGCGTGCCGGCCTCGTCCCCTCGTCCGGTCGCATCCCGCTCCGGCAGGCCCGGCCGCGGAACGAATCGTCCGCGGTATGCGGTTGGCCGGCGTCCCGTGGGCATAACGACAGCGACGGTGGGCATGGTTCGGGTCCGGTGCGGAGGACGTGACCCTGTCCGTCGGCCCCACCACACGGCCGCGCTCGGTGTCGGTGCACGCCACTGTCCCGGCCGCCACACAGACCGTCGTCGACAGGGAGCCCCGACATGGCAGTGGAGTCGTACGACACGGCCACCGCGTTCTCGTACGACGAACCGCGCGACCCATGCGTCCGGGACCCCCTCGGCGCCCCCGGCACCACAGCCGTCGACCACCGGCCGCCCCTCCGTCCCCGTCCCGCACGGCGTGCCGCTCGAGGGCAGGGTCCGCCACGACGACGAGGCACCCAGGCGCATCACGTACGCACATTCCGAGCCCGCCATCCGCACCGTCCGAGAAGGAAGGAGGCCGCCATGGCGCCCGCCCCGGGCCGCAGCGTCCCCCACCGCCCGACCGAGGACGACACCCGCCGCACCACCCACCGGCGCGTGCAGTCCGGCCCCAGCCGCAACCACGAACGGGAGAGCGACCGCCACCCGGGGACCGTCACGCAGACGCTCCCGGCGAACCCGACCGACACTGTCGACCTGCGCGTGCCCGCGGACGGCCAGGAGCCGCCGCCGTGGACGGCGTCCCGCCACCGGTGCAGCGAACCCGGCACCCGGTCCCGGCCGGAGCGTGTGTGATGGCATCACCGGCAACCGCGACCGCATTCCTGGCCGCCCTGCGCGCCGAGGGCCTGGACGTCGTCGAGGTCGGCGACTGGCGCCACCACAACCGCAACCACAAGGGCCCCTGGGGGCCGGTGCACGGCGTCATGATCCACCACACGGTCACCCAGGGCAGCGCCCGCACCGTGGAGATCTGCCGCACCGGTTACGCGAGCCTGCCGGGCCCGCTGTGCCACGGAGTCATCACCAAGGACGGCCGGGTCCACCTCGTGGGCTACGGCCGCGCGAACCACGCGGGCCTGGGCGACGACGACGTACTGCGCGCCGTCATCGCCGAGCAGGCCCTGCCGGCGGACAACGAGTCGAACACCGACGGCAACCGGCACTTCTACGGCTTCGAGTGCGAGAACCTCGGCGACGGCGAAGACCCCTGGCCGTCAGCGCAGTTGGACGCGATCGAGCGCGCGGCCGCCGCCGTGTGCCGCGTGCACGACTGGAACGAGCGGTCCGTGATCGGGCACCTGGAGTGGCAGCCCGGCAAAGTCGACCCGCGCGGCTTCACCATGGCGTCGATGCGGGCCCGCGTCGCCGAACGCCTCACCCACCCCGCCGGATGGAACCGGGACGACCAGGAGGACGACCCCATGCCCCAGTACGTCAATCTCGGCACCGCCCGAGCGTTCACCCTCAACCCGGGCGCCTGGGATTCGCTCGAGTTCACGAGGGAGTGGACGGACGAGACCGGCGACCACGCGACCGACGGCACCGTGTGGGCGCGCGGCGCCTGCCGCTTCACCGGATCGGTCAGCCTGCGTATCGACGGACTGCCGGCCGGCGCCGTGGTGCAGGTGAGGATGAGCGAGTACGAGGGCTCCGAGCACCGCGCGGACCACCCGATCCACGAGATCCACGGCTCCGAGGGCGACTCCTTCGCCGTGGTGCCGGTGACCAAGCGGCTCGCCTCCGGCCGCAACATGCGCATCCGGTTGCTGAACCTCGCCGACGTCCCGGTCACCGTCGACAGCGCGGTCCTCACCGTGCTCGTGTGGAAGGAGTCCTGAGCCGACCCACATCTCGACGGTGCCGACGGTGCGCAAGGTCGGCGTCGCCGCCGCGGCGGTCGGAGCGGCGGCTCCGGCCGTCGCCGTGCCGGACGGCACACGACCGCCGGGACGGCACACGACTGCCGGGACGGCACACGACCGCCGGGACGGCACACGACCGCCGGGACGGCACGGCTGCCCCGGCCGCCCTCGGTATCCTCCGCGTCACCCGGGCGGCGCCGAACCCGCGAGCCCCAGGGACGAGGCCGGGACCCGGGCCGGCGCTGCGGGACCAGGTTTTGTTCACGAGCGGCACAAAGTGGGGCTTCGGCAGACGTCCGGTCAGGGACGAGAGACCTCGGACGGGCTCGGAAGGGGCCGCGGTGGAACTCCGCGCACCTCCGTGCGAGTGGCGTCGTAACCCGTGTGAACGTCCCGGATGGTGGGACCGGACGCCATGACTAACGGTGGATCACGCCGGAGAACGGGACCACCGTGCTGACGCGGAGTCAGCCGCCCGGCCTCCAGCGGAAGGACTCTCAAATGCGCTCTGCCCGCATGGTGCTCGCCACCGCGACGGCCACGGCGGCCCTCGCCATCGCCGCCCCCGCAGCCTACGCCGACCACACGGGCGACGGCGGCCACGACGACTCTTCCTACAGCAAGGAGCACGACAAGCACGGCAAGCACGACAAGCCGCACGGCGGGATGCACACGGGCGGCGGGGCCCTGACCGCCGCCTCCGAGGAGGACTACGGCTCCTCCAAGGACCCCAAGTACGACCCCGAGACCTACAAGGACAAGGGCGACTCCGACAGCGAGGAGTCCTGGAGCGGCAAGCAGGACAAGGAGTGGAAGCACGAGAAGCCGCGCGGCGGGATGCACACCGGCGGCGGCGGTCTGGCCGACTCCGATGTCACCGCGGGCGGCCTGGCGGCACTCGCGGTCCTCGGCACCGGCGCCTACGCGCTGCGCCGCAAGAAGGCCTCCGGGGACATGGCCTGAGCCGTGCCCGGCGCCATACCGGCCGGGGCCGTCGTACGCCCTCGCGCGTGACGACGGCCCCGCCCGCTCCGCCACCCGCCGTACCCGCTGCCGCACCCGAATGAGGTGGTTCCCCCGATGGCAGCCAGCCCCCCTTCCCCTCCCGAGACCGACCCGGCTTCCCCTCCCGAGACCGACCCGGCGTCGCCGACGAGGCGGAGACTGCGTGCCGTGATGACGGCCGTCTTCTGGAGCGGGGTCGGCCTGGTGCTGGCCACCACGCTGCTGGGCGGCACCGGACAGTCCTCCGACGACGCCCACGCGCCGCAGGCCCCCGCCGCGGTGTCCGCATCGCCGTCCGACCCCGCCGCCGGCGGCCCGACCGCGGGCGAGACGGCGACCCGCCGGCTGCCACGGTCCGAGCCGACCCGGCTGCTCATCCCCGCCATCGACGTCGACGCCCCCTTCACCGACCTCGACCTCAACGGCAAGGGCCAGCTCGAGGCCCCGCCACCGCACAACACCAACCTGGTCGGCTGGTACGCCAAGGGCGTCTCCCCGGGCGAACCCGGCACGTCGATCATCGCCGGGCACGTGGACACCACGACCTCCCCGGCGGTCTTCGCACGCCTGGGCGAGCTGGAGAAGGGCGACCGCTTCCGGGTGCTGCGCGCCGACGGCAGCAAGGCAACGTTCGTGGTCGACGAGACGGAATCCTTCGACAAGGACGACTTCCCCGACGACCGGGTGTACGCCGACACCCCCGACGCCCAGGTCCGGCTGATCACCTGCGCGGGGGAGTACGACCGGGACGCCCGGGACTACACCGAGAACCTGGTGGTCTTCGCCCACCTCGTGTGAACCGGCCGATCGGCTGCCCGGGAGGGGGAGGGACCTCCCGGGCAGCGGTCCGTCAGGCCACGGAGCACTCCGCGCCGTTCAGGCTGAACACCGTCGGGCTGGGATTGGAACCGGACCGGGTGCCCGTGAAGCCGAGGGTGACCGAACCGGACGCCGGAATCGCCGCCGTGTACGCGGCGGAGGTGACGGTGACCTCCGCACCGCTCTGGGCCGGCGTACCGCCCCACATGGCGGTGATGCGCTGCCCGGCGGGGAACGTCCAGCGCAGCGTCCACCCGTTCACCGCCGAACCGCCGGTGTTGCGGACCGTGACCTCGCCCTGGAAGCCGCCCGGCCACTCGCCCGTCACCCGGTAGCCCACCGCGCAGGCGCCCGTGGTGCCGCCCGAGGACGTGGTGACGGTCACCGTGGCGGAGCGCTGCGAGCGGTTGCCGGCCGCGTCCCGGGCGTACACGGCGAACGTGTAGGAAGTGTTCGCCGCGAGGCCGGTGACGGTGGCGGTGGTACCGGTCGTCGTGGTGGCCACGGACTCCGTGCCCCCGCTGATCCGCACCACGTCGTAGCCCGTGACACCCACCGCGTCGGTGGCGGCGCCCCAGCTAAGGGCGACCGACGACGCGGTCACCGACGAGGCGGTGGGCGCGGTCGGGGCGGTCGGCGCCGTGGTGTCGCCGCCGGAGGCGGAACCGTAGACGGCGGCCTCCTCGGACGTGGCGGCGATGCCGTTGGCACCGTTGAAGAGACGCTCGCCCCAGCTCGTCAGCCGGTTCGGGTCGAAGTTCGTGACCATGTCGAGGTACTCGACCCCGCCGCCGTTCCCGCTCCACGACCAGCCGAGGTAGCCGAGGCGGAGCTGCTGGGCGACCGCCAGGATGGTGTCCTCGTCCGGGTTGCCGTCGGAGTGGTCGTGACCGAACTCGCCCACCACGATGGGAAGTTTCGCGGCGACGAAGCGGCCCAGGTAGTCGCTGATCTCGGCAGCGGTGTCGAAGACGCCGTACATGTGGATGGAGAACACGGTGTTGGCGTCCGGGTCGGCGGCGAACACCGAGGCCGCGTTGTCGCGCATGGTGAACGCCCAGTCCTGGCCCCAGTTGGGTGCGTCGACCATCAGGGTGTGGTCGAACCCGGCGCCGCGCAGCTTCTGGATGGCCGCCTTGGTGTCGGCGGTCCAGTTGGTGTAGTTGGTGTTGCCGTACGGCTCATTGCCGATGTTGACGATGACGTAGTCCTCCTGGCCGGCCAGGGCGCTTCGGACACTGATCCAGTAGTCGGCGGCGCGGGAGAGCGTCGTCGCTCCGCTCTGCTCGCCGTAACCGGTGGTGTCGTGCACCTCCAGGACGCAGATCAGCCGGTTCTGCTTGCACTGCGCGACGACGTTCGCCACGTCGGAGGCGTCGTTGCGGGTCCACCGGTCGCCGTTGGAGAGCACCACGCGCACGGTGTTGGCGCCCTTGGCCTTGATGTGCGCCAGCGAGTCGATCCGGTCGGCATACCAGGTGTGCGCGTGGTTGACGCCGCGCATCACGAAGTCGTTCCCGGACGCCTCGAGCAGCCGGCCGTTGACGACGCGGAAACCGGTGGGCGCCGCGTGGGCCGGCGTCGTGAAGGCGACGAGCGGCAGGAGGAGTCCGAGCAGGGCGGCGACGAGGCCGACCACCCGGGGCAAGTGAAGTGGATGTTCACGGAATCTCATGGCGGCTCCAGTGGGTGGAGGGGGAGTTGGTTGTCGCGGTGGTCGGTGTTGGTTGCGGTGCTGGGTGCTGGGTGGTCGGCGCTCGGTGGTCGGTGGTCGGTGGTCGGTGGTCGGTGGTCGGGTGAAGGTGACGTGCGGCGTGGCGCTGTGTGATGCGGTGCTACGTGGCCGAGTTCTGTGTGGCGTGGTTGGTGTGAGGGTGGGGCGGTGTGGGGGTGGGGCGGGGTGGTTGTGATGCGGTGCTGTGGCGACCGGCGCTGTGTGGCGTCGTGCTGTGTGGTCCGGCCCTGTGTGCGGTCGTGCGGTCCAGTTCCGCCCTGTCTGCTGTCGTGCGGTGCAGTGCGGCCCTGCGTGCGGCCGCGTGGTCCGGTCCGGCCCTGTCGTGCGGTCGTGCGGTCGTGCGGTCCGGCCCTGTGTGGTGTCGTGCGGTGTGGTCCGTCAGGAGGCCGGTGTGGCCGTGCAGGTGACGGTCGCGGACGGAGTGCCGGCGGTCGCGGGGGTGCTGGCGATGAGGCCGAAGGTGGCGCTCGCACCGGGTGCGAGGGCGCCGTTCCAGCCGGCGTCGGTGACGGTGGCGGTGCCGTCGGCGGTGGCGCCGAGGGTGCCGTTCCAGACCTGGGTGACGCGGGCACCGTCGGACGGCGTGATCCGCACCGTCCAGCCGGAGACGGGGGCGGCGGAGGCGTTGCGCACCGTCACCTCGGCCTGGTAGCCGCCCTGCCAGCCGTTGACGGCCCGGAAGGACGCGGTGCAGACGGAGCCCGGGTCACCGGGGTCGCCCGGGTCGCCCGGATCCTCGGGATCGCCCGGTACGCCTTCCGTCAGCACCGCGTCCAGGGCCGGGAACCAGCGGGCGGCGATCTTCTCGTTGCCCGCGGCGTTCGGATGCACGCCGTCGTAGGTGTCGGTGGCCGTGTCGAAGCCGGTCCACTGGTCGACCACCGTCACCGGGGAGCGGCTGGTGGTCGTCGTCGCGGCCCACGCGGGGATGCGGGCGTTGAGGTCGGCCACGCGCTGTGCGCAGGCGGCGCAGGTGCTGGGGTTCATGGGGATGATCTGGGCGACCAGGACCCGCATGTTCGGGTCGGACTCCCGCATCTGCGTCACCAGCCGGGTGTAGGCGGCGAGGATGCGATCGGGAGAGATGCCGCTCCACACGTCGTTCGTGCCGAAGTGCATGACAACGATGTCCGGCTGGCCGGCCGCCAGCCGTGCCGGAAGCAGGTTCTGGTCGGCGACGTTGGTGACCAGCTCGCCGCCGTGTCCTTCGTTGTCCCCGTCGTGTTCCACGCCGCAGCCCTGTGCGGGCAGGGTGCCGACGAAGTCGATGTCCGTGTGTCCGGCGTCCAGCAGCCGGTTCCACAGCAGGGCCCGCCAGCAGCCCGGAGAGCCGGTGATGGAGTCACCCAGCGGCATGATGCGCACGGGTGCGGTCGCCGCCGGTGCGGCGGTCGCGTCCGGCGCGAAGGTCACGCCGAGCGGGAGGAGCAGGGCGGCCAGCAGGCCGAGGAGCGGAACGGTGCGTAAGCGGAGAAGGCGGGTGCCGCGCATGGTTGTCCCTTCCCTGGAGGAGGTGGGAGCGCTCCCATGCCGGACATCAAGCCACTGTTGTCTTTGACGCGTCAAGGGGTGGGACGGGAATCCGGCCGGGCGCCGTACCGCCGGTACGCCGTCGGGGCGCGGCACCGGTGTGCCGCGCCCCGACAGGCGAATCGCGCGTTCGATCAGGTCCGGGCGCCCTTGCGGGGCAGCGCCCTGCGCACCAGGGGCCACGCGAGGAGCAGCACGACGACCGCGTAGACGATCACCGAGAACGGCGTGTCGACCAGGCCCGTGACGCTGCCGTCGCTGATCTGCAGGGCGCGGCGGAGCTGCTGTTCGGCGGCCGGGCCGAGGATGACCCCGATGACGGCCGGCAGCACCGGCAGTCCGTAACGCCGCATGCCGAAACCGATCAGACCGATGATCAGCAGGATCACCAGGTCGATCACCTCACCGCCGACCGCGTACGCGCCCACCGCCGCGAAGAACAGGATCCCGGCGTACAGGTACGGCCGCGGGATGCGCAGCAGCTTCGCCCACACCGGAGCCAGCGGCAGGTTCAGCGCGAGCAGCAGCACCATGCCGACGAACAGCGAGGCGATCAGGCCCCACACCAGCTCGGGTTCGCGCTCGAAGAGCAGCGGGCCGGGCTGGATGCCGTACTGCTGGAACGCGGCCAGCATCACCGCCGCGACCGCCGTGGTCGGCAGGCCGAGCGTCAGCATCGACACCAGCGTGCCCGCCGCCGACGCCGACGCGGCCGACTCCGGACCCGCGACGCCCTCAATGGCGCCCTTGCCCCACTCGTCCTTGTGCTTCGACAGCCGCTTCTCCGTCACGTACGACAGGAACGTCGGGATCTCCGCCCCGCCCGCCGGGATCGCGCCGAACGGGAAGCCGATGAACGGGCCGCGCGCCCAGGACTTCCAGGTGCGCTTCAGATCGCCGCGGCCCAGCCACGGCCGGCCCACCGGGATCGGCTCCGCCGGCCTGCGCCGCAGGTGCGCCGCCACCCACAGCGCCTCGCCGATGGCGAACAGACCCACCGCGACGATCACCACGTCGATGCCGTCGGCGAGTTGCAGCGAACCGAACGTCAGCCGCTGCTGGCCGGTCATCTGGTCCAGGCCCACCAGGCCGATCGTCAGGCCGATCAGCAGCGAGGCCATGCCCCGGATCCGCGACGAACCGAGCACCGACGTCACCGCGATGAACGCCAGCACCATGATGGCGAAGTAGTCCGGCGCGCCGATGTCCACCGCCAGGTCGGCCACCGTCGGTGCCAGCGCCACCAGCAGGATCGTGCCGACCATGCCGCCCGCGAAGTGCCCGACGGCGGCCGCCGCGAGCGCCTGGGCGCCGCGCCCCGACTTGGCCATGGGGTTGCCCTCCATGGCCGCGACCACGGCGGCGCTCTCACCGGGCGTGTTCAGCAGGATGGAGGTGGTCGAACCGCCGAACATCGCGCCGTAGTAGATGCCGGCGAACATGATGAACGCGCCGACCGGGTCGAGCCCGTACGTCACCGGCAGCAGCAGCGCCACCGCCATGGCCGGGCCGATGCCCGGCAGGACACCGATCGCCGTGCCGAGCAGCACGCCCACGGCGGCCCACAGCAGGTTGAGCGGAGTCAGGGCCGTACCGAAGCCGTCCATGAGGGAGTTGAGGGCGTTCATGTCACAGCACTCCCATCAGCGGACCGCCGGGAAGCGGCACTCCGAGCAGGTTGTTGAACACGGCGTAGGTGACGAGGGACAGCACCGCCGCGATGAGCGGATCGCGGTGGAAGCTGCGGCTGCCGAGCGCGTAGGCCGCGCCCCAGAAGAGCAGCGCGCCCGCCACCGGGAAGCCGAGCGGCTCGATCAGCACGGCCGCGCCGAGGAACACCCCCGTCAGCAGCAGCACCGTGCGCCAGTCGGCGGGTTCGGACAGATCGACGTCCTCGCCGGACTCGGCCTGGCCCCGGCCGCCGCGCAGCACGTCGACCGCGAGCAACGCGGCCACGACGAGCAGGCCGGCGCCGACGACGACCGGCACGGTCTTCGGGCCGACGGGCCCGCGCTGGGCGATGTCGACGTCCATGGTGAGCGCGTCGGTCAGCACCAGCACGCCGAGAGCCAGCAGCAGGACGCAGACGCCGAGTTCGGAGTGGTCGCGCAGCCAGGAGCGCCGCGCGGGCGCGGGCGCCGCAGTGGTGTCGGTGGTCGGGGTCGTCACAGTCCCAGCTCCTTCAGCACGGAGACCACACGCTTGTCCTCGGCGTCCAGGAACGCGCCGAACTTCTCACCGGTCAGGAAGGCGTCGTCCCAGCCGTTGCGCTCCATCGACTCCTGCCACTCCTTGGAGTCGTGCAGTTCCTCCAGCAGGCGCACGAGCTTGTCGCGCTCGGTGTCGCTGAGGCCGGGCGGGGCGACGACACCGCGCCAGTTGGTGAAGTTCACGTCGTAGCCCGACTCCTGGAGGGTGGGCGCGTCCAGCCCGGCGACCCGCTCCGGCCCGGTGACCGCGAGCAGCCGCAGCTCGCCCGACTTGATCTGGTCGAGGTACTCGCCCACACCGGAGACACCGAAGGCGACCTTGCCGCCGAGGATCGAGGCGAGCAGCTCGCCGCCGCCGTCGAAGGGGATGTAGTTCACCTGCTTCGGCGGGATGCCGGCGGCCCGCGCCATCAGCATGGGCGCCAGGTGGTCGGGCCCGCCGGGCGAGGAGCCGCCGCCCACCGGGAGCTTGCCCGGGTTCTCCTTCCAGGCGCCGATCAGGTCGTCGATGGTCTTGTACGGGGAGTCCTTGCCGACCACCACGACGTCCTGCTCCTCGGTGAGCCGGGCGATCGGGGTGGTGTCCGCGAGGGTCTTGGGCGCGTCGTTGGAGCGGACGGCGCCGACCACGCCCAGGCCCATCGACATGGCGAGCTTGCCGTTGCCGTGCTCGCTCACCAGCCGGCTCAGGCCGACGGTGCCGCCGGCGCCGGGCAGGTTGAACACCTCGACGGTGTGGGTGAGCCCGGCGTCCTCGGCGTTCTTCGCGGCCGTACGGGCCGTGATGTCGTAGCCGCCCCCGGGTGTGTTGGGGACCATGAAACGCAGGCCCGGGATCTGTGTGCCGCTCTCGGCGCCGCTGCCGGTCGTGAGCAGCGGAGGGCCCACGAGTACGAGCACGGCGGCCCCGAGCAGGGCGAGGGGTGTGCGCAGGCGCACGAGTGCCACCACCTGTCGGTCGGTCGTCTGGGGATCACGCCATGCCCTGTGGGGGGAGGGTGACGCGGGCCACATGGTGCCCGCGCACAGCCCGGCTGTCGCCCTTGCGGAACCAATGGAGGTTGTGGTCATTGCGTCAGCGCGGAGGTGTCAGTGGCGCACATCTCTTTCCCCGACCGCAGGTGAGCGCCATGATGGCGGCTCCGGCAGTGTCGGATCCACCCGTGTGGCGGCGTGTCGCGCGGGCCCGGGGGCGGACCGTCCGCCCGTACGACCGCCGGCCACCTCAGTGACGCGGTGGCGGAAGGAGCAGAACCGATGACCAGCACGCGGGGCGCGCACACCACGCCCGCGAGCGGCGACACGATCGACGTACTCGTGGTCGACGACGACTTCAGGGTGGCCCGGGTGCACCGCGCCTACGTCGAACGCCTCGACGTGTTCCGGGTCGTCGGCGTGGCCGGGACCGGCGAGCAGGCCCTCGCCGCCGTCGACGAACTCCACCCCGACCTGGTGCTGCTCGACCTGTACCTGCCCGACGTGTTCGGCCTCGACGTCATCCCCCGGCTGCGCACCGCCGGGCACGACTGCGACGTGATGGTCATCAGCGCGGCCCGGGAGGCGGACGCGGTACGCGCGGCCGTACGGCACGGGGTGGTCGACTACCTGCTCAAGCCGTTCGACTTCGAGGACCTGCGGGGCCGGCTGGAGCGGTACGCCGTCCAGCGGGGCCGGCTCCTCGACACCGTCGTCCACGGGCAGGCCGACGTCGACCGGGTGCTGGCCGCGGCGGCGGGGGTGGCGGGGCCGGTGGCGCCCGTGCCGCCCAAGGGGATGAGCGCGGAGACCGCCGGGCTGATCGAGCGGGTCCTGCGGGAGGCCGACGGCACGCTGTCGGCGACCGAGTGCGCCGGCCTCACCGGGGTCTCACGGGTCAGCGCACGCCGGTACCTGGAGCACTTCCACACCGTCGGCACCGTGGAGGTGTCGCTGCGGTACGGGGCCACGGGGCGGCCGGAACGGCGGTACCGGTATGTGGGAGTCGGAGGTGGCGGCGTGGTCCGGGGTGGCGGCGTCGTCGGGGGCCGCGGTGTCGTCGGGGGTGGCGGTGTGGTTGGGGGCGGCGGTGTCGTCGGGGGTGGCGGTGTGGTCGGAGGGCGTGCCGGCGGGTTCCGGTCGGGAGGGGAAGCCCGGGCGTAGGGGAGGGGCGGCTCGCGCGTAGGGGGCGTGCGGGGAGGTGGGTGGTGGTGGGTGCGGGGGTTGTCTCAGGCTGCGGCCGGGCCTAGGGTCTTCGGATGGGAAAGCGCTTTCTTTCCCTTGGTCGTCACGAGGAGCGCCGCATGCCCGTGTCCCCCGTCCGCCGCCGTGTCGCCGTCGTCGGCACCGGTGCCATCGTCAGCGGCGGGCACCTGCCCGCGCTGCGCGCCCACGCCGACCGCACCGAACTGGTCGCCGCCGTCGACGTGGACCGGAGCCGGCTCGACGCCTTCCGGGCCGAGGCCGGGGAACAGGTCGCCGGGTTCACCACGATGAGCGCGATGCTGGACGCCGTACGGCCCGACCTGGTGCTGATCGGGACGCCGCCGTCGCTCCACCGCGAACAGACGGTG
Source organism: Streptomyces calvus (assembly GCF_006782915.1). Lineage (GTDB taxonomy): Bacteria > Actinomycetota > Actinomycetes > Streptomycetales > Streptomycetaceae > Streptomyces > Streptomyces calvus. The sequence goes on from NZ_VCNP01000056.1 coordinate 601,426, forward strand.
GCCGCGCTGGAGGCGGGCGCCTGGGTGCTGTGCGAGAAGCCGCTGTGCCTCTCGCTCGCCGAGTACGACGAGATCGCCGCCGCCGAGCAGGCGTCCGGCGCGTACGCGTCCGTGATCTTCCAGCACCGGTACGGCTCCGGCGCCGAGCACGCACGCGAGCTGATCGCCCGGGGCGAGCTGGGCGCGCCGCTGGTCGCCCACTGCCAGACCACCTGGCACCGGGACGCCGACTACTACTCCGTGCCCTGGCGCGGCCGGTGGGCCACCGAAGGCGGCGGGCCGACCATGGGACACGGCATCCACCAGTACGACCTGCTCCTCCACCTCCTCGGCGAATGGGAGGAGATACGGGCCATGGCGGCACGGCTCGTGCACGACACCGAGAGCGAGGACGTCTCCACCGCCCTGGTGCGCTTCCGCAACGGCGCGCTCGCGACCGTCGTCAACAGCGTCCTCTCCCCGGACGAGGTGAGCCGCATCCGCGTCGACTGCGCCGACGCCACGGTCGAACTCACCCACCTGTACGGGCACGTCAACGACGACTGGACCTACACCCCGGCGCGGCACGTCCCCGCCGCGCGCGCCGACGCCTGGCGGACCCCGGCACGCAACGTACCGAGTTCGCACACCGCACAGCTCGGTGCCTTCCTCGACGCCCAGGACGCGGGCACACGACCGCCGGGGAGCGGGCCGGAGGCCCGCGGCACCCTCGAGTTCGCCGCCGCGCTGTACAAGGCGGCGTTCACCGGCCGTCCGGTGCGTGCGGGTGAGATCACGCCCGGCGACCCCTTCCACACGGCCATGCACGGCGGGCACCCCGACGGGGTCCTCACCGCACGGACGGAGGAGCCGGCATGAACAGCCGCGGCATACGCGTCACCCACACGCACGGTGAGGCCGTCACGGTGACGGCTCCGGACGGCACGGAGATCCTCCGCTACGTCTACCGACCGGACCCCGAACGCTTCGAGTCCCGCAAGCCGTACGCCCACCCGATGCGCACCCTCGGCGGGCGCACGGTGACCGGATACCGGCCGAACGACCACCGCTGGCACAAGGGACTGCAGATGACGGCCAGTCATCTGTCGGGGCAGAACTTCTGGGGCGGCAACTCCTATGTGCACGGCCGTGGTTACCTTCCGATCCCCGAACGGGTCGGATCGATGCGGCACGACGGGTTCTCGTCGTTCACGGCGGGGGAGGAGCGGTTCGACTGCACGGAGGACCTGACCTGGGTGGCACACGGCGGGGAGGAATGGGCGCGGGAGCAGCGGGGACTGGGCGTCCACACCGTCGACGAGGAGGCCGGTGCATGGGTGCTCGACTGGTCGATCCGGCTCACCAACCTCCGTGACACGCCACTGGAATTCGGCTCGCCCACCACCGCCGGGCGCGAGATGGCCGGCTACACCGGGCTGAACTGGCGCGGCCCGCGCGACTTCACCGGCGGTACGGTCTTCGCGCCGGACCCGGGTGCCGACGCCGGGACACTCATGGGCGCGCAGAGCGCCTGGCTCGGGTTCCGAGCCGAACACGACGAGTACGACGGGTACTCGACGCTGGTGTTCGCACACGCGCCGGAGAACCTGGACGGGAGCGCGATCCACCCGTCGCACTGGTTCGTGCGCGCCGAGCCGATTCCGTCGGTCGCGTTCTCCTGGGCGTTCTTCGAGGAGTTCGCGCTGCCGCCGGGGGAGTCGTTCGCGTACCGGTACCGGATCGTGGTCGCGGACGGGGCGTGGGACCGGGAGCGGGTGGGGGCGTTCCTGGAAGGGGTGCCCTGGTGAGCGGGATCGGGGGCGGGAACGGGAGTGGGGGCGGGGGCGGGAGTGGGAGTGTGGGTGGGGGCGGGAGCGGGGGCGGTGGGGTGGGGGTTGCTCCGTTGCCCGGTGGGGTCGGGCTGTCGCACCTGAGCGCGTACGAGTGGGAGGCCGCCGACGGTGTGTGCGGCGGCAGTCCGCACATGCATCTGGTGTGTACGGAGGCGTACGTCGTCACCGGGGGACAAGGGGCCGTGCAGACACTGAGTCCCGAGGGGTACCGGGACATCGCGTTGCGGGCGGGCGCGGTGGTGTGGTTCACGCCGGGGACCGTGCACCGGATGGTGCAGGGCGGGGATCTGCGGGTCACCGTGCTGATGCAGAACGGCGGACTACCCGAGGCCGGGGACGCGGTGTTCACCTTTCCGGGCGAGGTGCTGGCCGATCCCGGACGGTACGCCGAGGCCGCGACGCTTCCGGCGGGAACGGGGGCGGAGGTGGAGGCGGCCGCGCGGGGGAGGCGGGACCTCGCCGTCGAGGGGTACCTGGTGCTGCGGGAGGCGCTGGTCGCCGGGGACGTGGGGCCGCTGCGGGAGTTCCAGCGGGCCGCTGCCGCGCTGGTGCGTGAGCGGGTGCCGCGGTGGCGGGAGCTGTGGCGGGGCGGTGCGCTGGCCGCCGCCGAGCGGACGGGGGCGCAGTTGGACGCGCTGGCGGGCGGGGACCTCGCGCATCTCGGGGAGGCGGCGGTGTACGAGGCCGCGCCGAGTCGGCGGGGCGGGTACGGGATGTGTGGGTGGCGGGACGAGTACGTGCTGCCGGGGGGTGGCGCGTAGCGCCCGGTGGGTGGTGGGTGGCGGGGCGGGGACGTGCTGCCGGGGGGGGGGGGGGGGCGGGTCCGTGCTGCCGGTGGGTGGTGGGTGGCGGGGCGGGTACGTGCTGCCGGTGGGTGGTGGGTGGCGGGACGAGTACCTGCTGTCGGGTGTCGGGTGTCGGGTGTCGGGTGTCGGGTTGCAGGTGGCGGGTGGCGCCCGGGGGCCGACGGGTGGGTCGGGGGGGGGGGGGGGGGGGGGGGGGGGGGGGGGGGGGGGGGGGGGGGGGGGGGGGGTGCCCGTCCTCGGACCGGCGCGGAATGGGGTGTTTGAGGGGCGGGGGCGTTGACGCGCCAGTCGCTGCGGGCGGGCACCCCCGCCCCACCCCCTCCGCGCCGTGCGCGGGTTCCGCGCCGTCACCGGTGCCGCGTCGTGCACCGGTTTCGTGTCGTGCGCGGGTTGGGTGTCGTGCACCGGTGCCGCGCCGTGCGCGGGTTCGGCGTCGTGCGTGGGATCTTCGTCGTTGCCGGTGCCTCGTGGTGGTGGGTCGGGCGGCGTCGTTGCCGGGCCGGGGGGCCTCGGTGTGGGGTCAGGTGCAGCGTGTGCGGGTGGGGGTGTACGAGGCCGGCAGGTATGCCGAGGCCACCGCCAGTGCCGTGGCCGCGCTCGCGATGCCGAGGACCGCGCCCGCCGCCACGTCGCCCGGGTAGTGCACGCCCGTGTGGACGCGGGAGTAGGCGACCGCCCCGGCCAGCGCCCCGAGCGGGACCGACGCGGCGGGCAGGACCGTACCGACCGCGGTGGCGAACGCGACCGCCGACGCGGTGTGCCCGGACGGGAACGACGCCGACGTCGGCATGGGGACGTGCCGGTCCACGGTGACCCGGGCCGCCTCCCGGTCCGGGCGGGCCCTGCGGACCAGACGCTTGCCCAGCAGGTTCGCCGACGCCGAGGCCACGGCGACGGCGCCGACCCCGGCGAGCGCCGCCCGGCGCGGCCGTGACCCGGCCAGCGCCAGGGCACCGGCGATGGCGAACGAGATCTTGGAGTGGTCGGCCGTGTGGGAGAGGCGGCGCAGGGCCCGGTCCAGGGTCGGGGTGGGCGTGGCCGCGACCGCCGCGTACAGGGCGCCGTCCACGGCCCTGAGGTCGCCGAACACTGCGGCGGCGACCCTGCGCAGCCCGTCGGCGGGCGGTACGGGCCTGGTGAGCGGACGGGTGACGTCCTGGTCGGTGGTGGGCGGCTCGCTCATCGTCTCTCCTGCGGTTGCATCGTGGAGGTCCCGCACCGAGGTGCGGGAATCACCAGGTGCCCACGGTACGCATGAGTCACGCCGACGGCCCGCCCGCCCCGTCCGTTCAGGCTGGCCGGCAGGCGGGCGGCCGGGGCTCAGCCGAGCGCACGGTCCAGGTTGAACGCCGCGCTGATCAGCGCGAGATGCGTGAACGCCTGCGGGAAGTTGCCCTGTTGCTCACCGGTGTGGCTGATCTCCTCGGCGTACAGGCCGAGATGGTTGCCGTAGGTGAGCATCTTCTCGAAGGCGAGGGACGCCTCGTCGAGCCGTCCGGCCCGGGTCAGCGCCTCGACGTACCAGAACGAGCAGATGGAGAACGTGCCCTCGTCGCCGTGCAGGCCGTCGGGGCTGACCTGCGGGTCGTAGCGGTAGACCAGCGAGTCGGACACCAGGTCCTCGGTGAGCGAGTCCAGCGTGGACAGCCACTTGGGGTCGGTCGGCGCGATGAACTTCGCCAGCGGCATCATCAGGACCGCGGCGTCCAGCACGTCCGAGTCCTCGTGCTGCACGAACGCCCCTCGGGACGCGGACCAGCCGTGGCTCATGATCCGCCGGTAGACGGCGTCACGGCTCGACTGCCAGCGGGGCAGGTCGGCCGGCAGGCCGCGCCGGTTGGCCATCCTGATGGCCCGCTCGATCGCCACCCAGCACATCAGCCGCGAGTACAGGAAGTTCTTCCGCCCGCCGCGCGTCTCCCAGATGCCCTCGTCGGGCTGGTCCCAGTGCGCGCACACCCAGTCCACCAGCGCCGTGACATGGTCCCACTGCTCGCTGGAGACGGGCTCGGCCCACTTGTCGTACAGGTAGACGGAGTCGATCAGCGCCCCGTAGACGTCGAGTTGCAGCTGGTCGGCCGCGGCGTTGCCGACGCGCACCGGTGCCGAGCCGCGGTGGCCCTCCAGATGGGGCAGTACGCGCTCGGGCAGACCGGTGCGGCCGTCGATGCCGTACATGACCTGCAGCGGGCCGGACGGGCTGCCGTCGCCCGGGCTGATGTGCCGGGAGACGAACCCCATGAAGGCCTTCGCCTCCTCGGTGAAACCCAGCCGCAGCAGCGCGTACACGCAGAACGCCGCGTCGCGCACCCACACGTACCGGTAGTCCCAGTTGCGTTCCCCGCCGATCTCCTCGGGCAGGCTCGTCGTCGGCGCCGCCACGATCGCCCCCGTCGGCGCGTACGTGAGGAGCTTCAGGGTGAGCGCCGAGCGGTGCACCATCTCCCGCCAGCGGCCCCGGTAGCGGGACGACGACAGCCAGCGCCGCCAGTACGCCACCGTCGCGGCGAACTGCCGCTCCGCCTCACCGCACTCGCACCGGCTCGGGAACACCTCCCCGCCGACCCGGTCCAGGGCCAGCACCGCCGTCTCCCCCTCGGCCAGCTTGAAACCGGCCCGCACCTCCGCACCGTCGGCCTCCAGCGGCACGGTCGAGGTGAGCGCCAGGGACAGATCGCCGGAGTCGAAGACCGCGACGTCGTCGGCCGGCCGCAGCGTGTGCGGCCGGGAGCCGTACTCGAACCGCGGCGCCACCCGCGCCCGGAACGACACCGAGCCGCGCACGCACAGCACCCGCCGGATCAGCCGGTGCCGTTCCTCCTCGGCCGGCCCGTCGGCGACGGGCATGAAGTCCTGCACCTCGCCGACGCCTTCCTCGGTGAAGAACCGGGTGATCAGGACGTTGGTGTCGGGGAAGTAGAACTGCTTGGTGCGCGCCGGTACGGCCGTCGCCAGTTCGAAGCAGCCGCCGCGTTCCGCGTCCAGGATCGCGGCGAAGACGCTCGGCGCGTCGAAGGCCGGACAGCAGTACCAGTCGATGGTGCCGTCGGTGCCGACCAAGGCCACGGTGCGCAGATCGCCGATCAGCCCGTGATCCGCGATCGGCACGTACCGGCCGGTGCCGGGCGCGTCCCACTGTCCGGTCGTCCCGTCCATCGCAGCCTCCCTGGCCCGGCACGCCTCACCGCCAGCTTAGGCCCTGTCGTCCGGATCATCCCGGTGTCGCGGGGTCCGGCCGGCCGGAAGGCACCGCGCCCCGCAGCCGGGCCGATCCGAACGACGGACCCCGGGCCGCCCGTACGGCCGCAGCCGCTCAGACCACGACGACCCGCAGCCCCGCCTCCTCGAACCGGCGCACCTCCGCCGGATCCGCCGCCGCGTCCGTGACCAGGGTGTCCACCGCAGTGGCCGCGCAGATCCGGGCGAACGCCCGCCGGCCCAGCTTGCTGGAGTCGGCGGCCACCACCACCCGCGCGGCCCGCTCGCACAGCAGCCGGTTGGTCGCGGCCTCCGCCTCGTCATGGGCCGCCGCACCGTGCCCGGCGTCGAAGGCCACGACACCGAGCACCGCCACATCCAGGGTGATCTGCCCCAGCACCCCGTCCGCGAGCGGTCCCACCAGCTCGTACGACTGCGCCCGCGCCACCCCGCCGGTCAGCACGATCTTGAACTGCGGCCGTACGGCCAGCTCGTTGGCGATGTTCAGCGCGTTGGTCACGACGGTCAGCGCGGGCGAGCCGGAGGCCAGGTCGGCGCGGACGGCCAGCGCCCGCGCCACCTCCGTGGTGGTCGTGCCGCCGGTCAGGCCGACCGCCTCGCCGGGCGCGACCAGCTCCGCCACCGCCGCGGCGATCCGCTGCTTCTGCGGGGCGTGCCGCGCGGTCTTGTAGCGCAACGGCAGCTCGTACGACACCCCGTGCACCACCGCGCCGCCCCGGGTGCGCACCAGCATCTGCTGCTCGGCCAGCTGGTCGAAGTCGCGCCGGATCGTCGCCGCCGACACCGCCAGCTCGCCGGCCGCCTCCTCGACGTCCAGCCGGCCGCGCTCCACGAGCAGCTCCAGCAGCGCCTTCCAGCGGGCGTCCCGCGACATCGCCCCTCCCGTTCCCTCGTTCTCCGGCGACCCTAACGCACCCCGCCCACCGCAGGATGCTTGATTCTGCTCGAAAGGTGGCTCTATCTTGCAAGAACAATCACCTAGCCCTGGGGGTGCGGCATGACGCATGTCGAGGACGAACTCACCAGCCAGCCCGAGTGCTGGCGGCGCGCCGCCGCGCAGGCCGCCGCGCACACCGCCGCGCTGCCGGCGCCCGGGGAGCGGGTCGCCGTGGTCGGCTGCGGCACCTCGTACTTCATGGCGCAGGCCGTCGCCGCCCTGCGCGAGGGCGCGGGCCGGGGCGAGACCGACGCCTTCGCCGCCTCGGAGTTCCCGCACGGACGGGCCTACGACCGCGTCGTCGCCCTCACCCGCTCCGGCACCACCACCGAAGTCCTGGACCTGCTCGGCCGGTTGCGGGACGGCGTGCGCACCACCGCGGTCACCGCCGACCCGGCCACCCCCGTCATGTCGCTCGCCCACGACACCGTCGTCCTCGACTACGCCGACGAACGCTCCGTCGTCCAGACCCGGTTCGCCACCACGGCCCTCACCCTGCTCCGCGCCCACCTCGGCCTGCACACCGGGGCCGTCGAGGACGACGCCCGCACCGCCCTCGAGGCGCCGCTGCCCGAAGGGCTCGTGGAGTGCGAGCAGTTCACCTTCCTCGGCCGCGGCTGGAGCGTCGGACTGGCCCACGAGGCCGGGCTGAAGATGCGCGAGGCCGCACTGGCCTGGACCGAGTCCTACCCGGCGATGGAGTACCGGCACGGCCCCATCAGCATCACGGCCCCCGGCCGGGCCACCTGGATGCTCGGGACCGCCCCCGACGGGCTGGACGCGCAGGTCCGCGCCACCGGCGGACGGTGGATCGGCGGCACCCTCGACCCGCTCGCCGAACTCGTCCGCGTCCAGCGGCTCGCCGTCGCCGTCGCCGCCGCCCGCGGCCTCGACCCCGACCGGCCCCGCCACCTCACCCGCTCGGTCGTCCTCGCGCCCTGACCCGTCGGAAAGGACCGGCCGTGCCCCTCACCACCACCGGCGAACTCGTCGCCCGTGCCGCCGCCGACCGCTCCGCGGTCGCCTCCTTCAACATCATCACCCTCGAACACATCGAGGCCGTCGTCGCCGGCGCCGAGTCGGTCGACGCCCCCGTCGTCCTCCAGGTCAGCGAGAACGCCGTCGCGTTCCGCCGGGGACGGCTGCTGCCGCTCGCCCGTGCCGCCGTCGCCGCCGCCGAACACGCCGCCGTACCCGTCGCGCTGCACCTCGACCACGTCCGCAGCGACACCCTGCTGCGGCAGGCACCAGACGCCGGGTTCGGGTCGGTGATGTACGACGCGGCCCGGCTGCCGTACGCCGACAACCTCGCCGCGACCCGCGCCGCCGCCGACTGGGCCCACGCCCACGGGCTGTGGATCGAGGCCGAGTTGGGAGAGATCGGCGGGAAGGACGGTCAGGGCCCGCTGGACGCCCACGCCCCCGGCGCCCGTACCGATCCCGACCAGGCCCGCGCGTTCGTCGCGGACTCCGGCGTGGACGCGCTGGCCGTCGCCGTCGGCACCACCCACGCCATGACCACCCGCACCGCGGCCCTAGACCACGCCCTGCTCGAACGGCTGTCCGCCGCCCTGGACGTCCCCCTCGTCCTGCACGGCTCCTCCGGCCTGCCCGACGAGGAACTCGCCGCCGCGGTCACCGGCGGCATCACCAAGGTCAACATCGGCACCGCCCTGAACATCGCGATGACCGGCGCCGTCAGGAAGTACCTCACCGCGCATCCGGAAGCGGTCGACTCCCGCGACTACCTCACGGTGGGACGGGAGGCGATGACCCGGGCGGTCGCGGACGTCATCACGGCGCTGCGCCCGCTCCCGGCGCCGCGCGCTACCGCTTGACCGCCCTCAGCACCACGAACTTCCGGTCGGACGCCACCACTTCGCTGTTGCCGAACAACCGCCGCAGCTTCACGTGGTAGCCGAGGTGCCGGTTGCCGACCACCCACAGCTCGCCACCCGGGCGCAGCGCGCGCCGGGCGCCGGTGAACATGCGCCAGGCGGTGGCGTCGGTGGTCGCCTGGTGGGAGTGGAACGGCGGATTGTTCAGCACCAGGCCGGCACTGCCCGCCGGCACGCCCGCCAGGCCGTCACCGACCCGGAACTCGGCCGGCCCGGACAGCCCGTTCGCCCGGTACGTGGCCTCGGCGGACGCCACCGCCTGGAACGACTCGTCCACGAACAGCACCTCGGCCCGCGGGTCCGCCAGTGCCGTAGCCGTACCGACCACACCGTTGCCGCAGCCCAGGTCCACCACCCGTCCGCCGCTCCTCCCGGCGGGCAGGTGTCCGAGGAAGAAGCGGGTGCCGATGTCGAGGCGGTCGGCGCAGAAGACACCCGCGTGGTTGACGACGGTCCGGCCGGAGACGGGGCCGATCCCGTCGGGCAGCGTGTAGCGGTACGGCCAGGGGTTGGCGGGACGCTCCAGCGCGGGATCCGGCGTGCAGAAGATCAGACGGGCCTTCTGCTCGGCGAGCGAGGTGCGGGTCGGGCCGAGGATCCGCTCGAACGTCGCCAGCGTCGAGGTGTGGATCTCCTTCACCATGCCGGTGCCGACGACGACCGTGTCCGCGTGCACCGCGGGCGCCAGCCGCAGCAACTGGTCCTCCAGCAGCGCCAGGCTCTTCGGCACCCGCACCAGCAGCACGTCGATCCGGTCCGGCGGCGGGTCCTGCGTGGTGAGCAGCCGCACCGTGCCCGCCTCGACGCCGTTGCGGGCCAGGTTGGCGCGGGTCGCCTCCTGACCGAGCCAGGAGTCGGTGATCTGCGTCGGCCGGTGCGCCGCGAGCGCCGTGACCAGCGCGCCCCAGCGGTCGCCGAGGACCACGACCGTGCCCGACGGCGCGACCGGCCGCTCGGCGAGATGCCGCAGCAGATACGCGTCGGAGGCGTCCCAGGCACGCAGCCGGTCGCGCGGGTCCTCGGGAAACCGGGCCAGCGCGAGCTCGCCCCACGGAGTCGTCATGCGGTCGTTCATCGTGCTGCCAGGCTAGCCGAGCCCCGGCGCGGGCCGCGTCCGGCAGGATGGGAGGCATGGACGCCGAGCTGTTCCCCAGGGCCCGGGCCGAGATCGCGCCCGGCGCGGTGCACGTACCGGACTGGCTGGATGCGCGCGAGCAGCGCAAGCTGCTCGCCGCCTGCCGGGAGTGGGCCGGGCCGCCCGCCGGACTGCGCACCGTCCGCACGCCCGGCGGCGGCACCATGACCGCCCGGCAGGTGTGCCTCGGATGGCACTGGTACCCGTACGGCTACGCCCGCACCGTCGTCGACGGCGACGGCGCACCCGTGAAACCCTTCCCCGCCCACCTCGGCGCGCTGGCCCGCCGTGCGGTGGCCGACGCACTGGGAGCCGGGGCCGCGCGGGAGGCGGCGTACGACATCGCGCTCGTCAACTTCTACGACGGCGACGCCCGCATGGGCATGCACCGCGACAGCGACGAGAAGGCGGACGCGCCCGTGGTGTCGCTGAGCCTCGGCGACACGTGCGTGTTCCGCTTCGGCAACACCGAGACCCGCACCCGCCCCTGGACGGACGTCGAGCTGCGCAGCGGCGACCTGTTCGTGTTCGGCGGCCCCTCCCGCTTCGCCCACCACGGCGTCCCCCGGGTGCTGCCGGGCACGGCACCGCCCGAGTTGGGGCTGGTTGGACGGCTCAACATCACGCTGCGGGTCAGCGGACTGTAGGGCGCCTGCGGCGTGTCACCGCCGGAGCGGCCGGGCCGCGGATCATGGGAGACTCGCCCTCATGAGCGGGAAGGCGGACCCCCGGCCGGCGGGGGAAGGGACCACCTCGAGGACGCGGCTGGACCGGGGGCGCGGCGCGCTCGGCCCCGCGCTGGAGCTCGTCCACACCGGACGCGCCCCCACCCGCGCGGTGCTCACCGCCGAACTCGGGGTGACCCGCGCGACGGCCGGAGCGGTGGCCGCCGAACTGGAGGCACTGGGCCTGATCCGGGTGGACGCCCGGCCCGGCGCGGCGGCCGGTTCGCAGGGCCGCCCCTCGCACCGGCTGTCCGTCGCCGAGGACGGCCCGGTGGCGCTCGCCGCGCAGGTGCACGCCGACGGTTTCCGCGCCGCGCTGGTCGGGCTCGGCGGCCGGATCGTCGCCACCGCGCCCGGCTGCGAGGTCGTCGACGCCGACCCGGCGAAGGTCCTCGGCTCCGTCGTCGCGGCCGGCGCCGAACTGCTGCGGGAGACCGGACGGCGGTGCGTGGGCGCCGGGCTCGCGGTGCCGTCGGCCGTGGCCGAACCGGAGGGCCTGGCCCTCAACCCGCTGCACCTGGCCTGGCCCGCGGGCGCGCCGGTGCGGGAGATCTTCGCCGAGCAGGTGCGTGCGGCTGGACTCCAGGGGCCCGCGTTCGCGGCCAACGACGTCAACCTCATCGCCCTCGCCGAGCACCGGCACGGCGCCGGGCGCGGCTCCCGCGACCTGCTGTGCGTGGCCACCGGCCACCGCGGGGTGGGCGGCGCGCTGGTCCTCGACGGCCGCCTGCACTCCGGCAGTTCGGGACTCGCCCTGGAGGTCGGCCACCTCACCGTCAACCCCGAGGGCCGCCCCTGCCACTGCGGCAGTCGCGGCTGCCTCGACGTGGAGGCGGACCCGCTGGCCCTGCTGACCGCGGCGGGACGCGCACCGGGCCCCGAGATGTCCCTGCTGAAGCAGGCGGAGGACCTGATCCGCGGCCAGTACCACCAACCGGACGTCCGTACCGCCACGGAGGCGCTCATCGACCGGCTCGGTCTGGGGCTCGCGGGACTGGTGAACATCCTCAACCCGGACCGCATCATCCTCGGCGGCCTGCACCGCACCCTGCTGGAGGCCGACCCGGACCGGCTCCGCGCCGTCGTCGCCGACCGCAGCCTGTGGGGCCGCAGCGGCGGCGTCCCGATCCTGCCCTGCACCCTGGACCACAACAGCCTGGTCGGTGCGGGCGAACTCGCCTGGCAGCCGGTGCTGGACGACCCGCTCGGGGCACTGGTCCCCGAAGACCGACCGACCGACAGAAAGCCGACGTCATGACCGACCAGCTCACCGTCAGCGTCCTGGGCACCGGCATCATGGGCGCCGCGATGGCCCGCAACCTCCTCCGCGCGGGCCACACCGTCCACGTCTGGAACCGCACCCGCGCCAAGGCCGAGCCGCTCGCCGCCGACGGCGCGCACCTCGCCGACGAGCCCGCCGAGGCGGTCGGGTCCGCCGACGTCGTCCTGACGATGCTGCACGACGGTGCCGCCACCCTGGAGACGATGCGCCGGGCGGCACCCGCGCTGCGTCCCGGAACCGTCTGGGTGCAGTCCACCACCGCGGGCCTCGACGGCGTCGCCGAACTGGCCGCCTTCGCCGACGGGCACGGCCTGCTCTTCTACGACGCCCCGGTCCTCGGCACCCGCCAGCCCGCCGAGGCCGGGCAGCTGACCGTGCTCGCCGCCGGGCCCGCCGGGGGCCGGGACACGGTGACCCCGGTGTTCGACGCCGTGGGCGCCCGCACGGTGTGGACCGGCGAGGACGGCGCGGCCGGCAGCGCCACCCGTCTGAAGCTGGTCGCCAACAGCTGGGTCCTCGCGGCCACCGCCGCCACCGGCGAGACGCTCGCCCTGGCCAAAGCCCTGGACGTCGCACCGGACGCCTTCTTCGACCTCATCGCCGGCGGCCCGCTCGACATGGGTTACCTGCGGGCGAAGGCCGGCCTCATCCTCGACGGGCGGCTCTCCCCGGCCCAGTTCGCCGTGACCACCGCCGCCAAGGACGCCAGGCTGATCGAGCAGGCCGGCGAACGGCACGGCGTCCGCCTGGACGTGGCCGCCGCGAGCGCCGAACGGCTGGAGCGCGCCGCAGGCCTGGGCCACGGCGACGAGGACATGGCCGCCGCCTACTACGCCAGCTTCGACGACGGCCCCACCGCCTGACCCCGACGCCCCCCGCTGCCGAGCACACCGAGGAGTCCGTAGTGTCCGAGCCCCCGCTGCCGCCCGAGGCCGACGCCCTGCTGCGCCGCCCCAACCCCTGCGTCATGGCCACGCTCCGCTCCGACGGAGCGCCCGTCTCCACCGCCACCTGGTACCTGTGGGAGAACGGCCGTGTGCTGATCAACCTCGACGAGGGCCGGGTGCGCCTGAAGCACCTGCGCCGCGACCCGCGCGTCACCCTCACGGTCCTGGCCGGCGACGACTGGTACACCCACGTCACCCTGATCGGCCGCGTCGTCGAGCTGTACGACGACGAGGGCCTGGCCGACATCGACCGCCTCGCCCGGCACTACACCGGCAACCCGTACCCGGAGCGCAAGCGGGCCCGGGTCAGCGCCTGGATCGAGGTGGAGCGCTGGCACGGCTGGGGCGCGATGAAGGACAGCGACCAGTCGGGCGGCTGACCCCGGACGTCCGGCCGGGCTCGGCGCCGGTCCACGGCGGAAGGCCCGGCCGGGACGCACGGCGAGGCCGCGATGCGGCACCGCATACGCGGTTCACCACTGGCGTCCCCGCGGGAGCCGGTCACGCTCGGGTGCCGACAGGTGCAGCACCTGGAAGACCTCGCCGTCCGCCTCCGGCGCGTCGTGCCGCCAGAGCGAGACGTGCACCAGCTCCCAGCGGGCGGTGTCCACGGCCGCCGCCGCGAGGACCGCACCGTCCGCCGCGGCCGGCCGCCCGCACTCCCGGACCGCCTCCTCGGCCACCTCGCCCACCGGCACCCCGTCCGGCACGGGACGCCGGTGCCGTACGGCGACGACGGCCGGGGCGTCCGCGGCCACGCCCTCCTCGTACGCCAGGCCCGTCCACTGCCGCGCCGGGGGCCGTCCGAAGTCGTCGGCGATGCCCTGGAAGCCGCCGCCCCAGAGGAAGGCGTTCATGCCCTCCACCGTGTTCCACAGGTAGAACGGCGCGTACTGGTTGACCGGCGAGCCGTGCACCCCGCGCTCGCGCACCAGGTACGCCTTGACGCCGAGGCCCGGCCAGGCGTCGAGCAGATGCCCGCGCCGGGCCACCCGGTCCCGGACGATCCGCATGTCGTAGTCGGCGGGCAGCGTCAGTTCGTACTGCAGGGCGTGCAACCAGGGCCTCCCGGTGCGGAGTCGACGAGAAGGGGGCGGGCTATCGGTGCCGCGGCGCGAGCAGCGCGAGCAGACCGCGCACGCCCGCGTCGAAGGCGGCCGGGGAACCGGAGGCACGGGCCAGGACGTAGCCGCCCTGGACGGTCGCGACGACGGTCGCGGCGATCTCCGCGCTGTCCAGGCCCGGCGCCAACTCGCCCTGCCCCTTGCCCTCTTCGACGACCTCCGCCAGCCGGGCGCGCAGCCGGTCCAGGGTCTCGTCCACCGGGGCGCGCAACGCGTCGTCGGCGACGACCTCCGGGTCCATGGTGAGCCGTCCGACCGGGCAGCCGCGCAGCACCTCCCGCTCGCGCAGCAGATACGCCTCGATGCGCTCGTACGGTGTTCCCGGCCCGTCGAGCACGGCCGTGGTCGTGGCCACCATCTCCTCGGCGGTGCGCCGGATCGCGGCCAGCGCGAGATCCGGTTTCCCCTTGAAGTGGTGGTACATGCTGCCCTGGCCCGCGCCCGCGCGTTCCAGGATCGCCTTGGGGCTGGTGCCCACGTAACCGCGCTCCCACAGCAGCGCGCGGGTGGACTCGATGAGTCGCTCCGAGGTGCTCATCCCGCCACTGTACATACCAGTAGGTACAGTCGTCGATCGGCGTCCGCCCGGAGGCGGGAGCAGCCGCCGGCCGCCCGCGTACTCCCCGGGAGGTACGCGCACTGCCGCTGGCCGTACGACGACCCGGACCCCCTCGCGGGACGACGCTCGAGGTGTCGCGACGGAGCGACGAGACACCGCACCCGAGGAGTTGACGATCATGCAGACCCTGGCGCACTTCGGCGACGGCGGGCCCGGCCCGTGGATCCTGTTCCTCCCCGTGATCTGGGCCCTGGTCATCGGCGGCGGCATCGCACTGCTGCGCCGCACCGGGTGGCGCGGACGCGGCGGACCCGGACGGCCCGCGCCCGACGACCACTCGCCCATCACGGTGCTCGGCCACCGCTTCGCCTCCGGTGAGATCGACGAGGACGAGTACTGGCGCCGGCTGTCCGTCCTGGACGAGCAGTTCGGCCGGCCCGGAAAGGGCGGTGCGGCATGAGCACCACGACCACCACCGCCACCCGCTCCGCCGCGCGGGTCGTCGACGCCGTCAAGGTGTACGGGGCCGGCGACACCGCCGTACGGGCCCTGGACGGCGTGTCCGTGACGTTCCCGGCGGGCCGGTTCACCGCGATCATGGGGCCCTCGGGCTCCGGCAAGTCCACCCTGATGCACTGCGCGGCCGGACTGGACACCCTCACCTCCGGAGCCGCCTGGATCGGCGACACGGAACTGGGCGGCCTCGACGACCGCCGCCTCACCCTGCTGCGCCGCGACCGCGTGGGCTTCGTGTTCCAGGCGTTCAACCTGGTGCCCACGCTCACCGTCGCGGAGAACATCACCCTGCCGCTCGATCTCGCGGGCGGGGGCGGCGGGTCGGACGCCGAGTGGATCGACGCCCTGATCGACGTCGTCGGCCTGCGCGACCGGCTGCGGCACCGGCCCGCGGAACTGTCCGGCGGGCAGCAGCAACGCGTCGCGGTGGCCCGGGCGTTCGCCGGCCGGCCCGACGTGGTCTTCGCCGACGAGCCGACCGGCAACCTCGACTCCCGCTCCGGCGAGGAGGTGCTCGGGCTGCTCGGCCGCACCGTCCGGCAGACCGGCCGCACCGTCGTCATGGTCACCCACGACCCGGTCGCCGCCGCCCACGCCGACGAGGTGGTCTTCCTCGCCGACGGGCGCCTGGTCGACCGGATGGAAGCCCCGACCGCCGACGCGGTCCTGGACCGGATGAAAGCCTTCGAGGTGCCCTCATGAACACCTCCGTACGTCTGAGCGCGTCCTCCCTGCGCGCCCACAGGCGCCGCTTCGCCGGGACGTTCCTCGCCGTGTTCCTGGGCGTGGCCTTCCTGGCCGGCACCCTCGTCATGGGCGACACGCTCCGCGCGAGCTTCGACTCCATGTTCGGCAACGCGGCCGCCGGCACCGACGCCGTCGTCCGCAGCGCCGACGCCATCACCACCCCCGGCGAGAGCCAGGGCGTACGGCAGCCGGTGGCCGCGGACCTGACGCGCACCGTCGAGCGGGTCCCGGGCGTCGCCGCGGCCGCCCCCGACATCCAGGGCGCCGGGCAGCTCGTCGGCGCGGACGGCGAGCCGATCGGCGGCCAGGGACCGCCCACCGTCGCCGGCAACTGGATCACCGACCCCGAACTGAACCCCTACCGCCTCGCCGAGGGCCGCGCCCCGCAGAAGTCCGGCGAGGTCGTGGTGAACCGCGGCACGGCCGAGCGGGGCGGCCTGGCCGTCGGCGACACCACCGTGCTGCGCACCCCGGACCCGGTCGAGGTGACCGTCGTCGGCCTCGCGACCTTCGGCGGCGAGGACGGCATGGCCCAGGTGACCTACACCGGCATGACCCGGGCCGACGCCGAGAGGTACCTCACGGCCGGGCCCGGTCGGGCGGCGAGCATCCTGGTGCGGGCCGGACCCGGCGTGAGCCAGGAGGAACTGGTCGACCGGCTCGCCCCGGTGCTGCCCGAGGGCGTCGAGGCCGTCACCGGCCAGGAGTCGGCCGAGGAGAACAACGAGATGATCTCCGGCCAGTTCCTGGACCTGTTCACGCTGTTCCTGCTGGTGTTCTCCGGTGTCGCCCTGCTGGTGGCGACGTTCTCCATCCACAACACCTTCGCGATCGTCGTCGCGCAGCGCACCCGCGAGAACGCCCTGCTGCGGGCGCTGGGTGCCTCGCGCCGCCAGGTCACCGCCGCCACCCTGACGGAGGCGAGCGCGGTGGCCCTGACCGCCTCGGCGGCCGGACTGGCGGGCGGCATCGGCATCGCGGCGGGACTCCAGGCGCTGTTCCCGGCGATCGGCTTCCCCTTCCCGGAGGGCGCGCTGGTGGTCGGCCCGGTGTCGCTGCTGCTGCCGCTCGCCGTCGGCGTCGTGGTCTGCCTGGGCTCGGCCCTGCTGCCGGCCGTGCGCGCCGGGCGCACCGCGCCGCTGGCGGCGCTGCGCGAGACGGCCGTCGACGCCTCCGGCGCCTCCCGCACCCGCGCGGTCGCCGGCACCGGCCTCGCGGCGCTGGCCCTCGCCATCACGCTCACCGGTGTCCTGGTGACCCCGTCCGTCTGGCTGGCCGGAACCGGCGCCGTCCTGGCCCTGGTCGCCTTCGTGGTCCTCGGGCCCGTGGCCTCGTCCGCCGCCGTACGTGTCCTCGGCAGCCCGCTGGACCGGCTGCGCGGCGTCACCGGCTCCCTCGCCCGGCGCAACGCGCTGCGCAGCCCGAAGCGCACGGCCGCCACCGCGAGCGCCCTGATGATCGGCGTGGCCGTGGTGTCGCTGTTCACGGTGTTCGGGGCGTCGCTGAAGGCGACCATGGACCGGACGGTCTCCCGGTCCTTCGCGGGCGACGTCGCCGTCAGCGCGCCGTCGTTCGGCGCGGGCGGCAGCGGACTGAGCCCGCGGCTGGCCGGCGCCGTCGCCGAGCTGCCCGAGGTGGACACCGCCGTCGGGCTCGGCCGGGGCGTCGCCGAAGTCGACGGCGACGGACGGGCGTTGACCGTCACCGACCCGGTCGCCCTGCAACGCACCTTCGACCTCGGCGAGATCGACGGCTCCCTGGACGCGCTCGGCACCGACGGCATCGCGGTCATCCGGCAGGAGGCCGACCGGCTCGGTGTCAGCCCCGGCGACACCACCCGGCTCACCTTCACCGACGGCGAGGAGAAGGCGTTCACGGTCCGTGCCGTCTACGGGCAGTCGGAACTCGCCGGCGACTACGTCATCACGCGCGCGGCCTGGGCCCCGCACCGCACGCAGGACGCCGACACCCTCGTCGCGGTCACCTTCGCCGACGGCGTGGACACCGCCGCGGGCGCGGCCGCCGTGCAGCGGGTCGCCGACGATTACGGCAACCCCGAGGTGCAGACGCGTCAGGAGTACGCCGAGTCCTCGGCCGGCGGCATCGACATGATGCTGACCCTGGTCTACGCGCTGCTCGCGCTGGCCGTGCTCATCGCGCTGCTCGGCATCGCCAACACCCTCACCCTGGCGGTCCACGAACGCACCCGTGAGCTGGGACTGCTCAGGGCCGTCGGCCAGACCCGCTCCCAGCTGCGGGCCATGGTCCGCTGGGAGTCGGTCCTGGTCGCCGCGTTCGGCACCGCGGGCGGACTCGTCCTGGGCGCCTTCCTCGGCTGGGTCCTGGTGGCCGCGTCGGACGGAGCGAGCGACAGTGCCTTCGCCTTCGCGCTGCCGCCCCTGCAACTCGCCGTGGTCGCGCTGGTCGGCCTGGCGGCCGGCGCCCTCGCCGGTGTGCGCCCGGCCCGCCGAGCGGCCCGCCTCGACGTGCTGCGCGCCGTCGCCACGGAGTGAGGACCCGCATCACGTGTCCCCATGCCGGCGGTGCGGAAGTCCGAAGGGCCCGCCGGTGTCGGGACGGTGAGCGCGCACCGGTCCGGAAAGGGCCGAGCGCGCTCACCGTCCCGACACCGGCCCGGCGGCCCCTGGGGGCCGAGCCGGGAACAGGGTGTGTCACCGCCCGGTCAGCCGACAACGGCCGACCGGGCGGGAGCGGGTTCGGGCCGGTGGCCCTCGGTGGCGGCGTCGACGAGGGCGACCTCCGCGAAGCGGTGGTCGGCGAGTTCGCCGCCGGTGAGCCGCGGGAGCCGGTCCCGGGTCACCGGGGCGACCGCGGCCGGCGTCGGCAGGGTGAACCAGACGGTCTTGCCCGACTCGCCGTCCGGCACCACGCCCCAGCTCTCGCTCATCGCGGCCACCATCGCCAGCCCGCGTCCGCACGTGGCGAGCGGACCGGCTTCCTCCACGACCGGCAGTCGGGGGTCGTGGTCGCGCACCGAGACCTTGAGCCGGTCGAGCTGCAGCTCCATCTCGACGGTGCACGTCTTGTCGGGCCGGGCGTGCCGGTGGACGTTGGACAACAGCTCCGTCACACCGAGCGAGGCCCGGTCTATCAGCGAATCCATGTGCCAGTAGCGCAACTGCGCAGATACGATTCTGCGGATCTGGCCGATCCGCGACGGCAGGGCTTGGAGCTCCACGGTGCAGTGCCTGCTTGGGTAAGTGATCACGGCTGCGACTCCCCGACGTGAGGTCCGGAAGAACACGGAGTACGGATCCAGCAGGGCGCCTGCGTGACACTGCCGCCTGCTGTCGTGGCCGGCGGGCTGGTTCGCAGCGTTATCGCCGGTAAACCCAGAGTGACGTGAGACCAGAGTGACGCAGGGGGTGGGGTGGCGCAACTCGCGGGCATCTCAGGCGCCGCGCCCCGACGCCCGGCGGACGGCCTCGATGAAACGGCGGGCCGCGGGCGGGCCCGGTTCCCCCGGCGCGGGGTCGTGGTCGCCGAGGGTCAGCAGGTACCGCTTGCCGTTGAGGTCGGCCAGCGCCCGGTCCTCGGGCGCGAACCAGGGCCGTGACGCACGGACCGCCTGCACCGGCGCGCTGTCGATCTCACTGCCGTAGCTGGTGAGCAACTCCAGCCGGCCGCCGCTGATCCGGACCTGACCGGCCCGGGTGAGCGAACGCAGCCGCTTGCCGATCCGCACGCCCGTGGCCGTGAACTCCGGCTCCGCCATGCCACCCGCCCCCTTGTGCGCTTCGGTGTGCCGGACCGCGCGACGCGGGCCGGCTCCTGTCCAGATCCAGTGTGCCCTTGCTCCCGCCGGTGCAGTCTGCCCGCACCCGCCGTCGAGCACCAGTACACGCGCCCCCGTTCCCCGGGGCGCGAGAAGCACTCGCGCCAATGCGCCCCTGCGCCCCCGCGCCCCCGGCCCCCAGGAGCGCCTTGGGGTGGCTCAAAGGTGTGTTTATGCAGGTGGGAGGTGGTGCCAATGGTGCTTATGATCGGAGTGCCGGCCGCGGGAGACGCCGTCGGCGCTCAGCGTAAGGAGCCGTTCCGTGAGCACTCCCGAACAGACCCTGACCGGCGCCACCCTCGACGTCGACCGCAGCGACCCGGCCTACCGGGCCTGGCTGAAAGAGGCCGTGCGCCGGGTGCAGGCCGACGCCAACCGCTCGGCCGACACCCACCTGCTGCTCTTCCCGCTGCCCGAGCGGTGGGGCATCGACCTCTACCTCAAGGACGAGTCGACGCACCCGACCGGCAGCCTCAAGCACCGGCTGGCCCGCTCGCTGTTCCTGTACGGGCTGTGCAACGGCTGGATCCGCCCCGGCCGCCCGGTCATCGAGGCGTCCAGCGGCTCCACGGCCGTGTCCGAGGCGTACTTCGCCAAGCTGATCGGCGTGCCCTTCATCGCCGTCATGCCGCGCACGACGAGCGCCGAGAAGTGCCGCCTGATCGAGTTCCACGGAGGGCAGTGCCACTTCGTGGACGACTCACGGAAGATGTACGAGGAGTCCGCCCGCCTCGCGGTGGAGACCGGCGGCCACTACATGGACCAGTTCACCTACGCCGAGCGGGCCACGGACTGGCGCGGCAACAACAACATCGCCGAATCGATCTTCCGCCAGCTGGAGTTGGAGCGGTTCCCCGAGCCGGCGTGGATCGTCGCCACGGCCGGCACCGGCGGCACCTCGGCGACCCTCGCCCGCTACGTCCACTACATGCAGTACGACACCCGCATCTGCGTCGCCGACCCGGAGAACTCGTGCTTCTTCCAGGGCTGGACCACCGGCGACACGGACGTCGCCTGCGACCGCGGTTCGCGGATCGAGGGCATCGGACGGCCCCGGATGGAGCCCAGCTTCGTGCCGGGCGCCATCGACCGGATGATGAAGGTGCCCGACGCGGCGAGCGTGGCGGCGGTGCGGGCACTGGAGCGGGCCATCGGCCGCAAGGCGGGCGGCTCCACCGGCACCGGACTGTGGAGCGCGCTGAAACTCGTCGCGGAGATGGTGGCCGAGGGGCGGCGGGGCAGCGTGGTCAGTCTGCTGTGCGACCCCGGGGACCGGTACCTGGACAAGTACTACTCGGACGCCTGGCTGGCCGAGCAGGGCCTGGACATCGCGCCCTACACGGCGGCCATCGAATCCCTGCTGCACACCGGTGTGTGGCCCGACCGGTAGTCACCGGGCGAGCCGGCGGTCCAGTGCGGTCACCGCGTTGCGGAAGGCCAGGCCGAGGCCCGGCCGGGCGGCCCGCAGCGCGAGCCGGAACGCCGCCGTGCCGTCGGCCGCGATCGTCCACCGCACCCGCGTGCCCGTACCGGCCGGCGCGAGCACCCACTCCTCGGCCAGGGCGCGGGCGCCGGGCGCGTTGGTCAGGTCGACGCGGTAGGCGTACACCTCGGGCGGCCGCGTCACGAGGACCGTCTCGCGGAACCGGCTGCCGCCGCGGAGCCGGATCTCCCGCGCCGCACCGCCGTCGAGGGGGCGGGCGAGGGTGACCGCGCCGAACCAGTCACTCCAGCCGGCCACGTCCTCGGCGAGCGCCCGGAACACCGGCTCCGGCGCGGCGGAGACCTCCCGGCCGAACACCAGACGTACGGGCGCGGTCCTGGTGAACCCGTGTTCCACGGGGCGCAGACGGTGAGCCATGGGACAACCCCTTCGACGACGGTTCTGCGGTGCGGCGGCCGGGCAGCGACCGTAGCCGACGCGCCGTCAGATGTCTTCGGTGTCGGCGGAGTTGTCCGGCTCGCCCGCGACCACCAGCTGCCGCAGGTGCTCGGCCACCTGCGCGCGGGCGTCCCCGGACAGCCCGGAGTCGGTGACGAGGGTGTCCACCTGGTCGAGCGAGGCGAACGAACTCAGGCCCACCGTGCCCCACTTGGTGTGGTCGGCCACCACCACCACGCGGCGCGCCGACTGCACCAGCCGCCGGTTGGTCTCGGCCTCCGCGAGGTTCGGCGTCGACAGCCCCGCCTCCACCGATATCCCGTGCACCCCGAGGAACAGCAGGTCGAAGTGGAGCGCCGCGATCGCCTGGTCGGCCACCGGCCCCACCAGCGAGTCCGACGGCGTGCGCACGCCACCCGTCAGCACGACCGTGGCCGCGCCCTGCCGGGGGCCCGAGGTGCGCTGCGCCGCGTGGAAGACGTCGGCCACCCGCACCGAGTTGGTGACCACCGTGAGATCGGGGACGTCGAGCAGGCGGTGGGCCAGCGCGAACGTCGTCGTCCCGCCCGAGAGTGCGATCGCCGCGCCGGGGGAGACCAGTTCGGCCGCCGCCCGCGCGATGTCCTCCTTGGCGCTCAGCTCCAGGCCGGACTTGGCCTCGAAACCGGGCTCGTGCGTGCTCGCCTCGACCACCGGGACCGCACCGCCGTGCACCTTCTCCAGCACGCCCTGGCGGGCCAGCGCGTCGAGGTCGCGGCGGACCGTCATGTCCGACACGCCGAGCTTGCGGGTCAGCTCGTTGACCCGGACCCCGCCCCGGCGCCGGACCTCGTCCAGGATGAGGGTGCGCCGCTGCTCCGCGAGGAGGTTCTGATTCTCGCTCACGTACGCTCCGGTCCTTTCGCCGCACAGTCGTCCCACACGCCCCGCGCGCCCGCCGCGCCGAGCAGGTTCGCGCCCGTCACCGGTGCGCGGACGTCCCATCCTCGCATGCCGGGCCCACGGCGGCGCCACCGGTGGTTCGTCGCGCACATGTCAGTGGTGTCCCGTATGTTGCTTGCCCGTCACCAGGATCGGGGAGATTGAGTGACGAGGGGTGCGGGCCCGCCCCGCCACGGGAGATCCTGAGCCCGCACGGACGGAACCGACGGCGCGTCACGGGGGAAGTGCGCATCAGTGGAGAACACGCAGCGACGCAGTACGGCCGGAGCGGCCACGGAGCCGGACGACCGGCCCGGCACCGGAACGGCTCTGGAACTCCTGATCCACGGAGTGGGCGGCACCACACCGCAGGAGATGCTCGACGACCCGCGCACGGTCCGGATCACCGGCGACGACACCGCCGCCGTGTTCCGCCGCGCCGACGACGCCGACGCCGAACGCGAACCGGGACGCCGCGAGGGACCCGTCCCCGAGGCCTACGTCTGGTGCAACCTCACCTCCGGCAACGGCACCCGCGCCCTGTGGCTGCTGCTGCTCCCCTTCATGGTCGTCAACCTCGCGCACTGGATGCGCCCCACCGCCCGCGGCCGCAGGCGCACGGTCCGGCTGTACGGGCTGCTGGTGCGGCTGGCCGGACTGAGCCTGACGGTCCTGTTCGTCGCGGCCGCCTGCGAGGTCGCCCTCGACCTGGCCGCCTGGCAGTGCGCCGGCACGTACGCGTGCGCCGAGCGGCACTCCTGGCTCGGCTTCCTCTCGCCCGCGATCTCCGGCGACGGCTGGTGGAGCGCGCCCGGCCGCAGGCTCGCGCTCGCCGCCCTGGTGCCCACCGCCGTCACCGGCCTGCTGTGGCTGCTGTCCCTGCGCACCTGGAACGCGTACGAGTCCCAGCAGCCGATGTCCCACGAACCCGAGGAGGACACCGGCCGCACCGCGCTGAACCGCCCCGGCTTCTGGTACGGCCGGCGCCTGGTCGCCCGGCTGCGCGCCGCCCACACCGCCGCCGGACTGCTCACGGTCGCGGCCGCCGTCGGCTCCGCCGCCGCCCGCCAGGACCGCGAGCCGGGCGGACCGGCCGTCCTCGCCGTCCTCGGCGTCCTCCTGGAGGCGGTGCTGGCCGCCGGGGCGTGCGTCGTGGTGTGGGTGGTCTGCCGCCGCGGCCGCACCGAACGCCGCGTGGACGGCACACTCGACCGGCACCTGGTGCGGTACCTGCCGCTCGCCGCGCTCGTCGTGCTCGCCCTCACGCTGCTGTACGCCGGCTGGGAGCGCCCCGGATGGAAGTCGGCCGGCCGGCTGCCCGGCGACGCCGCCTTCGGCGCCCTCACCCTCGCGCAGGGCCTGCTGGTGATCGTCCTCGCCGGCGTCGCCCACACCCTGCACCGCAGCGACCCCGACCGGCGCGCCGCCATCCGGGGCCTGGCGGGGCCCGCGGTCGCCATGCTCGCCTGCGCCCTGGGCGGTGTGATGTCCGGCGGCGTCTCCCAGCGGGTGTCCGACTGGCTGGACGGCACCGGGACCTCGATGCCCGGTCCGCCCGTCCTGCTCACCTGGCAGGCGTCCGTGATCCCGCCGCTGCTCGTCCTGCTGCTGGGCCTGGCCGCCTGGCTGGCCCGGCGCGCCTGGCACATCGCCCGCACGGAACGCGCCGCCGTGGCACGCGAGTACGCCGACGAGGCCGCAGACCCCGGCCGCACCCGCCGCATCGCCTCCGTGCGCGCCATGGCCGCGCTCACCGACCGCGGACCGCGCATCCTCGCCGCCCTCTCCGCCGCGACCCTGCTGCTGGGCGCCGGCGCCCTCGCCGGCGCCCTGGCCACCGACAGGACGCCCGGCGAGGCGACCCGCGGCTCCTACGCCGTCGTCCACGGCGCGGCCGAGACCGCGCAGGCGCTGGGCTCCTGGCTGATCGGGTTCGGCTTCATCGTCCTGGTCGCCGGCGGCCGCCGCGCCTACAAGGACGCCTCCGCCCGGCGCACCATCGGCATCCTCTGGGACGTCGGCACCTTCTGGCCGCGCGCCGCGCACCCCTTCGCCCCGCCCTGCTACGCCGAGCGCGCGGTGCCCGACCTGACCTGGCGGATCGCCACCTGGACCCGCGCCACCGGCGGCCGGCTGGTGATCTCCGGCCACTCCCAGGGCAGTGTCCTCGCCGCCGCGGCGGCCTGGCAGCTCCCGCCGTCCACCCGCCGCCGCGTCGCCCTGCTGACCTACGGCTCCCCGCTGGAGCGCCTGTACGGCCGCTGGTTCCCGGCCCACTTCGGACCGGAGGCGCTGGGCTCCCTGCACCAGGAGGTCGACTGCTGGCGCAACCTCTACCGGCTCACCGACCCCATCGGCGGGCCGGTGCGGCTGCCCGGCGACGACGGCCCCGACGTGGACCGTCCCGCCCTCAGGGACCCGCTCGCGCACGGCCGCACCGCGACGCATCCGCTGCCCGCCCCGATCCTCGGCCACTCCGACTACCGGGCCGACCCGGCGTTCGCCGAGGAACGCCGCCGGCTGCTCGCCCGCCTGCGCCCGGAGGTGCCGGCACCGCGGAACACGGACGAGCCGCCGACAGGCCGGTGACCGGACCCGGCCGACGGAACCTGAGGGTTGCCCGGCCGGGTCGGCCCGGGCCGTGAGGTGCGGTGCCTCGCGGACCGGCCCGAGCGGGCCCGGTGCGTGCAACGGCGAGGCGGAGCAGGGGCCCGACGACGACGCCGCAGCTGCGCGTGCCGGGCCCCGCGACCCCGGGACGATCCGGACGGCAGACCCTAGGGCAGCGTGGGCAGGTCCTCGGCGTACAGGAGGGTCAGGTCGTCGGTGGTGGGCTCGTCGAGCTGGGCGACCCGGCTCGCGTGCCGCTCGACCATCGCCTCGAAGGTCTGCCGCGCGGTGCGCCCGTTGCCGAACGCGGGCCCCTTGGGGATGTCGGTGAAGTACGTCAGCAGGGCCTCCTCGGCGCCGGGAGCCAGCCGGTACTCGTGCTCCTCGGCCTGCTGGCGCACGATCCGCAGCAGCTCCTCGGGCCCGTAGTCGCCGAAGGTGATGGTCCGTGAGAAACGGGAGGCGACACCGGGGTTGACCGACAGGAACCGCTCCATCTCGGCCGTGTACCCGGCGACGATCACCACCACCGCGTCCCGCTGGTCCTCCATCAGCTTCACCAGGGTGTCGATGGCCTCCTTGCCGAAGTCGCGGCCCGCGTCCTCCGGGGAGAGCGCGTACGCCTCGTCGATGAACAGCACACCGCCGCGCGCCTTCTCGAACGCCTCCTGGGTGCGGATCGCCGTGGAGCCGATGTGCTCGCCGACCAGGTCCACCCGGGACACCTCGACCAGATGCCCCTGCTCCAGGACACCGAGCGAGGCGAGGATCTCGCCGTACAGGCGGGCGACGGTGGTCTTGCCGGTGCCGGGGGCGCCGGTGAAGACCAGGTGCCGCTTGACCGACGCCGCCTTCAGGCCGGCCTGCTGCCGGCGCCGGCCCACCTCGATCATGTCGGTGAGGGCGCGCACCTCGCGCTTGACGCTCTCCAGGCCCACCAGCGCGTCGAGTTCGCCGAGCACGGCCTTCGACGTGCGGGCCTCCCGCACCGGTTCGGCGGCCGGTAGGGACGCCGGTGCGGGCGGTGCCTGCTCGGTGCGTCCGGCCGGCACGGTGCTCAGCAGGCGGGTGGAGTGGCCCGTCGTCTGCACCGCCGGCTCGGGTGCCGCGGGCGGGCGCAGGCTGCCGCTCTCGTCGCTGGTGCAGTCCTCCACGACCGGCCCGCCCGGCCCGGACGCGGCGTCCGGGCCGCCCTCGGCGAACTCGTAACCGCCGCGCGCGCAGCGCTCCGTGCGGCACTTCCGCAGCGTCGTACGGCTGCCGTCGATCACATGGAAGCCATACCCGCCGCTGCCCGTGACCCGGCAGTTCTCGAAGGTGCCGCGGCCGCCCGCCGACACGTAGACGCCCGCCTCCGCGGGCGAGTCGATGGTGCAGCGCTCCACGGTCGGGTCGGCGCCCTTGGTGACGATCACGCCGGTCTGCACGCCGTCCAGCGTGCAGTTGCCGAGGGTGCCGCCGCTGCCGTGGTCCCGGAACCAGGCGCCCGTCGCCGCCTCCCGGATGCGGCAGTCGTCCAGCTGCGCGGTGGCGCCGTCGCTCACCGACACGGCCGTGTTGCGCACCTGCGACAGATCGCTGTCGACGACGTCGGCGCGGGAGCCGCGGTCGAGGACGAACAGGGCGTCCGGCACGTCGTGCACCCGGCAGGAGTCCAGGACGGCCGTGGCGCCGTCGCTCACCCACACCGCCGGGTAGTCGCCGGTGCTGTCGGAGATCTCGCACTGGTTGGCGTCCACGCGTGTGCCCGGGTCCCACACCGACAGGCCGTTGCGGCCGAACTGGCGCACCCGTGTGCGGGTCAGGGTGAGGACCGAGCGGGAGCGCAGGTCGACCGCGTTCTCCGGGATGTCATGTATCCGGCAGTCGGCCAGGGTCAGCACGGCGTCCGTGTCGAGCGTGACCCCGTCCCCGGTGGTCCGGTGCACGTCGCAGTCGGTGAGGTGGGCGGTGGCGCGGTCGGTCACCTGCACGCCGCTGCCCCGCACCTCGTAGACCTCGCAACCCACCGCCTCCAGCGCCGAGTTCTCCCCGCTCGCCGTCAGTCCCGAGCCCGAGGCGTGGTGCACCCGGCAGCGCTCCAGACGGGGACGGGCCCCGCCGCGCACGGCGATGCCCGCCTGACCCGCGGCGAGCACCTCGCACTCCTCGAACACCCCGCCCCCGCCGTCCAGTACGGCGATGCCCACGCCCGCCGGGTTGTCGACCGTGCAGCGGCGCACCGTGGGCCGGGCGTCGCGCCCGCGCACCTCTATGCCGGCCGCGGACCGGCTGACCACCCGGACGTCCCGCAGCTCCGGTGTGCCCTCCTCGACCAGCACGGCCGGGGCGGTGGCGTCCTGGCCCTCGACGTGGAGGTCCATGACCACCGCCGAGGCGCGCACGGTCAGCGGGACGCCGTCCACGGGCGCGATGCGCACGGAGCCGGGTGAGCCCTCGGGCCCGCGCAGCGTCACCGCCCGCTGGACGACGAGGTTCTCCCGGTACGTGCCGGGAGCGACGGTGAGGACGTCCCCTTCGGCCGCGGCCTCCAGGGCGGCGGCGAGCGATGCGTACTCACCCGTGCGGCGTCGCCACCTCGATGTTCCGGTGTGCGTCACCTGGACCGTGCCCTGTGCCATGGCGTAGCTGTGCCCCCACCTCGTCGTACCTGTGGCTCGTTCGCGCGCGCGTGTCGCCGCCGATCGGTTCGGCCGGACCACCGTAGCGTGCGCGAGGGCACCCGGTTGACCAGAGGCGGAACCGGATCAGCTGCCGGTGCCGGTCCGGCCCCAGTCCGGACCCGCCCTGCCCCACGCCTGGTCCCAACGCGCGTACCGGCGCAGGACCATGCGCCAGACGATCAGGCGCCGGCCGCACTCGACGAGGCCGGCGGTCACCAGGGCGGCGCCGACGCCGGCGAGCACGGCGTGCGTCGTGGCCGTGGCGGCGTCCAGCGGGCGGGCCACCAGCCGTCCCTGCCGGTCGGTCCACAGGCGGAAGCGGTCTCCCGGCCGGGGGTCCGTCAGACGGGTCGGCGCGGGACCGGTCCGCTCGGTGCCGTCGGGCGCGGTCCACCGGGCCTGGACGCGGTGGCGCGCCTCGAGGCCCGAGGCCGTCTCCGGGTCGGTCTCCAGCGGGGAGGGGGCGAGCCGCCGCACCACCGTGGCCGGTACCGGGTGCCGGGCCTGGTGCTGCGCGCGGACGGACCGCTGCAGGGCGCCGTCGGCGGCGCGCCCGACGAGCAGGCCGGTCAGCGGGGCGGCGACGAGGACGAGCAGCAGTGCCGCGAGCGCCAACCACGCCTCGGCCAGGTCGGTTCTGCGGCACAGCGGGTTGTGCCGCCAACGCCGGAGTCCGCCGATCGCTCGCACCGTCCGAACCCCTCCCCTCGAGGGCTCTCACGAACTTCTCACGAAAGCCAACGCGCGCCGCGGCGGGTCCGGTTCCCGGGTCCGCTGTGGCCTCCGCTACACGGCCTCGACGGGGTCGCCGACCCGGACGGTGCCCCTCGACAGGGGTACGAGGTTCTGTCCGAAGAGGAGCCGTCCACCGGTCCGGCGGTGGGCGGCCAGGGTGTGCAGGGGCTCGCGGCCGCGCCGGGCGGTGTCCTGGTCGGTGGTGGTCACCACGCACCGGCCGCTCGGCTTGGCGACGCGGAAGACGACCTCGCCGATGGTGACGCGCGTCCACCGGTCCTCCGCCCAGGCCTCGGTGCCCCGCACCACCACGTTCGGCCGGAAGCGGCTCATCGGCAGCGGACCCTCGCCGTGGTGTTCGCCTTGTGCGATCAGGGAGTTGAGGTGGTCCAGGGAGGCGGTCGTGGTGAGCAGCAGCGGATAGCCGTCGGCGAAGGAGACCGTCTCGCCCGCCAGGGCGAACGCGGGGTCGACCGGCCGCCGGGCGGCGGGCTCGTCCAGGTGCACGAGGCGCACCGCGACGCCGAGGCGGGCGCTGCACCAGGCGTGCACGGCCTCGTCCTCGGCCGGGACCACCTCGACCTTGGTGCCGAAGAGGTCCGCCGGGACCGTCCCGCCGGGCGCCGGCACGGCCACCGTCACCGGCTCCGACCCGGGTGCGGACAGCCGGAGGCCGCCGCCGGGCAGAAGCTCGGCGGCGGCCAGTGCCAGGCTCGGGTGTCGGCGCTGGGTGACGACCTTTCCCCCGTCGTCGATCAGCATCCAGCGCCGGTCCCCGGCCGGCCCCCAGGGCTCCACGTCGACCTCCCGGAGCGACAGGCTCCGGAACGCCTTGACCGGGTGAATGTGGATCGAGTGCAGTCGAGCTTTCCCCATGGGGTCATCGTGCCATCCGGCGGTGACGACCCCGGGTCGGCTCAGTACCCGCGGTACTGCTGGTTGTTGTACGGGTCCTGGTAGGGAGCGGGACCCGGCCGGGGAGCCGCGGGGCGCATCGCCTCGTAACCGGCGGGCGGCGCCGGACGCGGCGGCTGCGGCTGGGGTCCCGGGTAGCCGCGCGGCGCGGTGGCCTGCTGCGGGATGTACGCCGCGGGCGCCTGCTGGAGCGGGGCGGGCTGCGGCGCCTGCGGGTAGCCGTAGGCGGGCTGGGACGGAGCCGCCGGGAGGGCCGGCAACGCCGAGGGAAGTGCGGGCAGATGGGCGGCCGGTGCGTCGTACGCGGCGGGGACCCGGATCGGGGCGATCTGCGGGGTGCCCCGCTCGGCCACGAGCGAGTCGTAGATCGGGGTGTCCGGGAAGGAGGCGGAGTAGTAGCCGCCGCCATAGCTGGAGCGGGGGGAGGTCATGGCACATAAGTTAAGCCCACGATGTGTTGGTTGGGGAGACCGATAAGAGGGTTGTTTTCCGTGCCCGCCGTGACCCGGGATCCCCAATGCGAGCGAACACGGCAAAAACGGTCACTTTGCCGTGCGTATTTCGTGTAAAGGCCTAGTACCGGGCGGGTTACCGGCGGTTGACCGCCCGTTCCCCGCCACCGTCCCGTGGGCCTCGCGGGCCCGGGGGAATAAGTTGTGCGGACGAATACCGACGGACGCCGGGACCCTGCCTGGCGCGGCGACCCGTGATGGGGGCGGACATGTCAATGCCGAAGGGATCGAACACACCGGTGCCGGCCACGGCACTGCGGGTGGAGGTGGGCTGGCGTTCCGGCCCCGGCGTGCCCGACACGGACGCCTCGGCGCTGCTGCTGACCGGCGGAAAGGTCCGCTCCGACGACGACTTCGTCTTCTACAACCAGCCCGCGCACGCCTCCGGTGCCGTCCGGCACGAGGGCAAGCGGGACGCCGGCGGCAGGGTCACCGACACCCTCCTGGTCGACCTCACGCGGGTGGAGCCCGGCATCGAGACGGTGATCCTCGCGGCCTCCTGCGACGGCGGCACGTTCGGACAGGTCCCGGACCTGTATATCGAGGTCGAGGACGCCGGCACCGGCACCGTGGCGGCCCGCTTCGACAGCGCCGGCGCGACCAGCGAGACGGCGTTCGTGCTCGGCGAGTTCTACCGGCGCCAGGGCGCCTGGAAGTTCCGCGCCGTCGGCCAGGGCTACAGCAGCGGCCTCGAGGGCCTCGCCACCGACTACGGCATCACCGTCGACGAACCGCGGCAGGCCGCCCCCACGGCCCCGCCCGCCGCACCGCCGCCCGCCGCACCGCCGGTCACCGCACCGCCGCCCGCCGCACCGCCGGTCACCGCACCGCCGGTCACCGTGCCCCCGCCCCCGGCCGCCCCGCCCGCGCCGGCCGCACCTCCCGCACCTCCCGCGCCGGTCCGGCTGACGAAGGTGACGCTCACCAAGGCGGCCCCCTCCGTCTCCCTGACCAAGCAGGGCGGCACCTCCGGCACCCTGCACGTGAACCTCAACTGGCAGGTGCGCAAGCAGTTCTCGGGCTGGGCCGGGAAACTGGGCCGTCCGGTCGCCATGCACTCCGACCTCGACCTGGACCTGTGCGCCCTGTACGAACTCGCCGACGGCAGGAAGGGCGTCGTCCAGGCGCTCGGCAACGCCTTCGGCGCGCTGCACCAGCCGCCGTACATCCACCTCGACGGCGACGACCGCACCGGCGCCGTGTCGACCGGTGAGAACCTCACCGTCAACCTCGACCACAAGCAGCAGTTCCGGCGCATCCTGGTCTTCGTCACCATCTACGAGGGCGCCCGCTCCTTCGCCGACCTGCACGCCACGGTCACCCTCCAGCCGCAGTTCGGCGCGCCGATCGACTTCTCCCTCGACGAGTGCACCGTCCCCTCGACGGTGTGCGCGCTCGCCCTGATCACCAACACCGGCGGCGGCGAGCTCGTCGTCCAGCGCGAGGCCCGCTACCTGGTCCCGGAGCGGGGAGTGAGCCCGCAGCGCACCGTCGACTACGCGTACGGCTGGGGCATGAACTGGACGCCCGGCCGCAAGTGAGCACCGTCAGCCCTCCTCCGGCACGGCGTCCGGCCGGGCGTAGGTGCGGCCCTTCCAGGCCGCACCGCGCCCCCGGTGGTGCCGCACGGCCGAGTCCACCGTCATGAGGAGGTACAGGAACGCGGTGAACGGCAGCAGCGGCGCGAGCCACGGCGGCTGCCGGTAGTAGCGGAGCATCGGCAGGTACGTACCCGCCATCACGAGCCACGCCGCGGCCCCGAGCCCGCCCGCGACCGCGTTGCCCGCCGCCGCGCCCGCCACCACCGCGACCGGCGGCACCAGGTACACCATCGCCAGCCCGGCGACCGTGCCGGCCAGCAGCACCGGGCTGTGCCGCAGCTGCGTGTACGCGCTGCGCGACACCATCCGCCATAGATCGCGCAGCGCCGGGTACGGGCGCACGCTGTCCACCCGGTCCGCCAGGCCCAGCCAGACGCGTCCGCCGCCGCGCTTGACCGCGCGGGCCAGCGCCACGTCGTCGATGACGGCGTGCCGGATGGCGTCCGGGATCCGCGCCCGCGCGGCGGCCTCGGCGCGCAGCAGCACACACCCGCCGGCCGCGGCGGCCGTGCGCGTCCCGGGACGCGCGATCCGGCGGAACGGGTACAGCTGGGCGAAGAAGTAGACGAACGCCGGCACCACCAGCCGTTCCCAGAGGCTGACCACCCGCAGCCGGGCCATCTGCGACACGACGTCGAACCCGCCGCTGCGGGCCGCCGCCACCAGCCGGCGCAGGCTGTCCGGGGCGTGCGCGATGTCGGCGTCGGTCAGCAGCAGGTACTCCGGGTCCCGCGCGCGGGCCGACGCGATGCCGTGCCGCACCGCCCACAGCTTGCCGGTCCAGCCGGCCGGCGGCTCGCCGGGGGAGACCACCGTCAGCGGCAGCCCGCCGTGCCGCCGCGCCAGCGCACGCGCCACCTCGCCCGTGCCGTCCGTACTGCTGTCGTCGACGAGGAACACCTCGGCCCGCCCCGGATAGTCCTGGGCGAGCACCGACGGCAGACTCGCGGGCAGCACGGCCGCCTCGTCCCGCGCCGGGACCACGACACACACCGGCGGCCACGCCTCCGGCTCCCGCGACGGTGGGAGCCGGACGTCCGTACGCCAGAACCAGCCCTGGCAGAGCAGCAGCCACCCCCAGGCGGCGAGAGATCCGGCGGCACTCCACACAATGGCGCTCACCTGCCGCAGTGTGCCCCACGGGAAGGGCCCGCGGCGGCTCATCGTCTATCGTGGCCGGGTGAAGATCGCGCTCATGGACTCCGGAATCGGACTGCTGGCGGCCACCGCCGCGGTGCGGCGTCTGCGCCCCGACGCCGATCTCGTCCTCTCCCTCGACCCCGACGGGATGCCCTGGGGACCCAGGACTCCGCAGGACCTCACCGAGCGCGCCCTCGCCGTCGCCGAGGCGGCGGCCGCGCACCGCCCCGACGCGCTGATCGTCGGCTGCAACACCGCCACGGTGCACGCCCTCACCGCCCTGCGCGCCCGTCTGGAGCCGCGGCTGCCGGTCGTCGGCACCGTACCGGCGATCAAACCGGCCGCGGCCGGCGGCGGACCGCTGGCGATCTGGGCCACACCCGCCACGACCGGCAGCCCCTACCAGCGCGACCTGATCCGGAACTTCGCCGGCGGCGTGACCGTGACCGAGGTGCCGTGCTGGGGGCTCGCCGAGGCCGTGGAGAGGGCCGACGAGACGGCGATCGACGCCGCGGTCGCCGCGGCCGCCGAACTCACCCCGCACGACGTGACGACCGTCGTCCTCGGCTGCACCCACTACGAACTGGTCGCCGAGCGCATCCGCTCCGCCGTGCAGCGCCCCGGCCGGCCACCCCTCGCCCTGCACGGATCCGCCGGAGCCGTGGCCGCCCAGGCCCTGCGCCGCCTCGGTGAGCAGCCCGCCCCGGACGCCCCGGCGAGCGGCACCCTGACGGTGCTGCTGAGCGGACGGCAGGGCCCGCTGCCCACGGCCGCGCTCACCTACGCCGAGGGCAGGCTGCTGCGGGAGGCCGCTCCCGCCCGGACGGCGCAGTAGCACGGCATCGGACGGTACCCGCCGGGCGGATCCTGAGTAACCTCGACGGTATGAGGGACCACCGCCACGGCGGGCGCACCCCGCATTCCGAGGTGTGGACCGGGCGTGCGACCAACCGCTTCCAGTGGCTGCTGGCGCTGATCGGCGCCGCCTGCATGGCGCTCGGCATCGCGCTGGCTGTCGACTCGGCGTGGACCACGGGCGTCGCGCCGCTGGTGATGGCCGTCGTCGGCTGCATCGCCGCCGGGCTGCTGGTCCTGTTCGGCACCCTCGCCTTCGTCCATGTCGCGCTGCGGGTCGACGAGGACCACCTGGAGGTGCGCTGCGGCCACATGGGTGTGCCGCGCCGCCGCATCCCGCTGTCGCACGTCGCCGGAGCGGAGTT
This sequence comes from Streptomyces calvus, assembly GCF_006782915.1. Taxonomy (GTDB): domain Bacteria; phylum Actinomycetota; class Actinomycetes; order Streptomycetales; family Streptomycetaceae; genus Streptomyces; species Streptomyces calvus. Next base: position 635,148 of record NZ_VCNP01000056.1, read on the forward strand.
CGCCCCGCACGTCACGCCGCGCCACTGGGGCGGCTGGGGGTACCGGTGGCGGCCCGAGAAGGGCACGGCGGTCGTCGTACGTCGCGGTGAGGGCGTCGTGCTGAGGCTGTGGGACGGCCACACCTTCACCGTCACCGTGGACGACGCGGAGGCGGCGGTACATGTCATCCGCGACCGCCTCCGCCCGGGCAGGCCGGGTCCGACACGCTGAGCCGGCCACGTAGCGGTGCGCGACACGTGTCCACCGCACAGGTACGGCAGCGTACGGGCACGGCGCGCCGCACGAGCAGGGCTCCGTACGAGCACGGTGCCGCACGAGCAGGGCTCCGTACGAGCCGCTCAGCGTGTGAGCACCGCAGCGCACGCGTTTCGGCCTCGTACGAGACGCTCACCTTGTGAGCACGGCGCCGCACGAGCAGGGCTCCGTACGAGCACGGTGCCGCACGAGCAGGGCTCCGTACGAGCCGCTCAGCGTGTGGCTCGGTCACCGTGCGGACCGGCGTCGGCCGTGTGGCGTGTGGTCTCGTCCGGGTAGGGGCGGGCCGTGGCGAGTCCCGCCAGCAGGCCGCCGCCCACGGACACCGCGGTGAAACTCAGGGCGTTGCCCACCGCGGCGACGGCGGCGAGGACGGTCAGAGCGGCACCCGCGGTGAGCACCACCGGCGTGGCGCGCGGGCTGCGCCACAGGGCGTACAGGAGCCAGGCAAAGACCAGCGCGAGCAGCGCCACCCCGGTCACACCCTGCTCGGCCGCCAGCTGCAGCGGCGCGGAGTGGGGCTTGCCGGTGGACAGCGGCGACTGCGCGGACACCGTACTCAGCTCGCCGAAACGACCCGGCCCCACGCCCGGACCCGCGTGGTCGCCGGCCATGCCGAGCGCGTCCCGCCACAGACCCACGCGGTGCGCGGTGAGCCGCTCCTCCAGCGAGGCGGCCGTCCTCCCGGGCACGGCGTTCGCGGCGACCGCCCAGGTCAGTCCCGTCACGGCGGCGGCGGTGGCGGCCAGCCCCGCGAGCGCGGGCCCGCGGCGCCGTATGCGGCCCGCGGCCACGGAACACAGCAGTACCACCGCGACGGCCACGCACCCCGTGACCGAGCCCAGGGCGGCCGCGGTCACCACGGCCGCCGTGGCCGGCAGCCAGAGCGCGCACCGCACGGCCGGGGTGACGGCCGCCCGGGCCGCGCAGCACGCGGCGCCGGCCGACAGCGCGAGCACGGCGGTCGTCGCCCCCGCGTGCCCCAGCGGCGGGCCGATCGGCGGGCCCGGCGTGAGCCGCGGCACCGTCACCGTCAGGCAGATGCCGGCCAGGGCGGCCGCACAGGGCGCGGCCACCGGCAGCAGCGCCCCGCCGATCCGGCCCGCCGCGTAGCCCGCGGCGACGGCCAGGACCGCCAGCAGCACGCCCTCGGGCCGGCCGTCGCCGGCCGCCGCCGTGATCAGCGACCAGGCCGCGCAGGCCCCCAGCACCACGACGCCCGCCATGTCAGGGCCGGTCCGTCTCCCGCCGTCCGCATCCGGTCCGGCGCCCGCTCTTCCGGTGGAATCCACACCCCGCACCCCGCCCCCGCGTAGCCCCCGGCCTGTGACGGGCCCCGGGCGCCGACGCCGTGACCGGCGGTACGACCGGGGCACCGGCACACCGTAACGGCTGGTGGCCGGTTTGGGGATGTGTGGTGACAAGTCACGCGGAAACGATCCGGCGCGGTGGCCGCGCCATATGAGTGTTACCCCTACGGCCCTCCCCGCCGCAGCCTGTTCCGCTTCACCCCCTGCCCCCGTGGCCCCGCCCTCCCGGCCCCCGTCCGGCCGTGCTGTCGGCTGCCAGGTCACGCGCCGTAGACTCCCGGAGTGACCGTCACCGCAACCTCCGTCGGCGAGTCCGCCCCGGTGCCGCCGCAGACCGCGCCCTCGGCGTGGCGCGGGCGGCTCGCCCGGCTCCTCCCGGCCGCCGCAGCCGCTTCCTCGGGCCTGCTGCTCTACGTCAGCTTCCCGCCGCGCACCCTGTGGTGGCTGGCGCTGCCCGCGTTCGCCGTTCTCGGCCTGGTGCTGCGCGGCCGGAGCTGGAAGGCGGGATTCGGCCTCGGCTATCTCTTCGGCCTGGGTTTCCTGCTGCCGCTGCTGGTGTGGACCGGTGTGGAGGTCGGCCCGGGGCCGTGGCTCGCCCTGGTGGTGATCGAGGCGGTGTTCGTCGCCCTGGTCGGCGCGGGTGTCGCCGCGGTGTCGAAACTGCCGGGATGGCCGGTGTGGGCGGCGGCACTGTGGATCGCCGGCGAGGCGGCCCGCGCGCGCGTGCCGTTCCACGGCTTCCCCTGGGGAAAGGTCGCGTTCGGTCAGGCGGACGGCGTGTTCCTGCCGCTCGCCGCGCTGGGCGGCACCCCGGTCCTGGGATTCGCCGTCGTGCTGTGCGGCTTCGGCCTGTACGAGGTGGTCCGGACGTCCGTGTCGGCCCGCCGCACCGGTACCGTGCGGCGCGCCGCGGCGGTGGTCGGTGTGCTGAGCGTCGTCGTCCCCGTGGTGGCGGCCGTCGCGACCCGTGCGCTGGTCAGCGACAAGGCCGAGGACGGCACCGTGACCGTCGCGGTCATCCAGGGCAACGTGCCGCGCCTGGGGCTCGACTTCAACTCGCAGCGGCGCGCCGTCCTCGACCACCACGCGCGGGAGACGGAGCGGCTGGCGGCCGAGGTCGCGGCCGGCACGGCCGAGCAGCCGGACATCGTGCTGTGGCCGGAGAACTCCTCCGACATCGACCCCTTCGTCAACGACGACGCGCGTGCCGTCATCGACGGTGCGGCCAAGGCGATCGACGCGCCGATCTCGGTCGGCGGCGTGGTCGCCAGGGACGGCAGACTGCTCAACGAGCAGATCCTGTGGGACCCGGTGAAGGGCCCCGTCGACACCTACGACAAACGGCAGATCCAGCCCTTCGGCGAGTACCTGCCGCTGCGTTCGCTGGTGGGGGCGGTCAACGAGAACTGGACGTCGATGGTCCGCCAGGACTTCAGCCGGGGCGGCGAGCCCGGCGTGTTCCGCATGGACGGCGCCGGAGTCGGCCTGGTCACCTGCTACGAGGCCGCCTTCGACTGGGCGGTGCGCGACACGGTCACCGCCGGCGCCCAGCTGATCTCGGTGCCCAGCAACAACGCCACCTTCGGCCGCAGCGAGATGACCTACCAGCAGCTCGCCATGTCCCGGGTCCGGGCCGTGGAGCACAGCCGTGCCGTCACCGTGCCGGTCACCAGCGGGGTCAGCGCGATCATCGCGCCCGACGGGCGGATCACGCAGCGGACGGGCATGTTCGTCGCCGACTCGCTGGTGCAGGAGGTGCCGCTGCGCTCCTCGCAGACCCCGGCGACCCGTCTCGGCGTCCTCCCGGAGACCGCCCTGGTGCTCGTCGCCGCGGGCGGTCTCGGGTGGGCCGTCGCCAGCGGGGTGCGCGGGCGACGCGCCGGTGACGTGTAGCCGTGCGCCCCGCGACGTGCGGGGAAGCGCGCCGACGGGACGGTTAAGGTCGGGCCATGGCTACTCCTGACTTCATCCGCACGCTGCGTGCCTCGGCCGGTCATCAGCTGCTGTGGCTCCCCGGGATCACCGCGCTCGTCTTCGACGACGAAGGGCGCGTGCTGTTGAACCGCCGGTCCGACACCCGCAAGTGGGCGGTCATCGGAGGCATCCCCGAGCCCGGGGAGCAGCCCGCCGCCTGCGCCGTCCGGGAGGTCGAGGAGGAGACCGCGGTGCGCTGCGTGGTCGAGCGCGTCGTCCTGGTGCAGGCGCTCAGCCCGGTGACGTACGACAACGGGGACGTCTGCCAGTTCATGGACATCACCCTGCGCTGCCGTGCGGTCGGGGGCGAGGCGAAGGTCAACGACGACGAGTCGCTGGAGGTCGGCTGGTTCGCCGTGGACGCACTGCCGGAGCTGAGCGAGTTCGCGCACTTCCGGATCAAGCAGGCCGTGGCGGAGGCACCCACATGGTTTGACACCACTGGAATCGGCTGAACTGTAGGGCTCGACCACATGGGGTGAGTGGGGAGTGCTGCCTAGGGTCGCATCCATGACCGCGCCCCGTGCCCTTCCGGCTCCCCACGCCCCCTCGCTCGACCTCGGAGGCCGCACCGCCCTCGTCACCGGCGCCGCCGGCGGCATCGGCCGCGCCTGCGCGCTGCGGCTGGCGGCCGCCGGGGCCAAGGTCAGAGCCGTCGACCGGGACGCCGCGGGCCTCGAGGCGCTCGCCGGCGCGGCCCGGGACCTGGCCGGCACCGTGGAGCCGCACGTCCTCGACCTCACCGACCTGGACGCCGCCGAACTCGCTGCCGCCGGCACCGACGTCCTGGTCAACAACGCCGGACTCCAGTTGGTGCGCCCCCTCGAGGAATTCCCGCCCGACGTCTTCCACACCGTGCTCACCGTGATGCTGGAGGCGCCCTTCCGGCTCATCCGGGGCGCCCTGCCCCACATGTACGGCCAGGGCTGGGGCCGCATCGTCAACGTGTCCTCGGTGCACGGCCTGCGGGCCTCCGCCTACAAGTCCGCCTATGTGGCCGCCAAACACGGCCTCGAAGGACTGTCCAAGACAGCGGCCCTCGAGGGAGCGCCCCACGGTGTCACCTCCAACTGTGTGAACCCCGGCTATGTGCGCACCCCACTGGTCGAGAAGCAGATCGCCGACCAGGCGCGCGCCCACTCCATCCCCGAGGAACGTGTCCTGTCCGAGGTGCTGCTGCAGGACAGCGCCGTCAAGCGGCTCATCGAACCGGCGGAGGTCGCCGAGGCGGTCGCCTACCTGTGCGGCCCGCAGGCGTCCTTCGTCACCGGCACCTCACTGGTCCTGGACGGCGGCTGGACCGCGCACTGAGGCATCGGCCGTCAGCGGCCGGACCCCGGCCGGCGGAGTTTTCCACAGGCCTGCCGGGCCAGCCGCGGTATGGGGAATCCTGTGAGCATGTCCCGCGATCACGTGCAGTCCGCCGAGCGACCGTCCCCCGCTGCCGCATTGCCGGGCCGGTCGCACCCCGACACCGGCCCGGGCCCCGGCAGTGCCGAGACGCCGTTCCTGGAGCTGCTGGCCCGCGGCGCCTCCGCCGAGGCCTACGAGCAGCCGGTCCTGCTCGCGCGCGCCGAGGCACGGCCCGCCGAGCGGATCGCCGCGCTCGAACAGGCCAAGCTGCTCGCCCTGCGCGTGCGGTCCGAGCTGGAGGAGCGGCGCCGCCGCGAGGCCGAGCTGTCCGCCCTCTTCGAGACCGCGCACGACCTCGCGGGACTGCGCGACCTGGACGCCGTGCTGCGGGCCATCGTGCAGCGCGCCCGTTCGCTGCTCGGCACCGACGTCGCCTACCTGAGCCTGAACGACCCGGCCAGGGGCGACACGTACATGCGGGTCACCGAGGGCTCGGTCGCCGCCCGCTTCCAGCAGCTGCGGCTCGGCATGGGGGAGGGCCTCGGCGGCCTGGTCGCGCAGACCGCCCGCCCCTACGTCACCGAGGACTACTTCCGCGACGACCGTTTCCGGCACACCCGCTCCATCGACACCGGTGTGCGGGACGAGGGACTCGTCGCCATCCTCGGCGTGCCCCTGATGCTCGGACACCACGTCATCGGCGTCCTGTTCGCCGCGGACCGGCGGGCCCGGGTCTTCGAACGGGAGCAGATCGCCCTGCTCGGTTCCTTCGCCGCCCTCGCCGCGGCCGCCATCGACACCGCCAACCTGCTCGCCGAGACCCGTTCGGCCGTCGCCGGCCTGGAGCGGGCCAACGAGATCATCCGGGACCGCAGCGCCGTAATCGAGCGCGCCTCGGACGTCCACGACCGCCTCGCCGAGCTGGTGCTGCGCGGCGGCGGGGTGCACGACGTGGCGGCCGCCGTCTCGCAGGTCCTGGACGGCACGGTCGAGTTCACCGACACCACGGCCGCGCCCGCCCAGGCCCTGGAGTCCTCACGGGCGGAGGGCCACGCGGTACGGCACCGTGACGACTGGATCGCCGCCGTCGCCGCCGGTGACGAACTGCTCGGCGCGCTGGTCCTGCGCGGCCACCCCGGCCTCGACCCGGTCGACCAGCGCACACTGGAGCGCGCCGCCATGGTCACCTCGCTGCTGCTGCTCGCCCGCCGTTCCGCCGCCGAGGCCGAGCAGCGTGTCCGCGGTGAGCTGCTCGACGACCTGCTCGACGCCCGTGACCGGGACCCGCGGCTGCTGCGCGAGCGGGCGGCCCGGCTGCGGGCCGACCTCGACGCCACGCACGCCGTGCTCGCCGCCCGCCTGGACGGCGGCACCGTCGACGCCGACGCGGAGGCCGACGCGCGCAGGCGGCTGTGGGCCGCGGCCTCGCACCTCGCCGCCACCGGGCAGGGACTCGCCGCGGCACGCGACGGCGGCACGGTCCTGCTGCTGCCCCTGGCCCCCGGCGACACCGCCACCGACCTGGCCCGCCGCACCGCCCGCCAGCTCGGAACGGCCGTCCACGAACCGGTCACCGTCGGCGCGTCCGCCCCGGTCGAACACCTCACGGCCCGCCCCGACACCGTGGCGGCCGCCTACGCGGAGGCCCGGCGCTGCCTCGACGCGCTGCGGCTGCTCGGCCGCTCCGGCGACGGCTCCGCCGCCGAGGACTTCGGTTTTCTGGGGCTGCTGCTGGCCGGCGAACGCGACATCGCGGGCTTCGTCGACCGCACCATCGGCCAGGTCGTCGCGTACGACGAGCGTCGCGGCACGGAACTGCTGCGCACCCTCGACGCCTACTTCGCCTGCGGCATGAGCCCCGCCCGTACCAAGGACGAGCTCCACGTCCACGTCAACACGGTCGCGCAACGCCTGGAACGCGTCGGCCGCCTCCTCGGCGACGACTGGCAGAGCCCGGCCCGGGTGCTGGAGATCCAGCTCGCGCTGCGCCTGCACCGGCTGGCGGCGGGCCCGGTACGCCCCGCACGGCACTGACCCCCGCCACCCCGCCACATCCGGGCGTCCACCCGGCCCATGGCGCCCCGGCCCGGCGCAACGGTGACGGCGCACAGCCCCGACCCCCGTACGCCTCGCGCGTACGGGGGCCGGGACCGTGCTCCGGATCAGACGGGGCGTGCGTCCTGTGCGGCCGGGGCCTCGACCGGTCGTGCCGCGCCGCCCGACGGGTCCACGTCGGCCAGGTCGCGGTGGCGGGTCTCCTTGGCCAACGCCACGGCGACCACCGTCAGCAGGCTCGCCGCGATCACGTACAGCGCGATCGGGGTGGAGCTGCCGTACGCCGAGAGCAGGGCGGTGGCGATCAGCGGCGCCGGGGCACCGGCCGCGACCGAGGAGAACTGCGCGCCGATGGAGGCACCGGAGTAACGCATGCGGGTCGCGAACATCTCGGAGAAGAAGGCGGCCTGCGGCGCGTACATGGCCCCGTGCAGCACCAGGCCGACGGTCACCGCGAGGAGCAGGTTGGCGAAGCCGCCGGTGTCGATCAGCGCGAAGAACGGGAACATCCACAGCCCCACACCGGCCGCGCCGATCAGGTACACCGGACGCCGTCCGAGCCGGTCCGACAGCGCGCCCCAGGCCGGGATGACCACGAAGTGGACCGCGGAGGCGATGAGCACCGCGTTGAGCGCCGTCTGCTTCGACACGCCGGCCGAGGTGGTGGCGTACACCAGGATGAAGGCGGTGATCACGTAGTAGCTGATGTTCTCCGCCATCCGCGCGCCCATCGCCACCAGCACGTCGCGCCAGTGGTGCCGCAGCACCGCCACGATCGGCATCCGCTCGGCGGCGGTGTCCGCCTTGCGGGCCTCGGCCTGCTCCAGCGCCTGCTTGAACACCGGCGACTCGTCGACGGACAGACGAATCCACAGACCGACGATCACCAGCACCCCGGACAGCAGGAACGGGATCCGCCAGCCCCACGATCCGAAGGCGGCGTCCGACAACAGGGCGGTCAGCAGCGACAGCACACCGGTCGCCAGCAACTGCCCCGCCGGCGCGCCGGTCTGCGGCCACGACGCCCAGAACCCGCGCCGCCGCGCGTCCCCGTGCTCGGACACCAGCAGCACCGCACCGCCCCACTCACCGCCCAGCGCGAACCCCTGCACCAGCCGCAGCACGGTGAGCAGCACGGGCGCGAGGCTGCCGATGGTGGCGTGCGTGGGCAGCAGCCCGATCGCGAAGGTGGCCCCGCCCATCATCAGCAGGCTCAGCACCAGCAGCTTCTTGCGTCCGAGCCGGTCCCCGTAGTGCCCGAACACCAGCGCGCCAAGCGGCCGTGCGGCGAACCCGACGGCGTAGGTGAGGAACGACAGGAGCGTGCCGACGAGCGGGTCGGACTCCGGGAAGAACAGCTCATTGAAGACGAGCGCGGCGGCGGAACCGTAGAGGAAGAAGTCGTACCACTCGATGGTGGTGCCGATGAGGGACGCGGCGACGATGCGTTTGAGGTTGCCGGGTGCCGGGGGAGCGGATGCTGCGGAGGCCATGTGCGCCACTTCCTCGTGTGCGGTGGGGACGGGTAGGTGTCGGCACACGGTAGGGAAGCCGCAGGTCAAGGGCACATGTGGTGGGACACCATAGTTCGAGGGCTGGGTATGCGCGCCCCCACCATGCTGGCGTACGGAAGGGCGGTCAGGGATCGGACGGGCTCAAAGGAGCCGGGCGTTTCCGTCAGCCGCTCGCGGACCAGTGACGGTGAGTCGGCGGAGAGGGCCCGGGTTCCGCCGGGGCTGCGGTCCTCGAGGCTGACGGTGACTTTCCCCGAGGTCGGGCGCAGGCCGTCGAGGGCGATGGCCTGCCACCCGTCGGTCGTCCGCTTGAGGTCGATGACGTAGGAGCCTTCTCCCGCCCGAGAGCGGTGACCTTTGTGCGGGCGTGGGCGAGGCCTTCGGTCGACCTGATTCTGGCGCGGGACGGTGTGTGCCGCGCGGCACTCCACGGTCTGTGACAGCGCCCCGGAGAACGCCGACGCGGCGCCGAGCGTGATGGCGATCCGGAACCTGTCGGCGCCGGGGGGAAGGCGTTCGACACGACGGTCCGGGACGCGGAGTCGTCGTCGACCGTGACGATCCACCCGGTGGACCGGGCCACCGGCATCCGGTCCGCCGCGAACTCCGGGTTGAGGAGGTGGTTGTTGCCGCGGCCCACCTCCCATCTGCCGGTTCCCGCGCCCAGTCGCCACTGGCTGAGCGAGGGGAGGAGCAGGCCGTCCGCGCCGGACGACAACGGTTTCCGCTGGTTGCAGCCGAGGCCGTTCCGGGCGAAGTCGGCCCAGCGGTCACCCGCGACCTCCGCCGTGTCCGCCGCCGCTCTCCTCGATGAGGATCTCCCGCGCGACGGAATGCCGTCCAGCCACCAGCTGTTGCGTGGCGGTGCGGTAGTACCAGTGGTGGAAGCCGGAGCGGGCGATGTCCTGGATGGTGGAACGCGTGATCGGTGCCAACTCGGAATGAGGCCGCCGGTATTGCTCCGGCCGACTTGCGATGTTCACGACTCCGGCTGAAACTGTAAACAGCAGGCGCGCCTTCAGCGTAGAACAGCCAGAATGCCACCACTGCCCGTGCTGCAGTTCTGGTAGGCAGACCGTAGGGATTCACCGTCTGCCTGGGCATCACTGGCCGAACCCTCTCTCACGGCCTCAGTTGCCGTCGGAGCAGAGCGCCACATGTGCGGGTATGTGATCGGTGCCCCGCATTCGGTACCCCGCCCGCTTCTGGTGGCAGAAAAAGGGCACTGTCATGATGCACGAGCCCGAGGGACCCTTCCGGTCTCCCATCGTCGGTGATCTGAATCTGCCGCCGGACGGTACTTCCGACAAGGGGCCCGCCTCGGAAGCACCGCAACAGCGGGTCCCGATGCTGATCGAACTGAACGTGCTCTATCCGGGAGGCCTGCTGGCGGTCCGGGAGGCCTTCTACGGTATCTGGCAGAGTTACGCGGCGATGGCCGGCGGCAGGTGGCCCGAGCAATTCACGTCAGAAAGCCCCGTTCAGCCGCCTGTTCCGCAGGGACTCGCTCCTATCGCGCCGAAGCTGTATCAGTGCGTGCTCTCCCGCGCCGTCGTGCGCGACCTGGTGGCGGAGGACCGCTCTCTCGCCGAACGCAACCACCGGCCACCGACCATCTTCCGGGTGTGGCCGGACTACCGGCTCACTCCGCAGATCGACCGTTCCGCACCCACCGTGAAGGCCAACGCCGCCTGGCGCTCGTACGACGCACGTGGTCACGGAATCGTCTGGGCCGTCGTCGACAGTGGAATCGATGCTTCTCACCCGCACTTCTCCCAGCTGGAACTTGCAGCCGCCGGCCGAGGGGAGGACCAGTTGCAGGGGCGGACCAGTCAATTGCACCGCGACTTCAGCTTCCTCGTGAACCCCGACGACCCGGCGGAGACGGTCGGCCACGGCGCGTCCGACGGGCCGGGCGATCACACGATGCAGCCTCTGGTGGACGAGAACGGACACGGCACTCACGTCGCCGGCATCATTTCGGGCTGCACGCCGGACGACATGAAGCCGCTTGTGGCAGAGTCCAACGACCCCGGGGAAGCCGGGTACGTTCAGCGGGCCCATGTGGACAAGCTGTCCGGTATGGCGCCGGCGTGCGAACTGGTGAGCATCAAGGTCATGCGGCGCAGCCGTCAGGGCACATGGGTGACGTCCTCCAGTGCGGTCATCCGTGCTCTGACGTACCTGCGGACCGAGGTCAATGTGGACCCGGGGATTCTGCGCGTTCACGGAGTCAACATGAGCCTCGGCTCCGAGTGGAGACCCGATCAGTACGCCGCAGGCCAGTCACCGCTCTGCCAGGCCGTGAACCAGCTCGTCGCATCCGGTGTGGTCGTGGTCGTCTCCGCGGGCAATTTCGGTGCCCGCACCGCCACCGGAGAGTCGGCCAACACCTCCGCCGTCCTGGGCTCGATCACCGAACCGGCGCATGCCGAGGACTGCATAGCGGTCGGCTCCACGCACCGGGACGCGCCGCACGCCTTCGGTGTCACCTGGACGTCGGGCAAGGGGCCGACACTCGATGGACGGATGAAACCGGACGTCGTGGCGCCCGGTGAGTGGATCTCCTCCGCCGCCACCGGCCAGGTCCGGGCAGCGGCCGGGCTGACCCCGGTTCCAGGGGCTCCTCTCCCGCAGAGCTTGCTCACGTACGCCGAACAGTCGGGCACATCGATGGCGGCACCTCACGTCTCCGGCGTCATCGCGGCCTTTCTCTCCGCCCGCCCGGAGTTCATCGGCCGACCGCGGCAGATCAAGCGCATGCTCACCGCCAGCGCCACCGACCTCGGCCGCGAACGCTACGCCCAGGGAGCGGGCCTGGTCGACCTGATGCGAATGCTCGCCAACGTCTGACGAAGGGGCACGGCATGACGCGACTGACGACCAATGAGCCGGTGTGGGACCTCCGATTCGACGAGAAGGGCCGCCTGACGGCGCCCGCCGAGGCAGCCTTCCTCGACCAGGTGATCGCCGAAGGCGTGGAGGACCTCTTCATGTTCAGCCACGGGTGGGGCACGTCGGAGAACATGGCCGGCGAGCTGTACGACGACATGTTTCCGAGGATCCGGGAAGCCGCCACCGGCCTCACGGGCATCGGCAACCTGGGGTTCGTCGGCGTGTACTGGCCTTCGCTGTGGTTCCCGCCCACACCGGCGACCCCTCCATCAGCGGCTGGCGCCCCACAGTCCGGGAGCCGTGCCGTAGTGGACCTCGACGCAGGGACGACAGCACTGACAGGCAGAGAGATCGCCGACTCCCTCATGCCAGGATTCGCCGACCCGGCGCAGCAGAAGACCGTGAGGGAAATCGGTCGGCTCATCGACGAGGGAGAGGAAGCGGTCGGCTCGCTCACGTCCGACGCGCAGAAGGAGGAGCGGCTGCGGCAGATCCATCAGCGGCTGAAGTCGCTGGTACCACCGGCGCCCCAGGGCGAGTTCGAGGACTCGGGCGAAACCGCGCTGTTGCTGACCACGGACCCGAAGAGGGGTTACCAAGCGGCTGCCGAGGCCTTCGGCAGCGCTCCACCGGGGTCCGCAACGCAAGGCATCGGCGACTGGTTCAACCGCGCCGTCAACGGCGCCAAGGACGCCATGCGCGTGCTCTCGTACACGATCATGAAGGCACGCGCCGGCGACATCGGGCGCGGCGGACTGGGACCGCTGCTCGAAACCCTGCACGGCCGGTCGCCCTCCGTGCGGGTGCACCTGATGGGCCACAGCTTCGGCGCCCGGCTGGTTTCCTTCGCCTTGTCCGGCATCAGCGCGCGGGAGAAGAGCCCGGTCGCGTCACTGCTGCTCCTGCAGGGCGCGTTCTCTCACTGGTCGTTCGCTCACGCGCAGGACAACCCCTTCGGCAGTGCCGGCGCCTTGAATGCCTTCGTGAACCGGGTGCACGGCCCCCTGGTGGCCACGTTCAGCGTCCACGACTGGGCGGTCGGCGTGTGGTATCCGAGGGCTTCCTTCCTGGCCGGCCAGGACTCGCAGGCTCAGGCCGCGGGACGATGGGGTGGCATGGGCTTCGACGGGTACCAGGCAGTGAAACCGTTGGAGGACCGCCTGATGCCGGCCGACGGCCACACCGACTACGGATTCGTCCCCGGCACCTTCTACCGGGTCAACGCCGCCCGCGTCATCAACGACGTGGAGGGACAGCCCTTCGCCGGCGCGCACTCCGACATCCGCAAGGGCCCGGTGGCCGCGCTCGCCGCGGAAGCCGCCGCAGCGCACGCCTGAAGCAGCAAGGCAGAACTGAGCACCACAGTCCGGTGAATGTCTCCGCCCGGAGCCGCTCAGGCATCTTCACCCACCCCGCCCGGCGCCCGAAGCCGCACCAGTTGTCGGCGAGCCCGGCGCCCGAAGCCGCACCAGTTGTCGGCGAGCCCGGCGCCCGAAGCCGCACCAGTTGTCGGCGATGGGTTGCAGCGGAGGCGTGCACCGGCGGCCGACTGTCCGGCCGCCGGGCTGCTGGCCCTGTACTCGGACGACCTCGTCGGCGCGCCGATCGCACGCCCGCCCGCCGGCCGTGGAGGTCGGCGGGCGGGCGTGCTTCCGAGCTGTCTGCGCGCGTCTAGAAGGGCAGGCCGATGCATGCCCCGCAGACGTACGGGGTGCCGCAGACATCGTGGTAGCCCGAACCGAAGTCATACCGTTGGCAGCAGTCCTGGCACATCTCCACCACGCCGTAGCACTCGGTCTTGGTGAATCCCTGCGCGCCCTGGCACTGGGCCGGATACGACTGCGGGACGATGCCGCCTTCGGCTTCCCTCGGTCCGACCTCGAACCGCGGGCTGACGTGAACTGGCAGTCCCCGGTCGAGTGTTGCCTCTGCGGAGAATTGAGGATTCGTCATCTTTGCCTCCTTTTCAGGTGAGGAGCGGAACTGTCAGCGCTCGTAGAACGGCGACAATTTGGTGACCAGGAAGGGGAATTCCTCGGTCACGTCCACGCGGACGAAGTACCTCTCGGTCGTATCGTTGCGCCGATGCGTGTAGGAGAAGATGACGTCCACGATGTTCCGGGCGCCGCTCAGGCGCGAGCGCCGGACCTCCACCTCGCTGAGAGTTGCTTCCGCGGCATGGGACTGGGCTGCCCTGGTGTAAATCGCGTGGTAGCGAACTGCCAGGTAGTTGAGGGCCCTGTGCTCGTCGGTCGCCCCCGCGTTGTCCGCCACCTGCCCGATCCGGTCGAAGAGTTCGGCAGCGGTTGCCTGGAACTTGTCCTCGGGCTGGTCCTGCGGTCGTGGGATGGCACTGATGAGTGTGTCCCGGTCGAACGAGTACAGCTGATCGAACGCCACAATGGGCACCATCAGCCCGTTGCATCGGTCGGGCGGGGCGTTGGAGCCACGCAACCCTATGACCACATCCACGTCGTGTCGGCCGGGATCAGGTCGCACGGCCTCGATCAGGAGATCGAAATCCGTGGGATCGCGAGGAACAAGGATGTAGGTCTCCAGTCCCTCGATCGTGAACACCCAGCAGATCTGTCGGGCGAGGTACCTGCCGGCCCGCTCGTCCAGCACCGACCGAAGCGCCTGCCGGTCTGTTTGTCCCGCGGTGTCGACCCGGCTCATCGCCTGCGCGAATTCCTTCTCCGCCGCCAGCCCTGGAAACCGAGGCTCCACCTGGCCGACCGCGTAGACGAACGCAGGGGGTGCCGAAGGGGAGGCCGTCCCGGACGAGGGACAGCGGTTCGCCGGGGACTGAGCCGGAGACGATGTGGACTGTTCAGGCGGGCTTACGGGCTCTGGTGTCTGTGCCATGTCGAACCTCCTCGTGCCATTGCTTCAGGAATCGGCTGAAGGTCGCGTGGAGAAGACCATCCAGTCGTTGAGGCGTTCGGCGCGCTCGTTGCAGCCACCGCACGGCCGTACCCCCGCCATTGAGGTCGCCTTGCGGATGACGTCCCCGAGGCCGATGTCTTCTTCGTCGATGAATCCGGGCAGGTACACCTTGTGCGGCTTCCTGCGGCGCCCGGAAGGAGGCGTTTCCACGTGTTCGCTCATTCTGCTGCCCTCCCTGACTGGGTGGCCGACAACATCCGATGTGCCTTCCAGGCATCGAGCAGGGGTGGGACGACACTGGTGCGCCGCCTCCCATGACAGCCCGTCAAGGCGTTTTTGACTTCGGCGACGTCCGCCTGTGGGAAGCGTGACCACAGCAGACCGATCGCGCCTGTCACGAAAGCGGTCGCGACGCTGGTTCCGTGCTGGGTCCGGACCCCGCCATGGTCACTGAGGCTGACGACGTTCTCACCCGGTGCTCCCAACCCGAGCCTCCCCATCGAGCTGCCCAGGTTCGAGTGCGCCGAGGGCCGGCCCTCCGAGTCGTATCCCACGACGGGGATCACCCAAGGATGACGCGTCAGAGCGCTGCTGCCGAGAGTGCCCTGGTTGCCCGCGGCCACGACCACGAGTGCACCGTGCGCGGCCGCGTGGTCGAGGGCCGCATGAAGCTCTCGTTCCTGCCTGGTCGAGGGCTGCGCCGTCCCCGCACTCACGTTCAGCACTCGCGCGCCCGCGTCGACGCACTCGCGGACGGCCGTGGCCAGGCGCTGAACGCTTACGGACAAAGAGTGCTCCTCGTCGGGCGCCGTCTCGGTGAATACGGGGCGCGAGAGGACGGTGCAACCTGGGCAGATGGCCGGGGCCATTCCGCCGCGGCGAGCCACGAGAATTCCGGCGACGAACGTGCCGTGTCGGCATGCCGTGCTCCGTTTCGGGAGGCACGGCGTGTCGCCGGACAGCCGAATGCTCTCGGCGTTCAGTTCGGGGTGGTCCACGGCTACGGGGCCGTCGACCAGCCCGATCGTGACTTCGGACTCGCCGCTCGTGAGTTTCATCAGCGGGGAGAGTCCGACCAGATCCAAGGGATTCATGGGAGACCTCCCGACCGAGGGGCCACTACACCCTCGCCTCTCCACCATTGCACGGTTCGCCAGTTTTGTCGATAAGGGTCGACGGCCGCCGAATTGACGAAGAGGCAGTTCTTTCTCCGGGCGGCGTTCGTCGTGGGCGTGGTACCGCTGACTTAAGGCTGAGGAGCGAATTGACAACGAGCGAATTCCCAGGCGGCGGATGTGCGGGGGAAGCAGTCCTCACGACCCGGTGAGATGTCGCAGGCCGCAGAGTATGTGGTGAATCAGGAAATGACCCCAGAGTTCCTGTTCGACGCCGTCGGGCCAGCGGGAACGCAGCACTTGCGGCCTGCCGGGTGACAGGGTGCCGGAGGAAGCGAGTGAAGCGAGAAGCCGCCATCGGTGGCGGTGAAGCGCGACCAGCTCCGAGGCAGGGGCAGCCTGAGCGTCGAGGACGGTGGTGGCGAGCGAGGCGATCGACGTCCCTGCCCCGATCACCCGGACGGTGCAGGGCGAACCGGCCAACTCGCCGATGCGGGAGCCGTCGGGGAGCACGGCATGGGTGTGCAGGGGTGTACGGGAACTCGTCTGCCAGAGCAGGTCCGCGCCCGAGGCGCAGGCGGCTGCCAGTGCGACGGGATCGTCGAATTCGTCGCCGGCCAGCAGCAGGTCACCCGGGCCCAGGACAGCGCACAGTTCCTGGGCAAGGAACCCGGGCGAGTGGTCGGGCGGTCGTTCCAGCACTGCGTGCCGGACGGCGAGGCTGCTGCGGTCGCCCAGGGCGAGGACGTGCACTCGGGGCAGGGCACCCCGGGTTGAGTTCGAAAACCGGCCCTGAGCGGGTACGACGGCAGGCCGGAGTCCGTAACAGGAGCGGTTCTCCTCGCTCTCCGGGACCGCGACCGCCGCTGCGTCGGCGGACACCACCCGCCAGCGGCCGTACCGGTCACCGGGCGCCGTCCGTGCGAGAGATGAACGGGTGACCTCGGCAAACAGGCCTGCCAGCGGCTCCGGGCCCAGCCGGGCTCGGGCCCGTGAGATGGCGGCCGTGGTCGGCGGCCGGCCCGCTGCGTGCTCCGCCCCGGCCCAGAGGGATCCGTCGGCGAGGAGTTCAGCGACGCGCGCATAGCTTTCTTGTGTGAACAGGCATATTGCCAGGACGAAGTAGACGGTGGTCCGCGACGGCAGAAGTCGTTGGCGGTGTTCGGTGCGCCCGCACGAGGCGACCACCGCGTCCACCAGGTGCGGGGGAAACGTCCGGAGGATCAGACCCACGGAAATGCGATCGGTGAGTGAGTCGTCCGGTGCTTTCCTGGACTGTCCCGCCCGTGGCACCCGGTCACCTCCCTGGAACTGGCCAACGTCCTTCTTAAGTCAGCGGTTGCCGATCGCTTCATGTTGCCAGGGGGCCGGAAGGCGGCGAAGCATGAAGTTGCGCTCGAGATCCCTGGTCTTGGACCCGGGCGGGGAGATGCTCCTCCGTTGCGCGGGAGAATCGATTCCGCACTCTCTCGGGGTGATTGAGTGATTCTCTCTTCAATTGAATTTGCGACAACCCGTCCGAGGTGAAAAGGAGCAGCAATGACCCATCGCGCACTGCTCGTCGGAATCGATGAATATCCGGATCCCGCGAACCGCCTGAACAGCTGTATCGCCGACACGGCGGCCTTCAAGCAGCTGCTGGGCGAGCTCGGCTTCGACGACTCGGAGATCCGCGTCCTGCACGACGCCGATGCCACTTTGGATCGAACCCGGGAAGGCCTGGACTGGCTCTGCCAAGGAGCGCACCCGGACGATCGCCGGGTCTTCTTCCAGTCGTCCCACGGCTACCGTTATCTCAAGGGTGACGTGATGACGGAAGTCCTCTGCTGTTACGACGACTTCCTGGAAGACGGAGAACTCGTCCGACGCACCGCCGGGCTGCCGCCCGGAGTGCTCACGGTCATACTCGACGCCTGCCACTCCGGGGGCATGGAGAAGACCTTCTTCGTTGACGCTGCGCCCCGTCTCGTCCGGGCCAAGGTGTTCACGCCACCGCCGGAGAAGGCTCTCTCCAAGGCGAACGCACTGACGGCCTGTCGTGCGGTGAAGCCTTTCGGCCGGCCCGCGCTGCGTGACGAGTCGTCCCTGGTGTTCAACTTCGCGAACTCGCCGGGCAAGGCTTTCGTGCCCAAGGGTGTCGTGCCCGGGACCGGCGAACTCAACGGCATTTTGATCACGGCGTGCCGGGCGGACCAGACCGCCGCCGCGGGCAGCGCCGTGACCGGGTGGCTCTCGGCGTTCACCTACGCCTTCCTGCGTGACGTGAGCGACACAACGCCGGTCGCCGACGTGGTCTCCCGGGCGGCGGATCGTCTGGCGTCACTCAACATGAGTCAAACGCCGTGCATCTTCGCACCGTCCGGCCGGGAAGAGCAGCTCGCCCGCACGCTCATCTCCATGAACGGGGTGAGCAAGGAAATGATCGCGAAGGTCGAGGACCTCCTCAAATCCGCATCGGCCGCATCGGTGAAGTCTCCTTCCTCCGGGTCCGGAGGAAGCGCAACGAAAGGAACATCCACGATGACCACGACTCCGACCGTCGAGAAGGCTGTCGACTCCTTCCTCGACGAACTGAAGAAGGCGAGCACCAAGACCAGCGGGAAGGACTTCGTGTCCGGCGACGGCTGGCTCGCCGACGTGCAGCGCTGCAGTGCCATCCTGGCCCCCGCCTTCGCCGCGGCCATGCCGCCCTCCGGGAAGGCGCCAGTGATCCGTCAGCCGCTGGAGAACCCGGAGAACCTCGGCAACCCGAAGTTCTGGGACGCGATCTTCGACGCCGGCCGCGTTCTCATCCCGGCCGTGATCGACGAGCTGACCAAGAGCGGTGGGTCCGTTGGCGGGGGCAAGGCGCCGCAGGCGGACGGCGCCGGCGTCCACGCGGAGATCGCGCAGAGGATCCCGTCGGAGTTCCGCGGCAACGACAAGTTCTTCGGCCTCGTCGAGACGCTGGTGTCGGTCGCGGTGCCGCTGGCCATCGAGGCATTCAGCAAGGACTACACCCCCTTCAAGAAGGACTACCGGCCCGGCACCGATCAGCAGATCGAGCTGCCGCTGCCCGCCGGACTGAGCCAGGAGGAGCGCAAGAACTGGCTCAGCGCCGCGCTTGACGTGGCCGCCGACTGCCTGCCGCCTCTCATCAGGGCCCTGTCCTGACCCGGCCGAGAGCCACACTGTGGTGGCTGCGCACACCGGCGCAGCCACCACAGTGGCGGTCTCGGACGCCGTGCCGCCACCGCGGCCGCACCGATGGAGGACAGCCGATGTCCACAGCCGAGGATGAAGCGGTCTACCACATGGCTGCCGCGGACCTGGCGCGCATGCGGCAGCCGGACCTGTCCGAACTCCCTTCGGCGCAAACCACGCTCGCCATGCTCAAGGCCTTCGGACCCACCGGGCCCAAGGAGGAGTGGCTGACGGAGTTCCGCCGCCGGATTCACGACGAGAGTGCCGGCCGCGTAACCCTGGAAGGCGTCGATCCCCAGGCGGTACCGCCTCCCCGCGTGAAGAGTCCCGCGGCCTCCTACCAGCGGCTGGTCGACAGCCGAGCCGGCACGGTACAACTCCTGGTCATGGGCCCGTTCGAGCCGCCCTTCCAGTTCACGGCGACCGCGCCGGGCGGAGACGACACCACCGGTGGCCCCCGCCCTTGTTAGTGCCTCCGGTACTGCTCGAAGCACTCCTCGGTCGCCCTGCGGGAGCCGGCGATGCCGACCGGCTCGGCGATCTCGACACCCAGGGCTGCGCTTTCCGGGCGAGGTGCGTGCGCAGCCTCCGTGCCAGGGTCCGGGAGCGGGTAGGGGCACGCGTGTGCGGTGAGACGTTGTGCGGCCGGTGGGGTAGACGGTGAAGGTGAGGTCACACCGGCCCGTGCGGAAAGGCGGACGCGGAACCGTGAGGATGCCAGGTCAGGGGGCGGAGGCGGGACGGAGCGAGCCGCGTCGGTCGTTGCTCGTGTGCGCGATGATCGGTGCCGCCGTCATGGCGGCCGTGGACGAGATCGTCTTCCACCAGATCCTGCACTGGCACCACTTCTACGACCGGTCCACCTCCGGCGCGGCACTGGTCTCCGACGGCCTGCTGCACACCGCCGAGCTGCTGGCGCTGGTCGCCGGCGCCGTCCTCTTCTCCGACCTGCGGCGCCGCCGGGTGCTGTCGCCCGCCCATGCCCGAGGAGGCTTCTTCCTGGGGCTCGGTGCCTTCCAGCTGTTCGACGGGGTCGTCGACCACAAGCTGCTGCGCGTGCACCAGATCCGTTACGGCGTCGACGTCACCCCGTACGACTGGGCGTGGAATCTGGCGGGCCTCGCGCTGCTCCTGGTGGGCGTGGGCATCGTCGTGCGGGCCGGACGACGGGGCCGTCGGCGGTCATGACGGTCCACCCGGTTCCGGGCACCGTGCCGGCGGTCGTCGCCGTGTGCGTGGCGGTGTGCGTGGCGGCGTGCGCGGCGTACCTGTCCGCCGCCGCGAGGCTGAGGCGGCGCGGCGACGACTGGCCGTGGCGACGGGACTGCGCCTTCGTCGCCGGGGGCGCGGTATTGGTCTGGGGGTGGTGCGGGTGGGTGCCGGGCGGGCCGTTCACCGCCCACTCCGTCCGGCACCTGCTCGTGGCCATGGCCGGCCCCGTCCTGCTGGTCGTCGCGCGCCCGCTCACCCTCGCCCTGCGCGCCCTGCCGCCGGGCGGCCCGCGCCGAGGCGTGCTGCGCGCGGCGCACTCGGCCCCGGTGCGGTGGCTGCTGTGTCCGCCGGTGGCCGCGGTCGTGGACATCGGCGGCCTGTGGCTGCTGTACCGCACCGAGCTGCTGTCCCACGCGCACCACCACCCCGCACTGAGCGGCGCCGTCGACCTGCACATGCCGGCCGCGGGCCTGCTCTTCTCCTTCGCCGTCTGCCAGATGGACCCGGTGCGCCGCGGATGGGGCCTTCCTCTGCGTGCGGCGACCCTGCTCGCGGCGGGAGCGGCCCACGCCGTCCTCGCGAAGAGCCTGTACGCCACCGGCCCGCCCGGTACCCGGTTCGAGGCGCACGACCTGCGCCTCGGCGCCCAGGTCATGTACTACGGCGGGGACGCGGTCGATGTCGCGCTGGCGCTGGTGCTCGCCGTCCAGTGGTACGCGGCCACCGGCCGACGCCACGCCCGGACCACGGCACGGTCCGGGTACGGTGCCGGGCCGGCCGGGAGCGGAGGCCGACGGCTGAGGGAAACGACGCGGTCGCGTCCGTGACCCGTCCGGTACGGCAGGCCGGTTCACTGTCGTGCGGGCTGCTCATGTTCGGCTCGTCCCGGGACGTTCGACTGCGGGGCCCTCTGGGGCGCGGCACCTCGCTCGACAGCAGTGGGCCGTTCCCTCACCGTTGGAGGCGAGGGACGCAGCGGGGTGGAACACGGACCCGTGGTCGGCCGCCGTGGGGGCACGGCGGCCGACGACGGGGGAGGGGATTGCCGCCGGCATCCAAGGGCCCGGCAGCCGGACGGTCCGGCGGCCCGGACTACTCGACGATCACCGGGCGCGGCAGCCGGTCGCCGGGGCGGATGAAGTGGGAGCCGGGGCCGTTGTCGTTCTGGAAGGTCTTGAACAGGTGCGCGAAGGAGTCGTCGTTCGCCATGTAGTGCTCGGCCAGCTTGTTCACCATGGCCGGCGCGGAGCCGTTCAGGCGGATACTGGGCGACCACGTCAGCAGGAAGATGCCCGCATCCGTGTACCCGCGGTCCCGCCACCGCTGCCACAGCGCGTCGCGTGCCTCCTCCTGACCGGTGAACCAGTCGGTCCGGCGGGGCCGCGGGCCCGGCGGGCGCTCGGCGCCGGGCTCCGGCCGGGGACGCAGCTCGATCCGACGGCCGGCCACGTACGCCAGCGGGACGCCCTTGGTGACGCAGAAGGTCAGCGCCTCCGCCGCGGTGTTGACCACCGGTTCGGCCTTGTCGTTCAGCGACGTGTTGCAGACGATCGGCACACCGGTGTGCCGGTGGAAGGCGCTGACGGCGCGGTGCAGCAGCGGATTGACCGAGGCGTCCAGCGTCTGGTGGCGCGCCGTGCCGTCCAGGTGGAGGATCGCCGGCACCCGGTCGGCGACCTCCGGCCGCACCCGCACGGCCTCCAGCATGTACGGCGACGACCGGTCCGCCACGAACCACTCCCCGGTGTGCTCCGCGAGGACGATCGGCGCCACGGGCCGCCACCACTGGCGCTGCTTGTACTCGTTGAGGAGGTCCTTCACCTTCGCCGACCGCGGGTCGCCGAGCAGACTCCGGTGACCGAGGGCCCGCGGCCCCATCTCCGCCGCCCCGTCCACCCACGCCAGCACGCCGTCGGACAGGTCGGCCACGAAGGTGTCCTCGTCGAACGGCGACACCTGTGCGATCCACGGCGCGAACTCCTCCAGCGCCTCGTCCACGTCACCGATCCCCGAGCCGTGGTACGCCGACCCGATCACCAGGTCCGCGTCGTCGAGCGCACCGCTCGTGTACAGGCCGAGCATGCCGAGCCCGAGCGCCTGCCCGGAGTCGTTCGCGGACGGCGGCGTCAGCAGCCCGCGGAAGCCGAACCGGTCCAGCAGCAGCGTGTTCGTCGGGCAGTTGAGGCCGAAACCGCCGCTGGTCGACAGGTAGGAGTCCTCGGTGCGGACGTCACCGAGCGTCCTGAGCAGCTCGACGTTGCGCACCGCGATCAGGTCGCACGCCCGCTGCACGTGCTTCATCACCGCGCTGCGCAGGTTCTCCTCCGGCGTGAAGCCGCTGTCCGGCTCGGCGTGCCGCAACTGATCCCCGGCCTCCGCGATCAGCTCCTCGACCAGTGCGAACGCGGCGGCCCACGGCGTGACCCGGCCGCCGAACAGCCGCAGCCGTTCCGTCGCCGTCTCGATGTCGAAGCGGATGGACGTGCGGCAGGCGCTGGCCAGCGCCATCAGTGAGCCGGGTTCCAGCCGGAACAGCGTGGACGCCGCGTGGTACAGCGGGGCCGGGGACTCCACCGGGGCGAAGCGCAGGTCACCGCGTACCGACAGTGCGCCCGCGTACCAGTGCTTCGGGCTGCGCCGGTCCAGCACCGCGTCCGGCGCGGAATCCATCGCCAGACCGAATATCGACTCGTTCCTGAATATCCCGGTGTCCAGCAGCAGGCCGCTGAAGAGATGGGCGAGGCTGTGCACCGGGAATTCCTCGGTACCCGGCGGAAGGTCCAGCGGAACACTGCCGGGAAGTCCCGGAGTTCCCCAGGTGCGGCTGATGTCGGAGACCGAGAGGTTCTCCTCCGCGAGGATTCCGTCGAGGAACTCGGTGGCCCTTTCCGGGGTGAACAGCGGCCAGGCGTGGTGCTTTTGGCCGCTCAGCCGTTCCAGTTCCCACAGCCGCACCAGTTCCACCCGCCGGTCCCGGTGGCGCCAGAGCGCGACCGCCTGGTCATGGCGCGGCGCGAGTACGGCGAGGTCTCCCGGCGGACTCAGGTAGCACGACAGCGAGTATTCGACGGCAGGTCCGTCCACCATGGTTTACCTCGTCTCGGTCGGCGTTCTGGCCGGTTCGGTGACTGCGAATGTAGGAAACGCCGCCGCGGCGGGTCGACCGTAGATCCGGTGCACGCCGCTCAGCGGAACGTGGAATGCCGTGCGTGATGTGTGCAGCGCGTTGTCCTGTGGGCCGCTGATGACGCGGGTTCCGCCACCTGCACATACTCCTCGACACGTCCGGCCAAGTGCCTCGGAGAAATGCGTGAGGCCACGACACGAAACGGTTGGCACACATGGTCATCCCCAGCGAGACGAAGAACGCGGCGTCCGGCACCGCGCCGCCACGGCAGCCGGCCGCCGCCGCGGGCACGAAGGCCCTCGCGCACGACGCCACGCCGGTCACCGCGCCCGACCTCACGGCGGCCACCGCGCCCGACCTCACGCCGGTCACCGCGCCCGACCTCACGGCGGCCACCGCGAACGACACCGCACCGGTCACCGTGCACGGCGTCTTCGAGCAGCGGGTCCTCGCGTCCCCGGACTCCGTCGCCGTCGACGGCGACGGAGTCCGGCTGACGTACGGCGAGACCGACCGGCTGGCGAACCGGCTGGCGCACCGCCTGAGGTCGCTGGGCGTCGGCGCCGAGGCGCGCGTCGGCGTCCTGCTGGAGCCGTCGACCGAGCTCGTCGTGGCCCTGCTCGGCATCCTCAAGGCCGGCGCCGCCTACGTGCCGCTCGACCCGGACTACCCGCCGGACCGCATCGCCCACCTGCTGCGGGACTCCGGCACCGGCATCGTCCTGACCCGGCGTCACCTCACCCCGCGCCTGGGCCCGTCCGACGTGCGCCGGATCTGCCTCGACACGCCGGAGCAGGACCTCGCCGGGCTGCCGGACGGACAGCCACCGGCCGACGTACCCGCCGACGGCGCCGCCTGCATGATCTACACCTCCGGCTCCACCGGCGTCCCCAAGGGCGTGGTCATCACCCATCGCGGACTGGCGAACCTGGCCGCCGCGGCCGCCGACGAGTTCGGACTGCGGAGCGACGACCGCTTCCTCCACCTGGCCTCCATCGGTTTCTCCGCCGCCCTGGAGGAGGTCTTCCCCGCCCTGCTCAGCGGCGCCGCCCTGCTGCCCGTCGGCTACCGACGTGCCCTGCCCAGCATTCCGCACTTCCTGGACCTGCTGCGGCGCGAGCACGTCACCGGCTTCGAGATCACCACCTCGTACTGGCACCAGCTCGTGGACGAACTCACCGAGACCGGCGAACGACTGCCCGAGTCCGTCCGGTTCGTCGTCATGGGCGGCGACCGCACCCGGCCGGACGCGGTACGGGCCTGGCGCACCACCGGCATCCCGCTGGTCCACGTCTACGGCCCGACCGAGGCCACGGCCACCGGCAGCTACCACCACACGGCCAAGGAGCACGCCGACCCGGCCGGCCGGCTGCCCATCGGCCGCGCCATCGCGCACACCCGCCTGCACCTCCTCGACGACCGCATGCGCCCGGTGCCCGACGGCGGCACCGGCGAGATCTGCATCGGCGGCGCCGCACTCGCCCGCGGCTACCACGGCGCGCCCGCACAGACCGCCGACCGCTTCGTGCCCGATCCGTTCACCGGCGACGGCGGGCGCCTGTACCGCACCGGAGACGTGGGACGCAGGCTGCCCGACGGGCAGTTCGAGTTCCTCGGCCGTGTCGACAGCCAGATCAAGATCCGCGGGTTCCGGGTCGAACCGGGCGAGATCGAGGCCGTCTTGCAGCGGCACCGGGACGTCGGCCGGGCCCTGGTGACCGCGACGGACGCGGCAGACGCCGACAAACAGCTGGTGGCGTACGTCCGTCCGGCCGACGGTGCCCGGCCCGACGAGGCGGACCTGCGCGCCCACCTCGCCGCGGCGCTGCCCGCCCACATGGTCCCGGCCCGCTTCGTCCACCTCGAAGCCGTCCCGCTCACCGGACACGGCAAGGTCGACTACGCCGCGCTGGAGCGGCTGGCCGCCGAGCAGCCCGCCGAGGGCGGGGAAGGGGTGCCCGCGGCACCGGGCACCGAGGCCGAGGTGGCCGCACTGTGGGCCGCCGTGCTGAAGCGGGACGCCGTCGGCGCCACCGACGACTTCCTCGGCCTCGGCGGCAACTCCCTGCAGGCCGCCCGGATCGTCGCCCGCACCCGCCGCCGGTTCGGCGTCGACGTGGTCCTCTCCGACCTGCTCGACGGCGGCACCGTACGCGCCCTCGCCGCCAAGGTCGACGCGCTGCGCCGACCGGCGGACGGTCCCGGAGACGGCTCCGCGACGGCCGCGGCCGGCACCGCCGAAGCCGTCGAGGCGGCCGAGGCGGAGGACCGCCGCCGCTGGAGCGCCAAACGGCGGAGCATCGAGGAGGCCCTGGCCGGACGCACCGGCCGGACGCGCACCGCACCCGTCGCGCTCTCCCAGCAGAACCTGTGGATGCTCAGCCGTGCCGCACCGGACGTCCCGCTGTACAACGAGTCGTGGCAGTGCCGCCTGACCGGGCCGCTCGACCGCACGGCCTTCGAGGAGGCCCTCGCCGACCTGGTGCGCCGTCACGAGCCGCTGCGCACCCGGTTCGGCATGCTGGACGGCAACGCCGTCCAGTACGTCGACGAGCCCGGTGAGGTCCCGCTCGTCCACCACGACCTGACCGGCGAGCCGTCCGGCGGACGGCAACGGGCGGCGGCGCTGCGCGACGACATCGTCCGCGTGCCGCTGGACCCGGCCCGGGGACCGCTGTTCACCGTTCACCTCTTCCGCCTGGACGCCGCCGAGCACCTGCTGCTGGTCCACGTGCACCACCTGGTGTTCGACGGCGTCTCCAAGGAGGTCTTCCTCGACGACCTCGCCGAGCTGTACCGGGCCCGGCGCACCGGCCGGCCGGCGGACCTGCGTGAACTGTCCTTCCAGTACGGCGACTTCGCGCTGTGGCAGCGCGGCCATCTGCGCGCCGGGCGGCTGGAGGAACTGGTGGAGTACTGGCGCGGCCGGCTGGAGCCCGCTCCGCCGCCGCTCGACTGGCCCGCGGACCGTCCGGAGCACGCCGCCGAGGACCCGCGCGGCGACAAGGTCCTGCTGCCGCTCGGTCCCCGCCTGCGGGAGCAGGTCCACGCCCTCGCCCGCGACGAACGGGTCACGCCCTACATGGTGCTGCTCGCCGCGCTGGCCGTGCAGTTGCACCGGCACAGCGGCCGGGACGACCTGTGCGTCGGCACTCCCGCCGCCAACCGGCTGCGGTCCGGCGTCGACGGGCTGATCGGCTGCTTCATCAACTCCCTGCCCCTGCGCGTACGGCTGACCCCCGGCATGACCCGGCGGGAACTGCTGCACGAGGTCAGGACCACCTGCCTCGGCGCCCTGGAGCACCAGGCGCTGCCGTTCGACCGGCTGGTGCAGGCCCTGCGTCCGCCGCGCCGGCCCGGCCACAGCCCCTACTTCCAGGTGTGGTTCGCC
Organism: Streptomyces calvus; assembly: GCF_006782915.1. GTDB lineage: Bacteria > Actinomycetota > Actinomycetes > Streptomycetales > Streptomycetaceae > Streptomyces > Streptomyces calvus. The sequence continues at coordinate 661,419 of NZ_VCNP01000056.1, forward strand.
ACCGAGGACGAGACCGTGCTGCCCCGCGAGAGCGCCGGAGTGTCCTTCTCGGACTTCCAGGGCATGACCACCGGCCTGTCCAGCGGCATGTCGAAGACGGACCTCAGCTGGATCGTCGTCGACCGCGGCCATGACCTCGTGCTGTCGCTGCTCTACCGCAGCAGCCTGTTCGACCGGACCGCCGTCCGCGCCCTCGCGGACGAGTACCGCACGATCGTGGAGGACATCGTGAACGAACCGGGAGCCGCCCTCGCCGCGGCCGCCGACACCGCCGCACGCGAGGCCGCACCGGTCGCCGAACGCCTGCTCGCCGTGTGGCGCGACGCCTTCGACCAGCAGGACATCGGAGCCGACGACGACTTCTTCGAACTCGGCGGCTACTCGATGCTGGCGATGCAACTGGTCAACACGATCCAGGAGGAGTTCGGCGTGGAGATCTCCTTCACCGACTTCTTCGAGGCGTCGACCGTCAACGGCGTCGCCCGGCTCGTCACCGACGCCGCGCCCCTGACACCCGCGGGCGACTTCGGCGGCCGGCCGGAGCAGGGCGGCGGGCCCAGCCTGGACGACATGCTCGCCGACGCCTTCAGCGACTGACGGCCGGGCGCGCGCCGCACCGGTCCGCGCCGCCGACGCGCCGCTGTCCCCGCTCGGGCCGGGCCGGGACACCGCCGTCCGGCCGGCGGCTCCCGCGTGGTCCCGGCCGGTCGGCCCGCACCGGCCGCCCGGCCCGCGGCCCCGGCCCTCCCGGCAGGACCCGGCCCGCGGCCCCGGCCCTCCCGGCAGGACCCGGCCACGCCGCACGTCCACCGACTCCGGTCCGGCCCGACGGCCCCGTCCGGCCCGGGCACCGCGGCGGCCACGCCGTACGCCCGCCGGCTCCCGATGCCGCACCCGCCACCCGGCCCCATCCGTCCGTCGGTGCCCCACCGATGACAGCGATCCGTGGAAGGACGCAGATGATCAAGCTGGCTTCCCGGCCGACCGAGGAACAGGTCGCCGCCCTGGACAACGCACCGGCCGACACCGCACCCGAACCGCACGGCACACCGGCCGACCCGCACGCACCGGTGGCGGCCGCGCTCGCCGCCCACCTGACCCTCCTGCACCGGCGCTCCCTGCAGGAACGGGTCACCGTGCACTGCCGGTGGGCAGGATCCGACGAGGACCGCGCCGGCGAGGTCGGCGTCTCCTTCGCCGACGGCCCCACCATCGGCGAGGTCGTCCAGCAGGCGGCTACCGGACTGGCCGCGCTCCTGCCGGAGGAGGAGGCGGAGCCGCCGGCCGCGGTCGACGGCGCCTTCGAAGTCCTCACCGGCGGCGCGGGACCCGACGGCACGCTGCCGGGTCCGGTCGCCGCCGTCACCGCCGACGCCGCCGACGGCCCGGCCCTCGCCCTCCGCGCCGGAAGCGGCAGCCGGCTCGCCGAGCCGGACAGGACCGGCTGGGAGGCGGCGCTCCTCGCCGCGTACCGGGCCGCCCTGACCGCACCGCACACCCCGGTCGCCGAACTCCCGCTCGGTGACGAGGCGCAGTGCGCACGATGGCTCGGCCTGGGCCGCCCCGGCCGCCCGGCGCCCCCGGCCCGCCGCATCGACGACCTGGTCGCCGCGCAGGCCGCCCGCACGCCCGACGCGCTCGCCGTCACCGGCGACGGCGAGCGGCTGACGTACCGCCGGCTGGAGGAGGAGGCCACCGCGCTCGCCGGCCGGCTGCGCGCACGCGGCGTCGACCGGGACGCCGTCGTCGCGGTGCTCATGCCGCGCTCCGTCCGGCTGGTCGTGACCTTGCTCGCCGTCCTCAAGGCCGGCGGCGCCTACCTCGCGCTCGACCCCGAGGACCCCGCCGAACGGCACCTGCGCGTCCTGGCGGACTCCCGGGCCCGCCTCCTCGTCGCCGACCCGGCCCTGACCATCGTCGTCCCCGACACGCTGCCCGTCCTCGACCCCACCGCCCCACCCACCGCCGCTGCCGCCCCCGTGCCAGTCCCGCCGGACCCGGCCGGTCCCGACGCCCTGGCCTACATCAGCTACACCTCCGGATCCACCGGAGAGCCGCGCGGCGTCGCCGTGCCGCACCGCGCCGTGTCCCGGCTGGTCACCGACCCCGACTGGATCGACGTGTCGGCCGACGACGTCTTCCTGCACCTGGCACCGGTCGCCTTCGACGCCTCCACGTGGGAGATCTGGACGCCACTGGCGCACGGCGCCCGCCTGGCCGTGGCGCCCGCCGGAGCCGTCGAACTCGACGCGCTGGCCGGCACGCTGCGGACCGAGGGCGTGACCGTGGCGTGGCTGACGGCCGGGCTGTTCCACCGGATGGCCGGCACGCACCCGGACGCCTTCGCCGGGCTGCGGCACGTCGTGGCCGGCGGCGACGTGGTCTCGCCCGGCCGCGTCGCGGACCTGCTGGCCTCCCATCCGCACCTGCTGTTCAGCAACGGCTACGGCCCCACCGAGAACACCACCTTCACCGCCTGCTGGACCACCGGCACGGCTCCCGACGGCGAGACGGTGCCCATCGGCCGTCCCGTCCCCGGCACCCACGTCGCCGTCCTGGACAGCCGGCTGCGCGCCGTGCCGCCCGGCGTCGCCGGCGAACTGTACGCGGCCGGCGAGGGCCTGGCCCGCGGCTACGCCGGCCGGCCCGGCGCGAGTGCGGAGCGGTTCCTGCCCGACGCCGTCACCGGCGCCCCGGGCGGCCGGATGTACCGCACCGGCGACCTCGCCCGCTGGCGCCCCGACGGCACGCTGGAGTTCCTCGGCCGGGCCGACCAGCAGCTGAAGGTGCAGGGATTCCGGGTCGAGCCCGGATTCGTCGAGGCGGAGCTGACCCGGCTGGACGGAGTGCGGGACGCGGTCGTCATCGGCCAGCCCGACGACACCGGCGGCAAGCGCCTCCTCGCCTACGTCGTCCTCGACGGGCAGGCGTCCGGTCCCGACGCGGCCGGGGCGCGGCTGCGCGAGCAGCTGCGCGCGACCCTCCCGGCCGCCATGCTCCCCTGGGCCGTCCTGATCCGCTCCGAACTGCCGTTGAACAAGAACGGCAAGGTGGACCGCCGGGCCCTGCCCGCCGCCACCCGCGTCCCGCGCAACGTGTGGAACCCGTTCGTCGCCCCGCGCACCGCCACCGAGCAACGGCTGGCCGACCTGTGGGGCGAGGTGCTGGGCGTCGAACCCGTCGGCGTGGAGGACGACTTCTTCGACCTCGGCGGCCACTCCCTGCTCGTCGCCGAACTGCTCGGCACGCTCAAGGACGCCTTCGAGGTCGAAGTGCCCGCCCGTGTCCTCTACCTCCAGCCGACCATCGCGGACCTCGCCGGCCAGATAGGAGACTGACGATGACCACCGCAACCGGCGTCCCCGCCGACGCACCGCCGGCCGCCCCGCGATGCCCGGTCGCCCACGCCGTGACGCCCCCGGCCGCCGGCGGCTGCCCGGTCGGCCACGGCGGCGGCATCGACCTCACCGACCCGCTGCTGCACAGCGACGGTGACGCGCACGCCGTCTGGCGGGCGATGCGCCGCCACGACCCGGTGAGCCGCCGCACAGCGCCGTCCGGCCACCCGTACTGGTCGGTGACCAAGTACGACGACGCCCAGATCGTGTTGCGCGACCACACCTTGTTCACCTCCGAGCGCGGCACCCTGCTGAACATCCTCGGCACCGACGACCCGGCCGGCGGCAAGCAGATGGCGGTCACCGACCCGCCGCGCCACGCCCGGATGCGCGAACCGCTGCAACGCGCCCTGTCCATCAAGGCGGTCGAGGCCCACCGCGAGGCGATCCGCGAGGTCGTCGTCCGGCTGATCGAGCCGATGGGCGACGGCGTCTTCGACTTCGCGGAGGCCATGGCCGACCTGCCCATGGCGGTCACCGGCACCCTGATGGGCCTGCCGGCCGCCGACTGGGCGCAGCTGACCCGGCTGACCACGGCCGCGATCGCACCGGACGACCCGGAGTTCCAGCTCGCCGACAGCCCCGAGGCCACCCTCGACACCGCGCACCGCGAACTGTTCGCCTACTTCCAGGACATCGTCCACGCACGGCAGAAGCAGACCGGCGACGACCTGATCAGCTTCCTGATGTCCATCGACCTGAACGGCCGGCGCATGTCGCTCGGCGAGATCATGTCCAACTGCTACAGCCTGCTGCTCGGCGCGAACGTCACCACACCGCACGTCGCCAGCGCGGCCATGGCCACCCAGGCCGGCACCGGAGTCCTGGAGGACTGGGCCGCCCACCCCGACCTCGCGGTGCGCGGCACCGAGGAGGCCCTGCGCTGGGCCTCGCCCGCCAACCACTTCATGCGCTACGCGGTCCGCGACGTGGAACTGCGCGGCGCGCGCATCGCGGCCGGCGACGCCGTCGTCGTGTGGCTGGGCTCCGCCAACCGCGACGAGGACGCCTTCGCCGATCCGGACACCTTCGACATCCGCCGCCGGCCCAACCGGCACGTCGCCTTCGGCGTCGGCTCCCACTTCTGCGTCGGCCACACCGTCGCCAAGGTCTCGCTGCGGCTGATGTTCACGGAAATGCTGAGCCGGTTCGAGGACTTCCGGCCGGCGGGCCCGGCACGGCGGCTGCGCTCCAACTTCGTCGCCGGCTACAGCCATCTGCCGGTCACCGCCCGCCGCCGCCGCGAGCCCGGCCCCGTCGGCTACTGACCCGCGCGCCGGCCCGCACACCGGCGCCGCCCCGACTTCCCGAGGAGACCGACCGATGCCCACCTCCGCCCGCCCGCGCACCAAGTGGTTCCTGCGCGAACCCGCACCGCGTGCCCGGGCCCGCCTCTTCGTCGTCCCGTACTCCGGATGCGGCGCCAGCATGTACCGGCAGTGGCCGGAGTTCCTCGACGACGGCGTCGAGGTCTGCGCGGTGCAGCTGCCGGGCCGCGAGAACCGGCTGCGCGAGCAACCGCACGCCACCTACGAGGCGATGGCCGACGACCTCGCCGAGGCGCTGCTGCCGTACCTGGACCGTCCCTACGGCCTGTTCGGGCACTGCGGCTCGGCGCTCGGCGCGTACGAGACGGCCGTGCGCATCGTGGAGCGCGGCCACCCGGCCCCGGCCAGGCTGTTCGTCTCCTCGCAGGTCGCGCCGCAGGACGGACCGTGCGGCCGGTTCCTCGGCATGACCGACGAGGAGCTCCTCGACGAACTCGGCCGGCTCGTCGTGGAACTCGGCGGCAAGCCCGTGCGCAGCCTGCTGGAGCTGTCCCTCGGTGTGCTGCGCGCCGACATCGAGGCCAACAAGCTGTACCACGTCGCCGAGCCGACACGGCTGCCCTGCCCGATCACCGCCATCGGCTGGCGGCAGGACGACGAGGTCCCGTACACCACGATGGGTGGCTGGCCGGTGTGCGGGGACACCACCGACGTGCTGCTGGACGGCCGGCACTACACGTTCACCGGCGCGCCCGAACCGCTGCGGCAGGTCCTGGCCGCCGGACTGGCACGCACCGGTGCCGTACCGGCCGCGTGAGAGGGAGGACAGCGACGTGAGCACCTTCGCGGGCCCGGTCCGCCCGGGCGCGGCGGACCGCTGGATCAGGCGGACCGGTCCCGAACCGGCCGCGGTCCGGCTGCGGCTGTTCTGCTTCCACTACGCCGGCGGCAGTCCCAGCATGTTCCGCACCTGGCCGCCGCTGATGCCGCAGGGCGTCAGCGTGGAGCCGGTGCTGCTGCCCGGCCGCGACGCCCGGTTCAGGGAACCGCCGTTCGACCGCATGGAACCCCTCGCCGAGGCCGTCGCCGAGGCGCTCGGACCGCGCCTCGACCGCCCGTACGCGCTGTTCGGCTACAGCATGGGCGCACAGGTCGCCTTCCACGTGGCGCACGCGCTGCGCAACTCCGGACTGCCGCAGGCCCGGGCGCTGTTCGTCGGGGCCAGTCCCGGACCGTTCCTGCAGCGCGAGGTGCCGGCCTGGGACCAGTCGGACGAGCACCTGGTCGCCTACCTGCGGGACATGGGCGGCACGCCGCAGCACGTACTGGACGACCCCGATCTGCTGGCCCTCATGCTGCCCACCCTGCGCGCCGACCTCACCACGGTCGCGACCTGCCCGTACACGCCGCGCCCGGCCCTCGGCATGCCCGTGCACGCCTTCGCCGGACAGGACGACCCGTCGGCGTCGCCGGAGCGGATGCGGGCCTGGCAGCGGGAGACGGACGCGGCGTTCCGGCTGACCGTCCTGCCGGGCGGCCACTTCTTCCTCAACGACCACCTGCCCGCCGTGGCCGGTGCCGTCCACGACCGCCTGCGGGAGCTCACCGCGGTGTGAGGGACCGGCAACGACGGGCAACGGTGCAGGTCATCGCGGGCCGGAGCCGGCCCGGCCGGGCCGTGATAGCGGCCGGGACGCACGCGATAGTGGCGTGATGGCGGTCACTCCTAACGTCGGTGTCACCGGTCGGACGGAACCGGCGGTGACATCGACGAACGGGGAGAAGGCCATGAAGGCAGCACACAGGCGGCACACCGGTTGTTTCGTACTGCTTCTGCTCCTCGCACCGGTCCTCGGGACCGGTACGGCGCAGGAGGACCGGGACAGGACCGTCGTGGCGGTCACCGCCCCGCAGGACAGAGCGGCGACGGCCGTGCGGCAGGCCGCCGCGCCGACCGACTCGGACACACCGTGGGGACCGTGACCGCCGCGGCCCGCGCCCGGCGTCACACCGGGCCGACGGTCCGCAGCAGCTCGCGGGCGCGCCCGGCCGCCCCGGTCATGCCGAACTCCTCGAACGAGGGCAGCGCCCGGCCCAGATGACGTGCCGCCTGGTGCCGGTCGCCCAGCTCCACCAGCACCTCCGCCAGATCGAGCCGCGCCTGTGCCCCGGTGCGCTCGTCCCGCAGCCGCTCGTGGCACTCCAGCGCCTCCAGCAGCCGCTCGCGGGCCGCCTCGGTACGGCCGAGGCGGTGCTCCACGACGCCGAGGCGGTGGGCGATCCGGGCCCGGCCGTTGATGTCCTGGACGGCCCGCACCCGCTCCAGCAGTTCCCCCAGCGTGGCCTGCGCCTCCTCCAGCCGGCCCTGACGCAGCAGCAACTCACCCAGCCGGTAGCGCAGTTGCACCTCGATCCGGCCGCCGCCCGCGGCGCGGCACACCTCCAGCGCCGCCTTGATCCGCCGGCCGGCCTCGTCCTCGTCGCCGTGCACCAGCGCGATGTGGCCGAGCTGGCCCAGGACGTGCGCCTGACCGGTGAGGTCGCCGTGCGCGCGGAAGCCCTCCAGCGCCTGGCCGTAGAGCTCGGCGGCAGCCGCGACATCGCCGCCGATGTGGTCGAGCAGCGCCAGGTTGCGACGGGCGAGCGCCAGACCGTGCAGGTCACCGAGCTCCTCGAAGGCCGCCGCGGCGGGCTCCAGACGGGCCCGGGCCTGCGGCAGCCGGGACCGGCTCAAATGCAGCGAACCGAGCGAGCACTGCAGGGCCGCCTCGCCGCGCCGCAGGCCCGCCCGGCGCACCGCCTCCAGCGCGATGTCGTGCGTGCGCTCCCAGTCGTCGAAGTAGCAGCGGGCCTCGAACAGCGTCACCAGGGACACCGCGAGGTCCCAGCACGTCTCCGGCAGTTCGGCGGCTGCTGCCGCGGACACCGCCGAGACGAGGTGGCCGTGCTCGGCCTCCAGCCACCGCAGCGGGTCGGCGAGCAGTCCCTGCGTGTGCCGCTCCGGCAGCGGCCACCGTGTGCCGGTGCCGTGCAGCACGGTGAAGTCACCGCCGTACAGGCGGCGGTGGGCCTCGGCGGTCAGGGCCAGCCAGCCGCCGGTGAGCCGTTCCACGGCGGCGCGGCGGTCCTCGTCGGCGTCCTCGTGCTCGAGCCGCTCACGGGCGAAGAGCTTGATCAGTCCGTGGAAGCGGTAGCGCGGACTGGAGTCGGCGTCGATGCCGGAGATCTCCAGCATCTGTGTGTCCACCAACTGCTCCAGCAGGTCGCCGGCGCCGTAGACGTCCATGTCCAGCAGCGCGGCGGCCGTCCAGGTCGGGAAGGCGGGGCCGTCGATCAGGCTGAGCAGGCGCAGCAGCCGGCGGGCGTCGGGGTCGAGGCCGTCGTAGGTCATGGCGAGGGAGGCCCGCACCATCATCTCGCCGTGGGCCAGTTCGTCCAGACGGCGCCGTTCGTCGGAGAGCCGCTCCAGCATCCACCCGAGCGACCAGTGCCGGCGTGCCGCCAGACGCGCGGCGACGATCCGCAGCGCCAGCGGCAGACCGCCCACCAGCCGCACCAGTGCCCGCGCCGCCTCCGGTTCGGCCTCCACCCGGTCCCGGCCGATGACCTCGCGGAGCATGGCGACGGCCTGCGCGGCGTCGAACGCCTCGACCTCGATGACCCGGGCACCGGCCAGTCCGGCCAGCCGGGACCGGCTGGTGACCAGGACCGCGCTGCTGGAGGATCCGGGCAGCAGCGCGTTCAGGTCGCGGCCGTCGACGGCGTCGTCCAGGATGACCAGCGCCCGCCGTCCGGCCAGTGACTGCCGGTACAGCTCGGCCCGTTCGTCCAGCGTCTCCGGCACCGCCTCGCCCGGCACGCCGAGCGCCCGCAGGAAGCGGCCGAGCACGTCCTCGGCGGTGGCCGGTGCGGCGCCGGACGCGCCCAGGTCGCGGTAGAGCTGGCCGTCCGGGAAGGCCGATTCCGCCAGCTGGTGCGCCACGTGCACGGCGAGTGCGCTCTTGCCGGCGCCCGCCGCGCCGGAGAGCACCACGATCCGGGTCGCGGTGCCGCCGTCCGCCGACAGGAGCGCGCCGATCTCCTCGATCTCGCGGGTGCGGCCGGTGAAGTCGGCGATGTCGCGCGGGAGCTGGAAGGGCGCCAGGGCCGCCCGGGCCGGGTCGTCGTCCTTCGGTGCCGGCGGCGCGGACGAGCTGTCCGGCAGCAGCAGCCGGGGATCGGCGGAGAGAATGGCCGATTCCAGCTCTTGCAGGTCGTTGCCCGGGTCCAGGCCCAGTTCCTCCACCAGCGTCTCGCGTCCTCGGCGGTAGACCTCCAGCGCCTCCGACTGGCGGCCGGACCGGTACAGCGCGAGCATCAGCTGACCGCGCAGGCGTTCGCGCAGCGGGTGCTCGTCGACCAGCAGTGTCAGCTCGCCTATCAGCGCGTGGTGCCGGCCGAGCCGCAGGCCGACGTCGGCCAGGGCCTCGCGGGCGCTCAGCCGGGCCTCGTCCAGCTGGGCCGCGGCCGTCTGCAGCACCCGGCTGGTGGTGCCGCTCAGCGCGGGTCCGCGCCACAGCGCGAGCGCTTCGCCCAGCAGCCTCGAGGCCTCCAGGTCGTCGCACCGTGCGACCGCGGCGTCGGCCGCGGCGCGCGCCGCGGTGAAGGCGGTCAGGTCGAGCTGGTGGTCCGCGACGCGCAACCGGTAGCCGGGCGCCTGCGTTTGAATCGTTTCTTCACCACGTGCGCGGTCGAGTCCCGCACGCAGTTGGGACACACAGATCTGGATCTGCGTCCGGGCCGTGCGCGGCGGTTCGTCCTCCCAGACGATGTCGATCAGCCGGTCCACCGAGACGACCCGGTTCGCCTCCAGGAGCAGGGCGCCCAGGACCGTCTGCTGCCGGCCCGGTGGAATGCGCAGGGTGCCGCCCTGCGCATCGCGGACCTCCAGCGGGCCGAGAAGTCCGTACACGAGGCACGACGTCCGGAGGCTCGTCTGCGACATGGGCGATCCGTTGACCCTTCATCCGTCGGAGCGCCGGAGCCGTCCGGCGACACGGCGGCATGCACCGGTACCGGAACCGGCCGCAGTACGGCGTCGTGCGGCAGCCGGGCCAGTCTACGTGGGCGGGTCGACCCGGTAGTAGGTCTTCTGAGACAGCAGCAGTCCACTGGGCGCCAGGGCGAACACCTCGCAGAACTCCGCGTCCACCCACCGCCCGTGCAGCGCGTCGCCCCGGTAACGGCCCACGGCGGCCACCGTGTTGCCCGACGCGACGACCTGCGCCACCGCGCAGGACATGCTGCCGCCGCTGAGCTGCCGGCCGCGCAGCGCCCCGACCGCCTCCCGGCCGCGCACCGTGCCGCCCGGGCCGTCGACGCTCATGTCACCGTCCAGGAGGGACAGGTAGCCGTCGATGTCGCGCGCGGCCAGGTACGCGTACTGCAACCGCACATGGTCCACTCCGGCGGCCGGCAGGCCCGCGGGCGGTGGCGCCGGTCGGTACGGGTCCTCCACTGGCATGGCGCTTCCTCTCTTCCGTCGCTGCCCCCGCCAGCGTGGCGCCGGCCCCTTACCGGCCGCTATCGGCCCGCTATCGCCGCGCTGCAGTCCCGGCCGATGGCGCCGCGATAGCGGGGCCACGGATGCTGACCGGCGTCGAAGACCTCCAACTCAGAGGGAGTCGGTACAGACATGGCGAACCAACAGGTGGCCGAGGCGCACCCCGTCTCCGACCTGGTGCGTACGGTGATCATCCACGACGATCCGCTGCAACGCGCCGGCATCCGCTCGCTGGCACAGGCTTCGTCCGTCATCGATGTCGTGGGCGACTACGGATCGGTGCACGCCTTCACCGGCGGGATACGGCGGCCCGACGTCCTGCTGGTGGGCGCGCGGCAGTTGCCCGACCGGCCGGAGGCCGTCACCCCGGCCGCGGGCCGGACCGGGCAGGCACGGACGCCGGCCGTGGTGGTCGTGATGCGGCCGGACGACACCACGGCGCTGCGCAGCGCCGTGATGCAGACCGTCCACGGGTACGTCGATCCGAGCACCGGCGAGCAGGACATCGGTGCCGCCGTGCTGGCGGCCTCGCGCGGCCGGACCTTCCTGTCCTCCTCGATCGCCGAGGTCCTCGTCGGCTGGGCCGCCTCCCGGCTGACCCGGCAGCGCGTCAGCCCGTCGGAGGCGCTGGAGGAGCTGACCGCGCGTGAGCGCGAGGTGCTGGTGGCACTGGGGGAGGGGATCACCAACGCGCAGATCGCCCGGCGGCTCTACATCCAGGAAGCGACCGTGCGCAGCCACGTCTACCACATCCTGACCAAGCTCGGCCTCGGCACCCGGACCGAGGCCGTGCTGCTCGGTCACGGTCTCGGCCCGGACTGGCGGTGAGCCGGCGGCCGCCCGCCCGCACGCGGCCGCCCGCCCGTGCCGCCCGCCTCTGCGCCGGGCCCGGCCGCCGTGGCGCACGTTTCTCCGGCCGGCCCCGGCTTCCTCGGCGCCCGTCTCCTTGGCGGCGCCCCTTCACCGCCGCCGCGTCCGGCCGCTCACCGGGCCGTGTCGCCGAAGAAGTCGGGCAGCGTCAGGAGCAGTCCGTCCTCGGCCGCCGTGCGGTACACGTGATGCCCGACGGCCAGGTCCAGCACGCCGAGGCCGAACGGAGAGAACACCGTGGGCCGGCCCGCGTCGAGCCGCACCTCGCCGCGCAGCACCCCGGCCAGCGTGCCGGTGACGAAGTCGCGTCCGCCGGTGAGCTGTTCGGCCAGGTGCGGAGAGGTCGCCGCCTTCAGGCAGTGCTCGACGTCGTCGAGGACGTTGTCCGCCCCGAGGAGCAACTCGGGGGCCAGGTCGCGCAGCGACAGGTTGAGCACCAGCTGCCCGGCGCGCAGCGCGTGCTCCGGGGCGTGGATGTACGGCGCCGGAGCGGTGGTGGCGAGCACGACCAGGTCGCAGTCCAGCGCGTCGGACAGCGTGCCGGTGCGGGCGTCGCCGCCGTGCGTGCGCCGCAGGTGGTCCACGAGACGGTCGGCGGAGGCAGCGTCGAGATCGTGGCAGCGCACCTCGGGCAGCCCGCCGCGGGTGGCGGCGAGGTAGCGGCACACCGTGCGGGCGATGGGACCGGCGCCGACCACGCCGACGCGCCGCACCGTGTCCGGGCCCAGCGCGGCCGCCGCCAGCGCCGCGGAGGCCGCCGTCCGCGCGGCGCTGATGGCGGCCGACTCCAGCAGAACCAGCGGGAATCCGGTCTCGAAGTCGTTGAGGACCAGGACGGCGGAGGCACGCTGCAGCCCCGAGCGCACATTGTGCGGGAAGCTCGCGATCCACTTGATGCCGGCGACGCCCGCCTTGCCGCCCAGGTAGGCGGGGAGCGCGATGATGCGCGCCTCCGGCTTCTGCGGGAACCGCAGGAAGTAGCTGTCCGGGTTGACGCTGTCGCCGTCGTGGTGGGCCAGGTAGGCCTCCCGCACCAGGTCGACGACGCGCGCCTCCCGGCCGTCCAGGACCTGGGCGACCTGCGGTCCGGTGATCACGGAGAACTCAGGCATGGTTGATCAGCTCGTCCTTCCGGAGTGCGGGCAGCGGCCGGTCGGCGGCGGGCGCGTCGTCGAGCACCTCGGGACCGTAGCGGTCCGTCACCCAGTCGTCGTTGTAGATGGTGTCGAGATAGCGGTCGCCGAAATCCGGCGAGAGGGCCAGGACCCGGCTGCCGGCCGCGATCGCCGGAGCGAGCCGTGCGACCGCCGACAGGACCGTGCCGGTGGATCCGCCGACCAGCAGCCCGTAGCGCCGGGCGACCCGCCGGCAGGTGCGCACCGTGTCGGTCTCCGGTATCACCACCTTGGTGAAACTGCCGTCGTCGCGCAGCAGTCGGGACGGCCGGCTGCTGCCCAGGCCCGGGATGTGCCGTACGGCGGGCGCCGAGTGGAAGGTGACCGAGCCGACCGTGTCGACCGCCACGATCCGGGTCGGCGCACCGAGCGCCTGGAAGGCCTGCACACAGCCCATCAGCGTCCCGGCCGTGCCGGTGCCGACGAACAGCCAGTCCGGCAGGCCGAATCCGGTGATGATCTCCACGGCGGTGGTGTGCCGGTGCGTCGCCGGGTTCGCGGGATGCGCGTACTGGTCGGTCCACACCAGCGCCGGGTCGGCCGCCAGCATGCGCCGCACGCACTCGATGCGCGTCTGCAGATAGCCGCCGTTGGCGTCCCGTTCGGTCACGACGACCACCTCGGCGCCCAGGGCCCGCATCGCGCGGACGCCGGCGTCGTTGGCGTTGGGGTCGGTGACCAGGGTCAGCGGATAGCCCTTCGCGGCGCACACCGACGCCAGCGCGATGCCGAGGTTTCCGGACGTCGACTCGATCAGCGCGCTGCCGGGCCCCAGCCGGCCGCTGCGCTCCAGCGCCTCGACGAGACCCCGGGCGGTCTTCAGCTTGATCGAGCCGGCCGCGTTCATGCCCTCGATCTTCACGGTCGTGGCGAACGCGCCCGCGAAGTCCGGCAGTGAGAGGAAGGCGTGTTCACTGAACAGCTCGAAAGCGTGGTCGGCTATCACTGCATTCCTTTCGACCCGCGCGCCGGTCAGGAGGGTGCGTTCGTGCGCGGTGGAATCGGCGAACGCGGGACGGTGCGGAAAAGACGATAGAAGGCGGCCCCCGGCCGTGGCATCAGCGGCCCGGTGCACCGACCTGTGCGTCATTCGTTGAGTACCTCCGTCGAATTCCTCAGCGATGCGCTGATTTATCGCGACGGTGTGGCGAAAACCTTGACCTTTCCGCGCGGCGCCGAAAAGGCTGGGCCGCTGCCATGCATCCCGCTGCCACGTGCCCGAAAGGTCTTCTCATGCCTGTGCTGGATTCCCACGACGTGGACGTCGAAAGCCGCCGAGCGCTCGTGACGGCGGCCGAGGAGCTCGCCGCCGGCGGTCTGCTCGGCGACTCGGTGCTCGCCGACCCGGCCGCCCGGCTGCCCGAACCGCTCGCCGAGCGGCTGGCCGACGTGCTGCGGCCGCCGGCGCCCGGCGTCGGCCACCGCGTCGTGCGCGGCCTCTTCGCCGGTTTCACCGATCCCGGACCCACTCCGCTGCACTGGCGTGAGACCGACCGCGAGCGGTGCGCGGCGCTCGACATCGCGCTGGTGCTGGTCGCGGCCCGGTTCGGGCGCGTCTTCGGCTGGACCGACCAGCAGGACGGACGGATCGTGCACAACATCGTGCCGAGCCCCGGCTGCGAGGCGATGCAGATCGGCTCCAGCAGCACCACCGAGCTGGCCTGGCACACCGAGGACGCCTTCCACCCGGACCGCGCCGACCTCCTGCTGCTGGTCTGCGTCCGCAACCCCGACGGCATCGGAAGCCGCCTGTCCACCGTCTCCAGCGCCGGACTCGACGAACGCGACATCCGGCACCTGCTCCGGCCGGAGGTGGCGATCCTGCCCGACGACAGCTACGAGGACGACACCGCCGCCGCGCGTGAACCCGTCGGCATGGCGACGCTGTGGGAGCGCGAGGGCAGTCTCGGGCTCCGCTACGACCCGTCCTACTCCCGGCTGCTCACCGACGACGAGGAGTTCCGGGACGCCTACGGGCGGCTGGGCAGGGCGCTGGAGGCCGGAAGTTTCGGCGTGCCGCTCGCGCCGGGCGACCTCGTCGTCATCGACAACGACGCCGCCGTCCACGGCCGTACCGCCTTCCGGCCGCGCTACGACGGCACCGACCGGTGGCTCAAGCGGATCCTGGTGCGCTCGCCACGGCAGCGGCCGGCCCGCGAAAGCCTGGAACACGGCTACGGGCAGCGGCAGGTGGACGCCCACGGCGGCCGGCCGGTGCTGCGGGTGTGACGACCGAACGCGCGAGGGGCCGTCGCACGGCGTGCACCGTGCGACGGCCCCCTCGCGCGTGCCACCGCCGCGGCGGCGCCACGGCTGGCTCAGTAACCCCGGGCGAGGTCCACGACGTTGCGCAGCGCGAGGCCGGAGCGGTGGCGGGCGATGTTGTCCAGCACCAGCCGCAGGCAGCGCCGGGCGGTTTCCGCGGTGGTGTCGGCGCAGTGCGGCGTGACCAGCACGCCGGGCGTCGACCACAGCGGTGAGGAGGCCGGCAGCGGCTCGGTGGCGAACACGTCGAGCGCCGCGCCGGCGGGCCGGCCGCCGGGCAGCGCCTCGATCAGCGCCTGTTCGTCGACCACCGGACCGCGCCCGACGTTGACCAGGAACGCACCCGGCCGCAGCAGCGCCAGCTGGCGGCGGCCGACCATGCCGCGGGTCAGGCCGGTGAGCGGGGCGCAGACCACCAGCAGGTCCAGCCCGTCGTAGAACCGCTTCCACTCCCGCGGCCCGTAGGTCTCGCCGACCTCCGGCACCGGTGCCGTGCCGCGCCGCAGCCCGACGACCTCGGTGCCGAACGCGCCGAGCAGCCGTGCCGTGTGCCGGCCCAGGTCGCCGAGCCCGACGACGCCGGCCCGCAGTCCGCCCAGCTCCCGGGCGGTCTCGGGCCGCCAGTCGGCGGTGCGCTGCGCGGCCATCAGGCCGGGCAGCCGCTTGAGATGGGCCAGTGTCACCGCGACGACGTGCTCGGCCACCGCCCGCCCGTGCGTGCCGGCACCGTTGGTGACGGTGACGTCGCCGCGCGCGGCCAGCGCGGCGAGCACCTCGGGCGGCAGTCCGGACGACGTGGTGTGCAGCCAGCGCAGCGACGGCTGCGCGGCGACGAACCGGGCCAGCCGGTCCGGTGCGCAGTCCCAGACGAGCGCCGCCGTGCAGTCGCCGTCCTCGTCGGCCTCCGGGTCGCCGTGGGCCGGGGCCTCGGTGAGCTCGGCCTCCGGCCAGGCGGCCGAGACGTCCTCGGCCGCGCGGCCGGCCGGCATGCCGAACGTCCGGACGCGGACGCGCCTGTCCACGGCCGGTCAGCCGGCCGCCGCGTCGGCGTGCCGGCGCACGCTCAGCGGCCGCATGTCCGTCCACACCCGCTCGATGTGCTCCAGGCACGCCTCACGGCTGCCGGACGGGCCGCCGGAGCGCCAGCCCGCCGGCAGGTCGCGGTCGGCGGGCCAGATCGAGTACTGCTCCTCGTCGTTGACCACCACGTGGAATTCCGGGGTCTGCTGGTTCTCGGACACGTCGGTTTCCTTTCCTGCGGGCTGTCCCTCTGGTGCGTACTCAACTCTCGGGCATTTTCCTCGGATCGAGCCTAATGGCGGAGGAGAAACCGTCGACCGTGCCCGGTGCAGCGCCGTCTGCCTGTTTTGTTGAGGCGTTCTGCACACCGCGTTGAAACCGTTGCGCGACGTGTGGTGACACGATCGGAGAAACGCTCATTGACCGGCACGGTCGCCGATCCATACGGTCGTCGGGAAAAGCGGGAACCTGCCACCAGGTGAGATCCGGCCCGCACCGGCGGGCGCCAACCGAGGAGCGAGATGTTCACCATTGAGCTGAGCGAGGACGACCGCCGCCGGATCGACGACCTCGTCGCCGAGATCCTCGACGGCCACGGCCGCCCGGACGCTCCGGAGCTGCTGGACCGCATCACCGTCTGGGCACAGGACATGCCGCGCGCGGTGCGGACCGCGGCCAACCACTTCCGGCTGCACGAACCGGCCGGCGGCTGCCTGTTCACCGGATTCCGCGTCGACGACGACGCGATCGGCGACACCCCGGCGCACTGGGGCGGCGCGCGTGCGAACGGCACGGCCCGCGAGGACCTGTTCCTGCTGCTGTGCGCCTCACTGCTCGGCGACCCGATCGCCTGGGCCACCCAGCAGGGCGGGCGGCTGCTGCACGACGTCATGCCGATCAAGGGACACGAGTCGGAGCAGATCAACTCCTCGACGTCGGCGCCGCTGTGGTGGCACACCGAGGACGCCTTCCACCCCTGCCGCGCCCACTACGTCGGCCTGCTGTGCCTGCGCAACCCCGACGCCGTGGAGACGACGTACGCCGTCTTCGACGACCTCGACCTCGACGAGGAGACGGTGCGCACGCTGATGGAACCGCGCTACGTGATCCGGCCCGACGAGTCCCACCTGCCGAAGAACCGGGGCGGACAGGACGGCGACGCGCCGCGCGAACTGATGGAGCGCAGCTTCTCCTGGGTCGCGGAGATGAACAGCAACCCGCCGCTGATCCCCGTCCTGTTCGGCGACCCGAAAGCCCCGTACGGCCGGCTCGACCCGTACTTCATGGACCGCCGGGACGACGACCCCGAGGCGATGGCCGCCTTCGACCGGTTCGTCAAGGAGATCGACGACAAGCTCACCTCGGTCGTGCTGAAACCCGGTGACGCCCTGTTCATCGACAACTACAAGTCCGTGCACGGCAGGAAGCCGTACGCGGCCCGCTACGACGGCCGCGACCGCTGGCTCCGCCGCGTCAACGTCACCCGGGACCTGCGCTCCTCCCGCGCCACCCGCGTCGCCGCCGGCGCCCGCGTCATCCACTGACCGGCTCCCGCACCGCGGCCCGGCCGCCGGCCGGGAACATCCAGCCCACGCACCAGCCACCGACACCGATTGCGAGCTGACGAGCCATGAGGAAATACCGGCTGATGGTCCCGGGCCCGACACCGACACCACCGGAGGTCACCGCGGCCGCCGTGCTGCCCGTCGAGGACGAGCGCACCGCCGACTACGCCCGGGTCTTCACCCGCGTCGTCGACAACCTCCGGCGGGCCCTGTTCACCCGCAACGACGTCCTGCTGTCGGCCTCCAGCATGACCGGCGCGTTCGAAGGGGCGATGCAGAACCTCTTCTCGCCCGGAGACCGAGTCCTGGTCGCCGTCAACGGCGCGTTCGGCGCCCGGTGGGTGGACATGGCCGAGCGGTTCGGCCTCCGGGTGACCGAGGTGGCGCACGAGTGGGGCCGGCCGCTGGACCTGGAGCGGATCGCCGAGGCCGCGCGCACGCCGGGCCTGGTGGCCGCGATCGCGGTGCACTGCGAGACCTCCACCGCCGTCGTCAACGACATGCGCGGCTTCGCCGCCGCCGTCGCACCGCTCGTCACCGTGGTCGACTCCGCCTCCGGCGTCGGCGCATGCGAACTGCGCACCGACGACTGGGGCCTGGACGTGGTGGTGGGCGGCTGCCAGAAGGCGCTGATGACACCGCCGGGACTCGCCTTCACCAGTGTCGGCCCGCGCGCCTGGCAGTTGCACCGGACGGCCCGGCTGCCGCGCTACTACTTCGACTGGGACGAGGCACGCGACGCGCTGCGCGCCGACATCCCGCGCACCCCGTGGACGCCGGCCGTCAGCCTCATCAACCAACTCGACGTGGCGCTGCGGCTGATCCACGAGGAGGGCATGCCGCAGGTGTTCGCCCGCCACGCACGCCTGGGACGGCTGGCCCGTGCGGGCGTGAGGGGCCTCGGACTCGACCTGTTCTCCCCGGACGAGGACCGCCACGCCTCCGCGACCGCCGCCCGGCTGCCCGACGGCGTCGACGGCGGCGCGCTCGTCGACCACCTCCTGGAGCGCTACGGCATCCAGCTCACCGGCGCGCAGGGCCCGCTCGCCGGACGCGTCCTGCGCATCGGGCACTGCGGCTACGTCGACGAGTTCGACGTGCTGACCGCGCTGTCGGCGCTGGAACTCGGCCTGGCCGACTTCGGCCACCGCGTCCCGCCGGGCAGCGCCGTCACGGCCGCCCTGCGCGCACGCGCCGCCGACGGCCCGGCACCCGCCAACGTGGACGCGCCGGTGCCGACCGGCCCCGCCGTCCGCGCCCTGAGCGTGTCGGAGGCGTCATGACGGGGACCGTCAAGGCGGCGGACCGGCCCGTGCTGGTCCTCGTGCGCAGCGCACCGTACTGGCGCTGGGTGCTGGCCACGATGATGCTGCGGCTGCCGCCCATCATGGCCCCGATGGCGTTCGTGCTGGTGAGCATGGAGTACCGCGGCGGCCCGGCGCTCGGCGGGCTCCTGGTGGGTGCCGCGCTGCTGCCCGGCGTCGTGGCCGGACCCGTCTGCGGCCGCCTCCTGGACCGCCTCGGCACGGAGGTGTGGACGCCTCGCGTCCTGGTGCTCGGCGCCGTGGCCCGGCTGCTGCTGGCCGTCGCCTTCCTCCAGGACGCGCCCGACTGGATCCTGCTCCTCTGCGTGCTGGTCGGCACGGTCATCACCTCCGGCGTCAGCGGAGCGACCCGGACCCTGCTCAACAAGACCGTGCCTCCGCACCTGATCGGCCCGGCGCTGTCGCTGGACTCCATCGCCGTGGAGCTGGTCGTCATCAGCGCGCCGTTCCTGGTGGCGCTCAGCGCCGTCGCCGATCCCCTCTACGCCCTGATCGCCATGGGCGTGGCCACGCTCATCGGCGCGGCGCTGCTGCACCCCCGCTCCCGGGCCTCGGCGACCGCCACGCCCGAAGACCACGCCGCACCCGCGGCCGCGGTGCCGGTGCCGCCCGCCGTCCCGTCCGGCTCCGCCGCGCCCGTGGCCGCAGAACCGGCCGTGGCGCCGGCCGCCGGCAGCCTGTGGCGCAACCGCCCGTTCCTGTTCTGGGTGCTGGTCACGCTGGCCTTCGGCCATCTGCTCGGCACCGCCGACATCGGTGTCCTGCCGCGCGTCGCCGAGGACGGCGGCGGCACCACCCGGGCGGCGGTCCTCACCGGCGTGCTCGGCGCCGCCAGCGCCGTCACCGGCCTCGCCTACGCCTGGTACGCCCACCGCATCCGGATGGGATTCGTCCGGCAGGCCGTCGTCCTGCTGCTGATGATGATCGCCAGCAGTCTGGCCATCGCGCTCGTCGACGGTTACGCGGCCCTCGTCGTCGCCTTCGTCGCGCTCGGCCTGTGCACGGCACCGCTGAACACCGTGATGAACGAGGCACCGGGACACCTCGTGCCGGAGAACCGGATGACCGAGGCCTTCAGCACCCTGGTGTCCGCGCAGAGCATCGGCTTCGCACTGGCCGGCGGACTGCTGTCCGTCCTGCCCGTGGACCAGATGCTGCTGCTCGGCGGCGCCACCGCCGTCCTGACGCTCGCCGCGGCACCCGCCCTGCTGTCGACCCGTCGGCCCGACACCCGCCCGGCCCGCCCGGAACCGTCGAGGGAGTACGCGCGATGACCCTGTCCCCGCAGAAACTGCGCCTGCTCGAACGGCTGCGCGGCACACCGTCCGCCGACGACCCGGCACCGGCGACCGACGACGCGCCGCGTCCGCGCACGGACTCCGGCCCGGTGCCGGTCTCCACCGCCCAGCAGGGGCTGTGGCTGCTCGACCAGATCCTCACCGGTGCGGACCGGACCGCGTACACCATGGGCTGGGCCCTGCGGTTCACCGGGCCGCTCGACGCCGGAGTGCTGCGCGCGGCGCTGACGGAGATCGTGCGGCGGCACGAGGTGCTGCGCACCCGGTTCGCCGCCGCCGAACCCGTCCCCGTGCAGATCGTCGACCCGGCCGCACGGCTCCCGCTGCCCGTGCGCACCGTCACCGCCGACGAGACGGACGCGGTGGTCGCCGCGCACCTCGCCGAGCCCTTCGACCTCGCCGCCGGCCCGCTCCTGCGCGCCCTGCTGCTGCGCCTCGGCGCCGAGGAGCACGTCCTGGTGATCAGTTGCCACCACACGGTCGGCGACGGCACCTCGACCGGTGTGCTGCGCGAGGAACTCACCGCGCTCTACACGGCCTTCGCCACCGGCCGTCCCTCACCGCTGCCCGACCTGCCCGTCCAGTACGCCGACTACGCGCTGTGGGAGCGCGCGCGTCCGGCGAAGGACACCGACGCCGGCCGGGAGTACTGGCGGCAGCGCCTCGCCGGCGCGCCGGCCCTGCTGGAACTGCCGACGGACCGGCCGCGTCCGGCGGTGGCCTCGCACACCGGCGGCACCCACCGGTTCACGGTCGGCCCGCGACTCACGGCCCGCCTGCGCGAGCTGGCGCGCGCCGCGCACTGCACGCCGTTCATGCTGCTGACCGCCGCCTGGCAGGTCCTGCTCGCCCGCTGGTCCGGGCAGTCCGACATCTGCGTGGGCACACCCGTCTCCGGCCGGACCCGCAGCGAACTCGACCGGCTCATCGGCTACTTCGTCAACACGGTCGTACTGCGCGGACGGATCACGGACGACCTGACGTTCCATCAGGTGATGGACGCGGTCCGGGAGACGACGCTGGAGGCCTTCGCCCACCAGGACGTGCCCTTCGAGCGTCTCGTCGACGACCTCGCACCGGACCGGAGCCTGAGCCACCACCCGGTGTTCCAGACGATGCTGTCCTTCCGGAGCGACGACGCCACCGCACCCGTGCGGCTGCCGCACGGACTGACCGTCGAGGACCGTCCGGTCACCGGGACGGACGCCAAGTTCGACCTCACGCTGGAGCTCGTCGAGGGCCCGGACACCGTCGAGGGATCGCTCGGCTTCCGCACCGACCTCTTCGACGCGGCGACCGCGGCCGGCCTGGCCGACCGCTTCGTGCGGGTGCTGGCCCAGGTGGCGGCCGACCCGTCCACCCGGGTCGGCGCGCTGGAACTGCTGCTGCCCGGCGAGGCGGACCGACTGCTGGCCCGGGGCCGCGGCCCCGACCCCGCACCGGCGCCCGCCACCACGCTGCACGCGCTGATCGAGGAACAGGCGCGGCGCACGCCCGGCGCCCCCGCCGTGGCCTGCGCCGGAACCGAGCTGACCTACGCCGAACTGGACGCCCGCGCCGAGGCACTGGCCCGCCGCCTCAGGGCCCGCGGCATCGGGCCGGAACACATCGTCGCCGTGGCCGTGGAGCGGTCGGCCGACACCGTCGTCGCCCTGCTCGGCGTCCTCAAGGCCGGCGCCGCCTACCTGCCGGTGGACCCGACCCATCCGCCCGCGCGCACGGCGGCGGTCCTCGCCGACGCCCGTCCCGCCCTGGTCCTGCGCGACCTCACGCCCGACGGCCCCGAGGACACCGACCACGCCGGTGCCGCGACGGGGACCGGACGGACGGCGGGCCCGCGGCATCCGGCCTACGTCATCCACACCTCCGGCTCCACCGGCCGGCCCAAGGGCGTGGTCGTCGAGCACGCCGACGCCGTGGCACTGGTCCGCTGGGCCGTCGACACGCTCGGCGCCGAGCGCCTGGCCCGTACGGTGTGCAGCACCTCCTTCACCTTCGACGTCTCCATGTTCGAACTGTTCGGGCCGCTGGCCTGCGGCGGCCGGGTCGAGATCGTGCGCGACGCGCTCGCGCTGACCGAACGGCCCGCACCCGCGGGCACCGCGACCCTCGTCAGCACCGTCCCGTCCGCGCTGGCCGGCGTACTCGACCACGGCCGGATCCCGGACGGCACCCGCACGGTCGTCCTCGCCGGCGAGGCGCTGCCGCGGGCGCTGCTGCGACGGCTGCGCGAGACCGTCCCCGACGCGGAGGTGATCAACGCCTACGGCCCCACCGAGGCCACCGTCTACGCCACCGCCTGGTGGGCGGGCACGGACGCCCGCGACGGCACGCCCCCGATCGGCACCGCCCTGCCCGGCACCAGCGCTCAGGTCCTCGACGCCGCGCTGCGGCCGGTCCCGGCCAACTGCGTCGGCGAGCTGTACCTCGGCGGCGCCGGCGTGGCCCGCGGCTACCTGCGCCGGCCGGCCCTGACCGCCGACCGGTTCCTGCCCGACCCGTACGGCGTGCCCGGCGCGCGCATGTACCGCACCGGCGACCTGGTGCGCTGGCGACCGGACGGCGGCCTGGTCTACGTCGGCCGCGCCGACGACCAGGTCAAGGTGCGCGGATTCCGCATCGAGCCCGGTGAGATCGAGACGGCGCTGTGCGCGCACGAGCGGGTGGACGGCGCGGTGGTCGTGGTCCGCGAGGACGCACCGGGAGACCGGCGGCTGGTCGCCTACGCCGTACCGGCCGCGCCCGGCCCGCTTCCGTCCGCCGCCGAACTGCGCGCGCACCTCGGCGGGACGCTGCCGGCGTACATGGTGCCGTCGGCGTTCGTCGCGCTCGACTCGCTGCCGCTGACCGCCAACGGCAAACTCGACCGCGCCGCGCTGCCCGCACCGCACCCCGGCGGTTCCCGTACGGCTGCCGCCCACGAACCGCCGCGGCCCGGCACCGAATCCGTGGTCGCGGAGGTCTGGGCGCAGGTCCTCGGGATCGAACGGGCCGGACGGCACGACGACTTCTTCGACCTGGGCGGGCACTCGCTGCACGCGGCCACCGCCGCCGCCCGCATCCGGGCCCGCACCGGCACCGAACTGCCGCTGGCCGCCGTGTTCACCGCGCCGACCGTCGCGGAACTGGCCGCCGACATCGACGCCCGCGGCCGTACGACCGGGGAACTGGCCATCCGCAGCCTCGACCGCACCCGCTACCGCGCCCGGGGCCGGCAGCGACCGGCCGGTCACGAAGACCGCCGGTAACCCCCGACACCGGTCCGCCGCCCGCGCCGCCCACCGGGCCCGGCCGGCCCGGACCCACCCCGACCCCTGGGCCCCGACGCGGCGACGGCCGGATCGCGACCCCACCCGGAAAGGTAGGACAGCCCATGCCAGCCGCCCAGGACGACGCCCAAGGGGCCATGGACGCACCGCCCGCCGAGACGGAGGACGTCCTCGTCTTCCCGGCCTCCTTCACCCAGTCCCGACTGTGGTTCATGGACCGGCTCGCCCCGGGCGGCGCCGTCTACAACGTGCCGCTCGTGATCGGCCTGTCCGGGCCGCTGGACGCCGCGCTGCTCGCGGACTGCCTGACCGCCCTCGCCCGACGCCACGAAGTGCTGCGCACCACCTTCGCCGAGGGCGAGGACGGCCCGCTGCAGATCGTCCGGCCGGCTCCGGCGGTACGGCTGGAGGTGCGCGACGTCACCGCCGACGAGGCGGAACGGGCCGCGGCCGACGAGGCCGCCCGCCCCTTCGACCTGACCACCGGCCCGCTGCTGCGCGCACTGCTGCTGCGCACCGGCCCCGCCGAGCACCTGCTCGTCGTCACCTTCCACCACACCGTGTGCGACGGCTGGTCCCTCGGCGTGTTCTGCCGCGAACTCGGCACCCTCTACCAGGCGCACGTCCTGGGCCTCGCCTCGCCACTGCCCGACCTGGCGATCCAGTACGCGGACTACGCGGTGTGGCAGCGCGAACGCCTGGAGTCCGCCTCCCTCGACGGCCACCTCGCCCACTGGCGCGAACGACTTGCCGACGCACCGGCCCTCCTCACCCTGCCGACCGACCGGCCCCGGCCCGCCGTCGCCACGCACCGCGGCGCCGAAGTGCCGCTCACCGTGTCCGAAACGGCTGCCTCGAAGCTGCGGGACCTGGCGCGCGCCGGCCGCTGCACCCCGTTCATGCTGCTGCTGGCCGCCTGGCAGGTCACGCTCGCCCGCTGGTCCGGCCAGTCGGACGTCTGCGTCGGCTCACCGGTCGCCGGCCGTGACCGGCCGGAACTGGAGCCGCTGATCGGCTACTTCGCCAACACCGTCGTGCTGCGTGCCCGGCCGGCCGCGGACATGACCTTCCGCGGCCTGCTCGACCGGACCCGGCGCACCGTACTCGCCGACCTCGCCCACCAGGACGTGCCGTTCGAGCGCCTGGTGGAGGAGCTGCGGCCGGACCGCGACCTCGGCCACCACCCGCTGTTCCAGGCGGCGTTCGTGCTCCAGAACGCCGAACCGGCCCGGCTCCATCTGCCCGGCCTGCGCTGCACGGTCGGCGAACCGGCCGCCCGCACCGCCAAGTTCGACCTCACCCTGGCCCTGGAGGACACCGGCGACGGCGGCTTCACCGGTGTGCTGGAGTACGCCACCGACCTGTTCGACGCCGGTACGGCCGCCTCGCTGGCCGAGTCGTTCCTGCTGCTCCTGGAACACGCCGTCACCGAGCCGGACACCGCGCTCAGCGACCTCCGGCTCGTCGCCGAGGACCACCGCGCCGACTCCGTCGCCCCGCACCCCCGCGCCCGGACCGGTGCGCCGGCCGGCCCGGCCGGACCCGCCACACTGACCGGCCTGTTCGAGCGGCAGGCCGCGCGGACACCCGACGCCACCGCGGTCGTCGCCGGCACCGACCGGCTGTCGTACGCCGAACTCGACCGGCGGGCCAACCGCCTCGCCCGCCGACTGCTGCGGTCGGGCGCTGGCCCGGACCGGCTGGTGGCGCTGGCCCTGCCACGCTCCACGGAGCTGATCGTCGCGATCCTCGGCGTCCTCAAGGCCGGAGCCGCCTACCTGCCCGTCGACTCCACCGCCCCGGCCGAGCGCGTCCGGCACATCATGACCGACGCCGCTCCCTCCTGCGTGCTGACCACGGCGGAGACCGCGGCCCGCCTGTTCCCGGACGGCACCACGACCGTCCTCCTCACCGACCCGGCCGCGCCCGCGCCGGACGACCACACCGTCACGGACCGGGCCGCACCCGCCACCACGACCGGCGCACCCCCGCCCGGCGACCACGCCCTCACCGACGCCGAACGCGGCGCCGCCCAGCACCCCGACCACCTGGCCTACGTCATCTACACCTCCGGTTCCACCGGCCGGCCCAAAGGCGTCGCAGTGGCGCACCGCCAGGTGGTCCGCCTGCTCACCGCCGCCGCCGAGGACTTCGGCTTCGGCGCCGACGACACGTGGAGCCTGTTCCACTCCTGCGCCTTCGACTTCTCGGTGTGGGAGATCTGGGGACCGCTCGCGCACGGCGGCACGCTCGCCGTGGTGCCGGCCCGGGTCACCCGCTCACCGCGCGAGTTCCTCGGCTTCCTCCTCACCCACCGGGTCACGGTCCTCAACCAGACCCCGTCCGCCTTCCGGGAGCTGACCGCCGAGGTCATGGCCCGCCCCGAGCCGCCGCACCTCGCGCTGCGGACCGTCGTCCTCGGCGGTGAGGCGCTGGCGGTGGACGACCTGGCACCGTGGTTCGACCGCTTCGGCGACCGGTGCCCGGACATGGTGAACATGTACGGCATCACCGAGACCACCGTGCACGTCACCCACCGCCGCATCCGGCGGGCCGACGTGGACGGCCCGGTGCGCAGTCCGGTCGGGCACGCGCTGGCCGATCTGCGACTGCACCTGCTGGACGCGCACGGCCGTCCGGTGCCCCGCGGAGCGGCCGGTGAACTCCACGTCGGCGGCCCCGGAGTGGCCCGCGGCTACCTGCACCGCCCCGCGCTGACCGCCGAGCGCTTCGTGCCCGACCCGTTCGGCCCGCCGGGCGCCCGGCTGTACCGCTCCGGCGACCTGTGCCGCTGGCGCGCGGACGGCGAACTGGAGTACCTCGGACGCGGCGACCAGCAGGTCAAGATCCGCGGATTCCGCATCGAGCCGGGCGAGATCGAGGCGGCGCTCGCCGAGCACCCGCGGGTCGCCCGGGCCGCGGTGCTGGCCCGCACCGACCCGGCCGGCGACCCCTGCCTCGTCGGCTACGTCGTCCCGACCGCCGAAGGACCGCCCGACGCCGTCTCCCTGCGCGCCCACCTCGGCGCGCTCCTGCCGTCGTACATGGTGCCCGGAGCGTACGTCGTCGTGCCCGCGCTGCCGCTCACCGGCAACGGCAAGCTCGACCGCGCCGCGCTGCCCGCCCCCACGGCCGCCCAGCGCGCGGCGGCCGCCTACGAGCCGCCGCGCGGGGACAGCGAACGGCTGCTGGCCGAGATGTGGTCGGAGGTGCTGGGCGTGCCCGTGGAGCGGATCGGCGCCGACGACGACTTCTTCGACCTCGGAGGGCATTCCTTCGCCGCGCTGCGGCTCATCGGCCGCATGGAGAGCACCTGGGACGTCACCGTGCCCACGGCGACCGTGTTCTCCGCGCCGACGCTGCGCGCGCTGGCCGCCTGGCTGGACGAGCGCCCGCCGGCACCGGCACCGTCACCGCTGGTCCCGCTGCGCGCCACCGGCGAACTCCCCCCGCTGTTCCTGGTCCACCCGGTCGGCGGCCACGTCCTGTGCTACGCCTCCCTGGCGGCCGCTCTCCCGCCCGGCCGGCCCGTGCACGCGCTGGTCGCCCGCGGCATGCGGGAGGGCGAACGGCCCGCCGCACGGATCGAGGACATGGCCGCCGACTACCTCGACGCCATCGCCGAGGCGGGGCACGACGGTCCGCTGCTCCTCGGCGGCTGGTCGCTCGGCGGAGTCGTCGCCTTCGAGATGGCCCGCCAGGCGGCCCTGCGCGACGGCCGCACCCCGCCGGTCGTCCTGATCGACAGTCACGCGCCGGGACGGTACGGGCCGGCCGGTGCCGCGCGGAACGAGGCGGAGCTGATCGCGGACTTCGCCGCGGACTGGGAGCGGTCCACCGGCACCCGCCTCGCCGTACCGGCGGCCACGACCGCACAGGAGTGCCGCACCCGCCTGCTGGACGGCGCCCGCACCGCCGGACTGCTGGACGCCGAGGACGGCCCAGCCCATCTGGCCCGCCTGCTCGACCTGTACGGCGCCAACCGCGCCGCCCTGGAACGCTACCGGCCCGACGGCCCGCACCACGGACGGCTCCTCGTCCTGTCCGCCGCCGGCACCGACGGCGACGCCGACCGCGGCTGGCGGCACTGGACCACCGGACCGGTGGACGTGCGCCCGGTGCCCGGCGACCACTACAGCCTCCTGCGCGAACCGAACCTCACCCGAATCGCGGCCGAACTGCGGCCCTTCCTCGACGGGAGCCCGACATGAAGCTGCGCCGAGCGCCGCTCGAAGACTGGATGCGCGACTTCTACTTCGACACCACCATCGACCTCGGCAGCAGCGGAGTGCAGTGCTGGACCCTCGCCGAACTGCGCGCCCTGCTCGCCATCGGCCACGACGACCTGGACGCCATCGCCCTCGACGACAGCCCCTCCTACGGCAGCGAGGCGCTGCGCCGCGCACTCGCGCAGCGCTTCGCCGACGGCGACCCGGCCCGCGTGATGGCCACCCACGGCTCCACCGAGGCGATCTTCCTGGCCATGAACGCCCTGCTGGAACCCGGCGACGAGGTCGTCGTCATCGACCCGGGCTACCACTCGCTGTGGTCGATCGCCGAGTCCATCGGCTGCCGCCTCCGGCGGTGGCGGCTGCGGCCCGAAGACGGCTTCACGCCCGACCTCGACGCCCTGCGCGCCCGGATCACGCCTCGGACCCGCATGGTCGTCGTCAACCTCCCGAACAACCCGACCGGCGCCTCGCTGCCCGCCGGCCTCTTCGACGCCTTCCTCGGCCTCGTCGCCGACAGCGGTGCCTACCTCGTCTGGGACGGCGCCTTCACCGAACTCACCCACACCGGCCCGCCGCTGCCCGAGCCGTCACTGCGCTACGAGCGCTGCCTCTCCCTCGGCACCATGTCCAAGGCGTACGGCCTGCCCGGCACCCGCGTCGGCTGGTGCCTGGGCGCGCCCGACCTGCTCGCCCGCTTCCTGCCGTTGCGGGACGCGCTCACCATCTGCCTGTCGCCGCTGACCGAGTTCCTCGCCGAACGCGCCGTCGTGCACGCCGACCGCATCCTCGGCATCCGCCGCGCCCAGGCCCGCCGCAACCTGGACACGCTCACCGCGTGGGCCGACGCGAACGCGGCCCTGGTCTCCCTGACTCCGCCGGACGGCGGCGTCACCGCCTTCCCGTCCTTCCACGGCGTCACCGACACCGAGGACCTGTGCCGCGAACTCGGCCGCGACCACGACGTCCTGCTCGTCCCCGGCAGCGGCTTCGGCCACCCCGACCGGGTGCGGCTCGGCTTCGGCGGCGACGAGAAGGACTTCGCGACCGGGCTGCACCGGCTGCAGACCGTGCTGGAACAGCGGGCCGCGGCCCGCCGACCCGAAGGAGCGCACCGATGACCAGCGCCACGGCCCCGGCCACCGCGCCGCGCACCCGCACCCACGACGTCTCCGTCACCCAGCACGGCCTGTGGTTCCTCGACCAGATCAACCCGGGCGACCCGCTCTACACGCTGGCCTGGCGCCTCGAACTCGAAGGACCGCTGGACACCGCCGCCCTGCGCCACGCCGTCGACGCCGTCGTCGCCCGCCACGACGCCCTGCGCACCCGCTTCGACCGCTCCGGCGACGGCCGGCTGGTGCAGATCGTCACCGACCGCCTCACCATCGGCCTGCCCGTCACCGACCTGCGCCCGCTCCCCGCCGAGCGGCGCGAACGGGCCGCGGCCGACGCCTGCGCCGCCGAAGCCGCCACCGGCTTCGACCTCCTGGCCGGTCCGCTGATCCGCACCCGGCTGCTGCGCACCGCGGAGCACCGCCACACCCTCATGCTGCTCGTCCACCACATCGTCTTCGACGCGGTGTCGATGGAGACCGTCGTCCGCGAACTCGCCGACGCCTACGGCCACGCCCGCGCCGGCACCGACTGGCGGCCGCCGCCCGCGAGCCAGTACCCGGACTTCGCCGACCGCCAGCGGGCGGAGCTGAGCGGGCCGCGCCTGGACCGCCTCCTCGGCTTCTGGCGCCGGGAACTGGACGGTGCACCCGAACTCCTCACCCTGCCCACCGACCGTCCCCGACCCGCCGAGCAGACCCACGCCGGTGCCGAGCACCGGGTGCGCCTGCCCGCCGCGCTCACCGACCGGCTGCGCACACTCGCCCGCTCCGAACGGGTCACCCTGCACATGCTGCTGCTGGCCGCCTACCAGGTGCTGCTGGCCCGCTGGTCCGGCCAGCGCGACGTCAGCGTCGGCACGACCGTCGCGGGCCGGCCGCTGAGCGAACTCGCCGGATCCGTCGGCTACTTCGTCAACACCGTCGTCCTGCGGGGCCGCCTCGAGGACAACCCGTCCTTCCGCGACCACCTGCGCGCCGTGCGCACCACCTGCCTGCGCGCCTACGACCACCAGGCCCTGCCCTTCGACCGGGTGGTGGAAGAGCTGCGGCCGGGCCGCTCGCTGAGCCACAACCCCCTGTTCCAGGTCACCTTCGACACCCACGTGGACGAACCGGCCCATCGGACACGGACGTTCGGCGACGCCACGCTCACCTCGGCCGGCTTCATCGAGGCGGGCCGCTCCAAGTTCGACCTGTCCCTCACCGCCGTGGACGACGGCACCGGCATCGAACTGACCGCCGAGTACGCCACCGACCTCTTCGACCACGCCACCGTCGAACGCCTCACCGGCCACTACGCGCTCCTGCTGGGCGCGGCCGCCGACGCACCCGAAACCCCGGTCGACGGCCTCGGTTTCCTCTCCTCGGACGAGGAACGACTGACCGTCGGGGACTGGAACCGCACCGACGGCCCCGTCCCCGACACCACGCTCGGCGACCTGTTCGCCGCCCAGGCCGCCCGCACACCCGACGCCGTCGCCGTCAGCGACGCCTCCGGCCACCTCACCTACGCACAACTCGACGCCCGCGCCGCCCAGGTGGCCCACCTGCTGCGCTCCCGCGGCCACGGCCCGGAAAGCACCGTCGGCGTCTTCCTGGAACGCTCCGTCGACCTCGTCGTGGCCCTCTACGGGGTCGTCCGGTCCGGCGCCGCGTTCGTGCCGCTCGACCCCGGCTACCCGCCCGACCGCCTCGCCCACGTCGTCGACGACGCCGGAATCACCACCGTCCTGACCGAGTCGGCCCTGCGCCCGCGCCTGCCCGGCCACCTCGACGCGCCCGCCCTCGACACCGACCGCCACCTCTTCGACGCGCAGCCCGTCACCGCGCCCCGGCCGGACGTCACCGGACGCCACCTGGCCTACATCGTCTACACCTCGGGCTCCACCGGCCGGCCGAAAGGAGCGATGAACGAGCACCGCAACATCGTCAACCAGCTCACCTGGGTGCAGGACCGCTACGGGCTCGGCCCCGCCGACGTCCTGCTGCAGAAGACCCCGGTCGGCTTCGACGACTCGCTGCGCGAGCTGTTCTGGCCGCTCGCCGTCGGCGCCCGCCTGGTCATGGCCGAGCCCGGCGCCCACCGCGACCCGACCGCACTCGCCGACGTCATCGAGGCCGAGCGGGTCACCGTGCTGCACGTGGTGCCGTCCCTGCTCCAGGCCTTCGTCGAGTCCCCCGCCGACACCGCACGCTGCGCCTCGCTGCGCCGGGTCGTCTGCAGCGGCGAGGCGCTGCTGCCGGAGCTGCAACGGCGCTTCTTCGCCACCTTCGCCGGCACCGAGCTCACCAACCTCTACGGGCCCTGCGAGGCCGCCATCGACGTCACGCACTGGGACTGCCTGCCCGGCGCGGAGGGTCCCGTCCCGATCGGCGGCCCCGTCCTCAACACCCGCGTCTACGTCCTCGACACCACCGGCCGCCCGGTTCCCGTCGGCGTACCCGGCGAACTCCACGTCGCCGGACGCCAGATCGGCCGCGGTTACCACGGCAGGGCCGCGCTGACCGCCGAGCGCTTCGTGCCCGACGCGTTCTCCGCCGAGCCGGGCGCCCGCCTGTACCGCACCGGTGACGTGTGCCGGTGGCGGGCCGACGGACGGCTCGACTACCTCGGCCGCACCGACCACCAGGTCAAGATCCGGGGCGTGCGCATCGAACCGGAGGAGATCGACGCCGCACTCACCGCGCTGCCGCAGGTCCGCCAGGCGGCCGTCCTGTGCCGCGAGGACACCCCGGGCGACAAGCGCCTCGTCGCCTACGTCGTACCGGCCGCCGACGTCAGGCCCGCCGACCTGCGCACCGCCCTCGCCGGCACCCTGCCCGCCTACATGGTCCCCGGCGACTACGTCCTCCTGGACGCCCTGCCGCTCAACAGCAACGGCAAGCTGGACCGCGCCGCGCTGCCCGCCCCGGCCGGCGACCGCCCGGGCGACAGCCTGTACACGGCGCCGCGCGACGACGTCGAAGCCGTGGTCGCCTGGGCGTTCGCCGACGTCCTCGGCCTCGGACGGGCCGGTGTCCACGACGACTTCTTCGACCTCGGCGGACACTCCCTGCTCGCCACCCGCGCCGTGATGTTCCTGCGCGAGCACCTCGGCGTGGACCTGCGCGTCCACGCCCTGTTCCGGGCCCCGACCCCGGCCCTGCTGGCCGCCGAGACGGTACGGCTCGCCACCGACCCGCAGCGGCTGCGGGCGACCGGCGCCGCGGTCCGCGCCGTACTCGACCTCACCGACGAGGAGGCCGGCCGCCTCCTCGACGGCGGACCCACCGCACAGGAAGGACCCGGCGACCATGGACAGGACGGCTGAACAGGACACCGCCCGGCCCGCCACCGGCTGCCCGTACGCCGCGTCCCGCGCGCCGGGGGAGGCGGCGGGCGGCGGCGCGGACTTCGACAGCCACGACCCGGCGCTCGCCCGGGACCCGTTCCCTGCCTACGAACGCCTGCGCGCCGCCGGGCCGGTGACCTGGAGCGGGAACTGGGACGGCTTCTGGGTGGCCGTCGGGCACGCCGAGGTCTCCGCCGCCGCCCGCTCCCGCCGGCTGCTGACCGGCCGAACCCTGCCCGACGGCACCGTCCAGGGCGTCACCATCCCGCCTCTCGGCCAGACGGGCCGTATGGCACCTCTGGAGCTGGACGCGCCGCTGTCGCTGAAGTACCGCAAGGTGCTGGCCGCCTTCTACTCCGCAGGCCGGGTCCGCGCCCGCGAGCGGGAGCTGCGCGACCTGGCACGCGAGAGCCTCGACGCGGCGATCGACGCCGGCACCTGCGACATCGTCCCGGCGTTCACCCTGCGCGTACCGGGCATCGTCACCATGCGCGACATCGGCCTGCCGGACGACCGCTGGTTCGACGTGGACGCCCTGCTGCACCGGGCGCTGCTGTCCGCGCCGCACGACATGGCGGCCGCCCGCCACTACGCCCAGCTGATCACGCTGGAGATCGTCGAGGAGATGGAGGCCGTCCGCGAGCTGCTGGAGGAGGACCCGGACGCGCCGGCCGGCGGGCTCATCGCGCAGTTGCTGCGCACCACCGTCGACGGCGAGCCCGTACCGGACGAGGACATCGTCTCGATGATGTACTTCCTCCTGCTGGGCATCGACCCGACCTCCACGCTCACCGCGACCGCGCTGTGGCACCTGTCCCACCACCCGGACCTGAAGCGACGGTTGATCGACGACCCGCGGCTGATCCCGCGCGCCGCGGACGAGTACCTGCGCTGGATGTCACCGGTGCAGGGCACCAGCCGTACCGTCGGCGAGGACTTCGGCCTCGGAGGACGGCAACTGGCCGCCGGGGAGCGGATCTTCCTGTCCTGGGCGGCGGCCAACCGGGACGAGTCCGTGTACCCCCGCGCCTTCGAGATCGACCTGGACCGTCCCGACGAACGGCACCACGCCTTCGGCGGCGGCCCGCACTACTGCGTCGGCGCGGGCATCGTCCGGGCCATGTTCACCGCGATGATGGAGGAGATGCTCACCCGCCGCCCCGACTACGAGGTCGCCGACGAGGACGCCATCACCTGGTTCCCGGACCTCAGCTCCTTCTACGGCATCACCTCCCTGCCGCTGCACCTGAACGGCCGGCCGCCGGGCCCGGCCCGCACCCGCTGAACCGTCGCGCTGCGCCCCACCCGGCCACCGGCCGGCCGGTGCGAGAAGCAGGCTCGGTACCCTCTCCGGGTGACGCAGCAGACCCCATCCGTCGAGCGAGGCCGGGCGAACGACGGGCCGAAGGCGGCCGGGCGGAACCGGGCCGCGCTGGTCGCTTCCGCGCGGGAGGTGTGCGCGGAGCAGGGGC
The DNA here is from genome assembly GCF_006782915.1 of Streptomyces calvus. Taxonomy (GTDB): domain Bacteria; phylum Actinomycetota; class Actinomycetes; order Streptomycetales; family Streptomycetaceae; genus Streptomyces; species Streptomyces calvus. Next base: position 694,565 of record NZ_VCNP01000056.1, read on the forward strand.
TGGACGCCCCGCTGTCCGCGATCGCGCGGCGGGCCGGCGTCGGCCAGGGCGTGCTGTACCGGCACTTCCCCGACCGGGCCGCCGTGCTGACCGCCGTGCTGGAGGAGAACGTGCGGCAGGTCGAGCGGGCGGCGGCCGCCGAGGACGCGGACCTGGCCACCGTGCTCGGCGTGCTGACCTGGCACCTGACGGAGTCGGCGGCGTTCATCGGCATGCTGCACGCCGAGGGGGCGCGCAGCCGTACCGGTCCGCCCGCGTACGCCGTGGAGCTGTCGCGGCGCGTCGAGCGGGCCCTGCGGGCGCATCTGCCGCCCGGTCACCGGCTGGCCGGGGCGGGGGAGGACCTGGTGATCGCCGTGGGCATGGTCTCGGGTGCCGTCACCGGCCCCACCCGCGAGCAGCGGGAGGACCGGGCGCTGGCCGCGTGGCGGCTGCTCGGCGTCGAGGTGGGACCGGTGCGGCCCCACCCGGGCTGAACGCGGGCCCGGTCAGCCGCCGTTGGACTGCCGGATGCCCTCCGCCAGTGCGTCGAAGGTGTACAGATGGCCGCCGGCGGGTCCGCTGACCGTCATGTACGCCCGGGTCCCGCCGGGCGTGACGGCCACGTTGGTCGCCGATTCGAGGCCCTTCGCGTCCCGGGCGGGGACCTCGACGGTGGCCAGGCGCTCACCGTGCCGGTCGTACACCGCCATCGCGGGCCGGCCGTGCAGCGCCTGGTAGAGGTTGCCGTCGGCGTCCACGGCGATCGAGTCGGTCTGCGCGATCCCGCCGTCGACGCGCAGGGCGGTGTGCCGGGAGGTGACCCGGCCCTCGCCGTCCAGACGCAGGTAGGAGACGCGGTTCTCGGTGAGCTCGCTGATCCACAGCCCGCGGTGTCCGGTGTCGAAGGAGATGCCGTTCGTCGCGGCCAGCCCGTCCGCCAGGACGGTGGCCTTCCTCCCCGCACGGTCGATCCGCACCACGCGCCCCTGCGACACTCCCTCGGTCAGCCCGCGGGAGTCGCTGACGTACAGGTTGCCCTCCCGGTCGAAGGCGATGTCGTCGGGGTTCATCGGTGTCCCGTCGACCTCGCCGGAGAAGAAGGTCCGCGGGTCGCCGCCGTCCGGGGCCAGGCTCACGATGTCGCCGTGGGCGAAGTCGGTCAGGTACAGGCGGCCGTCGTACGGGCTGAACTGGGCGGAGGTGTAGGCGCCGCGGTCGTCGGTGTGGAGCGCGCGTGAGGTCTTCCTGCGGACGTCGACGCTCCACACCTTCGGCTCGCCGGCGGGCGCGGTGACGTCGACGACGACCAGCCTGCCGTCCTCGCCGAAGGTCGGGCCCTCCAGCAGGGTCATGCCGGTTTCCTCGTGGGTCTGCGTCAGCCGCAGGAGATGCTGCGCGCGGACGGTCCGTACCGTGCCGCCGTCGGACGCCGGGTCGGCGGCGGGGCCGCCGCCGGTCTGCGTGCCGCACCCGGTGAGGGCCGGCGCGGCGAGCGCGGCGAGCGCGGTGAGCGCGGCGAGGGGCCGGATCGTCAGTCGTCGCATGTGGGGGTCACTCTTCCTGTTCCGCGGTGGGGCGGATCCGTTCCGCCCAACCGGACAGCATTGTCCGGTTGTTGCTACGGTAGTGCATCCCCGACCAAGTCCGCTGATCCGCAAGCCCGTTCACGGACAGGACGGCTTCACGGCAGCGAACCGGAAAGAGGTCCCCCACATGACGACTCCTCGCGCCTTGTCCCCCGAGGCACTCGCCGACCTGAGGCGGCGCTACCGCCTCGAACGGGAGCGCCGCGTACGGCCCGACGGCGCCCGGCAGTACGTCGGCGCCGACGCCGAGTTCGGCTACTACGCCGCCGACCCGTACGCGGGGGAGAGGGTCCGGCGCGAGCCGCTGCGGGACCGGGTGGACGTCGCGGTCGTCGGCGGCGGCTTCGGCGGCATCCTCGCCGGGGCGCGGCTGCGCGAGGCGGGCGTGGGGCGGGTCCGGATCGTCGAGCGGGGCGGCGACTTCGGCGGCACCTGGTACTGGAACCGCTACCCGGGCATCCACTGCGACGTCGAGTCGCACGTGTACCTGCCGATGCTCGACGAGACCGGGTACGTGCCCGAGTGGAAGTACGCGCCCGGTGAGGAGATCCGCCGTCACGCGGTGCGCATCGCCGAGAAGTTCGCACTGTACGACGACGCGTTGTTCTCCACCGCGGTCACCTCGCTGACCTGGGACGAGCCGTCCGGGACCTGGACCGTCGCGACCGACCGGGGCGACGCGTTCCGGGCCACGTACGTCATCACGGCCACCGGCACCCTGACCGAGCTGAAGCTCCCCGGCATCCCCGGCATCGAGGACTTCCAGGGGCACACCTTCCACACCTCGCGCTGGGACTACGCCTACACGGGCGGCACCCCGGACGGCGGTCTGACCGGCCTCGCGGGCAAGCGGGTCGGCGTGGTCGGCACCGGCGCCACCGGCGTGCAGGTCATCCCGAAACTGGCCGAGGACGCCGGACACCTCTACGTCTTCCAGCGCACCCCCTCCACCGTGGACGTACGCGACAACTGCCGCACCACGGCCCGGGACGTGGGCGCCGACCACGACGGCTGGGCGCGGGAGCGCCGTGACAACTTCCTGCGCATCGTCTCCGGCGAACCGTGCGAGGAGGACCTGGTGGCCGACCGGTGGACCTCCTCGGCGGTCCTCCTGGAGAAGCTCCTGCCGAGTTTCCGCCGCCGCGGCGACCGCGCGGCCTTCGAAGCGGCCTACGAGGCCGCCGACGCCGTCAAGATGAACGAGATCCGCGCCCGGGTGGAGCGGATCGTCACCGACCCGGACACGGCGGAGAAGCTCAAGCCCTGGTACCGGTACGCCTGCAAGCGTCCCACCTTCTCCGACGTGTACTACGAGGCGTTCAACCGGGACAACGTCACCCTGGTCGACACCGCGGACACCCACGGCATCGAGCGGATGACCGCGCACGGCGTCGTGGTCGGCGGCACCGAGTACCCGCTCGACTGCCTGATCTTCGCCACCGGCTTCTCCGTCGGCGTCTCCGGCCTGCACTCCGGCGGACTGCCCGTGCGCGGGCGGGACGGCGTCCAGCTGCTGGACGCGTGGCGGCGGCACGGGCCGCGCAGCCTGCACGGCTTCACCAGCCACGGCTTCCCGAACCTCGTCCGGCTGGGCGCCGAGCAGAGCGCCGCGAGCGTCAACTTCACGCACGTACTGGACGAGCACGCCGTGCACGCCGCGGCGCTGGTCGCGGCGGCCGAGGCGGCGGACGCCCTCGTCGAGCCCTCCCGGGAGGCGGAGGACGCCTGGCTCGCGGTGCTCGCGGAGGGCGCCCCCGACCACGCGTGGTTCCACGCCGAGTGCACTCCCGGCTACTACAACCGTGAGGGCAGCGGCCGGCCGAACGGCCCGCACGCCTACCCCGACGGCGCGTACGCCTTCCACGAGCTGCTGAGGCGGTGGCGCGAGGAGTCCGTCGGCGAGGTCCTGCGCCCCCGGAACCGGCAGGGGACCACCGGCGCCGACGCGTCCCCGGACCGCTGAGCAGCCGCACCCCGGGACCGCCGGGAGGACGACCGCGCCCCGGCCGGGCGGATGCCGGCCGGGGCGCGGCGCGCGTGCGCCCGCCGAGCGCCCTCGTGGAAGGGTCCTCGGCGGGCCCGCCGCGTCAGCTCAGGGACGCGAGCGCCTCGTTCCAGGTGGCGGACGGACGCATGACCGCGGCGGCCTTGGCCGGGTCGGGCTGGTAGTAGCCGCCGATCTCGGCCGGCTTGCCCTGGACGGCGTTCAGCTCGTCGACGATCTTCTGCTCGTTCGCGGCGAGCGTCTCGGCGAGCGGCGCGAACGCCTTCGCCAGGTCCGCGTCGTCGGTCTGCGCGGCCAGCTCCTGCGCCCAGTACAGGGACAGGTAGAAGTGGCTGCCGCGGTTGTCGATGCCGCCGACGCGACGGGTCGGCGACTTGTCCTCGTTGAGGAAGGTCGCCGTGGCGCGGTCGAGGGCGTCGGCGAGGACCTTGGCGCGGGTGTTGCCGGTGGCCGTGGCGTACTGCTCCAGCGACGGCACCAGCGCGAAGAACTCACCGAGCGAGTCCCAGCGCAGGTAGTTCTCCTTGACCAGCTGCTGCACGTGCTTCGGCGCGGAGCCGCCGGCGCCCGTCTCGAACAGGCCGCCGCCCGCCATCAGCGGGACGACCGACAGCATCTTGGCGCTGGTGCCCAGCTCCAGGATGGGGAACAGGTCGGTCAGGTAGTCGCGCAGCACGTTGCCGGTGACGGAGATGGTGTTCTCGCCGCGGCGGATGCGCTCCACCGACAGCTTCGTCGCCTCCACCGGGGACAGGATCCGGATGTCCAGGCCCTCGGTGTCGTGCTCCGTGAGGTACTGCTCGACCTTGGCGATCAGGTTGGCGTCGTGGGCGCGGGTGGCGTCCAGCCAGAACACCGCCGGGTCGCCGGTGGCGCGGGCGCGGGTGACGGCCAGCTTCACCCAGTCGCGGATCGGGGCGTCCTTGGTCTGGCAGGCGCGGAAGATGTCGCCGGCCGCGACGGCCTGCTCGATCAGCGCGGTGCCGTTCCGGTCGACCAGGCGGACCGTGCCCGTGGTGGCGATCTCGAAGGTCTTGTCGTGGCTGCCGTACTCCTCGGCCTTCTGCGCCATGAGGCCGACGTTCGGCACCGTGCCCATGGTCGAGGGGTCGAAGGCGCCGTTGGCCTTGCAGTCCTCGATCACGGCCTGGTAGACGCCCGCGTAGGAGGAGTCCGGGATCACCGCGAGGGCGTCGTGCTCCTGGCCGTCCGGGCCCCACATGTGGCCGGAGGTGCGGATCATCGCAGGCATGGAGGCGTCGATGATGACGTCCGAGGGGACGTGCAGGTTGGTGATGCCCTTGTCGGAGTCGACCATCGCCAGCTCCGGGCCCTCGGCGAGCTCGGCGTCGAAGGAGGCCTTGATCTCGGCGCCCTCCGGCAGGGCGTCCAGGCCCTTCCAGATGCCGCCCAGACCGTCGTTCGGGGTCAGGCCGGCCGCGGCGAGCTTGTCGCCGTACTGCGCGAACGTCTTCGGGAAGAAGGCGCGCACCACGTGGCCGAAGACGATCGGGTCGGAGACCTTCATCATCGTGGCCTTCAGGTGCACCGAGAACAGCACGCCCTCGGCCTTGGCGCGGGCGACCTGCGCGGTCAGGAACTCGCGCAGCGCGGCGACGCGCATCACGGAGGCGTCGACGACCTCGCCCTTCTGGACGGGTACGGACTCGCGCAGCACGGTGGTGGTGCCGTCGTCGCCGACCAGCTCGATGCGCAGCGCGCCGTCCTCGGCGATGACGACCGACTTCTCGGTGGACCGGAAGTCGTTCTCGCCCATGGTCGCCACGTCGGTCTTGGACTCGGCGGTCCAGGCGCCCATGCGGTGCGGGTGGGTCTTGGCGTAGTTCTTCACCGAGGCGGGGGCGCGGCGGTCGGAGTTGCCCTCGCGCAGGACCGGGTTCACGGCGGAACCCTTGACCTTGTCGTAGCGGGCGCGGATCTCGCGCTCCTCGTCGGTCTTGGGGTCGTCCGGGTAGTCCGGCAGCGCGTAGCCCTGGCCCTGCAGCTCGGCGATCGCGGCCTTGAGCTGCGGGATCGACGCCGAGATGTTCGGCAGCTTGATGATGTTGGCCGCGGGCGTCTTGGCCAGCTCACCGAGCTCGGCGAGGGCGTCCGGGATGCGCTGGTCCTCGGTGAGGTACTCCGGGAACACGGCGATGATGCGCCCGGCCAGCGAGATGTCGCGCGTCTCCACGGCGACACCGGCCTGCGAGGCGTACGCCCGGACCACCGGCAGGAAGGAATACGTCGCCAGGGCCGGGGCCTCGTCAGTGTGCGTATAGATGATGGTCGAGTCAGTCACCGGGTGCTCCGCTCCACGTCTGCAACATTGCTCGACATCAAGATATCTCGTGATCGACCTCGGCTCGACAGGGGTCCGCGCCGACTTCCGGCCGAGCTCCTGCCGGACGGTGGACGCCCGGCGGGACGGCGCGACCGGACGTGGGCCGTGTGGCGCGTACGGGAGTCGGCCGTGTGGCGTGTACCGGTCGGCCGCGTGGCGTGCGCGGACCGGCCGTACGGCGGGCCCGGGCCGACCGCACGGAGTGCGCCCGGCCGGGCGTCGGGCAGACCGGCCGGTCGCCGGGGCCGGACCGGCCGGTTGTCGGGCTCGGGCCGGCCGGTCGCCGGGGGTCGGACCGGCCGGTCGTCGGCCTCAGATCGGCCGGGAGGCGGTCATGTCGTCCGGCGCGGTGCCGGTGTCGCGCTGCTGCGGGAGCACCACCGTGCCCTGCTGGAGCGCCACGGTCCGGGCCGGCGACGGGATGCGGATGCCCTCCTCGCGGTAGCGCCGGTGCAGCCGCTTGATGAACTCGTGCTTGATCCGGTACTGGTCGCTGAACTCGCCGACGCCCAGGATGACGGTGAAGCCGATGCGGGAGTCGCCGAAGGTGTGGAACCGCACCGCCGGCTCGTGCTCGGGCACGGCACCGGTGATCTCGGTCATCACCTCGGCCACGACCTCCGTCGTCACCCGCTCCACGTGCTCGAGGTCGCTGTCGTACGACACGCCGACCTGCACCAGGATGGTGAGCTGCTGCTCGGGCCGCATGAAGTTGGTCATGTTCGTCTTGGCGAGCTGGCCGTTCGGGATGACCACCAGGTTGTTGGACAGCTCGCGCACGGTCGTCTGACGCCAGTTGATGTCCTCGACGTAGCCCTCCTCGCCGCTGCTCAGCCGGATGTAGTCGCCGGGCTGCACGGTCTTGGAGGCGAGGATGTGGATGCCCGCGAACAGGTTGGCGAGCGTGTCCTGCAGGGCCAGCGCGACCGCCAGACCGCCGACGCCGAGGGCGGTGAGCAGGGGCGCGATGGAGATGCCCAGCGTCTGCAGGCCCACCAGGAAACCGATCGCCAGGACCAGGATCCGGGTGATGTTCATGAAGATCGTGGCCGACCCGGCGACGCCGGAGCGGGACTGGGTGACCGAGCGCACCAGCCCCGCCACCACCCGGGCCGCAGCGACCGTCGCGGCGAAGATGACCAGCAGCGTCAGCGTCTGGTTGACGTTGTGCTGCACGGTCCGGGTCAGCGGCAGCGCCGCCGCCGCGGAGGCCGCGCCCGCAGCGACCGCCGCCCAGGGCACGACCATGCGCAACGCGTCCACGGCGACGTCGTCGCCGCGCCAGCGGGTGCGGTCGGCGTGCCGGCCCAGCCAGCGCAGCAGCATCCGCAGCAGGAACGCCGCCAGCAGTCCGGAGGCGAGGGCGATGCCGGCCAGCACCAGGTCGTCCATGGTGAGCGCGCGGGTCACCGCTCACCCCCGGCGAACACCATGGCCGGAGGCCGTATGGGAAGTCGTGTCACGTCTCGTCACCTGCTCGATTGCTACGGGATGTACGTCTCGCCGGCCGCCCGACCCGCGGCCTGCACAATCGCTCATCCTGCCGTATTTGGCAGGGCAGTTCGCGCGCGCCCGCGTCGCGCGGCGGGAGCGCACGGGAGCACGAGGGCCCTGACCGAGCGCGCGGGAACGTCACGGGAACGCGGTGGGACAGCGGCGGGAACCTGGCGGAAAAGCAGTGGGAAACGCGGCGGGACAGCGGTGGGAACCGGGCGGGGCAGCAGGGGGAAACGCGGTGGGAGTGCGGCCCGGTCGGCGGCGTTCCGCGCGCCCCGCCGGTCAGATCACCTTCAGCCGGACCAGGGCGCCGAGCGTCAGCGCCCCCGGCAGCAGCGGCAGCCACACCGTGATCACCCGGAAGACCAGCACGACCGCCGTGGCCGCCGCCGCGGGCCCGCCGACCGCCACCAGCGCCAGCACCAGCGCCGCCTCCACCGAGCCGAGACCGCCCGGCGTGGGCACCAGCGCCACCGCCACCGTCGCCGCCAGATACGCCAGCGCCATGTGGGCGGGCGGCACCGACAGGCCGAACGCCAGCCCCACCAGCACCAGCGACGCCGCCTGCAACGCCGGGAAGGCCAGCGCCCCGCCCCACAGCGCCAGCGCCCGGGACGGCAGCGCGTGCACCGACCGCGCCTCTCCCAGCGCCGTCCGCAGGAACGACCGCGCCGCCGCCCGCAGCCGTCGTACGGCCGCGAGCACGCCCGCCGCGACGACCAGCACCGCCCCGGCCGCCAGCAGCAGCGGCCCGGCCCACCCCTCCGGCAGCAGCGCACCGAAGCGCAGCGCGCCGGGGAACGCGAGGAGCAGGGCGGCCAGCAGGCCCACCCGTGCGACCGACTCCGCCAGCAGATACAGGGCCAGGGCGGCCGAGGAGCGGGCCGGCGGCAGCCCGCACACCGTCATGAACCGCAGATTGACCGCGCTCGCGCCCAGCCCCGTCGGCAGCAGATGGTTGGCCGCGCCCGCCGCGAACTGCGTGATCAGCAGCCGTCGCGCGGGCAGCCGCTCGGGAACCGCGCCCTGCCGGGTGCACGCCGCCGCCACCCAGGTCAGGCAGGTCGCGCCGGCCGCGGCCAGCAGCCACGGCCACCGGGCGGTCCCCAGCCGGGCGAAGCCCTCGGCCAGTACCGACCGGTGCTGCACCGCGACCACGGTGACCAGCAGCAGCGGCAGCACACACAGGACCCGGCGGATCGTTCCCGTCACGTCCACCGAGCATGTCCGGCGCGCGCCAACGGCGGGTTTCGGCTGTCCGGACGGCTGCTTACGACCGGGCGGCCGCCGGGCACGGCCGGGCAGCCTCCGTACCGCGGCAGGTGGCCTCCGTACCGCGGCCGATGGCCTCCGTACTGGGGCCGATGGCCGCCGTACCGCGGCCGGTGGCCGCCGGGCCGAGGCCGTGCAGCAGCCGGTGGCCGGAACGCCTGCCGTGAGCCGGTCCTTGACCTCGACCAAAGTTGAGGTCCTAGGTTCTCCGGCATGAGCATGGAGACCACAGCGTGGACACAGCTGCGCGGCGTCCTGACCGCCGAGGACGAGCACCGCCCCGTCACCCGGGCGACGTTGCGCCGCATCGGCGCCTTCGCCCGCCCGCACCGCCGCCGTCTGGCCCTGTTCGTGCTGCTCGGCACGGCCGGCGCGGCACTCGCCGTCGCCACGCCGGTCCTCGCCGGGCGCGTCGTGGACACGATCGTGTCCGGCGGCGACGAGGCCGCGGTCGTCCGCCTGGCCCTGCTCATCGCCCTGATCGCGGTGGTGGAGGCGGTCCTCGGCGTGCTCGGCCGGAGACTGTCCGCGGCCCTCGGCGAGGAACTCATCCTGGACCTGCGGACGGCGGTGTTCGACCACGTGCAGCGGATGCCGGTCGCGTTCTTCACCCGCACCCGCACGGGAGCGCTCGTCTCCCGTCTCAACAACGACGTCATCGGCGCCCAGCGCGCCTTCAGCAACACCCTGGCGACCGTCGTCGGCAACGTCGTCACCCTGCTGCTCACGCTCGCCGTGATGCTCACCCTGTCGTGGCAGATCACGCTGCTCGCGCTGGTGCTGCTGCCGGTGTTCGTGGTCCCGGCCCGGCGCATGGGCCGCCGCATGGCCGGCATGCAGCGGGAGGCCGCCGCCCTGAACGCCGCCATGGGCACCCGGATGACGGAGCGGTTCTCGGCGCCCGGCGCCACCCTGGTGAAGCTGTTCGGCCGCCCGGAGCAGGAGTCGGAGGAGTTCGCGGTGCGGGCCCGCCGGGTGCGGGACATCGGCGTGCGCACGGCCACGGCGCAGACGGTGTTCATCACCGCCCTCACCCTGGTCTCCGCGCTCGCCCTGGCCCTGGTGTACGGCCTCGGCGGTCTGCTCGCGCTGCGCGGTGTCCTGGAGCCGGGCGCCGTGGTGGCGCTGGCGCTGCTGCTGACCCGGCTGTACGCGCCGCTCACCTCGCTGGCCGGGGCGCGGGTGGAGGTGATGAGCGCGCTGGTCAGCTTCGAGCGGGTCTTCGAGGTGCTGGACCTCAAGCCGCTCATCGAGGAGCGGCCCGACGCGCGCGAGGTGCCCGACGGCCCGGTCTCCGTCGAGTTCGACGACGTCCGCTTCGGCTACCCGTCCGCCGACAAGGTCTCCCTCGCCTCCCTGGAGGAGGTCGCCTCCCTGGACACGCGCGGCGGCGAGGAGGTCCTGCACGGCATCTCCTTCCGCGCCGAACCGGGCCGGACCGTCGCGCTGGTCGGCTCCTCCGGCGCCGGCAAGTCGACCGTCGCGGCGCTGCTGCCGCGGCTGTACGACGTCGACTCCGGGGCCGTGCGCGTGGGTGGCGTCGACGTCCGCGACCTGAGCGCCGCCACGCTGCGCGCCACCCTCGGCATGGTCACCCAGGACGGGCACCTGTTCCACGACACGGTCCGCGCCAACCTCCTGCTGGCCCGCCCGGACGCGAGCGAGGAGGACCTGTGGGACGCCCTGCGCCGGGCCCGCCTCGACGCACTCGTCCGGGCCCTGCCCGACGGCCTGGACACCGTGGTCGGTGAACGCGGCTACCGGCTCTCCGGCGGGGAGCGCCAGCGGATGACCATCGCCCGGCTGCTGCTGGCCCGGCAGCGTGTCGTCATCCTCGACGAGGCGACCGCCCATCTGGACAACACCTCCGAGGCCGCCGTCCAGGAGGCGCTCGCGGAGGCCCTGGAGGGCAGGACGGCGGTCGTGATCGCGCACCGGCTGTCCACGGTCCGCGCCGCGGACCTCATCCTGGTCGTCGAGGCCGGCCGGATCGTGGAACGCGGCACGCACGAGGAACTGCTGGCGGCGGACGGCCGCTACGCCGAACTGCACCGCACCCAGTTCGCACCCCGCCCGGACGACGACCACGGCCGCGACCTGGACCACGACCACACCCCTGCCCAGGACTCGGACCGCGGCCGCGACCTGCACCACGGCCGAGACCGCAACCTGCACCACGGAGGAGACCTGGACCGCGACCGGGACTCGGACCCCGACCGGGACCTGGAGCGTGACAACGGCCGGGACCTGGACCGCGACAACGGCCGGGACCGTGACCTGGACCGTGACCGGGACTCGGGTCACGACCGCGACTCGGACCACGGCCGGGAAGCCCCGGCACCCGTGTAGCCCCGGGTGCCGTGTGCCCGGAAGGCGCCGCAGCCCGACGACCTCGGGCGGCGGCGCCTTCCGCGAGCGGCCCCGTGTCACCGTCCCCGGGTGCCGGCCTCCGCCCGCTCCGTACGCTCACCGGCGCCGGTCCTGGCCCGCCCGGCGGACCCGCGCCGGCCCCGGCCGCCGTCGCGGTCGCCGGTGCGCCCGCCGAGCTCGACGGCGAGCGGTGCGGCGGTCAGGACCGACGAGTACGTGCCCACGGCGACGCCGATCAGCAGCGCGAGCGCGAAGTCGGTGAGCGACTCGCCGCCCAGCAGGGCCAGCGCGGCCAGGATGAAGAACACGCCGATACCGGTGTTGACCGTGCGGGGCACCGTCTGCAGGATCGCCCGGTTGGTGACCCGGGCCAGCGGTGTCCTGCCGTCCTTGCGCCACAGCTCGCGGATCCGGTCGAAGACCACGACGGAGTCGTTCACCGAGTAGCCGATCACGGTGAGCAGCGCGGCCAGGAACACGCCGTCGACGGGCTTGCCCAGCCAGGCGAAGACACCCGTGAGGACGACCACGTCGTGGGCCAGCGCGCCCACCGCGCCGGCCCCGAACATCCAGCGGAACCGCACGGCCAGGTACAGCAGTTGCGCTCCCAGGGCCAGAGAGAGCGCGATGAGCGCGTTGCGGCGCAGCTCGTCGCCGAGGCTCGGGCCGATCAGCTCGTCCCGTACCTTCTCCGCCCCGCCGCCGACCTTGCCCACGGCGTCGGCGACCTCGACGGCCTGCGCGTTGGTCAGCTCCTCGGTGCGCACCGTCAGCCGGTTCTCGCCGGAGGACTGCACGACGGCCTGCGGGAAACCGGCGTCGGCCAGGGCGGCACGGGCGCGGTCGGGGTCGACGGCGGTGGAGGTGGAGTACTCGATGAGCCGGCCGCCGGTGAACTCCACACCGAAGTCCAGTCCCCGCACCACGATGCCCGCGCCGGTGACGGCGAGCACGACGGCGGACACCGCGAGCCAGCGGCGCGGGCGCCGCATCAGCTGGGGGTCGCGGCGGGTCAGGTACGCCCGGACCCGGCCGACGGAGGCCAGACCGGTGACCCCGGGACGCCGGTGCACCCAGCGGCGGGCGACGGCGAACTCGGCGAGCACCCGGGTGATCACCAGCGCGCTGATCATGGAGGCCAGGACGCCGATGCCCAGCGTGACGCCGAAGCCCTTGACCGGGCCGGACGCCAGCAGGAACAGCAGCACGGCGGCGATCAGCGTGGTGATGTTGGAGTCCGCGATGGCGCTGAAGGCGCCCTTGAACCCGGCGGTCAGGGCCGAGCGGCCACTGGGCCGGTTGCGGGCGCCGTACTCCTCCCGGGCCCGTTCGAAGACCAGCACGTTGGCGTCCACCGCCATGCCGATGGCCAGCACGAAGCCGGCGAGTCCGGGCAGGGTCAGGGTGGCGCCGAGGGCCGCCAGACCGGCGTAGGAGATCACGCCGTAGCAGAGCAGCGCCAGCGTGGCGAGGACGCCCATGAGCCGGTAGACGACGATGACGAAGACCGCGGTCAGCGCGGTGCCGACGACGGCCGCCCAGGCACTGGCCTCGATGGCCTCGGCGCCCAGCGTCGGGCCCACGGTCCGCTGCTCCACCGTCTCCACCGGCACCGGCAGCGCACCGCCGTGGACGAGCAGGGCCAGCTCCTTGGCCTCCTCGGCGGTGAAGGAACCGGTGATCTGGGTGGACCCGCCGGTGATGCCCGCACCGCAGGCCACCGACGGGTCGACCTGCGGCGAGGAGATGATCTTGTCGTCCAGCACGATGGCGACCCGGCGCTGCGGGTCGCCCGCGGGATGGCAGGCGGCCTCACCGGTCAGCCGGGCCCAGCCCTTGCCGTCCTCGAAGTCCACGGTGACGTGCCAGCCGGCGCCGCTCTGCTGGTCGAAGAGGGCCTCGGCGCCCTTGACGTCCTGGCCGGTGAGCGCGGCGCCGCCGAGCCGGAGCCGCTCGCCCTCCTCGTCGGGCAGGGTGCGTTCGCCCTTCTGTGCCGCGCCGGGTGCGAGCACGGGGTGGACGGAGAGCTGCGCGGTGCGGCCGAGGACGTCGGCGGCCTTGCGCGGGTCCTGGACGCCGGGCAGTTCGACGATGATCCGGTGGTCACCGGAGCGGACGATGGTGGGTTCGGCGACGCCGAGCGCGTCGATGCGGCCGCGCAGGACCTCCAGGGTGCGGTCGGTGGCCTCGCTGTCGGCCTCGACGGTTTCGGTGGAACGGGTCTCCAGCACGATCTGGGTGCCGCCCCGCAGATCGAGGCCCAGACGGACCGGGACGGTGACGGCGACGAACACGGACACGGCGATCACGGCGAACGCGAACAGCGCCCTGACGCGGGCGGGACGTTTCACAGCTGCCTCCAGCAGGCACGCGGGAAAGAGAGAAGAAGAGAAGTGAGAAAAGGCGAGTCTCAGGTGCTGGAGGCGGCGGGCGGTGCCCGTCCCAGGTCGGAGGGCACGTGCGCGGCGGCGGGCGGGGCGTGCCCGGCCGCCGGGGCCGGTCGTGCCGGCCGGGGCGGCACCGGCGGTGTGTGCGCCGCCGTGAAGAGCTGCGGACCGGCGGGCAGGGTGCGCTCACCGGCGTCCCGCTCCGGCCGGACGAGCAGCGTACGGGCACCGACGTAGGCGTCGTCGCCGTACGGACGGGTGTCGTACGCGTGCGCGGTGGACGGCGGGAGGTGTGCGTCGGTGGAAGAGCCGGACGGCGAGACGTGTACGTCGCCGGGAGAGCCGGACGGCGAGAGGTGTGCGTCGGTGGAAGAGCCGGACGGCGAGAGGTGTGCGTCGCCGGGAGAGCCGGACGGCGAGAGGTGTGCGTCGCCGGGGGAGAGGGACGGCGAGGGGTGGGCGGTGGTGGCCGGGACGGACGGCGCCAGGTGGGTGGCGGCGGGGAGGGGCCGGGCGTCGCCGGCGGAGCCGAGGGTCAGCAGGACGGCCGCGAGCGCGGTCAGGACCGCGAGCAGGCGGCACGGCAGGAGGGCGGCACGTCCCCGCCGGTCGGCGGTCAAGGTTCCACGAGCCCGGCGCGAATGGCGTAACGGGTCAGTTCGAGACGGTCCCGCAGCCCCAGCTTGTGCAGCAGGTTCTCGCGGTGCCGCTGCACCGTCTTCACGCTGATGAACAGCAGCTCGGCGATCTCCTTCGAGGAGTGGCCCTCGGCGACGAGCTTCAGCACCTCCTCCTCGCGCGGCGTCAGCAGCTGCTCGGGCGCCTCCTCGCCGTGCCGGACCCGGTCCAGGTAGTTGCGGATCAGCGCGGTCACCGCGCCCGGGTACAGGAACGGTTCGTCGCGCATGGCGGCGCGGCAGGCGGCGACCAGATCGCGGTCGGCGACGGACTTCAGCACATAGCCGCCGGCGCCCGCCTTCAGCGCCTGGAACAGATACTGCTCGTTGTCGTGCATCGTCAGCATCAGGATGCGCAGCCCCGGCTTCAGCGCGGCCAGCTCGCGCGCGGCCTGCAGCCCGGTCAGCCGCGGCATGGCGATGTCCAGGACGGCCAGGTCGACGTCGTGGGTGCGGGCCATCGCGATGGCCTCCGCGCCGTCCCCGGCCTCGGCGACCACCTCCAGGTCCGGCTCCCGGTCGAGGATGAGCCGGACGCCGCGCCGCACCAGCGCGTGGTCGTCGGCGAGCAGGATCCGGATCGTCGGCAGCGTCCGGTGGTCGTCGCGGGTTTCCTGGTGGGTCATGACTGCTTCCTGACGGCGGGCACGGTCAACCGGATCCGGGTGCCGGTCGGTGTCGCGGAGGTCTCGTCCGGGCTCGTGATGTCCAGGGCGGCCCCGATGAGCAGGGCCCGCTCCCGCATCCCGCGGAGCCCGGCGCCCTCCCGGGCGGCACCGATGCCGCGCCCGTCGTCGCCCACCTCCAGGACGACGCCCGTGCCGGCGGCGCGCAGGCTCACCTCCACGGACCGGGCCTCGGCGTGCCGGGCGGCGTTGGTCAGACTCTCCTGCGCCACACGGTAGATCACCAGTTCCGCCTCGTGGTCAAGGGCGGGCAGGGCCGGGTCGAAGCGGCGCACCACGCGCAGCCCGGTGTGCGTGGCGAACTCGGTGGCCAGCGAGGTGACCGCGCTGACCAGGCCGAGATCGTCCAGCACGCCGGGGCGCAGCCTGCGCACCAGCCGGCGGACCTCGTCGAGGCTCTCCCGGGTGATCTCCTGCGCCTGCTGCAGCTCACCGCGCAGCGGCTCGGACGCCTCGTCGGAGACCCGCTTCAGGGCCAGCAGCACGGCGGTCATGCTCTGCCCGACCTCGTCGTGCAGCTCCTGGGCGATGCGGCGCCGCTCGCCCTCCTGGGCGAGGATCGCGCGGGCGCTGCTCGCGACGCGCTCGCCCTCCAGCCGTTCCAGCATCGAGTTGAAGGTGCTGACCAGCTCGGCGACCTCGCCGCCGCCGTCCACCGGCAGCCGCTGACCCGGGTGCAGCAGGTCGACGGTGGTCATCAGCCGGGTCACCCGGTCCAGCGGGGCCAGCCCGATGCGCAGCAGCGCCGCGTTGGCGACGAGCATGACGCCGAGTCCGGCGACCAGGATCACCGCCTCCGTCAGCAGCACCGGGACCGACACGGTCACCGGAGCCCACAGCAGCAGCGCGGTGGCCGTTCCCAGCACCACCGCGTTGAGCCCGAAGATCCGCCAGTACAGGGACACGGAGGTCACGCCTTCCTCTTTCTCGTCTGCCTCTACTGTCGGTCACCGCGCTCCCCGACGGGGCAGCGGCCTCCTGGTCCCGGGCGGACAGCGGCCAGCGTGCCCCGCGCGGGCGCACCGTGTCGATGGGCCCCGCGCCCCATTTCCGGCCGCCCGCCGGACCCATCCCGCCCGGGGTGGGTCCTCGGACCCCGCACAGATGGGTACCGCGCCCGATGGGCCCGGGGCGGAGAACGGGCGAGGGTAAGGGCAACACCCGTACATCCCCTGGGAGGACCCCGTGTCGCTCGACCTGCCCCGCACCGAAGCCCGTACCGAGACCAGGGGCCGCGCCGCGTCCCCGGCCGCCGACGAGATCAGGCAGCGCCTCGAACACGCCCGGTCGACCCGCCTGGCCCAGCTCAAGGCCCTCGACGAGAGCGGGCAGAGTTCCGACGACCACCTGACGTCCACGCAGAAGGAGGCCATCAAGCGCGTCCTGGCGGAGATCGACGAGGCCTTCGCCCGCGTCGACGACGGCACCTACGGCGCCTGCCTGGGCTGCGGCAAGGCGGTTCCGCCGGAGCGGCTGGAGATCCTCCCGCACACCCGGCACTGCGTCGCCTGCCAGCGGCGCGCGAACTGACCCCTGCCGATCCCGTCCTCTCCCGCTCTGCCCAAGGGGTGCAGTGGTGTCCCACCAGACCATCGGCGAGCGCGACACGGTCCTCACCGCGGAGGACCTCGCCGCGCTGCGCGAGAACCTGAACGAGCAGCGGCTGTTCCGGCAGGAGCAGCTGCGGCAGTTCGCCGCCGACTCCACGACCCGCGCCGACGACCGGCGCGGGCGGGCGGACGCCGCCCACATCGAGGTCGGCGTCAAACTGGCCGCCTCCGCCCGCATGGTGCTCGCCGACGTCGAGGCGGCGCTCGCCCGGATGAACGCCGGGCGCTACGGCATCTGCCACCTGTGCCGCCGTCCCGTCGAACGCCACCGTCTGCTGATCGTCCCCCAGGCCCGCTACTGCGGGCGCTGCCAGCAGGTGAGGGAGGCCGGCCGGTGACCGTGATCCGGCACCTGCGTCCGGCATCCGCACGGCACCGGCACTGGCCGGCGTGCCGGCGCTGCACGGGTCTCGCCCTGGACCTGGGCAGCGCCCGCACGCGCGCGTGGATCGCCGGGCGGGGCATGGTCCTCGACGTGCCGACGGTGACCTTCCCCGGCAGCGGCGCCGTCCATCCCGTCCGGCGCGGCACCATCGTCGACACCGCGGGCACGGCCCGCATGCTGGAACGGCTGCTCGGCAACCGGCTGCCCAGGATCGGCCGCCCGCTCGTCGTCGTCGCGGCGCCGGTCCTGGACGGGCTCGCCTTCCGGACCGCGGCCCGTGCGGCCGTCGAGGTGCTCCGTCCGCGCGCCGTGCTCACCGTCCCGGGCGCGCGGGCGGTGGCCCTCGCCGCGGGCGCCGACCACGTACGGCCGCTGCTGGTCGTGGACATCGGCGCCCACCTCACCGAGGCGGTGCTGCTCGCCGACGGCGCGGTGACCGACGCCCGGCGCACCGCGCTCGGCACCACCGACCTGACCGGCGGCACACGGCCCGGCGACCTCACCGACGCGGTGGTGGAGATGGTGACCGCCATGCTGCGCCAGGACCGCACCGCGCTCACCCGCACCGCCCTGCGCCGGGGCGTGCTGCTGGCCGGCGGCGGTGCGCTGCGCCCCGACATCACCCGCGACCTGCCCGGCCGGCTGGGCTGCCCGGTCCAGCCGGTGCCGTCCCCGCACACCGCCGCGGTCCGCGGCGCCGCCGGCCTGCTCGCCGCGGCACACCACCACCCCTCGCTCACCGGAACCGTCTGACCCACCCGGCCGGTCCCGACCCGACACCGAGAGGAGCCATGACGTGGCGGGTGAGAAACCCCCGGCACGCACACCGCCCGGCCCGCCCCCGCGCCCGCTGCTGTGGCGCTGGCGGCACAACCCGCTGCGCCGCCGCACCGACACCATCGAGGCGTGGGCCGGGCTCGGGCTGCTGATCGCCGTCCTGGCCGTGGCGCCCCTCGCCGCCCTCCTCGTCGGCGACAGCGCCCGCCGCCACTACGAGGACACCGCCCGCCACCAGCACCTGACCCGCTACGAGGTGACGGCGACCCTCACCCGGGACGCACCGCGCCACCCGGAGCCGGGCTCGGACGAGGAGAAGAAGACCCGCTACCCGGTCGAGGTCCGTGTCATCACGCGTGAGGGACGCACCCGCACCACCCGCACGGACGTCCCGCCGGGGCTGCCCGCCGGCGGTACCGTCCGCCTCTGGATCACCGCCGACGGCGAGGCGACGGACCGGCCGCTGACCGCCCGGCAGATACACAGCCGCACCATGGGCTGGGCGCTCCTCGCCGCCATCGGCGTCGCCCTCAGCGGCGCCGCCGTCCACGCCCTGACCGGCCTCGCCCTGCGCCGCCGCAACCTGTCCGCCTGGGGCACCGCCTGGGCGGAGACGGCACCGCGCTGGACGACACCGACGTGACGGGGTGTCTTCCGGGCGCGGTCGGGGCGGCGTTGGCCGGCGCAGGACGGGAACCGTCTCCGCCGTGTGCACTCCGGCCGGACCGCAACCACTCGAAACTTTCGAGGTGAGGGGAGTTGCCTTCGAGGGTGACTTGCCGCCGTTCCCGACCGCTTGAAGGCACTCCCTCTCGATGTATGCGATGACGTGCGGCAATCACGTCCGGCGGCGGACAATGATCACTCGAAGTTTTCGAAATCCTCATCGAAACTGTTGACGGTTGACGCGCACAGGCCAACACTGTCCGGCATCGACCTCCCCATCGAGCCGTCACAGGAGGCGCACCACATGAACGTGCCCGTCCGCCCGAGCCGCCGCAGACGCGGCCGCCCGCTGCCCGGCGTCAGAAGTGTCCGGACCTCCACGATGCGGGTCCCCTCCCCGGCGAAGGTCTCCCCCACCCGGAACGTCAGCGCGTCCCGCCCCGACAGCCAGGCCCTCGCCGCCAGGCCCGACGGCAGCGGCACCAACCGGGGCACCACGATCCGGACCGACGGCAACTGGACCTGGCCGACCGTCACCTGCAGCGCCGGCTGACCACCGTACGAGGAGGACCACCGCACATGACCACCGCACGCAAGCCGGCCGCCCGGACCCTGGTGTCCGCCCTGGCCGTCGCCGCACTGACCCTGGCGGGCACCATGACCTCGACCCTCGGCGCCGCCCCCGCGCGGGCCGCCGCCTGCAACGGCTACGTCGGCCTCACCTTCGACGACGGCCCCTCCACCAGCACCACCCAGAACCTGCTCGGCGCACTCCGGCAGAACGGGCTGCGGGCCACGATGTTCAACCAGGGCCAGTACGCCGCCGCCAACCCCTCTCTGGTCAAGGCCCAGGTGGACGCCGGGATGTGGGTCGCCAACCACAGTTACACCCACCCGCACATGACCCAGCTGAGCCAGGCGCAGATGGACTCGGAGATCTCCCGCACCCAGCAGGCGATCGCGGCCGCAGGCGGCGGCACGCCGAAGCTGTTCCGCCCGCCGTACGGGGAGACCAACGCGACGCTGCGCACGGTCGCGGCCAAGTACGGCCTCACCGAGATCATCTGGGACGTCGACTCGCAGGACTGGAACAACGCGAGCACCGACGCCATCGTGCAGGCCGCGTCCCGGCTCACCGACGGCCAGATCATGCTGATGCACGACTGGCCGGCCAACACCATCGCCGCGATCCCGCGCATCGCGCAGAACCTGGCCTCCCGCGGCCTGTGCGCGGGCATGATCTCGCCGCAGACCGGCCGCGCGGTGGCACCCGACGGATCCGGCGGAGGCGGCGGCGGTGGCGGCAGCGCGTGCACGGCCACCCTGTCCGCGGGCAACCGCTGGAGCGACCGGTACAACCTCAACGTCTCGGTGAGCGGTTCGAGCAACTGGACGGTCACGATGAAGGTGCCGTCCCCGGCCAAGGTCGCCGCGACCTGGAACGTCGGCGCGTCCTACCCCGACGGCCAGACCCTCGTCGCCCGGCCCAACGGCAGCGGCAACACCTGGGGAGTGACGATCCAGAGCAACGGCAACTGGAACTGGCCGACCGTCAGTTGCAGCACGGGCTGACCGCACGGCGGGCCGTGGTGCCCCACCGCGACCCGCCACCGCCCCGCCGCCCCGGGCCCGCCCGTCTCCCCGCGGAACGCGGGGAGCGGAAGGACGGGCACGAGGCGGAGCCGGCGAGCCCGGGGACGCACGCCCCGAGAGGGCTACGACAGAACTCTGTCGTGCACACTGCGCTGTGCACGGGGGCGGCCCGGCGGGACCGGCCCGGGCGTCATGGGCCGGGGACGAGGTGCCGGCGGAACCAGTCGGCGGCGAGGTCGGCGACCTGCTCCAGTGCCCCGGGTTCCGGGAAGAGGTGGGTCGCGCCGGGTACGACGTGCAGGTGGTGCGGCGCCGACAGCCGGTCCGCGGCCGCGCGGTTGAGCTCCAGCACCGTCACGTCGTCGCCGCCCACGAGGAGCAGCACCGGGCAGGAGACCTGTGCCAGGGCGTCACCGGCGAGGTCCGGGCGTCCGCCGCGCGAGACGACCGCCGACACCCGGCGGGGACGTCCGGCGGCCGCCACCAGGGCCGCCGCCGCCCCCGTACTCGCCCCGAACAGACCCACCGGAAGGTCCGCGGTGTCCGGCCGCTGTTCCAGCCAGTCGACGGCGTGCGCCAGCCGCCCGGCCAGCAGGCCGATGTCGAAGCGGTGCACGCCGGTCGCCTCGTCCTCGCGCTCCTCCGCCCCGGTCAGCAGGTCCAGCAGCAGCGTCCCGCACCCCGCGTCCCGCAGCACCTCGGCGACCGCCCGGTTGCGTGGACTGAGCCGCGAACTGCCGGAGCCGTGCGCGAACAGCACCGTTCCGCGCGCCCCGGCGGGCACGTCGAGGTCGCCGGCCAGGGCCGCCCCGGCCGCCGTGACCGTCACCGATGCGGAGACCATGCCGGTCATCCCCTCACTCGGTGCCCTCGGCGGCACGGGCGACCGGCAGCAGTCCGCGGATGTCCGCGGGCAGCGCCCCGGCCACCTTCTCCATCAGCTCCGGTGAGAGCGCGGCGTCGAGCACCTCCAGTACGGCGGCGGCCTCGCGCAGGGCGCCGTCCTCGTCCGTCTCCGCGCGCCCGGCGATCCGCCCGACGAACGTGGTCAGACCGAACCGCTCGCCCGCCGGGCTCACGGGTCCGTCCGTGTCCAGGTTGGTGGCCTGCCGTATGGGGCCGGCCAGGGTCGGCGGCAACTGGGCGGCGACGTGTCCGGCCAGTCCCGTCGGCAGCCGTTCGGCCAGCGTGCTCAGGACGGCCCGGGTCGCCCGCTCGGCAGAGCCCCGGTCCGGCAGCCCGCTCAGCGCCTGCACTTTTCCGATGATCTCGTCGTGGTGCATGGGGCGAAGCCTTCCTCGCGATCCTCGTGATCCGCGATCCTCGTGACCCTCGCGATTCTCGTGATGCTCACCGTCCTCACGGTCCCGCGACCTTCCGGTCCGCGTGACCTGACGACGCTCGTGGCTCAACGGTCCAGTCGGTCCTCCACCGGTGGTTTCGGCACGTCCCTCAGGTGCTGGGACTGTCCGGGCCGGCCGCCCGCGCGGGCCTGTTCGGCGCGCTGGGCGGGACCGGTACCGGGATCGGAGCCGGGCTCCGGCCGCACCGACCGGGCCACCTCCTCGCGGTTGGCGTACCGCTCGGCGGGCATGCCGCGCAGCGCCTCGACGATGTCCTCATGGGCGCCGGCCCGCTTCGCCGCCTGGACCAGTTCCTCCTTGCCGGCCGGGAAGTCGACGTCCCTGAGGGCGTGCACCACGTCCCGGGTGCTCGTCCTGTGGTCCATGACTCCTTCTCCCTGGTCGCACTCCTGCCACGACCCGGGTAACCGCCATCGGCCGTCCCTCACACCGCGGCCGGCCCGCTCCCAGGACGCGGCCCGCGACCTCCGCGAGGGGCGGCGGATCATGGCCGGAACGAGCCCGGGAACACCTGAGCGAAAATTGCGTGCGATTTTCCGAACGGGACAGGCGCACGGTTCTCCTGAGGCGCGCGCCCTCCTCAGCCCTCGCCGGGAAGCGCCGACGTCGTGCCGTCCGGCCGGTCCGTCGTGCCGTCCGGTCGGTCCGGCGTGCTGTCCGGCCGGTCCGGCGTGCCGCCGCTCTCCAGCCGGGCCGTGCTCTGCCGGGGCACCAGGTGGGTGGCCAGTTCTATGCGCTGGGCGGCCGTGCCGGGGTCGTCCGGGCGGAGCAGCATGCGGGCGGCCTCCTCGGCCATGTGCCGCAGCGGCTGGTGCACCGTGGTGAGCGGCGGGCTCGACCACTGCGCCAGCGGCACGTCGTCGTACCCCACCACCGACAGGTCCTGCGGCACGCGCAGGCCCTTGAGGCGGGCCGCCTCCAGTACGCCGAGCGCCTGGAGGTCGCTGCCCGCGAAGACGGCCGTCGGCCGGTCCGGGCCCTCCAGCAGGTCCATGGCGTGGTCGAAGCCGCCCTGCACGTGGAAGTCGCCGAAGCGCGTCAGGCGGGGGTCGGCCGCCAGGCCGGCCATCGCCATGGCCGAGCGGTAGCCGTCCAGGCGGGCCAGCGAGCAGAGCATGTCCTCCGGGCCGGTGATGATCGCGACCCGCCGGTGGCCGAGGTCGGTGAGGTGGCGGGTGGCGGCGAGTCCGCCGGCCCAGTTCGCGGAGCCGACCGAGGGCACGTCCGGGTCGGGGTCGCCCGCCGGGTCGATGACCACGAACGGGATGGCCGCCGCCCGGAGTTGGCGCTTGATGTCCTCCGGCAGCGCGGAGAAGACCAGGACGACGCCCAGCGGCCGGCGCCGCAGCACGCCCGGGAGCCATTCCGGCGCGGGCCGGTGCCGGGTGCCGCTCTCGGTGAGCACCACCGTGGCGCGGTTGTCCTTGGCAACGTTTTCCACACCCCGGATCAGCTCCATCGCCCAGATGCTGTCCAGCTCGTGGAAGACGAGTTCGATGAGCGGGGAGCGGGAAGCGGCCTGGCTGCGCCGACGGTAGCCGTGGGCGTCGAGAAGCCGTTCCACCTTGGCCCGGGTCGCGCGGGAGACATCCGAACGGCCGTTGAGGACCTTCGAAACTGTCGGCATCGAAACACCGGCCTCTTTCGCGACCGCGGCCAGGGTGACTCTGCCGCTCGCCTCGTCGTCATCGTGCATACCCGCAGGATAAGGCACCGTCCGTCGATAACGGTTTGGGCGATTACTGACTCGACCGTTGACCGAAACTCCGGTCTGACCTACTGTCCCACGGCATGGACTTTCGGTGATGATGCCGAAACTTTCGAAAGGCGAACGATGAAGACACGTGCGCGCTTGCCCAGACTGGTCGCCTGCGGTGCGACGCTCGCCCTGGCACTGAGCCTGACGGCCTGCGGTGACGGGAACGGCGGGGCGTCGGCGGACGACGGCAAGATCCATGTCCTGGTCTACGGGGACGCCACCAACAAGGTCGAGAAGCGAATCGTCGACACGTTCAACAAGACGTCCGACGTCAAGGTCGTCCTGGACACCATTCCCGGTGCGGACTACCAGCAGAAGCTCCAGACCATCATCAGCACCCCGCAGGCCCCGGACATCTTCTTCAACTGGGGCGGCGGCAGCATCAAGCCGTTCGTCAAGGCCGACCTGCTGCTGCCGCTGGACGACTTCATCAAGAAGAACCCGGACCTGGAGAACAAGTTCCTGCCGTCCGTCTTCAACAACGCCGTCGTCGACGGCAAGCCGTACGGCATCCCGATGCGCGGCACCCAGCCGGTCCTGCTCTTCCACAACAAGAAGGTCCTCCAGGAGGCGGGCGTCACGCCGCCGAAGACCTGGGACGAACTGGTCGACGCGGTCGGCAGGCTCAAGGACAAGGGCGTCACGCCGATCGCGCTCGGCGGCGGCGACATCTGGCCGACGCAGATGTGGTTCCAGTACCTCTTCGACCGCGTGGCGGGCCCGGACCTCCTCAAGAAGGCCCTCGCCGGCGACAAGAGCGCCTGGGAGAGCCCGGAGAGCAAGAAGGCCCTGAACATGATCAGGGAGCTGGTCGACGCCGGCGCCTTCGGCAAGAACTACGACTCCGTCAAGTACACCAACGGCGGCTCGGTCGCCCTGCTGGCCTCCGACAAGGCGGGCTTCGAGCTGATGGGCTCCTGGTACTACTCGCAGCAGCTGACGGACCACAAGGAGTTCGCCGAGAAGGACCTCGGTTACAGCGCCTTCCCGACCGTCGAGGGCGGCAAGGGCGACCCGAAGAACGTCGCCGGCAACACCAACAACTACTACTCGGTGATGAAGAAGACCAAGCATCCCGAGGCCGTCGCCGAGTTCCTGAAGCTCATGTACTCCGACGAGTTCGTCAAGGCGCAGCTGGACATCGGCAACCTGCCGACCACGACCAACACCGACGAGTTCATCGACAGCGCGGTCAGCCCCGAGTACTCGCGCTTCCAGTACGACCTGGTCGCCGACGCCCCGTCGTTCCAGCTGTCCTGGGACCAGGCGTACCCGCAGAAGGCCAGCTCGGACCTGCACAAGGCCGTCCAGCAGTTCTTCAACGGACAGCTCGACACGGACGGCTTCATCCAGGCCATGCAGGCCCTCCCGACCGAGTGACGAACGGCTCATGACCACAGAGACCACGAGCGCACGGCCCGCCGCCGGCCCCCGCAAGGGGCCCGGGCGGCGGCCGCCCGCCTCGTCCGCAACGAAGGTGGGTCGCCCCGGCTTCGCCTGGGCGCTGCCCGCCGCAGTCTTCTTCGCCCTCTTCGCGATCGTCCCGCTGATCATGGTGGCGGTGCTGTCCTTCATGAGCTGGGACGGCATCAGCCCGCCCGAGTTCGTCGGCACGGACAACTGGTCGCGCCTCATGGACGACCCGGTGATGCTCAAGAGCATCTGGCTGACCCTGCTCCTGACCGTGCTCGGCGTGGTCCTGCAGACGCCGCTGAGCATCGTGCTCGGCGTGTGGGCGGCCGGTTACCAGCGCAACCGGGCCGTGCTGTCCGTCATCTACTTCATCCCGCTGCTGCTGTCGGCGACGGCCGTGTCCGTGCTGTGGCGGGCGCTGCTCGATCCGAACTTCGGCATCCCGGCCGACGCCACCTGGCTGTTCGGCGACGGCAACCTGTTCGGCGAACAGGCCACCGCCATCGGGGTGCTGGCGTTCGTCAGCACCTGGCAGTTCACCCCGTTCCACACGCTGATCTACCAGGGCGCCGCCCGGGCCGTCCCCCCGGTGCTCTACCAGGCCGCGGAGATCGACGGAGCGGGCCGCTACCGGCAGTTCTTCCACATCACCCTGCCGCAGCTGCGCAACTCGATGATCACCTCGATGATCCTGATGATCGTCGGCGGTCTCACCACGTTCGAGACGGTCCTCATCCTGACCCAGGGCGGCCCCGGCACCGACACCACCATCAGCGCCTACTACATGTACGACAAGGCGTTCAAGGGCTACGACTTCGGCGTCGGCTCCGCCATCGCCCTGGCCCTGGTCGTCGCGGCCACGATCATCTCGCTGATCGTCGTCCGGGTCTCCGGCTACGACAAGATGCGCAGCACCATGGAGGGTGTGTCATGAGCCGGCGCCGTCCCAACTACCTGGCCGGCGCGGGCTCGCTCGTCTGGCTGTTCCTGGTCGGGCTGCCGCTGTACGTGATGCTGGCCGCGACCGTGCGCACCCGCCAGGACTACGCCGACAACGGCCCGGTGTCGATCCCGGACAGCTTCACCCTGGACAACTACACCAGCGCCTTCGACTCCGGCTTCGGCCAGTACTTCGTCAACACCCTGGTCGTCACCGCCTGCGTCATCGGCATCGTGCTGCTGCTGGTCCCGCCGCTCGCGTACGCCATCGTCCGCAGCCGCGGCCGGGCCACGTCGGCGGTCTTCCGGCTGTTCCTGCTCGGCCTCGCCATCCCCGCCCAGGCGGTGATCGTGCCGATGTTCTACCTGATCAGCGAGGCCGGGCTGTACGACAACCTGCTGGGCGTCATCCTGCCCACGGCCGCGTTCTGCCTGCCCATGTCGGCGCTGATCCTCAGCGGCGCGATGCGCGACATCTCCCCGGAGCTGTACGAGGCCATGGCCATGGACGGCGCGAGCCCGCGCCGCATGTTCTTCCAGCTGGTGCTGCCGCTGTCCCGGGGCGGACTGTCCACGATCGTCGTCTTCTCCGCCCTGCAGGCCTGGAACGGCTTCCTGTTCCCGCTCGTCCTGACCCAGTCCGACTCCACCAAGGTCGTCACCCTGGGCCTGTACAACTTCCAGACCGAACACGGCATCGACATCCCCGGCCTGCTGGGAGCCGTGGTGCTGTCCATGGTGCCCGTCCTGCTCGTCTACCTGTTCGCCCGTCGCGCCCTGGTCCAGGGTCTGATGGGCGTCGGAGGAAAGTGACCGCCAACGTGGCCGTAGAGACCACCCCCGAAGCCCCCCTCTGGAACGACCCCGCCCAGCCCGTCGCCGCCAGGGTCGACGCGCTGATCGGCGCGATGACCCTTCAGGAGAAGATCGCCCAGCTGTACGGCGTGTGGGTCGGTGCCTCCGACAACGGCGGAGAGGTCGCCCCGCACCAGCACGACATGGAGGAGGCCGTCGACCTCGACGCGCTCCTTCCGGACGGGCTGGGCCAGTTGACCCGCCCCTTCGGCACCGCACCCGTCGACCCCGCGCTGGGCGCGCTGTCCCTGATGCGCACCCAGGCCCGCATCGCCTCCGCGAACCGCTTCGGCATTCCCGCCGTCGCCCACGAGGAGTGCCTGGCCGGTTTCGCCGCCTGGGGCGCCACCGCCTATCCCGTCCCGCTGTCCTGGGGCGCCACCTTCGACCCGGAGCTCGTGCGCCGCATGGCCGCCGCCATCGGCGCCGACATGCGCTCCGTCGGCGTCCACCAGGGTCTCGCGCCCGTCCTCGACGTGGTGCGCGACGCCCGCTGGGGCCGGGTGGAGGAGACCATCGGCGAGGACCCCTACCTCGTCGGCACCATCGGCACCGCCTACGTCCAGGGCCTGGAGTCCGCGGGCATCGTCGCCACGCTCAAGCACTTCGTCGGCTACTCCGCCTCCCGCGCCGGACGCAACCTCGCCCCCGCCCCCATGGGCGCCCGCGAGCGCGCCGACGTCCTGCTGCCGCCGTTCGAGATGGCCGTCCGCGAGGGCGGCGCCCGGTCCGTGATGCACGCCTACAACGACATCGACGGCGTGCCCGCGGCCGCCGACGAGACGCTGCTGACCGGGCTGCTCCGCGACACGTGGGGCTTCGAGGGCACCGTCGTCGCCGACTACTTCGGCATCGCCTTCCTGAAGACGCTGCACGGTGTCGCCGGCGACTGGGCCGGCGCCGCGGGCACCGCGCTGACGGCCGGCGTCGACATCGAACTGCCCACCGTGAAGACGTTCGGCGCGCCGCTCGCCGAGGCCGTCGCCGAGGGCCGCGTCCCGGAGGCGGTGATCGACCGCGCCCTGCGCCGCGTCCTCGGCCAGAAGGCGATGCTCGGCCTGCTCGACCCGGACTGGAGCCCGGTGCCGCCGGCGCTCGACGGAGCCGACCTGGACGACCCGGACGCGCTGCGCGGCACGGTCGACCTGGACCGGCCCGGGAACCGGGAACTGGCCCGCGAGATCGCCGAGCGGGCCGTCGTCCTGCTCACCAACGACGGCACCCTGCCCCTCACCAGGCCCCGCCGCATCGCCCTGGTCGGCCCCAACGCCGACGAGCCGACCGCCGTACTGGGCTGCTACTCCTTCCCGCTGCACGTCGGCGTGCACCACCCCGGCACCCCGGTCGGCATCGACCTGCCCACGCTGCGCGACACCCTGGCCGCCGAGTTCCCCGACGCGGAGATCACGGTGGCGCGCGGCACCGGCGTCGACGACGGGGACACGGCCGGCATCGCCGACGCGGTGGCGGCGGCCCGGGACGCGGACGTCGTCGTCGCCGTCCTCGGCGACCGTGCGGGCCTGTTCGGCCGCGGCACCAGCGGCGAGGGCTGCGACGCGGAGTCCCTGGCCCTGCCCGGAGCCCAGCAGCACCTCCTCGACGCGCTGCTCGACTCCGGCCGGCCGGTGGTGACCGTGCTGCTCTCCGGGCGGCCGTACGCGCTTGGCCGGGCCGTCACCGAGTCCGCGGCGATCGTGCAGTCGTTCTTCCCGGGCGTCGCGGGCACCGGGGCGATCGCCGGAGTGCTCAGCGGCCGCACCGCCCCGTCCGGGCGGCTCCCGGTCAGTGTGCCGAGCGGCCCGGGCGCCCAGCCGACCACCTACCTCGGTGCGCGGCTCGCCCAGCTCAGCGAGGTGTCCAACATCGACCCGACCCCGGCGTTCGGCTTCGGGCACGGTCTGACGTACACGACGTTCGCCTGGAGCGACCTCGCCGTGGACGCCGAAGAGGCCGCCACGGACGGCGAGTTCGGCCTGGCGCTGACCGTCCGCAACACCGGCGACCGCGCCGGCACCGAGGTCGTCCAGCTGTACCTGCACGACCCGGTCGCCTCCGTCGTCCAGCCGGTGCAGCGGCTCGTCGGCTACACGCGGGTGCCGCTGGAGCCGGGGGAGGCCCGCCGGATCCGCGTCGCGGTCCCCGCCGACGTGGCGTCCTTCACCGGCCGCGACGGCCACCGGATCGTGGAGCCGGGCCGGTTGGAGCTGCGGCTCGCCGCGTCCAGCACGGACACCCGCCTGACGGCGACGGTCACCCTGACCGGCCCGGAACGCCGGGTCGACCACACGCGCCGCTTCCACGCGGCGTTCACCGGGGAGCCGGCGTCACAGGGCTGAACCGGACCCGTCCCGGCCCGCACCGCACACGCGGTGCGGGCCCGACGCGCGTCGTCAGGCCTCGGGCCCGCCCGCCGCGAGCGCCGTGAACGCCGCCCACACGCCCCGCCCGACCCGCAGCACCGGCCCGCCGTCCGAGCTCTTGGAGTCCCGCACGTACACGGCGTCGAGACCGGCAGCCACCTCCACGCAGTCACCGCCGCCCGATCCGCTGTAGCTGCTCTTGAACCAGTGCAACCCGTCCATGTCCTCGGTCACCTGCTCCATGCTCACGTCTCTCCCGCCAGCCGTTCGATGAGCCGCGCAGACTCCGCGCCGTTCAGCGCCTGTGATCGCAGCTTGCCATACCGCAACCCGAAGGCGCTGACCTCCGCCGGATCGTGGACGACGCACCCGACCTCCTGGGATTCGATGTACCCGAGGTGATGGTGCTCGCCGGTTTCCATCATCACGAACGGCCCGTTCAGTCCGGAGTGAAACCCCGATGCGGCAGGCATGACCTGAACCTCGACGTTCCGCAACGCGCCGACTTCGAGCAGCCGTTGCCACTGCCCGCGCATGACCTCCGCATCGCCCACCGGGTTGCGCAACGCCTCCTCGCTCACGATGAACGAGAGTTCCGCGAGCGGCAGTCGGGTCAGCAGTTTCTGCTGGCTCAACCGGGCCTCCGTGTGCTGGTCGATGATCTCCTCGCTCAGCGGCGGGCAGTGGCCCGCGAACACCGCCCGGGCGTACTCCTCCGTCTGCAACAGCCCCGGTACCAGCAGCGGATCGTACGAGAAGCGGCTGACGACGTTCGCCTCGATCAGCGCGAAGTTGCGGAAGAAGCGCGGCAGTTTGGCCCGGTCCACCTCGTCCTGGAGCACCTCCAGAACGCCGCCCGCCTCCAGCACCCGGGCCGCCGCCCTCGTGAACGCGGCCTTCGCCGGGCGGCGGCCCTGTTCGACCGAGGCGACCTGCTCCAGCGAGTAGCCGATGGCCTCGCCGAGCTGCTGCTGGTTCAACCCGGCCCGCTTGCGCAGGTGCTGAAGCAGCCTGCCGTACGCCGCCCACGCCCCTGGCAGGTCGCCCCCACCCTCGTCCTGGGCCTTCTCCTTGGCCTTCGCCGCCCGACCGCTCCGCGTGTCCCGCACCGTGCTCACGCCCTCACGCCCTTCCGTCCCGGAACGCACCCCGCTCACCCGCACCGCGGCGACGCTCAGCCCGCCGCAGGGACCTTGTCCAACGCGTGTCGCACGGACGTGGGCACGGCCCCGGACCCGTACAACAGCCGTACGCCGCGAGTGCCACGAAGGCCGCCGGTCGTGCGGCCGGCCTGCCCCTACCCGACCGCAGGCGAACGCGACGGCCGGGCCCGACGCGACCTGAGGCGACGCAGGCGGCTCGGTTCAGGACGGTGCCGAGCGCGTCGGATGAGGTGCGTGTATGCGGGTCAGGGCCGGGGGAGCGCGCCGCCTGAGCTGTGCGTGCAACATCGCGGGTCACTCGTCCTGCTGACCTGCGGCTCTTCTCGGGACGGCGGAGGCGGCCATTCCTCACGCTTCGAAATGTCAAGTCACGAAGAAGGAGAGAACGGCCGCTGCGCATGCGTCTGCGCGTCGATGTGTGTGCGTCTGGGTCGGGCGGATGACGTTACCCAGGTCACCACAACTCTGGGAGGTGGTGACCTGACTGATTGCGGCCGGGAACACCGCGGTCATCAGCGTTAACGCCAAGCTTGGGTTCCTCCTGGTTGGGACTTGACACGGGTGGGGCTGGTTTCTGACCGGCCGTCACACCAGCGTGTGCCTGCGTTGCACGCAAGGACAGTCGAGGGCTTGGACCCGCGTGGGTATGGTCCCGGCGTCATGGCGGTCGCGATTATACGAGGCCCCCGCATTCGCCATCACAGCAAATATACGCTTCCCCATCGAACTTCAGAACTTCACAACCCTGCAACGTAGTACTGCCGCCGTCAACTGTGAGCAGAGCGACCAGCCGAGCGCTCATTCGCGCATAAAGAACCGCAAAGAACGCCACCTCAGGCGACAGATCGCCAGGTCGCTTGAACTTGACCTTGACAAGCGGGTGTTCGTGATCTTTGCAGGTAACATTCTTCAGGTGAGTGAAAGAATCAACTATGTCGATCGGGAGCGGCAGCCAGTGCTCACACTTGAGCGAATTCGTGAAGCTCACAGTCGACGAGGACCCTTCAACAGCTTTCACCATGCCGACGACCGTCAGTTGCTCAGGGTTGGGCAATTCACCCTTCGACAGCTTGGCCGTAAAGTCATCAGGCTTATGATCGCGCATCTCAAGCACTCCCAGTTCACTGGTCATGCAGTAGGTGATACTGGTGGAGCGGTGCGTACTTACATCTGCTTCCAGGCTAGGCCGACCACCTCTGGCGTGCATCTTCACTGAGCTTGGCGTTTGTCCTCGTCTGTCATTCGACCTGCTGATCTGCGGTTCTTCCCGGGACAGCGACGCGGCCGTTCTCCACGCTTCGAGATGTCGAGTCACGAAGCCCAGGAGAACGGCCGCTGTGTACGAGTCGTCCTTTGCCGGCTGTCCAGGGGGCGAGCGTGAGGTGGGGTGCTGCTGTGACAGTCTGCTCGCGTGGACGATCTCGTTGGTACGCAGGCCCCGGGCTGCCGTTCGACCGACCCCGCCGAGTCAGTCGCGGAACTCGAACGCGTGCTGCCCGGTCTTGTGGCCCACCGTCTGCCGACCCCGGCGAGTGTCGACTGGCCACGGCTGGAGAGCGTGTTGGGTACGGCTCTGCCTGCTGACTACAAGCTCCTCTGTGAGCTCTACCCGACGTTCGAGCTGAGTGACTTCCTGCGCGTTGGAGGCCCGGCGCCGGGTGCCGAAGCGGCCTGGGCCGAAGACACCGAGGACCTGGAAGTGCTGGCCGAGTGGTTGGAGGACGCCGACTTGCCCGTCCCGATGCATCCGTACCCCGCACCGGGCGGCCTGCTTCCCTGGTCCTCCTCCAACCAGGGGGACTTCTTCCTGTGGGCCACCAGCCCCGCCGGGCCGCAGGAATGGACGGTCACCGTCGCCTCGCGCAATGGTGCGAGGTGGCACTACACCGGTGGGGCGGTGCAGTTCCTTGCCGATCTGGTGAGCGGTGTCCTGGAGCCCTGGGCACTGCCGACAGTCCGACCTGAGATCACCTGGATCGGTCGACCAGGCGGCGGTAGCGGATGAGCGCCGCAGCAATGCCGGCGAAGGCGAGGAAGCGCTCGACTTTGCGTTCGTAGCGTCGGTGCAGGCGTCGGCATCCCGAGAGCCACGCCGTCGCGCGCGCTGGCGCGAACGCCCACCAGCAGGAGTTCCGCGCAGTGGGCCGCATGACGTCGACCTCCATCACTTGTTGTGGTCGTGAAGGTCGACTTCAACTTACGTTGGCGGAGTCCCGGGAGATGTGACGGTTGTTTCCTCATCGCTGGCTGTCAGAACTTCGCCATGTTTCCGGGAGCGCGACCTCGCGTAGGTGATCGATGATGAGATCGAAATCCGAAAGCGCCCGCCTGCAGAAATCCTGGTCCTGAGTGTTGATGCGCTCGACCACATCCGCGAAAGCGGGACCTGCGAGCCCCTGAGCTTCAATGATGACTCTGCTGGGGAGAAGGACCCAGTTCTTCCTCGATCTGTCGAGGGTCCACTCGACCTGAGTGTGAGCAGACCTCACTGCGCCCTCGATGAGCCGCGCCGTACGTTCACCGGGCGTCTTGTATCGCCATTTCATGTGCGGAACCTGAAGGTAACCGTGAACGGGGTTCGACTCCGCGGAGAGCCCGAACCATTCAAGCTCACCGAATCTGCTCAGAGTTCGCATCACAAGGTTGCTTCGATGTGGCATGTGACACCCAATCACGCGCTACCAGGAAGGACGTGAGTGCCCTCCGTCACCAACAATCAGCTTCCTCTTCGGATCCAGGAGGCGAATTGCCCTTTCCTCATTCCTGTAGGGAAGTGGATCCGAGCGGCCCGCGGGGTCGTACTGTGGGCGGACCGGTGAACACAGTGTTCACCATTGCTTCCTTCAGGGCGCGGCCCGGTACGCGGCGCCGGCTGACTTCGCTCCCTGGTCCGGGCCGCGACAGGTGGTGAGCTGCTCGCTGCTCGCCGGCCGTCGCCATGTCGCTGCCGCCACATCCGACGCCGTCTGTCCCGGTGACTGGCGGTCACGAAGCCGGGCGGTGCGGAAACTGCTTGGCTGGCGGGTTCGCGGGGCCGGTATCGTCCGGTCCTCCGAGCCGCTGCAGGTGCGGCCTGCGTTCAGAGAGAGACGTACATGAGCAGCCGGCACGTAACGACGACTCTGTGGCGTCCCACCGGTCCCAAGGAGCTGGAGCTGGTTCGGGAGCTGGATTGGCGTGCGTGGCCGCCTCGGCTGCCCGAGCAGCCGATCTTCTACCCGGTCCTCGACGAGGACTATGCGATCAGGATCGCGCGGGACTGGAACGTGAAGCACGACGGGGCCGGCTTCGTCACTCGTTTCGAGGTCGAGTCGGAGTTCTTGAGCCGGTATCCCGTCCAACAGGCGGGCGGGCGGACGATCCTCGAGCTGTGGGTTCCGGCCGAGGAGCTGGACGACTTCAATGCCCACATCGTGGGCGAGATCGAGGTGGTCCACGAGTTCCGCTGAGACGGGGAAGCTTGCTGACGGTGCGTGGCGGCCCGGTGCGGTGATCCGACGTGGCTGGTGTGATCACGGCGTCGGGGCCGTCCTGGACAGCTCGCGGACGGCACCTTGCCGTACGCCGGCGTGGAGTCGGCGCGACATCGGGCCCGTCCCGGGGATGGGGCGCTCCCCGGGGCGGGCCCGCGTGTGGTGTCGGTCAGGCGTCGAGGGCGGCGGCGAACATGCCGGCCTCGTAGGAGCCTCCCTTCTGGTGCACGATCACGGCGAGCCGGTTGGCGGCGTTGATCAGGGCGACCTGGGCGACCAGCGCGGCGAGCTGGTCGTCGTCGTAGTGCTTGCGGACCCGGGCCCAGGTCTCGTCCGACACGCCCTGGTGGGCGTCGGCGAGCCGGGTGCCCTCCTCGGCGAGGGCCAGAGCGGCCTGCTCGGCCTCCGTGAACACGGTGGACTCGCGCCACGCCGCGACCAGGTGGAGCCGCACCGCGCTCTCACCGGCGGCAGCGGCCTCCTTGACGTGCATGTCGATGCAGTGGCCGCAGCCGTTGATCTGGCTGGCGCGCAGCGACACCAGCTCCTGCGTGGACTTCGGCAGCGGCGAGTCGTGGATCACCAGGGCGGCCCCCGCGAAGCGCTTGGCGAACCGGGCGGCGATTTCGTTCTCGAACAGGTTGAATCGGCTGTCCATGACGTCGTCCTCACGTGTGGTCATGTGGTGGTGCGCTGACGGACACGAGATGCCGGCGGCCCGCCCCCTGTGACAGGCCGGCGGTGTGACGTGGGCCATGGCGCGGGGATGTCACAGAAGAGCGGTGACCGGCGTCCTGTGCGCGTGACAGTCTTCGACGACGAACAGGCGGGAGCAGCCGTGAGCGGCGAGTACGGCGGGCGCGACGGGGACGCGGCGGGGCGGCACACGGGCGGCGGACGCACCGGACCCGCCACCGAGGCGTTCATCACCCACCGCAACCTGCTGTTCACCGTCGCCTACGAGATGCTCGGCTCGGCCGCCGACGCGGAGGACGTCCTGCAGGAGACGTGGCTGCGGTGGGCGGACGTCGACCTCGACACCGTGCGGGACCGGCGCGCCTACCTGGTGCGGATCACCACCCGCCAGGCGCTGACCCGGCTGCGCACGCTCGGCCGCCGCAAGGAGTCCTACGTCGGTTCCTGGCTGCCCGAACCGCTGCTGACCGCGCCCGACGTGGCCGAGGACGTCGAACTCGCCGACAGTGTCTCGATGGCGATGATGCTGGTGATGGAGACGCTCACGCCCACCGAGCGGGCGGTGTTCGTACTGCGCGAGGTGTTCGACCTCGACTACGACGAGATCGCCGAAGCCGTCGACAAGACCCCGGCCGCGGTCCGCCAGATCGCCCACCGCGCCCGGGCACACGTCGCGGCACGCCGCCCGCGCGGTGCCGTGTCACGGGCCGAGACCGAGGAGGCGCTCGACGCGTTCCGGCGCGCCGTGGAGACCGGCGATCTGCAGGGCCTGCTCGACATCCTCGCGCCGGAGGTCGTCCTGCTGGGCGACGGTGGCGGCATCAGGCAGGCCGTCCTGCGGCCGGTCGTCGGATCCGACAAGGTCGCCCGGCTGCTGGTCGCCGGCCGGGACCGGATCCCCGTCGGCACGACCATGCACACGGCGCAGGTCAACGGCCACCCGGCGCTGGTCCTCCGCGTCGACGGCGAGGTCGACACCGTGGTGGCGCTGCGCCTCGACGGCGGTCTCGTCACCGGGCTCTACGCGGTCCGCAACCCCGAGAAGCTGTCGTACATGCTGCGCGAGACCGCCCTCAGTCGCTGACCCGCGCGTCGCCGGCCCGCGCGTCGCCGGCCCGCGCGTCGCCGGCCCGCGCGTCGCCGGCCCGCGGGTCGCCTCCGTCCGCCCGTCGACTCCGCCCGCGGTCAGGCGGCCGGCTGGAGCAGCACGTCGCGGATGTCGCGCGGAAGCTGCTCCACCGCCGACTCCAGCGCACCGGGCGAGAAGTGCTCCCGTACGACGGAGGTGACCGCGGCGGCGGTGCGGGGGACGTCCTCGGGAGCGATCTTCGCTTCCTGCGCGAAGCGGTTCACGTAGCCGTCGCGGTCGTACTTGATGGGCACGGCGCTCGGGTTCCAGCCGTCGTAGTAGACGCCGCGCAGCAGTTCGGGGAGTTGTGCGGCGACGTGGGCGGCCACGTCGACGGTGAGCCGGTCGCGGAACGTGTGCAGCCAGGCGCGCAGGACGCGGTGCGCGAGGTGCCGGTCCTCCGAACCCAGGGCCTGCGCCACCGCCTTGAGCCAGATGTTGGTGGTGTGGATGGCGTGCTCGAAGTCGGGCGGGTGTGTGGCGGGCATGGCCGCTCCTTTCCTCGTGCCTGTTCCTACGGTGGTACGCCGGTGCCCCGCCGCGTCCGCTCCGTGCGCCCCTTGCGCAGGAAGCGCCGCAGCCGGGTCTCCGGCCAGGTGTTGATCACGTCGTCCTTCGTGAGCCAGCCGCGCTGCGCCGTCCCCACGCCGTAGCGGATGTGGGCCAGGTGCAGCACGGAGTGCGCGTCGCTGTCGACGGCGAACCTCACCCCGTGCCGCCGGGCCCGCAGGATGTCCTCGTCCCGCAGGTCCAGCCGGTTCGGGTGCGCGTTGATCTCCAGCGCGGTACCGGTGCGCGCGCACGCGGCGAAGACCTCGTCGAGGTCGGCGTCGATGCCCGGCCGCCTGCCGATGACGCGGGCGGTGGGGTGGCCGATGACGTTGACGTACGGGTTCTCGCAGGCCCGGACGATCCGGCGGGTCATCTCCGCGCGGCTCTGCCCGAAGTGCGAGTGCACGGAGGCCACGCACAGGTCGAACCCGGCGAGGAACTCCGGTGGCCAGTCCACCTCGCCGTCGGGACCGATGTTGAGTTCCGTGCCGTGCAGCAGCCGCATGCCCGCACGCCTGCCGCGCCCGCCGCGCTCGCCGTCCAGTTTCCGCACCTGCTCGCGCTGGGCCAGCATCCGCTCGTCGGTCATCCGCTGCATGGACAGGTCCGGGGCGTGGTCGGTGACCGCGTAGTAGGCGTAGCCGCGCTCGGCGGCCGCGGCCACCATGCTCTCCAGGGGAGCCAGGCCGTCGGTCAGGTCGGTGTGCGTGTGCAGGTCGCCGCGCAGGTCGGACTCCTGGACGAGGTCGGGCAGGTCGCCGGTCGTCCCCGCCTCGATCTCCCCGCGGTCCTCGCGCAGCGTCGGCGGGATCCAGGGCAGGCCCAGCCGGGCGTACACCTCCTCCTCGGTCTCCGAGACGATCCTCGCGCCGCTCTCGACGTCGAACAGCCCGTACTCGGAGAGCTTGAGCCCCTGGCGTACGGCCAGCTCCCGGGTGCGGATGTTGTGCGCCTTGGAGCCGGTGAAGTACTGCAGCGCGGCACCCCAGGAGTCCGGTGGGACGACCCGCAGGTCGACGGCGAGGCCGCGGTCGGTGCGGACCGAGGTCTTGGTCGTCCCGTGCGCGACGACCTCGGTGACGTACGGCAGCCCGGTGAACGCGCGCATCAGCGGTGCCGACGTCCGCGCCGCGGCGAGGACGTCGATGTCGCCGATCGTCTCCCGCACCCGGCGCAGCGACCCGGCGTACGCGCAGCGCAGGCAGCCCGTCACCTCGGACAGCCGGGCCACCAGATCCTCGGCGAGCTCCGTCGCCACGTCCAGCAGCACACGGTCACCGGCCGACCGCAACAGTTCGATGCCGTGCAGGATCCTCTCCTCCGTGCGGGGTCCGAAGCCCTTCAGGTCGCGGAGCCGCTCGGCGTGGACGGCGTCCGCCAGCTCGTCGACCGAGGAGATGCCCAGCTGCTCGTACAGGACGTGGGCCTTCTTCGGGCCGAGGGTGGGGACGGCCGTCAGCCGGCGCACACCGGCGGGGATCTTCGCGCGCAGTTCCTCCACCGCCTGCACGCTGCCGCTGCGGAAGTACTCGGTGACCTTCTCGGCGATCGACCTGCCGACCCCGGGGATCTCCTGCAGTCCCTTGAGGTCGAGCGTGGCGACGTCGGCGTGGTGGCCGCCGATGGCCCGGGCGGCCTTCTCGTAGACGCGCGCCCGGTACGCCTCTCCACCGGTGATCGAGATCAGGTCCGCGTACTCGGCGAGCAGCGCGGCGACCTCGTCGTTGGACCGAACCATGAGCTCCGGGTGAACAGACCCGCGCCGTTCATGCCTCCCCGGCCGCGGCGGCCCGGGAGGCCTCTCACCGGCCCACGGGATCGCCGTCGGCGCCGTCGCCGCGGGTGCGCAGCGCCAGGTGGCCGCCGTGCATCAGCGGCGTGCCCGGCCGCAGGCGGGCCGCCTCCTCGCCGGTGGCGGCGTCGACCAGGTGCACCTCGCCGTGGCCGCCGCGGGTGACGGCGACCCAGCCGGAGTCCGGCGATGCGGCGACGGCGCGGCGCTGGACGCCCTCCCACGGGGTGCCGCCGCGCCGAGGGGCGCCGTCCATGGCGGGCAGTGGGACGCGGCGGACGGTGTCGTCGGCGCCGAGCAGGACCAGTTCGTCGCCGTCGGGGTGGATGCGGGTGAAGGCGGTGTGGTGCCGGGCGAGGGCCAGCCGGAACACCAGGCCGGGGCCGAGTTCGGTGCGCACCGTGCGGCCCGTCGCCAGGTCGTGGCGCCACGCCTGGTTGGTCCACTCCGGCCAGCGCAGCGGGTCGGGGGCGCCGCCGCGCAGCGTGCTCCACAGCGCCGGCCGGCGCGGGTCGAGCCGCAGGTACCAGCCCCGGGCCGGCGCGTCCCAGGGGATCGGCGGGCCCGCCACGAGCGCGTCGCCCTCGCGGCGGGCCCGGTGCACTCCCTCGCCGGTGGCCGCGAACACCTCTCCCGTTCCGGGTTCCTGCGCGTCCCCGTGCCCGTCGTCCGGCAGCGGGAGGAGCGCGAGCGCAGTGACGGCGGGACAGCCGGGCGGCGCCGCGAGGAGGTCGGCGAAGCGGTGCGCGGCGAACGCGCCGGGCTCCCGGTGCCGCAGCACCACCAGCGGGTCGTCGCCGCCGAGCACCGTCACGCCCGGTTCGCCGACGCGGGTGCGCACCCGGGCCGCCTCTCCCGTGGCCAGGTCGACGACCGTCAGCAGGTCCGACCACGGCTCGGCGTTGCGGCCCAGGCCGGTCGTGACGGCCAGCAGCCGGCCGGACGGGTCGCAGGCGAGGTGCTCGGCCGGTACGGCGACCGGCACCGCGCGTTCCACGAGCCGGTCGCCGAACGGGTCGAGGACCAGCAGCTCGCCCCGGCGGTCGTCGACACAGGCCACCCGCCCGCCCGGCAGCGCGAGGAACCCCGCGTGCTCCGAGAGATGACGACCGGTCAGGCGGGCCCGCACGGTGCCGTCCGGCACGGTCAGGACGTGGACGGCTCCCTCCACGTGGTCGGAGACGAGCAGCACGGGAGCGTCGGCGGGCGCGGGCGCGGGGTCGGGCATGGGATTCCTCCGGAAAACGGCCTGGTGAAAATGATTATCATGTATCTTCGGTGCGTTCCGGGTTCCTGAGAAAAAAGAAGCGAGGGCATCAATGCTGCGTTCACCGTCGCGACTCGTCCGCGGGTGCGTCACCGCGGCGGCCGTGGGAGCACTCCTGGTCGGCTGCGGCACGTCGTCCGACGACGGACCCGCGAGCGACAAGGCCCGGCCCGCCCCGAAGACCGAGGTCACCGTCGAACCCATCAAGGCCACCACGGAGTTGACCGACACCGGCGGCACCAAGGTCACCCTGAAGAAGGAACCGGAGCGCATCGTCTGCCTGTTCGCGCTCTGCGACGACATCCTGACCGAACTGGGCATCGTCCCGACGGCCACGAACAGCGCCCTGCTCGCCCACCCCGACTTCCTGGGGGAGGAGAAGGCGAAGCAGGTGGACGTCGTCCCGGGCGGGTTCATCGCCCCGGAGGTGGAGGCGATCCTCTCCCACAAGCCCGACCTGGTGATCGGCCTCGGCGACACCCACGGCAAGCTCGCCCCGGCACTGAAGGACGCCACCACGTTCTGGGCGATGCAGCCGGAGACGTGGGAGGACAGCGTGGGCTACCTGCGCGACGTCGCCGCGCTCACCGGCCGCACCGCCGAGGGCGAGAAGGCCGAGCGGGCCTTCCGCACCAAGCTCGCCGCCGCCGAACAGGCCCCCAGCGACAAGACGGCCCTCGTCATCTACGGCAGCGACGAGAACTTCGGCGTCGCCACCCCGGAGGCCGACGCGACCGCCAGCCTGTTCCCGAAGATCGCCGACTACCCGTGGAAGTCCCGTGGTGTGGAAGGCAGTTACAGTCTCGAGGAGATCCTCGCCGCCGACGTCGACGTGCTGTTCGTCGAGACGATGAGCTTCGGCGACAGCGACGGCAAGCTCTCGGAGAAGCTGGCGGAGAACCCGCTGTGGAGCAAGATCCCGGCCGTGCGCAACGGCGACGTCCACGAGGTGAACTCCGAGGTGTGGGCCAAGGGCCGCGGCACCCGCTC
This sequence comes from Streptomyces calvus, assembly GCF_006782915.1. Taxonomy (GTDB): domain Bacteria; phylum Actinomycetota; class Actinomycetes; order Streptomycetales; family Streptomycetaceae; genus Streptomyces; species Streptomyces calvus. Next base: position 734,154 of record NZ_VCNP01000056.1, read on the forward strand.
GCTGGGCATCGTCCTCGACGAGGCCACGGCCGCGCTGCGGTGAGGACGGTCGAACCGGGCCCGGCGGCGGTGCGCGCTCGGCGGCCCGCGCTCCGCGTACCGGGACGGCAACCGCTCCTGGCCGTGGTCCTGTTGGCGCTCTCCTCGCTCTGCGCCCTGAGCCTCGGCACCCCGACCGTCCCGCCGCACCGCCTCGTCGGCGCGGTGCTGGAGGGCGACACCACGCTCGCGGGCATCGTCGTCAATGAACTCCGTGTCCCGAGGCTGGTGCTGGCGCTCGTAGCCGGTGCCTGCCTGGGCGCGGCCGGGCTCGTCCTCCAGGAGGCGTTGCGCAATCCCCTCGCCGTGCCGGAGATGCTGGGCGTGTCGTCCGGGGCGGCGCTCGGGGTGGCCGCGCCCCTGGTACTGGCGCTGTCCCTGCCGGCCGCCGTGCAGCCGCTGCTGGCCATCGGCGGGGCCGTCCTGGGCGGCGGGCTCACCCTGCTCGCCGCCGGGCTCGGCCGCAGCCCGTCCGCCGTGCTGCTGACCGGCGCGGCGGTCGCGGCCGCGCTGCAGGCCGCGCTGCTCGTCCTGATGGTGATGGCCGACCAGTTGGACCTCCAGCTGATCTACCGCTACCTGCTCGGCTCCCTCTCCGCGCGCACCTGGGACGACGTCACGGGTCTGTGGCCGTGGCTGCTCGTCGCCGTGCCCGCGCTGGTGCTGTGCGCGCCGGTGCTGTCGGTGATGCGGCTGGGCGACGAGGACGCCGAGGCGCTCGGGGTGCGCGCCCAGCGGGCACGGCTGGCCGCGCTCGCCATCGCCGTGGTGCTGATCGCGCCCGTGACCGCCGTGTGCGGGCCCGTCGCGTGGGTGGGCTTCCTCGCCCCGCACCTGGCCCGGTGGTTCAACCCCGGTGCCGACGCGGTGCGTTGGCTGTGCTGGTCCGCCGTGTGGGGTGCCGTCGTGGTGACTGCCGCCGATGTGCCGGCCCGGCTGGCGCTGGCGCCCGTGGAGACGCCGGTCGGCGCCTGGACGGCCCTGCTGGGCGTGCCGGCCGGGGTGGCCCTGATGCGGTCCCGCGGCCGCGGACGCGTACGGCGCGCCGCGGCGGCGTCCGGCACGAGCGGCACCGTCCCCGGGAACGCGAAGACGGTGCCCTCCGCGGGAGCGGACCGGGCCCTCGCCCCCGCGCACGACCCCAGGGGCGACGCCCCCGGGAACGCCCGGCCCGATCCGGGCGCGGTGAACGGAACGGAGGACGCACGGTGAAACGGCGTTTCGCGGTGACGGCGGCCCTGGCCGTCGTGTGCGCCGGAGTGGAGCTGGTGGCCGGGCGCGGCATGTCCCCGGGCGCCGTCTGGGACGTCCTGGGCGGCGGCGGAGACGCGACGGAACGGCACATCCTGCTCCAACTGCGCCTGCCCAGGATGCTCGTCGCCCTCGGCGCGGGCGCCAGCCTCGCCGTGGCGGGCCTGGTCCTGCAGTCCGCGCTGCGCAACCCCCTCGCCGGCCCCGAGGTGACGGGCGTGACACCCGGGGCGGTGCTCGGCGCCGTCACCGCGACGGCCCTGGGACTCGCCGGCTGGGACTCGCCGCTGGCCGTGGTGCTCGCCGCCTGCGTCGGCGGATGCGCGGGAGCGGCGCTGCTGTGGCTGCTCGCCGGCCGCGGCCGGGGCGACCCGGCGCAGACCGCCGTGCAGGGCGTCCTGGTCTCCGCGGTGCTGGGCGGCCTCACCGCCATGGTGCTGCTCGTGGAGCCGGGCGAACTGGGCAGTGTCGTCCAGTGGCTGGTGGGCACCACGGAGGGCCGGGTGTGGGAGCACTGGCACCTGCTGTGGCCGTGGGCGCTGGTCTGGGGGGCCGCGGCCTGGCTGCTGGCCGGGCCGCTGACGCTGCTGCGCTGCGGCGACGACATCGCCCTCACCGCGGGCCTCGCCGCCCGGCGCGCCCGCACCCTCGCCCTGCTGTGCGCGGTGGCGCTCACAGCGGGCGCGGTGGCCGCCGTCGGCGCGCTGGGCTTCGTGGGACTGCTCGTCCCGCACCTGGCCGTCGCCGTCCACGGCGCGGACCTGCGGGCCGGCCTTCCCGGCGCCGCACTGCTGGGCGCGGTCGTGGTGTGCGGGGCGGACGCGGCGGCGCAACTGTCCTCCCGGCTGCTCGCCGCGGGGCTGGACGCCGACCGGCTCACCCTGCCGGTCGGCGCGCTCACCGCCTGCCTCGGCGCCGCCCTGCTGCTGGTCGTCGTGCGCCGCACGCCGAGCCGTACGTTCTGAAGTCGACCTGAGGACAAGAGATGACCGAGTCCGTGGGGATCCACGTGGAGGGGGTCCACTTCGGCTACCCCGCACGACCCGTGCTGCGCGGCGTCGACCTGACCGTGCGGCCGGGCGAACTGACCGCCCTGATAGGCCTCAACGGCTGCGGCAAGTCGACCCTGCTGCGGCTCGCCGCCGGGCTGCTGCGGCCGGACGCGGGACGGGTGCTGCTCGGCGGGGACGACGTCACCCGCCTCTCCCGGCGCGCCACGGCCCGCAGAGTGGCGCTGCTGCACCAGTCGGCGCCCGCCGTACCCGGGATGACGGTGCGTCACCTGGTACGCCAGGGACGGTACGCGGCCCGGGGCCCGCTGGGCATGCTGCGCGAGGGCGACGATCCCGTCGTGCACCGGGCGCTGCGTGACGTCGGCGTGGAGGCGTGGGCCGACCGGGACGTCGACGCGCTGTCCGGCGGCGAGCGGCAACGCGTACGGCTCGCGATGGCGCTCGCCCAGGACACCGGCGTCCTGCTGCTCGACGAGCCGACCACCTACCTGGACCTGCACCACCAGCTCGACGTGCTGCAGACGGTGGTGCGGCTGCGGCAGGAGCGCGGGCTCACCGTGGTGATGGTGCTGCACGACCTGGCCCACGCCGCCCGGTTCGCCGAACGTGTCGTGGCCCTGCGCGACGGCCGTGTGGTGGCCGACGGCGCGCCGAAGGACGTGGTCACGCCGGGGCTGCTGGCGGACGTGCTCAGGGTGGCCGGGAGGGTCGGCCGGGACCCCGAGGGCGGCTGGCCGGTGTGTTATCCAGATCACCCCCTGCCAGACCTAGAATATGAAAATCAAATTCATTAAGGTCGTCACTGCGGCGTTCACCCGAGGGCCGCATCTCCCCGACGTACAAGGAGAGTTCATGGACAACGAGCAGGTCTTCGCGCCGATCGCCGACCCGGGCCAGCTGGCCCACGACTCCGCCTCCCACTCCAACGCGCTCGTCGAGAACCCCTTCGAGGACACCGAGGAGTAAGCGAGGGCTCACCCCCTCGACCGTGGGCCCGCCCGTTGCCTTCCGGGCGGGCCCACACCCTTCGACCCGCCCCACCCGTCAGGAGGATCACCGTGTCCCGCAGCCGGCTCGCACCCGGTGTCGAGATCGTCCCCGTGCCCGGGCGGGGCCTCGCCCTGCGCACCGCCGAGGGGGAGTTCCTCGGCGTCAGGACCAAAGACGCCGACGAGGACGCCCTGCTCGCCGTGCTCTCCGGCGCCGCACCGGCACCGGCGGACGGCGAACTCGGGCGCGTACTGGCCGCCTTCGAGGAGGCCGGCTACCTGACGGAGGAACCGCCGCGCCCCGAGTGGCCCGCCGCCCGCCGGCGCGTACGGCTGCTCGGCGACCGCGTCCTGACCGCCCCGCTCGCCGCACAACTCGCCGCCCTGGGCGCCGAACCGCACACCTCCGACGCGCAGCCGCGGCACCTCGACGACCTGCTGCGCGACGACCCGGCCGCCGTGGTGTGGTGCCTCGACGGGCCCGTGCCGGACGGGCTGTGGGACGCCGCCGACCGGCTGCCCGGCCACGGCGTCGCCTGGCTGCGCTGCCACCGGGAGGGCCGGCAGGCGTACGTGGAGCCGCCGGCCGTCGCGCCCGGGGACGTCACCTCCGCCCACGTCCGCGCCCGGCGCCTCGCCGCCACCCCGGCCCACCGCGAACTGGCCGCCTACTGGGCCGGACCCCGCACGACCGGCGCACCGTCCGGCGCGACCGGGCCCGCCGCCGCACTGATCGCCGCGCTGCTCGCCGACGACCTGAGCCGGTGGGCCACCGACGCCCCGGACACCACCGGCCTTCCCGCCCGCCGCCGGCTGCGCCGCGTCGACCTCGGCACGCTGACCGTCACCGAACACCCCGTGCTGCCCGTGCCCGACGTCGCCCCGATGCCGAAGAAGAACGGATGACGCCGCTCGCCGCGACGGTCGAGGGTCTCGCCACGGACGTCCGACTCCCTGACGGCGACGGCCCGTTCCCCACCGTCCTCCTCCGCACCCCCTACGACCGCGCACGCCACCGGGACGAGGCGCGCGGCTGGGCCCGCCGCGGCTTCGCCGCCGTCGTCCAGGACGTCCGTGGCCGCTTCGGGTCGCCGGGGGAGTGGCGGCCGTACCGCGACGAGGCCGCCGACGGAGCGGCCACGGCCCGCTGGATCCGCAGCCGGCCCTGGAGCGACGGACGGCTGGTCGCCGCCGGCGCCTCCTACGGCGCCCACTGCGCCCTCGTCCTCGCCCTGGACGCACCCGACGACGCCCGGCCCGACGCCGTCCTCGCCGCCGTACCGGCCCTCGGCGCCGCGGAGACGGCGCGCGAACCCTCCGGCGTGGAACGGCTGTTCACCCGCGCCGGCTGGTGGGCCGCCCACGGCGACCGGCCCGACTCGGACGACACCGCCCTGACCAGGGCCCTCACCGCCGACCCCGGACTGCTCACCCACCTGCCGCTGACCGACCTGCCCCGGCGGCTCGGCCGCGCACTGCCCTCCTGGCCCGGGCTGTGGCGGCACCGCGACCGCGGCCGCCTCGTCGCGCGGGCGGCGCACGCCGTGGTGCCGCTGCTCGCGGTGGGCGGCCACCACGACCACTTCACCGACGACACCGTCGACCTGTGGCACGCCTGGGGCGGACCCTCGGCACGACTGCTGCTCGGCCCCTGGGGCCACGGCCTGACCGGCGCGCCCGGACCCGGCGCGGGCCCCGCCCACCGTCCCGCCCTCGGCGAGCTGTACGTGAACTGGGCCCGCCGCGCCCTCACCGGCCGCCTCGCGCCCGGGCACCACGGCGCGCTGGCACTCGGCGACGCCGACCTGTGGCTGCCCGCACGCTCCCGCACCGCACCGCTCACCCTGCGGCCGCGGCCCGTGCACGGCACCGTCTTCACCGCCGACCCCGGCCGTCCCGCCCGCTCGGACGACCTCACCGTCCCCGCCGGGGACCCGCCCGACCGGTGCCTGCTCGCCACCGAGCCCCTGCCGCGCCCGCTCGACCTGCTCGGACCCGCGCGGGTACGGCTGCGGGCCGCCGCCGACACCCCGTCCGCCGACTGGGCCGCCCGGCTCGTCGCCCTGGACCCCGCGGGGACGGCGGAACGGCTCGCCGTCGGCGTCGTCCGGCGCGCCGAACCGGCCGGCCGGGAGACCGCGTTCACGGTGGAGCTCGGCCGGCTCGCGCGCCGGCTCCGGCAGGGCACCCGGCTCCGCCTGGAGATCGCCGGGCACCACTTCCCGGCCCACGCCCGCAACCCCCACACCGGCGCCGACCCGATGACGGCGGACCGGCTGCTCGCCTCCCGGCGGACGGTCGACCCGGCCGGCGTGGCACTGACGCTGCACGTGCTCACGTCCCCGCCCACCCCCACCGAGCCCGCCGAGGAGATCCTGCGATGACGGCGCTGCCGCTGCAATCCCTGGTCGACCCGCTGTGCGGCATCGTCCGCAAGGTCAAGCCCGTCGAACACCCCGAGGGCGCACCGCCCCGCTACACCGCGCTCACCGCCGAGATCTCCGACGCCCGCAGGCTCGGCCTGTGGCCCGCCGACCGGGTCTCCCTCGGCACCACCTTCGGCGACCCCGACCAGGCCCGCGTCGCGGCGATAGCCGAGGGCATCGAACGCTACTGCGGCAACCGCGTGCCGCCCGCCGGCCACCCGGACGCCCCGCTGCGCGCCACCGCCGCCGAACTGGCGGACAAGGGGCTGCGGTTGTACGGGCCCGGCGACCTGCCCGCCTACGCGCCGTGGCAGTACGCCCGCGAGAAGTTCCCCTACCGGCCCCTCACCGCCGACACCCCGGCCCTGTGGACGCGCGGCGCGGAGCGGCTGCCGGACGGCGGAACCGCCGAGGTGTGGGCGCCCGTCGCCCTCACCCACCTCAACTGGCGCCAGGGCGAGCTGCGTTCGCTGCCCCGCACCCATCACCTCAACTACGCCGGCATCGCCACCGGACAGGGACTCGACGACGCCGTCGAACGCGGCCTGCTGGAGATCGTCGAACGCGACGCGCTGGAACTGTGGTGGCACCTCGACGGCCCGGCCCGCGGCATCGACCCGGACACCGTGCCCGGACTCGCCGACGACCTCGCCGGATCCGCCCTCGACGTCCACCTGGTCGAGATGCCCTCGGAGTTCGCCCCCTGCATGGCGGCCCTCGTGCACGACCGGCGGCTCGGCCTGTACGCCGCCGGCTTCGCCTGCAAGTACGACCCCGCCGAGGCCGCCCGCAAGGCGGTGCTGGAGGCCGTCCACACCTGGGTCTTCACCCAGGGGCTGACCGGCCCGGACGGGTGGGTGTTCCAGGCCGTCGAGGCCGGACTGCTCGCCCGCGGCCTCTACCTCGACCACCGCGCCGACCGCCGCTACCTCGACGTGTGCGGCGAACAGTTCGAGCACGTCCGCGACCTCGGCGCGCACGTCCAGGTCTGGCTGGACGAGCGGATGGCCACCGAGGCGCGCCGCTTCACCGCGCCCGCGCTCGGCACCGTCCCCCTCGACGCCGTCGAACCCGGCAGCCGGGAACGACTGGAACGCGCCCTGCACCAAGGCGGCCACCGCGTCATGACGTTCGACCTCACCACGGAGGACGTGGCCGAGACACCCCTGCGCGTCGCCCGCGTCCTCGTCTCCGGCCTGCTGCCCAACGCCCCCGCCGCCTTCGGCTACTTCGGCTGCCCCCGCCTCGCCGACGCCGCCGTACGGCGCGGCTGGCGCACCACCCCGCCCGGCGCGCCGGAGGACTTCACCCTGGCACCTCCGCCGCACATGTGAGGCCGCCGCAGTGGAACACACCCGCGGCGAGGGCCTCTCGACCCTCGCCGCCGCTCTCGCCCACGCCCGCTCCGCGCGGCGTCCCGGCCCCGACACGCCCGCCGGGCCCGCCGTGCGGGCCTGGCCGGGCCCGCCCCGGCCGCTCCCGCAGGCCGCCCCCGGCCGGCTCGACCTGCGGACGCTGCTGCGGCTGTCCCTGGCGGCGGCCGACGGCACCGGCCGTCTGCGGCCCGCACCGTCCGCGGGCGCGCTGCACCCGGTGGACACCGAACTCGTCGTGGGCGACGGCTGCTCCCTGCCGCCGGGCCGCTACGGCTACGACCCGCTGCGCCACCGCGTCCACCGGCTCGGCCGGCAACCCGGCGGCACACCGCCGGGCGTGACCGCGGAACTCTCCGTCACCGCGCGCCGCACCGCCTCCCACTACGGCCACCGCGCCCTGCCCCTGCTGCTCCTGGACACCGGGCACGCCGCCGCGGCCCTGTACCTCGCGGCCCACGCACTGGGCTCGACGGCGGCCGAGGTCCGGCTGGACGGCCGCACCGAGCGTCCGCTCGCCGCCGTGCACATTCCGCCGCCCACCGGCCGCCCCGCGGCGGCACGGCCCGACACCGTGCCGACAGCTTGCGGGCCCGTACCGGAAGGGCCGCCGGCCCCCCTGCCCGGTGACGTGCCGGGCGGCGGCACCCGGTCACCGTCGGCCGAGCCGCCCGGTCCGCTCCCGTTCGGTCCGCTCCCTCCCGGTGAGCCGCCGGAAGGCCGCGGCACCCGCTCACCGTCGGAAAGCACGGCCCCGTCCTGGCGGCCGCCGTGCCCGCACGCCGTCCCCCCACCCGGTGAGCCGACGCCCCACCACGGCGTGCCGGGCCTGCCGGCCCGCCCGCCCTCGCCCGCCGAGCTGCTGTCCCGCCGCAGTGACCCCCCGCCCCTGCACGGAACGCCGCCCGCGCACGCGCTGTCCGCGGTGCTCGCCGCCGCGGGGCGGGCGGGGGCCGGGGAGCTGGGCTGGTGCGCCGCCGTCGGCGAACCGCTGCCGGGCCTGGTCGAGACGGCCGGTGACGGCACGTCGCTCGGGCGGCGGGCAACGGGCGAGGCCCGGCCGACGCTCGCCGCCTGGGCCGCCGGGCAGGCGTGGATCGCGGACGCGGGCGCGGTGCTCCTCGCCCACGGCTGCCCGACGGACGCCGACGCGGACCTCGTCCGCCGCACCCACCTGCGGGCCGGCTTCGCCGTCCACCTGGCCCACCTCACCGCCCGCCGCCACGGCCTGACCGCCCGGCCCGTCGGCTCCTGGCAGCAGGCGGACCTCGGCGCCGCCCTCGGCGCCCCACCCGGCCGGGACTGGGTCGTCCACGGACTGGCCCTCGGCACCCGCCACGCCGACGAGGAGAACACCACATGATCGTCCATCCCGAACTGCGCCGCGCCGCCTCCCGGCACGCCCGGCGCCCCCTGCTCACCGCCACCCTCCTGCAAGGCGCCTGCACCCTGAGCCACCTGGCGCAGGCCGCGCTGCTGGCCGTCGCCCTCGCCCGCCTGGCCCGCGGCGACACCGGCGGGCTGCCGTGGCTGCTCGCCGCCGTGCTCGCCGTCGTCGCCGCCCGCGCCGCGCTCACCACCTGGCAGCGGCGCACCGCCACCCGGGCCGGTGCCCGGGTCAGGGTGGCCCTGCGGGACGAACTCGTCGCCCACCTCGGCCGGCTGGGCCCCGCCCACCTGACCACCGCCCGCGCCGGAGCCGTCCGCACCACCCTCGTCGACGGCGTGGAGGGCGTCGACGCCTACGTCTCCCGCTACCTGCCGCAGCTCCTGATCACCCTGACCGTGCCGCCCCTGGTCCTGGCCGGCCTGGCCGCGGTCGAACCGGCGGCCCTGCTCGGCCTGGTCCCCGCCCTGCTGCTGGCGCTCGCCGGGCCGCGCGCCTGGGACCGGCTCCTCGCCGAACGCGGCAAGGAACACTGGGACACCTACGAGGCGCTGGGCGCCGACTACCTGGAGGCGCTCCAGGGCATGCCCGCCCTGCGCGCCGCCGGCGCGGTCGGCCGCACCCGGGAACGCCTGGAGCGGCGCTCGGCGGCCCTGCACCGGGCGACCGTCGCCAAACTGCGGGTGTCGCTGGTCGACACCGGCATCACCGACCTCGCCGTCCAGGGCGGCACCGCGGCCGCAGCGCTCCTCGCCTGCTGGTCGGCCGTCACCGGATCCACCACCGCCACCGGCACCTACCTGGTGCTGCTGCTGGCCTCCGAGTGCTTCCGCCCGGTCCGCGACCTGGCCCGCGAGTGGCACGCCGGCTACCTGGGGGCGTCGGCCGCCGACGGGATCGCGGCCCTGCGCACCGCCGAACCCGCCGTCCCCGACCCGGCCGGCGCACCGGCCCGCTGGACGCACCCGCCCGAAGTGCGCTTCGAGGACGTGCGGTTCACCTACGACGGCGCCGGCACGCCCGCGCTGCACGGCGTCACCTTCACCGCCGAGGCGGGACGCACCACCGCGATCGTCGGCCCGTCCGGCGCGGGCAAGTCCACCCTCCTCGCCCTGCTGCTGCGCCACCACGACCCGCAGGAGGGCGCCGTCACCCTCGACGGCCGCCCCACGACCGCCTACGCCCTCGACTCGCTGCGCCGGGGCATCGCCGTCGTGTCGCAGGAGACGTACCTCTTCCACGCCAGCGTCGCCGACAACCTGCGCCTGGCCCGCCCCGACGCCACCGACGACGAACTGACCCGCGCGGCCCGCACCGCCGGCATCCACGACGAGATCGCCGCGCTGCCCGACGGCTACGCCACCGTCGTCGGCGAACGCGGCGCCACCCTGTCCGGCGGGCAGCGCCAGCGGCTCGCCCTCGCCCGCGCCCTGCTGGCGGACGCTCCGGTGCTCGTCCTCGACGAGGCGACCAGCGCGGTCGACGAACGCCGCGAGGCGGACATCGTCCGCGAACTGCTGGGCGCCGCCGGCGGGCGGACCGTCCTGGTCGTCGCCCACCGGCTCGCCGCCGTCCGGCACGCCGACCGCATCGTCGTACTGGACGCCGGACGTGTCGACGCCGTCGGCGACCACACCGCCCTGGCCGACGCCGGAGGCGTCTACGCGCGGCTCGTCGCGGCCGGCCACACCCACCCGGGAGGACTCGCCGCATGACCGGCACCGACGCCGCAGAAGCCGCCGCGCCCGCCAGGGGCTCGCTGCGCGCCCTGCTCCCCGCGCTCACCGCGCACCGCGCCATGACGGCCCGCACCTGCGCCGCCGCACTCCTCGAACAGGGCTCCCTGGTCGCGCTGGTGACGCTCGCCGCGCACACCGTGGGCACCGCCGTCATCGAGGACCGCGCCCCCTCGGCCGCCACCGTCACCGCGCTCGTCGCCCTCGTCGTCGTACGCGCCCTGATGACCTGGCGCGAGATGGACCTCTCGCACGACCTGGCCTACCGGGTCCTCGCCGCGCTGCGGGTGCGGGTCTTCGACGGGCTCGCCCGCAGCGCGCCCGCCCGGGTCGCCGGCCGGCGCAGCGGCGACCTCGCCGCCACCGCCATGGCCGACGTGGAGGCGCTGGAGTTCTTCTACGCCCACACCACCGCCCAACTCCTCGCCGCGGGAACGGTCTTCACCGGCGGCTCCGTGGTGCTGGCCGTGGTGGAACCGTGGCTGACGGCCGCCGTGCTGCCGGTCGCGGCGCTGCTGGCCGCCGCCCCGTTCGCCGACGCCCGCCCGCGCGCCGAACGCGGCAGCCGCACCCGGACGGCCACCGCGAAGCTGTCGGCCGACACCGTGGAGACCGTCGACGGGCTGCGCGAACTGCTCGCCTTCGGCGGCCTGCCCGAACGACGCCGGCGGCTGGCCGAACGGGGACGGCAGGTGGGCGCCGCCCAGCGCGCCGAGGCCACCTGGGAGGCGGCCGCCGCCGCGGTCCGCGACCTCCTCATCGTGGTCGCGGTCCTCGGCGTGGTGGCCGCGGTGGCGCACTCCCTGACCGCCGGACGCCTGCACGGAGCCTGGGCCCCGGCGGCGATGGCCCTGGCCCTCGCGATCCTCGGCCCGGTCGCGGAGTCGGCCAGGTCGCTCAGCCAGGCCGTCGCCCTGCGCGCGGCCGCCGCCCGCGTCGACGCGGCCGTCCGGGCCCCCGCGCTCGCCCCGCCGCCCACCGCCCCGCGCCCCCTGCCGCCCGGCCCGCTGGGCGTCCGGCTGCACCGGGTGCGCTTCGACTACGGCGGCGGCCCCGTGCTGGACGGCGTCGACCTGACCGTCCCGGCCGGACAGACCCTCGCACTCGTGGGCGCCTCCGGGGCCGGCAAGTCGACCTGCGCCCACCTGCTGGCCCGCTTCTGGGACCCGTCCGAGGGCGCGGTCCAGCTGCTGCCCGCCGAGGGCGGTCCCGTCGACGTGCGCGAGGTGGACGACGGCGAACTCCGGCGCGCGCTCGCGCTGGTGGGCCAGGACACCCCGCTGTTCCACGGCACCCTCGCCGAGAACCTGCGGCTCGCGGCCCCCGACGCGGACGACACCGCGCTCGCCGCCGCGGCCCGGCGGTGCGGTGTCGACCGGATCGCGCCGATGGACACGCAGGTCGGCGAACGCGGCGCCACCCTCTCCGGCGGCCAGCGCGCCCGCATCGCCCTCGCCCGCGCCCTCCTGGCCCGGCCGCGGATCCTCGTCCTGGACGAGTCCACCGCCCACCTGGACAACGCCGGTGACGCCGAACTCGCCGCCGCGCTCCAGGACGAGGACCGCACCACGATCGTCATCGCGCACCGCCGGGCCACCGTCCGCCGCGCCGACCGCATCGCCGTCCTGGAGGCCGGCCGCGTCACGGAGGTGGGCACCTGGGAGGAGCTGACCGCCGACCCCGCGAGCGCGCTCCACCGCGTCCTGGCCGCCACACCGGCCGAACACTGAACTCCCTTCCCGCGACCGCCCGTCGAGGCTTAGCGACGCGTGTAGTTGGAAACGACTACCCCCGAACCGCCGTCGCCCCGACGGACGGACGACACGGGAGGGGTCTCATGTGGACGTGCCCTTGTATCTGAGGCCGCGCGTGGATCCGCCGCTCGCCTCGCTGCTGAGGGCCCAAACGTTCCTGCACTCACTCGTCGACGCCCTCGGATCGCCGCTCAACGTGCTGCTGCCCGAGGTCGTCGCCGAGAACGCCGCACGGTTCCGCGCCGTCTACCGCCGCCACCACCTCTCGGGGCGCGTATACTTCGCCCACAAGGCGAACCGGTCCAGCGCCCTGGTGCGGCGGCTGGCGGCCGAGGACGCCGCCGTGGGCGTGGACGTCGCCTCGCTCGCGGAACTGCGGCACGCGCTCGGCTGCGGCGTCACCGGCGACCGCATCATGGCCACCGGCCCCAAGGACGCCGAGTTCCTGTGGCTGGCGGCGCGGGTGGGCGCCACGGTGAACCTGGACTCACCGGGCGAACTGGAGCACCTGGCGGACCTGGTGCGCCGGCACGGACTCGGCCGGGTCGCCGTCCTGGCCCGCCTGTCCGGCTTCGAGTCGGCCGCCGGGCGCGGCGCCACCGGCACCCGGCTGCTGTCGCGGCGCAGCCGCTTCGGCACCCCGCTCGGCGAGGCGCGGGAGCTGCTGTCGGCGCTCGAACGGCACGCGGACGCCGTCGACCTCACCGGCGTCGCCTACCACCTCGACACCACCGGCGTGGAGGAGAAGGCCCGGGCACTGGAGCAGTGCGTGCTGTTCATGGACGAGTGCCGGGAGCGCCAACTGGCGCCGCGGGCCGTCGACATCGGCGGCGGATTCGGCGTCGGCTACGTCGCCGACGCCGAGGAGTGGGAACGCTGGACCACCGCGCTCAGCGAGGCGGTGCTCGGCGTCCGCCCGCCCCTGACCTGGCGCGGCCACGGCTACGGGCTGCGCAACGAGGGCGGCACGGTACGCGGCACCGCCGCCCTGTATCCGGCGCACCGCCCCACCGCCGGCCCCGGCTACCTCGACGAACTGCTCTCGCTGCCCGCGCCGGTCCTCGGTCGTCCCGCGGCCACCCTGCTGCTGGAACACCTCCACGACCTGCACATCGAGCCCGGCCGCGCCCTGGTCGACCAGTGCGGGCTGACCCTGGCCCGGGTGCTGGACGTGCGTCCCGCGGGCGAGGGATCCGGCCACCACCTGGTGCGCCTCGGCATGAACGCGGGCGACATGAGCCTGGAGGAACACGGCGTCCTCGTCGACCCGGTGCTGCTGCCGCGCGGCGGCCCGGCCGAGGACGAGGACGCGCACGAACCGGTCGGCGTCTACCTCGCCGGCAACCTGTGCCTGGAGGCCGATCTGATCACCCGACGCCTGGTCCACCTGCCCCGGCTGCCCCGCGCGGGCGACGTGCTGGCCTTCGCCAACACCGCCGGGTACGCGATGGACTTCCACGCGCACCACGCGCAGCGGCAGCCGCTCGCGCGGACCGTCGCGGTGGAGCCGGACGGCGACTCCTGGCGCTGGTGCCCGGACGAGGACTACTGGCCGCTCACACACCCGGGGGGAACGACCGCATGAGGTACGACAGCATCACCGAGGCCATCGGGAACACACCGCTGGTCCGCATCGACCCGGCCGTGCACGGGCTGCGCAACATCGACCTCTACGCGAAGCTGGAGATGCTCAACCCGTTCGGGTCGGTCAAGGACCGGCCCGCCTGGCACATGGCCCGGCCCCACCTGGAGGCGGCGGCCGACGGCGACGGCACGGTCGTCGAACTCTCCAGCGGCAACACGGCCAAGGCCCTCGCGCTGCTCGCGGGCATGCACGGGCTGAAGTTCAAGAGCGTCACCAACCGGATGCGGGTACCGGAGATCAAGGAGCTGCTGCTGCTCCTCGGCGCCGAGATCGAGGAACTGCCCGGCCGCAGCGAGTGCCTCGACCCGACCGACACGGACGATCCGCTGACCCACTTCCACCGGGCGCTCTCCGACCCGGCGAGCACGTACCTCCACACCGACCAGTACTTCAACCCGCGCAACACCGAGGCGCACGCGGCCGGCACCGGACCGGAGATCGTGAAGGACCTGGACGGGCGGGTGCCGGACTGGTTCATCGCCTGTGTGGGCACGGCGGGTTCGTCCACCGGCGTCGCGCGCGTGCTGCGCGAACACGATCCCGGCGTGCGGGTCCTCGGCCTCGTCGCCCACAAGTCCGACTTCATCCCCGGCATCCGCACCATCGACGAGGTCCACCAGGTCGGCCTGTTCGACCCGGGGACGTACGACACCATCGAGTCGGTGACCTCCGGCGAGGCCATCGACGGGATGGTCACCCTCATCCGCCGCTGCGGACTGCTGTCGGGCCCGACCGGAGGCGCCGCCTACCAGGGCGCCGTACGTCATCTGCGGGACGCCGACGCCGAGTTGGACGGCACGGGGGAGCGCCGTACGGCGGTGTTCATCGTGTGCGACCGGGCCGAGAGCTACCTCAGCTACGTGCGCCGGCGCCGCCCGGAACTCCTCGGCCGGGCCGACCGCGGCAACTCCGCCGCCTCCCTCACCGACGCCGAGGCACGGGCCGAGGCGCGTGCGGTCGACGTCGGCGAGGCCCGCCGCTGGACGGCGGAGGGCGACCCGCGCCCGCTCGTCGTGGACCTGCGCAGCCCGCACGCCTACGCGGCCCTGCACATCGAGGGCTCGGTCAACATCGTCGACGAGGTGTTCGACGAGCTGGTCCGGGGCGGCCTGCCGTTCAGCAAGCGCACCCCGGTGCTGCTGGCCTGCCCCGTCGGTGAGAAGTCCCTGCGCTACGCCGCGCTGCTGACCCGGATGGGCCACCCCGACGTGCGCAGCCTGGCCGGCGGCATCGTCGCCTGGCGGGACGCGGGCGCGCCGCTGGTGCGCGAATGAGCGCCGTGGACCCGCTCCCCGGGACGGAGCACGACGAGGAGACGCGCTGGCAGCGGCAGCTGCGGGAGCAGTTCCCGATCGTCGCGGAGCATCCGGAGTCGGCGTACCTCGACAGCGCGGCGACCTCGCAGAAGCCGCGGGCGGTCCTGGACGCCGTCCAGCACTACCTCACCACGTCGAACGCCAACGCGGGCCGGGGCACCTACCCGTGGGCCAACCGGACCACGGAACTGGTCGAGGAGACCCGGCAGCGGGTCAAACGGTTCCTGCACGACCCGCAACCCGACACCTCCGGCGTGCACTTCACCAGCGGCACCACCGAGGGCCTGCGCACCGTCGCCCGTGACTGGCTCGTCCCGTACCTCACCGACGGCGACGAGATCCTGGTGCCGCACGCCGACCACCGGGCCAACCTCGACCCCTGGCTCGAGGCGCGGCTGCTGCTGGCCGAGCGCGGCGTCGACATCCGCGTGCGGGCCCTGCCGTACCAGGAGGTCTCCGGCGACTACGACCACCGCGCCCTCGACGGGGTGGTGGGGCCGCGCACGCGTTTCGTGGCCGCCACGCACGTCCACCACGTCTACGGCGGCGACATGAACGTGCACCGCATCCGCGCGGCGGTCGGCCCCGACGTGCCGATCTGCCTGGACGCCGCGCAGAGCGTCGGCCACCTGCCCGTCGACGTCGCACAACTCGACGTGGACTTCGTGGTGTTCTCCGGGCACAAGGCGATGGCCCTGCCGGGGACCGGAGCGGTGTGGGCGCGCAACGGGCGGGGGCCGGTGTTCCGGCCGGGCGGCTGGCAGGGCACGCCCAACACGGCGGGCATCGTCTCGCTGAGGGCCGCGCTCGACTGGCTGGACGCCGCCGGACCGGACCGGATCGCGCGCTGGACCACGGCGCTCACCGGCCGGCTGACCGACCGGCTGCGGCACCTCGACCCGTACGAGATCCTCGGCTGTCCCGCCAGCCTGGCCGCCGACTCCGCGCTGCCCGCGGCCCAGCGCCGGCACGGCATCGTCACGTTCCGGCACCGTGACATCCCTTCGGACGACCTGGGGTTCATCCTCTACAGCCACGGCTTCATGGTGCGTGCCGACAGCCTCTGCCAGGCCGGGACCGGCGAGAAGGACGGATCGGTGCGGGTCAGCCTGCACGTGTACAACACCGTGGAGGAGGTCGACCGGTTGCTGGGCGTACTCGAGTCACTGACCTGAGAGGCAACTGATAACCGTTTCCACCTGTAGATTCGGAGGTGACCGGGAAAGACGAGGACGGCAGACGGGAGAGGTGCGCGAGCGATGGGCGTGAGCATGGAGACGGCCGAAGCGTGGGTGGCGCGCTGGGAGCGGCAGCAGCAGCGGTACGCGGTGGACCGCGAGGAGCGGTTCACGGTCATCACGGACGTCGTGGAGCACGCCACCGCCGGCCGGTCCCGGCCGCTCCTGCTCGACCTCGGCTGCGGCCCCGGCTCCCTGTCCGCCCGGCTCGCCGCCCGGCTTCCGGACGCGGAGATCGTCGCCGTCGACATGGATCCGCTGCTGCTGGAACTGGGCCGCACCCACCACGCCGACACCGCCCGCTACGTCGACGCGGTGATCGGCGCGGACGGCTGGACCGACACCCTCGGCCTGGACCGCCCCCTGGACGCCGCCGTCTCGACGACGGCCCTGCACTACCTCCCCGAGCCGGTGCTGCTGGACACCTACCGCCGTCTGGCGGCCCTGCTGCGCCCCGGCGGAGTCCTCGTCAACGGCGACCACTTCCCGCCCCGGGAGGCGCCGTGCGCGCGGCTCACCGCGTACGTGGGGCGCCGCCGCGCCGAGCGGACGGGCGGCCACGCCCACGAGGACTGGCGGTCCTGGTGGGCGGCGGCGGCCCGGGACCCGGAGCTGGCCGACCTGTTCGCGGAGCGGGAGCGCCGCCTGGCCGCCCTGGGAGGCGGCGGGGGCGACGAGGAGCTGGCGGCGTGCCGCCATGCCGAGCTGCTGCGGCAGGCCGGCTTCCGCCACGTCACGCCCGTCTGGCAGTTCGGTGACAGCGCCGTCCTGGTGGCGGTCAAGGAGGACGGCGGCGCCTGAGGGCGGGCGGGCCGGCTACAGCTCCAGGCTCATGAGGATCTCGTCGCGGTCGTCCCCGGGCGCCACCCGCAGCGCGCCGGGCCACCTGCCGACCTCTCTCCAGCCGGCCCTGCGGTAGAAGGCGTCCAGGCCCAGGCCGTCCCGCGCGGTCAGCTGCAGCCGCTCCAGGCCCATCTCCTCCCGCGCGATTCGCGCGGCCCGCCGCATCAGCGCGGTGCCGACGCCCAGACCCCGGAAGCCCACATGGGTCTGCACGTGGTTCACCACACCGCAGTGCGCCACGAGCGGGTGCTGTTCGCGGCGCAGCAGCAGCCAGCCCGCGAGCGAGCCGCCCACGGTCGCCCGCAGGAGTCTGAGGCGCTGCGGGGAGAGCTGCGCCGCGATCCGTTCCATCGCCGGTTCGAGCGTCGCCGGGGTCACCGGGGGCAGCGGGCAGTCCATCGGGACGACGGCCCCGCCGGCGTTGATGACGCCGGCCCAGCAGTCGGTCAGCTCCCGGCGGATCGCGGCGGTGGCGTCCTCGGTCCGGGTGAGCTGCGTGATGGCGGGCGCGTGCACTGTCTCATGCGTGGTCACGTCCGGCAGCTTGCCATCCGCGCGGCCGGACGGTCGCCGCGGACCGCGCTCCGCGTGCGCGGGAACGGGCCCCGTTCTACGGTGAATCGGTAACGCGGCAGTGGCCGTCGGACGGGCGGCCGCCCGTCCCCACCGCACCGGGAGTACGCCATGACGTCCGCCACCGAGCACCGTACCCATGAGGGGCACGACCACCAGCACCACGAAGGCTGCGGACATGTGGCCGTCCCTCACGGCGACCATGTCGACTACGTGCACGACGGCCACATCCACCGTGCTCACGACGGTCACGTGGACGAGTGCACCACCGACGGTCACGCGCCGCACGCGGGCCATGACCACCGCCACCAGGAGGGCTGCGGACATGTGGCCGTGCCCCATGGCGACCATGTCGACTACGTGCACGACGGCCATCGGCATGCCGCCCACGAGGACCACTGGGACGACCACTGACCCACGCGGCCCCGCCGTCGCCTCCGCACCCCGCGCCCGCCGTGACGAACCCGGCGGGCGCGGTGCCGTCCGCTCCCACGCGTCACCGGAGGCGCCGGGCCACCGCGGCCCGCGGTGGCCGCGCGCACCACGGGGCGTGGACCGGGATCATCCCGCGGAGGGAGTGCGGCGGCGTGCGGGTGGACCGGCCGCCGGGCGGGACATCGGCGGTCGGCACCGTTCGCACAGGCCCGTCAGTTCGACGGTGTGGTCGACCGCGTGGAACCCGATGTCCCGCGCGATCCTCGCCACCCACCGCTCGACCTCGTCCGAGTCGACCGCCAGGCTGAGGCCGCATTCCCGGCAGACGGCGTAGTGCCGGTGACCGTCGTCCGGCCTGGGCCGGTACAGACGTTCACCGGCACTGTCCCGCACCACGTCGACGTGGCCGGAGGCCGCCAGCAGGCGCAGGGTGCGGTAGACGGTGGTCAGGCCCACCGTCACGCCGTCCGCCGCCAGCGCGGCGTGCAGCGACTGGGCCGAGACGAAGGTGTCGTGGAGGTGCAGGGCCCGCAGGACGGCGGCCCGTTGCCGGGTCGCGCGCCACTCGGCCCGGGTCCTCTCGTGCATGAGTGTGCCTCCTGTCGCCCGGTGGACCGTCATGGGGACAGCCCTCAGGGGACTGGTGCCGGGCTCCGGTGGTCGTGCTCGAGGTCGCAGGCCTCACCGGTGTCCCAGGCGGGGAAGGGATCGTCGGCCGGGACCGGCTCGCCGTCGGCCATCAGGCAGCGCGACAGGGCCTCGCGCAGGCTCGCCGCGCGCAGTCCGACACCGATGAACACGAGTTCCTGGGCGTGCGGCGCGTCGGTGTCCCGCACGCCGGACGGCTCGAACCGGCCGACGGAACCGGCCTGCGACCACAGGCCCGTCACTCCCGCGCGTCCGGCCAGCGTGAAGAACCCCTTGGAGCGCAGCACCCGTCCGTGCCGCCCGCTGTCCAGCTCCCCGGTGACGAAGTCCCACAGCCGCCCGGGATGGAACGCGGCGGGGGAGCGGAACACCAGCGAGGAGATGCCGTACTCCTCGGTCTCCGGGACGTGGTCGCCGTTCAGCTCCCGCACCCAGCCCGGCGCCTGCTGCGCGCGTTCCAGGTCGAACCGTCCGGTGGCCAGGACGTCCCGTGCCGGGACGCGGCCCCGCACCGCCGGGACCAGACGGGCCGCCGGGTTCAGACGGGTGAGCACTCCGCGCAGCCGGTCGGCCTCGGCGTCGCCGACCAGGTCCAGCTTGTTGAGCACCAGGACGTCGGCGAACTCGACCTGGTCGACCAGCAGGTCGCTGACGGTCCGTTCGTCGTCCTCGTACGGGGCCAGGCCGCGTTCGGCGAGGTCGTCGCCGGTGCCCAGTTCGGTGAGGAAGTTCGCGGCGTCGACCACGGTGACCATGGTGTCGAGGCGGGCCACGTCACCGAGGACGGCCCCGTCGTCGCGGGCGAACGCGAACGTCGCGGCGACCGGCATCGGCTCCGAGATGCCACTGGACTCGATGAGCAGGTAGTCGAACCGGCCCTCCAGGGCCAGGCGTTCGACCTCCTCCAGCAGATCGTCCCGCAGCGTGCAGCAGATGCAGCCGTTGGTCATCTCCACCAGGCGCTCCTCGGTGCGGGAGAGGGCGGCCTCGCCCCCGCGCACCAGGGCGGCGTCGATGTTGACCTCGCTCATGTCGTTGACGATCACCGCGACGCGCAGCCCTTCGCGGTTGGCGAGGACGTGGTTGAGCAGGGTGGTCTTGCCGGCGCCGAGGAAGCCCGACAGCACGGTGACGGGCAGCCGCTCGGAGAGCATCCGCGTCAGTCCTCGGGGCGCAGCAGGCCGCGCTGGTAGGCGCGCACGAGGTGCTGCGGGACGCGGTGGGTCACGCCGTCCACGGTGACCGGGACCAGGTTCGGTGTGTTCGCCTTCCACTGCGCGCGGCGGTGGCGGGTGTTGCTGCGGGACATCTTGCGCTTGGGTACGGCCATGGCGGTTTCCTTCCGGGAAGGGTGAACGGTCGGGGTGGGGCGTACGGCCGGTGAGGGCCGGGAGAGCCCGTGCGGGAACGCGGCCGGGTGCCGCACGGGTGCGGGCCTCGCGTCCGTCCGGCCAGCATAAGACAACGGTTTTCATTTGCGGTAGCCGGGCGGGTGCGGGCCGTGGCGTTGGCGCGCGGGTCGTGACCGGATCCGGCCCCCGGGCCGGCCGCCCGGTCGTCCTCAGGCGGGCTGCCAGAGCTGGGAGAGCGCCTCGGTGGTGATGACCTGTTCGGGACGGCCCCGGCCGGCCAGTCGTCCGTCGCGGAGCAGGAGGCAGGAGTCCGCCGAGCGCGCCGCCTCCAGGTCGTGGGTGGCCTGGACGACGGTCACGCCGTCGGCCACCAGTTCCGTCAGCAGGGCCGCGATCTGCTCGCGCGCCTCGGGGTCGAGTCCGGTCGTCGGCTCGTCCAGGAGCAGCAGGTCCGACTGCTGGGTGAGGCCCTGGGCGATCAGTGCCCGCTGCCGCTGTCCGCCCGACAGCTCGCCGAGCTGACGTGCGGCGAGGTGGTCGATGCCCAGCCGCTCCAGGGCCGTCTCCACGAGCGTGTGGTCCCGGCGGGTCAGCCGGCGCCATGGTCCGCGGTCGCCCCAGCGTCCCATCTCCACCGCCTGCCGGACCGTCAGCGGCAGCGCGTCTGCGACGGCGCCGCGCTGCGGGGCGAACGCGGGCGGCCGGTCGCCGGTGTGGTGGACCTCGCCCGCTGTGGGGCGGATCACGCCGGCCAGCACGCCGAGCAGGGTGGACTTCCCGCTTCCGTTCGCGCCGACGAGAGCGGTGACCGCCAACGCCGGTATTTCCGCGTCGAGTTGACGCAGGACCGGGCGGCCCGGATAGCCGGCGGACAGTCCGGTGAAACGGACACGGGCGGTCCGGTCCTCCGCGGGGGCGGGGGAGGGGTGCGGTTTTTTGAACATGGTTTTCATTGTAGTGTGCTCGCATGGAGTGGTTGACGGGCCCTTTCGAGGTGACCTTCGTGCAAAGGGCCCTGTGGGGCGGAATGTTGGTGTCGGCGATCTGCGCCCTGGCCGGAACCTGGGTGGTGCTCCGAGGGATGGCCTTCCTCGGCGACGCCATGTCCCACGGACTGCTGCCGGGTGTCGCGCTCGCCGCGCTGTTCGGCGGCAACCTGCTGGTGGGGGCGCTGCTGAGCGCGGCCGTCATGACCGCGGGCGTCACCGCCCTCGGCCGGACCCCGAGGCTGTCCCAGGACACCGGCATCGGCCTGCTGTTCGTGGGAATGCTGTCGCTGGGCGTGATCATCGTGTCGCGTTCGCAGTCCTTCGCGGTCGACCTGACCGGCTTCCTCTTCGGCGACGTCCTCGCCGTCCGCGAACAGGACCTGGTGCTGCTGGCCGGGGCGCTGGTGCTGGCCCTCGCCGTCTCGGTCCTCGGCCACCGGGCCTTCCTCGCCCTCGCGTTCGACCCGCGCAAGGCCGGCACCCTCGGCCTGCGGCCCCGCCTCGCACACGCCGTCCTGCTCGGCCTGCTCGCGCTGGCCATCGTCGCCTCCTTCCACATCGTGGGCACCCTGCTCGTCCTGGGCCTGCTCATCGCGCCGCCCGCCGCCGCGCTGCCCTGGGCGCGCAGCGTGCGGGGCGTGATGGTCCTCGCGGCGGTGCTGGGCGTCGTCGCCACCTTCGGCGGCCTGCTGCTGTCCTGGCACCTGGGCACCGCCGCCGGCGCGACGGTCTCGGCCCTCGCCGTGGTCCTGTTCTTCCTCTCCCACCTGGCATCCGGACTGCGCCACCGCCGCGCGCGCCCCGGCGGCGCTCCCGCCGCGGCAACCGACTGAACGAAATCCGAGGCGATCGTCTTGTCTGCCCGAATACCCGCCCGCCGGGCCACCGGCGCCCGCACACCGGCCGCGCTGCTGGCCGCCGCCCTGCTCGTCACCGGCTGCTCCGCCCAGGACGACGACGCGTCCGCACCGGCGAGCAGCCCCTCCGCCACCACCCCGCACGGGTACGTCGAAGGCGCGAAGGAGAGCGCCGAGCAGCAGTCCCGGCTGCTGCTCAACGACCCGGGCAGCGGGGACACCCGGGTCCTGGACCTCATCACCGGCACGACGCACAAGGTGACCGGGACGAAGGACACCGCGGGCCTCACCACGGACGGCCGGTTCGGCTTCCTCCACACCGCCGACGGCACCCGCGTCGTCGACGGCGGCGCCTGGATGGTGGACCACGGCGACCACGTGCACTACTACCGCGCGGCGATACGCGACGTCGGTGAACTGACGGCCGGATCCGGCGCGCTGGTCCGCAGCGACGCCGCCGTGACCGCGGTGACGGACGGGGACGGCCGGACCGCGCTCTACGACCGCACCGAGCTGGAGAAGGGCCGGATCGGCTCCCCGAGCACGCTGCCCGCAACGCACACGGCGGCCGTCGTCCCGTACGCGGAGCACCTCCTCGCCCTCACGGACGACGGGAAGGGGCCCGCCGAACTCACGGTGTACGACCGCGACGGCAAGCGCGTCGCCACCCCCGGCGCCCGGTGCGAGGACCCGCGCGGCGACGCCGTCACCCGGCGCGGAGTGGTCCTCGGCTGCGCCGACGGAGCCCTCCTCGTCCGCGAGGACGACGGCGAGTTCACCGCCGAACGCATCCCGTACGACGGCGACGTGCCCGCGAAGGAACGCGCCACGGCCTTCCACCACCGGGCCGGCAGCGACACCCTCACCGCGCCTGCCGGCGACCGGGCCGTGTGGGTCCTGGACGTCACCGACCGCACCTGGACGCGCGTGCCCACCGGGCCCGTCGTCGCCGCCAACACCGCGGGCGAGGGCTCACCGCTGCTCGTCCTGGAGACCGACGGATCCCTGCACGGCTACGACATCGCCACCGGCAAGCACCTGACCCGCACCGAGCGGCTCCTCGCGCACGCCACCGCGCAGGACGGAACCGGCCCCGTCATCGAGGTCGACCGCAGCCGCGCCTACCTCAACGACCCCGACGGGCGACGCGTGTACGAGATCGACTACAACGACGACCTGCGCATCGCGCGCACCTTCGACCTGGACATCGAACCGGCCCTGATGGTGGAGACCGGACGATGACGACGACCGGGCGCACCGCCCTGCGGCTGCGCCGCCTGCTGATCACCCTCGTCACCTTCGCCTGCGTCGGCACCGCCACCGCCTGCGCCGGCGGCGACGACCGTGCCCGCGTGGTGGTGACGACCAACATCCTCGGCGACATCACCCGCGAGATCGTCGGCGACCAGGCCGACGTCACCGTGCTGATGAAACCCAACGCCGACCCGCACTCCTTCGGCCTGTCGGCCGTGCAGGCCGCCGAGCTCGAACAGGCCGACCTCGTGGTCCACAACGGGCTCGGCCTGGAGGAGAACGTGCTGCGGCACGTGGAGGCCGCCCGGGAGTCCGGCGTCGCCACCTTCGAGGCCGGCGCGGCGGTGGACCCGCTCACCTTCCGGGCGCACGACGACGGCGGCCCCGAGGACGGGGCCGGGCAGCCCGACCCGCACTTCTGGACCGACCCCGACCGGGTGCGCAAGGCCGCCGCACTGATCGCCGACCAGGTCGTCGAACACGTCGCCGGCGTCGACGAGAAGACCGTCCGCGCCAACGCCGACCGCTACGACGGGCAACTCGCCGACCTCACCACGTGGATGGAGACGACCTTCGACCGCATCCCCGAGGAGCGGCGCGCCCTGGTCACCAACCACCACGTCTTCGGCTACCTCGCCGACCGCTTCGGCTTCCGCGTGATCGGCGCGGTCGTCCCCAGCGGCACGACGCTTGCCTCGCCCAGCTCCTCCGACCTGCGCTCGCTCACCGAGGCCATGCGCGACGCCGGCGTGCGCACCGTCTTCGCGGACTCCTCCCAGCCCAAGCGGCTGGCCGAGGTCCTGCGCAAGGAGCTGGGCGGCCGGGTGCGCGTCGTCGAGCTCTACTCCGAGTCCCTCACCGAGCAGGGCAAGGGCGCCGCCACCTACCTGCAGATGATGCGCGCCAACACCACGGCCATGACCGACGGCCTGACCGGCGACTGAAACCCCGACCACGAAAGAGGAACACCAGTGAACACCTCCACCCGCACCAGAGCCGTCACCGGTACGGCCCTCGCCCTGGCCGTCGCCACGGTCCTGACCGCCTGCGGCGGCGGAGACAGCTCCCCGTCCGACGCGAAGGCGCCGGAGAAGTCCCCCGCCGCCAAGGCCGTCGCCGTGAAGGACCCCCTGGTCGCCACCTTCGACGGCGGCCTGTACGTCCTGGACGGCGAGAGCCTGAAGGTCGCCAGGACCATCGACCTGCCCGGCTTCAACCGCGTGAACCCCGCCGGGGACGACGAGCACGTCGTCGTCTCCACCGACGCCGGGTTCCGCATCCTGAACGCCGCCGAGCAGGCCTTCACCGGCGTCGAGTACCCGGGCGCCAAGCCGGGCCACGTCGTCCGCCACGCCGGCAAGACGATCCTGTTCACCGACGGCACCGGCGAGGTCAACGTCTTCGACCCCGACGACCTGGCCGGCGGCACGAAGCCGAAGGGACGCACCTACGCCTCCGCCGAGGCGCACCACGGCGTCGCCATCGAACTGAGCAACGGCGAACTCCTCAGCACCCTGGGCACCGAGGAGAAGCGCACCGGCGCCCTCGTCCTGGACCAGGACAACAAGGAGATCGGGCGCGCCGAGAACTGCCCCGGCGTCCACGGCGAGGCCGCGGCGAAGGGCGAGGCCGTCGCCGTCGGCTGCGAGGACGGCGTCCTCATCTACAAGGACGGCGAGTTCACCAAGGTCGACGCCCCCGACGACTACGGCCGCATCGGCAACCAGGCGGGCAGCGAGGAGTCCCCGGTCCTGCTCGGCGACTACAAGACCGACCCGGAGGCCGAGTTGGAACGGCCCACGCGCATCTCCCTCATCGACACCGGGGCGGCGAAGCTGCGCCTGGTCGACCTGGGCACCAGCTACTCGTTCCGCTCGCTCGGCCGCGGCCCGCACGGCGAGGCGCTCGTCCTCGGCACCAACGGCGTCCTGCACGTCATCGACCCCGAGTCGGGCACGATCGAGAAGAAGATCCCCGTCGTCGGGAAGTGGCAGGAGCCCCTGGACTGGCAGCAGCCCCGGCCCACCCTGTTCGTCCGCGACCACACCGCGTACGTCTCCGAGCCGGGCAAGCGCATGCTGCACGCCGTCGACATCGAGTCCGGTGAGAAGCTGAAGTCCGTGACCCTCCCGAAGAGCACCAACGAACTGTCGGGTGTCGTCGCGGGCCACTGACGACCGGACCCTCGGTGCACCCGGCCGGTCCGGCGCGGCCGGGTGCACCGTCCCTCGGCTCGGCGTCCGTGGGCTCAGCGGGTGACGAGCAGGCCCCGGCCGCGCAGCACCCACCGCTCCAGTGGGCTGAAGACCAGCAGGTCGACGGCGATGCCGACGATCAGGATCAGGAAGATGGCCAGGAACACCTGGGACATGCTCGAGTTGTTCCGCCCGTTCTCCAGCAACTGCCCGAGCCCGATGCCCAGATCGGGCGAGGAGGCGATGATCTCGGCGGCCATCAGCGACCGCCAGGAAAAGGCCCAGCCCTGCTTCAGGCCCGCCAGATAGCCGGGCAGCGCGGCCGGCATCACGATGTACCGGGCGCCGCGCACCCCGGTGGCCCCCAGCGTCCGGCCGGCCCGCAGGTACAGCGGCGGGATCTGGTCGATGCCCGCGACCAGGCCGTTCGCGATCGAGGGGACCGCGCCGAGCAGGATCACGGCGTACATCATCGAGTCGTTCAGGCCCAGCCAGATCACGGCGGGCGGCACCCACGCCACGGACGGCAGGGACTGCAGTCCGGACAGGATCGGGCCGAGGGCCGCCCGCACGAATCCGATCCGCGCGACGAGCAGGCCGAGCGGTGTGCCGATGGCGAGTGCCAGCAGGAAGCCGAGCAGACCGCGGGAGACGCTGGTCCAGATGTAGTCGAGCAGCGTGCCCTGCAGCCAGGCGGCACGCACCTCCTCGGCCACCGCGGAGGGTGCGGGCAGCTTGTAGTCGGGGGCGACCTCCGCCCACACCAGCACCTGCCAGACGACCAGCACCAGGGCGACGGCGGTGACCGGCGGCAGCACCTTGCGCACCAGGGTCTCGCGCAGCGGCGTGCGGCGGACCCGCACCGCGTCCAGCGCGTCGAGCCCGGCCTCGAGACCCGCCAGGGCCTGCTCGTCGCGCGGTTCCCCGGCCGCCGGGGAGGCGTCCTTCGGGGGCCCGGAGGCGGTGTCGGTGTCGGTGTCAGTGCCGGCCATGGCGGCGGATCTCCTCACGCAGTTCCTCGGTGATCTCGGCGGACAGTTCGGCGACCGCGCCGTCCTCGATGCGGCGCGGCTGCGGGATGCCGACCGTCCACTCCCGGGCGATCCGTCCCGGCCGGGACGACAGCAGCACGACGCGCTGGGCGAGCTTGACCGCCTCGCGCACGTTGTGCGTCACGAACAGCACCGACAGTCCCGTCTCCTGCCAGACGCGGGTCAGTTCGTCGTGGAGCACGTCGCGGGTGATGGCGTCGAGCGCGGCGAACGGCTCGTCCATCAGCAGCAGCCGGCTGTCCTGGGCCAGGGCCCGCGCCAGCGCGACGCGCTGACGCATTCCGCCCGACAGTTCGTGCACCCGCTTGCCGTACGCACCCTTCAGCCGTACGAGTTCCAGCAGCCGTTCGGCCTCCGGCCGGCGGTCCGGCCTGGCCACCCCGCGCAGCCGCAGGGCGAGTTCGATGTTCCTGCCCGCGGTCAGCCACGGGAACAGGGCGTGCTCCTGGAACATCAGGGCGGGCCGGCCGTCGGTGCGGATCGAGCCGGCCGACGGCAGGTCCAGCCCCGCGACCAGGTTGAGCAGGGTGGACTTGCCGCACCCGGAGGCTCCCAGGAGGGTGACGAACTCGCCGGGCGCGACATCGAGGGTGATGTCGTCCAGCACGAGTTGTCGTCCGCCGGGCGCGCCCGGTGCGGGGAAGGACTTCGAGACGTGCTCGACACGGGCGGCGTACGTGACCGCCGTGGCGTCCTCGGTGGCCTGGGTGATGGTGGTGGCCACGGTCGTCACCTCCTGGGAGTTCGTCGGGTCCGGTGTGCGCTGCTCGTGCCGGCTAGGAGGTGCCGAGCCCGGCGTCGTCGACCGGGTTCTCGCCCTCGGCCTCCAGGACCTTGTTGAGGGGTGCGAGGTCGTAGATGCCCTTCAGGTCGGGCCGCTCCAGCAGGCCCGCCTTGACCGCGTGGTCGGCCTGGCTGTCGAGGGTGGCGGCGAGCGGGTCGTCGAGGAAGGCGATGGACGCCCAGGCCGGGTCGAGGACGTCGGCGGGCAGCGCCTTGCCCGACAGCTCCTTCAGCGCGGTGTTGGCGGAGGCCTTCGCCCGCTCCGGGTTGGCGTTGATCCACCGGTTGGTCCGCACCGAGCCGCGCAGCACGGCCTCGACCACGTCCGGGTGCTCCTCGAGGAACGTCTGCGACACGATGATGTTCGTGATGACGAACTTGTCGTCGGGCCACAGCGTCGACTCGTCGAGCAGCACCTTCGCGCCTTCGGCGACCAGCTTGGACGCGGTCGGCTCCGGCACCCAGGCGCCGTCGACGGAACCGGACCTGTAGGCGTCCGGGGTGACCTTGTTGTCGGTGCGGACGACGGAGACGTCGCCCTTGCCGCTCTGCGCGTCGACCTTCCAGCCCTGGTCGGCGATCCAGTTGAGGAACGCGACGTCCTGCGTGTTGCCGAGCTGAGGCGTGGCGATCTTCTTGCCCTTGACGTCCTTCAGGGACTTGATCTTCTCCGGGTCGACGACGAGCTTCACGCCGCCGGATGCGGAGCCGCCGACGATGCGCAGGTTCCTGCCGCCCGACTTGGTGTAGCCGTTGATGGCGGGGGAGGGGCCGATCCAGCCGATGTCGATGGACCCGGCGTTCAGCGCCTCGATCTCGGAGGGTCCGGCGTTGAACGTGGACGTCTTGATGGTGGTGCCGCCGAGCTCCTTCTGGAACAGGCCCTCCTGCACGCCCACCAGGGCGGTGGCGTGGGTGAGGTTGGGGAAGTAGCCGATGCGCACTTCGGCGGCGGAGAGCTTCTTGCCGCCCGCCGCGGCCGCGGGCCGCTCGTCGTCGGTGGCCTGGGAGCCGTATCCGCAGGCGGTGAGCAGCAGGGGGAGCGCCGCGAGGGCGGCGAGGGTGCGCAGGGCGGCGAGCGGTCTTGCGGCAGACACGGAGGTGTCCTCTCGGGGAGGGGCGATCGGGGAGGGGGCGGTCGGGGCCACGGAGGTGAGCCGTGCGGCCCGTGGGCGCGCACCGGTGCTGCGCTCGCCGGCCGTCGTCGGCCGTCGGGCGGGCGGAGGGTTGCCGTGCCGGGATGCCGGGCGGATGCCGGCGGCGTGCGGGCGGTGCGGCGGTGGGATCTCAGACGGGCCGACAGAGGGCGGTGGAGGTGCGGCCGTAGTCGATGTGGCGGCGCGAGGTCAGCAGGGGCCCCGGCCGGACCGTGCGGTCGAGCGCGCGCATGGCCGTCCCCCCCTTGTATCCCTAGTTTTCCTACCTGGATGCTAGGGATCGTGGCAGAAGAGGGCCCGCACCCCAAGGGGGTGTTCACATGCCGGACAATGCCGTTCCGAGTGCTGGGATCAGGGGTTGACCCAGGCGTCCGGCGTCTCGGTCAGCGCGGACACGCCCGCGGGCAGCCGGGCGGACGCGACGTCGGCGAGCGACACGCCGTCGAGGATTTCGCGGACGTTGGACCGCAGCGCGATCCACAGCGGGAGCAGCGACTCCGCGGGGCCGCTGTAGGACAGCTCCGGCGGGCGGACGCCGCGCACCGAGACCAGCGGTCCGTCCACGACGCGGATGACGTCGGCGATGCTGATGGAGTCGGCGGGCCGGGCCAGCCGGTAGCCGCCGTTCCCGCCGCGCTGGCTGAGAACGAGACCGCCCCGGCGCATGTCGTTCAGGATGCTCTCGAGGAACTTGTGCGGGATGTCCTGGGCGTCGGCGATGGCCTCGGCCTTGAGTGGCTCGTCGTCCCCTGACGCGGCGAGTTGCAGCGCGGCACGTACCGCGTAGTCCGCCCTGGCTGAGATCCGCATGTGCCCATTATCCCGTAACCGGGCGGACGGCACCGCAGCGGGCGGCCGCCGGGGAGGCGGTCGCGGCGTCAGGACGGCGAGGGGCCGAACGGAGGGTGTGTGCCGTTG
The DNA here is from genome assembly GCF_006782915.1 of Streptomyces calvus. Taxonomy (GTDB): domain Bacteria; phylum Actinomycetota; class Actinomycetes; order Streptomycetales; family Streptomycetaceae; genus Streptomyces; species Streptomyces calvus. Next base: position 763,377 of record NZ_VCNP01000056.1, read on the forward strand.
AGGAAGTAGTCGCCGACGTCGCGGAGCCGGTGGGTGACGGGTTCGTACAGGGTGTGGGTGCGAGCGTTGCGCCAGAAGCGGTCCAGGCCCAGCGGCGCGGCGGCGGAGCGGGGGCCGACGATGTCGAGCGCGCGGGTGGTGGACTCCTGCGCCGCCCTGGACGCGGCGGCCTCCGCCAGGGCGACGAGGACGGAGATCTCCGCGTACTCGTCGTGGGTGAGGACCTCGCCGCGCCGCAGCCCGCCCCGCAGCGCGTCCAGCGCCTGGCCGGTGAGGGCCGACGCGGCACGGGTGAGGAGGGTGAGTTCGCCGTAGGAGGTCAGGAGCTGGGGGTCGTGCGGTGTGCCGGCCGGCCAGGCGAGGTGCCGGGGCGCGTGGCCGGCCCTGCTGTACTCGCGGGCCTCGGCGAGCACGCCCTCGGCCATGCCGAGCAGCAGGTGGACGGAGACCAGACGGCCGGCCGGGGACGCCAGGGCGGTGCGGGGCGACTGCGCGTCCTCGTCCGACGGCAGGGTGCCGAGCACGTCGTCGTCGGTGACCGTGACCGCGTCGAACTCCACGCTGCCGCCCGCCGCGAGCCGCTGGCCGAAGGTGTCGGTGTCGTCGTCGATCCGTATGCCGGGACGGGCCGGGTCCACGACGACGCCGACGGTCTCGCCGGTCCCGGCCCGGACCGCCCGCACGGCGATCCGGTCGGCGACCAGCACCCCGGTGGGGTAGCTCTGCCGGCCGTCGAGCACCAGGCCGCCGGCCGTCCCGGTGAGCGTCAGCAGCGGTTCACCGCCGGTGAAACCGCCGCCCCAGTACCACTGTTCCGCCGCGGAGCGCCGCACCACGCCCGCGGCGAGCGCCGGTTCGGCGAGGAAACCGGCGCTCCACGACAGGAAGTAGTGGGAGCCGAGCAGTTGGCCGATCGCGCCGTCGGCCGCGCCGATCTCGCGCACCACGGCACAGGCCGTCGGCCAGTCGGCGCCGCCGCCCCCGACACCGGCCGGTGCCAGGAGCGTCAGCAGTCCGGCCTCGCGCAGCCGGGCCACCTCGTCCGAGGGGACCTTGCCCGCCTGTTCCCGCGCCACCGCGTCGGTGGCCAGGTCGTCCGCCACGTCGCGGGCCACGCGCAGCCAGTGCGCGCGTCCGGGCCCTGTCGGTTCGGACGGCGGGGCGGGACCGGACGGCGCGGTGGCAACGCCCATGGCGGGGTCTCCTCAAGGTCGGTGGCAGGCCGCGGTGTCGGGCACGTACTTGTAGCCCACCCGCCGCACGGTGACGATCCGCTGCCGGTGCGCCCGGCCCAGCTTGCGGCGCAGGCGGGCGATGTGGACGTCCACGGTGCGGCCGTCGCCGATGTGGTCGTAGCCCCAGACCGCGGTCACCAGCCGGTCGCGCGAGTGCACCTGGTGGGGATGGCTGACGAGATGGGCGAGCAGCTCGAACTCCAGGTAGGTGAGGTCGAGTTCGCGCCCGTCCAGCTCGGCGACGTGACGCGTGGGATCGATCCGTACGACGTCGTCCCCGGCGGGCCGGGCGGGGGCCGGTGCGGGGGGCGTGGGGTGGACCGGCCTGATCTGCGGACGGGGCCGGTCCTTGACGAACAGTTCGGTGACGTCGGTGCCCTCGGGGACGAGGAGCAGATAGCCGACGAGCGGCGCGGAGGCGGCCGGGCCGGTGCCGTCCGGCGTGCCGTCGCCCACCAGGCGGAGGTGGCGCGACTCGGCGGGCGGCGGATCGTGCGGGGCGGAGTGGGAGGAGAGTGCCGTGGTCATGACGTATGTCCCTCGGAAGCGTGTCGGGCCGTCGGGAAGCAGGCGCGGGCGCGCCCGACGACCGGGAGGTGCGGGGGCGGAGCGGCGGATGCGGAGGTGTGACCGCGTGCCTCAGGCGCGACAGCAGGCGGCGCTGACGACGTGACCGAAGTCGACATGCCGACGGCGAACGAGTCGCTGCTGTGTACGGGACATGGGCATCATCCTGCGCACTCCGCCGCGGCCCGTCAAGGCTTTCCTAGTAATTCGATAGGAAACATGGGGAAGGAGTGCCCGGACGGCCGCGGGCGTCAGGCCTCGGCGTCCGGATCCTCCCGGAAACCGACGGAGAGTTCGCTGCGGGAGCGCACGCCCAGCTTCGCGTGGACATGCGTCAGGTGGTACTGCACGGTCTTCACCGAGATGAACAGCTCCAGCGCCGCCTGCTGATTCGTCGCACCGGCCGCCACCAGCCGGGCCACCGCCCGCTCCTGCGCAGTGAGCCGGGCCAGACCCGGAGCGGCACGCCCACCGGCCCGCCGGATGCGCCGCTGCTCGTCCTGGGCCCCTCGCTGGGCACCACGACCCGCATCTGGCAGGCCCAACGTGCCCGCCTCGGCGAGGACTTCCGTGTCCTGCGCTACGACCTGCCGGGCCACGGAGGTTCACCGACCGGGGCCCTGCGCGACCCGTCACCGGGGGCGACGACCGTCGACGACCTCGCCGACGCGGTCCTCGCCCTGGTCGACGACGTCACCGGCGGCGAGGAGCCGTCTGCCTTCCACTGCGCGGGCATCTCCCTGGGCGGTGCCGTCGGCGCGTGGCTCGCGCTGCGCCATCCGCGGCGGGTGGCCGCGCTCGCCCTGGTCTGCAGCTCCGCCCGGTTCGGGGCGGAGAGGCCCTGGCGGGAGCGCGCGGAGCTGGTGCGCCGGGAGGGCATGGCGCCGCTGCGGGAGACCAGCCCGGGCCGGTGGTTCGCCGACCCGGCCACCGCACGCACCCCTGTCGGACGCGCACTGCTGGACGACCTCGCCGCCGTGGATCCCGCGGGCTACGCGGCCTGCTGCGACGCCCTGGCCGGCTACGACGTACGTGCCGAACTGCCCGCGGTTCAAGCGCCCACCCTCGTCATCGGCGGCACCCACGACCTGGCCACCCCCCTCGGCCACGCCCGGGAACTCGCCGGACTCGTGCCCGGCGCCGTACTGCGGACCGTCGGCTGCGGGCACCTGGCCGTCGAGGCGCCGGACGCCGTGGAGCGGGCCCTGGCGTCCTTCCTGGCCGGTGGTCAGGCGGTGGCGCGGCGGATGTCGATGTTGCCGTAGCGGGTACGGGCGTGGATCTTGACGGTGTCGCCGGTGCCGTCGTCGTGGGGGGCGTGGGAGGGGGTGAGGGTGTTGCGGACCTGGCCGGAGCCGGAGTCGGCGTCGAGCCAGGCGGCGGTGCCTTCGCGGATGCCGATGTCGATGGCGCCGTGGGAGGTTTCCAGGCGGGCGGTGCCGCGGGCGAGGGCGGCGACGCGGAGGGTGCCGTGGGCGGTGGTGGCGGTGACGGAGTCCTCGGCGCGGGTGATGTCGATGTCGCCGTTGGCGCCGCTGACGTGCAGTTCGCCGGTGGCGGTGCCGACGGTGGTGGTGCCGTGGGAGTTCTTCAGGACGGCGGGGCCGTCGAGCCGGCCGGCGCGCAGGCTGCCGGAGCTGGTGGTGATCTCGGCGGGGCCGTGGACGTGCTGGACGCTGATGGAGCCGTGGGAGGCGGTGAGCTTCAGCGGGCCGGTGGCATCGAGGCGGACGTCGCCGGCGGAGGTCTTGACGTGGACCTCGCCGAGGCGGCCTTCGCCGAACACCTGGGTCCAGGCGCCGGTGATGTCGGCGTCGGAGCCGGTGGGCAGGGCGACGGCGATGTCGACGGTGCCGGTGCGGCCGAACAGGCCGGGCTTGGGCGTGCGGACGGTCAGGACGCCGTTCGCGCAGGTGATGTGGGTCTGGTCGGCGGTGCGGACGTCCAGTTCCTTCTTCGGGTCACGCGGGCGCACCTCCACGACGGTGTCGCGGCGGTCGCCCGCGGTGAACTGCACGGAACCGGCGTCCACATGGACCGTGGCGGAGAGGGGTGCGGGCGTGTCGAACGTGGGCATGGCTGGTCCGTCCTCGTGGGTCGTCCGGCGTGATGGGGTGCGGGCGGTGGCGCGGTCAGCGCACCCAGCCCGTGAAGCTCTGCCCGATGCTGCGGGCCGGCTCCGCCGGACGTGCCGCGCCTCCGCCGTCGACCGCGGCCGACACGGCGCGCACCAGCCACGCGTTCACCGACAGGCCCTCGCGGGACGCGGCCTCCTCGGCGCGGGCCTTGAGGTGGGCCGGCAGACGCAGATTGACCCGGGCCGTGCCGCCCTCGTCACCGTCCGCGGGTGGCTGCGCCCGGGGTGCTTCGACGGGCGCGGCCGGCTCCACGGGCGCGCCGCGGCCGGCGGGCGGCGGCGTCACCACGAAGTCGGGGTCGAGCCCGCGCAGCCGCACGTCGACCGCGCCCGGAGCGAGCTCGCGGGTGATCTCGTCCATCGCGGCGGACAGCACCCCGAGCATGGTCAGCCGCGTCACCGACTCCAGGGAGGCGGTGAGCCGCTCGGCCAGCTCACGGGCTTCCTCGCCGCCGGCCTCGGCGGCCACCACGAGTTCGCGGCGGAGGGTGTCGACATACGGGGTGAGATCCATGACGCCATCATGGCGCCACGATGGCACCTCGGGCAAACCCGGAGTGATGCCGGTCCGCTGAGCGCTCCGGCCCCGGGGATCAGCCGCGGTCGGGCAGGGGGACGATGCCGTCGTCGCCGGCGTGCAGGATGTCGCCGGGCCGGAAGGTGACACCGCCGAAGGCGACGGGCGTCACCGGGGCCGGGACCCGCGGCCGGCCACCACGCCGACACGACGACCGGGGGACGGAGAGGGGCGCCACGGTCACCGTGACGGCCCGGCGCACCGCGGCCTCGCCCCGCCCACCCCCGGGTTCCGCCCCGGAAATCCCGCACCCCGCACTCCCGGCCGTCACCTGCCGAGCCCGAGTCCCCCGACGCCGCCCGGCTCCGCCGACGCGACGGCCCGGCCGGCCGGCAGGTCCGGCGCCGCGTCCGTCCCGGGCCGTCCCGGCAGGAACGTCACCTGCGGCGCGCCCGTGCGCGGATGGACGGCCACCTCCGCGTCGACGCCGTACACCTCGGCCAGCAACCGCGGCGTGAGGACCTCGGCCGGCGGGCCGCAGGCGGTGACCTCCCCGTCGCACAGCACGTACAGGCGGTCGCAGTACGACGCGGCGAGGTTGAGGTCGTGCAGCGCGACCAGCACGGTCGCGGGCAGGCGGCGCAGTGCGCCGAGCACGTCCAACTGGTGCCGGATGTCGAGGTGGTTGGTGGGCTCGTCGAGGACCAGCAGCGCGGGCTGCTGGGCGAGGGCACGGGCGATGAGCACCCGCTGGCGTTCACCGCCGGAGAGACGGTCGAAGGGCCGGTCGGCCAGCCCGGCACCGTCCACCGCGTCCAGGGCCGCGCCGATCAGCTCGGCGTCCTCGGCGGTGTCACCGGCGAGCAGCCGCTTGTGCGGAGTGCGGCCCATCGCGACCACCTCACGGGCCGTCAGGTCGAGGTCCGCACCCGACTCCTGCACCACCGCCGCGACGGTGCGGGCCAGCCGCCGCACGGGCAGCGACCAGGCGTCCGCGCCGTCGACACGGACCCGGCCGGTGTCGGGGCGCAGCACCCGGTACACGGCGCGCAGCAGACTGGACTTGCCGCTGCCGTTGGGCCCGACCAGTCCGATCACCTCGCCCGGCCGGGCGGTCAGGGAGACGTCCGCCACCAGCCGGCGCGCACCCGCGGTGAGCGTCACCCGGTCGACGACGAGTTCGGCGGCGCTCATGCCGGTCCTCCCTCGCTGCCGCGCCGGGCGTCGCGCCGCATCAGCCACAGGAAGAACGGGCCGCCGCACAGGGCCGTGAGCACACCGACGGGAATCTCCATCGGCGCGGCGACCGTCCGCGCCGCGATGTCGGCCCACACGAGGAACACCGCTCCGCCGAGCGCGGCCGCCGGCAGCACCCTCCGGTGGTCGCCGCCGACGAACAGGCGCACGATGTGCGGCATCATCAGCCCCACGAAGCCGATCGGCCCGGCCGCCGCCACCAGCACCCCGGTGACCAGCGAGACCAGGACGAACATCCGGGCGCGGAACCGGGCCACGTCCAGCCCCATCGTGGTGGCCGCCTCCTCGCCGGCCAGCAGCAGGTTCAGGTTGCGGGCCTGCACCAGCAGGACACCGATGCCGAGCAGCAGCGCCAGGCCCGGCAGCCACAGCATCCCCCAGTCGACACCGCCGAGACCCCCGAGGGTCCAGGCGAGGACCGCGCGGGTCTCGTTGCCCCGGTCGGTGGTGAGCAGCAGCAGGTCGAGCAGGGCGGTGAGCACCGCGGCGACCGCCACCCCGGACAGCACCAGCCGCACCGAGGTGATGCGCCCGCCGGTGCGGGCGGTGGCGTACACGAGCAGCAGCGCGCCCAGCGCCCCCGCGAACGCGGCGGCCGGCAGCGACAAGGGGCCGAACACGCCGACCCCGAACACGAGCACCGCGACCGCGCCGAGGGACGCCCCGGAGGAGACGCCGAGCAGATACGGCTCGGCGAGCGGGTTGCGGACGAGGGCCTGCAGCGCGGTGCCCACCACCGCCAGACCGGCGCCGGTCACCGCGCCGAGCAGGACCCGCGGGGCCCGTACGTCCAGCACGATCGTCTCGCGCGCCCGCGACCAGTCGGGCGGCGACCGGTCGACGCCGAGCGCATGGGCGACGATGCCCCACACCTCACCGGGAGGCACCCGTACCGACCCGATGGCCAGGCCCGCCGTGACGGACGCGAGGAGCAGAACGGTCAGGGCCAGCAGCGTGAGCGGCAGGGCCCTGCGGTCCGGCGTCCGTGCGGCCGGTTCCTGCCGTGCCGCGGCCGGCGCCGCGGGGGCCCGGGTGGCGGGCGGGGTCACCGGAAGCTCTCCGGGTGCAGTCCGCGGGCCAGGCCGTCCACGGCGCGGGCCGAGCGGATGCCGACCAGGGTGGCCGTCAGCGGCAGCACGACGAACCGCCGGTTCTTCACCGCCGGCACGTCGGCGAGGGCCGGTCGAGACAGCAGGAACTCCTTCTTCCGCTCGACGCTTCCGGCACCGGCGTAGTCGTAGACGGCGATCACCTCGGGCCGGCGGGCGACGACCTGCTCCCAGGAAACGTCACCGAAGACGTCGTCCAGGTCGGCGAAGACGTTGCGGCCGCCGGCCAGCCGGATCAGCTCGGTGCCCAGGCTCCTGCCGCCCGCGGTGAACGCGCTCCTGTCGCCGCTGTCGTACACGAACACCGGCACCTCCGGTTCGCCCGCCACGGCCGAGACCGCCTTGCCGACCCGGCCCTCCAGGTCGGCGACCAGCCGTTCGGCCCGCTCGGGCACGCCGAAGATCCGGCCGACGGTGCGGATCTCCTCGTAGGTGTCCTCCATCGTCACCCGCTTCCCGCCGCAGTACTCGCGGTTGAGGTGGGTGTCGATGCCGGCGTCGGCGAACGCCTCGCGGGAACGTCCCTCGTTCTCGGCGAACGCACTGCCGTAACCGCCGTAGACGAGGTCCGGCTCGGCCTCCAGGACCGTCTCGAACGACGGCTCCCGCTCGGCCAGTTGCGGGATCGCCGCGAAGTCCGCGGCCAGTTCCGGCAGCGGGTCGGAGTCGGGGAAGGCGGTGCCGACCATGCGGTCCTTCAGACCGAGGGCGAGCATCAGCTCGGCGGGATGCTGGTGGATGGTCACCACCCGCCGAGGCGGCGCCTCGTACGTCGTCTTCACACCGCAGTTGTCGACGGTGACGGGAAAACCTTCGTGTGCCGCCGCGGCGGCCTTCGGGTCCCGGGCGGCACCGCCGGCGGACGCGCCGCAGCCGGCGGCCAGCAGCACCACCGACAGGACGGCCGCAGCGGCCCCGAGGCGCGGCGAACGGCGGGTGCGGGCAGGGGGGAACGAGGGGGACACGTGAAGCCTCCTGGAGTCCGCGCTCCTTGGAACGGGCCCGCGACAGGCCAGTGTCCTGACTCCCGGATCAACGCTCCCCCCGGCCTTCCCGCGCGGCGCGCAGTGGCATGTCGAGGGGGTGCACTCCCCGGTCACAGTGGCGGGACCGTGCCGGAATCGCACCGGCTTCCTGTCTCCCGTCGCGGCGTTGACCCGGTGATACTACGTTTCCCCGCGGCGGCGGCAAAAGGGCGCACGGAACTCCCGCACGCCCCAGCCGTCGTCATCCGCCGCGCACCGCCCGCACCACCAGACGCTCGGCGTTCTCGTCGTAGGGCCGGCCGTCGAAACCGCCGTGGATCTCCACGCGTTCGAAGCCCGCCTCCTCGACCATCCGCCGCAGCTCCACCGCGCTGTACACGAACCACACCAGCGTGGCCCGCGTCACCCGCTCGCCCCGCACCAGCACCCAGTCGCTGCGCAGCCGCGCCCAGTCGTCCAGCACGGTGTCGGTCTGCACCATCAGGTCGTCGCCGCGCCGCACCACCTTGGGCGGGGTGACCCTGCGGGCCAGCAGTTCCTTGCCCGCGAGGTCCAGCACGAGGGTGCCACCCGGGGCCAGACAGCCGTACATGGTGCGCAGGACGCGCTCGTTGTCGGCCGGGTCCTCGAAGTAGCCGAACGACGTGAACATGTTGAGGACGACGTCGAAGACGGCCGGTGCCGTGTACGTGCGCGCGTCCGCCCGCACGTGGGTGACCGGGACGCCGGCGTCGGCCGACCGTTTGCGTGCCCGCTCCAGCATCGGCGCACTCAGGTCCACACCCGTCACCCGGTGGCCGCGGCGGGCCAGCGGCACGGTGAACACGCCCGGCCCGCAGCACAGGTCGAGCACCCGCGAACCGGCCGGGAAGGACAGCAGAGGAGAGGAGTCCAGCAACTCCTCGGCCTGCTCGTGGCGTTGCTCGGAGAAGAGGAAGTCGTGGAACTCGGTCCAGAAGTCATCGTCCTGGAACCCGCCCGTCCGTGTCATCGCGCGTCAGTGCCCTTTCGTCGTCGCCGTGCGGGGTGGGACGCCGGTCCGTGCGCCGGCGCAGGGTCAGCAGAAGAGGAGGGAGCAACAGGCACTGGGCGGCGGCCAGCAGCCAGAACCAGCCGGTGTTCCCGGCCCGTTCACCGAGGCCGTACAGCTGCCCGCCCAGCACTCCGCTCGCGCATGCGCCCAGGCCCGCGGCCAGCCGCTGCCGGCCGAAGACCACCGCGTCGGAGCACGTGCTGCGGCGCAGCGCCTCCAGGTCGTTCTTCAGGAACAGCACGATGTCGCCCAGGGTGATCAGCGCACCGCCCGCCAGCAGCGCCGTCCGCGTGCCGATCGCCAGGACGGCCAGCCCGGCCGCCAGCCCCGCGAACCCGGCCGCGAGGGCGAGGGCGTACGGCATGCGCCGGATCATCCCGGCCGTGAGCGGCTGCACGACGACGACCAGCGTGAAGCAGAGCAGCAGCACCATGCCGTAGAACGCGCCGGACGCCCGCTCCACGGCGTACACCGCCAGGAAGTGCTGGAAGTGGAAGTACAGGTAGAACGCCAGCGCGTTGGCGGCGAACGGCAGCAGCGCCACCCCGGCCGGCCGGTCCGGGAGCGCCCGGCCCGGAACCGGACGGTCCTTACCGCCCGCGTCGGGCAGCCGGGCGTGGCCCGCGGTGACCAGCACGAACAGTGCCGTCACCGCCAGGAACAACCGGCCGGGCGCAGACAGCACGAACGGTCCGGCGATCAGCGGTCCGAGCGCCATGCCGGCGTTGAGCGCCGCGTTGCCCGCCGACAGGAACGCCGGGCGGCGCTCCTCGTCCACGCCGTGCACCAGGTACGCCTTGTTGGCGGGCAGGTAGAGGGCGGCGCCGCAGCAGGTCAGCACGAGCGCGCCGACGGCCAGCGGCGGCCAGCGCAGCGCGAGCAGCAGCCCGACGAACCCGGCCGTGCGCACCACGAGCGCCCACAGCATGGTGCGGCGCAGCCCGATCCGGTCCGCCAGCGCCCCGCCGACGACGCCGCCGGAGAACTGCACCAGCGACGCCACAGCCAGCACGACGCCGACCGTGCCGAGCCCCATCCCGAGCCGTTCGTGCAGGAAGACCGACATGAACGGCAGCACCATGAAGCTGCCGAGCGGAATCAGGAACGAGCTGAGCAGCAGGAACCGCAGCGGACCGTCGAGCGGCAGGAGACCGGCCCGCACCTGCCGCCGCTCACCGCGTTCACCCACCGGACGGGTCCGGGAAGGGTGTGGTGAGCACCCGCAGGGCGTTGGCGGCGGCCACCGCGCGGTGGGTGGCGAGTTCGGCGGTCTCGGCCTCCGCATAGACGATGCCCGCGTAGCCGCGGCTGTCGTCCAGGTGCTCGATGCGGTCACCGGGCCGCCTGACCGGGTACCAGGCGGGCGCGCCGGGCATGTCCGCCAGCCGGTCGAGCCCGGCGACCCCGGTGAACACGCCGGGCGCCGCCGGGTAGCCGAGGACGAACGCCACGGCCGGCCCGCCGGGCGGTTCGGCGTCCATCAGACGCGGACGGCGGCCGAGCGCGGTCTCGATCATCGCCTCGTACACGTTGACGCCGAGCGCCCGGCACAGCCCCTCACCGACCAGCGCGCCGCCGATCCGCGGGTTGACCTCCACGACCTCCTGGCCGGTGGCGGTCAGCACGAACTCCACGTGCGCGAAGCGGTCGGTGTAGCCGATGGCGGCGAGCACGTCACCGAGCCACCGTTCCAGGGAGGCCCGGCGGGGTTCCGGGAAGGCCACCGGGAAGGCGGTCGTCTCCTCCCGGAACCGGGGCTCCGGCGACATCAGCCGGCTGGAGACGCCCAGCAGCCGGGTGCGGCCCGCCCAGGTGAGGGTCTCGGCGCTGTACACCGGGCCGCTGAAGTACGGTTCGGCGAACAGCCGACCCTTCAGTTCCCGTCCCGCCGCCTCCTCCAGGGCCGTGTCGAGTTCGGGTTCGTCGCGGATCAGCCAGACGTTCTGGCTGCCGGTGCCCGCCGTGTCCTTCAGGATCGCGGGCAGCCCGACGTCCTTGAGCAGCAGCTCACGCAGCCCCGAGCCGGTGGCGGGTTCCACGGCCCGTCCGCGGGTGAGCCCGGCCCCGTGCAGCCGGTTGCGCACGGCCGCCTTGTCCCGGGTCAGCCGCAGGACGGCCGGGTCGAGTCCGGGCAGGCCGAGCCGTGCGATGAGGTCGGCGCCGGCCAGGGTCCAGGTGTCGGTGGAACTGATCAGGCCGCGCAGGTCCGGGACGTGGTGGAGCAGGCCGGCGACCCGCTCCGTGTCGAAGGTGTCGGTCTCCACCACGTCGAGCGCGCCGGCCGGCAGCCGGTCCAGTTCGTGCGCGTACCAGTCGGGGTTGCCGGTCAGCAGCAGCAGCCGTTCGCCGAGCGTGTCGGCGGCGCGCACCAGGTGCCCGAGCCCGAAGGTCAGCGATTCCAGACAGGCAACGGTCATGCCGCCCGCTCCTTCCAGTGGGCCGGGCAGGCGGCGCGCTGCCAGGCCATCCTCGACCAGGGCATGGTCATCTCCTCCGGTTCGCGGACCTCGACGGGTTTCAGCGCGGCGGGGTCCGCGGCCTCCGCGTGGCGGGCGAAGACGCGCTCCACGTACCGGTGTCCGGTGTCGGCGCCGATCACCAGGTGCACCCGGTCGGGCCGCAGGCGCGCCTCGTACGTCGCGGCCAGGTATCCGGCGCCGGTGGACAGCCCGGCGAAGACCGCGTGGTCGCGCAGCAGGGCGACCGCGCCGGACATGGCGTGCGTGAAGTCCAGCCAGTGCACGGCGTCGTAGAGGTGGTGGCGGACGTTGTCGAAGACGATCGACGACCCGATGCCGGCGATGATGGCCTCCGGGTCGTGGTGGTGCTGGCTGCCGAAGGTGACGCTGCCGAAGGGCTGCACGCCGACCAGGCGCACCGAGGGGTCCGAGGCCCGCAGGCGCTCGACGAGTCCGCCGGTGGAGGCGCCGGATCCGACGCCGCCGACCACGGTCAGCGGCGTGTCGGGGAACGCGGCGCGGACCCGGTCGGCGACGTCCCGGTAGCCGAGGTAGTGGATGTCGTCGTGGTACTGGCGCATCCAGTGGCAGTCGGGCCGCTCGGCGAGGATCTGCCGCACCCGCCGCACCCTCGCCTCCTGGTCCAGCCGGAGGCTGCGCGACGGCTGCATCCGGTCCACGGTGGCGCCGAGGATCTCCAGCTGGGCGAGTGTGGTGGCGTCGACGGTGGTCGACGCGACGATGTGGCAGCGCATGCCGTACCGGTGGCAGGCCAGCGCGAGGGCCTGGGCGTAGATGCCACTGGAACTGTCGACCAGGGTCTGGCCCGGGCGGACCGTGCCCCGGTCGAGCAGGTGGCGGACGGCGGCGAGCGCCGAGTAGATCTTCATCGACTCGAACCGCAGCAGGACCAGGCCGTCGGTGAGCCCGACCAGGTCGGGGACCTTCAGGGCGTCGGCGATGTGGGGGTGGATCACCCGTAGCCTCCTTGGGCGAATGAGCACTGGTGGCCGAGCGAGTGGAAGAACGCGGACAGGTCGCAGGCGAGGTCGGGGTCCGGGCGGCGGGTGAAGAGGTAACCGGTCAGGCATCCGGTGTGGGCGACGAAGACACCGTCCGCCCCGAACCGCTCCCGGTGGGCGAGCAGTTCACCGAACGTCGCCTTGGGCAGCACCTCCTGCGACAGTGTCGCGCTGAGCGTGGCGGCACGGGCGACGGCGGCGGCGTCACCGGAGTCGAAGCCCTTGAGGAGGTCCGTGAGGCACCGCTCGTACTCCTCTCCGCGCCGCCGGTAGTGCGCCAGCAGCCGTCCGGTGACGGCCTGGGTGTCGACGGTCCCGGGCTCGGTGACGAAGGCGGTGTGGAAGCCGATGTCCGTGCCCAGCCGCCGCACCACCCGGTGGCGGCCGCTCAGGTGCAGGGCGAACTCGTCGAGGAAGACGCTGTCGGCCCGCTCGATGCCCGCCAGGACACCGAGCACCACGTCCGGGTCGTAGGGCAGGCCGAACACCCGGTACAGGCAGCGCAGGGTGGCCACCACGTCCGCGGTGGAGCTGGCCATCCCCACGCCCACCCGCAGTTCGGAGTGCGTGCTCCAGACACCGGGCGGCAGGGTCAGGCCGTAGTGCCGCAGGAACAGGCGCGCCGCGGTCGCCGCCTTCTTCCCGAGCGGGGACGCCGGCGGCGGGCCGGTGGCGTCGCGCGGGGTGAAGTACACCCAGGAGTGGCGGTTGACGGGAAAGGACACCAGCGCGATGTCGGGCTCGCCGCCCGCCCGCAACGGCCCCTGATACAGCTCGCCGAGGGTGCCGCGGCAGACACCGGAGACGGTGCCCTTCGGCGGTGGCCGGCCCGCGCGGCCGCGTCCGTCCGGTGGTGGTCCGTCCCGTCCCGGCGGTTCGGGCGGGCGCGGTCGGTGAGAACCGGCCGGGTCACGCATGTGTCGTCCTCCGTCCCGAACCCTGAGAACCACCCGGCCGGGCAAGGAGGCGCGGTCGTACGCGCGAGAGCGTACGAACGTCGTACCGCCGACCCAGTCCGCGAGGTCACCGTGCACAGCCCGCGCCGGAGGGCGCGGGCGCAGTGGCAGGTCTTCGGACTCGTGGCCCCGCCCGCCGTGAACCGGCGGACACCTACTGACCGTCACTTCCCGGGCTCTCACGCGGGCCCAGTGACATCGACGGCGTTCGTTCCCACTCACCGCTGCGGGACAGTCCCGGATTCGCACCGGGTTCCCTCTTGCGTCGCGCCCTGTGGTGTCCGGTCGGACGGCGGGCGCGAACCGACTGCTCACCTCAGGGTAGGGACGGCGGGCCTGCCGCGACAGGGGGCTACGGGCGGTTGTCCTGATTACGGGTGGGGCTTACGGCGCCGGAGTGACCCGGCGGGGGCCGTGTGACGGAGGGACGCGGGCGGTGCGGCGGAGGGAAACGCGTGGTGCCTGCTCGGTTCGGCCGCGTTTTCCGGAGGCCGTCGCGCCGTGCGACGCGCTCTCGCGTCCCGCTGGTGCTGTGGCCGAATTGTCTCTCGGTCACCCGCTGTCGCACTGGCCAGACTGGTGGCCCCACGACACACGTGCCACCGTCACCACCGAGACCGGCGCCGGGAGGCCCTTGATGCTGCCAGACGCGAGCCCTGAGGAGAGCCCGGACGGGAGGCCGGACCGTCGGCCGGACGGGAGGCCGGACCGTCGGTCGGACCGGAGTTCCGACGGAAGTTCCGACGGGAGTTCGGGTGGGAGGTCGGGCGGGAGGCCGCCGGGTGAGGAGGGCGGGAGGGCCGGTCGCGTCACCCTGCGCCGTGATCTGCGGTCCGCGGTGCCCGACGCGAGTGCGGCGGTCGTCGTCACCGCCGCCGTCTTCGCGCTGCTGTACACGCGGATGGAGTCGGGGACCTCGGACACGGTCGCGGTGATGCCGTTCATGAACGACCCGGGCACCTACTGGATGTATCTCCTCAGCCAGGCGTTCGGCTGGTCGGCACTGCTGTGGGCCTGGGGCACGGTCGTACTCGGCCTGCTGCTGTCCGGGCCGCGCCCCGCCGCGCTGCCGGTCCCGCGGCAGGTGCTGGAGCGCTGGCACCGCACCACCAGCCTGACCACCACGGCCCTGATGTTCGCGCACGCGCTGATGTTCGCCGCCGAACTCGTCCGCTACGAGGCGCAGTTGGCGTGGGCGAGACGGTTGTGGGTGGCTTTCGCGGACTCCTTCGTGCCGGGCTGGTACGACTCCGGGACCGGCCGGATCGCCATCCCGATCGGCCAGGCGGCCCTGTACCTGGCGGTCCCCCTGGGCCTGCTCTTCTACGTCCGGCACCGCATCGGGGCCACCACCTGGCGCCGGCTGCACCGCTTCGTGATCGTCGTCTACGTGCTGAGCGTCTGGCACACCCTCCTGTACGGGACGAACGTCTGGTACGGGGAGTGGCCGCGCACGGTGCTGTGGCTGCTGCAACTGCCGATCGCCGTACTGCTGTTGCTGCGGCTGCTGAGGCCCGCCCGGAGAGCCGAACGGCTGGGGCCGCCCGGGGCGGGGGAGGGCGTCACCCGGCCGGTGTGGGCGCTGCGGGCGGCGGGGCGGATCGCCGCGGCAGCCGTCGTCGTAGGCCTCCTCGCCGTGGTGGTGTCCGGCAGGGACGGCGGACGGGACCGTCCGGCCGAACCGCCCGCGACCGCCCCGCACGCACCGGAGACGGAATGACGGTCCCGGCACGGTGACGAGGGCTCGGGCTGGGGCGGCGGTGGCGGTGGCGGTGGCGGAGAGGCGTGGTGGTGCGGTCGGCGTCCGCGATGCGAGGATGTCCGACGACAGGGCGACGGCGGAACGAGGAAGCCGGTGCGAATCCGGCGCGGTCCCGCCACTGTGATCGGCGAGCGGATCCCGGCACGCCACCGCGCGGACACGGGCGGGAAGGCGGGACGAGCAGCGACCCGAGAGCCAGGAGACTCACGCGGTCGCCTCCTCGACGGACCACCGGGGCGGATCTCCCCGGAGAGAGGAGCGGCACGCCGTGCCCGCGACACCGACCGGAACGACGACCGCCTCGCCGCCGACGGACACGTCGGACACATCGGTTCCGACGGGCACGTCCGCGAGGGACGGATCCGCATCACACGGGTCGGCACCACACGTTTCCGCGCCCCACGTCTCCGCACCACACGTCTCCGCGCCACACGGGCCGGCACCACACGCGTCCGCGCCACACGTCTCTGCGCCACACAGGTCCGCGCCCCACGTCTCCGCGCCACACGGGTCGGCACCGCATGGGTCCGCGCCACACGCGTCTGCGCTACACGGGTCGGCACCGCATGGGTCCGGGCCACACGTGTCCGCATCACACGCGTCCACGCCAGGCCGGTGCGGGACCGACGGTGGCCGGGCCGACGCGTGCGGGACGGGCGACCCGGTGACCGATGAAGCGGCCACCGGCGCGGTGGCGTCCGGCGCGCTGCCGTGCCGCATCGTCGTGTGCCGCGACTGCTGCTGCGGCACGTCCAAGGTGACCGGCGTCGACCACTCCGCCCAGACCGACCGGCTGCGCGAGGTGGCACCGGTGCGCGTCTCCGACTGCCTCGACGTCTGCGACCAGGCCAACGTCGTCGTCGTGCAGCCGTCCGCGCAGGGCCGGGCCGCCGGCGGCCGGCCGGTGTGGCTGGGCCTGGTCAACGACCCGGACGCGACCGAGGACATCGCCGCCTGGGTCCGCGCCGGAGGCCCCGGCATCGCACCCCTGCCGGACATCCTCGGCCTCTACGCCCTGTCACCGGCCCAGCGCCGCACCGCCGCGTGTGCGGTGCCCGGGCAGGGCCCGGAGGACTGACTCCGCGGGCCGCACGCCGGCAGAGCGCAGGCGCCGGGTCACCGGTCCTGCGCCAGTGCGACGAGTTCGGCGAACAGGCCGCCCGCGTTGACCAGTTCCTCGTACCCGCCGTGCTCGACGACCCGGCCCTTGTCCATGACGAGGATGCGGTCGGCCAGGCGGGTGTTCTCCAGTTGGTGGGTGACGACGACGGTCATGCGCCGGGCGGCGATCCGCTTGATCTCCAGGAAGATGGCGTGCTCACCGCGGGCGTCCATCTGGGAGGTCGGCTCGTCCAGGATGAGCAGCGGTGTCTGCCGGTACAGGGCGCGCCCGCACACCAGGCGCTGCCACTGGCCCCCGGACAGTTCGGCACCGCCCCACAATTCCTTGGCGAGGAGGGTGTCGAGCTGCCGGGGCAGTTTCTCGATCGCCTCGCGCATGCCGACGGCGTCGACGACCTCCCAGACGGGCCCGTCGTCGAAGGTCTTCGGCTGGCCGAGCGTGATGTTCTCGCGGGCGCGCAGCGGCCAGCAGGCGAAGTTCTGCGGCACGAGCGCGGTCCGTTTCCACACCGCGTCGGGATCGGCGTGCGCGAGGTCGACGCCGTCCCACAGCACGCGCCCCTTGTCCGCGAGGAGGATGCCGGTGAGGAGCTTGACGAGGGTGGACTTCCCGGAGCCGTTCTCGCCGACGACGGCGAGGATCTCACCGCGGCGGAGCGTGAGCGACACGCCGGCGACGGCCGGTTCGTCCTTGCCCGGGTACTGGTAGACGGCCTCCTCCAGGCGGATCTCGTCCACGCGTTCCGGAATGGTCAACGGCCCGCGCGCCGGGGCCCGTTCGGCGGCCATGTCGAGGAAGGACCGCATGTCGGCCAGGTAGAGCGAGGTGTGGAACATCGCGGCGCCGTGGAGGACGAACTGGCCGAGCGCGGCGAGCGTGGTCTGTACGGCGACGACGGCGGTGGCGGCGACCGGCAGCGCGATCCGGCCGGCCGACGCCAGCCAGGCGAGGGTCGCCCAGGTGCACAGCAGGAAGAGACCGCCCAGCGCGCTGGTCGCCAGGGTGATGCGCAGCATGCGCGGCGCGGCGGTGAGGGTGCGCCGGTCGATGCGGTCGGACAGGGCCCGGTACCAGTAGATGAGGTAGCCGGTCATGCCGTTGGCGCGGACCTCGTCGCCGAAGCGCGAGTAGGTGGCCCACCAGCGCATCATCTGCCGCACGTTGCGGTCGCCGACGTTGAGGTAGTGGGTCTCGTAGTCGACGCGCGCGGACAGCACGGCGCCGGCACCGGCCGGGAGGACGGCCAGCAGGAGCAGCGGCAGCAGCAGCGGATGCAGCGCCGTGACGACGCCGCTCGCGGCGATCATGCGGATCAGCGCCGACATGAACCGCTGGGCGTCCTGCACCATCAGCCGGGTGCGCGTGACGCCGACCTCGGCGGCCTCCTGCCGGTCGGCGAACCCGTCCTCGCCGTACGCGGAGGACTCCACCCGGCACACGGCGGCGACCAGGGCGATGTCCGCCTCGGTCGTCAGCAGCGGGGTGATGCGGCCGTCGGCGTAGGAGGCCAGGGCGCCGCTGACCCGGCCCACCGCGGCGGCCGCGGTCACCACGATCAGCGCGGGCAGCGCGCCGTGCAGGCGTTCGGAGACGGTGCCGTCGCCGAGGACGTGCGTCATGGCCTGCGCGGTGAACGCGAGGACGACGGCCGCCGCGGCGCCGGTGAGGAGCTGGCACACCAGGAGCAGCACCACGCCGGTCCGGTCGACGGCCCACGCCCTGCGCGCGGTGTGCCCGAGGACCGACGGCAGACGGCGGCACATCGCCGCGAAACTGGCGTCGGCCAGCGGGTTCTTGCCGTGCTTCCCTCCGAAGGTGAGGGTCGCGGGTGGGGGAGGGGGCGGTGTCTCCTCATCGGCGGTCGAGGCGTTGGTCACAGTCATCCGCGTCCCTCCTGGAGGCCGGTGCCGCACCTGGGTGGTTCGGCGTTGCATGGCCCAACGAGGAGGGACCGGAATCGAACACGCTCGATTCCGGACGTGCTGTGACCCTTGCCGCACAAGGGCCCGAACCGGGCGGCTCGTTGCTGGAGCCGTTTCCGGCGCGCGCGGGACTGACCGAAACGCGGATGGTCGAGACGCCTGTGACGCAAGGGATTGGGAGCGGCCGCGTCCGGGACCGTCCGGGACGCGGCGTCCTGGTCGAGGAACCGCGCACCGTGTGCGGTGACGCGGGGGACGGTTCCTCGGGGGTGGTCACCAGCAGGGGCTGCCGTCGTCCTCGCGCCAGGCCACGTCCGTGACATGCATGGGCTGGGTGAAGTAACTGCCGCTGCCCTTGCTGACGCATGCCGTGTACGTGGGTCCCTGCCCCTCGTCCGCGACGACGACGTACGTCATCGTGACGTCCTGGGACGTGTTGTTGTAGAAGATGTGTCCGAGGGCGCTGCCGGACCATTCCGTCTCGGTCGCCAGCGACGGAGGCACGTCGGTGTCCCCGTACCACCACTCGGGCCAGACGCAGAACGAGCCGGTGGGGCAGTTGCCGGGAGCCCACGCCGAAGCGCTGGGCGCGGACGCCATGACACCGAGGAAGGCCGCGGGTATCGCTGCGAGGGCGATGGTCCTCAAACGCATGGGGGTTCCGTTCTCGAGATGTGGCGTGCGGGCGAGACGGGCATGCATGCTGGCAGCGAAGATGTTGAAACGTCAAGTGTCAGATTCCGGCCTCACGGTGCACTTGAACGGTCCCAAGTGGCATACACCAGGGCCGGGTTGAATCACATCCGTACCGGACGGACGCACTGTCGGCGGACTTCCCGAGGTCCGGGCCCCACCGCATCCGCCCCGGAGCCCGGCCGTCCGGGTGCGGCGTCACGTAATGCGGTTGGCGGGCTCGTCGGCCGGGTGCGAAGGTGATCGGGACCGGACGCGGCAAACCCGTCGCGGCCGCTCGCGATCCGCCACGGAACCGAGTCAAGTCATCGGCCAGGACATCTGGTTGATCCCCACTCGAACGAGGAGTGACTGTGCCCCCTTCCGATGCCCCGGTCGTCGAAGAGATCGCCGTGGCGGACAAGGACGCCGGCCCGTACGGCATCGCGGCCGGCCCCGACGGTGCCCTGTGGCTCACCCTCGTACACAGCGGCCGCATCGCGCGCCTCACGCCCGACGGCGGACTCCGGGAACACTCCCTGGACGCGCCCGACTGCCGTCCCACGGTCATCACCCCCGGGCCCGACGGGGCGTTGTGGTTCACCCGCTCCGGAGACCACCGCATCGGCCGGATCACCACACTCGGCGAAACGGAAGCCTTCGCCCTGCCGACGCCCGACAGCGGACCGTTCGGTATCACCGCCGGCCCCGACGGCGCGGTGTGGTTCACGCAGATGAACACCGACCGCGTCGGCCGCATCACCGGCGACGGAGACATCACCGAGTTCGTCCTGCCCGTCGAGGGCGCCATGCCCTCGGCGATCACCAGCGGCCCCGACGGAGCCCTGTGGTTCACCCTCCACCGGGCGAACGCGATCGGCCGCATCACCACCGACGGCGACACCGTCATCCACCCACTGCCCACCCCGGACGCCGGACCCGTGGGCATCACCAGCGACGGTACGGACCTGTGGTTCGTCGAGATCGCGGCGGGCCGGATCGGCCGGATCTCGACGGACGGCGTGATCGGCGAGTTCCCGCTTCCCGACCGCACGGCCAGACCGCATGCCGTCGTCGCGGTCTCCACCGGGGACTGCTGGTTCACCGAATGGGGCGCCAACCGCATCGGACGCATCACCGCGAGCGGCGAGATCACCGAGTACGACCTGCCGACACCGTCGTCCGAACCGCACGGCATCACCCTCGGCCCCGACGGTGCCCTCTGGGCGGCCCTGGAGACGGGCGGTGTCGCGCGGGTGGCACCGAAGTCCGAGGGCCGCTGAACGCCTACGACCTCCGCGCGTCCGCCACCGTGATCGTGTCACGCCCGCCGCGTGGCCTGCGGAACGCGAAGGCCGCAGCCACCCCGCCCAGCAGCCCGAAGAGGTGCCCCTGCCAGCTCACTCCGGCGTCCGTCGGCAGGACGCCCCACAGGAGCGACCCGTAGACCGCGGCGACGGCGACACCCACGGCGACGTCGCCGGCACGGCGGTCCACGAAGCCGCGCACCAGCAGATAACCGAAGAGGCCGAACACGACACCGGAAGCACCCCCGGTCGTGGAGTACGCGGGCGCCGTCAGCCACACCCCCAGACCACCGACGACGACGATCAGCACGACCACTGCGACGAACCGGCGCAGGCCCGACGCCGCGGCGAGGAAGCCGAGCACCAGCAGCGGCACGCTGTTCGCGGCGAGGTGGCCGAAACCGAAGTGGACGAAGGCGGCGGGCACGACGTCCCGCAGTTCGCTCACCTGCCGCGGGCTGACACCGAAGGTGTCCAGCGCGTGGCCGCTCACCGCGTCGACGGCCTCGAGCACCCACAGCAGAGCCACCCAGCCGGCCATCACCACACCGGCGTTCCTGACCCGCCCACGGCGCGACCGGGACACCTCGCGCCCGACGCCGTACGACTCGTACGGGGACGCGGGGCCGTACTGCGATCCGTGCATCGTCGGCCTCCCCGGCTCTCCTCGTACACCGTTCAACGCCACAGGAGCAGGCCCGGTTCCCCCGCTCTCCACGGAGCCGGGCAGGTCCCGCCCGTCGCGCCGGGTGTCAGGGCCGCGGCGTGAGGGCGTCCGAGCGGCCGGCGGCGAGGCGCGACCACTGGGGGATGGGGCGCCCGTCGCTCCGCAGCCGGACCTCGTCGACGGGCGTGCCCTGGACGGCGGGCCACCCGGAGGGCGAGTCCTCCCACAGTTCCTGGCGTCCGTACACGGTCAGGTCCATGAGCGCATAGCTGTAGTCCATCGCCTCCACGCCGCGCAGGGTCGTCCAGTACGTCTCGAAGACGCGGTCGCCGTCCCGCAGGTAGCACACGATGTGCATCATGCCGACGCGGCGCCCGGTCAGGAGTTCGTCCTGTGACGGGAGCGCCGAGTACCAGGGCACCTCCCAGCCCATGAAGTCGCGGTACCGGCGGCTTTCCCCGTACGGGCCCTGACAGAACACCGCGTAGGTGATGTCCCGCGAGTGCAGGTACGACAGCTCCTGGACCTGACTGGTGACCCAGGTGCAGCCCTCGCACTGCCCGGCCGCGTCGTGGCCGTCGTGCCACATGAAGTAGTAGGCGACGAGCTGCCGGCGCCCTTCGAAGGCGTCGAGCAGGGTGACCGGCCCGTCGGGACCGGTCAGTTCCAGGTCGGCGGCCACCTCGACCATGGGCAGGCGCCTGCGGGCGGCGGCGATCGCGTCCCCTTCCCGGGTGTGCGCCTTCTCCCGGATGCGCAGCCGGTCGAGCTCGGCCTGGAAGGCGGCCCGGTCGGTCACCGGCGGCAGCGCCGGCGCACGGCCCCGCGCCGTACGGTCCTGATCAGCCATGATCGTGTCCCATCGTCGTCTGCGTGCTGCGTGCTGCGTGCTGCGTGCTGCGTGCTGCGTGCTGCGTCTTGCGTGCTGTGTCCTGTGTCCTGTGTCCTGCATGACGCGTCCTGCGTGGCGCGTCGCGCCTCACGCTTCTCGCGTCATGTGTCGTACGCACTCCGTCGTTCCGCCGTGTCGGGTTCCGGGCGCTCCGCCAGCTCCTTGACCCGCAGCAGCCGGGACTCCCAGGAGCGGCCGATCCGGTCGAGTTCGCGGGCCAGCGCGCCGAGCCGGGCCCCGACGGCCAGGTGAACGACCTCGCGCCCACGCTGCTCGGACTCGACCAGCCCGACCTCGCGCAGCACCTCCAGGTGCTTGCCGATCGCCTGCCGGCTCACCGGCAGAACCCTGGCCAGCGCGGAGGCCGACATGGGGCCCTCACCGAGCCGGGTGAGTATCTCCCAGCGCGTCGCGTCGCCGAGCGCGGCACACACGACAGGGAGGGCCGGGGCGGTCACGCGTGCCTCTCCGGGGCCGGCGCGCTCTTCTCCACGAACTCCTTCGCGGCCGCCAGCTCGGTCAGCCAGCCCTTGTCGTTGCCCTCGCGTTCCTTCAGCCACGCGGCCGGGTCGTCGGCGAGGCTCGAGAACCCGCTCTCCACCACCCGCAGGGTCACCCCGCCGGCGTCCCGCTCGTCGATCCAGAACTCCACCAGGGTGGAGGGCGTCGCCTCGTCCCGGAACGGGGTGCCGATCCAGCGGAACGCCGCGTAGCGCGGTTTGTCCAGCTCCACCGTCCGGAACCGGAACTCGCCCAGCGTCGCATGGCGGACGACGGCCACGTCGCCCTCGTAGCGCAGGTCCGGCTCCGCCTCGACCGTGCCGTCGTTGATGTACCAGCCGGGCCGTACCACCAGCTCCCACACCCGGTCGGCCGGGGCGTCGATGTCGATCTGCCGGGAGATCCGGTCCAGTTCGGCGAGATCCGCTTCGGTGGCGTCGTTCATGGCTACCTCCTCGAGAACAATGTGCAATTGAACGGTTGCACACATTTTAGCCAGGTGCAACCCCAGGGTTGCACTTGCTGGCGGCCCTCGACGGGTGGCGGGTGCCGACAGCGCACCCGCACGGCTCTTTCGGCCGACGCGCGCCGTCCGCCGTCGAACGTCTATCGCGCATCGACGCGTCGGTGTACGGTCTCGGGCCGATGGGTTTGGGAGCGCTCCCATCATGCTGTGCTCGCATCGCACGAGGAGGAACGCTTTGAGACGCTTGATGGCTTTACTGGCAACCTGTGCGACGGTCCTGGGCCTCACGGCCCTGGCCGGCCCGCAGGCCGCGGCCGCCGCCGGCTGCAAGGTCGACTACACGGTCACGAATCAGTGGCAGGGCGGGTTCCAGGCCGCGGTGAAGATCACCAACCTGGGTGACACGGTCACCGGCTGGAAGCTCGGGTTCGCCATGCCGGACGCCGGGCAGAAGCTCGTCCAGGGCTGGAACGCCACCTGGTCGCAGTCCGGCTCGGCGGTCACCGCCGTCGGCGCCGACTGGAACCGCACGCTGGCCACCGGCGCGACGGCCGACGTCGGATTCACCGGCACCTTCACGGGCGCCAACCCGAAACCCACCGCGTTCACGCTCAACGGCGTCGCCTGCACGGGCTCCACCGAGGAGCCCCCGCCCACCCCGGGCGACGGCACACCCGTGGACGTCAACGGACAGCTCCACGTCTGCGGCGTCCACCTGTGCAACCAGTACGACCGCCCCATCCAGCTGCGCGGCATGAGCACGCACGGCATCCAGTGGTTCAGCAAGTGCTACAACAACGCGTCCCTGGACGCGCTGGCGAAGGACTGGAAGTCGGACCTGTTCCGCATCGCCATGTACGTGCAGGAGGACGGCTACGAGACCGACCCGGCCGGCTTCACCGGCCGCGTGAACAGCCTCGTCGACATGGCCGAGTCCCGCGGCATGTACGCGGTGATCGACTTCCACACGCTGACGCCGGGCGACCCGAACTACAACCTCGACCGCGCCAAGACGTTCTTCGCGTCCGTCGCCGCCCGCAACGCCGACAAGAAGAACGTCATCTACGAGATCGCCAACGAGCCCAACGGCGTGAGCTGGGCGGCCGTCAAGAGCTACGCCGAGCAGGTCATACCGGTGATCCGGGCCGCCGACCCGGACGCCGTGATCATCGTCGGCACCCGCGGCTGGTCCTCGCTCGGAGTCTCGGACGGCTCCAACGAGAGCGAGGTGATCGACAACCCGGTCAACGCCACCAACATCATGTACGCGTTCCACTTCTACGCCGCGAGCCACAAGGACAACTACCGCGCCGCGGTGAGCCGAGCAGCCACGCAACTGCCGCTTTTCGTCTCCGAGTTCGGCACGGTGACCGCCACCGGCGGCGGGGCGGTGGACCGGGCGAGCAGCACGGCCTGGCTGGATCTGCTCGACCAGCTGAAGATCAGCTACGCGAACTGGACCTACTCCGACGCCAATGAGGGCAGCGCCGCGTTCAAGCCCGGCACCTGCAACGGCGGCGACTACAGCGGCAGCGGCGTGCTGACCGAGTCCGGCGCCCTGCTCAAGAGCCGGATCAGCACCGCCGACAACTTCCCGACCAGCTGACCCCGACGGGGGCGCCGGCCGGTCCGGCGCCCCCGCACCCACAGTTGGGAGCGCTCCCAACCTTTCTCGCCACTCGCCACCCCCCTACCCAGGAGGCACACATGCGTGTCCCCGCCCCACGATTACTGCGCCGGCCCTGGACTGCGCTCCTCACCGTTGTCGCGCTGTCGGCGGCCGCCTTCACGGCGACGCCCGCACGCGGTGCGGAGACCGGCTGCCGGGTCGACTACACCGTGAACAAGTGGGCCGACGGTTACACCGCCCAGATCAAGGTCACCAATCTCGGTCCGGCACTGGACGGTTGGCGTCTGACGTGGACGTACACCGGTGACCAACAGGTGACTTCGGCGTGGAACGCGACCGTCACCCAGACGGGCAGGTCCGTCGTCGCCACCAGCACGAACTGGAACGGCGCGCTGGACACCTCAGGCACCGCCGAGTTCGGCCTGCAGGGAACCTGGCGTTCGGCCGACCCCGCACCCAGTGACTTCGCACTCAACGGCGTGCAGTGCGGCGGCGACTCCACCCCGCCCCCGACCACACCCCCCACCACCCCGCCCCCGACGACCCCACCGTCCGGCGCGGACTGCGACGGCGCCGTGATCTGCTCGGACTTCGAGGACCAGACCGGTCCCGCCCCGTCCGGCGACTGGCGTTTCACCGCACCCGACTGCCAGGGCACCGGCACGGCCGCCGTGGACACCGCGGTCGCGCACAGCGGCACCAGGTCGCTGCGGGTCGACGGCCGGGCCGGCTACTGCAACCACGCCTTCGTCGCCTCCACCGCGGACCTGTCCTCGGTCGGCCCGGTCATGCACGTACGCATGTGGGTGCGCCACACCACCGCGCTGCCCGCCGCCCACGTCACCTTCGTCTCCCTGCCCGACGCCTCCCAGGGCGGGCGGAGCCTGCGCGTCGGAGGCCAGAACGGTGCCCTGCAGTGGAACCGGGAGAGCGACGACGCCACGCTGCCGGCGCAGAGCCCGGCCGGCGTGGCGCTGAGCAGGCCGCTGCCGACGGGCAGTTGGCAGTGCCTGCGGTTCGCCGTCGACACGACGGCCCCCGGCCTCGACACGTGGCTCGGCGACGAGCAGGTCCCGGGCCTGCACGCCGACGGTGTCCCCACACAGGACATCGACCAGCAGTGGCTCACCCGCACCACCCCGCCCAGGCCCACCGCCCTGCGCCTGGGCTGGGAGAGCTACGGGACGGGCGACGACACCCTGTGGTTCGACGACGTGGCAGTCGGCTCCGCCCCCATCGACTGCTGACAGTCCACCACCCCGCACGCCCGACGTCCGCCTCGGCGTCCCGACCGGAACACGGCCGGAACGCCGGGGCGCACAGCGGCCGATTCCGCCACTGTGCCGCCGGCCTGGATGACGTACTCCTGACGTACTCCTGCGGCTGTGCCCGGCACGGCTCCTGCTCGACGCCGGCCGGTCCGGTGAGACCGTCGCCGAGGCGGCCGTGGACCTTCAGCACCCGCCGGACGACGCCAGGGCCCCTTCGCACGACGAGCGGCATCCTGGTCGGGACGGGCGGCTTACCGTCTGCTGGCGGCCCGACGGCCCGGCTTCACCTCGGGTGCCGGGTGAAGAACCGGGCCGCGGCGTCCCCCGCGAACGGCGGGACGCCGGTGCCCACCACGGCGGCCGAGACGCGACGCGGCTCGACCAAGGGCCCGGTCCGTTTGCGATCACGGTGTGGCGGGCCCGGCCTTCCGCCGGGCCCGCCACACCGGCTCCCCCTCGGAGCCGGCCCCGTCGCCTGCCGTCAGCGCTGCAGGGTCAGCAGACCCGGGCGGTAGGGCAGGAGACCGTAGTCGCCACCGGAGTTGGGACTGCGTCCCTGGTAGAGCAACTGCAGATGGCAGGGATCGACGGTCATGGTCTGATCGGGGCCGGTGCGGAGCAGTTCGCCGTGACTGATGTCGTTGGTCCAGGTGGCGCCGCTGTTGACCTTGCCGGCGAAGGGATTGCTCTCGGTCGCCGCCTGAGGCGTCCAGGAGCCGTTCAGACTGGTGGCCGTGAACGAGCGGAAGTAGCGGCCCTGCGAGCCGATGGCCTCAACGATCATGAGGTAGCGGTTCTGGCCCTGCAGCTTGTAGACCTGCGGGGCCTCGAACAGGTTGTTCGTCGTGTCGCTCATGATGACTGTCGAGGTGGAGCCGAAGCTGCCCGGGAAGTTCCCGATCGGCATGCTCGTCCGGTAGATCTTGCCGTTGTCGCCGGCGAAGAACAGGTACATGTTCGTGCCGTCACCGATGAGCGCCTGGTCGATGGGGCCCGTGCCGGAGCCGGAGATGCTCCCGGAGAAGAGCACCTGCTCGGACGACCAGCCGTTCGGGTTGGTGGGGTCGCTCGACGTCCGGTAGGAGAAGGCGGTCCCGCCCCACTGGTAGGCGAGCACCCAGATGTTCTTCGGCGCGAAGTAGAAGAGCGTGGGGGCGACGGTCGCTTGGGACATCGCGTTCTGGCCGGCCGAGGCCATCTCCGACCAGGTGGTGAACAGGCCGAAGTTCATCGAACCCCACCTCGTCCCCGTGTCGTGCGTGGTCGCGTAGACGAGTTGCCTGCCGTTGTACGGGGCGACGGTGAAGTCCTTGAGCGAGACCCACCCCTGCTTCGGCTGCGCCAGCGCACCCGTGGATGTCCAGCGGTAGGCCGACGGAAGGTCGCACGAGCCGGGGGTGTCGGCGCCGACTTCGACGAGCCGCCACTGCTGGTTGGCGCCGCTCCAGTCGTCGTACTGGACGATGTTCGCGTTGTCGGCGGTGGAGGCGCCCTGCACTTCGAGGGCCTTGTTGCTGTGGCGCGAAATGAGCCTCACGTAGCCGTCGGAACTGTCGGCCAGCCGCCACTGCTGGTTGGCGGCGTTCAGATCGGCCCACTGGACGATCGAGCCGCCGTTCGCGGTGGACCAGTTGTAGACGTCCAGCACCTTTCCCGAATGGCGGGACTTGATGCGGTAGTAGCCGCCTCCGGAATCGACGAACTGCCATTGCTGCTGATTCTGGTCGTTCCTGGTCCACTGGGTGATGCGGGCGCCGTCTCCGGTCGCCATGTTGTAGACGTCCAGGGCCTTGCCGCTGTTGCGGTTGACCAGCACGTACGAGGCGTTGGGGTCCACGGTCGCGGCCTCGGCGGGCTGGGCCCCGAGGAAGGTGGCCAGCAGCAGCAACGGCGCAAGGACGCCGAGTAAGCGTCTTGGACGGACGGGGGACGGGTGGCGGAACCACATCAGAGGGCCTCCTGAGGAGGGCGGGGTGGGGGTGCCGCCTATGCACTGCGGAGCGGCAGCCGGGCGGGCAGATGATTCGAAAGTTTCGACGTGATCCTCGGTTCTGTGACGCCACAAGCTAGGAAGCCGGCGCCCTCCGGTCAAGGCTTGTTGCCGCCCTGTCCGTAAACAGTTCCCCATCCGGGCGTGGCAGGTCCTGGCTGGGACGGGAAAACCACAGGTGGTTCTCCACTTGTCTTGCCGGTCCATGAATCCGGCCGCCTTGATCGGGTGTCGAAAGATTCGAAGTGAAAGCGGAAACTTTTCCTTCCGCGAGGGTTGACGAGTAACCGTCAACCCTCAATCATCCTGTTTGGTTGACCGACCGCAGGACGAGATTTCGAACCATTGTGGTCCCGTGCAGACTGTGCCGCACCGCAGAGCCGCGCACAGCTGCACGACGGATCTGTGCACCGAAGCACCCCCGCGCCACCCCGCCTTTCGTTCCGGTGAGGCCCGCACCGACGCACCCCGACCCGCCGTTCCGTCGGAGAGGTGTGCGGCGCCGCGTGACGGCCTCCCGGCTGAGCCGCGATGGAGTACCCCGTGTCCGTGCCGAAAGACCGCTGCCGCCCGGCGTACGTCACTCGGCGGCCGACCGGGCCCTTCCGAGCCGGTTGAGATCCTTCCGGGCCCCATGACCGCGGTGCCCGGTGATCCCGTCAGTTCTACCTTGGAGGCACAGCCATGGGCTCTTATGCCCTGCCCAGACCCGATGTCCGGCGGAAGATCCGCGTTCTGCTGTTGACGCTGGTGACCGGCGTCCTCGGCGTGGTGGCCGCGCTGGTCGCGCCGCCGTCCGCCCAGGCCGCCGAGAGCACGCTCGGCGCCGCCGCGGCACAGAGCGGCCGCTACTTCGGCGTCGCCATTGCCGGGAACAGGCTGAGCGACTCGACGTACGCGACGATCGCGGCCCGTGAGTTCAACTCGGTGACGGCCGAGAACGAGATGAAGATCGACGCCACCGAACCGCAGCGGGGCCAGTTCAACTTCTCCGCCGCCGACCGCGTCTACAACTGGGCGGTACAGAACGGCAAGGAGGTGCGCGGCCACACCCTGGCCTGGCACTCCCAGCAGCCCGGCTGGATGCAGAGCCTCAGCGGCAGCGCGCTGCGCCAGGCCATGATCGACCACATCAACGGCGTGATGGGCCACTACAAGGGCAAGATCGCGCAGTGGGACGTCGTCAACGAGGCCTTCGCCGACGGAAGTTCGGGAGCACGGCGCGACTCCAACCTGCAGCGCACCGGCAACGACTGGATCGAGGTCGCCTTCCGCACCGCGCGCGCCGCCGACCCGTCCGCCAAGCTCTGCTACAACGACTACAACGTCGAGGACTGGACCTGGGCCAAGACCCAGGCCATGTACGCCATGGTGAAGGACTTCAAGCAGCGCGGCGTGCCGATCGACTGCGTCGGCTTCCAGTCGCACTTCAACAGCGGCAGCCCCTACAACAGCAACTTCCGCACCACCCTGCAGAACTTCGCCGCGCTCGGCGTCGACGTGGCCGTCACCGAACTCGACATCCAGGGCGCCCCGGCCTCGACCTACGCCAACGTGGTCAACGACTGCCTGGCCGTCTCGCGCTGCCTCGGCGTGACCGTCTGGGGTGTGCGCGACAGCGACTCCTGGCGAGCGGAGCAGACGCCGCTGCTGTTCTACAACGACGGCAGCAAGAAGCCCGCGTACACCGCCGTCCTCAACGCGCTCAACGGTGGCTCCACCACACCGCCCGCGGACGGCGAAACGCTCAAGGGCGTCGGTTCGGGCCGCTGCCTGGACGTGCCCAGCAGCAGCACCACCGACGGCACCCAGGTCCAGCTGTGGGACTGCCACAACGGCACCAACCAGCAGTGGACCCACACCGACGCCGGTGAGCTCAGGGTCTACGGCAACAAGTGCCTGGACGCCGCCGGCACCGGCAACGGCGCCAAGGTCCAGATCTACAGCTGCTGGGGCGGCGACAACCAGAAGTGGCGCCTCAACTCCGACGGATCCATCGTCGGCGTCCAGTCCGGCCTCTGCCTCGACGCCGCCGGAAACGGCACCGCCAACGGCACCCTGATCCAGCTCTACTCCTGCTCGGGCGGCAACAACCAACGCTGGACCCGCGCCTGACAGGGCCTGCGCGAGAACATCGCTGAATGTCGCGAGGGCCACCGCGCCGACGGCGGCCCTCGCGACCGGCACGGCCCGGTAGGGCGTGACGACGGGGAGTCCTTCGACACCCGGCGACGGATGACCGGACATGCCCGGCGACGCACGCTCCGCAAACCGCTTGACCCGAAGAAGAAACGCGAAGGGCCCCGCCGCGACCCGGACACCGGGATGCACGTGCGGAGCCGCTCACGGCGTGCGGGCCGTCAGACCCCGACCAGGGCGTACGTCCCCGAACCGTCCTGCCTGCCGCTGGAGTACTGGCGTATGAACTCCCCGTCCGCGTACCGGTCGTAACCGGTCATGAAGCCGGTGTACTTGTTCTGCACACCGATCTTCGAACTGCCGGGTACGTCGCGGTAGATGTAGAACCGCTGGAGGTCGTCCTCCGCGCAGGCGGCCGTCAGCAGGACCGCCCGCTCGGTGGCCGCGTCCGGCTCGGCGATCGTCGCGCACTCGCCGTTGCCCCAGTTCCACAGGGACGCCTCGAGGACCCCGTTGTGCTCCGTCACGTTGCACAGGCGCCAGTGGTCCAGATGGGCGCTGAAAACCGTCGAGGGCCGCAGCCGGACACCGTCGTCCAGGAGCGGCGCGCCCCAGGACAGGGGCTTGCCGGGTACGGCGATCTTGTAGACGGCCTCTTCGCAGTCGAGAGCGGCCTGTACGCCGCGTCCGGCGGCCCCGGACTGTTCGGTGGACGTGCCGCTGGTGAGAGCCGGGCGCTGCACGAGGCGGTCCCGCTCCTGCTCTGCCGTCGGCGCCACCGCACCCGCCGCATGCCGGGCCTTCACGGCGGCCGGGCCGCAGTCGAGGAGGTCCTGGGCCCTGGCCATGATGCTGCCTGCGGGCACGCTGTCCTGGCAGCGCACCGCGCCTTCCTCGAGGGTGGTGAAGGTGGTGAAGCTGCCGCTGCCGGACCCCTCGATCCACTCCAACGCCCAGCTGCCGTCGTCCTGTTGGACGCGGTTGCAGTTGAGGCTTCCGTAGGTACCGGTGACCTTTTTGGTGCCCTTGTAGACGCCGTAGTAGCCGGGCTGGTGGAAGTCCCACGTGACCGAATTCGACACGCTGCTGGTGGAGGAGTAGTCGACCTTCACGTTCAGGCCCACGGTCACGCCGACCTTGCCGAGCGTCTCGGCGGAGAAACTGCTCTCGACCTTGTCGTCCAAGCCGACGGAGACCGAGATGGTCGTCTCGGTGGTGGTGTCGATGGTCTGGTTGCCGGTCGTGCCCTCGGTGACGTACCAGCCCTTGAAGTGGGTGATCGTCGGGGACACTTCACTGGTTTTGATGTACGGGTGGCGTGTGCCGAGGTCGGCCGCCGTACAGGTGTCGCCGAGCTGGGGCGTCGTCGTGTCGGTGGGTGCCGCGGCAGCCGGTGAGGCGGCAAGGCTCACGGCGGTGACCGCCCAGGCGGCCGCCGTAGCGGTCACCGCCATGAGCGATCTGCCGATGCGGCTGACATGTCCTGTGGAGCGCATCGTTGCCTGTCTCCCCTGATCGGGTGTGGGGCCGGTCGGAACTGAATGTAATGGCCAGGCAGGTTGGTGGCGTGAGCCTCGAACTAGCCATAAAACATCACGGAAGGGCTCATTCCTCCCCTGGCGCAGAACGGTGCCCGGGGCCAAGGCCAAGCCCGGACACCGACCCGCCGCAACCTCCGCACATCGCTGTCCGGCGCCCGGTCCGGTACGGCCGGGACACGCCGACACCTGGAAGATCCGGCGCGCACTCGCCGTCCCACGCCTTGCGCCGACGCCCTTCGGCGGCACGGCGAAGGACCGAGCAGGGAACGGAGCGCCGCCGGCGCGCGACTGCGTGACGGTGATCACGGACGTCCTTCGGGTGGCACTGCGTAGGCTTGAGCCGTCGCCACGGCGGGGCCGCGAGAGGGGGCGAAGCCCTCCCACGATTGCCTGACGGAGCGTCAGAAAAGGCGCCAATTGGCCGGCCTGAGGCCTGAGAAATCCGGGGCCGGCCTTCCCGCAGGGAGGCGAAGAAGGCTTCCCTGCCGGTCGACGGCCGCCCCCCGCGGCCCCCCCCCGGGCCGGACTGCGTGCGCGCGAACGGCCGTGCCTCATCCAGTGATCCTGCAGTGGTGCTCACTCGGCCGCTCAGACCAGAAGGCACGACACATCCGCTGTTTCACTGGGGTGACCCGCTTGCTCACACTCAGAGCAGCTCACGCTCCATCAGGTCATCCGCTTCCTCCCAGGTGATGAAGGAGCACGCTCCGGTGTTCAGGTCGACGGCCACGGGCAGGTTCCCGCCGAGTTGCATGTCCTGACGTCCGTGATCGAGGTACTCGACATGGTCGTAGGGAGCGATGAGCCGTTCCTTGTCCGTGAAGCAGTACTCGGGAACGATCCTCACGTTGGAGGACGGCCCCCACGTGCTGCTTTCCTCTGCAAGGAACTCTGCGGCCCTGCGCTCGGCTTCTTCCGGGTCGAGCATGTCAGTTGGTCCTCATGACGTAGTAGTGGCGGTACTTCATGTGTGCTGGATTGGCCTTGCCCGACTGGAAGTCCAAGGCGGGGCCCCGAAGGCTCACAGGGGGAGCGGGGCGAGGGAACGGGCGGGGTGGCGCGGGCCGAGGAAGACGACGATGCCCTTGCCGTCGGGGGACGGGTGGGTCGCCTGCGTCCAGCCGTGGCGGCGGTAGAAGGCCATGGCTCGCCCGTTCCGGACCGAGGTGAGCAGCCATGCCCGACCCTCGGGCGCGTCTGCGGTCACCGCTTCGAGGAGGCGGGTGGCGAGACCGGTGCCGCGGGCGGTGGGCCGGACGGCGAGTTCGTCGAGCTCCCGGGCTCCGCACAGCCAGTCGGCGGTGCGGTCGTTGCCGAGGCCGGCGGCCGCCTGGGGATAGCAGCGGTCGGTGGGGAAGGGGGCCGGAGTGGTCCACGCGGTGGCGAAGCCGACGATCTCCCCGTCGCGCACGGCCGTCGCGGCAGTGAACCCGGCACGCCGTACGCTCGCCGGCAGCCGGGAGACGAACTCGGTTGCCTGCGCCTCGTCCTCGTGCCAGGGCGGGGCGCAGAAGGCGTCGACGTACACCGAACGCAGTGACTCGGTGTGCGTGAGTATCCCGGCGTCCCGGTGCACACGGATGTCTGTGGTCATCAGGCGGCCACTGCCTTCCCCACGGCGACGGGATGCAGTGCGGCGTACTCCAGCGGTGCCGGTGCGGCGCCCGCCCGTACGAGAAGGTCGCCGACGGGGGCGGTCATCGCGCCGTTGTCGGTGCACAGCCGCAGCGGCGGCACCTGCAGTTCGACGCCCGCCGCCGGACAGCGCTCCTCGGCCGGCGACCGGACCCGCGAGTTCGCGGCGGCACCGCCGACCACGACCAGGGTGCCCACGCCGTGCTCGGCGCAGGCGGTGACCGCCTCGATGGCCGGACCGTCCGGATACGGCAGCCCGAAGACCCGCGCCGCCTTGTCGAAGCAAGCCGCGACCGCGTCGTCCAGTGTGCCCCCGAGGTGCGTGATCGGGTCCCGGACCGGGCCCGCTCCCGTCTTGTCGCAGGGCGACTCGACGCCCGGCGCCATCGCAGACCTCATGGCCAACCTTTCTGCCGCTAGTAAGTTGTTGCAAGTAGTGTGCAATAAAATCTCCGGTGATATGTACGAACCGGCTCCGCGCGCATAGCCGCCCTGGAGGGAGCGGCCTTGACCCCTTCGACGCCGTGCGCCTGACGCCGGGGCGTGCAGCCTTGACCCCGGCCCGGCTGCCGTGGGCAGCCGCGGCGAAAGTCGTCCGGGCCGGCGCCGACGGCTGGGGCCCGCCGGATGCCGCACGGTCGGTCCCGCTCCAGGCCCTCGGCCGCGACGAGCCCGTCGTCAATCGCGCCATGGCCGACGGAGCGGAGGAGCGGGCCCGCGTGCTGCGTCCAGGTGATGGAGGTGCCGGCTGGCGCTCGTCCGCCATCCGTACCGAACGCTGCGAACGGGTCGCCGTCGTCAGTGAGTTCGCGGCAGAGAGATGTGGCCGGGCGCCGCACGCGATATCGGCCGCACCGTCGTTCGTTGGGCGCCGGTCGGGGTCCCGGCGACACCGGTCCTAGGGCTATCGCCTGATCGATAACTGCCGCTACTGCTGCTAGCGTGCAACTGCACATCGGTTGCAATAATGTCGGAGGATGTCGAACATGGCGGTGTACACGCTCCCGGAGCTTCCCTACGACTACTCGGAGCTCGAGCCGGTCATCAACCCGCAGATCATCGAGCTGCACCACGACAAGCACCACGCCGCGTACGTCAAGGGCGCCAACGACACGCTGGAGCAGCTCGCCGAGGCGCGGGACAAGGAACAGTGGGGCTCGGTCAACGGCCTGGAGAAGAACCTGGCCTTCCACCTCTCCGGCCACATCCTGCACTCCATCTACTGGCACAACATGACCGGTGACGGCGGCGGCGAGCCCCTGGCCGCCGACGGTGTCGGTGACCTCGCCGACGCGATCACCGAGTCCTTCGGCTCCTTCGCCGGCTTCAAGGCTCAGCTCACCAAGGCCGCCGCGACCACCCAGGGTTCGGGCTGGGGCGTCCTGGCGTACGAGCCGCTGAGCGGTCGGCTGATCGTCGAGCAGGTCTACGATCATCAGGGCAACGTCGGCCAGGGTTCCACCCCGATCCTGGTCTTCGACGCCTGGGAGCACGCCTTCTACCTGCAGTACAAGAACCAGAAGGTCGACTTCATCGACGCCATGTGGGCCGTCGTCAACTGGCAGGACGTGGCGAAGCGCTACGAGGCTGCCAAGTCCCGCACCGACGTGCTGCTGCTGAACCCCTGACCGCGGGGGCCGTATGACGTCCTGCTCGTGATCGTCTTCTCACCTTCACCTGCAGGCGGCACAAGGAAGGGCCTCCGGCCGGGACGACCCGGCCGGAGGCCCTTGCGGCGTGTCCGGGGTCTGCCCCTGCAGGTCCTGGACGCGCTCGAACCGGTCGGCGCCCATGGCGCCGTGATTCCCGTGCCCAGTCATCGCGGGCCGAACGCGCGGCGGCCCGCCCGGGAGGTCAAGTTCGGTGCTGTCGCGGCTCCTTCGTCCTCTCCGGGAACCGACCGCCTCTTCCGTCCGGCTGCTGTGAGGCGGGGAGGTGGCATGGAAGGGCTGGATGTCCGGATGTCCGGCGCAGTGTGCCGGCACGGCCGGGACGAGGCCGTGCGCGACGTCGATCTCGGCATCGTGCGCGGGCAGCGAGTGGGCGCTGATCGGTACCCGCGGGTCGGGCCAGACCCCGTTGCGGCGGACCGTTCCGGTGCTGCGTCGGCATGGCGCGGGCCGGATTCCGGTGGGTGGCCGGGACACGGGGAGCGTTACGGAGTGGGCGTGGCGGCGACGGGCGGGCGCGTGGATCCCGCAGAAACCGGCCACCGGCCGCCTTCCCTTGCTGGCAGGCGAGTTGCAGGCCGGCGGTGGTGCGCGAGCCGAGGCGGCGGAGGCGGCCGACAAGCTCGGGGTCGGGCATCTCGCCGACCGGCCCTTGCACACATTGTCCGGTGGTCGGCTTCAGCGGATGTACCTGGCGAGGGCGGGCGGCTGTGCGGCGGCCGGTGCGGGCGTCCTGCTCGCCGACGAGCCGACCGCCGCCCTCGACTTCTCCGGGCGGGAGGAGGCGGCCGGCGTACTGGTCTCCCTGCCGGTAGCCGTCGTGGTCGTGGCTGAGGAACTCGTCCCACGGAGCCTCTGCGCACGGATGGCTGGAGCTCGGGCACTCAGATGCTGTTGGCGATGCGCTCGTGGTCCCGTTCGCCCTCGCGGGTCTGGATACCAGCGGCGAGCAGCTTGTGGGCGAGCTCGGTGACCTCATCGCCGAACGCCGCGAACAGGCCCTCGTTCTCAACGGCGTACGCCGCACGCGGAATCGGAGGCGCGACCGCGTCGACCGCAGCCTTCGTGATGGAGATCACCTCTGGCCGGAGGCCGGCGATCCGTCGGGCGAGGGTGTCGACGAAGGAATCGAGTTCTGCGGCGGGCAGGGCACGGTTGATCAGGCCGTACCGTTCCGCGAGCTCCGCGCCCACGAGTTCGGCGCCGAGGATGAGTTCCAGCGCGCGGGCCCGGCCCGCCAGGCGCGTCATGTTCACCGTGCCGCCGCCTCCGGGCAGGATCCCCATCAAGGACTCCGGCTGCCCCTGCCCCGACGTGCCGATCGCTGCGAAGCGCATGTCCAGGTACATGAAGAACTCGTTGCCCGCGCCGCGCGCGAAGCCCGCCAGTTTGCCGATGGTGACCTGCGGCAGCGAGCGGACCTCTTCGCTCATCGCCTGGAGGATGTTCAGGCCTTCCGGGACGGTCGAGCCCGGCGCGGCCGCGATCGCAGCGCGAGTGGCCGCAGGCAGCGCGTCGGGGTCGGTGAGGTAGGCCATGTCACCGTGCGCAATGAAGAACTCCGGGTCGGCACTCTCGAAGACGATGACGCGGACGTCGGCGTCGTCCCGCACACGCGCGACGAATGCCCGGAGTGACGGCAGGAGGACCGCGTCCATCAGATTGAGCGGCGGGTGATCGATTGTCACCGTCGCGACCCCGTCCGAGACGTCGATGGTCAGGGCGGGAAGGTCTGCGTAGCTCATGAGGTGGCTCATTTCGCGGTAAGGGACGGCCCGCGACCGGGCCGCCGAATGGGGACAGCGTCGCGAACCTCGGCTTCGCGGCTGACACTGAGTATCAAGTTAGAATCTTGTACCCAAAGAGGCAAACGAGTGTGTCGGAGTACACTCGTCCCCATGAGCGCAGCGCCAGTCGGTACCCGTGAGATCAGCCGCCACGCGGTGCGAGCAGAGTTGGCCCGCGTGGCGTTCAACCGGTTCTGCCTCACCGGCTTCAACCAGGTCACCTTTGCCGACCTCGCCAAAGCCGCCGGAGTGTCGCGGAGTACCTTCCTGCGCTACTTCGGCACCAAGGAAGACGTGGTCCTGTTCGTCTTCGACCCCGTCGGCGACGTCATCGCTGACGCGCTCGACGCCGACCGGGCCGACCAGGACGACTGGAGCAGGCTGCGCAACGCCCTGGAGTCAGCCGTGACGTTCCTCGTGCGCGACGTCCAGGAACTCGTGACGATCCTCGGCCTCATCGAGCAGACCCCGGCCCTGTGCGCACGCCTCCGCGAGAAGCAGGCTGAATGGCGACCACGGATCGTCGCCCGACTGCAGGAGACGACCTCCTCGACCGACGGGTCATCGGTCATCGCCGACGTTCGCGTAGCGGCGGCGCTCGAATGCCTGTGGATCGTCCTCGGGCAATGGAGTGCGAGCGACGGCGAAGCGGACCTCGGCGAACTGCTGGACGCTGCGTTCGCCGCCTTCTCGACCCCGGCATGCCGAGAGACCGACGCTCCGTCGTAAAGGGCCGAGGCGGCGGCTTCCTCGGCGGTGCCGAGGCGTCCGAAAGGAGTGGTCGATCAGCGGCGGTGATCGCGTCGTCGGTGATCGCTGACGGTGCACCGACCCGGTCAACCCCACCCCCAGGCCGCTGACCAGGACAAATGCTGCTTCCGGCTGGAGTGTTAGATGCTCTCGGGGAGTGACCCGCCCGCGTTTGAGCAGGACGGAGGTGTCTTGGCCGCGCTCGGGTCAGCAACCGGTCGGCATCGGGCCGGACGGTGTCCGGCATGCTGACCTTCAACCGTCACAGGGACCTGTCGCGCCGCCCGGCGCCGTCCGGGTGGTGAACGTCAACCACATGGCCGACCATGTCCACCGGGTGCGCCGGCAGATCCACTCGAACACGCACCGACCGGCGAAACTGAAGCACCGCAAGGCGGGGAGTTCCGAGAGGTCCCTCCACCGTGCTCGGCGCGCGAAGTGCGACAGCTTCCAGCTCCCGCCCCGATGATCACCGGCATCGACGCATCTCCTTGATCCAGGCGGTCCGGCGCCGATGTCGGCGGTCGTCGGGCGGTGCGGCCGACGGCATCGGCCGTGTCGGGCAGTGCCGACTGCGTGAAGCGCTGTGGTGGCACCTGGTGCACACTCATGACGCGGGCCCGCGAGGCCGGCCTCGGCACCCTGGCCGACCTCGGCTTCTTCGGCCTGGACGACCAGCCCGACGACGACCCCGTGATCATCACCGGCCGCAAGGCCACCCGGAACCACCGACTCACCGATGCCGAGAAGGAAGCACACCGGCTGATCAGCCGCGAACGCGCCGTCGGCGAGCACGGGTTCGCCCACCACAAGTCCTGGCGCATCCTGACCAAGATCCGCACGCACGCCCGCCACGCGACCACCCTCCTGCGGGCCCTCGTCCTCGCGAACACCGGTGCAGAGGCGAACCGACGATCCCCCCCCCGCAGTGATCATGATGCTGACCGGCAGGAGTCCGTCACTCCCGGACCGCACCAGCCCCACCCCCAGCCCCACGAGCTGCGGAATCAGCATGAAACGATCCCATCGCCGGCCGTACCGGCCCACCGCCGACCGTACCGACCGCTCTCCGGCCGTCGTTCCCGAACGTTCCTCGGCCGACGGTCCCTCACGCGCACCTGAAACACTGGCGATCAGTCACAGCGGGGCGGCGCGATCGGTTGCGCACCGTTCTTGCCGCGGCCGGGGAGGACGGTGCTCGGCGACGGTGTCGCTTGAGGGCGGCGATGCCGTCGGAAGACGGGCTGAGGATACGGAGTGCTGCTGTTCATGCGGTTTCGAAAGAGCGCTGTCATCGCGGTTGTGTGTGCCTTGGCCGCTGGTGTCTCGGCGGACCGTGCCAGCACCTCCGCGCCCGCGGGGGGACCTGTGGAGGACCTCCTGAACGGCAGGGACTGGGCTCACTTCGCCGGCGGGAAGCCCACGCACACCGGGGTACGGGTCACACCCCTCGACCGGCGCATCACACGCCAGGACGGTACCGGCGGACAACCGAACCCACCGGTGAACCTGCGCGGTCCCCACGTGGTGTTCCGAGGGGATGTCCGGATCGAAGCCGGCCTGCGGCGCACGGACGACACGGATGCCTACCTGCATCTGTACGGTGAGACGCCGGTCATGTACGACGAATGGCGCTACGAACGGCGCAGCGTGCGCGTCGGCGTGGTCGGCGGGAGGCTCCGGATCGACCGCTGGGACGGGGACTCCGACAGGCCTGCGATGACCCGGACCTTCGGGAGCGGCCTGGGGCTCGAAGTCCGCCTCGCCGTCGAAGTCCGCGCAAACAGGCTTGTGCTGGAGGCCGACGGCAGGGTCGTGGGAACCGTTCCCGCGCGGGATGTCTTCGCCAGTGGCCGCATCTGGTTCGGCGCGGATGCGGGAGCCCCCGGGAAAGGCTGGACCCTCACCGATCTTCACGCGCGGTCACTGGGACGGGGCCGGATGTCCGTCGTGGACGCGCCTGGCCTGCGAGTGCCCCGGTCCAGCGATGCGATGCGTGATCTGGCGGCGGTTCTCCCACGCCCGATCCGTATGGGAACCGCCCTGGCCGCGGGCCCCTTGCTGACTGACAGCGCCTACCGCCGGACGGCGGGTGAGGAGTTCTCCATGTTCACGCCGGAGAACGACTTCAAGCCGCAGTTCGTCCAGCCTCGACGCGGCGTGTTCGCGTTCGCGGAAGGCGATACCTTGGTGGACTTCGCCGAGGCCAACAGGATGAAGGTGCACGGCCACACCCTCGTCTGGTTCGAAGCCCTGCCCGCATGGATGCGCGCCGAGATGACGTACGAGCAACGCAGGCGCGTCATGGTGGAGCACATACGCGCGGTAGCGGGCCACTTCCGGGGGAAGGTGGCGGAATGGGACGTGGTGAACGAGCCCATGTCCGACGAGGATGAGGACTACGTCAACGGCAACCGGGGCGTGCGGCCAGAGTTGTGGTTCGACGCGATGGGTGAGCAGTACATCGACATCGCCTTCCATGCTGCCCGCGAGGCCGACCCGCACGCGGTGCTGTACCTCAACGAGTACGGGGTGGAGGAGGAGGGTCCACGCTGGGATGCCCTCTACGCGCTGCTGATCCGGTTGAAGGAGCGGGGCGTTCCGATCGATGGTGTCGGTTTCCAGGACCACGAATACGCCGTCGGCGACCGTACCGACCCCGAGGTCTTCCGACGCAAGGTCAGGGCGTTGGCCGGGCTCGGCCTGAAGGCCCGGGTCTCGGAGGCGGACGTCCTCGTCGACGAGGACGAAGAGGACATCCAGGCCCGCCAGTTGGCGGGGAAACTCGCAGTCTGTGGCGAAGAACCCAACTGCACCTCGTTCTCGACCTGGGGTTTCACCGACAAGTACGGCTCCACGGCTGACCTGCGACACTATCCCCCGAGTCCGGGAAACGCTCTTCCCTGGGACGCGACGTACGAGGTGAAACCCGCCTACTGGGCACTGCGCGACGTCCTGGACGACGCTCGCCGCTCAGGTGCTGGATAGGTACGGCGAACACCGCGAACGACCAGTGGGCTCGTTTCATGCTGATT
Organism: Streptomyces calvus; assembly: GCF_006782915.1. Classification (GTDB taxonomy): domain Bacteria; phylum Actinomycetota; class Actinomycetes; order Streptomycetales; family Streptomycetaceae; genus Streptomyces; species Streptomyces calvus. The sequence continues at coordinate 803,415 of NZ_VCNP01000056.1, forward strand.
CCGCAGCTCGTGGGGCTGCCGTTTCCTCGTCACCGATCCGGACACCGGCGAGGAGTGCGAGGCCGACGCGTACGGGCTCACCCTCCCGGCAGGTCGAAGAACTCAAGGCGTGGGAGCCGGAGCGGGCGGAGGATCTGGGTGCGCGGATCCATGACGAGAACGCCTGGGGCGAGGGCGCGGAAACAGGAACGGTCTGGGTCAGCGGGCGTTGCTCCAGCCGCCTGTGCCGGCGGAGTACGAGTCGAGCAGGTCCACCACGAAGACCAGGGTCGAGCCCGCCGGGATCAACGGCGAGGGCGACTGGTTGCCGTAGCCGAGACGCGGGGGAACGACGATCTCGCGCCGACCGCCGACCTTCATCCCCCTCAACCCCCGGTCCCAGCCCTTGATGACCCTGCCGCTGCCCAGTGCGAACTTGAAGGGCTGGTCACGGTCCCAGGAGGAGTCGAACTCCTTCCCGGTCTCGAAGGTCACCCCGATGTAGTGGACCCTGACCACCGTGCCCGGCTTCACCTCGGCCCCGTCCCCGACGACCAGGTCCCGGACGGTTAGTTCGGCAGGCGCAGCACCCTCCGGGACGTCGACCTCGGGTTTCGTCAGTTCACTCATCGCAGTTCCGTCACTCTCCGTCGCAGACCCTCGTGCGGGCCGACCGGCCCATGGACACTCCAGGCGGCAGAGGATCACGCTAACGCGCAGGCCGGTTTCCGGAGCGCACCGGATCAGTGGCCGCGCATGGCGGTCCGTCGCACGGCCGCGCACGAGCGCACGGCCGCGCACGAGCGCACGGCCGCGCACGAGCGCACGGCCGCGCACGAGCCCTCGCACACTCGGGCGGGACGCGGTGGCTCGGGTTGCACGGCAGCCGCCCGGGCGGGAAGCGGCGCGGAGGGGCACGGCCGACGCGCGCCGTTCAGTCGACTGCGTCACGGCGTGTACCGGGTGCACCAGCAGATCCACTCCAACACGCACCGGCCCGCGAAGTTGAAGCACCGCGAGCTTGGGGAGTTCCGGGAGGTGCCGCTGCCCCGCTCGGTACGGGAGGCGATCGAACGCTATGAGGAGGAGCACGGCACGACGAAGGAGGGGTATCTGCCGCGGGGGCCGAGAGGTTACTACACGGAGCCGATGGAACGCCGGCGCGTCCGCGCCCTCGCCTGAATGGATCACTCCGTTTTCGTGGTGTGTCCCGGCGCGGCGCAGCATCGCTTGCGGCGGCGTCCGTGACCGGGACGCCGGCGGCACACGGTGCCGTGGCATGAAGGGGAGCGCACCGCACCATGGGGACGTGGAGTGACTGGGAGGACGTCGGCGGGACGATCCTGTCGGCGCCGAGCGCGGCATCACGGACGGGCGACCGTATCACCGTGGTGGCGCGCGGGGCGAAGAACCAGATCGTCTACCGCTCCTGGAACGAGACCAGCGGCTGGGGCGACTGGGGGACCTGGGCGGGGGCCTGGTCCTCGACCCGGCGATCATCTCCGGCAAGCCCGACCGGCACACCGTCTACGGGGTCGGGGGCGGATCCACCGTCTACCGCAGGTCCTGCATCAACGGCAGCGGCCGGGACGGCAGCTGGTCCAAGACCAACGAGACCACCGAGATCCGCAGCGGCGTGGCGGCGGCGTCAGCCCGCGAAGAGCGCATCGACCTGTTCGGCCTGAACAGCGTCAACCAGGTCCAGCACGCCACCGCCCCGCCCGGCTCGGGCTGGCAGCCGTTCAACAACATCGGCGGCACGATGCAGGGCACCGTCGCCGCCTCCTGCTGCGCCGGATGAAGACTCGTTTCGGCGTCACCCGGCGCGCCTGATCCGGCTGAGGCGGTCCCAACTCCCCGGCGACGCACAGACCTTCGGCGAATGGGGTGAGGGGCCGGCGTTGGCGGCGGCAGGAGCGTTTGGACTTGGCGACTGACGCGGGACGAATACCATGCTCCTCATGGCCGACCCCCTGTATCCCCTGGCCCACGACGAAGACCTCCCCGAATTAGGGACCTACAACGCGATCGGCACGATGCTGCTCCACAATTCCCGTGCCGATGAGAGCGGCGGGTTCTTCGCCACCTGCTGGTTCATGGTCATCCTGCCGGTTGTTCCGCTCAGTCGGTACTACGTGCGGCAAGCCGGGTACAGCGATGAGAGTGGGCTCTTCTCCGTCAGGACGACCACCAACTACGAGATCGTCGGCAGGTCCAGGGTCCGCTGGACCGAGGCAGTCCGGACCTATCTGGCCTGGTGGATCGTCATGCCAGCCGCCCTGGTCGGGCCCAACGTCGTTGCCGCGGTGGGCTGGGAGGACGAGAACGCCGGGTTCTACGGGATGATCGTCTCCGTGGGGCTCCTCTTCCTGCTGCTCACCTTGTTCTTCGTGTACGGGAGGTACTGGAGACCCGTCCGCGAAGTCCGCTGGGCCGAGGGCGAGACGGGTGGGACGGACGGCCGAAGGTGGCAGGGACTCGCCTCGATGCTGCAGATGGCCGTTCTCGTGGGGCTGCTGGGCTTCTTCCTGGGGGTCGTGATCTTCTTCACCGCGCTGGCCATGGGCGAGATCCCGACACGCCTCGACCCCGAGCCGAACCCGTACGCCGATACGGTGCTTCACCCCGTCACCCTGCTGGCCGGACTACCCGTGGTGACGGGCATGCTCACTCTCGCGGTACTCGCCAGTCGTCGCTGGCGCTGAGAAGGGCGGGCCCCCGGCCTGCCCCCGCTCAGGGGGTGTCAAGTCCCGGTCCAGATACTCGTGTTCACGTCGGCATGGGAACTGCCACCGCAGCGCCCGGCCCCCTGGACGAAGCGGCCCATCCGTAGAACACGGAGCGGAGAAGGGGGAGAGGCGGTGGCCGAGTACCGGCACCACGGCCCTGCTCCGTCGCCCCTGGACCTCGGACCGCCCAGCCCTGCCCTCCCGGCCTCGGCAGTGGCGCCTGCCGCCTTCAGCGGCCGATGCCCGTCCCGTAGAGGTCGAAGGTGCCCATGTCGTTGCACGTGACGTCGCGCAGGGCGCACTCCTCGCCCGGGTTGTTCACGCCGTCCGACCGCAGTTGGGTGACGATGAGGCGGGCGGCCCGTGCCGCGGAGTCCTCGCCGTTCTGAGGGAACACGGCCGCCCACCGCCAGCGTTCGCGTTGCTGCCAGCCGATCTCGTGCATCGCCGCGGTCTTTTCGGTGGAGTCGTGCTCGGCACGGTCGTAACGGAAGAGCCGCAGACCGCTGTCCGGCTCGAAGGCGATCTGCACGGTGTCCCGGCCGCGGTGGGTGATCACGAAGCCGGCCCAGTTCTCGCCGACCTGGGCGGGGAGGTGTTCCACGAACGAGTGGAGCATCAGCCCGAGAGCGTCCTGGAGGTGGTCCGGACCCAGGGCCAGCCGACCGCCGGGGTATACGTCGGGCCCCCAGCCGGAACCGCCGCGGTCGAGCTGCCATAGGTAGGGCAGAGAATGGAAGTCCGACGGCTCGTCGGCACTCCACGACCCGCCCCACTTGAAGTCGCGGTGTTCCTCTTCTTCCAGTTCCCCGGTGTCGTGCACCTCGAGCAGGGCTCCGTGGCGGTCGCCGCTGAGGATCAGCAGTCGTCGCTCGTTGCGCCAGCGGATGTTCGGCCCTTCGGCGGAGCCGCCGAACAGGGTGGGGCTGCCGATGCGGCCGACGACGGCGTCGAAGAGGTCGCCGAAGGCGGTCCTGCGCTGGGCGAGGGTGGCTCCCGGCTCGTAGGACAGCACCCGTGCCCGCTCGCCGGGCTTGCCGGTGTCGTGCAGTGACTCGGCCGTGTCCGCGGCGTCGGCGTGGCGGGGCGGGACGGGATGCAGGGCCAGCCAGCTGGCACGTCGGCTGCTCTGGAAGATCAGGGTGTGGCGCTCGCCGCGCCAGCGCAGACCGGGGGCGCCGCCGCAGTCCTCGTAGCGCACCGGGTTCCCAACCGCGGCGAGGGCACGAGCCAGCCCGGCTATCCGGTCGCCGGCGGCGCCTCCCGGCCGGGACCGGTAGGCGTGGGTCAGCAGGTGGACCTGGCCGGTGGTGTACCGGGTGGACTCGAAGCCGAGCTTGCCCGCATCAAGGACCAACGAGATACCCGCACGGCCCGAGACGAGCGTCACCCGGCCGTCGCCTGCCCCGCCGCACTCCCAGCCGGGGCGGGCAGCCGCCCATTCCTTCACTGAGGCCAACTCCCAGTCTCCGAAGTCGGCTTCCAGTAGTTCGGCCACCGTGTGGACGGCGTCTTCATGGCTGTCGTGTGAGTAGCTGTCGGTCATGCGGACGATGTTGGCATGCCGGGCCGGCATCGGGTGCGGTGGCCCCGCAGGACGACGACCCGGGGCAGCGGCGGGGGACTCGCACGGCAGGCCCGGGGCAGCCGGCACGCTCACGCTCACCCCTCGTGGCAAGGATGCGCGCAGCGTGCCGCGGTGGGCGGGCACGTGGCGGATGCCCGCCGCCTACACGTCGGTGTGACGTCCCGCACGGTGTGCCGCTGGAACGCCTCGTTGCCCGGCGCGGCCTGGTCGCGCGTGAAGCCGACGCCGGCCTGCGGCTGGTCGGGTGTGGACGTCGACGACCCTGGCGTTGCCTGATCCTCTTCCGTTCCCCCACCTAATACTCCGGCAGCGGTTCGTGTTCTGAGCTGGAGATTGTCGTTGTCCTGGCATGGAGGGCATAACTGAAGTCGGTTGTCGGGCTGACGAGTTGGACTCGGTGTTCGCCCGGGTGGCGGGCCGGTTCACTCGGGCGGATCTGCGGTGGCGGATGCGGGACTACGTCCGCGGTCTGCTGGGAGGGGCGACACGGAAGAACGGCCGGCAGTTCGCGGAATGGGCAGGCCACCGCACCCCCGACGGCTTTCAGCGGCTGCTGAACAGCAGCGTCTGGGACGCGGACGCCCTGCGTGACGACGTCCGTGCCTACGTCGCCGAGCGGCTCGGACCGAACGGAGTGCTGATCATCGACGACACCGGGTTCATCAAGAAGGGCACCACCTCGGCCGGGGTCGGCCGACAATGCACCGGCACCTCGGGAAAGATCGATAACTACCAGGTCGGGGTGTTCGCCGCCTATGCCACCAGCTCGGGCCGGGCCCTGGTGGACCGGGAGCTTTCCCTGCCCAAAGCCTGGACCTCCGACCGCGACCGCTGCCGGGCGGCGAAGCTGCACGCCGACAAAGGCTACGAATATGACCACCTGCGCCATTGGCTCCGCAAGCGGGGTATCCGCCACCGCATCGCCGCAAAGGGATCGAGTCCTCCCAGCGGCTCGGCCGCCACCGATGGGTTGTTGAGAGGACCGTGTCCTGGCTCGCCGGCTGCCGTCGGCTTCACCGCCGCTACGAACGCAAGGCAGAACATTTCCTCGCCTTCGTCGGCATAGCCGCAGCCCTCATTTGTCACCGCAGGCTCGTCCGTGTGGACGGGCCTCACCAGTCAGTGTGAGGTTCCGACACTGCTGACCCAGACACCGAATGGCCTGATCTCCGGCTCGGTCTCGGTCAGCTCTGAGAGACTCTGCGCGTCGTCCAGGTCCGACCAGGCGATGAAGCCTGGCTCGCTGTCGGCCAGAAATCCCTCGATGACCGGACCGAGGTCGTCGGAAGCCACATAGGTACCGCTGAACGGCAATGCATCCGGGGGCACAGAACCGGTCGAGCACCGGAGCTGTCCTGCCTGCTTGTCGTGCCACACGTAGAACGTCGCCACCCCGGAGAACCCCAGATCGCGAATGCGTTCCCGGATGGCAGCAGCAGTCCGCTCGAAGGCAGCCACCACCTCGGCAACGGACAACGAATTCCTGTCCTCGTCCGCCGCACCCAGTGACCAGGAGTTGGTCTCCCACTCCACCCGCCGGTCAGCCGACTCCAGCACCAGAGGCTCGTCCGCCACCTCAGCAATCCACGTCAACAGCACCACAGCAGTATCCCTGCATAGCTCGACCTGTGAAGCGCCAAAAGAAACGACGTCCAAAGCCGTCCTGTCGTGGTCCGAGCGGCCCTAACGTCGTGCCGTGACCACCGTTGACAACACCGCTTACCGGTACCGCACCGCCGTCCCCGGGGACGCCGAGGCCATCGAGGCCCTGGACGGCTCTTTCACCACCGGCACGGTCTTCCAGGTGACCGTCGCCGACGACGGGTTCGCCTTGCGGGAGGTCAAGGTGGACCCGCCCCTGACCAAGGTGTTTCCCGAGGACGAGTACGACGGCGACGACGCGGACTCCCATACCTTCGTCGCCCACGGAGCCGCCGGCGACCTGGCCGGGTTCGTCACCGTCTCGTACTCCGGGTGGAACCGCCGGCTGACCGTGGAGGACATCGAGATCGCCCCGGAGCACCGGGAACGGGGCGTCGGCCGGGCGCTGATGGGGGTCGCGGTGGAGTTCGCCCGCGAGCGGGGCGCCGGACACCTCTGGCTGGAGGTCACCAACATCAACGCACCCGCGATTCACGCGTACCGGCGGATGGGCTTCGCCTTCTGCGGGCTGGACACCGCCCTCTATGACGGCACCCCCTCCGAAGGCGAGCAGGCGCTCTACATGAGCATGCCCTGCCCCTGAGCGGACAGCAGACGGCACACGGACGGAGTGGCCCCGGCGCCCGGCGCGACCGTGACGGTCAGCAGCCAGGCCGGGCCTCCGTCCGGGGACGCACACCGGGCGCCAACCCGGCGCCGGGACGACCTGCTGGTCGGTTTGCTTGTGACCATCCTGGCTCTGTACGCACCAGAAGCGGGTGCCGCCGTCGTGGGAGCCGCCACGGTTGTGGCCCTGCTCGCCGAGCTCACAGCACGCAAGTGAATCCGGGCCGTTCGATCGGATTGCTCAGGGGCCTGGTTCCCTGGAGCGCTTCGGGTTCTGCAGCCGCAGGGCCAGAGGATGGTCACGGGTGGCAAGGGCTGCCGCTACTTTGCCAACGGCGCCATCCACGCTTTCGTGCTCCCGGATGCGCAGCGGCAGCCAACCCAGGGGCAGGAGATGTGCATCGGTTTCCTCGTTTCGGAAGGTGTTGCCCGGAGCATCTGGCTCCACCACTCGGCGTTGTGCTTCGGAGCGCGTAGGTGTTTCTGGCACGCGTGCCAGAAAGCCTTGGCCACGAACACCGCGGTCCGCCTTCGAGTGAAGCTGACGTCGGCACGGCGCTGCGACATTCCAGGAATGGGCAGGTTCACGCGGTATCGGAGGCCCAATACGTGCAGGGCGCCTGGCAGGGCGAGCTCCGGCCACGACCTTGTCCTCAGGGGCGGGTCCACCGGCCCGAGCCCGGGCGAGGCTCCTCGTCCTGCCCCGGCAGCAGTCGCAGGGCGAAGACGGAGCCGTCGGCGTGGACGGAGACGGGGCCGCCCCAGTTCTTATCGAAGGTGAGGCGGGGGCGGACGCCGCGGCTCGCGTGGACGAGATCGCGGTACTCCTCGATGTCGCCTCTGGTGAGGAGTCGGAAGACTTCCTTGTCCACGCCGGAGAACGCCTCGACGCGGGGGCCGTTGAGGCGGAAGACGTGGTCGGTGCCGACGTACTCGCTGCCGAGGAGGGTGTGGGCGGCGTCCTGGATGCTCATGCTGGCCGCGTGTTCGAGGCCGGTGAAGCGTTTGCGGCCCTGCCGGTCGGTCAGGTGGCGGGCGGTGGCGTGGCCGGAGCCGGTGAAGGCCATGAGGCCCGCCGCGGTGGTGTGGGCCAGGGACTCCTGGAACCAGGCGTAGTCCTTCGGCTGCACGTGGCAGCCCCGTACAGGCTCCGGTGCCACCAGGCCCTCGGCCGGCGGGTGGATGTCCGGCATCATGTTCGCCTGGAACGGTGGGGCGTTCAGGTTCGGCTCACGGCCTTCCGCCGGGGACAGCCGACCTCCGCTGCCGGGTGCTTGGAGGGCGTGGACGGTCATCGTTCCGCCGTCCGTCGGGAGTTGTGTGCTGAACAGCAGGCCGGGGGTCTCGTTCCACGCGCCGATGTGGACCGCTTCGGCGTGGGCCGAGGCGGAGGCCAGCTGCTCGGCGGAGGTGGCGGAGTCGCCGTGGTTGCCCTTGCAGGCGAGGGGGATGGAGAGTGACGGCTCGCCCGGCCGCCAGACCTCGGCGAAGTACTGGGGGCGGTAGCGGTACTTCACCTTCTCGCCCTTGTCCCTGCTGGTGAGGGCCCAGCCCGCGCGTAACGCCGTGTCGGCGGGGACGATCGTGACCGAATGCTCGGGGAAACGGCTGCGCAGCATGTGCTCGGCGAGCGTGAGGGCGAAGCCGATGCCGAGCTCGCTGGACTGCAGCGACTTGTAGTGGTCCGCGATGCGGTGGCCTTCGTCGGTGAGGCCGAGGAAGGAGTCGCGACCGCCGGTCAGGGCCTGGGCGTACTTGAGTGAGCCCCAGTGCTCCGCCAGCCCCCGGCCCGCACCGCGCCACGACAGGGCAGTAGCCCGGGCGAGGGTGTGGAGCACGTCCCAGAGGGTCACTTCGAACTGCCGGGGCAGCTCCGTCTGCGGGATCGGGACGAGGGTGGGCTTCCGGCGGAGCGGCTCGTCCTCGTTCTCCTTCCGCTTCTCGTCGTCCGCCGCGATGGCGGCCTTCACCTTCCCGACGAGCGCGTCGTCGGAGTGGACGGAGACATTCGAGGGCTGGGTCAGGTCCTGGAGCACTTCCTCGGTCGGCTTCAACAGCTCTCCTTCACAGTGGGCGAGGGCGGTTCACCATCGGCCGGACCGTACGGAAGGGAGGAGCGGCGCACACAAGTGCGCAGGGGCGCGTGACCTGGACTTCGGCCTGGGCGGGCCGGTGTGGGCGCCTTGGCCCCGCCTCGCTCGCGCGTTCCACGCTGCTGAGGGGCCTCGGGCGGGCGGTGGTGCGTGGACGTACGCCGTCCGTATGCAGAGGAGGCTCTTGCATGCTTGATGGCTCATCAGGTAAGTCAGCATTTGGTCAGCATGAGTCGCCGGGCGTTCCCGGAGGATTGCCTGAACAGGTGTCGGCGACGGCGCGAAAGCCCAGGTAGGAAGCCGTCTCGCCTGACCGGAGCGATGTTCCTCACAAACATCGAACGGAGATGTCGGTGTAAGGTCGAGACCGCCCTTGACCTGCACAAAGCAGGCAGGGAGCCGTCTTCCAGGAGTCCTAAGTGCTGCGTACTCTGTTCAAGTCCAAGATCCACCGTGCCACCGTCACCCAGGCCGACCTGCACTACGTGGGATCCGTGACGATCGACGCCGATCTGCTCGACGCCGCCGATCTGCTGCCCGGTGAGCTGGTGCACATCGTCGACATCAGCAACGGGTCCCGGCTGGAGACGTACGTCATCGAAGGGGAGCGCGGGTCGGGGGTGATCGGGATCAACGGGGCCGCCGCCCACCTCGTGCAGCCCGGTGATCTGGTGATCATCATCAGCTACGCTCAGGTGACCGACGCGGAGGCGCGGGCGCTGGAACCCCGGGTCGTGCACGTGGACGGCGACAACCGCATCGTGGCCCTGGGTGCCGACCCGTCCGAGCCGGTGCCGGGGTCGGACCAGGAGCGCAGCCCGGGGGCCGTCAGGGCCTGACCGGCGCCAACCGAGGCAGGAGCGTGACGTGGCCATGGGTGACACGGAGATCCGGGACGACCGGGCGGCAGGCCGGCTCGAGGCGGTGACGGACGGCGAGGTCGTCGGGCGGATCGAGTACTTCGTCCTCGACGCCCCCGAACGCGCCGTCGTGCCGGTGCACACCATCGTGGAGCCCGCGCACGAGGGCAAGGGCATCGCGGGCTCCCTCGCCCGCGAGCTGTATGCCCTCGCCGCCCGCGAGGACAGTGCCGTCGCACCGCTCTGCCCGTACGTCGCCAAGTGGGCCGAACGCCATCCCGAGCAGGCCCCCGCGGCCGGACCGGAGCTGATCGGCGCGGCGAAGCAGTGGCTGACGGCGCACCCCGAGCGGTTCTGAGACCGGGCCGGCCGCGCATGCTCGCCCTGCTGCACACCTCACCGGTGCACGTGCCCGTCTTCGACGCCCTGTGCGACGAGCACCACCCGGGACTGGAACTCCGGCACGTCGTCGTCGAGGAGTTGCTGGATCGCGCCCGTGCCGCCGGGCCCGGCGCCGTTGCCGACGACGTACGGCGCCGGGTGCGGGAGGCCGCCGACGGCGGTGCCCGGGCCGTGCTGTGCACCTGCTCGACCATCGGCGACCTCGCGGAGCGGGCCGCCGACGGGGTCGGCGTGCCCGTGCTGCGCGTCGACCGGCCCATGGCGGGCGCGGCCGTGGCCGCCGGACCGCGCGTCGTCGTCCTCGCCGCGCTGGAGAGCACCCTCGGGCCGACGGCGGCGCTGGTCCGGGACGAGGCCGCGCGGGCCGGCCGGTCCGTCGAGGTGCGGACCGCAGTCGTACGGGGAGCGTGGGAACGCTTCGAGGCGGGCGACACGGCGGAGTACGTGCGCCGGGTCGCCGACGCGGCCGACGCCGTCACCGGCGCCGACGTGATCGTCCTCGCCCAGGCGTCGATGGCCCCCGCCGAACGGCTCACCACGACCGCGCTGCCGGTGCTGTCCAGCCCGCGCCCGGGACTCGCCGCGGGTGCGGCGGCTGCGGGTCTCCGGTAGCGGAGGCAGTGGCTGTCCGACGGCGCGGGAGCGGGCGTCCGCCGGTGGACGCACCGCCGGGGCCCGGGACCTTGCCGTCGTGCGTGCGCCACCCGGGTCCGGGCCGTCACGCGGGCGGGTGACTGGAGATGCGGCGGTCGGGTAGGCGGGGGAGTAGTCCAGAGCCGACGTCGACCGACTGGCCGGAGGACACCCGTCATGACGAACCCGTACCCGGATCCCGTCCCGCCGGGCCCCACCCCGGGACCCGCGCCGGGCCCGGACCCCGCACATCCCGAGCCCTACCCCGACCCGGCGCGCCCGCCGCAGCCGCCGCCGGGTCCCGAACCCACGCCTCCGCCGGCGCCGCCGCACCCCGCGCCGGGACCGCCGGAGCCGTCGCCGTCACCGATCCCGCCGGGACCGGAACCGACACCCGATCCCGAGCCCGGCCCGCCGCTGAGCTGACCGGCGACGGCACCCCCTGAACGGCGGCGGGACGGCGGACCGGACCGGCCTGCGGGGCCTGTCCGGTCCGCCGCCCCGCGGGACGACCGGTGGACGGCGGGTGCCCCGACGCGTTCCCGGGCGAGGGTCGCCCGCGCCTTCGACCGGGTCCACCGAGAGACCGTGCGGCTCGCCGCCGCGCCGCTGCCGCCGACGCCGGTGGTTCGTCCGCCGGCCGCTGCCGCCGTCGCGCCGTGTCCGCCCCGCCGCACCCGCCCGGACCCGGCGCGCGCACGTCGTCACGGGGCCACGAGCCCCGCCCGCCGCCTGCGCGGACATCACCGGACCTGACGGGATTAAACGGGGCACAGCCGGACGCACCGCAAGGGGCGCCCGTCGCGGACCTGCTCCCGGCGTACCGCGTCGCTACGCCGACACCTCCGACCGGTCCCCGCCCCACAGCGTGTGGAACGAGCCGTCGCGGTCCGTGCGCCGGTAGGTGTGCGCGCCGAAGTAGTCCCGCTGGCCCTGGGTCAGCGCGGCCGGCAGGCGCTCCGCGCGCAGGGCGTCGTAGTAGGCGAGCGCCGCGCCGAAACCGGGCGTGGGCACGCCCTGGCGGGTCGCCGCGATCAGCACCTCGCGCCAGTCGTCCTGCGCGTCGGCGATCTCCCGCGCGAACGTCTCGTCGGACAGCAGGCTCGGCAGGTCGGGCCGCGCGTCGTAGGCGGCGCGGATGCGGTCGAGGAACGCCGCCCGGATGATGCAGCCGCCGCGCCAGATCGCGGAGACCGCGCCGAGGTCGATGTTCCAGCCGTACTCCGCGCTGCCCGCGGCGATCTCGTGGAAGCCCTGCGTGTACGACACGATCTTCGACGCGTACAGCGCCTGCTCCACCCGGTCGGCGAACGCCGCCGCCTCCGCCTCGCCGAGCGGCGCGGCCTTCGGCCCGGCCAGACCCCGGGAGGCCTCGCGCAGCGCCGCGTGGCCGGACAGGGAACGGGCGAACACCGCCTCGGCGATGCCGGAGACGGGCACGCCCAGGTCGAGCGCGATCTGCACGGTCCAGCGGCCGGTGCCCTTCTGCTCGGCCCGGTCGACCACCACGTCCACGAACGGCTTGCCGGTGGCCGCGTCCACGTGGGAGAGCACCTCGGCGGTGATCTCGATCAGGTACGAGTCCAGCCGGCCGGTGTTCCAGGTGCGGAAGATCTCCGCGATCCGCGCGGGCGCGTACCCGGCGACGTCGCGCAGCAGCTGGTACGCCTCACCGATCAACTGCATGTCGGCGTACTCGATGCCGTTGTGGACCATCTTCACGAAGTGGCCGGCGCCGTCCGGGCCGACGTGCGTGACGCAGGGCGCGCCGTCGGCGGCCTTGGCGGAGATCTTCTCCAGCATCGGGCCGAGGGACCCGTACGACTCGGCGGGACCGCCGGGCATGATGCTCGGCCCGTTGAGCGCACCCTCCTCGCCGCCGGAGATGCCCGCGCCGACGAAGTGGATGCCCTTCCGGCGCAGCTCGCGCTCCCGGCGCCGGGTGTCGGCGAAGTGGGCGTTGCCACCGTCGATGATCATGTCGCCGGGCTCCAGCAGCGGCGCGAACTCCTCGATCACCGCGTCCGTCGGCTCACCCGCCTTCACCATGACGACCAGCCGCCGCGGCCGCTCCAGCGCCGCCACGAACTCCTTGGCCGTCTCGGCCGCCACGAAGCTGCCCTCGTGCCCGAACTCCTCCACCAGCGCGTGCGTGCGGGCCGCCGTCCGGTTGTGCACGGCGACCGTGTAGCCGTTGCGGGCGAAGTTGCGCGCGAGGTTGCGGCCCATGACCGCGAGCCCCGTGACGCCGATCTGCGCTGAACTGCTCATTGGGTGGCTCCTAGTGACCTGGTATCGGTACTCGTGGCACGACGGCGACACTGCCGCCGGCGTCCCGCCAGTCCTGCCGTCGACCATCCTGACGTGCCCCACGTGCGTGCGCACGCGCGGGTCGGTCACGGCCTGCGCAGGCACATACGCGCGACGGCACCCTTCGTACTCAGGCCGCTGCCCGCCCCACCTCGGGCCGCTGCCGACCGCACCTTGGGCCGCTGCCGGCCGCACCTCGGGCCGCTGCCGACCGCACCTCAGGCCGCTGCCCGCCGCACCTCGGGCCGCCCTCCACCCGTCCTCATGCCGCCCTCCGCCCGTCCTCATGCCGCCCTCCACGCGTCCTCACGCCGCCGCCCGCCCTACTCACGCGGCTCTCCTTTTCCTCGCGCACGCCTGCGCGTGCCCCCTCGCGTCCCCGCACGTCTGCGCCCGCGTCCCCGCACGCCTGCCCATGCGCCCCGCATGCCTGTGCCGCGTCCCCGCAGGTCGCCCGCGTCCCCGGGTGCCGGTCGTCGCCGCGCGCCGGTCCGGCGCACGCACCCGCACGCACCCGCGGACGGACCCACCCGCCCGCGCACGCTTCCCGGTGGGCGCCGGCGGGGGCGCAACGGACGGTCACTCCCGGCCATTTGGCGCATCCGTGCGGCCGATAGGCGTCTTGTCACGGCCAGTTCGCAACGCTTACTTTTGCCCCTCCTGACGCATTGTCGAGGGGGATTCCATGGCCGTGCGCGGCCGGCACCGCCGGTATCAGCCGAACAGGATCAACCGGGCCTCACTGACCGTCACCGCGGGCGGGGCCGGGATGGCGCTCCCCTTCATGGGCGCCGGTGCCGCACAGGCGGCCGACGCGGACACCTGGGAGAAGGTCGCCGCCTGCGAGTCGAGCGGCGACTGGAACATCAACACCGGCAACGGGTACTACGGCGGACTCCAGTTCACCCAGTCCACCTGGGAGGCGTACGGCGGCACCCGGTACGCCCCGCGCGCCGACCTGGCCACCCGGGACCAGCAGATCGCCGTCGCCGAGAAGGTCCTCGACGGCCAGGGCCCCGGCGCCTGGCCGGCCTGCTCGGTACGGGCCGGACTCACCCGCGGCGGCGACGTCCCCGACGTCCGTCCGGCCGCCGAGCGGTCCGGCACCCGCGAGGCGGACCGACGGACCTCCGTGGAGGACGTCAAACCGCACACCACGCCCCAGTCCCGCGCGGGCCGCGCCGAGATGTACACCGTGGTCCGCGGCGACACCCTCTCCGGCATCGCGGAGGACGAGCGGCTGCGAGGCGGCTGGCAGCGCCTGTACGACGCCAACCGTTCGACCATCGGCGACGACCCGGACCTCATCGTGCCCGGCCAGCGCCTCGCCCTGTCCGACGGGACGGCGAAGGCCCCCGAGCGGTCCGCGAAGCCGCCGAAGGCGCCCGAGCGGACGTCGAAGCCGGAAGCGAAGGAGCGGGCGGACGGGAAGACCGGTGGCGAAGCCGACGGCGGGAGCCGGAAGCAGGCCGACCGCAAGGCGGACCGGCAGGCGGACCGCAAGGCGGACCGGCAGGCGGACCGCAAGACGGACCGCAAGGCCGAGAAGAAGAGCGACTCCCGGCGGGCCGCGGACCGCCCCGAGCGTTCCGCGCCGGCCGGCGCCGGTCTGGTGGCCCCCGTCAGCGCCGGGCTCGGAACGCCGTACCACAAGGCCGGATCCGCGTGGTCGAAGGGCTACCACACGGGCGTCGACTTCCCCGTGCCGACCGGCACGTCGGTGAAGTCCGTGGCGTCGGGCACGGTCGTCGCCGCGGGCTGGGAGGGCTCGTTCGGCTACCAGGTGGTGGTCCGGCACACCGACGGCCGCTACAGCCAGTACGCCCACCTGTCGGCGGTCTCCGTGAAGAGCGGTCAGTCCGTCAACGCGGGCCAGCGCATCGGCCGTTCCGGGTCCACCGGGAACAGCTCGGGCCCGCATCTGCACTTCGAGGTGCGGACGGGGCCCGGGTTCGGGTCGGACATCGACCCGGTCGCCTACCTCAGGGCGGGCGGCGTCAGGATTTGACGCGTACCCGGTGGCGGTCCACCACCGCCACCGGCACGTACGGCCCGCCGTAGAACGGCGCGTACGACACCAGCGGCGCGTCGTCCGCGTCCTCCCGGGCGGGGGCCGGTGACGGCACCCGTACGTCCTCGGCGAGGTCGGGAAGCGTCAGCTCGGACAGCAGGCGCTCGGCGGGGTCGGCGGGCGCCCCCTCGGCGTGCGCGGACCCGGCGCCGGCGGCGGCCGCCCCGTCCGCGGGGCCCGGCACCGGTACGGGCGCCTCCCCGTCCGCGGGGCCCGGCACCGGCAGGGGAGCCTCGCCGCCGGCCTGGTCCGCCTCCCGCTGTTCGCGGGCCAGCCGCTCCGTGGTGAGCAGGATCAGCCCGCCGGCCGCCACCACGCCGCAGCTCAGGGCGAGCGCGGTGCCCGTGGAGCCGTAGCGGAAGGTCTCACCGAACATCGTGATGCCGACCGCCGCCGCCACCACCGGGTTGACCACGGTCAGCGTCGCCAGCGGGGCCGCGAGTCCGGCGCCCCGGTAGGAGGCCTGGGACAGCAGCATGCCCGCCGTGGCGAGGACGCCGATCACCGTCAGGGACGGCAGGTCGGCCGCCGAGACACCGCCGGTCCAGTCGACCGCGACGGTCTTCGTGAAGACCGAGGACATGCCGAACGCGACACCGGAGGCGACGGCCAGCAGGATGCTGCGCACCGCGGGATGACGGTGCACGGCACGGGCCGCGACCATCAGCGCCACGACCGCCGCCGCCGTTCCCAGCGCCGCCGCCACCCGCTGCGGGGTGTCCAGCGACTGCACGTCGGACGCGCCGACCAGGGAGAGCAGACCGGCGAGTCCGACCGTCGCCATGACGGCGCCCCGCCACGCGGTCGCCCCGGCCCTGCGGCCCACGAACAGCGCGGCCATGGGCAGCGCGAACACGATGGTCAGGGCACCCAGCGGCTGGACGAGGCTCAGCGGGCCGTAGGCGAGCGCCACCACGTGCAGCAGTCCGCCGAGACCGTTCAGGCCGACCGCCGCCCACCAGGCCGGCCGGCGCAGCGGAGCGTACTGCTGCGCGCCGGGGGAGGACACCGCGACCTGCTCCTGCACGATCGCTCCGCCGGCGTAGGCAACGGCGGACACGAACGACAGCAACACGGACAACGCGAGGGCGCTCATCGGCTGCTCCTCTGCGTGAGGCCGGGGCGGTGGGCCCGGCGCGGCGAAGGGTCGGCTTCCATGACCAACACGATGCCGTGTCGACTTGTTCCCGTCGTCGTCCCTGAGCATTCAATGCGTCCTACTGCCGATGGAGTACGACGACGGCCCCGTCATCCCCAGGGTGGGCACCCGCCGTCGCGGGGCCCCTGGTTGCTCCCCCTAAGGGGCTTGGTACTACTGCACTTCGTGGACCTCGACCCGTCTCTCACCGCGCTCGGCCGGCTCGGCGGCTTCTTCGTCCTGCGCACGACGGCGCCGCCCGACCACCGTCCGCGCACCCCCGCCCGGGCACACGCTCCCGACCACCGTCCGCCCACCCTCGCCCAGGCATACGTCCCCGGCCGCCCGAACGTTCGGGACGACCCGCTGTCCGTGCGGGTACGCCGGGTCGCCGACGCCCTCGGCACCCCCGAGACGCGGGTGGCCGCGTCGGTGGCCCAGCAGGGGCTCACCGCCCGCCTGTGGTCCGTGGCCCTCGGCAGCGCCGCCCTGTACGGCGCCGTCCCCGACCTGTCCCCGTCGCTGCTGCGGTGGGACCCGCGCGGCAGCGCCCCCGACGACCTGTGGCTGACCGCGGTGCGCCCGCTGCCCGGCGACGCCGCGACCGTCGCCGCACTGGTGCTGGACGGCCACCTCCGGCCGCTCACCGAGGCCCTGCGCTCCCGGCACCGCGTCGCGCCCGGCCTGCTGCGCGGCAACGCCGCCTCCGCGCTGGCGGGCGCCGCCCGGGAACTGGACCGCTGGGGGCGCGGGCACGGCCGTACGGACGTCGCCGCCCGGGCCGCCGGGCTGGCCCGCGAACTCCTCGCGCACCCCCTGCTGTCCGGCACCGGAACGCTCACCGGCACGGCCTTCCGGCGCCGCAGCTGCTGCCTGTACTACCGGGTGCCCGGCGGTGGCGTCTGCAGCGACTGCTGCTTCCCGCGGCCGCCCCGCTCTTCCCCGCGCGGCCCCGCTGCGTGACCATGGAAGGAACGTCCGCCGAGACAGGGGGTTCACGGGTGCGAGTGGGACTGCTGACCCGGGAGTACCCCCCGGACGTGTACGGCGGCGCCGGGGTCCATGTGGAGTTCCTCGCCCGGGAACTGCGGCCGCTGGTGGACCTGGAGGTGCACTGCTGGGGCGAGGGCCGCACCGACGGCGTGCTGCGCCACCGGCCCTGGTCCGCGCTCGACGGCGCCAACGACGCGCTGCGCACCTTCTCCGTGGACCTCGCCATGGCCGCCGCCCTCCAGGGCCGCGAACTCGTCCACTCCCACACCTGGTACGCCAACCTCGGCGGCCACCTCGCCAAGCTGCTGTACGGCGTCCCGCACGTGCTGACCGCCCACTCGCTGGAGCCGCTGCGCCCCTGGAAGGCCGAGCAGCTCGGCGGCGGCTACGCCCTGTCGAGCTGGGCCGAGCGCACCGCCGTCGAGGCCGCCGACGCGGTGGTCGCCGTCTCCGGCGCCATGCGCGACGACATCCTCGGCTGCTACCCGGCGCTCGACCCCGGCCGGGTGCACATCGTGCACAACGGCATCGACACGGACCTCTACCGCCCCGACCCCGCAACCGACGCACTGGACCGGATCGGCATCGACCCCTCCCGGCCGTACGTGCTGTTCGTCGGCCGGATCACCCGGCAGAAGGGCGTGCCGCACCTGCTGCGGGCGGTGCGCGGCATCGACCCGGCCGCGCAGGTGGTGCTCTGTGCGGGCGCGCCGGACACACCGGAGATCGACCGGGAGTTCCGCGAGCTGTACCGGGAGCTGAGCCGGGCCCGCGAGGGCGTGCACTGGATCCCGCGGATGCTGCCGCGCCCGGAGGTGATCCAGCTGCTCACGCACGCGGCCGTCTTCGTCTGCCCGTCGGTCTACGAGCCGCTCGGCATCGTCAACCTGGAGGCCATGGCGTGCGGCACCGCGGTGGTCGCCTCCCGGGTGGGCGGCATCCCGGAGGTCGTGGCGGACGGCTCGACGGGGGTACTCGTCGACCTCGACGACGACTTCGAGGCCGGCCTCGCACGGGCCCTCGACGCGGTCCTCGGCGACCCGGCGACGGCACGGCGGATGGGCGCGGCGGGACGCGAGCGCGCGGTGACGGAGTTCGGCTGGGACGCCGTGGCCCGCCGCACGGTCCTGCTGTACCGGGAGATCCTCGAACAGGCTTAGCCCGGCCCGTCCGGGGCAGTCATGGGGAAATTCGGCGTGAGGGGAGCGGCCATGCGTCGTGGAGGTCCTTCGGTCCTGGGAATCGTGCTGGCGGGCGGCGAGGGAAAGCGTCTGATGCCCCTCACGGCGGACCGCGCCAAACCGGCGGTCACCTTCGGCGGGACGTACCGCCTGGTCGACTTCGTGCTGTCCAACCTGGTCAACGGCGACATCCTGCGGATCTGCGTGCTCACCCAGTACAAGTCGCACTCGCTGGACCGGCACATCACCACCACCTGGCGGATGTCCAGCCTGCTCGGCAACTACGTCACGCCGGTCCCCGCCCAGCAGCGCCTGGGCCCGCGCTGGTACCTCGGCAGCGCCGACGCCATCCTCCAGTCGCTGAACCTGATCTACGACGAACGGCCCGAGTACGTGGCGGTGTTCGGCGCCGACCACGTGTACCGCATGGACCCGCGCCAGATGCTCGCCCAGCACATCGAGAGCGGCGCCGGCGTCACCGTGGCCGGCATCCGGGTGCCGCGCTCGGAGTCCTCCGCGTTCGGCGTGATCACCCCGGGCTCGGACGGGCGGAGCGTGGAGCGCTTCCTGGAGAAGCCCACCGATCCGCCCGGGCTCGCCGACGACCCCGAGCGCGTGTTCGCCTCGATGGGCAACTACGTCTTCACCACCAAGACCCTGATCGAGGCGCTCCAGCGGGACGCCGAGGACGAGAACTCGGTGCACGACATGGGCGGCTCGATCCTGCCGCAGCTCACCGAACGGGGCGAGGCGTGCCTGTACGACTTCAGCACCAACCACGTGCCCGGTGAGACCAGCCGCGACCAGGGCTACTGGCGGGACGTCGGCACGCTGGACGCCTACTACGAGGCGCACATGGACCTGATCGCCGAGCGCCCCGCGTTCAACCTGTACAACCGGCAGTGGCCCGTCTACACGCACTCCGGCCAGCTCTCGCCGGCCCGGTTCAACGCGGGCGGCATGGCGAGCGAGTCGATCATCAGTGCCGGGTGCCTGATCCGGGGCCAGGTCACGCGGTCCGTGCTGTCGCCGGGCGTGCTGGTCGACCCGGGGGCGGTGGTGCAGGGCTCGGTGCTGCACGACAACGTGCACATCGGGCGGGGCGCGGTGGTGCGCGGCGCGGTGCTCGACAAGAACGTCGAGGTGCCGCCGGGCGCGACGATCGGCGTCAACCCGGGACGGGACGCGGAGTTGTACACGGTGTCCAAGGGCGGGGTGATCGCGCTCGGGAAGGGACAGCTGGTGCCCTGAGCCCGTGTCGGCGGTGCGCGGGCCCCGGTCGGCCGGGGCCGCCGGGGCATGACGCGGCGGCGGTGGCGGGACTGGTGGGCCGGCATCCGGTGCGTGCGGTGGTGCCCCGGTCGGCCGGGGCCGCCGGGGCCTTTGTCATGTCCCTGGACGCATGGCGGAATCCGTGCTGTTATGCCACCTACTGTTCTTTGACAACGTTGTACCAGCGGTGCAGCGCACAGAACAGAACAGAAACAGCACCAGAGACAGGCACTGAGCAGAGAGCCGTCACCTTCCTCACCGACGGAGGATCCGTGCGCATCAGACGACTCAGAGACCGTTTCGCGCTACTGCTGGCCGCCGCCCTGGGCGTCACCGGGCTCACCGCGGCCGGCCCGGCCCCGACCGCCGCGGCGGACGACCCGGCGGAGATCCACGGCCTGAAGGGCGAGTACTACACCCACTCCGCCCCCGGCGCCTTCGACTTCCACGAACTCAAGGCCACCGCCTTCGACTCCGACCTGGACTTCGACAACCTGGAGCCGCGGCTGAACTTCACCACCGGCCGCTCGGACGACGTCAGCGTCCGCTGGACCGGGAAGATCGTCCCGGAGACGACCGGCGCCCACACCTTCTCGGTCACCGCCGACAACGGCTTCCGGCTGTGGATCGACGGCCGGCTCGCCATCGACCACTGGGTCGACGACTGGGACCGCGAACAGACCGCCGCCCCGATCGACCTGACCGCCGGCACGGCCCACGACATCAAGGTCGAGTACTTCGAGCACTACGGCGGCTCCAACTTCCACCTGCGCTGGACCGAACCCGGCGGCACCAAGGAACCCGTGCCCCAGTCGGCGTTCCGCCTGCCCGACGGCTTCGACTACGACGGCGCCCTCGCCGCCACCGTCCTCGCCTCCGGCCGCACCCTCAAGCTCGACTTCCCCCGGCCCCTGGCCGCGCCACCGGCCGGGTTCACCGACCACCTCGACGCCGTCATCGGCGGCGCCGACTGGCCCCTGACGGCGGCGCGGCCCGACCCGGACGACCCCAAGGCACTGCTCGTCACCCTCGCCGAGCCCGTCGTCGGCAACAAGACCGGCACGGCCTGCGGCAGCGCCGACATCCGCTACGACGGACAGGGCGGCCTCACCGCCGCCGACGGCGACCCGGTCGACGCGTTCCTGAGCAGCGGCCCCAACCGCTCCACCCACGAACTGCGCACGAAGTGGGCCGACCAGGTGGGCCCGGACAACGCCCTGCCCGAGTACCCGCGCCCCCAGCTCACCCGCGACGACTGGCAGAACCTCAACGGCCGCTGGGAGTTCGCCGCCGCCGAGGAGGGCGAGCAGCCGCCCGTGGGCAAGACCCTGAAGGAGCGCATCCTCGTCCCGTACCCGGTGGAGTCCCAGCTCTCCGGGATCCAGCGGCACGAGGACCGCATGTGGTACCGCCGCACCTTCACCGTGCCCCGCGACTGGGAGATCGGCTCCGGCAAGCGGCTCAGGCTGAACTTCGGCGCCGTCGACTGGCGCTCCGAGGTGTACGTCAACGGCACGAAGGTCGCCGCGCACGAGGGCGGCTACGACAAGTTCGCCGCCGACATCACCGACGCGCTGAAGCCCGGCCGCACCCAGGAACTCATCGTCGGCGTGTACGACCCGACCGACGCGGCCGGCGGCGAGAACCCGCCGCTCGGCAAGCAGCGCCTGGACCCCAGCGGCATCTGGTACACGCCCAGCTCCGGCATCTGGCAGACCGTGTGGATGGAACCGGTCGCCCGCGACCACGTCGACTCCCTCGAACTCGTCCCGGACGTGCCGGGCGAGCGGCTCACCGTGGAGGCGAAGGGCGTCCGCGACGGCGTACCGGTCCGGGCCACCGCGTACGACGGACGCCGCAAGGTCGCCACGGCGTCCGGCCGCACCGGGCAGCCGCTCACCCTGAGGATCGACGACCCGCACCTGTGGTCGCCCGACGACCCGTTCCTGTACCGGCTGAAGGTGACCGTCGGCGCGGACCACGTCGGCAGCTACTTCGGGATGCGCTCCATCGCCGTCGAGCAGATCGGCGGGGTGCCCCGCACGGTCCTCAACGGCGAACCGATCTTCCTGATGGCCACCCTCGACCAGGGCTTCTGGCCCGACGGCCTGCACACCGCGCCCACCGACGAGGCCCTCGCGTACGACCTGCGGGCGCACAAGGAACTCGGCTTCAACTCCGTGCGCAAGCACATCAAGGTCGAACCCGATCGCTGGTTCTACTGGGCCGACCGGCTGGGCCTGCTGGTGTGGCAGGACATGCCCGCCATGACGGCCGGGGTGAACCCGAGCACCGAGGCCCGCGCCCGCTACGAGCGCGAGATGAAACAGATGATCGACGAGCACATCAGCAGCCCGTCGGTCGTCATGTGGGTCACCTTCAACGAGGGCTGGGGCCAGTACGACATCGGCCGCATCGCCGAGCAGGCCAAGGCCTGGGACCCGACCCGGCTGGTCAACAACCAGTCCGGACTCAACCTCGGCGCCGACGGCAACGCCGGCGACATCATGGACGAGCACGGCTACCCCAGCCCGGCGCTCCCGCCCCGCCCGGACGGCAGGCGCGCCCTGGTCAGTGGCGAGTACGGCGGCCTCGGCCTCGCCGTGCCCGGCCACGCCTGGCCGGTGCAGCAGTCCTACGTCGACGTCGACCCGGCGACCTACACCGACGACTACCTCACCAAGCTCGACGAGGTGCGCGCGCTGGTGTGCCGGGGCAGCAACGGCGCCGTCTACACCCAGATCTCGGACGTGGAGGGCGAGCTCAACGGGCTACTCACCTACGACCGGCACGTCATGAAGCCGGACGTGTCCCGGGTGAGGGCCGCACACCAGGACCTGATCCGGGACGCCTCCCGCGACCGGCCCGCGGGCTGCTCCGGCGCCGAGGGCGCCGCACGGTGAACCCTTACCCGGGCGGGCGCGCCCGTCCGGGTGGCGTGCACCGCCCGTGACACCGGTGACCGGGCCCCTGTAGTCCCATGGGCCCACCAGTACCGCCCCTTCCGCCGCAGCCGCGGAAGGGGCGGACACGT
Organism: Streptomyces calvus; assembly: GCF_006782915.1. Lineage (GTDB taxonomy): Bacteria > Actinomycetota > Actinomycetes > Streptomycetales > Streptomycetaceae > Streptomyces > Streptomyces calvus. Next base: position 825,966 of record NZ_VCNP01000056.1, read on the forward strand.
CATCTGTTGTTAACTATGAGTAGCCGGATCGTACTTGACCGTAATCGGCCGGGAGCGATTGACTGCTGATCCGTCCCGACTCCACCCTCCCCACCTCTTCCCACCTCTTCCCACCTCTTCCCACCTCTCCCCATCTCTCCCCGTCCCGTCGTCGACGCGAGGCCCCGCCCATGACCGAAGACCCGCTCGCTCCCCTCGACCTCGCCTTCTGGAACATCGAGTCCACCGGTCATCCCATGCACCTCGCGGCACTCGGCGTCTTCGCGGCCCGCTCGCCCTCCGCGGCGGCCCACGCCGCCGACCTGCTGGCCGCCCGCACCGCCGCCGTACCCGGACTGCGCATGCGGATCCGCGACGTGTGGCAGCCGCCCGCGCCGCGCCCGTCCCTGGCGGCGCTCCGCCGCGCCTTTCCCGCCCCCGGCGAACCCCTCACCGCCGCGCTCGGCCGGCCGCTCGTCTCCGCCCTGCGCCGCTCGCTCGCCTTCGGCGGCGCCACCCGCGAACCCGACCCCGGCTTCGACCCCCTGGACCACATCCGGCTGCACCCGCCGACCGCCTGCTTCCACACCGCGGCCGGACAGCTCATGGGACGCCCGCTGGAACGCACCCGGCCCCCCTGGGAGGCCCATGTGCTGCCGGGTGAGGACGCCACCCGTTTCGCCGTCCTGTTCAAGTTCCACCACGCCCTCGCCGACGGGCTGCGGGCCCTCACCCTCGCCGCCGCGCTGATGGACCCCATCGACCTGCCCACCCCCCGGCCCCGGCCCGCCGCACCCCCACGCGGGCTGCTCCCGGACGTGCGCGAGGTGCCGGGACTGGTGCGCGGCGCACTGTCGGACGCGGGCCGCGCCCTGGACATCGGCGCCGCCGTCGCCCGCTCCACCCTCGACATGCGCTCCTCACCCGCCCTGACCTGCCCGCCCAGCGGCACCCGCCGCACCGCCGGCGCGGTGGCCGACCTGGACGACGTGCACCGGATCCGCAAGAGCGCCGGCGGCACCGTCAACGACGTCCTGATCGCCGTCGTCGCCGGCGCGCTGCGCCGCTGGCTCGACGAGCGCGGCGACGGCAGCGACGGCGTCGCGCCCCGCGCCCTGGTCCCCGTCTCCCGGCGCCGCCCGCGCACCGCCCACCCGCAGGGCAACCGGCTCTCCGGGTACCTGATACGGCTCCCCGTCGGCGAACCGGACCCGCTGGCCCGCCTCGGCGCCGTGCGCGGTGCCATGGACCGCAACAAGGACGCCGGCCCCCACCGGGGCGCGGGCGCCGTCGCCCTGCTCGCCGACCACGTGCCGCCGCTCGGACACCGGATCGGCGGACCGCTGCTCGGCCAGGCGGCCCGGCTCTGGTTCGACGTCCTGGTCACCAGCGTGCCCCTGCCGGGCTTCGGCCTGCGGCTCGGCGGCGACCCGCTCGACGCCGTCTTCCCGCTCGCCCCGCTGGCCCCCGGGCACTCCCTGGCGGTCGCCGTCTCCACGTACCGGGGACGCGTCCACTACGGGCTGGTCGCCGACGGCGCGGCCGTCCCGGACCTGGACCGGCTGGCCCACGCGGTGAGCGAGGAGGTGAAGACGCTGATCACCGCCTGCGACGGCCGGCAGGGCCGGTTTGGTGCTGCGGCCCGGCGCTGAAGTAAAATCCGCCGTTCGACAGCGGGTGCCCGTCCGGGCGCCCCGACGGCAGAGCGGGAAACGGCAGCGGCGATGACGGTGACAGAGGACGGCCCCCAGGCCGCGGACGCGGTGGCACACGGGCCCGGTATCGACCCGGAGCGGCTCGCGGTCTGCCTCGGCGTGCTGGAGGAACTCGACAAGCTCGACGTCGACCACCCGGACGCGATCGCGGTCCGCCGGGCCACCTCGCACATCTACCGCACGGTCAAGCAGCGCCGCCGTCAGGAACGCCGGGCCGCCAAGACCGCCCACGACAAGGCCGTCACCGAGGCCACCGCCACCGGCTCCGCCCAGCGCATCGACGACGAGACGGAGGGCATCCTGCCGTCCTCCCGCGTCGAGCCCGGAGCGATCGCCGGGATACTGCAGCGCCCCCGCTCCTGCTACGTGTGCAAGACCCGCTACGTCGAGGTCGACTACTTCTACCACCAGCTGTGCCAGAACTGCGCCGCCGAGAACCGGGCCCGGCGCGACGCCCGCGCCGACCTCACCGGCAAGCGCGCCCTGCTCACCGGCGGACGCGCCAAGATCGGCATGTACATCGCGCTGCGGCTGCTGCGCGACGGCGCCCACACCACGATCACCACGCGCTTCCCGAAGGACGCCATCCGCCGGTTCAAGGCGATGGACGACTCCGCGGACTGGATCCACCGCCTGGAGGTCGTCGGCATCGACCTGCGCGACCCCGCCCAGGCCGTCGCGCTGGCCGAACAGGTCGCCGAGCAGGGCCCGCTCGACATCCTGATCAACAACGCCACCCAGACCGTGCGCCGCCTGCCGTCCGCCTACGCCGCGCTCGTCGAGGGCGAGAGCGCGCCGCTGCCGGCCGGTGAGCTGCCCGCCCACCACGTCATCGGCGCCTTCAACTCCGGCGCCGTCGACGGCCTGGCCGCCCTGCCCGTCGGCGTGAGCGGTCTCGACGCGCAGAAGGTGGCCGACCTGGCGCTGGTCGCGGGCAACGCCAGCGTGGCCCGGCACCGTGACGGCACCGCCATCGACGCCGGCGGCCTGGTCCCCGACGTCGTGGACAGCAACACCTGGGTGCAGAGCATCGACCAGATCTCCCCGGTGGAGCTGCTGGAGACCCAGCTGTGCAACTACACGGCGCCGTTCATCCTGATCAGCAAGCTGCGTCCGGCGATGGCCGAGGCCGCGCGCAGGGCGTCCGCCGGGCGCGCGTACGTCGTCAACGTCTCCGCGATGGAAGGCGTCTTCGCCCGCGGCTACAAGGGCGCCGGCCACCCGAACACCAACGCCGCCAAGGCGGCCATGAACATGGTGACGCGGACCAGCGCGCAGGAGATGTTCGACACCGACCGCATCCTGATGACCTCGGTCGACACCGGCTGGATCACCGACGAGCGTCCCCACTACGACAAGCTGCGCCTGGCCGAGGCCGGCTTCCACGCCCCGCTCGACCTGGTCGACGGTGCCGCCCGCGTCTACGACCCCATCGTGCGCGGCGAGGCGGGCGAGGACCTGTACGGCGTCTTCCTGAAGGACTACGCGCCCGGCCGGTGGTGACGCCGGGCGGCCCCACGGCCCGTCAGTCGACCATGCCGAAGCGGGAGTTGCGGGCCGCCAGCAGCTCCAGCACGGTCCGCCAGTCCTCCAGGACGCCCGCGTCGAAGCAGGCGGTGCGGGCCTCCTCGTCCGCCGAGCGCAGGGCGAGCAGGTCGTCGTCGGCCGGAACGTCGGGCCGGGGCCGGCGACGGACCAGCCCGGCCACCCGCTCGCCGAGCAGCGCCCGAACCGCGTCCGCGGCGCGGTCGGCGCGCGCCGTCGGCTCGCCCGGCCACAGCAGTCGGCCGACGGGCCGCACCAGGCCCGCCACCTGCAGTTCCTTGTCGGCGGGCCGCCCTCGGCGCAGCAGCGCGGCGGTCCGCAGGGCGTGGTCGTGTGCGTCGACCGGGGCCTCGCCGCGGTCCGGGACCTCCCGCGTGCCCCGGCACGCGTACAGCAGGTCCATCAGCTCCTCGACGGTGCGCAGTTCCATGCGCCGGTCCTCCCGGGAGTAGGCCGTTGCCGTACGGCAGCAGACCATGGCGAGCTTGCGTACCGGCCAACGGGACTTGAACTGCGCCATGACCACGCGCTCTTGTCGCGGACGCCGACGTCCTGGTACTCCGAACGAGTGACCCGAGCAGGTCCCAGGTGTCCGTAAATAGCCGCATATCGGGGTGGATTGAGCGCTCTCTGACATGTGATTGTTACCGGCGGTTTCGAGCCCCATCGAGCGGGGGGCCGCTCATTTGGTTACTCTGATGCGGACGGACAGCAGCACAGGGTCCTACCCGCACCCACGTCCGTCATGGGACCGGCCGGTCGACAACGGCCTGCTCTCCCTCGAGTTACCGGCGCCACCGCGTCCGAACGGCATTCGACTTGACCCGAGCGGACGTCCGACGCCAGGCACAGGGCCGACGCGGCGCGTCCCGAGGGTGACCGACACATAAGGAGTGCGCGGTGACACCGGAGAAGACGAAGACACGGGAAGAGCGCCCCGAGGAACGCACGGAGCGCGCCGCCCGCAGGCCCGGGGAACTCGGCAGCCTCGACGTGTGGGCCCGTTCGGCCCCGATCCGCCTCGCCGGCTACGAGGACGACCTCGCCGAGCCGCACATCCTCCCCAGCGTCGACTGACCGTCTCGCGAACGCCGCACGCGCCTTCGGCTCCCGCTCCTACGGTGACGTCACCCCGGCCCGCTCCTTCCCGCGGGCCCCGGCGGCGGTCCGGGCGGGGCGGAGCCCGACGGCGATGCCGGCCAGGGCCGCCAGGGCCACTGCGAACAGCAGCCACATGGCGGCCCGGCTGCCGGCCACGAACATGGCGTCGAAGGCGTCACGGGCCTGAGCCGCGGTCAGGTCCGTGTGGCGCCGCAGCAGGCCGGGGCCCTGCTGCGGGTCCTCCACGACCCGCGCCGCCCAGGGGCCGGCGGCGACTTCGTGAGCGGCGAGCCGGTCGGCGAGGGCGTCCCGCGCCGCGAGCCGGTAGACCTCCATACCGGCGGCCAGGCCGAGGGCGCCGCCCAGGTTGTGGCACGTCCACGAGGCGCCGACGGCGGTTCCCGCCAGGTGGCCCGGCACCGCGGACAGGGCGGCGACGGTGGCCGGACCGAGCACCAGGGCCCAGCCCACCCCCATCGTGGCGAAGGCCGCCACGAGCGCGGGCATGTCCGTGGCCGGGGTCAGGCGGGTCTGGGCCAGCGCCGAGACCGCGAGGGCGAGGAAGCCCGAGCACAGCAGGCGGCGTGGCCCCCACCGGTCGACCAGCCGGCCGACCAGCGGGGAGAGCGCCGCGACGACGGCCGTGCAGGGCAGCATCAGCAGCCCGGTGGTGTGCCCGTCGAAGCCGCGCACCGTGTGCAGGTACAGCGGCATCAAGAAGAGCGCGACGCAGTAGAAGAAGGCCAGCGCGAAATCCGCGGTGACGGCTCCGAGGAAGGTCCGCCCGGTGAACAGCTGGAACCGGATGAGCGGGTTCGGCGCCCGCAGTTCCACCCGCCCGAACAGGACGAGGCCGGCGCATCCGTACAGGAGGAGGGCGACGATGCCCGGGGACGACCAGCCTCGGACGTGCCCCAGCGTCAGCCCCAGCACGAGCGCCGGGACGGAGGTGCACAGCAGCGCCGGCCCGCGCCGGTCCATGCCGCCGGCCGGCCGCTCGCCGTAGGACTCGGGCACCGTCGGAAGGCACACCGCCAACGCCGCCAGGACGAGCGGGACGTTGAGCCAGAAGACCCACGGCCGGCCCGCCGAGCCGACGAGCACGCCGCCCAGTACCGGTCCCGCCGCGAGGCCGAGACCGTTGACCCCGTACAGGCACCCGATGGCCCTGCCCCGCTCCTGCGGCGGGAAGATCGCGGAGACGAGGGCCCCGGTGGCGGTGTAGAGGGCCGCGCAGGCCGCCCCATGCACGAAGCGGAAGGCGATGAGCCACTCCGGCGTGGTGGCGAAGCCCGCGCCCAGCGAGGCCAGGCCGAAGATCACGGCCCCGATGTAGAGCACCCTGCGCCGGCCGTGGCTGTCCGCGAGCCGGCCCGCGGTCACCATGCCGGTGGACAGGGCCACCACGAAGACGTTCACGATCAACTGGAGTTCGGTGACCGTCGCGCCGAGCTCCTCCTGGATGACCGGTGCCGCCGTGCTGACGATGGTCAGGTCGATGCAGCCGAGGAAACTCAGCGTTCCCAGGCCCGCGAACGCCCACCACTTCCGTGACTTCCCGGAGGTCTGCTCGGACACGCCGTCCTCGATTTCATCGCGATTCGATGTCCGGTGCAGTCAAACTCCTCGGCCGCCCTTTGTCGACGGGTATGAGAAGAAGGCATGACCCCTTGTCAAAAAGGCACAGAAGAATGCGCGTACGGAATGCGGACGTCCCGGGGATGTCTGAATCCGGGTATTCCCGCAGTGGTCGGCGGCTGCTACTTTTTTCGGTGCCGGCGCGACAATGCGTCGATCGGGGAACGCTGTGCGGTCGATGCGGTCGTCGAGAAACGCCGGTGTACGAGGAAACGTTCTTTCTCGCATGGTGGAGTGGCCGAGAGGCGAGGCGACGGCCCGCAGAGCCGTTCACACAGGTTCGAATCCTGTCTCCACCTCTGCCGCGTACGGTTCAGCCCGGCCCGGCGCCCCGGTAGGCCTCGCGGACCAGGTCCGCCAGCCGGGGCGCCCAGGCCGCGGCCCCGCCGTCCGAGCGCCACACCAGCAGCAGCCGATGGCGGGTCACGGCGTCGGACAGCGGCGTGTGGACGACACCGGCCGCCGGCGCGGGGAACGGAAAGGCGGGCAGCGCACCGTTGACCGCGCAGGCCAGCGCCGCGGCCTCGTGCTCGTCGGATGCCCAGTGCAGCGCGACGCGCACGCCGGCCCGGCGCACGGCGGCCGTGAAGTGGCGTCGCAGGCCGGCGTGGCGGCGGCCGCCGACGAGCAGGCACGTCTCCCCGTCGAGGTCGGTGAGGGCGAGCCCGGGCCGGCCTGCCAGCCGGTGACCGGTGGCGGTGCCGACGAGCAGGTTCTCCTCGGCGAGCACGGCGCAGTCGAAGCGCTCCGGCAGGGGCGCGTCGAGCACGGCGGAGTGCCGGATCACGGCCAGATCGAGACGGTGGACGCGGAACAGCTCCGGCAGCGTCTCCCCGCCGTCCTCGCCGTCCTCGCCGTCCTCGCCGTCCTCGCCGTCCTCGCCGTCCTCGCCGTGCCCGCCGTCGGCCGGCTCCCGGCAGACGTCCGGCACGGTGCGGGGTTCGACGACCGCCGACGGCCGCAGGGCCCGGGCGTGGGCGGTGACCAGCGGAAGGGCGGGAGTGGGGACCGCGCCGATGCGCAGCCGCTCCGCCGAGGGGTCGGGCGGGTCCTGGCGGCTGCCGGCGGCCAGGAGGTGGTCGATCCGCGGCAGCAGTTCGTCGGCGCACCGCAGCAGCAGCCGTCCGGCGGCGGTGAGCCGGGCCCCCTGGTGGTCGCGGTGGAGCGCGACCAGCCCGGTGACCCGTTCGAGGTGCTGGATGCGGCGCGTCACACCGGCCTGGTCGATGCCGAGTGCGCGCGCGGCGCCGGCCAGTGTCCCGGTGTCGGCCACGGCCCGCAGCACCCGGAGGTCCTGGATCTCTATGTTCACGACAGTTCGGCGGCGGGCGTGCGCTCGCGCAGCGCGGCGGACAGCAGCGCCACCAGCTTCGGCATCAGCGGGGCGGTCCAGTCGCGGAAGGCCACCAGATGGGTGACCCGCATGTCCAGGTCGGCCACGGGACGCTGCACCACGCCCGGATCCACGGGGCGGCGTGCCTGGGTCAGCGCCACGCAGCCCTGGTGCCGGATCACCTGGCCGCGGGGCCCGGACATCACGATGTCGTGGGTGATGCGCGGGGCGAACCCGTAGGAGGCGCACAGCCGGCGCAGTTCCTCGTCGCAGGCGTCGGGGCCGGAGCAGGAGATCCAGTCCTCGCCCGCGAGATCCGCCATGGTGAGCCGCTCGGCGGCGGCCAGCGGGCGGTCGGCGGCCACCGCCACCCGGATCGGGGACTCGGCCCAGGCGACGTAGCCGATCCGGCCGTCGCCCTCCGGCGGCGGGCCGCTGGTGGAGGCGTGGTCCCGCAGGGCGATGTCCACCTCGCCCGCCCGCAGCAGATCCATCAGTTCGCGGGTGGAGTTGGGGGCCACGATCTGCACGCGCTCGTGGGACGCCAGTGGCCGCAGCGCGTTCAGCAGGGCCACGCAGTGCACGCTGTGCGCCCAGCCGATCCGCAGCGTCCGGCTGCGCAGTGCGCGGTAGTCGCGCAACTGCTGCGCGAACGCGTCGAAGGAGCGGAGGATGCCCTGCGCGTCGGCCAGCACCGCGCTGCCCAGCGGGGTCGGGCGGGTGCCGTGCCGGTCGCGTTCGAACAGTGCCCCGCCGAACAGTTCCTCCAGCCGCCGTATCTGCCGGCTCAGTGCGGGCTGGGGGAGTCCCAGGGCCTTCGCGGCCTTGTTGAGGCTTCCGGTGTCGGAGACGAGGCACAGCTGACGTAAGTGCCGGAGTTGCAGGTCCATGACCAAGAGTTAAGCCCTTCGGCGGGGCCTTCACCAGTGTCGGCGCCCGACGCGGTCAATTTTCCGGAATTGCGCCCGCGGAATGGTCACGACCCGTTTGTCGGCGGGCACGCTCCGCTGTCCTTTCAGGGGATGCGGAAATGGCATGACCGGGCGGCAGTATTCAGCCCTCCGACGGGTCGTCACCATTCCAGTCATCGCTCGACCGGCCGGACCCGGCTGCGCGAGGGCAGGCTCGTCCCCCTACCGTCCGAGGACACGACATGTTGGAATGTGAACCACTTACCGAGCGCTGCGGCGGTCTCCTGTCCGAGGCCACTCATGTGTGCATCGGAGTCAGCCCTTTCAACAGCTACTTCAGCACGCCGCGACTGCGGCGACTGGCCGGCTGGGCCCTGAGGCGTTTCGGGAACGTCCACTTCTTCGTGCCCGACGCGGTCGCGGCGTACACCCTGGAGGCGCTGGGGTACGAGCCGGACCGCGCCCGCCACAAGGCCCGGCGGCAGGGGCAGTACGTCCACAACAAGATCGCCACGGCGCTGCACACCCTGGGCGTGGCGAACCCCGACCGGCACGTCCTGGGGATGGACCGCCTGTACGGCACGCCCCGCTACCTGACGCTGCTGGACGAGGCGTACCGGTGTTTCCAGGAGGACGAGGACTTCCGCACCGCGTGCCTGGGCGCCTCGCACTGGGTGCTGGAACGGAACCTGCCGCCGGGCGCGACTCCCGGCGAGGAGCAACTGCACAGCGCCGCCCGTTACTTCCTCGCCGAACTGCCGCTCTTCGCCGACGCCGGAGGCATCACCGGCCACCGGCCGTCGCTCTTCGTCTACCACCAGCGCGTCGCCTTCCTGGAGCGCTTCTACCGCCGGGAGCTGAGCTGGCGGCCGACGGACGGACAGGGCTTCCTGGTGGTCCGTGAGCCGGTGGAGCAACGGTCCGCAGCGGAGCCGGCGCAGGGTCCCGTCCAGCCGCGGGAGGTGGCCCGTGACGCGGGCTGACGCCGGGCCCGGACGTGCCGCGCCGGCCCGGACCGGCCCGCCGGGCGCCGTGGACGCCGCCGGGAAGGAGGCCCTGGACGACTACTCGTTGACCCCGGTGCCCGACGAGGCGCGCCACTCCTGGTTCTCCGTGGCGGTGCAGCGCTTCGGACAGGTCTCCTCCTTCCAGCAGTTCATGGTCGGCGCCGTGCTGGGGTACGGGATGACGTTCACCGACGCGGTGATCGCCATCACCGTCGGGTCGGTGATGCTGGAGGTCGTCACGATCCTCCTGGGCGTCGCGGGGGTCCGGGAGGGGGTGTCCACGTCGGTGCTGGCCCGCTGGTCGGGCTTCGGCCGGAAGGGCTCAGCCGCCGTCGGCATGCTGGTGGCGTTCAGCCTGGCCGGCTGGTTCGGCGTGCAGAACGGCGTGTTCGCCCAGGGCATGCACGATCTCGCCGGCTGGGCGCCGGAGTGGGCCTGGGCCGTGGTGGGCGGCGCGGTCGTCACCGCCGTCTCCGTCCACGGCTTCACCACCATGGCGTGGACGGCGTACCTGACCGTGCCGGCGTTCCTGGTGCTGGCCGGCTGGTCGGTGGCCGACACGCTGGCCGGTCATACGCCGGCCGACCTGCTGACCGGGCCGCCGCCGGGCCCGGTGATGTCCCTGGCCGAAGGGACGACGCTGGTGGCGGGCGCGTTCATCCTCGGTGCGCTGATGACCCCGGACATGACGCGCTTCAACCGCCGCCCCTCCGACGTCGTCAAGCAGACGCTGCTGGGCGTGACGCTCGGCGAGTACCTGATCGGGCTCACCGCGGTGCTCCTCGGCCACGCGGCCCGCACCGCCGACGTCGTCGGCATCGTCACCAGTTCCTCGGGAGTGCTGGGCACGCTGATCCTGGCGACCGCGATCCTGAAGATCAACGACTGGAACCTGTACTCGTCCGCCCTGGCCACCGTCAACAGCGTCGACGTGCTCGTCGGCCGCCGCGTCGGCCGGCGTCCCGTCACCCTGGTCATCGGCGCGGCGGGCACCGCGCTGTCCGCCGTCGGCGTCACCGACGACTTCACCGGTTTCCTGGAGACCATCGGGGTGCTCGCTCCTCCGGTGGCCGGGATCATCATCGCCGAGTACTACGTGGTGCGGCGCTACCGCGCGGTCCTGGACGCCGCCCACCGGACGGGCGCGCTGCCCGACCGGGTCCCCGACTGGCTGCCGCTGTCCCTGATCTGCTGGGCCGTCGGCGCGTTCGTCGGCGCCCAGGTGGACGCCGGCATCCCCCCCATCAACGCCGTCGTGGCCGCCTTCGCCCTCTACGCGACGGCCGGCCGCGCGCTGCGGGCCCGGCGCGGCGGCCCCGCCGCGACCACCCCCCTTCCCGACCGCACCACGTGAAGAGAACCGGAGGACGACGTGCTGCCCCTGGTGACACGCGAGCAACTGAAGGCCGAGATGGACGCCGGAAAGGTGATCGTGGTCGACACGATGCCGACGGCCTACTACGAACGCGAGCATCTGCCCGGTGCGGTGAACATCCCGGGCTTCCCCTACGAGGAGGCGGCGCGCCGCACCGACGAACTCGCGCCCACCGTACTCCCGGACCGCACCGCCCCCACCGTCGTGTACTGCGCGAACGTGCCGTGCCGCAACAGTGAACTCGTCGGCGCGCGGCTGGTGTCGCTCGGTTACACGGACGTGCGCAAGTACCGCGAGGGCATCGAGGACTGGGTCGCCCACGGCCTGCCCACGCAGACCGCCGGTGACTGAACGGGCCCGGCGCCCGACCCCTCGCCGCACGCGCGCATCCACCCGTCACACCCCACGAGAGGAACAGACCATGAATCGCTCCCTGGCCGTCGCGGCCACGGCCGTCGCGGTGCTGCTCGGCGGTGCCGCCGTACCGGCGGCCGCCGCACCGGCGCCCGCCCCCGCGTCCGCAGCCGCCACCACCGACATCCCCTCCGTCGTCGACGTGACATCGGCCAACTACGCGCAGGTCATGCAGTGGTCGCACACCAAGCCGGTGGTGCTCGACTTCACCGCCGACTGGTGCTACTGGTGCCAGAAGCAGAAGCCCTACCTCCAGAAGTACAACACCGAGGACAACGGCGCCTGGGTGTGGGCGAGGGTCGACGTCGACGACAACCCCGACCTGAGCCGGAAGTACGGCGTGCGGGGCATACCGGCGCTGCTCAACATCCAGAACGGCCAGGAGGCCGGCAGCCGTCTGGTCGGCTTCGACGGCCCGACCTCGCTGCGCACCTGGCTGAACCGGCTGTAACCCGCCGGTTCCGCCTCCGCCCGGGGACGGCGTCACCCCACTCGACGCCGTCCCCGGGCACCCCTCCCGCGCACCACCCCCGCCCCCTTCCCCGCACCGCCCGCCCGCCGCGCGGGCCCTCGCCCCGGCGCAGCGCACGGTGCCCCCCCGCAGCACAGGCGAAAGGCCAGAACCCCCCATGAAGAAACCCCTGTTGAAGGCCGTCATCGCGGCCACCTCGGCAGCAGCCGGCCTGTCCCTCACCGCCGTGATCACCGGTCCCGCGTCGCCGGCCGTAGCGGCGGTCCGGCCCGCCTCCACCACCGTCCACATCATCCAGGTCAACGGCACCGAGCCGACCGAGGAAGCGGTCGCCCGGCGGGCCGCCGAGCTGATCACCCGTCACGGCGGCGAGCTGCGCAGGGTGTACCACGCGGCCTCGCAGGCGTTCTCCGTCTCGCTCACCGAGGAGCAGGTGAACCGCTACTACGCGGACACCCGGGTCGACTCGATCACCAGCGACCGCGTGTACCGGGTCGCGGGCCGGGTCACCGGGGAACCGCGGGCGCTCCGGCCGTCCGGCGCCGCGGGCCCGGCCCTCGGCGGCATCCAGTGGTCGCCGCCCTCGTGGGGCCTGGACCGCATCGACCAGCGCGACCTGCCGCTGGACGACGTCTACGCCTTCCCCACGAGCGGTGCCGGCGTGGACACCTACATCGTCGACACCGGCGTCCGGGTCGGCCACCAGGAGTTCCGGGGCGGCCGGGCGCACGGCGCGTACGACGCCATCACCCGGCGGCCCGGCGGCGACAGCGACTGCAACGGTCACGGCACCGCCTCCGCGGCCACCGCCGCCGGACGGTGGACGGGCGTGGCCAAGGCGGCCACCGTGCGGTCCGTGCGTGCCTTCGGCTGCGACGGCACCGGCACGCTGGAGCACATCATGTCCGCCGTCGACTGGATCACCGCCCACGCCGACGGCCCGTCCGTGGTCAACCTGGGCTTCTCCGGCGAGCCGGGCTCGGTGCTGGACCTCCAGCTGTACCGGATGACCGAGCTGGGCATCGCGTACACCGCGGCGGCCGGCAACGGGGACGCCTCGGGACAGGGCGTCGAGTCCTGCGAGACGACGCCCGCCCGGCAGACCACCGCCATCACCGTCGCCGCCACCGACCGCGACGACAGGCGCCCCGCCTGGTCCAACCACGGCCACTGCGTGCACCTGTTCGCGCCCGGCACCGGCATCACCACCGCCGGCGCGCGCGGCGACAGCGCCTACGCGGTGCTCACCGGCACCTCCGCGGCCACGGCCGAGGTCACTGGCGCCGCCGCCCTGCACCTGGCCCGCCACCCCGACGCCACACCCGTCGAACTGGACGCGGCGCTCGCCGCCGCCGCGACCCGTGGGCACGTCGGTGACGCCGGTCCCGACTCGCCGGACCTGCTGCTGCACACCGGTCCGGCCCGCGGCACGAGCGGCGGGGGCGAGCGGTGAGCGGCGACGTACGCGAGGTGGTCGTCATCGGGGCGGGCCCGGCCGGCTGCACCGCCGCCCTGTACGCCGCGCGGGCCGACCTGCGCCCGGTGATCCTGCGCGGCCAAGGCCTCATCGGCGGCTCCCTGGTCACCACCACCGAGGTGGAGAACTATCCGGGCTTCCCCAAGGGCGTACGGGGACCGGACCTGATGGACGCCATGGCGGCGCAGGCGGAGCGGTTCGGGGCCGAGCCGGTGGACGAGGAGGCCGTCTGCGTCGACCTGGCCGGCGAGATGAAGACGGTCACCGACGGCGTGGGCCGCGAACACCGTGCGCGGGCCGTCGTCGTGGCCACCGGCTCGGTGCACCGCCGGCTCGGCCTGGCGAAGGAGGACGAACTGTCGGGGCGGGGCGTGTCCTGGTGCGCCACCTGCGACGGGTACTTCTTCCGCGACCACGACATCGCCGTGGTCGGCGGCGGCGACACCGCTCTGCAGGAAGCCACCTTCCTGAGCCGGTACGCCCGCTCGGTCACGGTGATCCACCGGCGGGACACCCTGCGGGCCTCCAAGGCCCTGCAGCGGCGGGCGTTCGCCGACCCCAAGGTGTCCTTCGCGTTCGAACGGCAGGTGGTGGCCCTGCACGGTGACGCCGGTTCGGGACTGACCGGCCTCACGCTCCGGCACACGGGCACCGGGGCGGCCGAGGAACGGGAGGTGACCGGGCTGTTCATCGCGATCGGCCACCGCCCGCGCACCGACCTGTTCGCCGGCCGGCTCGCCCTGGACGACGCCGGGTACGTGCGGGTGGACGCGCCGTCGAGCCGCACCAGTGTGCCGGGGGTGTTCGCGGCGGGCGACGTGGTCGACCCCGTCTACCGGCAGGCCGTGACGGCGGCGGGCGCCGGATGCCTGGCCGCCCTCGACGCCGAACGGTACCTCGCCGGCCTGGACGACCGGCGCCGCGCGGAGCCCGCCGGATCCTGAAGGGCAGCGGGGCGTGGCAGACTCGCAGCCATGCCGATCAGGGAAGCGACCTTGGACGACTGGCCGCGCATCTGGCCGTTCTGGCACCGCATCGTCGCCGCGGGCGAGACCTACGCCTGGGACCCGGGCACCTCCGAGGAGGCCGCCCGGGACCTGTGGATGAACCCGGCGAAGCGGGTGTACGTCGTCGAGGACGACAGCGGTGCCGTCGTCGCCTCCGCCTACCTCACCGCCAACTACGGCGGCCCCGCCGCCGGCATCGCCAACGCGGGCTTCATGGTCGACCCCGACCACACCGGCCGGGGCCTCGGCCGGCTGCTCGCCGAGCACGTCCTGGCCGAGGCGCGGGCGGCCGGCTACCGGGGCATGGTGTTCAACGCCGTCGTGGAGACCAATCCGGCCGTGCAGCTGTGGACCTCGCTGGGCTTCACGGTCCTCGGTACGGTTCCCGGCGCCTTCGACCACCCCCGGCACGGCCCGGTCGGGCTGCACATCATGTACCGGGCGCTGTGACCGGGGCACGGCCGGGAGCGGGCGGCCGTGCCGGTCGCCGCCGTCGGCCGCTCAGGGCCGGACGTAGGGCCGGGTCATGATCTCCATGTTGTGGCCGTCCGGGTCGTCGAAGTAGGCGCCCCGGCCGCCGAAGAGGCCGTTGACCCGGCCCGGCTCGGTGTGGGAGGGGTCCGCGAAGTAGGTGACCCCGGCCTCCTCGAGGCGCGTGATCATCGCGTCGAACCGTTCCTCGGGCACCAGGAACGCGTAGTGCTGGCCCTGGATCGGCTCGTCCCGCTTCTCGTAGTAGTCGAGGGTCACGCCGTTGCCGAGGTCGACGGGCAGGAACGGCCCGAAGGGCGCGCCGACCTCCAGCCCCAGGATCCCGGCGAGGAACTCGGCGGAGCGACTGCGGTCACTGGCGTAGACGGCGGTGTGGTTCAACTGGACGTGCTGGGCGTCGGACATGGCTGGATTCGTCTCCGGTGTCGGTGGTGGCCACGGTGGGCCGCGCCAAGGGGCGCGGCCGGCGAGCGAAGGGACGCGGAGAGGAAGGGCGGGCCGCGGGCACCGGCCGGGCGCCGCGCGGACGGGGGCGCGCCCCGCGCCGGCCTCACTCCGAGGCCGGGAGCGCCTCACGTGTATGGCCCATGGCCGACCCGGCAGTCACCCGCCCGACCCTAGGCGCTCACTGCCGGACGCGGCAACGGCGTTTACCGGCCACGCCCTCCGGGTGACGTCGGCTCTCCGTAGCCGCGAGCGAGCGTGACGAGCGGCCCGCGCAGGACGGAGCGACCGGATCCGCACCTGCCGGGGCGGGCCCGTCGACCGGCCGTCGGCGGCTGCTCCGACGTCACGCACCGCATCGAGGCCGGGGCGCCGGCCCGCGCCCCGGCCGGCCGCAGCGCCGCCCGCCGACCGGGAGCAGGGTTCCAACAGGTGCGCGGCGGGGGAGTGGTACCCCTGGTGACCGCCCGCCCCCAACCCTGGAGCGCCCCGCATGCATGACGACCGCACCCTGGTCGAAGCCCGCCTCGCGCGCGTCCTCGACGAGCGCATCCGCCCCGCCGTGTACCCCGAGTCCGTACCGCTCGACGTCGCGGTGTGGAACGCGCCCGGAGAACCCGTCCCCGTCGCCGAGGGCCTCGCCGCCGAACCCGAGCCCGTCGCGGTGGGCGCCCGCTGGGGAGCGCCCTGGGGCACCAGCTGGTTCCGGGTCACCGGCACCGTCCCCGAGGAATGGGCCGGGCGGACCGTGGAGGCCGTTCTCGACCTCGGCTTCGACGAGAACATGCCGGGCTTCCAGTGCGAGGGGCTGGTGTACCGGCCCGACGGCACTCCCGTCAAGGGCGTCAACCCGCGCAACCAGTGGGTGCGCATCGGCGCGCCCGTCGAGGGCGGGGAGGAGGTGCGGCTGCACATCGAGGCGGCCTCCAACCCCGTCATCATGGGCCACCGCCCCTTCGCGCCGACCCCGCTCGGCGACAAGGAGACCGCGGGCAGCGCGCCGCTGTACACGCTGACCCGCATGGACCTCGCCGTGTTCGACGAGACCGTGTGGCAGCTGGTCGTCGACCTGGAGGTGCTCGGTGAGCTGATGGCCGAGCTGCCGGTCGACTCGCCCCGCCGCTGGGAGATCCTGCGGGCGGTGGAGCGGGCCCTGGACGCCGTCGACCTCCAGGACGTGGGCGGCACGGCGGAACGGGCCCGCGCCCGGCTCGCCGACGTCCTCGCCGCACCCGCCGTGCCCTCCGTGCACCGCATCAGCGCCGTCGGACACGCGCACATCGACTCGGCGTGGCTGTGGCCGCTGCGTGAGACCGTGCGCAAGGTCGCCCGCACGACGGCCAACATGACGGCGCTGCTGGACGACGAACCCGAGTTCGTGTTCGCCATGTCGCAGGCGCAGCAGTGGGCGTGGGTCAAGGAGCACCGGCCCGAGGTGTGGGCGCGGGTGAAGAAGGCGGTGGCCGACGGGCGGTTCGTGCCGGCCGGCGGCATGTGGGTGGAGTCGGACACCAACATGCCCGGCTCGGAGGCGATGGCCCGGCAGTTCGTGCACGGGAAGCGGTTCTTCCTCGACGAGTTCGGCATCGAGAACGACGAGGCATGGCTGCCCGACACGTTCGGCTTCGCCGCCGGACTGCCCCAGATCATCAAGGCCGCGGGCTCCAAGTACCTGCTGACGCAGAAGATCTCCTGGTCACGGACGAACCGCTTCCCCCACCACACCTTCCGCTGGGAGGGCGTCGACGGCACCCGGATCTTCACCCACTTCCCGCCCGTCGACACCTACAACTGCTCCATGAAGGGCTCCGAGATCGCCCACGCGGTCCGCAACTTCAAGGACAAGGGCGTCGCCCGCCACTCCCTCGCGCCCACCGGGTGGGGCGACGGAGGCGGCGGCACCACCCGCGAGATGGTCGCCAGGGCGGCCCGGCTGCGGAACCTGGAGGGCTCGGCGACGGTCACCTGGGAGACGCCGTCGGCCTTCTTCGCCAAGGCCGAGGCCGAGTACCCCGAACCGCCCGTCTGGGTCGGCGAGCTCTACCTCGAACTGCACCGCGCCACCCTCACCAGCCAGGCCGGCACCAAGCAGGGCAACCGGCGCAGCGAACACCTGCTGCGGGAGGCCGAGCTGTGGGCGGCCACGGCGGCCGTACGGACCGGATTCGCCTACCCCTACGAGGAGTTGGACCGGATCTGGAAGACGGTGCTGCTGCACCAGTTCCACGACATCCTGCCCGGCTCCTCCATCGCCTGGGTGCACCGCGAGGCCCGCGCCACCTACGCGCGGATCGCCGCGGAACTGAACGCCGTCATCGACTCCGCGCAGCGCGCCCTGGCCGGCGAGGGGACGGTCCCGCTGGTGTTCAACGCCGCCCCGCACGCCCGCGCCGGCGTCCCGGCGGGCGGTGCCCGGACGGCGGCGGCCGAGGGCCGTACGACGCTCGCGGCACGACCCGGCGGCGGCTACGTCCTCGACAACGGCCTGCTGCGGACCGAGATCGACGCCCGCGGCCTGCTGGTCTCCGCGCACGACCTGGAGGCCGGCCGCGAGACTGTCGCCCCCGGCCGGGCCGGCAACCTGCTCCAGCTCCACCCGGACCTGCCGAACATGTGGGACGCGTGGGACGTCGACGAGTTCTACCGCAACACGGTCACCGACCTGACCGACGCGGAGGAGGTCACGGAAGGGGAGGACGGCGCCTCGGTGCGGATCGTGCGCTCCTTCGGCAACTCGCGCGTCACCCAGTTGCTGTCGCTGCCGCCGGGGGAGCGGCGGCTGGTGGTGGACACCGAGGTCGACTGGCACGAGACGGAGAAGTTCCTCAAGCTCGCCTTCCCCCTCGACCTGCACGCCGAACGGTACGCGTCGGAGACGCAGTTCGGGCACTTCTTCCGGCCCACCCACACCAACACCTCCTGGGAGGCCGCCAAGTTCGAGGCGTGCAACCACCGCTTCGTCCACCTCCAGGAGCCCGACTGGGGCGTGGCCGTCGTCAACGACTCGACGTACGGCCACGACGTGACGCGCACGGTCCGCGACGACGGCGGCACGACCACGACCGTCCGGGTCTCCCTGCTGCGCGCCCCGCGCTTCCCCGACCCCGAGACCGACCAGGGCGTGCACCGCTTCCGGCACGCGCTGGTGCCCGGCGCGACCGTCGGCGACGCGGTGCGCGAGGGCTGGCGGATCAACCTGCCCGAGCGGCACCTGACCGGAGCCGGCGAGGTCGCCCCGCTGGTGACGGTCGACCGGGACGCGGTCGTGGTCACGGCGGTGAAGCTCGCCGACGACGGCAGCGGCGACGTCGTCGTGCGCTTCCACGAGGCCCACGGCGCCCGTGCCCTGACCACCCTCACCACCGGTTTCGCGGCCACCGGCGTGGAGGTGACCGACCTGCTGGAACGCCCGCTGGCGGACACGGAGGCACCCCCGCTCGACGGCGACCGGATCACCGTACGGCTGCGGCCGTTCCAGCTGATGACGCTGCGGCTGAAGCGCGCCTGACGTTTCAGTCCTCCAGCCGGGCGCGCAGCCACTCCTCCACCGCGCCCACGTGCGCGGCCGCCGCCGCCCGCGCCGCCTCCGGGTCGCGGGCGGCCAGGGCGCGGTGGATCGCGGCGTGTTCGCTGCGGGTGCGGGCGAACGCGTCCTCCTCCTGGTGGCCGCGCCGGACCCGGGCCCGGACGGTGCGCGAGGACAGGCCCTCCAGGATGGCGGCCATCGTCTCGTTGCCGGCGGCGGCCACGATCTCACGGTGGAAGGCCAGGTCGTGGGCGAGGAACTCCTCCGGGTCGTCGGTGGCGTCCATCGCCGCCAGGTGCTTCCCGACGGCGGCCAGGCCGTCGGCCGTGATCCGCGCGGCGGCCGTCGCGGTCGCCGCCGACTCCAGCGCGCGGCGCACCTGGAGCAGTTCCACCAGCCGCTGCCCCCGGGACAGATCGGCCACGACCCCGAACGTCTCCAGCAGGTCCCCGGCCTCCAGCCGGGTGACGTAGATGCCGGAGCCGTGCCGGGCCTCCAGCACGCCCAGCACGGTGAGCGCGCGGATCGCCTCCCGCATCGAACTGCGGGAGATGCCCAGCCGGGCGGCGAGGTCCCGTTCGGTGGGCAGCCGCCCGCCGGGCCTCAGCTCGCCCTCGCGGATCATCGCGGTGATCCGCTCGATGGCGCGCTGCGTCACCGTGCCCTTCCGCGGGCCCGTCTCCTCCACGCCACTCCTCCACTCACCCCGGGTCCGCCGCAGTCTAACGACGAAAGTGGTCCGACCACTGCGGGTGGAAAGCCGGGAAATCGCCGTCCGGAGGGTGTCGGGCTCCGCGAGTGGTCTGATAAGTATGCCGTCGTCGTCCGCGACCGCGCCGCCTCGTCCCCGTACCCCGGCGAAAGGCCCTCCGTGCCCCCGCACCCCGCCCGCATCACCGCCGTCGACACCTACGACGTCCGGTTCCCCACCTCGCGCGACCTCGACGGCTCCGACGCGATGAACCCGGACCCCGACTACTCGGCGGCCTACGTCGTCCTGCGCACCGACGCGGCCGACGGACACGAGGGCCACGGCTTCGCGTTCACCATCGGGCGGGGCAACGACGTCCAGGTCGCCGCGATCGAGGCGCTGCGCGGCCATCTGCTCGGCCGGTCCGCCGACGAGCTGTGCGCCGACCCCTCCGTCCTCAACCGCGACCTCGTCGGGGACAGCCAACTGCGCTGGCTCGGCCCCGAGAAGGGCGTGATGCACATGGCCGTCGGGGCCGTCGTCAACGCCGTCTGGGACCTGGCCGCCAAACGCGCGGACACACCCCTGTGGCGGCTGCTCGCCGAGGCCGAACCCGCCTGGCTGGTACGGCAGATCGACTTCCGCTACCTCACCGACGCCCTCACCCCCGAGGAGGCCCTGGACCTGCTGCGCCGCGGCCGCGAGGGCGCCGGGGCGCGCACGGCCCGCCTGCTGGAGCGCGGCTACCCCGCGTACACCACCTCGCCCGGCTGGCTCGGCTACGACGACGACAAGCTGACCCGGCTCGCCACCCGCGCGGTCGCCGACGGCTTCCGGCAGATCAAACTCAAGGTCGGCGCCGACCTCGCCGACGACATCCGCCGCTGCCGGGCCGCCCGCGCCGCCGTCGGACCGGACGTGCGCCTGGCGATCGACGCCAACCAGCGCTGGGACGTGGCCGAGGCGATCCGCTGGACCCGGGCGCTCGCCGAGTTCGACCCGTACTGGATCGAGGAGCCGACCAGCCCCGACGACATCCTCGGCCACGCGGCCGTCCGCCGCGCCGTCGCCCCGGTGAAGGTCGCCACGGGCGAACACGCCCAGAACCGGATCGTCTTCAAACAGTTCCTCCAGGCCGGAGCCCTCGACATCGTCCAGATCGACGCGGCCCGCGTCGGCGGCGTGCCCGAGAACCTCGCGATCCTGCTGCTGGCCACCAAGTTCGGCGTCCCGGTGTGCCCGCACGCCGGCGGGGTCGGCCTGTGCGAACTCGTCCAGCACTTGTCGATGTTCGACTACGTGGCACTGACCGGCACCACCGAGGACCGGGTCATCGAGTACGTCGACCATCTGCACGACCACTTCCTCGACCCGGTGGTGATCCGCGACGGCCACTACACCGCACCCCTCGCGCCGGGCTTCTCCGCCGCCCTGCGACCGGAGTCCCTGGCGCGCTACACCTATCCCGACGGCTCCTACTGGGCCGCCGGACCGGACCCGCACAAGGACAAGGAGCAGGTGGCATGAGCGACTTCGAGGGCCTGACGGCCCTGGTGACCGGCGGCGCCTCCGGCATCGGCCGGGCCACCGCCGGCCTCCTCGCCCGGCGCGGCGCAAAGGTGGCCGTCCTCGACCTCGACCCGTCACCGGTCGGCGACCCCCTCACCGGCTACGCCGCCGACGTCACCGACGACGCCTCGGTGCGCGCGGCGGTCGCCGCCGCCGTCCACGACCTGGGCGGCCTGGACGTACTGGTCAACAACGCCGGCATCGGCGCGCAGGGCACCGTGGAGACCAACTCCGACGCGGAGTGGCACCACGTCTTCGACGTCAACGTGTTCGGCATGGTCCGCACCGCCCGCGCCTGCCTGCCGCACCTGCGCGCCTCCGCGCACGCCGCGATCGTCAACACCTGCTCCATCGCCGCCACCGCCGGCCTGCCGCAGCGCGCCCTGTACAGCGCCACCAAGGGCGCGGTGTACTCCCTCACCCTCGCCATGGCCGCCGACCACGTCCGCGAGGGCATCCGCGTCAACTGCGTCAACCCGGGCACGGTCGACACCCCGTGGGTCGGCCGGCTGCTCGACGCCGCCGACGACCCCGCCGCCGAACGCGCCGCGCTCGAGGCCCGCCAGCCCACCGGCCGCCTCGTCACGGCCGACGAGGTCGCGGCCGCCGTCGCCCACCTCGCGAGTCCGCTGTCCGCCGCCACCACCGGCACCGCCCTCGCCGTCGACGGCGGCATGCAGGGACTGCGGACGCGCCCGGCGGGCCGGTGAACCGGCACCGGCTCGGCCGCACCGGCGTCGAGGTCACCGGACTGGCCTTCGGCGCCTCCGGCATCGGCAACCTGTACACCGAGGTCGCCGAAGAGGAGGCGTACGAGGCGGTGCGGGCCGCCTGGCGGCGCGGCATCCGCTACTTCGACACCGCCCCGCACTACGGCCTCGGCCTCGCCGAACGCCGCCTCGGCGCGGCCCTGCGCGAGCACTCGCGGGACCGCTACACGGTGTCCACGAAGGTGGGCCGCCGCCTGGAACCCGCCGACGCCGGCGGCGACGACCTCGCCCACGGCTTCGCCGTGCCCGCCACCCACCGCCGCGTCTGGGACTTCACCGCCGACGGCGTACGGCGCACCCTGGAGGCGAGCCTGGAACGCCTCGGCCTCGACCACGTCGACGTCGTCTACCTGCACGACCCCGACGACCACGCCGAGCAGGCCTTCCACGAGGGCTATCCGGCCCTGGAACGGCTCCGCTCGGAAGGCGTCGTGCGTGCGATCGGCGCCGGCATGAACCAAACGGCGATGCTGACCCGCTTCGTCCGCGACACCGACGTCGACGTCGTGCTGTGCGCCGGCCGCCACACCCTCCTCGACCAGAGCGCCCTGGCCGACCTGCTGCCCGCCGCCCTGGAACGCGGCACCTCCGTCGTCGTCGGCGGCGCCTTCAACTCCGGCCTGCTCGCCGACCCGAAACCCGGCGCGACGTACGACTACGCACCCGCACCGGCCGGGTTGCTTCAGCGCGCGCTGCGGATGAAGGAGGCCGCCGAGCGCCACGGCACCACCCTGCGCGCCGCCGCCCTGGCCTTCTGCGCCGCCCACCCGGCCGTCGCGAGCGTCCTGGTCGGTGCCCGCTCGGCGGCCGAGGTCCACGACTGCGCCGACCGGTTCGCCGCCCGCGTGCCCGCCGCCCTCTGGCGGGAGCTGCGCGCCACCGGCCTGCTGCCGCCCGACGCCCCCGTACCCGCCGAGGAGCCGCCGTGACCGTCGACGCGCACCACCACGTCTGGGACCTGACCGTCCGCGACCAGGACTGGCTCACCGGACCCGAACGGGCGCCCCTGCGGCGGAACTTCACCCTGGCCGACCTCGCGCCCGAGGCGAGCGCGGCCGGCGTCGACCGGACCGTCCTGGTGCAGACGGTCACGGTCCCCGAGGAGACGCCCGAACTG
The DNA here is from genome assembly GCF_006782915.1 of Streptomyces calvus. Classification (GTDB taxonomy): domain Bacteria; phylum Actinomycetota; class Actinomycetes; order Streptomycetales; family Streptomycetaceae; genus Streptomyces; species Streptomyces calvus. The sequence goes on from NZ_VCNP01000056.1 coordinate 848,549, forward strand.
CTCGCGCTCGCGGCCGCACACCCCCTGGTCGCGGGCGTCGTCGGCTGGACGGACCTCACCCGCCCCGACATCACCGACGAACTGGCCCGGCTGCGCGACCTGCCCGGTGGGGACCTGCTGAAGGGCATCCGCCACCAGGTCCAGGCGGAGGCCGACCCCGAGTGGCTGCTGCGCGCCGACGTACGGCGCGGACTGGCCGCCGTCGCCGCCGCGGGACTCGTGTACGACCTGGTGGTGCTGCCGCACCAGCTGCCGGCGTGCGCCCGGGCGGCCGCCGCGCTGCCCGGTCTCACCTTCGTCCTCGACCACGCCGGCAAACCGCCCGTCGCCTCCGGCGCCGTCGAACCCTGGGCGTCCGGCGCCCGCGCCCTGGCCGACCTGCCCCACACCGTGTGCAAGCTCTCCGGCCTGGTCACCGAGGCCGCCCCCGGATCCTGGAGCCACGCGGACCTGCGCCCGTACGCCGACGTCGTCCTGGACGCCTTCGGCCCCGGGCGCACGATGTTCGGCTCGGACTGGCCGGTGTGCACCCTGGAGGCCGCGTACGGCGACGTCCTGGCCACCGCGCGGGCACTGACCGGTCACCTCGACGACGCCGGACGCCGTGAGGTCTTCGAGACCACCGCCGTGCGCGTCTACGACCTCTGAACCGCCCCCGCCAGCCGGGTCGGCGGCAGGAACTCCCGCACGTACGTCCGCTCCCAGCAGGCGCCCGTCTCCCGCAGCTCCCGCCAGGTCGTGTAGCGGTAGCGGAACAGGCGGGCGCGGACGTACCGGGGCGGCGCGTCCGCCGGGAACGGGGAGCGGCGCAGCAGCCTCAGCGTGTCGCGGTCGTTCTCCAGCAGCCGCTCCACCAACGCGCCGAACCACGGCCCCGCGTACGCCGGCGACAGCGCGGCGAACCACATCAGCCAGTCCAGCCGCAGATGGTACGGCGCGAACTGGCGCGGCCAGCGCCGCGGATCGCCCGGCTTGCCCTTGAACTCGTACTCCCGCCAGTCGGAGTCCTGGCGCGGTGCCTCGTCGGCCGTGCCCTCCACGACCACCTCGTACCGGATCCGGCTGACGCTGCCGAACGCGCCGTAGGTGTTCACCAGGTGCAGCGGGTCGAAGGAGCGGTTCATCACCTGGCGGCGGGAGAGCATGTTGCGGACCGGCTGGTAGGACAGTCCCAGCAGCAGCGCGGACACCGCGAGCACGACCACCACGAACCACAGCGGCGCGCCGGGCACGGCGGGCGGATCGGACGGGAACCGGACCGCCGACAGGGCCAGCACGATCGTGATCCAGTTCAGCCAGGCGAAGTTGCCGGAGAGCACCAGCCACAGCTGGGTGACGATCATCAGCGAGGCGGCGGCGGTGGCCACCGGCTGCGGGGTGAACAGCAGGAACGGCACGACGAGCTGGGTGACGTGGTTCGCGGCCACCTCGACCCGGTGCAGCGGCTTGGGCAGATGGTGGAAGAACCAGCTCAGCGGACCCGGCATGGGCTGCGTCTCGTGGTGGTGGTCCAGGCAGGTCAGTTTCCGCCAGCACTCGTCGCCGCGCATCTTGATCAGTCCGGCGCCGAACTCCACCCGGAACAGGACCCACCACAGCAGGAACAGCACCACGACCGGCGGCGCCACCTCGTCGTTGCCGAGGAACACCGCGAGGAAGCCGACCTCGAGGAGCAGCGACTCCCAGCCGAACGCGTACCAGGTCTGCCCGACGTTCACGATCGACAGGTACAGCGCCCACGGCACCAGCCACAGCAGCATCGCCCCCCACAGCGGAAGCAGCGAGTCCACTCCCGCCAGCAGCGCCGCCGCCACCGCGCAGCCCGCCCAGGCGCAGAGCGCGAAGAACCGGTCCGAGTAGTGCAGGTGGAACAGGCTCGGCGACCGCCGCGGCGGCACCCGCTCCAAAAACCGCGGCACCGGCAGCATCCCGCGCTCCCCGATCAGGGCCCGGAACTGCAGCGCCGCCGTCAGGAACGCGACCAGGTACAGGCCGGCCAGTGCCCGCTGGAAGACCGTCCGGCTCAGCCAGTAGTCGGCTGCGGTGAACCACTCCACGGGCCTCGCTCCCTCCGTCGGCGCCCGCCGGCCCCGTGACCCTCCGTGTACCACCGGGCGGGCGCGGCTACCCGCGCGGCCACGGCGACCGAGCCGTCCCAGCGGTCGAAGAATCGGGGGAACCCTGGCATGGTGAAGCCATGGCTGATCGGGGAGCGAGCCCCCTGTCACTCCCGGACGACTGGCCGGACCACCCGGATCCGATCCTGGCGCTCAACCGCATGGGCAGTTTCGACTGGGACCTGGACGCCGGGGTGATGCAGATGGACGCCCAGGCGCACGAGATCTTCGACGTGCGCCCCGACGAGTACGACGACCGCCCCGAGAGCCTGGGCAAGCGGGTGCCGCCCGGCGAGGCCCGGCGCCTGGACGCCGTCGTCTCGAACGCGCTGAAGGACGGCAGCGAGAACTACGGCGCCTACTTCCGTGTCCGCTGCCGCGACGGCTCCCTGCGCTGGACCCACACCCAGGGCTACATCCGCCGGGACGGGACGGGCAGGCCCCGCCGCATCATCGGCATCGTCCGGGACGCCACCCAGGAACTCGGCGACGCCGCAGCCCGGCGCGACCAGGCCGCCCAGCAGGACGCCCGCCGCCGGCAGACCAACGTCGTCCAGCTCACCACCGCCGCCCTCGCCCACGCCCGCACCGTGCAGGACGTCATCGACGTCCTCAAGGACACCCACGGCCTCACCCACCTGGGCGCCACCAGCCTGGTCATGGGCCTGCTGGAGGCCGACCGGATCCGGCTCATCGCCGAGGGCCCCGAGGGCAGCTTCGTCCCGGGCACCGAGATCACCCGGATCGACGACCCGTACCCGATGAGCGACGCGGTGCGCACCCTCAGCCCGTGCTTCATCGAGTCCCCGGAGGAGTTCGCCGAGCGCTACCCGAAGCTGTGGCGGGGCCTCACCGACCTCAGGATCACCTCGGCGGCCTATCTGCCGCTCATCGTCCAGGCCCGCCCCATCGGTGCCATGGGCCTGCTCTACAGCGACCGGCACGGCTTCTCCGCCGACGAGCGCAACATCCTGGTCGCCCTCGGCAGCAGCATCTCGCAGAGCCTGCAGCGCGCCATGTTCTACGAGCAGGAGATGGACCTCGCCCAGGGCCTGCAGCAGGCCATGCTGCCGCGCACCATCCCCAGCGTGCCCGGCGCCGACCTGGCCGTGCGCTACCGGGCCGCCACCATCGGCGGCACCGTCGGCCGGGACATCGGCGGCGACTGGTACGACCTCATCCCGCTGCCCGGCGGCAGGGTCGGCGCCGTCATCGGCGACGTCCAGGGCCACGACACGCACGCCGCCGCGGTCATGGGCCAGCTGCGCATCGTGCTGCGCGCCTACGCCGCCGAGGGCCACCCGCCCGCCACCGTGATGGCCCGCGCCTCGGTGTTCCTGAACGAACTCGACACCGACCGCTCCGCGACCTGCCTGTACGCCGAGGCCGACCTGGCCACCGGCGTGCTCCAGGTGGTCCGGGCCGGGCACATCGACCCGCTGGTGCGCCGCACCGACGGCTCCTGCCGCCGTGTCTTCGTCCCCGGCGGACTGCCGCTCGGCCTGTCCGCGGACTTCGGCCGGCTGGACTACCCGGTCGCCACGGTCGAGCTCGACCCCGGCGACACCCTGCTGCTGTGCACCGACGGCCTGGTCGAACAGCCCGGCGCCGACCTCGACGACGGCATGGAGGCCCTGGCCGCCCAGATCGCCGCCGGCCCCGACGACGTGCGCGAGCTCGCCGACCGGCTCATCGACGTGGCGGAGGAACGCGGCGGCGACGACGACGTGGCGCTGCTCCTGCTGCGCCGCCGCGTCCTGGACCACGCGCGCCCCGGCGGCCGGCTCAAGCAGGACGTGCCGCCCGGCGACCCGGAGGCGCTCTCCGAGACCCGGCGTCTGATCCGCACCGCGGTCGCCGGCTGGGGTGCGCGCGACCGGGCCGACGAGATCGAACTGGTCGCCGACGAGATGATCACCAACGTGCTGATGCACACCGAGGGCTCCGCGGCCGTCACCGTGCGGATGCTCACCGGCAGCGAGCGGCGCGTCCGCGTCGAGGTGGAGGACACCTCCAGCGCCCTGCCGCGCCGCCGCGAGGCGGGGGAGGCGGGCGTCTCGGGCCGGGGCCTGCAGCTCATCGAGGTCCTCACGGACGCGTGGGGCGTGGAGGCGCGCGGCGGCGGCAAGTGCGTGTGGAGCGAGTTCGTGGTGGCGGACGGGACCGGCACGACCTGACCGCACCGGCCCCCGGTGGCACTCTTGTCGTATGCCGGAACTCCCCGAGGTCGAGGCGCTCAAGGACTTCCTCACCGAGCACCTGGCCGGCCACGAGATCGTGCGGGTGCTGCCCGTGGCGATCAGCGTCCTGAAGACCTACGACCCGCCGCTCACGGCCGTCGAGGGCCGCGAGGTCACCGCCGTGCGCCGGTACGGCAAGTTCCTCGGCCTCGAGACGGACGGCGGCCCGCACCTCGTCACCCATCTGGCCCGCGCCGGCTGGCTGCAGTGGAAGGACCGGCTGCCCAGCGGCCCGCCCCGGCCCGGCAAGGGCCCGCTCGCCCTGCGCGTCGCGCTGGAGAACGGCGCCGGCTTCGACCTGACCGAGGCCGGTACCCAGAAGCGGCTCGCCGTGTACGTCGTCGCGGACCCGCAGGAGGTGCCGGGCGTCGCCCGGCTCGGCCCGGACCCGCTGGCCGACGACTTCGACGAGCGGCGCCTGGCGGACCTGCTGGCCGGGGAGCGCCGGCGGCTCAAGGGCGCGCTGCGGGACCAGGGCCTGATCGCGGGCGTCGGCAACGCCTACAGCGACGAGATCCTGCACGCGGCCCGCATGTCCCCGTACAAACTGGCCGCCTCCCTCACCCCTCAGGAGACCACCCGGCTGTACGAGGCGCTGCGCACCACGCTCATCGAGGCGGTGGAACGCTCCCGCGGCGTCGCGGCCGGACGGCTGAAGTCGGAGAAGAAGAGCGGGCTCAGGGTGCACGGCCGCACCGGGGAGCCCTGCCCGGTGTGCGGGGACACCGTCCGCGAGGTGTCCTTCAGCGACTCCTCGCTGCAGTACTGCCCGACCTGCCAGACCGGCGGCAAGCCCTTGGCCGACCGCAGGCTCTCCCGCCTGCTGAAGTGAACCCGCGGCGGTGGACCCGGGTGGTGAGCCCGTGGCGGTGAACCGGCGGCTGGAACGCCGCGGCAGGGAGTCCTGCGGCGCGGGGAAGCCGCGGCGGTGGACCCGGGGCCCCGGCCGTCTTACCCGGGCCGCAGGGTCACCAGTGGCTCCCCGTCCGCCGTGCGCACCTCGTAGCGGGCGATCTCCTCCGGGTGCAGCGCGGCCCCGCCGAGCATCGTGTGGGGGCGGGCGTCGTGCCGGGGCATGCTCCAGCTGGTCACCGTCTCCTCGGAGCCGTCCCGGCCGACCACCACCAGATGGCAGGCGCGCGGCCCCGCGCCGTCCTTGACCCTCAGCTCGACGTGACTGCCCCAGACCTGCTCCTCGGTGGTCACCCGCGCCCACACCCCGGACCGTTCGTCCGTCGCCGCGACGCTCACGGCGCTCCGGCCGGCGTCCTCGGTCACCAGCGCGATCGCCGGTGCGGACACCGCGAACACCACCGAGGCGGCCAGCGCCGGCAGCAGCCGGCGACGGCCCGAGCGGTGGCGCGCGGCCACCTCCGACAGCAGCCGGTCCAGCAGCCTCGGCCCGGGCTTCGCCAACGGGTGCACCAGCCGCGGAGTGGACTGCCGGTACAGCATCAACTGCCGTGCGGCGGGCCCGAACTCGGTCACCTGGATGGCACAGCGAGGGCACTCCATGAGGTGGTCCTCGAAGCGGAAGGCGTCCGCCTCGTCCAGCACGCCGAGCGCGTAGGCGCCGACATCGCGATGCCTCTCCAGGGACCTCATGCCGAATCCTCGTGCCGTTGGGTGGGAGTGGGGTCACTCCTTGCTCCCACCGGTACGCACCGGGCAGCGGAATCACTCAAGCCACGTGCCGAATCGTGACCCGGGGATGCGGAGCCCTGTGGCCCACCAACCGGCCGGTCCTCCCGGTGACCCGGCTCGCCGGATCCCGGGACCTAGAAGAGGTGGATCGCGAGGTGGCCGAGCGGCAGCCCGAGCTGCCAGGCCGGCGTCCACACCTTCGGGCCCTCGTCCTCACCGGTCACCGCGCCGCCGCCCGGGACCGCGTTGAGATCGGGCGCGAGCAGCTCCGTCTCCCTGAGCCAGCGCCAGGCCGCCCGGGCCAGCTCCAGCGCGGGATCCGGAGCGGTCCGGCCGGACGCGCCGGCGGCCGCCTCCAGGTCGGCCAGGCGTTCCTGTACCCACTCCTGCCACGGCTGGTCGTAGGCGGTCAGGGACAGCCAGGTCTCCAGCTGGGTGACCACCCGGATGCCGGACAGCTCGCCGTCGGTGTCGGACAGGAAGACGGTCAGCGCCAGCGCGTCCCGGCCGGCGCGGAACTCGAAGGACGTCGGCGGCATGAGATCGCCGCTGCGCAGCAGCTCGTCGGCGATGTACTCGGCGTACAACCAAGCCATGGGGACGGTCAGTTCACCGTCACCGGTGCCGTCCGTGCTCTCTCGACCTCTGTGCAGCATCCCTTCCTGCCTTCCTCCGGTGCGTGCGCGTCGCCCGAACCCGGGCCCCCGGTCCGGAACACGGATGAGGACAGCCGATTACTGATCCGGGGTCATCGGCAAGGCGCTTTACGGAGGTTTGACTCGACCGCCGGTTTCACCGCATGTCGGAGGCGTATCCCGGAAGCACCCGGCGCAGGGCGCGCAGCGCGTAGTACGCGCGGGACTTCACGGTACCGGGCGGGATGCCGAGGGCCGACGCCGCTTCCGCCACACTCGCCCCCTGGAAGTACACGAGCACCAGGACTTCACGGTGCTCGGGAGTGAGTGTCTTCACAGCCTCACGGACGTCGAGCATGGCCGCGGCCCGCTCGGCGTGGTCGGAGGTCACCCGCGCGTTCTCCAGCACGGCGTCCCCGACCTCGGCCGGCCGTGCCTGCCGCGCCCGTCGCGCGTCGATCGCCAGCCGCCGTCCCACGGTGAGCAGCCAGGGCCGCACGGAGGCGAAGTCCTCGGCGCGCAGGGCCTCGGGATGCTGCCAGGCGCGTACCAGGGTCTCCTGGACCAGGTCCTCCGCGCGCTGCCGGTCGCCGTCGCAGAGCCGGAGCAGCAGCGCGAAGAGGGGCCGGCCGTGCTCGCGTTGCAGTGCGGCGAGCTCGTGCTCGGCGGTCGTCTCGTTCGTGAGTGTCATTCCGGCCGTCATGGCCGTATGGCAGCGCACGGCGTCACCCGTGGACAGGGCGCGCACACGAGCGTGCGGCGGACGGTCGATCGCGTCGATGAACGGTCCGACGAACGGTCGAGGCGGCGGTCCGCGACCGCCGGACGCGCCACCCGGCGTGTCGGAGCGGTGACGGCGCGGAGCGAGCGCCCCTGCCTGTTCCCCGCGTCAGCCGAGGTCGACGTGGTCGAGGGCCTTCAGCAGTTCGCCGAGGACCCGCAGGCAGGCCGTGACGTCGGCGTCCGTGAGGTCCCCGCCGACCTCCCGCAGCAACTGGTGCTCGCGGTCGAGGACGGCGGTGATCGCCGCGGAGCCCCGCTGCGTGAGGCGGATGAGCGAGGACCGCCGGTGGGCGGGGTTGGGGACGCTCTCCACCAGGTCCTGCGCCGCCGCGTCGTTCACCATGCGCTGCACGAACTGCCGGCTGATCGCCTGCGCCCGGCCCATCTGCGGCACGGTCATCGGCCCGTTGCGGTGCAGCAGCGTCAGCACGGCACGCACGCCGAGCGACAGGCCGTCGCCGGTGGCGAGGCCCTGCTCCACGCTGCGCTGGGCGCGCCGGTAGAGGGGGCCGACCAGGTCGTACACCTCGGTGAGGCGGCGGCCGAGTGCGTCCGGGGGCAGGGGCTTGTCCATCGCGTTCACCCCCTCATCATGACACCTTGGTTGCCAAACTCCCGTGAAGATGACACCTTGGTTGTCATGATTGGTGCTTCGGACCTGCGCTTCTTCCCGTCCGCCGACGGCGATCTCGCCTACCTCGACACCGGATCCGGCGACCCGGTCGTCCTGATCCACTCCGGATTCGTCGACCACCGCGTCTGGCAGGACCAGATCCCCGCCCTCGCCGCCCACCACCGGGTGATCGCCCCGGACGTACGCGGTCACGGCCTCTCCGCCAACGCCACCGCGCCGTTCCGCTGGGCCGACGACCTCGCCGGACTGCTGCGCCACCTCGACGCGGGCCCGGCCGTCCTCGTCGGCCTGTCGATGGGCGGCGTCATCGCCACCGACACCGTGCTCGAACACCCCGGCCTCGTCCGCGCCGTGGTCACCTGCGGCGCCGCGACCGGAGACTTCCGGTCCACCGATCCCTGGCACCAGGAGGTGCAGGCCGAGACCGCGCGGGCGCTGGCCGCCGGCGACGTCGAGGGCTGGCTCACGGCCTTCCTCCGCGTCGTACCCGGCCCCCACCGCACCGCCGACGACATCGACCCCGGCATCCTCGGCCGGCTGCGGGAGATGGCGCTGCACACCATCTCCAAGCACACCCCCGGCGAGCGGAACCGGCTCGTTCCCGTGACCGGCTCCTTCGAGCGCGCACCGAAGATCGAGGTCCCGCTGCTCGCCGTGAACGGCGCCCTCGAACCCGACGACGTGCTCGCCGCGGCCGAGCGCCTCGCCGGTGCCGTCCCCGGCGGCCGGACCGTGACCGTGGGCGGCACCGGCCACTACCCGAACATGGAGCGGCCGGAGCTCTTCAACCGGATCCTGCTGGACTTCCTGCGCGCCCTCTAACGCCGCGCCAGCTCCGACCGCCGGTAGGAGTAGGCGAAGTAGATCACCAGACCCAGCGCGAACCACACCGCGAACCGCGCCCAGGTCTGCCACTGCAGGAACGTGATCAGCCAGATCGAGAAGACCACGCCCAGCGCCGGCACCACCGGCATCCACGGCGTGCGGAAGGTGCGCGGCAGGTCCGGCTGCCGGTAGCGCAGCACGATCACCGCCGTGCACACCACGACGAACGCCAGCAGGATCCCGATGTTGGTCAGTTCGGCCGCCTCGCCGATCGGCAGGAACCCGGCGATGGCGGCCGACGCCACCCCCACGATCCAGGTGACCCGCGTCGGCACGTGCCGGGTCGGGTGGGTCTTGGCGAACCAGCGCGGCAGCAGCCCGTCCCGCGACATCGCGAACCACACCCGCGTCACACCCAGCATGAACGTGAACATCACGGTGAGGATGCCGATGATGGCGCCCACCGCGATCACGTCCGCGAGCCCGCCCAGCCCCACCGACTTGAACGCCGTGGAGAAGCCGCTCTCCGGGTCGATGTCCTTGTGGTTCTGCATGCCCGTCAGCACCAGGCAGGCCGCCACGTACAGGACCATCGAGATGATCAGTGAATAGATGATCGCCTTCGGCATGTGCCGCTGGGCGTCCTTGGACTCCTCGGCCGCCGTTGACATCGCGTCGTAGCCGAACACCGCGAAGAACACCGTCGCCGCACCGGTGAACGCCCCGCCCACCCCGTACGGGAAGAACGGGTTGTAGTTCGCGGTGTCGATGTGGAACACGCCGACCGCGATCACCAGCAGCACGACCAGCACCTTCAGCACCACCACGACCGTCTCGAACCGGGCCGCGTTCTTGATGCCGAGGTTCAGCAGGAAGGCGATCAGCAGACACAGCAGGGCCGCGAACAGGTCCACGCGGTGGCCGTCACCGGTGCCGGGCGCACCCAGCATCCAGTTCGGCAGGTCGGCGCCCATCTCGTTCACCAGGAAGCTGAAGTAGCCGGAGATGCCGATCGCCACCACCGCCACGATCGCCGTGTACTCCAGCAGCAGGTCCCAGCCGATGAACCAGCCCGCGAGCTCCCCGAGCACCGCGTACCCGTACGTGTAGGCCGAACCGGCCTTCGGGATCAGCCCCGCGAACTCCGCGTACGACAGCGCGGCGGCGGCGCTGGCCACCCCCGCGACCAGGAACGACAACAGCACCGCCGGGCCCGCCGTGCCGTTGGCGACCGTTCCCGCCAGCGTGAAGATGCCGGCGCCGATGATGCCGCCCACGCCGATCGCGGTGAGCTGCCCCAGTCCGAGGGTGCGCTCCAGTCGCGCACCCTCGCCGACTTCCGTCTCCTCGATGTGTTCGATGGGTTTGCGGCGGAGAATGCCCTCACCCATCCGGAGCCCGGCCATGCGCCTCACCTCTTCGCGATCGGCAAACGGCTGACGGCGGATCATGATGCCCCCACGACACCTCCGACGGAAGACACCACGCACGCACCGGGCCCACGGCGGCGGAACTACGGCACCACCGTCACCGGCCAGCGCCCCGCCTTCACCAGCCGCACCGCGACCGACCCGACGATCCGGTGCCCCGCCTGCTCGGAGGCGCCCACCACCACCGCGTCCGCCTTGAGGTCGTCCGCCGCCTTCACCAGGCCGTTGTACGGGTCGCCGCGGAACGTGTGGAACTCCCAGCGGACGTCGAAGACCCCCTTGATCCGCTCCATCGCGTCCCGCACCTGCGCCACCAGGCCCTCGGCGATCTCCTCCGTGGCGTCGGCCACCGGCGCGCCGAGCGCCGCGCCCGCCGCCAGCACCGGCTGCACGTAGACGATGGCGAGCAACGCCCCCTGGCGGCGCGCCAGTCCGAACGCGTACGCCGCCGCGCGCAGCGAGGAGTCGGAGCCGTCCACGCCGACCACGATCACCTTCGGGCCGTCCGTGCCCCGTTCGAACCGATGGGACTGCTGTTCCGTCACGGCCCGAGGCTATCGGAGCCGTCCGCCGGGTCCGGCGGGGCGTCCGCGGGAATCCGCCGGCCCGCGCTGCGTCGATCGGGTGAATCCGTGCCGCCGCACCGGTGTCGCTGAGGTGCGTCGGCCCCCCGCGGGGCGACTGATGAGTCATGCAGAAGGATCAGTTGCTCACCCGGCGCCGGACGCTGTGCGCCGGCGCCGCCGCCCTCGGTGCGGCCACCGTGGCCGCGGCGATCACGCCGGGCGCCGGGAAGCAGGCCCCGCCGCCCGCCGCCGGCGCACCGGCCGCCCGCCGCCCGCTCAAGCCCTCCGAGTACCGCCTCAGGCCCCTGACCGGCTACGGCCCGCCGCGCACCACGCCCGGCAGGACCCCGGTGCGCACGGAACCGCTGCTGCGGGTGTCCGGGCGCGGCCGCACCATGGTGCTGACCTTCGACGACGGACCCGACCCCCGCTACACCCCGCACATCCTGGACACCCTCGCCCGCTACGAGGTGCGGGCGATGTTCTTCGTCTGCGGCGAGATGGCCGCCACCCATCCGGACCTGCTGGCCCGGATGGCCGACGAGGGGCACGTGGTCGGCAACCACACCTGGTCCCACCCGCTCCTCACCGAACTGCGCCGCAGCCGGATCCGCTCCGAGATGGAGCGCACCAGCGACATCGTGGAGAAGGCCCACGGGCACCGCCCGGAGTGGTTCCGCGCACCCTACGGCGCCTGGAACCGCGCCGCCTTCCAGCTCGGCGCCGAACTGGGCATGGAGCCGCTGGCCTGGACCGTCGACACCCTCGACTGGACCACCCCCGGCACCCGCACCATCGTCGACCGGGTCGAGGACGGCGCCGCCCCCGGCGTCGTGGTGCTCTCGCACGACGCCGGGGGCGACCGGGGACAGAGCGTACGGGCCCTGCGCCGCTACCTGCCGGCGCTCCTCGACGACGGCTACCACCTCACGGTGCCCCGCCGGCAGTACGCCTGAGCCCGGACCCCGGCCCGGCCGGGGTCCGGTCAGCGGACCTCGGCCAGGCGGGCGAACGCGACGACGTTCCCGTCGTAGCCGTTCTGCTGGGAGAAACCGCCGCCGCAGGTGATCACCCGCAGCTCCGCGGTGCCCTTCGAGGAGTAGACCCGGTTCCCGGGGAAGGCGTTCTTCGCGAAGACCTCGATGCCGTAGACCTCGAACACGGCGGTCCTGCCGTCCTTGCGCTGGATCTCGACGCGGTTGCCCTTCTTCATCGCCCCGAGCCCGTAGAACACCGCCGGGCCCTGTGCGTTGTCGACATGACCGACGACGACCGCCGTGCCCTTCTCGCCCGGTGTCACGGCACCGGTGAACCAGCCCGCCAGATTGGGGTCCTCGGGCGGCGGTGCGTCCACCCAGCCCTCCGCGTCCAGCCCCACCGGCATCACCGGCGCGTCCACCTGGATCGCCGGGATCCGCACCCGGTCCGGCATCGAGTACGGCAGCGGCTCCGCCGACGGGACGACGGTGGCGCCGGGCACCCGGCTGTCGGCGGCGGCCGCCCCGGCCGGCTGCGGCGGGCCCACGTCGAACTCCCCGGAACCGTTCCGGATGAGCGCGAGGCCGGTGAGCAGGACCAGCGCTATCACGCCCCACGGGGCGCGCTTCTTGGGCCGCGCCTCCTCTTCGGCTTCGGCCGGCCAGAAAGCAGACATTCGCCTTCCCCTCTCGACACGGCCGTCGCCGTGTCACTCGCGCATGACGAAAACGCTAAGTGGCGCGCGCGCAACCGGCGACGGGGCGGCGGCGAACGGGTGGTCCCCGGCGGCGGCGGGTGCGCCATCCGGGGCGGCACCCGGCGAAGATCTTCTGACGGTCCGTGACCTGCGGCGATATCCCCCGGCGCGGCCGGCCGCGCGCCCACCGCCTCACCGGTACGGACCAGTCCCGAAATGCGGTGCGGCTCAAGGCAACTGAGGGTCTTTCCGGGAGGCGCTTTCTCGCCGATCGACCGGGGACGGGACCCGGGGCGCCTTCCGCGGAGGATCACATGCGCAACACACGTGCCCTGGCGGCCGCCGGAGCCGCGGTCGCCGTCCTCGGGGTCGCCGCACCGGCGGCCGTGGCGGACTCCGGCCGGGTGCCCAACCCGTCCAACATCGTCGCCCTGCCCAGCGTCATCGCGGCCGGCGGCCAGCTGACCATCACGGTCGACGGCTGCCCGCACGGCGGCACCGCGACCTCCAAGGTCTTCCCCAAGACCAACCTCACGCCCATCCACGGGGCCAACGACACCTCGAAGGGCACCGCGACCGTCGACGCCAACGCCCGTCCCGGCCCCTACGACATCACCGTCCACTGCTCCGGCAAGAGCCTGACCCGCCCGGCCGCCTTCACCGTCATCGGCGGTGTCCAGGGCGGTATCGGCGGCAGCAGCACCAGCGGCGCGACGCCCACGGACATCGCCATCGGCGGCGCGCTGGTGACGGCCGCGGTCGTCGGCGGCGGCCTCTTCTGGATGCGCCGCCGCGCCGAGAAGCAGGTCTGAGCAGCTGTCCCCCCGCGACTGCCGTTCCGCACGTGTCCGACAGGACGGCGCCCCGGATCCGCGGAGGATCCGGGGCGCCGCCGCGCCCGCCGGGCTCAGCCCGCCAGATGCGGGAAGAGCCGCAGGAACGGCTCCGCCGAGGCGGCCATGCCCCGGCCGTAGGGCGCGTCGAAGTCCCAGATCAGGAAGAGCAGGAAGGCGATCAGCGCGGAGAACAGCCCGGCCAGCACCAACTCCCGCCCGGTGCGCCGGATCTGCAGCGCGAAGATCATGCCGATGGTGATGGCGGCCCCGGCGATCAGCCCGAACCACACCACGCCCGGCATGGTCTCCCCGGTCGACTCGGCCCGCGCGCTGCGCGCCTGGTCGGCGGCGGCCACCTGGTCCATGAGCGGCTGGTAGGCCTGCGCCTCGAAGTCCGTGCGCGGCTCGTAGTCGGTGACGTCGTGGCGGACGCGGTCGAGCAGCGCGGTGCCGCGCGCGGTGACCCGGCCCTCGTCGGCCATGACCCGCCACTCGGTCGTCACGAGGTGTCCGACATAGGCGTTGACGTCGTCGCGGATGCGGTCGCGCACGTCCGCCGGGTAGACCCGTACGCGCTCGGAGATCTCGTGCAGGGCCACCGCCTCCGCCCGTACGTGCTCCTGGGCGGCGCTGCGCCCCTCCCAGACGCCGGCGATGGCGAGACCGAGGACGATGGCGTACACCACGCCGATCCACATCGTCATGTACTCGATGACGTCCGGTGTCTCGCTGGGATCCTCGTCGTCGGACGCCCTGCGGTGCCGCACGAGGGTGACCACCACCACGACGACGCAGGCGGCCAGCATCGCGAGGGTGAGAACAAGCCATTCCGGCAAGATGTGCCTCCACAAGCAACGAGGTTCAGCGCGGACGGAGCGCGGCGACGGCGACCACCGCGGGCACCGTGATGAGCAGGACGAAGACGAGCGGCGACATGGCCCCGCCGGAGGAGCGCCGCGCCGGGGCCGCGCGGTGGCGCGGGTAGCGCACGGGCGTCACGGACGGACGCGGCTCGGGCGTGGCCGACGGCGACGGGGGCGGTGGGGGAGGGGACGGTGGGGGCGGCGGGGTGGGCGCCGGGGTCGGCCGGGCCGCGGGCGGAGCCGGGCGGGCGGCGGGCGGGCGCTCCGGCTCGGGGGTGGGGGTGGGGCTGGGCCTCGGCGGGCGCGGCGTGGTCGGCGCGGGCTCCGGCGGAGGCGTCGGTGGCGGAGTGGGCGTGGGTGAGGGAGTGGGCGTCGGCGTGGGCGTCGGTGTCGGGGTGGGCGTGGGCGTCGGGGGCGGCGGCGGAGGCGGGCACGGCGGCGGGAAGGGCCACTCGACACTTCCCGCGACCGCGACCGCCTCGGTGCCGTCCGGTCCCGTCGAGGCGTACGCACAGGCGTCGGCCGTCGCCGCGCCGGGTGCGCCGACCAGCGCCCAGATCAGCGTCCCCACGGCCAACACGCGGGCGAGGCCGCGGGCTTGAGTCGGTACGAGAGCGTGCACGACGGGGATCATGGGTCGCGGACCGGCCCGTCACGCACGGAGGCCGGGTGATTGCCCCGAAGGAGTTAACCGAAGAAATCCGGGCCCCCGTTGAACACCGGGTGTGCTCCCGTGCGTACCCATCGTCGAGCGGCGGCACAGCAGGGCGCTGCAAACACCCTGGCGACGATGTGGAGTTGACGATGAAGACCTCCTGGCGGACCGCCTCGCTGGCGGCGAGCGCCGCGGCGGTGCTGGCCCTGACCACGGCCTGCGGTCAGGACACCCCGCCGCCCGCCTCCAGCCAGAACGTCGGCGCCACGGCCGAGGCCGGCGACTACGGCGAGATCGGCAGCGGCACCGCGGGAGCGGGTGCGGGCGGGCAGGCGTCGGCCGCCCCCTCCGACGCGGCGGGCGAGCTGAATGTCTCCGCCAACGCCGAACTCGGCAAGGTGGTGACCGACAGCCTCGGTCTGACCCTGTACCGCTTCGACAAGGACACCGCCGAGCCGCCCGCCTCCACCTGCGACGGCGACTGCGCCGAGACCTGGCCCCCGGTGCCCGCCGACGACGCCACGGCCGGCGAGGGCATCGACGAGTCGCTGCTCGGGGAGGTCACCCGGTCCGACGGCAGCAAGCAGCTCACCGTCGGCGGCTGGCCGGCCTACCGCTACGCCAAGGACGTCAACGCCGGCGACGCCAAGGGCCAGGGAGTGGGCGGCACCTGGTACGCGCTGACGCCCGAGGGCAAGAAGGCGCAGGCGGCCGACCGGCCGGGGCTGTCCACCCGGCAGGACCCGGAACTCGGCGAGATCGTCGTCGACGGCGACGGCAGGACCGTCTACCGCTTCATGAAGGACGAGGCCTGGCCGAAACCCGTCTCCGCCTGCACCGGTGCCTGCCTGGAGAAGTGGCCGGCGGTGTCGCCGGTCGACTTCGAGGACACCGACGGCATCCGGAAGAAGGGCTACATGACCTTCACCCGCCCGGACGGCGCCGACCAGCAGACGATCGACTGCTGGCCCATCTACACCTTCGCCGGCGACAAGGCCCCCGGCGACACCAACGGTCAGGGCGTCGGCGGCACCTGGTACGCCGTGCGGCCCGACGGAAAACCGGTCGGTGCGTCCGGGAAATAACCCCCCAGGGTGCCGTCCGCGCGGACGGCACCGGCCTGGTCCGCCTCTCCGCGGTTCGCGGAGGGGCGGACCGTTTTGCCGTGATTCACCGGAACTCAAGGAATTGTCGCCGCTCTTCGTTCCTGAGTGTCATGCGGTTCGCGGTGTTCTTCGGAACTCTCCGGAATGCCGCGGACACTTTTCGTGACCGTTTCCGGGGTATGTCAATTAGGCACGTGCCACTGGCAGTGACCGGGAACGGATGGTCAATTTCCGTTTGGGGTCGCTCCATTGGCGGGCGATCAGTAGCCTCTGCTCGAACACCGGATCGCCTACGCGATGGAGAGAGACATGGAGCGTCCCGCCTGGGCCCCGCGGAGCGTCGACATCTCGGTGCCCAGCGTCTCCCGGATGTACGACTACTACCTGGGCGGTTCGCACAACTTCGAGGTCGACCGGGAAGCGGCCCGCAGGGCCATGGAGTTCATGCCGGGACTGCCCAAGATCGTGCAGGCGAACCGGGCCTTCATGCGGCGGGCGGTGCGTTTCGCGGCCGGCGAGGGCATCACGCAGTTCCTCGACATCGGCTCCGGCATTCCGACGTTCGGCAACGTCCACGAAGTGGCCCGGGCGGCGAACCCGGACGCACGCGTGCTGTACGTGGACCACGACCCGGTGGCCGTCGCGCACAGCCGGGCGGTACTCGCCGGCCATGACGGCGCGGACGTCCTCGCCGCGGACCTGCGGAAGCCGCAGGACATCCTGACCAGTCCCGAAGCGCGGCGGCTGATCGACCGGAATCGGCCAGTGGCGCTGCTTCTCGTTGCCATACTGCACTTTGTGGAAGACGCGGACGACCCGTACGCGGCGGTGGCCGAACTGCGCGAGGCCCTCGCGCCCGGCAGCATGCTCGTGCTCACCCACGCCTCGTACGAGGGAATCCCGCTTCCGCCGGAGCGGGCCGAGGGGGCGGTGGACGTGTACCAGGACATTCGCAACCCGCTGATCATGCGCACGCGCGAGGAGATCGCGCGGTTCTTCGAGGGGTACGACATGGTGGAACCCGGACTGGTGCCGATGCCGCAGTGGCGGCCGGACACCGCACCGGAGGACGAGGATCCCTACGCCTTCTCCGGTTTCGCGGGCGTGGGGCGTACGGCGTGAGCGCGGAGCCGGACGGGCCGGAGGGCAGACTGCGCCGGTTCGCCACGATCTGGAGCCGCGCCGTCTTCGCCGTGACGTCGACCTCGTCGACCAGGACGGAGTTCGAGGACAGGCTGCTGCCGCTGGCCCGGATGCTCAGCGAGGCGCTGCGGGCCCGTGCCTTCGACGCCGACGCGGGCCGGGCGGTCGGCGCCGCGCTGGTGGAGGCGCACTGCACCGACCCGGAGGCACTGAGCCGGACCCTGGACTGCGTGGACGCCTACCTCGTCCTGTACTGCGGTGAGGACGGCGACCGCGAGGACCTGCGGGCGCGCAGCGCACGGCTGCAGCACGCGATGGCCGCCGGGTTCGCGCAGGCGCTGCGCGAACGCACCCTCGCCGAGCAGGAGGCCATCGCGCGGGCCGCGCTGGAGGCGCAGGGCGCGGTGGCGCGGGCGCTGCACGCCACCGAGGCCCGCTTCCGCGCCGTCTTCGAGGGCGCGGCGATAGGGATCGGCATCGCCGACCTGGAGGGCAACGTCCTCCAGGTCAACGGCGCGCTGCGGCGCATGTTCGGACTGTCCGAACAGGCGCTGCGCGGCCGCCGGGTCACGGAGTGGACCCACCCCGACGACGCCCCCCAGACATGGCGGCTCTACGACGAGCTGGTCCGCGGCGAGCGCGAGCACTACCACCTGGAAAAGGCGTTCTACCGGCCCGACGGAACGGTCCTGTGGACCAATCTCACGGTGTCCCTGCTGCGCGACGCCGACGGCGGCCCGCAGTACCAGCTCGCCCTCATGGAGGACACCACCGAGCGGCGGCTGCTCAACCTCCGGCTGCGCTACGAGGCCACTCACGACGCGCTCACCGGCCTGCCCAACCGCACGTTCTTCTTCGAACGCCTGGAGAAGGCGCTGGGCGCCGGCGAGGGCCAGCGGTTCGGCCTGTGCTACCTGGACCTGGACGGCTTCAAGACCGTCAACGACAGTCTCGGGCACGCGGCCGGCGACCGGCTGCTGGTCGAGGTCGCCGACCGGCTGCAGGCCTGCGCCACCGCGCCCGGCGAGATGGTGGCCCGGCTCGGCGGTGACGAGTTCGTGGCGCTGACCACCGGCCCCGACACCGAGCGCACCGTGGACGAACTCGCGGGCCGCATCATGAACGCGCTGCTCGCCCCGATCAGCGTCGACGGCCGGGAGCTGACCGTGCGCGGCAGCATCGGCATCGTCGAGGGGCCGGCCGGGGAACGCAGCGCGGCGGAGGTGCTGCGCAGCGCCGACATCACCATGTACCGGGCCAAGTCGGCGGGCGGCAACCGGTTCGAGCTCGCCGACCCGGAGGCCGACGCCCGCGCCATCACCCGGCACGGGCTCACCACGGCGCTGCCGACGGCCCTGGACCGGGGCGAGTTCTTCATCGAGTACCAGCCGCTGGTCCACCTCGGCGACGGCAGCGTCCGGGGCGCGGAGGCGCTGGTGCGCTGGCTGCACCCGCAGCACGGCGTGCTGTCGCCGGACCGGTTCATCCCGCTCGCCGAGCACACCGGGCTGATCGTTCCGCTGGGCCGCTGGGTGCTGGAGCAGTCGGTGCGCCAGGCCCGCGAATGGCGGGACCGCCACGGGGGCGCGGAGGCGCTCGGCCCGCTGCGCATCAACGTGAACCTCTCGCCGTGCCAGCTCACCCACCCCGGGCTGGTCCAGGACACCGTCGACATCCTGGAGCGCACCGGCGTGGCACCGGAGGCGCTGTGCCTGGAGGTGACCGAGTCGGCGCTGATCGGCGCGGACGACGACCTGCTGAAGCCGCTGCGGCGGCTGGCCGAGATGGGCGTCGACATCGCGCTGGACGACTTCGGCACCGGCTACTCCAACCTCGCCAACCTGCGCCGGCTCCCGGTGAGCGTCCTGAAGCTGGACCGCTCCTTCACCCAGAGCATGCAGCAGTTCCCGGCCGACCCCGTCGACCTGAAGATCGTCGAGGGGATCGTCTCCCTGGCCCACAGCCTCGACCTCGCGGTCACGGTGGAGGGCGTGGAGACGGGCGCCCAGGCCGAGCAACTGCGGCTGCTGGGCTGCGACACCGCCCAGGGCTGGTACTACGCCCGCCCGGGCCCGCCCGAGCGGCTGCACGAACTGGCGCTGGCCGACACGACGGCGTGATGCCGTAGGGGCCCCGGGGCCGACGGCAGCTCACCGATCCCGGGCGCGCAGCCACACCGCGGGCGCCCGGGGGTGGTGCGCGGGGCCGCCGCCGGGCGGTCGTACGCCAGGTGGCGACGGGCGTACGGCGACTGCCGCCGCGGCGTGCGGCCGCCGGCGGAAAACCGGCTGCCGGGAGTCTCCCGGGTCGGCGATCATGGGCGCATGACCGACGCAGACGACGCGGTACGGGCCGCGATCGACGGCGAACTGCGCCTCCTCGACCCGGCGGTCCGCTCCTGCCCGGCCGAGGTCGAGCGCCTGCTCGACCCCGAGTTCACCGAGGTCGGCGCCTCCGGCCGGCGCTACACCCGCGCCGAGATGATCGCCGAGCTGCACGACCACCCCGGCAGCTCGGCGGACGGCCCGCGCTACGAGCCGTCCACCATGACCGGCGTCCTCCTCGCCCCGGGCCTGGTCCACCTCACCTACGAGACCCGCTTCGAGGGCCGCCACGCCCGCCGCAGCTCCCTGTGGCGCAGACGCGACGACGCGACCGACTGGCGCATGTACTACCACCAGGGAACACCGGTTCCCTGAAGGCCGTCCCTCTCGGTGAGCCCTCTGGCGGGGAGGGTGGTACCGCGGCTCGAGCGCCGTCCAGGAGGCCGTCTTCACCGGGACCGGCGCCACCCGTGTCCTGAACTCTGAACTCCCCTTTCCGCCGCCCGTCCTTGAGGCAGCTCCTCAGGCGCCCGCCCCCGGAGTCGCCCGCGTACCGTCGAGGGCGGCCTCGGCGACCTCCGCCGCCACGCGTACGAGGGCCGCGGTCGCCGTCGAGCGGGACTGCTGGGGCCAGGCGACGGCGAGAACCACCGGGGGAGCGTCGGACACCGGGCGGTACGCGACTCCCGGCCGCGGGTAGCGTTCGGCGACCGAGGCG
The DNA here is from genome assembly GCF_006782915.1 of Streptomyces calvus. GTDB lineage: Bacteria > Actinomycetota > Actinomycetes > Streptomycetales > Streptomycetaceae > Streptomyces > Streptomyces calvus. The sequence continues at coordinate 868,743 of NZ_VCNP01000056.1, forward strand.
GGCAGCAGGGTGATCACTTCGCCGAGCGAGACGGCCGTGAGGACCTGGGCCAGATCACCCCGGCCGCGCCGGGCCGCGTCGATACGGTGCTCCACGGTGGCGGTGGTCCAGCCGAGGTCGGCGAGCTCCAGCCGGTCCCGGGCGGCGAGCGGGTGGCTCGATGCGAGGACGGCGACGCGCGGCTCGACGGCCAGCGTCTCGCTGTCGAGGCCGGTGGCGTCGAACGGGGCGTGCACCAGGGCGGCGTCCGCCTCGCCGGTGCGCAGCAACCCCGGCTGTTCCTGCCACCCGCACAGTCGGACGGCGACCGGGACGGACCCGGGTTCGCGCGCGTAACTGGCCAGGATCGGCTCCAGCAGCCCCGCGTCGCCGTCGGCCTTCACGGCGAGGACCAGCTGCGGTTCGCCCGCCGCGCGCCGGGCACGCCGCCCGGCTGCCTCCAGAGCGTCCAGCGCGATACGGGCCTCGGCGAGCAGGACGTCTCCCGCCGGGGTCCGGGTCACCCTGTGGGTGGTCCGCTCGAACAGGGCGACGCCCAGCTCGGACTCCAGCCGGCGGATCGCCCGGGACAGGGGCGGCGGGGAGATGCCCAGCCGCTCGGCCGCCCGCGCGAAGTTGAGCTCCTCGGCGACCGCCACGAAGTAACGCAGGGAACGCGACTCCACGCTCCGCCTCCCTCCGTATTGCCCTCAGGGTAACAAGCAGGTCCCGGGCGGTCCTTCAGTCCGCAGGGGCCCCGGGCACAGGATGGAGGGGCGCCGGGACGCGAGCGGAACGCCTCCCCGGCCCCGGCGCGCTCCCTTTCGTCCCGACGCTACGGAGTCGTGCCTCGTGATCGTCATCACCACCCCCACCGGCGGCATCGGCCGGCAGGTCCTCGACAACGTCCTCGACACCCTCGACGACGGGGCCGCGGTCCGCGTGATCGCCCGCGATCCCGCCCGGCTGACTCCGCGGGCCCGCGCACGGGCCGAGGTCTTCCGGGGATCGCACGCCGACCCCGACGTCCTCGCCGCGGCCTGCACCGGCGCCGACCAGGTGTTCTGGCTGGTACCGCCCGCGCCCGGCGCCGACAGCGTCGAGGGCCACTTCCGTGACTTCACGACCCCGCTGTGCGACGTGATCGCGCGGCGGGGTGTCGAGCGCGTCGTCGCCGTCTCCACCCTCGGGCGAGGCGTCGCGGAGAACGCCGGGCCGATCTCCGCATCGCTCGCCATGGACGACCGCGTCGCCGCCACCGGAGCGCACTACCGGGCGCTGTGCCCGCCCTTCCTGATGGAGAACCTGCTCGGCCAGGCGGCCGCCCTGCGGGCCACGGGCGCTTTCCGCATGGCCTACCCCGCGGACCGCGTCCTGCGCACCTGCGCCACCGCCGACATCGCGGCGACGGCGGCCCGGCTGCTGCTCGACGGCGCCTGGACCGGCCGCGCCGACGTCCCGCTGGTCGGACCCGACGACCTCACCCCCGAGGGCATGGCGGAGGTCCTGTCCGAGGTACTGGACCGCCCGGTACGGATGATCGAAAGCACCCCGGAGGAGTACCGGACCTCGGCCCTGCGCTTCGGCGCGAGCGAGAGCGGTGCCCAAGGGCTCGCCGACATGGCCTCCGCGATGGCTGACCAGGACTTCTACGGGAAGGGCGAGCCCAGCACCCCGGACACCGCGCCCACGAGCTTCCGCCGCTGGTGCGAGGAGGTGCTCAGGCCGGCCGTCCTCGGCTGACGGGCCTGAGCACCTCACCGCTCCAGCAGCATCCGCTGCAGCTCCCGTGCCGCCCGGGGCGGAGCCACGTCGCTGCGGTGCGCCAGCGCGATGGTCCGGTGCAGCCCCGGCCGGGCCAGCGGCGTCACCCGCAGCCCGTGCCCCGACCGCGCCGCCACCATGCGCGGTACGACGGCGACGCCCAGCCCCGCCCGCACGAACCCCAGCACGGCGTCCATCTCGCCGCCCTCCACCGCGAACTCCGGCTCGAAGCCCTCCGCGCGGCACGCGGCCACAGTCAGTTCGCGCAGGTCGTAGCCGTGCCGGAACATCACCAGGCGCTCGCCCTCCAGGTCGGCGATGCGCACGGCCCGCCTGCCGCGTCCGGGGAACGGGGCGTCCGGTGAGGACACCACCACCAGGTCCTCGCGCAGCAGTTCCACCGTGGTCAGCGCGGGCGAGGGCGACGGCAGCGGCAGCACGACCAGGGCGAGGTCCAGTGCGCCGCGTGCCAGCTCCCGCACCAGGTCGTGCGAGCCGCTCTCCTCGACCAGCAGCCGGACGCCCGGATAGCGGTCGTGGAAGGCGCGCAGCACGTCCGGCAGCAGACCGGTGCACAGGCTCGGCGTCGCGCCCAGCCGGACCCGGCCGCTGCGCAGCTGCGCCACCTCCTGCACCTCGTGCCGGGCGGTGTCCGCGTCCGCGAGGATCCGCCGGGCCAGCGGCAGCAGCGCCTCGCCCGCGTCGGTCAGCGTGATGTTCCCACGCGCCCGCCGGAACAGGTCCGCGCCCAGCTCCCGTTCCAGCGCCTTGATCTGCTGCGACAGGGACGGCTGCGCGACATGGACCGTCTCGGCGGCCCGGGTGAAGTGCCGGGTCTCCGCGACGGCCACGAAGTACTGGAGCTGCTGGAACTGCATCCAGTCATCATAGGCGTCTCCTATCGAATCCAGCCGTTCCATGTCTTGGACCGATGGGGTCCTCCGGCTCTAGCGTCGGTGACATGGCTCTGGCAACGCGGACGGACCGACGGCCGTCCATGGCACGCACCGTGTGGGACTCGACCGTCGGCAAGAAGGCAGTGATGGCGGTCAGCGGCCTGATCATGCTGCTGTACCTGGTCGTCCACATGATCGGAAACCTGAAGATCTTCTTCGGGCCCGGCGAGTTCAACCACTACGCGCACTGGCTGCGCACCGTGGGCGAGCCGTTCATGCACCACGAGTGGACCCTGTGGCTGGTCCGGGTCGTGCTGGTCGTCGCGGTCGTCGCCCACGCCGTCTCCGCGTACCAGCTCAGCCGCCGCGACATCAAGGCGCGCCCCAGCAAGTACGTGCACAGCAAGCCCCGCGCCAGTTACGCCACGCGCACCATGCGCTGGGGCGGCATCATCCTCGCGCTGTTCATCGTCTGGCACGTCCTGGACCTGACCACCGGCCATGTGCACTCCGGCGGCTTCGAGAGCGGCAAGCCCTACCAGAACGTCGTGGACACCTTCTCCACCTGGTACGGCAACGCCGTCTACATCGTCGCGATGCTCGCCGTCGGCCTGCACATCCGGCACGGCTTCTGGAGCGCCGCCCAGACCCTCGGCGTCGGCAGCCGCACCCGCGACCGCGCCCTGAAGACCGTCGCCAACGTCCTCGCGCTGCTGCTCACGGCCGGCTTCCTCGCCGTACCCGTGGGCGTCATGACCCAAGTGGTGAGCTGACCATGACTTCCTACACCGCGTACGCGACCGGCGAGCCGGTCGCCGACACCAAGGCCCCCGCCGGCCCCGTCCACGAGCGCTGGGACCGGCGCCGCTTCGAGGCCAAGCTGGTCAACCCCGCCAACCGGCGCAAGCACACCGTCATCGTGGTCGGCACCGGCCTCGCGGGCGGCTCCGCCGGCGCCACCCTCGCCGAACAGGGCTACCACGTCGTCCAGTTCTGCTACCAGGACTCCCCGCGCCGCGCCCACTCCATCGCCGCGCAGGGCGGCATCAACGCGGCGAAGAACTACCGCAACGACGGCGACTCGATCCACCGCCTCTTCTACGACACCGTCAAGGGCGGCGACTTCCGCGCCCGCGAGTCCAACGTGCACCGCCTCGCGCAGATCTCCGTCGAGATCATCGACCAGTGCGTGGCGCAGGGCGTGCCCTTCGCCCGCGAGTACGGCGGACTGCTCGACACCCGCTCCTTCGGCGGCGTCCAGGTCTCCCGCACCTTCTACGCCCGCGGCCAGACGGGCCAGCAGCTCCTCCTCGGCGCCTACCAGGCGCTGTCGCGGCAGATCGCCGCCGGCAACGTCGAACTGCACCCGCGCACCGAGATGCTCGACCTGATCGTGATCGACGGGCGGGCCCGCGGCATCGTCGCCCGGGACCTGGTCACCGGGAGGATCGACACCTACTTCGCGGACGCCGTCGTCCTCGCCACCGGTGGCTACGGCAACGTCTTCTACCTGTCGACGAACGCGATGAACTCCAACGCGACCGCCGTGTGGCGGGCGCACCGGCGCGGCGCGTACTTCGCCAACCCCTGCTTCACGCAGATCCATCCGACCTGCATCCCGCGCACCGGCGACCACCAGTCGAAGCTGACGCTGATGAGCGAGTCGCTGCGCAACGACGGCCGGATCTGGGTGCCGAAGGCCAAGGGCGACACCCGCCCGCCGAACCTGATCCCCGAGGACGAGCGCGACTACTACCTGGAGCGCATCTACCCCTCCTTCGGCAACCTCGTCCCCCGCGACATCGCCTCCCGCGCCGCGAAGAACGTCTGCGACGAGGGCCGCGGCGTCGGCCCCGGCGGCCAGGGCGTCTACCTGGACTTCGCCGACGCGATCAAGCGCATGGGCCGCAAGGCGGTCGAGGCCAGGTACGGCAACCTCTTCGACATGTACCAGCGGATCACCGACGAGGATCCGTACGAGGTGCCGATGCGGATCTACCCCGCCGTGCACTACACGATGGGCGGCCTGTGGGTCGACTACGACCTCCAGACCACCGTGCCGGGCCTGTTCGCGATCGGCGAGGCCAACTTCTCCGACCACGGCGCCAACCGGCTCGGTGCCTCCGCGCTCATGCAGGGCCTGGCCGACGGCTACTTCGTCGTCCCGGCCACCGTCAACGACTACCTGGCCCGCACCCCGCAGCAGCAGGAGGTGACCGAGGACCACCCCGTCGTGCAGGAGGTGCTGGCGGAGACCCAGGACCGGCTGAACCTGCTGCTGTCCGTCGACGGCGACCGCACCCCCGACTCCTTCCACCGCGAACTCGGCGAAGTCATGTGGGAGTTCTGCGGCATGGCCCGCACCGACTCCGGACTGCGCAAGGCGCTGGAGCGGATCCCGCAGATCCGCGAGGAGTTCTGGCGGCGCATCAAGGTCCCCGGCACCGGCGAGGAGTTCAACCAGTCGCTGGAGAAGGCCAACCGCATCGTCGACTACCTGGAACTCGCCGAGCTGATGTGCCTCGACGCGCTGCACCGCGCCGAGTCCTGCGGCGGACACTTCCGCGAGGAGTCCCAGACCCCGGACGGCGAGGCCGCCCGCAGGGACGAGGAGTTCTCCTACGCCGCCGCCTGGGAGTTCACCGGCACCGGCGAGGCGCCCGTCCTGCACAAGGAAGACCTGGTCTTCGAGTACGTCCACCCCACCCAGCGGAGCTACGCATGAAGCTCACCCTGCGCGTCTGGCGGCAGAAGAACGCCGACGCCGACGGCACCATGTCCACGTACGAGGTGGACGGCATCTCACCCGACATGTCCTTCCTGGAGATGCTCGACACCCTCAACGAGGAGCTGATCCTCAAGGGCGAGGACCCCGTCGCCTTCGACCACGACTGCCGCGAGGGCATCTGCGGCGCCTGCTCGCTGGTGATCAACGGCGACGCGCACGGCCCCGAGCGCACCACCACCTGCCAGCTGCACATGCGGTCCTTCCGGGACGGCGACACCATCGACGTCGAACCGTGGCGGGCCTCCGCCTTCCCGGTCGTCAAGGACCTGGTGGTCGACCGCTCCGCCTTCGACCGCATCATCCAGGCCGGCGGCTACATCACCGCGCCGACCGGCTCCGCGCCGGAGGCCCACGCCACGCCCGTGCCCAAGCCGGACGCGGACTTCGCCTTCGAGCACGCCGAGTGCATCGGCTGCGGTGCCTGCGTCGCCGCCTGCCCCAACGGCGCGGCGATGCTGTTCACCTCCGCCAAGGTCAACCACCTCAACGTCCTGCCGCAGGGCGCGCCCGAGCGGGAGACCCGCGTGCTGGACATGGTGGCGCAGATGGACGAGGAGGGCTTCGGCGGCTGCACCCTCGCCGGCGAGTGCGCCACCGCCTGCCCGAAGGGCATCCCGCTCACCTCCATCACGGGCATGAACAAGGAGTGGCTGCGGGCCACCCGCAAGGCGGCCAAGCGGTAGCCGCCCCGCAGACGTTCGCCGGAGGTGCGGACGGACGGGGCCGGGACAGGTGCTCATCGACCCGGCCCCGTCTCGCTTTCCGCCCCTGGCATTCAACATCCCCACATCCGCGCTCCCGGCACAGGTCACGCGCGCGCCAACCGGCATCGGAAGAACAGGAGCGGCGGCCCGCACGACCACGGGCCGCCCCCGCTCCGCCGTCCCCGGCCCGTGCCCAGGAGTCAGCCATGACCGCCGTCACCACGCTCCACCGTCCCCCACAGCCCTCGGCGCCCACCCGCTACACCGTCGCCCTCGCCCGCGACGAGGAGGACGTGCGTGCCGCGCAGCGGCTGCGCCACGACGTCTTCGCCGGTGAGATGGGCGCCCTGCTGTCCACTCCGCAGCCGGGGCTGGACGTCGACCCGTTCGACGCCTACTGCGACCACCTGCTCGTCCGGGAGGAGGTGAGCGGGCAGGTCGTCGGCACCTACCGCCTGCTGCCCCCGGAGCGCGCCGGGATCGCCGGCCGGCTGTACGCGGAGAGCGAGTTCGACCTCTCGCCGCTGGACCCGATACGTTCCTCGCTCGTCGAGGTCGGCCGCTCCTGCGTGCACCCCGACCACCGCGACGGCGCGGTCATCGGCCTCATCTGGGCGGGCATCGCCCGCTACATGACCGACCGCGGCCACGCCTGGCTGGCCGGCTGCTGCTCCGTCCCGCTCGCCGACGGCGGCGCGCTGGCCTCCGCCACCTGGGACCGGGTGCGCGACCGGCACCTGGCGCCCGAGGAGTACCGGGTGCGCCCGCTGCACCCCTGGCTGCCCAGGACCGCCGAACCCGCCGCGCCCGCCGCGGCCACCGAACTGCCCGCCCTGCTGCGCGGCTACATCCGGCTCGGCGCCTGGGTCTGTGGCGAGCCCGCGCACGACGTGGACTTCGGCGTCGCCGACCTCTACGTGCTGCTGCCGATGGACCGGGTCAACCCCCGCTACCTGCGGCACTTCCTCTCCCTCGTCCCCGCCTGATGAGCGTCTGGCTGCCCGGCGCGCCCTGCACCCCGCGGGGCTGCGTACGGCCGACGGCGCGCCCCGCGGCCGTACCGCTGGCGGTGCTGCGGCTGACGGCGGTCGCCGTGCTGCTGCTGGCCGGGATCGTGCTGCTGCCGCTCGGGCGGCGGATCCCGGCGGGCCCGGTGCGGTGGTGGTCCCGGTGGATCGTGCGCGCCGCCGGGGTCCGCGTCCGCATCGCCGGAGCCGCCGCGCCCGCCGGCGGGCTGCTGCTCGTCGCCAACCACATCTCCTGGCTGGACGTACCGCTGCTCGCGGCCGTCCGTCCGGCACGCATGCTGGCCAAGACCGAGATACGGCGGTGGCCCGTGGCGGGCGCGCTGGCCGCGCGCGGCGGGGTGCTGTTCATCGACCGCGACCGGCTGCGCGCCCTGCCCGGCACGGTCGCGGCCGTCGCCGCCGTGCTGCGCGCGGGCGCCGCCGTCGCGGCGTTCCCCGAGGGCAGCACCTGGTGCGGCCGGGCGCAGGGAACGTTCCGCCGCGCGGTCTTCCAGGCGGCGCTGGACGCCGGGGTGCCGGTGCAGCCGGTCCGCATCCGCTACCTCGGCGCGGGCGGTACGCCGGCCACGGCGCCGGCCTTCGTCGGCGACGACACGCTCCTGGCGTCCCTGTGGCGGGTGGCGTCCGCGCGCGGGGTCGTCGCCGAGGTCGAGGTCGTGGCGCCCATACCGGCGGGCCGCCACGCCGACCGCCGGTCCCTGGCGCTCGCGGCGCAGCCGGAGACCGACGCTGAGCACGCACACGGCCACCCTGAGTACAGAATCATCTGAATTGATGATATTTGTCCGCTTTGATCAGTTTCCGTAGGGCTGATCCAGGAGAACCGGAGAGGAGCGAACCCGAAGGGAGGGTGATGCAAGATGATCACCCGCGAAGAGATCTCGATCCTGCTGGATCACCCCGTGTACGACGGGGACGGCAACAAGATCGGCGACGCGAAGCACGTCTTCCTCGACGACGCGAGTGGACGCCCCGAGTGGGTGACCGTCAAAACAGGAATGTTCGGTTCCAACGAGTCGTTCGTGCCCATCCGCGACGCCACGCTGGTGGAGGACCACCTCGAAGTCCCCTACCGCAAGGACAAGATCAAGGGTGCGCCCAACGTCGACATCGACGCGGGCGGACATCTGTCGGTCGACGAGGAACACCGCCTCTACGACTACTACGGCATCGACTGGGGTTCCGTGATGAGGGAGCCCGGCGAAGGCCGCTCGCCCGGCATGGGCACGGCCGGCACCGCGGGCACCGCGGGCACCGCCGGGACCGCCGGAGCAGCCGGAGCAGCCGGAGCCGCCGGCACGGCGGGCATGGCGGGCCGTCGGGGCGACGCCACGCGCACGGGCGCGCCGGGAACGACCGGTGCCCCGGGCACCACGGGCGCTCCCGGAACCACCGGCAGGGCCGGTACGGCCGACACCACGGGCATGGCCGGCCGCCGGGGCGAAGCCCGCACCGGCACACGCGACGACAACGCCATGACCCGCTCGGAGGAGCGGATGCACGTCGGCGTCGAGCGGCACGAGTCCGGCCGGGCCAGGCTGCGCAAGTACGTGGTCACCGAGGAGGTGCAGCAGACGGTGCCGCTGCGTCACGAGGAGGTCCGCGTGGAGCGCGAGCCCATCACGGACGCCAACCGCGGTGCCGCCATGTCGGGCCCGGACTTCACGGAGTCCGAGTACGAGGTCACGCTGCACGAGGAACGCCCCGTCGTCGAGACCGAGGCGGTCCCCGTCGAGCGGGTGCGGCTGACCACCGAGGAGAAGACCACGGACGAGGTCGTCCGCGGACGGGTCCGCAAGGAGCGCATCGAGGCCGAGACCGACATGACCGACGAGACCAAGCAGCGCGGCCGTGACGTCCCGGGCCGCGGCACCCCGGGCCGCGACGTCCCCCGCAAGGGCCGCCCGTAGGACGGTCCGGACCGACCGAACCCTCTCTCACCCCAGCACGCCGCGCCGGTACGACGTCACCGGCGCGGCGCGCTGCCGTCCAGGCCCGCGACCACGGCGAGCCGCCGGTAGGAGTCCAGCAGCGCCTCCCGGTCGTGGGTGCTGGTGGTGACGAGCACCTCCTGCGCCCCCGTGTCCTTCAGCACCGCCTCCAGCCCGTGCGCCACCTCCTCCTCGGTGCCGGCGAGCTGCCCGGCGAGCCCCGACTCGTACAGATCGCGCTCCTTCGCGGTCATGGCGAGCGCCTCGACGCGCTCCGCGGGCGGCAACGGCGGGAAGGTGCCGTGCGTGCGCGAGTACGCCATCGACCAGGCCTCCGGGACCAGCAGGCGGCGCGCCTCCTCGGGCGTGCCGGCCACCGCGACGGTCCCGGAGACCACCACGTACGGCTCGCTCGCCCACTGCGAAGGGCGGAACAGCTCCCGGTACCGGTCGATGCCGCGCCGCATCCGGTCACGGTGGCGCAGGTCACCGATGACCATCGGCAGGCCCGCGCGGGCCGCGATCGCCGCGCCCTCACCCATGGCCAGCACGAACGGCGGCACGGTCAGACCCTCGGCCGGCCGGGCGTGCACACCGGTCGGCGAGGTGCCCCGGAACCAGCCCAGCAGCTCCTCGAGCTGGGCCGCGAAGTCCTCCGCGTCGCCCTTGCCGCGTCCCAGCGCCCGGCGCACCCCGTCGGTGAACCCCACCGAGCGGCCCAGGCCCATGTCGACCCGTCCCGGGAACAGCGACTCCAGGACCCCGAACTGCTCGGCCACCACCAGCGGCCGGTGGTTGGGCAGCATGACCCCGCCGGTGCCGACGCGGATCGTCCGGGTCGCCCCGGCGACGGCGGCGGCCAGCACGGTCGGCGCCGACCCGGCGACCCCGGGCACACCGTGGTGCTCGGACACCCAGAACCGGTGGTAGCCGAGCCGCTCCACCTCCCGCGCCAGGCGCACGGTGTCACGCAGCGCCTCGGGGCCGGAGTGCCCCTCACGGGTGCGGGACCGGTCGAGTACGGAGAAGCGGGCCGAGGCGATCACGGAACTCATACCGTCTTCAACACCCCGCGGCCGGCAGGATTCCGCACCACCGCGCCCCGCCCCGGGTCCGTCCGGCGGAAAGACCCTAGGCTGTGCGGTGTGACCGACCGCAACGAGCGGCCGCTGGCCGTGTTCGACCTCGACAACACCCTCGCCGGCACGGCGCACCGGCAGCGGTTCCTGGAGCGCAGACCGCGCGACTGGGACGCCTTCTTCGCCGCCGCGCCGCAGGACCCGCCGCTCGCCGAGGGCGTCGCGCTGGTGCTCCGCAGCGCGCGGGACTGCGAGATCGTCTACCTCACCGGGCGGCCCGAACGCTGCCGCCGGGACACACTGGACTGGCTCGCCGCCCAGGGGCTGCCCGAGGGCGACCTGCACATGCGCGGCAACGCCGACCGCCGGCCCGCCCGCCACACCAAGCTGGCGATCCTGCGCCGCCTCGCCCGCACCCGGCAGGTGCGCATGCTGGTCGACGACGACGAACTGGTCTGCCTGGACGCGCGACGCGCGGGCTTCACCGTCGTCCACGCCCGCTGGGCGGCTCCGTCCGGCGAGCTGAAGGACGCGCAGGAGCGTGAGGGGCGGACCTGAGCCCGCGGATCCCGCTCCGTCCAGTCGTCAGTCGGTCGCGTCCAGGCGGAAGCCGACCTTCAGGCCCACCTGCCAGTGCGCGATGTGCCCCTCCTCGATCTGGCCGCGCACCTGGGTCACCTCGAACCAGTCCAGATGCCGCAGCGTCTGTGAGGCGCGCTCGATGCCGTTGCGTACGGCCTGGTCGACGCCCTCGGGCGAGGTGCCGACGATCTCCGTGACCCGGTAGATGTGGTTCGACATGCGCGTACTCCTCTTCCCGGCGGCCGCTCCCAGGCTCGGAGCCGCCGCCTGTGCCACAGGTCACTCCACCGTGCCCCACCGGGCGGCCGGGCGCGAGGCGTCGGCCCCGTTCGCCTGACCCGCTTGACCTGTCGATTGGTCCATACCAAGATGCTGGGCACCCGCCCGAGCCTCCGCTCGCCCCCCACGTCGGGCCCCGCCCTGTCCGCCAGACAGAAACAGGACCCCTCGTGAGACGACGTCTGCTCGCCCTTGTCTGCGTGTCCGCCTCCCTGCTCGGCGGCTGCGGGCTGTTGCCCGACCGCGCAGCCGAACGGCGCACGGTCACCGTGTGGCTGATGCAGCACAGCGCCTCCCCGGAGTTCCTCGGCCGTTTCACCGAGGAGTTCGAGCGCGAGCATCCCGCACTCGACCTCGACATCCGCATCCAGGAGTGGACCGGCATCGGCGAGAAGGTGCAGCGGGCGCTGGACACGGGCGGGCCCGGCGGGCCCGACGTCATCGAGGTCGGCAACACCCAGGTCACCCAGTACGCCGAGGGCGACGGACTGCTCGACCTCACCCTGGAGTCGATGCGGGACTGGGGCCGCGACGCATGGCTGCCCGGCCTCGCCGAACCCGGCCGCTGGGGTTCCCAGCAGTACGGCATCCCCTGGTACGCCGCCAACCGCGTCGTCATCTACCGCAAGGACCTCTTCCGCCGGGCCGGCATCACCGCCCCGCCGAGGACCCGCGACGAGTGGCTCACCGTCACCGAGAAGCTCAACACCGGCGGCAACCAGGGCATTTACCTCGCCGGGCAGGACTGGTACACGCTCGCCGGATTCATCTGGGAGGAGGGCGGGGAACTCGCCGAAGGGGACGACGGCGTCTGGCGCGGCACCCTCGACAGCCCCGCCGCCCTGCGCGGCATGGAGTTCTACCGCCGGCTCCAGGCGCTCGGCGACGGCCCCGTCGACGCCGACGAGGAACACCCGCCGCAGGCGGGCGTGTTCGCCGAGGGCCGCGTCGCCCAGATCGTGGCCGTGCCCGGGCTGGCGCGGGCCGTCGTCCGGCAGAACCCGGACCTGGAGGACCGGTTGGGCTACTTCCCGGTGCCCGGAAAGTCCGCCGGCCGGCCCGGCGCCGTGTTCACCGGCGGCTCCGACCTCGTCGTCCCGGCCGACACCGACGTCAGGGAGGGCGCCGTCGAGGTCGTCGCCGCCCTCACCGGCGCCCGCTGGAACACCGACCTGGCCCGCACCATGAACTACGTCCCCAACAAGGCCTCCCTCGCCGGCTCGGTGGCGGGGGAGGAGGGGGTCGCGGCCATGGCGGCCGGAGCCGCACAGGGACGCGCGACCCCCGGTACACCCCGGTGGGGCGCGGTCGAGGCGGACAACCCCATCAAGGAGTACATGACGAAGGTGCTCACCGGCGCCGACCCGGCCACGGAGGCACGGCGCGCGGCACGCCGCATCACCGAGGCCCTGGCCTTCGACTGACCCGGCGAGCCGGGCACGGCCCGGTGGGTCAGCGGGCCGTGCTCAGCGACAGCGCGAACCTCCCCTGCGCATCCGTCCACCACCGGACCGTCTCCAGCCCCGCGGCCGACAGTTCCGCACGCACCCCCTCCTGCCGGAACTTCGCCGACACCTCGGTGCGCAGTTCCTCGCCCGCCGCGAAGTCCACGGCGAGTTCCAGCGCCGGCACCTTCACCGTCTGGGCGGTGCGGGAACGCAGCCGCATCTCGATCCACTCCCGCTCGGCGTCCCAGAGCGCCACGTGCTCGAACGCGGCCGGGTCGAAGTCGGCGTCCAGCTCCCGGTTGACGACGTTCAGCACGTTCTTGTTGAAGGCCGCCGTCACACCGGCCGCGTCGTCGTACGCCCGGACCAGCACCGTCTCGTCCTTCACCAGGTCCGTGCCGAGCAGCAGGGCGTCGCCAGGGGCGAGCAGCGAACGGACCGAGGCGAGGAACGCGGCCCGCTCGGCCGGCAGCAGATTGCCGATGGTCCCGCCGAGGAACGCCACCAGCCGCGGCCCCGGCGTGTCGGGCAGCGTCAGCCGGGCCGTGAAGTCGGCGATCAGCGCGTGCACCTCGAGCCCGGGACGCTCCGCGACCAGCGCCTCCCCGGCGAGCGTGAGCGCGCTGGCGCTGACGTCGACGGGCACGTACGTGCGCAGCCCGGTGAGGGCGTCGAGCAGGTGCCGTGTCTTCTCCGAGGAACCGGAGCCCAGTTCGACCAGGGTCCGGGCGCCGGACACCGCGGCGATCTCCCCGGCACGGGCCAGCAGGATCTCGCGTTCGGCGCGCGTCGGGTAGTACTCGGGCAGCGTGGTGATCCGCTCGAACAGCTCGCTGCCGTGTGCGTCGTAGAACCACTTCGGCGGCAGCGTCTTGGGGCTGCCGGTCAGGCCCTCGCGGACGTCGGCGCGCAGCGCGGCGCCGGTGGCGTCCTCGGGCAGGGTGCGGGTGAGAAGGAACGGACTCACGAACGGGGCTCCTTCGAACGTGGTGCGGGTGCGCCGGCCGACGTCAGGACGTCGCCGGGTTCCTCGAGCGGGGTCAGCAGGACGTCCGTACGGCTCGCCGTGAGCAGGGTGCGGTCGGGGACCTCGCACCAGTGCGGATCGTCGTCGTAGGGCTCGGAGGCCACGACGGTGCCTCCGCCGGGCCGGGAGAGGTACCACAGCGAGTCGCCCCAGGCGGTCGCGGTGACCGTGTCGCCGTCGGTGAGCAGCAGGTTGAGCCGGGCGCCGGGAGCCGCCGCGGCGACCTCCAGCACCGTGCCGGCGAGCGCCCGCCCCTCACCGTCGCCGGCCCGCAGCCGGGCGAGGACCAGGGCCCACACGAACGCGGAGTCGTTGCGGGCCTCCAGCGACAGCACGTCCTCGGCGGACAGGGCCCCCACCAGCGGCGCGAGCGAGCCCGGCCACCCCGGAACCGCGCCGTTGTGGCTGAACAGCCACGTCCCGGCGGCGAACGGAGCCGCCGCGGCCTCCGCGTCGGCACCCGACAGGGTCGCGTCCCGTACGGCGGCCAGCAGCGCCCGCGTGCGCACCACCCGGGCCAGGTCCGCGAACGACAGGTCCGCCCAGACCGGCCCCGCCCGGCGGTACCGGGCCGGCACCGGATCGCCCTGCGCGTACCAGCCCACGCCGAAACCGTCGGCGTTGACCGTCCCGTACCGCTGCCGGCGCGGCGCCCAGGACTGGCGGTACAGGCCGTGCGCGGGCTCCACGAGCAGCGCGCCGAGCGGCTCCTCGGGCCCCACGTACGCCACGTGACGGCACATCAGACGTCCTCCGAGCGTGCGGTGCGGAACCCGGAGAAGATCTGCCGCCGGATCGGCAGATCCCAGTTGCGGAACGTCCCCCGGCAGGCCACCGGATCCACGGCGAACGAACCGCCGCGCAGCACCTTGTACTCCGGCCCGAAGAACACCTCCGAGTACTCCTTGTACGGGAACGCCCTGAACCCCGGGTACGGCAGGAAGTCGCTCGCCGTCCACTCCCACACGTCGCCGATCAACTGCCGCACCCCGAGCGGCGACTCGCCCGCCGGATAGCTTCCGGCGGGCGCCGGACGCAGGTGCCGCTGACCGAGGTTGGCGTGCTCGGGACCGGGGTCGGCGTCGCCCCACGGGTAGCGCATCGCACGGTCGCCGGCCGGGTCGTGACGGGCGGCCTTCTCCCACTCGGCCTCGGTGGGCAGCCGGCGCCCGGCCCAGCGGGCGTAGGCGTCGGCCTCGTACCAGCACACGTGCAGCACCGGCTCGTCCGGCGGCACGACCTCCGTGACACCGAACCGGCGCCGCAGCCACTGCCGGCCGTCACGGCGCCAGAACAGCGGCGCCCGGATGGAGTTGCGGCGGATGTGGGCCCAGCCCTCGGCGGTCCACCAGCGTGACTCGTCGTAGCCGCCGTCCTCGATGAACGCCTGGTAGGCGGCGTTCGTCACCGGGGTGGTGTCGATGAAGAAGGACGCCACCTCGCGCCGGTGCGCGGGGCGTTCGTTGTCCAGGGCCCACGGCTCGTCGGAGGTGCCCATGGTGAACGGGCCGCCGGGGACGAGGACTTCGGACGCGCCGGTGAACAGCGGCACCGGGTCCGGGTCGGGCGCGGTCAGGACCTGCGGGCCCCGGCGCAGCTGATGAGTGATCAGCATGGTCTCGTCGTGCTGCTGTTCGTGCTGCGCGATCATCCCGAAGGCGAAGCCCGACTCCGTCAGCCGCGTCCCGTGGAACGCGGCTGCCTCCAGCACGTCCAGGGCCCGGCCGCGCACGTCGGCGGCGTACCGGCGGGCCTCCTCCGGCGGCAGCAGCGGCAGGCCCGGGCGGGCGGAGCGCGGGTGCTCGAAGGCGTCGTAGAGGCTGTCGATCTCGGGCCGTATCGCCTCCTGCCCGGCGACGGCCCGCAGCAGCCACTGCTCCTCCTGGTTGCCGATGTGCGCCAGGTCCCACACCAGCGGGGACATCAACGGCGAGTGCTGGGCGGTCAGATCGGGTCCGTCGACGCAACTGGTGAGCAGCGTGGTGCGGTCCCGCGCCGTGATCAGCGAGGCGACCGCGCGCTCGCGCAGGGCATCGGCGTCGAGGGCGGGGTCGGTCATGAGGGTGTGTCCTTCCCGTGCGGGGCGGGTCCGTGCGGGGCGTGGGAACGGGCGCCGGGTGCCTGCGGCGCGCGGACGCGGGCGGGGCGCAGGTCGGCGCGGAGCGCGTCGAGCAGGTCGTCGGCCGGGCAGCGGCCCCGCGCGACATGGCGCTCGCCGTACGCCGCGACCGCGTCGACGACCCGCGTACCGGCGCCGAGCCGCGGCAGGGCGCGCAGCGCCGCCGCGAAACAGACGGCGGCCACCTCGCGCAGCTCCGGGTCGGCCAGCCCGTGACGGGCCGCGTCCCGCCACAGCGGGTTGTGCGGCGCGGGCCGGCCGTGGGTGCGCTCGGCGAGCGGCTTCACCGCCCGGTAGGCGGTCTCGGCGGCCTCCGGGTCGTCGAACAGCGCCGTCGTCACGGCCAGCGGCACGATCCATCCGTCGTCGCCGGGCTGCGCGTCGATCATCCGCAGCTCCAGATGGCCGCGCGGCCTGACCGGCGGGAACAGGGTCGTGACGTGGTAGTCGAGATCCTCCCGGGTCGCAGGCCTGGGCGCGCCGGACCTGGTCCACTCCCGGAAGGTCAGCCCGTGCGGCACGTGCCACGGTCCGCCGTCGCGCCGTACGCACATGACCGGCGAGTCCAGCACGTGCCGGGCCCAGGCGCCGCGCGGATCGGCATCCAGCACGGGACCGCCCGCCCGGCCGGTGCCGATCTGCGCCCACCGCAGCTGGCGCGTGGACAGCCAGCCGGTGGCCCGGTGACCGGCGACCGGGGAGTTGGCGAACACGGCGACCAGCACCGCGCCCAGCTGGTGCGCCAGCCACCAGCGCCGTACGTGCCCGAGAGGACCGGGTTCCTCGTACCCGGCGTCCAGGCACACCTGCACGGAGGCGGAGGTGCACATCATGGCCCGGCCGGCCGGGCCGGTGCGGTCGAGACAGGCCTCCATGGCGTCGTAGCGCGGCTCGCGCAGGAACCGGCGGGGCGTGTGCCACGGGTCGTGTCCGAGGCCGGCCAGGACGAGTCCGTCCCGGCGCAGTACCGCGCGGACGGCGTCGAGGTCGGCGGAGACGGTGGTGACGCACTCCGTCAGGGAGGCGGCGGGCGGCGAGCTCAGTTCCAGCTGGCCGCCGGGCTCGACGGTGAGCGCCGACCTCAGGGACACGGTGCGCAGGGCGGCGTAGGCCGCTTCGAGTCGTTCGGGTGAGACGGGCAACCGGGGGTCGCGCGCCTCGTGGACGAGCCATTCCACCTCGACCCCGAGGCGGCGCGGCGGTCCGGTCTTGAAGCAGATGCCCCGCACCAGGGCTTCCACCTCGGCTTCCGTGACGGCGGTACGTGGCTCGACGGAGCCACCTGCCGAATCGGACATGTCGGGATCCTCCTGAGATTCCACCATGTCGCCGGGCCGGGGACCTCGACGGCCCCGGCCGTGGCACCAACCCGTCCACCCAAAACCTTCACGTCGCCGGACACAAGGGTGCCTGTCGGGGCGTTCCGGGTCCGTCATCCTTCCCGTCCGGACTGTTCCCGAGGGCTTTTCCGCCCGTCCTCCCGGCCTTGTGGGAGGCGGAAACTCCGTTGCGCCGCATCACCAGCATCGCTCACGATGCCTGCATGAGCACGACGAGAAGGATCGCGCGGCGCCCGGTCACGGCGGCTACGGGGGTGGCGCCGTGAGCGCGCGCCTGCGCGGTATCGCCCAGGAGACCGAGCGGATCGTGGCGGCGGGCACCTACCGCGCGCCCGGCGGTCACGAGGTCTCCCTCGCGGCGGCGGTCGACGCCGCGCGGCAGGGCACCCGGACCCACGGACCGCAACCGGTCGACGTCCCGGCGTTCCACCCGGTGCCGACCCGCATCGAGGTCACCGGCGAGAGCAGCCTGGAGGCCGCGCGCCGCCTGGCCGACGCACCGGCGGACGACACGCCGGCCGTACTGAACTTCGCCTCCGCCCGCAACCCGGGCGGCGGCTACCTCAACGGCGCCCAGGCCCAGGAAGAGGCCCTGTGCCGCGCCTCCGCGCTGTACGCCTGCCTGCTGCGCGCCCGGGACTTCTACGACCACCACCGGGCCCACCGCGACCCGTTCTACACGGACCGGGTGATCCACTCACCCGCCGTGCCCGTCTTCCGCGACGACCGGGGCGAGCTGCTGGACCGGCCGTTCACGGCCGGCTTCCTCACCTCGCCCGCGCCCAACGCCGGCGTGATCGTCTCCCGGACGCCGGAGCGCGCGCGGGAGCTGCCCCGCGCGCTGGAGCTGCGGGCCGGACGCGTCCTGGAGACCGCCCTCGCCCACGGCTACCGTCGGCTGGTGCTGGGCGCCTGGGGCTGCGGAGTGTTCCGCAACGACCCCGCCCAGGTGGCGGCGGCCTTCCGGGCGCACCTGGAGCCGGGCGGACGCTTCGACGGAGCCTTCGCGCACGTGGTGTTCGGCATCCTGGACCGCACCCGCGACGGCGCGGTCCGCGGCGCCTTCGAGCGTGCCTTCGCGGACCTGCCGCCGGACGCGGCGGCGCTCAGCTCCAGCCGTACCGCTCCCGCAGTCGCCGGCGCACGAGGTTGAACCGCATCCGGTCCAGCGCGCACGCCTCCCGGCGCATGCCCTCCTCGTGCAGCCGCAGCACCCGGTCCACGTCGACCCACGAATCCCGGCCCGACCGGTCCCACGGCCCGCTGCCGATCGGCACCCACTCCCGGCGCCCGTCGTGCCGCTTGCTGGTCAACTGCACCGCCAGGAACGTCCCGGCCGCCTCGCGGGCGACCACGAGCACCGGACGGTCCTTGCCCCGGCCGTCGTTCTCCTCGTAGGGAACCCACGTCCACACGATCTCCCCGGGATCGGGGTCGCCGTCGTGCGCGGGGGAGTACTCGGTGCGCACCCGGCCCACCTCGCGGGGCGCGGCCTCGACGGTGGCGGAAGGGCCGTGGCGGCCCGGGGTGTTCTCGGGACTGTAGGCGGTCACAGGCGTACCGTACGGCACACCTGGACGCCGGCCGACGCCCGGTCGGCGGCCACCGGCCGCCGACGGGCCCGCGGACGGGCGGCGGGACACGACGCGGCACGTGGCGGTGGCCGGTGGGACGCGGGCGGGCGCGGGTGCCGAGACTGGTTCCATGAACCGTCCCGCCCTCCCGCCCCGAGAACTGCGCTCCTACCTGGAGGAGCTGGTCCACCGCACCCGCGCCGTCTGCGGGCCCCGCCTGGTGGGCGTCCTGGCCGTCGGATCCCTCGCGCTCGGCGACTACCGGCACGGCCGCAGCGACGTCGACGTGACCGTGGTGACGGACCCCGCGCTGCCCCGGACCGCGCTGCCCGAACTGGCCGGAGCACTGGCCCACCCCGCACTGCCCTGTCCCGCCGCCGGCCTCGAACTGGTCGTCTACCCGGCCGACTTCGCGGCCCGGCCGTCCGGCGCGGCCGGATACCTGCTGGACCTCAACACCGGACCGGCCCTGCCCGAGCGGATCAGTTACGACCCGCGGGACGCGCCGCCGTTCTGGTACGTCCTCGACCGCTCCCTCGCCCACCAGTGCGGCCTGCCGCTGTTCGGCGGGCCGGTGCGGGAGGTGGTCGCCGCGCCGGAGCGTGCCGACGTGCTCGCCGCGCTGCGCGCCTCCGTGCGCGAACACGCCGACGGCGAGGGGCACGTGGCCGACAACCGCGTGCTCAACGGCTGCCGCTCCGTGGTGTACTGCCGCACGGGCCGCTGGGTCGCCAAGCGCGCGGCGGCCGAGGCGGTCGCCGCCTCCGAGGAGACCTTCCGGCCGCTGGTCGCCGACGCGCTGCGCAGCTTCGCCCGTCCCCGGGAGTCGGCGCTCGCGCTGCCCCGGCCGGCGGTGCGGGACTTCCTGGCCTGGGTGGCCGAACGCGTGGACGAGGCGGCCCGCGCCGCCGGGACGGGAGGCGCACCCACCGGCTGAACGCGAGGGGCCCTCGGCCGACGCGGCGCTCCGTCACGGCCCCGCGGGCCACGGGAGGGCCGGGGCGGCGGCGACGCGGGCGTACCACGACCGCACGCCGCACGGCACGCCGCACGCGGCACCGAACGGCTCCGTCGCCGCACCGCACGCGGCATCGCACGGCGCACCGCACGCCGCACGTGGCACCGCATGCCGCACCGCACGGCTCCGCCGCACGACGCACCGCACGCCGCACGCGGCATCGCACGGCGCACCGCACGCCGCACGTGGCACCGCATGCCGCACTCCACGCCGCACCGCACGGCTCCGTCGCCGCACGGCGCACCAGTCGGTCGCTCTGCGACCGCTTGGCTCCGTCGCCGCACGGCGTACCGGTCGGTCGCGCCGCCACCGCGTGGCTCCGCCGCCCGGTGACGGGCCGGGCGTCCGGCGGGGTGCCCGAATTCGCTCGACAGCCCTCGCCGCCGCTGTCTAGGCTGCTGGGCGCGGCATCGCGTGTCGGTCACCGGCTGGGTGAGGCATGGAGGTGCCGCGGATGCCCGTGGAGGCATGGACATCGTGTCAGTCGAGTTCAACCACACCATCGTTCTCACCCGTGACCGGGAGAAGTCCGCCCGTTTCCTCGCCGACGTCCTCGGCCTGGAGGTCGGGGAGCCGGCCGGGATGTTCCTGCCGGTGACGACCGCCAACGGAGTCACCCTGGACTTCGCGACCGTCGACATCGACATCCCGGCACAGCACTACGCGTTCCTCGTCTCCGAGGACGAGTTCGACGCGATCCTCACCCGGCTGGTGGACGCCCGGATCGCCATCCAGGCCGATCCGCACGGCCGCCACCCGCGCCGCATCAACCGCAACGACGGCGGACGCGGCGTCTACTTCCGGGACCCGGCCGGCCACGGCCTGGAAGCCATCACCCGCCCCTACGGCACCGACCCCGCCTCACCGCTGAACGGTGTCACCGAGGAGGTCCCCGGGGCCGTCTGACCGGAACCCGGCCGGTGGCGGACGGGCACCACCCGTCCGCCGCCGGCCCCCGGTTTACACGGCGCGCGGAGGGCTACGCGGCGGGCACGGGGAAACCACGCGGACCGACCGGGAGGCGCCCATGACCCGCCGTATCCGGGACGTGATGTCCACGGACACCGCGTCCGTCGAGCCCATGACCACGGTGGCGCGGGCGGCGCGCCTGATGCGTGAACGGGACATCGGCGACGTTCTCGTCGCCTACGACTGCGACCTGTTCGGTGTCCTCACCGACCGCGACATCGTGCTGCGGGCCGTCGCCGAGGGCAGCGACCCCGAGGCCACGACCGTCGGCTCGCTGTGCACCCGCCCGCCCCTGGTGACCCTCGACCCCGAGGACACCACCGACCACGCCGTCGAACTGATGCGGCGCTACGCCGTCCGCCGGCTCCCGGTGGTCGAACACGGCGGCTGCCCGGTGGGCATGGTCAGCCTCGGCGACCTCGCCGCCACCGAGGACCCGCGCTCCGCCCTGGCGGACATCAGCAGGGCCGCCGCCACCCACTGAGCTCCGTCAGCGCTGGTAGAGGCCCACCAGCGTGCCGCTCGCGAGCTGAGTCCGCCCGACCGCCTCGTGCACCTGCTCGGCGCGGGGCGCGTCGGGCAGCACACAGGGTTCGGCGAGCGCGTAGAGCCGGAACATGTAGTGGTGCGCGTCGTCGCCGGGAGGCGGATGCGGCCCGCCCCAGCCCCGCTCGCCGTAGCCGTTGACGAGTTCGGTGCCGCGCGGCGGACTCTGCCCCGCGCCGACCCCGTCGCTGTGCGGGTCGATCCCCACCACGATCCAGTGCACGAACGACCCCGACGGCGCGTCCGGATCCTCGCACAGCAGTACCAGTTCCACCGCGTCGTCCGGGACGCCGCTCCAGGCCAGCGGCGGGGACACGTTCGCCCCCTCGTACGCGTACCGGCGGGCGAGGAACGAGTGGTCGTTGAAGGCGTCACTGCCGATGTCGATGCCGGTCATGGGCCCCGGGTGCCCCCGCGCCACCCGGGCATGCGACGGCTCAGCCGCCGACGGTCACCGAACAGGACCAGCCGTACGGGCCGGGACCGATGCGCAGTTCCTCCGCGGCCACGGCCGCCGGCACCGCACCGGTGACCCGTACGTCCGTCAGACCCGCGACCGCCAGCCGCACGTCGAGTCCGCCCTCGGCCTCGTCGGCCTCCACGTCGACCGGCACCTGCCCGTGCGCCCGGAGCCGGTACAGGATCTCGTCGAGCAGCGCGGCCAGCAGGTCGTCGTCGCTGGCCTCGTCCAGCCGGATGCGGCTCACCCCGGTCGGCCGCACCCCGGAGACGTCGGCGAAGCACTCCACCATCGCCAGGGCCGCCTCCGCCAGGCAGTTCTCCCGGCCGGCCGCCCACGCCTCGATCCGTACCTCGTCGCCCACCGGCACCGCCCGGTGCCCGCTCGCGCCCGGCCGCGCCCGCTCGTCGTCGCCCGTGTCACCGACCATGCAACACGCCTGCCCGAGGCGGGCGCCGCCATGCCGGGCGGCGGGCGCTTCACGGACCCCAGAGCGGGTACGCGGGTGCCGACCGGGTGCCCAGGGGTGCCGCCGGGTGCCTCGGACGCCGTGTCCGCCGTGGAGGGAGGGCATCCGCCCATGCTGTTCCGAGATCGCCGGGAGGCGGGCCGGGAACTGGCCGCCCGGCTGCGGCAGCGGCAGGACGAGGGCGCGCTGCCCGACCCGGTGGTGCTGGCCCTGCCGCGCGGCGGCGTCGCCGTCGCCGCCGAGGTCGCCAGGGCCCTGGACGCCCCGCTCGACGTCCTCGTCGTACGGAAGGTCGGCGCCCCCTTCCACGAGGAGTTCGGCGTCGGCGCGATGGCCGGCGACGGCGTCCCGGTCTTCGACGCCGAATCGTTGCGCCGGCTCGGCCTCACCGAGGACGACCTGGCGCCCGTGGTCGAGCGCGAGCGCACCGAACTGCGCCGCCGCGAACAGCTCTACCGCCGCGGCCGGACCGCGCCCGACCTGCGCAACCGCACCGTGATCGTCGTCGACGACGGGCTGGCGACCGGCTCCACCGCCCGCGCCGCCCTGCGCGCCCTGCGTGCGCAGGCGCCCGGCCGGCTGGTGCTGGCCGCCCCGGTCGCCGCACCCGAGGGCGCCGCGCTGATGCGCCAGGAGGCCGACGAGGTGGTGTGCCTGCACGAGCCGGCCGCGTTCATGGCGGTGGGCCAGTGGTACCAGGAGTTCGACCAGCTCACGGACGACGACGTCCTGCGGGCCCTGGGCCGGCAGGAGGCGTGACGGCGGGGTCAGACCACGCCGTCCGCGCGCAGGGCCTCGATCTCCGCGTCGGAGTGCCCGAGTTCCCTGAGGATCGCCTCGGTGTGCTCGCCCACCGCGGGCACCGGGTCCATGCGGGCCGGTACGCCCGCGAGGTCGGCGGGCGGCAGTAGCGCCCGCACCGTCGCGCCCGGTACCGCCACGTCCCGCCAGCGGCCGCGGGCGGCGAGCACCGGGTGGTCGAGGAACGCGGCGACGTCGTTGACGCCGGCGCACGCGATGCCGATCGCCTCCAGGTCCGCCAGCAGCGTCGCGGCCTCGTCGCGGGCGCAGCGGCCGGCGACGATCGCGTTCAGCTCCTCGCGGTGGGCCACGCGGTCGGATCCGGTGGCGAACCGGGGATCGTCGGTCAGTTCCGGCCGCCCGAGGAACCCGGCGCACAGGGCCGCCCACTCGCGTTCGTTCTGCACGGAGAACAGCACCTCGCGGCCGTCGGCGGCGCGATACGTGCCGTAGGGGGCGATGGTGGCGTGCTGGGTGCCCAGGCGCGGGGGCTGCTCGCCGCCGTGCGCGGTGTAGTAGGCGGGCTGGCCCATCCACTCGGCCAGCGCCTCGAACAACGACACCTCCACCGGGTGGGCCGTACCGGTGGTGGCGCGCGTGTACAGGGCGGTGAGCACACCGCTGTAGGCGTACATGCCCGCCGCGATGTCGGCGACGGAGATCCCGGTGCGGGCGGTCTCGTCGGCCGTCCCGGTCAGCGACACCAGGCCCGTCTGGCACTGCACCAGCAGGTCGTAGGCCTTGCGGTCGGCCCACGGGCCGTCGGTGCCGTAGCCGGAGATCGTGCACGGGATCAGCCGCGGATAACGGCGGGTCAGCTCCTCGGTGCCCAGGCCGAGCCGTTCCGCGGCGCCCGGCGCGAGGTTCTGCACGAACACGTCCGCGTCCCGGAGGAGCCCGTGCAGGACCGCCCGTCCCCTGGGGTCCTTCAGGTCGAGGGTGAGGGACTCCTTGGAGCGGTTGATCCACACGAAGTAGCTGGAGTGGCCGTGGACGGTGGTGTCGTAGCGCCGGGCGAAGTCGCCCTCGCCGGGCCGCTCCACCTTGATCACGCGGGCGCCGAGGTCGGCCAGCTGCCGGGTGGCGTAGGGCGCGGCCACCGCCTGCTCCACGCTGACCACCGTGACCCCGGACAAGGGGAGTTTCTGCACGTCCACGCCTCCTGCCGGCTCCGGGGAGCACCGGCCTCGATTAGTACGGCGGGGCCGGCCGCCTGTCAACGGCCGCCCGCCGGTTCACTCACCGGCCCGGCTCCACGGCACGTCGGCCGGGCGGCTGCGGGAGACGATGCGGGCGCCGCGTTCGTCGACGGCACGGACCTGGAGCGAACCGCAGCCGCAGCGGGTCCACACGGTGCTGCCCGCCGCGGTGCAGTGCCGGGAGACCACCTGGAACGGCTCCGCGTCGTCCGGCCACCCGCAGTACGGGCAGAAGGTGCCGGTCGCACCCGCGGCGCCGGTCGTGCTGGTCATGGTGACTCCTCGTTTCCTCGGGGTTCGTCGGGATTCCTCGGACCTGTCGAACGTCGCGACACAGCAAGAGTGCGGCCTGTCGTCCGTACACGTCCAGGTTGACTTTGTGCACGCCACCGTGAAGCGTGGACTTCATGATTGACCTGCGCCGGCTGCACGTCCTCAGGGCGGTCGCCCATTACGGCACGGTCACCGCGGCCGCCCGCGCCCTGCACTTCACCCCGTCCGCCGCCTCCCAGCAGATCCGTCAGCTCGCCCGTGACCTGGACGTCGAACTGCTGGAGCCGCAGGGACGCGGCGTACGGCTCACCCCGGCCGCCGAGAGCCTGCTCGCGCACGCCGACGCCATCCAGGCCCGCTGGGACCAGGCGGAACGGGACCTGCGGGCCGACCACGACGCGCCGGCCGGATTGCTGCGCGTGACCGGGTTCCCGGTGGCGGTCTCGGTGCTGCTGGCGCCGATGGCCGCCCGGCTGGGCGAGCGCCATCCGCGGCTGTCGGTGCGGATCGTGGAGGCCGGGGTGCCGGAGAGCTTCGACCTGCTCTTCGAAGGGACCGCCGATCTGGCCGTCGTGGAGTCCACCCCGCACAACCCGCCGCTCGGCGACGGGCGTTTCGACCAGCAGCCGCTGCTGGACGACCCGTTCGACCTGGTGGTCCCCGCCGGGCACCCGCTGGCCGGGCACGAGCGGGTCGACCTGGCCGAGGCGGCCCGCGAGTCGTGGATCGCGCCGGTGCCCGCCAGTCCCTGCCGGCCGCATGTGATGGCCGCGTGCGGCGCGGCCGGCTTCGCACCGGACGTCGTCCACCACGCCCTCGACTGGAACGTCACCGCCCACCTCGTCGCCCACGGACTCGGGGTCGCCCTGATCCCGCGCCTCGCCCATCTCACCCCGGACCTGCCGATCACCCGCGTACGCTGCGCCGGCAACCCGCACCGCAGGCTGCTGACCTGCACCCGCGGCGGCGGCCACGCCCGCCCCGCGGTGGCGGCGGCCCTGCGCGAGCTGCGGGAACTGGCCCCCACGGCGGTCGCCTGAGCCCGCGCCGCCGCCCGAGCCCGCGCTAACGACCGGGGGCTCCGGCGCGCAGTCCGTCCATGACGAGGTCCAGCAGCCAGGCGGCGCGCGGCTGCCAGTCGCCGGCCGGGTCGATCTGCCACAGGCCGCCGATGGCCAGGAAGAAGTCCTCCGCGGTGACGCCGGGGCGGATGGTTCCGGCCTCCTCGCACGCCCTCAGCAGCAGTTCGGCCGCGTCGGTCACCGCGCTGTGCCCCGGTTTGGCGGGGCTCCCCGGACCGCTGGTGACCTGCCGGATGGCCTCCGCGAGCCCCGCCTTGGCCATCGCGAACCGGGCGAGGCGGTCCATCCACTCGCGCAGCGCGCGATCGGGTTCCCGGGTGCTGAGCAGCTGGGCCGCGCTGGCGGCGACCTGCCGCATCTCGTAGCGGTAGATCTCCAGGACGAGTGCCTCGCGGCTGGGGAAGTTCCGGTAGAACGTGCCCTGTCCGACGCACGCCTTCTTGGCGATCACGCTCAACGGCGTGTCCGCGGCGCGCGTCAACTCCGTCAGGGCGACCTCCAGGATGCGCTCGCGGTTGCGCTGCGCGTCCGCGCGCTGGGGCGGTTCGGCGCGCCCGGGCGCGTCCTTGTGGTACCCCACTCGTCCTCCTCGCGGGTCGTGGCCGAAACCCGTCCTTGCTAACCGGACAACTGTCCACTACGTTTTTTCGCGTCAGCGGACAGCTGTCCGTTTCGTTCGATCGTATCGGCGGACGCGGACGGCATGGGACGGCCACTCGGCATGCCTCGCGCGAATGTTCCTGCGCCCGTCTCCCCCACATGTTCCCGAACGCGCCCCGTTCCGTACAGCTCACCCCTCACGCGACCGACTCGTCCGCCTTCCAGATCCGTGAAAGAAGGCTGCTCATGGCCCCCTCGACGTCCAGCACCGTCACCTTGAACATCAACGGCGAGAAGCACACGCTGTCCGTCGACCACCGCACCACCCTGCTCGACGCCCTGCGCGAGCGACTCGATCTGACCGGCACCAAGAAGGGCTGCGACCAGGGACAGTGCGGCGCCTGTACGGTCCTGGTCGACGGCCGCCGCTCCGTGTCCTGCCTGCAGCTGGCCGTCGCCTCCGACGGCCGCGAGATCACCACCGTGGAGGGCGTGGCCGACGGGGACCGGCTGCACCCGGTGCAGCAGGCCTTCCTCGACCTGGACGGCTTCCAGTGCGGCTACTGCACGCCCGGCCAGATCTGTTCGGCGATCGCCGTCATCGAGGAGCACGCCGCGGGCTGGCCCAGCGCCGTCACCGAGGACGTACGGCCCGACGCGGGACCGCCGCCCCTGACCCCCGAGGAGATCAAGGAACGCATGAGCGGCAACCTGTGCCGCTGCGGCGCCTACGTGCAGATCGCCGAAGCGGTCGCCCGCGCCGCCGCCGAGACCCGCAGCGAGAACCGCAACGAGACCGAGGGAGCCGCCGCATGAGGGAGTTCGACTACCGGCGCGCCGACGACGTCTCCGGCGCGGTCGCGCTGCTCGGCGCCGACCCCGACGCCCGCTACCTGGGCGGCGGCACCAACCTGGTCGACCTGATGAAGACCGGCGTCGAACGCCCGGCCCGTCTCGTCGACGTCCGCACCCTGCCCCTGGACCGGATCGAGCCCGCCGACGACGGCGGGCTGCGCATCGGCGCCACCGTCACCAACAGCGACCTCGCCGCGCACCCCCTGGTCCGCGACCGCTACCCGGCCCTCGCCCAGGCCGTGCTCGCCGGCGCCTCCGGGCAGCTGCGCAACATGGCCACCGTCGGCGGCAACCTGCTCCAGCGCACCCGCTGCGGCTACTTCACCGACGTGACCCGGCCCTGCAACAAGCGCGTCCCCGGCAGCGGCTGCCCGGCCCTCACCGGCGAGCACCACAACCACGCCGTCCTGGGCGCCTCCGACCACTGCGTCGCCGTCCACCCCTCCGACATGGGGGTGGCGCTGGCCGCCTTCGACGCCGTCGTCTCCTACGAAACGGCCGACGGACCGGGGGAGTTGGCACTGGCCGACTTCTACCTCCCGGTGGGTGACACCCCGCACCGGGAGACCGCGCTGCCGCCCGGCGCGCTCGTCACCGGCGTCACCCTGCCGCCGCTGCCGGTCGCCGCGCGCTCCCGCTACCGCAAGGTCCGCGAACGCGCCTCGTACGCCTTCGCCATCGGCTCCGTCGCCGCCGCCCTCGACGTCTCCGACGGAGTCGTGCGCGACGCCCGCCTCGCCTTCGGCGCCGTCGCGTCCCGGCCCTGGCGGGCCCGTGCCGCCGAGCGCGTCCTGACCGGCGCGCCGGCCACCGCGGAGTACTTCGCGGCGGCCGCGGACGCCGAACTCGCGGCCGCCAGGCCGCTGCCCGACAACGGATACAAGGTGACACTCATGCGCAACCTCGTGGTGGCCGTGCTGTCCGAACTCGCCGAGGAGGCCGCCCGATGACCACCGCCACGACCCGTCCCACGGCGGTGACCGGCGCCGTCGGCACCGCCCACACCCGCGTCGAGGGCCGCGACAAGGTCACCGGAGCCGCCCGCTACGCCGGTGAGATCCCCTTCGCCGACCTCGCCCACGGCTGGCTGGTGCTCTCCACCGTCGCCCGCGGCCGGATCCTCTCCGTCGACACCGCCTCCGTGCTCGGCATGCCGGGCGTCCTCGCCGTGCTGCACCACGGCAACGCCCCGCGCCTGGACGTCGACTACGTCGGCATGCTGGGCGTACCGCCGGACCCGACGGCCGCGGTCTTCCAGAACGACCGCGTCCCGCACGCCGGCTGGCCCGTCGCGCTCGTCGTGGCCGAGACGCCCGAGCAGGCCAGGGAGGCCGCCGAGGCGCTCGTCGTCACCTACGAGGAGGAGCCGCACGACATCGGGTTCCACGCGGGCCGTCCCGACGCCCACCCGGTGGACGGACACATGCCCGGCGTCACGGAGAAGGGCGACCTGGAGGCCGGGTTCGCCGCCTCCGCCCACGTGGTGGACGCCGAGTACACCACGCCCGAGGAACACCACGCCATGATGGAGCCGCACGCGGCGACCGCCCTGTGGGACGGCGGCCGGCTCGAGGTCGTCGACTCCAACCAGGGCACCACCTGGGTCGTCGACGAACTGGTGCGGATGTTCCAGCTGGAGCCCTCCGCGGTGCGGGTGCGCTCCGAGCACGTCGGCGGCGGCTTCGGCAGCAAGGGCGTCCGGGCCCACCAGGTGTCCGCCGTCATGGCCGCGACCCTTCTGCAGCGTCCCGTACGGGTCGTCCTGACCCGCCGTCAGATGTTCTCCCTCACCGGCCACCGCAGCCCCACCACCCAGCGCGTCCGGCTCGGCGCCGACGCCGACGGCCGGCTGCGCGCCCTGGACCACCGCTCGCTGAGCCGGACGTCGACGGTGTGGGAGTTCGTCGAGCCGAGCGCCGGCGTGGCACGGGTGATGTACGACGCCGACGCCCACCGCACCGCGAACGAAGTCGTCCGGCTCGACGTGCCGTCCCCGACGTGGATGCGCGCGCCGGGCGAGGCGCCGGGCTCGTTCGCGCTGGAGGCCGCGCTCGACGAGCTGGCCGAGCGCTGCGGCGTCGACCCGGTGGAGCTGCGGCTGCGCAACGACCCCGACCGCGGCCCGGTCTCCGGGCTGCCGTTCGCGGGCCGGGACGTCGCCGCCTGTTTCCGGGAGGGCGCCCGGCGCTTCGGCTGGGCCGAGCGCGACCCGCGCCCCGGGGTGCGCCGCGAGGGGCGCTGGCTGCTGGGCACGGGCACGGCCGCCGCCTCCTTCCCCGCGGGCGCCCTGCCGTCGACGGCAGCCGTCACCGCGGAGGCCGACGGCACCTTCACCGTGCGGATCGCGGCGGCCGACATCGGCACCGGCGCCCGTACCGCGCTCACCCTGGTCGCCGCCGACGCGCTGCGGGTGGAGCCCGACCGGGTCCGGGTGCGCATCGGCGACAGCGACTTCGGCCCGGCGGGGATCGCCGGCGGCTCCATGGGCACCCGCTCCTGGGCCTGGGCGGTCACGGCCGCCGTCGAGGAGCTGCGGGAGCGTCTCGTCCCCGGGGCGCCCGTGCCGCCGGAGGGCATCACCGCGCGTTCCGACACGACCGCCGCCGTCGCCGGACTCGCGCAGAAGGAACGGCACTCCTTCGGCGCGCAGTTCGCCGAGGTCGCCGTGGACGTCACCACCGGCGAGGTGCGGGTGCGGCGGATGCTGGGGATCTTCTCGGCGGGGCGGATCGTCAACCCGCTCACCGCGCGCGGCCAGCTGGTCGGCGGCATGGTGTGGGGCATCTCCATGGCGCTGCACGAGGAGGCGGTCCGCGACGGCGCCTCGGGCGGCCTCTACGGCCCCGACCTGGCCGGCTACCACGTCGCGACCCACGCCGACGTGCCGGTGGTCGAGGCGGACTGGCTGGAGGGCACACCGGACCCGGACGACCCGGTCGGCATCAAGGGCGTCGGCGAGATCGGCATCGTGGGCGCCGCGGCGGCCATCGCCAACGCGGTCTGGCACGCCACCGGCGTGCGCCACCGCCACCTGCCGATCCGGCCGGACCGGGTGCTGCGGGCGGGAGGGCCGCGTGTTTGACATCGCCGGCGAGCTGCACGGCTGGCTCGCCGAGGGCCGGGAGTTCGCGGTGGCCACGGTGGTGTCCGTGGGCGGCAGCGCGCCGCGCGGACCCGGTGCCGCCCTCGCCGTCGACCGCGACGGCACGGCGATCGGCTCCGTCTCCGGTGGCTGCGTGGAGGGCGCCGTGTACGACCTGTGCGCCCGGGCGCTCGAGGACGGCGAGATCCACGTCGAACGGTTCGGCTACAGCGACGAGGACGCCTTCGCGGTCGGCCTGACCTGCGGCGGGGTCATCGACATCATGGTGACCCCGGTCGGCGCGCAGGCCCCCGTGCGGCAGGTGCTGCACACGGCGCTGTCGGCGGTCGTCCGGGGCGAGCCGGGCGCGCTGGCCCGGGTGGTGGAGGGCCCGCCGGAGCTGCTCGGCGGCACGCTCCTCGTCCGTCCGGACGGCTCGTACGAGGGCGGGCTCGGCGGTGTCCCCGAGCTGGACCGGACGGCGGCCGCTCAGGCCGGGGCGCTGCTGGACGCCGGGCGCACCGGCACGGTGGCGCTCGCGGCGGACGGGTCGTCCTGCCCGGGCGGTCTGACCCTGCTGGTGGAGTCGTCGGTGCCGCCGCCCCGCATGATCGTCTTCGGGGCGATCGACTTCGCGGCGGCGCTGGTCCGGGCGGGCAAGTTCCTCGGCTATCACGTCACGGTGTGCGACGCCCGGCCGGTCTTCGCCACCCGGGCGCGTTTCCCGGAGGCCGACGAGATCGTGGTCGACTGGCCGCACCGCTATCTGCGCGGCACCGGGACCGATGCCCGGACGGTGCTGTGCGTGCTCACCCACGACGCGAAGTTCGACGTGCCGCTGCTGGAGGTGGCCCTCGGCCTGCCGGTGGCGTTCGTCGGCGCGATGGGCTCGCGCCGCACCCACGCCGACCGTGAGCGGCGGTTGCGCGAGGCGGGCGTGGGGGAGCGGGAGCTGGCCCGGCTCAGGTCGCCGATCGGCCTCGACCTCGGTGCCCGTACGCCGGAGGAGACGGCGCTGTCCATCGCGGCGGAGATCGTCGCGCTCCGCCGGGGCGGCACGGGCGTGCCGCTCACGACGTCGGACACGCCGATCCACCGCGACGACTCCCTCGGCACGGCGGAGGCGGCCTGAGCGGACGCGGGCCGTGTGCGGTCCCGAGTGCGCGCAGCGCATGCGCACGGCCCGTGCGTGGGCGGCCCGGGGGCGGGTGGCGCGCACGCACGGGCCGAGCGGCACAGGAGGCGCGTCGCGGGCGTGCGCGGGGGTGTGAGCGGGCGTACGGGCCGGTCCGTACGCCCGCGCGGTGTGGCCATGGGCCGTGGGCCCGGATCGCGGCCCGAAGGACTGGAACCACGACTGTCCAAGCCGAGGGCGGAGCCGACACGACGGCTCCCGTCCTCCGCGCCGGCGCCGGCGCCGGCACGGCATGGCGAAGGGGGGCCGGAGCGGATGCTCCGGCCCCCCTTCGGCTCGTCCGAGTCAGGCGGCAGCCGGCTCCGTCGCGTGGCCGTGCAGGCGGGTGACGACCTCGGTCAGCTGCTCGACGATCTCGCTGTCGTCGGCCGGGTGGGTCTCGGCGAAGCGGGTCATCGAGCCCGGGATGGAGAGCTTGATGTCCTCGATCACCTTGCCGCCGGCGATGCCGACGGACTTGCGGGCCTCGTCCTGCGCCCAGACGCCGCCGTACTGGCCGAACGCGGTGCCGATCACGGCGACCGGCTTGCCGCTGATGGCCCCGGCGCCGTACGGGCGGGACAGCCAGTCGATGGCGTTCTTCAGGACGGCCGGGATCGTGCCGTTGTACTCGGGCGTGAAGAGCAGCAGCGCGTCGGCGCCGGCCGCGGCCTCGCGCAGCTTGGCGGCCGCGGCCGGGACGGTGCCCTCGACGTCGATGTCCTCGTTGTAGAAGGGGATCTCCGCGAGGCCCTCGAGGAGCGACACGTCGGCGCCCTCGGGAGCGAGCTTGACCGCGGCCTCGGCGAGCTGGCGGTTGTGCGAACCGGCGCGGAGGCTGCCGACGAGGGCGAGGATGCGAACAGACATGACGGAACTCCAGGAGGGGGGCTGAAACATGGCCTTAACAATCCGGACCGGGGTCCGTTTACTGTTGTACCACCACAACCGGACCGTGGTCCAGTTTCTTCCCGATGCTTTACGCTGGCTTCATGCCCGCCGTTCCGCCCCCCGTCCCGACGCCTCAGGAGCCCGTCGAACCGCAGGAGTTGCTGCAACTCGGCACCGAGGCGGACGAGCCCTGCCTGCGCGCAGACGCCGCGCGCAACCGGGCCCGGCTGCTGGAGGCGGCCGCGCTGCTCGTCGCCGAGCGCGGGGCGGACGCCATCACGATGGAGGAGGTCGCGGCGGCGGCCCGCGTGGGCAAGGGCACGGTCTTCCGCCGCTTCGGCGACCGCACCGGACTGCTCACCGCGCTCCTCGACCACTCGGAGAAGAAGTTCCAGGCCGCCTTCCTCACCGGACCCCCGCCGCTCGGGCCGGGCGCACCGCCCGCCGAGCGGCTGCGCGCCTTCGGCCTCGCCATGCTCCGCCGCACCGGCGACGAACTGGAACTCCAGCTGGCCGCCGAACCCCAGGCCGGCCGCCGCTTCACCAGCCCGCCCCGCCGGGTGCTCCGCCACCACGTCACGCTGCTGCTGCGCGAAGCGGTCCCCGACGCGGACTGCGAGCTGCTCGCCCACACCCTCATGGCCCAGCTCGACCCCGCCCTCGTCCACCACCTCGTCCGCCAGTGCGGCATGCCGCCGCAGCGCCTGGAGGCCGCGTGGGTGGACCTGGTGGACCGCGTGACGGGCACCGCGACCTCCCGCTGAGAGTCTCAACTCACCCCGCGTAACGCCTCGTTACGGCTTCTGCAAGGATGCCGTACGTCATGGTGCAGATATCGAACCCGCCCGCGTCCGTGCCGCCCGCCCCGGTGCGCTCCGTCCCCACGAGCGCCGATGTGGCCCGCCTGGCCGGAGTCTCGCGCGCGACCGTCTCCTACGTCCTGAACAACGCCGGCGCCGTCCGGATCAGCGAGCCCACCCGGCGCCGGG
Organism: Streptomyces calvus; assembly: GCF_006782915.1. Taxonomy (GTDB): domain Bacteria; phylum Actinomycetota; class Actinomycetes; order Streptomycetales; family Streptomycetaceae; genus Streptomyces; species Streptomyces calvus. The sequence continues at coordinate 901,689 of NZ_VCNP01000056.1, forward strand.
TCCGCGAGGCCGCCCGGGAACTCGGGTACGTGCCGCACGCGGCGGCCCGCAGCCTGCGCGCCGGCCACAGCCGCACGGTCCTGATGCCCGCGCCCGCCTTCCCGGTCGGCCCGCTCTACAGCCAGTTCATCAACGACCTCCAGAGCGCGCTGGGCCGCCTCGACTACACGGTCGTGCAGTACGGCACCGTCGGCGTGCACGACGACGAGGCCGCCCGCGCCTGGGCGGAACTGCGGCCCGTGGCGGTCCTGGTCCCCGGCTCCGGTCTCGGCCCGCGCGGCGTGGAGGTCCTCAAACGCTCCGGCGCCCGGGCCGTCGTCACCCTCGGCCCCGAGGCCGTCGAGGGCGCGCACGCCCTGCTCATGGACCACGACGTCGTCGGTTACAGCGCCGGCGCCCACCTCTTCGACCGGGGCCACCGCCGGATCGGCGTGGTCGTTCCGCGGGAGCCGGGCCTGGAGGCGTTCTCGGCGCCCCGCCTGGCCGGCGTGCGCGCCGCCCTGCACGGCACGGACGCCACGGTCACCGAACTGCCGCTCGCCCACGACGAGGGGGCCGCCGCGCGGCTCGCCGCCCGCTGGCGCGACCTCGGCCTCGACGCGGTGTTCACCTACAACGACGAGTACGCGATGCTGCTGATGCGGGCGCTGCAGGACGAGGGCGTCCGCATCCCCGAGGAGGCCGCGGTGATCGGCGCCGACAACCTGATGCTGGGCCGGCTGCTGCGGCCCCGGCTGAGTACCGTCCACCTGGACCTGCCGTCCGGCCGAGAGCTGGCCGAACTGGTCGACCGCGCGGTGCGCGACCCGGCCGCCGCGCCCCAGGCCCACAAGGCGCTGGGGGCGTCGGTGGTGCGACGCGAGTCCACCTGACATCGTGGAAGAGCGGTGGCCGGCCCACCCGGCCGGATGCCGCCCGCCCCGCCCGGTGACGCGGGTGGCAGAAGCCCGGTGATGCGGGCGGCAGGCACACGGCCAGGCCGAAGGGCGGCCGGGCCCGCCGCCACCGCACGGCGGGCCGGTGACCGATCGCCGATCGGAGAGGCCTCATGACGTTCCTCGACCTCACGACCCGCCCGTCCCACCACCTCACCGGGCCCGAGCACACCGTCACCGAACCCGCCACCGGTGACGCCCTCGGCACGGTCACCCTCGCCACCGCCGAGGACGTCGCGGCCGCCGCCCGGACCGGCAGCGCCGCGCAGACCGCGTGGGCGAGGGCCCCGCACCTCACCCGGGCCGCGGTGCTCCGCAGGGCCGGCGACCTCTTCGCCGGCCACGCCGGGCTCCGCGAATGGCTGGTCCGTGAGGCCGGCAGCATCCCCGGCAAGGCCGACTTCGAACTCCACGTCGCCGCGCAGGAGTGCTACGAGGCCGCCGCCCTCGCCTCCCGCCCGGCCGGACAGGTACTGCCCACCGACGAACCCCGGCTGTCGTACACGCGGCGGGTGCCGGTCGGCGTGGTCGGGGTGATCGCCCCGTTCAACGCGCCGCTGATCCTGTCCATCCGCTCCGTCGCCCCGGCCCTGGCGCTCGGCAACGCGGTCGTCCTCAAACCCGACCCGCGCACCGCGGTCTGCGGCGGGCTGGCGCTCGCCGCCGTCTTCGAGGAGGCGGGACTGCCCGAAGGGCTGCTGCACGTGCTGCCGGGCGGCCCGCAGACCGGTCAGGCGCTGGTCGCGGACCCGCTGGTCCCCGTCGTCTCCTTCACCGGCTCCACCGCGGCCGGCCGTGCCGTCGGCGAGGCCGCAGGCCGCCATCTGAAGCGGGCGCACCTGGAACTGGGCGGGAACTCCGCGCTGATCGTGCTGGAGGACGCCGACCTCGACGCGGTGATCTCCACGGCCGCCTGGGGATCGTTCTTCCACCAGGGCCAGATCTGCATGACGGCGGGACGGCACCTGGTCCACGCGTCGCTGTACGACGAGTACGTGGAGCGGCTGGCCGCCAAGGCGGACTCGCTCGCCGTCGGCGACCCGCACCGCGAGGACGTCCACCTGGGCCCGCTCATCGACCACGGCCAGCTCACCAAGGTGCACGGCCTGGTCGAGGCCAGTACCGCGCACGGTGCCCGGCTCGCCGCGGGCGGCACCCACGACCGGCTGTTCTACCGGCCCACGGTGCTCGCCGACACGGACGACCGCACTCCCGCCTACGCCGAGGAGGTCTTCGGCCCGGTGGCTCCCGTCCGCTCCTTCACGACCGCCGACGAGGCCGTCGCGCTGGCCTCGGCCGGACCCTACGGGCTCGCGCTGGGCATCGTCACCCGCGACCCGTCCCGCGGCCTGGACCTCGCGGAACGCGTCCCCACGGGCATCGTCCACATCAACGACCAGACGGTGAACGACGAGGCCGTGGCCCCCTTCGGCGGGGTCGCCGCGTCCGGCACCGGGTCCCGTTTCGGCGGCGACGCCAACCTGGAGGCGTTCACCGACCTGCGGTGGACCACCGTGCGCGGGGACGTGGCCCGCTACCCCTTCTGACGGCGGCGCGAGCGAACGAGCCGGGGGCGTACGAGCCGGGGGCGTACGGGGCGGGGCCGTACGGGGCGGGTCCGGCCGGTCGGAGACCGGGCCGGCGACGGCGCGGTGGGTGTCCGGTCCGGCGCTAGTTGTATCGACCCGCAGCGTTGTTCACGCGGCTGATGGGTGGCTGGCCGCCGAGTGCGGTGTGGCAGCGGTGGTGGTTGTAGGTGTGGAGGAAGTCTGCCAGGGCGTCGGTGCGTTCGGTGTTGCTGGTGTAGGGCCGCAGGTAGGCCCATTCGTCGAGCAGGGTGCGGTTGAAGCGCTCGACCTTGCCATTGGTCTGCGGCCGGTATGCGCGAGTGAGCTTGCCGGCCGCATCCAGGTCGGCCAGGGCCTGCTGCCAGGCGAGGCTTTTGCGGTAGGGCCAGGCGTTGTCGGTCAGGACCCGCTCGATGCGGTCGATGCCCGACGCTGCGAAGAAGGCGGCGGCCCGGCGCAGAAAGGCCGCGCAGGTGGCGGCTTTCTCATCCGGGTGGACCTCGCTGTAGGCGAGGCGGCTGTGGTCGTCGACCGCGGAGTGGATGAAGTCGAAGCCCATGCCGTTGCGTGTGGCGCGGCCGGCCTGGCGGCCCAGGACCCTGTGGCCGCCGCCGTCGGGGATGCGGCCGAGCTTCTTGACGTCCACGTGGACCAGCTCGCCGGGGCGGTCGCGTTCGTAGCGTCGGATGACCTGGCCGGTGGGCCGGTCCAGGAAGGACAGGCGGTTCAGGCCGTGACGGACCAGGACGCGGTGCACGGTCGAGGCCGGCAGGCCCAGGATCGGACCGATGCGGGCCGGGCCGAGCTTGCGGTCCTGGCGAAGACGGCACACGCGGGCCTCGATCGCCCCCGCCGTGCGGTGCGGTGTCGTGCGCGGACGGCTGGACCGGTCGTGCAGTCCCTTCTCGCCTTCGGCCCGCCAGCGACGCACCCACTTGTGAGCGGTGACGCGGGAGATGCCCATCTCGGCGGCAACATGGGCGACAGGGCGTCCGGTGCGGACACGTTCAACCAGCAGCCGCCTGCCGTGAAGGGTCAGCCGGGCATTACGGTGGGACACGAAGGCCTCCGTGCGGTGAAGATTCGACACCTCCACCACACACGGAGGCCTTCGCCATGATCAAGCCCAGCCGGCGTTAACAACGCTCGTGATCAATACAGCTAGTGCCGGGCGTGGTCCGACAGTGCCGCCGCGGTGGCGCGGGCGAAGCCGTCCGGGTTGTCCAACATGATGTTGTGCCCGCAGTCCGCAACCGGGACCACGGCCACCCCGGCCTCGGTGAGCGCCTCGGCGCCCGGGAGCGGGCCGTCGGCCTCGGGCAGCAGGTAGGTGCGGGGGATCTTCAGGTCCAGCAGGAGCTCACGCAGGGTGGGGGTGGTGCCGCGGGTGAGGTGGACCGCGCTGCGGTGCAGGGCCTCCAGGCCCGCCAGCCGCATCGTGGACCACCAGTGGGAACCGGCCCGGTCCCGGATCTCCTCCCAGCCGCCCGCCAGGAACTCCTCCTCGGAGTACGCGGCGATGCCGCCACTGCCCGCTGAGCCGAGTGCGGGCCGGATCGGGTCGAGGTTGGCGTCGACCAGGACCAGACGGGAGACCAGTTCGGGGTGCCGGGCGGCCAGGACGACGGCCACCGAGCCGCCCATGCTGTGCGCGATCAGCTCGGCGCCCACGACCCCCGCGCCGGTCAGGGCCGCGGCGAGGGCGTCGGCGTGGGATTCCAGGGTGTAGTCGAAGCCCGTCGGCCGGTCACTGATGCCGTGCCCGAGCAGGTCGATCAGCAGCGAACGGCGTCCGGCGAGCAGAGGATGCACCGCGACCTCCGCGAAGTAGGCCGGCGACGTGGCGCCCAGACCGTGGACGTAGACGCGGGACGGCTCCCGGCCCGGCAGCTCCACCCAGCGGATTCGGCCGCCCTCGGGCGTCACGGCGGCGTCGCGCACAGTCTGCTTCCCTCCACTTCGGACCGACGGAGAGACGAGAGTAGCCACCGGGCCCGGGCGCGCCGTCACCGCCCCGGCACTGGACGTCGCGCGGGCACCGGCGGCCTCGGGCACGGCCCCGGTCGGGAAGCCCGACCCGAAGTCGTGTCACGACGCTCTGGAGCCCGGCGCTGCCCCGTTTTCCGGGTAGGTCTCAGGCCTCCGCCGCTCCGCCCTGCTGCGCCTGCTGTCCCTGTTGCGCCTGCTGGGCGGCGATCTGCTTGCGGACCTCGTCCATGTCCAGCTTGCGGGCCTGCCCGATGACATCGGTCAGCGCGGCCTCGGGCAGCGCACCCGGCTGGGCGAACACGGCCACCTGGTCACGCACGATCATCAGAGTGGGGATCGACTGGATACCGAAGGCCGCGGCCAGCTCCGGCTGCGCCTCGGTGTCCACCTTGCCGAAAACCAGGTCCGGGTTCTGCTCCGCCGCCTTCTCGTACACGGGCGCGAACTGACGGCACGGACCGCACCACTCCGCCCAGAAGTCGATCAGCACGAACTCGTTGTCCGTGACGGTCTGGTCGAAGTTCTCCTTGGTGAGCTCAACGGTGCTGCTCATGGCGTGTGTCCCTCTTCCTGGTGTCGGGTCGGGCCGTCGGCACAACACGGCCGGCCGGTCACGTATTCCGCGCCCCTACCCATGTGGCCACACCGCACACCACCCACCAGACTGACGCCATGACGGAAACGCAATCGACGCACATGGAACCCACCGCCTACGACGTCGTGGTGCTCGGCGCCGGACCCGTGGGGGAGAACGTGGCCGACCGCACCCGCGCCGCCGGCCTCACCACCGCGGTCGTGGAGAGCGAACTCGTGGGCGGCGAGTGCTCCTACTGGGCGTGCATGCCCAGCAAGGCCCTGCTGCGCCCGGTCATCGCCCGGGCCGACGCCCGCCGCGTCCCCGGCCTGCGCCAGTCGGTCCAGGGCCCGCTCGACGCCGCCGCGGTGCTCGCCCACCGGGACGAGTACACCTCCCACTGGAAGGACGACGGCCAGGTCCGGTGGCTGGAGGGCGTCGGAGCCGACCTGTACCGGGGCCACGGGCGGATCAGCGGGCCGCGTACCGTCACCGTCACCGGCTCCGACGGCACCCGGCGGGTGCTCACCGCCCGGCACGCCGTCGCCGTCTGCACCGGCAGCCGCGCCCAGCTGCCCGACCTGCCCGGTCTCGCCGAGGTCAGGCCGTGGACCAGTCGGGAGGCCACCAGCGCACGGTCCGTGCCGGAGCGGCTCGTCGTGGTCGGCGGCGGTGTCGTCGCCACCGAGATGGCCTGCGCCTGGCAGGCCCTCGGCTCCCGCGTCACGGTCCTGGTGCGCGGCTCGGGCCTGCTGAACCGCATGGAGCCGTTCGCCGGCGAACTGGTCGCCGAGGCCCTCACCGAGGCCGGCGCGGACCTCCGCACCGGCACCTCCGTGAAGTCGGTGACCAGGGAGAACGGCACCGTCCTCGTTGTCACCGACGGCGGTGACCGGATCGAGGCCGACGAGGTCCTGTTCGCCACCGGACGCGCCCCGCGCACCGACGACATCGGCCTGGAGACCATCGGCCTCGAGCCCGGCGGGTGGCTCGGCGTGGACGACAGCCTGCGCGTGACCGGCCACGACTGGCTGTACGCCGTCGGCGACGTCAACCACCGCGCCCTGCTCACCCACCAGGGCAAGTACCAGGCCCGCATCGCGGGCGCCGCCATCGCCACCCGGGCCGCGGGCGGGCCCGTACGCGCCGAGGACTGGGGCGCCCACGCCGCCACCGCCGACCACGCCGCGGTCCCGCAGGTCGTCTTCACCGACCCGGAGGTGGCCTCCGTCGGCCTGTCGCTCGCCGAGGCCGAGCGGGAGGGCCACCGCGTCCGCGCCGTCGACGTCGACCTGTCCTCCGTCGCCGGCGCCGGCCTGTACGCCGACGGCTACAAGGGCCGCGCCCGCATGGTCGTCGACGTCGAGGACGAGATCCTGCGCGGCCTCACCCTCGTCGGCCCCGGCGTCGGCGAACTCATCCACTCGGCGACGATCGCGGTGGCCGCCCGTGTCCCGATCGGCCGCCTGTGGCACGCGGTCCCGTCCTACCCGACGATCAGCGAGGTGTGGCTGCGCCTCCTGGAGGCGTACCGGGACGCCTGACCGGCTGCCGCCCTGGATCCGTCCGCCCCGCGGGGCAGCGGCGCGCGGGGCGGACGGCCGGGTGACGGTGCGAGCGGGCGGCGGCGCGGAGGCCGCTGGGAGGGGTTGGCCGGGCCGTGGTGCGGAAGGGGCGTCGGCGCGGTGGCCTGAACGGGCGGCCGGGCGGCGGTGGGGTTACGGCAGGTCGAAGCCCAGTGACCGGGCCGCCCGTTCCGGGGTCGGCTGTGACCAGTGTTCGGCCACCGCCTGGTGGGTGGCGAGGGAGCGTGTCTCGGCGCGGTCGAGGTACAGCGTGCCGTCCAGGTGGTCCGTCTCGTGCTGCACGATCCGTGCGGGCCACCCGTGGAACACCTCGTCCAGCGCCCGCCCGTGCTCGTCCTGCCCGGTCAGCCGCACTTCGGCGGCCCGCGCCACCACCGCCTGGTAGCCCGGCACGCTCAGGCACCCCTCGTAGAACGCGGCCCGTGCGGTGCCGACCGGCTCGTACACCGGATTCACCAGGACCCGGAACGGCAGCGGCACCCGCCCGCGCGCCACGCGCACCTCCTCCGGGACGGGCGCGGGATCCTCGATCACCGCGATCCGCAGACCCACCCCGACCTGCGGCGCGGCCAGCCCGACACCCGGCGCCGCGCGCATGGTGACCCGCAGCGCCTCCACGAACCGGGCCAGCAGCGCCGGCCCCAACTGGCCGTCGTACGGCTCGCCGCCGCGCCGCAGTACCGGATCACCTGCCGTAACGAGCGGCAACGGCCCTCCCTCGGCGAGCAGTTGCTCGACCCGCTCGGCCAACGGCGCACGATCGTTCGCAGTTCCCATCCGGCCAGGATCGCACGGCACCCCCATGTGTGCCTCAGGTCACATGCGCTCGCCGGGAACTCGAGGCTCCGTCCCTCCGACTACTGCACCACCACCCGTTCGCCTCGACGTCCCCGGGAGAACCCACCGATGACCACCGCTCCCTCGACCACCACGGACGAGGCCCCCCGACCACCCGCTCCCGCACCGGCGAAGAGCGCATGGGCCGGCCTGCGCCCGCTCGTCCTGCGTCTGCACTTCTACGCGGGAGTGCTGGTCGCACCGTTCCTCCTCGTCGCCGCCGTCACGGGCCTGCTGTACGCGGCCTCCTTCCAGGCCGAGAAGATCGTGTACGACCGTGAGCTGACCGTCCCCGTGGGCGAGCGCGAGCTTCCCGTCTCCGCGCAGGTGGCCGCCGCCCGCAAGGCCCACCCCGAGGGCACGGTCGCCGCCGTACGCCCCTCGCCCGAACCGGACGCCACGACCAGGGTGATGCTGTCCGGCACGCCGGGCGTGGACCCGGGCCACACCCTGGCCGTGTTCGTCGACCCGTACACCGGGGAGGTGCGCGGCGCGCTGGAACAGTACGGTTCCACGGGCGCGTTGCCGTTGCGCACCTGGATCGACGAGTTCCACCGCGATCTGCACCTCGGTGAACCGGGCCGCCTGTACAGCGAGTTCGCGGCGAGCTGGCTGTGGGTGATCGCCGGTGGGGGACTGGTGCTGTGGTTCTCCCGGCGCCGCGCGCTGCGCACGGTGCGCGGTACCGGCGGGCGGCGCCGCACGCTGGCCCTGCACGGCGGTGTGGGCGCCTGGGCCGCGGCGGGTTTCATCTTCCTGTCGGCGACCGGCCTGACCTGGTCCGCGCACGCCGGCGCGAGCATCGGCGACCTGCGGGCGGCCCTCGGCCAGGAGACCCCGTCGGTGTCGGCGGCGGCGACCGGTGAGCACGCGGGCCACGACTCGGCCGCGGCGACGGCGGGCGACGCCGCGCACGGCGTCGGCCTCGACAAGGTCCTCGCGGCGGCACGGGCGGAAGGGCTGGGCGACCCGGTGGAGATCGTGCCGCCCGCCGACGCCGGGTCCGCCTATGTCGTCCAGCAGATCCAGCGCAGCTGGCCGGAGAAGCAGGACTCGGTCGCCGTCGACCCGGCGACCGGCCAGGTCACCGACGTGCTGCGCTTCGCCGACTATCCGGTCCTGGCGAAGCTCACCCGCTGGGGCATCGACCTGCACACCGGCATCCTGTTCGGGCTGGTGAACCAGCTCGCGCTGATGGCCCTCGCCCTGGCCCTGATCCTGCTGATCCTGTGGGGCTACCGCATGTGGTGGCAGCGAGGACGCGGCTCCGGCTTCGGCAAGCCGATCCCGCGCGGGGCGTGGCAGCAGGTGCCGCCGTACGTACTGGTCCCGTTGCTGGCCCTGATCGCCGTGCTGGGCTACTTCGTGCCGCTGCTCGGCATCCCGCTGGCGGTGTTCCTCGCCGTCGACATCGTGCTCGGCGAGATCGCCCATCGCCGAGGCCTGCGGACGAACGCGAGCGGTACGACGGCGCGCTGACGCGGGCCCTCGTGTGCCGGTGCCCGGCTCCCGAAGGGGAACCGGGCACCGGCCGGGCGTCGGACGGGGTCACTCCTCGGCGAGCTCGCCGCCGAGCGCGGCGGCCAGCCGCAGATGCGGCTGCGCCTCGTCGTCCCGTCCCTGCCGCTGGAGGGTGCGGCCGAGCATCAGCCGGGCGTAGTGCTCCACCGGGTCGCGCTCCACGATGACCCGCAACTCGGCTTCCGCGCGGCGCAGTTGGGCCGAGTGGTAGTAGGCGCGCGCCAGCAGCAGGCGCGGTCCCGTCTGCTCCGGCACCTCCTCGACCAGCGGGCCGAGGACGCGCGCGGCGGCGGCGTAGTCCTTGGCGTCGAAGAACATCCCGGCGCGCTCCCAGCGCTCGGCCGGCGTTCCGTGGTCGTAGTACGTGATGTCCACTCTGACCTCCTTCGAGGCCGTCAACGGACCCGGTTGGTTCAATATTCCACTACCTGGCTGTGCCGGTGGCGGAGGCCGGTTCCGTGTCGCGGGACAGCCGCGCGGACCGGGCGACCGGTGGCCGACCTCGTGTGAAATGGATTTCTTCCGCGAGTGAACTCCACCCCGCTGTGCACGGTGCAATCGATTGCAGATCGGGGCGTCCTTGTCCTGTTCGTCCTGCGGCTTCGGTGTGCGGTGCGGTGTGTCAACCAGTGTCAACCACCCTATGGACAGGACCTCTTGCCGCGCTCCTGCCGAACGCGCCGGCCCGCTCCACCCGTTGACGTGTTCGCGCCGCCCCTAGTACCGTCCGCTGAAATCGATTTCGAGACTGGCTCGAGCCTCACCGGGAGCACGTCCATGCGCAGAGCCGTACCACCTCTCAGACCGGCCACGACCGCCGGCCGTGCCCTGGCCACGGCCTTCCTCGCACTCGGCACGCTGCTGACCGTCCTGCCGCCGGGCCCTGCCGCGGCCGGCACGGCGTCGGCGCCCCTCGAACCGGCGGGAGTCTCCGCGGCCGCCGCCGGTTCGCCGCCGGCGAGCGACTTCTTCTCGACCGTCGCCGTGGACCCCGCGGCCACCGTCGGCGCGCCCGCGGTCGGTGACAACAAACCGCACGGCGACCTGTGGCCGAACTGCTGGTCCGACGACGACCACGTGTACGCCGCGTACGGCGACGGCATCGGATTCGGCACCGACGACAGCGACATCGGCGTCGCCCGCATCTCCGGCATGCCCGGCGGCCTCGGCGGAACGCAGCTCTCCACGGACGTCAGCCAGATCTGGAGCGCGGACCACAACCGCAAGCCCACCGGCATGGCCTGCGTCAACGGTGACCTGTACCTCGCGGTGCAGGACCTGGCGATGGACTTCAACGACGCCCCGGCCGCGACGATCGCCAAGTCCACCGACAAGGGCCGCACCTGGACCTGGGACCGCAGCCGGCCGATGTTCGGCGGCGGTGTCTTCACCACGGTGATGTTCCTGGATTACGGCAAGAACTACGCCAACGCCCCCGACGACTACGTGTACGCGTACGGCCTGGACCACAACTGGCGGGACTCCTTCGACAACACCGTCCCCGACCCCGTCGACCTGTACCTGGCGCGCGTCCACCGGACCTCGGTCATGGACGAGAACGCCTGGCAGTACATGTCCGGCACCGACGCCTCGGGCAACCCGGTCTGGTCCACGGACATCGCGCGGCGCCAGCCGGTCCTCCACGACGACCGGCGCATCTACCAGAACGTCATCACCGCCGGCCGGGCGCGCGACATGACGGTCCTCGGCCAGGGCGGCGTGGTCCACAACAAGCCCCTGAACCGCTACATCTACACCTCGTGGACCGAGTACACCTTCGAGTTCTACGAGTCCCCGACTCCCTGGGGGCCGTGGAAGCACTTCGCGACCAAGGACTTCGGCGGCTACCCCTGGACCCACACCAAGCACGGCGGCTACGCGACGACGATCCCGTCGAAGTACATCAGCGCCGATGGCAAGTCCATGTGGCTCCAGTCCAACGTCTGCCCCTGCGGCGGCGGTTACCCGGCCGGCGACCACTGGGCGTACACCTTCTCCCTGCGGAAGCTGAGCCTGGAGCCGCGCCGTGACACCACTCCCGGCAACGCCGCCGACCCCGCCCGCAACCTGGCCCGCGAGCCCGGCACGGTGCCCGTCCAGCGCGCCACCCACTTCGGCAAGGACTCCTTCTACGCCGACGGCAACCGCGACCAGAGCGAGGACGACTGGAACGACGAGCGCAAGGACGCCAGTTGGTGGGGCTACACCTGGCCGCGCCAGTACATGATGAACAAGGTCACCTACACGACGGGTGACATGTTCGCCGACGGCGGCTGGTTCGCCGGTGACCTGCGGGTGCAGGTGCGGCGCGACAACCGGTGGGTGGACGTCTCGGGCCAGCGCGTGGGGCCCGACTACCCGTACGGCAGCTCCGCCGGCCCGCACCGCACCTACACCTTCTCCTTCGACCCGACGGCGGGCGACGGCGTGCGGATCACCGGCCGGCCGGGCGGCGAGAAGACCTTCACCTCCATCGCGGAACTCGAGGTCCACTACGGCGACGCGGGCGGCCTGATGCTCGGCGGTTCACCGACGGACGTGACCGGTGACGGCAAGGACGACATCGTCACGTTCACCCGCGGCACCGCGGCCGAGGTCTACGCGGCGCCCTCGGACGGCACCGCGTTCACCGGCGGCGGCAAGTGGAACGACCACTTCGCCCCCGCCGGGGAGACGCCGCTCACCGGTGACTTCAACGGGGACGACAAGGACGACGCGATCACCTTCACACAGGGGGCGACGGCCGACGTCCATGTCGCGCCCTCCACCGGCACCTCGTTCGGCGCCGGGGAGAAGTGGAGCGACCACTTCGCGCCCGGTGGCGAGGCCCCGGCCGTGGGCGACTTCGACGGCGACGGGACCGACGACATCGTCACCTTCACCCAGGACGACACCGCCGACGTCTACGTGTCCCTCTCCAGCGGCAAGTCCTTCGCCACCGGCGGGAAATGGCACGACCACTTCGCGCCGCGCGGCGAGTTCCCGGCCGTGGGCGACGTGAACGGCGACACGAAGGACGACATCATCACCTTCACCAAGGGCACCGAGGCCGCCGTCTACGTCGCCTTCTCCGACGGCACGTCGTTCGGGCCCGCGCGCAAGGTCCTCACCGGCTTCTCGCCCGGCGCCGAACTGCCGCGCGTGGGCGACTTCGACGGGGACAGCCGCGACGACATCGCCTCCTTCACCGCCGACGCGGCCGCCGAGGTCCGGGTCGCCCTGTCCGACGGCGAGGGCTTCGTCACCAAGGGCGTCTGGCACGACGCGTTCTCGGGCCCCGGCGCCTTCCCGTACGTCGGTGACTTCGACGAGGACGGCCGGGACGACGTGGTCTCCTTCGACCACAACCCCGGCGCCGATGTCCACGTGGCGCTCTCGTCCGGCACCGCCTTCGGTCGAAGAAGTGGAACGAGTTCTTCGGCACGCCCGGCGAGACCTCTCTCTGAGCCCCCCGCCCCACCCTCTCCACTCCTGGCATCCGGGCGCGCGCCCTCGATCGGCGCGCGTCCCGGGCAGCCGTGCGCCGCCAACCCACCGACGGCGATTCCCGACCCCATGGAAGGAAGACCGAAGTGCGAAGACGGCACCTCGCCCTGGGCCTGATCGGCACCGTACTGGCCTCCAGCGCCCTCCTGGTCCCCGCGCAGACGGCCTCGGCCGCGGGCCCCCGCCCCGACTTCCGCGCGCCCTGGCCGTGCGGAGAGGGACGGGACTACTACCACCACTCCTCCGAGGTCCACAACGCGCTGGACTTCAACATCGCGGGCTCCGCCGACCTCGGCACCCCGGCCCTGGCCTCGGCGTCCGGCACCGTGATCGACGTGGTGCCCATGCCCAACTCCTCCGGGTACGGCAACTACGTGCGCGTCGACCACGGTGGCGGCTGGACCAGCCTGGTCGCTCACCTGGACCGCATCTCCGTCGCCAAGGGCCAGTACGTCCGCACCGGTGACGAACTGGGCAAGGTCGGCAACACGGGCGAGTCGTTCGGGGCCCACCTGCACTACGAGCAGGAGGCAGACGGCCAGAACCAGCCCATCGTCATCGACGGGGTGGCGCTGCGCTACAGCGCCACGGCCGCCCGCCACACCAGCGGCAACTGCGGAACCCCTCAGCCGATCATGGCCGGTTCGCCGACGGACTTCACGGGGGACGGGGTGGACGACATCGTGACGTTCACTCAGAACCCGGAGGCGGATGTGTATGTCGCCGCGTCCACGCGTGAGGGGTTCGGCGGGGCGAAGGTGTGGCACGACTTCTTCGCGCCGGGCGGGGAGACGCCGTTGACGGGTGACTTCAACGGTGACGACAAGGACGACGTCGTGACGTTCACCAAGGGTGCCGACTCGGATGTGTATGTGGCGTTGTCGAATGGTGACGGGTTCGGTCCTGCGGCGGTGTGGCACGACCATTTCGCGCCGGGTGGTGAGGTGCCCGCGGTCGGTGATGTGAACGGTGACGGTTTCGACGACATCGTGACGTTCACGCATGACGCCGAGGCCAATGTGTATGTGGCCCTGTCCAATGGCAGCAGTGGTTTCCGTCCTGCGACGGTGTGGCACGACTTCTTCGCGCCGGCCGGTGAGTTCCCGGCTCTGGGTGACGTGGACGGTGACGGTGACGACGATCTGATCACCTTCACTCAGGGCAGTACCGCGGACGTGTATGTGGCTCTGTCGAACGGGGAGAACGGTTTCGGGGTGGGCAAGCTCGTCCACGAGCACTTCGCTCCGGCCGGTGAGCAGCCTCGTGTGGGTGACGTCAACGGTGACAAGAAGGACGACATCGTCGCCTTCACACAGGGCGCCAACCCCGATGTTTTCGTGGCGCTTTCGGACGGGTCAGGGTTCGGGGGCGGGCAGCTCTGGAACGAGTTCTTCTCGCCCTCCGGTGAGTTCCCCTATGTCGGTGACTACGACGGTGACGGCAAGGACGACATCGTCACCTTCACCCACAACGCCGAGGCCGACGTCTACGTAGCCACGTCCAACGGCACCGACGGCTTCATCAACGGCCGCAAGTGGCACGACTTCTTCGGCACCCCCGGCGAAACCACCCTCTAGCCACCACCCACCCCGACTCCGAAAGGGCACACCCATGCCCCGTGCCAGACTTCTGTCCTCCTGCGCCGCCGGGTTCGCGGCGGCGGGTCTCCTGATAGCCGCCGGTGCCACCCCCGCCCAGGCCGCCGATCCGTCGCCGAAGCCGCCCAAGAACCTGGCCAACGCCGAGATCCTGGACGACTCGTGCTACGTGCCGCCGACGCACGACCCGAACATCCTCGTGGACGTCCTGCGCGTCGCCCGCACCCACAACGCCAACGCCAAGGTGACCCTGGCGGCCTTCGAGGCCGGCTGGGTCGAGTCCCACATGAACAACCTGCCCTGCGGCGACAAGGACTCCATCGGGGTCTTCCAGCAGCGGCCCAGCTATGGCTGGGGAACCGTCGAGCAGATCATGGACCCCTGGTACGCGGCGACGCAGTTCGTCACCCGTGCCATCGCCAAGGACCGCGCGAACCCCGGCTACACCGCCGGCCAGCTCGCCCAGAGCGTCCAGGGCTCCGCCTTCCCCTCCCGCTACGACGAGGCCGAGTCCAAGGCCCGCGCCCTGCTTGCCGAGGCGCAGCGCAGCACGGCCGTCTTCGGCGGAGGCCCCACCGACTTCACCGGTGACCTCAAGGCCGACATCATCACCTTCACCCAGAACACCGAGGCGGACACCTACGTCGCGTCGTCCACGGGCGGCGAGTTCGGCGGGGCGAAGGTGTGGCACGACTTCTTCGCGCCGGGCGGTGAGACCCCGCTGACGGGTGACTTCAACGGCGACGACAAGGCCGACGTCGTCACCTTCGCGCACGGTCCCGAAGCCGACGTGTACGTGTCGCTCTCCAACGGTGACGGGTTCGGCCCTGCGACGATCTGGCACGACTTCTTCGCACAGCGGCACGAAACTCCCGCCGTCGGTGACGTGAACGCCGACGGATACGACGACATCGTGACGTTCACCCGCGACGCCGACGCCAAGGTGTACGTGGCCCTGTCGAACGGCAGCAGTGGTTTCCGTCCTGCGACGGTGTGGCACGACTTCTTCGCGCCGGCCGGTGAGTTCCCGGCTCTGGGTGACGTGGACGGTGACGGTGACGACGATCTGATCACCTTCACTCAGGGCAGTACCGCGGACGTGTATGTGGCTCTGTCGAACGGGGAGAACGGTTTCGGGGGGGGCAAGCTCGTCCACGAGCACTTCGCTCCGGCCGGTCAGCAGCCTCGTGTGGGTGACGTCAACGGTGACAAGAAGGACGACATCGTCGCCTTCACACAGGGCGCCAACCCCGATGTTTTCGTGGCGCTTTCGGACGGGTCAGGGTTCGGGGGCGGGCAGCTCTGGAACGAGGTCTTCTCGCCCTCCGGTGAGTTCCCCTATGTCGGTGACTACGACGGTGACGGCAAGGACGACATCGTCACCTCCACCCACAACGCCGAGGCCGACGTCTACGTAGCCACGTCCAACGGCACCGACGGCTTCATCAACGGCCGCAAGTGGCACGACTTCTTCGGCACCCCCGGCGAAACCACCCTGTGAGCCGGTCTCACCTCCTTCCCTCTCCCGTCAAGTTCTCCGAATCCAGGGGTAATTCGTGTCTCCACACGCACGTCCGCACCCACGCGGACGCTCCGGAACCCGTGCGGCCGTCCTCGGCGCCGTCCTCGCGACGTCGCTGACGCTGGCCGGGCACACCGGGGCCGTCGCCGCCGACCGGCCCTCGGGCGACTCCCGGTCGACCGCGTCCGTACTGAACGACGCCTTCGCCGCCGCGGGCAGGGAGTTCGGCGTCCCGCGCGACCTCCTGGTCGCGGTCGGTTACGGCGAGACCCACCTCGACGACCATGACGGCGAGCCGAGTTCGGCCAACGGCTACGGCGTGATGCACCTCGTCAGCAACCCGGAGCACCGGACGCTCGAGCAGGCCGCCGAACTCACCGGCCTGCCGGTCGGCGAGCTGAAGCGCGACAGCCGGGCCAACATCCGCGGTGCCGCGGCCGTCCTGCGGGCACACGCCGACCGGCTCGGCCTCGGCGCCACCGAGCGGAGCAGTGTCGACGAGTGGTACTCGGCCGTCGCCGCGTACGGCGGCGCGGACGAGGCGAGCACGGCACGGCTGTACGCCGACACCGTCTACGGCTTCCTGGCCGAGGGAGTCGTACAGCGGGCCGAGCGCGGCGAGCGCGTCACGGTGAAGCCGCGGAAGGTGGCGCCGGAGCGCGGCGCGTACGCGAAGGTGCTCCCGCCGGGAACCTCCACCGGCGACGGCGCGCAGTCCGAGGTCGGGATCCTGAGCGCCGACTACGGGCCGGCGCACTGGGTGCCCGCACACCCGAACAACTACCAGGCCGGGCGTTCGGCACGGATCGACAAGGTCGTCATCCATGTGACGCAGGGCTCGTACGCGGGCTCCATCAGCTGGTTCCAGAACGGCTCGGCCGGTGTGAGCTCACACTATGTGGTCCGTTCCTCGGACGGTGATGTCACCCAGATGGTGCGTGACGCCGACACCGCGTACCACGCGCGCAGCGCCAATCCGTCGTCGCTGGGGATCGAGCACGAGGGGTACGTGGACAACCCGTCGTGGTTCACGGACGCCATGTACCGCTCGTCCGCCGCACTGACCCGGCACCTGTGCGACCTGCACGGCATCCCCAAGGACCGGGCGCACATCCTGGGCCACAACGAGCTGCCGGACAACGACCACACGGATCCGGGACCGCACTGGAACTGGAACTACTACATGCAGCTCGTCAACAGCGGCGGCAGCCCGATGACGGCCGGTTCGCCGACGGACTTCACGGGGGACGGGGTGGACGACATCGTCACCTTCACGCAGAACCCGGAGGCGAACGTCTATGTGGCTGCCTCCACCCGTGAGGTGTTCGGTGAGGCGACGATCTGGCACGACTTCTTCGCGCCGGGCGGGGAGACGCCGTTGACGGGTGATTTCAACGGTGACGACAGGGACGATGTGGTCACTTTCACCAAGGGTGTGGAGTCGGATGTGTATGTGGCCCTGTCCCATGGTGGCGGTTTCGGGCCCGCGAGTGTCTGGCACGACCACTTCTCGCCGGGGGGTGAGGTGCCGGCGGTGGGTGATGTGAACGCCGACGGTTACGACGACATCGTCACGTTCACCCATGACGCCGATGCCAAGGTGTATGTGGCGCTGTCCAATGGCAGTGACGGTTTCCGTCCGGCGACGGTGTGGCACGACTTCTTCGCGCCGGCGGGTGAGTTCCCGGCGCTCGGTGACGTCGACGGCGACGGTGACGACGATCTGATCACTTTCACTCAGGGCGCCACCGCGGACGTGTATGTCGCTCTGTCCAACGGCGACAACGCCTTCGGTGAGGGCAGGCTCGTGCACGAGCATTTCGCGCCGGCCGGTGAGCAGCCGCGTGTCGGTGACGTCAACGGTGACAAGAAGGACGACATCATCGCCTTCACGCAAGGCGCCGAATCCGATGTGTACGTGGCTTTGTCCGACGGTTCCGGGTTCGGTCCCGGCGCTCGCTGGAACGAGTTCTTCTCGCCCTCCGGTGAGTTCCCCTACGTCGGTGACTACGACGGTGACGGCAAGGACGACATCGTCACGTTCACCCACAACGCCGAGGCCGACGTGTACGTAGCCACGTCCAACGGCACCGACGGCTTCATCAACGGCCGCAAGTGGCACGACTTCTTCGGCACCCCCGGCGAAACCACCCTCTAGAAACCGGCCTCCAGCAGGAAAGGAACCTGTGGTGAAACGCAGACCCGGGAGGCTCCTCCCGGCCGCATTGTCGCTGGCCTCGCTGGTCATCGGCTCGCTGTTCGCCGGCGCGGGCACCGCGTCCGCTTCCCCGCCCGGCCACGACAAGGCACCGGGCGCGACCACCACGACGCGTTCGGTGGCCACCGCGGACGCCGAGGCCGCCGGAGTGCTGTCGCGCGCCGAGCGGGTGGCCAAACTGACCGGGCCCGGCTCGACCAGCGCGACCGACGTCCGCTGGCAGGTCAAGGCGACCGACCTCGGCGTCATGTGGGACAACGGCAAAGGCGAGATCCTCACCGCCTTCGGCGACTCGTACGGCAACGGCTGGACGGGGCCCGGTGCCGCGGTCGGCGACCAGGCCACCCTGGACTGGCGCTGCAACCTGGTGGCGCGCAGCGCCGACCACAACCTGGCCGACGGCATGAACATCGACAGCATGGCGACGGACCGGCCGGGCCACGCCAAGCAGGTCCTGCCGTGCAAGCGCGTCGACAACGACGAACTGACCACCATCCCCACCGCCGGCATCTCGGTCGGCGACCGGCAGTACATGCACTACATGTCGGTGCGCCGCTGGAGCTCGAAGGGCGGCGAGTGGTTCACCAACTACTCGGGCATCGCCTACTCGGACGACAACGGCGAGAACTGGGTGAAGGACGCCGACGCCCGCTGGCAGAACGACGCGTCCTTCGGCAACAAGTTCCAGATGGCGGCGATGCTCAAGCAGGGCGGCTACGTCTACCTGTACGGCACCAGGAACGGGCGCTTCGGGGAGGCGTTCCTGTCCCGCGTGCCCGAAGGGCAGCTCCTGGAACCCGGTGCCTACCGGTACTGGACGGGCGGCGACTGGGTGACCGACTCGTACGCCGCGACGCCGATCGCCGGGGCACCGGTCGGTGAACTGTCCGTGCAGTACAGCCGCTATCTCGGCCGGTTCGTCATGATGTACCTGGACGACCCGGGCGGCGCGATCGTGATGCGGACCTCGGCGACGCCGTGGGGGCCGTGGAGCGGCAAGCAGGTGGTCGCGTCCGGCGCCGACTACCCGCAGCTGTACGGGTCGTTCATCCACCCGTGGTCGGCCGACTCCAACAGCCCGTATCTCTACTTCGCGATGTCGCAGTGGCAGCCGTACAACGTGTTCCTGATGCGGGTGCGGCTCACCGGCGGCGGCATGATGAGCGGTTCCCCGGCCGACTTCGACGGCGACCTGAAAGACGACATCGTCACCTTCACCCAGGACGACCGGGCCGACGCCTATGTCGCGAGGTCCACGGGCAGCGGGTTCGACGGCCGGGAGGTGAAGTGGAACGACCACTTCGCGCCGGGCGGGGAGACGCCGTTGACCGGTGACTTCAACGGCGACGACAAGGACGACGCGGTCACCTTCACCCACGGCACGAACGCGGACGTGTACGTCGCCGCCTCCACCGGCACCTCCTTCGAGACGGGCCGGAAATGGCACGACCACTTCGCGCCCGGCCGTGAGGTGCCCGCGGTCGGCGACTTCGACGGCGACGGCCTGGACGACATCATCACCTTCACCCGCGAGGACACGGCCGACGTGTACGTCGCCCTCTCGGACGGCGGCACCTTCGGCGCAGGCCTGAAATGGCACGACGACTTCGCGCCGTGGGCCCAGTTCCCGGCCGTCGGCGACGTCGACGGGAACGGCCTGGACGACATCATCGCCTTCACCCAGGACGACAACAACGAGGTGTGGGTCGCCCTGAACGAGGGCGGAGAGTTCGGCGCCCCGTACAAGGCGCACGACCACTTCGCCCCCGAGGGCGAGCGGCCGCGCGTCGGTGATGTCGACGGGGACGGGAAGGACGACATCGTCACCTTCACCGGTGGCGAGGCGAGCGACGTCCATGTGGCCCTGTCCGACGGCGCGGTCTTCGGCGCCGGCCTGAAGTGGGCGGACTACTTCGCCCCGGACGGCGAGTTCCCGTACCTGGGCGACTACGACGGCGACGGCCTGGACGACATCGTCACCTTCACCCACAACGACCTGGCCGACGTCTACGTGAACCTGTCCAACGGGACGGACGGCTTCGTCGACGGCAGTAAGTGGCACGACTTCTTCGGCCTCGCCGGAGAGACCAGCCTCTGACGCCACCCGCCCCTGACCGGCCCGGCCGGCCGCGGCTCCCGCTCCCCGTACGGGACCACGGCCGGCCGGGCCTTCCCGTCCTTCCGCAACTCCGGCCGCCTCGACGCGTGTTCTGGATCACACGCCGGGGAATGAGTTGCGGGCGTGGGAGAAACCGTATCCAACGGGTGACCGGTGAGTGCCCGGATGCGACGATGAGGGGCCATGACTGCTGGGTGGGGTGCTCGCACGGGACGGGCCGCGGTGTTCGCGGCCGTCTGCGTCGTGCTCGCCGCCCTCGGGCACGTCACGATGTCCGGCGACCGGCTCCCCCTGTGGACGCTCGCGTCCGGCTGGGCCGTGACCGGCCTCGTGGGCTGGGGACTCGCGGGACGTGAGCGCGGGCTGTTGCCGATCGTCGCCGTCGCCGTCGCCGCCCAGACGGCTCTGCACTCCGCCTTCTCCCTCGTGAGCCCCGCCGGCCACGGGGCAGCGGGAACGATGCCGCACGGCATGCGGCACCCCATGCCGATGCCCGTGCCCACGTCGATGCCGCACACCACGGACGCCGGGTACGCCATGGACACGCACCCGGCACCCGCCGGCGACACCTCGCTCGGCATGCTCGCCGCCCACCTGCTGGCCGCGCTGCTGTGCGGCCTGTGGCTGGGGTACGGGGAACGGGCCGTGTTCCGGGTGCTGCGGGCCGTCGCCGGATGGCTGGCCGCTCCGCTGCGGCTGCTGTTCCTCACACCCGCGCCGGCGCACCGCCCGCCCCTCCGCGTCCGCCGGCGACAGCGCGCGGACCGGGCGCCGCGCCTGCTCCTCCTCGTCCACGCAATCACCTCTCGCGGTCCACCCGCCGGGGCCGCTGCCGTCTGACGGCAGCCGGTGACACCCGGGCCGCCCCAGCGCGCCCCGGGAAACCGGCCGTGCACCGGTGCGCCCAGTTCGTCGGCGCACCGCACGCGGCCGAGCCCCGCTCACCGGACCGCGCACACCCGCGGTCTTCGGTTCCTCCGCGAAGGACATCAGGTGATCACCTCTGCCCTGCCCGCTTCTCCCGGAAGACCCACCGACGACGCGGCGACCGCCTGGGCGCTGGCCGCGCGCGGCGGCGACGCCGACGCCGTCGACCACTTCGTGCGCGCCCTGCACCGCGACGTCATCCGCTACGTCGCCCATCTCGGCGCCGACCCGCAGGCGGTGGACGATCTGACGCAGGACACGTTCCTGCGGGCACTCGGCAGCCTGCACCGGTTCGAGGGCCGTTCCTCGGCCCGCACCTGGCTGCTCGCCATCGCCCGCCGTGCGGTGGCCGACAGCCACCGGCACACGGCCGCACGGCCCCGGACGGCCGACGTGCCCGACTGGCAGCTGTCCGTGGAGCGGGCGCAGCCGCGCGGGCTGCCCGGCTTCGACGACGGGATCGCCCTGCTCGACCTGCTGGACCTGCTGCCGGACGAGCGGCGCGAGGCGTTCGTCCTCACCCAGCTGCTCGGCCTGCCGTACGCGGAGGCGGCCGCACTCGGCGACTGCCCGGTCGGCACGGTCCGCTCCCGCGTGGCCCGCGCGCGGACGACGCTCGCCGCCCTCGTCACCGAGGCCGAGCGGACGGGCCCGGTCGTGCGACGACGGCGTCCGGACTGAGCGCCCCCGGCCACCTCACCGTGCCCCCTCACCCGAATGGCGCCCCCGAGTGGACAGGCGGACGATGAAGTGGTGGGGCCCGGCCCCCGCCGGTGCCGTTCCGGGCAGACGGAGACCGGACCCGACCGCGCGGAGCGACGGTCGGAAGGAAAAGGATCATGCTCGAAATCAAGATGCTGGACAAGCCGGACGAGAGGCGCGACTTCCCCCGGGGACACCTGGAAGCCGTCCACATGACAGGGCTGGACTTCGCCGTGGCCACCTTCGAACCCGGGTGGCGCTGGACCGAGTCCGTCGGCCCCATCGCGGGCACGGAGAGCTGCCAGATCCACCACAACGGCTATGTCGTCCAGGGCCGTCTGCACATCCGTATGGACGACGGAGGGGAGAGCGAGGTCGGCCCCGGCGACGTCTTCGTGTGCTCGCCGGGACACGACGCCTGGGTCGTCGGCGACGAGCCGGTCGTGGTGTACGACTTCGCCGGCGGCATGGCACAGGAGTACGCGAAGGCGGACTGATCGGATCGACGTACTGGCGGGGCCGGCCGGGGCCGTGGCCGGTCTCGGCGGTGCCGAGGGGCCGGCCGGTACCTCGGCCGGCTCCCGGCCCGCACCGGACCCGGCGGCGTGAACGACGCCGGTCGGCCGTCCTGCTCGGCACGACGGCCGAGCAGGACGGCACAGGCCCCGCCCGGTGCCCCGGTCACACCGGCAGCAGTCGTCCCACCAGCGCGTCCAACTGCCGTACGTTCCGGCACTCGTACATCTCCACCAGCTCCGCGTACTCGGGTGCCGCGGAGTCGCCCGTCCCCCAGTGGGAGCGCGGTTCGGGGTTCAGCCAGTGGACACGCCGGGCGTGCCGCACCAGCTCGCGCACGGCCGGGAGGTTCGGGTCGGCCATGTTGGTGCGGGCGTCACCGAGGACGAACACCGTGGTGCGCGGGCCCACGGCAGCCGCGTACCGCTCGATGAACTCGCCCAGTGCCGCGCCGTAGTCGCTGCCGCCGTGCCAGCCGGTGAGGTCCGCCTCGTCCCGGATCCGCGCGCCCAGGCCCTCCGGGTCGGCGGCGCCGTGCACGAGCAGCCCGGTCACCTCGTCGACCCGGTTGACGAAGGCGAACACCCGCACCCTGCCGAACTGGTCGTGCAGGGCCTGCACCAGCAGCATCGTGAAGTCGGAGAACCCGGCCACCGACCCCGACACGTCGCACAGCAGCACCAGTTCGGGCCGGGCGGGCCGGCGTCGGCGCAGCACCGGCCGCATCGGCACCCCGCCGGTCGACAGCGAACCGCGCACCGTGCGCCGCAGGTCGATGCTGCCGCGGGCGGCCCGGCGGCGGCGCGCGGCCAGCCGGGTCGCGAGCTTCCTGGCCAGCGGCTGCACCGTCCGGCGCAGCTCGGCCAGCCGGTCCTTCCCAGCGAACAGGAAGTCGACGCGGTCGGCGGTCGGGGCCACGGCGCGCCGGGCGATCTCGTCGCGGCCCCGCCGTTCGGCCACCCGGCGCCGCGCCTCCGCGGCCACCAGCCGCCGGAACTCCTCGATGCGCCGCCGGATCTCGTCCTCCAGGAGCCGGTCGCCGAAGCCCGCGCCGCCGTCCCGCCCGCGCACCTCGTTGCGCACCCGCGCCAGCAGGGTCTGCGGACGCAGCCGGTCCAGTGCCTGGTACGACGACCAGCCGTCCGATCCCGGTGAACTCCCGTACCCGCCGAACCCGTCGACCGCCTCCACCGCCAGCCGGCCCATCAGCGCCGTGTCGTTGTCGGCGAGGGCGGCCGCCAGCCGGTCCCGCAGGCCCTCCCGGTCCGCCGGCCCGCCCTCCGGCGCGCCGACCGCGCGCGGGAAGTACAGGTCGAAGACCGCGTCGAACACCGGGCGTTGAGCGGTGCCGTGCAGCAGGGTCGCCGCCAGGCCCTCCCGGAGCAGCTCCCGGTCGGCGAGCCCGAGCGCCTCCACCGCCCGTGCCGCGTCCACGGTCTCGCCGGTGCCGATCCGCAGGCCGTGCGAGCGGAGCGCGTCGACCAGCCCCGTCAGCCGCTCCGCGAGGTCCGTGGCGGCGACGGCGTTCACACCGCGTCCAGGTCGAGCTTGGCCGCCGCCTTCAGGACGTCGTCCTGGTGCTTGAGGACCACGCCCAGGCTGTCGCGTACGACCGTCTCGTCCAGGGTGCCGGCGCCCAGCGCGAGCAGGGTGCGGGCCCAGTCGACGGTCTCGGCGACCGACGGCGCCTTCCGCAGGTCCATCGCGCGCAGCGCCCCGACCACCCGTACGACGGAGTCGGCGAGCGCCGCGTCGATCCCCGGCACCTTCAGCCGGACGATCCGCCGTTCCAGTTCCGCGTCGGGGTAGCCGATGTGCAGGAACAGACAGCGGCGGCGCAGCGCCTCGGACAGCTCCCGGGTGGCGTTCGAGGTGAGGACGACGAACGGACGGCGGGCCGCGGTGATCGTGCCCAGCTCGGGCACGGTCACCTGGAAGTCGCCGAGCACCTCCAGGAGCAGGCCCTCCACCTCGACGTCCGCCTTGTCGGTCTCGTCGATCAGCAGCACCTTGGGGTCGTCGCCGCGGATGGCGGTCAGCAGCGGGCGGGGCAGCAGGAACTCCTCGCCGAAGATGTCCGCGCGGGTCTCCTCCCAGCTCTCGTCCCGGCCGGCGCTGATCCGCAGCAACTGCTTGGCGTGGTTCCACTCGTACAGCGCCCGCGACTCGTCGACGCCCTCGTAGCACTGGAGCCGGACCAGCCGGGCCCCGGCGACCTGCGCCACGGCCTTGGCCAGCTCGGTCTTGCCGACCCCGGCGGGGCCCTCCACCAGCAGCGGCTTGCCGAG
Organism: Streptomyces calvus; assembly: GCF_006782915.1. Taxonomy (GTDB): domain Bacteria; phylum Actinomycetota; class Actinomycetes; order Streptomycetales; family Streptomycetaceae; genus Streptomyces; species Streptomyces calvus. The sequence goes on from NZ_VCNP01000056.1 coordinate 926,075, forward strand.
CCGGTCGGCGAGGAAGACGGTCGTGGCGACCGCGTGCGACGCCAGATAGCCGGTTGCGGCGAGGCGTGCGGAGACGTCGTCGACGGAAGTGAACAACGGAAATCCTCCGGCTGGGCGCGGGAACGACGGTGTCCGGGCACCCGTCGGACGCCCGTGCACCTATCCAAGCGCTTGCTCACCGCTCTGTCACGCGGCCGGCGCGACCGCCCTCACCACCGGTGTGCGCAGGACGCGCCGGGCCGTGGCCAGACTCGTGCCCAGCGTCGCCGCCGCGCCGATCGAGGCGACCGCGGCCCACACGCCGACCAGCTGCTCCGACAGGACCGCGTCACCGCGGACCACGGTGAACGGCACGATCCCGGCCAGCGCCGCCGGCGTGCCGAACAGCAGCCCGGTGACCGTCAGGACCAGCCCTTCGGCCCCCACCACGCCCAGCACCTGCCCGGGCGTCGCCCCGGCGAGGCGCTGCTGCCCGAACTCCCGGCCGCGGTAACTCGTCGCCGCGTACAGAGAGTTGACCAGCATCACGCAGACGAAGACCACCACGATGCCGACCACCGTGAAGTTCAGCGTCTCCAGGTTCTTCGCGTCGACCGACTTCACCAGCCCCGACGCCGCGACGGCCTCGCTCTCCACCGCCTGCATGGTCAGCGTCGCCGTGGACACCGCCGTGAACAGGATCAGCGACATCAGGATCCCGGCGAGCTGCCCGAACCGCTGCCGCAGGTTCCGCACCGCCAGCCATCCGCTCGCACCGCCCGGCGACAGCCGGTCGAGTACGGCCTGCAGCAGCCGCGGCGCCATCAGCGCCAGCCCCACCGACAGCAGGATCGACCCGTACGCGGGCGGCGCCATCAGCGCGGAGTCCGTCGCCGAGAACGCGAAGGTGGAGCACACCGCCACGGCACCGGCCACCAGCGCCGCGTACGTGAGGAACGCGCGCGCCCCGCCGCGCCGCCGGTGTCCCCGCGCCGCCCGGCGCAGCGCGAGGAACGCCGCGCCCGCCGCCGTCAACAGCGTGATGCCGATGCCGGACACCAGCGCGACGACGCCGAAGGAGTGGTCGACCGACCGGGCGACCTGCCCGCTGTCCCGGAACACCTCCAGCAGCAGCCGCCCGCCGAGCACCGCCGGGAGGACCGCGAGCGCCGCGCCCACCAGGGCCACCACCGCGGCCTCACCCACGACCATCCGCCTCAGCTGTGCCGGAGTCGCCCCCGAGCAGCGCAGCAGCTCCAACTCGGCCGCCCGCTGCCGCACGTTCACCGTCAGCGTCGAGGCGACGGCGAAGAACACCAGCAGCGTGCCGTATCCGCCGACCACGCCGGCCGCCGTCGTGAGGGTCTCGGAGCTGACCGGGTCCACGCCCGGTTGCCCGGCGGTGTCGTGCATCGAGTGGAACGTCATGACGATCGCCGCGCCCAGGAAGGCGGACAGCAGCGTCGCGAGGAACCGTCCGGGCCGCTGCCGGACCGACCGCATCGCCAGTACGACCATCGCTCACACCCCCGCCGTCACGTCGTCGCCCAGGTGGGCCAGCCGCTCGGCCACCGCGTCCGCCGTGGGCGCCTGGAGCCGGCCCGCGAGCCGGCCGTCCGCGAGGAACAGCACGCTGTCGGCGTAGGAGGCGGCGACCGGATCGTGCGTCACCATCACCACGGTCCGCCCGTGCACCCGCACCGCCTGCCGGAGCAGCGTCAGGACCTCCCGCGCGCTGCGCGTGTCCAGGGCACCGGTCGGCTCGTCCGCGAAGATCACCCGCGGTTCGGTGACCAGCGCACGGGCGATCGCCACCCGCTGCCGCTGACCGCCGGACAACTGCTCGGGCCGGTGCCCGAGCCGGTCGCCCAGCCCGACGGCGGTCAGGATCTCCCGGGTCCGGCCGCGGTCCACGCGCCGGCCCGCCAGCTTCAGCGGCAGCACCGTGTTCTGCGCGACCGTCAGCGTCTCCAGCAGGTTGTACTGCTGGAAGACGAACCCGATCCGCCCGCGCCGGAACCTCGTCAGCTCCGCCTCACTGCCGCCGGTCAGCTCCCTCCCGTCGACCCGCACGATCCCGCTGTCCGGCCGGTCCAGACCCGCCGCGCACTGCAGCAGCGTCGACTTGCCCGAGCCCGACGGCCCCATCACGGCGGTGAACGTGCCCCGCGCCAGGCCGAGCGTCCCCCCGTCCAGGGCCGTCACGGCGCCGTCCCCGGTGCCGTACGTCTTGGTGACCTTCACCAGCCGCAGTGCCTCGGGGGCGGGCCCCGTGTCGTGGTCGCCGCGTGCCCCGCTGCGCACCATGGTCATCCCCTCCGTCCGGCACACCCTGTGCCATGCGGACGACGCTACGGAGCGGACGGCCGCGGCACACGGGGCGCAGAACCCGTATCGGGGGTGTACTCACCGACACCCCCGACGGGGCCCGGGCGCGGGTCAGCCGACCAGCACGACCTCCAGCGTGCGCGGACCGTGCACGCCCTCCACCCGGTCCAGTTCGATGTCGCTGGTCGCCGAGGGACCCGAGATCCAGGTGAGCGGGCGGGCCGGATCCAGGCGCCGCAGCGCCTTCGGGACCGAGGAGACGACCTGGTCGGGGACGCGGACGACACAGATGTGGTGGTCGGGGACGAGGGTGATGCGGCGCCGGCCCTGGTCGGGGGAGCCGTCCAGCACGATCGTGCCCGTCTCGGCGACGGCCACCGCGCACGCCGTCACCACACTGTCGACCCGGTCCAGCTCCGCCGGGGTGCTCTCGGCCCGGTCCGCCACCAGGGTCACCTCGGCCGCCGCGAGCCACTCCTCGTCCAGTCCGGGCGGCACCAGCACCGTCGACGCGCCGCGCGCCGCGAGCAGCCCGGCGATCACTCCCGGCAGCCCGTCGGCGTCGGTGCGGTGCACGACCGCCCGGTAGTCGGCCAGGTTCTCCGCGAGCAGGTCCACCGTCCCGTCCACGGTGCGCTCCCCGTGCTCCGGCAGATAGTCCCGCACGACCGCCCGCTCGTAGGGGGTGTCGTCCCGCGGTACGTCGGCCAGGGCGCGCCGCACCCGGCCCAGGATCCGTTCCCTGCCGCTCACTCGGCACCGCCCTTCGCGTTCTGCGTCCGCTGCCACCAGTCCCGGAACGGCTCCGCCGGCACCGGCGGCAGATCCCGGGTCCCGCTCCACGCCCGGCCGGGGCCCGGCAGGGTGCGCGGATGGATGCGGCGGGTGCGCGAGGCGAGGCGCTGCCCGGTGCGCAGCACACCGGGCCGGCTGAACGCCCAGCGCGCGGCGCGCATCGCGGCCCGCTCCGCGGCGTGGCCCTTGGCGGGCTGCAGCACCACCTTGTTGCCGGCCCGCGTCACCGGGCCGCCCTCCACCACCCGCTCCCGCAGGTGCACCAGCACCTCGGGGATGTCGATGGCGACCGGGCACACCTCGTAGCAGGCCCCGCACAGTGACGACGCGTACGGCAGGGACGCGTCGATCTCGCTGGCGGTGCCGCGCAGTTGGGGGCTGAGGATGGCGCCGATGGGGCCCGGGTAGACCGAGCCGTAGGCGTGGCCGCCGGCCCGCTCGTACACCGGGCACACGTTCAGGCAGGCCGAGCAGCGGATGCAGCGCAGGGCCTGGCGGCCCACCTCGTCGGCGAGGGTGTCGGTACGGCCGTTGTCCAGCAGCACCAGGTGGAAGTGGCGGGGTCCGTCCTCGTCCGTCGTGCCGGTCCAGGTGCTCGTGTACGGGTTCATCCGCTCGGCGGTCGAGGAGCGGGGCAGGGTCTGCAGGAACACCTCCAGGTCCTGCCAGGTCGGCACGATCTTCTCGATGCCGACGACCGAGATCAGCGTCTCGGGCAGCGTCAGGCACATCCGTCCGTTGCCCTCGGACTCGACCACCACCAGCGTCCCGGTCTCGGCGACCATGAAGTTGGCGCCGGAGACGCCGACCTTGGCGCGCAGGAACTTCTCCCGCAGGTGCAGCCGTGCCGCCTCGGCGAGTTCGGCCGGCGTGTCCGTCAGACCGTCAGGCGCGGGACGGCCCCACTCGCTCATCTCCCGCGCGAAGATCTCCCGGATCTCCCCGCGGTTGCGGTGGATCGCCGGCACCAGGATGTGCGAGGGCCGGTCCTTGCCCAACTGCACGATCAGCTCGGCGAGATCGGTCTCGTAGGCACGGATGCCCTCCGCCTCCAGCGCCTCGTTGAGCCCGATCTCCTGCGTGGCCATCGACTTGACCTTGACGACCTCCGACTCGCCGGTCTCCTTGACCAGATCGGCCACGATCCGGTTGGCCTCGTCGGCGTCGGCGGCCCAGTGCACGGTGCCGCCCGCCGCCGTCACCGACTCCTCCAACTGCACCAGGTACCGGTCGAGGTGACGGAGCGTGTGGTCCTTGATCCGCTTGCCCGCCTCCCGCAGCTCCGCCCAGTCGGCCAGTTCCGCGACCGCCTTGGCGCGCTTGCCCCGGATGGTGTGCGTGGCGTGCCGCAGGTTGCCGCGCAGGGTCCGGTCGTGCACGGCCTCGTGCGCGGCCTTCGGAAAGGCCGGCATTCCCACGAACGTTCCGCTCATACGGCCGGTTCCTCCTTGGTGCTCGCCAGGATCTCCGCGATGTGCACCGGCCGCATGCCGGTCCGCAGCCTGGTCATCGTCCCGCCGAGGTGCATCAGACACGAGTTGTCCGCCGCGCACAGCACCTCGGCACCCGTCGACTCGGCGTTGCGCACCTTGTCGGCGCCCATCGCCGCCGAGACGTCGGCGTTCTTCAGGGCGAAGGTGCCGCCGAAGCCGCAGCACTCCTCCGCGCCCGGCAGCTCCACCAGCTCCAGCCCCTTCACCGCCCGCAGCAGCCGTGTCGGCCGCTCGCCCAGGCCCAGTCCGCGCAGCCCGTGGCAGGTCGGGTGGTAGGTCACCGTGTGCGGGTAGTACGCCCCGACGTCCGTCACCCCGAGCACGTCCACCAGGAACTCCGTGAGCTCGTACGTCTTCGGCACCACCGGTGCCAGCGTCGCCGCGAGCGTGTCGCCGCGTCCCTCCGCGCGGGCCCGCTCACCCATCCGGGGATACAGCTCCCGCACCATCGCCCCGCACGACCCGGACGGCGTGACGATCGCCTCGTAGTCGCCGAAGACTTCGGCAAAGTGCCGGGCCAGCGGCTCCGCCTCGTGCCGGTAGCCGGTGTTGTAGTGCGCCTGGCCGCAACAGGTCTGCGCCATCGGGAAGTCGACCTCGACGCCCAGCCTGGTCAGCAGCTTCACCACGGCGCGCCCGGTGTCCGGATAGAGCGTGTCGTTGACACAGGTCAGGAACAGTGCGACACGCATCGCGGCTCCTTGTGAATCGATCATCGGGTGAGGGGCAGGGTAGTGCGGGACCGGGTGCCCGGGGGAGACCCCGTGCCGGGGCGTGGCGGCCCCCTGCGGGCGGCCCGGTCGTGGCCGGGGCCGGTCAGGTCCCGGCGAGGCGGGCCTGCGCCGCCCGCCACCGCTGCGTCCCGCCGCGCGGCTCGTACCGCGTCAGCGGCTGGGTGCGCGCGAGCAGCCGCCGCATCCCCGGAAGGTCGCCGACCAGCCCGTGCGCCCGGGCCTGCACCAGCACGTTGCCCAGCGCCGCCGCCTCCGTCGGCCCGGCCACCACCGGGAGCCCGCAGGCGTCGGCGGTCAGCTGGCACAGCAGCGCGTTGCGGGTGCCGCCGCCCACGATGTGCACGACGTCGACGCCCTGCCCGGCCAGCCGCTGCGCGTCCTGGACCGCCTTGCGGTGGGCCAGCGCCAGCGAGTCGAGGATGCAGCGGGTGACCTCGGCGGGCGAGTCCGGCACCGGCTGGCCCGAGGCCCGGCAGGCGTCGGCGATCCGCTCCGGCATCCGTCCCGGAGCGAGGAACGCCGCGTCCCCCGCGTCCACCACCGACCGCAGGGCCGGCACCTCGGCCGCCTCGGCCAGCAGCGCGCCCAGATCCGGCTCGCCCCAGGCCCGCAGGCACTCCTGGAGGAGCCACAGGCCCATGATGTTGCGCAGATAGCGGACCGTGCCGTCCAGGCCCAGTTCGTTGGTGAAGTTGGCGGCCCGGCTCTCCTCGGTCAGCACCGGCGCGTCCAGCTCCAGACCGGCCAGCGACCAGGTGCCGGTGCAGATGTAGGCGAACCGCTCGCCGTCGGCGGGCACCGCGGCCACCGCGGACGCGGTGTCGTGCGACCCGACCGCGGTCACCGGCACCGGGCCGGCCAGTCCCGTCTCCTCCAGCACCTCGGGCCGCAGCAGACCCGCCGGGTCGCCGGGCCGCCGCAGCGGCGCGAACAGGGCGAGGTCGATGCCCAGCCGCTTGGCGACCCCGTGCGCCCAGTCCCGCGTGCGCGGGTCGATCAGCTGGGTGGTCGAGGCGTTGGTCAGTTCCGTGCCCTGCTCACCGGTGAGCCAGTACGCCAGCAGGTCGGGAATCATCAACAGCCGCCGCGCCGACCGCAGTTGGGCCGTGTCGCGGGCCGCGGTCAGCTGGTACAGCGTGTTGAACGGCGCGTACTGCAGACCGGTCGCCGCGTACAGCTCGTCCGCGGGCACGCTCGCCCACACCTTCTCCGCGACGCCCTCCGTGCGGCTGTCCCGGTAGTGCACCGGATTGCCCAGCAGCGCCCCGTCCGCGTCCAGCAGCCCGTAGTCCACGGCCCAGCTGTCGATGCCCACCGAGTCCACCGGGCCGGCCGCCCGCAGCCCCTGCAGCACACCGGCGTACAGCCCGAGGACGTCCCAGCGCAGCCCCTCCGGCACGCGCACCGGCCGGTTGGGGAAGCGGTGGACCTCCGACACCTCGAGGCTGCCGGGGCCGACGCGGCCGACCATGACGCGCCCGCTGGACGCGCCGAGGTCGACCGCGGCGTACGACTGCACGGCGGCGCTCATCGCAGGAACGCGGCGGCGACGCCGGCGTCGACCGGGACGTGCAGTCCGGTGGTGTGGGTGAGGTCGCCGCCGGTCAGCGCGAACACGGCGTTCGCCACGTGCTCGGGCAGCACCTCCCGCTTGAGCAGGGTGCGCTGCGCGTAGAACTCGCCGAGCTTCTCCTCCGGCACCCCGTACACGGCGGCACGCTTGGCGCCCCAGCCGCCCGCGAAGATCCCGGAACCGCGCACCACGCCGTCCGGGTTGACGCCGTTGACGCGGATGCCGTGCTCGCCCAGCTCGGCCGCCAACAGCCGCACCTGGTGGGCCTGGTCGGCCTTGGTCGCCGAGTAGGCGATGTTGTTCGGGCCGGCGAACACGGCGTTCTTGGAGGCGATGTAGACGATGTCGCCGCCCAGCCCCTGCGCGATCATCACCCGGGCCGCCTCGCGGGAGACGAGGAACGAACCGCGGGCCATGATGTCGTGCTGGAGGTCCCAGTCCTTCGCGGACGTCTCCAGGAGCGGCTTGGAGATGGAGATCCCGGCGTTGTTCACCACCAGGTCCACCCCGCCGAACGCCAGCGCCGCCGCCCGGAACGCCCCGGCGATCTGCTCCTCACGGGTGACGTCCACGGTCACCGCGACCGCCTTGTCGGGCCCGCCGAACTCCTCGGCGACCTGCGCGGCGTTCTCCCCGTTCAGGTCGGCCACCATGACGCAGGCGCCCTCGGCGACCAGCCGGTGCGCGATCGCCTTCCCGATGCCGCTGCCGGCGCCGGTCACCAGTGCCACCCGGGTGGCGAGCGGCTTCGGCTTCGGCATCCGCTGGAGCTTGGCCTCCTCCAGCGCCCAGTACTCGATGCGGAACTTCTCCGACTCCTCGATCGGCGCGTACGTGGAGACCGCCTCGGCGCCGCGCATCACGTTGATCGCGTTGAGGTAGAACTCGCCGGCCACGCGCGCGGTCTGCTTGTCCTTGCCGAAGCTGAACATGCCCACGCCCGGCACCAGCACGATCGCCGGGTCGGCGCCGCGCATCGCGGGGGAGTCGGGCTCGGCGTGCCGCCGGTAGTAGGCGGCGTACTCCTCGCGGTAGGCGGTGTGCAGTTCCTTCAGCCGGGCGACCGCCTCGTCCAGCGGGGCGGCCGGCGGCAGGTCGAGGACGAGCGGGCGGACCTTGGTGCGCAGGAAGTGGTCCGGGCAGGAGGTGCCCAGCGCGGCAAGCCGCGGGTGCTCGGCGCGGGCCAGGAAGTCCAGCACGGCGTCGGAGTCGTCGAAGTGCCCGACCTGCGGCCGGTCCTGCGAGGCGACGGCCCGCACGTACGGTGCCAGGGCGGCGGCGCGCTCCCGGCGTTCGTCCTCGGGCAGCGCGGCGTAGCCGTCGATCACCGGCCCGAAGGGCTCCGGCCGGCCCCGCTCGGCGAGGAACCGCTCGGCGGTGCGGATGATGTGCAGCGAGTTGCGCTCGCACTCCTCGGAGGTGTCACCCCACGCGGTGATGCCGTGCCCGCCGAGCACACAGCCGACGGCCTGCGGGTTGGCCTCCTTCACGGCGGCGATGTCCAGCCCCAGCTGGAACCCGGGCCGCCGCCAGGGCACCCACACCACGGTGTCGCCGAAGCACTCGGCGGTCAGCTTCTCGCCGTCGGCGGCGCAGGCGAGCGCGATACCGGAGTCGGGGTGCAGGTGGTCCACGTGCGGGGCGTCGACCAGGCCGTGCATGGCGGTGTCGATGGAGGGCGCGGCGCCGCCCTTGCCGTGCAGGCAGTAGTCGAAAGCGGCGACCATCTCGTCCTCGCGCTCGACACCCGGGTAGACGTCCTTCAGGGCCCGCAGCCGGTCCAGCCGCAGCACGGCCAGCCCCGCCTCGGTGAGCGTCCCGAGGTCCCCGCCGGACCCCTTGACCCACATCAGGTCCACGTCGCCGCCGGTGACGGGATCGGTCTCGGTGCCCTTGGCGGAGGCGTTGCCGCCGGCGTAGTTGGTGTTGCGGGGATCGGCGCCGAGCCGGTGCGAACGGGCGAGCAGAGCGGCGGCTTCGGGATGGGTTGCCATGAACTTCTGTTCCTTCTCGAGAGAGGTCGAGGACACAAGGGCGCGGGGAACGGCGCGGCCGGCCACAGGCGGCCGCCGGCCCGCAACGATCAAGTAACGGGCGGACGCTCACGCCCCCCAGCCGGCCTGCTCCCCGCCGACCCGCTCGGCCACGATCCTCTCGGCCCACCCGGACCGCCGGTAGGCGGCGACGGGGTCGGGGTCCAGCCCCATCTCCTCCCGCACCTCACGCAGCAGCGGACGCACGTCCGTGTTGTACGCGTCCATCAGCACGGCGTTGGCCCCGAGCACGTCCCCCGCGGCCTGCGCCTCGGCCAGCGCCGCCCGGTCGACCAGCAGCGCCTTGGCCGTCGCCTCCTGGACGTTCATCACGGAACGGATGATCGCCGGGATCTTCGCCTCGATGTTGTGGCACTGGTCCAGCATGAACGCGACCTCGGGCGTGAACCCGCCGCCGCGGACCACCTCGTACATGATCCGGAACAGCTGGAACGGGTCGGCGGCGCCCACCATCAGGTCGTCGTCGGCGTAGAACCGCGAGTTGAAGTCGAACCCGCCGAGCTTGTCCTCCCGCAGCAGGGTCGCGACGATGAACTCGATGTTGGTGCCCGGCGCGTGGTGGCCGGTGTCGACCACGACCTGCGCCTTCTCGCCCAGCTTCAGGCAGTGCGCGTACGCCGTGCCCCAGTCCGGCACGTCGGTCGTGTAGAACGCCGGCTCGAACAGCTTGTACTCCAGCAGCATCCGCTGTCCTTCGCCGAGCCGCTCGTACACCTCGGCGAGCCCTTCGGCGAGCCGGTCCTGCCGGGCCCGGATGTCGTCCTGCCCGGGATAGTTCGTCCCGTCGGCGAACCACAGCTTGAGGTCCGTGGAGCCGGTCGCGTCCATGATGTCGACGCACTCCAGCAGGTGGTCGACGGCCTTCCGGCGCACGGCGGCGTCCGGGTGGCAGATGCTGCCGAGCCGGTAGTCGTCGTCCTGGAAGGTGTTGGAGTTGATCGCGCCGAGCCGCACGCCGCGGTCCTCGGCGTGCTTCGCCAGTGCCGCGTAGTCGGCGACCTTGTCCCACGGGATGTGCAGCGCCACGGTCGGCGCGACCGCGGTGAACTCGTGCACCTTGGCGGCGTCGTCCAGCTTCTCCTGCGGGGTGCGCGGAACGCCCTGCTGCGCGAACACCTTGAAACGGGTCCCCGAGTTCCCGTACGCCCACGACGGCGTCTCGACGGCCTGTGTCTTGAGAGCGGCTTTCACCGCGGCGAGCTCGGTCACGTCAGGGCTCCTGTGACATCGGGTCGTAACGACCACGGAGTGAAACGATTCAGAAGGGGAAGCTATGGGCCCCCCGGAGGGGTGTCAACCCCTGCGACCAAGACCGGCCTTCGTGTCCGGCGCGTGACCTGAAGCTGTCGAAAGTTTTTCGGCCGGGACCCATTGACGTGACATGCGACGCGCGCCTAACGTCCCGGCAACCCAGTTGAAACCTTTCATGACGTCGCGAGACAAGCCCCCGGCGTCGTCGAGGAGCCCTCATGACCCACCCGTCCGACACGGGTCCGGCCCCGGTCCTCGCGCTGAAGGACGTCTCCAAGTCCTTCGGCGCGGTCCGCGCCCTGCGGGACGTCTCCCTGGAGCTCTTCCCCGGGGAGGTGCACGCCCTCGCCGGCGAGAACGGAGCCGGCAAGTCGACCCTCATCAAGACGCTCGCCGGAGTGCACCGGCCGGACGCCGGCCAGGTGCTGCTCGACGGCGCGTCCGTGGTCTTCCACGGGCCCGGTGACGCCCGCGACGCCGGCATCGCCGTGATCTACCAGGAGCCCACGCTCTTTCCCGACCTGTCGATCGCCGAGAACATCTACATGGGCCGGCAGCCCCGGCGCGCCCTCGGCCGCATCGACCACAAGGCGGTGCACGCCGCGACCGCGGCCCTGATGCGGCGCCTCGGCGTCGAACTCGACCCGGACCGCCCGGCCCGCGGCCTGTCCATCGCCGACCAGCAGATCGTGGAGATCGCCAAGGCGCTCTCCTTCGACGCCCGCGTCCTGATCATGGACGAGCCGACCGCCGCCCTCACCGGCAGCGAGGTCGCCCGCCTCTTCGGCGTCGTGCGCACCCTGCGCGAACAGGGCGCCGCGGTGCTGTTCATCTCCCACCGCCTGGAGGAGATCTTCGAGATCTGCCAGAAGGTCACCACCCTGCGGGACGGCGCCTGGATCGCCAGCGAGCCGCTGGAGGGCATGACCGAGGACGACCTGGTGCGCCGCATGGTCGGCCGCGACCTGGAGGAGCTCTACCCCAAGCAGGACGTGACCCCCGGCGAGGTCGCCCTCAGCGTGCGCCGGCTGACCCGTGAGGGCGTCTTCACCGACGTCTCCTTCGACGTGCGGCGCGGCGAGATCGTCGGCCTGGCCGGACTGGTCGGCGCCGGGCGCACCGAGGTGGCCCGCGCCGTGTTCGGCATCGACCGCTGGGACGCCGGCGAGGTCGAGGTCGACGGACGCGGACTCACCAACGGCGCCCCGTCCACCGCGATGGCCGCGGGCCTCGCCCTGGTCCCCGAGGACCGCCGCGCCCAGGGCCTGGTGATGGACATGTCCATCGAGCGCAACATCGGCCTCACCGGACTCCGTACGACCGTGCGGGCCGGCCTGATGGACCGCGGCGCCGAACGCAGCCGCTCCCTCGACTGGGCCGTCAAACTCCAGGTCAAGTACGCCCGGCTCGCCGACACGGTGAACACCCTGTCCGGCGGCAACCAGCAGAAGGTCGTCCTCGCCAAGTGGCTCGCCACCGGGCCGAAGGTGCTGATCGTGGACGAGCCCACGCGCGGCATCGACGTCGGCACCAAGGCGGAGGTGCACCGCCTGCTCTCCCAGCTGGCCGCCGACGGCGTCGCCGTCCTGATGATCTCCTCCGACCTGCCCGAGGTCCTCGGCATGGCCGACCGCGTGCTGGTGATGCACGAGGGCCGGATCACCGCCGAGATCTCCCGTTCCGACGCCACCGAGGAATCCGTGATGGCCGCAGCCACGGGGAGGGCCGCCGCATGACGGTCGCCGCTCCCGAGAAAGCCCCCGTCGGCGAGGTGCCCGAGGCCGGTGCCACCCGGCTGGTGGACCGCGTCTTCAGGATGCGCGAACTCGCCATCCTGCTCGTCTTCCTGGCGATGATCGCCGTCACGCAGGCCGGCAACAGCGAGTTCCTGTCCGAACAGGGCATCAAGGACCTGCTGCTCAACGCGACGATCCTGGTCCTGGTCGCCACCGGACAGTCCCTGGTCGTCATCACCCGCAACGTCGACCTGTCCGTCGGCTCGACCCTCGGCATCAGCGCCTTCGCCGCCGGCACCTACCTCCAGGACGGCGGGAACGCGGTCGTCGCCGTCGCGCTGGCCGTCCTGCTCGGCATCGCCTTCGGCCTGCTCAACGGCCTGCTCGTCAGCCTCGGCCAGGTGCCCGCCCTCGTGGTCACCCTCGGCACCCTGTACATCATCCGCGGCATCGACTCCATCTGGGTCGGCTCCCGCCAGATCACCGCGGCCGACCTGCCCGGCGGATTCGTCGACTTCGGCTCCGGCGGCATCTCCGCGGTGCCGTACCTGGCGCTCATCGCCCTCGCGGTGCTCGTGGCCACGGCGTACTACCTCAAGCACTTCGGCAGCGGCCGCGAGCTGTACGCGCTCGGCTCCAACCCGGAGGCCGCCCGGCTCGCCGGCATCCCCGTGCGCAAGCGGATCCTCGCCGCCTACACCTTCTGCGGCGCCCTGGCCGGCCTCGCCGGCGCCCTGTACCTGGCCCGGTTCGGCAACGTCGACTCCGGCACCGGCAACGGCTACGAACTCACCGTCGTCAGCGCCGTCGTGGTCGGCGGCGTCGTCTTCACCGGCGGATCCGGCAGCGTCTACGGCGCGGCCCTCGGCGCGCTCCTGCTCACTTCCGTCAACAGCGTCCTGCCCGCCCTCGGCGTCAGCTCCGTGTGGGTGCTCGCCATCAACGGCATCCTGCTCATCCTCGCCATCGCCGTCGACCGGATCGTCGCGCTGCGCGTGGCCTCCGCCCTGAAGAAGAGGAACGCCCGCCATGCCTGAGTCCCTGACGCGCGCCGTCCGCTGGGACACGGTTGTCGGCGCCCTGCTCGTCGTCGTCCTGCTGCTGTCGTTCGCCACGGTCGACGGCTTCGGCAACGCGCTCAACCTGTCCTTCCTGATCGGCAACACCCTGCCGATCGCCCTGATCGCGCTGCCCATGACGCTGCTGGTGGTCTCCGGCGAGATCGACCTGTCCGTGGCCTCCACGGCAGGCCTGTCCGGCGCGGTGATGGGCGCCCTGTGGAACCAGGGCATGGCCATCGAGACGATCATCCCGATCTGCCTCGTCATCGGCGTCGTCTGCGGACTGATCAACGGCCTGCTGGTGACCCGGCTCGGCCTGCCGTCCCTCGCCGTCACCATCGGCACCCTCGCCGCCTACCGCGGCATCGCGCAGATCGTGCTCGGCTCCGACGCGGTGACCGACTTCCCCGCCCCGTACCTGGACTTCGCCGCCGGACGCATCGGCGACACGTTCGTCCCGTACGCCTTCCTGCCGTTCCTGGTGCTGCTCGCGATCGCCGTGGTCGCGCTGCACGCCACTCCGTTCGGGCGGGCGCTGTTCGCCATCGGCGCCAGCGAGGAGGCCGCCCGCTTCGCCGGCATCCGCGTCAAGCGGCAGAAGCTGATCCTGTTCACCCTGACCGGCCTGATGGCCTCCCTCACCGGCGTCTTCTGGGCCCTGCACTACGCCAGCGCCCGCTACGACAACGCCACCGGCCTGGAACTGTCCGTCGTCGCGGCCGTCCTGCTCGGCGGCATCGACTTCGACGGCGGCAAGGGCACCCTCGGCGGCGCGATCGCCGGAGTGTTCCTGCTCGGCGCGCTGCAGAACGTGATGAGCCTGAAGGACGTCTCCGCGCAGTCGCAGATCGTCGTCACCGGAGTGCTGCTGGTGCTGTCCGTCCTCGGCCCCCGCGTGGCACGGCAGATCGCCGTCGCCCGGGCCGGACGCCGGGCGGCCGCCTCACCACCCGCCGCCAAGACGCCCACCCCGACCTCCTGAATCCCTCTCCTCCGTTAAGGAACCCGCCATGCGCACCTCGCTCCGCCGCACCTGCGCGGCCCTCGCCGCCGTCACCTCGCTCGCCCTGGCCGCCACCGCCTGCGGCGGCACCACCAAGGAGGACGTGAAGAACGAGGGCGGCGCCGCGGCCTCGGCCGGCAAGGCCGACCCGAACGCGGCCACCAAGAAGGGCCTGACCGTCGGCTTCCTGCCGAAGCAGGTCAACAACCCCTACTTCACCACCGCCGACAAGGGCGGCGAGAAGGCCGTGAAGGAACTGGGCTCCACCTACAAGGAGGTCGGCCCGTCCAGCGCCACCGACACCGCCGGACAGGTCTCCTACGTCAACACCCTCACCCAGCAGCAGGTCGACGCCATGGCCGTGTCCGCGCAGGACCCCGGCGCCCTGTGCACCGCGCTCAAGCAGGCCATGAAGAACGACATCAAGGTCGTCACCTACGACTCCGACACCACTCCCGACTGCCGCAACGCCTTCGTCTCGCAGGCCAGCGGCGAGGACCTCGGCCGCACCGAGGTGCAGCTGCTCGCCGAACAGATCGACTACAAGGGCGAGATCGCGATCCTGTCCGCCGCGCAGACCGCGACCAACCAGAACGCCTGGATCGAGTTCATGAAGGACGAACTCGACAAGCCCGAGTACAAGGACATGAAGCTGGTCGAGGTCGCCTACGGCAACGACGACGCCCAGCAGTCCTTCCAGCAGACCCAGGGCCTGCTCCAGGAGTACCCGAACCTGAAGGGGATCATCTCCCCGACCACCGTCGGCATCAAGGCCGCCGCCCAGTACCTGTCCGGCTCCAAGTACAAGGGCAAGGTCAAGCTGACCGGCCTCGGCACCCCCAACGACATGCGCAAGTACGTCAAGAACGGCACCGTCGAGGCGTTCGAGCTCTGGGACCCGGCCAAGCTCGGCGAACTGGCGGCCCGCACCGCGATCGCCCTCGCCTCCGGGCAGATCACCGGCAAGGAGGGCGAGACCTTCACGGCCGGCGCGATGGGCGAGTACACCATCGGCAAGGACGGCGTGATCAACCTGGGCAAGCCCACCGTCTTCAACGCCGAGAACATCGACCAGTTCAACTTCTGATCCCGTCCGACCGGTTGAGGAGCGGTACTTCATGCAACGCGTCTGTTTCCTGCTCAAGGTCCGTCAGGACCGGATCGCCGAGTACCGCGAACGCCATGCCGCCGTGTGGCCCGAGATGCGCGAGGCGCTCTCGGCCACCGGCTGGCACAACTACTCGCTCTTCCTGCGCGACGACGGCCTGCTCGTCGGCTACCTGGAGACCGAGGACTTCGAGGCCGCCAAGGCGGGCATGGAGGCCACCGACGTCAACGCCCGCTGGCAGGCCGAGATGGCACCCTTCTTCGAAGCCCTCGACGGCTCCCGCCCCGACGAGGCGATGAAACCGCTGACCGAGGTCTTCCACCTCGCCTGACCCGGAGCCCGAGATGAGACGACGCACTCTGCTGGCCGGGGCACTCCTCGGCACCACCGCGGCACCCGCCCTCGCCTCCGGCACCGCCCGGGCCGCCGCCCCCGGACCGTCGGTCACCCGCACCGGCCGCACCACCCTCGACAGCCGGGCGATCTACTTCGTGTCCTACGACGGCCTGGTCAACAACAACTCCTTCCAGAAGAACGGCCTGCTGACCCACAAGGGCCACCAGTACGCGGCCTGGTACACCGCCGACCGGGACGCCGTCGTCGCCCGCCGCGCCCTCGGCGACACCACCTGGCAGACCGTGCGCGTCGGCCACACCCTGCGCTACGACGACTCCCACAACGTCATCTCCCTGGGCGTCTCCCGCACCGACGGCCGGCTCCACCTCCACATGGACTCCCACAGCGACGGCTTCACCTACGTCAAGTCCGTCGCCGGACTCCTGGACGACCCGGCCGGCACCAGCTGGACCCCGAACCGCTTCGGCGCCCCGCAGTCCACCCTCGACGGCCTCGCCCTCACCCCGCAGTTCACCTACCCGCAGTTCGTCGCCACCCCCGAGGGCCGGCTCCAGCTCAGCTACCGGGCCGGCGTCTCCGGCAACGGCCGCAACGCGCTCGCCGAGTACGACGGCACCCGCTGGACGGCACTGGGGGAGTGGAGCGCCTCCACCGGCACCTACACCAGCGAGCACGGCTCCTCCACCGCCCGCAACATGTACCTGCACGGCATCGACTACGACCGGAACGGGCGCCTGCACTCCTTCTTCACCTGGCGCGAGCAGAACGCCGCCGTGATGTGCAGCGGCGGCGGCATCACCAACCACGACACCGGCTACGTGTACTCCGACGACCGCGGCCGCACCTGGCGCAACGACGCGGGCACCGTCGTCGGCCGGACCGGGGGAGCCGACCGGGTGTCCGTCACCGACCCCGGACTGGTCGTCGACCCGCTGAACCCGGACCACTCCCTGATGAACCAGGAGAGCCAGTTCACCGACTCGGCCGGCCGGCCGCACGCGATCATCTCCTACGTCCCCGGCCGCTTCGGCCAGTGCACCACGGACTACGTCGCCGACCGCACCGCCCACGGGCGCGCCTTCCACGTCCGCCGGAGTGCCGCCGGCACCTGGCGGAAGACGGAGATCCCCGTCCCGCTGAACTCCAGCCAGCGCACCAAGCTGGTCCTGGACCGCCACGACAACGCCTACGCAATCCTCCCCTACGGCCGGATCGCGGGCGCCTCCGCGGCCTCGGACCACACCGACTGGACGCTGCTGTACGACGGCGCCGGTCTGAACGCCTTCGGCGAGGTGGTCGTCGACGAGACGCGCATCGCCCAGGACGGCGTGCTGTCGGTGATGTACCAGGAGAGATCCAGCGGTACGACACCCTCGCCCCTGCACGTCGTCGACTTCCGGCTGCCCGCCTGAGCATGACCGTCCGGGTGGCGGCGGGCCGGTAATGTGATGGCCCGCCGCCCACCCCCCGTCTCACTGGAGGTCCCCGCCCGATGGCCCAGTCGGTGGGTATCAAGGACGTCGCCCGCGTCGCCGGAGTCTCCGTCGGCACGGTCTCCAACGTGATCAACCGCCCGGACACGGTCGCCGCCGAGACCCGGGCGCGGGTGCTGTCCGCCATAGACCGGCTCGGCTACGTCCGCAGCGAGTCGGCGCGGCAGCTGCGCGCGGGCCGCAGCCGCATCATGGGCCTGCTCGTGCTGGACATGGGCAACCCCTTCTTCGTGGACGTGGCGCGCGGCGCCGAGCGCGCCGCCCGGGAGGCCGGGCTCGGCGTCATGGTCTGCAACAGCGCCCAGAACCCGGGCGAGGAGGCCGAGTACCTCTCGCTCTTCGCCGAACAGCGGGTGCGGGGCGTGCTGCTCACCCCGGCCGACGCCACCGGCCGCAACATCGAGGCGTTCCGCCGGCACGGCATCCCGTTCGTGCTGGTCGACCGGGTCGCCGAGGGCACCACCGAGTGCTCGGTCTCCGTGGACGACGTGGCCGGCGGCGCGCTGGCGGTGCGCCACCTCGTCGACGCCGGGCACCGCTCCATCGCGTACGTCAGCGGCCCGCCCGGACTGAACCAGGTCAGGGACCGCCGCACCGGCGCCCTGAACGCCCTCGCGGAGGCCGGGCTGGGCCCCGACCGCCTGCGGGAGCTGCCCACCGAGCGGCTCGACGTGGCCGCCGGACGCGACGCGGGCGCCCGTCTGCTCGGGCTCGCCGACCGCCCCACCGCCGTGTTCTGCGCCAACGACCTCCTCGCCCTCGGCGTGCTCCAGGCGATGTACGCGGCCGGCGTCGGCGTCCCCGACGACCTCGCGATCGTCGGCTACGACGACATCGAGTTCGCCGCCGCCGCGGCCGTGCCGCTCACCTCGGTGCGGCAGCCCGCCGTCACCATGGGGGCCATGGCGGCGGAGCTGCTGCTGGAGGAGATCGAGAACGAGAGCACGGCGAAGCCGCACGACCACCGCCGGGTCGTCCTGCGCCCCGAACTGGTGGTGCGGCGCTCCAGCCTCTCCGCCCGCTGACCGGCGACGGCGAGAATGTCATGATCCCGACCTCGTTGGCCGGACGAACATGTGCTGAACTGGGTCACAGCCCGACAATCCGTTCGCCTCAGGAGCCCCGTTGACCGTCAGCTACCGCCAGCCCGGACTGGTCCTCACCGACCGCCGGTTCACCGTGCCCCTCGATCACGACGACCCGTCCGGGGAGACGATCGAGCTGTACGCGCGTGAGGTCGTCGCCCGTGACAAGGCCGGGCAGGACCTGCCCTGGCTGCTCTACCTCCAGGGCGGCCCCGGCTTCGGAGCGAACCGTTTCATCGGCAAGCAGGCCTGGCTCGGCCGCGCGGTGCAGGACTACCGCGTCCTCCTGCTCGACCAGCGCGGAACCGGCGCCTCCACCCCTGCGAACCGGCAGACCCTGCCGCTGCGCGGCGGACCGGCGGAACAGGCCGACCACCTCACCCGCTTCCGCGCCGACTCGATCGTCCGGGACTGCGAGGCCATCCGGCCCGAGGTGACCGGCGGCGCCCCGTGGACCGTGCTCGGCCAGAGCTTCGGCGGCTTCTGCACCGTCGCCTACCTGTCCACCGCGCCCGAGGGCCTGGACACCGCCCTCGTCACCGGCGGACTGCCCTCCCTGGACGCCCACGCCGACGACGTCTACCGGGCCGCCTACCCGCGCATCGAACGCAAGGTCGCCGCGCACTACGCCCGCTACCCGCAGGACGTCGAGCGCGCCCGCCGCATCGCCGACCACCTCCTCACCCACGACGTGGTCCTGCCGAACGGCTACCGGTTCACCGTCGAGGCGTTCCAGTCCCTCGGCATCATGCTCGGCGGCAGCGAGGGCAGCCACCGGCTGCACCACCTCCTGGAGGACGCCTTCGTCCGCACGCCGGGCGGCCCCGAACTGTCCGACGCCTTCCAGGAGCAGGCCCAGAGCCTGCTGTCGTACGCCGGCCACCCCCTGTACGCGCTCCTCCACGAGGCGATCTACGCCCAGGACGCCCGGCCCACCGCCTGGTCCGCCGAGCGCGTGCGCGCCGAGTTCCCCCGGTTCGACGCGGCCAAGACCCTCGCCGGCGACGAACCGCTGCTGTTCACCGGAGAAACGATCCACCCGTGGATGTTCGACTGCGACCCCGCGCTGCGCCCGCTGCGCGAGACCGCCGAACTCCTCGCCGCCCGCACCGACTGGACGCCCCTGTACGACCCGGCGCGCCTCGCGGTCAACGACGTCCCGGTCGCGGCCGCCGTCTACCACGACGACATGTACGTCGACACCGCCCACTCCCTCGCGACGGCACGCGCGATCCGCGGCCTGCGCACCTGGGTCACCGACGAGTTCGAGCACGACGGCGTCCGGGCCGGCGGCCCCCGCGTCCTGGACCGGCTGCTCGCCCTGGCCCGCGACGACGCGTGACCACGTCCGCCCCGCCGCGCTCCGGCCCGGCGGTGACGATCTCCCGGTGCGATGTCGGTGCTCCGGGTTAGTCTGCGGGCATGACCGAGCCGACGACCCGTCACCTCGCGCCCATGCCCGACGACTGGCAGCGCGCCCTGGCCGTGGTCGCCCACCCGGACGACCTCGAGTACGGCTGCTCGGCCGCCGTCGCGGCCTGGACCGACGCCGGACGCGAGGTGGTCTACGTGCTGGCGACCCGCGGCGAGGCGGGCATCGACACCCTGGAACCGGCGACGTGCGGCCCGCTGCGGGAGCGGGAGCAGCGGGCGAGCGCGGCCGTGGTCGGGGTGTCGCAGGTCGACTTCCTCGACCACCGTGACGGCGTCGTCGAGTACGGCCCCGCACTGCGCCGGGACATCGCCGCAGCCGTCCGCCGGTACCGGCCGGAACTGGTGATCACCCTCAACCACCGCGACACCTGGGGCGGCACCTACTGGAACACCCCGGACCACGTGGCCGTCGGGCGGGCCACGCTCGACGCGGCCGGTGACGCCGGCAACCGCTGGATCTTCCCGGAGCTGACCGAGCGCGGACTGCAACCCTGGGACGGCGTCCGCTGGGTGGCCGTCGCGGGCTCCAGCAGCCCCACGCACGCCGTCGACGCGACGGACGGCATGGAGCGGGCGGTGCGCTCCCTGCTCGAACACCGCTCCTACATCGAGGCGTTGACCGACGAGGACCCGGAGACCTACGCGCGCGGCTTCCTCACGCGGACCGCCGAGGAGACGGGACAGCGGTTCGGGGGCCGGCCCGCGGTCGCCTTCGAGCTGTTCCCCCGGTGAGCCCCGTGGACGTCGACAAGGAACTGCTGGCGCGGCGCTTCGAGGAGCACCGCCCGCACCTCAGGGCGGTCGCCTACCGCATGCTCGGCTCCCTGACCGAGGCGGAGGACGCCGTCCAGGAGGCCTGGCTGCGGCTGGGCCGCACCGGCACCGACGGCATCGACAACCTCGGCGGCTGGCTGACCACCGTGACCGGCCGGATCTGTCTGGACCTGCTGCGCTCGCGGACCGCGCGCCGCGAGCAGCCGATGGACGAGACGTTCGTCCCCGACCCGGTGCTCAGGCCCCTGTCGCAGGTGGACCCCGAGCAGGAGGCGCTGCACGCCGACTCGGTGGGCGTCGCGCTGCTGGTGGTGCTGGAGCATCTGGAGCCCGACGAGCGGCTGGCGTTCGTGCTGCACGACATGTTCGCCGTGCCGTTCGACGACATCGCCGCGGTGGTGGAGCGCAGCACCGCCGCGACCCGCCAGCTGGCCAGCCGGGCCCGCCGCCGGGTACGGGACCGGACACCGTCGTCCGATCCGGACCCGGGGCGGCAGCGCAAGGCGCTCGACGCCTTCAGGGCCGCCGCGCGCGGCGGTGACTTCGAGGCGCTGGTGGCCGTGCTCCACCCCGATGTGGTGCTGCGCGCCGACGCGGGCGCGCTGGTGCGGGGCCTGGCGGCGTCCAAGACGCTGCAGGGAGCCCGGGCGGTGGCCGAGTCGGCGCTCATGTTCGCCCGCTACACCGCGGCGGCCCGGACGGTGGTGGTCAACGACTCGCTGGGCCTGCTCAGCGTGGTGGACGGCCGGGTGCAGTCGGTCATGTCCGTCACCGTCGTCGACGGCCGCATCACCGGCATGTACATCCTGGCCGACCCGGACCGGCTGGCCCGGCTGGAGATACCGCAGGACTGACGCCGGCCCCGTGAGCGCCGGCGCCGCGCGGCGGCAGGCCTCAGCAGGACGCGGGGTCCGCGGGCTCCGCTCGGAGGGACGGTGCGCCGGGTGGCGTCGGTGTCCGGCGCTCCGGCCGCAGCCGCAGCCCTTCCGGCATCAGCGTGAGCCGTTCGGTCACGCGCAGCCGGTAGCCGGGGTCGGGCCGCAGTGCGTAGCGGCGCAGCAGCAGGCCCAGCACCAGCGTGGCCTCGTGCAGCGCGAACTGCCGTCCGATGCAGGCCCGCGCCCCCGTCCCGAACGGTTTGAAGGTGTGCGGCGGCCGGGAGCGCACCGCGCGGGCGTCGAAGCGGTCCGGGTCGAACCGCTCGGCGTCCGCGCCCCACACCGCGGGGTCCCGGTGCAGCATCGGCGTCAGCACCAGCGTCCAGGCACCGCGCCGCATCGGGTGCTCTCCGGCGAGCACCGTGTCCTCGCGGGCCTCCCGGGCGAAGGCGGGCGCGGTCGGCCACAGCCGCAGCGACTCGTCGAGGACCCGGCGGACGTACCGCAGTTTGGCGACCTGCTCGTAGCCGGGGGCCGCCGTGCCGTCCCACACGCGGTCCACCTCGGCGCGGGCGCGGGCGGCGACCTCGGGGTGCTGGGCGAGGTAGTGCAGCGCGAAGGAGAGCGCGCCCGAGGTGGTCTCGTGACCGGCCACCAGGAAAGTGATGACCTGACGGCGGACGTTCTCCGGCGACAGCCGTTCCCCGGTGTCGGGGTGGGCGGTCTCCAGCATCCGGTCCAGCAGGTCCCCGTCGCCGCCGCCCTCGGCGCGCCGGCTGCGGACCACCTCGTCGACGATGCGGTTGAGGTGGGCGATGTCGGCGGCGTTGCGGCGGCTCGCCCGGCGCAGCAGCAGCGGGGTCAGCGGAGCGGGCACGCTGTTCAGCCGCTGGGCGTAGGTGAGCGTGCCGACCATCGCCGTGACGAAGGGGTGCGGGCGCGGCCGTTCGAACGACCCGAAGTCGTGCCCGAACCCGGTCCGCGCGATCGTCTCCAGCGTCAGCTTGGTCATGTCGCCGGGCACGTCCACGGTCCGGCCCGCGGCCGCCGCACGGTCCCAGTGCTCGGTGAGCCGCTCCGCCACGGCCAGCATCATCGAGTGGTAGCCGGCCATCGCCTCCCGGCTGAACCCGGGGGCCAGCACGTCGTGCGCGAGCTGCCAGTTCGGCTCGTGGTTGTACGCCGTGAACAGTCCGTCCCCGGCGACCGGCCGCAGATTGGCCACGCCCAGCCCCACGTGCTTGGCGAACCGTGACTCGTCGGCCAGGTCGGCCACCAGCCCGGCGCCCCACGTGAACACGAACTCCTTGCCGAACGCGTTGCGCCGGAAGATCGGTCCCAGGGTGCGGGCGTACTTCAGCGAGTCCTGCAGGGGCGTGCGCCTGCTCGCGCCGAGCACGTCCCCGAGCAGCGGCAGGCGGTACGGCGGGTGGGGGATGCGGTCGAGTTCCGGCCAGCCCAGCTCCGCGCTGCGGAAACCCTTCGGCTGTCCGGAACCGGTCGTCGTCTCCGCCATGACGCGATCTCCTTCGACCCGGCGAGCGAGTGCGGCGTGTTGTACGCGAGTTCAATAACGCGGCTCAGTGTGGTCCGGTTGTTGAACCGGCGTCAAGTAAAGTGCGGGGATGGCCGTGAACCAGGGCGGGCGCACGCGCCGCCGGCTCAGCACCGAGGAGCGCCGCGAGCAGCTTCTGTCGGTGGGCGCGCGGCTGTTCTCGGAGAATCCGTACGACGACGTGTGGATCGAGCAGGTCGCAGAGATCGCCGGAGTGTCGCGCGGACTGCTCTACCACTACTTCCCGACCAAACGGGACTTCTTCGCGGCCGTCGTGGAGCGCGAGAGCGAGCGGATGCTGCGCATGACCGCGGCGGTCCCCGGGGTCCCGGTCCGTGAGCAGCTCACGGCCGGTCTCGACGCGTACCTGGAGTACGTCGAGGCGCACGCGCACGGCTACCGCGCCTTCCACCGCGCGGACGCGGCGGGGGACCAGGCGGTGCGCCGGGTCTATCAGCGGGCCCTGGCGGCGCAGGAGCGGCAGATCCTGGCCGCGCTCGCCGCGGACCCCGAGTTCGGTCCGCAGGTCGGGACGCGGCCGGACACCCGTCTCGCGGTGCGGGGCTGGCTGGCCTTCACCACCGCGGTCTGCCTGGAGTGGCTGCGCGGCCCGGAGCTGGGGCGCGAGCAGGTGCGCGACCTGTGCGCACGCGCCCTGCTGGGCGTCCTCACGCCCTGAAAGGTCTCGTCAGGATCACGCCACCCGGTTGGCGCACACCCGGATCTTCGATAGGTTAGGCAAGGCTTACCTAAGAGGAGGTTCGGGATGGGTGACGACACGCACGGCTGGACGGCCGCGCCCGGCGCGGCGGAGCGGGCCCGCTCGATGCTCGCCACCGCGTGGTCCTGCGCGGTGACCGCGGAGGGAAGCCGCGAGGAGTTCGTCGGCGCCCACAGCGTGACCGACGACGGACGGGTGCTGCTTCAGGTGCCCGAGGACAGCCCCCTGCTCGTCACCGCGATCTGCGCGCCGCGCGGGGAGCCGTCCGCCGTGCTGGAGTTCGCCGACGTCGCGCCCGTCCCGGTGCGCAGCCGGATCCGCGCCCGGCTGTGGCTCGCCGGCTGGTTCTCCGTGCGGGAGGGTCACCTCGCCTTCCAGCCGACCCGCGTGGTGCTGCGGCAGCCGTCCGGAGCCGTCGTGGTGGACCTCGACGACTTCGCCGCTGCCGCGCCCGACCCGCTCGCCGGCGCCGAGGCCCGGCTGCTGACCCACCTCGCCGACTGCCACGCCGACGCCGTCGAACGGCTGACCCGCCTGGTCGACGTCGGCAGCCTGCACGGCGCGGTCCGGGTCCGGCCGCTCGCCGTGGACCGGCACGGACTGACCCTGCGCATCGAACGCGTCCGCGCGGGCGGCGACGTACGGCTGCCGTTCCACGCGCCAGCGGACGACGTCGGCCAGCTCACCGAGCGCATGCACGTCCTGCTCTCCCAGGCGACCGCCGCCTCCTGCCCGCGGTCGCTACAGCGGCAGCGCGCAGACGGCGACCGGTGAGGCGAACGACTCGCCCGCCGACCGCAGTTCACCGCTGTCACCGTCCACGCGGAACACGCTGACCGTGCCCGACCGCTGGTTCGCCGCGAACAGCAGCGCGCCGTCGGGCGAGAAGGCGATGTGGCGCGGGAAGTCGCCGCCGACGGGCACGGTGTCCAGCAGCCGCAGCCGGGCGCCGTCCGCCTCGACCGCGTACCGGGTCAGGCTGTTGTGGCCGCGGTTGGCGAGATACGCGTACCGGCCGTCGCCCGTGACGAGGAGCTGGGCCGGGTAACTGGTGCCCGCACCCGTTCCCGTGGGCTGCGGCTCGCCGATCCGCAGCCGCCCGGAGTCCGGTTCGTACGCGCACACCGTGACGGTGTTGTCGAGTTCGTTGGCGAGATAGGCGTACGCGCCACCGGGATGGAAGGTGAGGTGGCGCGGTCCGGCGCCGGGCCGGGCGCTCGCCCGCGCCGCCTCGGTGAGGGTGCCGGCCTGCGGGTCGAGCCGGTAGCTGTAGACCGTGTCCGTGCCCAGGTCGACGGCGAGGACATGGCCGCCGTCCGGGCTGGTGACGAACTGGTGCGCGTGCGGCCCCTGTTGGCCCGGACCCGGCGGCGGACTGGAGTGCGTGACCAGTGCGGTGCGCTCGCCGAGCGCGCCCGAGGCGTCGATCGGGTGCACCGCGACCGTGCCCGAGCCGTAGTCGGCGCTGAGCAGATGACGTCCGTCCGGGTGCACCGACAGATGGCAGGGGCTCGAGCCGCCCGTGCTCCGGCTGCCCAGGACCTTCCGGTCGGAGAGCCGGACGGCGGTCACGGCGCCTTCCTCGCGCTCGTTCACCGCGTACAGCGTCCGGCCGTCCGGGTGCACGGCCAGATACGACGGATCGGCGACGCCGGTGAGTGTCCCGGTGCCGGTGATCCGCCCCGTGGCCGGGTCGTACGTGGCCAGTCCGATGCCCTCGCCGCCGCCGTCCACCGAGGTGTAGGTGCCCAGGTACAGCGGGCGCGGACCGGCGGGACGGCCGCGCTCGCCCTGCGGGCTCGTGCCCGCGCCCGGGGCCCGTGAGGACGGTGACTCCTCCGGCGGTGCGTCGGCCGCGCACGCCGGGAGCGCCACTCCGGCGGCCGTCCCCGCGGCGGCACCCACGAAACGGCGCCTGCTCCAGTCACCTGTGTTCATCCACGCATCCCAAGGTCGTTGTCGTCCCCGCCGCCACGCCACCTTGGCGCCGATCACCCCCGGCGCGCAAGCATGCCCGGGAACACGGGCGGACTACCGGCCACCGTCCCGGGGCCGCCCGCGTCACCGGGAACGGTGCGGTGCCTCACGGCGCTTGCGCCGCAGCCGCTCCCACAGCCTGCCGATCCTCGGCAGCCGCTCGCGCTGCTCACGGGGGTGCGCGTCCAGCTCCTCCAGCAGCCGGCGCGAACGGTGCTCGGTGTCCATCTCGTCCAGGATGCGGTTGACCTCGGTCAGCACCGCGCCGTGCAGCTGCCACTGCCGGGCGTCCCGCTGCACCCCTTCCAGCAGCAGCTGCGCCAGCTTGTCGCGGGTTGTGGCCGCCTGCCGCAGCTCCGCGGCGAGACGTTCCTCCGCCGACTCCGCGCTCGTCGACACACTCGTCGTCACCAGCACCGCGAAGCTCACCACCGCGTCGGCGATCTCCGACAGCAACTGCTCCAGCGCGGCGCCCGCCTCCGGTTCGAACAGCGGTTCCGACTCGCGCTCCTTGGCGAGGTCGGTCAGCGTGCGCGCCAGCACTCTGAGCACGACCGTGCAGATCTCCAGGGTGTCCAGGCCGGTGCGCAGCACCACCCGGTGCAGCAGGCCCTCGCGGACCCGCGGATTGAGCCGCAGGCTGTCCTCCGCCTGCCGGAGCGCCGCGTCCACCTCGACGATGTCGTGGTCCAGACGGCGGGCCTCGTGCAGCCGGGCCGCCGCGTGGTGCACGGGCGTGCGGACCGCGGCCTGCTCACCGATCCGCAGCATCAACTGGCGCACCCGGCGCGCCATTCCCTCGATCGACTCGCCGGCCTCCTCCACCCACACGGGCGGCGCCAGCAGCAGATTGAAGCCGAGTCCCACGACCGCGCCGATCAGCGTCTCCAGGATCCGCGCCCAGGCCGTGTCCCCGACGGTGGTCACCCCGAGCACCAGCATCGCGCTGATCGCCACCTCGGGCACGAACTCGTGCACCCGCACGACATGCCCCACGACCAGGGAGGCCAGGATCAGCAGTCCCAGACTCCACCAGGTCAGGCCCACCAGGAGGCTGAAGGCGATGGCGACGACCACCCCGGCCACCACCGAGTTCACCCGGCGCACGCCCGTGGTGAGCGTGGAGTACAGGGTGACCTGCACGACGAGCAGGGCGGTCAGCGGCGCGGTGAGCGGGGCGGCCTCGGGACTCAGCCGCAGGGCGATGACGTAGGCGACCGTCGCCGCGGCCGCCGACCGAACGGTCTGCACGGCCACCGGGTCCCGGCGACGCTTGACGAACTGCACGGCCGGGGCCGTCCACTCACGTACCTCTCGCATCCTCGGACGGTTCCCCTTCACCCGGTGCATCGAACGTTTCCGGAGGCGACGCTAGTCGGCCGGGGGACAAACCGGGACGTACGGGGCCCGGGGGCGGTCAGAGCTTGTCGAGGAAGGCGAACAGGTTGCCGCGGGTGCGGTCGATCTGCTCCTCCAGGGTGAGGCTCTCCTCGAAGCGGGCGCCGGTCTCCGGGACCTTGCGGCCGCGCAGGTAGAGGGAGCAGGCCAGGTCGGTGCACATGTAGGCGCCCACCGAGTTGCCCTCCCGGCCGGCCGCGCCCGACCTGCGGGCGGTCATCAGCGAGACGCCGCCGCGCGGATGGGTCGTCAGGCACAGCGTGCACATGCTGCGGTGCAGGAAGCCGCGCCGGCCGGGCTGGAAGCGCATGGCCACCCCGACGAGGCGGTCCCCGCGCTCGGTGACGAGATAGCTGCGATCCGGTGCGCCCGGATCGCGCCAGCCCAGGAAGTCGAGGTCGTCCCAGGGGCGTTCGTCCAGGTCGCGCGGGACGGCGAGCCGCTTGGCCTCACCCTTCGAGCAGTTGATGAACGACGTGCGGATGTCCTGCTCGGTGAGCGGTTTCATGGGGTGTCTCCTGCCGTGGTGCGGCAAACCTAGGGGGTCTAGGTTCCGCGGGGTTCAGGGTAGGGACCGGGCGGGCCGGTGGACCACCGGTTTTTCCTCCGGGGCCCGCGCCTCCGTGCCGTGCAGTGCGCTGCGCCGCCGTCGCCGAGGGGGAGGGGCGGGCCGCTACGGGTGACTGCCGGGAGCTGACGCGGTGGGTACCTCGCCGCCGGCTATTAGTTCACAGCATGAAATAAGGGAGGCCGGAAGTCGCGCCGAGCCGCGTCCCGACGGTATGTTGCAGGTCGGGCAGGGTACCGGAAGGAGCCACATGGCGGGGCGGAACGGGCGCACGGTGCGCGACCTCAGGCGGGCCAACCGCACGGCCGTGCTGCAACGGCTGTACTTCGACGGACCGCTCAGCCGCTTCGAACTCGGCCCCGCGACCGGGCTCAGCTCCGGCTCCGTGAGCAACGTCGTCGCCGACCTGGTCGCCGACGGCCTGGTGGAGGAGGCCGGCAGCGTCGACTCCGACGGCGGCCGGCCCCGCACCCTGCTGCGCGTGGCACCGGCCAGCGGCCACATGATCGGCGTCGACGTGGGGGAGACCCGGGTGCGCGTCGAACTGTTCGACGTGACCCTCACCGAACTCGCCCGCGCCGAACTCCCGCTCCAGCAGCAGCGCTACGAGGTCGAGGTCATCGTCGACCACATCCGCTCCGGCATCGCCGAGGTGCTCGCCGGCGCCGGCCTCGCCCCCGAGCGGCTCCTCGGCGTCGGCATCGGCGTCCCCGGCATCGTCGAACGCACCCCCGACCGCGGCGCCGTGGTGCACGGGCAGACGATCGGCTGGGACGCCATCCCGCTGGAGGCCCTGCTGCGCACCGGCTCGCCCCTGCCCGACACGGTGCCCTACTTCATCGACAACGGCGCCAAGACCCTCGGCCAGGCCGAGATGTGGTTCGGCGCCGGCCGCGGCGCCCGCAACGCCCTCGTGGTCCTCTTCGGCTCCGGCGTCGGCGCCTGCCTGGTCACGCCCGAGGTGGAACACGGCCGGGCGGTCGAATGGGGACACCTGACCGTACGGGTCAGGGGACGCCGCTGCCGCTGCGGCGCCCTCGGCTGCCTGGAGGCGTACGCGGGCGCCGAGTCGCTGCTCGCCCGGTGGCGGGAGGAGGGTGGCCGACTGCCCGAGGACACCGACGAGGAGACGGCCCTCACCACGATGCTCGCCGCCGCCTACCCGGCCGACGGCGCCGCCGCCGACCCGGTCGCCCTCGCCGTGCTGGAGGAGACCGCCGAGTACCTGGGCGCGGGCCTGTCCGACCTCATCAACCTCTTCCAGCCGGAACGCATCCTCATGGGGGGCTGGGCCGGACTCCAGCTCGGCTCCCGGTTCCTGCCCGCCGTACGCCGGCACGCCCTGTCGTACGCGCTGCGCCACCCGGCCGAGAAGGTCACCATCGAACTGGGCCGCCTCGGCCCCGACGCGGTCACCGTCGGCGCCGCGATCCTGCCGCTCGCCGACTTCTTCGCGCGCGGCGGCCGGCGCCCCGACCCCGACCCGCAGTCCCCGCCGCCCGCCTGGCACACGGCGCTGCAGGACCGCGCCCCGCGCTGACCGCACGGGCCCGCCTCACGCGGACGACTCGTCCGGCACGGGCTGCTCGGGGTTGCCCGACGCCGAGTGCGGAGCACCTTGCCGGCCCGTGCCCGCCTCGTCCGTGTCGGGCACGTCGGCCTGCCCGCCGGACGTCTCCTCGGACTCGTCCGGCACGCCCGCCTTCTCCTCGCTCTTCCGCTCGGCGGCGCGCGGCGCCACCTCCCAGGGGTCCTCGCCGGACCCGGCCTGCTGGTCGGGCAGGTCCCGGGGCACACCGACGCCGTTCTCACCGGGGCCTTCGTCGCGGTGGTCGGTCACGGCGCTCTCCCTTCGCTCGTACGCGTTTTTCCGCCGACCCTCGCGAGTACCGTCGCGGGAAGCGGCGAAACCCGGGCCTCAGCCCACCTTGCGGCCCCGCAGCGGTTCCGTGTCCGCGCCCGCGCCCTCCCGCAGGCCCAGCAGGAACTCCTCCATCACCTGCGTCGCGTCGCGCACCGGCCGCCAGCCGAGTTCCACGCGCGCCCGCGTGCAGTCCATCAGCGGCAGCCTCAGCACGGCGTCGAACAGGTGCGGCGAGGCGGGCAGCAGCCGCAGCCCCCACGCCGCGGCGACCGCGGAGCGGGCCGCCGTGCGCGGCACCCGCACCCGGCGCGTCCCCAGCAGCTCCCCGAGCCACTCGGCGTCGAGCGGCGGCTCGGCCGCGAGATTGAACGCACCGCGGGCCTCGGCGGACAGCACGGCCAGCCGGTAGGCGTGGGCGGCGTCGTCGGTGTGCAGCGCCTGCACCCGCAGTCCCGGAATGTCGGGGACGAAGGGCAGCAGATCGGGCCGCGCCAGCGGACCCGGCAGCAGACGGCCCCCGAAGATCCGGCGCTGCTCGCTCGCAGACTCCCGCTTGAACAGGAACGCGGGCCGCATCCGCACCACCCGGACCGCCGGACGGTCCCGTTCGAAGGTGTCCAGGACCCGCTCCAGATAGGCCTTCTCCCGGCAGTACGCGGCGTCCGGCCAGCCGTGCGTCGGCCACGACTCGGTCACCGCCCGGTCTTTCGGGCCCGGCGAGTACGCCCCGACCGACGAGGCGTGCACCAGCACCGGCACCTCGGCCGCGGCCACCGCGTCGAACACCCGCAGGCTGCCGAGCACATTGGTCCGCCAGGTGCTCGCCGGGTCGTGCGTCGGCTGGAACGCCCAGGCCAGATGGATCACCGCGTCCGCACCGGCGAACTCCTCCGCCAGGTCGAACCGGCCCGAGGCCACGTCGACCGCCGCCCACTCGGTCTTCGGCGGCGACCACCGAGGGACCCGCCGGGCCAGACCCCGCACGGACCCGACCTCCGGATCCTCCGAGAGGACCCGCACCACGCTCGTCCCGGCATTGCCCGTCGCGCCCGTGACGACGATCCTCCTGCCCGCTGTGCTGCTCACCGTCCGCTCCTCTCGGCCGTACGCTCCACGGAGCGGACCGGGTACCCCCGGTTCCGGCGGCCGACCCCGGCGGCGCCGCGCGCGAGCGGCAGGGACGAGCGGGCAGGGACGAGCGGGCAGGGAAAAGCCCCGACCGCGACGGGGGAATCACGGCCGGGGCGGCCAGAGGGCGGGCACGGACGGCGGTCGCCTCTCGGCGGAAGGCTCCACAGGGCTTCAGCCGAACGATCGTCCCTGTGGGCGGATGGTGAGGCCCGGGGACACTGTTCCGTCCGTACCCACACCCTCTTCAACGGACGAGCGTCCTCATCTGTTCCGCCGTCGCCGCGCCGCGCGGGTGAGGTGCGTCACCGGAGGAACGGCCGGAGCGCGGGCCCGGCCGTCAGCGTCCCCGCGCACCCGGGTCGAGGTCGGCCCACAGGTTCTCCGCCTGCAGCAGCAGCGTGCCGAGGACCGCCGCCCGCGCGGCCCCCTGCCCCGCCTGCTCCCGCAGCCCCTCCTGGAGCTCCGTGTGCAGTTCCCGCATGACCTCCTCCGTCCGCCCGTCCAGCAGGCGGTCCGGCCGCGCACCGCCGTCCAGCAGCCGGTCGGCCTCGCCGTGGCAGGCGTCGCCGATCAGCTCCAGCAGCTCCGCGTAGCGGCGCAGCACCGACGCGTCCGGCGCGGCCGGCGTGCGCTCCTCGTCGGCGGCCACCGCCAGCGTCCGGGTCAGCGCGGTGACGTGCCCCGTCACCTGCCCGAACCGGTCGTCCTCCGCCTCCGGCGGGACCGCCGCGGTCGGCGCCCGGTGCAGGGCGCGCAGGGCACCGGACGTCAGGCGCAGGCTCTCCCGGCTCCAGCCGCGGGCCGACCGCAGCGCGTCCACCCGGTCCCGCAGCCGCGCCGACGCGTCCAGCCAGCGGGCGGAGGTCTGCGCGTCCCACTCGCCCTCCCGCAGGTCCCGCGCGACGGCGTGCAGCACGTCACCGGCCTCCCGGGCCAGCGCCGCCAGGTTCTCCCGTACGTCCCGCAGGTGGATCGGCGGCAGGACGAGCGCGTTCACCGCGACGCCGATGACCGCGCCGAGCGCCGCCTGTCCCAGCCGGTGGCCCACGGCGACGGCGCTCACCGTGCCCGAGGCGATGGTGAACACCGCCGTGGTGGCCGCGTAGATGCCCTGGTCACCGAAGCGCGGCCAGTTCGACAGCAGCATCAGCACCGGCACCGACAGCGCGAGCGCACCCGTCGTGTCGCCGGTGACCGCCTGCGCCCCCGACGCCACCAGCGCCCCGGCACAGATGGCGGTGAACTGCCGCGCGCCCTGCACCAGCGAGCTGTAGACGGTCGCCTGCACCAGGACCAGCGCCACCCAGGGCGCCATCAGGGCCATCGGGTCGTCGAGCCAGATCCGCGCCACCACCCACGCCAGCAGCGCCGCCGCGGCCGCCTTCAGCGACTGCACCAGCAGATCCCGCTCCCGCCCGGGCCCCCGCCACGCCGCCCGCGCCGCCCGGCCGCAGGACCGCACGTCCCGCCGTACCGCTTCCGCCACCCGGGCCGCCCGGCCCACCCGTTCCGCGGCACGCTCCTGCCGCGCCTCCTCGGTCATACGCGCCATGACCTGCGGGTTTCCCGGTCGCACCGGGTCCCATGCCGGTGGAAGCTCATGCCAGAGGGCTCCGCGGCAGCGCCGCCAGGAGGGCCGCCGGGTCGTCGTAGACCGCGTCCGCTCCTGCCTCCTCCAGATCGCGGCGCGGAATGCCGCCGCACAGCACCCCCACACACCGCACGCCGGCCCGGCTGCCCGCCCGCATGTCCCACACCGTGTCACCGACGAACACCGCCCGCTCCGCGGGCACCCCGGCCAGCTCCAGCGCGTGCTCGACGGGCTCCGCAGCGGGCTTGCCCTGATCGACGTCGTCGGCGCTCGCCGTCGCGTCGATCGCCTCGTCCGCGTCGATCGCGCGGCGCAGCGCCTCCAGCTCCGCGCCCCCGGCCGAGGTGGCCAGCACCACCGTCCAGCCGTCCCGGTGCAGCCGCTTCAGCAGCCGCCCGGCGTCCGGCAGCGCGGGCAGCCGGTCGAAGTACTGCCCGTACAGCGCCTTGTGCGCGGCGCTCAGCTCCGCGTCGCGCCCGGTGTCCCGGTCGTCACCCAGCAGATGGGCGACCAGATCGGTGGAGGGCAGGCCCACGGCCCGGTGCACGGCGTGCATCGGCACCAGGTGGCCCGCCTGCCGGAGCGCCTCCCACCAGGCCGTCACATGCAGGTGATTGGTGTCGACCAGAGTGCCGTCGACGTCGAACACGGCCGCCCGTTCCACAGGTGGTCCCTTCCTCTCCTCGCGGACGGTCCGGGTACCACGTCAGGCGCCCGTCACTCCGGAGGGCACCTTCCGCTCGCGCGTCCACGCCAGGACCTGCTCCAGCGACCAGGTGGTCACCACCCGCCCGGGCGGCACGCCGCACTCCTGCGCGCGGGCGCAGCCGAGGATCTGCCAGTCCAGCTGGCCCGGCGCGTGCGCGTCGGTGTCGACGGAGAACAGCACGCCCGCGTCCACCGCGCGGCGCAGCAGGCGGCGCGGCGGGTCGAGCCGCTCGGGCCGGCTGTTGATCTCCAGCGCGGTGCCGGTCTCGGCGCACGCCGCGAAGACCTCGTCCGCGTCGAACGACGACTCCGGCCGCCCGCGCCCGGTCAGCAGCCGCCCGGTGCAGTGCCCGAGCACGTCGGAGTGCGGGTCGCGCACCGCGGCCACCATGCGCCGGGTCATGGACCTGGCGTCCATCCGCAGCTTCGAGTGCACGGACACCACCACGACGTCGAGCCGTGCGAGGAGTTCCGGGTCCTGGTCCAGGGATCCGTCCTCGAGGATGTCGCACTCGATGCCGGTGAGCAGCCGGAACGGCGCCCAGGTCTCGTTGAGCTCCGCCACCACGTCCAGTTGCGCGCGCAGCCGGTCGGCGGACAGCCCGCGCGCCACCGTCAGCCGGGGCGAGTGGTCGGTGAGGGCGGCCCACTCGTGGCCGAGCCGCGCCGCGGTGCGGCCCATCTCCTCGATCGGGCTGCCCCCGTCGGACCAGTCGGAGTGCAGATGGCAGTCCCCGCGCAGCAGCGCCCGCAGCTCCCGCCCGTCCCGGTCGGCGGGCGCCGCGCCGGCCTCGTCCTCCAGCCGCCGCAGATAGCCGGGCACCTCCCCGGCCAGCGCCTCCACCACCACCTGGGCGGTCTTCGGCCCGACGCCCCGCAGCGCCTCCAGCGTCCCGGCCTCCACCCGCGCGCGCACCTGCTCCTCGCCCAGCTCCGACAGCGCCCGGGCCGCCGTGCGGAAGGCACGGACGCGGTACGTCGGTGCCAGTGAGCGCTCCAGCAGAAAGGCGATCCGGTCCAGCGCCTCGACGGGGTCCATCGCCACCTCCTCGCTCCAGAGTTGCCCAGGGCGCGTTCGGCCGCACGGCGGAAGCGGGGGTTGGCCCGGTGCGCACCGGGGTACTGCGATGCGTCGTTCCGTTCCCGTCCGGTACTCCGGCACTCCGGCGTTCCGGCGTACGACCCAGGAGGTCCGCATGTCCGTTCCCACCGCACCGGGCGGCAAGGCCGCCGTGGTCACCGGCGCCGACTCCGGCATCGGCCGGGCCACCGCCGTACGTCTGGCCGCCGCGGGCATGGACGTCGGCATCACCTGGCACAGCGACCGGGAGGGCGCCGAGGAGACGGCGGCGGAGGTGCGGGCGCACGGCAGGCGGGCCGAGGTGGCCCCGATGGACCTCACCCGGCTGCCCGCGGCCGCGGACACGATCGACGAGCTGTGCGACCGGCTCGGCCGCCTCGACGTGCTCGTCAACAACGCCGGCACGGGCACCATGACGCCGTTCCTCGACCTGGACCTGCCCACGGTGCGCGAGGTCCTGGACGTCGACCTGGTCGGGCCGTTCCTGTGCGGGCAGAAGGCGGCCCGGCACATGATCCGCCAGGGCGAGGGCGGCCGCATCGTGAACGTGACGTCCGTGCACGAGCACCAGCCACGGGTGGGCGCAGCGCCGTACTGCGCCGCCAAGGGCGGTCTCGGGCTGCTCACCCAGGTGATGGCGCTGGAACTCGCCGAGCACGGCATCACCGTCAACGCGGTCGCCCCGGGTGAGATCGCCACCCCCATGACCGGCCAGGAGGACACCGATCCGCACACCGAGCGCCGCCCCGGTGTGCCGCTGGGGCGGCCCGGCGACGCCCGCGAGGTCGCGGCGGTGATCGCCTTCCTCGCCGGGCCGGACGCCTCGTACGTCACCGGCGCCTCCTGGAGCGTGGACGGCGGAATGCTCCGCATGGGTCCGCAGGCCGGCTCCCACCTGACGAGCGACGACTGGCGCCGGCCCTGAGCCCGAGCGCTCCCGTCACGCACCCGAGGACGCCCTCTTTGCCGCGTTCGAGCGGTTTGCGGCCTACCCTCGATGCATGACCGAAAGCGCGAGCCCGTACATGTCGCACCCGCGGATCATGGTGCTCGGGGTCCAGCCCGGCACTCCGCCGTTCCGCATCGTGGAGATCGACGGCGAGGTGGTCGGCGAGGCCAGGACCGTCACCGACGTCCTGCACGCCGCCGCCGCGTTCGGGATCACGGTCCACGACCTGGACGACCCGGACGTGATCCGCTGGGTGGGCGGCGACAAGTTCACCTGGACCGTACGCCGCGGCCCACGCCCTCCTCGTGAGCGCAGCGGGCGGCGCACCTAGCGTCGGTACGGCGCCGGAGCGGGTGGCCGGAGGCGGTCAGGTCTTCGGCCTGCGCGCGTGCACGGTGCGGCCCAGGCGCCGGCCCACGAGCAGGTAACCGGCCAGTGCCCCGCCGGTGTTGAGGATGACGTCGTCGATGTCGAAGGCGCGTCCGGTCACCAGCAGGCCCTGCGCCACCTCCACCAGCAGCATCACGACGGCCGTGAGCACCAGCACCCGCAGGAACCCGCGGGTGCGCGGCGCGACGACCGGCGCGAGGACGCCGAAGGGCACGCCGAGCAGGATGTTCCCGCCGATCTGGCGCACGGCGTCGCGCAGCGCGGGCTGGTCCAGGTACGCCTGCAGGGAGCGGCCGGGCCGCAGATTGGTGTGGGTCAGCGCCTCCGAGGCGGGTGAGGGCTGCAGCGTGAGCCGGGCCAGGACCACCGCGAAGACCACCATCACGGCGAAGGCGCACACCATCGCCAGCAGCCGCAGGGGCAGGGGGAGGGGGCGTGGGGCGGCGCGGGCCATGTGATCCTCCGTTCGTCAACTTCTGCGTGTGCACGGCCGGTTACCCCCGCATCGGGTCCTCACTCCGGCCCGCCGCCGTACCGGTCAGTCGCCGTAGGTGACCCGCACCCGCTCGAACCCCAGGGAGCGCAGCAGGCCTTCGAGCATCTCCGTGGTGTTGCTCTCCGCCCGCGCGGTGAGGCCGCTCTCCTTCGCCGCGTCACCGATGTGGCGCACCGCGAGCTGCTGCACGGCCTGTTCGCTGTTGGGGTTGTCGGAGAAGAGGTCACCGAGCCGGTCGAGCAGCCCGCGCTGCTTGGAGACGGCGTAGGAGCGCCCGGGGTCCAGGGCGGGCGTGCCGAGACGGGCGTGGGGCAGCCGCAGCGTGGCGGACGTGCGGTCCTCGTCCACGCGCACGTCGTCCCCGTCCAGCGAGCCGAGGTCCACGTAGGCGTCGACGGTGCCCGCGCCCACGTACAGCGTGCGGCTGCCGCGGACCGCGTCCGGCAGGAACTTCGTGTCCTTCTCCAGGTCCACCACCACCTGGAAACTGCCCGAGGCGGCCTCGTAGCGGCTGATGTCCCGGACGGACTCCAGGAGCGCGGGCCCGGAACGGTCCCGGGTCTCGGTGCCGAACACGTCCTTCAGGCCCGGCAGCACGCTCAGCCGGATCCCGGCGAACAGCACGGCGAACAGCAGCACCACCGCGCCGAGCACCTTCGCCCAGCCCGGCAGCCGTGCGGGCAGTCGCTTCACGGGAGCGGTCATGGTGACGGCCCTCCTTCCTCGGGAGCGGATGCCCGCCGAATCCGGGAACAGGCAGGGGAGTCGAGGAACGGACGGCCGCATCGGAAGCACGCGGGGGCGCACGGAGGGTGCTCCGGCGTGCGGGAGTGCCGTCACTCCGGAGCGGGGCCGGGCTGCTCCAGGGCCGCGTCGAGCGTCGGCCACGGGGGCAGCCGCCGGGACAGGCCGGTGATGCGCAGCATGCGCAGGGTCAGCGGATGGGCACAGACGAGGAGCAGCCGGCCGGGGCCCTCCGTGACGCGGTGCCGGGCGCGGTAGAGCAGGCGCAGACCGGACAGGTCGAAGAACTCGACACGGGTCAGGTCGATCACCACCCGGGCGTCCGTCCCGGCGGTCGCCGCGTCCAGGTGCGGGGCGATCTCCGCGGCCGCGGCGATGTCGATCTCACCGCGGAACTCCAGCACCGTGTGCCCCCGGTCCTGGCGGACGCGCAGATGCCGGGTCAGCGGTGCAGGTCCGTACCGCACGACGCCATCGCCTCCAGCTCGCTCCGTGCTACGGGTGGGGAAAGCGCTCAACACCCTTTCCCGCACCGCAAGTTACCTTCGGTCGAGTGCATTTGAGCATGTTCGTTTGTCATATGTCTTCGAATTGCGACCGAGTTCTTTCGGATCGCTCCGGGCGGCCGGAACGGCCCTCTTCGGAGCGTGACGGAATCCTCACGTCGGGCAGCGGTCGAACTTGATCCTCGAGGCCGCCGACCGGTTAAGCTCCTTGCAAGCGCCGTGAGTTGACCCGTATCGCGACGGGTCACTCCACGGTGCGTACTCATGAGGGCGGTCCCTTGCACACCCCCCCTTTCGACCGTGTCTTCGAAGGATGCTGATGGAACTCGCCACT
Organism: Streptomyces calvus; assembly: GCF_006782915.1. Classification (GTDB taxonomy): domain Bacteria; phylum Actinomycetota; class Actinomycetes; order Streptomycetales; family Streptomycetaceae; genus Streptomyces; species Streptomyces calvus. The sequence goes on from NZ_VCNP01000056.1 coordinate 963,224, forward strand.
CCGCCACCGGCGGCGCGGCCACCTGTCACCTGGCGCAGCTGGTGGCTGATGCCGCTCGGCCTCGGTGGCGGGACGATCGCCGCCGCGTCGATGAGTTCGGACCGGATCACCACGGCCGTCCTCGGCGCGGCCGCGACGACCGCCTGCGCCGTGTGTGTCCGGCTGCTGCTCCGCAGCCGGGTCCAACTGCTGCGCACACAGGCCGAGTTCCGCACCTCGCAGACCGAGCACACCCAGCAGTGGCAGCAGCACCTGGCAGGTCAGGAGCGCAGGCTCACCGCCGAACGCGCCGCGCGGGAGGACGCCCTCACCGAGCAGGCCGCCGCCTACGAACGCCGGCTCGCCGAACAGGGCGCGACCTACGAGGCACGGCTCGCGGACCACACCGAGGCGTTCGAGGAGCGGCTGGCCGAGCAGGCCCGCACCCACGAGGCGCAGCTCGCCGGACAGACCGGGGCGTGGGAGGAACGGCTGGCCCACCAGGTGGCCGCGATCAGCCGCCTCGCCGACGAGCAACTGCCCGCCGCGATCCGCCGGCTGCGCGCCGGTGACGCCATCGACGACCTGCTGCCGAGCGTCGAGCAGTGCGCCGAGGTCGGCGCCGACCTCCAGGCCGAACTCCGCAAGATCCTGCGCACCGCGCTGCGCGGCCTGGAGGAGGAGTTCGACCGCTCCACCTCCGCCGAACAGGCCGTCATCAGCATCGGCAACCGCATCCACGTCCTCACCAGCAAGCTTCGCGGCCGGCTGCACGAGATGCAGGGCGAACACGGCCGGCTTCCGGTCGTCGCCCGGGGGCTGATGGAACTCGACCAGCAGATCGGCCCCGCCGACTGCCTGGCCGCCAGCATCGGCGTGCTCGGCGGCTCGGACCGGCCCGGCCGGCAGTGGCAGGAACCGCAGCGGCTGCTCAGCGTCGTCCGCGGCGGCATCGGCCGCATCAAGGACTTCCACCGCGTCCAGCTGAGCCGGCTGCCCGAACTCGGCGTGGACGGCGGCCTGGTGGACCACCTCACGCTGATCTTCGCCCACCTCCTCGACAACGCGGCCCGCTACTCGCCACCCACCGAGCCCGTGGTGGTCTCCGGCCGGGAGGTCCCCAACGGCGTCGGCATCGAGATCCAGGACTCCGGCAAGGGCCTGAGCGAGGAGAAGAAGCGCGAGGCCGAGCACGCCCTCGCCGGCACCGCGCCCGGTGCGGGCATCGGCGGCATCAGCGAGGACGCGAACATCGGACTCAGGGTCGTCGGCATCCTCGCCCGCCGCTACGGCATCCGCGTCACCTTCGCGGACTCGCCGTGGCTCGGCACCTCCGTGGTGGTCGTCGTGCCGCACAAGTACTTCAGTCCGCTGCCCGCCACGACCACCGCACCGGAAGCAGGCGCCACCGAGCCCGGCCGGGCGGCCGCCGGCACCACCGCGCCGCCCGCCGACGACCACGCGGAGCCGGCCGACACCACCCCCGGCGGGCTGCCCCGGCGCCGCAGCGGCAGCCGGCGGACCACGGCGGACACCCCGCCGCACGGCACCCGGACCGAACCGGCCGAGTACGGCGGCGTCTGCGCCGTACCGCCGGACTCGTCCTTCGCCGGCCTCGCCGCCTTCGCCGCCGCCGGACGTCCCGCCGACCGGACACCCCGCACCGGCGGCGAATCCCACACCCCCACCGGACGCGAGTCCACCGAGCACCGCACCGAAGAGAGCGACCAGACCAGATGACGCAGCAGGGAACCGACGTGAGCTGGGCGCTCCGCGATCTCGTCGAGAGCATCAAGGAGATCCGATTCGCCCTCGTGGCCTCCAGCGACGGCAAGGCCATCACCTCCTACGGGGCCGACGACCCCGACGACGTGGACCGCTTCGCGGCCGTCGTGGCCGGACTGCAGGCCCTGGCCCAGCCGGTCGCCGAGCAGTTCCCCGCCTACGCGGGACAGCTGCGGCTGGCGATGATCGAGGTCGACGGCGGCCACCTCTTCGTGGTCCGCGCCGGAGTGGAGACCTATCTCGGCGTCCTCGCGCGGGAGGGCCTGGACCAAGGGCTGCTCGGACACCAGATGAGGGATCTCGCCCGCAGAATGGGCGAGCTCCTCGGCACCACTCCGCGCCTGGAGGAGCACTCTGGATGAGTGCTCCCCGCCGACCGGCGGACCCGTCCGGTCTCGAGCGCTACTACGTCCTCACCGGCGGGCGCAGCGGACCGGGCGGTGCGGCCGCCGGCCTCGACGTGGCCACCCTCGTCGTCTCCCGCTCGGGTCCCGTCCCGGGCCTGCAGCACGAGCACGAGGAGATCATCCGGCGGTGCCGGGAACCGCTCTCGGTCGCCGAACTCGGCGCCCACCTCGGACTGCCGTTCAACATTCTCGCGGTGCTGCTGTCGGACCTGCTGGAGGCAGGCCGTGTCGAAGCCCGTGACCCGATCCCGGCCCATGTGGCCGGCCGCGGGCCCGACCTCGCGCTCCTTGAGGAGGTACTCAGTGGACTTGAAAGGCTTTGACCGACCCGGTCGGCACGCCGGCGGGGACATCCGCTCGGTGAAGGTGATGATCGCCGGCGGATTCGGCACCGGGAAGACCACCATGGTCCGCTCGGTCAGCGACATCAGGCCGCTCACCACGGAGGAGACCCTCACCCAGGCCAGCGTCGGCGTCGACGACCTCATCGGGGTCGCCGAGAAGTCGCAGACCACCGTCAGCCTGGACTTCGGCAAGATCGGCCTCAACGACAGCCTGGTGCTGTACCTGTTCGGCACGCCCGGGCAGGAGCGGTTCTGGTTCCTGTGGAACGGCCTGTTCAAGGGCGCGCTCGGCGCGGTCGTCCTGGTCGACACCCGCCGGCTGGCCTCCAGCTTCCGGGCGATCGAGGAGATGGAACGGCAGAAGGTGCCGTTCGTCATCGCGCTCAACGTCTTCCCCGACTCCAAGGACTACCCGGAGGAGGAGATCCGCGACGCGCTGGACATCCCCGCGCACATCCCGGTCGTCTCCTTCGACGCCCGCGACCGCGCCGCCAGCCGTGACGTCCTGCTCGCCCTCATCCGGCACCTGAAGGAACGCTCGGCCGTGCCGGTGGAGTCCCGATGAGCGCCTCCTCCGACAGCCCGCGCGGCTGCCCCGTCGCCCACCACGGCGCGGAACTCGCCAGGCTGTACGGGCCGGAGGCGGCCACCGACCCGGCCGGCATCTACGAGCGGCTGCGCAAGGAGCACGGATCGGTGGCGCCGGTGCTGCTGGAGGGCGAGGTGCCGGCCTGGCTGGTGCTCGGCTACCGGGACGCCCGGCGGGTGCTGGACAACCCCCGTCAGTTCACCCGGGACGCCCGCATCTGGCGGGACTGGCGCGACGGACTCGTCGAGGAGACCTCACCGCTGATCCCGATGCTCGGCTGGCGGCCCGACTGCGTCTCGCAGGACGGCGAACCGCACCGCCGGCTCCGCGCCGCCGTCACCGACGGCCTCCGGGCGGCCGCCGGGCGCGGTGTCCGCCGCCACGCCACCCACTACGCCAACCGGCAGATCGACGCCTTCGTGGACGCCGGCCGCGCCGACCTGGTCGGCGACTACGCCGAGTACCTCCCGATGCTGGTCCTCAGCCGCATCCTCGGACTGCCCGAGGCGGAGGGACGGGACCTGGTCGAGTCCTGCGCCCAGGTCCTCGGAGGCGGCGAGGACGCCGTCACGCACGACGCGCGCATCCAGGAGATCCTCGCCCGGCTCGTGGAGCGCAAGCGCTCCGAGCCCGGCGGCGACCTCGCCACCGCCCTGCTGGAGCACCACGCCGGGCTGGACGAGGACGAGATCGTCAGCCATCTGCGCCTGGTGCTGATCGCCGCCCACACCACCACCAGCAACCTGCTGGCCCGCGTGCTGCAACTGGTCCTCACCGAGACCTCCCGGCTCGCCGGGCTGATCAGCGGTCAGCTGAACGTCTCCGAGGTGGTGGAGGAGGTCATGTGGGACAGCCCGCCGCTGGCCGTGCTGCCGGGCCGCTTCGCCGCCAGCGACCTCGAACTGGGCGGCCACCGCATCCAGGAGGGCGACCTGCTGGTGCTGGGACTGGCCGCGGGCAACCTCGACCCCGAGATCCGCCCGGACACCGGGGGGCCCGTGCACGGCAACCAGGCGCATCTGGCGTTCAGTTCGGGACCCCACGAGTGTCCCGGGCAGAACATCGGCCAGGCCGTCATCCAGACAGCCGTCGACGTGCTGCTGCACCGGCTGCCCGGGCTGCGGCTGGCGGTGCCGCCGGAGGACCTCAGCTCCACCGCCTCGACCTGGGAGTCCCGGCTGGACTCGCTGCCCGTGGAGTTCGGCGTGTGACGCCGCTGCCCGGCACGGCACCGACGGCCGGGCAGCACCGCCGTCTCACACCGTCAGCAGATCGTCCACCGAGCCTCGCCCGGCCTGCTCGGCGGTGGCGACGGGCCCGTCCTTGGACGCCGCGTAGCGGCCGCTGGTCAGCGCCCACTCGTAGTTGCCGTTGATCCAGTGCTGGATGGCCTCGACTCCCCGGCGCACCCGGTCCCGCCCGTCCGCGTCGAGCCCGAGCTCGTCGCACATCGCGGGCACCCGCGCCTCGAGTTCCACGTACTCCGCCAGGCACGCGGTCGTCATGGCGTACGCCTCGTCGGCGGCCTCCTGCCAGGAGTAGCCGCGCTCGCGGTGCAGCACGGCGATGAGGTTGTGGCCGTCGCCGCGGCGCCGCTCCCGCTCGAAGGAGTGGATGTCGTTCATGAACCCGATGGTGTCGGAGGCCAGATCGCGCAGGCGCTCCATCAGCGGATGCGCCATGGCCTGCGCCGGCACCTCGAAGCCCCGGCTGCGCTCGCCGGCGTCGATGCTGTGGTGGATGCCGACGGTACGGCGCCGGAACGCGGTGTACTCCTCCAGGCCCAGCGTTCCGGCCAGTCCCCGGGCCGCCAGGTCGACCTCCTCGCAGTGCGCCACCAGAAACCGGCCCCAGGAGGCGGCGAACCGGGTTCTCCAGGTCAGGGACATGCCGTCGGAGAGGTGTTCCCAGACCTGGGTCCAGGCCAGCGTGATGGGACAGACGACCCGGGGACGGCTCCCCGCCGGCCGCAGCGGGGTCACGACGAGTTCCCGCGCCACCTCGGCTATCCGGTCCGCGCGGTCCGGCCGGCCGGCGTCGAACTGGTCGTCGAAGAGGAAGGCCAGGGAGAACCAGTTCATCAGGACGACCATGTCCTGCGCCGAGGCGTGCGGATAGGTGCGGGCGGCGGCCTGCGGCAGGTCCCAGGACCGGTACTCCTCGAACCCGTCCCGGCTGCGGACCAGACCCATCTCCCACACCCAGCGCAGATGACGCGCCCGGGCGTACTCCAGATGGCCGCTGACGGGGGTGTCGAAGGGCAGGTCGAACCGGACGTCCTGAGGCATGTGCTTCCTTTCGGGAGACGGAACGCAGAGTCCCCCGGCCCTGCGGGCGAGCGGTCGTGACGGCCACCCGCGCACTCGAACTCCGCTTTCCACAACGGAAGTTGAGAAGCGGAACGAGGCTCCTCCGAGCGTAAATGATCTACGCGACGGCTCCGTCGTGATCTCCGTTACTCCACGGGCCGCCCGGGTCACGGACCCGCCCCGACGCCCGGCATCCACCGCGCCGTACCCCGACTGAAACCGGCGAGCGGGGACAGGTGTCACCTACCGGGCGGGGCAGCAGGGCCCCGTCTGCGGACCACAAGGAGGAGACATGGCACTGGTGACCGGGGGAGTCGTGGTGCTCGACTGCGCCGAGCCCGAGAAACTCGCCGGATTCTACGCGGAGTTGCTGGAGGCGACGCAGGTCGACGCCCACGTCAACCGGGTGGAGATACGGTCCGCCGACGGCTTCCGCCTCGCCCTGCGCCGCGACGTCAACGCGACCGCGCCGAGCTGGCCGCGCCCCGAGAACTCCCTCCAGGCGCACCTGGAGTTCGAGGCCGACGACCTGGACGAGGTGGAACGCCGGATCGTCGGCCTCGGCGGCCGCCCGATGGAGACGGGCGACGCGTCGGGCCCCACCGAGGAGCGCGGCTACGCGGACCCGGCGGGCCACTCCTTCACCGTCCGCCGCGGCACCGCGACGGCCCCCAAACAGGGGTGAGCCCGCCGTCGGGGACGGCGGGGCGGAGGTACGGACACCGGCGGCCGCGCGCGGTGTCCGTACCGGCGGGTCAGTCGCGGCCGCCCTTCTCGGGCACCGGCCAGGTGCCCGTGGAACGCTCGATCACCTTGGCGCCCGCCCGGTCCACGGCGCTGCGCACCACCGCGAAGATGGCGCCCTGGATCGCCGCGGCCAGCAGGATCTCGCCCCACCGGCGGTCCCGGTCCAGCGCGTCCGGCGCGTCGTCCTCGTGCCGGATCACCTTCCAGGTCTTCTGGAAGGCCATCCCCGCCAAGGTGCCGCTCGTCCAGCCCAGCGCGAACCCGATGGGCTTGTACGCCATGGGCAGCTTCTTCTTCGCCTTCTTGCTCTTCTTCGCCACGTGGATCTCCTAGGTCGGCTTCGTCGTGTCGTCAGCGGATGGAACGTGGGGCCGCGCTCCGCGGGCGGAACGCGGGACCGTCGTCGGTGGACGGACCGTCGGACCGGTGGTCGCGCGGGAGCGCCCTCAGGGGCGTCCCCGCGCCGGCACCTCCTCACCGGCCGGGACCGGCCCCGGCGCAGTGCCGTCCCCGAACGGCCGGCCGCCCAGCTCCTCGCGGTGGTGCGGCGTCGTCCAGCCGGACAGGTCGGGGCCGAGGGGCACGATGCCGGTCGGGTTGATACCGGTGTGCACCCGGTAGTAGTGCTGCTTGATGTGGTCGAAGTCCACGGTGTCGCCGAAGCCGGGCGTCTGGTACAGATCGCGGGCGTACGCCCACAGCACCCGGTTCTCCGTCAGTTTCCAGCGGTTGCACTTGAAGTGGCCGTGATAGACCGCGTCGAACCGCACCAGCGTGGTGAACAGCCGGACGTCCGCCTCCGTGATGGTGTCGCCGACGAGGTACCGCTGCTTCTCCAGCCGCCGCGCGAGCAGCTCCAGACGCCGGAACAACGCCGTGCACGCGGCCTCGTACTCCTCCTGCCCGGTGGCGAAACCGGCCCGGTACACGCCGTTGTTGACGTCCTGGAAGACGTCCTCCGTCATGGAGTCGATCTCGTCGCGGCGCGCCGCCGGATACAGGTCGGGCGCCCCGTCCCGGTGCAGCTCCGTCCACTCGGTGGCGAAGTCCAGGGTGATGCGCTGGTAGTCGTTGGTGACCAGCTTCCCGCTGGGCACGTCCACGATCGCCGGTACGCTCACCCCGCCCGGGTAGTCCGCCTCCCGCCGGTCGTACGCCTCGCTCAGGTACCGGATGCCCAGCACCGGGTCACGGCCGTCCGGGTCCAGGGTGAAGCGCCAGCTGCGGTCGTCCTGCACGGGATCGGCGACGGCCAGCGACAGCGCGTCCTCCAGGCCGAGCAGCCGCCGCGACACCAGCGCCCGGCTCGCCCACGGGCAGGCACGGCTCACCACGAGCCGGTAGCGGCCGGCCTCCACCGGCCATCCGTCCCGGCCGTCCGCGGTGATCCGGTCCGCGAAGTGCGCCTTCGACCTCTTGAACGCCTTCCTGCCGTAGGCGTCGTTGCCGCCGGCCCCGTCGTCGCGGCCCATGGTGCTCTCCTTGTCGCCGTCGGAACACTCCTGTGACCGCGTTCCCCGTTTTGCGCCGACGGCACGGTGTGACCTAGGCCGACCGGGGCAATCGCCGGGAGTGAGTACACGATCGGATCGCAGAACCCGCGTCACCGTGCTGGTGGCGCTCGCAGCCAATCTGGTGATCGCCGCCGCCAAGGCGGTCGGTGGTGTGGTGGCGTCCTCTCCGGCCCTGCTGTCGGAGGCGGCCCACTCGGTGGCCGACAGCCTCAACGAGGTGTTCCTGCTGGCCGCGCTGCGGCGCAGCAGGCGCCCGGCCGACCGGCGGCACCCCTTCGGCTACGGCAAGGAGCGGTTCTTCTGGGCGCTGCTCGCCGCCGTCGGGATCTTCGTGATGGGCGGCTGCTTCTCCTTCTTCCAGGGCGTCGAGGCCCTCGTGGAGGGCGGCGGCGAGGACCGTGAGGGCTACGTGGCCGGGCTGATCGTGCTCGCCGTGGCCCTGCTCGCCGAGGGCGCCTCACTGCTGCGGGCCCTGTACCAGGTGCGCCGTCAGGGCGGCGGACTGCGTGACCCGGCCCTGCGCACGGTGGTCGCCGAGGACGGCACGGCGGTGGTCGGTGTCACTCTGGCCATGGTGGGCATGGCGCTGCACATGGTCACCGGGCAGGTGGTGTGGGAGGCGGCCGCCTCGCTCGCCATCGGCGCGCTGCTGGTGCACGTCGCCTACCGGCTCGGACGGGACGCCCGCGACCAGCTGATCGGCGAGGCCGCCGACCCGGAGGCGAGCCGGCGGATCCGGGAACTGCTGCGGGCACAGCCCGAGATCGACAGCGTGGAGGCGCTGTTCACGATGAAGACCGGTCTGGACACCGCCCTGGTCGCCGCCCGCGTGGACCTGGTGCCCGGGCTGGACAGCGAACGGGTCGAACAGGTCGCCGTCCGCATCAAGCAGTCCATCGCCCGTGGGGTTCCCGAGGCCGACCAGATCTTCCTCGACGTCACCGAGCGCGGTGCCCCGGAGGCGCGCGAGGCATGGGAAAGCCCCGCCGCGACGGGGGAACGCGGCGGGGCCTGACACACGGCTGCCCGCCGGCGACCACTTCATGCGCGTCCGCCGGAAGTTTTTACCCCGGCATGGTGCCCGGGGTGATGGGCGCCGGGCCGCAGGAACACCCCGGCCGACCCGGGACCGCCGGAGCCACGAACTCCCTTGACTTGTAAGTCCGTTCAATCCCGCGCGGCCGATCAGGCCCGCGAGTCCGGCTGGGTCGGCTGGGTTTGCGGTTCCGGCTGGGTCGGCTGGGTTCATGGGTCCGATCGGGCCGGCTGGGTCCGCGGGTCCGGCCGGGCCGGCTGGGTTTGCGGGTCCGATCGGGCCGGCTGGGTCCGCGGGTCCGGCTGGGTTCGCGGGTCCGGCCGCGCCGGCTGTGTCCGCGAGTCCGACCGCGCCGACTGGGTCCGCGGGTCCCGGCCGGGCCGGCTGGGTCCGTGAGGCCGATCGCGCCCGCGAGTCCGGGGCGGTTTGCCCGGGGCCGCGGCCGCGGTCAGGCCGGGGCCAGGGCCATGCGGACCGCGAGTGCCGTCATCACGCCACTCGCGATCAGCGCGGTCACCAGCCGGCCCCGGTGGCCGGTCAGCGTCCGGCCCAGCAGGGCGCCGCCCCCGGCGAGCAGCACCTGCCAGCTCGCGGACGCGGCGAAGGCGGCCGTCACGAACACGGCCCGCTCCGACAGCCCCGCCGCCTCCCCGCCCTGCGAGCCGAGCACGAGCGCCGCGAAGTAGACGACGGTGGTCGGGTTGAGCAGCGTGATGCCGAGCAGCGTCAGGAACGCCCGGGCGGGGCTCGGCGGCGCGGCCTGCGCACGTCCGGTGAGCCGGCGGTCCCGGTAGCGCCGTACGGCGGTGGCCGCGCCCCACGCCGCCAGCGCGAGCAGCACCAGGACGCAGATCCAGCGCAGTGGCCCCAGCACCGGCCGCAGCGCCGAGGCGAGGGCCGACCCGCCGGCCGTGGCCGCCAGCGCGTAGAGCCCGTCGGCCGTGGCGACGCCGAGCGCCGCGCAGACGCCGGTGCGCAGGGAGGTGCGGGCGGTGAGGGAGACGAGGTACGTGCCGACCGCTCCCACGGGGACGGCGATGCCGTACCCGGCCAGCAGCCCGGCGAGCAGGGCCGCCGTCACGGGCGTGGCGGTGTCGGTGCTCCACGCCGTCCGGACTGCTGCTGTCGTCCGGCGGCGGACGCGGTGACGGACGGCGGCAGCGGGAAGAAGTGGGTACGCATGGCTGGATCCTGGGCCCTCGCGCCGTGCCGGGCAATCGGTTTTCCCGGGAGTGACCGCCGGGCGGCTCGCCCGGGCCATACCGCGCTCACCGGTGGGTCCCGCTGCCCACCCGGCCGCCGGTAACCGTCGCAGACGGGAACGGTGTGGTCGGCGTCGCCGCCACCCCGGCGTTCCGATCGGCCGGGGCATCGGTGCGGGCGGGGCCTACTCCGAGCGGTGTGTCCAACTGCCGGTGTCCTGGCGGTGTTCAGCGGCACACCGGGCATAGTTGCATACGCAACAAAGTTCACCGCACCGTTACCTGGCCACCGCTCCACCGTGCATACCCACGGTAGTAGATTGCCTACGCATGAGTACCACCTCGCCTGACATCCACCGCGTCACCGCATTCGCCGAATGGATCGACGAGCATGCGGACGAGGTCGCGGACAGGGTGTTCCAAGCCTGCGTCACGGCCGTTCCTTCCTTCACGACGAACGGCCGTGAGATCGAGCATGCATTCCGTGCGACGTGCTTCTCGTTCCTGCCGGGCGTCAGCAGGGCGGTGTCCACAGGAGAGTTCGCCCCCGGGCCTCTGCTCCCCGCAGCGGCGGAGCACCTGACACGTCGGCTCCCCGCGGCCGGGATCAAGCTCGTCGACCTCGTCCTCACCTACGACGTCGCGGGCAACGAACTGCTCGACGGCTTCGGCAGGGAACTGCGCGTCAGTTCCTGCTGGTCGGACAGCGACCGTGCCGACATGCTGTCGGTGGTGATGGGCCGGCTGTTCCGGTTCCGCCAGGCCGCGCTGTCCCAGGCGATGGCGGTCTACCGCCAGGAGCAGAAGCTGCTGCGGCGCAGCGAGGTCCCCGACGTGCCGGCCACCGTCCGGCAGGTGCTGGCGGGCGAGTTGGGCGACGCCGAGGCGGAACGGCGGCTGGGGTACCGGATGAAGGCACGCCACATGGGTTTCGTGGTGTGGGGCCATGACGTCGCCGAAGCCGTTCTGCGGGACGTCGCGGCGCAGTTGCGCACCGAACTGCGAGCACATCAGGACCTGGTGGTGCAGCCGGACGGGCGTGCCGTGCACGGATGGCTCGGCGTCCCGCAGCACGCAACCGATGTGGACGCACTGCGTGCCCGCCTGTCCCCGCCTGCCGGCGTCCGCATCGCTCTCGGCGCGCCCCACCACGGCAGCGACGGATTCCGGATCACCCACCGTGAGGCGCTGGAGACCCAGTCCCTCGCCGATCGGGCCGTACCGCAGCCCGTGCGCCCCGACGGGCCGGCCGTCGCCGACAGCATCGTCTCCTTCCGCGACGTCGTCGCGCTGGTCTTCGCCGACCGTGACGTGGAGTTGGCGCGGCACTTCGTCCGGAGCCAGCTCGGGGAACTCGTCGAACCGCGCCACTCGGTCCTGCGCGAGACCCTGCGTGTCTGGTTCGAAGAACTCGGCAGCCCCACCCGGGCCGCCCGACGCCTCAACGTTCACGTCAACACCCTCGTCAAGCGCCTCAATCGGGCTTCGGACATAGTGGCCCGGCCCCTGCACGCCGGAGACTTCGCCTTCCGTTTCGCCTTCGAGTTGTCCAGGGGTCATCACGGAGACGGTGCGAGCGGGCTTCCCGAGGAAGGCCACTGATCGGCTGACGAACGGTGGGGCGTGCCGGGCGAGGCCTCGAGCCCTTGAGCGTCAGGCGCACGGAGGGGAATTTCTCACGTTCCACCTGGTCGGCCGAAGGGGAAACCTTTCGCCGTTGACCCGTCCCCCGTACACGACCTGCCCCACGCACTCGCACAGCCGGTCGGGCGCGCTCCTCGCAGGGCCGAGGCCCGCATTGCCGCGGCCGGCGACGCGGAACCCCCATGAGGAGGAACCGCATCACCGGCCGGCGCGCCGACTGCGTCGGGTCGGCCTCCGTCACCTTCCCGTGACCACCTGACCGATGTCCGTGCCGCTCACCTGCCCGACCGCCGGGTCCGCAGCAGAGAGGCGATGTCGTCGTCCACGGTGAGGTACCGGCCGGACAGCGGATCGGCTTCACCCGAGGCCAGGCGGACGAGCATCTCCGCCGAACGACGGGGGTCGACGAGCCGTCGGCTCTCGCGCTGGGCCAGCAGCCACGCCCTGACCTCGTCGCTCCACCGCTCCCCGGTCATCCCGCCCTCGATCTGCCGGTGGGTGATGCCGAGGTCGACCAGGCCGGGGTGGTAGCTGAACACCGTCACACCCGTCCCCTCCAGTTCGGGCGCCAGGTTCTCACCCAGCTTGATCAACGCGGCCTTCGAGACGGAGTATCCGGACACCAGAGGCCAACGGTGCTTGCCCGCCGAGCTGACGATGTTGACGACACGGCCGCCGTGCCGCTCGATCATGCCCGGCAGGACGGCCCGGCAGGCACGGGTGCTGCCGCGGAGGTTGACCTCCATGGCGTGCCACCACGCGTCGTCGTCCGTCTCCCACAGAGGGCCGGCCGGGCCGGTCACTCCCGCGTTGTTCACCAGGACGTCGACCGCGTCGAACCGCTCACCGACCGCCGCCAGCAGCCGCGGCATCGACTCGCGATCACCCAGGTCCGTCGGCAGCGCGAGGACTTCGGCCTGCCGTTCCCGCAGCTCGTGCGAGAGACGGTCGAGCGTGTCCACGTCGCGTCCGGTGACCACCAGGTTCGCCCCGGCGTCCGCCATCGCCGTCGCGAACAGCTGCCCCAGCGCCCCGGTGGCCCCCGTCAGCAGGACGGTCCGTCCCTTCAGAGGAAGCACGGGCTCGGGCACCGCAGGAGTTGCGTGCCGGCGCTCGACGACCTCCACCGACGGCCTCGGTTCCTCGGCCGGGACGGTGATCTGCGTGTGCAGGTACCGGGCCAGGCCGGCCGGACTGGGGTGGTCGAAGACGACGGTGGCCGGGAGGGGCCGTCCCATCAGCTTCTCGATGCGGTTCCTCAGTTCGAGAGCGGTCAGCGAGTCGAACCCGAACTCGAAGAAGTTGCGGTCCGCCTCGACGTCCTTCGTGGTGGTGAACCCGAGGACCGCCGCGACCTCCTCCGCCACCACCGACTCCAGCAGCTTCGCCCGGCCGTCCTCGTCCAGAGGGGCCAGCAGCTCCTCGAGCGGCACGGCCTCCGTGCGGCCCGTCGACGCCGCCGCGTTCGACGCCGGACGCAGGTGGTCGCGCAGCAGCGGCGTGAGGGGCGACGCCTCGGAGTCGGACAGGTTCCGGGTGTCCAGCCGCAGCGGCAGCAGCACCGGATTCTGCGCGCCCAGCGCCGTGTCGAAGGCCGTCAGCGCGTCGGCGGTGGCGAGGGGAGCGATACCGAGACGGGCGAGCCGGCGCAGGTCGCCACGGTCGAGATGACCGCTCAGCTCGCTGCGCTGCGCCCACAGCCCCCAGGCCAGGGACAGCCCCGCGTGTCCCGCCGCACGGCGTCGCTGCACGATGGCGTCGACGCACGCGTTGCTCGCCGCGTAGTTCGCCTGTCCGGCGCTGCCCCACCAGCCCGCGGCCGACGAGCACACGACGAACCAGTCCAGCGGGAGATGCCGGGTCAGCTCGTCGAGGTGGTGCACGGCGTCCACCTTCGACGGCAGCAGTCCCTCCAGCGCCTCCCACTCCAGTGCGCGGAAGGTGCCGTCCCGGGTCGTGCCGGCCGCGTGGACGACACCGCGCAGCGGACGGTCCGCCGGAATGCGCGCCAGCACGCTCTCGAGCCGGCCGCGATCACCGACGTCACATGCCTCGACCGAGACCGTGGTACCGAGGCCGCGCAGGTCGTCCGCCAACTCCGCCATGCCCGGGGCATGCTCGCCGCGTCGGCTGAGCAGGACCACGTGGCCCACACCGTGCGACCGGACCGCGTGCCGCGCGAGCGCCGAGCCCACCACGCCGCCCGCTCCCGTCACCAGCAGGGAGGCAGTCGCCCAGGCCGTGCCGGAGTCCGCCGGAAGGGCGCCGTCCGTCGCCTGTCCGGGAGCGTCCGCGGTCGCCGTCACCAGCCGCGGAGCGTGCGCCCTCCCGGCCCGGACGGCGATCTGCGGCTCACCGTCCGCCGGCAGCGCCGCGAGCCCGTCGACCGACGCGGGATCCGCGTCGACGTCGACCAGCAGCAGACGTCCGGGGTGTTCGGTCTGCGCCGTGCGCAGCATGCCCCAGACCGCGGCCTGCGCGGGGTCACCGCCCCGGGACTGACCGTCCGTCACGACCGCGTACTGCGTGACGACGACCAGACGCTCCTGCGGATCCCGCTCCTCGGCCAGCCACGCCTGCACCTCCGCCAGGACGCCGGAGAGCGCGGCCCGCACCCGCGCGGGCACCGGGGCGTCACCGTCGAGGCACCTCAGCCGGCGCACGTCGCCGCCACCGCGCGCCACACGGTCGGCCACCGTGTCCGCCTCGGCGTCCCCGGTCAGCACGAGGTACCGGTGTGCCGGGGCGTCGGCCGTCGGCGAGGCCGCCTGGACCGGCGTCCACCGCACCTCGTAGAGGCTCTGCTGCGGTGTGCTCCGCAGAGCCCCGAGTTCGTCCGGTCCCATCACCCGCAGGGTCAGGCCGTCGGCCGTCATCACCGGATCGCCGTCCGGGTCCCACGCGGTGAACGCCACGGTGGTGTCACCGGTCCGTGCGAGCCGGACGCGCAGGCGCGTGGCGCCGTGCTTGTGGATCTGCGCACCCGTCCAGGAGAACGGCAGCCGCAGTCCTGCGGCGTCCGGCAGCACCCCGGGCGCCGTCAGCGGATGGAGCGCCGCGTCGAGCAGGGCCGGATGCAGCAGATACGTCCCCGCTTCCTGCGCCACCTGCTCCGGCAGTTCGACCTCGGCGAAGACCTCGCCGTCCCGGCCCCAGACGGCGCCGGCGCCCCGGAAAGCGGGTCCGTAGCGAAGGCCCTGCCATTCGAGGTCGGCGAACGCCCCCTCCAGGTCGAGGCTCTCCGTTCCGCCGGGCGGCCACGCCGGCATCGGCTCGGCCTGCGGAGTCGCCCCGGCGCCCTGCTCCGTGAGCCGGGCCGTCGCGTTGTCGGTCCACGGCGCGTCGTCCCCGGCCCCGGCGGGCCTGGAGTGCACGCTCACCTCGCGCAGCCCCTGACCGTCGGACGGCGACACGAACAGCTGGACGTCCAGGTCGTCGTCCGGGGGTATCACCATCGGTGCGCGCAGGACGAGTTCGGCGACCCGCGGGGCACCGACCTGCTGGCCGGCCGAGGCCAGCATCTCCAGGATCGCGGTGCTCGGCGCGACAACGGCACCGCCCACCTGATGGTCCGGCAGCCACTTCGCGTCCGCGGTGGACAGCCGGCCGGTCAGGGCCACCGCGCCGCCCGCGAGGCGGATCGCCGCCCCCAGTACCGGATGGCCCAGCTCACCGGGCAGGTCCGCGGCGCGGCGGGCGGCGGGGGCAGGAGAGGGGTCGAGCCAGTACCGCTCACGCTGGAAGGCGTACGTGGGCAGTTGCAGGGGCGGCTGTGCCGTCCCCGCCTCACCGAGCACCGCACCCCACTGCACGGGTGCGCCCTGCACGAACAGCCGGGCCACCGCCTCGAGCAGCGCCCTGTCCTCCGGCCGGTCCTTGCGCAGCAGGGGGACCAGCGTGGCACCGGACGGGTCCTGCAGGCACCCCGCGGCCAGGGCGGACAGCGTTCCGTCCGGACCCAGCTCCACGAGCGTCCGCACTCCCTGCGCTTCCAGCGCGCGCACGCCGTCGTGGAACCTGACCGGCTCACGCACGTGCGTCACCCAGTACTCGGCCGAGGTGAAGTCGCCGGGCCCGGCCTGCGCGCCGGTGAGGGTGGAGACCAGCGGGATCTGCGGCTCGCCGAAGTCGAGCCGGGACACGACGGCGCGGAAGCCGTCGAGCACGGGCTCCATGAGCGGCGAGTGGAACGCGTGGCTCACCCGCAGCGCACGGGTCCTGCGACCGCGCCGCTCCAGTTGTCCGACGATGTCCGCGACCTGCTCGCTGTCGCCCGACACGACCGTGGCGGCGGGCCCGTTGACCGCCGCGACGCCGACGGCCTCGTGACCCGCCAGCAGCGCCCTGACCTCGTCCTCCGGAGCCTGGACCGTGACCATGGCGCCGCCGTCGGGCAGTCCCTGCATCAGACGGCCACGCGCCGTGACCAGTGCGGCGGCGTCCGGCAGCGACAGGACGCCGGACACGTGCGCCGCCGCGATCTCGCCGACGGAGTGGCCGGCCAGGTACGCCGGAGTGACTCCCCAGGAGGTGACCAGCCGGAAGAGGGCGACCTGCAGGGCGAACAGGCACGGCTGCGCGTACTCGGTGCGGTTCAGCACCGCGGCCGCCTCGGGATCGTCGGCGTCCGCGAAGACGACGTCCGACAGCCGGCGGTCCAGATGGACCTCCAGGGCCGCGCTCACCGCGTCGAACGCCTCGGCGTACGCGGGGAACGCCCGGTACAGCTCGCGGCCCATCGCCGGCCGCTGACTTCCCTGCCCGGAGAACAGGAACGCGGTCTTGCCCGCCTCGCGGGTGTCGTCGGCGAGAACGGCGTGCGGATGCGGTTCCCTCCGCGCTGCGGCGGACAGTCCGCTGACGAGCTCCTCGTGACCGGTGCCGAGCATCACGGCGCGGTGCCTGAAGGTCGCGCGCCCCGAGGCCAGTGTCGCGGCGACCGCGCGGCTGTCCGCCTCGGGCCGCCCGTCGACGAAATCGAGCAGATGGGTCGCCTGGGCCACGAGGGCATTGCGCGTCGTGCCGCTGAGCACCCAGGGAAGCACGTTCGTCGCGGGCCGCTGCGGGGCGGGGTCCGCCGGAGCGGGGTCCGCCGGGTGTTCCAGGATCACGTGTGCGTTGGTGCCACTGATGCCGAAGGAGGAGACGGCCGCTCGCCGCGGGCCGTGGTCCGCCGGCCACGTCCGCTCCTCGGTCAGCAGCCGGATCGCCCCGGAGCTCCAGTCGACGTGCGGTGTGGGCTCACTCACGTGCAGCGTCTGCGGCATGACACCGTGCTGCATCGCCATGACGGTCTTGATGACGCCGCCCACCCCGGCGGCCGCCTGGCTGTGCCCGATGTTGGACTTCAGCGTACCCAGCCACAGGGGTCGTTCACGGTCGTGTCCGTACGCCGACAGGAGTGCCTGGGCCTCGATCGGGTCACCCAGGACGGTGCCCGTGCCGTGCGCCTCGACCACGTCGATGTCCTCGGGGGACAGCGCCGCGTCGGCGAGGGCCTGCCGGATGACGCGCTGCTGGGCGAGACCGCTCGGGGCGGTCAGACCGTTGGAGGAACCATCCTGGTTCACTGCGGAACCACGCACGACGGCCATGACCCGGTGGCCGTTGCGCCGGGCCTGCGACAGCTTCTCGACGACGAGCACACCCACGCCCTCGGCCCATCCGGTGCCGTTCGCGTCGGCCGAGAAGGACTTGCAGCGTCCGTCCGGGGCGAGCCCCCGCTGCCGGCTGAAGTCGATGAACGTGCTGGGGACGGACATCACGGTCACCCCGCCCACGAGAGCCAGCGAGCACTCCTCCTGCTGCAGTGCCCGACTCGCCAGGTGCAACGCGACCAGGGAGGACGAGCACGCGGTGTCCACCGTCATCGCCGGACCCTCCAGCCCCATGACGTACGAGACCCTGCCCGACGCCACGCTGCCCAGGCTGCCGTTGATCAGGTAGCCCTCCATGCCGTCCGGGGTCTCGTGGAGGCGGGAGCCGTAGTCGTGGTACATGACGCCGGCGAACACGCCGGTCGGTGAGCCCTTGAGCGTCTGCGGGTTGATGCCCGCGTGCTCCAGCGCCTCCCAGGACGTCTCCAGCAGAAGTCGCTGCTGCGGGTCGGTGGCGAGCGCCTCACGCGGGGAGATGCCGAAGAACTTGGCGTCGAACATCGCGGCGTCGTGCAGGAATCCACCGGACCGTGTGTGGCTGGTGCCCGGCAGGTCCGGATCGTCGGCGAACAGTGTCTCGAAGTCCCAGCCGCGGTCCGTGGGGAACGGCGTCACGCCGTCGGAGCCGCTCACCACCAGGTTCCAGAGGTCGTCGGGGGAATCGACGCCTCCGGGGTAGTGGCACGCCATGCCCACGATGACGACCGGGTCGTCCTCCACGGCCGTGGCGGCACCGGTCTGCGGCACCCGGGCCGCCGCCGGCTCCTCCCCTGCGTCGAGGGCCTGCACGAGGTGATCGGCCAGCGACGAGAGGGTGGGCCGGTCGAACAGCAAGGTGGGCGGCAGCCGGAGCCCCGTGGCGTCGTTCAGGATCCTGCGCAGCTCGAGGGACATCAGCGAGTCCACACCCAGCT
This sequence comes from Streptomyces calvus, assembly GCF_006782915.1. GTDB lineage: Bacteria > Actinomycetota > Actinomycetes > Streptomycetales > Streptomycetaceae > Streptomyces > Streptomyces calvus. The sequence continues at coordinate 981,351 of NZ_VCNP01000056.1, forward strand.
CCGAGAACGACGCTTCCCACTGGTCCTCACGAAGGTCCTGCCGTCCGAGGACCGCGGCGGTGCTCGTGCGGACGAGGTCCGTCAGGGTCCGGCGCCGCTGCTCCGCCACGGGCGGCAGTGCCATGGGCGAGGGGTCGGCCGGGACGGGGGCCGTACTCGTCGGCTGCGGCTGTGCCGCGTGCACACGGGCCGGGACGCGCGCACCGGAGGCGGGCGCCGCGAGGAAGGGCGGAAGGGATTCCGTGGCGGCACCCGGCAGGCCCAGCCGGACCGGTGCGAGGACCGGTTCCCGCCGCGCCAGCGCACGGTCGAACGCCCGCAGCGCGTCCGCCGTGGACAGCGGCTCGATCCCCACACGTGCCATCCTGCGGATGTCCACGTCGCTCAGGTGCCCGGAGAGTTCGCTCTTCTCCTCCCACAGCCCCCAGGCGAGCGACAGCGCGCGGTGACCCGCACGGTGCCGGTCCTCGATCAGCGCGTCCACACACGCGTTCGCCGCCGCGTAGTTCGCCTGTCCGGCGGTTCCCCACCAGCCGGCGACGGACGAGCACGCCACGAACCAGTCCAGCTCCAGTTCCCGGGTGGCCGCGTCGAGCACGTGCACCGCGTCCACCTTGGCGCCGAGCACGGCGTTCAACCGGTCGGGAGTCAGAGTGTCGACGAGGTTGTCCGCCAGCGTTCCCGCGGCGTGGATGACGCCCCGCAGCGGGTGCGTGGCGGGGATGTCCGCCAGGACCGCGGAGACCTGCCCGCGGTCGGCCGCGTCACAGGCGGCGACGGTGACCGTGGCCCCCAGCTCCCGGAGCTCGTCGGCGAGTTCGCTCACGCCCGGTCCCGCCGCGCCACGCCGGCTCATGAGGACGACATGGCCGACCCCATGAGTGGCTACGACATGACGGGTGAGCGCCGAACCCACCACGCCTCCCGCCCCGGTCACCAGCACCGAGGAGTCCGCCCACCCTGATCCGGCGTCACCGCCCGGGTCGGCCGCCGGCGACGGTGCGCCGGCCGATGCCCCGACGTGCTCCAGTCGCGGGACGAGGAGTTCACCGCCCCGCACCGCGAGCTGCGGTGCCGCGGCGGCCACGGCCGAGGAGAGCCCTTCGGGCACCTCCGGCGTCCCGTCCGTGTCGATGAGCCGCACCAGCCCGGGGTGCTCGGTCTGCACCGTCCGGACCAGTCCCCAGACGGCCGCGTGCACCGGGTCGACCGTCGCGTCGGGACCGGTCGAACACGCCTGCCGGGTGATCACCACCAGGCACTCGCCCTCATGCCGTGGCCCGGCGAGCCACGCCTGGATCCGCTCCAGCACCGCGGTCAGCCCGGCGCGCACCCGCTCGGGTGTCGTCCCCGCGAAACCGCCGACGCGGTCGACCGCCGCGACGGCACCGGCCAGGTGGTCGTGGGCCGCCTCGACGCCGGGACCGTCGCCGACCAGAAAGCATCGCTGCGCCGCCGTAGCCTGCCCACCGCCCGCGGTCGCGGCCCCGAGCGGTTCCCACACCATCCGGTACAGCGGCTCCTCGCGGCCGGCGGACAGCGCCAGCCGAAGTTTCTCCGCCGACACCGGCCGCAGCACCACACCGGCCTCGAGGACGGGGCCGCCCTGCGTGTCCCAGGCCGTCAGGCGGACCGTGTCGGGCCCTTCCCTCCGCATCCGCACCCGCAGGGCCGAGGCTCCGCGGGCATGGTGGCGTACGGCGGACCAGGAGAACGGCAGCCGCGCGCCCTGCGCGTCGGGCAACAGCTCACCCGCGGCGAGCGGGTGCAGCACCGCGTCCAGCAACGCGGGGTGCAGCAGGTACGCGCCGGACTGCGCCGCGTCGGCGTCCGCCAGCCGCACCTCGGCGAACAGCTCGTCGTCGTCGCGCCAGACCGCCCGCACGCCGCGGAAGGCCGGACCGTACGTGAGGCCGCGTGCCGCCAGTTCGTCGTAGTGGTGCCCGACGTCCACTGCCACGGCGCCCGCCGGAGGCCACGCGGTCAAGGACTCCGCGCCCTCCGGTGCGGCTGCCGGCTCCCCGCCCAGCGTCCCCGTGGCGTGCGAGGTCCACCGGTCGGCACCGGCACACCGGGCGAGCAGGTGGAGCGCGGAGACACCGGGGGTGCCCGTCGCCTCGATCCTCACCTGTACGTCGGTCGCCTCACCGTCGGCGATGACCAGCGGAGCGTGCAGCAGCAGTTCCGTGACCTCGCCGTGGCCGGTCTGCTCGGCGGCCCGCGCCGCCGTCTCCAGCAGGGCCGTACCCGGCACCACGAGGGCACCGCCCACCCGGTGGTCGACGAGCCAGGGGAGGCGCCGGGTGCCGAGCCGGCCGGTGAGCACCGCTCCGTCGTCCAGCTGCACGGCCGCCGCCAGCAGCGGGTGCCCCATCGGGATCAGGCCGGCGGACGCGAGGTCCGTCTCCCCGGCGAGCGGTTCCAGCCAGTAACGCTCGTGCTGGAACGCGTACGTCGGCAGTTCCACCACGCGGGCGTCCGTGCCCGAGAAGCAGGCGGTCCGGTCGATCTCCGTGCCCGACGCGTGCAACTGGCCGACGGCGAGGGCCAGTGCTGTCCGCTCGGGCCTGTCCCCCCGGAGCACCGGCAGGATCAGCTGGTCGGTGTCGCCCAGGCAGTCCTGTGCCATCGCGCTCAGCACGCCGTCCGGGCCGAGTTCGAGGAAGCGGGTGACGCCCTGTTCCCTGAGGTGGCGGACGCCGTCGGCGAAGCGCACGGTGTCCCGTGCGTGCCTGACCCAGTGTTCGGCGTCACCGAGTTCCTGTGCGGAGGCGCCGCGCCCGGTGAGGTTCGACACGAGGGGGATGTCCGGGGTGCCGTAGGTGAGACCTTCCGCAACGCTGCGGAAACGTTCCAGCATGGGCTCCGTCAGGGGCGAGTGGAAGGCGTGGCCGACCGCCAGCCTGCGCGTCCTGCGGCCCCGTCGCGCCCACTCGTCGGCGAGCGCGAGTACGGCTTTCTCGTCACCGGACAGGACGACCGACTCGGGGCCGTTGACGGCCGCGACGCCCACCCGGTCGGTGAGGTGCGGCAGGACCTCGTCCTCGCGAGCCCGAACGGCGACCATGGCGCCGTCCGCGGGCAGTTGCCGCATCAGACGGCCGTGCTCCGCGACCAGCAGCGCCGCGTCCGGCAGGGACAGCACACCGGACACATGGGCGGCCGTCAGTTCTCCGATCGAGTGGCCGGTGACGTAGTCCGGCCGGATCCCCCAGTCCTCCAACAGCCGGTACAGCGCCACCTCGACGGCGAACAACGCCGCCTGGGTGTGGACCGTGCGGTTGAGCAGTTTCCTGTCCGTGCCCCAGACGACTTCGCGCAGCGAACGGTCCAGATGCCGGTCCAGCTCGTCCGCCACGGCGTTGAACGCGGCGGCGAACACCGGGTGCTCGGCGTGCAGTTCCCGGCCCATACCCAGGCGCTCGGCACCCTGACCGGTGAACATGAAGGCCAGTCCGCCCTCCGGCACGACGCGTCCCTCGCCCACGCCCGGAGCGCTGCGGCCGCCCGCCAGGGCCTCCAGGCCCGACAGCAGCTCCTCGTGGTCGCGGCCGACCACGACGGCGCGGTGCGGGAAGGCGGTACGCGTCGTGGCCAGTGAGTACGCGACGTCCGACGGCCGCAGTTCGGGCCGCGCCCCGACGAAGGAGCGCAACCGCTCCGCCTGGGCCGCCACGGCGGCCGGCGACTTCCCGCTGATCACCCACGGAAGGGCCGTCCGCGCCGTCGTCGGGAGCTGCGCGCTCCGCCCGGCGACCGGCTCGTCCGACGGCGCCTGCTCGATGATGACGTGGGCGTTCGTTCCGCTGATGCCGAAGGAGGAGACAGCCGCACGCCGGGCCCGCTCACCCTCGGGCCAGGGCTGTGCCTGGGTGAGCAGCGCGACGGAACCGGCGGACCAGTCGACCTTCCGTGAGGGCTCCTGCACGTGCAGCGTCCGGGGCAGTACGCCGTGTCGCAGGGCCATGACCATCTTGATCACGCCGGCGATGCCTGCCGCGGCCTGGGTGTGCCCGATGTTCGACTTCAGGGAGCCGAGCCACAGGGGATGCTCGACGTCGCGTTCCTGTCCGTAGGTCGCCAGAAGTGCCTGCGCCTCGATCGGGTCGCCGAGCGTGGTACCCGTGCCGTGTGCCTCCACCGCGTCGACCTCGGCCGCCGACAGGCCGGCACCGGCCAGCGCCTGCCGGATCACCCGCTGTTGCGAGACTCCGTTCGGCGCGGTCAGGCCGTTGGAGGCGCCGTCCTGGTTGACCGCGGACCCGCGCAGCACCGCAAGGACGCGGTGACCGTTGCGCCGGGCGTCGGACAGCCTCTCCACCACGAGGACACCGACGCCCTCCGCCCATCCGGTGCCGTCCGCCGCGTCCGAGAACGCCTTGCAGCGGCCGTCCGCGGCAAGTGCCCGCTGACGTCCGAACTCGGTGAACATCCCGGGCGTGCTCATCACCGTGACGCCTGCGGCCAACGCGAGGGAGCACTCGCCCTGACGCAGCGCGTGGGCGGCGAGGTGGAGCGCGACGAGGGACGACGAGCACGCCGTGTCCACCGTGAGCGCGGGCCCTTCGAGCCCGAGGCTGTACGCCACCCGGCCGGACACCACGCTGCTCGCCAGGCCGGTCAGGAGATGCCCGGCGACATGGTCCGGGCTTTCGTGCAGACGTGTCCCGTAGTCCCCGGCCATGGCCCCGGCGAAGACTCCCGTACGGCTGCCCCGAAGGGTGTCCGGCACGATGCCAGCCGCCTCCAGAGCCTCCCACGACGTCTCCAGCAGCAGTCGCTGCTGGGGGTCCATCGCGAGTGCCTCGCGCGGTGCGATGCCGAAGAACTCGGCGTCGAACCCGGCGGCGTCGTACAGGAAACCGCCCTTGCGGGGACGTCCCTCACCGGCCGCACCCTCGACGAGGGGATCCAGCACGTCCCAGTGGCGGTCGGTGGGACAGTCGCCCAGGGCCTCCTCCGCGTCAGCCACCAGTCGCCACAGATCCTGCGGGGACCGGACGCCCCCGGGGAACCGGCAGCTCATGCCGACGATGGCGATGGGATCGTCCTCGACCGGTATCGTCGAGGCCCGCACGGCCTCGACCACCGCCACGGAAGCACCGCCCGGACCGCGGTGGCGGGCCTCCAGCTCTCCGGCCAGGCGCTCAGGGGTGGGGTGGTCGAAGACGACGCCGGACGGCAGCGCGAGTTCGGTGGCGGCGTTGAGCCGGTTGCGCAGCTCCACGGCCATGACCGAGTCGAAACCATGGTCCTTGAACGACCGGTTGACCTGGATGTCCGCCGGATCGGTGCGCAGGACCAGGGCGGTCTGCGCACGGACGAGGTCGAGCGCGGGGACCAGCGCGTCGGTCTCCTGTCGCTTCGGCTCGGCGTCCGCCTGCCACGGCGCGGTGACGGCCGGCGCGGGGCCGTTCGGGCGTGAGGGCCCGGCGTCCATCCAGTGCCGCCGCCGCTGGAACGCGTACGTCGGAAGCTCGTGCGCCGGCAACGGCTCGATGCCGTCGGGAAGGAACTCGGTCCAGCGGACGCGAGCGCCGCGCACGTACATGTCCGCGAGGCAGGTGAGGAACCGCTCAAGTCCCCCTTCGTTGCGCCGCAGCGAACCGGTCGCGAAGACGCCCGCCACGGCTGCTTCGTCGGCGATGTCGGCGACGGCCGCGGTCAGAACGGGGTGCGGACTGCACTCGATGAAATGCGTGTGCCCCGCGGCCAGCAGCTCCTGGACCGCCGTGCTGAAGCGCACCGGCTCGCGCAGATTGCGCGCCCAGTACTCGGCGTCCAGGGTGTCACCGTCCACCCAGGCACACTCCACCGTCGACATCAGGGGCACCCGCCCGGCGACCGGTGCGATGCCGGCCAGGTCGTCGAGGAGTTCGTCCCGCAGGGAGTCCACCTGCGGGCTGTGCGAGGCGTAGTCCACGGCGATGCGCCAGACCTTGACGCCGGTCCGGTCCCATTCGGCCTCCAGGCCCTCGAGAACCTCCGGATCGCCGGAGAGCACGGTGGACCTGGGGCCGTTGACCACGGCCACCGAGACGCCGGGGTGGGACCGGATCCGCGCACGTACCTCGTCGGCCGGCAGGCCGACCGAGGTCATGGCTCCCTTCCCGGCCAGCCGGTCGGCGATCAGCCTGCTGCGCAGTACCACGACCTTCGCGGCGTCCTCCATGGACAGCGCGCCCGCGACGACGGCCGCCGCGATCTCCCCCTGGGAGTGACCGACCACGGCGTCGGGCGACACGCCTGCCGCCTCCCACATGGCTGCCAGGGACACCATGACGGCCCACGAGACGGGCTGGACGATGTCGACCCGCTCCAGTCCTTCCCCGTTGGCCAGCACTTCGGTCAACGACCAGTCCACGTGGGCGCCGAGTGCCCGGTCGCAGCGCGCCATGGAGTCGGCGAACACGGGGGAGGAGACGAGGAGTTCCCTGCCCATGCCCACCCATTGGGCGCCCTGGCCGGGGAAGACGAAGACATTGCGGGTGTCACGCGAGGAGTCCGCGCGTCCCACGACGGCACCCTCACCGGGGACACCGTGCGCGATCCGGTCGAGACTCGCCCGCAGCGCGTCCCGGTCCGGAGCCAGGACGACGGCCCGGTGGTCGAAGAGCGTGCGGGAGTCGAGCAGCGTGACGGCGGCGCCGACGGGGTCGGCGTCGGGCCGTCGTGCCAGGAACGCGTGCAGTCGCCCGGCCTGGCCGCGCACGGCTGCCGCGCTCCTGGCGCTGAGCACGTAGGGCACCGGTGTGTCACCGGGGACCGCCGGGGTGGCGGGCACCTCGACGGGGGCGGTGGGTGTCGTCCGGGGCGGGCCGGCCAGGACGACGTGGCAGTTGGCGCCGCCCATGCCGAAGGAACTCACGCCGGCCAGCCGCTCGTGGGCCGGGCGGCCCCAGTCTGCGAGGTCCGTCTGGACGCGCAGCCCGAGTTCCGCGAAGGGGATGCGGGGATTGGGCCGTTCGAAGTTCAGGCTCGGCGGCAGCTGGCCGTACCGGATCGCCAGCACCGCCTTGAGCAGCCCGGTGACACCCGCGGCGCCCTCCAGGTGGCCGACGTTCGTCTTGGCCGATCCCACGGCGAGCGGCATGTCGTCCGCCCGCCCGGGGCCGGTCACCGCGCCCAGCGCGGCGGCCTCGATCGGGTCGCCGACCTTGGTGCCGGTTCCGTGCAGTTCGACGTACTGCACGCTGCTCGGCTCGACGCCCGCCCGCTCGTACGCCGTCCGCAGGACGGACTCCTGCGCCGAGACGTCGGGGGTGGTGAGACCGTCGCTCGCCCCGTCGTTGTTCACCGCGCTGCCGCGGATCACGCAGTACACCGTGTCGCCGTCGGCCAGTGCCTTCCGCAGGGGCTTCAGGACGACCAGGCCGCCGCCCTCGCCCCTGACGTAACCATTGGCCCGCTCGTCGAAGGTGTGACAGCGCCCGTCGGGCGACAGCCCGCCGAACTTCGAGGCGGCGACGGTGCTGTCGGGCGCGAGGTTCAGGTGCACGCCACCGGCCAGCGCCAGTTCGGATTCGCCCGACCGCAGGCTCTCGCAGGCCAGGTGCACGGCGACGAGCGAGGAGGACTGGGCGGAGTCCACGACGAAGCTGGGACCCCGCAGTCCCAGCGCGTAGGACACGCGGTTCGCGATGAGGCCACGGCTCAGACCGACCATGGTGTGGTGGTCGACGCCCTCCGGTCCCTGCTGCCCGCTGAGCGTCGCGTAGTCGGCGCCGATCGCGCCGGCGAACACGCCGACGGGTGCTCCGCGCAGCGTGTCGGGCAGCACGCCGGCGTTCTCCAGGGCCTCCCAGCCGAGTTCGAGCATCAGCCGCTGCTGCGGGTCCATGGCCGCGGCCTCACGGGGGGAGATGCCGAAGAACTCCGCGTCGAAGTGGCCGACGTCCTCCAGGAAACCGCCCCGGCGCGCATCGTTCCCCCTCGGGCCGGTGGAGCCGGAGTCGTGGCGCGACGCCGTGTCCCACCGCTCTTCCGGCATGTCGGTGACCGCGGTCTCACCGGCGCTGAGCAGGCGCCAGAAGGCATGGGGATCAGTTGCGCCGGGCAGGCGGCACGACAGTCCGATGACCGCGATGTCATCGCGAGAGCTGGGGGCTTCTGGAGACATGCTCATTGCACTGTTCCCATCTTGCGGTACGGAATCCTGCGGGGGCGCATGGGGGCACACACCGTGCGAGGAGGACACGAATGTGGAGGCGGAATGCGTGGCGGAGGGACAGGGGCCGAGGGGGGCAGAGGGGCGAGGGGCGTGGAAACGAAGCGACCGGGCCGCGTGTGAATTCCGGGCGCTCACGGCGACGTCACCAGGAAACAGACACCACCCTGCGGGGGGACGGACACCCCTTCACGGCCGTGCCGCAAGGAGAGACAGTTCCGAACGGTCAATGAATTACTTCGAGGTATCACCGAAAAGGCGAGCTTCCGTCTACAGGTGTCCTGCCGTCGGGCGGCTTACCGGCCTCACCGCGAACAATCGGTCGGCGCCCACAGGTCTTAGTGCGAGCGGCGTGCGTGATCACGTTATGCGTGCTGTCGATCTGTCATCAAGGGGCTCTGCCTACACCGCTCGGTGGTGTCATCCACCATCTGACCCGGTGCGATGCGGCTTTCGCGGACGAGCGACCCGCACCGCCACCATGCGGCCGGGTCCGCCGCGGCGGGTGGAGGCCGGACGGTTCGTCCGGTGTTCCGAAGCCGGAACCACCGGCCCGTCCCCGCACTTTGCGGGGCACTTCTCACCGGGGGAGTCTCCACCCGTCCGGGGCCATTGGACAGATCGGCGGAGGCGAGTGAACAATGGCCCGGTCCACGCCTCACCGGACCGTTCCGGCCACGTCAGTGGCGCCGGCCATTCGGTCCGAACCCGTCTTTCCGGCCGCGACAGCGCCCCGAACCCCCGTCCCCCGCAACCGGATTCGCCGAGAAGCCGAGCATGCCCGCCACCGGCCCGTTTTCGGTATTTCGCTGCCCGTCGGGTGCCCGATTGAAGACGGAGGGGCACAGCAACGCCCCGACGGCCCTCCCGTCAGGAATCCCCCGGCGGGTGTGCCGCCCGTACGGACTTACCGCCGAGGAGCAACCATGGTGAGCCACGCCGACCACGTCACGAGCAAGGGAATACAGCGCTTGCATCCGTCGCCCGGCGCGAAAGCAACCTTGGTGTGCTTTCCGCACGCCGGTGGCGCCGCGGGCTACTACCGGCCGTTCTCCGCCGCGCTGAGTCCTGACATCGACGTCCTGGCGGTCCAGTACCCCGGGCGTCAGAACCGCAGGACCGAGCCCCTTGCCGGCACCATCGACCACCTGGTCGACGACAGCCTGGAGGCACTGGAGCCGTGGGCTCACCGCCCGCTGTCCCTGTTCGGGCACAGCATGGGAGCGGTGGTCGCCTACGAGGTGGCCAAACGACTCACCGCGGCCGGCAGCCCGCCGGTCACTCTCGTCGTCTCCGGCCGTCGCGCGCCGGGTGACGAGCGAAGCGACGAGGTGCACCTGCGGGACGACGACGGTCTCCTGGCCGAGGTCGGAAGACTGGGCGGGACGGACATGCGCGTGTTCGAAAGCCCGGACATGCGGGCCCTGCTGCTGCCGACGCTCCGTGCCGACTACCAGGCCGTGGAGACCTACCGGCACACCGAGGGGCCGCGGCTCTCCTGCCCCGTGCTGGCCCTGGCCGGCGAAGCCGATCCAGTGGCGTCCCCGGCGGAGATGCGCCACTGGGCCGCCCGGACATCGGCACAGTTCGACGTACGCGGCTTCCCCGGCGGTCACTTCTACCTGGCCGACCACTCCGAAGCCGTGACGTCCGTCGTCCGCGACCACGTCATCGCACTGACCCACTGATCCGGCCGCCTCGGCGGACAGTCGGGCCGCACACCGACGCCGCCACCCGGCCTCCGGCGCCGGCCCTCCACCAAGTCGCCCCGGATTACGGACACTCCTCACCACCTGGACCGCCGCCTGTCCCACCTGACCCCGCGACCTGCCCGCACCACTGCCCACCCGACCGAGCCCCACTAGGGTTTCCGGGGTGACCCAACAGGCCGAGAAGCACGAGCACGCCGCGCGGCACGAGCCACGCAGAAGCCCCTTCCTGTACGTCGTGGTCTGCGCCGCCGGTGTCGCCACGGGCGTCAGCAAACTCATCACCGCCGCGCAGGAACGGAACTGGGAGGTCGGTGTCATCGCGACGCCGGTCGCCATGAACGGCTTCTTCGACTCCGCCGCCGTCGAGGCGCAGACCGGCCGCCCGATCCGGTCGGCCTGGCGCACCCCGGGCGAACCCCGGCCCTTCCCGCCGCCGGACGCGGTGGTGGTCGCGCCCGCCACCTTCAACACCGTCAACAAGTGGGCCGCCGGCATCGCGGACACCCTGGCCCTGGGCACGCTGTGCGAGGTGGCCGGTCTCGGCGTCCCGATCGCCGTACTGCCCTGCGTGGCCGACGCGTTGGCCGCCCATCCCGCCTACCGCGACAGCCTCACGCGGCTGCGCGGCATGGGCGTGCGCTTCGGTGATCCGCACGCGGGAGAGCCGGACCCCGACGGAGGACGGCCCGAGTTCCGCTGGGAGCGCGCCCTGGACCTCCTGGGCCCCTGACCGTGCACCCACGGGCTGCGCGCACCACCGCCGGGCCTCCCGAGGCGTCCGAGGTGCCGCGCCCGGACGGTGACGTCAGGGGCCGCTGCCCGGCTGGAGCACCGTGAGGAACACCGAGGACGCGTTCCCGGACACCGGGACCGGGCCGGACCGCCACGGCACCTCGAGGGGCTGCCGTTCGTCCGGCGGGGTGACGAGGAGCGTCGCCGGGGTGGCCGTGCGGGCGCCGCTCACCCCGGGGCTCGCGTACCGCAGCCCCGACCAGGCGCTCTCGCCCGGGGCCAGGGTGACGGTCGTCGCGTCGCCGGCGGTGCGCTCGGGATCCCGGCCCAGCTGCTCGCCGGCGGCGTCCACGAAGGCGGCGCCCGGATAGCCGTACACGGTGCAGGTGCGGGAGGAGACGTTCGTCAGGACCACCGGGAAGTTGCGCTGCCCCGCACCGGGGTCCATGCGGCCGACGGCGGCGCTCAGTTCGGCGGTGCGACACCGGGTGCCGGGGCGGTCCGTCCGCCCGGGCGCCGTCGGGGCGCGGTCGCTCGGGGAAGCGGCCGTCCCGCTCGGGGAGACGACCGTGCCGTCCGGCGACGTGGCGGTGCGGGGTGGGGAGTCACCGGCCGTCCGGCCGGCGCTCGCCGGCGGCTGCGGCGAGGCGCCGGCGGTGCCGTCCCCCGTGCCGCAGGAGGCCAGCGTCCCGAGTACCACCAGCGCACCCGTCACCGAAGCGACCGCGTACCGTGCCCTGTTCGCCATGGCCCACCCCGTCTCACATCTCGTCGACCAGTGACATTTCCGCCCAGATCGTCTTGCCGTCGGCCGTGTGCCTGCTGCCCCAGCGCTGGGTGAGCTGGGCGACCAGCAGCAGACCGCGCCCGCCCTCGTCCCACGTCTTGGCCCGCCGCAGGTGCGGGGCCGTGTGGCTGGTGTCGGACACCTCGCAGATCAGCGTCGCGGCGTCGTGGATCAGCCGCAGCCGGATGGGCGGGGCGCCGTACCGGATGGCGTTCGTGACCAGCTCGCTCACCACCAGCTCCGCCGTGAACGACGCCTCCGTCAGCGCCCACGCGGCCAGCTGGTCGACCACCTGCTTGCGGATCGGCGCGACCAGCGCCGGATCGGCGGGGATGTCCCAGGTGGCGACCTGCGCCGACGGCAGCCCGCGGGTACGGGCCAGCAGCAGGGCCACGTCGTCCGTCGCGCCGCCCGGCACGAGCACGGTGTGCAGCACACGGTCGCAGGTCTCGTCGAGCGGGCCGTCGGAGTGCGACAGCGCCTCCCGGAGCAGGGCGTGCCCCACCTCCGTGTCCCGGCCGCGGGACTCGACGAGCCCGTCGGTGTAGAACGCCAGCACCGCGTCGTCGGGCAGCTCCAGCTCGGCCGACTCGAACGGCAGCCCGCCCATGCCCAGCGGCGGCCCCGACGGCAGGTCCAGATGCCGGGCCGGGCCGCCCGGCGTGACCAGCACCGGCGGCGGATGCCCGGCCCGGGCCAGCGTGCAGCGCCGGGACACCGGGTCGTACACCGCGTACAGACAGGTCGCGCCGACCTCGCCGGGACCGTTGTCGCCGGACTCCTGCGACAGGTGCAGCACCAGGTCGTCCAGGTGGGTCAGCAGTTCGTCGGGGGCCAGGTCGATGTCGGCGAGGGTGCGCACCGCCGTGCGCAGCCGGCCCATCGTCGCCGAGGCCTGGATGCCGTGCCCGACGACGTCCCCCACCACCATGGCCACCCGCATCCCGGACAGCGGGATCACGTCGAACCAGTCGCCGCCGACCCCGGAGCGCGCCGCGGGCAGATAGCGGGTGGCCGCCTCCACGGCGGCCGTGCGCGGCAGGGTGCGGGGGAGCAGGCTGCGCTGGAGGGTGAGGGTGGTCTCGCGTTCGCGGGAGTAGCGGCGGGCGTTGTCGATGCAGACGGCGGCGCGCGCGGTGACGTCCTCGGCCAGCAGCACGTCGTCGTGGGTGAACGCCTCGGGGCGGCTGAACCGGGTGAAGGCGGCGACGCCGAGGGTGACGCCGCGCGCCTGCAGCGGCACGGACAGCATGGAGTGCACGCCGTACTCGCGGACCTGCCGGGCGCGCGCCTCGTCCACCGCGAGCCACGGGTCGAGATCCCCGGAGGGGACCGAGGCGACGATGCTGTGGCCCGCCATCAGCGAGTCGGCCTGCGGCGCGGCCGCCGGGTAGACGACCAGCTCGCCCACCTCGGCGACCGACTCGGGGCTGCCCGGCAGGAGGGACTGGTGGGCGACCCGGCGCAGCGCGACCGGCGTGGTCAGCGGCCCCGCGGGCTCTCCTCCGGGCTCGTCGGGCTCCAGCAGGTCCACGCTGACGAAGTCGGCCAGCGCCGGCACGCACACCTCGGCCAGCTCCTGCGCCGTACGGGTGACGTCCAGCGTGGTGCCGATGTGGATGCTGGCCTCGTTGACCAGCTGCAGCCGCTCCCGCGCCCGGTACTGCTCGGTGAAGTCGTGGGCCGTCGCGCACACGCCCCGCACCCGGCCGGACTGGTCGGTGAGCGGCGCGAGCCGGGCCAGCCAGGCGTGCGCGCGGCTCTCGCCGGTGGCCTTCATGCACGTCTGCATCTCGGTCGGCCGGCCGGTGCGCAGCACCTGGCGCAACTGCCGCTCCAGCTCGGCGTGCTGCGGGCGGCCGCCGATGTCCGTCGGCCGCAGTCCCCGCAGGTGGCCGGCCGGCAGGCCGAGGAGGTGGGCCATGGCGTCGTTGACGCCGCGCAGCCGCAGCCCCTCGTCGAAGACCATCGCCGCGCACGGCGACTGGAACACGGCCGTGCGGACCAGCGGGTCGTCGGGCAGCTCCTGGTCCGTGGCCTCCAGCGGCGTCACGGCGAGCCAGTCGCCCGGGCCGTCGCCGGAGGGCTGCCGGTGGTGGGCGAGCACCCACGCCGTGACGGTGCCGCCGTCCCGGTGGCGCAGCGCGAGCGTGCCGCTCCAGCGGGCCGCCGGAAGCGTGGGCGGGCCCGCGCCGTCGGCCAGCAGGTCGGCCGCCGGGCGGCCGACGACGTCCTCGGCCCGGTGGCCCAGCAGCAGTCGCGCACCCTCGCTCCACCGCGCGAGCGTGCCGTCGGCGGCGATGACGGCTCTGGCCGTCACGGCATCGTCGAACGGGTCGTCCGGCCTCATCGTCGCCACTCCATCGCGCACACTCACCGTTAACCGGTGTATCGCCTGAGTTCCAGCCTAGGCCCTGTCGTCACGTTCCCGCCCGCCCTTCGGACGGACGACGGTCCTGTGACGGCAGGGCCCGTGGGTCGGAACCCGCCGCGACCCGGTGACCGCCCACCGCACGGGCAGCCGGGGGAGGGGCACGCGGGCCGGCGGCCTGAGGGCCGGTCGCCGCCAGTCCTGTCCCAACCGTTGACGCGCCGTCACAGGTGCCACAACCATGGTCCCCGTACGTCAATGGGAGCGCTCCCATGAAATCTCCGATATCCGCTCACACCACCCCGCACCTCCCCAAGAGGAGCCCAGACGTGAACAGACGCAGCATCGCCCTGCTGTCCCTGACCGGCCTCCTGGCGACGGCGCTCACCGCGCTGCCCGCCGCGCAGGCCGGGGCGGACGAGGTCGAACAGGTCCGCAACGGGACCTTCGACTCCGGCATCGACTCCTGGTGGGCCTCCGCCAACGTCACCGCCGGCCCGTCCGACGGCCGCCTGTGCGCCGACGTGCCCGGCGGCACCACCAACCGCTGGGACGCGTCCGTCGGCCAGAACGACATCACCCTGGTCAAGGGCGAGTCGTACCGCTTCTCCTTCAGCGCGACCGGCACGCCCGCGGGCCATGTCGTGCGGGCGATCGTCGGCCTCCAGGTGGAGCCGTACGACACCTACTACGAGGTGTCCCCGCAGCTCAGCGTCTCCGGGGACACCTACGCGTACACCTTCACCTCGCCCGTCGACACCGACCGTGCCCAGGTCGGCTTCCAGCTCGGCGGCAGCGCCGACCCCTGGCGGTTCTGCACGGACGACGTGTCCCTGCTGGGCGGCGTCGCCCCCGAGCCGCACGTGCCCGACACCGGGCCCCGGGTGCGCGTCAACCAGGTCGGCTACCTGCCCGCCGGGCCGAAGAACGCCACCGTGGTCACCGACGCCACCGAGCGGCTGCCCTGGAAGCTGAAGGACGCCGACGGACGGGTGGTCCGGCAGGGCTGGACCGTGCCGCGCGGCGTCGACGGCTCCTCCGGGCAGAACGTCCACTCCATCGACTTCGGCGCCCACCGCACCCGCGGCACGGGCTACACCCTGGTCGCGGACGGCGAGACCAGCCGGCCCTTCGACATCGACGCGAGCGCCTACGAGCGGCTCCGGCTGGACTCGGCGAAGTACTACTACACCCAGCGCAGCGGCATCGAGATCCGCGACGACCTGCGGCCGGGCTACGGCCGCCCGGCCGGACACGTGGGCGTGGCGCCGAACCAGGGCGACGGCGAGGTGCCCTGTCAGCCGGGCGTCTGCGACTACACGCTGGACGTCAGCGGCGGCTGGTACGACGCCGGCGACCACGGCAAGTACGTCGTCAACGGCGGCATCAGCACCTGGGAGGTGCTCAGCACCTACGAACGCGCCCGGCACGCCCGCACCGGCGAGGCGGACAAGCTCGGCGACGGCACGCTGGACATCCCGGAGAGCGGCAACAACGTCCCCGACATCCTCGACGAGGCCCGCTGGGAAGTGGAGTTCCTGCTGAAGATGCAGGTCCCCGACGGTGAGCCGCTGGCCGGCATGGCCCACCACAAGATCCACGACGAGCAGTGGACCGGGCTGCCGCTGCTGCCGAGCGACGACCCGCAGAAGCGGGAACTGCACCCGCCGACCACCGCCGCCACCCTGAACCTCGCGGCCACGGCCGCCCAGGCGGCACGCCTGTACCGCTCCCACGACAAGGAGTTCGCGGCCCGGACCCTGGCGGCGGCGCGCAAGGCATGGACGGCGGCCCTCGCCCATCCCGACGTCCTCGCCGACCCGGACGACGGCATCGGCGGCGGCGCCTACCCCGACGACACCGTCGCCGACGAGTTCTACTGGGCGGCCGCCGAGCTGTACCTGACCACGGGGGAGCGGCAGTTCAGGGACCACGTCCTGAACTCGCCGGTGCACACCGCCGACATCTTCGGCCCCACCGGCTTCGACTGGGCCCGCACCGCCGCGGCCGGCCGCCTCGACCTCGCGACGGTGCCGAACGGGCTGCCGGGCCGGGACAAGGTGCGCGCCTCCGTCGTCAAGGGCGCCGACCGCTACCTGGCCACCCTCAAGGCCCACCCCTACGGCATGCCGTACGCGCCCGAGGGCAACGTCTACGACTGGGGTTCCAGCCACCAGGTGCTGAACAACGCGGTCGTCCTCGCCACCGCCTACGACCTCACGGGCGCCACGAAGTACCGTGACGGCGCGCTGCAGAGCATGGACTACATCCTCGGCCGCAACGCCCTGAACATGTCGTACGTCACCGGCTACGGCGAGGTCAACGCGCACAACCAGCACAGCCGCTGGTACGCCCGCCAGCTCGACCCGAACCTGCCGAACCCGCCGGCCGGCACGCTCTCCGGCGGTCCCAACTCCAGCATCCAGGACCCGTTCGCCCAGTCGAAGCTCCAGGGCTGCGTCGGCCAGTTCTGCTTCATCGACGACATCCAGTCCTGGTCCACCAACGAGCACACGATCAACTGGAACGCCGCACTGACCCGGATGGCCTCCTTCGTGGCCGACCAGGGTTAGGGTCTGTCGCTCGGATCGGCCCGGCTGCGAGGTGGAACGCCTCGCGGCCGGATCCCGCGACACCGGGACGATCCGAATGGCGAGCCCTGGTCACCGCCCCGCCGGGCCGGCGGCCGACCGGCCGCCGGCCCGTCACCACGGCCCCCGAGTGCCTGCCCGCAGGTGACCCACGTCTCATCCGTACCGGCCTGCGTTCTGCTCGGAGGTACCCGGCAGCACCTGCTCTGACCTGCGGATATTTACGAGTAAGTACCCGAGCGGTACCGTGAGGGCATGCCAGCTCTCAACGTGGAGTTCAGCGACCGCGAGCTCGAGGACCTGAGGCAGATCGCCAGGGAACGCGGTACGTCCATGAAGGCGCTCGTGCGGGAGGCGGCCGCGGCGGACATCGCCCGCCACCGGGCCCTGCAGGAGGGCGCGGAGGCCTTCCGGCATTTCTTCGCCACGCACGCCGACGAGTTCGCCGCCGCCTTCCCGGACGACGAACCCTCCGGCAAGGGCGCGGGACGGGCCGCCTGACCGATGGCGTCCGTGCTGCACATCGACGTGCCCTGGCTGCTCCAGCGGCACGAGGAGGTCCTCCCGGACCAGCCCACCATCAACGACTTCTCCGCCCTGGTCGCCGCCGTCGCCCGGCACCGCGTCGACCCGCCCCGGCTGGGCGTCGACTCCGACCCGGCCTGGCGGGCGGCGGCCCTCCTGCACACGCTGGCCGTGCTCCGTCCGCTGCCCGCGGCCAACGCCCGGTTCGCCTGCGCCACGGCCGTGGCCTACATGTTCGTCAGCGGCGTCGGCATCGACCCGCCCTACGGCGCCCTCGTCGACCTCGCCCGCGACCTGATCAGCGGCGAGGCCGATGTGTACGGCGCCGCCGACCGCCTGCGCTCCTGGCAGATCTGAGACGGCGCCGCCACTTGCTTTACCGATCCGATGTGAACCATCGGGAAAACCGCGCCCGAAAGGCGTGCGCGAGGGCCGCGGACCGCCTTCCCTTTCTGACTTTCTGTCAATGCCCGGAACTTGCCCAAGCGCCTTGTTGGCCCCGCGCGGGTTGTGCGAGAGTGAGCCACCCGCGCGGGAGGTAAAGGCCGGGAACGCACGCGAGTTGAGGAACCGGGTCGGATCCGCCGACGTGAATTCACACCCCGCGCCACGCCAAAGAGGTATGCACCAATCCGGGCTCCTTTTCGGCGTCGTGAACGCTCGAATGGCACATGCGCTGTGGGAAGGAACCGTCTCAGTGCACACCCCCCACCCCCCTCGGCCCCCGTATCCCCCGCCCGGCGGGGACCCCGGGGAATCCGACGAGTTCCTCGCCGCCCGGTTGCGGGGCCGTCCGGAGGGCGAGTCCGCCCACGCCGTCGCACTGCTGACGGCCCGGCACTGGCGGTCGGCCCACGACTACGCGACCGTCTGCCTCGCCTCGTCGGGGCAGGCCGCCGCCATGGTCACCGCGGCCGCCCTGCACCACGTCCTGGACCGGATCGCCGTCGGCGAACCGGCCGTCGCGCTCCGGCCGGCGCTGCTGGTGCGGGTGCGGGACACGGTCCGCGAGTGGGCCGCCGACGACCGAACAGCGGCGGTTCTGCCGGAGTTGCAGAAACCGGCCGGCGGGCGCGGCATGCGCGCGGCGACCACCATGACTCCGGAAAACCGCGCACTCGCCGGTCGGGCATTCCGCTCCTTGCCCGCGCGCGCCCGCTGT
Organism: Streptomyces calvus; assembly: GCF_006782915.1. Classification (GTDB taxonomy): domain Bacteria; phylum Actinomycetota; class Actinomycetes; order Streptomycetales; family Streptomycetaceae; genus Streptomyces; species Streptomyces calvus. The sequence continues at coordinate 999,398 of NZ_VCNP01000056.1, forward strand.
TTGCTCTGGCACGCCGAGGTCGAGGCCGAGCCGATTTCCGTCCCGGCCGGACTGCTCGGCATGGATCCGGACATCGCATCGGGCGCACTCGAACAGGCGCGTGCCGCATTCCGTCAGGCATGTGTACAAGCGCATCAGGAACTGGCGCCGACCAAGGAATGCCGCTTCCACAACCGTCTCCTCGACGTGCCCATCCGCCGGGGCGGCGCCCTGCTGCCCGACGTCCGCCGGCACCTGGCGGAGTGCCGTCACTGCCGGCACGCGGCGGAGCAACTGGGCCACTTCGAGAGCGGACTGGACACGCTGATCGCCGAGGCGGTGCTCGGGTGGGGGGCCCGGCGCTACCTCGACTCGCGGCCGGGACGCACCGCGGGCGGCCCGCGCGCGGGCCGTGCCGCCCGCCGGCGCCGGGGCGGCGACGGACGGCACGGCAGCGGCCGGAACCGCCTGCTGTCCCGGATCCCCGTCCCCGACCGCCTCACCGGCCTCCGGATGCCCGACCCGGTGCGCTCCACCAGGACCCTGCTCACCGGACTCGGGGCCGTCTCGGCGGGCGTCCTGATGAGCGTGCTCATCGCCGGTTCCTCCAGCCCGGACGGCGGGGCCGACCCGACGGGCTCCACCGGCGCGGCGGGCGGCCGCGCCTCCGTGCCGTCGGCCGCCCCGACCGGCGCCGCGGCCGTCCCCTCCGTACCGGGACGGACCCGGCTGCGCAACGCCGCCTCCGGCCTGTGCCTCGACACCCGCGGCGAGCCCCGGGACGGCTCCGGCACCCGGCTCGCCGAGTGCTCCTCGGCGTGGACCCAGCAGTGGACGTACGAGGACGACGGGCTGCTGCGCAGCGTCGCCGACCCCGGTCTGTGCCTGGACTCCCACAAGGACGCCGGTGTCGTCGTCCTCGGCACCTGCGCCGACGCCGGCGACCCGCGCAGCGGCGACGTGCGCTACGACCTCACCGCCCCCGGCGAACTGCTGACCCGCTGGGACGGACAGCTGGCCCTCGCTCCGGCCACCCCCGACGCGAACGCCGACATCGTCGTCAAGGTGCGCGACCGGACCGTGGACCAGCGCTGGAGCGCCGAGCCGGTCCGCACGGCCACGGGCTCGCTCTCCATCAGCGGCACCGGGACCCCCGCGGCCCGGTACGCGGACCTCACCGAGCCGGTGACGTGAGCGCGCCCGGCCGGGACGGACCGGTCGCCCCGTCCCGGCCGGACGGACGGGCCGGGGCCTTCACGAGGACGGTCGGGCGGGCCCCTCCACGAGGTCGCCGGGACCGACCGTGGCCGGTGTGGCGTGGCCCGACAGCGCCAGGGTGAGGTCGAGTTCGGCGAGCAGGCACCGGATCACGTGTTCCACGCCCGCCCGGCCGTCGAGGCCCAGCCCGTAGACGTAGGGACGCCCGAGCAGCACCGCCCGCGCGCCCAGGGCGAGGGCCTTGAAGACGTCGTCGCCGGTGCGCACGCCGCTGTCGAACAGCACGGTGAGCCGGTCCCCGACGGCCGCCGCCACGCCCGGCAGCGCGTCCGCCGCCGCGATCGCCCCGGCCACCTGACGTCCCCCGTGGTTGGACACCACCACCCCGTCCATGCCGGCGTCCGCCGCGAGCCGGGCGTCGTCGGGGTGGAGCACGCCCTTGAGGACGATCGGGCCGTCCCAGTTCTCCCGCAGGAACGCCAGGTCCGGCCAGGTCTTCGCGGGATCGGCGAACATCGAGACGAAGTGCATCACCGCCGCGTCGGGATCCTCGTGCACCGGCTTGGCCAGTCCCGCCCGGAAGGCCGGGTCGGAGAAGTAGTTGGCCGTGCCCACCCCGCGCAGGAACGGCAGGAACGCCTGGTCGAGGTCGCGCGGCCGCCACGACAGCAGGGGAGTGTCGAGCGTGACGACGAGCGCCGTGAACCCGGCGGCCCGCGCCCGCTGCAGAAAGCTCCGGGCCACCTCCACGTCCTTCGGCCAGTACAGCTGGAACCAGCGCTCGCCCTCGCCCATCGCCTCCGCCACCTGCTCCATCGGGGTGCTGGACGCCGACGACAGCACGAACGGCACGCCCTGCGCGGCGGCCGCCCGGGCGGCGGCGGACTCGGCGTCCGGATGCATGAGCGACAGCACCCCGACCGGAGCGAGCGCGAGCGGCGCCGGGAGGGTCCGGCCCAGCACCTCCACCGACAGGTCACGCTCGTGCACGTCCCGCAGCATCCGCGGCACGATCCTCCGGCGTTCCAGCGCGGCCCGGTTGGCGCGCGCCGTGCTGCCGTCACCCGCGCTGCCCGCGACGTACCCGACGGGCCCGGGGCCGAGACGCTGCTCGGTCAGCTCCTCCAGCCGGGTCAGATCGGTCGGCAGCCGGGGCACCGCGCCCGTCAATCCGTTCAGGTAGATCTCGTACTGGAAGTCGGCCCAGTGCCTGGCCATCCGTCCCCGCCTCTCCTCGTCGAGCCGCGCCGTCCCGACGCATACTGGCGAGTAAGTGCGGGCGCGTCCAGCGCGGAGCGGAACCGGGGGTGGTGACCGGGGGAGCGTCCGGAGCGGCGCCGACCGACGAAAGGGCGGTGACCGGGGCGCGTCCGGTGGGGAGCGGGCCGGGTCAGCGGGCGGTGGCCGCCTCGTGCAGGATCCGGGCCAGTTCGCGCGGCCGGGAGAACATCGGCCAGTGCCCGGTGGCCATCGTCACCAGCTCCCAGTTCCCGCTCTCCAGCAGCTCCGCCGCGGCCGGCGGCGGCTCCTCGCCGTCCAGCAGACACTTGACGTACGTCCCGGGCAGCTCACCCAACGGCCGGTTCAGCGCGGCCGGTTCGGTGAGCGTGGCACCCGGGTGCGGGGTCGCACCGGCGGTGAAACGGCCGATCTGATCGTCCGTCAGGTCCTGGCCCGCGAAGTCGTCCGCCTCCGGGGGCGGCCAGAAGCCGCCGTTGGCCCCGATCGCGCGCCGGACGTGGTCGCTGGGCCAGGCCGCGAGGTCCGGCTCGCCGTCGACCGGCACGTTCGCGTCGACGAACACGATCCGCCGCAGCCGGTCGCCGATCAGTCCGGCCGCCTGGCCGACCGGGACGCCGGAGTAGCTGTGCCCGACGAGCACGACGTCCCGCAGGCCGAGGCGCTCCACCTCGTCCACGACGTCCCGGACGTGGGTCCGCTGCCCGGCCGGCGCATCCCGCTTCTCGGCGAGCCCGGACAGCGTCAGGGGATGCGCCGCGTGCCCCGCCGCGCGCAGCTCGGCCGCGACCTCGTCCCACGCCCACGCGCCCAGCCAGGCCCCGGCCACCAAAACGAATCGAGTCATGCCGGCACCGTAGCCAACACCACTGACAACGCGTCCTCCTGGCGTCGTCGCCGGGCCCGAGTGGGCAGGTGCGGCGGTGACCGGCGCCGGTGCGTTTCATGAACGGAAGGCGGCGTCGAACGGTCTTCCGCCGACGTAATCGGAATGTTTCAGGCCGATTGCCGAGCGATGGGTTTTCGGCCATCTGGCCACTTCGCATATGCGGCGGCCGTGCGATTGCCGGGCCGAGCCCCACCGGTCTTGTTACTTCGCGCCACTGATTCAATACGCAAGGTTACCGAAATCCGCACGGTCGACGTGTGTTTCCGCCGCGGACTCGGCAGACTCCCGCTCGCCGGTTCGGCACCGACCGAGCACGGGCCGGCACCTCGTCGACACGAGCGGAAGGATGCACACAATGCGGAACACCGCGCGCTGGGCCACCACCCTCGGCCTGACGGCCGCAGCCGTCTGCGCACCCCTGGCCGGCGCCGCATCGGGCGCCGACGGAACCACCGCCCTCTACGCCCCCTCGGCCCTGGTGCTCACCCTGGGCCACGGCGACAGCACCGCCACCGCCACACCGGAACGCGCGGTCACCCTGAGCTGTGCCCCCGGCCCCGGAGGCACCCACCCCTCCGCCGCCTCCGCCTGCGCGGAGCTGAACGGCATCGACGGCGACCTGGACGCCCTGACGATGAGAGAGGGCGTCTACTGCACCAGGCAGTACGACCCCGTGCTGGTCACCGTCGACGGCGTGTGGCAGGGCCAGCGCGTCTCCTACGAGCGGATCTTCCCCAACACCTGCGTGATGAACGCTCACGGTTCGAGCGTCTTCGCGTTCTGAGACCGGGATCGCACGGTTCCCGTGACCGCGCGGTGGCTCGCGGATCTGGGGAGAGTGGCCACCACGCGGAACGTGCGGTCCCGCGCAAGGAGGCCGGCGGGGGGGGGGGGGGGGCCCCCCCGCCCCCCGGGGGGGCTTCTACGCAGCCCGCACCGGAACGGGGCACCGGCTCACGACCGGGCCCGGTGGCTGGTGTCGCACCAGGGGAAGCGGCGACTGCGGCGACAGGTGCACAGCGCCACCCGGAAGCGGTCGGAGGACACGACGGTGCCGTCCTCCAGCTCCACCTCCACCGGCCCTTCGACCAGCAGCGGTCCCTTGCGCCGCACGGTCACGCGGCGCGGCGTGTCAGACGGGGAGTTCGGCACGGATCACCACCAGCTCTTCCCTGTTCTCCGTCGCGGTCAGCAGCCCGCGCTCTCGCAGCCAGTGCTCTCTGGCCCGCAGCACCGGGCCGAACGCGATCCGACGGCGCCGCGTCACCGCGGCCTTCAGACCCGCCTCCCGCAGCCGCGCGAGCGTCAGCTCCGGGTCGCTGAGCGCCGACTGCACCAGCAGCAGCACACCGCCGGGCCGCAGCAGCGCGGGAGCCTCCCGGCAGATCCGGTCCAGGACGAGCCGTCCGTCACTGCCCGCGTCCCAGGCCCGGGCCGGCCCGCGCGGCAGCCCACGCTCCCCGGGCGCCGGAACGTACGGGGGATTGGCCAGGATCAGATCGAACGACCGGCCCCGCACCGGCGCGAACAGATTGCCGCGCCGGACGCGCACGGACACCCCGGCCCGCAGTGCGTTCAGCCGGGCCGCGCACACCGCGCGGCGGGAGACGTCGACGGCGGTGACCTGGGCGCCGCGCCGGGCGGCCGCCACGGCGAGAGCGCCCGATCCGGTGCCGACATCGAGGACGTCGGCGCCCGGCGGGACCGGCTCCTCGGACAGCGCGCCGGCCAGCAGCTCGGTGTCTTCCTGGGGGGCGTACACACCCGGTGGTGCAAGCGATTTCACGGAACGCCGGGTACCCCGGGGATCACGACGTGAACTCACGATCCCGTGCCGTGCGCAGGGACGACCGGCCCGCCCGCCAGTCGGCGAGGAGCCGGTCGCCGAGCCGGTCCTCGACGAACACCGTGGCGTCGACGCCGAAGGCGATGTCCGCCTCGAGCTGCGGCTCCTCCTCCAGCAGGCCGCCGATGACGTCGTGGCGCACCACCTGCTCGTGCACGGCGTCCGCCTCCACGTGCTCGTCGTAGAAGTGCACGGCGGCCGGACCCGCGCCGGTGCGGCGCATCGCCTCGGCGAGCCGCCGGGAACCGGGCGAGGAGGTGATCTCCACCGTCGCGAAGTGACCCACCAGCGCGCCCCTGAGGGAGCGGTGCAGCCCGAAGAGCGACATCAGGTTCACCGTGACCAGCAGCTCGGCGCAGGCCGCGTCCAGGTAGCGCCCGTACGTCGGGTCCAGGTCGAGGTCACGCATCAGGTCGGCGAACAGCCGGGCGTGCACCCGGTCGCCCCGGCCGCCGCCGTACTCGTCGAACTCCACGGCCGCCATCGCCGCCTTGGCCCGCCCCCACAGCCGGGGCAGCACCCAGGCGTGCGGGTCGGCCTCCTTGAGGTGGTAGAGGGAGCGCTGGGCGGCGTACTCGCGCAGGTGCCACAGCTCGCCCTTGTCGCGCAGGAAGTGGCTGACGCCGGTGCCGTCCACCGGTTCGACCAGGAGCCCGGCGAGCGCGTCGTCGAGACGGTCGTGGCGCCGGGCGTCCGCGCGGAGCGCGGCGAGGAAACGGCGCTCCAGGGCGCCGCGGGTGCGCAGCAGGTCGGGGTCCCACTCGAGGTCCGCGGGGACGCCCGCGAACCCGCGGTAGTGCAGCTCGTAGCAGAGGTACAGAGCCAGCTGGAAGTCGTCGCCGTACACGGGTGCGGCGGCGACCTCCTCGTCGTGGGGCAGGGGGCCGATGCCCCGCAGGTGGTTCGCCACGGCGGTGCTGAGGGGGCCGCGCGGTGCGGGCAGCAGGGGTTCCTTGCCGGTGTCTTCCATGCGCCCCGGGTACCCGGGCGGTGCGGGGCCATCCCCGCACCGGCGGCGCCGGGCCCTCGGGCTGCCCGATGACGACCTGAAGGCGCCGGTGAACGACCGCACCCGCGAGAGCCCGCCGACGCAGCAGGGACCGCTCGGCGTGGGCTCTACTCGCCCTTCGCCTGCTCCTGCGCGTGTGTGTTCGGGGTGACGGTGTCGCCGGCCTCGCCGCGGTGGTGGCGCTCGTCGGAGTCCCGGGTGCGGCGTGCGGCCTCCTCCACCTCGCGCAGCACCTCCTCGGCGGCCGTCGCGGGCTTCTTGTCGCGGTCGTCGCGCTCGGACACGTGGCTCTCCTTCGTTTCGTTGCGTCCGGTACGTCTCTGCGTCGTCGTGCGGCCCGTCCGGCCCGGTCAGCCGAGCGGGCCGGCCACACGCAGGGGGACGGGCTCGGTGGCGTCCGTCTCCTTGGCGTTGAGCCGGCTGATCTCCGCCCACCAGGACGGGCCGTCCTCGATGTGGCGCAACAGCACCCCTTCGCGCAGCGCCCACGGGCAGATGGTCACCGTCTTCAACCCGGTCAGCTTCATGGCGGTGTGCGCCACGACCGCGCCCGCCAGGCTCTGCACGGACCGCGGGGCGGAGATGCCGGGCAGCCGGGCGCGTTCGGCGGCGGGCAGCGCGGCCAGCCGGTCGATCGCGCCGCGCAGGTCGATGCTGGACAGCTGCCGGTCCGTGAACGGGCCGTGCCGGCCGGGCGCCGCCCCGCACAGCCGTCCCAGCTGCTGGAAGGTGCGCGAGGTGGCGACCGCCGTGCGCGGACCCTCCCAGCGGATGCGGGCCGCCACGTCCCGCAGCTGGTGGCGCACCCTGCGGCGCAGCGCCCGGATCTGCTCCGGTGTGGGCGGGTCCTGGTCGCCGAAGTACTCGTGGGTGAGGCGGGCCGCCCCCAGCGGCAGCGAGGCCGCGAAGTCGGGCAGCCGGCCCCGCCCGAACGCGGCCTCCAGCGACCCGCCGCCGATGTCGAGCAGCGCCAGCGGGCCGGAGCGCCAGCCCATCCAGCGGCGCGCCGCGAGGAAGGTGAGCTCGGCCTCGACGTCGCCCGGCAGGGTGCACAGGTCGACGCCCGTGCCCTCGCGCACCGCGCGCAGTACCTCCTGCCGGTTCGGGGCGCCGCGCACCACGGCGGTCGCGAAGGCCAGCGGGCCCGACGCGCCCCATCGCGCGGCGGTGCGGTTGGCCGCGGCCACGGCCTCCACCAGGTCCTCCACGGCCCGCTCCGGCACCGGCGCGCCGGGGGTGACCTGTTCGGACAGCCGGAGCGGCCACTTGGCCGTGTGCACCGGCAGCGGCGCACCGCCCTCCGTGTCCGAGACGACGAGTCTGACGGTCTTCGATCCCACATCCACCACGCTGGTCCGCATGGCCGGTGGGTACCCACTTACGGCCCGGGCCAACGGTCGGGGCACGGAGGATGGCGAAGACACGACCCAGGTGTGACCGGAGGGTAACGTTCCGTTGACTTCCGTCGGCCGGACTCCGCGTCGCGGCCCACGCCCCGGCGGGCGCTACGGCGGGCGTGCCCTCTCAGGCGCCGGTCCCGGGCACGGACGCTGCCCGGCCCGTCAGGTCATCTGCCGCCGCACCAGTTCGTGCAGCCGGCCGCCGGTGTCGGCGAGCAGCTGGGCCGGCGGACCCTGCTGCACCACCTTGCCGCCCTCCATCACCACGACCCGGTCCGCGTCCAGCACCGTCGACAGCCGGTGCGCGATGACGATGCGGGTCGCCTGGAGGGCCTTGGTGCTCTCGATCACCGTGCGCTGCGTCTCGTTGTCCAGGGCGCTGGTCGCCTCGTCGAAGAAGAGGATCCTCGGCCGGCGGATCAGCGCCTGGGCGATCATCAGCCGCTGCCGCTGGCCGCCCGAGACCGCCCCGCTGCCGGAGACGATCGTGTGCAGCCCCATCGGCATGCGCTTGATGTCCTCGGCCAGCCCCGCCATCTCCGCCGCCGCCATCGCCTCCTCCGGCGTGTACGGCTCCGATCCGCAGATGACGTCCAGGATCGAGCCCGTGAACGGCTGGGCGTGCTGGAGCACCACACCGCACTGGCGGCGCACCGCCGACTGGTCCAGCGCGGCCAGGTCCTGCCCGTCGTACAGCACGCTGCCGGAGACCGGCTTGTCGAAGCCGATGAGCAGCCGCAGCAGCGTGGACTTGCCGCAGCCGCTCGGCCCGACGATCGCCACGAACTCACCCGGCCGCACCTCGAACGACACGTCGTCCAGGACCAGCGGCCCGTCGTCGGAGTAGCGGAAGGACAGCCGCCGCGCCTCGATCGCGCCGGACAGCGGGCCCGGCCGCGTGCTCGCGGTGCGCACCTCGGGCGTGGCGTCCAGCACCGGCTTGATCTGCTCGAACAGCGGCAGCGCGGCCACGCCCGAGACGAACGCGCCGGTCAGCTGGGTGACCGAGGTCAGCACCATCGTCACCGACGTGTTGAAGGTGAGGAACTCCGCCGCCGTCATCGAGCCGCGGGCCGGCCCGGCCAGCAGCATGAACATCGCCAGCGTGCACACCGGCAGGTAGACCGCGCCCAGCACCGCCGTCAGGTTCTTGATCCGGCCCGCCTTCTGCTGCAGCTCGCGGCTGCGGGCGAACTCCGACGCCCACGCGGCGTACGCGTAGTTCTCCGCCGCCGCCACCCGCAGCTTCGGCAGCCCGCGCAGCGTCTGGAAGGCCTGGTTGTTCAGCTTGTTGGTGAGCACCACCAGCCGTCGCTGCCAGCGCACCTGCCACAGCCCGAGCGCCAGGAACACGCCCGCGATGACGACCAGCATCCCGATCGCGGCCAGTGCCATCGGCACGCTGAACCACAGCAGCAGCCCCAGGTTCATCGCGCCGACGGTGACCGACTGCGCCACCGTCGGCCCGACCCCGGCCAGCAGCCGGCGGATCGCGCTGATACCCATGGCGGCGCTCGCCAGCTCGCCCGTGGACCGCTCGGTGAAGAACCGGGTCGGCAACCGCAGCAGCCTGTCCCACACGGCCGGCTGGAGCGTCGCCTCCACCCGGCCCTCCAGCCGCAGCAGGGTGAGGTTCTGCAGCAGCATGAAGGCGGCGGCCACCACACTGCTGAGGATCACCGCGAGACACACCTGCACGATCAGCTCGGTCTGCGCCTTCGGCACGTACTCGCCGAGGACCTTGCCGGTCGCCAGGGGCACCAGGGCCCCGATCGCCACCGTCACCAGACCGCTCAGCAGCAGCCCGGTCAGATCGCCGCGCGTGCCCGTCATGCAGAACCGCAGCAGCCTCAGCGGGCTCAGGCGGCGCTCGGGCAGCGGGCGGTAGAACATCACCGCGCGCGGCTCGAACTCCTCCGCGTTCGCCTTCTCGACCGGGGTCTCCCGGCCGGTCGCGGGATGCACCGCCGCGTAGCCGCCGCGCCGCCACAGCAACGCCACCGGCGCGCCCGACAGGGCCCGGTGGCCCACCAGCGGGCCGACGTCGTCGCGCCACCAGCGGCCGGACAGCCGGACGACACGGGTGCGGACCCGCGAGGCCAGGGCGACCTGCTCGACCGGATCGAGCCGGTCACCGCCGGTGCCGGACTGCGCCGGCGCGGCGAGCGTGATGCCGGCCTCCCGCGCCACCAGCTTGCACGCCGCGTACGTGGCGTCCGCGTCGGCGGCCGTGGTGCGCTGCCCCGACCGCTTGCCGATGGCGGCCAGCAGCGTCCGGTCGGCCTGCGCCCGCACCGCCTCGCCGGCCTTGATGCCTTCGGCGGTGCGCGTCTCGTGGGTGTGCTCCAGCTGCTCGATCCACCGGTCCAGCGTCGTCATCAGCCGGTACTGCTGGTCGACCATGCTCTGCCACAGCGCCGGGTCCATCAGCAGGTCGGCCGCCGCGTCCGCGCCGTACAGCGAGCCGTACTGCACGCTGCCCGGCGGCACCTGCATCCAGAACACGTCGTCGTCCGACGGCGCGGCGGCCCGGTCGGTGGCCATCGGCGCCTGGAACAGCACCGAGAGGCTGCGGCCCACACCGAGCGCGAGGGCGTACTCCAGCGGGCTCGTCGTCGGCGGCACGTACTGCGGATTGCCGTACTCGTCGTACGACCAGGTCTGGGTGGCGGCCGGCTGGTACAGCTCGCGCAGGCCGATGCGGTGCACCACGCAGTCCCGCAGCGGGCGCGCCACCAGCGTGTGGGCCGGACCCGCGACGGGGCCCAGCACCAGCGAGCCCGCCTCCAGCCGGCCCAGGTGGTGCCAGTGGCCCTGCTGCTCGGCGTCGACCGCGAACAGGTCCACGGCACCGGACGCGATCAGCCACAGCACCTGCGGCCCCTCCAGGTCCAGGCGGCCGAACCCGGAACAGTCGATGGGCGTGCCCAGCGACCCGAGCGCGCCGAGGACGAGGTCACCGCTCTGCCCGTCGTGCACGGTCGTCATCTCATCGCTCCCTGACCAGCGCCGCGTACGCGCCGCCGCGCGCCACCAGCTCCTCGTGCCGTCCGCGCTCCACGACCGTGCCGTGGTCCAGGACGACGATCTCGTCGCTGTCGCGGACCGTGCTCAGCCGGTGCGCGATCACCACGCAGGCGCAGCCCCTGCGGCGCAGGTTGTCCATCACGACCAGTTCCGTCTCCGCGTCCAGCGCGCTGGTCACCTCGTCGAGCACCAGGATGCTCGGCCGCCGCACCAGCGCCCGCGCGATCTCCAGGCGCTGGCGCTGGCCGCCGGAGAAGTTCCGGCCGTCCTGCTCGACCGGGCTGTGGATGCCGCCCGGCCGGCGCGTGATCACGTCGTACAGCGCCGCGTCCTTCAGCGCCTCCACCACGGCCTCGTCCGGGATCGACGGGTCCCACAGCGCCACGTTGTCGCGGACCGTGCCCTCGAACAGGAACACGTCCTGGTCGACGAAGGAGACGGAGGCCGCCAGCGCGCCGCGCGGGATGTCCTCGATGCGCTGCCCGTCGATGCGGATCACGCCCTCCCACGGCGTGTACAGGCCCGAGATCAGCCGGGACACCGTGGACTTGCCGCTGCCGGAGCCGCCGACCAGCGCCACCTGCCGGCCGGGGCCGACGGTCAGGTCGAAGCCGGTCAGCAGCGGCTTGTCCAGCGGGTTGTAGCCGAAGGTGAGGTTCTGCAGCTCGACGTGCCCGTGCAGGCGGCGGGTCGACTCACCGGCTCCGGGACGGCCGTAGAGCGGGTCCGCCCGGAAGTTCTCCACGTCCTTCAGCCGGGCGACGTCCGCGGCGAAGTCCTGGATCCGGCCCGCGACGCCGTTCAGCCGGGTCAGCGGGGCGGTGAAGCGGGTGACCAGCGCCTGGAAGGCGACCAGCAGACCGACCGAGATGTGCCCCTCGACGGCCCGCATGCCGCCGATCCACAGGATCAGCGCGCTGTTGAGGGTGGCGAGCGTCGGCGCGACGATGCCGAGCCAGGCGCTCGGCACGCCGAGCCGCTGCTGTTCCTCCAGGGTGGTGGCGTGCTGACCGGCCCACTTGCGGAAGTAGCCGTCCTCCCCGCCGGTCGCCTTCAGCGTCTCGATCAGCTGCAGTCCGGTGTACGCCGTGTTGGTGAGCCGTGCGGAGTCCGCGCGCAGCTTCGCCGTACGCGTGGCGCGCAGCCGGATGACGATCCGCATCGCCACGATGTTCAGCAGCGCCACGCCGATGCCGATGAACGTCAGCTGCGGGTCGTACGTGTACAGCAGCACCGCGTACAGCACGACCACCACCGCGTCCACGCCGGCCGCCGACAGGTCGCGGGCCAGGGTCTCGGCCACCGCGTCGTTGGACTGCAGCCGCTGCACCAGGTCCGCCGGGCTGCGCTGGGAGAAGAACGTCACCGGCAGGCGCAGCAGATGGCGCAGGAAGCGCGCGCTGGACAGCGTCGAGGAGATCAGCCGGCCGCGCAGCAGGTTGGCCTGCTGGAGCCAGGTCAGCACCAGCGTGAGCAGCACGCACGCGGCCATCGACGTGAACAGCACGCCGAGCAGGGAGGTGCGGCCGCCGATCAGGAACTCGTCGATGAAGGTCCGGCTGAGTCCGGGCACGGCCGCGCCGACCGCGACCAGCAGCAGGCTGGAGAGCACCACGGCGGGCATGGTGCCCGCGGTGCCGCGCAGCCGGGCGGGCATCGCGCCGAGCACACCCGGCCTGCGCCCGCCCCGGCTGAAGTCCGGGCCGGGCTCCATCACCAGGACGACACCGGTGAAGCTGCCGTCGAACTCCTCCAGCGGCACGAACCGCCGCCCCTTGCCGGGGTCGTTGATGTACACGCCGCGGCGGCCGAACCGGCGGCCCATGCCGTCGTAGACGACGTAGTGGTTGAACTCCCAGAACAGGATGGCCGGCGCGGCCACGTCGGCGAGGGCCGCCAGGTCCATCTGCATGCCCTTGGCGGTCAGCCCGTAACTGCGGGCCGCCTTCAGCAGGTTGCTGGCGCGCGAGCCGTCGCGGGAGACACCGCAGGCGATGCGCAGTTCCTCCAGCGGGACGTGCCGGCCGTAATGGCCGAGCACCATCGCCAGGGAGGCGGCGCCGCACTCCACGGCCTCCATCTGGAGCACGGTGGGCGTACGGACGGTCTTCGAGCGGGCCTTGGGCACCTTGCGCTTGGGCGGCGCGGCACGGCGTCTGCCGCGGGTCTCCTGGACGGCGGTCACGGCAGCAGCCAGTCGACGGGGCGGCGGTCGGCCAGCCGGATCGAACCCGTGGCCAGGGTCATCGAGGTGAGCGCGAACGGCGGACCGTCCGCGGAGGACCACTCGTACCCGCTGTCGGTGGTCGGCGACTTCTTCAGCTCGACCGTGACGGCCACCGGCCTGCCTTCCTTCGTGAACTGCTCGCCGAGCTGGCTGTCGCCGAGGAACGCCGCGATCTGCTGGGCGGACTGCGCCGAGCGGTCCACCGACTTCACCTCGCCGTGCAGCACCCCGTACTCCTGGCTGGGCACCGACTGCACGGTGAGGTCGACGGAGGCGTGCGCGGGGATGCCGGCGGCGCTCTCGGCGGGGACGTAGACCGTCGCGTACAGGGGGGCCTTCGCGCGGGCGACCTTCTCCACGGCGGCGACGTTCGCACCGGGCCGGATGATCTGTCCGACCGTGGCGGCGAGCGCGCTGATCCGGCCGGCGTCGAGGGAGCGCACCACGCTCTCGCCCTGTTCGGTGCGCACCTTCAGGACGGGGGAGCCGGCGGGCACCTGCTCGCCCTCCTCGGCGAGCACGGCGGTGACCTGGCCGGCGACGGGGCTCTGCAGGATGTAACTGCCCTGTCCGTGGGTGAGGACGGCGGGCGCGCTGACGGTGGAGGCCACGGAGCCGGTCACCGCCCACACCGAGGCGGCCGCCATCGCGATCACCGTCACGGACAGCACGAGCCAGCCCTGGGGTCGGGCGAAGCGCACCGGGAGATCCAGCTCCTCCGGTGACTGGAGCTTGGCGAGGGCCTGTTGACGGAACTGCACGTGTCTTCCCTCACCTGAGTGAGCTGAGCGACGTAACTCGGGGACCGTGGGCGCATCACTGAGTCCCGGAGCCGGGGTGCGGCTCCGGGACTCAGTGACACAAGGGCGCGATCAGAGACCGGCGACCAGGCTGGTGACCGGGGCCGTGTTCAGGCCGGTGACACCCTCGACGGTGCCGACGGCCGTGTCGACCAGGCCGGAGACGGGGGCGATGCTGTCCACCGCGCCAGTGAGGGTGTTCACGGCGTTCACGGACAGGCCGCCGGAGACGTTGTCGAGGTCGGCGTCGGAGATCTCGACGGTCTCAACCTGGGGGGTGGAGTTCATGATGGAACTTCCCTTCGTATGGATATTTCACAAGGGGGGAGCGGCCCCCTCTGGGGACAGATGAAGCCGCGACCGCGGGCGCCGGACGCCCGTCGCCGGGAGCCCGGAACGGCCTTGCGGTGCGATGGATCAAAGCACGCTGCGGGCGCGGGCTTCCAATCAACCAAACGCCTCACCAGGCAACTTGCGTCCAGCAGGCGTTCAAGCGTGCAGAAGAGGTCACGGCTCGGCGGCGACTTCTTCACATGCCCCACGGCATCGGCTCATCCGGTCACTTGACGCCCCTGTTGCAACATCCTGCACACCGGAAACGGGTCTCCCGCGGACCGTCGATCGTCGGACGCGTTTTCGATCCGGTGACCGGGTTGAGCATTCGATGTGTAGATTCGCTGAAGCTGAAATTCCGCTGCGTGATCACAACTGATCGCACATGACCGATTGCTGAGCGTGAGGATCGGTCCGGTTTGAACACCTCCCGCGGCACACGCGTACCACCAGCCATCCGGGCGCCCCGACGGCCGCCGCACGGCGGCACCACTCCGGTCCCTCCAGGAGGTCGAGAAGTTTGAGTCACCAGCGAATTCCGAAGCGCAGGACCGCTCTTGCGGCGGGCGGCGTGCTGGCGCTCGGCGCCGCCGCGATCCTGCTCCCACACGCCAACGCGTCCCAGGACGGCGCGTCCCAGGACGGCGCGTCGCAGGGCGCCGCGACGGCACCGAGGACCCTCGGCGCGACGGACGCGCCGGGCCTCGCCGCGCGACTCGCCGGACAGCTCGGCGACGCGTTCGCCGGCTCCTACTACGACAGCGCCGGCCGGCGGCTCGTCGTCAACGTCGTACCGGACGGCGACGGCACCGCGGCCGAGCGGGCGAAGCGGGCGGGCGCGGTCGTCCGCGAGGTCGACAACAGCATGACCGAACTGGACGCAGGGACACGGACACTGACGGCGGAAGCGGCCGTCCCGGGCACCTCGTGGGCCGTCGACCCGCGCACCAACAAGATCCTCGTCACCGCCGACAGCACGGTGACCGGTGACCGGTGGAACAGGCTGGAGTCCACCGTGCGCGGCCTCGGCCCCGGCCTGGCGACGATCAGGAAGTCGCAGGGCACCTTCAGGACGTTCGCGTCCGGCGGCGACGCCATCTTCGCCGGCGGCTCCCGCTGCTCGCTCGGCTTCAACGTCACCGCGGGCGACGGGACCCCCGCGTTCCTGACGGCCGGTCACTGCGGTGTCGCGGCCGAGCAGTGGTCGGACACACAGGGCGGTCAGCCGATCGCCACGGTCGACCAGGCGGTCTTCCCCGGCGCGGGCGACTTCGCGCTCGTCCGCTACGACGACCCCGCCACCGTGGCGCCGAGCGAGGTGGACCTCGGCGAGGCGACCCTTGCGATCTCGCAGGCCGCTCAGGCGGCCGTCGGCCAGGAGGTGTTCCGGATGGGCAGCACCACCGGGCTCGCCGACGGGCAGGTGCTCGGCCTGAACGCCACGGTGAACTACCCCGAGGGCACGGTCACCGGCCTCATCCAGACCGACGTCTGCGCCGAGCCCGGGGACAGCGGCGGTGCGATGTTCACCCGGGACGGGCTGGCCATCGGCCTGACCTCCGGGGGCAGCGGCGACTGCACCTCCGGCGGCGAGACGTTCTTCCAGCCGGTCACCACGGCCCTGGAGGCCGTCGGCGCGACCCTCGGCGACGCGGGCGGCGAGCAGGCGGGCGGCGAGCAGGCTCCCGGAGCGGGCGGGGAAGCCGGCGCGGGTCAGGAGCCCGGCGGCGACGGCACCGGCGACCGGGCCGGCGGCGCGGAGACCGGGGCCGGCCGGGACCCCGGAGCGGGCACGGGTCAGGACTCCGGCCCGGCCGGCACCCACTGACACCGCCGAAGCACCGCCCCCGGTCCGGCCCCGTCACCCACCGTGGCGGGACCGGACCGCCGCACGCCGGTTCAGCCCTCCGGAAGCGCCCTGAGCAGCAGCAGCGCGATGTCGTCCAGCCGGCCCTCCGCGTCCGCGCGGGGCCGGACCAGCGCGTCGGCGAGGTCGTCCAGCGGCCGGTCGCCCAGCTCGGTCAGACGCCGCCCGAGATCCGCGAGGGCGTCCTCGAAGTCGGTGCCGGGGGACTCGACCAGCCCGTCGGTGTACAGGACGAGCAGCGAACCGGGGGAGAAGTCGACCTCGGTCGTCGGGTACGTCGCCGAGGCGTCGATGCCCAGCAGCGGACCACCCGCCAGGTCCAGCACCCGGACCCGCCCGTCCGGCCGGCGCAGCAGCGGCGGCGGATGACCCGCACGGGACATCACGGCCCGCCCGTGCGCGGGATCGAGCCGCAGGTACAGACAGCTCGCGAACAGGTCCGAACCCAGGTCCACCAGCAGCCGGTTGGTGCTGCGCATGACCTCCTCCGGTGCCTGCCCCACCGTCGTGTACGCGCGCACCGCGGTGCGCACCTGACCCATCAGGCCCGCCGCGGTCACGTTGTGCCCCTGCACGTCCCCGATCACCGCCGCCGCCGTCCCCCGGGTCGCCACCAGGTCGTAGAAGTCGCCGCCTATCTCCATGCCCTGAGTGGCCGGCAGATAGCGGGCCGCCGCCTCGATGCCGGCGATCGACGGCAGCGTGTGCGGCAGCAGCGCCTCCTGCAACCCGTGCGCCAGCCGGTGCTTGGCGTCGTACAGCAGCGCCCGCTCCAGCGCCTGGGCGATCAGACCCGCCAGACTGGTCAGCACCGCCCGCTCCTCCGTCGCGAAGTGGTGCGGCGCCGCGTACGACAGCACACACGTCCCCACCGGCCGCCCCGACGCGATCAGCGGCAGATACGCCCACGCCGAGAACTCCGACGGGTCCACCAGCAGCACCGGATACAGGCGCTCGATCTCCGCACGGCTCTCGAAGAACGCGGGCACACCCGAGCGCAGCACCTGGCCGCCGGGGATCTGCCGCGACAGCGGCATGCCGTCGAACCGCTCCACGACCCGCGGATCGGCGTAACCGTGGTGGCCCAGCACCTGGAGCCGGCCCGCCCGCGAACCGAGGAGCACCACCCCCTGGCTGCCCACGGCCGGCCCGATCTCGTCCGCGACCAGCTGCACCACGTCCTCCACGCCGACCGCCTCGGTCAGCGCCCCGGCCAGGCTCAGCACCTGGGAGATGGTGACCAGCCGCGCCGCCGAGGGGCCGGGCCGCGGCGCGGCGCGGTCCATCTCCGCCACCGCGCGCGCCCGGCTGATGCGCACGCTCAGACCGGTCGTGCTCGGGTACAGCCGGAACGACAGCCACTCGCCGGGCGGCCGCAGCGCCACGAACGAGGTGACGTGCTGGCTGAACAGGGCGGCCCGGTAGCGGTCCTCGTACACCGGGTCGTTGAGCCAGGGCACCGACGCCCACAGCTGGGCGCCGAGCAGCCGGTTGACCGGCACGCCCAGCAGGTCGGCCGCGGCGGCGTTGGCGAAACCGACCCGCCCGTGCAGATCCAGCGAGCACAGGCCGTACGGCAGCCGCGACACCAGCCGCGCCGCCTCCACCGTGCCCAGCGTGCCCGCCATGCCTCCCACCAGCGGCGCGGCCACGAGATCCGGCTCGGGCGGCAGCGGCAGGCTCTGTTCGGCGGCCCGCTCCAGCCGCACCGCCAGCCGGTCGCAGGCGGCGCTGAGGTGATCACGCTCCCAGTCGGACAGCTCCGGCGGGTGCGTACCGGGCCAGGTCACGAAGACCGCGCCGTACGCCCTGGTCGCGGTCGCCACCGGCAGCGCGGCCAGCGAGAACGGATACGGCAGCACCATCGCGATGCGCGGGTAGCGGCGGGCCATCTCCTCCTCGCCGCCCACCCACACCAGCCGCCGCTCGCGCACCGCGTCGGAGACCGGGATCGGCGCGCTCAGCCCCACCCGCTCCCACGGGGCCGCGAAGGCCCGCGGCAGCCCCGCCATCACCGCCATCTCCAGCACCGACCGGTCCGGTGAGAGCACGTACACCGCGCCGGAGTGGGCATGGACCTCGTCCATCATCGAGGCCAGCGTCAGCGACAGCATCGGACGGCCGACCCGGGGACGCGCACCCGACGGCGCCTGCGCGGACGACTGCCCCTCCGACACGCCGACCACCTCCTCGTACGGCCGCGCCACCGACCCCGGGACCCAATCTCCCCCCTCGTCGGCCCTCGCGCACGACGAGCCGACGGCGGAGGACCGGACGGGACGCCGGGCCCCGGCGGACGCGCCACCGCCCGACCCATCACGCACCCCTCCCGTTTACCCCCGTCCCGGGCCCCCACGCCGGGGCCCGCGCGGGCGCAGCCGGACGCTTCACAGGGGCTGCGCGGGTGTCCCATTAGCGCTGTAATGGCCAACGTGGTCGGTGAGGGCGCTGCGGGAGGCAGCACGAGGACGCTGCGTGCGCAAGGCGCCCTCAGGGCGATCGCGGCCGACCGCGCGTCCACCGAACGGCTGCGCAGAACCCTGGAGCAGGCCCTCGTCTTCGCCGGCGCCGCCTTCGCCGCCCTGTACGCCCCCAGCGCCGACGGTGAGCTGCTGTACCTGGCGGAGTCCGCCGGCGTGCCCAGGACGCTGTGCGGGGTGCGGGACAGCTATCCGGTCGCCGGGCGGGCCCCGGTGGCCGAGGCGCACCGCGGACGGCCGGTGTGGCTGGGGCCGGAGGACCTCGCCGCGCAGGCCCAGTCGCGGCGGGTGCCCAGCCGCGCCTTCTTCCTCGCGGCGCTGCCCGTGCGCGGCGGCGGCTGCCTGCTCGCGGTCAGTGAACGCGCCCACGGGTTCGACGCCGACGACCGGGTCTGCCTGGGCCTCGTCGCCGACGCCGTCGCCTTCCCCGAGCCGCCTGCCGCCACCGACGGCGCCGACCTGCCGCACGGCGGCTTCAGCCTCGCCATGGACACCGGCCGGGTCCGGGTCGACGAGAACATCCTGGAACTCTTCGGGCTCGACCCGGACGACTTCGACGGGCGGGTGGAGACCCTGCTCGGTCTGACGGTCCCCGAGGACCTGCCCTCGCTGATGTCCGTCGTCGAGGCCGACCACATGACGATCGGCGACCGCGAGCTGGAGTTCCGGGTGCTCCAGCCCACCGGCCCGCCCAAGTGGCTCCGGCTGAGCGGCCGCCTGGTGCCCGGCGGCGAGGGACGTCCCGCCCGCCTCGTCGGCACCGTCGCCGACGCCTCCACGCTGCGCTCCGACATCACGGACGTGGCCCGCGTCCAGCGCCTCGCCGCGGCCCTCGCCACCGCGGTCACCGTCCGTGACGTCGGCAAGGCCGTGGTCGCCGCGCTGCGCCGGCCGTTGCGCGCCGACCGGATCGCGCTCGCCGAGCTGGAGGGCGACCGGCTCGTCGTCACCGTCCTCGACCCGCCCGAACCGGACGCCTGGCCGGCGCTGTGGCGCGCGGAGTGGCGCACCGAGTGGCCCGACGCGCCGGTGCGCACCATGCCCACCCTCGCGGCCGCCCTGCGCGAGGGCCGCGCCCGGATCTGGCCCGCCGGCTCCTCGCTGGAGGAAACCCTCGCCGACGTCGGCCCGGGCGGCCTGGCCATGCTGCCGCTGCCCGCCGGGAACCGGATGGCCGGCGCCTGCCTGATCGGCTGGGACACCCCGCACGACTTCGGCGCCGACGAACGCGCCCTGCTCACCGCGGCCGCCGGCCTCGCCGGACAGGCCCTGATGCGCGCCCGCGCCTTCGACGCCGAGCACGAACTGGTCGGCATGCTCCAGCGCCAGCTGCTGCCGCGCCGCCTGCCCCGGCTGCCGGGCGCGGTCGCCGTCGCCCGCTACCTGCCCAGCACCGCCGGCCTGGAGCTCGGCGGCGACTGGTACGACGTGATCCCGCTGCCGGACAACCACGTCGCCCTCGTCATCGGCGACGTCCAGGGCCACAGCGCCGGCGCCGCCACCCTCATGGGCCAGATGCGCACCGCGCTGCGCGCCTACGCCGTCGAGGGACACCCCCCGGACGTCGTGGTGTCCCACGCGAACCGGCTGCTCATGGACATGGAGACCGACCTGTTCGCCACCTGCTGCTATGTCGACATCGACATGGAGGAGGGGTTCGCCTGGTGCGTCCGGGCCGGCCACCTCCCGCCGGTGCTGCGCCACCCGGACGGCCGCACCGAGATCGCGGAGGCCGAGGGCGGCCCGCCGCTGGGCGTGATACGGCAGAGCGACTTCCCCATGAGCCCGCTCAGACTGCAGCCCGGCACCATGGTCGCGCTCACTACGGACGGACTGGTCGAGTCCCCGGACATCGACATCGACGAGGGCATGGACCGCTTCGCGCGGCAACTGGCCGCCGCCGACCCCGCCCATCTCGAGCCGGTCGCGGACGCCCTGCTCGGCAAGGCCCCGCGCAGCGACGACGTCGCCCTGCTGCTGGTGCGCTACGACGGCATGGCCGCGCGCCCGCTGCGGGAGAGCTGGACGGTGTGGCGGGTGCCGCAGGCGGTGGGGCACGCCCGCCGCTTCACCCGGCGCACCCTGCGCTCCTGGGGTGTCTCCGAGAACGTCGACGCCGCCCTGCTGGTCGTCTCCGAACTGGTCACCAACGCCCTGGTGCACACCGACGGCCAGGTCCGCCTCGACCTCACCCTGGTCAACGGCCGGCTGCGCCTCGCCGTCGCCGACGCCTCGCCCCGTACGCCCGTGAAACCCACCAGCATCGGCTGGGAGGCCACCGGGGGCCGGGGCATCCTGCTGGTCGAGGCCGTCTCGGCGGCCTGGGGCACCCTGCCGGTCAGCGGCGGCAAACAGGTGTGGGCCGAGTTCGTCCTGCGGCACTGACCGCCGCGCCCGGCCGCCGTTCCCGCACCTTCCGGCCCGCGCCCGGTGACCGTCCGGCTCCGGCGGGTACCCGGTGCACCGGCCGCAGGACGGAGGAAGGAGACGCCATGCCGCAGCACGTCCGCGACATCATGACCGGCGCGCCGGTGACCGTGGGACCGTACACCTCCGTGGCGGAGGTGGCCCGCGTGATGCGGGACCGGGACCTCGGGTCCGTGCTGGTGACCGACGGAGACCGGCTGCGCGGGCTGGTCACCGACCGTGATCTCGTGGTGCGTTCGGTCGCCCGGGGCGGCGACCCGGAGGAGACCACGGTGGCGGACGCGTGCAGCGAGGACCTGGTGACGGTGGGACCGGACGACGATCTGGACCGGGCCGTGCGGCTGATGCGCGAGCACGCCGTGCGGCGGGTCCCCGTCGTCGAGGACGGACACCCCGTCGGGATCCTCTCGCTGGGCGACGCCGCCATGGAACGCGACCCGGACTCGGCGCTCGGCGACATCAGCGTGGCCCGGCCCAACACCTGAGCGCATCCGGGCACTCCGGCCGGGCGGACGACCGCCCGGCCGGGCCGCGGTGTCCGCACGCGCCGACGGCCGTACGGGGGCGGGTGTTTGGCCCGCGGCGAGCCGGGGACCCGGACGGCAGCGCAGCAGAAGGAAGATGATGCGACGTGACCTCGGAGATCAGTGACGAACCCCGGCCCCGCCGGGCGGAGACCGGCTGGGCCCGCGCCCGGCGGCTGCGCGGCAAGGACGCGCTGCGGACCTGTCTGCCCGCCGTGGACCGCGGCACCGGTGACCCCGCCCCGACCCCGGGCGCGGAGGCCAACATCGTGCGGGGCGAGGACTAGGACCGTCCCCGCACCGGGACCGCCCGGCCACGCGGTGCGGTTCGCCCCGGCGGGCCACGGCAAGGTACGGATGGCCCTCATGAACCTCCTCGTGACCGGAGCCGCCGGCTTCATCGGCTCCCGCTACGTCCGCATGCTGCTCGCTTCCGACGCGCCCGACGCGCCGCGCATCACCGTGCTGGACGCACTCACCTACGCCGGAAGCCTCCGCAACCTCGAACCCGGCCACCCGCGGCTGGAGTTCGTCCACGGCGACATACGCGACGCGGAACTCGTCGACAAGCTGATGGCCGACACCGACCAGGTGGTGCACTTCGCCGCCGAGTCCCACGTCGACCGCTCCATCCGGGCCGCGTCCGACTTCGTCCTCACCAACGTCGTCGGCACCCAGGTCCTGCTCGACGCCGCCGTGCGCCACTCAGTGGGGCCCTTCGTGCACGTCTCCACCGACGAGGTGTACGGATCGATCACCTCGGGCTCGGCCACCGAGACGCACCCGCTCCGGCCCAGCTCCCCGTACTCCGCGTCCAAGGCCTCCGCCGACCTGCTCGCGCTCGCCCACCACCGCACCCACGGCCTGGACGTCCGCGTCACCCGCTGCTCCAACAACTACGGACCGCACCAGTTCCCCGAGAAGATCGTCCCGCTCTTCGTCACCCACCTCCTCGACGGGCGGAAGGTCCCGCTCTACGGCGAGGGACTCAACGTCCGCGACTGGCTCCACGTCGACGACCACTGCGCCGGTGTCGATCTCGTCCGCACCGCGGGACGCCCCGGTGAGGTCTACAACATCGGCGGCGGCACCGAACTCACCAACCGGGAGCTCACCGGCCGCCTCCTCGAAGCCTGCGGCGCCGGCTGGGACCGGGTGGTGCACGTCGAGGACCGCAAGGGCCACGACCTGCGCTACTCCGTGGACTGGAGCAAGGCCCGCGACGAACTCGGCTACCGGCCGCGCCGCGACTTCGACACCGGCCTCGCCGAGACCGTCGCCTGGTACCGCGACCACCGCGCCCGGTGGGAACCGCTCGAGCGGCGCACCGACGCGGAGCGGCCGTGACCGGCGCGGCCGGCCCGGCCGCCGGCCTGCGACTGCTCCTGATGTCCGACACCCACCTGCCCCGCCGCGCCAAGCGGCTGCCCGCGCCGCTGCTCGACGAACTCCCGCACGCGGACGTCGTCGTCCACGCCGGGGACTGGGTCGACACCGCCACCCTCGACCTGCTGGAGAGCCGCAGCCGCCTGCTGGTCGCGGTGTACGGCAACAACGACGGGCCCGAGTTGCGCGCCCGGCTGCCGGAGATCGCGTACGCGGACCTCGGCGGGCTGCGCTTCGCGGTGATCCACGAGACGGGGCCGGCGCGGGGCCGCGAGGCCCGGTGCGCCGCGCGCTTCCCCGGCCTCGACGTGCTCGTGTTCGGACACAGTCACATCCCGTGGGACACCACCGCTCCCACGGGACTGCGTCTGCTCAATCCGGGCTCACCGACGGACCGCCGCCGGCAGCCGCACTGCACCTACATGACCGCCACGGTCACCGGGAGCGGTCTGTCGGACGTGGTGCTCCACCGGCTGCCCCCGCGCTGACGGTCCGGGCCGCTTCCTCCCGACGGAAGCGGCCCGGCGCTGTGAGTACGTGCGCTTTCACGGACCTCCTTCCCACGATCGGAGGTGATATCGGGCGACTACCCCTTCCGCACGGACTCACACACCCGTGCCCGAAGGGTCCCGGGACGCGGCTTAATGCGTTGCGGGCGTCCGCGCGGTTCTGCTGCACTGCCCGGGACGGCGCAGTCGAGTCCCGAGGAGCAGCAGTGCGAGCACCGTTCATGTCCCCCCAGGAAGAAACGGCTCACTCTCCGAAGGACATGACGCTTCGTGCACGTGCTCAATCTGGGAATCCTCGCCCATGTCGACGCCGGTAAGACCAGCCTGACCGAGCGGCTGCTGCACTCCGCCGGGGTGATCGAGGAGGTCGGCCGCGTCGACGACGGCAACACCACCACCGACACCCTCGCGCTGGAGCGGCGGCGCGGCATCACCATCAAGTCCGCCGTCGTCTCGTTCCCGCTGGACGGCGTGACGGTCAACCTGATCGACACCCCCGGCCACCCCGACTTCATCGCCGAGGTGGAGCGGGTGCTCGGCGTGCTGGACGGCGCCGTGCTGGTGGTCTCCGCCGTCGAGGGGGTGCAGGCGCAGACCAGGGTGCTGATGCGGACCCTGCGGCGGCTGTCCCTGCCGACCCTGCTCTTCGTCAACAAGATCGACCGGCGCGGCGCCCGCGAGGCGGACGTGCTGCGGGAGATCTCGGCCCGGCTGACCCCCGCGATCGTGCCCATGGCGACGACCGAGGACCTCGGCACCCCCGGGGCCCGCTGCGTGCCGGGCCTGTCCCCGACGGCGCCGGACGTCCTCACCGCCCTGGACGACGACCTGCTCGCCGCGTACGTCGAGGGCACCGTCACACGGTCCCGGCTGCGGGAGGCGCTCACCGCGGGGACCCGGCAGGCCCGGGTGCACCCCGTTTTTTTCGGCTCCGCCGCCACCGGCGCCGGCGTCGACGCGCTGCTGGCCGGCGTCCGGGACCTGCTGCCCCCGGCCGACGGCGACCCCGACGGGCCGGTCAGTGCCACCGTGTTCAAGGTGGAGCGCGGCGGGACCGGGGAGAAGATCGCGTACGCGCGGATGTTCTCCGGCACCCTGCGCGTCCGCGACCGGGTCCCGTTCGGCCCGGACGGCGGTCCGGGCCGTGCGCAGGGCCGGGTGACCGGGATCAGCGTCTTCGACCGGGGGACGGGCGCCCGCGCCGATGCCGTGCCGGCGGGGCGGATCGCCCGGCTGTGGGAGCTGGCCGACGTCCGGATCGGCGATGTGATCGGCGAGCCGCGCACGGCCGGCGAACGGTTCTTCGCCCCGCCCACCCTGGAAACCGTCGTCGTTCCCGGACCCGGAACGGATCCGGGGGCGCTGCATCTCGCCCTCACCCGGCTGGCCGAACAGGACCCGCTGATCGGCCTGCGCCACGACGAGGCGCGCCGCGAGATCTCCGTGTCGCTCTACGGGGAGGTGCAGAAGGAGGTGTTGCAGGCGACCCTCGCCGAGGAGCACGGGCTCGACGTCGCCTTCCGCGCGACGACGCCCCTGTGCGTGGAGCGTCCGGCCGGGCCGGGGGCGGCCGTGGAGTTCAACCGCAAGGACGGCAACCCCTTCCTCGCCACGGTCGGTCTGCGGGTGGACCCGGCTCCGGCCGGATCCGGGGTCGCCTTCCGGCTGGAGGTGGAACTGGGCTCGATGCCGTACGCGTTCTTCAAGGCGGTCGAGGACACCGTGCGCGAGACCCTGGAGCAGGGGCTGCGCGGCTGGCGAGTCACCGACTGCACGGTCACCCTGACCCACTGCGGTTACTCGCCCCGGCAGAGCCACGCGCACCAGGGCTTCGACAAGAGCATGTCGAGCACCGGCGCCGACTTCCGGGGGCTGACGCCGCTGGTCCTCGTGGAGGCGCTGCGGCGGGCGGGCACCGTGGTCCACCAGCCCGTGCACCGCTTCCGCGTCGAGGCCCCGGCGGACACCCTGGGTGCCCTGCTGCCGGTGCTGGCCGGGCTGGAGGCCGTACCGGACACCACGCGCACCCACGGTGCGCTCTGTGTGCTCGAGGGCTCGGTGCCGGCGGCCCGGGTGCACGCCCTGGAGCAGCGGCTGCCGGGCCTGACCCGCGGCGAGGGCGAACTGGAGAGCGCCTTCGGGCACTACGCCCCGGTCGCCCACGGTCCGGTGCCGGAGCGTCCGCGCACCGACCACAATCCGCTGAACCGGAAGGAGTACCTGCTCAACGTGGCGCGGAGAACGGGCGGTTGACCGGCACCGCCCGCTCTCCGCGTCCCGGCGCGCCTATCCGGCGGACGGGCCGGTCCAGCCGGCCACCACGTGCCCCAGGCGCACCCGCTGCGGATGGTCGCCGACGGGCACGGAGACGGTCTTCTCGCCGGTCCTGAAGTCGATGGCGGTGACCTGGTCGGCGCCGCTCTCGGAGACCACGCAGGACTTCCCGTCACCGCTGACGGTCGCCCAGTACGGCTTGGAGACGCTGACCAGCGGGCCCTCCTGAAGGGTGGCGCGGTCGACGACGGTCGCGTAGTCGTCCATGGTGCCCGCGACGCAGAGCTTGGTGCCGTCGGGCTTCATGGTGATGCCGTGGTGGCGCGAGTCGTTGACCCAGGTGGTGCGGTCGTCGCTGGTGGCCGGGTTCTTCGGCAGGGTCTTGGTGCGGGTGATGCGGTCGGTGGCGACGTCGTACTCGAAGAAGCCGTTGAAGAACGACACCTGGAAGTACAGCTTCGACTCGTCCGGGGAGAAGGCGGCCGGGCGGACCGCGTCGGAGTGGTCCTTCAGGCCGACGGCGTCGAGCCGCTCGCGCATGTCGATCACCTTGACCTGCTCGAACGTGGTGGCGTCGACGACGGTGATGCGGCGGTCGCCCTTCGTCCAGTCCAGCCAGGTCGCGTCCAGCGCGGTGTTGACGTCACCGATGGCCATGTTCCAGATGTACTTGCCGTCGCTGCTGAAGACGTTCTCGTGCGGCTTGTCGCCCGTGGCGAACGAACCGAGTTCCTCGCCGGTCCCGATGTCGAGGACGTGCACCCGGTTCGAGGTCGAGGCCGAGACGGCGACGCGCCGGCCGTCGGGGGAGACCGCCATGTGGTCGGAGCGGTAACCGGACACCGGGAAACGCCAGTTGATCCGGCCGGTGGCGAGGTCGAGGGAGACCACGTCGGCGAAGCTCGGCCGGGAGACCACCACGGAGGTGCCGTCCGGTGTGGAGTACATGTCGTCGACGAACTGGTCGTGGCCCTCGCCGACGCTGTTGCGGATGGCCATGAAGTAGATCCAGTGGATCGGGTCGGCGTTGATCTCGGCCATCCGCTCGTCCTTGTCGGGGACGACGTCGATCCGGCCGATCCGCGCGAAGTCGCCGGTGGACTCGATGACATCGGCGGTGCCGTCCCAGTTGTTGCCGACGAACATCACCTCGTTCAGGGCGGCGGAGGAGCCCGGGGCGGGGCCGGCGGCGGTGGCGACGGCGGCGGGCGCGGTGACGGTCAGGGCGAGGGCGGCGGCGAGGACGCACAGGGACCTGGTTCTGCGGGTCGGCATGACTGCTTACTCCTTCGCGGGTGGGGGCGGCGTTGTGAGTTGGGCATGCCAAGGCAGGGGAGGGGTGGGAATCTGAACACGCGTGCTTTCAGAATCAACTTACTGAAAAGTAAGGACGGGTGGCCTTCTCCACAAGACCGTGGACACGCCAAAATTGCGGGTGCGTACGACGAGGGGAGGGCCGGTGCCGGGCAGACTGAGGGCACCGAGCGGCCGTTACGCCGGGAAGACGGCCGAGGAGCGGAAGGCCGAGCGGCGCCGGCGCTTCCTCGACGCCGGGCTCGAACTCTTCGGCGCACGGCCCGGCTACCGGGCCACCACCGTCGCCGCCCTCAGCGAGGCCGCAGGACTGTCGACCCGTCAGTTCTACGAGGAGTTCCGCAGCCTGGAGGACGTGCTGGCCGCGCTGCACCTCCAGGTCAACGACCGGGCCGCGGCGGCCGTCCGGGCCGCCGCCGCCGAGACGGCGCACGCCCCGCTCACCGAACGCGTGAGCGCGATCTTCCACGCCTACGCCGCCGACGTCACCGGCGACCCCCGGCGCATCCGCATCGCCTTCGTGGAGATCATCGGCGTCAGCGCGCGCCTGGAGGAACAGCGTCTCGCCCGCCGCGCCCACTGGGTCGACCTGATCTGCGCCGAGGCGCGGGCGGCCGCCGAGCGCGGCGAGGCGGCGCCCCGCGACTACCGCCTCGCCGCGACGGGATTCATCGGCAGCGTCAACGGACTGCTCCACGACTGGAACGCCGGATGGGTGGACGCCACCCTGGACGAGGTCGTGGAGGAACTGGTCCGCCAACTACTGGGCATCCTGCGCCCACCGGGATGGACCGGGCGGACGAACCGACCGGGCCCGGCTACTCGTCCCACGCCTGGATCATCGTCTGCCCGGTGATCCGGCCGTCCCGCAGGGTGAGCATCGACTCCGAGAGCACCCGCACCCCGTCCGGGTACACACAGCTCTCGCAGTAGGCGGCCCGGTCGCCCTGGACCACGCACTCCTCGAGCTTGTGCGTCATGTCGCGGCTGTAGACGTCGTCGAGCATGGCGGCGATCTCGTCCCGGCCGCGCAGGACCTTGGGATGGCTGGGCTGGGTGTTGCGGTCCACGATGAGCAGTTCCGCGTCGTCCGCGTAGAGCGACACCAGCATGGCCGACGTGTCCGCCTCGACGCCCCGGCGCAGTGTGTCGGTGCCGAAGACCGGTTGTGCCGCGGTTCCCATGATGACCTACCTCCTGACGAGGCCGCGGCCCGGTCCACGGGCGGGCCGGCACGGCCCCACCTACGAGACTCCTCCGGCCGTGCGGGCACGGCAAGCCAGGACCGGAACACCCCCGCCCACGCCGCTCACTCCCCGCGCCGCCCACCCAGCCGCGCCGCTCACTCACCCGTCGCGAGGAACTGCGTCGCCGCCAGCTCGGCGTACAGCGGATCGGCGGCCACCAGCTCCCGGTGCGTACCGACCGCACGGACCCGCCCGGCGTCCATCACCACGATCCGGTCCGCCGCCGTCACCGTGGACAGCCGGTGCGCCACGACCAGCACCGTCGTCGTACGGGCCACGTCGGCGACGGTGTCCCGCAGCGCCGCCTCGTTCACCGCGTCGAGCTGCGAGGTGGCCTCGTCGAGCAGCAGCAGCCGGGGCCGGCGCAGCAGCGCGCGGGCGATGGCGACCCGCTGGCGCTCGCCGCCGGACAGCTTGGTGCCGCGGTGCCCGACCAGGGTGTCCAGACCGTCCGGCAGCCTGGACACCAGGCCGTCCAGCCGCGTCGTCTTCAGCACCCGTGCCAGCGTCGCGTCGTCCGCCCCGGGGTTGCCGAGCAGCAGGTTGTCCCGCAGGGAGCCCGACAGCACCGGCGCGTCCTGCTCCACGTAGCCGATCGAGGCCCGCAGCCGCGGCAGCTCCCAGTCGGCGAGATCCCGCCCGTCGAGCGTGATCACCCCGGAGTCGGGTTCGTAGAACCGCTCGATGAGGGAGAACACGGTGGTCTTGCCCGCGCCGGACGGGCCGACGAACGCGGTCATGCCCTGCGCGGGCACGGAGAACGTCACCCCGTGATGGACGTACGGCAGGTCGTCGGCGTACCGGAAGCGGACGTCCTCGAAGGCGAGCGCGGCGGGCGCCGTGCCGGGCGCGGGCAGTGGCGCGGGAGGCGCGGCCGGTTCGGCGGGCATCCGCAGCGCCTCCTGGATCCGGGCGAGGGCGGCACTGCCCGTCTGGTACTGCGTGATCGCGCCGACGACCTGCTGGATCGGCGCCATCAAATAGAAGACGAACAGCAGGAACGCCACCAGCGTCCCGATGTCGATGGCGCCGGTCGCCACCCGCGCGCCGCCCACCGCGAGCACCGTGATGAACGCGATCTGCATGGCCAGCCCGGCCGTGTTGCCCGCCGCGGCCGACCACTTGGCGGCGCGCACGCTCTGCCGCCACGACTCCTGCGCCGCCTCGTGCAGCGTGCGCTCCTCCCGGGGCTCGGCGCCCGACGCCTTCACCGTGCGCAGCGCGCCCAGCACTCGCTCCAGCGAGGCCCCCATCACGCCGACCGCGTCCTGCGCCCGCCGCGACGCCCGGTTGATGCGCGGCACGATCACCCCGAGGACCGTGCCCGCGAGCGCGATCACGGCGAGGGTGACACCGAGCAGCACCGGGTCCACGAACCCCATCAGCGCCACGGTCGCCACCAGCGTGAGACCACCCGTGCCGAGACCCACCAGCGAGTCCGTGGTGACCTCGCGCAGCAGCGTCGTGTCGGAGGTGACGCGCGCCATCAGATCACCGGGCTCGGTGCGGTCCACGGCGGTGATCCGCAGCCGCAGCAGGTACGACGTCAGCGAGCGCCGCGCCCCGAGCACCACCGACTCGGCGGTGCGCCGCAGCACGTACGAACCGAGCGCGCCCAGCACGGCGTTGGCGACGACGAGGGCCGACATCAGCAGCAACGCGCCGGTGATGGCCCGGTCGTCGGAGAGGTCGCCCATCAGGTCCCGGGCCACCAGCGGCAGCATCAGGCCGGTCGCGCCGGTCAGCAGGGAGAGTCCGGCGCCGCCCAGCAGGGCCCACCGGTGCGGCCGGACGTATCCGAGAAGCAGCCGCCGGGCGGGCGGGACGGGCTCCTGCGCTGCGATGCTCACGTCGCTCCTTCACGGGTCGGAGCGTTCAGGCTACGTCGCGAGGGTGGGCGCGCGGCACGGTGGGCGGCACAATGGATCATTCGCGCGTAGGGTCGTTCCCGGACCGACCCCGGCCGACGAAGGGATCAGCGCGATGGCGCAGGAAGTACGCGGTGTGATCGCACCCGGCAAGGACGAGCCGGTACGGATCGAGACGATCGTCGTACCCGACCCGGGCCCCGGTGAGGCGGTCGTACGGGTCCAGGCGTGCGGTGTGTGCCACACGGACCTGCACTACAAACAGGGCGGCATCAACGACGACTTCCCCTTCCTGCTCGGCCACGAGGCGGCGGGCGTCGTGGAGTCGGTCGGCGACGACGTCACCGACGTCGCACCCGGTGACTTCGTGATCCTGAACTGGCGTGCGGTGTGCGGGAAGTGCCGCGCCTGTCTGCGCGGACGCCCCTGGTACTGCTTCGACACCCACAACGCGAAGCAGCGGATGACCCTCACCGACGGCACCGAACTCTCCCCGGCCCTGGGCATCGGCGCCTTCGCCGAGAAGACGCTGGTCGCCGCCGGGCAGTGCACCAAGGTCGACCCGGCCGTCGCCCCCGAGGTCGCCGGGCTCCTCGGCTGCGGCGTGATGGCCGGCATCGGCGCCGCCATCAACACCGGCAGCGTCGGCCGGGGCGACTCGGTCGCGGTCATCGGCTGCGGCGGCGTCGGGGACGCGGCGGTCGCCGGGGCCCGGCTCGCCGGAGCGGCGAAGATCATCGCCGTGGACATCGACGACCGCAAGCTCGACACCGCCCGCTCCATGGGCGCCACCCACACCGTCAACTCGCGCGAGACCGATCCCGTCGAGGCGATCCGCGAACTCACCGGCGGCTTCGGCGCCGACGTCGTCATCGAGGCCGTCGGCCGCCCCGAGACCTACCGGCAGGCGTTCTACGCCCGCGACCTGGCCGGCACGGTCGTCCTGGTGGGCGTGCCCACTCCCGAGATGAAGCTCGAACTGCCGCTCCTCGACGTCTTCGGCCGCGGCGGCGCGCTGAAGTCCTCCTGGTACGGCGACTGCCTGCCCTCCCGTGACTTCCCGATGCTGATCGACCTCCACCTCCAGGGCCGCCTGGACCTGGGCGCGTTCGTCACCGAGACCATCCAACTGGACGAGGTGGAGAAGGCGTTCGAGCGGATGCACCGCGGCGACGTGCTGCGCTCGGTGGTGGTGCTGTGATGGCGGCCCGCATCGAACGCCTCGTCACCTCCGGGCAGTTCAGCCTCGACGGCGGCACCTGGGACGTCGACAACAACGTGTGGATCGTCGGCGACGACCACGAGGCGGTCGTCATCGACGCCGCGCACGACGCCGACGCCATCGCCGAGGCCGTCGGCGACCGGCGCCTGACCGCCATCGTGTGCACCCACGCCCACAACGACCACATCGACGCCGCGCCCGCCCTCGCCGAGCGCACCGGCGCCACCATCTGGCTGCACCCCGACGACCTGCCGTTGTGGAAGCAGACCCATCCCGACCGCGACCCCGACTCCTGGCTGGTCGACGGCCAGGTGATCGAGGCGGGCGGCGCCGACCTCACGGTGCTGCACACCCCCGGCCACGCGCCGGGCGCCGTCTGCCTGTACGACCCGGGGCTCGCGACCGTGTTCACCGGCGACACCCTCTTCCAGGGCGGTCCCGGCGCCACCGGCCGCTCCTTCTCCCACTTCCCGACGATCATCGACTCGATCCGGGACCGGCTGCTGACCCTGCCGCCCGGGACGAAGGTCCTCACCGGCCACGGCGACCCGACCACGATCGGCGCGGAGGCCCCGCACCTGGAGGAATGGATCGCCCGCGGCCACTGAGCACGCCGCCCGGGTGACCGGCGCGAAAAGGTGACAGAAGATGTCCGGCTTACCCGTCACTCTCGTAACGACAGCACATCGCGAGTGACGGGAGGCCGTACATGTCGGAGCAGTTGAAGGGCAGGGTCGCGCTGGTGGCCGGGGCGACCCGGGGCGCCGGACGGGGCATCGCCGTGGAGCTGGGGGCGGCGGGCGCGACCGTGTACGTCACGGGCCGCAGCACGCGCGCCCGCCGCTCCGAGTACAACCGGCCCGAGACCATCGAGGACACCGCCGACCTGGTCACCGAGGCGGGCGGCGAGGGCATCGCCGTACCCACCGACCACCTGGAGCCCTCCCAGGTGAAGGCCCTGGTCGACCGCATCGCCGCCGAGCAGGGCCGGCTGGACGTCCTGGTCAACGACATCTGGGGCGGCGAGACGCTCTTCGAGTGGGAGGCACCGGTCTGGGAGCACGACCTGGACAAGGGGCTGCGGCTGCTGCGCCTGGCGGTGGAGACCCACGCCGTCACCAGCCACCACGCGCTGCCCCTGCTGCTGCGCCACCCCGGTGGTCTCGTCGTCGAGGTGACCGACGGCACCGACGACTACAACCGCGACCACTACCGCAACTCCTTCTTCTACGACCTCGCGAAGTCCTCCGTGCTGCGCATGGCCTTCGCCCTGGGCCACGAACTCGGGCCGCGCGGCGCCACCGCCCTCGCCCTGACCCCGGGCTGGCTGCGCTCGGAGATCATGCTCGACCACTTCGGGGTGCGCGAGGACAACTGGCGCGACGCCCTCGCGGAGGTCCCGCACTTCGCCATCTCGGAGACCCCGCGCTACGTCGGACGGGCCGTCGCCGCCCTCGCCGCCGACACGGACGTGGCCCGCTTCAACGGCACCTCCCTCTCCAGCGGCGGCCTCGCCCGCGAGTACGGCTTCACCGACCTCGACGGCAGCCGCCCGGACGCCTGGCGCTACCTCGTGGAGGTGCAGGACGCGGGCCGGCCCGCGGACACCACCGGCTACCGCTGATCCCGGCCGGCGGCGGGCCGAGCCGTGACGCGTGTCACCGTTTCGTCGCGGCCGGCCCGCCCGTACAACCGAACTTCCCCTCAAGCCGTCTTCCTGGCAGAGTGCGCAGGCCGGCGCTCACTTCCACGGGAAAGGCAAAACGGACCATGGGGGACATACGTAGACGCGGTGTCGTCGCCCTCGGAGTCACCTCGCTGGTGGCTCCGCTCACACTCGCGCTGGGCGCGGCCCCGGCGCAGGCCGCGAGCTGCACCACGACCGCGGGCCCGTACCAGAAGCAGGTGGAGAAGTTCCTCGGCCGCCCGGTCGACGGCAAGCAGTCCTCCGCCGACTGCAAGGCCATCCGCGCCTTCCAGACCAAGCACGGCATCACACCGAACATCGGGTACGCCGGTCCCGTCACCTGGGGCGTGATGAACCTGATGAACAAGCAGAAGGCCGTCGGGAAGAACCCCAACAAGTCGGGCAAGTGCCCGGTCAACAAGGGTCGCATCGCCTGTGTGGACCTCACGCTGCAACTCAGCTGGATCCAGGACGGCAAGAAGCTCGTGTACGGGCCGGTGCCCGTCCGTACCGGCCGTGACGGCCACGAGACCCGCACCGGGGCGAAGAAGATCTACTGGCGCAACATCGACCACGTCTCGACCATCTACGACGTGCCGATGCCCTACAGTCAGTTCTTCGACGGCGGCCAGGCCTTCCACTCGGCCGGCGTGAGCATGTGGAACCCGCCCGGCTCGCACGGCTGCGTGAACATGACGAAGACCGACGCCAAGAAGTACTGGTCGCTGCTGAAGAACGGTGACGACGTCCACGTGTACGGCCGCAAGCCGGGCACCTGAACCCCTCCCGGGCCCCCGGTGCGGACCGGGGGCCCGGGAGCGGCCGGGGTGTGAACTCGCCCACGTTGCTTGGCAGATGGACGTGATCAGCAACACTGTCGGAAATGTCCGATGAGCGTGCGATTACTCACAGCGCCTTCACGTCCGGCGCCGTATGCTTCACAGCATGTCCACCAGTGTTGAACCCTCCTCCGAGCGATCGGCTGCCGAGGTCAACGAGGAGATCCGGGCCCTGTGGCTCCGGTCGGGCGGGACACTCAGCGTCGAACAGCGCGAGGAGTACCAGCGCCTGGTCCAGGAGTGGGCCTCCGCCCTCACGCAGCCGGTCAGGGCGGCCTGAGCGCCGCCTCGACTCCACGGCTCCGGCCGACCGGGCACCCGTGACCCACAGCGGGTGCCCCCTCTCACCTCTCCCTCAGCCCCACGTCGCCGAGTACCGCCGCCGGTACGCCCTGCGGTCCTGCTCCGCCCGGATCCAGCGCGTCGCCACCAGGGCCACCAGACTGCCCGCGATCACCAGCAGACCGGGACCGACGTTGCGCGGATCGGCCAGCCGGGACAGCAGCGTCGACGGGTCCGGCAGGATCCCGCGCACCGGCGTCGACGACCCCGGTGAGGCCGCGTCCGGAGCGGCGTCCCGGGCCTGCGGCGGCGCCGGGGACGGCGGCGCCGCGGCACCGTCGTCGCCGGGCGCGACGATCAGCCGCACACCGAGCCGCGTCAGCGCCTCCGTCACCGGCTGGAAGTACGTCGTGCCTCCGCGGCGGCAGTCGCCGTTGCCGCCCGAGGTGACACCGAGCGCGATGCCCTCGGAGAACATCGGGCCGCCGCTGTCCCCGGGTTCGGCGCACACGTCGGACTCGACGAGACCACTGACCGTGCCCTCCGGGTAGTTCACCGTCGCGTCGACCGCCGTCACCACGCCGTCGCGCAGCCCGCTGGTGCTGCCGCTGCGGAACACCCGCTGGCCGACCTTCGGATCCGCCACCCCCGTGATCCGCACCCCCTTGCCGCCGCCGACCGCCACCACACCGGCGCCCTCGCCGGCCCGGCCGTCCGCGTACGCGATCAGCGAGTAGTCGTCACCGGGGAAGCTGCCGCGGACCGTCGTGCCGACCTCCTGACGGGCCGCGGCGTCCGCGAACCACACCGAGCCCTCCGGCCCGCAGTGCCCGGCCGTCAGCACGAAGTCCCGCCGGCCGTCGGTCACGTTGAAACCCGCCGAGCAGCGGCCGGCCGCCGACAGGATGGTCCGCGCCCCGTTGATCCGGGTGGTGAAGGTGCCACCGGTGCGCTCCATGCGGACGAACGTCCCGATGCCGCGGGCGACTTCGGTCAGCTCGGACCAGTCCCGCGCGGACACCGTGCTGTCCCCGCGGACCACCACCTCGTTGCCGCGGTAGTCCAGCGCCCACGCCGTGCCCGGCACGCGCGGCGCCGAACGCAGCGTCCGCGTGGCCGACTTCAGGTCGTCCATGCTGTGGCGCACCCTCCTCGGCTCGGCCCCGGCCCGCCGCACCTCGGCCGCCGCCGCCTCGTCGGTGACCGCGACCACCGTCGCCCCGTCCGCGCCGACCCAGCTGCCCGCCGTACGGGAGGTGCCGAGCCGGGACACGAGTCCGGCGGCCGGGCCGGCCGCCGGATCACCGGCGGTGGAGTACGGGACGGAGTGGGCCACCCGGGGCTCGTCGGCGACGGCGTGGGTGACCATCGTGGCCCCCACCAGGAGTCCTCCGACGGCCGCCAGACGTGTCACCCGCCGGACGAGACGTCGTCGTGCGTGCCTCATGCATGGCTCCCGAACCTCGGCAGCGCGGTGCGCGCACCGCGGGGGCCTCCCCTGACCCGAGCGCCCTTCCCCCATACGGCCGCGCAACCCGGGGCGTTCACCTCCGCCGCGATACCGCGGCGCCCGTCGTGCCCATGTCCGCGACCGCGGCGGCCGCCCTATCGTGTCGCCATGACGAGGATCCCGCACGAGACGTCCGGTGAACCGAACCCGCTGCACGCCCTCACCCCGGAACTCCTGCGCCGCCGCACCAGCATGAAGTGGCGCACCTATCCGGAGGACGTACTGCCGGTGTGGGTGGCGGAGATGGACGTGCCGCTCGCCGAACCGGTCGTCCGCGCCGTCACCGGGGCGATGGAACGCGGCGACACCGGTTATCCCGTCGGCAGCGCGTACGCCGAGGCGCTGGCCGCCTTCGCACGGCAGCGGTGGGACTGGGACGGGCTCGCCGTGGAGCGCACCGCGATCGTGCCCGACGTCATGCTCGGCGTGGTCGAGATGCTGAAACTGGTCACCGGCCCCGGCGACCCGGTCGTGGTCAACTCTCCCGTGTACCCGCCCTTCTACGCCTTCGTCCGGCACCTGGACCGCCGGGTGGTCGAGGCCCCGCTCGGCGCGGACGGCCGGATCGACCCGGAGGTGCTGAAGGACACCTTCCGGCGGGTGACGGCCGGCCGGGAACGGGCCGCCTACCTGCTGTGCAGCCCGCACAACCCCACCGGCACCGTGCACACCGCCGACGAACTGTCCGCCGTCGCCGCACTCGCCGAACGGTACGGCGTCCGCGTCGTCGCCGACGAGATCCACGCACCGCTGGTCCTCGCCGGCGCGCGGTTCGTGCCGTACCTGAGCGTGCCGGGCGGCGAGCGCGGCCTGTCGCTGATGTCGGCGTCGAAGGCGTGGAACCTGGCCGGACTCAAGGCGGCCCTCGCCGTCGCCGGGCCGGAGGCGGCCGCGGACCTGGCGCGGATGCCCGAGGAGGTCGGGCACGGCCCGAGCCACGTCGGCGTCCTCGCCCACACCGCCGCGCTGCGGGAGGGCACCGCATGGCTGGACGCCCTGCTCGCCGGCCTCGACGCCAACCGCCGGCTGCTCACCGGGCTCCTCGCCGAACACCTGCCGGCGATCCGCTACCGCCCGGGGGAGGCCACCTACCTCGCCTGGCTCGACTGCCGGGGCCTGGACCTCGGCGACGACCCGGCCGAGGTCTTCCTGCGGCACGGCCGCGTGGCCCTCAACTCGGGGCTGCCGTTCGGCACGGGCGGCGCCGGTCACGCCCGGCTCAACCTCGCCACCACGCCCGGACTGCTCACCGAGGCGGTGCGGCGGATGGCGGTGGCCCTCCGGCGGTAAAGGGGGCGCGGGCAACGGCTCCGGCCGCATACCGTCCACGGCATGGCTGACGAGTGTTTCGCACATCCACGGCTGGCGGCGGTCTACGACCCCCTCGACCCCGACCGGAGCGACCTCGACGCGTATCTGCGCATGGCCGAGGAGTTCGGGGCCCGGCGGGTGCTCGACATCGGCTGCGGAACCGGGGTGTTCGCCCTGCTCCTGGCCGGTCGTGGCGTCGAGGTGGTCGGTGTCGACCCCGCCCGGGCCTCCCTCGACGTGGCCCGCGCCAAACCGGGCGGCGAGCGGGTGCGCTGGATCGAGGGCGACGCGACGGCGCTGCCGCCGCTGCGCATGGATCTGGCGACCATGACGGCGAACGTCGCCCAGGCCGTCGTCGCCCCCGACGCCTGGCACGGCACCCTGCGCGGAGCCCACGCGGCCCTGCGGCCCGGGGGCCGCCTGGTCTTCGAGACCCGCGACCCGGCCCGGCGCGCCTGGGAGCGGTGGACCCGGGAGGACTCGTACGGCAGGACGGACGTGCCCGGCATCGGCACGGTCGAGCACTGGCACCAGGTGACCGACGTGGACGGCCCGTTGGTGACGTTCCGTACCACCTACGTGTTCGCGGCGGACGGGGCGGTGCTGACGTCGGACTCGACGCTGCGCTTCCGCGGGCGCGAGGAGGCCGAGGCGGACCTCGCCGCGCACGGCTTCACGGTGGACGAGGTACGGGACGCCCCCGACCGCCCGGGCCGGGAGTTCGTCTTCGTGGCGCGCCGTCCGGACGCCTAGGACCTGTCCGGGCAATCACTGGTCCCATTGCGGTGGTTGTGGTGGAAGGGCCCGGAGCTGTCCGTCGGACGACGCGTGCGAATTGCCGACCCGGGTCACTAGGCTTCTCGCATGGACGAGGAGTTGTCGGACCGGCTCGGAGCCGGGAAGTACCTGCTGGTCACCAGCTACCGCAGGAACGGTACGCCTGTTGCCACGCCGGTGTGGGTGGTGCGGGACGGTGACGCGCTCGGGGTGTGGACCGCCGCCGACTCGTGGAAGGTGAAGCGGATCCGCGCCCGTGGTGACGTCCTCGTCGGCCCGTGCGACGTACGCGGCAAGCCGACCGGTGACCAGGTGCCGGCCACCGCGGAGATCTGCGACCCGGCCACCAGCGCCCGCTACCGGGCGCTGATCGCCCGCAAGTACGGCCTGGTGGGCCGGCTGACCCTCCTGGGCAGCCGGCTCCGCCGGGGCGCGAACGGCACGGTCGGTATCCGCGTCACCCTCTGAGACGCCGGACGCGCCGCGTCCGGCGGTCCGTCAGGTCCAGGCCCGGTACGGCTCGTCCAGGAGCTGGAAGACCGGCTCGCCCCGCACCGGGTCCTTCGCCGTGGACAGCCGCACCCGGTCGCCGCTGTGGATGCCGATCGGCGGCCCCATCACCCGGCCGCGCACCACGAACCCCTCGGCCATCTCGATGAGGGAGACGTTGCGGGCCGCCGGGGTGTTGCGGTGCAGCACCGTGGAGTGGCGCACCGTGCCGACGCCCTCGCTGCGCTCCGTGCGCAGGTCGCTGCCCTGGCAGACCGGGCACAGCAGCCGGTGGTACATGGCGGTGCCGCACCAGGTGCAGCGCTGGAAGACCATGGCCTCCGCGTGGTCCGCCGCCCGGGGCGCGAGGATGCCCGTCGCGGAGCCGGCTGCCTGCTGAGCGACGCTTCCTGAGTGGTGGTACACGCTGGTCAACTCCCTGCACTCGGCCGGAATCCGGCGTGCGCGGTCACCCCGGCACGCGTGTGCCCGGTGTCCCGTGCCACCGTGCACGGCCCCAGAGTATGGCACTCAGTGCCATAGGTAAAGGCACTCGGTACCCTCGATTGCGGGGGAGTGGACGTAGCGGGTCAGTCGCGCCCGAGCGCGGCCTCCAGCTCCTGCACCACCCGCCACAGCGGTGCCCCGCGCCGGGACACGACCACCACCACGTCCTCGGGGTCCTCGCCGGCCGGCGGCACCGGGACGTCCCCGAACGCGGCCTGCACATGCCCCAGCGCGTGGTCCACCGCGGCCTCCGCGTCACCCGTTGCGTCCGAACGCAGCCAGGAGCGCAGCGCGTTGTTGTGCGCGGCGACCACGGCCGCGGCGACCACGTCGGCCCGCAGGGTGCTGTCGCGCAGACCGGCGAAGCGGGTCCGCAGGTACCCGGCGAGCGCCCGTTCGTAGCGCCACACCACCGACAGCTCGTACGCCCGCAGTCCCGGGACCTGCTTGGTGAGGCGGTAACGCTGCACGGAGAACGCCGGGTTCTCGGCGTACATCCGCACCACCAGCCGGGCCGCGTCGCAGACCGTGCGCACCGGGTCGTCGCCGTCGCCGCTCGCGGACAGGAAGTCCGTCATGTCGGCGAGGCACCGCTCGTGGTCGGGGAAGACCACGTCCTCCTTGGACGGGAAGTAGCGGAAGAACGAGCGCCGTCCGACACCGGCGAGCGCCACGATGTCGTCGACGGTGGTCTGTTCGTAGCCCCGTTCCAGGAACAGCCGGAACGCCGCCGCGACCAGGGCGTCCCGTATCGGCGGCTTCACGGCCCGGTCACCGCGGCCGTGCGCCGTACTGCTGGAGCTCATGGACGGAACCTAACACCGGCAGCTTCCGGGTGGCACTGGGTGCACTCCCGGCGCGGCACTCAGTACCGCCGCTCGCGTTCGCGCAGGTCGTTCCTATGATCGAGCCACGATCGCCCCGAGGAGCCCG
This sequence comes from Streptomyces calvus, assembly GCF_006782915.1. Lineage (GTDB taxonomy): Bacteria > Actinomycetota > Actinomycetes > Streptomycetales > Streptomycetaceae > Streptomyces > Streptomyces calvus. The sequence continues at coordinate 1,038,818 of NZ_VCNP01000056.1, forward strand.
TATGCCGCCCGCCCGTCCCCGTGTCCTGTACGTCACCGACCTGGCCTACCCCGCCCGCGGCCGCCGCTACGGCGACGAGGACGTCTTCCTGACCTCCCGGCTGCGCGAGCACGTCGACCTGGCCCTGTGCCACCCGCGGGACGCCGCCGCCCTGATGGACGGCTTCGACGCCGTCGTGGTCCGCAACAGCGGCCCCGTACTGGCGTACCAGGACGCCCACGACGCCTTCCGTGAGCGCGCGGCGGCGGCCGGCACACCGGTCTACAACCCGCTCACCGGCCGCGGCGACATGGCGGGCAAGGGCTATCTGCTCGACCTGAGCGCCGCAGGCCGACCGGTGATCCCCACCGTCGACCGGCCGGAGGACCTGCACCGGCTGCCCCCAACGGAGCGGTACGTGGTCAAACCGCGGCTCGGCGCCGACTCGATCGGGCTGCGCGTCGTCCCCGCGGACGAGGTGCGCGCGCTCGTGGACGGCGACGTCCTGGTCCAGCCGTACATCGACTTCGCCTACGAGGTCTCCTTCTACTTCGTCGACCACGACTTCCAGTACGCCCTGTACGCCCCGCACCCGGACCGGCGCTGGCAGCTCGAGCCGTACGAACCCACCCGTGCCGACCTCGACTTCGCCCGGGGCTTCACCGGCTGGAACACCCTCGACCACGGCATCCAGCGCGTCGACGCCTGCCGTGTGCCGGACGGCGAGCTGCTCCTGGTGGAGCTGGAGGACCTCAACCCGTACCTGTCCCTGGACGCCCTCGACGACACGGCCCGGGAGGCGTTCGTGTCCGCCATGGCCGCCTCCCTGCGCCGCTTCCTGCACGCCACCGGCGTGACCGGCGGCTGAACCCGCCGGACCCGCGCCGGCCGAGGACGAACGCCGCGGCGCCCGCTACCGCGGTCGGGGCACGCGGATGTCGAGGACGCAGACGTCGTCGCGGCGCTCGCCCTCCAGCATCGCGTCGAGCAGTGTGCCGAGGGCACCCGGCTCGTCCTCCGGGTGGGCCGCCACGGCCGCGGCGAGACGGTCGAGGCCCACGTCGATGTTCTCCGGGGGCCGCTCCACCAGGCCGTCCGTGTACAGCAGCACCCGGTCGCCGGGTTCGAGCAGGCACTCGGCCTCCTCGAAGTGCGGCGTGGTGGTCGCGCCGAGCAGCACACCGCTGGGCCGGCGCAGATAGGTCACCTCACCGCCGCGCAGCAGCAGGGGCGGGGTGTGGCCCGCCTGCGCCCACAGCAGGCGCCGTTCGGCCGCCCGGTAGCGGGCCAGGACCATCGTGGCGGTGCCGTGGCTGTCCCGGGAGTGCAGCAGCAGGGTGTTGAGCCGTGCGAGCGCACCGGTCAGCGAGGACCCGGTGATGACCATGCCCTTGGCGGTGAACCGCAGCTGGGCCATGGTCGCGACGGCGTCCACCCCGTGTCCGGCGACGTCGCCGACGACGAACAGGGCGTCGCCGTCGGGCAGTTCGATGGCGCTGAACCAGTCGCCGCCGACGTGGATGCCCGCCTGCGCGGGCAGGTAGGCGACCTCGACGCGCAGCCCGGCGAGGCTGACCTCCCGCTCGGGCAGCGGCAGCAGGGCGTTCTGCAGCCGGGCGACCAGGGTCCGCTCGGACTGGAGCACGTCGTGCTGGGTGAGGATCGCGCGCTCGCTCTCCACCAGGGCCAGCTCGGCGCGCCGCCGCGCGGTCAGGTCCTGCACGAAGCCGTGCACCTCGACGGGTGTGCCGTGGCGGTCGGCCACCGGCTCGGCGACCAGACGCAGGTGCCGCACCCCGCGGGTGTCACGGACGCGGAACGGGACGTCGAAGGAGCTGCCCGCCCGGACCAGGTCCGTGACGGCGCGCCGCAGCGCGGGCCGGTCGTCGGGGATCGCGAGCCGGGCGAGGGCGGAGAGCGGGACGGGCCCCCGCGCCGGGTCCCGGCCGAGGATCGTGAAGACCTGCGACGACCAGGACGCCTCGCGCGTGGCCAGGTTCCAGTTGGCCCAGCCCAGGTTCCCGAGCCGTTGCAGGTCGGCGAGCCGCTGCTCCTGCCGGTCGGAGGAGGCGTGCCGGACCCAGGTGACGACCAGCGCGTCCGCGAGCGGGGTCACCCGCACGGAGTAGGTGGACAGCTCCGCGACACCGTCCACCACCTCCTGGTGGGCGAACGGCTCACCCTCGTACGTCTCCCCGGTGGCCAGCGCGTCCAGGCAGCCCCGGCCCAGCGGAGCGTCCGCCAGGTCGGGCCAGAACTCCCGCAGCCGGCGCCCGGTGAGATCGTCCCCGGTGCCGACCAGGACGTCGCCGGCCTGCGCGGTGGCGGCGTCGATCCGGAAGTCCTCGCTCTCACCGGAGGGGCCGCGCACCGGGGTCAGCAGCATCGCCGCGACCGGCAGCGCCGCGAACAGGGCCCGTACCGCGTCCGGGAGCGCCTCGGCCGGCCGTTCCGGCGGGGTGGTGAACGTGCGCAGCCGGCCGGCGCACAGCCGTATCACCCCGTGCAGATGGACACGGTCGCGCGGGGTGAACGGGCCGGGACGCCCGCGCAGCACACCGACGCAGACCTCGGGCCCGTCGCCGGTGGGCAGCGGCAGCCAGGCGCGGGAGCGCCACCGGTCGGGCGGGTCGCCGATCAGCTCGTACCGTGCGCTGTCCCGGGCGAAGTCCTCCAGCCAGCGTGGTTCGCCGGCCGCCAGGGCGTCCACCACGGCGACACGGCTGACGGGTGGGATCTGCCGCCACTGGGTGGCCACGCGTTCGTCGACGCCGGCGTGCCCGATCAGTTCCAGGCCGCCGCTGGGCCGGCGGACGTAGATCATGACCGAGTCCGCGCCGAGGTCCTGCCCGAGGTGGTCCAGCAGGCACCGGGCGAGTGCCTGGGAGGTGTCGGCGTGCACGAGGGCCCGGCCCAGGCGGGCCAGGGCGTCGGCGACGTCGTCGGGGGCGTCGCCGGTGTCGGAGGGCGTCCGAGCGGTGTCGGACCCGGCGAGCACGGTGGTGGCGTCCGCGGAGTCCCGGTCGGGGTGCGCCGGGGGCCGGCCGGTGCCGGAGCGGGCGGGCGCCGCCTCGCCCAGGGTGATCCAGCACTCCTCCATCAGGGTGCGGCGGGCCGCCTTGGCCCGCTGGAGCAGCGTCTCGCCCGCGGCGTCCGCGGAGCAGCCGGTCAGTGCCATCACGACGCCCTTGGCGCGCTCCACGACGGCCGAGGTCGCGGCCTGCTCACGCAGCCGGTCCATCTCGGCGCGCTGCTGGGCGACGACCCTGGCCAGTTCCACCAGGTCGGGCGTGGTGCCGGACTCCACCGGGACGACGGGCTCGCTCATCACGCGTTGAGCATCGCACACGAGTCCCGGTTCGTTGACCGGCTCGTTCCCGCGCAGTGCGCCCGACACCGCGCGGCGGCGGGCCGCTCCCGGACCGCACGGCCCCCGCACGGCCCCCGCGCGGCCCCGCGACGGTGCGGTCAGCGTGCGGTCCGGGCCAGGGCCTGGGTGACCGCGCGCACGCTGCGGGCGATGTGCTGGAGCTGTGTGACCTCGGCCGCGTAGAGCTTGATGGTGTGCTCGATGACACCTTCGTGGAGTCCCAGCCGGGGCAGATCGGCACGGGCGGTCTGCAGGGCGGTCCTGGCCACCCGGATCTCGTGCTCGACCTGGATCTGCGCGTGCCGGGCCAGCAGGACGGGGTGCCGCATCAGCGCGGGGTAGCTCGCGTAGCGCGCGGGCACCAGCTCGCGCAGCCACTTGGCCGCCGAGCGCTCCCAGTCGTAGCTGCCGGGGGTCTTGACCTGGCGGGGCCAGTCGGGACCGAGCCACGTGGACGTCAGGGACATGATCATCGCTTCCGGGTGTACGGCGTCGCTGGGGTGGTCGACGCGGTGGGGCGGCCCCGGCCCAGGGGCCGACCGGGGCCGCCACGGGCGGCCGGGCAGGGGAAGCCCGGCCCAACACCCTGACCGCAGGAGCGGGTAGGAGCCGGCGGCTCAGAGTGTTCGCGAGGCCGCCCGGTGGGGACACGTGTCATCCGCGGCGAGAGGTGCTGGCTGCGCATGACGGACCGTCGGCCTTCCGGGCGGAGCGGGTGACGTGTGAGGGGTGGTGGAGCGCGGTCCGGAGCGGCCGGGTCGCGATCCGTGTGCAGTATTTATATATGCCGTCTGGTTTTCAAGACGTATGAAAACATTCATGCGTGCTTCGGACGGGCCTGCCCTCCGGTCCGCGGCGATCGCGCCGGCCTCGCCGGGATTCAGTCCCGGAGGAAGAAGTGGTGCTCGTCCGCGACGTGCTCGTACTCGTCGAGCCGGGCCTGCGTCCGCTCCGGATCCGCGTCCGTCATCGCCTGGAGCAGTGCCGCGCACATCACGCCCGGGGCGGCGTAGGAGTCGAACACCAGCCGCGACCCGGTGCCGGTGGCGAAGGTGACGTCGGCCTCGTCCACGATCGGGCCCAGCGCCAGGTCCGTGACCAGCGCGACCTTCAGCCCGGCGCTGCGGGCGACCCGTACGGCCGTGAGGGTCTCCTGTGCGTGCCGCGGCATGGAGAACGCCAGCACCCAGGTGCCGCCCGCCTCCCGGGACTGCAGCAGCGCGTCGTAGGCCACGCTGCCGCCCCGCGTCACCAGCCGTACGTCCGGGTGGATGCGCCGGGCGGCGTAGGCGAAGTACTCGGCCAGGGAGACGGAGATGCGCAGACCGAGCACGGTGAGCGGCGTGGACGCGGACAGCCGGCGGCCCGTCTCGATGACCCGGTCGGTGTCGGCGAAGTCCCGCCGCAGATTTTCCAGGTTCTCGATCTCGGCGTCGACGGCGGCCTGGAGCTCGTTGCCCCGGATCTCCTCGGCGGCACCGCCGGCACGGGTGCCGAGGGTGATCGACTGGAGCTTCTCGCGCAGCGCGGGGTAGCCGCTGAAGCCGACCGCCGAGGCGAACCGGGTCACCGAGGGCTGGCTGACCCCGACCCGGTCCGCGAGGTCCGTGATCGACAGGAACGCTGCCTCGGCGATGTGCTCGATCAGGTACTGGGCGATGCGCCGCTGCCCGGGGGAGAGCCGGGGACGGTCGAACAGCTTGCGGAGCTGGGCCGTCGGGGACACCTCCGTGTCCTGGACCGCCTTCCCCGAGGTGATCGCGGATGCCTGTGCGCGTGCCTGCTGCGGCGATGGCACCGGGGCGCCTCCTTCGTCTCCCACGAAGGTTTCAACATAGCCCACGCACCGCGGTGACCAGGCTTGTCACGAAAGCCCTCGAGGGAGCACGAACGGGCGGAACCGGAACCGGAACCGGAGCCGGTCGGGCGTCCGGCCGACCGTGCCCGGCCGGTCCCGCTCCCACGGCACCGCGCCCGAAGCGGTACTCGATGCCCGGCCGGCCGTCAGTCCGGTCGGCCCGCCACGGCCGGTGCCCGCGCCGCCAGTTCACTGAGCGGGGCACCGGTCAGCCGGCACACCGTCCACTCCTTCAGCGGCTCCGCACCGAGCGCCTCGTAGAAGGCGATCGCCGGCTCGTTCCAGTCCAGCACCATCCACTCGAAGCGCTCGAAACCGCTGTCCCGGCAGATCGCCGCCAGGGCCGCCAGCAGTGCCCGGCCGTGTCCGGCGCCCCGGGCGTGCGGGCGCACGTACAGGTCCTCCAGGTGCATGCCGCGCGTACCGGTCCAGGTCGAGAAGCGCCGGAACCACAGCGCGAACCCCGCGACCTCACCGGTGCCGTCGTCCTCGGCGATCAGGACGGACGCCGCGGGATGCTCCCCGAACAGGGCCGCGCGGAGCTGCTCCTCCGTGGCACGGGCCTGCTCGGCGGCCCGCTCGTAGGCGGCGAGTTCGCGGATCATGGCGCGGATCTCGGGGACGTCGGTCACCGTGGCTTCTCTGATCATGGAACGAGAGCCTGCGTCAGCGGACCGCGTCCCGTCCAGCCGGTTCCACCGGCCGGGACGCCCCGGGCAGCGCCGACTCCGGCACGACCAGGTCGGCCCGCTCCCGGGTCGGCGCGATCAGTTCGGCGTTGCGCCGGTCGCTGCGCTCCACCCACGCCACCGCCTCCTCGTGGCTCTTGCCGAACTCCTCGTGCCGGGCGATCAGCCGGCGCAGCCGCTCCTCCTCGTCCAGCGCGCAGAACCACACCTCGTCGAGCTGCGGCCGCACCCGCGCCCAGGCACCGGTGTCCAGCAGCAGGTAGTTGCCCTCCGTCACCACCAGCCGGGCGCTCGGCGGGACCGGGACGGCGCCCGCGAGCGGCTGCTCCAGCACCCGTTCGAAGCCGGGCGCGTACACGACGTCGTCGTACGGCTCCTCGCGCAGCCGGCGCAGCAGCGCCGCGTATCCGGCGGCGTCGAACGTGTCCGGGGCGCCCTTGCGGTCGCGGCGGCCCAGCCGGTCGAGTTCGGCGTCGGCGAGGTGGAAGCCGTCCATGGGAACGTGCGCGACCCATGGCCGGCCGGTGCCGTTCAGCTCCCGCACCAGGTGTCCGGCGAGCGTGGACTTGCCCGCGCCGGGGCTGCCGGCGATGCCGAGGATCGCGCGCCGACCGTCCTTCGGCAGGGAACGGGCGCGGGTGATGAGGTCGTCGAAGGTCAGTGCCACACAGGGAGTGTGCCACCGGGGAGGGCGGCGTCCTGCGGCCATGTGGCCCGCGCCACTCACTGTGCGGCGCCGCACGGGGAACCGTGTCTCGTATGACGGTTCTGGGTCTGCCCGACGGTATTCGCGCCTGCCTCTTCGATCTCGACGGTGTCGTCACGAAGACGGCCGTCGTCCACGCCGCCGCCTGGAAGGAGATGTTCGACGCCTTCCTGCGCGAACGGGACGGCGACTCCTTCCGGCCCTTCACCGACGCCGACTACGACGCGTACGTCGACGGCCGTCCGCGCGCCGACGGTGTGCGCACCTTCCTCGCCTCCCGCGGCGTCGAAATCCCCGAGGGCACGCCCGACGACCCGCCCGACGCCCGCACCGTGCACGGCCTCGGCAACCGCAAGAACCGTCTGCTGCTGGCGAGGATCCGCGGCCACGGCGTCGAGGCCTACGACGGCACCCTGCGCTACATCGAGGCGGTCCGCGCCCGCGGGCTGCGCACCGCGGTCGTCTCCTCCAGCGCCAACTGCCGTGACGTCCTGCGCTCGATCGGCGCCGAGGACCTCTTCGACGTACGGATCGACGGCGTGGTCGCCGCCGAGCGCGGACTGCCCGGCAAGCCGAAACCGGACACCTTCCTCGCCGCCGCCGAGGACCTCGGCGTGCAGCCCTTCCAGGCCGCGGTGTTCGAGGACGCGCTGGCCGGCATGGAGGCGGGCCGCGCCGGCCACTTCGGCTACGTCGTCGGTGTCGACCGGGTGGGGCGGACCGACGCCTTGTACGCGCACGGCGCCGACCGCGTCGTGACGGACCTGGACCTGCTCGGCAGTGGGCGGTGACCACCGGCGAGCGGCTCCGGCTGGGCGGCGCCGCGCTCACCGGCCAGGACCCGCGCACACCGTGGTGCCGTGACCCGTGCGCGGACACGGCCCGCCGTGCGCGCAGCCGGGCCGTGGCGGAGGGCCCGGTGCGGGTGAGGCGGTTGGCCGTATACCGCCCTGCGCGCCCGACGCCCGCGGGTTAGTTTGTCCCTGTTTTCCGGAAACGTTGTCCGGAAACCCGGTTCCCCCACCCCGGCCCGTGGAACGCACGGCCGCTGGAAACCGGGCCCCATGACGCGCGGGAACGAAGGACGGACGATGAGCGACGGCCCCGGTGCCCTCCTCGCCGGCACCCGGCGGCGCGGCGAGCGGTGGCCCGCGCCGCACACCCGCCGTCGCACACGCCGGCCCGGGCCGCTCGCGCTGCTCGCCGCCGTCTTCGCGCTCGCCCAACTCGCCCTCGTCCGACCGGTGCTGGGACTCGGCTGGGACGAGATCGTTTACGTCAGCCAGGTCACCTCCCACCACCCGGCCGCCTTCTTCAGCGCGCCCCGCTCCCGGGGCGTCTCCCTGCTGGTGGCACCCGTGGCGTCCTGGTCGTCGTCCACGGTGCTGCTGCGCGTCCACCTGGCCGTGCTCTCCGCCCTCGCCCTGTACCTGGCCCTGCGCTGCTGGCGCGGTCTGTTCCCGACCCGGGTGCTGGTCACCGCGGGAGCCTTCTTCGCCTCCCTGTGGGTGACGCTCTTCTACGGCCCCCAGGCCATGCCCAACTACTGGGTCGCCGTCGGCGCGCTGATCACCGTCGGCTGCCTGCTGCGCCACCGCGCCGACCCCGCGCCCCGCGGCCCGCTGTGGGGCGTGGTGGCGGGGGCCGCGCTCATGGCGTGGATGCGGCCCGCCGACGCCGTCTGGGTGACGGTCCCGCTCCTCGTCACCGTCCTCGCCCTCCGGTCACCGCGACTGCTGCTCGCCCTCGTGGGCGGACTCGCGGCCGGTGCCGTTCCGTGGGCGGTCGAGGCGTACGCCGCGTTCGGCGGCCTGCGGGAGCGGCTGGCCGAGGCCTCCCGCATCCAGGGCGGGCTCGGCTGGCAGATCGCCGTCGACGACCAGCTCCGCAGCCTGGGCGGCCGGGCCCTGTGCCGCCCCTGCACCGGGTCGATGCCCCACCCGGTGATCACCCTGTGGTGGTTCGTCCTGCCGCTGCTCGCCGTCCTCGGGCTGATCGTCGCCGTACGGGCCCGGCGCACCCTGCGCACGCTGCTGCCGCTGGCCTGCGCCACGACCTCCGCGCTCCCGTACCTGTTCATGATCGGCTACGCGGCGCCCCGCTTCCTCCAGCCCGCCTACGCCCTCCTCGCGATCCCGGTCGCCGACGCCCTGTGGCACCTGGTCACCGCACCGCGCGGAAGGTGGCGGCCGACCGTCAGGGCACTGGTCGCGCTCGGGCTGGCCGGCCATCTGACGGTGCAGCTGACGGTCCTGGTGTACACGGTGGACCGCAACGTCGACAGCCGCCGTGACTGGGCCCGCACGGCCGGCGAACTGCACCGGCTCGGTGTCCGCCCGCCCTGCCTGGTCACCGGCCACGAGGCCATCCCGATCGGCTACTACACCGGCTGCTCCTCCGGCGCGACCTCCGGCAACAACGAGAACACCACGGTCGCCGAGATCGTCCGCACCGCCGGGCGCATTCCCGTCGCCGCGTTCACCGGCCCCGGCGGTACGCCGCCCGGCTACGCCCGCGACTGGCCCGCCCACCGGATCGGCGGCCTCGAGGCCCGTATCGCCCCGGCGCCGGGCTCCGTCCCCGCCGGATGAGGACCGTCGGCGTCCCGCCGTCCGGTGTTTCCCGCGCGGCCGGGCCAGGTAGGAGTCGGTTGTCGGTGCGCGGACGGGCGACGAGGGGGCGGACGGCATGACGGCGAGCGATCACGAAGGGCGGCTGGGGGAGGAGTTCTTCACTCCGGGGACCTCGTCCTTCACCGAGTTCCTGGCGGCCCACCGACCCGACCTGCCGGCCCCGCGCGCCCTGCCCGACGACGTCCGCGGTGTGCGGGCCCCGCACGGCACCACCGTTCTCGCGCTCACGTACCGCGACGGCGTGCTGGTCGCCGGCGACCGCAGGGCCACGCTGGGCCATCTGATCGCCCAGCGCGACCTGGAGAAGGTGCTGCCCGCCGACGACCACACCGCGATCGCGATTGCCGGGTCCGTGGGCATCGCCCTGGACATGGTGCGGCTCTACCAGGTCGAACTCGCGCACTTCGAGAAGATCGAGGGCGTCCCCATGACCCTCGCGGCGAAGGCGACCCGGCTGGCGACCATGATCCGGCAGAACCTCGCGCAGGCCATGCAGGGCCTCGCCGTCGTCCCGCTGCTCGCCGGCTACGACAGCGCAGGGCCCGGCGGGGGACGCGGCCGGATCTTCTCCTTCGACGCCGTCGGCGGCCGCTACGAGAAGGACGGCTTCCACGCCGAGGGCTCCGGCTCGCCGTACGCCAGGGGAGCGCTGAAGAAGCTGTACCGGCCGGAGATGACCCGTGAGGAGGCCGCCCTGGCCGCCCTGGAGGCGCTCTACGACGCGGCCGACGACGACTCCGCGACCGGCGGCCCGGACCTGGCACGCCGCATCTTCCCGGTCGTGTCGGTCATCACCGAGGACGGCTACGAACGGCTCGCCGAGGCGGAGACGCGGCGGCTGAGCGTCGCCGTGGTCGAACGGCGGCAATCCCGGCCCGACGGCCCGAACGCGCCCGTGTGACCTCGCCCCGCGCGGCGGGTTCCCTGTCGTCCGGCGCACGGGGTTAGAGATCGCGTCACGGGAAACGCGGATCTGACACCGCGGACGATACGAGCCGACGCAGCGTGACAGGGAGGCAGCCATGGGCAGCGAACCGATGGCCGACGACGTGTACCAGCCCACCGGGAGCAACGAGGAGCAGGAGGACGCCGCGCCGCTCGACATGCAGGACGCCCTCGACGAGCGGTCCTACGACGACACCCTGGACGAGGGCTACTCGCCACCGGAGAAGCCCCTGGGCGTCACCAAGTACGGCACCACGGCCGCCGAGCAGCACGACGGGGAGAGCCTCGACCAGCGGCTGGCGCAGGAGGTGCCCGACGCGTCCGGGCCCGCGGGTGACGAGGTGGGCGACCTGCCGGGCGGTGAGGGCGAGCCGGTCGACCCGCAGGCGGGCACCGACCGTGCCGGACGCCTGGTCGCGCCCGACGAGGGCGCCCGCAGCGACACCACGAAGGAGTCCGTGGCCGACGACGTGGGCATCGACGGCGGGGCCGCCGGGGCGGAGGAAGCCGCGGTCCACGTCGTCGAGGAGGACACCGTGCTGCCCGAGGACCGGGACCGGGACGGGGCCTGAGACGCCTGACGACGAGGATCGGGCGGAACCTGCCTGAGGGACGACGAGGTTGAACCTGAAGGGCGACCGGGACCGGGCTGAGCCTGAGGCGCCCCGCGAGGGCAGCCGGAACGACCGTTCTCGAGGCACCCCGCCACCTGATGACCGGGACGGACGGCACCCGAGGCCGGACAGGGCGGCGCCGCCGGTCCGCAGCCGTGAGGCCGCGGACCGGCGGCGCCGTCCCGTCCCGTGTGCAACCCCTTCAGCGCGAGGCGCTCCGTGACCCCTTCGCCGGGGACGCGCCCCGGAACTTCGCCGACAGGGCCCCCGGGTCAGGGGACGCGGGGATTCAGGGCAGCATCTTGTCCAGGGCGGCGGGCCCCTCCTCGGCCAGCTTCCGCTTGGCCCAGTCGAGGTTGTGCGGCGTGAGGTCCTTGCCCGAGGCAAGGACCAGGTCCTCCGGCGACACATCGGTGCCGGTGCGGGCGTGGAGCAGGCTGTCCGGGGTGGTGCGGTCCTCGGGCTGCCGGGACGCGTCGGGCTGGGACGTCGACATCTTCTGGCTCCTCGGGTCCGGTTCGCTGTTGCGGCCCCGGTGCTGTCATCGGGTCCGATATCTCACCATTCAACGCGGGAGCCCGCCGTGCATCCGGAACGCTCGCGGCACCGCGGTGAAGGGCCGCCTCCTGGATCCCGGGGTACCTTCCCGGGCCCGCGGGAAACCTGCTCCTGCGGTGCGGGCCCGGGTCGCACACCCCGGCGGGGAAACGCACGCGAGGCTGCCGTGCCGGTCCAGCCGGACTGCCCTGACTGTCCGGACTGCCAGCACTCCGGTCCGGCCGGACCGGCACGGCGGCCGGACTAGAAGGGGCTGATCGTCAGCTGCAGGCCCGTCGGGGCCGTGTCCTGGATGTACGAGGCGAAGTCGGCCACGTCGTCGAAGGCGAAGCCGTACGCCTTGCCGTCCTCGGTGGCCGTGTGCATGGCCTTGGAGTAGTGGTTGGTCAGCTCGGTGCCGTAGAAGACCGACGCGTCGGTGGTCGGCTGGTCGGGGTGGCTGAGGAGCGTCGAACGGTTGAAGCCGGCGCCCAGCACCGCGGCGACCGGCCCGGTGGTGCCGTCGTTCGGGGCGGCGAGGGCGCCGTCGCAGAACAGCACGTCCCGCGTCGACGGCTTGCCGAACGAGGCCTGGGCGGGCCCGTCGAAGGTGAACCGGTCGCCGCGCACCCGGCCGGTGAACGTGCCGGCATTGGTGGTGATCTTGAGGTCCTTGCCGGTGTAGGTGCTCCACACCTCGTCGATGTACTGGGCGAAGTAGTCCTCGGCGAACAGGCCGGCGTCCAGCCCGTGGCCGGGGGCGATGATCCGGGTCTCGTCCACGACGAGCCGGGAGAAGGCCTCCACCTCCTTGACGGCGGCGAACGCGGCCGCGCGGCCGCCCTCGCGCACGGTGCCGGTCGTCTGCTCCTTGGAGCCGGTGAGCCGGATGCTCAGCGGCACGCTGAACATGTCGACCATCGTCGTGTTGCAGAACATGCCGGAGGAGTTGTACGTGAACTCGGCGCAGTCGTGCAGCACGCCGTAGTTGGGGTCGGAGGAGACCCAGCCGGCCGGGTACTGCAGCGCGGCGTTGCCGTTGCCGTCCGTGACGGCCTTCAGCTTGAGCTTCCCGCCGAGCGCCACGTAGATCCGGCCCGACATGTACGGCAGGGACAGCTTGGTCTCGCCGCCGGACAGGCTGATCGCGTAGTCGGTGAAGCCGTCGGAGCCGTTGTCGGACGCGGCGATCGGGGCCAGCGTGCCGTCGGGGGTGAGGCGCACCTGACGGCCGTCCGCGTTGCCCACGACGTACAGGTGCACGTTCGCGTTGTCGAAGGAGCCGCTGTTGTTCACGATCGTCAGCGGCAGGGGCCCCGCCGCCGCGGCTTTGGCCCTGCGCTCACCGGACTGCCCCGCGAGGGCGTGCGGAGCGAGCGCGGCCGCGGCGGGGACGGCCACGGCGGCTCCGCCGAGGGCGAAGAGAAGCTTGCGGCGGCCGAGGTTGCGCTGGTGACGAGGAGTCATGTGGGGGTCTCCTGGAGTGTTCGTGCGGCTTCCTGACCGCGCCGGGCCGGCGTGGGGGGACGGACACGGGAGGCGCCCTCGGCGTGCTGAGAGCGCTCTCATGCCCGCGGGCCGGGACCGGCGCGGGTTTCGATGGTAGGGACAGCGACGGGTCCCGCCAATGGTCCGACTTGTCCTCAACCCGCGTTGACCTGCGCCTACTTGAAACGCCGACGAAGAGCCCACGAGGGCTTAACCGGCCTTTAAGGGTGACTTAAGGCGAGCGGAGCGGGCGAACACGGAGCGCGCTGAGAGCGCTCCATTGCGCAGCGGACGGGGAGGACGGGCGGGGCGCGGGACGGGGCGGGCAGGAGCGGCAGGGTGTGCGAGGGCTTCGAAGTGCCGAGCTGGCGTCACCCGGTGAGCGACTACCTCGGGTCGGCTCGTACGTCGGCCGTCTCGACGCGGACGGCTCGGGCGCGGACCACGAAGGGCCGGGACAGGACGGTGATGGCGACGGAGACCGCGGCCACGGCCGTGATGGCGGTGGCGGGGGCGGAGTGCTGGGCAACGCCGCCGGCGACCGCGGCTCCGATGCCCTGCCACGTCATCCGCCCGGCGGACTCGACTCCCTGGACCTGGCCGCGGACCGGATCGGGGGTCAGCTCCAGAAGTTGCTCCTGGAGCGGCAGGGTGGCGGCGAACCCGGCACTGGCGATGCACACCGCGGCTGTCGCCACCGGCACCGGCGGGTGGAGGACGAACAGCAGGTAAGGGACGGCGAGCAGCAGTCGCAGGGGGAACGCACAGCGGCGTCGCTGCCCGGCGGTGAGCAGTCGGCCGACCGTCAGGTCACCGAGGAGCATGCCTGCCGATCCGGCGGCCAGGAAGGCGCCGGCGTGCTCCGGGGCGTAGGAGATGAACAGCGCCTCGCAACCGACGACCAGGCCGTTGGGGACCCACAGGTTCAGCAGCAGCGCGCGGTGGCCGGAGTGGGAGAAGAGCGCGATGTTCGTCTTCCAGGTCCGGCGCAGTCCGGGCCGGGAGGCCGGACGGATCGAGCGTTCCCGGACAGTCGCCGCCACGATGACCGATCCGGCTCCGGTCAGGGCCGCCGCGGCGACGAAGACCTCCTGCGGGCTCAGGTACCGCAGAAGTACCGCGCCGGTGGCGTAGCCGAGGACGGCCGTGCCGCCCGAGGTGATGTTCATCAGTGAACGTGCCAGTGCGTACGTGGAGTCCGGCACCACCTCGGCGAGCAACCCCATCCGTGTTCCCGTGCCCAGGGACTGGAGGAATCCCAGCACGAGGAGCAGGCCGAACCGGGCGGCGAGCGGCAGCCCGGGAACCGCCTGTGCGGCCACACCCACGAGCGAGACGCACTGGAGCGCGACGAGGGTCCGGCGCGGGCGCTTTCCGTCCGCGACCGACATGAGCGTCAGCGCACCGAGCACCGTCGCGAACGTGGAGCCGTACATGCTGACGGCGGTCAGGAACGGGGAGTTGGTCCGATGGTTGACCAGCGTGCCGAGCGCGAAGCCCGACAAGGTGCTCGCGGCGACCGTCAGGGTGAAGCCGGCGTACAAGCCGGCGAACTCACGGTTGCGGAGCAGGCCACGGTAGCCGGCGGTGGGAGACGTGCTGGGTGCGGAGGTGTCGGAAGGCATGAAAAAAGCCTCCGGGCACACCCACGTGGCGTGCCGAAGGCCAACGCACCCATTTTAGCACCGGGTTGTCCGGCGTCCTGGGCCGTGACGTCGCGGGCCGGGACCGTCGGCCCCTCGAGGCCGCGCTCACGGCACCGGCCGCGCCAGGACAGCCCACGCGCCCGGCGGGAGTTCCACGGGTTCGCCGCCGAGGTCCGCGTGGGGGTGTCCGCGCCGGAGTCGTTCACGCGCCGGCGCCCGGTCGGGGCGTTCCGTCGCGCAGCAGTGCCTCGGCCGTGGCCAGGTCAGGGCGTTCTGTCGCGCAGCAGTGCCTCCGCCGTGGCCCGGTCAGGGCGTTCCGTCGCGCAGCAGCGCCTCGGCCGTGGCCAGGGTTTCGGTGACGCGGAGGGCGAATGCCGCGTCGCACGGGTGGGCGGTGCCCGTGGCGGCCGCGGTGAGGAGCGCGTCCAGGGCCCGGGTGAGGGCCGGGACCGGCCCGTCGGTGGCCTCCGGGAGGTGCGTGACCCCGGACTCGCCGCGGAGTTCGACCGCGGCGCCCGCCGCGGCCGGCGGAGCGGTCAGGCTCAGGGTGAGGCTGCTCGACGCGCCGCTCGCGTGGTCGAGGACGAGATACACGGTGTCCCCGGGACCGTACGCGGCCGCCGTCACCCGCCGGGGGTCGCCGAGCACCGGCAGCAGCACGGACAGGGCGTGCGGGCCGACGTCCCACAGCGCGCCCTTCTCCCGCCGCCACGCAGAGGCGGCGAAAGGGCTGTCCCCGGCGGTGAACACCGCCCCGAGCCACTGCGCCCGCCCGGTGAACCAGCCGCCCACCCGGGCCTGTTCGGTGATCCACTCCTGCGGGCCGGGCTGGAAGCGGGTGGTGAAGAACACCACCGACGCGACCCGGGCCTCGGCCGCCGCCTCGACCACCGCCCGCCCTTGCGCGACCGTCGGCGCGAGCGGCTTGTCGAGCAGCAGATGACAGCCGGCCCGGGCCGCCCGCACCGCCGACTCGGCCTGTACCGCGGGCGGCAGCGCGACGGCGACGGCGTCCACGTCGGCGTACAGGGCGTCCACGTCGTCGTAGGCCCGGACGCCATGGAGGGCCGCCAGTTCCCGGGCGGCCTCGGGCCGGCGGCCCCACACGCCGGTGAACTCGACGTCCGGGTGACCGTCGAGCGCGGGCGCGTGCGCCATCCGCGCCCACGGTCCGGTGCCGAGCAGTCCGATCCGCATGCCGCCGCCTCTCCGGGGCCGGCGTCCGCCGCCGGACCGTCTGTGTTCGTCGCGGGTCCCTGGCGCGCGCTACTGACGCGCTCCAGGTCAGTACGATGATCCCGGACGAAATGTCGTGTCAACAGCCGCTCGCCGGACACCGCGGGAGCCCGCGGGGGCGGGCGGACGCCGGAGGGTGTGGTTCACGAGTGGACGGATCGGGCAGGTCGCGGCCCACGATGGCGGACGTCGCCGCGAAGGCGGGGGTGTCCCGCGCGCTGGTCTCGATCGTCTTCCGCAACCAGCCGGGAGCGGGCCGCGAGACCCGCGAGCGGGTGCTGCGCGTGGCCGACGAGATCGGCTACCGCCCCGACAGCGCCGCCCGGCTGCTGGCCCGCGGGCGCAGCCGCACGCTCGGCGTGATGTTCACCGTGCACCAGACCTTCCACATGGACCTGATCGAGGGCATCTACCCGGAGGCCGAGCGGCTCGGCTACGACGTCCTGCTCTCGGCGGCCGCGCGGGGCCGCAGCGAGTCCCAGGCGGCCGAGGCGCTGCTCGGGCACCGCTGTGAGGCGCTCATCCTGCTCGGGGCCGACGCCGATCAGGAGTGTCTCGAACAGCTGGGGCGGCGCCTGGTCACCGTCTCGGTCAGCCGTCGCGTCCCCAACGCCCCGGTCGATTTCGTGCACACCGCGGAGGGCAAGGGCGTACGCCAGGCGATGGACCACCTGGTGGGGCTGGGGCACCGCAGGATCGTGCACATCGACGGCGGGCGCGGCCCCGGCTCCGCCGAGCGGCGGCGCGCGTACCGGGCCGCGATGCGCCGCCACGGCCTGGAGGCCGAACTGAGGGTGATCCCGGGCGAGCACACCGAGCGGTCCGGCATCGAGACCGGCCGGATGCTGCTGGCGGAGCGCGACCGGGGGGTACCGCTGCCGACCGCCGTCCTCGCGGGCAACGACCGGTGCGCGATGGGCCTGTTGATGGTCATGACGCGGGCAGGCGTTGACGTCCCGGGCGACCTGTCCGTGGTCGGCTACGACGACAGTCATCTGTCCCATCTGATGCCGATCGGCCTGACCACGGTCCGCCAGGACGCCGCCCTGATGGCCGAGCACGCGGTGCGGTTCGCCGTGGAGCGGCTGCGGGACGAGGAACTCGGCCCGCGCGAGGCGGTGCTGGACCCGAAACTGGTGGTGCGGGGCACGAGCGGTCCGCCCCGCGACGGGGACGGGCTCAGCCCTCTGGCCGGCTGATGTCGACCATCCACGGGATGCCGAAGCGGTCCGTGCACATCCCGAAGACGTCTCCCCACATCTGCTTCTCCAGCGGCACGGACACCGAGCCGCCGCTGGAGAGTTTCTCCCAGTAGCCGCGCAGCGTGGACTCGTCCTCGCCGCTGACGCTCACGGCGAAGGTGTTGCCGGGACTGTGCTCCATGCCCGGCGGCATGTCGGCGCCCATGAGGGTGAAGCCCTCGGTGGTCCTGAGCATGCCGTGCATGATCTTGTCGGCGTTCTCGGCGCCGGGCTGCCCGAAGTCGCCGTAGGTGTTGAGGCGCAGCTCGCCGCCGAAGACGTCCTTGTAGAACTCCATCGCCTGCCGTGCGTCCCCGTCGAAGCTGAGATACGGGTTGAGGACCGAGGCCATGAGAACCTCCCGAATGGGTGCAAAGTCGGCTCCGCGCAGCGTAACGCCGGGCACCGACCACCGCGCGGCGGCGCCCACGGGGCGACCGTCGGCCGGATTCAGCGCCCCGTCTGCTGAATGCGTTCGCTTTCTTCTATTGGATTTCCGGCCGCGCGCCGAGCAGGCTGGTACGCGCTTTCCCCGCAGCCCCGCGAAGCGACAGCCGGAAGAGGTCACGCGCCCATGCACACCCGCCGTATCGGTGATGTCGAGGTCAGCGCCGTCGGACTGGGCGCCATGCCCATGTCCATCGAGGGCCGCCCCGACACGGCCCGTTCCCTGGCCACCCTGCACGCCGCGCTGGACGCCGGTGTCACGCTGATCGACACCGCGGACGCTTACCACATGGGAGCCGACGAGGTCGGCCACAACGAGACGCTGGTCGCCAAGGCCCTCGCCTCCCACGAGCGGGGCGGCGACGTACTGGTCGCCACCAAGGGCGGCCATCTGCGGCCCGGCGACGGCAGCTGGACGCTGGACGGCAGCCCCGCGCACCTCAGGAGCGCCTGCGAGGCGTCCCTGCGCCGGCTCGGGGTGGAGGCCATCGGGCTCTACCAGTTCCACCGGCCCGACCCCCGGATCCCGTACGCGGAGTCCGTCGGCGCGCTGCGCGAGCTGCTGGACGAGGGGAAGATCCGCATGGCGGGCATCTCCAACGCCGACCCGGACCAGATCCGGCAGGCCGACGAGATCCTCGGCGGGCGCCTGGTCTCGGTGCAGAACCAGTTCTCCCCGGTCTTCCGCTCCAGCGAGCCGGAACTGCGCCTGTGCGACGAACTCGGCATCGCGTTCCTGCCGTGGGGCCCCTTCGGCGGCATCTCCCGGGCCGGTGAACTCGCCACCGCCCACGCCCCGTTCGGGCGCATCGCGCAGGCGCACGGGGTGAGCGCGCACCAGGTGTGCCTGGCGTGGATGCTCGCCAAGTCGCCGGTCGTCGTGCCGATCCCGGGAGCGAGCCGGCCGGAGTCCATCCGTGACTCGGTGCGCGCCGCCGACCTCGTGCTCACGCCCGAGGAGATCGCCGAGCTGGACGCCGCCTGACGCGCGAGGAGGCCGCTGAGCCGGACGCCGTCCGGGACGCAAGGAGGCCGCTGAGCCGGATGCCGTCCGGGACGCGAGGAGATCGCCGAGCCGGACGCTGTCCGGGACGCGAGGAGGCCGCCGAGCTGGACGCCGCCTGAGCGCGAGGAGATCGCCGAGCTGGACGCCGCCTGACGCGCAAGGAGATCGCCGAGCTGGACGCCGTCCGGGACGCGAGGAGATCGCCGAGCCAGACGCCGCCTGACGCGCGAGAAGATCGCCGAGCTGGACGCTGTCCGGGACGCGAGAAGATCGCCGAGCCGGGCGCCGTCCGACGCGCGCGGCGGGCTCGCGGGCCGGATGCCGCCTGAAGGCCGAGGGGGTTCCCGAGCCGGACGCCGTCCGGGGAGCTTGTGGCGTTGCGCGGCGTCCGGCGCCTGGGGATTCCCGGAGTCGCGCGGCGTCCGGCGCCTGGGGATTCCCGGAGTCGCGCGGCGTCCGGCGCCCGGGGATTCCCGGAGTCGCACGGCGTTCGGCGCCCGCCCCGTCCCGCGCACGGGGCGCCGCACGGGACGCACGGTGCCCGTCTCAGGCGTTGGACGCCGCCGACGCGGCACCCCTGCGCCTGGTGTACTCCCGGCGCCGATTGGAAAGCGCTTGCTGGAATGGGTGCACGTCGAACAGAGCCACTGGGAGGCGAGCGCCCGCCGAACACGTACTCCCGGGAGGACCACCGCCGATGGCGACGTCGCTGGAGAAACCGCTCGACCACCGCTACCGGGGCGAGCACCCGGTCCGCACCCTCGCCTATCTGTTCCGGGCGGACCGCGGACGGCTGGCCGGCGCCGTCGCCGTCTTCACGGTCAAACACAGCCCCGTCTGGCTGCTGCCGCTGATCACGGCGTCCATCATCGACACCGTCGTGCAGCACCAGCCCGTGTCCCGGCTGTGGACCAGTACCGGCGTCATCATGTTCATCCTGGTGGTCAACTACCCCCTGCACGTCTTCTACGTCCGGCTGCTGTACGGCAGCGTCCGCCGCATGGGCACCGCCCTGCGCTCCGCGCTGTGCACCCGGATGCAGCAGCTCTCCATCGGCTACCACTCCCGGGTCAGCGCCGGCGTGCTCCAGGCCAAGGTGGTCCGGGACGTCGAGACGGTGGAGCAGATGGTGCAGCAGACCGCCGAGTTGGGACTGGGCGCGCTCACCGTGCTCACCGGCGGCTTCGTCATCATCGCCGTCCGCACCCCCGAGTTCCTCCCCGTCTTCCTCGTCGTCGTGCCCGCCGCCGCCCTGCTCGTCGCCCGCCTGCGGGCACGGCTGCGTACCCACAACGAGCACTTCCGCCACGAGGTGGAGGCGCTGTCCTCCCGGGTCACCGAGATGACCCGGCTCATCCCCGTCACCCGCGCCCACGGCCTGGAGGGCAAGGCGCTGCGCCGGATGAACGGCACCCTGAACCGGCTGCTCACCTCCGGTATGCGCCTCGACCTGGTCAACGGCCGGTTCGGCTCGCTGGCCTGGGTGGTGCTCAACGTGGTCGGCGTGCTGGTGCTGGCCGGCGCGGCCCTCATCTCGTACTACCAGGTCTGGGGCGTCACGCCCGGCGACGTCGTGATGCTCAGCGCCTTCCTGACCACGCTCACCAACTCGACCACCACGCTCGCGGGACTGGCCCCGGTCATCACCAAGGGGCTGGAGTCCGTCCGCTCGGTCGGCGAGGTCCTGCAGGCGCCCGAACTGGAGGACAACGAGGGCAAGTCGGAGGTCACCGCGGTGCGCGGCGCGATCACCTTCGAGGGCGTCGGCCACGCCTACGACAGCGACGGGCGGCCCGCCGTGCGGGACTTCACCCTCGATGTCGCGCCCGGCGAGACCATCGCGCTCGTGGGCGCCTCGGGCGCGGGCAAGTCCACGGTGCTCAACCTGGTCATCGGCTTCATCCGCCCGACCTCCGGCCGGCTGCTGCTCGACGGCGCCGACATGAACGGCCTCGACCTGCGCACCTACCGGCGATTCCTGTCGGTGGTGCCCCAGGAGTCGATCCTGTTCGACGGGACCGTACGGGAGAACGTCGCGTACGGCATGGACGACGCCGACGAGGAGACGGTACGGGCCGCGTTGCGCGACGCCAACGCGCTGGAGTTCGTCGACCGGCTGCCGCAGGGCCTCGACACCCTGGTCGGCGAGCGCGGCGCACGGCTGTCCGGAGGGCAGCGCCAGCGTCTGGCCATCGCCCGTGCCCTGATCCGGGACCCCAAGGTGCTCGTCCTCGACGAGGCGACGTCGGCGCTGGACACCCGCTCCGAGGCGCTGGTGCAGGAGGCGCTCGCCCGGCTGCTGCGCGGGCGCACGACGTTCGTCGTCGCGCACCGGCTGTCCACCGTGCGCGGTGCCGACCGGATCGTGGTGATGGCCGACGGCCGGATCCAGGAGATCGGCACCCACGAGGAACTGCTGCGCCGGGGCGGGGCGTACACGGCACTGCACAGCGGCCAGGCCGCCTGATCCGGGCGGCCGGGGGAGGGCAGCGGCGAACGCGGACACGGACGACCCGGCCGGTTGTTCCGAATCCGACGGGACGTTGTCGAACGCACCGGCCGTTCTCGGCCGGGAGAGCGTCTCATTTCGGACAGGTCGCAAGACAGCCGGTCAGGCTGCGAAGGTTTTCGGTCAATTGCGGTCAGCTGAGCACATGAGGTGAGTGCTTCCGCCGGATCCGGGCATACGCAGCGAAAACCAGAGAGGGGCCCCACGTGCTCGGACCGGACCCGAAGGTCGTCAGACAGCTGCTGACGCGGTACGCCACGCTGCGCATCGCCCAGGCGGAACGGCACTCGCCCGCGGCGGCGCGGGAACTGCAGGACGTCAGCGACACGCTCTGCATGATGATGGGAACGCCCCGCGTCCACGACGCCATAGCGCGCGGCGACGCGCTGCTCGCCCGGACGCGGCCCGCGACCGACCGGGCGGACGGCGGGAGCGACCTGCCCCTGGCCGTCTGAGCGGGCGGGCCGCGGCCCCGCCGTCCGCGCTCACCGCTCCGAGCGGACCGCGGCGGCCGTGCGCCGCCCGTTGAACGTCGAGCGATAGGCGTACGGCGTGGTGCCCACGACCTTGCGGAACCGCTCGCGGAACGCCGTGGGTGAGCCGAAGCCGGACTGCTGGGCGATCCGTTCGACCGTGTAGTCGCTGTTCTCCAGCAGGTACTGGGCCCGTCGCACCCGCGCCCGCAGCAGCCACTGCAACGGCGTGGTGCCCGTCTGCTCGCGGAAGCGGCGGCTGAAGGTGCGCTCGCTCATCCCGGCGCGCGCCGCCATCGCCGCGAGCGTGACCTCGTGCGCCAGGTTGTCCTCGATCCAGTCCAGCAGCGGCTCCAGGTCCGAGCCGCGGGGCACGGGCGGGTGCTCGTGCACGATGAACTGCGCCTGCCCGCCCTCCCGTTCCAGCGGCATGACCGACATCCGGGCGGCGTTCGCGGCCACCGCCGAGCCCAGGTCCCGGCGGATCATGTGCAGACACATGTCCAGCGCGGCCGCGGCCCCGGCCGAGGTGAGGATCTGACCGTTGTCGACGTAGAGCACGTCCGGCTGCACATCGACGCGCGGGAAGGCACGGGCCAGGTCGGCGGCGGCCACCCAGTGCGTGGTGGCGCGCAGCCCGTCCAGCAGCCCCGCCTCCGCCAGCACGAACGCGCCGACGCACACGGAGGCGATCCGGGTGCCCGCCCCGGCCGCCCGGCGCAGCGCCGCCAGCACGGCGGCCGAGGGCGGCGGGGCGCCCTCGGCGCGGCCCGGGACGATGACCGTGTCCGCGTCCGCCAGCGCCTCCAGTCCGCGGTCGACGCGCAGGGTGAACCCGCCGTCCGCGAGGACCTCCGGCCGTTCGGCGCACAGCCGCACCCGGTAGGGGTGCCGGCCGTCGGGCAGCCGCGTCCAGTCGAAGACCTGCAGGGGCGCCGCCATGTCGAACGGCACCACGCCGTCGAGAACCAGAATCGCCACGGAGTGCATGACCGCCACGATAGGCGGGTTCCCGCCATGTGCCGGCACCGGGGCAGCGGCCGGGCGGGACGCCGTACACGCCGGTGAAGGACCTGGCGGGAATCCGTGGGAACCTGTCGTTTCAGCCCCTGGGGACGGGGCCGCCCGGACCCTAACGTGAGCCCGGCACCGCTGATCACACGATGGAAAGAGTCCCGGTGACCAAGCTCCTGCTGTCCCTCCACGTCCTGGCCGCCATCATCGCCGTCGGCCCCGTCACCGTCGCGGCGAGCATGTTCCCGCCGGCCGCGCGCCGCGCCGCCCCGGCCGAAGGCGACGCAACCGCCGCGACGGCGCTGAGCACCGTCGCGCTGCTCCACCGCATCTGCCGGGTCTACGCCCGCGTCGGCGTCGCCGTACCGGTCCTCGGCCTCGCCACGGCCCTCGCCATGGGCGTCCTCGGCGACGGCTGGCTCGTCACCTCCATCGCTCTGACCGCGGCCGCCGCCGGCGTCCTCCTCGCCTTCGTCCTGCCCCGTCAGGACGAACTCGTCGGACAACTGGCCGAGCAGCGGCCCGTCGACCGGCGGAGCACCGTCCAACTCGCCATGTCCACGGGAGTGTTCAACCTGCTGTGGGCGACCGTCACCGTCCTGATGATCGTCCGGCCCGGCTCGACGACGGGAGCCTGACCACCCGCTCCCGACCCCTGTCGCCGCCGTGCGCGACGGATCCGCCGTGACCGTTCCGCGTCACGTCGTCCCGGAGAACTCCCACCTCACGGCGGACGGGCGCCTAGACTCGGCAGTTGCGTCCCCGCACCGGGGCCGTCGAGCAGAAAGGCACGTTGTCGGGTGTTCCAGGATTCCCCCATCTACGACCGACTCATCGCGGAGTGCGGCGACGTGCCCGCACAGGTGCGCCGCGAGGCCGAACGCGTCAGCAGGGAACTGGAGCTGGCCATGCGGCCTCTGCAGTCCCCCGGCTACGCCCCCGGCCTCGACCGGCCGCAGTCCCCGGGCAACGGCTGGCAGCGCGCCGCCATGCTGCCCGGCCCGCGGACCCACTGACCCACCGACCCCTTCGGTGACGGACGCTCAGCACGCCGTGCTGCTCGCCTCGTCGAGCTCCGCAGGCTCCTCGGGAACGGGGCGGGACAGCCACTCGGCGATGCTCCGGGCGATCGGCTGTCCCGTCTCCACCTCCACGAAACCGAACTGACCCGACTGATTGCACTCCAGGAACCACCAGGTCCCGTCCCCGTCCTCCGCGAAGTCGAAAGCCCCGTAGGCCAGTTCGGCGCGACGCAGATACGCGCGAACGGCCTCGGCGGTCCGGGCCGGCACCTCGACCGGCTCCCAGGGCGGCCCCGGTGTGGCGAAACGCACATCGACCTCCCTCGGATCGGCGTCCGCGGGCGTCGCCTTGCGGGCCGCCAGGAGCCGGTCGCCCACCACGGTCAGCCGGATGTCGGCCCGCTTGGCGATCCGCCGCTGCAGCAGCGTCGGCCCGAACGCCACCGCCGAGAAGTCCGTGTCCGGCGCCACCCTGCTGGTCGGCACGGCCCGCGGCGGATCCTGCGGGTGAGCCCCCGACACCGGCTTGACCACCAGATCCGGGAAGCGCTCCGCGAACTCCCGGGCCGCCCGCGGGAACGTGGTGATCAGCGTGGCGGGCACGGGAAGACCGCAGCGCTGCGCCAGCCGCAGCTGCCACGGCTTGTGCCGGGCCCGCCGGGCCGCGTCCGGGTGGTTCATCCAGCGCGCGTCGCAGCCGCGCAGCATGCCGTAGAGCGCCTGGGACGCCTCCTCGGTCAGCCATGCCGACGGCTGCGGCGCCCGCCCGGCCGGGACACCCGGCCTGCGCACCCACACGGACCGCAGCCCGCCGATGCTCACCAGCCGCCCCCCGGCGGACAGATGGCCGCGGAAGCGACCGTGGACGTACTCGCCGGACAGCGAGACACCATCGGTCAGATCGGCCGGGTCGAGGCGCACCACCGGCACTCCGGAACCGTTGAGATGGACCACCACCATGTCGGCGGTCACATCCTCCTCACTGGTGAGGATCAGCACGGTCATGGTCTACGGTCCGCGTTCAGTCGTCGAAGTGGGTCTTGGAGCCCGCGGTGGACGTCGTCGTCCCCACCTCACGCAACAGCGCGTGGTCGCAGGCCGCGATCCGTCCGTCCCCGAGTACGTTCAACTGCAGTCCGGAGTCGTACGCGTACGGAGTGGCAACGGCCAACTCCACTGCCGGACGGGCGTAGTTGAGCGCGAACGGTTGCATCGTGTCTCCCTCGTCGGTGCTGCGCCGACCAGACAACGGCCCCCTGCGCGCCGCCGCTTGGTCCGCCGACTTCTTTTGGCTTCCAGAGACTTATACGAATCGAACGAGTGGTTGGTTTCCTCACGGAGCGTAGTCGTCGGCGGGTTGTCGGCCGGGCCGCCGCGGGGGCGCTCCGGGCGCCGGCGCCGTGACGGAGCCGCGCATGCTGCGCAGAGCGAGCAGGAGGACGCCGATGTCGTCCAGGTAGACCGGGTCGGGCACCAGATCGGCCGGCAGGACCAGATAGAGGACGGCGCCCCAGAACACCCAGCGCGGCCCCGTCGGCAGCCCCGCGCGACGCAGCTCCCGCCGCGTGCGGACCAGGCGCACCAGGACGGCGACGGCGACCGCCAGTACCACGGCCGCGAGGACCGCGGCGACGGTCAGCACCACGGTGGTCGCATCCAACGGACGTCCCCCCTTTCCCCTGTTTCCGGTGATGTGCCGGTGATTCCCGGTGGTTTCCGGTGGCCGGTGCCGCCGTCCTGACGGCGGCACAGCTTTCTCCGAGCGGATTCCCGCTTTCGGCGCCGGTATGGCGGCGAGGACCGGCCATGCGCGCGCTCGCGTCGAATGCCCCCGGGCAGGCCCGTGAAACTCCAAATCCCCGCAGGTCATCCCGGTGGCCCAGTCGAGTGGCCGTGAGCGGTGGGGGCGCCTAGTAATGGTCATCAGCCTTCCCCCTGGAGTCGAGCATGAGCACGTACTCTTCGTCCCCTTCCTCGAACGAACCGGTCATACCCGGCGAGGCGGCCGCATCGGCCCTGCCCACCGACACGACGGTCACCGCGACCGGCACGCACCGGCCGGACGCGGCTCGCTCACGGACGCCGGCGGCACACCACCCGGAACGGGCGGACGGCCCCGAGCCCTCCTACGACCCGGTGGCCACGGTCGACCTGGTGGACCCGCTCGCCCCGCCCGGACCCGCGGACCCGCCGGACGCCCTGGACCCGCCGGACACCCTGGACCCGCCGGGCCGTACGGCAGCGGCGGCCCGCGAGCGCCCGTCCGGCCCGGCCCGCCCCGCGGCGGACGCGGCCGGGACGCCGTACCGCGATCCGGTCAGCGACCTGGTGCACGCCGCCGTGGCGGACCGGCCGCTGGAGGAGGTCGTGGACCTCATCACCGCGCTGGAGCGCTCGCCCGAACACACGCGTGCCGTGGTGGACGCCCTGCGTGCCGCCGGGATCGACCGGCCCGTGGAGGACGTCACCCGCCTCGTCGCCCTGCTGACGCGCCCGCCGCGCGACGCCGACAGCGCGGACGAGACCATCCGCGCCGCGGCGGCGCACCGCTCCGTCGAGGACGTCACCCGTCTGGTGGCGCTGCTGCACAGCGAGCCGCTGGCGCCGCACTGCCGCGACGAGGCACTGCGCGCGGCGGCGACCGGCCGGTCCGTCGACGAACTCGTCGAACTGATCGACCGCCTGGCCGCCCACCGGCCGCCCGAACCTGCCGCCCGGACGGCCGCGGCGCCGTCCCGCCGCGACGACCGGAGCCACCAGGACGGCGCGGGCGGCGCGGGCGGCGGCAAGCCGGCCACCGCCCGCCGCCCGGGCCGACTGCGCATCGCCGCACGCGCGGACGGCCGCCGCCGGACGCGGCGCCCCCGCCAGGACGTTCCGGCCGGCCGGGAGACGGGGCGGTTCCGGCGCGGCGGCACCGCCGCCCGCGACCGCTCGCCCGGGTCCGTCGCCAGGCCCGTGATCTGGACGAGCCGGCTCACCGCCGTGGCCCTCGCGGTCTGCGCCGTGGCCCATTTCCCGCTGCAGCGTGACGGCGTCTCACTGGGCCTGCACGCCTTCACCGTCGGCCTGTCGGTGCTCTGCACGGTGCTGGCGCTGATCCTGGTGGTCCGCCCCGGCGCCGTGGTGCTCGTGGCCGCGCTCGTGGTCCCCTCGGTCCTCGCGGCCGCCCACGCCTACGGCGGCTCCTTCCCGTCGGCCGCCCTGACCCGGGTCGTGGACCTCGCGCTGGCGCCTCCGTGGCTGGCCGGCCCGGCCGCCGTCATGGCGGCGCTGCTGGCCCTGGCAGCGCTGGTGGTCCGGGTGGCCTCCGCCCTCCCCGCCGGCCGTTCCACCCCCTGGCCCGCCGCCGAGGCACACCGCGCGGCGGACTGACACCCGGCCCTCACGCCTTCCGCCCTGCCCGGCAAGGGCAGGGCGGAAGGCGTGAGAGCGCTGATCCGAACGACACCCCTAGCGGTCGGGTGTCGTCGGCTGCGGTTCCGGGGCGGGCTCGTCGTCTCCGCCGGGCGCCGGGCGCCGGGCCTTCGGGCTGCCGGCCTTGAGGCGTTCCAGGGTGCGGGTCAGCTGCTGGAGAGGGGAGGGGGAGGAGGACCGGGGTGCGGGCGGGCGCGGGGCGCCCTGACCGTCGGCCGACTCCCGGTACGCGGCCAGCGCCTCGTGCGCGCGCTCCGCGGCCTCGCGGTACAGGTCGCGCGACTTCGTCATGGCGTCGAGCGCCTCCGCGTACATGGCCACCAGCGCCCGCTCGCGGGCCAGTTCCTCCTCCAGGGTCAGCAGGTGCCAGTCCTCCCGCAGCGCGGTCAGGGCGTCCCGGGCTTCGTCCGGCAGCGCGCGCGGCGTCGCGCCGAACCGGGTCACCGCCTCGACGAGGTCGACCGGCTCCGTCCCGTCCAGGAACACCGCCCGTACGGCGAACGCATCGGAGGCGGCGTCCTCGGCCAGCCCGCCCGGCAGCACCACCGCACCGCCGCGCGGGACCTCCACACCCACCTCCCGCAGCGCCCAGTTCGCCACCCGCAACTGCTGCGGCGCGGCCCGGTGCTCCACCACACGGTGCCGCAGCCCCGGCGGCAGCCAGCGCGCGAGCGGCACCCGGCCGCGCTCGTCCGTGGTCATGGCCTCGTGGACGACGACATGGATGTGCCACGCGTCGCGCGCGCAGTCCCGCAGCAGCCGCCGTGCGGCCTTGTCGTCCTCCGGGAGCGGGTTGATCCCGCCGAGCCGCAGCCCGGTCGCCGCGTCCAGGCGCCAGTCGGTGTCGGTGTCGGTGCCGGCATCGGCGTGGGCACCGGTGTCGGCTTCCCGCGGCCAGAACATGCCGACCGGGGAGGGCCAGGCCTGGTCCCAGGGCCGTTCCGCCTCCGCGACCAGCGTCCAGTCCCGGCCCCGGTCCGTGGCGGGCCCGAGCGTCAGCCGGGCGCGCACGGTGACCTCGCCGTCGACCCGCATCCGGGCTTCGAACACGAGGTCCGGTGCGGTCCCGGAGGCGGGCAGTTCCAGATGGTCGTCGATGGCCCGGTCGTCCTTGAGCCGGCGCAGGCTGCGCCGGAGCACCCGGTCGGCCGAGGAGCCGGGGTGGCGGCCGCGGGTCAGCCAGACCGTCGAAGGGGTCGGGGGGCGGACTGTGGAGGAGGTCGGCATGGGTCCAGTGGTGAGCGGGGGCACGTGCTCCTGCCAGTATCGTCGCCGGCGGCCGGCGTCATGACGCGGGGTTCCGCCGGGTGGCGGTACCGCCTGCGCCTACCCGCCCCGTCCGGCCTCCATGTGACCCCGCGGGGCGCGCACGGTGTCGCGTGCGGGGTGTGCGCGGCGCACACACGGAGAGGTCACCTCACTCGTGGTCCCCGCTGCCCGGCCCTCACCACAATGGGTCCCGCGGGCAGGGCCGGCCCACCATCCGCATCGGGGCCGGCCCTGCCCGCACCAGGCGGGACGACAAGCCCGCACGCCACGCGGCAAAGGCGCCGACCCTACCAGCGCCGGACCATTCCTGACGCATATTCCATCGGAAAACGCCAAAGTCCTCACCTCGGTCGAGCACGCACCGTAGCGTCGATGTCACGTTCGCGGTACAGCCGTGCGAAAGGGAGGATCCGGCGTGCCCGGAATCGACGAGAGCCTGCTGGAGACCATGCGACTGCCGGGCGCGCGCGGCGCGCTCGTGGCCGACTGGATCAGCGGCCTCGCCCTGGGCGCGGTGGGCGAGGCACCGGGCGGTGACGCGGAGGCCACGGCCGCGGAGACCGCCGAGTTCGCCCGCCTGGCCGTGGAGAGCGGCACCCTCGCCCCCGCCACCCCAGCAGTCCCGGCCACCCCGGGGACCGGATCACCACCGCCCCCGCCCGGGAGTGAGCCGCCCGTCCAGGACCTGATCCTCACCACCGCGGACGCGTACCACCTGCTCCGGTTCGTCAGCACCCCCTTCGACAGCACGGTGTTCCTGTACCTGTGGCTCGACCGGACCGACGGCAACCTGGCCCTCGCCCGCATACGGCTGGCCGAGACGGCCGACCGCCTGGTGCTGGGATGACCACCGTGGCCCGCGCCGACGGATCCGCCCCGGAGCTCCTCGACCGCCTCGCGGCCGACCGGGCCACCGGGGCGCTCTCCACGCGGGCGGGGATCTTCTACCTCTCGGCCGGACACGTCGTCCACGTCGAGTCCCCGCACAGCCCCGACCTGGGCGAGCTGCTCACCCGCAGCGGAGCCGTCCCGCCGGCCGGCTGGTGGGAGGCCGTCGAACGGGCCGGGACCCGGCACCGCGTGGGCCGCCACCTGGTGGACAGCGGACGCCTCACCGCCGGCGCCCTCGAACTGTGCCAGCTGGGCGCGCTGTTCGACGCGGCCTACTGCGCGCTCGCCCACGGCGGCACCGTGCTCCGCTTCCGGCCCGGCGTCACCCACTGGCTCGGCGCGGTCCGCCCCGTACCCGTGGCGACCGTGCTGCACGAGTCGTGGCGCCGCCGCGAACTGCTCCACCGCATCTGGCCCGACCCGGCCGTCGACACCGCCCCGCTCACCCGGACCGGCGGCACCGGCCCCGTCGCGCTGCCACCCCGCCGCGCCCGCACCCTCGCCCTGGTCGACGGTGTCCGCACCGCCGCGCAGATCGCCTCGGCCTCGGCCCACCGCACCTTCCACACCCTCGTCGAACTGCGCCGCCTGGCCGCCGACGGACTGGTCGCCCCCGCGCCGCCCCCGCCCGCCCACCCCGCCACCGGCGCGGGCGGCGCGGCCTGGGACGAGCCCGACACGGCCCTGCTGAGACGGCTCCTGGACGCCCTGGAGGCACTGTGATCCGCGCGCGCCGGCAGCGTGCCGAAAGGAGACTGCTCATGGCCGTCGAGACCGACGTGCTGGACGAACTGCGTCGGCTCCGCACCCGCGTCCCCCTGCTGGCGGGCTCCCTCGCCGTCACCGTCGACGGCCTCCTCCTGGCCCACGACGTGCCGGACACCGAACCGGAAGGGCTCGCCGCGCTCACCGCCGCCTCCCTCGGCGTGGCGCACCGCGTCACGGACGCCGGCGCCCGCGGCGACTTCCGCGAACTGCTGGTCCGCGGCAGCCGGGGCTACGTCGCGACCTACGCGGCCGGCCCCACCGCCGTCCTCACCCTCCTCGCCGACGACCGGGTCAACGTCGGCCGGCTCCACCTGGAGGGCCGGCGCAGCGGCGCCCGGATCGCGGAACTCGTGGGCACGTGCATCGGCCCGGGCACCGGACGGCACGCGGACCGGCCCGCGCCCGTCCCGGACCAGGACCCGTCCCGGCGCATCGGCACGCTCCCGGTGCGGACCCCGCAACGCCCCCGCCACCAGCCCGGCGACTGACCCGCTCCCGCCCTCGCCCCCCTCCCCGCCCGACGGGCGGTCGCCCCCACCCCGACACCCGGCACGACCCCGACACCCATCACGACGGAAAGGACCCACCCCCATGGCCAACACCGAGACCGCGCTCAAGGAATGCCTCGGCACCATCGAGGGCGCCACCGCCGCCGCGCTCGTCGACTACACAAGCGGCATGGCCCTCGGCACCCTGGGCGGCGGCAAGGACTTCAACCTGGAGGTCGCCGCCGCCGGCAACACCGACGTCGTACGGGCCAAGCTGCGCACCATGGAGCACTTGGGCCTGAACGAGGAGATCGAGGACATCCTCATCACCCTGAGCAGCCAGTACCACCTGATCCGCCTGCTCAGGGGGCGCGGCGGCAACGGCCTCTTCCTGTACCTGGTGCTCGACGCGGGCCGGGCCAACCTCGCCATGGCACGGCACCAGTTGCGGCGCATCGAGTCCGAACTGGAGATCTGATCCCGCCGACGCCCTCCCGCCGACGCCACCGGCCCTCCCCGGGCGGTGTGTGACCCGCACCCGTCCGGGGTACCCGTCGGCGGCCGCCGGCCGTGGCAGGGCCGTCCGGCCCACGACCGGCGTGGGTCTCACCCCCGGTGACGCCTCCGGGACAGACTGCTGCGGTACGGCGCCGACGTCGGCGTACGGAAAGTCCGACGACGCGCGAGAGCCGTCGGCGGGAGGAGCGTCGAAGTGACGGCCTGGACCTGGGAACACGAGGGGTACGACCCCGCCGACGCGCGCCTGAGGGAATCCCTGTGCACCCTGGGAAACGGATACTTCGCCACCCGGGGCGCGCTGCCGGAGTGCTCCGCCGACCAGGTGCACTACCCGGGCACGTACGCGGCCGGCTGCTACAACCGGCTCACCTCCGAGGTGGCCGGACGCCATGTCGAGAACGAGGACATGGTCAACCTGCCGAACTGGCTGCCGCTGCGCTTCCGGCTGCCCGGCGAAGCCTGGCTCTCCCCGGACACCGCGCCCGTCCTCGACCACGGCGAGACCCTCCACCTGTCGTCCGGACTGCTGGAACGCCGCACCCGCTACGACCTCGGCGGCGGACGGGCGCTCCTGGTGCGCCAGCACCGCTTCGTCCACATGGCCGACCCGCATCTGGCGGGATTGCGCACCGAGTTCACCGCCGAGGGCTACTCGGGCCCCCTCGAGACCGAGGCCGCGCTCGACGGAGGCGTCACCAACGCCGGAGTGCCGCGCTACCGGGACCTGGACGGCCGCCACCTCACCCACGTGCTGACCGGCACCGCCGACGCCGACACCGTGTGGCTGCGCTGCCGCACCCGCACCTCCGACGTCCGGATCGCCCTCGCCGCCCGGCTGACGTCACCCGCGCCCGTCACCCACCGGCACGACCGCCCGCGCGCCCTGCAGACGACCCGCCTGGAACTGGTTGCCGGCCGGCCCGCCACCGTCGACAAGGTCGTCGCCCTGCACACCTCCCGCGACCCCGCCATCAGCGACCCGCTGCACGCCGCCGTCGACCGGGTGGGCCGGGCCGGCAGCTTCGACGCGCTGCTGGAACCGCACCTGACGGCCTGGGACCAGCTGTGGCGCCGCGCCGAGCTGGACGTGCCGGGCGAGGCGGGCCGCATCCTGCGGCTGCACCTCTTCCACGTCCTGCAGACCCTCTCGCCGCACACCGCGGACCTCGACGTGGGCGTCCCCGCCCGCGGACTGCACGGCGAGGCCTACCGCGGGCACGTCTTCTGGGACGAGCTGTTCGTGCTGCCGTACCTCAACCTGCACTTCCCGGAGGTCTCCCGCGCCCTGCTGCACTACCGGCACCGGCGCCTGGAACGCGCCCGCGCCGCCGCGCGGGACACGGGCCGCCGGGGCGC
The DNA here is from genome assembly GCF_006782915.1 of Streptomyces calvus. Classification (GTDB taxonomy): domain Bacteria; phylum Actinomycetota; class Actinomycetes; order Streptomycetales; family Streptomycetaceae; genus Streptomyces; species Streptomyces calvus. The sequence goes on from NZ_VCNP01000056.1 coordinate 1,070,939, forward strand.
GATGTACCCCTGGCAGAGCGGCAGCGACGGCCGGGAGGAGACCCAGAAGCTGCACCTCAACCCCCGCTCCGGCCGCTGGCTGCCCGACCGCTCGCACCTCCAGCACCACGTCGGGTCGGCGATCGCGTACAACGTGCTGCAGTACTGCGAGGCCAGCGGCGACGAGGAGTTCCTGCACACCAAGGGCGCCGAGATGCTGCTGCAGATCTCCCGCTTCTGGGCGGACTCGGCCACCCACGACGAACGCCTGGGCCGCTACCGCATCAAGGGCGTCGTCGGGCCCGACGAGTACCACGACGCCTACCCGGACGCCGCCGAACCGGGACTCGACGACAACGCCTACACCAACGTCACCGCCGCCTGGGTGCTCGGCCGCACCCTGGACGTGCTGCGCGGCCTGCCCGAGCCGCGCCGCCGCGAACTCGCCGAGCGGACCGGGCTGGACGACAGCGAACTCGACGCCTGGGACCACATCTCCCGCACCCTGCACGTCCCCTTCCACGACGGCGTCATCAGCCAGTTCGAGGGGTACGGCGAACTCGCCGAGCTCGACTGGCGCGGCTACCGGCGCCGGTACGGCGACATCCGGCGCCTGGACCGGATCCTGGAGGCCGAGGGCGACACCGTCAACCGCTACCAGGCCTCCAAGCAGGCCGACGTGCTGATGCTGGGCTACCTGTTCTCACCCGCCGAACTCCAGGCCGTCTTCCGCAGACTCGGCCTGGACCTGGACGACCGGACCTGGCGGCGCACCGTCGACCACTACCTGCACCGCACCAGCCACGGCTCCACCCTCAGCGGACTGGTGCACGGCTGGGTGCTCGCCCGGGCCCGGCGCGCGGACGCCTGGAAGTTCTGCCAGGAGGCCCTCCAGGCGGACATCGCCGACATCCAGGGCGGCACCACCGGTGAGGGCATCCACCTCGGCGCCATGGCCGGCACCCTCGACCTGGTCCAGCGCGGACTGACCGGGCTGGAGACCCGCGCCGGAGCCCTCCGGCTGGACCCGGTACCGCTGCCCGAACTGTCCTCCTACGGCTTCACCCTGCGCTACCACGGCCACTGGGGCGTGCGGCTGCGCCTGGAACGCGGCCTGCTGGAGGTCACCGTGCCCTCGTCCGGCCGGTCCCCGATCGAGGTGCACCTGCCGGACCGTGCCGTGAGCGTCCAGCCGGGCGAGACGGACCGCCTTGTCCTGCCGGACTGACGGCCCGCCGCCACGGCGCGGAGCGCCGCCCGGTCACTTGTGGAACGTGATGTACCCGTTGCCGTCCGGGTCGGAGCCGCTCCTGGTGTACGCGTGCACGTCGGCGCGGGCGCCCGAGGGCTTGTACAGGTAGATCGTGTCCTTGTCGTTGTTCCACAGGAAGTTGCAGTTGTCGCGGTAGACGACGTTGTACTTGTCGGAGTCGGTGCCGTTGCCGCCGCGCAGCTTCACGTAGTCGCCGGGCTGGAGGTAGTGGTTGGCGGTGAAGGTGAACCGGTTCCCGGCGGCGTCCTTGACCACGTACCCCCTGAGGTTGACCGTCGAGGACGACGAGTAGTTCTTGACCGTCAGGTACTCCTCGTCGGTGTTGCCGGTGGAGCACCGGTTGGAGTCGCGCCCGGGAGCGTCGTACTGGACGCCGCGCACCTTCAGTGCGGAGCTGTACTCGGCGGCCTGGGCCGGAACGGCCGTCAGAGCGGCCAGCGCGCCGGCGACGGCGGTGGTGGCGACGGCAGCGGTGCGTATACGCATGAACTCATCCCCCCTGCATGACCCTTCGGTGAAGGCCATGTGGTGTTTCGGTGAAGGCTGGATCATATACAGAAAAAGCGTCCGTCCGGCCCGGGTTCGGGCCGAACGGACGCTTCTCGCGCGACCGCTCAGGGGTCAGTGGCTCATGCGCCGCTCTCCCGCAGCATGTCCTCGCGCTCGACGATCTTCACGCGCTCGCGGCCCTGCGGCTCGCCCAGCGCCTTCTCGGCGGCATCCAGCCTGTACCAGCCGTCCCAGGTGGTGAAGCGGATCCCGCGCTCGGCGAGGAACGCGTCCACGGCCTCCGGCTCGGGCGAACCCGGCGTCTGCAGGCGGCCGTTGGCGAAGTCGTCCAGCAGGTTCGCCACCGTCTCGTTGGCGTCGCCCTTGGTGTGGCCGATCAGGCCCACCGGACCGCGCCGGATCCAGCCGGTGACGTACGTCGACTGCAGGTGCTCGCCGGTCTCCTGGACGACCCGGCCGCCCTCGTCCGGAACGGTGCCCGACTCGATGTCCCAGGGCAGCTTGGGGAGTTTGTCGGAGAGGTAGCCGACGGCGCGGTAGACCGCGGTGACGTCCCAGTCCTTGAACTCGCCGGTGCCCCTGACGTTGCCGGTGCCGTCGAGGGCGGTGCGCTCGGTGCGCAGGCCGACGACCTTGCCGTCCTCGCCGAGGATCTCGGTGGGTGACTCGAAGAAGTGCAGGAACAGCTTGTGCGGCCGGTCGCCGACGTCGCGGATCGCCCAGTTCTCCAGGGTCTTGGCGACCATGTCGGCCTGCTTGTTGCCGCGCCGGGTCTCGATCGAGCCCTCGTCGTAGTCAATGTCCTCGGGGTCGACGATGACCTCGATGGTGGGGGAGTGGTCCAGCTCCCGCAGCTCCATCGGGGAGAACTTGGCCTGCGCGGGACCGCGGCGGCCGAACACGTGGATCTCCACGGCCTTGTTGGCCTTCAGGCCCTCGTGGACGTTCGGCGGGATCTCCGTCGGCAGCAGCTCGTCCGCCGTCTTGGCGAGGATGCGCGCGACGTCGAGGGCGACGTTGCCGACGCCGAGCACGGCGACCTTCTCGGCCTCCAGCGGCCAGGTGCGCGGCACGTCCGGGTGGCCGTCGTACCAGGAGACGAAGTCGGCGGCGCCGTAGGAGCCGTCGAGGTCGATGCCCGGGATGGGCAGCGCGCGGTCGGCCATGGCGCCGGTGGCGAAGATCACGCCGTCGTAGAACGCGCGCAGATCGTCGAGGTGGAGGTCGGTGCCGTAGTCCACGTTGCCGAACAGGCGGATCTGCGGCTTGTCGAGCACCTGGTGGAGGGCGGTGATGATGCCCTTGATCCGCGGGTGGTCGGGGGCTACGCCGTAGCGGATCAGTCCGAACGGCGCCGGCATGCGCTCGAAGATGTCGATGGACACGCCCGGTTCGGCGGCCACGTCGGACTTGAGCAGGGCGTCGGCGGCGTAGATCCCGGCGGGGCCGGATCCGACGATGGCTACCCGCAGGGGGCGGGGCATGGTCAGGTTCCCTTCGAGCGATGACAAGCGACTCGCTGGGAAGCCTAAACTGAGGCATGCCTTACCTGGTACGCGGGTCCGGTCTATGGGCTCATAAGCCTCTCTTATGAGGTCTCCCGGCGGCCCTTATGGCAGGACCGCCGCGGATCATGGAACGGCCTGTTCCGCCCAGATGACCTTTCCGGCGGGCAGATAGCGGGTGCCCCACCGCTCGGCGAGCTGGGCGACCAGGAACAATCCCCGTCCGCCCTCGTCCGTCATCGTCGCGTACCGCAGGTGCGGCGAGGTGCTGCTGCTGTCGTAGACCTCGCAGATCAGGTTCCGGTCGTGGAGCACGCGCACCCGGATGGGGGTGCCGCCGTAGCGCAGCGCGTTGGTGACCAGCTCGCTCAGGATCAGCTCCGTGGCGAACGCCAGCTCGTCCAGCCCCCACTCGGCCAGCTTCCGGATCACCGCGGCCCGTACCTCGCCCACGGCCGCCGGGTCCGGCGGCACCTGCCAGTCGGCGATCCGGTCGGCGCCGAGCGCCTGCGTCCGCGCCACGATCAGCGCGATGTCGTCGCCGGCCCGCAGCGGGCCCCTGGACTCCAGGACCACCCGGCAGGTGTCCTCCGGCGAGTCACCGGCCCGGGACAGCGCCTCGCGCAGCTGCTCCAGGCCGACGTCGATGTCGTGCCTGCGGTCCTCGACCAGCCCGTCGGTGTAGAGCACCAGCCGGCTGCCCTCCGGCAGCTCCAGGTCGGCCGACTCGAACGGCAGGCCGCCGAGCCCCAGCGGAGGCCCCGCGGGCACCTCCCAGAACTCCACGGTGCCGTCCGGCCGGACCAGCGCCGGCGGGGGATGGCCCGCGCGCGCCACGGTGCAGTGCCGCGACACCGGGTCGTACACGGCGTACAGGCAGGTCGCCCCGGTGACCGGTGCGCTGTGCTCGTCCTGCGCCTCGTCCTGGTCGATGCGCGCCACCAGCTCGTCGAGCAGCGCGAGCAGCTCCTCGGGCGGGAGGTCGAGGGAGGAGAAGTTGTGCACCGCCGTGCGCAGCCGCCCCATGGTGGCCGCCGCGTGCAGGCCGTGCCCGACGACATCGCCGACCACGAGCGCGACCCGGCCGCCGGACAGCGGCAGGACGTCGAACCAGTCCCCGCCGACGCCCGCCTGCGCGGGAAGGTAGCGGTAGGCGATCTCCAGGGCGTTCTGGTCGGGCAGGGTCCGCGGCAGCAGGCTGCGCTGGAGCGTCACCGCCATGCTGTGCTCGCGCGTGTAGCGGCGGGCGTTGTCGATGGAGACCGCGGCGCGGGCGACCAGCTCCTCCGCCAGGGCCAGCTCCTCGGTGTCGAACGGCTCCGGCTTCCTCGACCGCCAGAAACAGACCACGCCCAGCACCAGGGCGCCGGTCCGCAGCGGCACCGTGATCAGCGAGTGGATGCCGTACTCCACGATCTGCCCGGAGCGCTCCAGGTCCTGCGCCTGCCAGCCCCTGGCCCGGCCCAGCCGGGGCTCCAGGACCGGCCTGCCGGTGCTGAGGCTGACGGCCTGCGGGGACGACTCGACCCAGCGGATCTTCGCGTCCCTGGGGTAGAGCGGAGCGTCCTCGGCGATCCCCGTCAGGGCCGTGCGGCGCAGCGCGCCGCCCGCCTCCGGGTGGCCGCCGACCAGCACCGACTCGAACAGGTCGACCGTGACGAAGTCGGCGAAGCGGGGCACGGCCAGCTCGGCGAGTTCCTCGGCCGTGCGGGTGACGTCCAGGCTCGTCCCGATGCCCACCCCGGCGTCGTAGAGCATGTTGAGCCGCTCGCGGGAGGCCTCCGCCCGGCCGGACAGGGCCCGCAGCTCGGTGGAGTCGCGCACCGTCGCGACGCTGCCGCGCGGGCCGCCCGCACGGTCGGTGGGCCGTTGGTTGACGGCCAGCAGCCGGTCACCCACCAGATGCACCTCGTCGGTGGCGACCCGCGCCGACGACAGCAGGTCGGCGGTGCCGGGATCCAGCCCGATGTCCTTCACATGCCGGCCCTCGGCGTCCTCGGGCAGGCTGAACAGCCGCCGCGCCTCGTCGTTGGCGAGCATCAGGGTGCCGTCGCCGTCGACGATGATCACGCCTTCGCGGACCGCGTGGAGCACCGCGTCGTGGTGCTCGTACATCCTGGTCATCTCGTGCGGGCCGAGCCCGTGGGTCTGGCGCAGCAGGCGTCTGCTGACCAGCGCCGCGCCTCCGGTGGCCAGGGCCAGCGCGGCGAGCGCGGCGCTCAGCACGAGCGGCAGCTGGGCCTCCGTGGCGCCGCCGACGTGCTCGGTCGTGATGCCCGCCGACACCAGGCCCACCACGGTGCCGTCGGGATCCTCCACCGGCACCACCGCCTGCACCAGCTGCCCGATGGTCCCCTCGATCTCCTCCACCACCGGCTCCCCGGCCAGCGCGGGTGCGGTGGTGCCGACGAACCGCTTGCCGATGCGGTCCGGCCTGGGATGCGTGTAGCGGATGCCGTCGGTGTTCATGACGACGACGAAGTCGACCCGCGCCTGTTCCCGGGCGGCCTCGGCGCGCGCCTGGAGCACGGCCGTGGGGTCGGGGGATTCCAGTGCCTCGATGATGCCCGGCGCGTTGGCGAAGGTCTCGGCGACGGCGAGCGAGCGGTTGCGGGCCTCCTGGGTGCTGTCCCTGCGCACCTGGAGCACCAGCGCGACGACGGCGGCCACCACCAGCAGCAACACGATCACCAGGTGCAGCACGAACACCTGTCCGGCGACGCTGCGACCGCTCAGCACCGATCGCAGCACCGCCGCCGGATGCCACGGAGACCGGCCGCTCCCCTCCCGTCGGCGCCGTACGGACGCGGCGGCGCCGGGCCGCACGGGCGACCGGGCCTGGGATCGACCCATGAGTCGGACCATGTGCCATGTCTACACTGCCGTGCCCGGCGAGGCGAGGGGCGGCCCCTGACCGGCCGGTCGGCCGTCACCGGATGTGCGGGTCGCGCGCGGTCGTCCCCCATGACCGCGCGCGACCCTCCCCCCGGCGCGCGACTCGTCCCCCGAAGGTCGCGCGCGTGCCCCGACGGGCCGCACCGGACGGCGCGGCCCGTCGTCTCAGTCGGCCAGCGCCCGGGCCAGTTCCGTGGTGGCGCGGGCGATCTCGGTGTCCTCCTCGGCCAGCAGGCGGTCCAGGTCGTCGCGCCGCGCGCGCACCGCCTGCCGGGCCTTGCGCTCCCACACCACGGGGTTCTCGCGGCGGTTGAGCAGCTTGGGATAGGCGGTGGCGGTGCTCTCCCACTGCCGGGCGTCGGCGATGGCCCTGAGCAGCTGGATGATCCTGGCCCGGCAGGTGACGTGCGGCAGCCGGGCCAGCTCCCAGAGGAAGGGGACCACGGCCGCGGTCGCCTGTTCCGTGACGAATCCGTACTGGCAGATCCGCTTGCGCAGGTCCTCCAGCGCGGCCCGGGCGGTGTCGGCGTCCCCCCAGGCGATGCTGTTGAGCAGGAGCGGGATGGCGGCCGCCGATCCGGTGGAGTCCTGCATGTCGGCCCAGGGCACGCGGGACAGGGCCGCGAGAGGTGTGGTGGGGGCCACTTCGGTGGGGGGCGTGTGGCGCACTGGGCGCTCGCTGCTCGGCTGTTCCGTAGAAGCGCTGCGCATGGCGTGGGTGCCTTTCCGCGGCAGTCGTGTCAGGTGGGTGGGCTCGTCGACAACCGGGCCCACACCGTCTTGCCCGCCGGAGGGGTGGGCGTCCAGCCCCACGCCTCGGACAGGGCGTCGACGATGTGCAGGCCGCGGCCGTGCTCCTCCAGGCCGGAGCCTGCCCCGGGCGCGAGGACGGGCGCCCGGTCGTCGGGGTCGGAGACGGTGAGCAGCAGGTGCGCCGGCTCCAGGCGGAACCCGAGCCGCACGTCCGGGGCACCCGCGCACCGCGGTGCCGCGTGGGTCACGGCGTTGGCGGCGAGCTCGGTCATCACGAGGGTGGCGTCGTCGCAGCGGTGGCCGAGGGACCAGTCGCGCAGGGTGTCCCGGGTGAAGGAACGGGCCCTGGCCAGGCCCTCCGGGCCGCGCGCGATGCGCAGCACCACCGGGTCGGACGCGGTGTGGGCCGCCTCCGCCGCCGCCGAGTGCGGCTCCTCGTGCGGCGCCGCGGGCAGCGGGCCGTACGGGAAGACCGGGGTCGTGCCGGGGTCACCCACCCGCACCATGGCCGCGATCGGCGGCCGGAGTACGGGATACGCAGGTGATGACACGGCATCTCCTCGATGCGACGTCAGGACGGGGCGGCAGCACGGGGGTTGACGCCGCGGCTATTATCCACGCTGACGGCGGGCCCGTGCAATTGCACGAGAAATTGCGCGAGATTTTTCGCCACGCCGCGGGACAGGCGGAGAGCAAGGAGACAGCGGTGCCAGGAGTGCGGAACGGAGTGCGGGCCAGCCAGTTGGACGCCCGCTGGATCAAGAGCCGGCACAGCAACGCCGAGGGCAACTGTGTCGAGGTGGCCCCGCTGACCGGCGGCGGGATAGCGGTGCGCAATTCCCGTGACCCCGACGGCCCCGCCCTCATCTACACGCCCGCGGAGCTGGCGGCCTTCCTGGCCGGCGCGAAGGACGGCGAGTTCGACCACCTCGTCTGAACGCCCGGCGGTAATCCGGGCCGCCACCCGGGCGGGCGCCGGTGAAACGGAACTCGGCGCGCCACTTTTTGTGCGGGCTTCCGCGCGCGGGCGCGGTGAGGCAGAGTCAGGTGCGATAGTGTAAGTCGCCCTTGTGCCGGTCTGCTGGGAGTCAGGATGTCCGCCGCGTCGCATCGCATCTCCCGTCTGGAACCCTATCTGGACAGGCCCGAGCCGGCTCCGACTCTGCTGAAGATGCTGGTCGGCGTGCAGCTGGCAGGCTTCCGCGAGGACGCCGGACTGTCCCAGGACCAGGCGGCGCGCTCCGTCGGCTTCAGTGGCGCGAAGCTGTCCCGCATCGAGTCCGGCAAGGGCCGCCGTCCGCCGACCGAGAACGACGTCCGGGCCCTGCTGACGCTGTACGGCACCGACGCGTACGAGGCCTCGGTGCTGCTCAAGCTGTTGCAGCGGGCCGGCGAGCCGGGCTGGTGGCAGCGGTACGACAAGCGGCTGATGCCGGAGTGGTTCGACCGCCTGGTCGGACTCCAGGAGGCCGCCGCCACGATCCGTACGTTCGAGATCCAGTACGTCCCCGGGCTGTTGCAGACCGCCGCGTACACGCGTGCCGTGGTCGAGCGGGGCCTGCCGAACGCCCCGGCGAGCGAGGTGCAGCGCCGGGTCGAGCTGCGCATGCGCCGCGCCGAACTGCTGATGCGTCAGGACGCCCCGCAGCTGTGGGCCGTCGTCGACGAGTCGGTCCTGCTGCGCGTCCTCGGCAGCTCCGAGGTGATGAAGGAGCAGCTGGAGCACCTGGTCACCATGGCCGAGCGGCCCAATGTGACGGTGCAGATCGTGCCGCTGGACGTCACGAACGCGTCGGCTCCCGCGATCCCGGTGACCTATCTGCGCTTCGGCGGACTCGACCTGCCCGACGTCGTCTACCTGGAGCACATCCGCAGCGCCAACTTCCTCGAGGACCGCGACGAGACCGAGGAGTACCGGATCGCGCTCGACCGCCTCGCGGACGAGGCGCTGCGCCCCCGCGACTCCCTGGAACTACTGCGCACGACGATAAGGCAGCGCTACTCGGCGTCGTGACGCACGAGCGGAACGACGCCCTCGCGGCGCCCGGTGCGCACGCCGCGCCCCCTCGCCGGACGCCTGGTCCTGCCGCGAGGGGCGTCGCGTCGTTTCGGGGAGGGCTACTCGGGGATCCGGCCCACGCCGCCGAACTCGATCCACTCCTGGGTGAGCTGACGGGGCGCCACCTCGGTGTCCGGGCGCCAGGTGGACACCTCCACCAGCCCCGGCTCCAGGATCTCCAGGCCCTCGAAGTACGACTCGACGTCCTTCTCCTCGCGCACCCGGCCCCAGTGCCCCTGGGTCGCCTGGTCCATGAAGTTCGTGACGAAGTCCCGGACCTCCGGGTCCTCGCTGACCAGCTGGCACATCACCATGAAGCTGCCCGGCGCCAGCCGCTCGCGCACCCGGCGGGCCAGGGCGAGGGGGCCGTCGGTGTCGCTGTCCGGGATGCAGTGGAACACGGAGTTGAACAGCACGCAGACCGGCTGGGAGAAGTCGATGAGGCGCTGGGTCTCGGCGTGCCCGAATATCCCGTCGGTGTCGCGCATGTCGGCCTGTATGACCACCGTGCGCTCGTCCTGCTCCAGCAGGGCCCGGCCGTGCACCAGCACCATCGGGTCGTTGTCGACGTACACCACGTGCGTCGTCGGGTCGATCTTCTGGGCGACCTGGTGGACGTTGTCCTGGGTGGGCAGGCCGGAGCCGTGGTCGAGGTACTGCCGGACGCCGTACTCCTGCGTGAGGGTGCGCACCACCCGCTGGAGGAAACGCCGGTTGTTCAGGGCCAGGCGGCGCGTGCTGGGCACCACCTTGTCGAGTTCCTCGACCGCCGCGCGGTCCGCCGCGTAGTTGTCCTTGCCGCCCAGATAGAAGTCGTACATGCGCGCGGCCGTCGGCACGGTCGCGTCGATCTCGGTGGACAACTGCTTACCGGTGTGCATGGTTCCCCCTGCGGCGTGCCGCCAACTGGACGGGCTGGACAGGGAGTACATCCTAGGGAGCCCCGCGCGGCCGGGGCCAGCCGGTCGCGCGATGAGGGCTCGAACGAACGACGCGCCGAGCCTTCCGGTCACCCGCCGTGTCCGGCCGGATGCCTATCGTGGTGCCTTGTGTCCCGGGGCGGGGGTACTCGCGGGGCGTCACCGTTTCCCGAGGGAGGTCGGACCGTGGACAGCTCGGACCGGATCGCGAACCCGTGGGGGCCGCGCACCCCGTACGCGCCCGGAAGCCCCTGGCCGGTCCGCACCGACATGCACCTGGCGGAAGGGATCACCGAGGAGGACGTGGAACGGTGGGCGCAGTCCGCCTCCGTCCTGCACTCCAACGGCGACGCCATGGACATCGCGGTGCGCGGCGGACGCATCGTCGGCGTGCGGGGCCGCGCGGTCGACCGGGTGAACCGGGGCCGGCTGGGACCCAAGGACCTCTACGGCTGGCAGGCCAACCACGCCCCTGACCGGCTGACCCGGCCCCTGGTACGGGAGAACGGCCGCCTGGTGGAGACGGACTGGGACACGGCGATGGCAAGGGTCGTGTCCCGCACGCGGCACCTGCTCGACGAGCGGGGCCCGGGCGCCGTCGGCTTCTACACCTCCGGGCAGCTCTTCCTGGAGGAGTACTACACCCTCGCCGTCCTCGCCCACGCCGGCATCGGCACCAGCCACCTCGACGGCAACACGCGGCTGTGCACGGCGACGGCCGCGGAGGCGCTCAAGGAGAGCTTCGGCTCGGACGGCCAGCCCGGCTCGTACGAGGACGTCGACCACGCCGACACCATCGCCCTGTTCGGGCACAACGTGGCGGAGACCCAGACGGTGCTGTGGATGCGGATGCTCGACCGGCTGGAGGGCGCCGACCCGCCGCGCCTGGTCTGCGTCGACCCCCGCTCCACCCCGGTCGCCCGCCGGGCCGACGTGCATCTCGCGCCCCGTCCCGGCACCAACGTCGCCCTGCTGAACGCCCTGTTGCACGAGATCATCCGCACCGGCCGGACCGACCGCGCCTACATCGAGGCGCACACCGTCGGCTTCGACGAACTCGCCTCGCGCGTCGAGCGGTGCACCCCGGCGTGGGCGGCCGGCATCTGCGACGTCCCCGCCGCGCAGATCGAGCGGGCGGCGGAGATCCTCGGTGACGCGCGCCGGCTGCTGTCCACGGTGCTGCAGGGCGTCTACCAGTCCCATCAGGCCTCCGCCGCCGCCGTCCAGGTCAACAACCTGCACCTGGTCCGGGGCATGCTGGGCCGGCCCGGCTGCGGGCTGCTCCAGATGAACGGCCAGCCCACCGCCCAGAACACCCGGGAGTGCGGAGCCGACGGCGACCTGCCCGGCTTCCGCAACTGGCAGAACGACCAGCACGTGGCGGAACTCGCCCGGATCTGGAACGTGGAGCCCGACCGCATCCCGCACCACGGGCCGCCCACCCACGCGATGCAGATCTTCCGCTACGCCGAGCAGGGCTCGCTGGGCATGCTGTGGATCACCGGCACCAACCCGGCCGTCTCCCTGCCCGAACTGGCCCGGATCCGTTCGATCCTGGCCCAGGAACGGCTGTTCGTGGTGGTGCAGGACCTGTTCCTCACCGAGACCGCCCAACTCGCCGACGTGGTGCTGCCCGCCGCGACGTGGGGCGAGAAGACCGGCACCTTCACCAACACCGACCGCACCGTGCACCTGTCGGAGAAGGCCGTCGAACCACCCGGCGAGGCCCGGCCCGACCTCAACATCTTCCTCGACTTCGCCGCCCGCATGGACTTCCGCGACAAGGACGGCGGTCCGCTGATCGGCTGGCACGACCCCGAGGGCGCGTTCGCCGCCTGGCAGCGGTGCAGCGCCGGACGCCCCTGCGACTACACCGGGCTGAGCCACGACCGGCTGCGCGGCGGCAGCGGCATCCAGTGGCCGTGCACCGAGGAGGCGTTCGACGGCACCGCCCGCCTCCACTCCGACGGCTTCGCCCACGCCCACCCCGACGTCTGCGAGAGCTACGGCAAGGACCTGGTGACCGGCGCGACCGTGACCCCGGTGGAGTACCGCTCGCTCAACCCGGACGGCAAGGCGGTCATCAAGGCGGCCGAGTACCTGCCCCCGCACGAGGACACCTCGCCCGACCACCCCCTCCAACTGATCACCGGCCGTACCGTGTACCACTTCCACACCCGCACCAAGACCGGCCGCGTCCCCGAACTCAACGCCGCCGCACCCGACGTGTGGGCGGAGATCTCACCCGCCGAGGCCGCCGCACAGGGCCTGTCCGACGGCGACCTCGTCCAGGTCACCACACCGCGCGGCGCGATCCGGGCCCGGCTGCGCACCACCGCCGTCCGTGACGGCGTGGTGTTCGTGCCCTTCCACTACGGCTACTGGGACACACCGGCGGGGTTCCGGCCGGCCGACGACGTGCCCGGGCGGGCCGCCAACGAGACCACCATCACCGACTGGGACCCGGTCTCCAAACAGCCCCTGTACAAGACGGCCGCGGCCCGCCTGACGCTGGTGTCCCGGCGTGACGCGCCGCGGAGCGGCACCGTGGACGGCAGCGACGGGACGGCGGGGAGCGGAGCATGAGCGGCATCGGCATCACCCTGCGGGCCCTGCACGACGGCGAACGGGACCTGGAACACGACCTGCTGGCCGCCGCGGAGCGCCACCGCACCGAGCACGAGTTCCACCACGTCGCCACCGACGTCGCCCGCTGGTCCCGGGAACACGCCACGCGGCTCGCCCGTATCGGCCCGGGCCACGGCGTCGAGCTGTCCGGGCCCCGCGACCACTCCTCGCCCGGCGCGCTCGCCGCACTGCGGGAGAAGGCGGCGGAGGCCCTGGGCCGCCGCCCGGGAACGGGCCTGCTGCTCCTGCACGACCTGCGGGAACTGCACCTGGCAGCCGTGCGCAACTCGCTGCACTGGGAGATGCTCGCGCAGGCGGCGCAGGCCGCCCGGGACCAGCCGCTGCTGGACCTGGTCTCCGCCTGCCATCCGCAGACCCTGCGGCAGATGCGATGGACCAACACCATGATCAAGGTGCTGTCCCCGCAACTCCTCACCTCCGTCTGACGGACCCGCCTGCCGGAGGCGGCCCGCACCGGTGCCCGAGCGAGGCCCCGCGCCCCGCCGGCGTCCGGTCCGCCCGTCCCCGAGCGGCTTCCGTCTCCGGCCCGTCCGCGTCCCGGGAGGCACACATGGACGACTACTACGACCTCGGCACCTACCGCCGCCCCGTGACGACCTCGTCGGCCGAGGCACAACTCTGGTTCGACCGCGGACTGATGTGGACCTACGCGTTCAACCACGAGGAGGCCGTCGCCTGTTTCGAGAAGGCGGCCGGCGCCGACCCGGACTGCGCCATGGCCCACTGGGGCATCGCCTACGCCCTCGGCCCCAACTACAACAAGCCCTGGGAGGCCTTCGACGGCGACGAACTCGACCGCACCGTCCTCCGCACCCACACCGCGGTGGAACGCGCCCACGAGAAGGCCGCCCACGCCACCCCCGTCGAACGGGCCCTGATCGAGGCCCTGCGCGCCCGCTACCCGCAGGCACGGGCCGCCGCGGACTGCGCGGTGTGGAACGAGCCGTACGCGGACCGGATGCTCGCCGTGTACGAGGGCGCGCCCGGCGACCCGGACGTGGCCGCCCTGTGTGCCGACGCGCTGATGAACCTCACCCCGTGGCAGCTGTGGGACATCGCGACCGGCCGGCCCGCCGAGGGCGCCCGCACCCCGGAGGCCAGGGCGGTGCTCGAAGGGGCGCTCGCCACCGACGCCGGCGCCCACCACCCCGGCGTCCTCCACCTGTACATCCACCTGATGGAGATGTCCCCGACGCCGGAGGCGGCCCTCACCGTCGCCGACCGGCTGCGCGGAGCCGTGCCCGACGCCGGGCACCTGCACCACATGCCCTCACACCTGGAGGTGCTGTGCGGCGACTACCGCAGGGTCGTCTCGGACAACACGCTCGCCGTCGCCGCCGACGAGAAGTACCTGCGGCGGGCCGGCGCCATGAACTTCTACACGCTCTACCGCGTCCACAACCACCACTTCCGCATGTACGGCGCCATGTTCGCCGGCCAGTACCGGACCGCCCTCGACGCCGCCGCACAGCTCGAGGCCGCCGTCCCCGAGGACCTGCTGCGGGTGCAGAGCCCGCCCATGGCCGACTGGCTCGAGGGGTTCCTCGCCATGCGCTTCCACGTCCTGGTCCGCTTCGGCCGCTGGGACGACCTCCTCGCGCTGCCCTTCCCCGCCGATCCGCACCTGCACTGCGTCACCACCGCGATGCTCCACTACGCCCGCGGGGTGGCCCTCTCGGCGACCGGGGACACCGACCGGGCGGAGACCGAACGGGACCGCTTCCGCGCGGCCGTCGACCGCGTCCCCGGGACCCGGATGCTGTTCAACAACACCTGCCGGGACGTCCTGGACATCGCGGCGGCGATGCTGGACGGCGAACTCGCCTACCGCAAGGGCGAGTACGACACCGCCTTCGCCGCACTGGAGCGTGCCGTCGAACTGGACGACACCCTGCCCTACGACGAACCCTGGGGCTGGATGCAGCCCACCCGGCACGCCTACGGCGCGCTGCTCCTCGAACAGGGCCGCGTCGCCGAGGCCGAGGCGGTGTACCGCGCCGACCTCGGTCTCGACGACACCCTGCCCCGGCCCCTGCAACACCCGGGCAACGTCTGGTCGCTGCACGGGTTCCACGAGTGCCTGCTGCGCACCGGCAGGGCGGGGGAGGCGGCGATCGTCGCCCGGCAGCTGCGCCAGGCGGTCGCGTTGGCGGACGTACCCATCGAGGCGTCCTGCTTCTGCCGGCAGCGGCCCCACGACCCGGTGCACCCGGACGGCCGCTCCTCCTGCCACTGACCGCCGGGGCCCGGTCCGCACGCGCCGCCGATGCCGGCCGCGGCGGTCGGACCGCTCCCGGCCCCACCCGTGCGAAGGCGCGACGCACGCGCCTCAGCGCGACGCCACGACCGTCTGGAACGTCTTCATGCAGGAGAAGCAGTGCCGGTCCGTCGAGTGCCGCCGCGGCGACTCCTCCTGCTTCTCCACTCCGCACAGCGTCGAGGTCTTGTCCGGGGTGAGGACGTGCCACACCGGCTCCCCCGAAGTGTCCGCACCGCACCACATCTCGTGCATTTCCGGCTCCCTCCCGGTAGGCATGGAGGCCGCTTCCATACGAGCACGGCGCGGGCCCGGACGGCTCGCCCGGTGCGGCACTCGAGTGACGGAGGGCCGGGATGCAGGCCGGCGGGCCCGGACGGATCCTGGAAGGATGACGAAGGCGCCGATCGTGGTACACCGGCCGCTCGGCTCGGGCGGACGCCGGGTGACCGTGCGCGGAGAGATCGTCGGCCTCGCCCACTCCGACCGGGACGTGGTGGAGTTCCTGCGGCGCGCGGGGCTGCCCGAGGGTGAACGGCTGCTGGACGATCCCGCCTGGGTGAAGTGGGTCGGCGGCCGGGCCCACGTCTACGACGCGGCCTGAGGAACCGGCGCAGCGCCGCGCCAGAAACGGCGCCGGCCTGCCGGAATCGACGTGACGACCCGTGGCGCGGTCACCGCCGGCGCCGACTCCGACGGTGACCGCGCCTGTGCGTGTACCCCCGCTTTCCTCCGGCATGCGGCGCCTGTGCGCGCCGGTTCGCCGCGCCGCCCGCCGCAGGAGACCGGTGAGATTGCCGGTCCGCGTGGGCCCCCTCCTCTCCGAGAGTGGCACCGCAAGCCCATTGGTGGAGCCCCCGGCCGGACGGCCCCGATCCAGCCGTGCTTCCGTGCCCGGCCGGGCGGCCCGCCGCGACAGAGAGGACCACTCCTCGTGCCCCAGCACCCCCACACCGCCAGGCGCGGAACCCGCCGGCTCGCCGGACTCACGGCGGCCGTCGCCGCGGTCGTCTCCCTCACCACCCTCAGCGGCCCCGGCGCCCACGCGGCGGACAACCCCTACGAGCGCGGCCCGGCACCGACCGAATCCAGCATCGAGGCCACGCGCGGCCCCTACGCCGTGTCCGAGCTCTCCGTCTCCTCGCTCGCCGTCTCCGGCTTCGGCGGAGGCACCATCTACTACCCGACCAGCACCGCCGACGGCACCTTCGGCGCGGTCGCCATCTCGCCCGGCTACACCGCCTACCAGTCCTCCATCGCCTGGCTCGGACCGCGCCTGGCCTCCCAGGGCTTCGTGGTCTTCACCATCGACACCAACTCCACCCTCGACCAGCCCGCCTCGCGCGGCAACCAGCTGCTCGCCGCGCTGGACTACCTCACCCAGCGCAGCGCCGTCCGCGGCCGCATCGACAGCAGCCGGCTCGGCGTCATGGGCCACTCGATGGGCGGCGGCGGCACCCTCGAAGCCGCGAAGGACCGGCCCTCGCTCCAGGCCGCCGTCCCCCTGACGCCCTGGAACCTCGACAAGAGCTGGCCCGAGGTCCGCACGCCCACCCTGATCTTCGGGGCCGACGGCGACTCGATCGCCCCGGTCTCCAGCCACGCCGAGCCCCTGTACTCGGGCCTGCCGTCCTCCCTGGACCGCGCCTACCTGGAACTGAACGGCGCCACCCACTTCACGCCGAACTCGTCGAACACGACGATCGCGAAGTACAGCATCTCCTGGCTCAAGCGGTTCATCGACAACGACACCCGCTACGAGCAGTTCCTCTGCCCGCTGCCCAGGCCGAGCCTGACGATCGAGGAGTCCCGGGGCAACTGCCCGCACACCTCCTGAGGAACCGGCAACCCCGTTCCACGACCACCCGGTGGCGGTCCGCGTGCACGACGCGGGCCGCCACCGGCCTTGTGCGGGCGCACAGAGGAGGGCCCGCGCCCGCGGGCGGCGGCACACCGCGCTGCTCCGCATCCGTACGAGAACCGCTGGTGAACGGGCGGTTGAGCTTCCCCGAGGAGGCGGACCCGCGTCTTCCGCCGTACCTTACGCCTGAGTAAGGTACGGGAATGACCGGACAGACGACCTCGCGGCGGCAGGCGGCCGCCCGGCTCCTGGACGAGTTGCGCACCGGCGGCGTGCGCGTCGTGACCGGCGAACCCGGATGCGGCCGCACACAGTTCCTCGACGACGCGGCCCGCTCCTTCCGCGCCGGACCGGTGTGGCACGTACGCGCCGAACCGGCCCGCTCCGCGCAACCGCTGAGCGGCCTGCACACCCTGCTGCGCGCGGCCGGCGTCACCGCGCACACCCCGGGGCCCGGCGCTGCCGGCGAGGCGCTGGCCGACGCCCTGCGGACGGCGGCCGCCGCCTCCCCGCTCCTGGTCTGCGTGGACGACGCCCACCTCTGGGACGCCGCGTCGCGCGCCGCGCTGGCGCACGCGGCCACGTGGGTGCGCTCGACGGGAGTGCGGGCGGGGCTGCTCCTGACGGTCGCCGGACACCGGCCCGTCGACCCCGAATGGGCGGCGCTGCCCCTGCTGCGGCTCGGCCCGCTCGCACCGGCGGACGCGGCGCGCCTGGTCGACGACGTGACGGGCGGCGCCGTGGACCCCCAAGTCCGCGAGGAACTCCTGACGGAGGCGGACGGCAATCCCGCGCTGCTGCTGGCGATGGTGCAGCGGCTGTCGCCCGCCCAGCTCGGCGGCCGCCGGGCCCTGCCGCGGCCGCCGGCCGACGCGGAGGTGCTGGCCGACGTCGTCGGCGGATGCCTCGACGCCGTACCGCCCGAGCGGGCCGGACTGCTGCTGGCCGCCGCGGCGGCGGTACGAGTGACGGGGGAGCCGGACGCCGATGCGGAACTGGTCCTGCGCGCGGCGGGGGAGAGCGGCGAAGCGACGGGCGGGGAGCCCTTACCCGAGGTGCTGGTCATGGCCGAGGGCCGGATCAGGTTCCGCAGCGCACTGCTGGGCCGGGCCGTGTACGCCGGTGCGCCGCCCGAGCGGCGCCGTGCCGTGCACCGGGCGCTGGCCGACTGCCTGGCGGATCCCGACGGCGTCGTCGCGCTGCTGCACCGCTCGTGGAGCGTCACGGGCCGCGCCCCCGCCCTCGCGGACGGGCTGGCGAGGGCCGCGACGGCCTGCGCGTTCCCGCCCGCCCTGTGCCACCGGGCGCTCGCCCGGGCCGCCGAACTCACCACGGACGACACCCGGCGGGCCCACCGGTACACCGCCGCCGCGCAGCACGCCGTGCTCGCCGGTCACCCGGCCGAGGCCAGGCGCCTCCTCGACGCCGCCCGCAGCGGCCCGGTCCCCGCGGCGGCCCGCGGCGCCGCGGAACTCCTGCGGGGCGCCGTGCTCCTGGCCGACGGACCGGTGGACGACGCCCACGAGTCCTTCCTGCTCGCCGCCGCCCTGCTGGCCACCGCCCGCGGCGAGGACGCCGACGCGGCGGTCCTGGGCGCGGCGGACGCGGCCTGGGCGGCGGGCGACTCCACGGCCTGCCTGCGCGCCCTCGCGGCCACCGACTCCGTGACCGGCACGGCCGGTACCGGGGTCACGGGTGGCGCAGGCGGCCCCACGGGCGCCGGGACCCCGCCCCGTACCGCCGTGCTCCGTGACCACCGGGACGGCATGCGGGCCGTGCTGCTGGGGCGGTTCGACCTGGCCGCGGCCCCGCTGCGGCGCGTCGTCGAGCACGGACTGCGCGGCGACGAGCCGGAGCCGCTGCTGAGGTCCGCGGCGGCCGCGCTGATGCTCGGCGACGTGGCCGCCGCCCGGCGCGCCGGCGCGCGGGCGCTCGCGACCGCGCGCACCCGCGGCGCCGCCGCCCTCGAACCGCGGGCGCTGGAGTACCTGGCCTACGCCGAACTGCGTGCCGGGCACCACCAGCTCGCCCGGACCCACGCCGAGGAGGGGCTGCGCACCGCCCGGCACACCGGCCGCCGGAACACGGCCGCCCACCTGCACGCCGTACTCGCGCTCGCCGCCTCGATAGAAGGGGAGAAGGAGGTCGTGGCCGAGCACGGCGCGGCGGCCCTGCGCACCGCCCGCCGGCACGGGCTCGTGCAGGCCGCGACGCTCGCCCACTGGGCGACGGCCCGCGCCGACCTCGGCGCCGGCCGCCCCCGCGAGGCCGCCGACCGGCTCGGCCCGCTCGTGCGGCCCGGCGCACGGCGCGGCCACTTCGCGGTGTGGATGCTCGCCGTGCCCTGTTTCGTGGAGGCCGCCGTACTCGCCGGGCGGCCCGAGCACGCACCGGCGGTGGTCGAGGACTTCGCCCTCTGGGCCGCCTGCGGGGCCGACCCGCAGGCCCCGGCCCAACTCCTGCGCTGCCGCGCGCTGTTGTCGCCCACCGACGCGGCCGACGAGCTGTACCTGCGCGCGCTGGACCGCCACGAGGAGACGTCCGGCGACTTCGAGCGGGCGCGCACGGAACTGCTCTACGGCAAGTGGCTGCGGCGCCGGCGCCGGCTGCGCGAGGCCCGCGCCCGGCTCGGGGAGGCGCTGATGGGCTTCGAACGCTGCGGTGCCCAGCTGTGGGCCCAGCAGGCCGCCGCGGAACTGCGGGCCGGCGGCGCGGCCCCGGCGGACTCCGGCGGCGGCGAGCTGTCCCGGCTGACGCCGCAGCAGCTCCGCATCGCCCGGCGCGTCGCCGAGGGCGCCACCAACCGGGAGGTGGCCCTGAGCCTGTCCGTCAGCACCCGCACCGTCGACTACCACCTGCGCAACGTGTTCGCCATCCTCGGTGTCCGCTCCCGGGTCGAACTGGTGCGGCTGGTCGAACAGGCCGAAAAGACCACTGCACACCTCTAGGGACCGACCGGACGGTATGTCATCCTTCGGGGCAGGACGAGTCAGGTGGCGGCCGGCCCACGGGCTCCTCGGCCGGCCCGGCGCCGGCCCGGGGAACCGCCGCGCGGGCGCCGCCGGGAAGCCGACCCTGGGGGAGATGCGCGATGCAACACGCCGTACGGCCACGTACTCTGCCGCGCCCCGCGACGCTGCCCGCGCCGCGGCCGCGGACACCGCGCGTCCGCTCTCTGATCGACGCCGACGCGCTGCGCGTGCTGCACCGGGCCGCCCGCGTCCTGCTGGACGACCTGCCCCAGCTCACCGACCGCCTGGTGGCCGTGCTGCAGGAGCAGGAACCCGCCTACCGGGCCGCCGTGCAGGACGACGCGGGAGCCGTCTGGCAGGAGGTGCACCGCTCGCTGCGGCACAGCATCTGCTCGCTGCTCGATCCGCGGGGCGCCCGGGACGGGGCGCGGCGCTGCTCCTGGAAGATCGGCGCCGCACGCGCCGAGCAGGGACTGCCGCTGGACGCGCTGCTGCACGCCTTCCGGCTGGGCGGCTCGCTGGTGTGGCAGGGCCTGCTGGAGGAGACGTCCCGCACGGCACCCGAGGACGTACGGCTGCTGGTGCACGTGGCGTCCGACGTGTGGGACTTCGTGGACGAGCACTGCACCCTCGTCGCGGACGCCTACCGGCAGACCGAGCGGCAGCTGGCCTGGCGCCGGGAGAACAGGGTGCGGCTGCTGGCCGCCGCCCTGCTGGACGGCACCAGCAGGATCGCCGACCTGCCGGAGGCCGCGCGGGCGCTCGGCCTGCCGGAGGACGGCCGGTACGTGGTCGTCGCGGTCGACGGGGGCGGACTCGCGGGTGGTCCCGGGGCCCGGGCCGTGCTCGCCCCGGGTGTGCGCGTGCACTGGCACACGGGCGTCGACGCGGACTACGGCATCGTGCTGACCGGGGACGGTGAGGAGGCGGCCGTGCCGCAGGAGCAGACACCCGGCGCCCGGGTGGGCGTGAGCGGGCCGGTGGAGGGACTGGCCGCGGTCGGCGCGGCGCGGCGGCTGGCGGACACCGCGCTGAGCCTGAGCCCGGAGTCGGGCGGCACGGTGCGGCTCGCCGAACACCTGCCCGCGGCGCTGGTGGTGTCGAGCCCCGAACTCGGCACCGCTCTGGCCGACCGGCTCCTCGGCCCGCTCGCGCACCTCGAACCCGCCGACGCGGAGGTCCTGCTGGACACCCTGGCCACCTGGCTGGCTTGCGACGGCTCCGCCCAGCGGGCGAGCCGGCGCCTGTACTGCCACCGCAACACCGTCCTCAACCGCCTCCGCCGCTACGAGCAGTTGTCGGGCCGCTCCCTCTCCCGCCCCTGCGACCTGGTCGAGGTGAGCCTCGCGCTGACCGCCCGCACCCTGCTGCGCCGCTGACCGCACCCCTCCGTCCGCCTGGGCACCCGCACAACCCCCGCCCGCCCCCGTTGGTACGCCGCAGCGAGCGGGCCCGCGGGCCTGTACCGGCGGTCCGTGCCCGTGCTGTCGTGAGCTCCCCTTCCCCCGAAGCCGTCACCGCCCCGAGCGGTACGGCCCCGAGGAGCCGCGATGCCCGAAGCACCACCGGACGAGCCGCCCGCGCTGCACGTCGAGAACGTCGACGTGACGTACGGACGCGCCGTGTCCGCCCTGCGTTCCGTGTCCCTGACGGTGCCGCACGGCGCCGTCGTGGCGCTGCTCGGCGCCAACGGCGCCGGCAAGACCACCCTGCTGCGGGCCGTCTCCGGCACCCTGCGCCTGCACCGCGGCGCCATCACGGCCGGCCGCATCCGCTACGGCGGGACGGCGCTCGACGGCAGGGACCCGGTCGCGGCGGTACGCGCCGGAGTCGTCCAGGTCCCGGAGGGACGACGGGTGTTCGCCGGGCTCTCGGTCGACGAGAACCTGCGCTCCGGCGGACTCGGCCTCGGCCGGCGCGGCCGCGCCCAGGTCCAGGAGGCCCGCGACCGCGTCCTCGCGCTCTTCCCGCGCCTCGCCGAACGCACCGGGCAGGCGGCCGGACTGCTCTCCGGCGGCGAGCAGCAGATGCTCGCCATCGGCCGCGCCCTGATGGCCGCCCCGCGCCTGCTGCTCCTCGACGAGCCCTCGCTCGGCCTGGCACCGCGGATGGTGCACCGCATCGCCGAGGTGATCCGCGAGATCAACGGCCAGGGCACCGCCGTGCTCCTGGTCGAGCAGAACGCCGGCATGGCGCTCTCGCTCGCCGACCACGCCCACGTCCTGGAGGTCGGCGAGACCCGGCTGTCGGGCCCCGCGGGCGAACTCGCCCGCACCGACGCCGTACGCCGCCTGTACCTGGGCGAGGCGGCCGAGGACCAGGGGGCCGCGTGAACGACCGCACCTCCGCCGCGCCGCCCGTGCTCGACGTCCGGGACGTCACCGTGCGCTTCGCCGGACTCACCGCACTCGACGGCGTCTCCTTCACCGTCACCCCCGGCTCGGTGCACGCCCTCATCGGCCCCAACGGCGCCGGCAAGTCGACCTGCTTCAACGTGCTGTCCGGGCTGTGCCGCCCGGGGTCCGGGTCGGTGACGCTCGGCGGCGCCGAGCTGACCCGCCTCGCCCCGCACCGCATCGCCGCGCTCGGCGTGGCCCGCACCTTCCAGAACATCGTCACCACCCACGGCACCGTCGCCGACAACCTGATGCTCGGCCGCCACGCCCTGTCCCGCGCCGGGTTCGCGGCGAGCGCGCTGCGGCTGCCGGGTGCCCGGCGCGAACAGCGCGAGCACCTCGCACGGGCCCGCGAGATCGCCGGACTGACCGGCCTCGGCGCCCACTTCGACAGCCCCGTCGCGCTGCTGTCGTACGGCGACCGCAAGCGCGTCGAACTCGCCCGCGCCCTGTGCCTGGAGCCACGCGTGCTGCTCCTCGACGAACCCGTGGCCGGCATGAACGCCGCCGAACGCGCCCGCACCGTCGAGGTGGTGGGGGAGATCCGCGCCGAACTCGGCCTGTCCGTCGTCCTCGTGGAGCACGACATGGGCCTCGTCATGCGGCTCGCCGACGACGTGACCGTGCTCGACTTCGGCCGGCCCATCGCCCACGGCACCCCCGACGAGGTCCGCCGCGACCCCGAGGTGCTGCGCGCCTACCTCGGCACCGACGCACCCCGGGAGGACGCGGCATGACCGGTTTCCTCGACAACGTCCTCGGCGGGCTCGCGCTCGGCGCCGTCTACGCGCTGGTCGCGCTCGGCTTCGTCGTCATCTTCAAGGCCTCCGGCGTCCTCAACTTCGCCCACGGCTCGCTGCTGCTGCTCGGCGGCTACCTCGTCGCCGTCCTCCACGACGACCTCGGCTTCGCCGGGGCGCTCGCCCTGGCGGTCCTCGCCACGGCCGCCCTCGCCGGCGCGCTCGACCGCTTCCTGCTGCAACGCGGCGGCCAGGACGCCCATGCCGCGCACGTGCAGACCATCGTCACCATCGGCGTCGACATCGTCCTGCTCACCGACCTGGCCCGGCGCATCGGCGGTGACCTGCTGACACTCGGCGACCCGTGGGGCGACGCGGTGACGGAGCTGGGGCCGGTGACCGTCGCCGACAGCCGGCTCGCCGCGATCGTGGTGTCGGCCGTCGTCATTGGCGGCGTGTTCGCGCTGTTCCGGTTCACCTCCTGGGGGCTGTCGCTGAGGGCGGCGGCGGAGGACCTGGAGGCCGCCGCCCTCATGGGCGTACGGCTCGGCCGGGTACGGGCGGGCGCCTGGTGCCTGGCCGGTGCGCTCGCCGCGCTGGCCGCCGTGTTCCTCGCCGCCTTTCCCGCGCCCGGACTGGAACGCACCACCGGCCAGATCGCCCTCAACGCCTTCCCCGCCGCGATCCTCGGCGGCCTCGCCTCCCCGGCCGGCGCCCTCGCGGGCAGCCTGATCATCGGGCTCACCGAGGCGCTCGTCGTCGGCCACCAGTCCGAACTGCACGTCCTCGGCGAGGGCTTCGGCGACGTCGCCCCGTACGCCGTGATGCTGCTGGTGCTCCTGGTGCGGCCCACCGGGCTGTTCGGCGCGAAGGGAACCGCCCGTGTCTGACCGCCTCCTCGGCGCCCTCACCCGCCGCCGCACCGCCCTCCCGCTGCTCGCCGTCGTCCTGTGCCTGCCGCCGTTCTACCTGGACGCCTTCTGGCTGCGCATCGGCCTGTTCTCCATGGCGGCGGCCATCGGCGCCGTCGGCCTGGCCCTGCTCAGCGGCACCGCCGGCCAGCTCTCCCTCGGCCACGCCTTCTTCCTCGCCGTCGGCGCGTACGGCTACGCGTGGTTCGCGGGCGAGCCCGGACCCGGACTGCCGCCGGCCCTCGCCGCGCTCCTCGCGGTGCTGCTCGCCGGAGCGGCCGGCGGGCTGTTCAGCCCCGTCGCCGGCCGGGTCAAGGGGATCTACCTGGGCATCGCCACCCTCGCCCTGGTGTTCCTCGGCCACCATGTGCTGCTCACCGCGGACTCCATCACCGGCGGCTTCAACGGCCGCTCCGTGCCCCCGCTGACCCTCGGCGGCTTCACCTTCGGCGCGGACGACGGCGAACTGACCGTCCTCGGCGTGCCGTTCGGCGCGGAGGAACGGCTGTGGTACCTGGGCCTCGCCCTGTTCGCGTTCACCTGGTTCACCGCGCGCGGCCTGCTGCGCGGCCGGCCCGGCCGGGCGCTGGCCGCACTGCGCGACAGCGAGACCGCGGCCGCCGTGATGGGCGTCGACGTGGCCCGGCACCGCTCGGCGGCCTTCGTGGTGTCGTCCATGTACGCGGGCCTGGCGGGAGTGCTCCTGGCGCTCGCCTTCCGCCGCGTCGTCCCCGACTACTTCTCCCTCGCCCTCTCCGTCGACTACCTCGCCATGATCGTCATCGGCGGCCTCGGATCCGTCGCCGGAGCCGCCGCCGGCGCGGTGTTCGTCACCGCGCTGCCGCTGCTGATGACCCGCTACGCCGACCAGCTCCCGCTGGTCACCGCCCCCGGCTCCGCCGAAGGCACCGTGGGCCCCACCGAGGCCGCCCGCTACCTGTACGGCGCGGCCATCGTCCTGGTCCTGCTGTACGCCCCCGACGGACTGCACGGTCTGGCGCGCCGGGCCCGCGACCGCGTACGGCGCCGCCACACCCGCACCCCGGGCACCGAACCCTCCGTCCCCACGCCCCCGCAACCGGCCGCAGCCGCACGAACCGAGGAGCACACCCCGTGAACACCACGCACTCCAGACCCCGCACCCGGCACCGCACCGCCGGGACCGTCCTCGCCGGCACCCTCGCCCTGCTGCTCGCGGCCACCGGATGCAGCTCCAAGGCGGACGGCGGCGACGACGGCAGGACGGACGGCGGCCTGCGCACCGGACCCGGCGTCGACGCGAAGACCATCAGACTGGGCGCGCTCACCGACCTCACCGGCCCCTACGCCACGCTCGGCAAGAGCATCGTGCAGGCGCAGCAGATGTGGGCCGAGGAGACCAACGCCCGGGGCGGCATCTGCGACCGCAAGATCGAGATCGTCGTCAAGGACCACGGCTACGACGTGCAGAAGGCGGTCACCGCGTACGCCGACATCGCCCCCGACGTCGTGGCGCTGCCGCAGGTCATCGGCTCCCCGGTGGTCGCCGCCCTGCTCGACGACATCGAGCGCGCCGGCATGCTCACCTTCCCGCAGGCCTGGGCCGCCTCCCTGCTCGGCAAGGACGCCATCCAGGTGCTCGGCACCACCTACGACGTCGACATGATCGCCGCGGTCGAGTTCCTCACCCGCACCAAGGGCCTGAAGAAGGGCGACACGGTCGGCCACGTGTACTTCGAGGGCGACTACGGGGCCAACGCGCTCGAAGGGTCCACCTGGGCGGCGAAGAGGGCCGGTCTGAAGGTGACCGGCCTGAAGATCAAGGCGACGGACACCGACCTGTCGGCCCAGGTCTCGGCGCTGCGCGCGGAGGGCGTGAAGGCCGTCCTGATCAGCGCCGGCCCCGCGCAGACGGCCTCCCTGGTCGGTGTCGCGGCCTCCCGCGGCCTGAGGGTCCCCGTCGTCAGCAGCGCCCCCGGCTTCGCGCCGCAGCTGATGAAGACCCCGGCGGCGCCCGCCCTCGCCGCCCTGCTGAACGTGGTGAGCGCCGCGCCCGCGGTCAGCTCGGACCTGCCGGGGGTGAAGCGCATGGTGGCCTCGTACCGGAAGAAGTACCCGGACTCGCCGGTCGACTCCGGGGTGCTGTCCGGGTACAACGCCGCCCAGCTCATGGGCGCCGACCTGGAGAAGGCGTGCGAGGCGGGCGGCCTCACCCGCGAGGACGTCGTCACGGCGCACCGCTCGCAGAAGAACGCCGACACGGGCCTCGGCACCGCGCAGGACTTCTCCGACGTCGACCGTCCCGCGAGCGTCGAGACGTATGTGCTCAAGCCCGACGCGGAGGCGGTCGGCGGTGTGGTCAACGCGGAGGAGGCACACACCGTGCCGGGCGTCGAGGAGTACCTGTCCGCACGGTGACACCGCCGGGACCGCGGGAGCCCGCTCCCGCGATCCACCGGCCGTGAGGGGCATGCCACCGGCCATCAGGCGGACGTCCGGGTGCCGGTGAAGGAGGGTGCCCGGCCCGCCAGGGCTGACGAACCGCCGGTGACGCCCGTCGGGCCCGGTCCGCCACGAGGACCGGGCCCGACGCGTGTCCCGCGGGCCGGTCAGCCGGTGACCGCCTCCGGGTCGCGGTCCGACGGCGGCCACACGTACGGCAGGTCGTGCGGCTCACCGGGGAACACGTCCGCGTACACGGCGGGATCCTTGCGCAGCAGCGCCGAACGGTGACTGCGGTGCACGGCGTCGTCCCCGAGCCAGGGCGGCAGCTCACCGGCCTCGGCCAGCTCCCGCTGACCGCGCACCGGCGCACCGGGCCGCACGGTGGCGAGGTCGGCGACCAGGGTCGCCGCGCAGCTGTCCTGGTGGCCCCGCTCGCGCCAGACGCGGCAGACCTCCAGGCCGTAGCGCACCAGCGCCTCCTCGTAGCCGGTCCACATCCGCACCGCCGGATGACGGCGCCACCCGTAGCCCGGCACGATCAGGCCGCGCAGCACCTGGAGCGCCTCGACCCGCTGCTTGCCGAGCCGGCGCCGGTCCAGCACCAGCGCCGACGCGCAGAAGTCGGGGTACGGCAGGAAGGTCTGCATACGGCCGTCCGCATCGTGGGTCCACCGCGGCCGGGGTCCCGGCCCACCGCACCGCAGTTCCCCTCCCGCCGCCGCTCACACCCCGCGGCTCAGCCCAGGTTGCCCAGCCGGGCCTCACGCCACAGGTCGACGCCGCCGTCGGTGGCGTGGGAGTCGATCTCGGCCAGCTCCTCGGCGGTGAAGTCGAGGTTCTCCAGCGCGGCGACGTTCTGCTCCAGCTGCTCGGTGCGGGAGGCGCCGATGACCAGCGACGTCACCCGCGGATCCCGCAGGGCCCAGGCCAGCGCCATCTGTGCGAGGGTCTGCCCGCGGCGGGCCGCGATGCCGTTCAGGGCACGCAGCCGGTCCCGCATGTCGTCGGTCAGCCACGCCGGGTCGAACGACTTGCCCGCCGCCGCCCGCGAGTCGCCCGGCACGCCGTCCAGGTAGCGGCCGGTCAGCAGGCCCTGGGCGAGCGCCGTGAAGCCGATGACCCCGAAGCCCTCCTCCTGCGCCACGTCGAGCAGGCCGTCCGTCTCGATCCAGCGGTTCAGCATGCTGTACGACGGCTGGTGGATCAGCAGCGGCGTCCCGAGGTCCCGCAGGATGGCCGCGGCCTGCCGGGTGCGCTCGGCGTCGTAGGAGGAGATGCCGACGTAGAGCGCCTTGCCCTGGCGGACCGCCGTGTCGAGGGCGCCCATGGTCTCCTCGAGCGGAGTGGTGGCGTCGAGGCGGTGGGAGTAGAAGATGTCGACGTACTCCAGGCCCATGCGCTTCAGGGACTGGTCCAGCGAGGCGAGCAGGTACTTGCGGGAGCCGCCGCCCTGGCCGTAGGGGCCGGGCCACATGTCCCAGCCGGCCTTGGTGGAGACCACCAGTTCGTCGCGGTACGGCGCGAGGTCCTGCCGCATCAGCCGGCCGAAGTTGATCTCGGCGGAGCCGTAGGGCGGGCCGTAGTTGTTCGCCAGGTCGTGGTGGGTGATGCCGAGGTCGAAGGCGCGCAGGGCGATCTCGCGCTGGGTCTCGAAGGGCCGCTCGTCGCCGAAGTTGTGCCAGTAGCCCAGGGACAGCAGGGGCAGGTCGAGGCCCGAGCGGCCGGTGCGCCGGTAGCGCATGGTGCCGTTGTAGCGCTCGGGGTTGCTGACGTGGTTCATCGGGGGTCTCCGGGTGGTGCGGGGCGGGGCGTCCCGTGGCATGGTGTGAACCCTGCCCACAGTGCCCCCGGAGTGATCAGGAAGTCCAACCGATCCCCCGCATGCCATTCAGCATCATCGTTTCTGAATCGGGCGGCGGTCCGAATGAGGGATTGAGCGCCGCGCCGGGTGGGCAGAGGCGCAGGCAGTGGCATGAACACGACTGCCCTTCCCCCACAGGAGGTCGACATGCGCGTACGCGGACTGACCGGCGGCCTGGCCGCAGCACTGGTGATGTCCTTCGCCCTGCTGGACGGCCCGGCCGCCGTGGCCGCACCGTCCGCCGGTACCGCGACCCCCGTGGTGGCCGCCCGGGTGCTCACGTACGACGCGAGCGGCGCCGCGGAGTTCAAGTCCGCGGTCGACCGGGGCGCGGCGATCTGGAACGAGAGCGTCGACGCGGTGGAACTGCGCCCGGTCACCTCCGGGCAGCGCGCCGACATCCGGGTCCTGGCGGACGACGGCTGGCCGCGCGCCGTGCCCGGCCCCCTGGGCACCGGGACCGTCTACATGGGGCGGCAGGCGGTGGACCAGGGCTACTACACGATCCGCATCGCGGCCCACGAACTCGGGCACATGCTGGGCCTGCCGGACCGCAAGCCCGGTCCCTGCTCCAGCCTGATGTCGGGTGCCAGCGCCGGCACCGCGTGCACCAACCCGTATCCGAACGCGGGGGAGCAGGCCGAGGTCGAGGAGAACTTCGAGGGGGCCCGCACCGGGGCACTCATGTGACTGATGTGACGACTGAGGCGATCACCGCTATGGTTGTCTCAGGTCACGGCAACGGAAACCTCCGGAGCCCGGCTGTGCGTTGGTGGTCCAAGGAAAGACGCCCCGCTTCCTGCGGGGAGATGCAGGTGCAAGGCCTGCCCGGCGCTCCATCACGAGTCCCGTCCCGATCCACCGGGACGGGGCTCGTGCCGTTTCCGGCGGGATCAGCGCTGCGTGGGCATGCTCGAGCAGTTGGACGTCGTCGGCTCGCCCGCGAGCCGGTCGGTCAGCCACTCCACCGCCTCGCCCTGGTCGACGAGCAGCGGGGCCACGTGGTTGGTCGTGAGCTTGTCGCCCAGGTCGGGCAGCCGGATGGCCTTGTAGGTGACGTCGCCGCCCCTGTCGCACCAGTCGAGGGCCAGCTGCCGCGCCTGCTCGTGCGGCACGATGTCGTCCTGGACGCCGGTGGCCAGCCGGACCGGCCCGGTGGGCTTCGTCATCCCGAGGCGCTGCTTGTCCAGGATCGCCCGGGCCTCCGGCTCACGGGCGATGACCGCCCCGATGGACTCGCCGCTCAGGGTCCACTTGGTGCTCCGGGTGAAGCCGTAGCCGAAGATCGCGTCCCCGATGCAGGTGGTGGCGATGTCCTTCAGGGCGGCGCGTCCGGTGGCGTTGATGTTGGCGTCGAGGACCTCGCGCAGCTCCGGGTAGGTCTGCGCGAAGCCGTTGATCGACCAGCCGAGCGCCGCGGCCAGGGCGCTGCCGTCGATGCCCTTCATCACCTCGGTGAGGTCGGCGGGCGGAGCGCCGCTGTAGGTGCCGACGAGAGGGACGTCGGGGGCGTAGGCGCGGTGCAGCTCGGCCGCGGAGGCGGTGGCTCCGCCGCCCTGGCTGTAGCCGTACATGGCGACCCGTGAATCGGCGCGGACGGACGCGCCGGGCACGGAACGCGCGGCCCGGGCGGCGTCCAGCATGGCGTGCCCCTCGTCGACGCGGTTGACGTAGGTGTGGAGCCGGTCGGTGGCGCCGAGGCCGACGTAGTCGGTGACGACGACGGCCGCCCCGGTGGCGAGGAGCCGGAAGACGGCCAGGTTCTCGTAGCCGACGGACACCGTCTGCGGGGTGACGGTCAGGGGGTGTTCCAGCGAGAGCGAGGGCGCGCACTGGTCGCCCTGTCCCATGGTCCCGGAGCCGACCACCACCAGGGGGCGGGGGCCGTCGCCCTCCCAGTCCGCGGACGGCTCGACGTAGGCGCCGGTGACGGCGACCGGCTGCCCGCCGGAGTCGGTGGAGGTGTACATCAGCCGGGTCGCGGTGCCCGGCAGCGGGCGGCCGTCCAGGCCGGGCAGGCTCAGGCCGAGCGGGAGCGGCTCGTGGCGGACGAGCACCCCGTTGCCCGCGGGGAGTTCGGCCGGCGGAGTGTAGAAGGCGGGGATCGTGACGCCCCGCGACACCACGGGTCCGCTCGCGGCGGCGGGCTGGACGGACACGCACACGCATGCGGTGGTGGCGACGACGGTGGTCAGCACGCTGCTGATACGGCTCACGGCTCACTCCTCGCTCTCCTGCAGGAAGGTGGAACCGGAAACTAGCAGCGCTCACTTACCGCTGGTAACTCTCCGGTAAGTTACGTACCGGTAACTATTTCGTGAGGTGATCGGTGCGCGTGCGCCGCAACGCGACGGAACGGGGGCCCCCCCCCCC
>NZ_VCNP01000057.1 GCF_006782915.1 Streptomyces calvus
GCAGGAAGGTGGAACCGGAAACTAGCAGCGCTCACTTACCGCTGGTAACTCTCCGGTAAGTTACGTACCGGTAACTATTTCGTGAGGTGATCGGTGCGCGTGCGCCGCAACGCGACGGACCGGCCCCCGCCGGTCGTCCGGCGGGGCCCGTTCGCTGTCGGTGTGTCGGTGTGTCGGTGTGTCGGTGTGTCCGGTCAGGCCGTGTGCAGGGTCAGCCCGTAGCGGTTGAGGATCTCGTTGATGGGCTGGTGCCAGGTCTCGCCCCCGCTGGAGCAGTTGCCCCAGCCGCCGGAGGTGACACCCTGTGCCTGGTCGCCGCTGATGAACGAGCCGCCCGAGTCACCGGGTTCGGCGCAGACGCTCGTCTTGGTCATCTGGTGCACCGCGCCCTGGCTGTAGTTGACCGTCTCGTTCTTGGCCAGCACGCTGCCGCAGTGCCAGTGGGTGGTGGAGCCGGAGCGGCAGATCGAGGCGCCGATCGGAGCCTCCGCCGAGCCGCGCACCAACTGGTCCGGGACCGTGCCCCAGCCGAGCACCACGGGCACCGTCCACCAGCCGCTGCCCACGTTCACCCAGGCGTAGTCGTTGTCCGGGAACGAGGAGCCCTGGAAGTTGCCGATGTACGAGCCGTCCCAGCCCCTGACCTGCGAGCCGACTCCGCCGCAGTGTCCGGCGGTGACGAAGCCGCCGTGCACCGAGAAGCCTATGGAGCAGCGGACGTTGCCCGTGTAGTAGGGGTCTCCGCCCACGGTTCCGGCGGCGAACGTCTCCGCCGGGGCGCGCACGGTCCGCACGGTGACCGGGCCGGCCTCGCGGGCCTTGGCGACGAAGGCCCGGACATCGTTGTCAGTCCGCTGCTCGCGGACGACGTTCACGACGACCGTGTTGGCGGTCGGGTCCACGGACCAGCTGCTGACCCCGGCAGGGGCGTCGAGGCGGTCGATACGGGACTTGGCCGCGTCGAGCTGCCGGGCGCTGTGCTCGACGGTGCGCACGGCCGCGCCGGAGGCACGCAGGGTGCGGACCGTGGCGGCGTCGGCGTCCGCGGTGACGGCGACGGTCAGCTTCTCGCTCTCGGCGTCGAACCAGGCGCCGCCGTAGGCGGGTCCGGCGGTCCTGCGGGCCTCGGGCGCGAGGTCGGTGGCCTTGCGCTCGGCGGCCAGCCGGTCCTCCGCCTCGGCGCGGGTCAGGCCGAAGTCCCGCTGCATCGCCTGCAGCAGGCCGTCGGAGGCGGGGGCGGATTCGGCCGCCGGGGCCGTGGCGGAGTCGGGGGCGTCCTGCGCGGAGGCCGGCAGGGTGCCGGCCGCGGCCCAGCCGCCGAGCATGAGCAGGGCGGCCACACAGGCACGCGTGAGTCTGGTGCGTCTCATGGAAGGTGTGCCCTTCGTCGTTCCAGCAAGGTGGGGGTGGAACAACCACAGGTGAGAGCGCTCTCACCGGATCGAGCAGAGCTTAGCGAGCCGTCGGTGTCAGGTCTATGCCAATGTGCGGCTCAATTGCGGTGCGCGGTGGGGGAGTCCGGCCCACGGGGTGAGACCCGATCGGTCACCGCACCCTGCACCGCGTGCTTCACCGCGCCGCCTTCGCCGCCCGTTCCGCCTGCCGGGCGGCTTCCCGGGCCTCGCGTTCTGCACGGGCGCGGGCGTCCGCCGCCGCACGGCCGCGCTCCTGCGCCTCCGTCCGCTCCCGATCCGCCCGTTCGAGTTCCGCACGCGCCTGCCGGAGCCGGTCCTCCACGGCCGTCACCTGCTCCTGCGCCTCCCGGTGCCGCTCGCGCGCCGCCTCCAGGTCGGCGTCGGCCCGCTCCTGCTCGGTGCGCCGGCCGCAGAGCCGCTCCTCGGCCTCCCGGGCCGCCTCCTGGGCGAGGGCGAGCCGCTTCTGCCGTTCGGCCCTGCGCTGCGCGAGCTCGTCCTTCCCGCGCGGCGGGGCCGACGGCGCATGGGCCGGCGCGCGGGGCTCCTTCCGTGCCGGGCCCGGCGCGGTGGCCGCGAACTCCGACGGCGGGGTGAGGGTGCTCTCCAGCCGGCCGCCGGCCCACACCTCGGCCGCCTCCGGGTCGGCCAGCACGGCCCGCAGCGTCGTCTCCACGTCCCGCTGCACCGCGTCCGACAGCGGGTGGCCGGCCTCCCGCGCCAGCGCCGCCGCCTGCCGGGACAACTCCGAGACGATGCGCCGCCGTTGGGCCGACAGCTCCTTCAACCCCTCGGGGTCCAGGGTCGCGTACGCCTCGCGCAGCGCGCGTCCCAGTTCCAGGAACCGCTCCGCCTCGTCCGGCCGGGACCGGCGGAGCAGGTTCGCCGCCCAGGCGGCGAGGGTGGGCCGGCGGGCGGCACGGATACGGCGGGCGTCCTCGGTCCGCCCGGCGGTCCGGGCGGCCGCCGCCCGTTCCTCCCGGCGGGCGACGAAGTCGGACGGCGGCAGCGCGTACAGCTCGTCCAGGGCCGCCTCCACCTCCCCTTCGTCCCGCACCTCTTTGCGCCGCATGGTCCCCAGCGTCCACCGAAGGCGGCCACCGCGCACATCGGCGGGGCGCGCCCAGGGGCCGCCGCGGGCCCTCAGGCGCCGGGACGGCCGAACCGGTCGGGTGCCAGGGTGGCGAGCAGCGAGGTGACGGCCAGGTCCGTCGAGGCGGCCATGTCGACGGATCCGGGATCGAGCAGCCACTGGACCTGCAGACCGTCCATGACGGCGATGATCGCGTTCGCCGCGTCGTGCGCCCGCGCCCGGTCGGTCTCCGGCAGCCCGCACGCCTCGATCAGCGCGTCGGTCACGAAGGCGCGCAGCCCCGTGTACCGGTCGCGGAAGTACGGCTGTGCCGGGTGGTCGTCGGTGACGGACTCCGCGGACAGGACGGCGTAGAGCCGCACGATGCCCTCGCGTTCGGCGTTGCGGCGGGCGGTGTCGACCAGGTGGCGGAGGAAGGCGAGCCCTCGCGGCCGTTCGGCGCCGAGCTGCTCGATGTCGGTGCGGTCGCGCAGTTCGAGGACGCTGGTGAGCAGCAGCGCCTTGGACCGGAAGTAGTGCAGGACCCCGGCCTGGGTGACTCCCGCGCGCTCGGCGATCTCCGCGAGGGAGGCGTTGTTGTAGCCGCGGGCGGCGAAGGTGTCCATGGCGATGTCCAGGATGTCCTGCTGCCGCCGCCGGGCCTGGGGGCTGCGCGGCGTGCGGGGTTCCGCCTTCGCCCTGCGGGCGGGTCGGCCCACCGACTGATCGCTCATCCGCGACAGCTTACGGCCGGCCCGTTCGCGTCGCCGCAGATCCGCGAGCGCCACCCCGGATGTGTGACGCAGACCACTTACTAACCACTTAGTGGGTGTGCTTTCATGGCCGCCGTCACTCCGACGGAACGCCGCCGTCACGGCCGAAGGACACCCGCCCCGGGGCTTCAGCGCACCGCACCCTCCTTGCCCCGCCCGGCGTCCGACCGACGGCCGGACGGCGTACCCCACGCGTCACCCGACGAAGGAGAGCCGCACCGTGTCATCCCTGTCATCCGGGTCGTCCTCCGGGTCGCCCCGGAGAACCACCCCGTCCCGTCCCCGCCGGGTCCGCGCCGCCGCCGCGGCCCTCGCCCTGGCCGCCGCCGGCCTCGGCGTCACCGGCGCCGGCACCGCCCGGGCCGCCGCCCCCACCGCCCAGGTGTGGGTCACCACCGCCGACGGCGCCAAGAAGCTCTCCGCCGAGGGCAGCGTCCCGTTCGACGGCACCCCGCAGCCCGTCGACATCCGCATCGACGCGGCGAGCAAGGGCCAGCGCTTCACCGGCGCCGGCGCGTCCGTCACCGGCGCCTCCGCCCGTCTCGTCCAGAGCCTGCCGCAGAGCGCGCGCGAGTCGCTGATGAGGTCGCTGTTCTCCACCGGCCCGGACGGCATCGGGCTCAACTACCTGCGGCAGCCGCTCGGCAGCACCGACTTCGACGCCACCGACGACCACCACTCCTACGAGGACACCCCCGGCCAGTTCTCCATCGACCGGGACCGGGCCGAGATCCTCCCCGTGCTCAAGCAGGCCACCGCCGTGAACCCGGCCATCCGCTTCATGGGCTCGCCCTGGTCGCCGCCCGCGTGGATGAAGTCCGGCAACTCCCTCGACGGCGGCAGCCTCAACCCCGAGCACTACGGGGCGTACGCCGACTACCTGGTCAAGGCGATCAAGGCGTACGCGCAGGAGGGGATCACCCTCACCGACCTCACGGTGCAGAACGAGCCGGAGTTCGCCACCAGTTACCCGTCCATGTCGATGACCTCCGCCCAGCAGGCGGACTTTCTCAAGGTCCTCGACCCCAAGCTGACCGCGGCCGGACTGCCGACCAACATCCTGGCCTACGACCACAACTGGGACCACCCGAACTACCCGCTCGACGTGTTCTCCCGCACCTCGGGCATCAGCCGGGTCATTGGCGCCGCCTTCCACTGCTACGGCGGCCAGGTCGGCGCCCAGCAGCAGATCGTGAACGCCGGCAAGCGGGTCTTCTTCACCGAGTGCTCCGGCACCGACAGCGCGGACCCCGCCGCCACCTTCGGCGACACCCTGCGCTGGCACGCGGAGAACCTGGTCGTGCAGAACATGCGCAACGGCGGCGAGACCGTGATCAACTGGAACCTCGCCCTGGACCGGAACGGCGGCCCTCACCAGGGCCACTGCACCAACCGCTGCAACGGCGTCGTCGAGATCGCCGGAGGCAACGTCACCCGTAACGCCGAGTACTACGTGCTCGGCCACGTCAGCAAGTTCGTCAAGCCCGGCGCCACCCGCATCGGCTCCACCAGCCAGGGCGCCGGAGGCGTGCAGAACGTCGCCTTCCAGAACCCCGACGGCACCCGCGCCGCCTACGTCGTCAACACCGCCGGCAGCGCCCAGCGGTTCTCCCTCACCGACAACGGGGCGTCCCTCACGTACACCCTGCCGGCCGGAGCCGTCGCCACCTTCACCTGGAGCGGCACCGACAGCCCGGCCGGCCCGATCGACCCCGCCGCCTGGTACCGGGTCGTCAACGCGGGCAGCGGTGCCTGCCTCGACGCCGCCGACTGGGGCACCGCCAACGGCACCGCCCTGCAGCAGTGGGCCTGCGGCACCGGAGCCAACCAGTACTGGCAGTTCCGGCCCACCGGCGACGGCCACCACCAGGTCGTCAACCGCCACAACGGCCGGGTCTGGGACGTCGACGGCGGCCCCGGCGCCACCGCCGACGGCACCCGGGTGCACCTGTGGGAGTACGTGGGCGGCACCAACCAGCAGTGGCGTGCGGAGAGCACCGGCACCGCCGGCCGGTACCGGTTCGTCGCCCGCCACAGCGGCAGGGGCCTGACCGTCGACAACGCCTCCACCGCCGACGGGGCGCGCCTGTCCCAGCAGTCCTGCACCGGCTCGGCCGCCCAGACCTTCACCCTCACCGGCTGAGGCACGGCCGCCGGGCGCGGTTCACAGCCGCTTGCCCGCCACCTCGTCCTCGTCCGGCTCCGGCCCGGCGCCGTCCTTGCGGGCCCGGTGCAGCCGCAGCCGGTCGAGGCGCGAGATCACCGGGGTGGCGCTCACCCCGTGCAGGACCACGGACGCCAGCACCGTGAAGGTCACCACCGCCCACAGCCGCTCGGCCCGGACGCCGAAACCGGGGTGGCCGAGCGCGTGGGCCAGGTAGAACAGCGAGCCGATGCCGCGGATCCCGAAGAACGCGATCACCAGGCGCTCCCGGGGTCCGGCGGGCGTGCGCAGCTGCGCGATCCACCCGGCCAGCGGCCGGACCGCGACCAGCAGCAACAGGCACACCAGAGCGTCCTGCCAGGTCAGCGGCGCCAGACCGCCCTGGGCGACGAACACCCCGAGCAGGAACAGCAGCGCGGCGGTCAGCAGCCGTTCCACCTGCTCCACGAAGTCGTGCAGCACCCCGTGGAAGCCGTGGGCGCGCTCCGCCGAGCGGATCCGGCAGGCGGTGACGAACACCGCCACGAAGCCGTAGCCGTGCGCCAGTTCCGTCACCCCGTAGGCGAGGAACGTGGCACCGATGGCGACGAAACCCTCCCGGTGCTCCGACAGCCGCATCGTCCGCCACTCGGCCCGGAAGAACATCCAGCCGAGCAGCGCGCCGACGGCGAGACCCGCGCCCACGCCCACCGCGCACTTGTACACCACGTCGACCAGGAGCCAGTGCCCGATCCCGCCGGCGGTCGCCCGGCCGCCCGCGGCTGCGGCGAGCGCGACGGCGGCCAGCACGAACGGGAAGGCGAGGCCGTCGTTCAGGCCGGCCTCGCTGGTCAGCGTGAAGCGCACCTCGTCCTCGTCGTGCTCGGAGTCGGTGGGCGCGCCCACCCGCACCTCCGAGGCGAGCACCGGATCGGTCGGCGCGAGCACGGCCGCCAGCAGCAGCGCGGCGGCCGGCGGCCAGCCCAGCACACCCCAGGCGAGACCGGCCACCGCCGCGATGGTGAGCGGCATGGTGACGCCCAGCTGCCGCCAGGTGCCCTGCCAGTGGCGCCGGCCGAAGGGACGGTTCAGGGCGAGACCGGCGCCCATGAGCGAGACGAGCACACAGATCTCGGTGACGTGCTCCACCCACGCCCGGTCGGCCACCGGGTCGAGGTCCGGCAACGGCAGCGGCAGCAGTTGGAGGCCGATGCCGCACAGGAGGAACACCAGCGGCAGTGACAGCGGTCTGCGGGCCACCACGCGGGGCAGCACGGCCGCCGCGAGTGCGCCGGCCCCGAGCAGGGTGAAGAGAAAATCGGCGGAGGTCACCGATCACGTGTGCCCGGTACGGCCGCCCGGCACGCCGTCCGTCCGGCCCGAGGGCACCCTCCCGCGTGAAGGACGGGGCTCCGGTGGAGCACTGCGGCCGGTGCGCGCCGAGTGCGCGGCGTTGCGGCCCGGAGGGCTTGACGGCACGGGTGGCCCTCGGCGCTACTGGAAGGCGTGCCGGGCGCACGTGCGTGGGGGGACCGCCCGGTGCCGACCCGGTGTTCCCACCCCCTTGCGGACGCACGTCGAAAGGGTGACCGGTGCGGTCTCGATGGGCAGCGGCAGTCGTCCTGCTCGCCTCGGTGCTGCTCCTGCACCTGTGCTCGCCGGCCCGCGCGGCAGGCCCGCCCACGGACGTGACCCCCTCCGTCGTGACCACGGCGGAGGCCGCCCCGGCGGACATGACGACGGCGGACGTCACCACAGCGGGAGAACCCTCGGCCGTGACGGCCCCGCACGACGCCCCGGTCCCCCGGGTCCAACCGGTCGCCCCGGTTCAGCCTGCCGAACCGGCCGGACCTGCCGAACCGGCCGGACCTGCCGAACCGGCCGGACCTGCCGAACCGGCCGAACCGGCCGGACCTACCGAACTGGGCGGACCTGCCGAACCGGCCGGACCTGCCGAACCGGCGCACCCGCACCTGGGTACGCCCGCGCCCGGTGCGCCCGACGCCTCCCTCCGCCACCCCCTGGCCCGCGCGCCGAGGGCCTTCGGCCCGGCCGGCGTGCAGCACCCGACGGCCGGCACCCCGGCCACGACGACCGCACCGAACCGGTCGGCTCAGCCCACCCACCCGTCCGGCCCGCCACCGGACGCCCCGCCCCTCGCCGCGGGCGAACTGCGGACGGTCCGCTGCTGAGCGACGCCCGTACCACCCGAGGCCTGCGCCGTGCGGCCGACCGGGCACCGCCCGGTACGTGCGCCCCGACCTCCCGCCCACGGTGACCAGCAGGCCTTCTCGTGTCCCGGAAACCGTGACGACGCAGGAGGCACACATGGACAGGAAACCCATGGACAGAAAGCGCATTCTCGTGGTCCGGCCGGACGAGCTGGGACCCGGCGAGCTGAAGACCTGGAGAGAGCTGCGCGCGGAGTCCGGAGCACCCGGCAACCCCTTCCTCGACCCGGCGTTCACCACGGCCGTCGGCCAGGTCAGCCCAGCCGCCCGGGTGGCCGTCTTACAGGACGACGGCACACCCGTCGGATTCTTCCCGTACGAGAAGGGGCCGCTGGGGCAGGGCCGGGCCATCGGGCTGGGCGTGTCGGACAGCCAGGGGGCCGTGCTGCGCCCCGGCGTCCGCGTCGACCCGCGCACCCTGCTCGCCGCCTGCCGGCTCTCCTCCTGGGAGTTCGACAACCTGGAGGCCGGCCAGGACCTCTTCCTGCCGTACGCCGCCGAACGGCTCGCCGCGCCCGTCGTCGACCTCGACGCCGGGTACGGGCCGTACCTCGACGGGCTGCGCACCCGTTCCCCCGGCTTCCTCAAGCAGACCCTGGCCAAGGAGCGCAGGCTCGCCCGGCAGGTCGGCGAGGTGCGGTTCGTGTACGACGCCCGGGACCCGGAGGCGCTGCGGGCGCTGATGCGCTGGAAGTCGGCCCAGTACCGTCGGACGGGCCGGCGGGACCGGTTCGCGCAGCAGTGGATCACCGGGCTGGTGGACCTGCTGGCACACGGCGACGACCCCGAGTGCCGCGGAGTACTCTCCGTGCTGTACGCCGCCGGCCGCCCCGTGGCCGCCCACTTCGGACTGCGCTCGGCCACGGTCCTGTCCTGGTGGTTCCCGGCGTACGACCGTGACCTGGGACGGTACTCACCGGGCCTGGTGCTGCACCTGCGGATGCTGGAGGCGGCCGCCGCCGACGGGATCCGCATGGTCGACCTGGGCAGCGGGCCCGCCCGCTACAAGGACTCCCTCAAGACCCGCGAACTGCCGGTTTACGAGGGCGCCGTGGTGCGTGGGGGAGCGGGCGGGGCCGCGTACCGGCTGGGCCGGGAGCCCGCCAGGGCGGCCCGCCGCTTCGTGCGCGGCCACCCCCGGGTCGCCGCCGCGGCCCGGCACACCCTGACGCGGCTGGCGCGGCTCCGCGAGCGCTGACCCGCGCCGCGTACGCCGACGTCGGTACGCGGGATTACTCCCGCCGTCAGATGTTCCCGGCGTCCGGGCCCGGCACCGTGGGGTGCGTGAAACTCAGCCGCCCCGCACGCCGGGCCCACCTCGTCATCCACGTCACCGCCTCCGCCGGCTGGCTCGGACTCACCGTCGGGCTGCTTGCCCTCGGCGTCACCGCGACCACCACCGGCTCACCGGCCGCGGTGGAGGCGTCCGTCCGGGCCATGAAGCTGTTCGCCGACTGGCTCCTGCTGCCGCTCGCCCTGCTCACGCTCGGCAGCGGCCTCGTGCTGTCCCTGGGCACCCCGTGGGGACTGGCCAGGCACCGATGGGTCGTCACGAAGTTCTGGCTGACCCTGGCCACCACCGCCGCGACGGCCTTTGCGCTGCGGCCCGGAGTGGACGCCGCCGTGGCGGCCGCGGCCGCCGGGCATCCGCTGCCCGACGGGGGAGACGTCCTGGCGGGGCCGGTCGTCTCCCTGAGCGCCTACCTGTTCATGACGGCAGTCTCGATCCTCAAGCCGTGGGGCCTGACACGCCGCGGCCGGCGTCTGCGGGCGGCGGCGGCCCGGCGGCCGGAGCCCGCCGGACCGGCCCGCCCCTGACACCGGCCGGGCACGCCGTCACCTCACAGGGTGCGCTCCATCCGGTCGGCCATCAGCCGCACGAAGCGCGCCGGGTCCTTCGGCCGGCCGCCCTCCGCCAACACGGCCAGCGCGTACAGCAGTTCGGCGGTGTCGGAGAGGTCCGAGCGGTCCTCGCGCTCGCCGTACGCCTCGTTCAGCCCCTTCACCAGCGCGTGATCCGGGTTGAGTTCGAGGATGCGCCTGGTGCGCGGCACCTCCTGGCCCATGGCCCGGTACATGTTCTCCAGCGCCGGCGTCAGATCGCTGGAGTCGGCGACGAGACAGGCCGGGGACACCGTCAGACGCGTCGACAGACGCACCTCCTTGACGTCCTCCGACAGCTGCTCCCGCATCCAGCCGA
The DNA here is from genome assembly GCF_006782915.1 of Streptomyces calvus. Taxonomy (GTDB): domain Bacteria; phylum Actinomycetota; class Actinomycetes; order Streptomycetales; family Streptomycetaceae; genus Streptomyces; species Streptomyces calvus. Next base: position 9,832 of record NZ_VCNP01000057.1, read on the forward strand.
GCAGACCCGCGTAGTCCTCGGCCTGCTTCTCCCGCTCGCCCTCGCTCTGCTCGTCCTCCCGCGCGCCGAGGTCGATCTCGCCCTTGGCGATCGACCGCAACGCCTTGCCCTCGAACTCGCCCACGGCGTCGACCCACACCTCGTCGACGGGGTCGGTGAGCAGCAGCACCTCGATGCCGCGCTCCCTGAACGCCTCCATGTGCGGGGAGTTGTCGATGCTCTCCCGGGACTCGCCGGTGATGTAGTAGATGTCGTCCTGGCCGTCCGGCATCCGCTCCACGTACTGCTTCAGCGTGACCGTGCCGTCGTCGCCGTGCGTGGTGGCGAACGACGTCACCGCGAGGAGCGCGTCACGGTTGTCGGGGTCGGTGATCAGACCCTCCTTGACCACGGCCCCGAACTCCCGCCAGAACGTGGCGTAGCGCTCGGCGTCGTCGGTCATCATGCTCTTGACCGACGACAGGACCTTCTTGGTGAGCCGGCGCTGCATCATCCGGATGTGCCGGTCCTGCTGGAGGATCTCGCGGGACACGTTCAGCGAGAGGTCCTGCGCGTCCACGACGCCCTTGACGAACCGCAGGTACGGCGGCAGCAGTTCCTCGCAGTCGTCCATGATGAAGACGCGCTTGACGTACAGCTGCAGCCCGCGCCGGAAGTTCTGGTTGAACAGGTCGTGCGGGGCGTGCGACGGCACGAACAGCAGGGCCTGGTACTCGAAGGTGCCCTCGGCCTGCAGCTGGATGGTCTCCAGGGGCTCGCGCCAGTCGTGGCCGATGTGCTTGTACAGCTCGTGGTACTCCTCCTCGGACACCTCCTCGCGCGAGCGCGCCCACAGCGCCTTCATCGAGTTCAGCGTCTCGGGCGCGGACGCCTCGCCGTCGTCGCCCTTCTCGCCGTTCTGGCCGTTCTGGCCGACGAGCCTGATGGGCCAGGTGATGAAGTCCGAGTACCGCTTGACGATCTCCTTGATCTTCCACACCGAGGTGTAGTCGTGCAGCTGGTTGTCGGGGTCGGCCGGCTTGAGGTGCAGCGTCACCGAGGTGCCCTGCGGAGCGTCGTCGACCTTCTCCAGCGTGTACGTGCCCTCGCCGCGCGACGTCCACCGCGTGCCCTGCCGCTCACCGGCCCGCCGGGTGAGCAGGGTGACCTCGTCCGCGACCATGAAGCCCGAGTAGAAGCCGACGCCGAACTGGCCGATCAGCCCCTCCGTCCCGGCCCCGTCCTGGGCCTCGCGCAGCTCGCGCAGGAACGCGGCGGTGCCCGAGTTGGCGATCGTGCCGATCAGCCGGCCGACCTCGTCGTACGACATCCCGATGCCGTTGTCCCGCACGGTCAGCGTACGGGCGTCCTGGTCGGTCTCGAGCTCGATGTGCAGGTCGGAGACGTCGGCGTCGAGCGTGTCGTCCCGCAGCGCCGCCAGACGCAGCTTGTCCAGCGCGTCGGAGGCGTTGGAGACGAGCTCACGCAGGAAGACGTCCTTGTTCGAGTAGACCGAGTGGATCATCAGCTGGAGCAGCTGACGGGCCTCTACCTGGAACTCAAACGTTTCGGTCGGCATGGTGCGCGATTACCTCACTGGTCCATGAAGTACCGGATGCTGGCGCGTTCACTTTAGTCAACACGGCCTCGCACTCCTGGCCGGTTTGCGGGGAGCCGATCATGAGGGTGGCGAGCGGACCGCCGCGTCCGGCGGCCACGGCCGTGTCCGGCAGGCCCGGGCCACCGTCCGTGTCCGCCGGTCGGCGACGCCGGGCGGGGGCGGCGGACGCGCCGCGCGCCACGGGGGCGAGGACGGGGTGGCCGTGCGGCGCGTGCCGGAGGCCGGGACGGAGGGTGCGGGTCGCGGGGCGGGCCGCCGGGCCGTGAGGTGCGCCGACCGCATTCGGGCGGAATCAGGTCGTCCGGCTGGTTTTTTCTCCGGCGTGCGAGCATGGGTGGATGAGCATCCAACGCAGGAACAACATCCGTGTGTCCGGTCGCACGTCCGGACGCACGGTCGTCCTGGCGCACGGATTCGGCTGTGACCAGAACATGTGGCGTCTGGTCGAGCCGGCTCTGGCCAAGGACCATCGGGTGGTGCTCTTCGACTACGTGGGCGCCGGCCGCTCCGATCTGTCCGCCTGGCAGGAGGAGCGCTACTCCTCCCTCGAGGGCTACGCCCGCGACGTGGTCGAGGTCTGCGAGGAACTCGACCTCCGGGACGCGGTGCTGGTCGGCCACTCCGTGAGCGCGATGGTCGGCGTGCTGGCCCGTGCCGCGGCGCCGGAACGCATCGGCTCGCTGGTCATGGTGTGCCCCTCGCCGTACTACATCGACGAGGACGGCTACCGCGGCGGATTCACCGCGGAGGACATCGACGAACTCCTGGAGTCGCTGGAGTCGAACTACCTGGGCTGGTCGGCGGCCATGGCCCCGGTGATCATGGGCAACCCGGACCGGCCCGAGCTGGGCGAGGAGCTGGCCAACAGCTTCTGCGCCACCGACCCGGACATCGCCCGGGTCTTCGCGCGCACCACGTTCCTGTCCGACAGCCGCAAGGAGCTGGCGGACGTGACCGCGCCCACGCTGATCCTGGAGTGCGAGCAGGACGCCATCGCCCCCCGGGAGGTCGGCGCGTACGTCCACTCCGCGATCCCCGGAAGCGAACTGGTCACCCTGGCCGCCACCGGCCACTGCCCCCAGCTGAGCGCCCCGGAGGCCACCGCCTCCGCGATCTCCTCGTTCGTCGCGGACCTGGAGCGATGAATCCGGCGGCAGGCGGCTCCGACGGATCGGGCATGGGCCTGCCCAGCACCCGCGCGGCCTTCAGCGCCCTGCTGGAGGACTCCGCGGAGGACCTGTACGAGTCGGCGCCGTGCGGCTACCTGTCCACCCTGATGGACGGCACCATCGCCAAGGTCAACGCGACCCTGCTGGGCTGGCTCGGGCTGACCCGCGACGAGGTCGTCGGCCGCATGCACTTCAGCGACCTGCTCACGGTCGGCGGCAAGCTGTACCACGAGACGCACTTCGCCCCGCTGCTGCGCATGCAGGGACACCTCGGCGGGATCGCCCTGGACATGCGCACCGCACAGGGCGCCAAGCTGCCGGTGCTGGTCACCTCCACGGTCAAGACCAGCGACGACGGCGAGCCCCTGCTGATCAGGACCACCGTCTTCGACGCCACCGACCGGCGCGCCTACGAGCGGGAACTGCTGCGCGCCCGGCGCGTGGCCGAGGAGGCGCGCGCCCAGGCGGAGGCCGACCGCGAGCGGCTGCGCGAGGCGCTGGCCGTCCTCCAGCAGAGCCTGCTGCCCGCGGCCCTGCCCCACATCCCCGGCGTGGAGACCGCCTGCCACTACCACACGGCCTCACCGATCGAGCTGGGCGGCGACTTCTACGACCTGTTCCCGGTGGACGACGACAAGCGGTTCGCCTTCTTCCTCGGCGACGTGTGCGGCAAGGGACCGCAGGCCGCCGCGCTGACCTCCCTCACCCGCTACACCCTGCGCGCCGCCGCCCTGCACGCCTCCGATCCCGTCGCCAACCTGCGCATCCTCAACACGGTGCTGCTGGACCGCTACACCGGTGACGATCCGCGGTACTGCACCGCCGTGGTCGGCCTGATGGAACGCTCGGGGAACACCGTGGACGTCCACCTGGCCTCCGGCGGCCATCCCCCCGCCCTGGTGGTGCGCGGCGACGGCGGCGCGGAGTACCTCTCGACCCGGGGCGGCATGCTCGTCGGCGCCCTTCCCGACGCCCAGTTCGTCGACGTCCACGTCAGGCTGCGGCCGGGGGACACGCTGCTGCTGTACACCGACGGCATCACCGAGGCCCGTACCGGGCCCGACCGGGAGCTGTACGGATACGAGGCCCTGGAGGCCTTCGCCGCCGGCCTCGCCCCCGCCGGCCCCCGCCGGCTGGTCGACGCGCTGACGGGGCTGCTGCGCGGCTTCGGCGACGGGCTCGACGACGACACGGCCCTGCTCGCGATCGGCCTCCCCGCCCGCACCGACACCGAATCGGAAAACCAGGCATGAACCCCTTGACGATCACCGCGTCGCACGCGCCCGGCGGCCTCGTCCTCGAGGCCGTCGGCGACCTCGACCACACCAACGCGCAGCGCCTGCGCCACGCCGCGCAGGAGGCGGAGCTCCCGCCCGGCGGGCTCCTGGTGGTGGACCTGAGCAGGCTCGAGTTCTGCGACTCGAGCGGCATCACCGCGCTGATCGCCGTGCGCAACCGCGCCGAGGCGGCCGGCGGCGCGCTGGTCCTGGTGGTCGTGTCGGCCGCTCTCCGGCGCCTGCTGAACCTGACCGGACTCGACCAGGTGCTCGACGTCCGGGACGCCGTGCCGCTGCTCACCGACCACTGAGCGCGAGGCGCGGCCCGTGCCCGACCCGGCGATGCCTCTTTCGCGGCCCTCACCCAGCGCCTGGGCGCCCGGTTCACCATGCCGCTCGGCATGCTGCTCCAGGCCGCCGCCTGCTTCGGCATGCTCACCTGGCGGACCGACTCGTCGTACGCCACGATGTCGCCGCCGTTCATCGCGCTCGGTCTCGGCGTCGGCATGGTGATGGCCGCCTCCTCCGAGGCCGTCGTCGGCAACGCCCGTCCGCGACGGCGGCGTGGCCGGCGGGCTCCAGGCCACCACGCTGCAGATCGGCGGAGCGCTGGGCACCTCCGTGCTGGTCTCCCTCATCAGCGGCAGGGTCGGCGCCACCCTCACCGGGGAACTGACCGCCGCGGGCGTGCCCGCCGACCTGGCCGGACGGCTCCACGAGGCCAGGGACGCGGTCGCCATGGGCGTCGCCCCCGTCTCCGCCGACATGCCGGCCGGCCTCCGGGCGGCCGTCGCCCGGGGCAGCGGCGAGGCCTTCCTCAACGGCGTCCACACCGCCTTCGTCCTCGCCGGTCTGCTGTGCCTCGCGGGCGCGGTCCTGGCCGCCGTGGCTCTCGCCCGCCCCGCGCGGGAGCCGGCGGCGCACTGACCCGCAGACGGCGGGCGCCCCGGCCACCCGGCCGCCCGCCACCCACCCCGTGCATCCTCCGGGCGTGCCCCGTCCGGGTCCGGGCACCCGGAGGGATGCCGGACGCGAGGCTGGGCACCCGGCCGGGCGCGGACACGAGCGTGACGACGGGCAAGGGGCCGACGATGACGCTGCGGATCGGGGCAGAGGAAGAGTTCCACCTGGTGGACGAGGTGAGCGGCCGTCTCGTGCCCCGCGCCGACACGCTCCTCGCGCGGCTCCCGCGCCCCGGGTTCACCCGCGAACTGCAACAGTCCGTCGTGGAGCACAACAGCCGCGTGCACGACAGCCTCGACGGGCTCCACGCGGACCTGACCGCCGCCCGCCGCCGCCTGGACGAGGCCGCCGCCCTCCTCGGCCTGGCCCCCGTGGCCGCCGGCACCGTCCCGCTGGCCCCCGCCGCCGCCCACGACATCACCCCGGAACCCCGCTACCTGGGCATGGCCGACGACTACCGGCGGATCGCCGACGAACAGCTCGTGTGCAGCGCCCAGATCCACGTCGACGTACCCGACCGGGACACCGCGGTACGCGCCATGTGCCCACTGTCGCCCTGGCTGCCGCCGCTGCTGGCACTGTCGGCCAGTTCGCCGTTCTGGCTCGGGACCGACACCGGGTACGCCAGCTGGCGCACCATGCTGTGGCAGCGCTGGCCGACCGCGGGCCCCGCCGGCTGCTACCGCGACGCCGCCGAGTACGAGGCCGCCGCCGACGCGCTGATCGGCTCGGGCGTCATCACCGACACCGGCATGCTCTACCAGGACGTACGGCCCTCCGCCCACCAGGACACCCTGGAACTGCGCATCTGCGACGCCTGCCCGCGCGCCGAGACCGTGGTGCTGATCGCCGGACTGTTCCGCGCCCTGGTGCACGACGCCCTCGACCGGCTGGCGCGGGGCGCGGCACCCCGGTGCGACGGGCACCACGAGTGGCTGCGCGCCGCCGCCTGGCGGGCCGCGCGCTCCGGCCTCGAAGGGCCGCTGGTCGACCCGCTGACCCGCCGCCCGGCACCGGCCGCCGACGTGCTGCGCCGGATGCTGCTGAGGCTGGTCCCCGCCCTGGAGGCCCACGGTGACGTCGCCACCGTGCGCGCGCTGCTCGACGAGGCCCTCCTGACCGGCAGCGCGGCGCACCGGCTGCGGCGGACGGCCGAACGGGAGGACCTGCGCGCCGGCACCCGCATGCTGGCCGCCGAGACCCGGGGCGACCGCCCCCCGACCCCCGCTTACGGACCCGGTCCCGGGCGGCGGCCCGCCACCCCGCCGGGCACCGCGCGGATCCACACGCAGGCCGGCCCCGGCGGGCCGGCCTGAACCGGTTGCCGACGCCCGTCCCGCGATGTCGGTACCACCTGTCACACTTCTGTGGCGTGCGGGGGAGCGACGCGGGTAGTCGCGCGGTGTGATCGTTGAGTAGAGGCGGACCGGATGGAATCAGATCCTGTCGACGACGAGGGGGCCACGGTGCAGGGCGCACCGCGGCTGCGGGCTTCGTACGCCCTGGACGGCGACGGGGCGTGGATAGCGCAGGCCCGCCACCTCGCCGCCGCATTTTTGGCCCGGGTGCGCTCGGAGGACGGCCTGCCGGTGTCGACCCGCGCCATGGAGATCACCCAGCTCGTGGTGAGCGAGCTGGTCACCAACGCCCGCAAGTACGCGCCGGGCCCCGTCCGACTCGACCTGCGCGTCGCCGACGGCACCGTCGAGGTGGTCGTCCGCGACGGCAACCCCCAGGCGCCGGTGGCCCGCAGCGCGGACCCCGGCCGGGTGGGCCAGCACGGACTGGAGATCGTGATGGCCGTCGCCCAGGCCCTGGACGTACGGCAGGAGCCGGCCGGCAAGAGCATCACCGCCCGCATCTCCCTGTTCGCCTGAGCGTCCGGCCCGCCGCCGCGCGCTCAGCCGCCGTCGGTCCGCCGCCCCTCGGGCAGCGGCTGCTCCGTCCAGATGACCTTGCCGTCCGCCGTGTAGCGGGTGCCCCACCGGTCGGCGAACTGCGCCACCAGGAACAGCCCGCGCCCGCCCTCGTCCGTGGTGGCGGCCCGCCGCAGGTGCGGTGAGGTGCTGCTGCCGTCGGACACCTCGCAGATCAGGGCCCGGTCGCGGATGAGCCGCAACCGGATCGGCGGCGAGGCGTGCCGGACGGCGTTGGTGACCAGTTCGCTGACGATCAGCTCCGTCACGAACGACTCCTCCTCCAGGCCCCAGGCGGCCAGCGTCCGGGCGGCCTCAGCGCGCACCGCACCCACGGCGGACGGGTCGCAGGGGACGTCCCAGGCGGCGGTGCGGTCGTCGCCCAGCGTCCGCGTACGGGCCACCAGCAGTGCCACGTCGTCGTGCGGCCGCTCCGGCAGCAGCGACTCCAGCACCCTGTCGCACGTCTCCTCCGGGCCACCCGCCGAGTCGGCCAGCGCCCGCCGCAGCAGTTCCAGCCCTTCGTCGATGTCCCGGTGGCGGTCCTCCACCAGCCCGTCGGTGTACAGCACCAGACTGCTGCCGGGCGGCAGCCTGAGCGCGGCGGACTCGAACGGCAGACCGCCCAGACCGAGCGGCGGCCCCGCGGGCACGTCGATGTACCCGGCCCGTCCGTCCGGCTGGAGCAGGGCCGGCTGGAGGTGCCCGGCCCGGGCCAGCGTGCACCAGCGGGTCGACGGGTCGTAGACGACGTACAGGCAGGTGGCGCCGGTGACCGGCGCCACCTCGCCGTCCCCGCTCTCGTCCTGGTCGATCCTGGTGACGAGCTCGTCCAGGTGCCACAGCAGCTCGTCCGGCGGCAGGTCCAGGGTGGAGAAGTTGTGCACCGCCGTGCGCAGCCGCCCCATGGTGGCCGCGGCGTGCAGCCCGTGGCCGACCACGTCGCCCACCACGAGCCCCACCCGGGCGCCGGGCAGCGGGATCACGTCGAACCAGTCGCCGCCGACGCCGCCGCGTCCCGCCAGCGCGGGCAGATAGCGGCGGGCGACGTCCAGGGCGTTCTGCTCCGGCAGCGCGCGGGGCAGGAGACTGCGTTGCAGCGTGGCCGCCATGGCGTGTTCGCGGGTGTAGCGGCGGGCGTTGTCGATGCTCACCGCGGCGCGGGCCACCAGTTCCTCGCCGAGCGCCACGTCGTCCTGGTCGAACGGCTCGGGCTGGCGGGAGCGCCAGAACGTGGCCACACCCAGGACGACCCCGCGGGCGCGCAGCGGCACCGCGATCAGCGAATGGACACCGGCCGCCACGACCTCCAGGGCCCGCCCGGGGTCCGGCTCCTGCCAGCCGGCGAACGCCGCCATGTCGGGCTCCAGGACCGACCGGCCCGTGCGGAACCCCGCGCCCTGGGGCGTGGCGGGGGAGAAGCGGACCAGCTCGCCGAGCGGCAGGAACGGCACGTCGTCCCGCACTCCGCGGAACGCCACCCGGCGCAGCCCCGGATCGCTGTGTGCGGGCTCCTCCCCGCGCAGCACGGGCTCCGCCAGGTCGACGGCGACGTAGTCGGCGAACCGCGGCACCGCGAAGTCCGCCAGTTCCTGCGAGGTGTACTCGACGTCCAGGCGGCTGCCGATGCGCAGGCCGGCGTCGTACAGCAGGCGCAGCCGCTGCCGGGCCGCGTCGGCCCGGCCCGCGAGGGACCGGAGCTCGGTGGTGTCCCGCAGGGTCACGACGCTGCCGCACGGCCCGCCGTCCCGGTCGGTCGGACGCTGGCTCACGGCCAGCAGCCGGCCCCGGGCCACGTACACCTCGTCGGTGGCGGTGCGGCCCTCGGCGAGCAGCCCGGCCAGGTCGGGGTCGACGCCGGCGGCGGACGGGGTGCGCCCCTCCGCGTCCGCGGGCAGGTCGAGCAGCCGGCGCGCCTCGTCGTTGGCCAGGGCCACCCGGCCGTCGTCGTCGACGATCAGCACACCCTCGCGCACCGCGTGCAGCACGGCGTCGTGGTGTTCGTACATCCGGGTCATCTCGGCGGGTTCCAGGCCGTGCGTCTGCTGCCGCAGCCGCCTGCTGACCAGGCCCGTCCCGAGGACGGACAGGCCGAGGGCGACGCCGGTCGCGCTGAGCAGCAGCGGCAGCTGGTGGTTCGCCGTCTCGCTGACGCGCTCGAGGGTGATGCCGGCGGAGACCAGTCCGACCACCCTGCCGTCGGCTTCGGTGACCGGCACCACCGCCCGTGTGGACGGGCCGAGCGTGCCGGTGACGGTCTCCCGGACCGTGCCGCCCTGGGCGGCGGGCCCGATGGTGCCGATGTAGTGGCGGCCGATCTGAGCGGGATTGGGGTGGGTGTGGCGTACGCCCTGCGGGGTCATCACGACGATGAAGTCGACCCCCGCCGCCCGGCGCGCCGCCTCCGCCCGCGGCTGCAGCACCGCACTGGGGTCCTCGGCGGCCAGCGCGCTCCGCACTCCGGGGGCGTGGGAGAACGTCCGCGCCACGGCGAGGGCACGGTCCCGGGCCTCCTTCTCGCCGTCGGCGCGCGCCTGGAGCACCAGGGACGCCGCCGCGGCGAGAGCGAGGAACAGCACGATCACCACTTGCAGGGCGAACACCTGGTGGGCGACGGGACGTGCGCTCACCACCGGGCGGAGGCGGCCGAGGAATCCGGCCATGACACTTTTCTAGCACCGCCGCTCGGACGGGCGCGAACGGTCGGCCGGGGCGGGCCGCGGCACCGGCGGGCGGCCGTGCGCTCCGGAAAGGGCCTACAACCCCCGCCCCGGCGGCTCCGGCACGGCCGAGCGGCGTGTCACCCACGGGCCCGCCGGCGCTCGGCCCGGCGGCTCCGGCACGGCCGCCCGGCGCGCCGCCCACGGCCCGGCCGGCGCCCGGGAGGTCCGCGTCGCGGCAGCCTGTCCGGCCCGCTGTCCGGTGCCGCCGGCGCGGCCGGAACAATGGTGTCCCCGGCGGGGTTCTCACCGGTGGACGCCGCAGTCGTGTGGGAGAAGGGCGAGAGACGAGATGACGAGGACCGAGGAGAAGGCGCTGCTCGCGGGCGGCTGCTTCTGGGGCATGCAGGAGCTGATCCGGACGTTCCCCGGCGTGCTGAGCACGCGGGTGGGGTACAGCGGCGGTGACGTGCCCAACGCGACCTACCGCAACCACGGCACCCACGCCGAGTCGATCGAGATCACCTACGACCCCGCCGTGACCGACTACCGCACGATCCTGGAGTACTTCTTCCAGATCCACGACCCGACCACGAAGAACCGGCAGGGCAACGACATCGGCCTGAGCTACCGCTCCGCCATCTTCTACCTGGACGACGAGCAGAAGCGCGTCGCCGAGGACACGATCGCCGACGTCAACGCCTCGGGGCTGTGGCCGGGCGAGGTGGTGACCGAGGTCGCGCCGGCCGGGGACTTCTGGGAGGCCGAGCCGGAGCACCAGGACTACCTCCAGCGCTACCCGGACGGGTACACCTGCCACTTCGTGCGCCCCGGCTGGCGTCTGCCGAAGCGCGCGGAGGCCTGAGCGGCGGCCCCCACGGGCACAGGGCGGCGGCCCGGTCCCGGCCACGGAGGCCGGGACCGGGCCGCCGTCACGTCAGCCGAACTGGCCCGGCCGGTAGTCGCCGGCCGGCTGCTGGTTGATGACGTTGATGCGGTTGTAGGCGTTGATGATGGCGATCAGCGACATCAGGGCGATGAGCTGGTCCTCGTCGTAGTGCTTCGCGGCGTTCGCCCACGCCTCGTCGGTGACGCCGCCGGCCGCGTCCGCGATCCGGGTGCCCTGCTCGGTCAGCTCCAGCGCGGCGCGCTCCGCCTCGGTGAAGACGGTGGCCTCGCGCCAGACGGCCACCAGGTTGAGGCGCAGCGAGGTCTCCCCGGCGGCAGCGGCGTCCTTGGTGTGCATGTCGGTGCAGAAACCGCAGCCGTTGATCTGGCTGGCGCGGATCTTCACCAGTTCCTGGGTGGCGGCGGGCAGTCCGGAGTCCGACACCGCCTTGCCCGCCGAGTTGATGTGCTTCAGCACCTTGGCGCCGAGGGGGTGGGTGAAGAGGTCGACACGCGCGGTCATGGGATCTCCTTGGTGCGTCGGTTGGTTACGCAGCACTGACGGACCGGGTCGGGACGATGTGACAGGACCGCGGGTGTGACGTACGTCTCACTGTCGGACGGTGCCGTGCGGAGGGTCGTCCCCGGGGCACCGTCCGACCGATAACCTGGCCGGGTGAACGGGGAGCGGAGCGTCGGTGAGTGAGCGTCGGGAACGCGACTGGACGGACATGACGCCCGGTGATTTCGACCGCGACGCCCCGCTGTGTCTCAACGTGGGCACCGGCCCCGTCGTGGTGCCGGCCGAGCCGGACGAGTTCGGCACGGCTCCGCTGTTCGGGCAGGAGACCGCGGCGCGCCGCCCGGGCCCGCCCCGCGCCCCGCGCCGGACCGCCCCCGCGGAGCAGGGGCGGCTGTTCTGAGGACCGGCACGGGCGTCGGGCTCAGGGGAACCGGACGACCTTGGACGGGACGGTGTCCGTGCCCGACGTGGGCGCGCCCGTGTCGTTGATGACGTGCCGGTACTGTCCCTTGCCGCCGAGCGAGATCACCTGCAGGTGCCGCATCCTGATGCCGGGCTTCACCGGCACCTGGAACCCGTGGTGCTGCACGATGGTGTCGTCGGAGGTGTAGTTGCAGTAGCTGCCGAGCGCCCACGCCTCGTGCTCGTCCACCGAGTCGGCGACCTTGTAGGCCGCGTACCCGACGATGCCGTCATGGGTGATGGCGGCCTCGTTCGGGGCGTCGTAGGCCTTCTCGTTCTGGAAGAAGATCGTGCGGCCGCGCTCTCCGCTCCAGACCACGTCGTACTTGTTGAAGTGCTCGACGAACAGGCCCGTGGTGAGGACGTCGTCGCCGTTGACGCGCAGCCCGTAGTCGGCGCGGTTGGTCTCCCAGCCGACGCCCTCGCCGTGGTCGGCGCGCCAGATCCAGGTGTGGTCGACGATCACGTCGTCGCTGTTGATCACGACGGAGTCGGTGGCCAGACCGGGGCCCGCACCGCCGATGCGGACGAACACGTCCTGCACGGTGGTCGGGTTGGCGGAGTGGTCGGCGGACGCGTCGGCCGGACCGACGCGCAGCAGTGTGTCCGATCTCTGCGGTCCCGCGTCGATCAGGAACCCGGCGAGCCGGACTCCGTCGACGTCCGCCACGTGCATGGCGTCCACGCCGCCGTCCGGGACGATCGTCGCCAGGCCGAGGCCGAGCACCACCGTGTCGGCCCGCTTCACCTCGATGGTCCGGTCGATGTGGTAGACGCCGGGTGTGAACAGCAGGTTGAGGCCCTGGTCGAGCGCCGCGTTGATGGTCGCGGCGGTGGCGCCGGGCTTGACCACGTAGAACCGGTCGAGGGGCAGCGAGGTGCCGCCCGTGTTGGCGGGCCAGGACACTCCGCGCGCGTTGGTGCGCTTGGCCGGCACGAACACCTTGTACTCGCTGCCGTCGAGGTGGAGGAACGGCTTCTCGCGGGAGATCGGCGTGGTGTCGAACGTCGTGTACGGGCCGGTCTCGAAGTTGGACGCCGGAGCGCCCTGCACGCCCGTGAACGTCATGTTCCACACGCCGTTGGTCCAGCCGCCGACCGAACTGTCACGGGTGTACCACTGCTGCTGGGAGTACGGGCCGACGGTGCCGTCGATCTTCGAGTCGGCGATGAAGCCGCCGGAGGCCCAGCCGTAGCCGTTCGGGGCGAGGTTGAGGCCGCCCTTGACGTGGATCCGGCGGAACGGCGCGGCCTGCGCGACCGCCCACCGGTTGGTGCCGTTGGCCGGGGTGAGGGCGAGGTTCTCCGCCGAACGCCAGAAGTTCTGGGTGGCGTTGCCGTTGAACCAGCCGGCGTCCACGGTGATGTCCCCGTTGATCTGGACGTCGTCGGGGTTGAGGCCGAGCCCGGAGACGGAGGTGTAGAAGCCGAGTTGGGCGTTGATGCCGTGGTACGTGCCCGGCTTCAGCAGGAACTGGTAGCGGCCGCTGCCGAACTGGGCGGCCTCCTGCTGGGCGAAGACCTGGTCGAACTTCTGCTGGAGGTTCGGCGTCGAGGGGTCCACGACGATGACGTTCGGCCCCAGGTCGCCGCCGCCCTCGATCGGGCCGGTGCCGCCGGAGGCGGTGTGCACGGCGACCTCCCACAGCGAGTAGCCGTAGGGAGTGGCGCGGGCGGTGCCGAGGACGCGGACGTACCGGCCCGAGCCGCTCACCTCGTACGCGGTCCGGCCGCCGGTCGCGCCGGTCACGGAGGTGAGCGTGGTCCAGTTCCGGCCGTCGGCCGAGGCCTCGATCCGGAAGTCCTTGGCGTGGGCGGCCTCCCAGTTCAGGTCCACCTTGCACAGGTCCCGCACGGAGCCGAGGTCGACCTGAACCCATTGCGGGTCCGAGGCCTGGCTCGACCAGCGGGTGCCGGTGTCCCCGTCGAAGGCGGCGGAGGCGGGGGTGCCCGCGTTCTCCGTGGAGGACGCGGAAGCGGGCCTGCCCTGGGCGGAGTTGGCGGTGCCGCAGGAGGCCGGCGGGGTGGTGCCGGCGGTGCCGTAGACCTGGAACTCCCACAGGGAGTAGCCCCATGCGGTGGCCCGGTCCAGGCCCTGCATCCGGACGTAGCGGGCCTGCCCCGTCACGTCCACCGTGTCGACGCCGCCGTCGCTTCCTTGCACGGTGCCGGCGTCGGTCCAGCTGCCGCCGTCCTGCGAGAGCTGGATCCTGTAGTCCTTGCCGAAGGCGGACTCCCAGTCGAGGACGACCCGGGAGACGGACGCGGTGACGCCGAGGTCGACCTGGAGCCACTGGTCGTCGCTCGGGGCCGACGACCAGCGGGTGCCCCTGTCGCCGTCCACGGCGCCGCTCGCGGGCGTCGCCGCGTTCTCGGTCGAGGAGGCGGTGGCCGTCCGGCCCTGGGACAGCAGGGTGTCGGCCGCTGCGGCCGGGGTCGGGGACGCGGGCAGGGTGACGAGCGCCGCCGTGGCGACGAGCGCCGCCCCGAGGGCTCTTCGTCTGAGGCGGCTCAACTGCTTGATGTGTCTCATGGGTCAGCTTTCTGCCGGTGCGACGGGATGCGGGTGAACCCGCGGGCGCGCGGGCGGGAGTGCTCGCGCGGCGGGTGGTGCGACGGCACGGCTCCTCCGGTGCGAGGGCGTGCCGGATGACGAACACGGCTGCGGAGCCGCTTAGTTCAGGGTTTGATTTAAGTGGTGAGACATTGGGCGGGCAAGACCTCGGACGCGAATTGGTGCACAGGTGCCGACGGCGGCCGGCCCCGTCGGACCGAAAACCGCATGCCTTGACTCCCCGGCCGCGGGTACGCGGGCCGGGCGGTCGGATCCGGAGGGGGAGAGGGAGGGTGTGTGGGGCGGAGCGGGGCGGGCCGTGCGGGGTTCACTCCATCGGGGTGCGCGCCGCTGCGACGCCCGTCGCGCCGTGAGACGTTGGCAGCGATCGACGCCCAATTTCACGCCTTTCGTCCTGCCGGATCGCCCGCAGTCGGCAACCGAACACACAGGCCACCGCACGTGGCCGGTCCGAAGCGGAGGAGTGTCACCCCATGAGCGAGGCTCATCCCGTCAAGCGGGCAGCGAAGAAGATCACCGACAGCCTGCTGGGAGACGGTTCGTCGCCGGCGGACGGGATTCCGGGCAGGCCGGCCTCCGAGTCGCCGAGCCTGGCGGAGCCGACCGAGCCGCGTGATCCGCTGCCGCCGAAGCCCGACCAGAGCGGGCCGGCCACCGTTTCCCCCACCGGCCAGCCGACCGGGGCCGACCAGGCCAGGATGGCGCAGTCCGGCAGCTATCTGACCAACGCGCAGGGAACGCGGCTGCCCGACACCGACCACTCGCTCAAGGCCGGCCCGCGCGGTCCCGTCCTGCTCCAGGACCACCACCTGCGCGAGAAGGTCATGCACTTCGACCACGAGCGCATCCCCGAGCGGGTGGTCCACGCCCGTGGCGCGGCCGCCCACGGAGTGTTCCGCAGCTACGGCACCGCGGCGTCCGTGACCCAGGCGGCCTTCCTGGCCGAGGACGTGGAGACGCCGGTGTTCGTGCGCTTCTCCACAGTGGTGGGTTCGCGCGGGTCGGCCGACACCGTGCGCGACACCCGGGGATTCGCGACGAAGTTCTACACCAGCGAGGGCGTCTTCGACCTGGTCGGCAACAACATCCCGGTGTTCTTCATCCAGGACGCCATCAAGTTCCCCGACATCATCCACGCGGTGAAGCCGCAGCCGGACCGGGAGATCCCGCAGGCGCAGAGCGCCCACGACACGTTCTGGGACTTCGTCAGCCTGCACACCGAGGCCACCCACCACACCCTGTGGCACATCTCCGACCGGGGCATTCCGCGGTCGTACCGGATGATGGAGGGCTTCGGCGTCCACACCTTCCGGCTGGTCGCCGCCGACGGCGGCACGACGCTGGTGAAGTTCCACTGGAAGCCCAAACTGGGCGTGCACTCCCTGGTGTGGGAGGAGGCGCAGCTCATCAACGGCGTCGACCCGGACTTCCACCGCCGGGACCTCGCCGACGCCATCGAGTGCGGCGCGTACCCGGAGTGGGAACTGGGCATCCAGACCTTCCCCGACACCCCCGACCAGACCTTCGAGGGCATCGACCTGCTCGACCCGACGAACATCGTCCCCGAGGAACTCGCCCCCGTTCAGCCGGTGGGCCTGCTCACCCTCAACCGCAACCCCTCGAACTTCTTCGCCGAGACCGAGCAGGTCGCCTTCCACGTCGGCCACCTCGTCCCCGGTATCGACATCACCGACGACCCGCTGCTCGCCGGACGCCTCTTCTCCTACCTGGACACCCAGATCACCCGCCTCGGCGGCCCCAACTTCCCCCAACTGCCCGTCAACCGGCCCCACGCCCCGGTCAACGACATGCTCCGCGACGGCATGCACCAGACCGCCGTGCACCGTGGAGTGGCCCCGTACCGGCCCAACTCCCTCGACGGCGGCTGCCCGTTCACCGCCGGGGCCGACACGGGCGCCTACATCGAGACACCGGTACGGGTCCCCGAGGCGACGAAGGTGCGCGAGGCGCCCGAGTCGTTCGCCGACCACTTCAGCCAGCCCCGCCGGTTCTGGCTGAGCATGAGCCCCGTGGAGCGCGAGCACATCATCGGCGCCTACACCTTCGAACTCGGCAAGTGCTACGAGCAGGCCGTCAAGGAACGCGCCCTGGCGGTCCTCGCCAACATCGACCCCGAGCTGTGCTCCCAGGTCGCCGAAGGGCTCGGCCTGCCCGCACCCGAGCCCACCGTGCCGCTCGCCGACGTCGAGCCGAGCCCGGCCCTCTCCCAGCTCGGCGGGACCTGGCCCGTGGACGGCCGCATCATCGGGATCGTGGCGAGCCCGGGCGGCGACGTCGACGGCGTACGGGCGGTGCGCGAGGCGGTGCTGGAGGCCGGCATGGTCCCGCTCGTCGTCGCACCGACCGGCGGCCCCCTCGGCACGGGGAACGGCGCACCGGTGGCACAGCGCACGTACGCCACCGCACGCTCGGTCGAGTTCGACGCCGTGCTGCTGGCGGGCGCGCCGGCGGTCGGCGACGACGCGTACGGCGCGCGCGACGCCAAGGGCGCGCCCTCCGCGGCGCGGCGGACCGCGGCCGACCCGAGGGTCGCGCTGCTGCTCTCGGAGGCGTTCCGGCACGGCAAGGCGATCGGCGCGTGGGCGGGCGGCGAGGCGGCCCTCGACGCGGCCGGCGTGCCCGCCGACGCCCCGGGCGTCGTCGTCGCCGACTCGGGTCCTGCCGTCCTCGGACACGTGCGCGAGCTGCTGGGCTCGCACCGGGTCTGGGAACGCTTCACGACCGGCACCTGAACCACCGGACCGGGCCCGCAAGGGCTCGGACCCGGCGGTGCGGCCTTTGGTGGTCCGGTCTCTGGTGGTCAGGTCTCCGGTAGTGCGGCCTCTGGCGGGCCGGTCTCCGGTGGTGCGGCCTCTGGCGGGCCGGTCTCCGGTGGTCCGGTCTCCGGTAGTGCGGCCTCTGGTGGTGCGGCTTCTGTGGTGCGGCCTCCGGCGGTGCGGTCTCCGGGGGTCCGGTCTCCGGTGGTCCGGCCTCCGGCGGGCCGCTCCCTACGGTCCGGGGCACACCGCACGACGCCCGTGCGCCGAGCCGTGTGCCCCGGCGCGGACCCCGCCGCGCGCCGGGCCGCCGCGCGCCCTGCGCCGCGCGCCGCCCCGCGCGCCGTGCCGCGTCCCTTCGGGTGTCGCGTCGGTCCGGGCTCCGCGCCGAGACACGCCCGCACGCCTTGGCCTCGGCCCCACCGTCCGGCATCCGTCCCGGCGAGCGGGCCGCGCGCAGAGGCCCCGTCGATCGGGCCCCGCCTCACGTCCACACCACCCAAAACAACCGATACCACCCCGGCGCCGTACAGTGGGGACAAACGGCTGTCCCGTCGGCCCGGTCTCCGGGCGGCGGGAGCGCCGTACCGTCTCCGTTCGAGAAGCCGACGCGTACATGCACTCCCATCCCTCCTCGCCCCACGGTTCCCAGGAGCCCCTCTTCGGCCTCGACGACCTGCCGCGGGACCCGGCCGCCGAGCCGGGCCCGCCCGGCGGCGCCTTCCGGGACTCCCCGCAGGCGCGCCGGCTCCTCGCCGTCCGTGAGATCCACGCCGAACCGGCCGCCGCCGCCTCGCCCCGAGGCCGGCAGATCCTCGCCCGCTTCCCCGACGCCCGGCTGGTCGAGGTGGAGTCCCACTGGCGCATCCCGGAGCTGCACGGCAACGAGGGCAACGCCGAGCGCTGGATGCGCGTCAAGCGCGAGACCCTGGTGCTCGGCGTGAAGAAGACCCTCACCACGCGCCCGAACGGCCGCTCCGCCGACTGGATCGCCCCCGGCCCCTCCAACGGCTGCGCCCTGTCCTGCGTGTACTGCTACGTCCCCCGCCGCAAGGGCTTCGCCAACCCGATCACCGTCTTCACCAACATCGACCGCATCGTCGCCCACCTCGGCCGCCATGTCGCCGCCCAGGGGCCGAAGCGGGAGCCCAACCAGTGCGACCCCGAGGCGTGGGTGTACGACATCGGGGAGAACGGCGACTGCTCGGTCGACGCGCTGGTCTGCGACAACACCGCCGACCTGGTGCGCGCCTTCCGGGACTGGCCCACCGCGAAGGCGTCCTTCGCGACCAAGTTCGTCAACCCCGACCTGCTGGAGCTCGACCCGCGCGGCCGCACCCGCATCCGGTTCTCCCTCATGCCCGCCGACGACTCGCGCCTGCTGGACCTGCGCACCAGTCCGGTCGACGACAGGATCGCGGCCGCCGCGGACTTCCTCGACGCCGGGTACGAGGTGCACTTCAACCTCTCGCCCGTCGTGGTCCGCCCCGGCTGGCAGGACGCCTGGGCGGAACTGCTGCGGCACCTGGACGACGTACTGCCGCAGCGGGTCAAGCGGCAGGCGCGGGCCGAGGTCGTCATGCTCACCCACAACGCCGACCTGCACGAGGTGAACCTGCGCTGGCACCCGCGCGGCGAGGACGTGCTGTGGCAGCCCGCCACCCAGGAGACCAAGCGCTCACAGAACGGCGCCCTCAACCTCCGCTACCGCACCGACATCAAGCGGCGAGCCCTCGCGGACCTGCGGGAGCTGGTCGCCCGCCACACACCCTGGCTGGGCATCCGCTACGCCTTCTGACGGTCAAGGCGGACCTCCGGCGGCATCGGCGGACATCCGGCGGCATCGGCGCAGGTCACCGCCCGGGCGGCTGCGCGCGGGCGGGCCGGTCGCCGGTCCGGTACGTGCTGGCGCGCAGCCGCCGTCGGGCCGCGGGCGGGACGTACCACGGGCCCCGCGCGGGCGAGGAGAGGGACGCCTCGGCGCGGGGCCCGCGGTGTCTTCCGCCGCCGACTGCGGAAGCTCGCGCGGCAGGACCCTCAGCCGGGCCCGTCCCCGTCGGACGCCGGGGGCGGCAGCGGGTCCTGCGCGGGCGGCACGAGGATCACCGTGCGCTCCAGCCACGCCTTGACGGGCTCGATCGGCGCGCACAGCACGGCCCGCCCGAACGGGGAGTCCAGGGCCAGACAGACCAGCGGACGGCCGCCGTCGCCCCGGGACGGCCACACCTGCACCTCGCCCTCGCCGGTCGGCCGGAACACCCCCTCGATCAGCAGGTCGCGCTCGACGACCCACTCCACCGGGGCGCCCGACTCGATGTGGAACGCCAGACGGACGCTGCCGGGCTCGTCCGTGCGGTACAGCAGTCGCGTGGGTACGCCGACGGGATGCGGGGCCCCGGGACGGCTGGGCTGCACGAGTTCGAACTCCAACTCGCGCTCCACCGTCCGGACAACCGCACCATCCTGCCGTTCCTGGCGACGTAACGCAGACAAATCTAGGGCTCCTCACCCGCTCGAGGGGAATTCCGACATCGACTCAACGGCGGGCCGTACGGCAGGGATAGCCTCCACGCGGACTGGCTCCGCTTAAACCGCTTACCGCTGCCCCGGGACGGAATCGTTGACCGCACGCGTGAGGAACGAGGTGCTCGCCCGGACGGTCCGCGAGGCCGGGTACAGCTACGCCGAACTCGCCCGCCACGTCCGGGCGTTGGCCGAGGAGACCGGGCCCGCGGTGCGCACCAACTCCTCGGCCGTGGCCCACTGGGTGGCCGGCACCCGCCCCGCAGAGCGCACCGCCGACCTCGTCGCCGAGGTCCTCTCCCGCCGCCTCGGCCGCCCCGTCACCGCCCTGCACCTCGGCCTGCGCGCCGCGGCGGACGGCCTGACCGGCCTGCCCGTCACGCCGGACGAACTCGGCGACCCGCTGGAGGAACTGGTCCTGCTGGGCAGGGCGGACATCGGACGCAGCCCCGAGATGTGCCGGGCGCCGTACAGCGACGCGCTGGCCCGCCTGCCCCTCGACCTCGACGCCCAGTCGGCCGCACGCGCAGGCGCGCGGCGCGCGGGAGCCGCCGGGGACAGCGAGGTGCGCGCGGTCCGCGAGATGACCGAGCTGTTCACCGCCGTCGACGAGCGCCACGGCGGACAGCACGGCCGCTCCGCCCTCGTGCAGTACCTGGTCGGTGACGTGGCCCCGCTGTGCCGCGCCCGCTTCCGCACGGAACGGGCCGAGCAGCAGATGCTGTCCGCCGCCGCCTGCGCGGTGTACCTCGCCGGCTGGAAGGCGTACGACGCCGGCGAACAGGGACTGGCACAGCGTTACTACCTGCAGAGCTACCGGCTGACGCAGGAAGCCGGCAACGAACTGCACGGCGCGTTCGTCCTGCGCGTCCTCGCCCACCACGGCATGGAGACCGGCCGGGCCGAAAACGCCCTGGCCCTCATCGACGCCGCCCTGGACCGGGTGCGCGGCCGGACGGACCCGGCGACCGAGGCGCTCTACGTCGTCACCCGCGCCCGGGCACTGGCGATGGAGGGCAGACGCCGCGACGCCGTCTCGGCGGCCGCCCGGGCCGCACGGCTCGTCGAGGACGCCGACGAGCGCGACATGCCGTACTGGGCCGCGCTGTGGGGCTCGGCGAAGGCATGCGTGGGCAACCACACCGCCAAGGCGGCCGAGGCGATGGGCTCCTACGACATCGCCGAGCAGCACTTCAGCCACGCGGTGTGGAACTGCTCGGGCACCGCCTACCAGCGCATCGCGGCGCTGAGCGTCGCCCACGTGGGCAGCATGCAGTGCCGGCAGGGCCTGGTCGAACAGGCCTGCGCCACCTGGGAGAAGGCCCTGGACCTGATGGAGGGGGTGCGCTCGGCCCGGGTGCGGCGCGCCGTGACCGCGATGAGCGAGGACCTCGCCCCGTACCGCGGCCGCCGGGTCGCGGCAGCGCTCGCCCTGGAGGAACGTATCGTCCGCTGGAAAGCCCAGGAGACCCGGTGACGGCCACCGCCCGGCCGCCCGTGCCGCCCGACGTCCCGCCCGCCGGGCAGGCCCTCAACCGGGTCACCCTCGCGGGACTGGCCGGCACCGTCGTCGAGTTCTACGACTTCGCGCTCTTCGCCACCGCCGCCGCGCTGGTCCTCGGCCCGGTGTACTTCCCGGCCGCCGACCGCGAGACGGCCGTCCTGGCCTCCCTCGCCACCCTCGCGACCGGCTTCCTGGCGCGGCCGCTCGGCGCCCTGCTGTTCGGCCACATCGGCGACCGGGCCGGCCGCCGGGCCGTGCTGCTCGGTACCGTCCTCACCACCGGCGGCGCCACCTTCGCCATGGGCCTGCTCCCCGGCCACGACCGGCTCGGCGTCACCGCCACGGTGCTGCTGGTCGTCCTGCGGCTGATCCAGGGCATCGGCATCGGCGGGGAGTGGACGGCCGCGGTGGTGCTGGCCGCCGAGCACGCGCCGCCGGCCCGGCGCGGACTGTGGACCTCACTGCCGCAGACGGGCCCCGCCATCGGCTTCCTCCTCGCCACCGGCGCCCTGCTGGGCTGCTCCGCGGCCCTCGGCCCGGAGGAGTTCCGCGACTGGGGCTGGCGCCTGCCGTTCCTCGGCGCGGGAGTCCTCACCGTCGTGGCCTTCCTGCTGCGGTCCGCCGCCGTGGAGTCCCCCGTGTTCACCGCCCTGCACGCGGAGCGGCGGCTCTCGCGCGGCCCGGTCCGGCAGGTGCTGCGCGACCACATCGGCCGCGTGCTGCTCGTCACGGGCGCGGTCACCTGCGTGTACGCCGTGCACTACACGGCCACCACCTGGTCCCTGGCGTACGCCGACCGCGCCCTCGGCCTCGAACCGGCCGACACCCTGCTGGCCGTCACCGTCGCGATGGCCGTGATGGCGGTGGCGACCCCGTTCGCTGCCTCGCTGGGCGACCGGTACGGCCGGCGCCGGCAGAGCCTGCGCGGCTGCCTCGCCATGGCGGTCGGCGTTCCCGTCTATCTCGGGCTGCTCCAGACCCGCAGCCCGGCCGCGTTCGCCGTGGCGTCGACGGGGCTGCTGCTGGCCGTGATCGTCGTGCTCGGGGTCCAGGGCGCCTTCGTCCCGTCCCTCTTCCCGGCGGAGGTGCGCACCACCGGAACGGCCGTCTCCTACAACCTGGGCGCGGTGCTCGGCGGCGGGCTGACGCCGCTGCTCAACGCATGGCTGGCGGTGCGCTCCGGGAGCGGGCTGCCCTGGGCGGTCGCCGTGTACCTGGTGCTCCTGTGCGCCGTCGGCGCGGTGTGCCTGCTGCGGCTGCCCGCCGCGCAGCGGCTCGGCCCACCGCCCGGTGCCGCCGGCCCGTCCGGGGGACGGCGGCACCGGGCTCGGTGAAGGGGCCGCTCAGCCGAAGGCCTTGACGGCCTGGTAGTACGTCCACGCGGTGCTGTCGCAGGCGGACTTGGTGCCGCCGCTGTAGCGGGCGCAGACGCGCTTGAGGTCTTCGTAGAACGCGCTGTCCACCCGGGCCTTGTTGGCGTCGAAGGCGCCCATGGCCTTGTAGTTGCGGTAGCCGAAGTCGTGGCGTGCGCAGGCGTTCGAGAAGGGGAAGCCGAACGGGTTGTCCGGGGAGGTGGAGCAGTAGTCCGTGCTCCAGTTGAAGCCGTAGGCGGACCAGGCGGCCTGGTTGGCCCGGGCGGCGGCCCACTGGTTGTAGCTGGTTGCGCTGGTCTGCGTCCAGCTCGCCAGAACCTGCGCCTTGTCGGCGGGTACGGCGTCGGCGGCCGTGGCGGTGCCGAGCACACTGGCGAGGGCCAGGGCCGGGGCGGCGATCGCGGTGGCGATCCTTCGGTGCATCTCACACCTCCATGAGGCTGCGGCCCGACCACCGGACCGCAGGTACATGACAAGATCTTGCCCTATGTGGACGCCTCTTCACACCACCGCCCGCCCAATGATCCGTTAACTCTCGGATGTCCCTCCGGCCGCGGCGGCGGATTCGGGTGTGAGCTATCTGAAACCCGCTGGTTGAGGGATGAAATCCTTTTCAGCGGCAGGGTAGGGTAAGGGAGACCACGGAGAGAGGATGCGTGCGCAGGTGGTGACGATCCATGACGTGGCGCGAGCAGCCGGAGTGTCCCCGGCCACGGTCTCGCGCGTCTTCAACGGCGGCAATGTCACACCGGCACGTGCCCAGTCCGTTCAGGAGGCCGCGGCAGCGCTCGGCTTCGCCCCCAACCGGCTGGCCCGGTCGCTGCGCAAGCAGCGGTCCAGCGTCATCGCCCTGATCATCCCCGACATCGAGAACCCGTTCTTCACCTCGCTCGCCCGGGGCGTGGAGGACGCCGCGCAGCGCACCAGCCTGTCGGTCGTCCTGTGCAACTCCGACGAGGACACCGACAAGGAGCGGCGCTACCTCGAGGTGGCGCTCGGCGAGCAGATGGCCGGCGTGATCGTGGCGTCGGCCTCCCGGGACGAGACGGACCTCGGGCCGCTGACCGCCCGGGGCGTACCCGTGGTCGCGGTCGACCGGCGTCCCCGCGACGCCGAGGTGGACGCCGTGCGGGTGGACGACCGGCACGGCGGCGAGGTGGCCACCCGCCATCTCCTCCAGGCCGGCTACCGCAGGATCGCCTGCATCACCGGTCCGGCCGGCGCCTCGACCTCCGAGGAGCGGCTGGCGGGCTACCGGGCGGCCCTCCACTCCGCCCGGCGCGACGGCGTGACGGCCGACGACGCGTACGTCCGGCACGCCGACTTCCGGGTCGAGGGCGGCCGGGCCGCCATGCGCGACCTGCTGGCCCTGCCGGAACCGCCCGACGCGGTGTTCGTCGCCAACAACCTCATGACCATCGGTGTGCTGGACGCCCTCGGCGAGGTCGGACGCACCCCGCCGGGCGTCGGCGTCCTCTCGTTCGGCGACGTCCCCTGGGCGTCGCTGGTCCGCCCGTCGCTCACCGCCGTCGAGCTCCCCTCGTACGAACTCGGGCGCACCGCCGCCGATCTGCTGCTCCAGCGGATGGAGGGCAGCGGGTCCCCGCTCCAGACGGTGGTCCTGCGCACCACCCTGCAGATCCGCGAGAGCACCGCCGGCCCGGCCACCGACTGACCACCGGACCGCGCCGCTCGGACGTTCCCGCCCCGCGCGCGATGCCGTCGTCCCGACCTCGCGCGCGGCCACGCGTCCCGTCACACGTCCCGTCACGCGGCCCGCCGCCCGGCGCCTGCCCGCGCCCTTCCCGCCCGCAGGCGCCCGCAGGCACCCTTCCCGCCCCCCGGCACCCGCCCGCACCCTTCCCGCGCACCGGTGCCGCCACCGCCTCGCACGCCGGTGCCGTCCACTGCCTCGCGTGCCCCGGTGCCGCCCATCGCCTCGCGTGCACAAGGCAGCGGCGCTGCACCGGCCCCCTCGGCCGGTGCAGCGCCGCTGCGGTGGTGCTCGGGGCTACTTGAGCCCCGAGGTCTTGACGGACTCCACGATCTGCCGCTGGAAGACGAAGAACAGCAGCAGCATCGGCAGCGCCGCGACCGTCGCCGCCGCGAGGATGTAGTTCCAGTTCGAGGCGTACTGCGTCGTGAACGAGGCGATGCCCAGCTGAACCACCGTCAGGTCCTGGTCGTTGGTGGCGACCAGCGGCCAGACGAAGGCGTTCCAGTTGGCGAGGAAGAAGAAGATCGCCAGCGCCGAGAGGATCGGCCGGGACATCGGCAGGACGATGTTCCAGTAGACCCGCCAGTGGCCGCACCCGTCCACGATCGCCGCCTCCTCCAGTTCCCTGGGCAGTCCCAGGTAGAACTGGCGCAGCAGGAAGATGCCGAAGGCGTTGAAGATCGCCGGGATGATCAGGCCGGCGTAGCTGTCCAGCAGACCCAGCTCACGGGCGACCAGGAACAGCGGGATCAGCACCACCGGCGCCGTGACCAGCAGGGTCGCGAAGATCGCGCCGAACAGCTTCTCCCGGCCGGGGAAGCGCAGCCGGGCCAGCGCGTACGCGGCCATGGAGTGGAAGAACAGCGCCGCCGCGGTGATCATCGCGGAGATGAAGAAGCTGTTCCACAGGTAGCGGGCGAACGGCACCTCCGTGAAGACGTACACGAAGTTGTCGACGGTGAACTCCCGCGGGATCAGGTTCCCGTCGGTGACGGTGGACCGCGTCTTGAACGACGACGAGAGCATCCACAGCACCGGGAGGACGCTGATCGCCGAGACGACGACGGCCAGGACCGTCAGGCCGGCGCGCGGGGAGAGGGGCCGGCGGCGGCCGGCCGGTGTGCTGGCCCGGGTCGCCATGGTGTCACTCGCCATCGTCGAACCTCCCGCCTCGGGTGAGCTTGAAGATCACCGCGGAGACGGCGACCATGATCAGCACCAGGAAGGAGCCCATGGCCGAGGCGTAGCCGTACTCCCCGAATCCGAATGCCTGCTGGTAGATGTAGAAGATCGCGAGCGAAGTGCCGTTGGCGGGACCGCCGTCGGTCAGGACGAAGATCAGGTCCAGGCCGCCGGTGATGGCGGCGACCGTTGACATCAGCAGCACGAAGAAGCTGGTGGGGCGCAGCAGCGGCCAGGTGATGGTGCGGAACGTGGTCCACGGTCCCGACCCGTCGAGCTTGGCGGCCTCGTAGTACTCCTTGGGGATCTCCTGGAGGCCCGCCAGGAAAATGATCATGTAGTAGCCCATCATCACCCACACCATGACGGCGATGACGCAGGCGAGGGCGAGGGACGGGCTGCCGAGCCAGGACTCGCCGTCCAGGCCGGCCGCCCGCATGGCGCGGTTGACCGCGCCGGTCTGCTCGTCGAGCAGGAACTTCCACAGCACGCCGACCACCACGAGGCTGATGACGTACGGCATGAAGAGCACGGTGCGGTACACGCCCATGCCCGGCAGCTTCTGCTTGACCAGCAGTCCGAGCGCCAGGCTCACGCAGAACAGCACGGGCACCAGGATCACCACGTACAGACCGGTGATCCGCATCGAGTCCCAGAACAGCGGATCGTCCATCATCCGCTCGTAGTTGCCGAGCCCGATCCACTCGTAGCTGCCGAAGCCGCTGACCTGGAAGAAGCTCAGACCGACGGAGAGCACCATCGGAACGGCGACGAAGACCAGCAGGCCGAGGACGTCGGGGGCGAGGAACAGGCCGGCGGCCAGCCACTCGCGGTGCTTGCGGCTCATGCCCCGCCGGGACGGGGAGGCGGGTGCCTCCTCCGGGGCCGTGGCGGCGGACCGGTGGTCCTGTGCGGCGACGCTGCTCATATCAGGCTCGCCCCCTCGTAGCTCTTGGTGTAGGCCTCGATGGACCGGGCGGCCCGCTCGGCGGCGCCGTCGACGCCCTGGCCGGCGAGCATGGTGCCCTGGATGGCGTCGGAGATCGCCTTGTAGACGACCGGGGGATAGCGCGGCTCGGCGCGGCCGCCCGGGAAGATGTCGTCCTTGAACTGCTTCATGACCGCGGAGTCGTAGCCGCCGCGGGCCGCACCGCGCTCCAGGGCGGTGGTGCGGGGTGCGACGTCGGACTTGGCGCCGGTGCACCAGTCGACCATCCGGTCGACGGAGTCGTCCTCCATCGACCCCAGGGCCCACACGCAGAACTCGGCCGCGGCCTCGGGGTCGCGGCCCTGCGCGTTGGCGCAGAACGACCAGCCGCCGAGCGTGGTCACGTACTCGCCGCCCGCGGGGACGGGCAGCTTGAACACGCCGTAACGGAACTCGGGCGCGTACGCCTTGAAGCTGGAGACCTGCCAGATGCCCTGCTGCCACAGGGCGACGTTGCCGGCCTTGAACGCGCTGATCACGTCGCCGGCCGCGGGCAGGGTGCGGGGCGTGATGCCGTGCCGCACCGCGTCCTGCCAGAACGACAGGGCCTGCCGGGTCGCCCTGGAGTCGAAGGCGACGTTGCCGTCGGCGTCGAGGACGTCGCCGCCGCCCTGCCACATCCACGGGTACCAGGTGAAGTTCTGGTAGTAGCCGGGGCCGGTCTCGAAGACGAGGCCCGCGGTGGTCCTCGAGCGCAGCTTGTCACCGATGTCGAGCATCTGGTCCCAGGTGGCGGGGATGTCGGCCTCGGACAGGCCGGCCTTCTCCCACAGGTCCTCGGCGTAGAACATCGCCAGCGGCTCGATCTCCATGGGGAGGGCGTGGACCTTGCCGTCGACCGTGCGGCTGTCCAGGGCGGAGCCGAAGTCGTCGACGGCCGCCTTCTCCATGTGCGGGGTGAGGTCCTGCAGGACGCCGCCGTTGTAGTAGCGCAGGAAGTCGCCGGGGGAGCAGAGGAAGATGTCCGGGCCCTCGCCGGTGGCGAACGCGGACGGCAGCTTGAACCCGTTGAGGTAGGTGGGCTGCGGCAGGTAGACCAGGTCGATCTGCGTCCTGTGGGTGGCGTTCCACCGGTCGACCAGGTCGACGAACCACTTGGACTGCGCGTTGACGGCCGGGTCGGGCGAGCGCTGGGGCCCGTAGAAGTTCCAGAACTGGAGGTTGCCCCCCTTCGCCCGGGCGGTACCGCAACCGGTGAGCAGTGCCGGGGACGCCGCCGCTGCTCCCGCGCCCGCCGCGGCGGTGAGGAAGCGGCGGCGCGAGGCGCCGGGAGGAGTGGCCGGGTGCTCGGCTTCGTTGCCGTGCTGGAGCATGCGTGCGCTCCTGTCGGAGTGGGATGGGGCCGTGGGAGGAAGCGGATCGAGGGGGCGGGCCGTGGGCGGTGCGGTCCTCGCGTGCGGAGGGCCGCACCGGCCGGCGGACGGATCCGCGGTGACCGGCGCGGGCGCCGGCGGACCGGGGACGACGTGCCGTGGGACGGTCAGTCGACTTCGAGGGTGAGCAGGTCCGGCGTGGCCGGAAGGGACGCCGAACTCGGGGCGTCCAGGTAGAACAGCGAGGTGCTGGCGATGTCGTCGCCGGTGTGCCGGTAGCGGTGCGGCAGGCCGTTGCCCTGGCCGGGGCCGATGCCGAGGCTCTGCACCGTCACCCGGAGGTCCTCGGAGAAGCGGATGGGGTCCAGGACGTGCCAGCGGTACATCCCGAAGCGCTGCTGGCTGAGGTACAGCCCGTCGGGGCGCAGGATCTGGTTCAGGCCCAGGTACGGCGTCGTGTACGCGGTGTAGCCCTGCCCGGGGACGTCGAAGTTCCAGGCGCCGCCGAAGTAGTCCTCGGTGCCGGTGCCGCAGATCGTCGGGAAGTCGCCGTCGCCGTCCAGGTAGAACTTCAGCTCGCCCTCGCCCCACCAGCCCGGGCTGTTGACGCCCCACGCCATGTACGTGCCGACGTAACTGCCGGCGCCGGTGACGCAGTCGAGCAGGGTGTGCACCTCACCGAAGGGCACCGGGTGGCTGCGCCGCCACTGGGCGTGGAAGTACGAGGCGTCCTCGTCGACCTCGTCCAGCTCGTAGTCCACCTGGTAGTAGAGGGTGACCTTCTCGGCGGTGAGGTTCTCCAGCGTGATGCGCGCCCTGCGGCGGAACGGCATCGGCCAGTAGGCGTTGAAGCCGCCGTTGGGGTTGGCCGCGACGGGCACGGACGAGACCTGGCTGAAGGTGTTCCAGCCGTTGCAGAAGAAGTCGCCGAGCGGGACCTCGACGGCCGGGGTCTCCTCGCCCTCCCAGTACATCCGCAGCAGCGTGCCGCGCCAGGCCCGGTGCGGGTCGGTGGTGCACCACAGGTGGCGGATGGTTCCGGGGCCGTCGATGTCCGCGAGCACGGCCGTCCCGCCGGCGGCGATGTCGATGCTGGGGGAGATCTTCCAGCCCGGCCCCAGTCGGCTCGCCGCCACCGCTCCGGTGCCCTCGGTGGCGCGGCCGCCGCCCGCCTTCTCGCCGGTGAAGTTCTCGGCGCTGATGGAACGGCTCACGGCACGCGACCTGCGCGAGATGCCGTCGAGTCCAAACGTCGTCATCGTGTCTTGCCTTCAGTGGGTGGGGTTACGGTGCGCCGAGGCCCCCCGGGGCCGCGACGGCGCTCTGGCGAGGCGCCGTCGGCCGACTGGCGCCGACACCTCTGAAATCCATTTCACCGAAACGTAGAGCGGGTGCCCGGGGGTGTCAAGAGGTGAGACGGTGGTGCGCCTTCCTGGTCGGTCAGCTCTGTCTGACGTGCCTTTTCTCTGGAACGACTGCGGTCCTTGCGCGCTCTCTTGACGCTGAAATCGATTTCTGCAAGCGTTCGCTCATGCCTCGCAACGCAGTCATCGGTGTGGACATCGGCACCTCGAGCAGCAAGGGCGTCCTCGTCGGCCTCGACGGCACGCTGATCCGTTCCGCGGTACGGGAGCACACGCCCGACAGACCGGGACCCGGCCGCTTCGAGATGGACGCCTCGGTGTGGTGGCGCGAGTTCGGCGAGCTCTCCCGGGAGCTGACGGCCGCCGGTGACACCACCGTGGTCGCCGTGGGCGTCAGCGGCATGGGCCCGTGCGTGCTGCTGACCGACGAGCACGACACACCGCTGCGCCCGGCCGTCCTCTACGGCGTCGACACCCGCTCCGTCGCCCAGATCCGCCGGATCGAGAAGGAACTCGGCGCCGACGCGATCATCGCCCGCGGCGGATCCGCGCTGACCACCCAGGCGGCCGGACCCAAGATCGCCTGGATCGCCGAGGAGGAACCCGGTCTCTACGCCCGGGCCCGCCGTCTGTACATGCCGAGCTCCTGGCTGGTCAGGAAGCTCACCGGCGCCTACGTCCTGGACCACCACTCGGCCAGCCAGTGCACCCCGCTCTACGACACCCACGCCGGCGACTGGTACGCGCCCTGGGCCGAGCAGGTGGCCCCCGGCATCGACCTGCCGCCGCTGCGCTGGTCCGGCGAGGCGGCCGGCGTCCTCACCGCGGAGGCGGCCCGCGAAACCGGCCTGCCGGCCGGCATCCCCGTCACCACCGGCACCGTCGACGCCTGGGCCGAGGCCCTCAGCGTCGGCGCGCAGCACACCGGTGACCTGATGCTCATGTACGGCACGACCATGTTCCTGATCCACACCGTGCCCGAGCCGCTCACCAGCCCGTCGCTGTGGGGCACGGTCGGCGCGCTGCCCGGCACCCGCAACCTGGCCGGCGGCATGGCGACCTCCGGCGCCGTCACCAACTGGCTGCGCGACCTGTTCACCGGCGCCGACCACACCGAACTCACGCGCCTCGCCGCCGAGTCGGGCCCCGGCGCCAACGGCCTGCTGCTCCTGCCGTACTTCTCCGGCGAGCGCACCCCGGTCATGGATCCCCACGCCCGGGGAGTGATCGCCGGACTGACCCTCTCCCACACCCGCGGCGACCTCTACCGGGCCGCCCTGGAGGCCACCGGCTTCGGCGTCCGGCACAACATCGAGACCATCGAGGCGGCCGGGGGCGGCATCCGCCGCGTGGTCGCCGTCGGCGGCGGCACCCAGGGCCCCCTGTGGACCCGGATCGTCTCCGACATCACCGGCCGCCCGCAGGAACTGCGCACCGTCACCATCGGCGCGAGCTACGGCGGCGCGCTGCTGGCGGCCCAACTCGTCGCGGACGTCTCGATCGACGACTGGAACCCCGTCCGCGAGACGGTCAGCCCCCGGACGGAGTCCGCCGCGCGCTACGACGAGCTGTACGCCCTGTACCGCCGGCTGTACCCGGACACCATGGCGACCGTGCACGCCCTGGCGGCGGTGCAGGACCGCTGACCTGCTGACCTTCTGACCTGCTGACCCGGCCGGCCGGCGGGTCGCGCGGCGCGGGCGGCGCGTCCGCCCAACCGGTGCCGGCCTCGCAACGGCCGACCCCGACCGTCCTACCCCAACCGTCCGCCCCGGCCACTTCGCCCGGACCGTCCGGCTGCGACCGTCCGACCGTATAACCGTCCGACCGTATAACCGCCCGACTGCTCGACCGCGTGACTGCTCGACCGCCTGACCGACGGCCGGGCGACCGCCCGACCGAATGACCACCCGACCGGCCGACCGCGTGACCGGCTGCCGACCGGCCGGCCGCGTGACCGGCTGCCGACCGGCGGACCGCGTGACCGGCGGCCGATCGACCGACTGCATGACTGCCCGACCGGGGCGCGGACGGTGCCGGTCGCACACCGTTCACCGCCCGCGCCCGGCCCGACGCGGCGGCCATCGCCACCGGCCACCGCCACCGGCCACCGCCACCGGCCACCGCCGCCGGGCCTTAGCCACCGGCCGGCGCGTCGGGCCGGCCGTCCACCGCCGCCGAGTCCCGCACCGCGCGGCGAGTACAGCCGCACCGGCGTACCGCCCCCGGCACCGCCCCCTCCCGCCACCTCCCGCCCACCGACCACCGCCCGCTCGACCCTCCGCCCGCAACCCCGGGCCGGACGCACTACCAACGGAGAGCGCATGACCGCGTACACCCTGCCCGAGCTCCGCCGGCCGCCGGCCGCCGAGCCGAACACCGTCTACACCGTGGCCAGCGGCGACCTCCGCCCCGCCGCCAACACCACCTGCTGGCCCACACAGGAGAAGCTGGAGAGCGATCTCGCCGCGGCGGTCGCGGACCTCGGCTGGACCGTCCGCCGCGGCCACCCGGTCGACGCGGCCAAGGGCCACGGCTTCATCGACAGCCAGCGCGCCGGCATGGAGGTCTTCAAGAGCATCCCGAAGGACGCGCCGCTGATCGTCGTCGAGGCGGTCTGGCAGTACAGCCACCACGTCCTCGCCGGCCTGCGCAGCCACCGGGGCCCGATCCTGGTCGTCGCCAACTGGAGCGGCGAATTCCCGGGCCTGGTGGGTCTGCTGAACCTCGCCGGCAGCCTCACCAAGGCGGGCCGCGACTACTCGGTCCTGTGGAGCCCGGACTTCACCGACGACTGGGCGCGCGACGGCCTGCGCACCTGGCTGGAGACCGGCACCCTCACCCACGACACCAGCCACGTCCGGCCGCTGCCGCCCCTGTCCGAGGACCCCGAGACCGCACTCGGCGTCGCGCTGGCCCGGCAGCTGCGCGAGGAGAAGGCGATCATCGGCGTCTTCGACGAGGGCTGCATGGGCATGTACAACGCCATCATCGACGACGAGTTCCTCAACCCCCTCGGCATCTACAAGGAACGCCTCTCGCAGAGCGCCCTCGTCGCCGAGATGAACACGGTCGCCGACGAGGAGGCGCAGGCCGTCCGCGCCTGGCTGGACGACGCCGGCATGACCTTCCACACCGGCACCGACGAGGCCACCGAACTCACCGACGCCCAACTGCTCAGCCAGTTCAAGATGTACATCGCCGCGCTGCGCATCTCCGACGACTTCGGACTGGACGCGGTCGGCATCCAGTACCAGCAGGGCCTGAAGGACACCGTCCCGGCCAGTGACCTCGCCGAGGGCCTGCTCAACAACGTCCAGCGCCCGCCCGTACGCAGCCGCGACGGCGCCCGCGAACTGTACGCTGGCGCGCCGCTGCCGCACTTCAACGAGGTCGACGAGGGCGTCGCCGTGGACTCCCTGGTCACCAACCGCATCTGGACGGCGATGGGCCTCGACCCGGCCACCACCCTGCACGACATCCGCTGGGGCGAGGAGTACGAGGGCCGGTTCGTCTGGGTCTTCGAGATCTCCGGCTCGGTACCGGCCTCCCACCACGGCGGCTACGACAAGTCGTACAGCATGCGTCAGCCCCCGATGTTCTTCCCGCTCGGCGGCGGCACCCTCAGCGGGGTCTCCAAGCCGGGCGAGATCGTCTGGTCGCGCGTGTTCCTGATGGACGGCCGGCTCCACGTCGACCTCGGCCGCGCGAGCGCCGTCGAACTGCCGGAGGAGGAGACGCGGCGCCGGCTCGACGCCACCAACCACCAGTGGCCGATCATGCACGCGGTCCTGCACGGCGTCACCCGCGACCAGTTCATGGCCCGCCACCGCGCCAACCACCTCAACGTCGCCTACGCGCCCGACGCGGAGACCGCCGACAAGGCGCTGCGCGCCAAGGCGGCACTCTTCGCCGAACTCGGCGTCGAGGTGCACCTGTGCGGAGACGTGGCGCTGTAACCACCCGAGCGGCATCACGCCGCCACCTGCCGGTGGTCCGCCCGTCGCCCACCGCCCCCGTGCGGGCAGCGGGCGGACCACCACCGCACGCACCGGAACACCCGCGTACCGGACCGCACACCTTCCGGAACGCACACCTTCCGGACCACGACCACCGGACCACGACCACCGGACCACGACCGCCGCAACACCACCCGCAACTCACCTACCGGGACACCCGCGTACCGGAACACCGCATGCACCGGAATCCGCCGAGGAGTACACCCGTGCGCACATCCAGAGTCCTGATCACCCTGGTGGCCGGGCTGGCCGCCGTCACCACGCTGTCCGCCCCGGCCGCGCCCGCCGTCCCGGCGGACGGCCGCCCCGCCCCCTCCCGCGCGGCACTCGCCAACCCCGAGCAGAGCACCTTCTTCTCCACCGCCGCCGTGGACCCAGGCGCCACCGTGGGCGCCCCCGCCATCGGCGACAACAAGGAACACGGCGACCTGTGGCCGTCCTGCTGGTCGGACGACGACCACGTCTACACGGCGTACGGCGACGGGGTGGGCTTCGGAGACACCTGGCACGACATCGGCGTGGCCCGCATCAGCGGCATGCCGGGCAACCTGACCGGCACCCAGAAGGCCACCGGCGACCGGGTCGGCCGGATCTGGGGCGACCCCGCGCAGTACTACCGCAAGCCCACCGGCATGGTCTGTGTGGACGGCGACCTCTACCTCGCCGTCCAGGACCTCAAGCGCGGCACCCTCGACCACGCGCCCAGCGCGACGATCGTCAAGTCCACGGACAAGGGCGCCACCTGGACGTCCGACAGGACCACGCCGATGTTCTCCGACGAGAAGTTCACCACGGTGATGTTCCTGGACCACGGCAAGGACAACGCGAACAGTCCCGACGGATACGTCTACGCCTACGGCCTGGACCACAACTGGCGCGACACCTTCGACCCCGACCCGGACCCGGTCGACCTCTACCTGGCCCGCGTCCCCGCGACCTCGATCCAGGACCGCTCCACCTGGCAGTTCTACGCCGGTGACAGCGGCGGCACCGCCAGGTGGACCTCCAGCATCGACCTGCGGGTCCCGGTCCTGCACGACGACCGCCGCATCTACCGGAACGTCGGCACGCCCGGCCGGGTCAGGGACCTCAGCATGCTCAGCCAGGGCGGCGTGGTCTACAACAAGGCGCTCGATCGCTACCTCTACACGTCCTGGACGGAGTACACCTTCGAGTTCTACGAGGCGCCCACACCGTGGGGCCCGTGGAAGCACTTCACCCCGAAGGACTTCGGCGGCTACCCCTGGACCCACACCAAGCACGGCGGCTACGCCACCACCATCCCGTCCAAGTACATCAGCGCCGACGGAACGTCCATGTGGCTCCAGTCCAACGTCTGCCCGTGCGGCGGCGGTTACCCGGCCGGCGACTTCTGGGCGTACACCTACTCCCTGCGCCGGCTCTCCCTCACCCCCGCCGTCCCCACCACCCCCGGCAACGGCCCCGACGCGACCCGCAACCTCGCACGCGAGGACGGCACCGTGCCCGTCGAACGCGCCACCCACTTCGGCACCGCCGCCTACAACGACGGCGACACGGCCCAGAACGAGGACGACTGGAACGACGAACGCAAGACCACCAGTTGGTGGGGCTACACCTGGCCGCGCCAGTACCACCTCAACCGGGTCGCCTACACCACCGGCCGGATGTTCGGCGACGGCGGCTGGTTCAGCAGCGCCCCGCGCGTCCAGGTCCGGCGCGACGGAGTCTGGACCGACGTCACCGGCCAGAGCGTGACACCGTCCTACCCGACGTCGTCGGCCGCCGGCACGAACCGCACCTACGTCTTCGACTTCGACACCACCAGTGGCGACGGCGTGCGCATCGTCGGCGGCAGCGGCGGCACCCAGACCTTCACCTCGATCGCCGAACTGGAGGTCCACCACCGCTAGAGGGCGCCTTTCGGATCTTTCCGGGGCGCGGGACCCCTGGGGTGCCGTCCGGATCTTGCCGAGCCGAGCGACACCCCCGGCCGGCACCCGAGCGGCAAAAGGCACCTGACAGGTCGTGACGCGGCGGGCTATGCTCGCCGCGATGACCACTCACTCCGATCACAGATTGGAGGTCCCGTCCACGCAAGGTGAGTGCTGATGCGCACACACCCTTCGGACGGGGACTCCCGCCTTTCCTTCTGGCAGCGCGTGCGTGCGTACGCCGTGCCGCCCTCCATGATCGAGACCGCGACCGCCCGCCGCCGCGTCGGCGACTGGGCCGGGGCGTGCGCCGCCGCGGGCATCGACACCGACCTCTGCCTGCGCCGCATCGCCCGCACCCACGGCCGGGACCTCGCGGCACAGGTCCGCGCCGACCTACGGCACTTGGCACCCGACCTGCTGCGCTGGCACATGCCGAGAATCGCCCCGGACGGACTCCTGCGCCCCGGCCTGACCATCGCCCTGGCCCGCTACGACGTCCCGGACCCCGGCGGGCCGCGCCCGGTGCACCTGGTCGTCCGGACACCGCCCGCCTGGGCGGCCGGCGGCCAGCGCATCGAGCTCACCCTGTGGGACGGCTCCCGGCTCCGCGACAGGGCCTGCTCCCACCCGCATCCGCGCCCCGGACCGCGCTTCCGCCTCGACCTCCACCGCCACCTGTGGGACGCCCGCCGCACGGACGAACTGCGCCACCGTTGCGGCGCGGACCGCCCGGACGACGACGCACCGGCCGAGCCGCCGGAGCTGCTGCCGCCCGGGCACCACTGCGCCGTCGACCGGTGGGCCGACGAGGCGCGGATCGTGCTGCGCGACGCCGGGCGCACCAGCGGTGCCGTCGCGGTACGGGCAGGCGGCGGACTCCGGCTGGTGCTGACCGTCGACGACGACGGACCCGTGCCCCCGGGTGCGCGGATCCGCCCACCGGACTCCACCGCCCGAGGCCCCGCGCTGCCGGTCCTGCCCGACGCGGCCACCCACGTCCTGCCCGACCTCGAACTGCTCCGGAACGGCGCGATCGAGGCCGGCCGGCTGCATCCGCTGGTCGCCGCCGCCCTCGCACCGGGCCGCACGGCGACCGGCCCACCCCCGCCACCGGACCGTCCGGGCCAACCCCACCTCGTGGACTGCCGCGGCGCACGGCACCGCATCGGCCTGGTCGACGGCGTCCTCGTCCCCCTGGACCACGACCCGGACGAGATCCGCCGCGAGGAACTGCTGGCCGCGCTCACCGGCCCGCCCCTGCCCTGCGTCCAGGCCATCGACCGGGCACACCGCCGCCCGGACTGCCTCACCGGGGTACGCGAACGACTGGCGCACGGCGACACCGCCGGTGCGCTCGCCGTCGTCGAAAACCTGCTGGGACCCCGTGCGCGCCTGCGCGGCGGACCCCTGAAGGACGCGCTCCAGGCAGCCGCGGAACGCCGGATCGCCTACGGCCTGTACCGGACCGGTCTGCACGGACCCGCACCCGACCGCCTCCGCCCGGCCGTTCCCCGACCGCGCCGCCTGCGCGACCGCACGCGCCACGCGACCCTCACCTGACACCCCGGGGACCGCCGTCCCCGTGCCCCACCCACTCGTGCACCACCGACACACCCACAGGTGATCACCCATGCCCACGCACACCCCTTCCCCCGCCGCACGGCTCGACGTCGCCGGTGACCTGCTGACCCTCCTGCGCGACACCACCACCGAACCCCGCCCCGACACCCAGCTGGAGGCCCTCACCCTCGCCGTCGCCGCCGACCTGCCCGTCCTGCTCTGGGGCGAGCCGGGCATCGGCAAGACGGCCGCGCTCACCCAGTTGGCCACCGCCCTCGACCTGCCCCTGACCACCGTGATCGCCAGCGTCCACGAACCGTCCGACTTCTCGGGGCTGCCCATCGTCGGCGACGACCCCGCCGAACAGGGCGTCCCCATGGCCCCGCCGGACTGGGCCGTTCGCCTGGTACGGGCCGGCCGGGGCCTGCTCTTCCTCGACGAGCTGTCCACCGCGCCCCCCGCCGTCCAGGCGGCCCTGCTGCGCCTGGTGCTGGAACGGCGGATCGGCGCCCTGCGGCTGCCGCCCGGCGTGCGGATCGTGGCCGCGGCCAATCCGCGGGCCTCGGCGGCCGACGGGTGGGAACTCAGCCCGCCGCTCGCGAACCGCTTCGTGCACCTCCGGTGGGCCCACGACCACGAGGTCGTCGTCCGCGGCCTCGGCGGCACCTGGCCGCACGCCACCCTGCCCGGGCTCGACCCCGGGAAGCTCCGCGACGCCGTGGACTTCGCCCGTCGTGCCGTGTGCCGGTTCCTCACCGCCCGGCCGCCGCTGGTGCACCGGCTGCCCAGCAGCGAGACCCGGAGGGGCGGCCCCTGGCCCTCCCCGCGCAGCTGGGAGATGACCCTGCACCTGATCGCGTTCGCGGCCGCCGCCGGCTCCTCCCGAGACGTCCTGTCCCTGCTGGTGCGCGGCACCGTCGGCGACGGGCCGGGCCTCGAACTGCTCGCGAGCCTGGACCGCATGGACCTTCCCGACCCCGAGGTGCTGCTCGCCGACCCGGCCGGCGCAGAGCTGCCCGAACGCGGCGATCTGCGCCAGGCCGTGCTCGACGCCGTGGTGGCGGCCGTGCGCGCCCGCCCGGAGAAGTCCCGCTGGGACGCGGCCTGGGCGCTCCTGGCCCGCGCGGTCGACACCGGCGCGCTCGACGTGGTGGTCGTCCCCGCCACCACCCTCGCCACCCTGCGCCGCGAGGACTGGGACGTACCGGTGACGATCGACCGGCTCACCTCGGCCGTGGACCTGTCCCGGCGGGCCGACCGGGCCGCCGTCGCGGCGCGGGCCGGCCGATGACCGCGCCCGCGCCGCAGA
This sequence comes from Streptomyces calvus, assembly GCF_006782915.1. Lineage (GTDB taxonomy): Bacteria > Actinomycetota > Actinomycetes > Streptomycetales > Streptomycetaceae > Streptomyces > Streptomyces calvus. The sequence continues at coordinate 47,410 of NZ_VCNP01000057.1, forward strand.
CACCGGCCCCCGCACTCGACCTCGACAAGCTCCTCGCCGCCCGGCTGCACGCCGCCCGCGCCCGGCCCTACCTCGCCACGGCACTGTTCGCCCTGCACGTAGTGGAGTCCCGGCACGTCCCCACCATGGCCGTCGACCGGCACTGGCGGTGCTATGTCTCGCCTGCCTTCGTGGACCGCATGCCCGTGGTGGAACTGGCAGGCGTATGGGTGCACGAGGTGTCGCACCTGCTGCGCGACCACCACGGCCGCAGCGACCGGGTCGCCCGCGTACGCGAACTGCACGGCCCGGCCGAACGGCTGCGGATGAACATCGCCGCCGACTGCGAGATCAACGACGACGTGTACGGCGACGGGCTGCCGCGCCCCGCCGACGTGGTCCTGCCCCAGACGCTGGGACTGCCCGCCGGGGAGCTGATGGAGGACTACCTGCGCCAGTTCCGGCTGGGCCCGTACACCCAGGGCATGGTCTGGCTGGACTGCGGCAGCGGCGCCGACGGACTCGAACGCGAGTGGGACCTGGGTCCGGACGGCGCGCACGGCCTCAGCGAGCAGGAACGCGACGCTGTCCGCTTCCGGGTGGCGCAGGGCATCACCGCCCGGCCGGGCCGCGCGCCGAAGGGGTGGCGACGGTGGGCGGAGGAGGCTTTCCACCCTCCGCAGCCCTGGCGGGAGTTGCTGGGCGCGGCGCTGCGCTCGGCGGTCTCCGGATCCGGCGCGGGAGACGACTACAGCTACGGCCGGCCCGCCCGGCGGTCGGCCGGCGTACCGGGTGCCGTCCTGCCGAGCCTGCGCCGTACGCCGCCCCGGGTGTCGGTCGTCGTCGACACCTCCGGCTCGGTCAGCGACGGAGAGTTGGGCAGCGCGCTGCTGGAAGTGGCCGCGATCTCCCGCGCCGTGGGCGGCCGGCGCGACATGGTCACGGTGGTGCCCTGCGACGCGGCCGCCGGCGAGGTGCACCGGCTGTGCCGCGCCGAGGGGATCCCGCTGACGGGCGGCGGCGGCACGGACCTGCGCACCGGCTTCGCCCGGGCACTGGCGTCGCGGCCCCGGCCGGACGTCGTCGTCGTCCTGACCGACGGACAGACACCCTGGCCGGACGCGCGGCCGCCGTGCCGGACGGTCGTGGGGCTGTTCCCCCGGCAGCACTCCGGCTCGTCGGGGGACGACGAGAACAATCCCGACTACGTGCCGGACACCCCGCCCGACTGGGCCCGCGTGGTGACCATCGGCCCGGGACGGCCGGGCGCTCGGTGAGCGGCGACGGGCCCCGCTCAGGCCCGCGCGGTGCCCGGTGGCCGGTACGTCCATTCCCGGTCCGCGTCGGTGATCGGCCGCAGGACGCGGGCCGGGGTCCCGGCGACCACGGTCATCGGCGGCACGTCGGCGGTCACCACACCGCCCGCGCCGACGACCGAGCCCCGGCCCACGGTCACACCGGGCAGGAGAACGGCGCCGGCACCGATCCACACGTCGTCCTCGATGCGCACCGGCGCCGAGAACTGGCTGCCGTCCCGGCGCAGTTCGGGGTGGACGGGATGCCCGGTGGTGCTGATCGTGACGTGCGGTGCGAACATCACGCGGTCGCCGACGAACACCTCCACGTCGTCGACCAGCGTGAGCCCGAAGTTGACGTACACGTCGTCGCCGAGGTGCACATGACGGCCGTAGGCGACGTGGAGCGGGGGCTCGATCCACACACCCCGGCCCACCGAGCCGAGCAGTTCGCCGAGGAGGGCGCTGCGGGTCTCCTGGTCGCGCGGGCCGGTCGCGTTGTACCGCGCGGCGAGTTCCTTGCCGCGGAACCGTTCCTCCTCCAGCCGTCCGAGGCCGGGCGCCGAGTCGGTGTACAGCTCGTGGTGGGCCATGCGGCGGCGCACCTCGCGCTCCGCGGCGTCGTCGTGGGGCACTGGTTCTCCAGGATGTCGTGGGAGCGGCCCGGCCGCACCACCGGTGGCGGTGCGGCCGGGCGGAGAGGGCCGGACCGGTCAGTCCGTCACGTCCGTGACCGTCCAGCGCTGGTTGGCACCGGAGTTGGGCTGCCAGGTGGTGACCGCGGCGCCGTCGTGCGTGGCCTGTCCGCCGACCTCCAGCAGGCGACCGGTGGCCGCGTTGACCAGCGTCCAGGTGCCGTCACCCGTGGTCGACATGATCCATTCGGCGGCCGGGTCCCGCTCGCCGGTGTGCGGTTCGGCCACCGGGACGTCGTCCCGCACGGTCAGCCGCCTGCCGTCCACCGGGTTGGTGAACTCGTAGCGCTGGCGCACCCCGTCGTCGGGGCGCACCGCGCTCAGCCGCCACCGCTGGGCGGCGGAGCCGTCACCCGCGCCGATGACGAGGCCGGTGCCGTCGTCCGCGACGGTGACCGCCTTGCCGCTCTGCACACCGGTCAGGGTGTAGGTGCGGCCCTTGCGCAGCAGCGGCGCGTCCTGCGCGACACCCGAGACGCCCTTGATCACGAAGGACGTCACCGACTGGGCGGGCACGGTGAAGGTGGCCGCGCGGTCGCTGACCTTGACCGCGCCGTGCCGCTCCAGCTTGCCGTCGGCGCTGGTCACGACCGGTGTGACGGTGGCGTCCCGGCCGATGTGGCGGAACCCGGACAGGTCGAGGGTGACGGTGCGCGCCGAGGCGGTGCTGTTGACGTGGACCAGGGAGGCACCCCGGCCGTTGTCCGTCACGGCCGCCGCGCTGGAGGTGTCGTCCACCTTGATGAGCCGGTCGCCGGGCTTGATGAAGTGGGTGAAGTTGCGGGCCGTGTCGAACTTGGTGTTGGTGCGGACCGGGCAGGTTTCCAGGGTGTCCTGCGCGGTGCAGCTGAACGGCAGCTGGATCTCGCCCCAGTTGCCGCCCTTGGCCGACTCGCCGCCCGGCTTCATGTTGTCGAGGTCCTCGACGGGCTGCCAGAACACCCAGGCGCGGGGCTCCAGTTCCCGCAGGTCGTCCACGATGCGCTGGGCCAGGCCGAGACCGGGACGCATGTCGGTGAAGCTCTGCCCGTCACCCCAGTCGCCCTCGACCTCGCTCATCCACAGCCGCTTGTCCGCGGCCTTGGACAGGTCGCGCACGGTGGTGCGCTGACCGGTGCCGTAGGTGTGGACGTTCATCTGGTCGACGAGGTCACGGGCCTCGGGGGAGTAGCCGTTCCAGTTCCGCGCGAAGGTGGACGGGTTGGTCTCGTCCATCGCGGAGATGTCCGCCCCGGTCCTCGCCTCCTTCAGCGCGGGAGCGAGGGCGTGCAGCACCTTCTCCTGGAGTTCGGGGCCCATGTGGGCGCCCTCCTGGCGGCCGCCGACGGGTTCGCCGTCCGGGCCCAGGCGGGTGCTCCAGTAGGTGGTGTTCGGCTCATTGAACGGGTCGACGGTGTCGACCTCGATGCCGTGCGCCTGCTCCAGCCGCTTGGTGGCGCCCGCCACGTAGGCGGCGAAGTCCTCGACCGACTCGGACTTCAGCTGGTCGGCTCCGGCGTCGAACCCGCCGGAGACGTAGCCGCTGACCGTCATGAACCAGGGCGGGGAGTTGCTGAAGGTCTCCCAGTGGGTGATGTCCTTCTTGATGCGGTCCACCCACCAGCGCTGGGTGGCGTCGGCGTGCTCGTTCCAGTCTGCGGGATCCTCGGGGTCCCACCAGTCGGTGTCCTCGCGGGTGGTGCCCGCGGGTGCCTTCCACCAGCCCTCGACGGCGCCGCCGGCGCGCAGGTAGTCCTTCACGTCGGGGGCGTTGCCGCCGCCGATGTTGTAGCGGGCGATGTTCAGGGCGAGTCCGTCGTCGCCGAAGAGGAGCTGTGCGAGCTTCTCGCGGATCTCCGGCGGGTAGTCGCCGGTGGCGTTGGCGAACCAGACGAGGCTGGTGCCCCAGCCCTCGAACCGCTCCTGCTGGTAGGAGGGGTCGGGGCGCACGGTGACGGAGGGGAGGTCCGCGGCCTGTGCGGCGGACGTCGGACCGGGGACCAGGGCTGCCCCGGTGGCCAGGGCGGCGGTCAGGGCGGCGGCGGTGAGCAGCCGTCTGTTGCGGGTGCGGCGTGCCATCGGTGTGCTCCAGGCGGTGAGGTGTGGTCGCGCTCGGGCGGGGCCTCCCGCCGGCGTCGCCGCCGGCGGGGGGGGGGGGGCCCCGGGCGGGGGCGGG
>NZ_VCNP01000058.1 GCF_006782915.1 Streptomyces calvus
GGGCCCCGGGACGGGTGCGTGCCGTTCCGGGGAGTGGTGGGCGGCCGGTTGTCAGGTGGCCGGGCCGCGCAGGACGGCGACGGCGCGGGGCCCGAGGGTGAGCAGGCCGTCGGCGTCGGTGGTGCCGACGAGCACGTCACCGGACAGGCCCGGCACGGGCACGGCCGTGTCGGTGCGGTTCACCAGGAACAGGAACCGTCCGCCGGGGCCCCGCCGCACCACGGGCTCGACCAGCCCGCGGGCCTCCGCGGGCAGTTCGCTGTCCACACCGGCCGGCTCCAGCAGCCGGGGCAGCAGGGCCGTGAGTCCCTCGACGCCGAGCCGGGTGGAGACGTACGCGGCCGAACCGGAACCCGCCGGGCGGCGGGTGACGGCGGGGCGGGCCGGCCGGTCTGGAGGCCGGTGCGGTAGCGGGACAGCACCTCGGTGCCCTCGGCCGTCACGGTGATCCGGTCGGTCCACAGGCTGCCGGTCAGGCCGTCGTCCAGCTCCACGCCCACTCCGGGGAGCAGTGGGCCGAACTCCTCGATGCGGATGCCGAGCAGGTCGCGCAGGGCGCCCGGGTAGCCGCCGAGCCAGACGTGGTCGTGCTCGTCCACGACACCGGAGAAGTACGTGGTGATCAGGTGGCCGCCCTGTTCGGCGTACCGGGTGAGCGTCTTGGCCAGGTCGGCGGTGACCATGTGCAGCACGGGGGCGATGAGCACCTGGTGGCGGTGCAGGTCGGCCCGGGTGGTGACGAGGTCGGCGCGGATGCCGAGGGCCAGGAGCGCCGAGTACCAGTCGAGCGCCTCCTGCCGGTAGTCGAGCAGCGAGGTGGGGTGCGAGTCCTGCTCGCTCGCCCACCACGACTCCCAGTCGTAGAGGATCCCGACCCGGGCGGGCTCCCGCTCGGTCCCGGCGACCGGGGCGAGGTCCTTCAGGGTGGCGCCGAGCGCGGTCACGGCCCGGAACAGTTCGCTGTCCGCCCCGGCGTGCGGCACCATCGCCGAGTGGTACTTCTCGGCGCCCGCCGCCGACTGCCGCCACTGGAAGTAGCAGACCGCGTCCGCCCCGTGCGCGACGTGCAGCAGGGCGTCACGGGCCAGGTCGCCGGGGGCCTTGGGCACGTTCACCGGCTGCCAGTTGACGGCGCTGGTGGAGTGCTCCATCAGGAACCAGGGCCGGCCGCCGGAGATGCCGCTGGTGAGGTTGGCGGAGAAGGACAGCTCGTCGCGGTCCTGCGGACCGGGGTGGACGTAGTGGTCGTTGGAGACGAAGTCGACCTCGCCCGCCCAGTCCGGGTAGTTCATGCCCTTGGTGCCGCCCGTCACCATGAAGTTGGTGGTGACGGGGACGTCCGGCGTGAGTTCCCGCAGGATCTCCCGCTCGGCCCGCAGGTGGTCCTTCAGCGCGTCCGACGAGAACCGCTTGAAGTCCAGCTGCTGCGTGGGGTTCGGGTGGGAGGCGGCCAGCCGGGGCGGCAGGATCTGCTCCCAGTCGGTGTACCGCTGCGACCAGAAGGCCGTGCCCCAGGCGCTGTTGAGCGCGTCGAGGGTGGTGTAGCGGGCGCGCAGCCAGTCCCGGAAGGCGCGGGCCGCGTCGTCGGAGTAGTCGTAGACGTTGTGGCAGCCCAGCTCGTTGTTGACGTGCCAGGCCACCAGCGCCGGGTGGCCGGCGTAGCGGCTCGCCAGCTCCCGCACCAGGCGCAGCGCGTACCGGCGGAACACCGGCGAGGTGGGACGCCAGTGCTGGCGCGCCCCCGGCCACAGCGTCTCGCCGGTGGCCGTGACCGGCAGGATCTCCGGGTGGGCCGTGGTGAGCCACGGCGGCGGGGAGGCGGTGGCGGTGGCCAGGTCGACGCCGATGCCGTGCGCGTGCAGCAGGTCCATGACCTCGTCCAGCCAGGCGAAGTCGTAGGTGTCCTCGGCCGGCTGGAGGAGGGCCCAGGAGAAGATCCCGACGGAGACGAGGTTCACGCCGGCCTCGCGCATCAGCCGGACGTCCTCCTCCCACACGGTACGGGGCCACTGCTCGGGGTTGTAGTCGGCGCCGTAGACGAGACGCGGGGCGGGGTCACCGTCCGGCCCGGCGGTGCGGGACAGGAGGGTGGAGATCATGGCGGTCCTTCCGGGGTGGGGGGCGGCGCGGGTGCGCGCGCCGTCCGGCACGTGTGCTGCTCGGCGGCTACTTCTCGACGGTGAAGCCCTGCTCGTTGCCGTAGTCGACGGAGGCCTTCCGCCAGCTCTCGAGCCCCTCGGCCAGCGTGGTGTCCGAGACGTAGGCCTTGCCGACGGTGTCGTTGAAGATCGAGTTGGCGTACACCTGGTACGGCAGGTACGACCAGTCGTCGGCGACGTTCGCGGCCGACTCGGCGAACACCTTGTTGGCCTGCTGCCCGCCGAAGTACGGGAACTCGGTGTTCCGGAACTCCTCGGAGTTCAGCTGCGCGGTGGTGGCCGGGAAGGCACCGCCCTTCACGCGCGTGTCCACGCCCTTGCCGGCGTTGGCGTACTCCACGAAGGCGTAGGAGAGGGCCTCGTTGCCGCCCAGCTCGGGCAGGGTGAGGGCGCTGCCGCCGTTCTCCGCGCTCGCCGTGCCGCCCGCCTGCCACTGCGGCAGCGGTGCGACGCGCCAGTCACCGGCGGCGTCCTTCACGCCGGAGGCGAGGTTGGCGGGCATCCAGGCGCCGATGGCCAGGGTGGCGATGGTGCCGTCGCCGAGGCCCTTGTACCACTCGTCGGACCAGCTGGTGACGGGCGCGACCAGCTTCTCGTCGAGGAGCTTCTGCCAGGTGTCGGTGTAGGCCTTGGCGCCCCGGTCGGAGAAGTCGATGCCCACCTTGGTGCCGTCCACCCGGTACGGGCGTGAACCGGCCTGCCACAGCAGGCTGGTGGTGAAGCCCGCGTCACCGGCGTCGTTGGTGATGTACGCCTTCGGGTCCGCCTTCTTCAGGGCGCGGGCCGCCTCCACGTACTCGCCCCACGTGGCCGGCACCTCGATGCCGTGCTTGTCGAAGACCTTCTTGTTGTAGAACAGCGCCATCGGGCCGGAGTCCATGGGCAGGCCGTAGATGCCCTCGCCGCCGGCCTTCACACCGTTCCACGGGCCGGGGGAGAACCGGTCGGCGAGCTTGTCGGCGCCGAAGCCCGTGAGGTCGGTGAGCTGCTCGGTCAGCGCGTACTGGCCCATGGCGTAGTACTCGACCTGGGCGACGTCCGGGACGCCCTTCTTGGCGGAGATGGCGTTCTGCAGCGCCTTGTACTGGTCGTTGTTGGTGCCCGCGTTGACCAGGTTCACCTCGACCTTCGGGTGTTCCTTCTCGAAGTCGGCGGCCACCTGCTCCAGCGTGGGTTCCCACGCCCAGACGGTGATCGTGCCGCCCTTGTCCAGCGCGGCCCGGACGTCCGACTCGGAGACCGTCTTCGGGCCCGAGCCCTCGTCGCCGGAGCCGCCGCAGGCGGTGGCGCCCAGGGCGAGGGCGCAGACGAGGCCGATGCCGCGCAGCAGGCGGCGGGAGTGCTTCTGCATGGTCGTGCTTCCACTTCTTCGTGGCCGAAACCGTGACCGATGGGAGGGGAGGTGGGCAGGGACGGCCACCGTGCGGACACCGGCCGTCCGGGCAGGGCGGCGGGGCGGGCGGGCCGCGCGGCGGCACACGGCGGACGGGTGCGCTATTCCTTGACGCTTCCGGCGGCGAGCCCGGACTGCCAGTACTTCTGGAGCAGCAGGAACGCGGCGATCAGCGGGACGATGGTGACCAGTGAGCCGGTGACGACCAGATGGAAGACGGGCTCGCCGCCGGCGGTCGCGGCCTGGGCGTTCCAGCTGTTCAGGCCCAGGGTGAGCGGATACCAGTCCGGATCCTTGATCATGATCAGCGGCAGGAAGTAGTTGTTCCAGGTCGCGACCATGGTGAACAGCGAGACGGTGACGATGCCCGGCGCCAGCAGCGGCAGGGCGACCTGGAAGAAGGTGCGCACCTCGCCGGCGCCGTCGATCCTGGCCGCTTCCATCAGCTCGGTCGGAATGGCCTCACTGGCGAACACCCACATCAGGTACAGCCCGAACGGGGAGATCAGCGAGGGGATGATCACCGCCCAGGGGGTGTTGGTGAGGCCCATGGTGCTGAACATCAGGAAGGTCGGCACCGCCAGCGCGGTCCCCGGCACGGCCACCGCGCCGATGACGACGGCGAACACGGCCCGGCGCCCGGGGAAGTCGAACTTGGCGAGGGCGTAACCGCCCAGCACCGCGAGGAAGGTGGCACCGCCCGCGCCGACCACCACGTACAGCAGGGTGTTGAGCAGCCAGCGGGTGAAGACGCCGTCGCCGTAGGTGAACGTCTCGGCGATGTTGTCCCAGAGGGCGAAGTCGTCGTCGAACCACAGGCCGAACGAACGCGACAGCCCCTCCTGGGTCTTGGTGGCGCTGATCACCAGCCACACCAGCGGCACCAGGCTGTACAGCAGCACCAGCCCGGTGAGCACGGTCAGCAGGACGCTGCGCCGGGGCCGGCCGGGGGAGTGCGGGCGTCGCGGGGTGCGCAGCCGGACGGCGGCGCGCGACGGCGGGGAGGCCGCGGAACCGGCGGAGGCGGGGGTGACGGTAGTGGTCATCGCTGCTTCACACTCCCTTGCGCATGCCGCGCAGCTGGACGACATAGGCGATGACCATGGTGATCAGCCCCATGACGATGGCGACCGTCGCGGAGTAGTTGTGCTGCTGGCCGGAGAAGGACAGCGAGTACGTGTAGAAGTTGGGGGTGTAGTCGGTGGTGATGGCGTTGGGCGCCAGCTTCTGCATCACGCTGGGCTCGTTGAACAGCTGGAAGCTGCCGATGATGGAGAAGATCGTCGCGATGACCAGCGCGCCGCGGATCGCGGGCAGTTTGATGGCGGTGATCACGCGGATCTGGCCGGCGCCGTCGATCTCGGCCGCCTCGTACAGGGAGTTCGGTACGACGCGCAGCGCCGAGTAGAAGATCAGCATGTTGTAGCCGACGAACTCCCAGGTGACGATGTTGCCGATGGCGGCCAGCACCAGGTCGGGGGAGAGCGGGTCGGGCAGCGAGATGTTGAAGGCGTCGTTCAGGTCGCCGACGAGGCCGAACCGGGTGCCGTACATGAAGCTCCACATGAGCGTCGCGACGACCGCCGGGACCGCGTACGGCAGGAAGACCGAGATGCGGAAGAAGTTCTTCCCGTAGAGCCGGCCGCTGTCCAGGGCGAGGGCGACGAGCAGGGCGATGCCGAGCATGACCGGCACCTGCACGCACAGGAAGAGCGAGACCCGGCCGAGGGCGTCCCAGAACCGTTCGTCGCGCAGGGCCTGTTGGTAGTTGTCGAGGCCGACGAAGGTGGTCCCGCCGATGAGCTGGTCGCGGAAGAGGCTGAGATGGAGCGAGTACGCGATCGGCGCCAGGAAGACCAGGGCGAACACGGCCACGAACGGACCGATGAAGCCCCATCCGGTCCAGGAGCGTCGGTCCCGCCGCGCCGGGGGCGGGGCGGGCCGCGGCCCTGCGGCCGCCGGCGGTTGCAGCGTCGTCATGTCGTTCCTCGCTCGTCGCCATTGCGGGACCGGCGGCTGTCCCGGCCCGCAGCCCGGGCGGCATGCCCCCGGGCTCACTGATGTTTGCGTAAACATCGAGCACCGCGAAGTGCGCGATGAGCTGTTATGTTTACGTAAACATCCGATGGCGGCATGTTTACACTGCCCCGAGGACGGCGGTCAAGGGTCCTTCAGGCCCCGGGACCGCGGGCAACGACAGGAAGGCGGCTGACGTCGAAGTGGACACGGTTGAGGAAGCGCCGGCGGAGCTGCCCGGCCCCGCCGCCGAAACGGCCGGGACCGCACGGGAGACGACCGGCCGCGCTCCCGCGGCCCCGCGGCGCGCCCGCGCCTCCGCGTCCATGGCGGACGTGGCCCGGCTCGCGGGCGTCTCGTCGCAGACCGTCTCCCGCGTCTCCAACGGCTACGCGGGCGTGACCGAGGAGACCCGCCGCCAGGTGCTGGCCGCGATGAAGGAACTCGGCTACCGGCCCAACAGCGCGGCCCGCGCCCTCAAACGCGGCGAGTTCCGCACCATCGGCGTCATCACCTTCTCCCTGTCCACCACCGGCAACGTGCGCACACTGGAGGCGATCGCCACCTCCGCCGCCGCCGAGGGCTACGCGGTGACGCTGCTGCCGGTCGCCGTGCCCACCCAGGACGAGGTGCGCGGCGCGTTCTCCCGGCTGGAGGAACTCGCCGTCGACGCGGTGATCGTCATCATGGAGGTGCACCTGCTGGACGCGGCGACGATCCAACTGCCGCCGCACGTCCAGGTGGTGGTCGTCGACTCCGACGCGGGGGACCACTACACGGTCGTCGACACCGACCAGCACGGCGGCACCCGCGCCGCCGTCCGGCATCTGCTGGACCTCGGCCACCGCACCGTGTGGCACCTGGGCGGCCCCGAGGACTCCTTCGCCGCGCAGCGCCGCACGGACGCCTGGCGCGCCGCCCTCGTCGAGGCCGGCCGGGTGCCGCCGCCCCTCATCCGGGGCGACTGGTCGGCGGACTCGGGCTACCGGGCCGGACTCGAACTCGCCGCCCGGGACGACTGCACCGCGGTGTTCGCCGCCAACGACCAGATGGCCCTGGGCCTGCTGCGGGCCCTGCACGAACGCGGCCGTCGCGTTCCCGACGACGTCAGCGTCATCGGCTTCGACGACATCCCCGAGGCGTCGTCCTTCCTGCCGCCGCTGACCACCGTCCACCAGGACTTCGCCGAGGTGGGGCGGCTGTGCGTCCAGGCGGTGCTGCGCAAGATGCGCCAGGTCGGCCCGGAGCGGGGCACCACCCTCGTACCGACGCGGCTGGTGCGGCGCGACAGCACCGCGCCGCCGCCGCGCCCCGCCCGGTGAGCGAACATCATTGCGGCAGGCGTGAGTTGCTGTGCGAGACTGGTTGATCGTCAGGAACTTGCCAGCCACTTTCGGGACGGACACCCCCATGCCGACCGGTACCCCCGCCACCCCCGCGCGGATCGACACCAGCAAGGCGCATCCGGCGCGGGTCTACGACTGGCTCCTCGGCGGCAAGGACAACTACCCGGTCGACGAGGCCGTGGGGGAGAAGCTGCCGCCCGAGGCGCGGGACGCCGCCCGGCAGAACCGGCAGTTCATGCACCGGGCCGCCGCCTGGCTCGCCGGGCAGGGCATCGACCAGTTCCTCGACATCGGCACGGGCATCCCCACGGAGCCGAACCTGCATCAGATCGTGCAGCGCGTCGTCCCGTCCGCGAAGGTCGTCTACACCGACAACGACCCGATCGTGCTGCGGCACGCGGAGGCCCTGCTGATCAGCAGCCCCGAGGGCGCCACCGACTACGTCCAGGCCGATGTGCGCGATCCCGGCGACATCGTCCGGCACGCGCGCGGAGTGCTCGACTTCGACCGCCCGGTCGCCCTGTCCCTGATCGCGCTGCTGCACTTCCTGCCGGACGACCAGGATCCGCTCGGCATCGTCGCCGAACTGCGGGCGGCCCTGCCGTCGGGCAGCCACCTCGTGCTCTCGCACGCCGCGTCCGACCTGCACTCCGAGCTGGCGGAACAGGTCACCGCCGAGTACGCCCGTGCGGGCATCCGCCTGGGCTTCCGCACCCGCGCGGAGGTCGCCCGCTTCTTCGACGGACTGGACCTGGTCGAACCCGGTCTGGTGACCGCGCCCGAGTGGTACCGGACCGGCCCGGCGCCCGCCGCCGAGGACAGCGGCATCTACGCCGGAGTGGCCCGGGTGCCCTGAGGCCGCGCACCACGGCAGGCGGGCCGACCCGGGGTTGCGCGGGCGTGTAGTGTAAGGCCGGTTGCAGTTGTGGTAGCCGAAAGGCTCGAGGGGCGACAGGAACGCCTCTCTTCCTCATGACGTTCACTCGGCAGTCGGGGCCCGGATCACGAGCGGTACACGATCCCGCTCCGCTGCCGGTCATCCGGCTGTGGGCGTTCCTTGGGAGGTGCCACCTCAAGGAAGGTTCCGCTTGAATCGCGTCCGCACCAACAGTCGTTCCCGCACGCGCACCCGCACCGGGGGGACGGCATCGGGCCGCTCCGGTGGCTCCCGCCGCTCGGCGGGCCAGGGCTCACGAGGGCCCTCGGGACAGGTCGAATTCGCTCTGCCGGTGACGGTCACCCCGGCCCTGCCCGCCGTGCGGGACTTCGCCGAGCTGCCCCTGCCGGCCCAGATGCTGGCCGCGCTCGGCCACGAGGGCGTGACGGTGCCGTTCCCGATCCAGGCGGCGACCCTGCCCAACTCCCTGGCCGGCCGCGACGTGCTCGGCCGCGGCCGCACCGGATCCGGCAAGACCCTCGCCTTCGGGCTCGCGCTGCTGGCCCGTACGGCCGGCCGGCGCGCCGAGCCCCGGCAGCCGCTCGCGCTGGTCCTCGTGCCGACCCGCGAGCTGGCCCAGCAGGTCACCGACGCGCTCACGCCGTACGCCCGTGCCCTGGGACTGCGGCTGGCGACCGTCGTGGGCGGGATGTCGATCGGCAGGCAGGCGGGAACCCTGCGGGGCGGCGCCGAGGTCGTCGTCGCGACGCCCGGCCGGCTCAAGGACCTCATCGACCGCGGGGACTGCCGGCTGGACGAGGTCGCGATCACCGTCCTCGACGAGGCCGACCAGATGACCGACATGGGCTTCATGCCCCAGGTCACCAGGCTGCTGGACCAGGTACGGGCCGACGGCCAGCGGATGCTCTTCTCCGCCACGCTCGACCGCAACGTCGACCAGCTGGTCCGCCGCTACCTGACCGACCCGGTGGTCCACTCCGTCGACCCGTCCGCGGGCGCCGTCACCACGATGGAGCACCACGTGCTCCACGTCGACGACACGGACAAGCGCCGCACGACGACCGAGATCGCGGCACGGGACGGCCGCGTGATCATGTTCCTGGACACCAAGCACGCGGTGGACAAGCTGACCAAGCACCTGCTGAACAGCGGCGTCCGCGCCGCGGGCCTGCACGGCGGCAAGTCCCAGCCCCAGCGCACCCGGACCCTCGCCCAGTTCAAGGACGGGCAGGTGACGGTACTGGTGGCGACGAACGTCGCGGCGCGCGGCATCCACGTCGACAACCTCGACCTGGTCGTCAACGTCGATCCGCCCGGCGACCACAAGGACTACCTGCACCGCGGCGGACGCACGGCCCGCGCCGGCGAGTCCGGCAGCGTCATCACCCTGGTGACGCGCGACCAGCGCCGCGACATGGCCCGGCTGATGGCGCAGGCGGGGATCACCCCGCGGATCACCCAGGTGCGGCCGGGCGACCCGGAACTGAGCCGCATCACGGGTGCCCGGACCCCGTCCGGCGTTCCGGTCGTCATCGCCGCGCCCGTCGTGGAACCGCCCCGCCGCGCGGCGTCCGCGCCGTCCCGCGGCCGCCGCGGACGCACCGGCCAGGGCCGCGCCCGGCAGGCACGCGGCACCCAGGCCCCCACCACCGAGAGCGGTACGGCCCAAGGAGGCCGCAGCCGCACCGCCGAGGGCCGTACGGTCCAGGGCGGCCGCACGGCCGAGGCCCGCACGGATCGAGGCGGCCGCACCGCCGAGCAGCGCACCGCGCAGCAGCGGACCGGACAGGGACGGCGGGGCACCGGCGAGACGCCGCGCCGCCGTACCCGCAGGGAGCCGGACGCCGGACGCGCTGCCTGAGCGCCGCCCCTGCTGCCGGACGTCGAACGCGCTGCCTGAGCGCCGCCCGCCGGTTCCCGGCCGCCCCGCCCCGCGGACGGCCGGGAACCGGCGCAGCCGAACCGGGACACCGCGCCACTCCGTGACGGCATGACGAGAAAGCGACAGGGCGACATGGCGGTACGGTCGTGACGGCGGCCCCCACCGGACATGGCGCCCCGCGCTCCCGAACCGAGTCCCGGTCCGCCGCGAACCGCTCACCCACCCGCGTCGGCCCGTCTTCCTTCTCCCCCTGTGAGGCACCATGCGCTGCGTCATCGCCCGCTACCCGTTCGACCTGACCAAGGCCGGAGTCCTGGAGTCGATGAAGGGCGTCACGCCCGAACCGATCACGGGCGAGTCCGTGACCGTCGGCCGCCGCCGCTACCCCGCCAAGCAGGTGGGACAGGTCGTCACCCGCCAGGACCGCCGCGACTTCACCAGCGGCGAGGTCGTCCGGGCGATGACCCGCCTCGGCTTCACCTGCCACGCCCACCCGGACGCCGAGCCGCCGGCGGCTGCCCTCTCCCCGCTCGAGACGGCGTCGGAACTGCTGGGCCACCCGGCCCCCGCGCAGGACTGAGGAACGGCACCCACCGGCCGACGCGTCCGCACCAGCCTGCGGACGCCGACGGTGACGCGGACCCTGCGGCCACCGCCGAAGGATCACCGGGCTAGCGTCCTCCCATGGACGTTCCTCGTGCAGTGGGCCGCCGGCGGCCGTCGCCGGGCGGCGGTGACGTGACCGGGGCCGCGGCGTGACGCCGGTGGAGATGCTCGGCGTGTTCGGCGCGGGCATCGCCGCCGGTGCCATGAACGCCGTCGTCGGCTCGGGCACGCTGGTCACCTTTCCCGTGCTGCTCGCCACCGGGCTGTCCCCGGTCGTCGCGACCGTCTCCAACGCCCTCGGTCTGATCCCCGGCTCCGTCAGCGGAGCCATCGGCTACCGCAGGGAACTCGCCGGCCAGGGCCGGCGCGTGCGCAGGCTCGGCATCGGCTCGGCGGCGGGCGGGCTCGCGGGCGCCACGCTGCTGCTGGCCCTGCCCGCCGAGGCGTTCGAGACCATCGTGCCGACGCTGGTGGGACTCGCCCTCGTCCTCGTCGCGTGCCAGCCCCTGATCAGCGGCAAGCTGCGCGCCCGCGGCCGGTCCGAGAAGCGCCCGGCCCGGCGTGACGGCGGGCTGCCGCTGCTCGCCGGCCTGACCCTCGCCAGCGTCTACGGCGGCTACTTCGCCGCCGCGCAGGGCATCGTCTACGTCGCCCTGATGGGGCTGCTCCTCGACGAACCGCTGCAGCGCCTCAACGCCGTCAAGAACGTGCTCGTGGCGATCGTCAACCTGGTCGCCGCGACGTTCTTCCTCTTCGTCGCCGACTTCGACTGGACGGCCGTGGCCCTGCTCGCGGCCGGTTCCGCGCTGGGAGGCGCGCTCGGCGCGCGGACCGGCCGCAGGTTCCGCCCGGCGGTCCTGCGCGGTCTGGTCGTCGTGATCGGCACCGTCGCCCTCGTCCAACTGCTGCTCCGCTGACGGACGGCCCGGCCACCGGCCGCGTTTTTGTCGTGCACCTTGCAAACCGGGGTCCGCTCTAGTTCCATCGGCGTTAGGAAACTTTCCTAACCATCCAGCACCTGGACGGAGCCCCCCCATGACACCGGCACGCTTCACGCACCGCCCCGCCGCGGCCGCCGCTGCCCTCGCCAGTGCCCTCCTCCTCGCCCTGACCGCCGCACCCGCGGCCCCCGCCGCGCCGGCCCCCACCCGCGCGGCCGCCACCCCCGTCGCCGCCAACGGGCAGCTCACCGTCTGCGGCACCCACCTCTGCAACGAGCACGGCAACCCCGTACAACTGCGCGGCATGAGCACCCACGGCACCCAGTGGTACGCCCGGTGCCTGACCGACGGCTCGCTCGACGCCCTCGCCCAGGACTGGGGCGCCGACGTCCTGCGTGTCTCCACCTACGTCCAGGAAGGCGGCTACGAGACCGACCCGGCGCGCTTCACCGACCTCGCCGACTCCCTGATCCGGCAGGCGAGCGACCGCGGCATGTACGTGATCGTCGACTGGCACATGCTCGACCCCGGCGACCCCCACCACAACCTGGACCGGGCCCGGACGTTCTTCACCGAGATCGCCCGCCGCCACAAGGACCGCGACAACATCCTCTACGAGATCGCCAACGAGCCCAGCGGGGTCGACTGGCCGCGCATCAAGAGCTACGCCGAGCAGATCATCCCGGTCGTCCGCGGCATCGACGCCGACGCCCCCGTCCTCGTCGGCACCCGCGCCTGGTCCTCGTTCGGCGTCTCCGAGGGCGCTGACGAGTCGGAGGTGGTGAACGACCCGGTCGACGCCTCGAACATCATGTACACCTTCCACTTCTACGCCGACTCGCACCGCGACGAGTACCTGGCCGCGCTCTCCCGCGCCGCGGACCGCCTCCCGGTGTTCGTCACGGAGTTCGGCACCCAGAACTACGCCGGCGAGGGCGACAACGACTTCGCCATGTCCCAGCGCTACCTCGACCTGATGGCGAGCAAGAAGATCAGCTGGGTCAACTGGAACTTCTCCGACGACCACCGCACCGGCGCCGTCCTCAACCCCGGCACCTGCGCCGACGGCGGCCCCTGGACGGGCACGTCGTCGCTCAAGCCCGCCGGTGTCTGGATCCGGGACCGGATCAGGACACCGGACGCCTTCCCGGTGGACTGACCGCCACCGGCCCCGGCCCGTCCCGGCCCGTCCGGTTCCGTCGCGCCGGACGGACCGGACGGGCCGTCCGGCTACGGCAGGATCGAGTCCACGTAGCCGCCGTCGACGCGCAGCGCCCCGCCGGTGGTGGCGGAGGCCTGGTCGGAGCTGAGGTAGACGACCATGTTGGCGACCTCCTCCGGCTCGATCAGCCGTTGCAGCAGCGACTGCGGCCGGTGCTCGCGCATGAACGCCCGCTGCGCCTCGTCCCACGGCAGTGCGCGGTCCACCAGCTCGTAGACGAAGTCCTCCACACCGCCGGTGTGCGTCGGGCCGGCGACGACCGAGTTCACCGTGACGCCGGTGCCCGCCGCCTGCTTGGCGAACCCGCGGCTCACGGCGAGCAGCGCCGTCTTGGACATCCCGTAGTGGATCATCTCGGCCGGAGTGACGATCGCCGAGTCGCTGGCGATGTACTGCACGCGCCCCCAGCCCCGTTCGGTCATGCCGGGCAGGAAGAGGCGGGTCAGCCGGACGGCGGACAGGACGTTCACCTCGAAGTAGCGCCGCCACTCCGCGTCGGTGATCTCCAGCGGGTCCGCGGCCCCGAAGACGCCGAGGTTGTTGACGAGGACGTCCACCCGGGGCAGCGCCTCGGCCACCTGCTCCGCGCCGGCCTCGGTGGTCACGTCCGCGGCGACGGGCACCACCTCGGCGCCGGGCACCTCCCGTTCGAGCGCGGCGGCGGCTTCCCGTACGCGCTCCGCCGAGCGCCCGTTGACCGCGACCCGCGCGCCCGCCCGCGCCAGCCCGGTGGCGATCGCCGCGCCGATGCCCTGGGTGGACCCGGTGACCAGCGCGGTGCGCCCCTTGAGATCGATCTGCACGTCCTTGCGTCCCCTCTGCTGCGATGGATGGCGCCGCCGCAATCAGTTGCGTGCGCGCACTACCCGCTTGAGCTTGCTGCTTCCCCGGCCGGAGTCCGTCGAATCATCGTGCCGCGAGTCGTGGGCATACGCTTTTCGTAGCGCACGTGAGAGGCGGGAGACCGACGTGACGGGCGAGCAAGCGGACGTGCCGGAGAACCGGAAGCCGGCCGAGGAGACGGACACCGCGACGAGCGGACGCGATCTGCTCGACGGACTGGAGGTGGACGACCGCCGTCCCGAGCGGCCCGTGCTCCTCGACGCCGACGGCACCCCGATCGCGACCTGGCGGGAGAACCACCCCTACGACCGCAAGATCCGCAGGGCGGAGTACGACCGGACCAAACGCATCCTGCAGATCGAGCTGCTGAAGATGCAGCGGTGGGTGAAGGACACCGGCCAGCGGATCGTCGTGGTCTGCGAGGGACGCGACGCGGCCGGCAAGGGCGGCACCATCCAGCGGTTCATGGAACGCCTCAATCCCCGCGGCGCCCGCGTGGTGGCCCTGGAGAAGCCCACCGAACGCGAGGCGGGGCAGTGGTACTTCCAGCGCTACGTGGCCCATCTGCCGGCCCGGGGCGAGATCGTCTTCTTCGACCGCTCCTGGTACAACCGCGCCGGTGTGGAGCGGGTCATGGGCTTCTGCACGGACGAGGAGTACCACCAGTTCCTCGAACAGGCACCGATGTTCGAGCGGTTGCTCACCGACGACGGCATCATGCTGGTGAAGTTCTGGTTCTCCGTGTCCCGGGCCGAGCAGCGCACCCGGTTCGCCATCCGCCAGGTCGACCCGGTGCGCCGCTGGAAGCTGTCGCCGATGGACATCGCCTCGCTCGACCTCTGGGACGACTACACCACCGCCAAGGTCGAGATGTTCCGGGCGACGGACACCCCGCACGCGCCGTGGACGGTCGTGAAGAACAACGACAAGCGGCGGGGCCGGCTCGAGGCCATGCGCTCCCTGCTCGACCGCTGCGACTATCCGGCGAAGGACCACGCGGCCCTGGGAAAACCGGACCCGCTGATCGTGGGCGCGGCGGACACGCTGCTGGAGGCCGGTGAGGAACCCGCGGCCCTCTCACCGACCCCCCTGGCAGGCCCCGGCCACGGCCCGGGAAGCCACCCGGGCGACTGACCGCCGGCCGCGCTCAGCCCAGCGGCACCGTCACCTCGCCCGTCCCCGTCGCCTCCGGCCCGCCGGGGACGCGCACCGTGAACGGGCGGTCCGTCCCCGACACCGTCACCCGCAGCGCGTCGCCGTCCCGCCGCACCCGGAACGTCGCGGCCGGCAGTCCCGCGCCGTCCGGCACCGTGACCTCGGCCGTGTGGTCGGGCGCGGCCGAGGGGTGCACGAGCAGGACCGGGGCGTCGAGCCAGTCGCCGTCGGGCCGGGAGTCGTCGCCGGCCAGCGGCAGCACCGCGCCCTCACGGACGTACAGCGGAAGGCTGTCGTAGCCGTGGTGCTCGGTGCGCCAGGCGGGGCCGGTGACCCGTTCGCCGCTGAGCAGATGGGTCCAGGTGCCCGCCGGCAGGTAGACCTCCACCTCGCCGTCCTCGCTGAACACCGGCGCGACCAGCAGGTCGGGGCCCAGCATGTACTGGCGGTCGAGCGGGCGGCACGCCGGATCGTGCGGGAACTCAAGGACCATGGGCCGCATCACGGGCACGCCCGTGCGGTGCGCCTCGACGGCGGCGCCGTACAGGTACGGCATCAGACGGTGCTTGAGCAGGGTGAACCGCCGGGCCACGTCGACCGCCTCGTCGCCGAACTCCCACGGCACGCGGTACGACGAGGAGCCGTGCAGCCGGCTGTGCGAGGACAGCAGGCCGAAGGCGAGCCAGCGCTTGAACACCGACGGGTCGGGCGTGCCCTCGAAGCCGCCGATGTCGTGGCTCCAGAACCCGAATCCGCTCAGCGACAGCGACAGGCCGCCCCGGAGCGACTCGGCCATCGCCTCGAACGACGACCAGCAGTCACCGCCCCAGTGCACCGGGAACTGCTGTCCGCCCGCGGTCGCGGAGCGGGCGAACAGCACGGCCTCGCCCTGTCCGCGCTCCTTCTCCAGCAGCTCGAAGACCGTCCGGTTGTACAGCTGCGTGTAGTAGTTGTGCATCCGCTCCGGGTCGGACCCGTCGTGCCAGACCACGTCCGTGGGCACGCGCTCGCCGAAGTCCGTCTTGAAGCAGTCCACGCCCTGGTCGAGGAAGGGCTTGAGCTTCGACTGGAACCAGGCGCGGGCGTCCGGGCTGGTGAAGTCGACCAGGCCCATGCCGGCCTGCCACAGGTCCCACTGCCACACGTCGCCGTTCGGACGGCGCACCAGGTGCCCGAGGGCGGCGGCCTCGTCGAAGAGCGGCGACTTCTGGGCGATGTACGGGTTGATCCAGAGGCTGATCCGCAGGCCCTTCTCCTTCAGCCGGGCCAGCATGCCGTCCGGGTCCGGGAAGACGTCCGGGTCCCACTGGAAGTCGCACCACTGGTACTCGCGCATCCAGAAGCAGTCGAAGTGGAAGACCGACAGCGGGATGCCGCGCTCGGCCATGCCGTCGACGAACGACGTCACCGTCCGCTCGTCGTAGGACGTGGTGAACGAGGTGCTCAGCCACAGACCGAAGGACCAGGCCGGCGGGAGGGCCGGGCGGCCGGTGAGGGCCGTGTAGCGGGTCAGCACCTCCTTCGGAGTGGGGCCGGCCACGACGTAGTACTCCAGCGACTGGTCCTCGACGCTGAACTGCACCTGCCCGACGGACTCGGAGCCGACCTCGAAGGAGACGGCGCCGGGATGGTTGACGAAGACGCCGTAGCCGCGGGAGGAGAGGTAGAACGGGACGTTCTTGTAGGCCTGCTCGCTGCTGGTGCCGCCGTCGGCCTGCCAGATGTCGACGGTCTGGCCGTTCTTGACGAACGGGGTGAAGCGCTCGCCCATGCCGTAGATCTGCTCGCCGACGCCCAGTGCCAGCCGGCTCAGCACGTGGTGCGCGCCCTCGCCGGTGGTGGCGAAGGCGGTGCTCTTCGCGCCGGCGCGGGTGAGCTCCCGCCCGTCCGCGTCGTGGAAGGTGAGCGCGAAGGGCCCGGACCCGTCCAGGCGCAGCGTCAGCGGACCGCTGGTCAGCTCGGTGACCGTGCCGTCCCGGCGCACCGACCCGGCGCCGCCCGCCTCGCCGGTCAGGGCGAAGTCGGGGCCCGGGCGGACCTTGCCGGCGTGATGGGTGACGCGCACGCCGATGACGCCCTCGGCGGGGGAGAAGCAGTCGACCGTGAGCAGGGGCGCGTTGAGGGTGTCGCCCCTGCGTGTCACTTTCTTCACGGCGGCATACCCGGTGAAGCGCTTCGATTCCGAGCGCACCTCACGCAGTTCGGTGGCGTACGCGATCTGGACGCCGTCGCGGATGCGCCAGAAACCGTCGGTGAATTTCATGATCTTCCTCGGAGGGGGAGGGCGGACGAGGCGCGGGAGGAAGCCTCTGACCAGGAACTATGACAGGAGCCGCAGAACCTGTCACGCCCTGGCGCGAGCAGATCCTATCGTTCGGGGTCTAGCGCGACCGGCTTGCGCTGACGTATTAGTAATCAGGCAAAACAAATTACACCCGGTGCAGCGCCGCGCAACACCTCGGCAGGAGCCGCCGTAAGTCGAAGCGCTTCACCAGTCTTCCGAAAGAGCCACCGGCCCGGCACACGCCGTGCCGGTCCCACACAAGGGCACCCACCGTGACAGCACATCCCCCGGTTGCCGCACACCGCGCGCGTGGACGCTCGCGCGGAGCCGTCACGTCGTTCGCAGCCGTCCTGGTCCTCGTTCCCGGAGCGGCCCTGACCGGCTGCGCACAGCAGCGCGACAGCGACGTGTACACCGTGATGAACTCCTCGACCGACGAGACGTACCACCGCTGGGACGCCGAGGCGATGGCCCGCTGCGGCAAGCAGTTGGGGGTGACCATCGAGCAGCAGAGCGTCCCCGCGGCGCAGGTGATGACCAAGGCGCTGCGCATGGCCTCCTCCAAGTCGCTGCCGGACATCGTCCAGTTCGACGCCTCCGAGATGCCGACCTTCGCCGAGGCCGGCGGACTCGTCGACCTGCGCACCCTGGGCCTGAGCACCGACGACGTCCCCGAGGGCATCGTCGACTTCGGCTCGTACAAGGGCACGTACTACGGCGCGGCCCGCTCCGTGAACACGCTCGCCCTCTTCTACAACAAGGACATCCTGGACGAGGCGGGTGTACGGGTCCCCACCACCTGGGAGGAACTGCGCCGGACGGCGAAGCAGCTGACCCAGGGCAAGCGGTACGGCCTGGCGCTCAGCGCGGGCGGAGCCGAGGACGGCGTCTTCCAGTTCACGCCGTTCATGTGGTCCAACGGCGGTGACGAGACGGACCTGGACAGCCCGCAGGTCGTCGGGGCGCTCGACTTCTGGAAGGCACTCCTCCAGGACGGTTCGCTGTCCAAGTCCACGGTCAACTGGACGCAGGCCGACGTCAACGACCAGTTCATGGCGGGCAACGCCGCCATGATGATCAACGGCCCGTGGCAGGTGGAGACCCTCAACACCAAGAAGTCGCTGCACTGGGAGATCGCGCGGATCCCCGTTCCCGAGGCCGGCGCCGATTCGGTGGGACCGCTCGGCGGAGCGGTGCTCACCGTGCCCCGCACCGGTGACGCCGAACGCGAGAAGACGGCCGGCCGGATCGTCGCCTGCCTGGCCGGCGAGAAGGAACAGCTCACCTACGCCCTGAACAGCTGGATGGTCCCGGCCAACGAGAAGGCCGCCGCCGAGTGGCGCACACAGGTGCCCGAACTGGACGCGCTGGCCGACCAGGTCGCCGCCGCCCGCTCCCGCACCGCCAAGCTCGGCGCCGGCTGGTCGGGCGTCTCGCTCGCCCTGCAGAGCGCCTTCCAGTCCGCACTGACCGGCCAGTCCAGCGAGGCCGCCCTGCAGCGCGCCCAGCGGCGCGCCACGAGCGGGAACTGAGGTACGCGCCCATGACCACCTCCACCGTCACCGCCGCGACGTCCGCGACGACGCCCGGACCGTCCGCCGCGCCGGACCCCGCCCGCACCCGCCTGCGGCGCCGCGTCGCCCGCTGGGGCTTCGTCGCCCCCGCCGTCGTCTTCATGCTGCTGTTCTTCGGCTACCCGCTCGTCCGCAACGTCCTGATGAGCTTCCAGCACTACACGCCAAAGACGTTCTTCACCGGCGAGGCCCCCTTCAACGGCACCGACAACTGGTCGTCCGTCTTCCAGGACGTCCTGTTCGGCAAGGCCCTGTGGCACACCCTCGTCTTCACCGCCGGCTCCCTGCTCGGCCAGTTCTGCATCGGCCTCGCCCTCGCCGTCTTCTTCAACCGCAGGTTCCCCCTGAACGGTGTCCTGCGCTCGCTGATCCTGCTGCCCTGGCTGGTGCCCATGGTGGTGTCCGGCATCGTCTGGCGCCGCATCCTCGACCAGGACACCGGCGTGCTGAACACCTTCCTCGGCACGCTCGGCCTGGACGGCGACACCCCGTGGCTGACCAGCCCCGACATGGCACTGCTCTCGGTGATCCTGGTCAACATCTGGATCGGCATCCCGTTCAACATGGTCATCCTGTACGGCGGTCTCCAGGAGATCCCCAAGGAGCTGTACGAGGCGGCCGCCCTGGACGGCGCCTCGGCCTGGCGTACCTTCCGCTCCATCACGCTGCCGCTGCTCAAGCCGGTGATCACGGTGGTCCTGGTGCTCGGCTTCATGTCGACGGTGAAGATCCTCGACCTGATCCTCGCCCTCACCGACGGCGGCCCCGCCGACGCCACCCAGACCCTGGGCACGCTCACCTACCAGAACTCCTTCGTGGAACTGGACTTCGGCGCCGGCGCGGTCGTCGGCAACGTGCTCATCATCGTCTCCGCGGTGTTCGCGGTGTTCTACCTGCGGGCCAACCGCACCGAGGGGAAGTGACCGACATGGCCGCCCACGTGCCCACCGCCGCCCGGCGCCGCTGGGGCTCCACCGTCGCCGGTGTCCTCGTCCTCGGCGTGATGCTCTTCCCGCTGTACTGGATGCTCAACACCGCGCTCCAGCCCGAGTCGGGCCTGCTCCAGGTCGACCCGGTGCCCGACGGCCTGGACCTGTCCGGCTTCACCAAGGCCCTCGACGACCAGGGCGGCCACCTGCTGACCTCCCTGGTGGTCTCCTTCGGCGCCGTCGCGATCTGCCTGGCGATCTCCGCCCCGGCCGCCTACGGACTGGCCCGGTTCGGGCTGCGCGGCTCGCGCACCATCGTCTTCGGCACGCTCATCACGCAGATGGTGCCGGGCATCGTCATCGCCAACGCCCTCTACAACTCCTACGTCGATCTCGGCCTGGTGAACTCCTACGTCGGCCTGATGCTCGCGGACGCCTCGCTCGGCATCCCGTTCTCCATCGTGCTGATGCGCTCCTTCATGGTGTCCATCCCGGGTGAGGTCGTCGAGGCGGCGGAGATCGACGGCGCCGGGCCGGTACGGACGTTCCTGCGGGTGGTGTTGCCGATGAGCCGCAACTCCCTCATCACGTCCGGGCTGTTCGCGTTCCTGTTCTCGTGGAGCGACTTCATGTTCGCGCTCACCCTGAACACCACGGACGACGTCAAGCCGATCACGCTGGGCATCTACCAGTACATCGGCGCCCACGTCGGCGACTGGGGCTCGGTGATGGCCGCGTCCGTGCTCTCCGCCGTCCCCGCCGCGATCCTGCTCGTCCTCGCCCAGAAGTACATCGCCGCCGGCATCACCGGCGGCTCCGTCAAGTGATCACCGCACGCACCGAGATGGACCGATCCGCATGAGTGACTTCCCCCGTTTCCCGCCCGGCTTCGTGTTCGGCGCCGCGACCGCCTCGTACCAGATCGAGGGCGCGGCGTACGAGGACGGCCGCGGCCCGTCCATCTGGGACACCTACAGCCACACCCCGGGCCTGGTCGCGAACGGCGACACCGGTGACGTGGCCTGCGACCACTACCACCGCTACCCCGAGGACGTGGCCCTGCTCAAGGACCTCGGCGTCGGCTCGTACCGCTTCTCGATCGCCTGGCCGCGCATCGTGCCCGACGGCACCGGACCGGTGAACCCCAAGGGCCTGGACTTCTACTCCCGTCTGGTCGACGAGCTCCTCGCCGCGGGCATCGAGCCGGCCGCCACCCTCTACCACTGGGACCTGCCGCAGGGCCTCGAGGACCGGGGCGGCTGGCGGGTGCGGGAGACCGCGGAGCGGTTCGCCGAGTACACGGCCGTCGTCGCGGCGCGTCTCGGTGACCGCGTTCCGCGCTGGATCACCCTCAACGAGCCGTGGTGCAGCGCCTTCCTCGGCTACTCCGTCGGCCGGCACGCCCCGGGCGCCCGCGAGGGCCGGGGCGCCCTCGCCGCGGCCCACCACCTGCTCGTCGGCCACGGGCTGGCCGTGCAGGCGCTGCGGGACGCCGGAGTCCGGGAGGTGGGCATCACCCTCAACCTCGACCACCACCTGCCCGCGACCGGCTCCGCCGCCGACCGGGACGCCGTCGTACGCGCCGACACGCTGCACAACCTGGTGTGGACGGAGCCGATCCTCGCCGGGCGCTATCCGGACACCGAGGAGGACACCTGGGGTGAGCTGATCACCGGGCAGGACTTCCGCCGGGACGGCGACCTGGAGCTGATCCACCGGCCGCTGGACTTCCTCGGCGTCAACTACTACCGGCCGATCGTCGTCGCCGACGCCCCGTACCGGGAGAGCGACCCGGCCCGGCGCGTGGCCACCGACAACCGCTACGCCGAGACGGCCATGCCCGGCGTCCGGCACACCGCGATGGGCTGGCCGGTGGCTCCCGAGACCTTCACCGGCCTCCTGGTGGACCTGAAGGAGCAGTACGGCGACGCCCTGCCGCCCGTCCACATCACCGAGAACGGCTCCGCCGAGGACGACGAGGCGGGGCCCGACGGGACCGTGCACGACACCGACCGCGTGAGCTATCTGCGCGACCACCTCACCGCGCTGCGGGCCGCGATCGACGCCGGGGTCGACGTGCGCGGCTACTACGTGTGGTCGCTGCTCGACAACTTCGAGTGGGCCTTCGGCTACGACAAGCGCTTCGGCATCGTCCGCGTCGACTACGCCACCCAGCGGCGCATCCCGAAGGACAGCTACCACTGGTACCGGAGGATGATCGCCGCCCAGCGGCCCTGACGCGGCGGGGCCGCCGGCTCAGGCGGCGCCCTCCCGGTCGTCGAGGGCGTCGCCGCCGGACCGCTCCGGCGGGTCGGGGAGCGGGGTGACCTCGGGGCTCGCGGCCGGGACCGACGCGTCGTCGGGCCCGGCAACGGCGGGCACGGCACGTGCCGCGGCGACGGGCTTGCGCACCAGCAGCAGCGCCGCGTCGTCGTGCAGCCGGCCGCCCACGTGGTCCAGCAGCTCCTCGTGGAGCGCCGCGAGGGTACGGGCCGGATCGTCGCACAGGTGCCGGGCCAGGCCGTCGGCCAGCGGGTAGAACGCACGGCCGGCGTCGCGGGCCTCCGTGACACCGTCGGTGTAGAGCAGCAGCTGGTCGCCCTCGTCGAAGGGCACCACCTGGAGGCTGGGCGACTCGCCGGACAGCGCCCGCAGGCCCAGGGGCGGCGCGGGACGGACGGGGTCCACCGCCACCACGCCGGCGCCGCGCACCATCAGCGGCGGCGCGTGGCCGCAGTTGACCACCTCCAGGCGCCCGGGCTCCGGGCAGCCGGCGACCACGGCGGTGACGAAGTCGTCGTAGCCGAGGTTGCGGGCCAGGCTGCGCTCGATGCGGCAGACGACGTCCAGGAGGTCCGGTTCGTCGTAGGCGGCCTCCCGGAAGACGCCGAGCACCAGCGCGGCCGTGCCCACGGCCGGCAGTCCCTTGCCGCGGACGTCACCGACGATCATGCGGATTCCGTACGGGGTGGGGATGAGCGCGTAGAGGTCGCCGCCGATGCGGGCCTCGGCCGCCGCGGCGCTGTAGTGGACGGCCACCTGGAACGGGCCGACGGTCTCCGGCACCGGCTTGAGCAGGGCGTGCTGCGCGGTCTCCGCGACGGAGCGCACGGCGGCCAGCACCCGCTCGCGGCGTCCGCGCAGGGCGCTGGCGAGCGCGCCGGCCGCGGCGACCGTCACCAGCGCGGTGAGCACGACCGCCAGCTCCGAGGCGGGCATGCCGTGCCGGACGCCGATTCCCGCGCCGAGGAGCGAGGCCAGCAGTCCGACACCGAGGACGCCGAGAGGGCGGCTGGTGGCCGCGGCGAGCGCCGGTCCGGCCGCGAGCAGCGGCAGCCAGATCTTCCCGGGTCCGCCGAGGAGGTCGACGAACACGACGGCGAGGATGATCACCAGGGGCAGGGCGGGCGTTCCTGCCGCGCAGTGCGCGACGGCCCGTGCGCCGGGTGTGGACGGATGGCCCACCCCCCGCTTGTGCTGTCGAAACGGCCAATGGTCGCGACCATGCTGACGGGCCTGACTCATGTGTCGTCCGCTGTCCTTCACCTTTACGCGGCGTACGCGTGTCCCAAAATGTCTGCTTATTCAGGAAAGGTGATCATTTCAAAGCTCACAAGGGTGCGCTTTTCAGATAGTGAACGACGGTCCTCGGCGCACCCCGCCTCGGATCGTGAACGAAACGGACCGGCCGGCCTCAGATAGTGAGAGACAACCCCCTTGTCACCCGGCCTGCGGCAGGGAGGAGCCGTTCGCGGATCTCTTCCAGGCGGGAGAGCCGGTCCCTGGGCATGGACACCCCGAGCGCGCCGAGCGTGGTGCCGCTGTACACGGGCACCGCGACGCACACGGTGCCCAGGGAGTACTCCTCCAGGTCGGCGACGGCCGGAGCCAGCTCGGTGGCGTCGAGCCGGCGCAGCAGCTCCTCGGCCGTGGTGATCGTGCGGGGCGTGAGGTCGTTCAGCGGGTGCCGGGAGAGGTACTCCTGGCGCGCCGCGCCGTCCAGCTCCCGCAGCACCGACTTGCCCAGCGCGGTGGCGTGCCCGGCGTCCTCGAATCCCACCCACAGGGGTGCGCGCGGGCTGCGGGCGCTGTCGACGATGTCGGCGACACGGATCTCGCCGTCCTCGTAGAAGGTGAGGTAGGCGGCCATGGAGAGCTCGTCGCGCAGCGCGGTGAGGGCCGGCCGGACCCTGCTCAGCAGCGCCTGGCCGCGGCCCGCCGTGTGCAGGGTGCGCAGCCGGTCGCCCAGGACGAAGGCGCCGTCGTCCAGCTTGCGCAGATACCCGTCGTGCACCAGCGTCCGCAGCAGGTGGTAGGCGGTGGCCAGGGGCAGGCCCGTCTCCCGGGCCAGCTGTTTCGCCGGCGCGCCGTTCTGGTGCGCGCTCGCCGCCTCCAGCAGCCGGAAGGCACGCTGCACGGAGCCGATGAGCGTCGGGCCGCCACCCATGGGACCAGCCTGCCCCGGCCCACCGCGGCAGGCAACAGCGGGACCCCCGTCCCGAGGCGAGGAGTCGGGTGCGCGGGATGCGGCCGGGGCCGGTGGTGCGGCCCCGGCCGGTGGGTCGCCCGCCGTGCGCGGCGGTCAGGCCGTCACGGCGCCGGCACCTCGTCCACGAACGACGTGCCGGCCCGGCGGTAGGCGTCGACCTTGGCGGTCACCTGCGCCGGCGTGAGGACCTGGTCCTTGACGTGCAGGACGTAGTCGACCTGCTGCCGGTACGCGCGCGGCGTGGTCGACGTCAGCCCCTCCAGGTCGATCAGCCACTGGTTGAAGTTGATCGACATGGGGCGCTCGGGCAGGTACGCGGCGTCATGGGTGGCGAAGTGCCGGCCGTCGACGTAGTAGGTGACGGCGTTGTCGTCGATGGTCAGGACCAGGTCGTGCCAGCCGGCGAAGCTCTGCCGGCTCTCGCTGTGCTGGTTGACGGCCTGCCAGGGGTCCGGGGCGTACGTCTCCCAGGAGGTGGTGAACAGGGTGCTGGACGGCTCGCCCCAGCCGCCGTTGGGCAGGTACTCGAAGTCGTACTCGGCGTAGTCGTCGGCCATCGGGGCCTTGAGGTCGTTGATGGTGAAGAAGGTCTGCACGACGCGGTCGCCGTCGGGTCCGTGCGTGGGGGCGTCGGAGAACCGCACCCGCGCCGCGTAGGTGCCGTTCCTGAACTTCATGTCCTCGGTGAGGATCTCGGTCTGGACGGTGGAGGCGCCGGTGCCCGCGGTGGAGGTCTCCAGGTTCATCACCGAGGTGCCGCCCTCGGCGCTGAAGGTGACCTTGGAGGGATCCCAGGTCGCACCGGACACGCCCGGTCCGCCGACGCCGGAGCGCACCCGCCAGCCGTGCTCGCCGAGCGCCGGGTCGGTGTGCGAGGTGTAGCCGAAGTCGTCGAACAGGGCCTGGCCGGCCAGTACGCCCGCGGGCCCGCTCGGCTCGGCGGTGGCGGTGGAGGCGGGCAGACCGGCCAGCGCGGCGCTGCCGAGCAGGGCGGCCAGCGCGAGGGCCGTGCGGGTGCGGCGGCCGGTGGGACGAGTACTCATCCGTGGTCCTTTCGCTGTGGGGGGTGGCGCACGGTGGAGCGTCGGTGCGGTGTGCGTGGTGCTGCCGTTCGCCGTGGAGCCGGCGACGAGGGGATCCGGCTCCACGGTCGTGCGCCCGCGGACGTACGGGGACGGCGGCCCGCGCACGGCCCGGGAGTTGACCAGTTGGGCCCCGGGGCCTTACCAGTCGATGTCGAACGAAGGTGGCATAGACCAATGGGGTCGTCAAGTCGCGCCGCACGGACGTGACTTGACGCTCACGCAGGGATCCCCGGGAACCGCCGGACCGGTTAGGGTCGAAGCCCCACCAGTGCCCCGGAGACCGGCCGGCCCGTCCCGTTGGCCGACGAACGAGAGGCCCGTATGGAGATCGATCGCGCCGCCTCGGGCGCCGTGCTCAAGCGGGAACGGGTGCGCGACGCGATCCTCGAACTCATCGAGGCGCGCCGGCCCGGCGACGCCATCCCCTCGGAGCGCAGCCTGTGCGCCCTGCTCGGCGTGTCCCGCCCGACGCTGCGCGCCGCGGTGGACGAACTCGTGGTGGCGGGACTGCTGGTGCGCCAACACGGCCGCGGCATGTTCGTGGCGGCCGAGAAGATCACGCAGGAGCTGGTCCCGGAGCGCAACTCCTTCGCCGTGCCCCGGGCCGGCGGGCTGTGGACCAGCCGCGTGCTGGAGTTCCGCACCCTGCCGGCGGGCGCCCGGGTGGGCCGCAGGCTGCGCCTGTCGCCGGCGGCGCGGATCCGTTACGTGGCCCGTCTCCGGCTGGTCGACGGCTCACCCGTGGCCATCGAGCACCTGCACCTGCCGGCCGACCGGGTGCCCGGACTGACCAGGGCGGAACTGGAACAGGGCGATCTGTACGAGCACTTCAGGGACCGGCACGGCGTGCAGGTCGCCGAGGCGGTGCAGTCCATCGAGCCGACCGTGGTCACCCGCGCGGAGGCGGACCTGCTCGAGGTGCCCGAACTGTCACCGGCCTTGCTGTTCGAGCGGCTCACCACCGACGCCGGTGACCGTCCGGTCGAGTACGTCCACTCGCTCTACCGGGGCGACCGGTACCGCATCGTCTCCCGGCTCGCGCTCGGCCCCCGCACCGTGCCCGCGCCGGCCGAGGGCCACCACCCCGGCATTCCTCCCGGCGACTTCACGGCCGGCCGGCCCGTCACCTTCTCCACACGGGGCGTGGTGCAGAGCGACCGGTGACGGGGCCTGTGCTTCCGCGACGGTGGCGTGGCGTTGCGGCGGGCCGGTGGCCCGGCGGTCCTGCCGTCGGCTGCGCCCCGGGCCCGCCCGGCGAGGCGCGCACCGTGCCCGGCGGCGGCGACCCGGGCGCGCCCCGCACCCGCCCCCTGTGCCGCAAGACTCGGAAATTCCTTAGCCGTTCCGGTGCTTGCATGGCCCCCACGAGGACGGCGCGTGAGTCGGCGCAGGCTGTGCGTCCCGGTCCACGGCAGGAGTGGCCCCGGCGCCGCTCCGCCGGAGGATGCGCGTCTCACGTCGAATGCCGCCGCTTGCGGTCCGCGGGCGCGGCGACGACTCCCGCCGACCGGTCCTCTCCGTGGCGGTGGAAAGAGAGAAGATGTCCAAGCGCGCACTGATCACCGGAATCACCGGACAGGACGGCTCGTACCTGGCGGAACACCTGCTGAGCCAGGGGTACCGGGTGTGGGGGCTCTGCCGGGGGCAGGCCAACCCGCGGAAGGACCGGATCGCCGAGATGATCCCGGGCCTGTCCTTCGTGGACGGCGACCTGATGGACCAGGGAAGCCTGGTCTCCGCGGTCGACCTGGTCCAGCCCGACGAGGTGTACAACCTGGGGGCGATCTCCTTCGTCCCCATGTCCTGGCAGCAGCCCGAACTGGTCACCGAGGTCAACGGCACCGGCGTGCTGCGCATGCTGGAGGCCATCCGCATGGTCAGCGGCCTCAGCAAGTCCTCCGGCGGTGGCTCCCGGGGCCAGATCCGCTTCTACCAGGCGTCCTCCTCCGAGATGTTCGGCCAGGTCGCCGAGAGCCCGCAGAGCGAGACGACCCGGTTCCACCCGCGCAGCCCGTACGGCGTGGCCAAGACCTTCGGCCACTACATCACCCGCAACTACCGTGAGTCGTTCGGGATGTACGGCGTCTCCGGCATCCTCTTCAACCACGAGTCGCCGCGCCGCGGCGCCGAGTTCGTGACCCGGAAGATCACCCTGGCCGTCGCCCAGATCAAGCTCGGCCTCATGGACAAGGTGAGCCTCGGCAACCTGGACGCCGAGCGGGACTGGGGCTTCGCCGGCGACTACGTGCGGGCCATGCACCTGATGCTCCAGCAGGACGAGCCCGGCGACTACGTCGTGGGCACCGGACGGATGCACACGGTGCGCGACGCGGCCCGCATCGCCTTCGAGCACGTGGGCCTGGACTGGCGCGACCACGTGGTGGTCGACCCCGGGCTGGTGCGGCCCGCCGAGGTCGAGACGCTCTGCGCGGACGCCACCAACGCCCGCAAGGAACTGGGTTGGGAGCCCGAGGTCGACTTCGAGCAGCTGATGCGCATGATGGTCGAGTCCGACCTGCGCCAGGCCTCGCGCGACCGCGACTACAGCCGGCTGGTGGCCGCCGCCGGCAACTGGTAGGCGCGGCCCCGCCGCCTCCGCCCCGGCGCCACACACTAGGGATTTCCGCAGACGAACCGCCCGAGACTGGGCCCATGGTCTGCGGAACTGTGTGCACGGTACGCGCGCCGCGGGCGTGCTCCGGGGAAGGTGCCGCGGCGGTATCCGCCCGGCGTCGCGCCGGGAGCCCGCCGCGGACGGGCGGCCCCCGGCGCCCCGTACGGCCCGGACCGCCCGGGGCGTGACCTCCCGCGCGGGGCACGCCCCGCCGGCCCCGCCCCCTGACTCCCTTCCTCCGGACACCCCGGTCGTCCCGCCGAACGGCCGTCCCGGACTCCCGGTGCCGCCACCGGACCTCCAGCCGTCCGCCGGTCTTCTTCCAGATGGGTTGCGTTGAAATGGACAAGGAACAGAAGCTCCGGGACTACCTCAAGCGAGCGAGCGCCGATCTGAAGCGTTCGCGGCAGCGGGTGAGCGAGCTGGAGGCGGCGGCCACCGAGCCCATCGCGATCGTCGGCATGAGCTGCCGCTACCCGGGCGGCGTGAACAGCCCCGAGGACCTGTGGCGGATGCTCGTCGCCGGTGAGGACGGCATCACCCCGATGCCCGACGACCGCGGCTGGGAGGCCGCCGTCGGCGACGGGCCCGCCGACTTCGCGGGCGGCTTCCTCCACGACGCGCCCGCCTTCGACGCGGACTTCTTCGGCATCTCGCCGCGCGAGGCACTCTCCATGGACCCGCAGCAGCGGCTGCTCCTGGAGACCTCCTGGGAGGCGTTCGAACGCGCCGGGATCGACCCGACCGGTGTGCGCGGCAGCCGCACCGGCATGTTCGTCGGCGCCATGCCGCAGGACTACCGCGTCGGCCCCGACGACGACGTGCAGGGCTTCCAGCTGACCGGCAATGCCACCAGCATCCTGTCCGGCCGGCTGTCCTACTTCTACGGCGCCGTCGGCCCGGCCGTCACCGTCGACACCGCCTGCTCGTCGTCGCTGGTCGCCCTGCACCTGGCCGCCCAGTCGCTGCGCGCGGGGGAGTGCTCGCTGGCGCTGGCCGCGGGTGTCACCGTGATGGCGAGCCCCACCACCTTCGTCGAGTTCGCCCGCCAGGGCGGCCTCGCGGGCGACGGCCGCTGCAAGTCCTTCGCCGACGCCGCCGACGGCACCGGCTGGTCCGAGGGCGTCGGCGTCCTCGTCCTGGAGCGGCTGTCCGAGGCCCGCCGCAACGGCCACCGCGTCCTCGCCGTCGTGCGGGGCTCCGCCGTCAACCAGGACGGCGCCTCCAACGGCCTGACCGCCCCCAACGGCCCGTCCCAGCAGCGTGTCATCGAGGCCGCCCTGGTCAACGCCCGGCTCTCCGCCGCCGAGGTCGACGTGGTCGAGGCGCACGGCACCGGCACCGTCCTCGGCGACCCCGTCGAGGCCCAGGCGCTGCTCGCCACCTACGGCCGGGGCCGCGACCCCGAACGGCCGCTGCTGCTCGGCTCGGTGAAGTCCAACATCAGCCACACGCAGGCCGCCGCCGGTGTCGCCGGCATCATCAAGATGGTCATGGCGATGCGCCACGACCTGCTCCCGCGCACCCTGCACGTGGACCGGCCGTCCACCCACGTCGACTGGACCGAGGGCGCCGTCCGCCTCCTCACCGAACCCGTCCCGTGGCCGCGCCGCGACAACGCCCCGCGCCGGGCCGGTGTCTCCTCCTTCGGCCTGTCTGGCACCAACGCCCACACGGTCATCGAAGAGGCGCCCGCCGAGGAGGCCCCAGCCGAGGCGCCGCCCGCCGACGACGCGCCCGACACGCCCGCCGTCGAGCCCGGCGCCCTGCCGTGGCTGCTGTCCGGCCGCACCCTCGACGCCCTGCGCGCCCAGGCCGACCGGCTGCTGACGCACCTGCGCGACCTGCCCGGACTCACCGCGCCGGACACCGCCCGCACCCTCGCCACGACCCGCGCCGCCTTCGAGCACCGGGCCGCGTTCACCGCCGCCGACCGAGACACCGCCCTCGCCGCCCTGGCCGCGCTCGCCGACGGCGAGGACACGCCCGGCCTGACCGTCCGCCAGACGCGCGGCCGGCCCAAGCTCGCCGTGCTCTTCTCCGGCCAGGGCTCCCAGCGCCCCGGCATGGGCCGCGATCTGTACGCGCGCTTCCCCGTCTTCGCCCGGGCCCTGGACGAGATCCTCGCCCACCTCGACGCCGGACTCGACCGCCCGCTGCGCCCGCTGCTGCTCGCCGAGGACGGCACCGCAGAAGCCGCGCTCCTCGACCGCACCGGCTACGCGCAGCCCGCCCTCTTCGCCCTCGAAGTCGCCCTGTACCGGCTGGTGGAGTCCTGGGGCCTGACCCCCGACCACGTCACCGGCCACTCCGTCGGCGAGATCGCCGCCGCGCACGTCGCGGGCGTCTTCTCCCTCCAGGACGCCTGCACCCTGGTCCTCGCCCGCGGCCGGCTGATGGAGGCGCTGCCCGAGGGCGGCGCCATGGTGTCCGTCGAGGCCACCGAGGACGAGGTGGCGCCGCTGGTCGCCGAACGCGCCGACCGGGTGTCGGTCGCCGCCGTCAACGGCCCCTCCGCCGTGGTCGTCGCGGGCACCGCCGCCGACGTGGACGCCGTGGCCGCGCACTTCGCCGGGCTCGGCCGCCGCACCCGCCGGCTGCGCGTCTCGCACGCCTTCCACTCGCCGCTGATGGAGCCGATGCTCGCGGAGTTCCGCGACGTCGTCGCCACGCTGACCCCGCAGGCCCCCGCCCTGCCCGTCGTCTCCAACCTGACCGGCACGCCCGCCACGGTCGAGCAGCTGACCTCCGCCGACTACTGGGCCGACCACGTCCGGCACGCCGTCCGCTTCGCCGACGGCGTCTCCTGGCTGGCCGGCCACGGCACCGGCGTCTTCCTCGAACTCGGCCCGGACGGCACCCTGTCCGCCCTCACCCGCGCCTGCCTCGACGCCGCCGGACACGACGACACCGCCGTCCTGCCCGCCCTGCGCAAGGACCGCCCCGAAGCGACCGCGCTTACCGAGACCGCCACCGGCCTGTACCTGCACGGCGTGCCGCTGCGCTGGGACGGCTGGTTCGACGGCACCGGCGCCCGCCTCACCGACCTGCCGACGTACGCCTTCCAGCACCGCCGGTTCTGGCCCAAGGGCGTCACCGGGCTCACCGGTGACGTGCGGGCGGCCGGCCTGGGCGCCGCCCACCACCCGCTGCTCGCCGCCGCCGTCACCCTCGCCAACTCCGACGGGCTGCTGCTCACCGGACGCCTCTCGACACGCACCCACCCCTGGCTCGCCGACCACACGGTCCGCGGCACCGTCCTGTTGCCCGGCACCGCCTTCCTCGAACTGGCGGTACGGGCCGGCGACGAGGTCGGCTGCGACCGCGTGGAGGACCTCACCCTCGCCGCCCCGCTCGCCCTGCCCGAGGACGGCGGCGTCCAGGTGCAGGTGTGGATCGCCGGCCCCGACGACACCGGCCGCCGCACCCTCGGCGTCTACGCCCGCCCCGACGGCGACGACGACCTGCCCTGGACCCGGCACGCCACCGGCACCCTCGCCGCCGGCGCCCGCCACGAGGAGGGCTTCGACGCGGCCGTGTGGCCCCCGGCCGGCGCCGAACCCGTCGACCTGGACGGCTTCTACGACGGGCTCGCCGACGCCGGATTCGGCTACGGCCCCGCCTTCCGCGGCCTGCGGGCGGTGTGGCGGCGCGGCGAGGAGACGTTCGCCGAGGTCTCCCTCGACGCCGGCCCCGCCGGTGACGCGCCCTCGTTCGGCCTCCACCCCGCACTCCTCGACGCCGCCCTGCACGCCTCCGCCTTCGCGCCGCTCGGCGAGGACGGACGCGGTGGCCTGCCGTTCTCCTGGCAGGACGTCAGCCTGCACGCGAGCGGCGCCACCGACGCCCGCGTCCGGATCGTCCCGGCCGGTGACGACGCCGTCGCCGTCGCCGTCGCCGACACCACGGGCGCGCCCGTCGCCTCCGTCGCCTCGCTGGTGCTGCGCACCGCCCCGGACGCGCGCGCCGGCGCGGCCTCCGCCCGGCAGCGCGACGCCCTGTTCGCCCTGGACTGGACCCGGCTCACCGCCTCCGCCGACGGCACCGCCCTGCCCGCCGCGGTCGGCCTGCTCGGCACCGACCCCTTCGGCCTCACCGCCGCCCTGGCCACCGCCGGTGTGACGGTCACCGACGGCGCCGACGGGACGCAGGACCTGGTGCTCGCGCCCGTCGCCGGCGCGGGCGAGGACCGGGTGATCGCCTCGGTGCACGAGGTCACCGCCCGCGCCCTCGGGCAGGTCAGGGACTGGCTCGACGCCCCGGACCGCTCCGGCGCCCGCCTGGTGTTCGTCACCCGCGGTGCCGTCGCCACCGACGGCGGCGCCGTCACCGACGCCGCCGCGGCGGCCGTCTGGGGCCTGGTCCGCTCCGCGCAGGCCGAACACCCCGGCCGCTTCGGCCTCCTCGACCTCGACCCCGCGGCCACGGCCGACCCCGCCTCCGCCCTCCCGGCCGCCCTCACCGCCGACGAACCGCAGACCGCCGTCCGCGACGGCGCGGTCCTCGGCGCCCGGCTGACCCGCGTCCGCCCACCGGCCGAACCGGACGCCCCGGCCTGGAACCCGGACGGCACGGTCGTCGTCACCGGCGGCACCGGCGGCCTGGGCGCCGTCCTCGCCCGCCACCTCGTCACCGAACACGGCGTACGCCACCTGCTCCTCACCAGCAGGCGCGGACCCGACGCCCCCGGCGCCGCCGAACTCGCCGACGCCCTGCGGGAGTCCGGCGCCGAGGTCACGCTCCGCGCGTGCGACGCCGCCGACGCCGAGGCCGTCACCGCGCTCTTCGCGTCGATCCCCGAGGCCCACCCCGTCACCGCCGTGGTGCACACCGCGGGCGTCCTCGACGACGGGCTCGTGGAGACCCTCACCGCCGACCGCCTCGCCGCCGTGCTGCGGCCCAAGGCCGACGCCGTGTGGCACCTGCACCGGGCCACCCGCGACCTCGACCTCGCCGCGTTCGTCGTCTTCTCCTCCTTCGCCGGCACCGCCGGCGCGCCCGGCCAGGCCGGCTACGCCGCCGCGAACGCCTTCCTCGACGCCGTCGCCGCCACCCGGCGCGCCGGCGGACTGCCCGCGCTCTCCCTCGGCTGGGGCCCCTGGGCGCCCGGCACCGGCATGACCGGCGACCTGACCGAGCACGACCTGCGCCGCCTGTCCCGCTCCGGCACACCGCCGCTCGCCCCGCAGGACGGCCTCGCCCTCTTCGACACCGCCCTGACCCTGCCCCGCGCCGTCGTCCTGCCGGTCCGGCTGGACCTGGCCGCGCTGCGCGGCCAGGGCGAGGTTCCGTCGCTGCTGCGCGGCCTGATCCGGGCCCGCCGCCGTACCGTGCGCACCGGCTCCGAAGCCGCCCTCGGCCTCACCCGGCGGCTGTCCCGGCTCGACGCGCAGGCCCGCACCGAGACCGTCACCGACCTGGTGCGCGGCCAGGTGGCCGCCGTCCTCGGCCACGCCTCCGCCACCGACATCGACCCCGAACGCGCCTTCCAGGACCTCGGCTTCGACTCGCTGACCGCCGTCGAACTGCGCAACCGGATCGCCGCCGTCACCGGCCTGCGCACCCCGGCCACCGTCGTCTTCGACCACCCCACCGTCGCCGCCCTCGCCGCCCACCTGCTGGAGGAACTCACCGGCGACACCGGCACGGCCGCCCCGGACCACACCCCGGTGACCGCCGCCACCGCCGACGACCCGATCGTCATCGTCGGCATGAGCTGCCGCTACCCCGGCGGCGTCGAATCGCCGGACGACCTGTGGCGGCTCGTCACCGAGGGCACCGACGCGGTCAGCGGCCTGCCCGTCAACCGCGGCTGGGACCTGGACTCCCTGTACCACCCGGACCCCGACCACCCCGGCACCTCGTACACCCGCTACGGCGGATTCCTGCACGACGCGGGCGACTTCGACCCCGGCTTCTTCGGCATGAGCCCCCGCGAGGCCCTGGCCACCGACTCCCAGCAGCGCCTGCTGCTGGAAGCGTCCTGGACCGCCGTGGAGCACGCCGGCATCGACCCGGTCTCGCTGCGCGGCAGCCGCACCGGCGTGTTCGCCGGCGTCATGTACAGCGACTACTCCGCCACCCTCGCCGACGAGCGCTTCGAGGGCCACCAGGGCAGCGGCACCGCACCCAGCATCGCCTCCGGCCGGGTGTCCTACGCCCTCGGCCTGGAGGGCCCGGCGGTCACCGTCGACACCGCCTGCTCCTCCTCGCTGGTCGCCATGCACTGGGCGATGCAGGCCCTGCGCGCCGGCGAGTGCTCCCTTGCCCTGGCCGGCGGTGTCACCGTGATGTCCACGCCGACCTCCCTGATCGAGTTCTCCCGTCAACGGGGCCTGTCGCCCGACGGCCGCTGCAAGGCCTTCTCCGACGACGCCGACGGCGTCGGCTGGTCCGAGGGCGTCGGCGTCGTCGTCCTGGAACGCCTGTCCGACGCGCGCCGCAACGGCCACCGCGTCCTCGCGGTGGTGCGCGGCTCCGCCGTCAACCAGGACGGCGCCTCCAACGGCCTGACCGCCCCCAACGGCCCCTCACAGCAGCGCGTCATCCGCCAGGCCCTGGGCGCCGCCGGACTCACCCCCGCCGACGTCGACGCCGTCGAGGCGCACGGCACCGGCACCCCGCTCGGCGACCCCATCGAGGCGCAGGCACTCCTCGCCACCTACGGGCAGGACCGCGACCCCGAACGGCCCCTGCTGCTCGGCTCGGTGAAGTCCAACCTCGGCCACACCCAGGCCGCCGCCGGTGTCGCCGGCGTCATCAAGATGGTCCTGGCGATGCGCCACGGCGAACTGCCGCGCACCCTGCACGCCGACCGCCCCTCCGGCCACGTCGACTGGGAGTCCGGCGCCGTCGCCCTGCTCCAGGAGCACACGCCCTGGCCGGAGACGGGCCGCCCCCGCCGCGCCGCCGTCTCCTCCTTCGGCATCAGCGGCACCAACGCGCACCTCGTCCTGGAGCAGCCCGCACCGCTGCCCGCGCCCCGCCCCGCGAGCACCGACGGCGCCGGCACACCGGCCGTCCTGCCGTGGGTCCTGTCCGGCCGCACCCGGCCCGCGCTGCGCGCCCAGGCCGCCCGCCTGCTCGCCCACCTCGACGCCCACCCCGCCCTGGCCCCCGCCGACGTGACCCTGTCCCTGGCCACCACCAGGTCCGCGTTCGAGCAGCGCGCCGTCGCCGTCGGCACCCGCGACGACGCCCGCCGGGCCCTGGCCGCCCTCGCCGCCGGCCGTCCCGACCCGGCGCTCGTCCTCGGCGAGACCGGCGGCGCCGGCCGCACCGCCCTGCTGTTCACCGGACAGGGCAGCCAGCGCCCCGGCACCGGCCGCGAACTGTACGCCCGCCACCCGGAGTTCGCCGCGGCGCTCGACGAGGTCGTGGCGAGGCTCGACCCGCTGCTCACCGACCCGGAGACGGACAGCGCGCCGCGCTCCCTCAAGGACGTCCTGTTCGCCGGTGACGGCACCGCCGAGGCCGCCGCGCTGTACGACACCGGCTGGACCCAGCCC
Source organism: Streptomyces calvus (assembly GCF_006782915.1). GTDB lineage: Bacteria > Actinomycetota > Actinomycetes > Streptomycetales > Streptomycetaceae > Streptomyces > Streptomyces calvus. Next base: position 34,945 of record NZ_VCNP01000058.1, read on the forward strand.
GCCCTGTTCGCCCTCGAAACCGCCCTGTACCACCTGGTCCGCTCCTGGGGCGTGCGCCCCGGCGTGCTCCTCGGGCACTCCATCGGCGGCATCACCGCCGCCCACGTCGCCGGCGTGCTGTCCCTGGACGACGCCTGCACCCTGGTCGCCGCCCGCGCCCGGCTCATGCGGGCGCTGCCCGAGGGCGGCGCCATGCACGCGGTGCAGGCCACCGAAGAGGAGGTGCTGCCGCTGCTGGCCGGCCTGGAGGACCGGGTCTGCCTCGCCGCCGTCAACAGCCCCGGCTCCGTCGTCGTCTCCGGTGACGCCGACGCCGCCGAACGCGTCGCCGCCCACTTCGCCGACCTGGGCCGCACCACCCGCCGGCTGCGGGTCAGCCACGCCTTCCACTCGCCGCGCATGGACGCCGTGCTCGACGCCTTCCGGCAGGTCGCCGAGGGCCTGACCTACCACGAGCCGTCCGTGCCGGTCGTCTCCGACCTCACCGGCCGCCTCGCCACCGGCGACGACCTGCGCACCGCCGACTACTGGGTCCGCCACGTCCGCGGCACCGTCCGCTTCGCCGACGCCGTGCGCGCCGCCCACGACGCCGGCGCCGCCACCTACCTGGAGGTCGGCCCCGGCGGTTCGCTGGCCGCCCTCGTCGAGGAGACCCTCGGCGACGACGCCGGCACCGACGCCGTACCGCTGCTGCGCACCGACCGGCCCGAGGAGAGCGCCGTCCTCACCGCGCTGGCCCGGCTGCACGTGCGCGGGGTCCGCGTCGACTGGGCGGCGGCCCACCGCGGCACCGGCGCCACCACCGTCGACCTGCCCACCTACGCCTTCCAACACGAGACGTACTGGCCCGACACCACCGCCCCCACAGCCCGCCGCACGGCCACCGACCCCGCCGACACCGCCCTGTGGACGGCCGTCGAACGCGGTGACACCGACCGCCTCGCCGGTCTGCTCGGACTGCGCGACGAGGAGCACGCCTCCCTGTACGCGCTGCTGCCGTCGCTGTCGTCCTGGCGGCGCGGCCGGCAGGAGAAGGCCGTCCTGGACGCCGCCCGCTACCGGGTCGCCTGGCGGCCCGCCACCACCGGCGCCCCCGTCCTGGACGGCACCTGGCTGGCCGTCACCACCGCGGGCGACGAGGCCGGCGACGTCCTCGACGCGCTGCGCGGCCACGGCGCCCTGCTGCACCGCCTCGACCTCGACGCCTCCCACCTGGACCGCGACCGGCTCGCCGACGCCCTGCGCGCCGCCGGGGCCGCCGACGCCACCGGCGTCCTCAACCTGCTGCCGCTCGCCGACGGCCCCCGCCCCACCGACGGGAACACCGCCACCGGCGGCCTCCCGCTCGGCTTCGCCCTCGGTGTCGTCCTCGCCCAGGCCTGCGGCGACACCGGCACCACCGCCCCGCTGTGGACCGTCACCCGCGGCGCCGTCTCCACCGGCCCCGGCGACCCGCTCACCCACCCCGCCCGCACCGCCCACTGGGGCCTGGGCCGGGTCACCGCACTGGAACGCCCCGAGCAGCCCGGCGGCCTCGTCGACCTGCCGGCCGTCCTCGACGCGCCCGCGGCGCAGCGCCTGGCCGCGGTGCTCGCCACCCACGACGGCGACGACCAGGTCGCCGTACGCGCCTCCGGCGTGCTCGCCCGCCGCATCGTCCGCCACCCCGGCGCCGACCTGCCCCGCGAGGACGCCTTCACCGCCTCCGGCACCGTCCTGATCACCGGCGGCACCGGCGGGCTCGGCGCCGAGACCGCCCGCTGGCTGGCCCGCGCCGGAGCCGCCCACCTGATCCTCACCAGCAGGCGCGGCCCCGACGCGCCGGGCGCCGCCGAACTCGCCGCCGAACTGGAGGAGTCCGGCGCCCGCGTCACCCTCGCCGCCTGCGACAGCGCCGACCGCGACGCCCTCGCCGCCGTCCTCGCCGCCGTCCCCGACGACGCCCCGCTCACCGGTGTGGTGCACGCCGCCGGCATCGGCCAGGCCGCCGCACTGTCCGCCACACCGCTGGCCGACACCGCCGCCGCCATGGCCGCCAAGACCCTCGGCGCCGCCCACCTCGACGACCTCCTCGACGGCCACGACCTGGACTTCTTCCTGCTGTACTCGTCGGTCGCCGGAGTGTGGGGCAGCGCCGGACAGAGCGCCTACGCCGCCGCCAACGCCTACCTCGACGCCCTCGCCGAACACCGGCGCGCCCGCGGCCTGGCCGCCACCGCCGTCGCCTGGGGCCCGTGGGCCGAGATCGGCATGGCCCACGCGCACCACTCCGTGTCCGACACCCTCGAACGCAGCGGACTGCGCCTGCTGCCCCCCGCCACGGCCATGACCGAACTGCGCCGCGCCGTCGTCCAGCAGGACACCGCGGTCACCGTCGCCGACGTCGACTGGGACCGGTACCACCCGGTGTTCACCGCCGTACGCGCCAGCCGCCTGTTCGACGAGATCGACACCGTGCGCGCCCTCACCGCCCCGGCGCACACCACCGCCGCCGTGTCCGAACTCGCCGGCCGGCTGCGCGCACTGACCGGCGAGGAGCAGGAACGGCTGCTGCTGGACCTGGTGCGCTCCGAGGCCGCCGTCGTCCTCGGCCACACCTCCGCCGAGGGCGTCCCGGCACGGCGGGCCTTCCGCGACGCGGGCTTCGACTCGCTGACCGCCGTCGAACTGCGCAAGCGCCTCGCCGCGCTCACCGGCCTCGCCCTGCCCACCACCCTGGTCTTCGACCACCCCAACCCCGCCGCCCTCGCCCGCCACCTGCGGGACGAACTCCTCGGCACCGGCGACGACACGACCACCGTGGCCGGGCCGGACGCCACCGACGAGCCCATCGCCATCATCGGCATGAGCTGCCGCTTCCCCGGCGGCGCCCGCTCCGCCGACGCGTTCTGGCGGCTCGTCGCCGACGGCACCGACACCATCTCCGAGTTCCCCGTCAACCGCGGCTGGGACGCCGACGCCCTCTACGACCCCGACCCCGACCGGCCCGGCACCACCTACTCCACCCAGGGCGGCTTCCTGCACGACGCGGGCGAGTTCGACGCCGGCTTCTTCGGCATCTCCCCGCGCGAGGCCGTCACCATGGACCCGCAGCAGCGGCTGCTCCTGGAGACCACCTGGGAGGCGTTCGAACACGCCGGCATCGACCCCGCGACGGTCCACTCCACGCCCACCGGCACCTTCATCGGCTCCACCTACCAGGACTACGGCGTCGCCATGGACGACGGCTCCGCCGGGCACGCCGTCACCGGCTCCAGCCCCAGCGTGCTGTCCGGCCGCCTCGCCTACACCTTCGGCCTGGAGGGCCCCGCGGTCACCGTCGACACCGCCTGCTCCTCCTCGCTGGTCGCGCTGCACCTGGCCTGCCAGTCGCTGCGCAACGGCGAGAGCAGCCTCGCCCTCGCGGGCGGCGCCACCGTGATGACCAACCCGATGTCGTTCATCGCGTTCAGCCGGCAGCGCGCCCTGGCCCGCGACGGCCGCTGCAAGGCGTTCTCCGACGACGCCGACGGAATGACCCTCGCCGAGGGCGTCGGCGTCCTCGTCCTGGAACGCCTCTCCGACGCCCGCCGCAACGGCCACGAGATCCTCGCCGTGATCCGCGGCTCCGCCATCAACCAGGACGGCGCCTCCAACGGCCTGACCGCCCCCAACGGCCCCTCCCAGGTCCGCGTCATCCGGCAGGCCCTGGCGAGCGCCGGGCTCACCGCCGACGACATCGACGCCGTCGAGGCGCACGGCACCGGCACCGCGCTCGGCGACCCCATCGAGGCGCAGGCCCTGCTCGCCACCTACGGCCGGGACCGCGACGCCGAACGGCCGCTGCTGCTCGGCTCGGTGAAGTCCAACATCGGCCACACCCAGTCCGCCGCGGGCGTCGCCGGCGTCATCAAGATGGTCATGGCGATGCGCCACGGCACCCTGCCGCGCACCCTGCACGCCGACCGGCCCTCCCGCCACGTCGACTGGGAGTCCGGCGCCGTCCGCCTCGTCACCGAGACCACCGACTGGCGCAAGGACGACGCCCCGCTGCGCTGCGCCGTCTCCTCCTTCGGCATCAGCGGCACCAACGCCCACGCCATCCTGGAACAGGCCCCCGACCGACCCGAACCCGCCGAGGCCCCCGAGCCCGCCCTCCCGGCCGGCGGCACCCTGCCCTGGATCCTCTCCGCCGCCGCCCCCGCCGCGCTGCGCGACCAGGCCCGCAACCTCGCCGCCCACGTCACCGCCGCCGCACCGCACCCCGCCGACGTCGGCCACACCCTGATCACCGCCCGCTCCGTGCTGGAGCACCGCGCCGTCGCCCTCGGCACCACCGCCGGCGAACTCACCGACGCCCTCACCGCGTTCGCCGACGGCCGGTCCACCGCCCAGGTCGTCAGCGGCACCGCCGACACCGACGGCCGCACCGTGTTCGTCTTCCCCGGCCAGGGCTCCCAGTGGGCCGGCATGGGCGCCGAACTCCTCGACACCTCACCGGCGTTCGCCGAGCGGCTGCACGAGTGCGCCGCCGCCCTCGCCCCGTTCACCGACTGGTCCCTGGTCGACGTCGTCCGCGGCGCCGACGGCGCGCCCGACTTCGACCGCGTCGACGTCGTCCAGCCCGCCACCTGGGCCGTGATGGTGTCCCTGGCCGCCCTCTGGCGCGCCCACGGCGTCACCCCGGACGCCGTCGTCGGCCACTCCCAGGGCGAGATCGCCGCCGCCGTCGTCTCCGGGGCCCTGTCCCTGGAGGACGGCGCCCGCGTCGTCGCCCTGCGCAGCCGGGCCATCGGCCGCGTCCTGGCCGGCGCCGGCGGCATGATGTCCGTCCAACTGCCCGCCGCCGAGGCCGAGCAGTACCTGGCCGCCCACGGCGGCGCCGTGTCCGTCGCCGCCGTCAACGGGCCCCGCTCCGTGGTCCTCGCCGGCACCCCCGACGCCCTCGACGCCCTGCACACCGAGTTCACCTCCCGCGACATCCGCGCCCGCCGCGTCGCCGTGGACTACGCCTCCCACTCCCCGCAGGTCGAACGCCTCCACGACGAACTCCTCGACCTGCTCGCCCCCGTGACACCGCGCCGGCCCGAGGTGCCGTTCCACTCCACCGTCACCGGCGCCGTCCTCGACACAGCGGCCACGGACGCCGCCTACTGGTACCGCAACCTGCGGCAGACCGTCCGCTTCGAGGACGCCGTACGCGCCCTCCTCGGCGCCGGACACACCGTGTTCGTCGAGATCAGCCCGCACCCGGTGCTCACCATGGCGGTGCAGGCCACCGCCGAGGAGACCGGTGACCACGTCGCCGTCACCGGCACCCTGCGCCGCGAACAGGGCGGCACCGGCCGCTTCCTGGCCTCCCTCGCCGAGCAGTGGGTCCGCGGCGGACACGCCGACTGGGCCGCCGTCCACGCCGGAAGCGGCGCCCGCAGGACACCCCTGCCCACCTACGCCTTCCAGCGCGAGTACCTGTGGACCCAGGCCGCGCCGCCGCGCGCCGCCGGTGACGGCGACCCGGCCGACGCCGAGTTCTGGACCGAGGTCGAGCAGGAGGACGTCGACTCCCTCGCGAACCGCCTCCACCTGGACCGCGACGCCCTCGCCCCCGTGCTGCCCGCCCTGTCCACCTGGCGACGGCAGCGCCGCGACCGCTCCACCGTCGGCTCCTGGCGCTACCGCGCCACCTGGAAGCCGCTCGCCGCCCTGCCCGACGCGGCCCTCACCGGCACCTGGCTGCTGGCCGCCGCCGACGGCACCGACCCCGAACACACCGCCGCCGTACGGGAGGCGCTCACCGCGCACGGCGCCGAGGTGACGCAGCTGCACCTCGACGCCGCCGACACCGACCGCGCGCACCTGGCCGCCCGCCTGCGCGAACTGCCCGAACCCACCGGCGTGGTGTCGCTGCTCGCTGCCGCCGAGGACACCGGCACCCTCCACCCCGTGCTGCCCGCCGGGCTCGCCCTCTCCGTCACCCTGGTGCAGGCCCTCGGCGACGCCGGCGTCGACGCGCCCCTGTGGGCGCTGACCCGCGGCGCCGTCTCCACCGGCCGCGCCGACCGGCTCACCCGGCCCGTGCAGGCCATGGTGCACGGCCTCGGCTGGACCGCCGCCCTGGAACACCCCGAGCGCTGGGGCGGCACCGTCGACCTGCCCGACACCCTCGACCACCGGGCGGCGCAGCGGCTCGCCGCCGTCCTCACCGGCGCCACCGGCGAGGACCAGCTCGCCGTCCGCGCCTCCGGCGTCCTCGCCCGCCGCGTCGCGCCCGCGCCCGCCCCGGCCGGCGGCCCCGGCTGGAGCCCGCGCGGCACCGTCCTGGTCACCGGCGGCACCGGCACCCTCGGCCCCCACCTGGCCCGCTGGCTCGCCGACCGGGGCGCCCGCGACCTGGTCCTCACCAGCCGCCGCGGCGAGGGCGCACCCGGAGCGGCCGACCTCGTCGCCGACCTCGCCGACCGCGGCTGCACCGCCACCGTCGTCGCCTGCGACGTCACCGACCGCGCCGCCGTCGCCGCCCTCCTGGACCGGCTCGCCGCCGAGGGCCGCACCGTCCGCAGCGTCTTCCACACCGCCGCCGTCATCGAACTCCAGTCGATCGACGAGACGAGCCTGGACGCCTTCGCCAAGGTCGTGCACGCCAAGACCGCCGGCGCCGCCCACCTCGACGAACTCCTCGACGACGACCAGCTCGACGCGTTCGTCCTCTACTCGTCCACCGCCGGCCTGTGGGGCAGCGGCCGGCACGCCGCGTACGTGGCCGCCAACGCCCACCTCAACGCGCTCGCCGAGCACCGGCGGGCCCGCGGCGCCCGCGCCACCGCGATCTCGTGGGGCATCTGGGCCGACGACATGAAGCTCGGCCGCGTCGACCCCGGCCAGATCCGCCGCAGCGGACTGGTCTTCATGAACCCCGACCTGGCCCTCGCCGGACTGCAGGGGGCCCTCGACGCCGACGAGGGCGTCCTCGCCGTCGCCGACGTCGACTGGGACCGCTACCACCCGGTGTTCACCTCCTCGCGGCCCACCGACCTGTTCGAGGACGTCCCCGACGTGCGGCGCCTCACCGAGGAGGCGGCCGCCCGCACCGGCGACGGCGGCGAGTTCGCCGCCCGGCTGCGCGCACTGCCCGCGGCCGAACGGGACCGGCTCCTGCTCGACCTGGTCCGCTCCGAGGCCGCCACCGTCCTCGGCCACGCCTCCCCGGAGGTGCTGTCCGAGCGCCGCGCCTTCCGCGACGTCGGCTTCGACTCCCTGACCGCCGTCGACCTGCGCAACCGGCTCGCCGCCGTCACCGGCCTCACCCTGCCGAGCACCCTCGTCTTCGACTACCCGGACCCGCTCACCCTCGTCGCGCACCTGCGCGGCCTGCTCGGCGACCCCGGCACCGAGGACGGCGCAACGGCCCCCACCACCGCGGCCGTGGACGACGAACCCATCGCCGTCGTCGCCATGAGCTGCCGCTACCCCGGCGGCATCAGCAGCCCCGAGGCGCTGTGGGACCTCGTCCTGGCCGGCGGCGACGCCATCACCGGCTTCCCCGCCGACCGCGGCTGGGACGCCGACGCCCTCTACGACCCCGACCCCGACAAGCCCGGCACCACCTACTCCACGCAAGGAGGCTTCCTCCACGACGTCGCCGACTTCGACGCCGCGTTCTTCGGCATCTCCCCGCGCGAGGCCCTCGCCATGGACCCGCAGCAGCGGCTGCTGCTGGAGACCGGCTGGGAGGTCCTGGAACGCGCCGGCATCGACCCCGCCACCCTCCGCGGCAGCCTCACCGGCACCTTCATCGGCGCCAGCTACCAGGACTACACGGCGGGCGGCGCCTCCACCGAGGGCGCCGAGGGCCACCTCATCACCGGCACCATCTCCAGCGTGATGTCCGGCCGCCTCGCCTACACCTTCGGCCTGGAGGGCCCGGCCGTCACCCTCGACACCGCCTGCTCCTCCTCCCTGGTCGCGCTGCACCTGGCCTGCCAGTCGCTGCGCAACGGCGAGAGCACCCTGGCCCTCGCCGGCGGTGTCAGCGTCATGGCCACGCCCAGCGCCTTCACCGGCTTCAGCCGCCAGCGCGCCATGGCCCCCGACGGCCGCTGCAAGGCGTACGCCGAGGGCGCCGACGGCATGAGCCTGGCCGAGGGCGTCGGCCTCGTCCTCGTCGAACGGCTCTCCGACGCCCGCCGCAACGGGCACCCGGTGCTCGCCGTGATCCGCGGCTCCGCCGTCAACCAGGACGGCGCCTCCAACGGCCTGACCGCCCCCAACGGCCCCTCCCAGGCCCGCGTCATCCGCCAGGCCCTCACCAACGCGGGCCTCACCCCGGCCGACGTCGACGTCGTCGAGGGACACGGCACCGGCACCGCGCTCGGCGACCCCATCGAGGCGCAGGCCCTGCTCGCCACCTACGGCCAGGGCCGGAACCCCGAACGGCCGCTGCTGCTGGGCTCGGTGAAGTCGAACATCGGCCACACCCAGATGGCGTCCGGCATCGCCGGCGTCATGAAGATGGTCATGGCGATGCGCCACGGCACCGTCCCGCGCACCCTGCACGTGGACACCCCGTCCAGCCACGTCGACTGGGACTCCGGCGCCATCGACCTGGCCACCGACACCGTGCCCTGGCCGGAGACCGGCCGGCCCCGCCGCGCTGCCGTCTCCTCCTTCGGCCTGAGCGGCACCAACGTCCACACCGTCGTCGAACAGGCCCCCGACAACCCCGACGACGCCGCGGACACCGCGCCCGCCACGGACCCCGGCACCCTGCCGGCCGGTGTGCCCCTGGTCCTGTCCGCCCGCACCGCCCCCGCCCTGCGCGCCCAGGCGGCCCGCCTGCTCGACCACACCGCGGCCCGCCCGGACGTCGCGCTGCTCGACCTCGCCCACTCCCTGGCCACCACCCGCGGCACCCTGGAGCACCGGGCGGCCGTCCTGGCGGGCGACCGCGACGGCGTGCTGCGCGCCCTGACCGCCCTGCGCGACGGCACGCCCGACGGTGCCCTCGTCACCGGCGCGCCCGCCCGGGGCCGCCTCGCCTTCCTGTTCACCGGACAGGGCAGCCAGCGCGCCGCCATGGGCCGCGACCTGTACGACCGGTACCCGGTCTTCGCGGACGCCCTGGACGCCGTCCTCACCCGCTTCGACCAGCATCTCGAACACCCGCTCAGGGACGTGCTGTTCGCCGCCGACGGCAGCGAGGACGCCGCCCTGCTGCACGACACGGCCCGCACCCAGCCCGCCCTGTTCGCCCTCGAAGTGGCCCTGTACCGGCTTCTGGAGTCCTGGGGCACGGTCCCCGACAGCGTCGCCGGCCACTCCGTCGGCGAACTCGCCGCCGCGCACGTCGCAGGCGTCCTCTCCCTGGACGACGCCTGTACCCTCGTCGCCGCCCGCGGCCGCCTGATGGCGGCCCTCCCGGCCGGCGGCGCCATGGTCGCCGTACAGGCCGCCGAGGACGAGGTGCTGCCGCTGCTGGACGGACTGGAGGACCAGGTCGCCCTGGCCGCCGTCAACGGCCCCCGCGCCGTCGTCCTGTCCGGCGACGAGGACGCCGTCACCCGGGTCGCCGCCCGGCTCGCCGAGGACGGCCACAAGACCCGTGCGCTGCGCGTCAGCCACGCCTTCCACTCGCCGCACATGGACGCCGTGCTCGACGACTTCGCCCGCGTCGCCCGCGGCCTCACCTACCACCTGCCGTCCGTCCCGCTGGTGTCCACCGTCACCGGCGAGCCCGCCTCCACCGACGAACTGCGCAGCCCCGACTACTGGGTCCGGCAGGTCCGCGCCACCGTCCGCTTCGCCGACGCGGTGCGCACCCTCGCCCGGCAGGGCCACACCTCGTTCCTGGAGGTCGGCCCCGACGGCACCCTGTCCGCCGCCGCCCGCGACACCCTCGACGCCGTCGAGGACACGGACGGGCCGGCCGGCGCGGCGACGGTCACGGTGCCCGCGCTGCGCCGCGACCGCGACGACGTCACCGCCCTGACCGCCGCCCTGGCCCGGCTCCACGTCCACGGCATCCGGGTGGACTGGTCCGCCGTCCTGCACGGCACCGGCGGCCGCCGCGTCGACCTGCCGACCTACGCCTTCCAGCACAGCCGCTACTGGCCCGACACCACCCACGCGGCCACCCCGGCCGCCACCGCGGCCCCGGCCGACGCCGCGGACGCCGCGTTCTGGTCCGCCGTCGAGCGCGCCGACCTGCCCGCCCTCGGCGCCGACCTCGGCCTCGACGACGACACCCTCGCCGCGCTGGTGCCCGCCCTGTCCGCGTGGCGCCGCCGCCGCACCGAACGGGCCGCCGCCGACGCCCGCCGCCACCGCGCCGTGTGGAAGCCGCTGGACGGCGCCCCCACCGCACGCCCCGCCGGCACCTGGCTGGTCCTGCTCCCCGTCTCCGGCCCCGACACCGACACGGCCGACCTGCCGGACCTGCTCGGCCTGCACGCCGTGCGCGTCACCACCGACGGCCGGGACCGGGCGACGCTCGCCCGCATCCTGCGGGAACTCCCGCTGCCCGACGGCGGCTTCACCGGCGTCCTGTCCCTGCTGGCCCTCACCGCCGACGACCCCGACGCCGGTGATCCCGCCGGACTCGGCGGCCTGCGGCCCACGGCCACCGCCGTACAGGCCCTCGGCGACGCGGGCGTCCACGCCCCGCTGTGGATCCTCACCCGCCAGGCCGTCGCCACCGGCCGCGCCGACCGCCTCGCCCACCCCGGGCAGGCCGCCGCGCGGGGCCTGGTCCGGGTCGCGGCCCTGGAACAGCCCGAACGCCGCTTCGCCGCCGTCGACCTGCCCGAACACCTCGACACCCGCGCCGCGCGGCGCCTGGCCCACCTGCTGGCCGAACCCGGTGACGAGACCGACCTCGCCGTCCGCGCCTCCGCCACCTACGCCCGCCGCCTGGCCCACCACCCCACGCCCGACGGCCCCGCCCCACGGCAGTTCGCCCCCGACGGCACCGTCCTGATCACCGGCGGCACCGGCGCCCTCGGCGCCCACGTCGCCCGCCGCCTCGCCGGACGCGGCACCCCGCACCTGCTGCTGGTCAGCCGCCGCGGCCCCGACGCGCCCGGCGCCGCCCAACTCGCCGACGAACTGCGGGAACTGGGCGCCGAGGTGACGGTCACCGCCTGCGACACCGCCGACCGCGACGCGCTGGCCGCCGTCCTGGCTGCCGTACCGGCCGAGCAGCCCCTCACCGCGGTGGTCCACACCGCCGGCGTGCTCGACGACGGCGTCCTCGACGCCCTCACGCCCGCACGGTTCGACACCGTCCTGCGGGCCAAGGCGCACTCCGCGGCTCTCCTGCACGAGATGACCCGCGACAGCGGCCTCACCGACTTCGTGCTGTTCTCCTCCACCGCCGGCAGCCTCGGCGCCGCCGGCCAGGGCAACTACGCGGCCGCCAACGCCTACCTGGACGCCCTCGCCGAACACCGCCGGGATCTCGGCCTGCCCGCCACCGCCGTCGCCTGGGGCCCCTGGGCCGGCACCGGCATGGCCGGCGACGGCACCGGAGTCGAGGACCGCGTCCGCCGCGGCGGCTTCACCCCGATGACCGCCGAGGACGCCCTCACCGCCCTCGACACCGCCGTCGCACACGGCGACACCGCGCTGACCGTCGCCGACATCGACTGGCAGCGGTACGCGGCCGTCTTCACCGCCAACCGCCCCCTGGTCCGCGACCTGCCCGCACTGCGCGCCACCACCGTCGACTCCACGACCGCGGCCACGACCGCCCCGCCGGCGCTCGGCCGGGAACTCGCCGCGCTCACCGGACCCGCCCGCCGGCGGTACGTCCTGGACTTCGTGCGCGCCCAGGTCGCCGCCGTCCTCGGCCACCCCGACCCGGCCGCCGTCGAACCCGACCAGGCCTTCACCGACCTCGGCTTCGACTCGCTGACCACCGTCGAACTGCGCAACATCCTCAACGTCACCACCGGCCTGAAACTGCCCGCCACCCTCGTCTACGATCACCCCACCACCCGCGACCTGGCCGCCCACCTGCTCACCGAACTGCTCGGCACCCTGCCCGAGCCGGCCGACGGCCGCGCCGCCGCGGACACCACCAACCGGCCGCTGGACGACGACCCCGTCGTCATCGTCGGCATGGGCTGCCGCTTCCCCGGCGGCGTCGGCTCGCCCGACGACCTGTGGCACCTGCTCCGCGAGGGCCGCGACGCCATCACCGGCTTCCCCGCCGACCGCGGCTGGGACCTCGACGCCCTCGCCCGCGGCGGCTCCGCCACCCTGGAAGGCGGATTCCTCGACGGCGCCGGCCTCTTCGACGCCGCCTTCTTCGGCATCTCCCCGCGCGAGGCCCTCGCCATGGACCCGCAGCAGCGGCTGCTGCTGGAAACCTCCTGGGAGGCCCTGGAACGCGCCGGCATCGACCCGGCGGGCCTGCGCGGCAGCGCCACCGGCGTCTTCGTCGGCACCAACGGCCAGGACTACGCCGGCGTGCTCCGCCGCGGCACCACCGACGTGCAGGGCCACGCCGCCACCGGCACCACCGCCAGCGTCATGTCGGGCCGCCTGTCCTACACCCTCGGCCTGGAGGGCCCCGCCGTCACCGTTGACACCGCCTGCTCCTCGGCGCTCGTCGCCCTGCACATGGCCGCCACGGCCCTGCGCTCCGGCGAGTGCTCCCTGGTCCTGGCCGGCGGCGTGTCGGTGATGTCCAGCCCCGACGCCTTCGTCGAGTTCACCGCCCAGGGCGGCCTCGCGGGCGACGGCCGCTGCAAGGCCTTCGCCGACTCCGCCGACGGCACCGCCTGGTCCGAGGGCGCCGGTGTCCTGGTCCTGGAACGCCTCTCCGACGCCCGCCGCAACGGACACCCCGTGCTCGCGGTGGTCCGCGGCGCTGCCGTCAACCAGGACGGCGCCTCCAACGGCCTGACCGCCCCCAACGGCCGCGCCCAGCAGCGCGTCATCCGCGCCGCCCTCACCGACGCCCGCCTCACCCCCGCCGACGTGGACGTGGTCGAGGCGCACGGCACCGGCACCACCCTCGGCGACCCCATCGAGGCCCACGCCCTGATCGCCGCCTACGGCACCGGCCGCGACCCGGAGCAGCCGCTGCTGCTCGGCACGGTCAAGTCCAACCTGGGCCACACCCAGGCCGCCGCCGGTGTCGCCGGCGTCATCAAGACCGTGCTCGCCCTGCGCCACGGCGAACTGCCCAGGACCCTCCACATCGACACCCCGTCCACCCACGTCGACTGGTCCGACGGCACGGTCGCCCTGCTCCGCGAACACCGCGCCTGGCCCGAGACCGGCCGTCCGCGCCGCGCCGGCGTCTCCGCCTTCGGCGTCAGCGGCACCAACGCCCACGTCCTGCTGGAGCAGGCCCCGGCGGACGCCCCGGCGAACGACGAGGCACCCGTGACGCCCGCCGAGGTGCCGTGGCTGGTGTCCGCCCGCACCCCTGAGGCCCTCACCGCACAGACCGAACGGCTCACCGCGTTCACCACCGCCCACCCGGACGTCACCGCCCTGGACACCGCCTACACCCTGGCCGTCGGCCGCACCGCGTTCGAGCACCGTGCGGTGCTGCTCGCGGACGCGGAGGGCGAACAGCCCGTCGAGGTGGCGCGTGGGCGTGCGGCGGAGCGTTCGACGGCGGTGCTGTTCTCGGGTCAGGGTTCGCAGCGGGCCGGGATGGGGCGTGAGCTGTACGCGCGCTTCCCGGTGTTCGCGGAGGCGTTGGATGCGGTACTGGCGCGGCTGGACGTGGAGTTGGAGCGTCCGCTGCGTGAGGTGCTGTTCGCGGAGCCGGGTTCGGCGGAGGCTGAGCTGCTGGATTCCACGGGGTTCACGCAGCCGGCGCTGTTCGCGGTCGAGGTGGCGCTGTACCGGCTCGTCGAATCCTGGGGTGTGCGGCCGGAGTTCGTGGCCGGGCATTCCGTGGGTGAGATCACGGCCGCGCACGTCGCCGGGGTGCTGTCGCTGGAGGACGCCTGCACGCTGGTGGCTGCTCGTGCGCGGCTGATGCAGGAGCTTCCGGCGGGCGGCGCGATGGTGGCCGTGCAGGCTGCTGAGGAGGAGGTCGTTCCGCGGCTGACGGACGGGGTGGCCCTCGCGGCCGTGAACGGTCCGGACGCCGTGGGGATCGCCGGTAGCGAGTCCGAAGTCCGGGCGCTCGCGGATGTGTTCGCGGGGGAGGGGCGCAAGACGCAGCGCCTGGTGGTGAGTCATGCCTTCCACTCGCCGTTGATGGAGCCGATGCTCGCGGAGTTCCGCGAGGGGGCGGAGGGATTGACGTACGCCGAGCCGTCGATTCCCGGGGTGTCGAACGTGACCGGTGAGATCGCCGAGCCGGGGCTGCTGTGTTCGGCGGAGTACTGGGTGCGGCATGTGCGTGGCACCGTGCGGTTCGCCGACGGGGGGCGTGTGCTGGCCGGTGCCGGTGTGAACGCGTTCCTGGAGCTGGGCCCGGACGGTGTGCTGACCGGGATGGCCGCGCGCGTGCTGGACGGTGCCGAGGACGTCGTGTCCGTGGCGGCGCTGCGCAAGGACCGTGCCGAGGAGACCGCGCTGCTGACCGCGCTGGCCCGGCTGCACGTCACCGGCGTCGACATCGACTGGGACGGCTGGTTCCGCGGCACCGGCGCTCGTCGTACCGAACTGCCCACCTATGCCTTCCAGCGTGAGCACTACTGGCCCGAACCGGCCGTGGCGCCCGGCGCGGGAGCCGCGCAGGACCCGGCGGACGCGGCCTTCTGGGCGGCCGTCGAGAGCGAGGATGTGGAAACGCTGTCCGCCACGCTCGACCTGGACGACGCCGTTCTGTCGGACGTGCTGCCCGCCCTGTCCTCCTGGCGCCGCGGGCTCAACGAGCGGTCGCTGGTGGACCGTTGGCGCTACCGGGTGAGCTGGCGTCCGTCGGCCGCCAACGGCAGCGCCGCCACCGGCTCCCGCGCCGACGACGGCACCTGGCTCGTGCTGATCCCCACCGTGCTCGACGGCGACCCGTGGGCCGACGCCCTCGCCAGTGCCCTCGGCGCCGACGCGGTGCGCGTGGTCTGCGCCCCGGACGACGACGCCGCCCTCGCGGACCGCCTGGCGCAGGCCGCCCGGCGCGCCGCATACGCCGGTGTGGTCTCCCTGTTCGCCGCCGTGCGCGACGACGGCGAACCCGCTGCGCGCGCCCTGCCGTCCGGTGCCGCCCGGCCCGACGCCCTGCTGGACGCCCTGGACGCAGCCGGCATCACCGGCCGGCTGTGGGCCGTCACCCGCGGCGCGGTGTCCGTGGGCCGTTCCGACGCCGTCGCCGACCCCGCGCAGGCGGCGGTCTGGGGCCTCGGCCGGGTCACCGCCCTGGAGCGGCCCGACCGGTGGGGCGGACTCGTCGACCTCGACCACGTGGCCGACGCCCGCACCGCCGAGCGTCTGCGCGCCGTCCTGGCCGCGACCGGAACGGACGCCGAGGACCAGGTCGCGCTGCGCGCCTCCGGCGTCTACGCCCGACGGCTGGTCCGGGCGTCGGCGCAGCGACCGGACGCCGCGTGGCGGCCCACCGGCACCGTGCTGGTCACCGGCGGCCCCGACGGCTTCGCCGGGCACGTCGCCCGCTGGCTGGCCGGCAACGGCGCCACCGGCGTACTGCTGGCCACCCACGCACCGGCCGACCCCGACGCCCTCGACGCGCTGCGCGCCGAACTCGCCGACCCGGAAACCGAGTTCACGGCCGTCGCGTACGACCCGGCCGACGCCGGCGCGCTCACCGCCGCCGTGGACGCCCTGCCCGACGGCCGCCCGCTCACCGCGGTCGTCCACACCGGCGACCACGGCACACCCGCCGACAGCGGCGACCCGGCCGACGCCGACGCGCTCCTCACCGCCGTACGCCGGGACCTCGACGCGCTGGACGCGGCCACCGGGCGGCGCAGCCTGGACGCCTTCGTCGTGTTCGGCTCCATCTCCGGAGTCTGGGGCGTCAGCGGTCAGGGAGCCGGTGCCGCGGCGGGCGCCTACCTGGACGCCGTCGCCCAGCGGCGCCGCGCCGACGGCGGCACCGCCGTCGCCGTCTCCTGGGGTGCCTGGGCCGGCGCGGGGCCGGACGGGCTCGCCGCCCACCTGCGCGCCAACGGCCTGCCCGCCATGGACCCGCAGCGGGCGCTGACCGTGCTCGGCGCGGTCGTCGGCGAGGCCGCCGCCGACCCGTCGGCACCCGCCTCGGTGACCGTCGCCGACGTGGTGTGGGACCGGTTCGCCCCCGCCTTCACCCGCATCCGGCCCGGCCGCCTGTTCACCGAACTGCCCGAGGCACGGCGCGCACTGGACGCGGCGAGCGGCGGCGACCGCGCCGACGCGGACACCACCCACGCGCTGCGCACCCGGCTGCGGCAGCTGGACGAGCGGGACCGGCTCCGGTACGCGCTGGACCTGGTGCGCACCGAGGTCGCCTCGGTGCTCGGCCACGCGGGTGCCGACGCCGTACCCGCCGAACAGGCCTTCAAGGACCTCGGGTTCGACTCGCTGACCGCCGTGGACCTGCGCAACCAGCTCGCCACGGCCACCGGGCTCACCCTGCCCGCCACCCTGGTCTTCGACTACCCGACGCCCACCGCGCTCGCCGGACACCTGCTGGCCGGGCTCCTCGGCGACGACACCGGCCCGGCGGCGGCCCCCGCCGCGCACGGAACGGACGCCGCACCGGCCGACGACCCGATCGTCATCGTCGGCATGAGCTGCCGCTACCCGGGCGGAGTGCGCTCCCCCGAGGACCTGTGGGAGCTGGCCGTCGCCGGCACCGACGCCATCGGCGCCTTCCCCACCGACCGCGGCTGGGACCTGGACCGGCTCCTGAACGGCGACCGGGACGGCCGGGGCCGCAGCGTCACCCGCCACGGCGGATTCCTCTACGACGTCGCCGACTTCGACCCCGACTTCTTCGGCATCTCGCCGCGCGAGGCCCTCGTCATCGACCCGCAGCAGCGGATCGTGCTGGAGGCCGCCTGGGAGGCCCTGGAACGGGCCGGCATCGACCCGGCCGGGCTGCGCGGCGGCGACACCGGTGTCTTCGTCGGCGGCGGCAGCGGCGACTACCGTCCCGCCGTCGGCCAGGTCGGCCACGTCGAGACCGCCCAGTCGGCGAGCCTGCTGTCCGGCCGCCTGTCCTACACGCTCGGCCTGGAAGGGCCCTCGGTCAGCGTCGACACGGCCTGCTCGTCGTCACTGGTCGCGCTGCACCTCGCGGCGCAGGCCGTGCGCAACGGCGAGTGCTCCCTCGCCCTCGCGGGCGGTGTCACCGTGATGTCGACCCCGGTCGGCTTCGTCGAGTTCGGCGAGATGGGCGCCCTGTCGCCGGACGGCCGCTGCAAGGCCTTCTCCGACGACGCCGACGGCACCGCATGGGCCGAGGGCGTGGGCATGCTCGTCGTCGAGCGGCTCTCCGACGCCCGCCGCAACGGCCACCACGTCCTCGCCGTGCTGCGCGGCTCCGCCGTCAACCAGGACGGCGCATCCAACGGCCTGACCGCCCCCAACGGCCCGTCCCAGCAGCGCGTCATCCGCAAGGCGCTGGCCGCCGCCGGCCTCACCGCCCGCGACGTCGACGCCGTCGAGGCGCACGGCACCGGCA
This sequence comes from Streptomyces calvus, assembly GCF_006782915.1. Lineage (GTDB taxonomy): Bacteria > Actinomycetota > Actinomycetes > Streptomycetales > Streptomycetaceae > Streptomyces > Streptomyces calvus. The sequence goes on from NZ_VCNP01000058.1 coordinate 52,514, forward strand.
CCGCGCTCGGCGACCCCATCGAGGCCCAGGCCCTGCACGCCACCTACGGCCAGGACCGTGACCGGCCGCTGCTGCTCGGCTCACTGAAGTCCAACCTCGGCCACACCCAGGCCGCCTCCGGTGTCGCCGGCGTCATCAAGATGGTCATGGCCATGCGCCACGGCACCCTGCCGAAGACCCTGCACGCCGACACGCCGTCCTCGCACATCGCCTGGGACCCGGACGCCGTACGGCTGCTGACCGAACAGACCGCCTGGCCCGAGACCGGCCGTCCGCGCCGCGCCGGTGTGTCCTCCTTCGGCGCCAGCGGCACCAACGCCCACGTCGTCCTCGAACAGCCCGCCGGTGACACCGCGCCCGTCCCGGCCGGCCCGGACGGCCCGTGCGACGACCGCACCGGCGGACCGCTGCCCGTCCCGCTGTCCGCCGTCACCCCGGACGCCCTCGCCGACCAGGCCGGCCGCCTGCGCGACCGGCTCACCGGCGACGCGGGCCCGGACACGGCGCACGCCACCGCGTCCGTCGCCGACCTGGCGCTGTCCCTCGGCACCACCCGCTCGGCGTTCGAGCACCGGGCCGTGCTCGTCGCCGCCGACCGGGCCGAACTGCTCGACGCGCTCACCGCGCTCGCCGAGGACCGCACCGCCGTGAACGTCCTGCGGGGCCGCGCCGCCCCCGGCGGCCGGACCGCGTTCCTCTTCCCCGGCCAGGGCTCCCAGCGACCCGGCGCCGGCCGCGAACTGTACGCCCGCTTCCCGGTGTTCGCCGAGGCCCTGGACGCCGTGACGGCCTGCCTCGACCCGGAACTCGACCGGCCGCTGCGCGAGGTGATGTTCGCCGAGGAGGGCACGCCGGAGGCGGCCCTGCTGGACACCACCGGCTACACCCAGCCCGCGCTGTTCGCCCTCGGCGTCGCCCTCCACCGGCTGGTCGAGTCCTGGGGCGTGCGCCCCGACCTGCTGGCCGGGCACTCCGTCGGCGAGATCGCCGCCGCCCACGTCGCCGGGGTGCTCACCCTGGAGGACGCCTGCACGGTCGTCGCCGCCCGGGCCCGCCTGATGCAGGCCCTGCCGGCCGGCGGCGCCATGATCGCCGTACGGGCCGGCGAGGAGGAGATCAGCGGCCGGCTCGGCGACCGGGTCTGCCTCGCCGCCGTCAACGGCCCCGACGCGGTCGTGATCTCCGGCGACGAGGACGCGGTCACCGCCCTCGCCGAGGAGTTCACCGCGCAGGGCCGGAAGACTAGGCGTTTGCGGGTGAGCCATGCGTTTCACTCCCTGCACATGGACGCCATGCTTCAGGACTTCGCACGGGTCACCCGGAGCGTGTCGTACACCGCGCCCAGGCTGCCTCTGGTGTCGAACCTCACCGGGGAGACGGCCACGCCGGAGCAGGTGTGCGACCCCGGGTACTGGGTCGAACACGTCCGCCGCGCCGTCCGGTTCGGCGACGGCGTACGCACCCTCGCCGCCCGCGGCGCCACCCGCTACCTGGAACTCGGCCCCGACGGTGTGCTCTGCTCCCTGGCACAGGACACCTTCGACGCCCTCGCCGACGACAACCGCCCGGCCCCGGCCGCCGTGCCGGCGCTGCGCACCGGACGCGACGAGGAACGCTCCCTGACCGCGGCGGTGGCCCGGCTGCACGCCGCCGGCCAGCCCCTGGACTGGGCGGCGCTCCTCGACGGCACCGGCGCACGCCGCGTCGACCTGCCGACGTACGCGTTCCGGCGCCGCCGCTTCTGGCCCGACCCGGCGCCCGCCGCCCCGGACACCGCCGCCGGGAGCGGTGACGGCGACGCCGCGTTCTGGGCGGCCGTCCAGGGCGAGGACTTCGACGCCCTCGCCGGTGACCTGGGTGTCGACGGTGAGTCCCTGGCGCGGGTGCTGCCCGCCCTGCGCGACCGGCGGCGCAAGCACGGCGACCAGGCCACCGTGGACGGCTGGCGCCAGCGCATCGCCTGGCGGCCCCTGAACCGGGCCGGCACGGGCAGCCCGTCCGGCACCTGGCTGGCCGTACTGCCCGCCGGACCCGCCGCCGACGACCCCTGGACCGCCGAGGTGCTGCGGCGGCTCGGCCCAGGCACCGTCCGGCTGGACGTGCCCGCCGCCGCCGGCCGCGCGGACCTCACCGACCTGCTGCGGCAACACCTCGCCGACGGCGGCCCGTTCACCGGCGTGGTGTCGCTGCTCGCCCTCGCCGAGGGACACGACCCGCAGGCGCCCGGCACGCCGCGCGGCACCACCCTCACCACCGCGCTGATCCAGGCGCTCGGTGACGCCCGCGTCGACGCCCCGCTGTGGTGCCTCACCCGCGGCGCCGTCGCCGTCTCGCCCGGCGAGAGCGTGCCCGCGCCGCTCCAGGCCGCCGTGCACGGCCTGGGCCGGGTCGCCGCCCTGGAGTACCCGCACCGCTGGGGCGGCACCGTCGACCTGCCCGACACCCTCGACGAACGGTCCGCGGAACGGCTCGCGGCCGTCCTCGCCGACCCCGGCGGCGAGGACCAGCTCGCGGTGCGGCCCGCCGCCGTCTTCGGCCGCCGGCTCGCCGCCGTACGGACCGGCACCCCGCGCGACTGGCAGCCCACCGGCACCGTCCTGATCACCGGCGGCACCGGCGCCCTCGGCGCGCACGTCGCCCGCCGCCTCGCCGGCGCGGGCGCCCGCCACCTGGTGCTCCTCAGCCGCCGCGGTCCCCACGCGCCCGGCGCCGGCAAGCTGTGCGCCGAGCTCGCCGAACTCGGCGCCGAGGCAACCGTGGTGGCCTGCGACACCGCCGACCGGGACGCCCTGGCCGCCGTCCTCGCCGACATCCCCGCGCACGCGCCGCTCACCGGCGTCGTCCACACCGCGGGCGTCCTCGACGACGGTGTCCTCGACGGCCTCACCGCCGACCGGTTCGAGACGGTCTTCCACGCCAAGGTCACCGGTGCGCTCCTCCTCGACGAACTGACCCGGGACCACGACCTGGACGTGTTCGCCCTGTTCTCCTCCGCGTCCGCCGCGGTCGGCAACCCCGGACAGGGCAACTACGCGGCGGCCAACGCCGTCCTCGACGCGCTCGCCGAACGCCGCCGCGCCGACGGCCTGCCCGCCACGTCCGTCGCCTACGGCGCCTGGGGCGGCGACGGCATGGCCGGCGACGGCCGCGCTGCCGCACTCGCCCAGCGCACCGGAATCCGGCCCCTCGACCCCGACCTTGCGGTACTGGCCCTGCGCCAGACCGTCACCGGCGACGACCCCGTCGCGGTCGTCGCGGATGTCGACCCCGAGCGGTTCGTGCGGGCCTTCACCGGCGTGCGGCCCAGCGCCCTGCTGACGGAGATGCCCGCGTACGCCGCCCTCACGGCCGCCACCACCTCCGGACGCGACAGCGCGGGCACGGCGCCCGAACTGCGCGACCGGCTGGCCCGGCTGCCCGGCAACCGGCGCCGGGGAACCGTCCTCACCCTGGTACGGGAACGCGCCGCCGACGTCCTCGGCCACACCGGAACCGACCTGGTCGGCCCCGACCGGGCCTTCCGCGACCTCGGCTTCGACTCACTCGGCGCGGTCGAGCTGCGCAACCAGCTCGCCGCCGCCACCGGACTCACCCTGTCCGCCACCCTCGTCTTCGACCACCCCACCCCCGCCGCCCTCGCCGAGCACATCCTCGGCGAACTGCTGCCCGGCGACCCGCAGGCCGGCGAGACCACCGACGAGCAGGCGCTGCGCGCCGTCCTCGCCTCGGTGCCCCTCGCCCGGCTGCGCGAGATCGGCGTCCTGGAACCGCTCCTGAAGCTCGCCGGGCGGGACGGGACACCGGCGGCCGGGACGGGCGCGGACGACCTCGCCGCCGAGGACGTGTCGGAGGCGTCCATCGACGCGATGGAGGTCGACGACCTGGTGCAGGCGGCACTCAACGGCAACCTCGACGAACAGCGGGACTGACGGAGCGACCATGACCACGCCCAGCGAAAAAGTTGTCGAAGCTCTCCGGGCCTCGCTCAAGGAGACCGAGCGGCTGCGCCGGCAGAACCGGGACCTCGTGGCCGCCGCCGCGGAACCCGTCGCCGTCGTCGCCATGAGCTGCCGCTACCCCGGCGGCGTCACCTCCCCCGAGGACCTGTGGCGGCTCGTCGACACCGGCACCGACGCCATCTCCGGTTTCCCCACCGACCGCGGCTGGGACCTCGACGCGCTGCGCGACGCAGGCGTCGACGCGCGCGGCCACTCCGTCAGCCAGCAGGGCGGATTCCTCGACGGCGTCGCCGACTTCGACGCCGCCTTCTTCGGGATCTCGCCCCGCGAGGCCGTCTCCATGGACCCGCAGCAGCGCTTGCTGCTGGAAACCTCCTGGGAGACCCTGGAACGCGCCGGCATCGACCCGCAGAGCCTGCGCGGCAGCGCCACCGGCGTCTTCGTCGGCACCAACGGCCAGGACTACGCCTACCTGCTGGTCCGCTCCCTGGCCGACGCCACCGGCGACATCGGCACCGGCATCGCCGCCAGCGCCACCTCCGGCCGCCTGTCCTACACCCTCGGCCTGGAGGGCCCCGCGGTCACCGTCGACACCGCCTGCTCCTCCTCCCTGGTCGCCCTGCCCTCCGCCGTCCACGCCCTGCGCGCCGGAGAGTGCACCCTCGCCCTGGCCGGCGGCGTCAACGTCATGTCCGCGCCCGGCTCCCTGATGGAGTTCAGCCGTCAGGGTGGACTGGCCGGCGACGGCCGCTGCAAGGCCTTCTCCGACGACGCCGACGGCACCGGCTGGTCCGAAGGCGTCGGCATGCTCCTCCTGGAGCGGCTGTCCGACGCCCGCCGCAACGGCCACCCCGTCCTCGCCGTCATCCGCGGCTCCGCCGTCAACCAGGACGGCGCCTCCAACGGCTTCACCGCCCCCAACGGCCCCGCCCAGCAACGCGTCATCCAGCGCGCCCTGCACACCGCGGGACTGACGCCCGCCGACGTCGACGCCGTCGAGGCGCACGGCACCGGCACCCCGCTCGGCGACCCCATCGAGGCGCAGGCACTCCTCGCCACCTACGGGCAGGACCGCGACCCCGAACGGCCGCTGCTGCTCGGCTCCGTCAAGTCGAACATCGGGCACGCGCAGGCCGCCGCCGGTGTCGCCGGCGTCATCAAGATGGTCATGGCGATGCGGCACGGCGTCCTGCCGAAGACGCTGCACGCCGACCGTCCGTCCCGGCACGTCGACTGGACCGCCGGCCACGTCCGCCTGCTCACCGAGCGCACCGACTGGCCGGCAACCGGCCGGCCCCGCCGCGCCGGCGTGTCCTCGTTCGGCATCAGCGGCACCAACGCGCACGTCGTCCTGGAACAGGCCGAACCCGTCCCGGCACCCGACGAGCCCACCACGCCCGCCCTCACCCCGGCGGTCGTGCCCTGGCCGGTCTCCGCCAGGACCGAGGACGCCCTCGGCGACCGGCTCACCCAGATCACCGCACCCACCGACGCCACCGCCCTCGACACCGGCTACTCCCTCGCCACGGGCCGCTCCGTCTTCGAGCACCGGGCGGTGCTGCTCACCGGCGCCGACGGGGTGCCCGCCGAGGTCGCCCGCGGCCGCGCCACGGAACGCACACTGGCCGTCCTCTTCTCCGGCCAGGGCTCGCAGCGCCCCGGCATGGGACGCGAACTGTACGCGCGGTTCCCGGTGTTCGCCGAGGCCCTCGACGCCGTACTGGACCGGCTCGACGGCGCCCTGGAGCGCCCGCTGCGCGACATCCTCTTCGCCGGACGCCGCACCCCCGAGGCGGACCTCCTCGACACCACCGGCTGCACGCAGCCCGCACTGTTCGCCGTCGAGGTGGCGCTGTACCGGCTCGTCGAGTCGTGGGGCGTCGTACCGGAGTTCGTGGCCGGACACTCCGTCGGCGAGATCACCGCCGCACACGTCGCCGGGGTGCTGTCCCTGGACGACGCCTGCACCCTGGTCGCGGCCCGCGCCCGGCTCATGCAGGCCCTCCCGGCGGGCGGCGCCATGATGGCCGTCCAGGCCACCGAGGAGGAGGTCACCGCCCGGCTGACCGACGGTGTGGCCCTGGCCGCCGTGAACGGGCCCGAGTCCGTCGTCGTCGCCGGCGAGGAGACCGACGTCCTCGCCCTGGCCCACGGGTTCGCGGTGGACGGCCGCAAGACGCAGCGGCTGGCGGTGAGCCACGCCTTCCACTCGCCGCTCATGGACCCGATGCTCGAGGAGTTCCGCCGGGTCGCGGAGACCCTCACCTACCACGAGCCCGTCGTCCCCGTCGTGTCCAACGTGACCGGGACGATCGCCGAACCGGGGCTGCTGTGCTCGCCGGACTACTGGGTGCGCCACGTCCGGCGCACGGTGCGCTTCGCCGACGGCGTGCGCGCCCTGGCCGACGCCGGCGCGAACGCCTACCTGGAACTGGGCCCGGACGGCGTCCTGACCGGCCTGGCCGCGCAGGTCCTCGACGGCACCGCCGACACCGTCTCCGTGGCGGCCCTGCGCAAGGACCGCGCCGAGGAACGCGCCCTGCTCACCGCGCTGGCCCGGCTCCACGTCGCGGGCGTCGGCGTCGACTGGGCACGCTGCTTCGACGGCACCGGCGCCCGCCGCACCGACCTGCCCACCTACCCGTGGCAGCACGAGCGGTACTGGCCCGTCCTCATGGCCGCCGCCGGTGACGTGACGGCCGCCGGGCTCGTCTCCGCCGAACACCCCCTGCTCGGCGCCGCGGTGACCCTGGCCGGACTCGACGGGGTCCTGTTCACCGGACGGCTCTCCGCGCAGACCCACCCGTGGCTGATGGACCACACGGTCGGCGGCGTGGCCGCCTTCCCCGCGACCGGCTTCCTGGAACTGGCCGTCCGCGCCGGCGACCAGGTCGGCTGCGACCGCATCGACGAACTCACCCTCGCCAAACCGCTCATCCTCACCGAGAACGCCGCCGCCGTCGTCCAGGTGTGGGTCGGCGCCCCGGACGAGACCGGCGCCCGCAAGGTCACCGTCTACTCGCAGACGGTGGACGACCCGGAGCAGCGCTGGACCGAGCACGCCAACGGCGTCCTCACCACCGGTGAGCGCACCACGGCCTTCGACGCGAGCGTCTGGCCGCCGCGCGGCGCCGTCGCCGCGGACCTGGAGGGCTTCTACGAACGCACCGAGTACGGCCCCGTCTTCCAGGGGCTGCGCGCCGTGTGGCGGCGCGGCGACGAGGCGTTCGTCGAGGTCGCCCTGCCGAGCCAGGTCGACGACGCCGAGTACTACGGCATGCACCCGGCGCTGCTGGACGCGGCCGTGCAGTCCGTGGGCTTCGTCGGCGTCGGCGACGGCAAGAAACTCCTGCCGTTCTCCTGGTCCGGGGTGTCGCTGCACGCGGGCGGCGCCTCCGTGGTCCGCGTCCGGGTCGCCCGCACCGGCGAGGACTCCGTCTCCATCGCCGCGGTCGACGTCGAGGGCGCGCCCGTGCTCTCCGCCGAGTCGCTGATCCTGCGCGTCCCCTCCGCCATCCAGGCTCCCGCACTGCGCAGCAGCGAACAGGACGGCCTGCTCCGCCTCCACTGGACGCCCGCCACCGACGCCGGCACGGACACGGACGTCCGCCACGCCGTCCTCGGCACGGGACTGCCCGGAACCACCGTCGCCGCCCTGGCCGACAGCCTGGCCGCCTCCCCGCCGCCCGCCCTCGTCCTGGCCCCGCTGGACGGCAGCGGCGGCGAACTGCCCACCGCCGCCCACACGCTCACCGCGCACGCCCTCGACCTGGTGCGCCAGTGGCTGGACCTGGACCCGTCCGCCCCGTGCCGGCTGGTGTTCGTCACCCGCGGCGCCGTCGCCGCCGACACCGGCGAACCGGTCCGCGACCTCGCCGCCGCCGCGGCCTGGGGCCTGGTGCGCAGCGCCGCGACCGAGAACCCGGGCCGCTTCGCCCTGCTCGACCTCGACCCGGACACCGGCACCGACACCGACGAGGCCGGCCTCGACGCGGTCCTCGCACGGCTGCCCGGACTGCTCGCCGACGGCGACACGCAGTTCGTCGTCCGCGACGGCACCGTACGCGTCGCCCGGCTGGCCCGGCTCGCCGGCGGCGAGAGCCTGCTCCCGGCCGCCGGACTGCCCTGGCGGCTGGACAGCGACGACCGGGGCACCCTCGACGCGCTCACCCTCGCCCCCTGCCCGGAGGTGCTGGACGGCCCGGTAGGCCGTCAGGTGCGCCTCGACGTGCGGGCTGCCGGGCTGAACTTCCGCGACGTGATGAACGCGCTCGGCATGTACCCGGGTGAGGCGGGACTCCTCGGCTCGGAGGCGGTCGGCGTCGTCACCGCCACCGGACCCGAGGCCACCGATTTCGCGCCGGGCGACCGGGTGATGGGCATGGTGCCCGGCGGCCTCGCCGACACCGTGCTCATCGACGAGCGCTACCTCGTCCGCGTCCCCGACGCGTGGACGGACGAGCAGGCCGCGTCGACGCCGCTGGTGTTCCTGACCGCCCTGTACGCGTTCCGTGACCTGGCGGGTCTGCGGGCGGGGGAGTCGGTGCTGGTGCACGCCGGTGCGGGCGGTGTCGGCATGGCGGCGGTGCAGTTGGCCCGGCATCTGGGTGCGGAGGTGTTCGCGACCGCGAGCGAGGGCAAGTGGGACACGCTGCGCGGGCTGGGTCTGGACGACGATCACATCGCGTCGTCGCGTGATCTGGGCTTCGAGGAGAAGTTCCGGGCTGTGACCGGCGGCCGGGGCGTGGACGTCGTACTGAACGCGCTCGCGGGTGAGTTCGTGGACGCGTCGTTGCGGCTGACGGCCGATGGTGGCCGGTTCCTGGAGATGGGCAAGACGGACATCCGCGACCCGCGGGCGATCGACCGGGTGACGTACCGTGCCTTCGATCTGGGTGAGGCGGGTCCCGAGCGTACGCGGGAGATGCTGCGGGAGCTGGTGGGCCTGTTCGCCGAGGGCGCGTTGAGTGCGCTTCCGGTGCGGGTGTGGGACGTGCGGCGGGCGCGTGAGGCGTTCCGGTTCATGAGCCGGGCCCAGCACGTCGGGAAGATCGTGCTGCGGATGCCGCCGCGCTGGAACCCGGACGGCACCGTCCTCGTCACCGGCGGCACCGGCGGCCTGGGCCGGGAGCTGGCCCGCCACCTGGTGTCCGCGCGGGGCGCGCGCCGCCTGCTGCTGGTGTCGCGCAGCGGCATCGAGGCAGAGGGCGCCGCGCAACTGCGGGACGAACTGGCCGCCGCCGGCGCGGTCGTGGACATCACCGCCTGCGACGTGGCCGACCGCGAGGCGGTCACGGCCCTGCTCGCCGGCATCGACCCGGCCCACCCGCTCACCGCGGTCGTGCACACGGCCGGCGTCCTCGACGACGGTGTGGTGACGTCGTTGTCGGCGGAGCGGGTCTCCGACGTGCTGCGGCCCAAGGTCGACGCCGCCTGGCACCTGCACGAGCTGACCCGGGACCTCGACCTCGCCGCCTTCGTCATGTACTCGTCGGTGTCCGGTGTGATGGGCAGCGCCGGTCAGGGCAACTACGCGGCGGCGAACGTCTTCCTGGACGCGCTCGCGCAGCAGCGGGCCGCCTCCGGCCTGCCCGCCCTCTCCCTCGCCTGGGGAGCCTGGGCGCCGAGCGCCGGCATGACCGGCAGCCTCTCCGACGCCGACATGCAGCGCATCGCCGCCTCCGGCGCCGCCCCGATCCCCGTCGAGCGCGGCCTGGCCCTCTTCGACACCGCCACCGGTTCCGCCGAAGCCCTCGTCGTGCCCATCGGCGCCACCGGCGGCGACCTGCGCATCCCCGGCGCGGTACCGCCGCTGCTGCGCAACCTGGTACGCGGCACCCGGCGTTCGGCCGCGACCGCCGTCGGCGGCGCGAGCACCGCCGCCGACCTGACGCGCCGCCTCCTGGCCCTTCCCGAGGACGAGCGCGTGCGCGACGTCGTCGAACTGGTGCGGGTCGAGGCCGCCGCCGTACTCGGCCACTCCTCACCCAAGGCCATCGACCCCGGCCGGGAGTTCCGCGAGCTCGGCTTCGACTCGCTCACCGCCGTCGAGCTGCGCAACCGCCTCACCACCGCCACCGGCCTGCGCCTGTCCGCCACCCTCGTCTTCGACTACCCGACCCCGCACGGCCTCGCCGAGCACCTCGTCGCCGAACTCCTCGACGAGCGCGGCGACCTGGGCACCCCGCTCGTGGCCGCCGACGTCGCCGACGACCCGGTGGTCGTCGTCGGCATGGCCTGCCGCATGCCCGGCGGCATCACCACGCCCGACGACCTGTGGCGGATGCTCGCCGACGGCGAGGACCGCATCACCGCGTTCCCGACCGACCGCGGCTGGGACCTGGACGCCCTGTTCGGCGGCGGCCACGACAACCGGGGCGTCAGTGCGACCCGCCGCGGCGGCTTCCTGCACGACGTGGCCGGCTTCGACGCCGCGTTCTTCGGCATCTCCCCGCGCGAGGCCCTCGCCATGGACCCGCAGCAGCGGCTCCTGCTGGAGACGTCCTGGGAGGCGTTCGAACGCGCCGGCATCGACCCGGCGGGCCTGCGCGGCAGCGCCACCGGCGTCTTCGTCGGCACCACCGGCCAGGACTACGCGAACCTGGTGATGACCTCCCGGGAGGACGTCGAGGGCCACGCCAGCACCGGCCTCGCCACCAGCGTCATCTCCGGCCGGGTCGCCTACGCGCTCGGCCTGGAGGGCCCGGCGCTCACCGTCGACACCGCCTGCTCCTCCTCCCTGGTCGCCCTGCACCTGGCCGCCCAGTCCCTGCGCAGCGGCGAGAGCTCCCTGGCCCTCGCGGGCGGCGTCACGGTCCTGTCGACCCCGATGAACTTCTCCGGTTTCACCCGGCAGGGCGGCCTGGCGGCCGACGGCCTGTGCAAGGCGTTCGCCGACTCCGCCGACGGCACCGGCTGGTCCGAGGGCGTCGGCCTGCTCGTCCTGGAACGCCTCTCCGACGCCCGCCGCAACGGGCACGACGTGCTCGCGGTGGTCCGCGGCTCCGCCATCAACCAGGACGGCGCCTCCAACGGCCTCACCGCGCCCAACGGCCCCTCCCAGCAGCGCGTCATCCGGCAGGCCCTGGCGAGCGCCGGACTCGCGGCCGCGGACGTGGACGCGGTGGAGGCGCACGGCACGGGCACCACCCTCGGCGACCCGATCGAAGCACAGGCCCTGCTGGCCACCTACGGCCAGGACCGGCCCGCCGACCGGCCGCTGCTGCTCGGCTCCATCAAGTCGAACATCGGCCACACCCAGGCCGCCGCAGGCGTCGCCGGCGTCATCAAGATGATCCTCGCCATGCGCCACGGCGCCCTGCCGAAGACCCTGCACGTCGACCGGCCCTCCACCCACGTCGACTGGGAGGCCGGCGCGGTACGGCTGCTCACCGAGACGACCGCATGGCCCGACACGCACCGGCCGTGGCGCGCGGGCGTGTCGTCCTTCGGACTCAGCGGCACCAACGCGCACGTCATCCTCGAACAGCCGGACACGACCCCGGAGCAGCCGGAGCCGTCCACCACGCCGTCCGTCACACCGGCCGTCGTGCCGTGGCCGGTGTCCGCCCGTTCCGAGGACGCCCTGCCGGGCCAGGTGCAGCGGGTCACCTCGCTCGACGCCGAGTCCGCGCTGGACGTGGGCTTCTCGCTGGCGTCGGGACGGTCGGTGTTCGAGCACCGGGCCGTGCTGCTCGCGGACGCGGAGGGCGAACAGCCCGTCGAGGTGGCGCGTGGGCGTGCGGCGGAGCGTTCGACGGCGGTGCTGTTCTCGGGTCAGGGGTCGCAGCGGGCCGGGATGGGGCGTGAGCTGTACGACCGCTTCCCGGTGTTCGCGGAGGCGTTGGATGCCGTACTGGACCGGCTCGATGCCCAGTTGGAGCGTCCGCTGCGTGAGGTGCTGTTCGCGGAGGCGGGCACGGCGGAGGCTGAGCTGCTGGACTCGACGGGGTTCACGCAGCCGGCGCTGTTCGCGGTCGAGGTGGCGCTGTACCGGCTGGTGGAGTCGTGGGGTGTGCGGCCGGAGTTCGTGGCCGGGCATTCCGTGGGTGAGATCACGGCCGCGCATGTGGCGGGTGTGTTGTCGCTGGAGGACGCCTGCACGCTGGTGGCTGCTCGTGCGCGGCTGATGCAGAGGCTTCCGGCGGGCGGCGCGATGGTGGCCGTACAGGCTGCTGAGGAGGAGGTCGTTCCGCGGCTGACGGACGGTGCGGCCCTGGCGGCCGTGAACGGTCCGGACGCGGTGGTGATCGCCGGCGTGGAGTCCGAAGTGCTGGCGCTCGCGGATGTGTTCGCGGGGGAGGGGCGCAAGACGCAGCGGCTGGTGGTGAGTCATGCCTTCCACTCGCCGTTGATGGAACCGATGCTGGCCGCCTTCCGTGAGGTCGCCGAGAAGCTGACGTACGCCGAGCCGTCGATTCCCGTGGTGTCGAACGTGACCGGTGAGATCGCCGAGCCCGGCCTGTTGAGCTCCGCCGAGTATTGGGTGCGGCATGTGCGTGGCACCGTGCGGTTCGCCGACGGGGGGCGTGTGCTGGCCGGTGCCGGTGTGAACGCGTTCCTGGAGCTGGGCCCGGACGGTGTGCTGACCGGGATGGCCGCGCGGGTGCTGGACGGTGCCGGGGACGTCGTGTCCGTGGCGGTGCTGCGCAAGGACCGTGCCGAGGAGACCGCGCTGCTGACCGCGCTGGCCCGGCTGCACGTCACCGGCGTCGACGTCGACTGGGCGCCGTGCTTCGAGGGGACGGGTGCGCGGCGGGTGGCGCTGCCGACGTACGCCTTCCACCACGAGCGGTACTGGCCCCGCCCGGCGGCCCACACCGGTGATGTCACGGGCGCCGGGCTGCGGCCCGCCGAGCACCCGCTGCTGGGCGCCGCCACCGCGCTCGCCGCCTCCGAGGGCGTCCTGTTCACCGGACGCCTGTCGCTCGCCACGCACCCCTGGCTCGCGGACCACACCGTGGGCGGCGGCATGGTCCTCTTCCCGGCCACCGGTTTCCTCGAACTGGCCGTGCGCGCCGGGGACGAGGTCGGCTGCGAGTGCGTCGAGGAGTTCACCCTCGCCACCCCGCTGCTCCTGCCCGAGGACACCGCCGTGGTCGTCCAGGTGTGGGTCGGCGCGCCCGACGAGTCGGGCGCCCGCAAGGTCAGCCTGTACTCGCGACCCGCCGACGCGGCGGAGGAGACCTGGACGGAGCACGCGGCCGGCGTCCTCGGCACCACCGCCCGGACCCTCGGCTTCGACGCGAGCGTCTGGCCGCCGCGCGGCGCCGTCGCCGCCGACCTGGAAGGCTTCTACGAACGCACCGAGTACGGCCCCGTCTTCCGCACCATCCGCGCCGTGTGGAAGCGCGGCGACGAGGCGTTCGTCGAGGCGGCGCTCCCGACGGAGGCGGACGACGCCGGCTACTACGGCATGCACCCGGCGCTGCTGGACGCGGCCGTGCAGTCCGTCGGCTTCGCCGGTCTGGACGACGAGCACAAGCTGCTGCCGTTCCTGTGGGGAGGGGTGTCCCTGCACGCGGCCGGCGCCTCCATGGTCCGCTTCCGGGTCGCCCGCACCGGCGAGGACTCCGTCTCCATCGCCGCCGTGGACGTCGAGGGCGCGCCCGTCCTCTCGGCCGAGTCGCTGGTGCTGCGCGTCCCCGCGGGCGGGCAGGCACCCGCCGCCCGCCGCACCGAACTGGACTCGCTGCTCCGCCTGGAGTGGACCGCCGCTCCCGAGACCGCCGCCGATCCGTCGGTCCGCCACGCCACGCTGCCCGCGCTCGGCACCGACGCCGCCGCCCTGGACGGCCTCACCGGCACCGAAACCCTGGTGTGCGTCCCCGTGTCCGGCGACGGCCACGGCGACGACGTACCGCGGGCCACGCACACGCTCGTCGCGCACGCCCTCGACCTGGTGCAGGAGTGGCTGCGCCGGGACCGCTTCGAGGCGGCCCGGCTGGTGTTCGTCACCCGGGGCGCGGTCCGCGCCGGACACGGCGACCGGGTCGCGGACCTTCCGGCCGCGGCCGTGTGGGGTCTGCTGCGCGCCGCGCACTCCGAGAACCCCACCCGGTTCGCCCTGGTCGACCTCGATGCGGACACCCGCGTCGAGAGCGTGCTGCCGCTGCTGCCGGAGCTGCTGGCAGGCGGCGACGCCCAGTTCGTCGTACGGGACGGTGACGTCCTGGTGGGACGTCTGGACCGGGTGGTCACCGGGGCCGGACTGTTGCCTCCGGCTCAGAGCCCCTGGCGGCTGGACAGCACGGCCAAGGGCGACCTGGACGCCCTCACGCTCGTTCCGTGCCCGGAGGTGCTGGACGGCCCGGAGGGCCGTCAGGTGCGCCTCGAGGTGCGTGCGGCCGGGCTGAACTTCCGCGACGTGCTCAACGCGCTCGGCATGTATCCCGGTGAGGCGGGACTGCTGGGAGCCGAGGCGGTCGGCGTGGTCACCGCCACCGGCCCCGAGGCCACCGATTTCGCGCCGGGCGACCGGGTGATGGGCATGGTGCCCGGCGGCCTGGGCACCGACGTGCTGATCGACGAGCGGTTCCTGGTGCGGGTGCCCGACGGCTGGACCGACGAGCAGGCCGCGTCCATGCCGCTGGTGTTCCTCACCGCCTCCTACGGCCTGACCGAGCTGGCGGGTCTGCGGGCGGGGGAGTCGGTGCTGGTGCACGCCGGTGCGGGCGGTGTCGGCATGGCGGCGGTGCAGTGGGCCCGGCACCTGGGTGCGGAGGTGTTCGCGACCGCCAGCGAGGGCAAGTGGGACACGCTGCGCGGGCTGGGTCTGGACGACGATCACATCGCGTCGTCGCGTGATCTGGGCTTCGAGGAGAAGTTCCGGGCCGTGACCGGCGGCCGGGGCGTGGACGTCGTACTGAACGCGCTCGCGGGTGAGTTCGTGGACGCGTCGTTGCGGCTGACGGCCGACGGTGGCCGGTTCCTGGAAATGGGCAAGACGGACATCCGCGACCCGCGGGCGATCGACCGGGTGACGTACCGTGCCTTCGATCTGGGTGAGGCGGGTCCCGAGCGTACGCGGGAGATGCTGCGGGAGCTGGTGGGCCTGTTCGCCGAGGGCGCGTTGAGTGCGCTTCCGGTGCGGGTGTGGGACGTGCGGCGGGCGCGTGAGGCGTTCCGGTTCATGAGCCGGGCCCAGCACGTCGGGAAGATCGTGCTGCGGATGCCGCCGCGCTGGAACCCGGACGGCACCGTCCTCGTCACCGGCGGCACCGGCGCGCTCGGCGGACACCTCGCCCGGCATCTCGCGGCGTCCGGGACGCGGCACCTGCTGCTGACCAGCCGGCGCGGACCGGACGCACCAGGTGCCGCCGAACTCGCGGCAGAGCTGCGGGAGTTGGGTGCCGAGGTCACCGTTGCGGCCTGCGACACCGCCGACCGCGACGCCACCGCCGCGCTCCTCGCCGGCATCGACCCGGCCCGCCCGCTCACCGCGGTCGTGCACACGGCGGGCGTGCTGGACGACGGTGTGGTGACGTCGTTGTCGGCGGAGCGGGTCTCGGACGTGCTGCGGCCGAAGGTCGACGCCGCCTGGCACCTGCACGAGCTGACCCGGGACCTCGACCTCGCCGCCTTCGTCATGTACTCGTCGGTGTCCGGTGTGATGGGCAGCGCGGGCCAAGGCAACTATGCGGCGGCCAACGTCTTCCTGGACGCGCTCGCCCAGCAGCGGGCCGCCTCCGGACTGCCCGCCCTCTCCCTCGCCTGGGGCGCCTGGGCGCAGGACGGCGGCATGACCGGCACCCTCTCCGACGTCAGTGCCCGGAGGATCGCCGCCTCGGGCGCGCCGCCCCTCACCGTCGAACAGGGCCTCGCGCTCTGGGACGCCGCCACGCTCTCCGACGAGCCGTACCTCGTGCCCCTCGGCGCCTCCGGCAACACCCGGATGCCCGGTGAGGTGCCGCCGCTGCTGCGCAACCTGGTACGCGGCACCCGGCGTGCCGCCGCCACCGCCGTCGGCGGTGCCCGGGTCGCCGAGAACCTCACCCGCCGGCTCCTGGAGACACGGGAGGAGGAACGCGTCCGCGTCCTGCTCAACCTGATCCGCGGCGAGGCCGCCACCGTGCTCGGCCACTCCTCGCCCAAGGCCGTCGAGGCCGACCGTGACTTCCACGACCTCGGCTTCGACTCGCTCACCGCCGTCGAACTGCGCAACCGCCTCACCGCCGTCACCGGCCTGCGCCTGTCCGCCACCCTCGTCTTCGACTACCCGACGCCCACCGTGCTCGCCGAGCACCTGGTGACCGCCCTCCTCGACGAGAAGCGCGTCGCCGGCACGCCCGCGGCGACCGGAACCGTCCTGCCCGCGACGGCCGACGACCCGGTGGTCATCGTCGGCATGGCCTGCCGGATGCCCGGCGGCGTCAGCTCGCCCGAGGAACTGTGGCGGCTCGTCGTCGAGGGCCGCGAGGGCATCTCCGCCTTCCCGACCGACCGCGGCTGGGACCTGGACACCCTCATGCGCGGCGGCCACGGCGGCCACGGCCGCAGCGCCACCTCCGAAGGCGGCTTCCTCTACGACGTCGCCGACTTCGACGCCGGCTTCTTCGGCATCTCCCCGCGCGAGGCCCTCGCCATGGACCCGCAGCAGCGACTGCTGCTGGAAACGTCCTGGGAGGCGTTCGAACGCGCCGGCATCGACCCGGCGACCGTGCGCGGCAGCCGGACCGGTGTCTTCGTCGGCACCAGCGGCCAGGACTACACCACCCTCGTCATGAACTCCAGCGAGGACGCCGAGGGTCACGCCCCGACCGGCCTCGCCACCAGCGTCATCTCCGGCCGACTGTCCTACACGTTCGGCCTGGAGGGCCCCGCGGTCACCATCGACACCGCCTGCTCCTCCTCCCTGGTCGCCCTGCACTGGGCGGCCCACGCGCTGCGCTCCGGCGAGTGCAGCCTCGCCCTGGCGGGCGGCGTCACCGTGATGTCCACCGCCATGGGGTACGCAGGGTTCACCCGGCAGGGCGGCCTCGCCCCCGACGGACGCTGCAAGGCCTTCGCGGACGCCGCCGACGGCACCGGCTGGTCCGAAGGCGTCGGCATGCTCGTCGTGGAGCGGCTGTCCGACGCCCGCCGCAACGGTCACCCCGTGCTGGCCGTGGTGCGCGGTTCCGCCGTCAACCAGGACGGTGCATCCAACGGCCTGACCGCGCCCAACGGGCCCTCGCAGCAGCGCGTCATCCGGCAGGCCCTGGCGAGCGCCGGACTCGCGGCCGCGGACGTGGACGCGGTGGAGGCGCACGGCACGGGCACCACCCTCGGCGACCCGATCGAGGCGCAGGCCCTGCTGGCCACTTATGGCCAGGACCGGCCCGCCGACCGGCCGCTGCTGCTCGGCTCCATCAAGTCGAACATCGGCCACGCCCAGGCCGCCGCAGGCGTCGCCGGCGTCATCAAGACCGTCATGGCGCTCCGCCACGGCATCCTGCCGAAGTCCCTGCACATCGACGCGCCGTCGACCCACGTGGACTGGACCGAGGGCGAGGTGCGTCTGCTCACCGAGACCGTCGACTGGCCGGACACCGGCCGTCCGCGCCGCGCCGGTGTGTCGTCGTTCGGCATCAGCGGCACCAACGCGCACACCATCATCGAGCAGGCCCCGGAGTCCGAGCCCGTCGCACAGGCCGTGGAACCCGGGCGCGTTCCCGAGGTCGTGCCGTGGCCGGTGTCGGCCAAGTCCGAGGAGGCCCTGGAAGGCCAACTGGACCGGATCACCACGCTCGACGCCGAGTCCGCGCTGGACGTGGGCTTCTCGCTGGCGTCGGGACGGTCGGTGTTCGAGCACCGTGCGGTGCTGCTCACCGGCGCCGACGGTGCGCCCACCGAGGTCGCCCGCGGCCGGGCCACGGAGCGTTTCCTGGCGGTGCTGTTCTCGGGTCAGGGGTCGCAGCGGGCCGGGATGGGGCGTGAGCTGTACGACCGCTTCCCGGTGTTCGCGGAGGCGTTGGATGCCGTACTGGACCGGCTCGATGCCCAGTTGGAGCGTCCGCTGCGTGAGGTGCTGTTCGCGGAGCCGGGTTCGGCGGAGGCGGAACTCCTCGACACGACGGGGTTCACGCAGCCGGCGCTGTTCGCGGTCGAGGTGGCGCTGTACCGGCTCGTCGAATCCTGGGGGGTGCGGCCGGAGTTCGTGGCCGGGCATTCCGTGGGTGAGATCACGGCCGCGCACGTGGCGGGGGTGCTGTCGCTGGAGGACGCCTGCACGCTGGTGGCTGCTCGTGCGCGGCTGATGCAGGGGCTTCCGGCGGGCGGCGCGATGGTGGCCGTACAGGCTGCTGAGGAGGAGGTCGTTCCGCGGCTGACGGACGGTGTGGCCCTCGCGGCCGTCAATGGTCCGGACGCCGTGGTGATCGCCGGTAGCGAGTCCGAAGTCCTGGCGCTCGCTGATGTGTTCGCGGGCGAGGGGCGCAAGACGCAGCGGCTGGTGGTGAGTCATGCCTTCCACTCGTCGTTGATGGAACCGATGCTGGCCGCCTTCCGTGAGGTCGCCGAGAAGCTGACGTACGCCGAGCCGTCGATTCCCGTGGTGTCGAACGTGACCGGTGAGATCGCGGAGCCCGGCCTGTTGTGCTCCGCCGAGTACTGGGTGCGGCATGTGCGTGGCACCGTGCGGTTCGCCGACGGCGTGCGCGCCCTGGCCGGTGCCGGCGCGAACGCCTACCTCGAACTGGGCCCGGACGGTGTCCTGACCGCCCTCACCCGCCGGTGTCTCGATGCCGGGGCCGACCCGGTCGCCGTGCCCGCCCTGCGCAAGGACCGCCCCGAGGAGACCGCGCTGCTCACCGCGCTGGCCGAACTGCACGTGGCGGGCGTACGCGTGGACTGGAAGCCGTGCTTCGACGGCACCGGCGCCCGGCGCACCGAACTGCCCACCTACGCCTTCCAGCGCGCCCGTTACTGGCCCGACGCCCAGCGGACCACGGCGGGCGGCACCGGAGCGGACCCCTTGGACGCGGCGTTCTGGACGGCGGTCGAGGGCGAGGACCTGACCACGCTCGCCGCCGATCTCGCCGTCGACACCGACGCGCTCGGTGCGGTCCTGCCCGCCCTGTCCACCTGGCGGCGCAGGCAGCGCGACCAGGCGATGGTCGACTCCATCAGGCACCACGAGGTGTGGAAGCCGCTGTCGCTGCCGTCCACCGCGCCCGCCGCCACCGGCACCTGGCTGGCCGTCGTCCCCGAAGGGCTCGCGGACGACGCGTGGGTGGCCGCCGTCCTGGCGGCCGTGGGCACCGACGTCGTGCCGCTGACCGTCGGCACCGACGACCGTGACGCGCTCGCCGGAAGGCTGCGCGGCCTGCTCTCCGAGCACACCGCGCTCACCGGAGTGCTGTCCCTGCTCGCCCTCACGGACACCGCCGAGACCCCCGCCGTCCCGACGGCGGTGCTGCTCCAGGCCCTGCTGGACGCCGAGATCAACGCGCCCCTGTGGTGCGTGACGCGCGGCGCCGTCGCCGTCGCCGGCACGGAGCGGATCACCGCCCCCGGCCAGGCGGCGGTGTGGGGCCTCGGACGGGTCGCGGCACTGGAACTGCCCGTGCGGTGGGGCGGGTCGATCGACCTGCCCGCCGTCCTGGACGACCGTGCCGCCCGGCGGTTCGCCGCCGTCCTCGCCGGACACGACGGCGAGGACCAGATGGCCGTACGCGACTCCGCCGTCTTCGGCCGCCGGCTCGTGCCCGCGCCGGAGGCCGCACCCGACGCCGGCTGGGAGCCCAGCGGCACCGTCCTGGTCACCGGCGGCACCGGAGGCCGCGGCGCCCACGTGGCGCGCTGGCTCGCCGCCGCCGGAGCCGCCCGCCTGGTGCTGGTCAGCCGGCGCGGCCCGGACGCGCCGGGCGCCGCCGAACTCGCCGCCGAGCTGCGGGAACTGGGCGCAGAGGTGACGGTCACCGCCTGCGACGCCGCCGACCGCGACGCCCTCGCCGCCGTCCTCGCCGACATCCCCGAGGACACCCCGCTGACCGGAGTGGTGCACGCCGCCGGCATCGTCGACGACGGAGTGCTCGACGACCTCACGCCGGAGCGGTTCGCCGCGCTGCACCGTGCCCGCACCGTCCCCGCCGTCCACCTGGACGAACTGACCCGGGACCTGGACCTGACGGCGTTCGTGCTCTGCTCCTCGGTGGCCGGCACGATCGGCACCGCCGGGCGCGCCAACCTCGCCGCCGCCACCGCCGTCCTGGACGCGCTCGCCCGGCGCCGCCGGAGCGAGGGCCTGCCCGCCACCTCCATCGCCTGGGGCGCCTGGACCGACGAGGAAGCGGGCGCGGACGCCACGGTCACCGACACGACGGACGCCGGCACCACCGGCACCGGTGCCGCCGGGCGCCCGGCCCGCACCGCCGGACACCCGGCCGTGCACCCGGACCTCGCGCTCGCCGCCCTGCGGCAGGCCGTGACCCGGCCGGAGCCGACACCCGTCGTGTTCGACCCGCGGCAGCCGCAGGTCCTGGACGGCCTCATCGGCATCCGCGGCAGTGCCCTGCTGCGGGACCTGCCGGACGCCCGGCAGGCCCTGGCCGACGCGGCCACCGCGCGGGAGCGGACCGAGACGGCCGCCTCCGGGCTCGCCGCGCGGCTGCGGCAGCTGCCCGCCGCCGAACGCACCGCCGTCATGGGCGACCTGGTCCGCACCCACGCCGCCGCCGTCCTCGGCCACCCGGGACCCGAGGCCGTCGCCCCCGACCGCACCTTCCGCGACCTGGGCTTCGACTCGCTGACCGCGATCGAACTGCCCAACCGGCTCGCGCTCGCCACCGGCCTGCGCATGCCCGCCACCACCGTCTACGACTTCCCGACCGCGCAGGCCCTGGCCGAGCACCTGGTCGCCGAGATCCTCGGCGAGCAGGACACCGAGTCCGGTGCCGACCGGGTGAGTGCCGCCGGACTGTCCGACGACCCGATCGTCATCGTCGGCATGGCCTGCCGCCTGCCCGGCGGCGTCCGCTCGCCCGAGGACCTGTGGCGGATGCTCAGCGAGGGCCGCGACGGCATCGAGGCCTTCCCCGAGGACCGGGGCTGGGACCTCGCCACCCTGGAGACCGGCGGCGCCGACGGCCGCGGCCGCAGCGCCACCCTGCGCGGCGGATTCGTCGCGGGCGCCGCCGAGTTCGACGCCGGCTTCTTCGGGATCTCCCCGCGCGAGGCCCTCGCCATGGACCCGCAGCAGCGCCTGCTCCTCGAAACCACCTGGGAGGCGTTCGAACGCGCCGGCATCGACGCCGACGCACTGCGCGGCAGCCGCACCGGTGTCTTCGTCGGCACCAACGGCCAGGACTACTCCACCCTCGTCATGAACTCCCGCGAGGACCTGGAGGGCCACGCCGGCACCGGCCTCGCCGCCAGCGTCGTCTCCGGCCGGCTCGCCTACACCTTCGGCCTCGAAGGGCCCGCGGTCACCGTCGACACCGCCTGCTCCTCCTCCCTGGTCGCCCTGCACTGGGCGCTCCAGGCGCTGCGGGCCGGCGAGTGCGACCTCGCCGTCGCGGGCGGCGTCACCCTCATGAGCACCCCGTCCGGCTTCTCCGGCTTCACCCTGCAGAACGGCCTCGCCACCGACGGCCACTGCAAGGCGTACGCGGACGCCGCCGACGGCACCGGCTGGTCCGAGGGCGTCGGCCTGCTCGTGGTGGAACGCCTGTCCGACGCCCGCCGCAACGGGCACGACGTGCTCGCCGTGGTCCGCGGCTCCGCCATCAACCAGGACGGCGCCTCCAACGGCCTGACCGCACCCAACGGGCCCTCCCAGCAGCGCGTCATCCGCCAGGCCCTGGCGAGCGCCGGACTCGGCCCCGCCGACATCGACGCCGTCGAGGGCCACGGCACCGGCACCCCGCTCGGCGACCCCATCGAGGCGCAGGCCCTGCTGGCCACCTACGGCCAGGACCGGCCCGCCGACCGACCGCTGCTGCTCGGCTCCATCAAGTCGAACATCGGCCACACGCAGGCCGCCGCAGGCGTCGCCGGGATCATCAAGACCGTCATGGCGATGCGGCACTCCGTCCTGCCGAAGACCCTCCACGTCGACCGGCCCTCCACCCACGTCGACTGGGAGGCCGGCGCGGTGCGGCTGCTCACCGAGCCGGCGCCGTGGCCGGAGACCGGCAGGCCCAGGCGCGCCGGTATCTCGTCCTTCGGCATCAGCGGCACCAACGCCCACACCATCATCGAGCAGGCACCCGAGCCCGAGACGGTGCCCGAACCGGGCGGCTCCGCGGCGACCGGCACCGCGGCCCCCGCGCCGGCCCTCTCGGTCGTCCCGTGGCCCGTCTCCGCGAAGTCCGAGGCAGCCCTGGACGCCCAGGTGTCCCGTGTCGCCGCCCTCACCGGCCGCTCCCCGCTGGACGTGGGCCACTCCCTGGCCACCGGCCGCGCCCTGTTCGATCACCGCGCGGTCCTCCTCGCCGGACCCGGCGGGCAACCCCTGGAGGTGGCGCGGGGCCGCGCCGCCCACCGCACCACCGCCGTCCTGTTCTCCGGACAGGGCTCCCAGCGGGCCGGCACGGGACGCGAACTGTACGCCGCTTTCCCGGTGTTCGCCGAGGCCCTGGACGCCGTACTGGCCCGCCTGGACACCGGCGGCGAAGTCCCCCTGCGGGCCGCGCTGTTCGCCGCCGAGGGCACGCCCGAGGCGGACCTCCTCGACACCACCGGCTACACCCAGCCCGCACTGTTCGCCGTCGAGGTCGCCCTGTACCGGCTCGTCGAGTCCTGGGGTGTGCGGCCCGACTACGTGGCCGGTCACTCCGTCGGCGAGATCACCGCCGCGCACGTCGCCGGGGTGCTGTCCCTGGACGACGCCTGCACGCTCGTCGCGGCCCGCGCCCGGCTCATGCAGCAACTCCCGGCGGGCGGCGCCATGATCGCCGTCCAGGCCACCGAGGAGGAGATCACCCCCAGGCTGACCGACGGCGTGGCCCTGGCCGCCGTCAACGGACCCGACTCCGTCGTCGTCGCCGGCACCGAGGAGGACGTCCTCACCCTCGCCGCCCTGTTCACGGCGGACGGCCGCAAGACGCAGCGGCTGGCGGTGAGCCACGCCTTCCACTCGCCGCTCATGGAGCCGATGCTCGACGCCTTCCGCGACGTCGCAGAGACACTGACGTACGCCGAGCCGCGCATCCCCGTCGTGTCCAACCTGACCGGCGAGATCGCCGACCCGGCGCTGCTGTGCTCCGCCGACTACTGGGTGCGCCACGTCCGCGGCACCGTCCGCTACGCCGACGGCGTGCGCGCCCTGGCCGACGCCGGAGTGACCGCGTTCCTGGAGGCCGGACCCGGCGGTGTCCTCACCGCACTGACCCAGCGCTGCCTGGACACCGACCTCGACACCGTCGCCGTACCCGCGCTGCGCACGGACCGCGACGAGGAGACCGCGCTGCTCACCGGGCTCGCCCGGCTCCACACCGCCGGTGTCCGCGTCGACTGGGCGGCCTGGTTCCGGGGCACCGGGGCGCGCCGCACCGAACTGCCGACCTACCCGTTCCAGCGGGAGCGGTTCTGGCCCCGCCCGGCCGCCCTGACCGGCGACGTCGGCTCGGCCGGCCTGGTCTCCGCCGACCACCCGCTGCTCGGCGCCGCCGTGCCGCTGGCCGACTCCGAAGGCGCGCTGTTCACCAGCCGGATCTCCCTGCAGGTCCACCCCTGGCTGCTCGACCACAAGGTCGGCGGCACGGTGATCCTGCCCGGCACCGGCTACCTGGAGATGGCCATTCGCGCCGCCGACCAGGTCGGCTGCGGCCGCGTCCAGGAACTCGTCCTGTCCACCCCGATGGTGCTCGACGAGAAGGTGCCCACCGCCCTCCAGGTCGTCCTCGGCGCCCCGGACGACGAAGGCACCCGCAGCATCGCGTTCTACTCCCGCCCGTCCGACGCCACCGACGCCCCCTGGACCCGGCACGCCACCGGCACCCTCGCCGCGGACGAGCACACCGCCCCGTTCGACGTGCCCGTCTGGCCGCCGGCGGACGCCCGGCCCATGCCGGTCGACGGCACCTACGAGCGCACCGAGTACGGCCCCAGCTTCCAGGGGATGCGCACGGTGTGGATCCGCGGACAGGAGGCCTTCGTCGAGGTCGCCCTGCCCGAGGAGATCGCCGGGGACGCCCAGTACTTCGGCATCCACCCGGCCCTGCTCGACGCCGTCCAGCACGCCAACGGCTACCTCGGCGTCGGCAGCGAGGACAACCCGCTGCTGCCCTACATCTGGAGCGGCGTCTCCCTGCACGCGGCCGGCGCCACCACCCTGCGGGTCCGCATCACCAGGCTCGGCGACGAGTCGGTCACCCTCACGGCCGTCGACGCCGAAGGCGCGCCCGTGCTCTCCGCCGAGGCCCTGGTGCTGCGCGCCCCGAGCGTGCCGCGCGCCCCGGCGGCCACCGGCGGCCAGGAACCGGTGTTCCGCCTCGACTGGGTCACCGCACCCGAGGTCAAGCCCACCGAAGGCCTGCGGGCCGCCACCCTGGGCGCCGACGTCCTCGGCACCGGCACCACCCTGTCGTCCCTCGCCGACCTCACCGACCCGGCCGACGCCCCCGACTACGTCCTTGTTCCGCTCCACGGGCAGTACACGGCCCCGGACGGCACGGACGCGGGCGGCGGCGACCCGGCCGCACCCGGCACGGACGTCCCCGGCGCCGTCCACGCCCTCACCGCCCGCACCCTGGAACTCGTCCGCCAGTGGCTGGACCACGACCGGTTCGACCGCACCCGCCTGGTCTTCGTCACCCGTCACGCGGTGGCCGCCGCCGACGGCGAGACGGTGCGGGACCTCGCCGCGGGCGCCGCCTGGGGTCTGGTGCGCTCGGCCCAGTCCGAGAACCCGGACCGGTTCGTCCTCGTCGACCACGACGGACGGGACGACGTCCTCGCCCTGCTGCCGGACCTGCCGGCCCTGCTCGCCACCGGCGACGCCCAGTTCGCCGTGCGCGAGGGCACCGTCCGCGTCGGCCGGCTGGACCGCCTCGCCACCGGCGCCGGGCTGCTGCCGCCCGTCGACGTGCCGTGGCGGCTCGACACCACCGGCAAGGGCACCCTGGACAACCTCGTCCTCGCCCCGTGCCCGGAGGTGCTGCAGCCGCTCGGCGACCACGAGGTCAGGATCGACGTCGACGCCACCGGCCTCAACTTCCGCGACGTCCTCAACGCGCTCGGCATGTACCCCGGCGAGTCCGGCCCGATGGGCACCGAGGCCGCCGGTGTGGTCACGGCCGTCGGCCCCGCCGTCACCGGACTGCGGCCCGGCGACCGGGTGTTCGGCACCGTACCCGGCGGCTTCGGACCGGTCGTCGTCGCCGACGAGCACTACCTCGCCCGCGTCCCCGACACCTGGACCCAGCAGCAGGCGGCCTCCGTGCCGCTGGTGTTCCTGACCGCCCTGTACGCGTTCCGTGACCTGGCGGGTCTGCGGGCGGGGGAGTCGGTGCTGGTGCACGCCGGTGCGGGCGGTGTCGGCATGGCGGCGGTGCAGTTGGCCCGGCATCTGGGTGCGGAGGTGTTCGCGACCGCGAGCGAGGGCAAGTGGGACACGCTGCGCGGGCTGGGTCTGGACGACGATCACATCGCGTCGTCGCGTGATCTGGGCTTCGAGGAGAAGTTCCGGGCCGTGACCGGCGGCCGGGGTGTGGACGTCGTGCTGAACGCGCTCGCGGGCGAGTTCGTGGACGCGTCGCTGCGGCTGACCGCCGACGGCGGCCGGTTCCTGGAGATGGGCAAGACGGACATCCGCGACCCGCGGACGATCGACCGGGTGACCTACCGGGCCTTCGACCTCGGCGAGGCCGGACCCGAACGCAACCGCGCACTCCTCGGCGAACTCCTCGACCTGTTCTCCGAAGGCGCCCTGCGACCCCTGCCGCTGAAGGTGTGGGACGTACGACGGGCACGCGAGGCGTTCCGCTTCATGAGCCAGGCCAAGCACATCGGCAAGATCGTGCTGACGATGCCGCCGCGCTGGAACCCCGACGGTACCGTCCTCGTCACCGGCGGCACCGGTGCGCTCGGCGGACACCTCGCCCGCCGCCTCGCCGCCGCGGGCATGCGGCACCTGCTGCTGACCAGCCGACGCGGACCGGACGCACCCGGCGCCGCCGAACTCGCCGCCGAACTACGGGAACTCGGCGCCGAGGTGACCGTCACGGCCTGCGACACCGCCGACCGCGACGCCACCGCCGCGCTCCTCGCCGACGTCCCCGCCGCCCACCCGCTCACCGCGGTCGTGCACACGGCCGGCGTCCTCGACGACGGCGTCGTCGCCTCGCTCACCCCCGAACGGCTCGCCACCGTCCTGCGGCCCAAGGTCGACGCCGCCTGGCACCTGCACGACCTCACCCGCGACCTGGACCTGGCGGCGTTCCTGCCGTTCTCGTCCATCGCCGGCGTCATGGGCAGCCCCGGCCAGGGCAACTACGCCGCGGCCAACTCCTTCCTCGACGCGCTCACCGCGCACCGCCGCTCCCTGGGCCTGCCCGGCACCTCCCTCGCCTGGGGCCCCTGGTCCCACGAAGGCGGCATGACCAGCACCCTCTCCGACACCGACATGCGCCGCATGCAGTCCGGCGGCCTCCCGCCGCTCTCCGTCGACCAGGGCTTCGGCCTCTTCGACATCGCACGCGGCTCCGACGAGTCGTTCCTGGTCCTGGTCGGCCTCGCCCCCGGCGCCATGCGCGGCGCCGCCCCCGAGGACCTGCCGCCGCTCTTCCGCGGCATGGTCAGGAGCAGCCGCCGCACCGCCGCCGCCACCGACGCGGCCGGAGCGGCCGCCGCCCTCGGCGCCAGGCTCGGCGAACTCCGCGCCGACGAACGCGTCCGGTACGTCACCGACCTGGTCCGCGAACAGGCCGCCCGGGTCCTCGGACACGCCACGCCGAAGGCCGTCGACGTGACCCAGGAGTTCCGGGAGCTCGGCTTCGACTCACTGACCGCCCTGGAACTGCGCAACCACCTTGCCACGGCGACCGGGCTGCGCCTGCCGGCCACCCTGGTCTTCGACTACCCGACCCCCACGGCACTCGCCGAACACTTCGTCTCCGAACTGGCCCCCGGCGACGAGCGCCCGCAGGGCCCCTCGCTGCTCGCCGAACTCGACCGCCTGGAAGCCCTCTTCGCGGCCGGCGAGCACGACGAGATCACCCGCGCGGGACTCGCGCTCCGGCTCGGCCAGATGCTGGACAAGGTGCGCGGCAGCGCGCCGGAGCAGACCGGCACCCCCGTGGACGACGCCTTCGAATCGGCCAGCGCCGACGAGGTGTTCGCCTTCATCGACAACGAGCTCGGCCGCATGGGCGACCACTGAGACGAGCCGATTCACCACAGGAAGGTATTCCCGTCATGCCCGATGACAAAAAGCTCGTCGACTACCTCAAGTGGGTCACGGCCGACCTGCACAGGACCCGTCGGCGGCTGGAGGAGGCCGAGGCGAGCCGGCACGAACCGATCGCCATCGTGGGCATGGCCTGCCGGCTGCCCGGCGAGGTCGCCTCCCCGGAGGACTTCTGGCGGCTGCTGGACGAGGGCCGCGACGGCATCGCCCCGTTCCCCACCGACCGGGGCTGGGACCTCGACGCGCTGGGCGGCGACGGAGCGGGCAGCAGCGCCGCCGCCGAGGGCGGCTTCGTCGACGCCGCCGCCTTCGACGCCGGGTTCTTCGGCATCTCGCCGCGCGAGGCCGTCGCCATGGACCCGCAGCAGCGGCTCCTGCTGGAAACCACGTGGGAAGCCGTCGAACGCGCCGGCCTCGACCCGGTGTCCCTGCGCGGCTCCCGCACCGGCGTGTTCGTCGGCACCGCCGGCGTCGACTACGTCGGCGTCGTGATGAACTCCCGCGAGGACGCGGAGGGCCACGCCACCACCGGCCTCACCGCCAGCGTCGTCTCCGGCCGCGTCGCCTACGCCTTCGACCTCGCCGGCCCCGCGGTCACCGTGGACACCGCCTGCTCCTCCAGCCTGGTCGCCATCCACCTGGCCGCCCAGTCCCTGCGCCAGGGTGAGTGCGGCCTGGCCCTGGCGGGCGGCGTCACCGTCATGTCGACCCCCATGGGCTTCTCCGGGTTCACCCGGCAGGGCGGCATCTCCACCAGCGGCCGCTGCAAGGCGTTCGCCGACTCCGCCGACGGCACCGGCTGGTCCGAGGGCGCCGGCGTCCTCGTCCTGGAACGCCTGTCCGACGCCCGCCGCAACGGCCACCAGGTCCTCGCCGTGGTCCGCGGCTCCGCCGTCAACCAGGACGGCGCCTCCAACGGCCTCACCGCCCCCAACCGCCCCTCACAGCAGCGCGTCATCCGGCAGGCCCTCGCCGGCGCCGGCCTCTCCCCCGCCGACGTCGACGCCGTCGAGGCGCACGGCACCGGCACCCCGCTCGGCGACCCCATCGAGGCCCAGGCCATCCTCGCCACCTACGGCCAGGACCGCCCCGAGGACCGCCCGCTGCTGCTCGGCTCGGTGAAGTCCAACATCGGCCACTCCCAGGCCGCCGCCGGTGTCGCCGGCGTCATCAAGACCGTCCTGGCCATCCGCCACGGCGTCCTGCCCAGGACGCTGCACGTCGACGCGCCCTCCACCCACGTCGACTGGACCGCGGGCAACGTCCGCCTCCTCACCGAACGCACCCCCTGGCCGGAGACCGGCCGGCCCCGCCGCGCCGCCGTGTCGTCCTTCGGCATCAGCGGCACCAACGCCCACCTCGTCGTCGAACAGGCCCCCGAACCACAGGAACCGGCCCAGCCCGCCGCACCGACGGCCCACCCGGCGGTCGTGCCGTGGCCGGTCGCCGGCAAGACGAAGGGCGCCCTGGAGGCCCAGCTCGCCGCCGTGTCCGCCCCGACCGACGCCACCGCCCTGGACGTGGGCTTCTCCCTGGCGTCGGGACGGTCGGTGTTCGAGCACCGGGCCGTCCTCCTCGCGGACACCGGCGGCGGCGCACCCGTCGAGGTGGCGCGCGGTCGCGCGGCGCAGCGGTCGCTCGCCGTGCTGTTCCCGGGCCAGGGCTCGCAGCGGGCCGGGACGGGACGCGAACTGTACGCGGCCTTCCCCGTCTTCGCCGAGGCGCTGGACGCCGTACTGGAGCGGCTCGACGCGGAGCTGGACCGCCCGCTGCGGGAGGTGCTGTTCGCGGCGGAGGGCACGCCCGAGGCGGACCTCCTCGACTCCACCGGCTACACGCAGCCCGCGCTGTTCGCGGTCGGGGTGGCGCTGTACCGGCTGGTGGAATCGTGGGGTGTGCGGCCGGAGTTCGTGGCCGGTCACTCCGTCGGTGAGATCACGGCCGCGCACGTCGCCGGGGTGCTGTCCCTGGACGACGCCTGCACCCTGGTCGCCGCGCGGGCCCGGCTGATGCAACAACTCCCTTCCGGTGGCGCGATGGTGGCCGTGCAGGCGACCGAGGAGGAGATCACCCCGCACCTGACCGCAGACATCGCCCTGGCGGCGGTGAACGGCCCGGACGCGCTGGTGATCGCCGGCGCCGAGTCCGACGTCGCCGCCGTGGCGGAGGAGTTCGCCGCGCGGGGACGCAAGACGCAGCGGCTGTCGGTGAGTCACGCCTTCCACTCGCCGCTGATGGAGCCGATGCTGGAGGAGTTCCGAGGGATCGCCGAGCAGCTCACCTACGCCGCACCGCGCATCCCCGTCGTGTCCAACGTGACCGGCGGGATCGCCGACCCGGCCCTGCTGTGCACGGCCGAGTACTGGGTGCGGCACGTCCGCGGCACCGTCCGCTACGCCGACGGCGTACGGGCGCTGGCCGAGGCGGGAGCGGACGCCTTCCTGGAACTGGGACCCGGCGCCGTCCTCACCGCCCTGACCCGGCAGACCCTCGGCGACGACACGGACGCCGTGGCGGCACCCGCCCTGCGCGCCCGGCACGACGAGCAGACCGCGCTGCTCACCGGGCTGGCCGAACTGCACGTCGCGGGCGTCCGCGTCGACTGGACCGCCTGGTTCGAGGGAACCGGCGCCCGCCGCACCGACGTCCCCACCTACCCCTGGCAGCACCGGGCGTACTGGCCGCGTCCGCTCGCCCACGCGGGCGACGTCGCCGGCGCCGGACTCGTCCCCGCCCGGCACCCCCTGCTGGGCGCCGCCGTGTCCCTGGCCGACTCCGACGGTGTCCTGCTCACCGGACGGATGTCGCTGCGCACCCACCCGTGGCTCGCCGACCACACCATGGGCGGCATGGTCCTCTTCCCCGCCACCGGATTCCTGGAGCTGGCCGTCCGCGCCGGCGACCAGGTCGGCTGCGGCCGGGTCCAGGACCTCGCCCTGACCACGCCGCTGGTGCTCGACGAGCGGGGCGCCGTCGCCGTACAGGTGCGGGTCGGTGCGCCAGACGACTCCGGCGTCCGGCACATCGCCATCCACTCCCGGCCCGCCGACGCCGACGCCGGGCCGTGGACCCAGCACGCCCTCGGCACCCTCGTCCCGGGCGACCGCGCCATCGACTTCGGCACGGCCGAGTGGCCACCGAACGGCACGGAACCCGTCGACCTCACCGGCTTCTACGAGCGCACCGAGTACGGCCCCCTCTTCCAGGGCCTGCGCGCCGCCTGGACCAGGGACGACGAGGTCTTCGCCGAACTGGAACTGCCGGGCGGCGCCGACGACGCGGCCCTGTTCGCCCTGCACCCGGCGCTGCTGACCGCCGCACTGCACGCCGTCGAGTTCGTCCGGTTGAAGGACGCCGACCAGGGACTGCTGCCCTTCTCCTGGTCGGGTGTCTGCCTGCACGCCTCCGGAGCGGCACGACTGCGGGTCCGGCTGGCCAAGGCCGGCGAGGACACCGTGTCCATCGCCGCCGTGGACCCCGCGGGACGGCCCGTCCTGTCGGTCGAGTCGCTGGCGCTGCGGCCCTCGTCCGCCGCCCGGCTCCTCGGACCGACCGCCGGCGACCGCGCCTGCCTGCTGCGGCTGGAATGGGTGCCGGCCGACACCGCAACCGGGCGCGGCGCCGCGCCCGGCCCGCTGGTGGCCCTGGGCGAGGACCCGTTCGGAGCGGGCCGCACCATCACATCGCTGTCCGAGGTCACCGAGAACGGCACCCGCGTCCTCGTCCCGGTCGCCGATCGCACCGACCGCACCGACACCCCGGACGCCGTCCACGATGCCACGCGTGCGGCGCTGGCCCTCGTCCAGGAATGGCTCGCCGAGCCCCGGCCCACCGGCGCCCGGCTGGTGTTCGTCGCCCGCGGCGCCGTCGCCGCACGACCCGGCGACCCGGCCGGCAACCTGGCGGCGGCCGCGGTGTGGGGCCTGGTGCGCACGGCCGAGTCCGAATACCCCGGCGGGTTCACCCTGGTCGACATCGAGCCCGCGGCCCCGCTGCCCCTGGACACCGTGTTCGCGGTGGACGAGCCGCAGATAGCCGTCCGGGACGGCGGGCTCCTGGTCGGCCGCCTCGCCCAACTGCCCACCGCGCAGGACGCGCCGGCCCCTGCCACGACGGACGACGGGCCGGAGCACCGGGACGCCCTCGGTGCCGGCCGTGCCGGAACCGTCCTGATCACCGGCGGCACCGGAACCCTAGGCTCGCTCACCGCCCGCCACTTGGTGACGCACCACGGCGTCACCAGGCTGCTGCTCGCGAGCCGGCGCGGTCCCGAGGCACCCGGCGCCGCCGAACTGCGGGACGAACTCACCGCGCTCGGCGCCCACGTGGACCTCGCGGCCTGCGACCTGACCGACCGGGACGCGGTCGCCGCGCTGCTGTCCGGCATCCCGGCCGGACACCCGCTCACCGCCGTCGTCCACGCGGCAGGCGTCCTCGACGACGCCGTACTCACCTCCCTCACACCCGAACGGCTCGAGGACGTCCTGCGGCCCAAGGCCGACGCCGCGCTGCACCTGCACGACCTGACGCGGGACCTGGACCTCGACGCGTTCGTGCTCTACTCGTCCATCTCGGGCGTCACCGCCCGCGTCGGACAGGCCAACTACGTCGCGGCCAACACCGTCCTCGACACCCTCGCCCACCACCGCGCCGCCCAGGGCCTGCCGGCCCTGTCACTGGCCTGGGGCGCCTGGGATCTGGGCGACGGCATGGCTCGGGACCTGCTCACCGACAGCGGCCGGCAGCGCATCCGCGCCGACGGCATCGACGCCCTGCCCGCCGAGCGGGCCCTGCACTTCTTCGACACCGCCCTCCGCCTCGACGAACCCGTCGTGGTCCCCACCACCTTCGCGACGCCGCCGGCGGGATTCACGGGCGACGTACCGCCCCTCATGCGAGGGCTGGTCCGCGCGCCCCGCCGGACGGCGGCCGCATCCGCACCGCTCCGCGCCGTCGACCCGGTCCCGTTCCGCGAGCGACTGGCCACCCTCGGTGCCGCCGAGCGCAAGCAGGCGCTGCACGACCTGGTCGTCGGACACACCGCGGAACTCCTCGGCCACCGCGACCAGTCGGAGATCGACCCGGAACGCAACTTCCTGGAACTCGGCTTCGACTCCCTCATCGGTATCGAACTGCGCCGCAAGCTCAGCGAGGCCACCGGACTCCAACTGCCGGCGAGCATCGTCTACGACAGCGGCTCACCCGAGGGACTCACCGCCTGGCTGGGCACCGAACTGGCCGCCCAGGGCGGCGGCCCGGCCGCCCACGGCGCCGCGGCCGACGGCCCCGCCGAGAACGACTCCCTGGAGCGGCTGTTCCTCGACGGCCTGGCCCGCGGCAGGACGCGCGAGGCGCAGCGCATGCTGGCCACCGTCGCCGCCCTGCGCCCCACCTTCGAGGCGACCGCCGAACTGGAGGACCTGCCCTGGCCGGTGACGCTCGCCGAGGGCCCCGCCCCGTCCCGGCTGGTCTGCGTCAGCGCGCCCACCGCCAACGGCGGCGTCCACCAGTACGCGCAGCTGTCCGCGCACTTCCGCGGCGGCCGCGACGTGACCGCGCTGCCGCTGATCGGCTTCGCCACCGGTGAGGCCCTGCCCGCCGGCCCCGAGGCCGCCGCCCGGGTGATCGCCGAGAGCGCCCTGCAGGCCGCCGACGGCCGGCCCTTCGTCCTCGCCGGCCACTCCTCGGGCGGTTCCCTCGCCTACGCGGCGGCCGGCGTCCTTGAGTCCACCTGGGGCATCCGCCCCGCCGCCGTGGTCCTGCTCGACACCCTGAGCATCCAGCACAGCAGCGACGAAGGCGTCGACTTCTCCGGCATGATGCGGTTCAACTTCACCGCCGTCGACGACTCGCCCGTACGGCTCACCAACTCCCGGCTGTCCGCGATGGGCCGCTGGATGGTGCTGCTCAACGCCCTCGACGTGCACCCGACCACGGCACCCGTGCTCGAGATCAAGTGCACCCGCGCCCTCATCGAGGGCGTGCCCGCACCGGACCCGGACAGCCTCGGCGAACCGCTGGTGCCGTCGGCGACCGTGCGCGCGGTCGACGCCGACCACCTCTCCGTGATCCGCGAGGACTCCGCGAAGGCCGCCACCCTCATCGAGGAGTGGCTGACCACGCTGGAGGAGACCACGGGCTGACCACCCCTCAGGAACCGGCGGCCACCCCTCGGAACCGGCGGCTGTCACTCAGGACCCGACGACCGCCACACAGGACCAGTGGTCGCCGCTCGGCACCCGCGGCCACCGCTCAGGCACCGGCGATCCCCGCTCAGGCACCGGCGGCCGCGCCCCCGATAACCGATCACCATCAGGGAATTCACCAGTTCTCCGCCCCGGGCCGGGCGTGTGTGGCAGCCGCCACCGCGCCCGGCCCCGCCATTCCCCCGAGGCTCTAGGGAAACCCGCAGTCGACCACGGCCCAGACTGGCCTCCGGTCCGGGACGCCGCGCGCCCCGGACCGGAGGACCACCGGGCGGCGCCCTCCGCGCGCACCGCGGGTCCTCCCCACAGGGTCGGGGCGTGGACACCGGGAATCGCCGCTCTCCGCGCGTCCCGGAATCTGAGTGAGAGGTGGGCACCTGATGTCGAACGAGGACAAGCTCCGCGCGTACCTCAAGCGGGCGATCGCCGACCTCCAGGAGGCCCGGCAGCAGCTCAGCGAGGCCGAGAACCGGGACCGCGAGCCCGTCGCCGTCGTCGCCATGGCCTGCCGCTACCCCGGCGGCGTCCGCTCGCCCGAGGAACTGTGGGAGCTGGCCCGCGACGGCGTGGACGCCATCTCCGCGTTCCCCGGCAACCGCGGCTGGGACCTCGACCGCCTCTTCCACCCCGACCCCGCCCACCACGGCACCACCTACACCCGCGAGGGCGGCTTCCTGCACGAGGCCGGCGAGTTCGACCCGGCGTTCTTCGGGATCTCCCCGCGCGAGGCCCTCGCCATGGACCCGCAGCAGCGCCTCCTCCTCGAAACCTCCTGGGAGGCCCTGGAACGCGCCGGCATCCTGCCCGACTCCCTCACCGGCAGCCCCACCGGCGTCTTCGTCGGCACCGGACACGGCGACTACGACAGCGCCTCCCGCGGCCGGCAGGAAGAGGTCGCCGGACACCTCCTCACCGGCAACACGGTCGCCGTCGCCTCCGGCCGCCTGTCCTACACGTACGGCTTCGAGGGCCCCGCGGTCACCGTGGACACCGCCTGCTCGTCGTCCCTGGTCGCGCTGCACCTGGCGGTGCGCTCGCTGCGCCAGGGGGAGTGCTCCCTCGCCCTGGCCGGCGGCGCCACCGTCATGTCGACGCCGAAGATGTTCACCGAGTTCGCCCGCCAGCGCGGACTGGCCGCCGACGGCCGCTGCAAGGCGTTCGCCGCCGCCGCCGACGGCACCGCCTGGTCCGAGGGCGTCGGCATGGTCCTGCTGGAGCGGCTGTCCGACGCCCGCCGCAACGGCCACCAGGTCCTCGCCGTCATCCGTGGCTCCGCCGTCAACCAGGACGGCGCCTCCAACGGCCTCACCGCCCCCAACGGCCCCTCGCAGCAGCGCCTCATCCGCCAGGCCCTCATCGACGCCGGACTGTCCGCCGCCGAGGTGGACGTCGTGGAGGCGCACGGCACCGGCACCACCCTGGGCGACCCGATCGAGGCGCAGGCCCTGCTCGCCACCTACGGCCAGGACCGGCCGGCGGACCGGCCGCTGCTGCTCGGCTCGCTGAAGTCGAACATCGGCCACACCCAGGCCGCGTCCGGTGTCGGCGGCGTCATCAAGATGGTGCAGGCCATGCGGCACGGCACGCTGCCCAAGAGCCTCCACATCGACGCCCCGACGCCGCACGCCGACTGGGCCGACGGCGCCGTCGACCTGCTCACCGAGCCCACCGACTGGCCGGCAACCGGCCGGCCCCGCCGCGCCGCCGTGTCCTCCTTCGGCGTCAGCGGCACCAACGCCCACCTCGTACTGGAGCAGGCCCCGGAGCTCCCGTCGGACGACGAGGCCGACGGCCCGGTGGAGAGTCCGGTGTGGCTGCCGTGGGCGGTGTCGGCGAAGTCGCGTGAGGCGGTGCGGGAGCAGGCGGCGCGGCTGGCGGCGTCCGTGCGCGCCTCCGGTGCGGGTGCGCTGGACGTGGCGCATTCGCTGGTGTCGACGCGGGTGGCGATGGAGCACCGTGCGGTCGTCGTCGGCAGCGGCCCGGACGACCTGCTCGACGGACTGGACGCGCTCGCCGCTGGTCAGCCCGCTCCCGGTCTGGTCGAGGGCACCGCCACGGAGGACGGCGGCGTCGTCTTCGTGTTCCCGGGCCAGGGCTCGCAGTGGGCCGGGATGGCCGTGGAACTCCTCGACACCTCGCCGGTGTTCGCCCGGCAGATGTCCGCCTGCGCCGAAGCGCTCGCGCCCCATGTCGAGTGGTCGTTGCTGGATGTGGTGCGGGGTGTGGAGGGTGCCGCTTCGTTGGAGCGGGTGGATGTGGTGCAGCCCGTGTTGTGGGCGGTGATGGTGTCGTTGGCGGAGGTGTGGCGGTCGTGTGGTGTGCGGCCGGCTGCGGTGGTGGGTCATTCGCAGGGTGAGATCGCTGCGGCGTGTGTGGCGGGTGGGTTGTCGTTGGAGGATGCGGCGCTGGTGGTGGCGTTGCGTTCGCGTGCGTTGCGTGCTTTGTCGGGTCTTGGTGGCATGGTGTCGGTGGCGCGTGGTGTGTCGGTGGTGCGGGAGCTGGTCGGCCGGTGGGAGGGCCGGGTGTCGGTGGCGGCGGTGAACGGGCCGTCGTCGGTGGTGGTGTCGGGTGACGCGGATGCGTTGGACGAGCTGCTGGTGGTGTGTGAGGCGGAGGGTGTGCGGGCGCGCCGGGTGGCGGTGGACTATGCGTCGCATTCGGCTCATGTGGAGCGTATCGAGGCGGAGTTGGGCCGGTTGCTGGCTCCGGTGGTGCCGCGTTCGTGTGAGGTGCCGTTCTACTCGACGGTGTCGGGTGGTGTGATCGACACGGTTTCGCTGGATGCGGGGTACTGGTACCGGAATCTGCGGGGGACGGTGGAGTTCGAGGCGGCGACGCGTGCGCTGCTGGCGGACGGTTTCCGGGTGCTGGTGGAGGTGAGTGCGCATCCGGTCGTGGCGACGGGTGTGCGTGAGACGGTCGAGGACGCGGGTGTCGCGGCCGGTGTGGTGGGGACGCTGCGTCGTGACGAGGGCGGCTGGGAGCGGTTCACGCTGTCGCTCGGTGAGGCGTGGGCGTACGGCGCCGATGTCGACTGGGACGCCTTCTACGACGGCACCCGGCCCCGCCGCGTCGACCTCCCCACCTACCCCTTCCGCCGCGAGTGGTACTGGCTCACCCCCGACGAGACCGACCGGCCCGCCGGCACCGATCCCGCCGACGGCGAGTTCTGGTCGGCCGTGGAGAGCGGAGACATCACCCGCCTGTCCACCGTCCTCGACATCACCGGTGACGACACCGAAGCCTTCAGCAGCCTGCTGCCCGCCCTCGCCTCCTGGCGCCGCCGCCGCACCCTGCGCACCACCCTCGACGCCTGGCGCCACCGCGTCCACTGGACCCCGCTGACCGGCGCCGCCGGCCCCGTCCCCGACGGCCGCTGGCCCGTACTCGTCCCGGCCGGACACGCCGACGACCCCTGGGTCGCCGACGTCCTCGACGCCCTCACCGCCCGCGGCCTGCGCGTCGAACGCCACGACCTCACCGGCGACGAGGACACCGCCGCCCTCACCGCCCTGCTCACCACCCCCGACAACGACGACACCCCCGCCGGCGTACTGTCGCTGCTCGCCCTCGACGAGCGCCCCCACCCCGACCACCCCGCCGTGCCGCGCGGCCTCGCCGCCGCCAAGACCCTCACGCACGCACTCACCGGCACCGGCATCCGCCTGTGGGCCCTCACCCGCGGCGCCGTCTCCGTCGACAGCCGCGACCTGCTCACCTCACCCGTCCAGGCCCAGACGTGGGGCTTCGGGCGCGCCGTCGCCTTCGAACTCCCCGACACCTGGGGCGGACTGGTCGACCTGCCGGCCACCTTCGACCCGCGCGCCCTCGACCGCCTGCCCGGCCTCCTCACCGGCCCGGAGGACCAGCTCGCCGTCCGCGCCTCCGGCAGCTACGCCCGCCGGCTCGCCCGGATGCCGCTGCCCGAGCCCGCCGACGGCACCGACCCCACCGGCACCTGGGGACCGCACGACACCGTCCTGATCACCGGCGGCACCGGCGCGCTCGGCGCCCACGTCGCCCGCTCCCTGGCCGCCGCCGGCGCCCGGCACCTGGTCCTCACCAGCCGCCGCGGACCCGACGCGCCCGGCGTCGCCGACCTCACCGCCGACCTCACCGCGCACGGCACCCGCGTCACCGTCGCCGACTGCGACGTCGCCGACCGCGACCAGCTCGCCCGCCTCCTCGAGTCCCTGCCCGCCGACCTGCCGCTCACCGGCGTCGTCCACGCCGCGGGCGTCCTCGACGACGGCGTCCTCGACGCCCTCACCCCGGACCGCTTCGACGCGGTCCTGCGCCCCAAGACCCTCGGCACCGCCCACCTGCACGAACTCACCCGCGGCCACGACCTGTCGATGTTCGTGCTGTTCTCCTCCATCGTCGGCGTCCTCGGCAACGCCGGACAGGCCAACTACGCCGCCGCGAACGCCTACCTCGACGCCGTCGCCGAACAGCGCCGCGCCGCCGGCCTGCCCGTCACCTGCGTCGCCTGGGGCCCCTGGGCCGACACCGGCATGGCCACCGCCGACGTCCTCACCGACCGGATGAGCCACGACGGGCTCACCCCGATGGCACCCGACACCGCCGTCGCCGCGCTGCGCGCCGCCGTCACCGAAGGCGCCCCGCACGTCACCGTCGTCGACGTCGACTGGCCGTCGTACGCCGCCGTCCTGACCGCGGCCCGGCCCAGCCCGCTCATCGGCGACCTCCCCGAGGTCCGCCGCGCCCTGGAGGCCGCCAAGGCCGCCGCGCCCGACACCCACGCCCTGCGCGACCGGCTGCGCGGCCTCGCGCCCGCCGAGCAGGACCGCCTGCTCACCGACCTGGTCCGCGCCGAGGTCGCCACCGCCCTGCGCCACGCCTCGCCCGACGCGATCGACGTGCACCGCGCCTTCAAGGACCTGGGCTTCGACTCGCTCACCGCCGTCGAGGTGCGCAACCGCATCACCGCCGCCACCGACGTCACCCTGCCCACCACGCTCCTGTTCGACCACCCCAACACCGCCGCCGTCGTCGACCACCTCAAGGACCGGCTGCTCGGCGAACAGCGGCACACCGCCGCCCCCGTCGTCGTCGCGGCCGGTGCCACCGACGAGCCGATGGCCGTCGTCGCCATGGCCTGCCGCTTCCCGGGAGGGGTCACCAGCCCCGAGGAACTGTGGGACCTGATGGTCGCCGAGGTCGACGCCGTGTCCACCCCGCCCGCCGACCGCGGCTGGGACCTCGACGCGATGTACGACCCCGACACCGAACGGCACGGCACCACCTACAGCCGCGAGGGCGGCTTCATCCAGGACGTCGCCGGCTTCGACCCGGCGTTCTTCGGGATCTCCCCGCGCGAGGCCCTCGCCATGGACCCGCAGCAGCGACTCCTCCTCGAAACCTCCTGGGAGGCGTTCGAACGCGCCGGCATCGACCCGGAAAGCCTGCGGTCCACCGCCACCGGTGTCTTCGTCGGCACCATCAACACCGACTACCAGGTCCGCCTCGGCGGCGCCGCCGCCCAGGAGCAGCTGGCCGGCCACCTCATGACGGGCAACGCCTCCAGCATCGCCTCCGGCCGCCTGTCCTACACGTACGGCTTCGAGGGCCCCGCCGTCACCATGGACACCGGCTGCTCGTCCTCCATGGTCGCCCTGCACCTGGCCCTGCAGGCGCTGCGCACCGGCGAGTGCACCATGGCCCTGGCCGGCGGCGTCACCATCATGTCCACCCCCGAGCCCTACGTGGAGTTCTCCCGGCAGCGGGGCCTCGCACCCGACGGCCGCTGCAAGGCGTTCGCCGAGGGCGCCGACGGCATGGGCTTCGCCGAGGGCGTCGGCCTCGTCCTGCTGGAACGCCTCTCCGACGCCCGCCGCAACGGCCACCCCGTCCTCGCGGTGGTGCGCGGCTCCGCCCTCAACCAGGACGGCGCCTCCAACGGCCTCACCGCCCCCAACGGCCCCTCGCAGCAACGCGTCATCCGGCAGGCACTCGCCAACGCCGGACTCACGCCCGCCGAGGTGGACGTCGTGGAGGCGCACGGCACCGGCACGCCGCTCGGCGACCCCATCGAAGCCCAGGCCATCCTCGCCACCTACGGACAGGGCCGCGACCCCGAACGGCCGCTGCTGCTCGGCTCGCTGAAGTCGAACATCGGTCACACGCAGGCCGCCGCGGGTGTCGGCGGCATGATGAAGATGGTGCTCGCGATGCGGCACGGCATGGTGCCCAGGAGCCTGCACATCACCGCACCCACGTCGGTCGTCGACTGGTCCAGCGGCGCCGTCCGGCTGGTCACCGAACACACCGCCTGGCCGGGCACCGGCCGGCCCCGCCGCGCCGGCATCTCCTCGTTCGGCATCAGCGGCACCAACGGCCACCTGATTCTCGAGCAGGCCCCGGAACTCCCGTCGGACGACGAGGCCGACGGCCCGGTGGAGAGTCCGGTGTGGCTGCCGTGGGCGGTGTCGGCGAAGTCGCGTGAGGCGGTGCGGGAGCAGGCGGCGCGGCTGGCGGCGTCCGTGCGCGCCTCCGGTGCGGGTGCGCTGGACGTGGCGCATTCGCTGGTGTCGACGCGGGTGGCGATGGAGCACCGTGCGGTCGTCGTCGGCAGCGGCCCGGACGACCTGCTCGACGGACTGGACGCGCTCGCCGCCGGCGAGCCGTCCGCCCACGTCGTGGACGGCGTCGCCGAGACCGGACCGGGCACCGTGTTCGTCTTCCCGGGCCAGGGCTCGCAGTGGGCCGGGATGGCCGTGGAACTCCTCGACACCTCGCCGGTGTTCGCCGCCCGCATGGCGGAGTGCGCGGCCGCCCTGTCCCCGCACGTCGAGTGGTCGTTGCTGGATGTGGTGCGGGGTGTGGAGGGTGCCGCTTCGTTGGAGCGGGTGGATGTGGTGCAGCCCGTGTTGTGGGCGGTGATGGTGTCGTTGGCGGAGGTGTGGCGGTCGTGTGGTGTGCGGCCGGCTGCGGTGGTGGGTCATTCGCAGGGTGAGATCGCTGCGGCGTGTGTGGCGGGTGGGTTGTCGTTGGAGGATGCGGCGCTGGTGGTGGCGTTGCGTTCGCGTGCGTTGCGTGCTTTGTCGGGTCTTGGCGGCATGGTGTCGGTGGCGCGTGGTGTGTCGGTGGTGCGGGAGCTGGTCGGCCGGTGGGAGGGCCGGGTGTCGGTGGCGGCGGTGAACGGGCCGTCGTCGGTGGTGGTGTCGGGTGACGCGGATGCGTTGGACGAGCTGCTGGTGGTGTGTGAGGCGGAGGGTGTGCGGGCGCGCCGGGTGGCGGTGGACTATGCGTCGCATTCGGCTCATGTGGAGCGTATCGAGGAGGAGTTGGGCCGGTTGCTGGCTCCGGTGGTGCCGCGTTCGTGTGAGGTGCCGTTCTACTCGACGGTGTCGGGTGGTGTGATCGACACGGTTTCGCTGGATGCGGGGTACTGGTACCGGAATCTGCGGGGGACGGTGGAGTTCGAGGCGGCGACGCGTGCGCTGCTGGCGGACGGTTTCCGGGTGCTGGTGGAGGTGAGTGCGCATCCGGTCGTGGCGACGGGTGTGCGTGAGACGGTCGAGGACGCGGGTGTCGCGGCCGGTGTGGTGGGGACGCTGCGTCGTGACGAGGGCGGCTGGGAGCGGTTCACGCTGTCGCTCGGTGAGGCGTGGGCGTACGGCGCCGACGTCGACTGGGACGCCTTCTACGACGGCACCCGGCCCCGCCGCGTCGACCTCCCCACCTACCCGTTCCAGCGGCAGCACTACTGGCCCCGCTTCTCCGACGCCTCCGGCGACGTCACCTCCGCCGGACTGGACTCGCCCGACCACCCGCTGCTCGGCGCCTCCGTGGAACTCGCCGGCGGTGACGGACTCGTCGCCACCGCCCGCTGGTCCCTGCGCAGCCACCCCTGGCTCGCCGACCACGCCGTGTCCGGCACCGTCATCGTCCCCGGCACCGCCCTCGTCGAGTCCGTCATCCGCGCCGGTGACGTCCTCGGCGTCGGCAGCGTCGACGACCTGACCCTCCAGGCACCCGTCGTCCTCCAGGAGCACGGCGAGGTCCAGGTCCAGATCGGCATCGGCGACGCCGACGACTCCGGCCGCCGCCCCGTCACCGTCCACACCCGGGCCACCGGACCCGACGGCGACACCGAGAACTCGTGGACCCTGCGCGCCCAGGGCACCCTCACCGCACCCGGCAACCCCGCCGTGGCCCGCCCCGAGGACTTCACCGCCTGGCCGCCACCCGGCGCCACCGCCCTGGCCGCCGACGGCTTCTACGACCTGCTCGCCGGCCGCGGCTACGAGTACGGCCCCGTCTTCCAGGGCGTCCGCGCCACCTGGCGCCGCGGCGACGACGTGTTCGCCGAGGTCGTCCTGCCCGACCAGGTGCGCGGCGACGCCACCCGGTTCGGCATCCACCCCGCCCTCCTCGACGCCGCCCTGCACGCCGCCGGGCTCGCCCCCGGCAGCGACGACCGCACCCTCGTCCCCTTCGCCTGGTCCGGCGTGTCCCTGTACGCCACCGGCGCCACCGCGCTGCGCGCCCGGATCTCCCCGGCCGGTGAGGACACCGTCACCGTCCACCTGACCGACCCGGACGGCGCGCCCGTCGCCGTCATCGACGCGCTCACCGTCCGCGAGGTCGCCGCCGAAACCCTCGACCCGTCCGCACGGGCCGCCCGCGACTGGCTGTTCCACCTCGACTGGACCCCCCTCGCGCCCGCCGACGCCCCCGCCGACACCTCCGGCTGGGCCGTCCTCGGCACCCCGGACGGCCCCGTCACCGCTCCCGACCGCACCGGCACCCCGCTGCCCGCCCTCGCCGGCCTCACCGCCCTCGACACCGACCGACTCCCCACCGCCGTACTGCTGTTCGCCGGACAGTCCACGACGGGCACGCCCGCCACCGTCCCCACCGACGCCGGGCAGGGCGACGACACGCCGGCCGCACCGGACGCCGTCCTCGGTGACGTCCTGACCACCGTCAACGACTGGCTCGCCGACGACCGCACCACGGACATCCCGCTCGTCGTGGTCACCCGCCACGCCGTCGCCACCGGACCCGGCGACCCCGCGCACGACCTGCCCGGCGCCGCCGTCTGGGGCCTGCTGCGCTCCGCCCAGTCCCAGCACCCCGGCCGCCTGGTCCTCGCCGACCTCGACATCCACGACGACTCCTGGCAGGCCCTGCCCGCCGCGCTCACCACCGGCGAACCCCAACTCGCCCTGCGCCAGGGCACCGCCCACGCACCCCGGCTGACCCGCCCCCGCACCGCCGACACCCTCACCGCACCCGACGGCGCCACCGCATGGCGCCTCGACATCCCGGTGAAGGGCTCCGTCGACCAGCTGGAACTGGTGCCCTGCCCCGAGATCACCGACGAGCCCGCGCCCGGACACGTCCTCATCGAGGTCCGCGCCGCCGGACTCAACTTCCGCGACGTCCTCAACACCCTCGGCATGTACCCGGGCCCCGCCGTGCTCCTCGGCGCCGAGGCCGCCGGCGTCGTCACCGCCACCGGCCCCGGCGTCACCGGCCTCGCACCGGGTGACCGCGTCATGGGCCTGGTCACCGGCGGCTTCGGCACCCACGCCGTCGCCGACGCCCGCATGCTCGC
The DNA here is from genome assembly GCF_006782915.1 of Streptomyces calvus. Taxonomy (GTDB): domain Bacteria; phylum Actinomycetota; class Actinomycetes; order Streptomycetales; family Streptomycetaceae; genus Streptomyces; species Streptomyces calvus. The sequence goes on from NZ_VCNP01000058.1 coordinate 95,594, forward strand.
CCCCGTGCCCGACGGCTGGACCTTCACCCAGGCCGCCTCCGTCCCCGTCGCCTTCCTCACCGCCTACTACGGCCTGCGCGACCTCGCCGGCCTCACCGCAGGCGAATCCGTCCTCGTCCACGCAGCCGCCGGCGGCGTCGGCATGGCCGCCGCCCAACTCGCCCGCCACTGGGGCGCCGAGGTCTACGGCACCGCCGGCGACCACAAGCGGCGCCTGCTGCGCGCCGACGGCTGGGCCGACGACCACCTGGCCTCCTCCCGCACCCTCGACTTCGAGGACCGCTTCCGCGAGACCAGCGGCGGACGCGGCGTGGACGTCGTGCTGAACTCCCTGGCCGGCGACTTCGTCGACGCCTCCCTGCGGCTCCTCGCCCCCGGCGGACGCCTCGTCGAAATGGGCAAGACCGACGTCCGCGACCCCGAACAGGTCACCCGCGACCACCCCGGCGTCGCCCTCTACCAGGCGTACGAACTGCGCGAGGCCGGCGAGGACCGCATCCAGGAGATGTTCGCCGACCTCACCCGGCTCTTCGCCACCGGCGCCCTGCGCCCCCTGCCCACCGTCACCTGGGACGTCCACCAGGCCCGCGACGCCTTCCGCCACATGGCGCAGGCCAAGCACTACGGCAAGATCGTCCTCACCGTGCCGCGCGCCTGGAACCCCCACGGCACCGTCCTGATCACCGGCGGCACCGGCACCCTCGGCGGCATCCTCGCCCGGCACCTCGTCACCCGGCACGGCATGCGCCACCTGCTGCTCACCGGCCGCCGCGGCCCCGACGCCCCCGGCGCCGCCGCCCTGCGCGACGAACTCACCGCCCTCGGCGCCGAGGTCACCGTCGCCGCCTGCGACGCCGCCGACGCCGACCAGCTCGCCGCGACCCTCGCCGCCGTACCCGCCGCACACCCGCTCACCGCCGTCGTGCACGCGGCCGGCACCCTCGACGACGGCGCCCTCGAACACCTCACCCCCGACCGGCTGCGCACCGTCCTCGCCCCCAAGGCCGACGCCGCACGCCACCTGCACCGCCTCACCCGCGACCTCGACCTCGCCGACCTGGTCCTCTTCTCCGCCGGCGCCGGCGTCTTCGGCAACGCCGGACAGGCCAACTACGCCGCCGCCAACACCTACCTCGACGCCCTCGCCCACCGCCGCCGCGCCGACGGCCTGCCCACCACCTCCCTGTCCTGGGGCCTGTGGGCCGACGCCAGCGCCATGACCGGCCACCTCGACGCCACCGACCTCGCGCGGGTCCGCCGCTCCGGCGTCCTGCCGCTGTCCGCCGCCGACGGCATGGCCCTCTTCGACGCGGCCCTCACCGCGCAGCGCCCGCACCTGGTACCCGTCCGCCTCGACACCGGCCGGCTGCGCGCCGACGGCGACGTACCGCACCTGCTGCGCGCCCTGTACCGGGGCCCGGTCCGCCGCGCCGCCGCGGCCGGCCCCGCCGGCGGCACCGACGGGCTGCGGCTGCGCCTGGCCGGCCTGCCCGCCGACGACCGGCTCACCGTGCTGCGCGACCTCGTCGCCACCCACGCCGCCGCCGTCCTCGGCCACACCGAACCCGGACGGCTGCACGCCGGACGCGCCTTCCGCGACCTCGGCTTCGACTCGCTGACCGCCGTCGAACTGCGCAACCGGCTCAACACCGCCACCGGACTGCGGCTGCCCGCCACCCTCGTCTTCGACCACCCGACCCTCGCCGAACTCGCCGCCCACCTCGACGGCGAGCTCGGCGGCGACACCCCCGCACCCACGACCGCCGCCCCCGCACCCCGGGCGACCGACCCCGGCACCGACGAGCCCCTCGCCATCGTCGGCATGGCCTGCCGCCTCCCCGGCGGAGTGCGCTCCCCGGAGGACCTGTGGCGGCTCCTCACCGACGGCACCGACGCCGTCGCCGAAGTCCCCGCCGACCGCGGCTGGGACCTCGACGGCCTCTACGACGCCCTGCCCGGCGAGCAGATCACCTCCCGCACCCGAGAAGGCGGCTTCCTCGACGACGCCGCCCACTTCGACGCCGACTTCTTCGGCATCTCACCGCGCGAGGCCCTCGCCATGGACCCGCAGCACCGGCTGCTCCTCGAAACCGCCTGGGAGACCTTCGAACGCGCCGGCATCGACCCCCGGTCGGTCCGCGGCAGCCGCACCGGCGTCTTCGCCGGACTGTCCTCCAGCGACTACCTCAAGCGCGTCACCCGCGTCCCCGACGAGATCGCCGGGTACGTCAACAACGGCAACGCCAACAGCGTCCTGTCCGGCCGCGTCGCCTACACCCTCGGCCTGGGGGGCCCGGCGGTCACCGTCGACACCGCCTGCTCCTCCTCCCTGGTCGCCCTGCACATGGCGGTCCAGTCGCTGCGCCGCGGCGAGTGCACCATGGCCCTGGCCGGCGGCGTCACCGTCATGTGCTCACCGGAGATCATCGTCGACTTCTCCCGCCAGCGCGGACTGGCCGCCGACGGCCGCTGCAAGCCGTTCGCCGCCGCCGCCGACGGCACCGGCTTCTCCGAGGGCGTCGGACTCGTCCTCGTCGAAAGGCTGTCCGACGCCCGCCGCAACGGCCACCAGGTCCTCGCCGTGGTGCGCGGCTCCGCCGTCAACCAGGACGGCGCCTCCAACGGCCTGACCGCCCCCAACGGGCCCGCCCAGCAGCGCGTCATCCGCCAGGCCCTCGCCGACGCCGGTGTCACCGCCGACCAGGTGGACGCCGTGGAGGCGCACGGCACCGGCACCCGCCTCGGCGACCCCATCGAGGCACAGGCGCTCCTCGCCACCTACGGCCGGGACCGCGACCCCGAACGGCCCCTGCTGCTCGGCTCGGTGAAGTCCAACCTCGGCCACACCCAGGCCGCCGCCGGTGTCGCCGGCGTCATGAAGACGGTCCTCGCCCTGCGGCACGGACTGCTGCCGAAGAGCCTGCACATCGACGCGCCCACCCCGCACGTCGACTGGTCCGCCGGCGCCGTCAGCCTCCTCACCGACGCCACCGCATGGCCCGAACCCGCCGCCCCCCGCCCCCGCCGGGCCGCCGTGTCCTCCTTCGGCATCAGCGGCACCAACGCCCACGTGATCCTCGAACAGGCCCCGGCGGAAGCGGAACCGGAGGTGGCCGCCGCGGCGGACACCGGCGACGACGCGTCCGAGGCCCGCGCCGGCCTGCCCCTGCCGTGGATCCTGTCCGCCCGCAGCGACGCGGCGCTGCGCGGCCAGGCCCGCGCCCTCCTCGCGCACCTCGACGCCCACCCCGACCTGGCGCCCGCCGACATCGCGCTGTCCTTGGCGACCCGCCGGGCCACCCTGGAGAAGCGTGCCGTCGTCGTCGCCACCACCCCCGGCGACTTCCGCGCCGGCCTCACCGCCCTCGCCGACGGCACCCCCTCGCCCGCCGTGACCAGCGGCGGCACCGTCAGCGGCCGCGACCGCCGGGCCGTCCTCGTCTTCCCCGGCCAGGGCTCCCAGTGGGCCGGCATGGGCGCCGAACTCCTCGACACCTCACCGGTGTTCGCTGCACGCATCGCCGCCTGCGCCGACGCCCTCGCCCCGCACGTCGACTGGTCCCTCACCGACGTACTGCGCGGCACCGACGGCGCACCCGGCCTGGACCGGGTCGACGTCGCCCAGCCCGCCCTGTGGGCGGTGATGGTGGCGCTCGCCGACGTGTGGCGCGCCCACGGACTGAAGCCCGCCGCGGTCCTCGGCCACTCCCAGGGCGAGATCGCCGCCGCCGCCGTCAGCGGCGCCCTCTCCCTCGAGGACGCCGCCCGGATCGTCGCCGTGCGCAGCCTCGCCATCGCCCGCGAACTGTCCGGCCAGGGCGGCATGGTGGCCGTCACCGCCCCGCACGACGAGGTCACCGCCCTCGTCGCCGACCTGCCCGGCGTGTCGGTCGCCGCCGTCAACGGCCCCTCCTCCGTGGTCGTCTCCGGCGACACCGACGGCCTCGACACCCTCCTCGCCGACTGCGCGGAGCGCGGAGTGCGCGCCCGCCGCATCCCCGTCGACTACGCCTCGCACTCCGCGCACGTCGACCGGCTCGCCGAGACCCTGCCCGCCGCCCTGGCCGGCATCGAACCCCGCGACGGCGACATCCCGTTCTTCTCCACCGTCACCGCCGACTGGCTGCCCGGCACCGCCCTGGACGCCCCCTACTGGCACCGCAACCTGCGCGGCACCGTCCGCCTGGAGGAGTCCCTGAACGCCCTCCTCGACCAGGGACACGACGTGTTCGTCGAGTGCAGCCCCCACCCGGTGCTCACCGTCGGCATCGAGGACACCGTCACCGCGGCCGGGGCCGACGCCGTCGCCCTCGGCTCCCTGCGCCGCGACGACGGCGGCACCGACCGGGTGCTCACCGCGCTCGCCGCCGCCCACGTCGCCGGTGTCCCCGTCGACTGGCGGCCCGCCGTCGCCCACGGCCACCCCGTGGACCTGCCCACCTACGCCTTCCAGCGCGAGCGGTACTGGCTGGAGGCGACCGGCGCCGACGCGGACCCGACCGGCCTCGACACGGTCGTACGGCTCGCCGACGGCGGCGCCCTCCTCAGCGGCGGCCTCTCGCTGACCGGCCAGCCCTGGCTGGACGCCCACCGCGTGCACGGCACCGCCGTCGTACCGGCGACCGCCCTGCTCGACTGGGCCGTCCGGGCCGGCGACGAGACCGGCTGCCCGGTCGTCACCGCCCTCGACGAGCACACCCCGCTCACCGTCCCCGAACACGGCCGCGTCGACATCCAGGTCACCGTCTCCGCCCCCGGCGGCACCGACGCCGACCAGGGCTCGTGCACGCTCACCGTCCACTCCCGCGTCCCCGACGCGGACGGCACCGACGTGCCCTGGACCCTGAACGCCACCGGCACCCTCACCGCCGGCGCCCTGGAGCCCGCCCCGGCAGGCCCGGACACCTGGCCGCCCGCCGGCGCCCGCCCCACCGACCCCGACCGGGCCCACGACCGTCTCGACGGCAGCGGCCTGGACACCGGAGCCGCCTTCCGCACCCTGCGCGCGGTGTGGCGGCAGGGCACCGACCTCCTCGCCGACGTGGAACTCCCCGAGGACGCCCGCGCCGACGCCACCCGGTTCCGCGTCCACCCCGCGCTGCTCCAGACGGCCCTCGCCCTGGCCGCCACCCCGGAGCACGCCGACGCGCCCGCGCTGCCGCACCGCTGGCAGGACGTCACCGTCCACGCCACCGGCGCCACCCGGCTGCGGCTGCGGCTGACCGGCGACGGCGACACCTGGACCGTCCACGCCCACGACGCCACCGGCGCGCCCGTCCTCACCGCCACCGCCACCACCCGGCCGGCCACCCCCGACCGGCTCCCGGCCGCCACCGCCCCCGACGCGTTGCACCGCGTCGAATGGACCCCGTGGACCGGCGACACCGACCCGGCGGACCTCACCGGCCCCTGGGCCGTCCTCGGCGGCCACGGACGCCTCACCGCCGCACTGGAGAGCGCGGGCGCCACCGTCCGCGTCCACGCCGACCTGGACGAGCTCACCGCGGCCCTGGACAGCGGCGACGCCGAACAGCCCGCCGTGGTCGTCGTCCCGCACACCCACCCCGGCACACCCGGCGGTCCGGCCGCCCGTGACACCGCGACCGCCGCCCACGCCTCCGCCCACCGCGCCCTGCGCCTGGCCACCGCCTGGCTCGGCGACCCGCGGTACACGAACACCCGGCTGCTCGTGGTGACCGAGGGCGCCCTCGCCACCGGACCCGACGACAGCGTCCCCGCCCTCGCCGACGCCACCGTCTGGGGACTGCTGCGCTCGGCCCAGACCGAACACCCCGGCCGTTTCCTCCTCGCCGACCTCGACCCGACGACCGACACCAGCGGCACCAGCGGCACCAGCGACACTGGCGGTACCGGCGCGACCGGTGACGGCACGGCGGACGGCGACCCCGCACCCCACACCGACCCGTCGGCCACCGCCCTGATCGCCGCCGTCGCCGCGGCCGACCGCACCGGCGAGCACCAGTTCGCCGTACGCTCCGGCACCGTCACCGTGCCCCGGCTGGTGCGCGCCGACCGCGACAGCACCACGCCCGCGGACACCAGCCCGTGGGGTGACGCCGCGGCCACCGGCACCGTCCTCGTCACCGGCGGCACCGGAGTCCTCGGCTCCCTCGTGGCCCGGCACCTGGTCACCCGGCACGGCGTACGCCACCTGCTGCTCACCGGCCGCCGCGGCCCCGACGCCCCCGGCGCCGCCGCCCTGCGCGACGAACTCACCGCCCTCGGCGCCGAGGTCACCGTCGCCGCCTGCGACGCCGCCGACGCCGACCAGCTCGCCGCGACCCTCGCCGCCGTACCCGCCGCACACCCGCTCACCGCCGTGGTGCACGCGGCCGGCACCCTCGACGACGGACTCCTCGACACCCTCACCCCCGAACGCCTCGACCACGTCCTGCGGCCCAAGGCCGACGCCGCCTGGAACCTGCACGAACTCACCCGCGACACCAAACTCTCCGCTTTCGTGCTGTTCTCCTCCTACGCGGGCCTCGCGGGCGGCCCCGGCCAGGCCAACTACGCCGCCGCCAACGCCTTCCTCGACGCCCTCGCCCAGCACCGCCGCGCCCGCGGCCTGACCGCCGTCTCCCTCGCCTGGGGCTTCTGGGAGGACCGCAGTGGCCTCACCGGCACCCTCGACACCGCGGACCTCGCCCGCCTGGAGCGGGCCGGCATCCGCCCCCTCACCGCCGACCAGGGCCTCGGCCTGCTCGACGCGGCCACCGCCCTGGACACCGCCCACCTGGTCCCCGTGCGACTCGACCCGCGTGCGCTGCGCGCCGACCGGGTGCCGCCGCTGCTGCGGGCCCTCGCCCGGCCGGCCGGCCGTCGCGCCGCCGACGCCGGAACCACCGACGCACCGCAGGACCTGCGCCGCAGGCTCACCACGCTCAGCGGACCCCAGCAGCAGGCCCTGCTGCACCGCACGGTCCTCGGTCACGTCGCCGCCGTCCTCGGCCACGCCTCCGCCGAAGCCCTGGACTCCGGGCGCGGCTTCCTCGACCTCGGCATGTCGTCGCTGACCGCGGTGGAACTCCGCAACCGCCTCAACGCGGAGACCGGACTGAGCCTGCCCACCACCCTCATCTTCGACCACCCCGACCCGGCCGCCCTCGTCCGTCACCTGCGGGACGAACTCGGCACCGGCGGCACCGGACCCGGCGACACCGACCAGCCCGTCTTCACCGAACTCGCCGACCTCGAGGCCGCCGTCGACGGCACCGAGCTCGACGACCAGGACCGGGCCCGCCTGGCCAAGCGCCTCCAGGCCCTGCAGTGGAAGCTCGACGCCACCACGCAGACCACCGGCGAGCGCGACGACACCGACCTCGACACCACCACGGACGACGAGATGTTCGACCTCATCGACAACGAACTCGGCCTCGCCTGACACCCCGGCCCGGCACCGCGTCCTTCCAGAACCCAGAGGATCCCACCCCCATGGCAAGCTCCGAAGACAAGCTCCGCGACTACCTCAAGAAGGTCACCGCAGACCTGCGACGCACACGTCAGCGGCTGGAGTCTGTCGAGGCCGACCAGAGCGAGCCGATCGCGGTCATCGGCATGGCCTGCCGCTTCCCCGGCGGCGTCCGCTCCCCGGAGGACCTGTGGCGGCTCGTTGCCGACGGCACCGACGCCGTCGGCCCGCTGCCCGACGACCGCGGCTGGGACCTCGACTCCCTCTACGACCCGGACCCCGGCACCCCCGGCAAGAGCTACGTCCGCGAGGGCGGCTTCCTCGACGGAGCCGCCGACTTCGACGCCGACCTCTTCGGCATCGCCCCCCGCGAAGCCCTCGCCATGGACCCCCAGCAGCGGCTCCTGCTGGAGACCGCCTGGGAAGCCGTCGAACGCGCCCGCATCAGCCCCGCCTCCCTCCGCCACACCGACACCGGCGTCTTCGTCGGCGGCGCCGACACCAACTACGGCTCCCTCGCCCGCACCACCGACGAGACCGAGGGCCACAACCTCACCGGCGGCGCCATGAGCGTCCTGTCCGGCCGCATCTCCTACACCCTCGGCCTGGAGGGCCCGGCCGTCACCGTCGACACCGCCTGCTCCTCCTCCCTCGTCGCCCTCCACCTCGCCACCCGCGCCCTGCGCGCCGGCGAGTGCTCCCTCGCCCTGACCGGCGGCGTCGCCATGATGCCGACCACCGAACTCTTCACCGAGTTCTCCCGGCAGCGCGGCCTCGCCCCGGACGGCCGCTGCAAGCCCTTCGCCGAAGCCGCCGACGGCACCGCCTGGGGCGAGGGCGTCGGCGTCCTCCTCGTGGAGCGCCTCTCCGACGCGCGCCGCAACGGCCACCGCGTCCTCGCCGTCATCCGCGGCACCGCCGTCAACCAGGACGGCGCCAGCAGCCGCCTCACCGCCCCCAACGGCCCCTCCCAGCGCCGCGTCATCGAGGCCGCCCTCGCCGACGCCCGCCTCACCCCCGACCAGGTCGACGCCGTCGAGGCACACGGCACCGGCACCACCCTCGGCGACCCCATCGAGGCCCAGGCCCTCCTCGCCACCTACGGACGCAACCGGCCCGCCGACCGGCCCCTGCGCCTCGGCGCCGTCAAGTCGAACATCGGCCACGCCCAGGCGGCCGCCGGCGTCGCCGGTGTCATCAAGATGGTCATGGCGATGCGCCACGGCCTGCTGCCCGCAACCCTCCACGTCGACACCCCCACCTCCCACGTCGACTGGACCGCCGGCGCCGTCGAACTCCTCACCGAGGCCACCGACTGGCCCGCCGCCGACCACCCCCGCCGCGCCGGTGTCTCCGCCTTCGGCATCAGCGGCACCAACGCCCACGTCCTGCTCGAACAGGCCCCCGCCCACGAGGAGGCGGAGGCGTCCGACGGCACGGGCCCGCAGGCCCCGGCCGTCGACCCCGCCGTGACCCCGTGGCTGCTGTCCGCCCGCTCCGCGGCCGCACTGCGCGCCCAGGCCGAACGGCTGCTCACCCACATCGGCGACCACACCGGCCCCTCGGGCAGCGGCCCCCGGTACGCCGACATCGCCCTGTCCCTGGCCACCAGCCGCGCCCCGCTCCCGCACCGCGCGGTGGTCCTCGCCACCGACCCCGACACCACCGCCCGGGCCCTCACCGCCCTCGCCGCCGCCGAACCGCACCCCGCCGTCCTGGAAGGCACCGCCCAGGGCGGCTCCACCGCCTTCCTGTTCTCGGGCCAGGGCTCGCAGCGGCTCGGTATGGGGCGTGAGTTGTACGGGCGTTTCCCGGTGTTCGCGGACGCTTTCGGCGCGGTGTGTGCGGGCCTGGACGGGCACCTGGAGCGGCCGCTGCGTGAGGTGGTGTGGGGTGAGGACGAGGAGGCGCTGAACCGGACCGCGTACGCCCAGGCGGGATTGTTCGCGGTCGAGGTGGCGCTGTTCCGGTTGGTGGAGTCGTGGGGTGTGCGGCCGGAGTTCGTGGCCGGTCACTCGATCGGCGAGGTGGCGGCCGCGCATGTCGCGGGTGTGTTCTCGCTGGCTGACGCGTGTGTGCTGGTGGCGGCTCGTGGGCGGCTGATGCAGGCGCTGCCGGCCGGTGGTGCGATGGTCGCCGTCGAGGCGACGGAGGCGGAGGTTCTGCCGCACCTGACGGATGAGGTGTCGGTGGCGGCCGTGAACGGTCCGTCGTCGGTGGGGGGTTCGGGTGCTGAGGCTGCGGTGGAGGCCGTGGCGGAGGGGTTCCGTGGGCTGGGGCGGCGTACGGCCCGGTTGCGGGTGTCGCACGCGTTCCACTCGCCGCTGATGGAACCGATGCTGGACGACTTCCGCGCCGTCGTGGACGGGCTGTCCTACGCGGACCCGGTCCTGCCGGTCGTCTCCAACGTGTCCGGTCGTATCGCCGCCCCCGGCGAACTCACCACCGCCGACTACTGGGTGACCCACGTCCGTGAGGCCGTCCGCTTCGACGACGGAATCCGCGCGCTGGCCGCGCAGGGTGTGACGCGGTTCGTGGAGCTGGGCCCCGACGGCGTGCTGAGCGGCATGGCCCGCGACAGCGCCGGAGACGACGCCCTGCTCGTAGCCCTGCTGCGCAAGGACCGCGACGAGGAGACCACGGCCCTCACCGCTCTCGCACGCCTGGCGGCACACGGCCTGACCGTCGACTGGCCCGCCTACCTCACCGGAACCGGCGCCCGGCTCATCGACCTTCCGACCTACGCCTTCCAGCACAAGCGCTACTGGCCCACGCCCGACGCGTCCTCCGCGGACGTCGAGTCCGCCGGCCTGCGCACCGCCGACCACCCCCTGCTCAGCGCGGCCGTCGAACTGTCCGACTCCGACGACCTCCTCCTCACCACCCGGCTGTCGCTCCGCACCCACCCGTGGCTGCGCGAACACGTCGTCATGGGCAACGCCCTGCTGCCCGGCACCGCCTTCGTCGAACTAGCGGTACGGGCCGGCGACGAGGTCGGCTGCGACCGCGTCGAGGAACTCACCCTGGCCGCCCCGCTCGTCCTCCCCGAGCAGGGAGGCGTCCAACTGCACCTCCACATCGGCCCGGCCGACGCCGCGGGCCGCCGCAGCCTCACCGCCCGCTCCCGTCCCGAGTCCGCGGACGACCGGGCCTGGACCGAGCACGCCACCGGCGTCCTCGCCCCGGGGACGGCTGCCGCCTTCGACACCGCCGCCTTCGACACCGCCGTCTGGCCGCCCGCCGACGCCGAGCCCGTCGACCTGACGGGACTCTACGAGGGCATGGCCGACGGCGGATACGAGTACGGGCCGCTCTTCCAGGGCCTGCGCGCCGCCTGGCGCCGCGGCGACGACGTGTTCGCCGAGGTCGCCCTCCCCGAATCCGCCGAGCGCGACGCCGCCGGCTTCGGCCTGCACCCGGCGCTGCTCGACGCGTCCGTGCAGATCTCCGCCCTCGGCGGACTCGCCCGAGGCGTCGTCCCGTTCTCCTGGGAAGGCGTGACCTTGCACGCCACCGGCGCCCGGGCCGTCCGGGTCCGCCTGACCCGGACCGGCGACGAGTCCGCCACCGTCGCCGTCGCCGACCCCGCCGGAGCACCGGTCGCCACCATCGAGAACCTGGTGCTGCGCGCCGTCGCCTCCGACAGCACCGTGGACACCACGACACGGGACGCCCTGTTCCAGCTGGCCTGGACGCCCGTCACCGCTCCCGCACCCGACAGCGGCGCCGAGGAGGCTGCCCCTTCCACGGCCGTCCTCGGCACCACCGACGACCTCCTCGCCTCCCTGACCGGACCCCACCACACCGACCTCGACGCGCTGCTGCACGCCGGTGCGGTGCCGGCGACGGTGCTCGCCGTCGTACCGCGGACCGGCCCGCAGGAGGCGGGCGTGGTCGAGTCCGCGCACCAAGCCGCAGCATGGGCACTGGAGTTGGTGCGTCGATGGCTGGCGGAGGAGCAGTGTGCCACCGCGCGCCTGGTCTTCGTGACGCGGGGCGCGGTCCAGGGCGACGACCTGTCCGGCTCCGCTGTGTGGGGCCTGGTGAGGTCGGCCGTCTCGGAGCATCCGGGACGGTTCGGTCTGCTGGATGTCGAGCCGGGTTCGGTGCTGTCGGCTGAGCTGCTGGCCGCGGTGGGGCGCGTGCTCGGTGAGGCGGAGTCCGAGGTGGTGGTGCGTGGTGGTGAGGTGCTGGTGCCTCGTCTGGCGCGCGTGACGCCTGCGGCTGGTGCGGGTGCGTCTGGCTGGGATTCGGTCGGTGGCGCGGTGTTGGTGACGGGTGGTACGGGTGGTCTGGGCCGGATCGTGGCCCGGCATCTGGTGGTTGAGCACGGTGTGCGGGACCTGTTGTTGGTGAGCCGTCGTGGTGCGGCTGCCGAGGGTGCGGATGCCGTGGTCGCCGAGCTCACCGAGCTGGGCGCACGGGTGGTGGTGGAGGCCTGCGACGTGGCCGACGCGGCCGCGGTCGCGGGCCTGGTGGGCCGGCATCCGGTACGGGCCGTGGTGCACACGGCGGGTGTGCTGGATGACGGTGTGGTGGAGTCGCTGACGGCCGAGCGTCTGGCGGGTGTACTGCGTCCGAAGGTGGACGCGGCCTGGAACCTCCACGAGGCGACCAAGGACCTCGACCTCACCGCCTTCGTGCTCTTCTCCTCCATGTCGGGCATCCTCGGCGGCCCCGGACAGGCCAACTACGCGGCCGGCAACACCTTCCTGGACGCCCTGGCCCGGCACCGCCGTACGCTCGGCCTGCCGGCCGCGTCCCTGGCCTGGGGCCCGTGGACCCACGACGCCGGCATGATCGGCACCCTGTCCGACACCGACGTACGACGCATCGCCCGCGCCGGCATGCCCGAACTCACCCCCGAGCAGGGCACCGCCCTGTTCGACGCCGCCCTGGCACTCGACGAACCCGTCGTCCTGCCCGTGCGCCTCGACCTGCCCGCCCTGCGGGACCAGGGCGACATCCACCCCATGCTCAGGAGCCTGATCCGGGTTCGGGTGCGGCGGTCGGTTGCCGGTGGTTCGGTGGCGGCGGCCGGTCTGGTGCAGCGGTTGGAGGGGTTGGGCCGGGACGAGCGGCGTGAGGTGCTGCTGGACCTGGTGCGTGGCCAGATCGCCGTGGTGCTGGGGCATGCGGGTGCGCAGACGGTGGATCCGGGGCGTGCGTTCCAGGACCTGGGCTTCGATTCGCTGACGGCGGTGGAGCTGCGGAACCGGCTCGGCAAGGCGACGGGGCTGCGGCTGCCGGCGACGGTGGTGTTCGATTATCCGACGGCGAACGCTCTGGTGGGTTATCTGCTGGACGAGTTGTTCGGTGTGGTGGAGTCGGCTGCGGTGGTGCCGGTGGGGTCGTTGCCGTCGGTGGCGGATGATCCGGTGGCGATCGTGGGCATGGCCTGCCGTTACCCGGGCGGTGTGTCATCGCCGGAGGACCTGTGGCAACTGGTCTCCGAGGGCGTCGACGCCGTCTCCGAGTTCCCCGTGAACCGAGGCTGGGACCCGGACGTCCTCTACAACCCCGACCGCGAGGCCACGGGCACCAGCTACACGAAGGCCGGCGGCTTCCTGCACGACGCCGGTGCCTTCGACGCGGACTTCTTCGGCATGAGTCCGCGAGAGGCGGTGGCCACGGACGCGCAGCAGCGGCTGCTGCTGGAGACGACGTGGGAGGCGATCGAGCGGGCCGGGATGGACCCGGTGTCGCTGCGCGGCAGCCAGACCGGCGTCTTCGCCGGCGTCATGTACAACGACTACGGCAACATGCTCGCCGACGAACAGTACGAAGGCTTCCGCAGCAACGGCAGCGCCCCCAGCATCGCGTCCGGCCGCGTGGCCTACACGTTCGGGTTCGAAGGGCCTGCGGTGACGGTGGACACGGCGTGTTCGTCGTCCCTCGTCGCGCTGCACTGGGCGGCGCAGGCGCTGCGGTCCGGTGAATGCTCGCTGGCGGTGGCCGGTGGTGTGACGGTCATGTCGACGCCGACGACCTTCGTGGAGTTCTCGCGGCAGGGTGGTCTGTCGGCGGACGGCCGGTGCCGTTCGTTCGCGGATGCGGCCGACGGGGTCGGTTGGTCCGAGGGCGTGGGCGTGCTGGTGCTGGAGCGGTTGTCGGATGCGCGGCGGAATGGTCACCGTGTGCTGGCGGTGGTGCGTGGCAGTGCGGTGAACCAGGACGGTGCGTCGAACGGTCTGACCGCGCCGAATGGTCCGTCGCAGCAGCGGGTGATCCGGCAGGCGTTGGCCAGTGGTGGTCTGTCCGCTGGCGATGTGGATGTGGTGGAGGCACACGGCACGGGCACGACGCTGGGCGACCCGATCGAGGCACAGGCGCTGCTGGCCACGTACGGCCAGGACCGGCCGGAGGACCGGCCGTTGTGGCTGGGGTCGGTGAAGTCGAACCTGGGTCACACGCAGGCGGCTGCCGGTGTCGCCGGTGTGATCAAGATGGTGATGGCGATGCGGCACGGTGTGCTGCCGCGGACGCTGCACGTGGATGCGCCGTCGTCGCATGTGGACTGGTCGGCGGGCGCCGTGGAACTCCTGACCGAACCGGTGCCGTGGTCCAGCGAAGAGCGTCCGCGTCGAGCCGGTGTGTCGTCGTTCGGCATCAGCGGCACGAACGCACACGTCGTCCTCGAACAGCCCGCAGCCGAGATCACGGACGACGAGGAGACCGGAACCGGCGGCCTCGCCTCCCTCGCGCCCGGAGTGGTCCCGTGGGTCCTCTCCGGCAAGACCGAGGCCGCACTGCACGCCCAGGCCGCACGCCTCCTGGCCCGCGTCGAAGCCGCCCCCGAACTGCGCGCCGTGGACCTCGGCCATTCGCTGGCCACCCAGCGCTCCGTCTTCGACCACCGTGCCGTCGTCCTCGCGGACGACCGCGACTCCGCCGTGCGCGGACTGGCCGCGGTGTGCGTGGGCGAGAGCGACCCTGCTTCGATCGTCGGCGCGACCGAACAGGGCCGTACGGCGTTCCTGTTCTCGGGCCAGGGCTCGCAGCGGCTCGGTATGGGGCGTGAGTTGGACGGGCGTTTCCCGGTGTTCGCGGACGCTTTCGACGCGGTGTGTGCGGGGCTGGACGGGCACCTGGAGCGGCCGCTGCGTGAGGGGGTGTGGGGTGAGGACGAGGAGGCGCTGACCCGCCCCGCGCACGCCCAGGCGGGATTGTTCGCGGTCGAGGGGGCGCTGTTCCGGTTGGGGGAGTCGTGGGGTGTGCGGCCGGAGTTCGTGGCCGGTCACTCGATCGGCGAGGTGGCGGCCGCGCATGTCGCGGGTGTGTTCTCGCTGGCTGACGCGGGTGTGCTGGTGGCGGCTCGTGGGCGGCTGATGCAGGCGCTGCCGGCCGGTGGTGCGATGGTCGCCGTCGAGGCGACGGAGGCGGAGGTTCTGCCGCACCTGACGGATGAGGTGTCGGTGGCGGCCGTGAACGGTCCGTCGTCGGTGGTGGTTTCGGGTGCTGAGGCTGCGGTGGAGGCCGTGGCGGAGGTGTTCCGTGGGCTGGGCCGTCGTACGTCCCGGCTTCGGGTGTCGCACGCGTTCCACTCGCCGCTGATGGAACCGATGCTGGACGCATTCCGCGAGGTCGCCGAAGGACTCGCCTACGGCGAACCGCGGCTGCCCGTGATCTCCAACGTGACGGCAACAGCGGCGGAGCCGGGCCAGTTGGCGTCGGCCGACTACTGGGTGACCCACGTCCGTGAGGCCGTCCGCTTCGACGACGGAATCCGTGCCCTGGCCGCCCAAGGTGTGACGCGGTTCGTGGAACTGGGCCCGGACGGTGTGCTGAGCGGCATGGCGCGCGAGAGCGCCGGAGACGACGCTCTCCTCGTCCCGCTGCTGCGCAAGGACCGCGACGAAGTCACGGTCGCGCTGACCGCGTTGGCCGAGCTGTACGTCCGTGGCGTTCCCGCCGACTGGGCCGCCGTGCTCGACGGCACCGACGGCCGTCCCGTCGACCTGCCGACGTACGCCTTCCAGCACGAGTACTTCTGGCCCGCGGGCTCGGCCACCGGCACCGGTGACATACGTTTGGCGGGCCTCGGCACCGCCGGTCACCCGCTGCTAGGGGCGGCCGTCGAACTGGCCGGCGCCGACGGCGTGGTGCTCACCGGCAGGCTGTCGCTCCAGGCCCAGCCCTGGCTGGGCGACCACATGGTGCACGGCTCGGTCCTCGTACCGGGGACGGCGCTGCTGGAGCTGGCGATCCGCGCGGCCGACGAAGTCGGCTGCGACACGGTCGAGGAGCTGACCCTGTCGGCCCCGCTGCTCCTTCCGGCCCACGGCGGCACCCGCATCCAGGTCACCGTCGGCGAACCGGACGAGTCGGGGCGCCGTAGCGTCGCCGTGCACTCGCGCGAGGACAACGACGACGAACGCGGCTCCTGGACCCTGCACGCGGAGGGCATGCTGGCCGACACCGCCCCGACCGTCCCGCAACCGGACTTCGACGCCTCCGTGTGGCCGCCGAAGGACGCCCGCCCGGTCGACGTGACCGACTGCTACGAAACACTGGCCGAGGCCGGCCTCCGTTACGGCCCGGTCTTCCAGGGACTGCGCGCCGCCTGGCGCCGCGGCGACGACGTCTACGCCGAGGTGACACTCAACGACGACGTCGACGGCGGCACCTTCGGCCTGCACCCCGCACTCTTCGACGCGGCCCTGCACGCCTCCTACGCCTTCGGCGGCGACGAGCCGCACGACGCCGCGCCCGGCGGTGTGCCGTTCTCCTGGGAGGGCGTGCGCCTGCACGCGTCCGGAGCCTCCGCGCTGCGCGTCCGGCTGACCAGGACCGGGGAGGACTCGCTGGCGGTGGAACTGGCCGACCCGGCCGGCGCCCCCGTCGCCTCCGTGGAATCCCTCGTCGTACGCTCCGCCTCGACCGTCGGCGGCGGAACCGGCAGCGGTACGAAGCCGCTCTACCACGTGGACTGGGTGCCCGCCCGGGCTGCGGCCGGCACCCTCCCGGCGGAACCGGTCGCGCTGCTCGGCGGCAACGCCCTCGCCTCGGTCATCACCGACACCGACGGCCTCATCACTGCCGCCGACCTGGACGCACTGGCCGAGCGGGAAGTGCCGGGCACGGTCCTGGTCACCGTGACGAACTCGCTGCCGGACGTCGTCGAGTCGGCGCACCACGCGGCCGCTCAGGCACTCGAGTTGGTGCGGAAGTGGCTGGCGGACGAGCGGTTCACCGCCTCTCGGCTGGTCTTCGTCGTCGGTGCCTCCGAGACGACCGGGAGTGCTGAGGGCCTGACGGCGGCTCCGGTCGGAGGACTGGTGCGCTCCGCCCAGCTGGAGCATCCGGGACGGTTCGGTCTGCTGGATGTCGAGCCGGGTTCGGTGCTGTCGGCTGAGCTGCTGGCCGCGGTGGTGCGCGTGCTCGGTGAGGCGGAGACCGAGGTGGTGGTGCGTGGGGGTGAGGGGCTGGTGCCGCGTCTGGCGCGCGTGACGCCTGCGGCTGGTGCGGGTGCTTCCGGCTGGGATTCGGTCGGTGGCGCGGTGTTGGTGACGGGTGGTACGGGTGGTCTGGGTCGGATCGTGGCTCGGCATCTGGTGGTTGAGCACGGTGTGCGTGATCTGTTGTTGGTGAGCCGTCGTGGTGCGGCTGCCGAGGGTGCGGATGCCGTGGTCGCCGAGCTCACCGAGCTGGGCGCACGGGTGGTGGTGGAGGCCTGCGATGTGGCCGATGCGGCGGCGGTGGCGGGTCTGGTGGGCCGGTATCCGGTGCGTGCGGTGGTGCATGCGGCGGGTGTGCTGGATGACGGTGTGGTGGAGTCGCTGACGGGTGAGCGTCTGGCGGGTGTGCTGCGTCCGAAGGTGGATGCGGTGTGGAACCTGCATGTGGCGACCCGGGACGTGGATCTGGCTGCGTTTGTGGTGTTCTCGTCGGTGGCGGGGACGTTCGGTAGTGCGGGTCAGTCGGCTTATGCGGCTGGTAATGCGTTCCTGGATGCTGTGGTGCGGCATCGTCGTGGGCTGGGGTTGCCGGCGGTGTCGTTGGTGTGGGGTCCGTGGTCGCAGGACGCGGGCATGACGCAGGCGCTGTCGGAGACCGACCGCCGACGCATCGACCGCGCCGGCATGCCTCCGCTGACTCCCGAACTCGGCACCGAGCTCATGGACGCCGCGCTGGCCGTCGACGAACCCGTCGTCCTGCCCGTGCGCCTCGACCTGTCGGCCCTCCGCGCCCAGGAAGAGGTGCTCCCTCTGCTGCGTGGGCTGGTACGCGCTCGGGTGCGGCGGTCGGTTGCCGGTGGTTCGGTGGCGGCGGCCGGTCTGGTGCAGCGGTTGGAGGGGTTGGGCCGGGACGAGCGGCGTGAGGTGCTGCTGGACCTGGTGCGTGGCCAGATCGCCGTGGTGCTGGGGCATGCGGGTGCGCAGACGGTGGATCCGGGGCGTGCGTTCCAGGACCTGGGCTTCGATTCGCTGACGGCGGTGGAGCTGCGGAACCGGCTCGGCAAGGCGACGGGGCTGCGGCTGCCGGCGACGGTGGTGTTCGATTATCCGACGGCGAACGCTCTGGTGGGTTATCTGCTGGACGAGTTGTTCGGTGTGGTGGAGTCGGCTGCGGTGGTGCCGGTGGGGTCGTTGCCGTCGGTGGCGGATGATCCGGTGGTGATCGTGGGCATGGCCTGCCGTTACCCGGGCGGTGTGTCGTCGCCGGAGGACCTGTGGCGGCTGGTGTCCGAGGGCGTCGACGCGGTGTCGGAGTTCCCGGCTGATCGTGGGTGGGATGTCGACTCGCTGTTCAGCGAGGACCGGGATGTGCCGGGGACGTCGTACACGCGATCGGGTGGGTTCCTGCATGATGCCGGGGACTTCGATCCCGAGTTCTTCGGGATGAGCCCGCGTGAGGCGGTGGCGACGGACGCGCAGCAGCGGTTGCTGCTGGAGACGACGTGGGAGGCGATCGAGCGGGCCGGTATGGATCCGGCGTCGCTGCGCGGCAGCCAGACCGGCGTCTTCGCCGGCGTCATGTACCACGACTACGCCAACCTCCTGAACGGCCCCGAATTCGAGGGCTACCAGGGGAGCGGCAGCGCGGGCAGCGTGGCCTCGGGCCGTGTGGCCTACACGTTCGGGTTCGAGGGGCCTGCGGTGACGGTGGACACGGCGTGTTCGTCGTCCCTCGTCGCGCTGCACTGGGCGGCGCAGGCGCTGCGGTCCGGTGAATGCTCGCTGGCGGTGGCCGGTGGTGTGACGGTCATGTCGACGCCGATGACCTTCGTGGAGTTCTCGCGGCAGGGTGGTCTGTCGGCGGACGGCCGGTGCCGTTCGTTCGCGGATGCGGCCGACGGGGTCGGTTGGTCCGAGGGCGTGGGCGTGCTGGTGCTGGAGCGGTTGTCGGATGCGCGGCGGAATGGTCACCGTGTGCTGGCTGTGGTGCGTGGCAGTGCGGTGAACCAGGACGGTGCGTCGAACGGTCTGACGGCGCCGAATGGTCCGTCGCAGCAGCGGGTGATCCGGCAGGCGTTGGCCAGTGGTGGTCTGTCCGCTGCTGATGTGGATGTGGTGGAGGCACACGGTACGGGTACGACGCTGGGCGACCCGATCGAGGCACAGGCCCTCATCGCCACCTATGGCCAGGACCGGCCCGACGACCGACCCCTGTGGCTCGGCACCATCAAGTCGAACATCGGACACGCCCAGGCGGCTGCCGGTGTCGCCGGTGTGATCAAGATGGTGATGGCGATGCGGCACGGTGTGCTGCCGCGGACGCTGCACGTGGATGCGCCGTCGTCGCATGTGGACTGGTCGGCGGGCGCCGTGGAACTCCTGACCGAACCGGTGCCGTGGTCCAGCGAAGAGCGTCCGCGTCGAGCCGGTGTGTCGTCGTTCGGCATCAGCGGCACGAACGCACACGTCGTCCTCGAACAGCCCGAAGCCGAACGTCAGCTGGAGTCCGCGGAGACCGAGGCCCCCGAGGCCGTGGCCGCTGTGGTGCCGTGGGTGCTTTCGGGCCGGACTGAGGCTGCGCTGCGGGCGCAGGCCGAGCGGTTGCGGAAGTTCGTGGAGGGCGCAGGCGCGGAGGTCCGTGCCGTCGACCTCGGGTTCTCGCTGGCGACGCAGCGTTCCGCTTTCGATCACCGTACCGTTGTGGTGGCAGCGGACAAGTCGGTTGCTCTGGAGGCGCTTGCGGCGGGTCTTCCGGACGCGGGCGTTGTCGAGGGCGTGGCCGGTGGCGGCCGTACGGCGTTCCTGTTCTCCGGTCAGGGCTCGCAGCGGCTCGGTATGGGCCGTGAACTGCACGCGCGTTTCCCGGTGTTCGCGGACGCCTTCGACGCGGTGTGCGCTGTGCTGGACGAGCACCTGGAGCGGCCGCTGCGTGAGGTCGTGTGGGGTGAGGACGAGGACGCGCTGAACCGGACCGCGTACGCCCAGGCCGGATTGTTCGCGGTCGAGGTGGCGCTGTATCGCCTCCTGGAGTCGTGGGGTGTGCGGCCGGAGTTCGTGGCCGGACACTCGATCGGCGAGGTGGCGGCCGCGCATGTCGCGGGTGTGTTCTCGCTGGCTGACGCCTGTGCGCTGGTGGCTGCTCGTGGGCGGCTGATGCAGGCGCTGCCGGCCGGTGGTGCGATGGTCGCCGTTGAGGCGACGGAGGCGGAGGTTCTGCCGCACCTGACGGATGAGGTGTCGGTCGCGGCCGTGAACGGTCCGTCGTCGGTGGTGGTTTCGGGTGCTGAGGCTGCGGTGGAGGCCGTGGCGGAGGTGTTCCGTGGGCTGGGCCGTCGTACGTCCCGGCTGCGGGTGTCGCACGCGTTCCACTCGCCGCTGATGGAACCCATGCTGGACGACTTCCGTGCGGTCGTGGACGGGCTGTCCTTCAGCGAACCGAAGGTTCCCGTCGTCTCCAACGTGACGGGTCGTATCGCCGCTGCCGGTGACCTCACCACTCCCGACTACTGGGTGACGCATGTCCGTGAGGCCGTGCGTTTCGCCGATGGTGTCGGCGCCCTGGTCGAGCAGGGCGTGACGCGCTTCGTCGAGGTGGGTCCGGACGGCGTGCTGAGCGGCATGGCGCGCGAGAGCGCCGGAGATGACGCTCTCCTCGTCCCGCTGCTGCGCAAGGACCGCGAAGAGGAGTCGGCGGTGTTGGCGGCGCTGGCGCGGCTGCACGTTGCCGGGGCTCGCGTGGACTGGGCCGCGTACTTCGCCGGAACCGGCGCACGGGCCGTGGACCTGCCCACCTACGCCTTCCAGCGACAGCGCTACTGGCCTGCTGTTGCGGTGAGCCGGGCCGGCGACGTGAGGTTCGCCGGTCTGGGAGCGGCCGAACACCCGCTCCTGGGCGCGGCCGTCGAACTGGCCGGCGCCGAAGGCCCGGACGGGCTGGTGCTCACCGGCAGGCTGTCGGTGCAGTCGCACCCCTGGCTCGCCGACCACGCGGTGCGGGGCTCGGTCCTGGTACCGGGCACGGCACTGCTGGAGCTGGCGATCCGCGCCGCCGATGAGGTCGGCTGCGACACGGTCGAGGAGCTGACCCTGTCGGCCCCGCTCGTCCTGCCTGACCACGGTGGCGTTCACCTCCAGGTCCGGGTCGGTACGCCCGACGCCGACGGCCGGTGCGCTCTGGGCATCCACGCGCGGTCCGAGGAAGACGTCCAGGCCCCGTGGACCGTGCACGCGACCGGCGTGCTGTCCAGCGCGTCGCCCACCGACGGCGCCCGGTCGTCCGCCTTCGACGCGTCCGTCTGGCCGCCGAAGGACGCCCGCCCGGTCGACGTGACCGACTGCTACGACAGGCTGGCCGACGCCGGTTTCGCATACGGCCCCGTGTTCCGCGGCCTGCGGGCCGCCTGGCGCCGTGGCGACGAACTGTTCGCCGAAGTCGCCCTCGACGAAGCAACGGACGGCAGCGCCTTCGGTCTTCACCCCGCCCTGTTCGACGCCGCCCTGCACGCCTACGCACTCGACGACGACGGCCGAGGCGGAGTGCCGTTCTCCTGGGCCGGCGTGTCGCTGCACGCCTCCGGCGCCTCGGCCCTGCGGGTCCGGCTGACCCGGGACGCCGACGGCACCATGGCCCTGGACCTCGCCGACCCGGCCGGCGCTCCCGTCGCCTCGGTGGAATCCCTGGTCGTCCGGCCTCTGACAGCGGAACAGATCGGCACCGCGGCTCACGACTCCCTCTACCAGGTGCACTGGGTGCCGGCGCGGGGCATGAAGGCCGCCGACGTGGTCCCGGAACCGGTGACGATCTTGGGAGCGGACGATCTCGACGCGCTGGTACAGGGTGAGGTGCCGGGGACGGTGCTGGCGACCGTGCCCAGTGCCGCCGGTGCCGACGACACCGTCGTCGGGTCCGCGCATGATGCGGCCGCGTGGGCCCTGGAGCTGGTGCGGTCGTGGCTGGCGGACGAGCGGTTCACCGAGTCCCGTCTGGTGTTCGTGACACGCGGTGTTGCAGAGGGCGGTGACCTGACCGGTGCCGCGGTGTCGGGACTGGTGCGGTCCGCCGCGTCGGAACATCCTGGCCGCTTCGGCCTGCTGGACGTCGAGCCCGACGCCGGGCTCTCCGGCGAGCCGCTGGGCGCGGCGCTGACTCTCGGTGAGGCGGAGTCCGAGGTGGTGGTGCGTGGTGGTGAGGTGCTGGTGCCTCGTCTGGCGCGCGTGACGCCCGCGGCTGGTGCGGGTGCTTCCGGCTGGGATTCGGTCGGTGGCGCGGTGTTGGTGACGGGTGGTACGGGTGGTCTGGGCCGGATCGTGGCTCGGCATCTGGTGGTTGAGCATGGTGTGCGGGATCTGTTGTTGGTGAGTCGTCGTGGCGCGGCTGCCGAGGGTGCGGACGCCGTGGTCGCCGAGCTCACCGAGCTGGGCGCTCGGGTGGTGGTGGAGGCCTGTGATGTGGCCGATGCGGCGGCGGTGGCGGGTCTGGTGGGCCGGTATCCGGTGCGTGCGGTGGTGCATGCGGCGGGTGTGCTGGACGACGGTGTGGTGGAGTCGCTGACGGGTGAGCGTCTGGCGGGAGTGCTGCGTCCGAAGGCGGATGCGGGGTGGAACCTGCATGTGGCGACCCGGGACGTGGATCTGGCTGCGTTTGTGGTGTTCTCGTCGGTGGCGGGGACGATCGGTAGTGCGGGTCAGTCGGCTTATGCGGCTGGTAATGCGTTCCTGGATGCTGTGGTGCGGCATCGTCGTGGGCTGGGGTTGCCGGCGGGGTCGTTGGTGTGGGGTCCGTGGTCGCAGGACGCGGGCATGACGCAGGCGCTGTCGGAGACCGACCGCCGACGCATCGACCGCGCCGGCATGCCTCCGCTGACGGCAGAGCAGGGCGTCGCCCTGTTCGACGCCGCGCTGGCTGCGGACGCAGCAATCGTTCTGCCCGTGCGCTTCGACTTCCCGGCCCTGCGCGCACAGGGAGACATTCCGCCGCTGCTCAGCGGGCTGATCCGGACGTCCACCCGTCGTACGGCTGCTGCCGCGACGGGCTCCGCCGAGACGTCCGGCCTGGCCGGGCGGCTGACCGTACTCGGCGAGGCGGAACGCCGCGAAATGATGCTGGACCTGGTCCGCGGACACATCGCGCTCGTCCTAGGCCACTCGGGCGCGCAGACGGTCAACCCCAACCGTGCCTTCCAGGACCTGGGCTTCGACTCCCTGACGGCCGTGGAGCTGCGGAACCGACTCGGCAAGGCCACCGGGCTGCGCCTGCCCGCCACCGTGGTGTTCGACTACCCGACCGCGGAACTCCTCGCCGATCACCTGCTCGACGCCGTACTGGGCACCGTGCGCGATGTGGCCATGCCGGTGGGGTCGTTGCCGTTGGTGGCGGACGATCCGGTGGTGATCGTGGGCATGGCCTGCCGTTATCCGGGTGGTGTGTCGTCGCCGGAGGACCTGTGGCAACTGGTCTCCGAAGGCGTCGACGCGGTGTCGGAGTTCCCGGCTGATCGTGGGTGGGATGTCGACTCGCTGTACAGCGAGGACCGGGATGTGCCGGGGACGTCGTACACGCGATCGGGTGGGTTCCTGCATGATGCCGGGGACTTCGATCCCGAGTTCTTCGGGATGAGCCCGCGTGAGGCGGTGGCGACGGACGCGCAGCAGCGGTTGCTGCTGGAGACGACGTGGGAGGCGATCGAGCGGGCCGGGATGGATCCGGTGACGCTGCGCGGCAGCCAGACCGGCGTCTTCGCCGGCGTCATGTACAGCGACTACGGGAGCATCCTCACCGACGAGCAGTACGAGGGCTACCGCGGCAACGGCAGCGCGGGCAGCATCGCGTCCGGCCGCGTGGCGTACACGTTCGGGTTCGAGGGGCCTGCGGTGACGGTGGACACGGCGTGTTCGTCGTCCCTCGTCGCGCTGCACTGGGCGGCGCAGGCGCTGCGGTCCGGTGAATGCTCACTGGCGGTCGCCGGTGGCGTGACGGTCATGGCCACACCCACCGCGTTCGTCGAGTTCTCCCGCCAGGGAGCGCTCTCGGCCGACGGCCGCTGCAAGGCGTTCTCCGACACGGCCGACGGAGCCGGCTGGTCCGAGGGCGCGGGCGTGCTGGTGCTGGAGCGGTTGTCGGATGCGCGGCGGAATGGTCACCGTGTGCTGGCTGTGGTGCGGGGCAGTGCGGTGAACCAGGACGGTGCGTCGAATGGTCTGACCGCGCCGAATGGTCCGTCGCAGCAGCGGGTGATCCGGCAGGCGTTGGCCAGTGGTGGTCTGTCCGCTGCTGATGTGGATGTGGTGGAGGCACACGGTACGGGGACGACGCTGGGCGACCCGATCGAGGCACAGGCGCTGCTGGCCACGTACGGCCAGGACCGGCCGGGGGAGCGGCCGTTGTGGCTGGGGTCGGTGAAGTCGAACCTGGGTCACACGCAGGCGGCTGCCGGTGTCGCCGGTGTGATCAAGATGGTGATGGCGATGCGGCACGGTGTGCTGCCGCGGACGCTGCACGTGGATGCGCCGTCGTCGCATGTGGACTGGTCGGCGGGCGCGGTGGAACTCCTGACCGAACCGGTGTCATGGTCTGCCGAGGGACGTCCGCGTCGGGCGGGTGTGTCGTCGTTCGGCATCAGCGGCACGAACGCACATGTCGTCCTCGAGCAGCTCGAACCCGCAGTCGACACCGTGCCGACGGAACTCGACGCCGACAGCAGCGAGACGGCTGCCGTGGTGCCGTGGGTGCTCTCGGGCCGGACTGAGGCTGCGCTGCGGGCGCAAGCCGAGCGGTTGCGGGAGTTCCTGGAGGGCGCAGGTGCGGAGGTCCGTGCCGTCGACCTCGGGTTCTCGCTGGCGACGCAGCGTTCCGCTTTCGATCACCGTACCGTTGTGGTGGCGGCGGACAAGTCGGTTGCTCTGGAGGCGCTTGCGGCGGGGCTTCCGGACGCGGGCGTTGTCGAGGGCGTGGCCGGTGGCGGCCGTACGGCGTTCTTGTTCTCCGGTCAGGGCTCGCAGCGGCTCGGGATGGGCCGTGAACTGCACGCGCGTTTCCCGGGGTTCGCGGACGCCTTCGACGCCGTGTGCGCTGTGCTGGACGAGCACCTGGAGCGGCCGCTGCGTGAGGTCGGGTGGGGTGAGGACGAGGACGCGCTGAACCGGCCCGCGTACGCCCAGGCCGGATTGTTCGCGGTCGAGGTGGCGCTGTATCGCCTCCTGGAGTCGGGGGGTGTGCGGCCGGAGTTCATGGCCGGGCACTCGATCGGCGAGGAGGCGGCCGCGCATGTCGCGGGAGTCTTTTCCCTCGCTGACGCGTGTGTGCTCGTGGCCGCTCGTGGGCGGCTGATGCAGGCGCTGCCGGCCGGGGGTGCGATGGTCGCCGTTGAGGCGACGGAGCCGGAGGGTCTGCCGCACCTGACGGATGAGGTGTCGGTCGCGGCCGTGAACGGGCCGTCGTCGGTGGTGGTTTCGGGGGCTGAGGCTGCGGTGGAGGCCGTGGCGGAGGGGTTCCGTGGGCTGGGCCGTCGTACGTCCCGGCTGCGGGTGTCGCACGCGTTCCACTCGCCGCTGATGGAACCGATGCTGGAAGGCTTCCGTGCGGTCGTGGACGGGCTGTCCTTCAGCGAACCGAAGGTTCCCGTCGTCTCGAACGTGACCGGCCGTGTTGCCGTTCCCGGCGAACTGACCACTCCCGACTACTGGGTGACCCACGTACGCGATGGCGTGCGCTTCGGTGACGGTATCGGTGCCCTGGTCGAGCAGGGCGTGACGCGCTTCGTCGAGGTGGGGCCGGACGGTGTGCTGAGCGGCATGGCCCGCGAGAGCGCCGGAGACGACGCGCACCTGGTGCCGCTGCTGCGCAAGGACCGCGAAGAGGAGTCGGCGGCGTTGACCGCGCTGGCGCGGCTGCACGTCACCGGAGTCCGCGTCGACTGGGCCGCCTACTTCGCCGGAACCGGCGCACGGGCCGTGGACCTGCCCACTTACGCCTTCCAGCGCCGGCGCTACTGGCCGGAGGCCGGTACGGCGGCCACCGCCGCGGACGCCCGGTCCGCCGGTGTCGATGCCTCCAACCACCCGCTGCTGGGTGCGGTGGTGGCGTTGCCCGACTCGGGTGGTGTGGTGCTGACGGGCAGGCTGTCGGTGGAGTCGCAGCCGTGGCTCGCCGACCACGTGGTCCTGGGACGTACCCTCCTGCCCGGCACGGGTCTGGTCGAACTGGCCCTCACGGCCGGTGAAACGGTGGGCTGCGTGACGGTGGAGGAACTGACCCTGGCTGCACCGCTGGTGCTGCCCGAACAGGGAGCTGTTCAAGTCCGTGTCGTGGTGGGTCCGCAGGACGCGGACCACCGCACGGTCGCCGTCTACTCACGCCCGGAAGGTGCCGAAGACGCACCGTGGACGACCCACGCCTCCGGTTTCCTGGTGGAGGGTGTGGTGTCGGCGGAGTTCGATCTGGTGCAGTGGCCTCCGGTGGGTGCCGAGGTGGTGCCGGTGGAGGGCGCGTACGAGGTCTTCCGTGAGCGTGGTTATGGCTACGGTCCGGTGTTCCGTGGGTTGCGTGCGGTGTGGCGTCGGGGTGAGGAGCTGTTCGCCGAGGTGGCGTTGGCAGAGGAGTCGGCGGGTGAGGCCGGGGGGGTCGGTCTGCATCCGGCGCTCCTGGACGCGTCGATGCATGCGGCGATCCTCAACGACGGTGACGGTGACGGTGAGGGCGAGACGGTGATTCCGTTTGCCTGGAACGGTGTGCGGCTGCACGCCGTGGGCGCCTCCGCCGTCCGCGTCCGCATCAGCAAGCTGGACGGCCGGGCCGTCTCCCTGTCCGTGGCAGACATGACCGGCGCGCCCGTGATGTCGGTGGACTCCATGGCGAGTCGGCCTGTGTCGGTGGGTCAGTTGGGTGCGGCGTCTGGTGATGGTGGTGCGCTGTATGGCGTCGAGTGGGTGCCGGGTGTGTCCGGTGGGCGTGATGCGGTGTGGGTGCCGTGGGAGGGCCTGTCGCAGGTTAGGGATGTGCCGGGGACGGTCGTTCTGGACTGCGGTGAGGTGGATTCGTCGGCTGGTGTGGATGTGCCGGCGGGTGTGCGGTCGGTGGTGCACCGTGTGCTGGGTGTGGTGCAGGAGTGGCTGGCGGGGGAGCGGTTTGCTGGTTCGCGTCTGGTGGTGGTGACGCGGGGCGCTGTTGCGGTGGCCGGTGCTGCTGGTGATGTGGTGCAGGCTCCGGTGTGGGGGCTGGTGCGTGCGGCGTTGTCGGAGAATCCGGGCCGTTTCGCGTTGGCTGATGTCGATGGTGGCGGGGACGCCGCTGTGGATGTTGCTGTGGCGGCGATTGCTGCGGGTGAGTCGGAGGTGGCGGTGCGGGACGGTGCGGTGCTGGTGCCGCGTCTGACCCGGCTGCCGTCGCCCGTTCACGGTGACGCGGATTCCTCCGACGGTACGGTCCCGGCCTTGGATGGTGCGGGTGCTGTGCTGGTCACGGGTGGTACGGGTGGTCTGGGTGCGGTGGTTGCGCGTTATCTGGTGGCCGAGCGTGGGGTGCGGGACCTGGTCCTGACGTCCCGGCGTGGCCCGGACGCACCCGGCGCCACCGAACTCGCCGACGAGATACGGGCCATGGGAGCCCGCGTCGACATCGTCGCCTGCGATGTGTCCGACCGAGAGCAGGTCGATGCCCTCGTCACGTCCCTGGCAGCGGACCGTGGTCTGCTGGCGGTGGTGCATGCTGCCGGTGTGGGTGACAACGGGCTGGTGGGTGCGTTGTCACCGTCGCGGGTGGATGGTGTGCTGGCTCCGAAGGCGGATGCGGCGTGGTGGCTGCACGAGGGCACGGCCGGCATGGATCTGGCGGCGTTCGTGTTGTTCTCGTCGGCCGGTGGGCTGGTGCTGACGGCGGGGCAGGGCAATTACGCTGCGGCGAATGTGTTCCTGGATGCGTGGGCGGCGCGTCGGCGGGCGGAGGGGCTGCCGGCGACGTCGATGGCGTTCGGGTTCTGGGACGTGGGTGCGGGTCGTGGCCAGTACCTGAGTGAGGTGGGCCGTAGGCGGATGGTGTCGCAGGGTCTGCCGGTGCTGTCGTACGAAGCCGGGCTGGAGCTGTTCGCGGCAGGACTCGACCGTGCGGAGGCCACGGGGGTGCCGCGGCGGGTGGACACCGCCGCCCTGCGCCCCCGCACCGACGAAGTCCCCGCCCTCCTCCGCGCCCTCGCCCCGGCACCACGACGGCAGGCGGCCGCCGGTGCCTCCTCCGTGACCGCGGCCGGCGGCCTCGCGGCCCGACTGGCCGGCCTGACCGCCGGGGGACGGCACCGCACGGTGCTCCCGTTGGTGCGGACACAGGTGGCGGCGGTGCTGGGACACGGGTCGGCCGAGGCGATCGGGCCGGACCGGGCGTTCCAGGAGCTGGGCTTCGACTCGCTCGCCGCGACCGAACTGCGCAACCAGCTCAACACCCTCACCGGACTCCGCCTCCCCGCCACCCTGGTCTTCGACCACCCCAACGCCCTCGCCGTCACCGAACACATCGAGGCCAAGCTCGCAGGCCCGAACCCGCTGACCACCGCCTCCGCCCGGACGACCACGGACAGCAAGCCGGTCGACGACGAGCCGATCGCGATCATCGGCATGGCCTGCCGCTACCCGGGCGGAGTGACCTCACCCGAGGACCTGTGGCGGCTGGTCGCCGACGGCGTCGACACCGTCTCCGACATGCCCGACGACCGCGGCTGGGACCTCGAAGGCCTCTACGACCCGGAGCCCGGCAAGGAAGGCAAGAGCTACACCCGCCGCGGCAGCTTCCTCCACGACGCCGCCCAGTTCGACCCCGGCTTCTTCGGCATCTCACCGCGCGAGGCCCTCTACATGGACCCGCAGCAGCGCCTGCTCCTGGAGACCTCCTGGGAGGCCCTGGAACGGGCGGGCATCGACCCGGCCACACTCAAGGGCAGCCGCACCGGCGTGTTCGCCGGCGTCATGTACCACGACTACGCCCTCAACGTGTCGCCCTCCGGCACGGCAGGCGGCAGCGTGGTGTCCGGACGGCTGTCGTACACGTACGGCTGGGAAGGCCCGGCCGTCACCGTCGACACCGCCTGCTCCTCCTCCCTGGTCGCACTGCACCTCGCGGTCCAGGCGCTGCGCTCGGGCGAGTGCTCGCTCGCCGTGGCCGGCGGCGCCACGGTGATGTCCACGCCGGGCATGTTCATCGAGTTCAGCCGGCAGCGCGGGCTGTCCGCGGACGGACGCTGCAAGGCCTTCGCGGGCGCGGCCGACGGGGTCGGCTGGTCCGAAGGTGTCGGTGTCCTCCTCGTCGAACGCCTCTCCGACGCCGTACGCAACGGGCACCGCGTCCTCGCCGTCGTCCGCGGCACCGCCGTCAACCAGGACGGCGCGTCCAACGGCTTCACCGCCCCCAACGGGCCCTCGCAGCAGCGCGTCATCCGGCAGGCGCTCGAAGCCGCCGGAGTCGCCGCATCCGAGGTCGACGTCGTCGAAGCACACGGCACCGGCACCACCCTCGGCGACCCGATCGAGGCGCAGGCCCTGCTCGCCACCTACGGCCAGGACCGGCCCGCCGACCGGCCGCTGCTGCTCGGCTCCATCAAGTCGAACATCGGGCACGCGCAGGCCGCCGCAGGTGTCGCCGGCGTCATCAAAATGGTGATGGCCATGGAGCACGGCACAGTGCCGCGCACCCTGCACGTCGACCGGCCCTCCCCGCACGTGGACTGGACCGAGGGCCACGCGGAACTGGTCGTCGAGGAACGGCCGTGGCCGGACACCGCACACCCGCGCCGTGCGAGCGTCTCCGCGTTCGGACTCAGCGGCACCAACGCGCACGTCGTCCTGGAGCAGGCACCCGCCCCGGCCCCGGCCCGACCGCGCCCGGTGGACGGCGACGGCGAACGCCCGAAGCGCCCGCTGCCCTGGACGGTGTCCGCCGCGACCCCCGAGGCGCTGCGCGCCCAGGCCGGACGGCTCCTCGCCCACCTCACGGACCGGCCCGAACACGACCCGCTGGACACGGCCTACGCACTGGCCACCTCCCGCACCGTGCTGCAGTCCCGCGCCGTCGTACTCGGCGCCGACCGCGACGACCTTCTCGACGGACTGCGGACGCTCGCCCGCGGCGAGTCGTCCCCGGCCGTCCTCCACGGCACCGCGCGGGACGGCGGATCCACCGCCTTCCTGTTCTCGGGCCAGGGTTCGCAGCGGCTGGGTATGGGCCGTGAACTGCACGCGTGTTTCCCGGTGTTCGCGGAGGCCTTCGACGCGGTGTGCGCCGCGCTGGACGAGCACCTGGAGCGGCCGCTGCGTGAGGTCGTGTGGGGTGAGGACGAGGACGCGCTCAACCGGACCGCGTACGCCCAGGCCGGGCTGTTCGCGGTCGAGGTGGCGCTGTACCGCCTCCTGGACGCCTGGGGCGTGCGGCCCGACTACGTCGCCGGGCACTCGATCGGCGAAGTCGCGGCGGCGCACGTCGCGGGGGTTCTTTCCCTCGCTGACGCGTGTGCGCTGGTGGCCGCTCGTGGGCGGCTGATGCAGGCGCTGCCGGCCGGTGGGGCGATGGTCGCCATCGAGGCGACGGAGGCGGAGGTTCTGCCGCACCTGACCGACGAGGTCTCGGTCGCGGCCGTGAACGGTCCGTCGTCCGTGGGGGCTTCGGGTGCTGAGGCTGCGGTGGAAGCTGTGGCGGAGGTGTTCCGTGGGCTGGGCCGTCGTACGTCCCGGCTTCGGGTGTCGCACGCGTTCCACTCGCCGCTGATGGAACCGATGCTGGACGACTTCCGTGCGGTCGCCGAAGGGCTGTCCTACGCGGACCCGGTCCTGCCGGTCGTCTCCAACGTGTCCGGTCGTATCGCCGCCCCTGGCGAACTCACCACCGCCGACTACTGGGTGACCCACGTCCGTGAGGCCGTCCGCTTCGCCGACGGGATCCAGGCCCTGCACGCGGCCGGAGTCGGCCGCTGCGTCGAAGTCGGACCCGACGCCGTCCTGACCGGCATGGCACGCACCTGCCTCGGCGACGGCGACGACACCGGCGTCCTGCTGGTGCCGACCGCCCGCAACGGCCGGGACGAGGCCGACACGCTGCTCCGAGCCCTCGGCCGACTGCACAGCGACGGCGCCTCCGTCGACTGGGCCGCCTACTTCGCCGGAACCGGCGCACGGACCGTCGACCTGCCCACCTACGCCTTCCAGCGACAGCGCTACTGGTTGCACGCCACGGACGGCACCACCGCCGTACCCGCCGGCGCGGGCCTGGACGCCTCCGACCACCCGCTGCTGGGTGCGGTGGTGGCGCTGCCCCACTCGGGTGGTGTGGTGCTGACGGGCAGGCTGTCGGTGGAGTCGCAGCCGTGGCTCGCCGACCACGTGGTCCTGGGCCGCACCCTGCTGCCCGGTGCCGTACTCGTCGAACTGGCCCTCACGGCCGGTGAAGCCGTGGGCTGCACGACGCTGGAGGAACTGACCCTGGCCGCACCGCTGGTGCTGCCCGAGCGGGACGGCGTCCAACTGCGTGTGGTGGTCGGCCCGGACACCGGCGGACGCCGCACGGTCGCCGTCTACTCACGCCCCGAGGACACCGAGCAGGACTGGTCCACCCACGCCTCCGGTTTCCTGGTGGAGGGTGTGGTGTCGGCGGAGTTCGATCTGGTGCAGTGGCCTCCGGTGGGTGCCGAGGTGGTGCCGGTGGAGGGTGCGTACGAGGTCTTCCGTGAGCGTGGTTATGGCTACGGTCCGGTGTTCCGTGGGTTGCGTGCGGCGTGGCGTCGGGGTGAGGAACTGTTCGCGGAGGTGGCGTTGGCAGAGGAGTCGGCGGGTGAGGCCGGTGGGTTCGGTCTGCATCCGGCGCTCCTGGACGCGTCGATGCATGCGGCGATCCTCAACGACGGTGACGGTGACGGTGACCGTGAGGGCGAGACGGTGATTCCGTTTGCCTGGAACGGTGTGCGGCTGCACGCCGTGGGCGCCTCCGCCGTCCGCGTCCGCATCGACCGGTCCGACGACGGCGGAATGCGACTCGCCGTCGCCGATGTGTCGGGCGCGCCCGTGATGTCGGTCGGCTCCATGGTGGGCCGGCCTGTGTCGGTGGGTCAGTTGGGTGCGGTGTCCGGTGATGGTGGTGCGCTGTATGGCGTCGAGTGGGTGCCGGGTGTGTCCGGCGGGCGTGATGCGGTGTGGGTGCCGTGGGAGGGCCTGTCGCAGGACAGTGATGTGGTGGGGACGGTCGTTCTGGACTGCGGTGAGGTGGATTCGTCGGCTGGTGTGGATGTGCCGACGGGTGTGCGGTCGGTGGTGCACCGTGTGCTGGGTGTGGTGCAGGAGTGGCTAGCGGGGGAGCGGTTTGCTGGTTCGCGTCTGGTGGGGGTGACGCGGGGCGCTGTTGCGGTGGCTGGCGATGCTGGGGATGTGGTGCAGGCTCCGGTGTGGGGTCTGGTGCGTGCGGCGTTGTCGGAGAATCCGGGCCGTTTCGCGTTGGCTGATGTCGATGGTGGCGGGGACGCCGCTGTGGATGTTGCTGTGGCGGCGATTGCTGCGGGGGAGTCGGAGGTGGCGGTGCGGGACGGTGCGGTGCTGGTGCCCCGTCTGACCCGGCTGCCGTCGCCCGTCCACGGTGACGCGGATGCCTCCGACGGTACGGTCCCGGCCTTGGATGGTGCGGGTGCTGTGCTGGTCACGGGTGGTACGGGTGGGCTGGGTGCGGTGGTTGCGCGTTATCCGGTGGCCGAGCGTGGGGTGCGGGACCTGGTCCTGACGTCCCGGCGTGGCCCGGACGCACCCGGCGCCACCGAACTCGCCGACGAACTCACCACGTTCGGCGCACGGGTGGAGATCCTCGCCCACGACTTGTCCGACCGGGACACCGTCACGCAGCTGGTCGGCTCCCTGGCAGCGGACCGTGGTCTGCTGGCGGTGGTGCATGCTGCCGGTGTGGGTGACAACGGGCTGGTGGGTGCGTTGTCACCGGAGCGGGTGGATGGTGTGCTGGCTCCGAAGGCGGATGCGGCGTGGTGGCTGCACGAGGCCACGGCCGGCATGGATCTGGCGGCGTTCGTGTTGTTCTCGTCGGCCGGTGGGCTGGTGCTGACGGCGGGGCAGGGCAATTACGCTGCGGCGAATGTGTTCCTGGATGCGTTGGCGGCGCGTCGGCGGGCGGAGGGTCTGCCGGCGACGTCGATGGCGTTCGGGTTCTGGGACGTGGGTGCGGGTCTTGGCCAGTACCTGAGTGAGGTGGACCGTCGGCGGATGGCGTCGCAGGGTCTGCCGGTGCTGTCGTACGAGGCCGGGCTGGAGCTGTTCGCGGCGGGACTCGACCGTGCGGAGGCCACGGTGGTGCCGCTGCGCGTGGACACCGCCGCCCTGCGCACCCGCACCGACGAAGTCCCCGCCCTCCTCCGCGCCCTCGCCCCGGCAACACGACGGCAGGCGGCCGCCGCGACCGCAGGAACCGAGCGTGAGGAGGCCCCCGCCCAGCGGCTGGCCGCGCTGCCGCCGACCGAACGGCACCGCACGGTGCTCCAGTTGGTCCGCTCGCAGGTGGCGGCCGTGCTGGGACACGGTTCGGCCGAGGCGATCGGAGCGGACCGGGCGTTCCAGGAGCTCGGCTTCGACTCGCTCGCCGCGACCGAACTGCGCAACCAGCTCAACACCCTCACCGGACTCCGCCTCCCCGCCACCCTCGTCTTCGACCACCCCAACGCCCTCGCCGTCACCGAGTTCGTGGAGGCCGAACTGGCCGCCGCCCACCCGGCGTCCGGCGACGGCACGGACGGCGCCGACGGTGAGGACGGCATCCGCCGCGCCCTGCGGTCGATCCCGACCAGGCGTCTGCGCGACGCCGGCCTGATGGACGTCCTCCTCGAACTTGCCGAGGACGACACGGCGTCGGCGCGCGAAGAAGCCCTCGCGGACTGGGAGTTGCTGGACGCCGCCGATCCGGACGACGTACGCAACGAACACGACGTACGCAACGAACACGACGTACGCAACGAACACGACGCACACAACGAGCGCGGCGAGCACGAAGGGAACGGCGAGCACGAAGGGAACGCCGGTACCTCCGAGACCGCCGCAACCTCCGACGTCGCCCTGCACGCCGCCCGTGCGGAGACCGCGCGGCTGCGCCGGGACAACCGGCGGCTCACCGCCGCCCAGCACGAGCCCATCGCGATCGTCGGCATGGCCTGCCGCTACCCGGGCGGAGTGTCCTCGCCCGAAGACCTGTGGCGGCTGGTGACGGACGGCGCCGACGCCATCACCCCGTTCCCCGAGGACCGGGGATGGGACCTGTCGATGCTGCGCGACCCGGAGGGCAAGCACCCCGACGGCTACTACGCCCGCAACGGCGGCTTCCTCGACGGTGCGGCCGACTTCGACCCCGGCTTCTTCGGCATCTCGCCCCGCGAGGCCCTGGCCATGGACCCGCAGCAGCGGCTGGCGCTGGAGCTGTCCTGGGAGGCGCTGGAGCGTGCGGGCATCGACCCCGGCTCGCTCAAGGGCAGCCGTACCGGCGTCTTCGCCGGCGTCATGTACCACGACTACCCGGGCAGCGACGGCAACGGCAGCGTCGTCACCGGCCGCATCGCCTACAAGCTCGGCCTCGAGGGCCCGGCCGTCTCCGTCGACACCGCCTGCTCCTCCTCCCTGGTCGCACTGCACCTCGCGGTCCAGGCACTGCGACAGGGCGACTGCTCGCTCGCCGTCACCGGCGGCGTCACCGTCCTGTCCACGCCCGGCGTGTTCGTGGAGTTCGGCCGCCAGGGCGGCCTCGCGCCCGACGGGCGGTGCAAGTCGTTCGCCGCGGCGGCCGACGGCACCGGCTTCTCCGAAGGCGCCGGGTTCCTCGTCATCGAGCGGCTGTCCGACGCACTGCGCAACGGGCACGACGCACTGGCCGTGGTCCGGGGCTCCGCCGTCAACCAGGACGGCGCCAGCAACGGCCTCACCGCCCCCAACGGCCCCTCGCAGCGACGCGTCATCCGACAGGCCCTCGCCAACGCGCGGCTCGCCGCCGACCAGATCGACGCGGTGGAGGCACACGGCACGGGCACCACCCTCGGCGACCCGATCGAGGCGCAGGCACTGCTCGCCACCTACGGTCAGGACCGGCCCGAGGACCGCCCGCTGTGGCTGGGCTCGGTGAAGTCCAACATCGGCCACACACAGGCCGCCGCGGGTGTCGCGGGCGTCATCAAAATGGTGATGGCCATGCGCCACGGCGTGCTGCCCGCCACCCTCAACGTGGACGCCCCCAGCGACCAGGTCGACTGGACCACCGGATCGGTCGCCCTGCTGACCGAACGGCGGGAGTGGACCGGCACCGGCCGGCCGCGCCGCGCCGGCATCTCCTCCTTCGGCATCAGCGGAACCAACGCCCACGTCATCGTCGAACAGGCACCCACCGCCCCGGCCGTACCCGGTGACGAGACAGGCGCGCACCGTGCCCCGGTCGTGCCGTGGCTGCTGTCCGCCCGCGACCGCGACGCCCTGCGCGCCCAGGCCGCACGCCTGCTGGCCCACGTCGAGGAAGCCACGACGAGCACAGCAGACGCGCCCCGCCCGCTGGACGTGGCGTACTCGCTGGCGACGACCCGGGCGGCGTTCGAACACCGGGTCGCGGTGGTCGGCGACGACCGGGACGGGCTGCTGGCCGCCCTGCACGCCGTCGCCCGCGGCGAGGAGCCGGTGACCACGGCAGGCGAAGGGCTGCTCGCCGTCCTCTTCCCCGGCCAGGGATCACAGCGGCTCGGCATGGGACGGGACCTGTACGAGCGGTTCCCGGCGTTCGCCGAGGCCTTCGACGCGGCCTGCGCCGGCCTGGACGAGCACCTGGACCGGCCGCTGCGCGAGGTCGTCTGGGGCGACGACGAGGACACCCTCAACGGCACCGCCCACACCCAGGCCGCCCTCTTCGCCCTGGGCACCGCCCTGTACCGCCTCACCGAGTCGTTCGGTGTCGTCCCGGACTACGTGGCGGGACACTCGATCGGTGAGATCACCGCGGCCCACGTCGCCGGCGTCTTCACCCTGGAGGAAGCCTGCGCGCTGGTCGCCGCCCGCGGCCGGCTGATGCAGGCGCTGCCCGCCGGCGGTGCCATGGCGGCGGTGCAGGCCACCGAGGACGAGGTCCTGCCGTACCTCACCGACGGCGTCGCCGTCGCCGCCGTCAACGGCCCCACGTCCCTGGTGGTGTCGGGCGACGCGGCGGACGTGGAGAAGATCACCGCGGTCTTCCGGGAACAGGGCCGCCGTACGACCGCCCTGCGGGTGTCGCACGCCTTCCACTCCCCGCTGATGGAACCGATGCTGAAGGAGTTCCGGGCCGTACTGGAGCGGCTGTCGCCGCAGCCGCCCGCCCTGCCCGTCGTCTCCAACCTGACCGGAGCCCTCGCCACCGCGGACCAACTGTGCTCCGCCGACTACTGGGTGCGGCACGTCCGCGAGGCCGTCCGCTTCTCCGACGGGATACGCACCCTGCACGAGCAGGGCGTCAGCAGGTTCCTCGAACTCGGTCCCGACGGCGTCGCCTCGGCCATGGCCCGCGACAGCCTGCCCGAGCAGGCCGTGACCGTCGCCGCGCAGCGGCGCACCACCCACGGCGAGACCGCCCTGGTCGACGCCCTCGCCCGGCTCCACGGGCACGGTGTTCCCGTCGACTGGGCCCGCTTCTTCGCCGGCCTCGGCGCCCGCCGCGTCGCCCTGCCCACGTACGCCTTCCAGCGGCGCCGCTTCTGGCCCACGGAGATGCACCACGGCGCGGGAGCGGAGGCCGCCGGTCTGGCGCCCGCCGACCACCCGCTGCTCAGCGGTGTGACGGAACTCGCCGGATCCGACGGCCACTTGTTCACCGGGCGGCTGTCGGCCGGCACGCACGGCTGGCTCGCCGACCACGTCGTCATGGGCGCCGTCCTCGTCCCCGGCACCGCCCTGCTGGAACTGGCGGCGCACGCCGCGAACTCCCTGGGCTGCGAACGGGTGGAGGAACTCACCCTCGCCGCCCCGCTGGTCCTGCCCGCCCGGGGCACGGTGCAGCTGCAGGTCGGCGTCGGCGCCCCCGACGACTCCGGCCACCGCCCGGTCGCCGTCCACTCCCGGCCCGCCGACGATCCCACGGCCACCTGGACGACACACGCCGAAGGTGTCCTCGCGACCGGACCGGCCGTCGCGCCCGCAACGGACTTCGACGCCTCCGTCTGGCCGCCCGAGAAGGCCGAACCGCTCGACACGGACGGCCTGTACGAACGCTTCGAGGACGCCGGATTCAGCTACGGGCCGGTGTTCCAGGGGCTGCGGGCCGCCTGGCGGCGCGACGGCGAGGTGTTCGCCGAAGTCGCCCTGCCCGACGGCACCGACGGCGGCGCGTACGGCCTGCACCCGGCGCTCTTCGACGCCGCGCTGCACGCCACCGCACTGGCCGGTGCCGCCACCGACGGCCACTCCCCGCAGGACGGCGACTCGACGGGAAGCAACGGGACGTCGCAGGGCGGCGGGGTGCCGTTCGCCTGGAGCGGCGTGTCCCTGCACGCGGTGGGAGCCTCGACCGTCCGCGTCCGGCTCTCCCGCGCCGACGACGGCAGCCTCACGATCGCCGTCGCCGACACCACCGGCGCGCCCGTGGCCACGGTCGGCTCCCTGCGGACCCGCCCGATCTCCGCGGCGCAGCTCGGCACGTCGGCGGCCGCCGACCGGGACTCCCTGTTCGCCCTGGACTGGATCCCCGCGCCGGAGCCGGACGCGGCCACCCCGTTTGACGCCCAGCAGACCGGAGCGGCCACTTCGGCCGACGAGCAACAAACCGGTACCGCGCGGATCGCGGTGATCGGACCGGACGCCGCCGCGCCCGACCACGCCCACGACCCCGCTCTCGACGCGGCCGTCCGGAACACCGTCGCCGCTGCCGACCGGTACGCGGATCTGAACGCGCTGGCCGACACGGCGGCGGACGTCCCGGTCCCGCCGGTCGTCCTCCTCCCCGTGCACACCGGCACCGGCACGGACACCGGAACCAGTACCGGCACCAGCATGGACACCGGAACTGGATTCGGCACCGGCGCCGCACGGGACGGCATGGCGCGTGCCGCGCACACCTCGACGACCCGGGTCCTCGAGGCGGTCGGCACCTGGCTCGGAGACGACCGCTTCGCCGCCTCCCGCCTGGTCGTCGTCACCCGCGGCGCGACCGACGGCACCGACCCGGCCGCGGCCGCCGTCTGGGGCCTGGTGCGCTCCGCCCAGGCGGAACACCCCGGCCGGTTCACCCTGCTGGACCTCGCGGACCGGCAGCCGGACACGGTCCTCCCGCCCGCGGCGCTCACACACGCCTCCGACGAGCCGCAACTCGCGGTGCGCGACGGCCGGCTGCTCGTGCCCCGCCTGGTCCGGGCCGCCGTGACCGAGCCGCGGGACACCGGCGACCGGGACGTCGAGGGAACCGTCCTCGTCACCGGAGGAACCGGCGGCCTCGGCGCGGCCGTGGCCCGGCACCTGGTGACCGAGCACGGCGCGCGGAGCCTGCTGCTGGTGAGCCGGCGCGGCCCCGCCGCCGAAGGCGCCGCTGAACTCGCCGCCGAACTCGAGGCACAGGGCGCCCGCGTCACCGTCGCCGCCTGCGACGTGACCGACCGCGCCGCACTCGACCGGCTCCTGGCCGAGGTGCCCGCCGACCGGCCGCTGCGCGCCGTGATCCACGCGGCGGGCGTCCTGGACGACGGCACGATCGGCTCCCTCACACCGGAGCGGCTCTCCGCCGTGCTGCGGCCCAAGGTGGACGCCGCCTGGCACCTGCACGAGGCCACCGCGGACCTTCCGCTCGACGCCTTCGTCCTGTTCTCCTCCGTGGCCGGCACGCTCGGCAACGCCGGACAGGCCAACTACGCGGCGGGCAACGCCTTCCTGGACGCCCTCGCCCGGCACCGCCGCAACCAGGGCCTGCCCGCGCTGTCCCTCGGCTGGGGCCCCTGGACCAGGGGCAGCGGCATGACCGGCGAGCTCGGTGAGGCCGACATCGCCCGGATGACCAGGGCGGGCATGCCGCCGATGCCGCCGGAGCAGGGCCTGGCCCTGTTCGACACGCTCCGCACCGCCGACACCGGAGCCGCCGTACTGCCCGTACGGCTGGACCTCGGAACGCTGCGCTCCCGCGGCGAGGTGCCGCCGCTGTTCCGGTCACTGATCAGGACGACGTCCCGCCGGGCCGCGACGGGGACGGGAACGGCGGCCGCGGCCGCCGACCTCACCCGGCGACTGTCCGGGCTCACCCCGGCGGAGGGACGGGAAGCACTGCTGGAACTGGTACGCGGTCAGATCGCCACCGTGCTCGGTCACGTCGACCCGGCCGACGTCGAGGCGGCCCGCCCGTTCCAGGACCTCGGCTTCGACTCGCTGACCTCCGTCGAACTGCGCAACCGGCTCGGCGCCCTCACCGGCACCCGGCTCCCGGCCACCCTGCTGTTCGACTACCCGACGCCCAGCGAACTCGTCGCCCACCTGTACGCGCGTGTCGCCCCGGCCCCGGCCGACGGACCGGAGGCGGTCCTGGCCGAACTGGACCGGCTGGAGAAGAGCATCACGGGCATCGAAGTGGGCGCCGAACTCTTCGAACAGGTCGCCGGCCGACTGGAGGTGCTGCGCAGCAAGTGGCAGGCGCTGCGCACGGAGACGTCCACCGGGCCGGGCAAGGAGGACGACGCCTTCGACTTCGACTCGGCCACGGACGAGGAGGTGTTCGACATGCTCGACAACGAACTCGGCCTCTCGTAGCCGCGCGGGCCGCCGGAGCGAGGCCCCGGCGGCCCGCTCCGGCCCCCACCGCCCGCCGCGGCGAACCGGCCGCGCACACCGCCCTCGACACCACCAACCCGCCCGCCCGTCAGGCCGATCGGCCGACCGGGCGGGCGGCCCCGTTCCGGGCGGCCCCGTTCCGGGCGGCCCCGTTCCGGGCGGCCCCGTTCCGGGCGGGCCTGTTCGGTCCTCCAGCCCACCAGCCCCGCCAAGACTTCCGCTTCCATTTCCGCTTCTCCACAGGAACAGGGCGCCCGGCCCGTTTCCCGCTCCGGGCCTGCCCGCCCGGAGACGACTCGTGCGGCCCGCAGACCGGCGACCAGCGATTTCCCCGCCACCCCGTACCCGTCGCCTTCCGTGCCACCCCGGCCCGTGACCGAAACGGGCAGCACCCGCGGCGCTCCGGAAGCGGCGACCCCGGCTCGCCTCCGAAGACACGCCTCCGAAGACACGCCTCCCAAGGCATGCCTCCCAAGGCATGCCTCTGAAGACATGCCTCCGAAGACACGCCTCGAAGACACCTCTCCGAACACCCGGACACGAAAAGGCCCGTGAGCGCCGCAAGGCGCCCACGGGCCGGTCCCGGACGGACCCGGGGGAGTGGTGCCGGGGTCAGAGAGGCCGACGGAAGCCGGCCAGCGCGGCGAACGCCCCCGCCGCGCTGATCACCGCGCCGATGACCAGCGCGGGAATCGCGTGGTCGAGGCCCGGCACATCCAGCGCGAGAGCACGCGTGGCGTCGATGGCGTACGTCAGCGGGTTGACGTGGGCGACGGCCGCCAGCCAGCCGGGAAGGTCGGCGACCGGCACGTACGCGCTGGAGGCGAACATCAGCGGGAAGATCACGATCAGGGCGAGGTTCTGCAAGGGCTCCGCGCGGCGCAGCCAGGCACCGGCCGCGATGAAGGCCCAGCCCAGGGCGAAACTGATGAAGAGCGTGAGCCCGGCGGACAGCGCGAGTTCGGCGACGCCCCCGTTCGGGGAGTAGCCGAGGACCGTCATCGCCAGCACCATGATCACGAGGATCTGCACGGCGCTGCGCACCAGCCCCACGAGGCTGCGCGCCACCAGCAGCGCCCCGGGATGCACGGGCAGCGAACGCAGCCGGGCGACCACACCGTTGCGCAGGTCCTCCACCAGCCCCACCCCGGACTGCATCGCCGACTGCGCGGCGTTGTCGACCAGGACGGCCGGGAGCACGAAGTCGAGGTAGCTGACGCCGTCCGGGAAGTGCGGTGGCATGCCCATCTTGCTGAACACCTGGGTCAGCACGAACAGGATGACCACCGGCTGGATCAGCCCGAACAGCACGATCCCCGGGTCGGTCACCATGGCCCGCAGTGACCGCCCGGTGAGCACCCGCACCTGGGCGAAGTACGAACTCCCGCCGAAATCAGGTGCCTTGAGCGCGACGGCCGCGGATGCGTTCCGGCGCGGGGCGGGAGTGAGGTGCGTGGTCAAGTGGTCCTCCACGAAAGGCGTCGGAAAGCGGTCACGCCGGGGTCCGGGCGTGCTGCTCGGCGAGGGTGAGATACACGTCGTCCAGGGTGGGTTCGCCGAACGTCAGCTCGTCGGCCTCCACGCCCGCCTGGTCCAGCGAGCGGATGACGTCCGCGATCTGCCGGGTGGTGTCGATGGGGACGACGAGTCCGCGGGCGCCGTCCTCGCCGCCGGCCGGCGCGAACCCGGCGGCGCGCAGCGCGGTCGCGGCCCGGACGGCGGCGTCGTCGCCGTCCAGTGTCAGCGTCACGGTGCGCCGGCCGACGGTGGCCTTGAGCTCGTCCGCGGTGCCCGAGGCGACGACCCGTCCGGCCGAGAGCACCGCGATCGTGTCCGCGAGCCGGTCGGCCTCCTCCAGGTACTGCGTGGTCAGCAGAACGGTGGCGCCCTGCTCGACCAGGCTCTCGACGATCTCCCACAGCCGCAGCCGGCTGGACGGGTCCAGGCCGGTGGTGGGTTCGTCGAGGAAGATCACCTGAGGGCCGCCGACCAGGGAGGCGGCCAGGTCGAGCCGACGGCGCAGACCGCCCGAGTAGCCGCTCGCGCGCCGGTCGGCGACCTCGGTCAGGTCGAACAGCTCCAGCAGTTCGTCGGCCCGGGCGCGCGCGGCCCGGCGTCCCGCGCCGAGCAGCCGGGCGATCAGGACGAGGTTGTCGCGTCCGCCGAGTTGCGTGTCCACGGACGCGAACTGGCCGGTGAGGCCGATCCGGCGGCGGATCTCGAACGGCTCGCGGTGCACGTCGTACCCGGCGACGTACGCCCGTCCCGAGGTCGGCGGCAGCGCGGTGGTGAGAATGTTGACGAGTGTGGTCTTGCCGGCTCCGTTGTGGCCGAGGAGCGCGAGGACCGTGCCCCGGCGTGCGCTGACGCTGACCGAGTCCAGGGCGTGGACCGTGCCGTACGACTTGCTGACGGCGTCCGCCACGATCATCAGATCGCCGTCGGAGCCGAAGCCTGGGACCGAGCCGAAACCGGAGCCGGGGTCGGGGTCGGGGTCGGGTTGGGTGACGGGGGGCATGACGAGCCCGCTCATGAGGTGATCTCCCGCTGGTGGGTGTGCGCTGCATGGAGGACCGGCCACCGGCCGGCCCGTGGAGCCGTGTCCCGCCGTCCGCCGCCCGGCGGCGGACGGCGGGACACGGGACGCGGGGACGTGCCGGAGAGGCGACTAACGGCCCCCGCCCGGCGTGTCCGTGCCGGCCGCCCCGTCCATGAGGCGGAACAACTCCTCGTCCGACGCGTCCTCCAGGTCCAGGGGACCGGCGGCCGCCTCCGGGGCCTCGCCACGGGCCGGCGACCAGCGGGCGGCCAGCGTCCTGAGCCGGCCGGCCGTCCCGGAGTCGAGGTCGGCGCCCGACGTGAACAGCGCCTCCAACTCGTCGACCAGCAAGCCCGCGTCGCGGACCCGGACCTGTCCCGACCGCCGCAACGTGTCGCAGACCAGCCGGGCCACGGCGGCGG
This sequence comes from Streptomyces calvus, assembly GCF_006782915.1. Lineage (GTDB taxonomy): Bacteria > Actinomycetota > Actinomycetes > Streptomycetales > Streptomycetaceae > Streptomyces > Streptomyces calvus. The sequence continues at coordinate 138,146 of NZ_VCNP01000058.1, forward strand.
GGGAGGGATGGTCGAAGACCAGGGTCGGCGGCAGCCGGACGCCGGTGACGGCGGTGAGCCGGTTGCGCAGCTCCACGGCGGTGACGGAGGTGACGCCCAGTTCGGTGAAGGCCAGGCCGGGCCCGGCGTCCGGCGGCAGCTCCCCGCCGGTCACGGCCGCCAACTCGCCGCGCACCAGGTCCGTCACCAGCGCCTCGCCCTCCGCCTCCGACAGGCCCGCCAGCCGCTCGGCCAGCGCCGGTCCGCCGTCCGCCGCCCCGACCGTCCCGGGGCCCGCCACGGCCACCGCGCCGGCGGGCACCGCGGCCAGCCAGTACGCCTCGTGCTGGAACGCGTAGGTGGGCAGCGGGACCGTCCGCGCGTCCGGCAGCACCGCCGGCCAGTCGACGGACAGGCCGTGCGCGTGCAGCCGCACGGCGGCGGCGAGCAAGGCGCCCTCCTCGTCCTCCCCGCCCCGCAGCAGCGGCTCCACCACCGGCCCGGTGCCCGGCTCCCGCCCGCCGAGGCGTTCCTCCAGACACTCGTCGACCATGGGCGTGAGCGCGGCCTCCGGACCCAGCTCGACGTAGACGCCGGTACGGGCGTCGGCGAGGTGCCCGACGGCGTCCGCGAACCGGACGGCCTCCCGGGCGTGCCGCACCCAGTGACCCGGGTCCCCGGCCTCCTCGGCGGTCAGCGGGCGGCCCGTGACGGCGGAGACCAGCGGCAGCACCGGCGCGGAGAAGGACAGGGACGCCACGGTCTCCCGGAACGCGTCGAGCACCGGATCCATCAACGGCGAGTGGAAGGCATGACTCACCACCAGCCGGCGGGTCTTGAACCCGGCGGCGGTCAGTTCCCCGGCCAGTTCGCCCAGCGGACCGTCCGCGCCGGACAGCACCACCGACCGCGGACCGTTCACCGCGGCGACGGCGACACCGGAGAACCGCCCCGCCAGCCACGGCAGCACCTCGTCCTCCGGACAACGCACGGCGACCATCGCCCCGCCCGGCGGCAGCGACTGCATCAACCGGCCGCGCGCGGCGACCAGCGCGCACGCGTCCGGCAGGCTCAGCACACCCGCCACGTGCGCGGCGGCGATCTCACCCACCGAGTGGCCCACCAGACGGGAGGGCCTGATCCCCCAGGACTCCAGCAGCCGGTACAGGGCCACCTCGAAGGCGAACAGGGCGGGCTGCGCGTACCCGGTGCCGTGCAGCAGCCCGGCCTCCTCGCTGTCCTGCCCGGCCCACATCACCGACGTCAGCGGCCGCTCCAGCAGCGGATCGAGCCCGGCGCACACCTCGCGCAGCGCGGCGTCGAACACCGGGAACGCGGCGGCCAGCGCCCGCCCCATGCCGGGACGCTGACTGCCCTGACCGGTGAACACGAACGCCGCCTGCGGGACGTCCCCGCCGGCGCTCCGCGCCGTGCTCCCGGTGACAGCACCCCGGGCGAAACCGGCCGCCGCCGCGGTCAGCGCGGCCCGGTCCGCCCCGGTCAGCACCGCCGTGCGGCCGTGCAGGGAGCGGGTGGTGAGCAGCGAGTACGCGATGTCGCGGGCCGGCACCTCCGGGTGCGCCTCGGCGTACTCGGCCAGCCGTCGCGCCTGGCCCCGCAGTGCCGCCGCGTCCCGGGCCGACACCAGCCACGGCACGGCGGCCCGCCCGGGACGCTCCGCCCGCCCGGCCGGTGCGGCTTCGGCGGGCGCCTCCTCCAGGACGAGGTGGGCGTTGGTGCCGCTGATGCCGAACGACGAGACGGCCGCCCGGCGTGGCCTGCCGTCCTCGGCCGGCCACGCGCGTGCCTCGTGCAGCAGCCGGACGGCCCCCGAGGACCAGTCCACTCGAGCCGTGGGCGTGCCGGCGTGGAGGGTGCGCGGCAGGACTCCGTGCTCCAGCGCCAGCACCATCTTCATCACGCCGGTCGCGCCGGCCGCGGCCTGGGTGTGGCCGAGGTTCGACTTGACCGAGCCCAGCCACAGCGGACGCCCCTCGGGACGCTCACGCCCGTAGGTGTCGAGCAGCGCCTGCGCCTCGATCGGGTCGCCCAGCGGCGTACCGGTGCCGTGTGCCTCCACCGCGTCCACGTCCGCCGCGGACAGCCCCGCGTCGGCCAGCGCCCGCCGGATGACCCGCCGTTGGGCGGGGCCGTTGGGCGCGGTCAGGCCGTTGGAGGCGCCGTCCTGGTTCACCGCCGAGCCGCGGATCACCGCGAGCACGCGGCGGCCGTTGCGCCGTGCGTCGGACAGCCGCTCCAGCACCAGCAGCGCGGCGCCCTCCGACCAGGCGGCCCCGTCCGCACCGTCACCGAAGGACTTGCAGCGGCCGTCCGGCGACAGGCCGCGCAGCCGTGAGAAGCCCACGAACGGCGCCGGCGTCGCCATCACCGCCACACCCCCGGCCAGCGCCAGCTCCGACTCGCCCGACCGCAGGGAACGGCACGCCAGATGCAGCGCCACCAGCGACGAGGAGCAGGCGGTGTCCACCGTCAGCGCCGGGCCGTCCAGACCCAGGGTGTACGAGATCCGCCCGGACAGCGCACCGGCGGACGTCCCCACCGGCAGGAGCCCCTCCAGCTCGCCGGACGGGTCGGTCGCTCCCGCCGCGTAGTCGTGGTACATGGCACCGGCGAAGACCCCCGTACGGCTGCCGCGCAGCGTCAGCGGATCGATCCGGGCCCGCTCCACGGCCTCCCAGGCGACCTCGAGGAGCAGCCGCTGCTGCGGGTCGGTGGCCAGCGCCTCCCGCGCCGACATGCCGAAGAACCCGGCGTCGAAGTGGGCCGCGTCGCGCAGGAACCCGCCCTCGCGGGCGTAGGTGGTGCCCGGGTGCTCCGGGTCGTCGTCGAAGAGGGCGTCCAGGTCCCAGCCGCGGTCGGTGGGGAAACCCGACACGGCGTCACCGCCCTCGCTCAGCAGCGCCCACAGCGCCTCCGGTGAGGCGGTGCCCCCGGGCAGCCGGCAGGCCATGCCCACGATCGCCACGGGCTCGTCGCCGGAGCCCCGGCCGGTCGGCGGCTCCTCGTCCTGCCGGTTCAGCCCGGCCAGTTCCCTCGCCAGGGCGGCCGGGGTCGGGAAGTCGAAGGCCACCGCGGCGGGCAGCGGCAGCCCGGTGGCCTCGGCGAGCGCGTTGCGCAGCCGCACCGACGCCACCGAATCCAGCCCGTGCTCCCGGAACGTGACGTCCGCCCCGATCGGCTCCGAGGCGTCCGCGCCGCTCGCGCCGAGCACCTCGGCGACCGCGGCGACGACCAGGTCGTAGGCGGCGCGCGGGTCCGGGCGCGGTGCGTCGGCGGGAACCGGGGCGGGGTGCGCGGCGGCGTCGGCCAGGAGCTGCTCCAGCGCCCGCCGGTTGATCTTCCCGGCGGGTGTGCGCGGCAGCACCGGCAGCACCACGATCTCCAGCGGGATCTTGTACTCGGCGACGCCCCGCTCCCGCAGGAACGCCGTCACCTCACCGAGCCCGACCGGGCCCGCCAGCACGTCCCCGGCGTCCGCCGCCGCAGGCGGGTCGGCCGGGCGCGCCGTCACCACGAGGCAGGGGTACTCGCCGAGCCGCGGGTCCGGTTTGGCGACCACCGCCAGCGGGCCGACACCCGGAAGGTCCGCCAACAGCCCCTGGATCTCGACCGCGTTGAACTTGCGCCCACCCACATTGATCAGCTCGGCGGAGCGGCCGTGGAACACCACCAGACCGTCCGCGCCGATCGAGGCGAGGTCGCCGGTGCGCAGCCAGGCGTCGCCGGACACCACCGACCGGGTCAGCTCCGGCTCGCCGTAGTAGCCGCGGAACATGCTGGGGCTGCGGTAGTACAGCTCCCCGGCCTCGCCCGGGGCGCACGGCCGGCCGTCCTCGTCGAGGATCCGCAGCTGCGCGCCCCGCACCGGCCGGCCCACACTGCGCGCCGCGACCTCCGGCGGGTCCCCGGCCAGACTGCTGGTGCCGTTCCCGGCCTCCGACATGCCCCACACCACGACGAGCGCGGTCTCCAGGGCCTCCCGCACCTCGCGCACCAGGGCCGGGGGCAGGGCGGCGCCGGCGGTCAGGACCCGCTCCGGGCGGAACCCGGCCCCGGACGCCGACTCCCGTGCCCGCGACACCACGTCGTGCAGCTGCGCCGGCACCGCGACCACCACGGACGGCTGGTGGGACCGGGCCAGTTGCAGGAAGCGGTCCACGTCCCACGCGCCCAGCAGCACCTGACGGCCGGAACGGAACAGCGCCGAGTACATCGACTGCAGGCCGAAGCAGTGCGTGAGCGGGCAGGCCGTGATCAGCGTGCCGCCGAACGGGCCGGCGCTGTCCTCGGTGGCGGCACGGGAGTTGGTGAGCAGCGAGTCGTGGGTGTGCAGGCAGATCTTGGGCCGCGCGGACGTCGTACCGGAGGACGGGAACAGCAGGAACGGCGCGTCCGGGCGCACCTCGACCGGCCGGGGCCGCTCACCGGCCCGGCGCGCCAGCAGGCCCGCGACCGTCTCCGCGCCCTCCGCCGCGTCCTCACCGGTGACCAGGACGGTACGCAGCGACGGCACCGCCTCCCGGAGCACCGCCGCGCTCAACGGGCCACCGGGCTCCTGGGTGCCGGACGGCAGCACGAGCGCCGCCGGACCGACCCGTTCCAGCAGGGACAGCACGTCGGCGGGGGCGTTGCCCCGGTGGACGGGCAGCGTGACGGCCCCCACCGACGCCGCCGCCAGGTGCAGGGTGACGTACTCCCAGCAGTTGGGCAGGTGCAGGGCGATGACGTCGCCGGGGCCGAGACCGCACTCCTGGAGGCCGCGGGCCAGCGCGTCCACCTCGGCCCGCCACTCGTGCCAGGTCCGCACGCGGTCGCCGTCCACCAGCGCCACCGCGTCACCCCCGGCGCGCACGGCCGCCGCGAACACGGCGGGCAGCGTGAGGCCGTCCAGCCCGCCGTCGGCGGCACCGGGCGGCTGGATCACGTAGTCGTCAGCATGGACGGGCACCATCACTCCCGGGGGTCGAGCGATACCGGCGAACGGGGAACCCTCCCAGGCTGTTGCCCAACCCCCCGGGTTTTCCCTAGACATGCCCGGACACGGACAGCCCGGCGCATACGGGCACCCGCAACGGGGGACAGGGCCGCGACCACCCGCCGCCCGCACCGGTCCGGACGCCGACCGGCCACGCGGCCACCTCCGCCCGCCGGCCACGCGGCCACGTCCAGCGGCCGGTTACGCGGTCACCTCCGCCCGCTGGTTACGCGGCCACGTCCACCGGCCGGCCGTGCGGCCACGTCCACCGGTCGGCCGTGCGGACTCGGGCGCCCGCCGGTCACGCGGCCACGCCCACCGGCCGGTCACGCGGTCACCTCCGCCCGCCGGCCACGCGGCCACGTCCAGCGGCCGGTTACGCGGTCACCTCCGCCCGCTGGTTACGCGGCCACGTCCACCGGCCGGCCGTGTGGCCACGTCCACCGGTCGGCCGTGCGGACAAGGACGCCCGCCGCCCGCACGGTTCCCGACACCTGCCGCCCGCACCGACAGCGCGCCCAGGACCTCAACACCGCGCCTTTCCACCGCCGTTCAGCGCGACCGGGGCAGGGCCTCCCGGCCGTCCGCCGACTCGCCCGCACCGGCCGGGCCCGCCGCAGCGGACCCGGCCGCCGCGTCGTCCGCGAGGTCCGGGCGCCCGGGGAACTCGGTGCCGAGCAGCCGCAGCAGCGGCGCCGCCTTCACCGCCGTCTCCTCGAACTCCGCCGCCGGGTCCGAGAGGGCGATGACGGCGCCGCCGACGCCGTAGCGCAGCCGGTTACCGCTGAGCACCACCGTGCGGATCACGATGCTCAGATCCACCGCGCCGGTCAGCGAGAAGTAGCCGATGGCCCCCGAGTACACCCCGCGCGGGCCGCCCTCCAGCCGGTCGATGATCTGCATGGTGCGGATCTTCGGGGCGCCGGTCATGGAACCGCCCGGGAACGCGGCGCGCACGGCGGCGACCGGGCTGAGCCCGGGACGCAGCCGCGCCCGCACCGTGCTCACCAGTTGGTGCACCGTCGCGTACGTCTCCACCTGGAACACCGGGTCCGCGATGACCGAACCGACCTGCGCGCACCGGCCGAGGTCGTGCCGGACCAGGTCGACGATCATCAGGTTCTCGGCGCGGTCCTTCTCGCTAGTCGCCAGGTCCTCGGCGAGCCGCGCGTCCTCCTGCGGCGAGGCGCCGCGCGGCCGGGTGCCCTTGATGGGCTTGGACTCCATCACCCCGTGCCGGTCGATGCGCAGGAACCGCTCGGGGGAGGTGCTCAGCACCGCCATCGTTCCGAAGTGCAGGAACGCGGCGAACGGCGCCCGGCTCACCCGGCGCAGACAGCGGTAGGCCTGCCACGGGTCCAGATCGGTGTCCGCCTCGGCCATGTTGGTCAGGCACACCTCGTAGGTCTCGCCGGCCGCGATCTCCTGCTGGCAGGCGTCGATCAGCTTGAGGTAGGCGTCGCGGTCGTGGCGCAGCACCACCGGGCCGGTGCCGCCGGGCGCGGGCGGCCGGTAGGTCTCCGGTTCCCGGCCCGCGACGGTCTCCAGTACGGCGGCGGCCGACGCGAGCCAGGAGCGTGCCGCCTCCTCGTCGCCGTCCTCGGCCAGCGCCAGCAGATACGTCGTGTCGGTGCGGTGGTCGAGGACCAGGGCACGGTCGGCGAAGACGAGGACGGCGTCCGGGTCGGGGGAGCGGTGCGCCGCGTCGCCGTCGCACTCCGCCTTGAGTTCGTAGCCCAGGCAGCCGACCCAGCCCAGCGCGAAGTCGAAGGGCAGCTCCGGGACGTGTGTGCTCAGCCCGGCGAGGTCCCGCTCCAGCCAGGCCAGGAACGGCGACCGCTCGACGCGCGTGGTGCCGCGCTCCGTGACGGTCACGGTGCCGGCCTCCACGTCCGCCTTGGCGACGCGGGCCAGCGGCCCGGAGGCGTCCCCCATCACCGACAGCTGCCCCAGACGTCCGCCCGGGCGGCTGCTGTCCAGCCAGAACGGGTGGTCGCCGGTACGGAAGAGCCGGTCGAAGACGACCTCCGCGTCCCAGCGGGTGCCCAGCCGTTCGGCGAGGACCCGCAGCCGACGCGGCGAACCGCCGCCCGCGTCCAGGCCGCCGGAACCCGCCGTCACCGCACCCTGCCCGCCGCTCGCCCCCGCAGGCCCGCTCGCCCCCGCAGGCCCGCCCGCGTGTGCGCCCGCGGTCGTACGTCCGGCCGCGCCCGTGTCGTCCGGTGAGCGGCGCTGCTCCGGGATGCCCACCGTGACGGCGTTCCCGCCGCGGGCCCGGAAGCGGCCGTGCCGCTCGGTCAGCCGCCGGAAGTTCTCCAGCAGCCGGTGCCCCTCCCGGGTGCCGATGGACTCCGGGTGGAACTGCACACCCCACAACGGCAGCGTCCGGTGCCGCAGGGCCATCAGCACCCCGTCCGGCGCCCACGCCGTGGCCTGGAGCTCCCGCGGCAGATCCGTCACCGCGAGCGAGTGGTAGCGGACCACCTCCAGCGGCTGCGGCATCCCCTCGAACAGGCCGCTGCCGTCGTGCCGTACGAAACAGGTCCTGCCGTGCCGCGGCTCGGGCGCGCGGCCCACCGAGGCACCGTGGGCCAGCGCCATGCCCTGGTGGCCCAGGCACACCCCGAGCACCGGCAGCCGGCCCTCCTCGGCGATGCCCGCGCACAGCCCGAAGTCGGCGGGCCGGTGCGGGGTGCCGGGGCCGGGGGAGAGCACCACGTTGTCGAAGGAGTCCAGGAGCCCCGGCCGCCACGACGGGTCGTCGTTGCGGATCACCTCCGGCTCCCGCCCGTTGACCCGGGACAGGTAGTGGAACAGGTTGTACGTGAACGAGTCGTAGTTGTCGACGAGCAGTGTGCGCATGAGCGTTTCCTTGTCCAGGAGGCGCGTGAGCGGAAAGTGACGTGGAACGTGACGGACGCGGGTGACGGTCCGGCCGTGTGCGGGCTCTCCGGTGGCGGGTCGACCACGACTCCTGCGCCTGCCCGGGTGGTGCCCGCCGAGCGGCACCACCCGGGCGGACGTCAGGACGCCGGGGCGGAACGGGCCAGGCCGAGGGCGTCGGCGATCTCGCCGTTGACCGCCGTCAGATGCTGGGTGAGGAAGAAGTGGCCGCCGGTGAACACCCGCAGCCGGAACGGCCCTTCGGTGTGGTCCCGCCACCGCTCGGCCTCCTCGACCGTGGTGAGCGGGTCGCCGTCACCGGTGAGCACCGTGATCCCGCAGCGCACGGTCCGGTCCGGCGGGCAGGAGTAGGTCTCGATGGCGCGGTAGTCGCCGCGCAGCGCCGGCAGCGCCATCCGCAGGATCTCCTCGTCGCCGAGGACACCCGCCGCGGTGCCGTTCAGGCGCTTCATCTCCGCGACGATCCCGTCGTCGTCGCGCAGGTGCACCTCCTCGGACCGCGTGGTCGACGGGCCGCGCCGGCCCGAGGCGATGACGGTGAGCGGTCCGGCGTCCTTCTGCTCCAGCCGCCACGCCGTCTCGAACGCCAGCGCCGCGCCCATGCTGTGCCCGAAGAACACGGTGGGCCGGCCGTCCAGGGCCAGCAGCTGCTCGGCGACCAGATCGGCCAGCCGGCCGAGGTCCTCCACGCAGGGCTCCTTGCGCCGGTCCTGACGCCCGGGGTACTGCAGCGACAGGACCTCGGCGGCCGGCGCGAACCGGGCCGAGACCGGGTGGTAGAAGCTGGCCGAACCGCCCGCGTGCGGGAAGCAGACCAGCCGTACCGCGCCGGCGTCGGCCGGGTGGTAGCGCCGCAGCCACAGGGCCGAGGTGTCGTCAGCGGTGGTCACGGTGTGAGTCCCTTCGGTGATGCCGCGGCCGGCGGTGCTCCGCCGGCCGGTCGGGTCCGTGGCGGTACGCGACGGGCGCACCTCCCGCCACGGCGTGCGCCACGGACCCCTGACTCCTCGACCGTACGTCCGGACCCTCTGGACCCCGGACGTCCCGTCGGGGAACTCCGTGCCCGGGCGCCGCGCCCCGCCACGGAAGTCCTTGCTCCGGCCGGGCCGCGGCCGGCGCCCCGCCGCGCCCCGCGCGCCGGCGGTCAGTCCTCATGGACGGTGATCGAACCCGACGGACACAGGTCGGCCGCGGCCAGGACACCCTCCGCGTCCGCCGCGCCGGGCTCCTGCACGAGCAGGGTGACGATCCCGTCGTCGTCCTGGTCGAAGACCTCCGGCGCGTTCAGCGCGCACTGGCCCGCTCCGACGCACCGCTCGCTGTCGACGGTGACGCGCATGCTCGTTGCTCCTCGTGGGGGTGGGTACTTCGGCGGAGAATGGGCCGGGTGCCGCCGGGACCGTCCGGCGGCACCCGGTGCCGGTGGCCTACCAGCGCACCGGCAGCTCGTGGAGTCCGAACAGGATGCCGTCGTACTTGAAGGCCAGTTCGTCCAGCGGGACGGCCAGCTCCAGCGTCGGAACGCGTTCGAACAGCTTGCGGTAGGCGATCTCCATCTCGACCCGCACCAGGTTCTGGCCCAGGCACTGGTGGACGCCGTAACCGAACGCCACGTGCCGGCGCTCGGAGCGCTCCGGGTCGAAGGCGTGCGGGCAGGCGAACACCTCGGTGTCGTGGTTGGCGGCGGCCAGCAGCGGCACGATGCCCTCGCCCTTGCGGATCAGCTGACCGGCGATCTCCACGTCGTCCACGGCGACCCGCAGCGCCACCATGTCGGCCACCGAGTGCAGCCGCAGCAACTCCTCCACCAGCCGCTCGTTGCCGATCCACTGCGGGTTGGTGAGCAGGGTGACCACACCCAGGCCGATGTTGTTGGCGGTGGTCTCGTGGCCCGCGATCAGCAGGAGCAGCAGCACGCCCGACAGTTCCTGACCGGTGAGCTGCCCGGTGGCCAGCAGCCGGCTGATCAGGTCGTCGCCCGGCCACTTCTCCTTGATCGCGATCAACCGGTTGATGTAGCGCAGCAGTTCGCGGGTGGCCGTGGCCCGCTCCTCGTCGGTGGAGGTGCGGATGGCGACCAGGGTGCGGGTGCGGGACTCGAAGAAGTCACGGTCCGCCGGCGGCACACCCAGCAGCGAGGAGATCACCAGGGACGGCACCGGCAGCGCGAAGTCGCCGATGAGGTCGGCCCGGTCGCCGGCGGCGAGCATCGCGTCGATCCGCTCGTCCACGATGCGCTCGATCGACGGGCGCAGTTCGCGGACCCGCCGCACGGTGAACTCGGGGATGAGGACCTTGCGGAACCGGTCGTGCTCGGGCGAGTCCAGGCCGACGAACCAGCCCGGGATCTGTTCCTGCTTGGGCACGCCCATCGTCTCACCGACGTTGGGGAAGCCCTCGTTGTCCGGATTGGCGCTGATCTTCGGGTGGGTCAGCACCGCGCGCACGTCCTCGTGCCGGGTCACCAGCCAGATCGGCACGCCGTTCGGCAGGTGGGACAGCACCAGACCGCTCTGCGCGCGGTGGCTCGCGTACTGGGACAGGGGCAGCGGTTCCTCCGGTGTGCGCCGCGGGAAGCCGACCACCGTGGGGCCGGTGCTGGTCGTCATGTCCGTTCCTTCTTCCTCTTCCTGAGGGTTCCCGGGGCCCGGGCGGTCCGGGCGGTCCGGGAGCACGTCGGCGCGGTCAGCCCGCGCCGTAGAACTCCCGGACGGCGCCGGTCACGTACTCCTGGTCGGCGGCGGTCAGTCCGGTGTGGGTGGGCAGGTACAGGCCGTCCTCGCTGAAGCGGTGCGCGTTCAGCGACGGCCACACCGGGTCGAGGTAGCCGGGCTGCCGGCTCATCGGCTTGAAGAACAGGCGGGTCTCGATGCCGCGGTCCGCCAGGTGCGCCCGCAGCTCCTCGCGGCGCTCGGCACGGATGTCGTACATCCACAGCACGTCCCGCGGCGGCATCAGCGTGACGCCGGGCACGTCCTTGAGCCCGGCGTCGTAACGGGCCTCGATCTCCCGGCGGGCCGCCAGGATCTCGTCCAGCCGCTCCACCTGCGCCAGCGCCACGGCCGCCTGCATGGCCGTCATACGGAAGTTGTAGGCCAGCTTCTTGTGCAGGAAGCTGTGGTCGCGGGTGAACGCCATGGCCCGCAGGTGCGCCAGCTGCTCGGCCAGCCGCGGGTCGTCGGTGAGGCAGATGCCGCCCTCACCCGCGGTGATGATCTTGTTGGCGAAGAGCGAGAAGCAGGCGATGTCCCCGACCGGCCGCACGCCGTGCGCCTCCGCCGAGTCCTCCACCACCCGCAGGTTGTACTGGTGCGCGAGGTCCATCACCGCGTCCATGTCGCAGCGCCGCCCGTAGACGTGCACCGGCATCAGCGCCTTGGTGCGCGGGGTGATCTTCTCCTCGATCAGGGAGACGTCGATGTTCAGGTCGTCCCCGCAGTCCACGAAGACGGGCGTCGCCCCGGTGTACGTGACCGCCCACGCGGAAGCCACCATGGTGAACTCCGGCACGATCACCTCGTCCCCGGGGCCGATGCCCAGCGCGCGCAGGGCCAGGGTCAGCGCGGCCGTGCCGGAGGAACACGCGACGCCGTGCGCCACGCCGTTCCACTCGGCGAACGCCTCCTCGAAGCGCCGTACGTACGGGCCCTGCGAGGAGATCCAGCCGCCGGCGACGGCGTCGGTGACGTACTCCAGTTCGCGCCCGTCCAGGGCGGGCCGGGAGACGGGATGGGTGAAAGACATGCGTCCTCGCTGCGATGATGCGGGCGGTGGCCCAGGGACCGGAAGGCGGGAAGAAGTCGGGGCGCCGGGTCGGCGCCGGCTCACGGGTGGTGCGCGGTCACGGCCTCGGCAGCAGGCCCAGGATCAGGTCGGCCGCCGCCTTGCGTCCGCCGGCCGCCCGCTGCAGCGCGCCGAGGCGCTCCGCACGCTCACGGAACGACGGGTCCTCGATCACCCGGGTGAGCTTGTCGACGACGTCGTCCGGGTCGACGGTCCCCGGCCGGTCCAGGGTCAGGCTGATGCCGAAGTCGCTGCCGCGCACCGCCTGGTCGAAGCAGTCCACCCACAGCGGCCGCACAACCTGCGGCTTACCGAAGTAGACACCCTCGTGGTAGGCGTTCCCGCCGCCGTGCGAGAAGAACACCGACACCTTCGGGTGCGCCAGCACGTCCAGCTGGGACGGCACCCAGCTCTCCACCCGCAGGTTGCCGGGCAGCGAGCCGGCCGGCGGCAGCAGGTGCTGCTGCTCCTTCGGCAGCTTCCACAGGAACTGGTGCCGGTCCGACATCCGGCGGGCCACCTCCACCAGCGCCGCGACCTCCTCGCGGGTCAGCCGGGTGATGGTGCCGAACCCCATGTAGACCACCGACGACTGCCGGTCCAGCCAGCCGCTGAGGTCCTCGTCCTGCGGGCACTCCGGCAGCGGCGGCAGCAGCGCGCCCACCAGGCGCACCTTCTCCGGGAGGTCGAAGGGGTAGTCGAGCTCCGGGATGGACGAACACAGCACCATCTCGGCCTCGTCCACCCGGGTCAGCGCGTTGGGCGGGGCGATGCCCAGCTCCTTGCGGATCGCCGCGTCCTCCCGCAGCACCTTGCCCATCGACGGGTGCAGGAACATGAAAAGCGTGCGCCACTTGAACAGCGTGTTCTGCAGCCGCTGCCGGCGGGTCATCGCCAGCGGCAGACCGGAGTTGGGGACCGGGAAGTGCTTCGGCGTGTAGGACGAGCCGAACGGATTGTGCGAGGTCAGCACGTTGCTCGGGACGAACGGCACCGACAGCACGTACGGGATCCGGTGGGTGAGGGCCAGGTCGACACCGAAGCCGCTCACACAGTCGATCACCATCAGCGCGGGCCGGACCTCCTCCACCACCTTCTCCAGCGCACGGTACTTGCGCGCCTGGAGCGCCGGCTTGTACGACTGCCGGACCACGGCGCGGTGCGCCTTGAACCGGGAGGACTGGGTCACCTCCCGGTAGACGGCGTCGTCCCAGGTCACCGCCGACAGTTCCGACACGGTCCCGCCCAGGGACGCGAACGACACCGCCGACTCGGCGGCCAGCGCCGCCACGTCGTCCCGCCGGTGCTCGTCGGTGGCGAACCACACGTCGGGCACACCACGCCGGGCCAGTTCCCCGGCCAGCACCAGCAGCGGGTTGAGCAGGCCGCTCTCGGGGAGACCGACGAAGAGGATCGGCCGTGCGGCGGAGTCCATGAGGGCCCTTTCACGAGGTGACTGCCGAAGCCGGCCGCCGGGCCGCGCGGGCGCGACCGGCAGGCGGACAGGGCAGGGCGGAGTTGTCCGTGTGCGGCCCGCAGGCACGGGCCCGAGCCGGGCGGCGCCGACCGCACCACACCTTGATCTCACGGCAACAACCGGGAAATCCTTAGACTTGGCCGCCACGGCCGGACGGGACACCGCGCACGGGGGGACGCCGCGCGAAGATGACGCCGGGGCAACGGATGTTGCCTGTACGGTGGGCGCGCACCGAGCGTTCCGTACGCGCCGAGGACGGGGGTTGACCACCTGAGCGCCGTCGCGGGCTCAGTACGACGCAAGGGAGACCACGTGACACACCGGGAACGGGCCATCGGCCCGTCCCTTCCCCTGGTCGGCCGGGAGGCACACCTGGGGACGCTCGCCGCCGCAGCCGCCGACGCCCGTGCCGGACAGCCCCGGCTGATCCTGCTCGACGGGCCGGCCGGATCCGGCAAGACCACGCTGTTGCGGACCGCCCTCGACCACGGCGGACCCTGCGACGGCATGACCGTGCTGTACGGGGACTGCCGGGCCATCGACGCCGGCCACGGATACAGCGGTGTGCGCGCCCTGTTCGCGCCGCTCAACCTCACCGCGCGCCGAAGTCCCGCCGCGTCCCTGCTGGAAGGAAGCGCCCGTCACGCCCTGCCCGCCCTCGCCCCCGACCGCGTCGACGGCGGCCACACACCCGGTGACACCTATCCCGCGCTGAACGGCCTGTACTGGCTCGCTGTCAACGTCATGGCCGAGCGCCCGCTGGTACTGGTCCTCGACGACGTCCACTGGTGCGACGAACGGTCGCTGCGCTGGCTGGACTTCCTGCTGCGCCGCGCCGACGGCCTGCCGCTGCTCGTGGTGCTCGCCCAGCGCACCGACTCCGACAGCACGGCCGGCCCGGCCCTGACCGACCTGGTGGCCCACCACCGGCCCGACGCGCTGCACCTGCCGGCCCTGACGGCCGGACACGTCGAGGAACTCGTCCGCAGCGCCTTCCCGCAGACCCCTCCGCACCCCGCGTTCGTCGACACCCTCACAGCCGTCACCGGCGGCAGCCCCCTGGAGGTCCAGCGGCTCCTGCAGAAGCTGCGCGCCGCCCGGGTCAGCCCCGACGACGCGGGCGCCCGGCGGATCACCGAACTGGGCGGGCGGGTCGTCACCTCCTGGGTGCGCGAGGTACTGGACGGCAGCACGGCCGGGGTGCGCGAGGTGGCCCGCGCCCTCGCGGTGCTCGGTCCCGAGCAGCCCGAACACCTCGCCGTCCTCGCCGGTGTGTCCACCGTGCAGGCCGAGGAGGCCCTGGACGTGCTGCGCCGGGCCTCGCTCCTCCAGCCGGACCGTACCGAACTGGTGCACGACCTGGTGCGTGCGGCGGTCCTCGACACGGCCGGACCGGCGGCCCTCACCGCGCTGCGCACCCGGGCGGCCCAACTCCTCAGCGACGTCGGCCGCTCGCCCGAGCAGATCGCCGGTCAGCTGCTGCTCCTGCCGCGCGTCGACCAGCCGTGGATGACGGCCGTCCTGCTCGACGCCGCCGCGCAGGCGGAGCAGCGGGGAGCCCCGGAGGCCGCCGTGCGCTACCTCGAACGCGTCATGGAGACCGGGCCGGACACACCCGAGGTCCGGATGCGGCTCGCCGGAGTCCTCTCCGAGACGGAACCGGCCCGCTCCCTGACCCTGCTGCACGAGGCACTGGCCCTGGCCGGCGACGTCCGCACCCGGGCGGCGGTCGCGGTCCGGCTCGGACTGACCTGCCTGCGCGTCCAGCGGTCGCCCGAGGGCACCCGCGTGCTCACCGAGGCCCTGGACGCCCTGCGCGACGAGGTCGGCACCGACCCCGAACCCGCCGACCGCGAACTGGTCACCCTCGTCGAATCGGCCCTGCTGATCGTCGGCGCGGACGAGAAGAGCACCCTGCCCGACGTGCGCGAGCGGGCCGCCCGCATCACCCCGCCGCCGGGCGACACCCCCGCCCAGCGGCAGCAGCTCGCCATGCTCACCGTGCTCACCGCCATGAGCGGCCGGTCCGCCGCCCAGTCGGTCCACCAGGCCCGGCGCGCCCTGCGCTCCCCGGGCGTCGCGCTCGGCGCCTGGTCCCTGCTGCCCGCCTCCCTCGCGCTGTCCCTCGCCGACGAGACGACCGAGGCGCTCGACGCGCTGGAGGCCGTCCTGCGCGACAGTCGGCGCGACGCCTCGGTGTGGACGTACGTCCTGGCGCTCTCCACCCGCGCCTTCGTCCACCTCGACCGGGGCGGCATCCCACAGGCCCTGGCCGACGCCCAGACCGCCCTCGACCTGCTGGACGAGGGGCACTGGGGCGAGGGTGCCACCATGCCGCAGACCGTCTGCGCGCTCGCCCTCACCGAACGCGGCGAGCCCGGCCGGGCCGAGGAGGTGCTCGACACCGTCAAACGGCCCCGCATCGAAGCCTTCGCCTGGGAGTACCACTGGTACCTCATGGCGCGGGCACGGGCACGGCGCGCCCTCGGCGACCCCGAGAGCGCTCTCGACCTGCTGCGCACCTGCGGGGACTCACTCGCCGGGGCCGGCCTCGCCAATCCCGTCCTGGCCCCCTGGTGGCTGGACGCCGCCTGCCTGCTGGCGGAGACCGGACGTCCCGACGAGGCCCGGACGGTCGCCGACCACGGCGCCGGGCCCGCCGAACGCTGGGGAACCGCACGCGCCCTGGGCTACGCCGCCCTGGCCCGCGGCGTGGCCACGCCCGGACCGGAGGGAACCGCCCGGCTGCGCGAGGCCGTGGGCCGGCTGGCGGACTCACCGGCCCGCGCCGACCACGCCCGCGCACTGCTGCTGCTGGGCCGGGCCCTGCTGGCCGACGGCGCCCCGCGCGAGGGACGCGAACACCTGCGGGACGCCGTCGCGCTCGCCCGCCGCTGCGGCTGCATGGCGCTCGCCCGGCAGGCCCGCGACGAACTCGTCGCGGCCGGCGGACGCATGCGCGAGGTCACCCCGTCACCACGGGACATGCTGACCGGAACGGAACGCACGGTGGCCGCGCTCGTCGCCTCCGGAGCGAGCAACCGGCAGGCCGCGGAATCCCTCTTCGTGACCGTGCGCACCGTGGAACTGCACCTCACCAGCGTCTACCGCAAACTCGGCATCGGCCGACGCTCCGACCTGGCCGACGCCCTGCGCGAGGACCCCCCGCCCGCCGGCTCCCGCGCGGGCCGCGGCGGCCCCGAAGCGAACCGGTGACACCATGCCGGCACGAGACCCACAGGAGCACAACGCACCACCGTTGGGCGCCGCGGACCACGGACGCCCCCATCACCACGGCACGCCGCTCGCCGAACTGCCGCTGCTGGAACGCGAACGCGAACAGGCCGTACTGTCCGCCGTGATCGGGGAACTGCGGTCGGGCCGCCCGGCCGTGGTCACGGTGACGGGCGAACCCGGAGCGGGCCAGAACGAACTGCTGCGCTGGGCGGCCCGGCACGCCGCCGAGCGGGACCTGCGTGTCCTCACGGCCCGCGCGACCCCCGCCGAACAGGACCTGCGCTACGGCGTGGTCGGCCAACTGCTGTCCGGCCACGAGAAGTTCACCCACCACCTGCCCCGGCTCTTCCTCGACCAGGACGGACCGGGCAGGTTCCCCGGGCTGACCCGCCTGCTCACCGCGGCCCGCGACCGGCCCACCCTCCTCGTGGTGGAGGACCTCCACCGGCTCGACCCCGACTCGATGCGCTGGCTCGAAGCCCTGGTGCGCCGGCTGCCCCGCGCGCCACTGGCGCTGATCGCCGGCAGCATCTGCACGGCGGACATCGGCCTCGACCCCTGCGCGGGCAGCCCCCTCACCGGCTCGGCCACCACCGTCGAACTGGCGCTGCCCGGCCTCACGCACACCGGGACGGCCACCGCCGTACGGTCCGTCTGCGGCACGCTCGGCGACCGGTCCTTCGTCACCGCCGTCGTGGAGGCGACCGGGGGCAACCCGGCCGCCGTACGCGACACCCTGGACCGGTTCGCCCGGGCGGGGCATCCGCCCGACGCCGACCACGTGCGGCACCTGCGGGCCCTCGCGGCCGACGTGACCGGCGAGCACGCGTCCGCGGCGCTCGGCGCGCTGCGCGACCCGGTCGCCCTCGACGTGCTGCGCGCCCTCGCGGTCTGCGGTGAACTCCTCGACCTCCCGCTGGTCCTGGCCCTGGCCGGGCCGAGCCCGATGCCCGAGACCCGGCTGCGCTCCGCACTGCTGAACAGCGGACTCGTCGTCCTGCGCGACGGGCGCCTCGCGGTACGCGGCCCGGTCGTACGCGCCCGGATCATCGAGGAGATACCCACCGCCGAGCGCGCCGACCTGCACGCGCGGGCCGCGGAACTGGCCCACCGGGCCGCCGCCGACGACCAGGGCATCGGCGACCTGCTGCTCCCGGCCCGTCCGGTCGGCGCCCAGTGGGCGGTGGACACCCTGTGCCGGGCCGCGGCCGCCGCGCTCCGCGGAGGCCACCGCGAGCGGGCCGCCGCCTACCTCTCCCGCGCCCTGGACGAACCGCTGACCGAGCAGGACCGCGTCCGTGTCCTGTTCCAACTGGCCGCCGTGGAACTGGTGATCGCGCCCGTCGCGGCCGGCCGCCGGATGGGCGGCATCATCCGCGAGACCGGTCGGGCGGCCGAGGCCTACCGGGCCCGCGCCGAGGACCTCGTCCTCCTCGGCGGCGACACTGACACCGCCTGGCGGGCCCTCGCGGACTTCCTCACCGGTCCCGGGGCCGACGGCGGATCTGGCCCGGCCCCCGGCCTCGGGGAGGCGGCGGAGGCCACGGCACGGAACGAGGAACTCACCGCCCTGTTCCGCGTGGTGCAGCCGCTGTCCCACGTGCCGCCCGAGATCGCCGGCCCGCCCGCACCCGGCCTGCCCCGCGCCTCGCGCAGCCCGGCCGTCCAGGGCGTGCGCGCCTGGGAGACGACCGCGCGGGGAGCCGACCGGGACGAGGCCCGCCGGCTGGCCCGCGCCGCCCTCGTGCCCGACTCCTCCGGCCGGCCCACGCTCACCGTGCCCAGACTCCTGGCCTGTCGCACGCTGCTGCTCACCGAGGACGGCGAGGAGACCGAGGCGCACCTGTGCGCCCTCCTCGCCGAGGCCCACCGCGAACGACGCTCCGTGGCCGTCGCCCGGGTGCTCGCCCTGCGCACCGAACTGCACCTGCGGCACGGCCGCCCCGACGCCGCCGCCCGCGACCTGGCCGCCGCCGACTACGAACTCCCGCCGGACAACAGGCACCCGCTGTCCTACCCGTACTGGACGGCACTCGGCATCCTCACCGACCTCGCCAACGGCCGGCCTGACCGGGCGCGGGCCGCCGCCGAGCGCCCCCTGCCGCCTCCCGCCGAGGAGTCCCTGAGCGGCGCCCAACTGCTGTACGCCCGCGGCCTGCTGGCCCAGGCCTCGGAGGATCACCACCGGGCCGGGAACCTCTTCCGCGCCTGCGGGCGGTGGCTGTTGCGGTACGGCTACACCAACCCGGCCCTGCTGCCCTGGCGCCTGAGGGCCGCCGAGGCCGCCCACGCCCTCGGGGACGCGGCCCAGGCACTGCGGCTGGCACGGGAGAACCTGGAACTCGCCGAACGCTGGGGCACCCCCGGCGTGATCGGCGCCGCCCAGCTCTGCCTCGCCCCGATGCACGGCGAGGACCGCCTCCAGCGGCTCCGGTCGGCCGTGCACCACCTGGGGCGGGCACCCGACCGGGCGGCCTACACGCGTGCCGTCGTGGCCCTGGCCTCCGCCGAGAACGGCGAGCCCGACCCCGGCACCGCGACCGCCGTGCCCGTCGTCGGCACCACGGGGCCCGGCGGCGACCCGGTACGACGGCCCCGTCCCGCGCCGCCCCCGCCCACCCGCGTACCGGCCGGCCCGCTCCCGCCCGAGTGGCGGATCCTCACCCCGGCCGAACAGGCCACGGCCACGCTCGCGACCCGGGGCCTGCCCAACCGTGAGATAGCCGCCGCGCTGTCGGTGACCACCCGCACCGTCGAACTGCGCCTGAGCGGCGTGTACCGCAAGCTTCGCATCCGAGGGCGTGACGAACTGCGCGCCCTGGTCCCAGGCACGGAGGACGACTGACCCCATGCTGCTGGAGCGCACCACCGAAACATCCCTGGTCGAGGCGGCGCTGGGCGCCGCGGCTCGGGGCAGGTCCTCACTGATCCTCGTCACCGGCCCGCTCGGCATCGGCCGGTCCGCGCTGCTGCGGTCCCTTCCCGCGCTCGCCGACGGCCACGACGACGTCCGGGTGCTGCGCGCCAACGCGGCCCCCATGGAACAGGACTTCGCCTTCGGCGTCGTACGGCAGCTGTTCGAGAGCCTGCTGTCCGACTCGCCCGAGGACACCCGCACCCGCTGGATGGACGCCCACGCCTCCTTCGCCCGGCACGTCTTCGCCGACGACAACGCCTCACCCGGCGCCGACCAGGCCGCCGCGGCCACCGAGGCGGTCCTGCACGGCCTGCTGTCCCTGCTGGCCAACGTCAGCGCGGACGGCAGGCTCCTCGTCGTCGTCGACGACCTCCAGTGGTCCGACGTGCCCTCCCTGCGCTGGCTCGCCTACCTGGCCAAACGGCTGCACGGGGTGCGCGCCGTCGTCGTGTGCTCGCTGCGCGACGGCGACCCGCGCACCCACCACACCCTGGTGCGTGAGGTCAGGGAAGCCGCCACCCAGACCCTGCGACCCGCCTCCCTCAGCCTCGACGCCACCCGTCAACTGGTCCGTGAACGCTTCGGCGAGCCCGGCGACGACACGTTCGTCCGCGCCTGCCACGAGACGGCCGTCGGCAACCCGCTGTTCCTGATGTCCATCCTGCTCGGACTGGAACACGCCGGACTGCGCCCGCTGGCCGAACACGCCGACCGGGCACGGTCGCTGCGCCCCTCGCAGCTGCGGGAGCGCCTCGCCGGCATCCTGCGCACCCAGGCCCAGCCGGTCCGTGACCTGGTGGCCGCCATCGCGGTGCTCGGCGACCACGTCGACCGCGACAGCGTCGCCGGCCTGGCCCGCCTGGACTCCGTCGACTACACCGCCGCCCTGCGCACCCTCGCGGCCCTCGGGCTCGTCACCGCCGACGGTGAGCCGCGCTTCGTGCACCGCGTCGTACGGGACGCCGCCGAGTCGACCCTGACCATGGTCCGGCGCGAACAGCTCCACGACGAGGCGGCCGCCCTGCTCTACACCTCCGGCCGCCCCGCCGAACAGGTCGCCGCCCAGCTCATGGCCGTCGTCACCCGTCACCAGCCGTGGACCGTGGACGTCCTGCGGTCCGCCGCCGACACCGCCCTGCGCCGCGGCGCCCCCGACGCGGCGGCCCGCTATCTGCGCCGCGCCCTCCTCGACAGCGCCGCGCAGGGCATCGACCGGGCCCGCCTGCTCGTCGAACTCGGCACCGCGGAGCGGGTCTTCGACCCGCCCGCCTGTGAACGGCACATCGCGCAGGCGATCGCCCTGCTGCCCGAGGCGCGGGACCGCGCCATGGCGGTGCTCCGCATCTCGCCCACACCCCTGGGCCCCGCCCCGTCCGGCGTGGTCGACCTGCTGCGCCAGGCCGCGGAGGGACTCGGACCGGCCTGTGCGCTGCACGGCACCGACCGCGACCTCGCGCTGCGGCTGGAGGCCCGGCTGCGGCACTGCGCCTACGAGGACCCCTACGAACTGGCCGACGCCGCCGAGCGGTTGCGGAACCTGGGCGCCGAACCACCGCTGGACACCGGCGGTGAACGGGAGCTGACGATAGCCCTCCTGCTCGCCGCCACCTTCGCCGGCAGCCTGCCGGCCGCCGACGTGGTCCGCCGGGCGGAACGCGTGCTGGACCGGGAACCGGCGACGTCCGCCCGCGTCCAGTCCACCCTGCCCCTGGTCGTCATCACCATGGTCGCCGCCGACTCCGTGGAGGCACTCGACTCCTGGCTGGCGGTCGAGTACCGGGCCCGGGAGCAGCGCACGGCACCGACCGACGCACTGGTGCACATCGAACGGGCCCTGATCCACCTGGGCCGGGGCCGGCTCGACCAGGCCCGCGAGCAGTCCGAGACCGCGCTGGGCATGACCGAGGCCGACCGGCACAGCCTCGGCACGCTCGCCACCCTCGCGCACGCCATGGTGGCGCTGGAGACGCGGGACCCGGCACTGGCCCGGCGGGTGATGCGGCGCGCCGAACGGATCCGAGGCCAGGGACTGACCGTCACGGCGATGCTGCGCCTGCTCCAGGCCGCCGACGACGTCGCGAGCGGCGATCTCACCGGGGCCCTCGACACCCTGCTGTCCTGCGGCCGCCGGCTGGAGGCGGCCGGCTGGCAGAACCCGGTGCTCTTCCCCTGGCGCCCCTGGGCCATCGGCGTCCACCGCCGCCTCGGCGACCTCCGGGCGGCGCGCTCCCTGGCGGAGGAGGAACACGCCAGGGCCGCGCAGTGGGGCGCGCCGGTGGGGCTGGGCCGGGCGCTGCGGCTGCTCGGCCGGCTGGAGGAGAGCGGCCGGGGAACGGCACTGCTGCGCCAGGCGGTCACCGTGCTGCGCGGCTCCGCCAACCAGCTGGAACTCGCCCGTGCCCTGCTCGCGCTCGCCGAACGGCTGGGCGGCGGAGCGGAGACGGAGGCCCTGGCCCGGGAGGCCGCCACGCTCGCCACCGCGTGCGGTGCGCCGTGGCTGGCGGAACGCGCCGCCGTCGGCGGCGGGCAACTGCTCGCCGCGGTCCCCGTGCCCGAGGCCGTCCTCACCCGCACCGAACGCCGGGTGGCCGCCTTCGCCTGCCGGGGCCTGACCAACCAGGAGATCGCCGAGACCATGGGCGTGAGCTCCCGGGCGGTGGAGAAGCACCTCACCCATTCCTACCGGAAACTCGGCATCGCCGGCCGACGGGAACTGATTGCGCTGATTTCCGGAGCGTGAAAGTGCTTTCCCCACGGGGAAAGCACTTTCACTGAACGCCCGGGTACGGTCCGCTGAATTCAGCGGCCGTGCCCGGGCGTTTCCGTGTGCCGGGTCCACGGTGTGGCACCGGCGCCGGGCGGGCACTGCCCGCCCGCCCGGTACGGGCCCGACCGAACCCCGCGCTCCTCCGCCGTCGACGCAGCGTGCCCCGACCGTACCCGTGTGTGCTCCCACCAGGGGCGTTCGCCCGGAACGCGCGGTGTGCCCGGCTGTGGACGGCGAGGGCACACCGAACCCCCGAACACCGAACCCCTTCGGTACGGGACCGTACCTACCGAAGGGGCAACCACAGTATTGGGGCGCTCACCCCGGTTTGCGTTGACCCGGGGATACCGGTCTCCGTAATCTCCGCATCATTCTTCCTGTCGGTACGGCCTTTCAGCGGGATCAGGGCGCTGCAGCCCGGTCCTGCCGCAAAGAAGGCCGTGCTCTCGGTTTCCTTTGCCGCACCACGCAGAAGGGCCTGAGTTCCTTGACGCTTTCCCCCCACCACCTCGTCATGGACCGTCAGCACACCGCTGGCGGGACGCCGGTGCCGCTGGACGCCGCCGGCGTCGACGGGTCCCACACCTCCGTCGCCTGTCTGGACCCCTCCCTGACCATCCAGCAGGTCAACCAGGAGTTCGACCGCCGCTTCGGCACCCCACTGGAGGACCTGTGCGGCCGGCCCTTCTGCGATCTGGTCCACCCGAGCGTCCAGCAGCCGCTGAAGCAACAGTTCGCCCGGATGCTGGAGGGCAAGCGGCACCGGTTCGCCACCGAGGTCATCACCGTGGGCGAGGACACCACGCACACGCTGCCGCTGACCGCGGTGGCCGTGCGCGGCGGTCACCTCCCGGACGTCGCGGCGATCCTGGTGATGCTGCCCCCGGCGGACGGCGACAGCGCGGACTCCGGTGTCGTGGTGCCCCGCAAGAAGCTGCTCAGCGAGGTCGACGCCCGCATCCTCGAGGGCATAGCCGCCGGTGTCTCCACCGTGCCGCTCGCCTCCCGTCTCTACCTCAGCCGCCAGGGCGTGGAGTACCACGTCTCCGGTCTGCTCCGTAAGCTCAAGGTGCCGAACCGGGCCGCCCTGGTGTCGCGCGCCTACTCCATGGGCGTCCTCAAGGTCGGCACCTGGCCGCCCAAGGTCGTCGAGGACTTCGTCAAATGAGCCCGGCAGCCGCCGACCGGTGCCCGCCCCGCCGGGACGGCGACCGGTGAACCCCCTCACCCCGGCCGACGGCGCGGCGGGCCCCACGGCCGAACTGAACGGCGAGCCCGCCGCGCCGGAGGCGCTGCGCACCCTGGCCCTGACGAACTACGGCCACTTCACCACCATGACGGTGGAGAACGGCCGGGTCCGCGGACCGGACCTGCACCTGGAACGTCTGGCCCGCGACTGCCGTGCCCTCTTCGACGTCCCGCTCGACACCGCACAGGTGCGCGCCTGGGCGCGCCGGGCGGTCTCGGCGACGGGCCGGTGCACCGTGCGGATCACCGTCTTCGATCCGTCGCTCCACCTCGGCAACATCGCGGACGACGCGGATCCGCGGGTCCTGGTGACGTCCAGGCCCGCGCCCGCCCACGCACCGGCACCGCTGCGGGTGCGGTCCGTCACGCACCTGCGGGACCTGCCGGAGGTGAAGGGCGTCGGCCTGTTCGGCGTGCTGCGGCGGCGGCGCGAGGCCCGCAGGGCGGGATACGACGACGTCCTGTTCACCGACGGCGACGCGACGCTGCTGGAGGGCAGCACCTGGAACGTCGGCGTGATCCGCGCGGGCCGGGTGGTCTGGCCCCACGGGCCGGTCCTGGCCGGCACCGCCCGTGAGGTGCTGCTGCGTGCCGGAGCGGGGACGACGGACCGTGTCCGGTTGCCCGAACTGGCCGACTGCGAGGCGGTGTTCGCCACCAACGCCACCGTCGGAGTCCTCCCGGTCACCCGTGTCGACGACCTGGAGTTCCCCGCGGACCACCCAGGCGTGACCGGCCTCGCCGCGCTCTACGCGTCGCTGCCGACGGAGTGGTTGTAGCCCGCACGCCACCGCGGCGGCGTGCGGATGCGCGTGCGCGTGGTCGGGGTCGAAGCGTGCCCGGCACGGCCGGGTCCGCACCGCGGACGGGCCCGGCGACGGCCGCCTCCCACTCCCGAACTGTTGACAGGTGTACATCAAAGAGGAACGCTGAGAGCGCTCTCAACCTCTTCCCCCCACCGACACGAAGTCGAAAGGAGACAGAGCATGTTCGGCTCATTCAGACGCCGCATCCTGACCGTGGGAACGGCCGTCGCCACGGTGCTCGCGGGCTCGCTGCTCGCGACCGGAACGGCCGCACCCGCGCACGCCGCCGTCCCGGACACCATCCCCCTGCAGATCACCAACAACTCCGGCCGCGGCGAGCCGGTCTACGTCTACAACCTCGGCACCGAGCTGTCGACCGGACGGCAGGGCTGGGCCGACGCGAGCGGCACCTTCCACCCCTGGCCCGCGGGCGGCAACCCGCCCACCCCCGCCCCGGACGCGTCGATCGCCGGCCCCGCGGCAGGACAGTCGACCACCATCCGGATCCCCAAGTTCTCCGGCCGCATCTACTTCTCCTACGGCGAGAAGCTCGTCTTCAAGCTGGCCACGGGCGGCCTGGTGCAGCCCGCCGTGCAGAACCCCTCCGACCCCAACCGGAACATCCTGTTCAACTGGTCCGAGTACACGCTCAACGACTCCGGGCTGTGGCTCAACAGCACCCAGGTCGACATGTTCTCCGCGCCCTACTCGGTGGGCGTGAAGCGCGGCGACGGCAGCACCGCGACCACCGGACGGCTCAAGCCCGGCGGCTACAACGCGGTCTTCAACACCCTGAGGGGACAGTCCGGAGGCTGGGGCAACCTGATCCACACCCGCTCCGACGGCACCGTACTGCGCGCCCTGTCGCCGCTGTACGGAGTGGAGACGGGCGCCCTGCCGGCGTCGGTCATGGACGACTACGTCAACCGCGTCTGGGACAAGTACGCCGGCTCCACCCTGACCGTCACCCCCTTCGGTGACCGGCCCGACGTCAAGTACTACGGCCGGGTCTCGGGCGGCGTCATGAACTTCACCGACGGCTCGGGCGCCGTCGTGACCAGCTTCCAGAAGCCGGACGCCTCCTCCATCTTCGGCTGCCACAAGCTGCTCGACGCCCCCAACGACCAGGTGCGCGGCCCGATCTCCCGCACCCTGTGCGCCGGCTTCCACCGCTCCACCCTGCTGAGCAACCCCAACCAGCCCGACTCCGGCTCCGGCGGCTTCTACCAGGACGCCGTCACCAACCACTACGCCCGCGCCGTCCACGCCCAGATGGCCGACGGCAAGGCCTACGCCTTCGCCTTCGACGACGTCGGCAACCACGAGTCGCTCGTCCACGACGGCAACCCGCAGCAGGCCTCCGTCACGCTCGACCCGTTCGACTGACCCCTGCCGGCCTCCCCCCCCACGGGGACCGCATCGGTGGCGGCGCGCAGTAGCGGCGCCGCCACCGGTGACGACGGCCACCGGACCGTCAGCCGATGAGCTCCTTGCGGATCCGGTCCAGCATGAACGACGAGGACGCGCGGGCCCGTTCCTCCCAGGCGAAGACACAGGCCGTGGCCACCCCGTCGAAGTCCATCTCCCTCAGCGTGCCGAAGAACGCGTCCCAGTCCACCTCGCCCTGACCGATGTCGAGGTGCTGGTGGATGCGGGCGGGCGTGCCCGGCGGGTTGAGGATGTACCGCAGACCCGAGGAACCCTTGTGGTCGAAGGTGTCCGCGATGTGCACGTGCCGCAGCTTGTCCCCGGCGTACCGCAGCATCGCCGCGACGTCCGCCACCGCGTCCGCGCCCGACAGGTGGAAGGTGTGCGGAGCGCAGTACAGGTAGTTCACCCACGGCTTGTTGACCGCACGGACCAGATCGACCGCCGGGGCGTTCTCCTCGCAGAAGTCGTCCGGGTGCGCCTCCAGGTTCAGGGCGATGCCCTCCCGTTCGAAGACCGGCAGCAGGTCCTCCATCGAGCGCCAGAACGCGGCCTCGCTCTCCGCGGCGCGCTCCGGGCGGCCGTTGAACTCCGAGTTCATCAGCGGACAGCCGAGCTCGACGGTGATCTCGATCATCCGCCGCCAGTACCGCACGGCGGTCCGCCGCTCCGTCTCGTCCGGAGACGACCACTTGTACAGCGGCAGCACGGACGACAGCTGTACGCCGTACCGGGCCAGCGCCGTCTTCAGCTCGCGCACCCGGTCGTCGTCGGCACGCGGGTGCAGGAAGAACGGCATGAAGTCGTCACGGGGCGACAACTCGATGTAGTCGTAGCCCAGTTCGGCGACGGTGCGCACCATCTCGTCGATCGGCAGGGCACGGAACATGTACGGGTCGAGGGCGATCTTCACGCTGCACCTCCGTAGAAGGCGGGCCGGGGCCTGATGTCGGTGGCGACCGTGCGGTCCTCCTGGAGGGAGGTGACGGTCGCGCGGGTGATGGCGGTCGCCGCGTATCCGTCCCAGGCGGACGGGCCGGTGGGCTCCGCGCCCGCCGCGACCCGGGCGACCCACTCGCGGAACTCGGTGTCGAAGGCGTCCGCGAAACGGCCCACCCAGTCCGTGGGCACCCGGGTGCTGTGCGCCGCGGCGGTGCGCACGGCCGGCGAGGCCGGGTCGGGCAGCCTGACCAGGCCCTCCTCGCCGACGGTCTCGCACTGGATGTCGTAGCCGTACTGGCAGTTGACGAACACCTCCAGGTCGATGCGGACCCCCTTCGCCGTCTCGAAGAGCATGATCTGCGGATCCCTGAGGTGGGCGAACCGCTTGCGCGTCGACCGGGGCGTGACCACCTGCGCGGAGACGATCTCGTCGTCGAGGAGCCAGCGCAGCACGTCCACCTCGTGCACCGCGGTGTCCAGCGCGGCCATGTCCGAGGTGTAGGACTCGGGGACCGTCGGGTTGCGGTGCGCGCAGTGCACGACCAGGGGCTCGCCGATCGCGCCCGAGTCGATGACCTGCTTCATCTGCCGGTAGCCGGCGTCGTAGCGGCGCATGAACCCGACCTGTACCAGACGGCGGCCGTTGGCCGTCTCCGCCTCGGTGATGCGCAGGCAGTCCTCGACCGTGGTGGCCAGGGGCTTCTCGCAGAACACGGGCTTGCCGGCGGTGATCGCGTTCAGTACGTGCTCGGCGTGCGTCGGCCCCCAGGAGGTGACGAGCACCGCGTCGACGTCGTCGGACGCGATCAGCTCCGCGCCGTCCGCGGCGACCCGCGCGCCGACCGGCGCGGCGGCCTCGGCCGCGCGGGAGCGGTCGATGTCGGTGACCGCGGTGACCCGGGCGCCGGTCACGGTCCCGGTGAGACGGCGGATGTGTTCCCGGCCTATCCAGCCGGCTCCGATGACCCCGATGCGCACAGTCATGGGGCAGTCCTTTCTACGGTCCCGGGCCGAAGAGAACCCGGGCGGGGGAGGGTCAGGAGAAGCGGGCCTTGAGCTCCGTCTCGAGCGTTTCGAGCGTGCGGCCCCTGGTCTCGGGCATGTACCGCTTGACGAAGGCGAGGGAGAGCACGCCGAGCGCCGCGAAGAGGAAGAAGGTGCTGGAGATCCCGATCCGGGCCACGAGCGACGGGAAGACCAGCCCGATCGCGAAGTTGGTGAGCCACAGCACCACCGCGGCGACACCCATGCCGAAGGCGCGCATCCGCATCGGGAAGATCTCCGAGAGGGTCAGCCAGGTCACCGGTGAGATCGCGCCCTGCTGGAAGGCGAGGAAGGTGACCGTCATCGCGAGCACGGCGCAGGCGCGGCCCCACCCCTCGGGCAGCGTGAGGGAGAAGACACCGATCAGCAACAGTGCGCCCGTCGTGCCCAGTTGGCCCGTCATCAGCATCGGCCGGCGGTCCACCCGGCCCAGCAGCCAGATGCCGACGACGGTGGCGGCCACCGAGATCACCCCGTTGGCGATGTTCGCCGTGAGGGCGCTGTCCGCGGTGAAACCCGCGTCGGTGAGGATCTGCGTGCCGTAGTACATGATCGTGTTGACGCCGGTGACCTGCTGCACGATCGCGATGCCGAAACCGACGAGCATCAGCCGGCGCACCCAGGGGACGGACCGCATGTCGCGCCAGCCGCCGAGCTTCTCCCGCTCGTCGCGGACGGAGAGGGCGCTCACCTCGCTCAGCTCCGTCCCGGCCCGCCGCTCCGACCGGATCTCCCGCAGCACCGCGAAGGCCTCGCCGAAGCGGCCCTTGGCGGCCAGCCAGCGCGGACTCTCCGGCATGACCAGCATGCCGAACCAGAGGACCACGGCGGGCAGTGTGGCGACCACCAGCATCCAGCGCCAGACACCGCCGGACTCGCCGCCCACCCGTGCGATCAGCGCGTTGGAGGTGAAGGCGAGCAACTGCCCGGTCACGATCATCAGTTCGTTGCGGGTGACCAGTGCGCCGCGCCGTTCGGCCGGGGACACCTCCGCGAGGTACACCGGCACCGTCACCGACGCGCCGCCGACCGCGAGGCCGAGGACGAACCGCGCCACGACCATGACCGCGGTGGTCGGGGCGAGCGTGCAGCCCAGCGCGCCGACGAAGAACAGCACGGCCAGCCACAGGATGGTGCGCCGCCGTCCCCGCCGGTCGGACAGCCGGCCGCCGGTGACCGCGCCGAGCGCCGCACCCAGCAGCAGCGAACTGGTGACCATGCCCTCGGTGACCGCGGTCAGCCCGAGGTCGTCGGTCATGTACGGCAGCGCGCCGTTGATGACACCGGTGTCGTAGCCGAAGAGGAGGCCGCCGAACGTGGCGACGAGGGTGATGACCCTCAGCCGGCGCCGCACGGCCGGCGGCGGGTCGTCGCTCACGGCGGCGGTGACCGCGGCCGGACCGGCGGGCTGCGCGGGCGGGTCGGCGGGCTGCGCGGGCGTGTCGTCCCTGACGTCCATGGTGGCCTCCTACCGGTTGTCGTTCGGGCGCCGGGTGCCGCTCAGGCCGCAGCGCGCCAGGTGCTCACGGGTGCGCACGGCGATGGGCAGCGGCACCTCGGGCGCGCACGGATACAGGTCCTGCTCGACGATGACGAACAACTCGGCGTCCAGAGCGGCGAGTTCACGGATCACCTCGGCCGGGTCGGGCACCCCGGCCGGCGGGGACACGCACACGCCCCGCTGGACGGCCTGGCCGAACGACAGGCCCTCGGCGGCCACCTGGGCCAGCACCTCCGGGTCCATCTGCTTGATGTGGACGTACCCGACGCGGTCGCCGTAGCGGCGGATCAGGTCGACGGTGTCACCGCCGCCGTAGGCGACGTGCCCGGTGTCCAGGCAGAGGTTGGTGAAGCGGCCGTCCGACTCGTTGAGCAGCCGCTCGATCTCCGGCTGCGTCTGGATGTGGCTGTCGGCGTGCGGATGGATCACCAGACGCACGTCGTACTCGTCCAGGAGCAGCCGGCCGAGCCGGTCGGCGTTGCGGCCGAAGCCCGCCCACTGCTCGGGCGTCAGCTCGGGCGGCTCCGTGCAGGCGCCGGTCTTCTCGTCCCGGTACATCGGCGGGATGAGCACGAGGTGGCGGGCTCCCGCGGCGGCGGTCAGCGCGGCGACCTGCCGGACGTGGGCGAGCATCCCGTCCCAGGCCTCCGGCCGGTGCAGCGCGCCGAACGCGGTGCCGCCGGACACCTTCAGCCCGCGGGCGTCCAGCTCCTCCCGCAGCTGCCGCGGATCGGTGGGCAGATAGCCGTAGGGGCCCAGTTCGAGCCACTCGTAGCCCGCCCGGGCCAGCTCGTCGAGGAAGCGGGTGTGCGGGACCTGGTGTTCGTCCTCGGGGAACCACACGCCCCAGGAGTCGGGGGCCGAGCCGAGACAGAGGTTGCCCGCGACGGTGCGGAGCGGGGACGGCGTCGTTGCCATGGCCATTCCTTGGGGGAGAGGGGAAGGGGTGTCCTGCGGAGGGGGTGCCGCTGTGGCGCGGCACCCGGGGGTGTGCGGAGGGCCGGGTCAGGCGGAGGTGGGGAAGGCGAACCCGGCGGCGTCCTGCCGCGCCGGGCGCGGCCAGCGGGTGGTGACGACCTTCGGCCGGGTGTAGAAGCGCACGCCCTCGGGGCCGTGCACGGGGGAGTCGCCGATCAGCGAGTCCTTCCAGCCGCCGAAGGAGTAGTACGACATCGGCACGGGCACCGGCACGTTGACGCCGATCATGCCGACCTGCACCCTGCGCTGGAAGCGCCGCGCCGCCTCGCCCGAGCCGGTGAACAGCGCGGTGCCGTTGCCGTACGGGTTGGCGTTGATCAGGTCGATCGCCTCGTCGAGGGTGTCGACGCGGACCACCGCGAGGACCGGGCCGAACAGCTCCTGCCGGTAGGCGTCCATCTCCGGGGTGACGTGGTCGAGCAGCGACGGGCCGGTGAAGAAGCCGTCGGCGCACTCCGGGTGGCCGTCCGGCTTCAGCCCGCGGCCGTCCACGACGACGGTGGCGCCCTGCCCGGCCGCGGTGCCGACGGCCCGCTCGACGCGATCGCGGGCGTCCTCGGTGATCAGCGGGCCCATCTCCACGCCGGGGACGTGGCCCGGCCCGACCTTCACCTCGCGGGCCCGGCGCGCCAGCGCCTCGACCAGCCCGTTGGCGGCGGACCCGACCGCGACCGCCACGGACACGGCCATGCAGCGCTCACCGGCCGAACCGTAGGCGCCCGCCGTGATGTGACCGGCGGCGAACTCCGGGTCGGCGTCCGGCAGGACCACCGCGTGGTTCTTGGCGCCGCCGAGCGCCTGCACCCGCTTGCCGGCCGACGTCGCCGCCCCGTGCACGTACTGGGCGACGGGCGTGGACCCGACGAACGACACCGCCTCGATGCCCGGGTGGGCGAGGATCGCGTCGACCGCCTCCTTGCCGCCGTGCACCACGTTGAACACGCCGTCCGGCAGTCCCGCCCGCCGGTACAGCCCGGCCACGAAGCCGGCCGCCGACGGGTCGCGCTCGCTGGGCTTGAGGACGAAGGTGTTGCCGGTCGCGATGGCGATCGGGTGCATCCACAGCGGCACCATCGCCGGGAAGTTGAACGGGGTGATGCCCGCGACGACACCGAGCGGCCGACGGAAGTCGTGCACGTCCACACCGCGCGACACCTGGTCGGAATGGCTGCCCTTGAGGACGTCGCCCAGCCCGCAGGCGAACTCCACGACCTCGCGGCCCCGCACGATCTCGCCGCGCGCGTCGTCCACCGTCTTTCCGTGCTCGGCCGAGATGATCCGGGCCAGCTCCTCCTCGTGCTCCACGAGGAGCTGGCGGAAGGCGAACATCACCTGGGTGCGCTGCGTCAGCGACGACTCGGACCAGGTCTCGAAGGCGGCGGCGGCCCGGGTGACGGCGGCGTCCACGTCGGCGGCCGTGCCGAGGACCACCCGGGCCCGGATCCGGCCGGTGGCCGGGTCGAACACCGGAGCGGTGGCCGATGCGGAGCCGGCGGGCGAGCCGCCGATCCAGTGCTTGATGATCTCCACGTGCGGTTTCCTTTGCAGAGCCGGGGGTTACAGGTAGTGCCGCTGCGCGCGCTTGCGGGCGGCGTACGTCCGGTACGCCGCGCGGGTGGAGTCGAGGGCGGAGACCTCGCTGACGGGAACGTCCCACCAGCCGTGCGCGGGCGGATTGGGGCCGTACAGGTCGGTCTCGACGTGCACCACGGTGGTGCGGTCGGCGGCCCTGGCCTTCACGACCGCCTCGCGGAACGTGGCCACGCTGTCCGCGTGCAGCACGTCGGCGCCCAGCGAGGCCGCGTTGGCGGCCAGGTCGACGGGCAGTACACCGCCGTCCAGCAGCCCCGACCTCTCGTCACGGAAGCGGTAGCGGGTGCCGAAGCGCTGGGAGCCGAGCGCCTCCGAGAGCGAACCGATCGACGCGAAGCCGTGGTTCTGCACCAGCACGACGATGACCTTCAGGCCCTCGGAGACCATGGTGACGATCTCCTGCGCCATCATCAGGTAGGAGCCGTCGCCGACCAGGACGACGACCTCCCGTGACGGGTCGGCCATCTTCGCGCCGACACCGGCGGCCACCTCGTAGCCCATGCAGGAGTAGGCGTACTCGACGTGGTAGGCCTTGGGATCCCGGGCCCGCCACAGCTGCTGGAGGTCGCCCGGCATGGAGCCGGCGGCGTTGATGACGACGTCGCGGTCGTCGAGGACGTCGTTGAGGACGCCGAGGATCTCCGTCTGCGCGGGCAGCGGTCCGTGCCCGACGGCGAAGCAGCGGTCCTCGATCTCGCGCGTACGGTCGATCAGTTCACGGGTCCGCCGGCGGTACGCCTCCTCCACCTGCCGGCCGGCGAGCGCGTCCGCGAGGGCGTCGATGCCCAGCAGGGCGTCCGCGACGAGCGGCTCCGCCGCGTGCTTGACGGCGTCCAGCCGGGCCACGTTGAGGTTGACGAAGGCGACGCCCGGGTCGCCGAAGACGGTGTGGCTGGCGGTGGTGAAGTCGCTGTAGCGGGTCCCGATGCCGAGGACGACGTCCGCCTCCCGGGCCAGCTCGTTGGCGGCGAGCGAGCCGGTCGAACCGATGCCCCCGACCGCGCACGGATGGTCCCAGGGCACCGCGCCCTTCCCGGCGTGCGTGTCGGCGACCGGGATGCCGGTGGCCGCCGCGAACGCGCGCAGCCGCTCCTGCGCACCCGAGTAGACGGTGCCGCCGCCGGCCACGACGAGCGGCCTGCGCGCACCGCGCAGCAGCCGCGCCGCCCGCTCCACCGCCCGCGGTTCCGGCACCGGACGGCCCACGTGCCACACCCGGCGGCGGAAGAACTCCACCGGCCAGTCGTACGCCTCCGCCTGCACGTCCTGCGGCAGCGCCAGGGTGACGGCGCCGGTCTCCACGGGATCGGTGAGCACCCGCATCGCCGCGAGCGCCGCCGGGACCAGCTGCTCGGGACGGGAGACGCGGTCGAAGTACCGGGACACGGACCGGAAGGCGTCGTTGACGGTCACGTCCCCGCCCCGGCCGTCCTCGAGCTGCTGCAGCACCGGGTCGGCGGCGCGGGTGGCGAACATGTCGCTCGGCAGCAGCAGCACCGGCAGCCGGTTGGTCGTCGCCAGCGCCGCACCGGTGATCATGTTCGTCGAGCCGGGGCCGGTGGAGGCGGTGCAGGCGAAGGCCGACAGCCGGTCGCGCATCTTCGCGTACGCCACCGCCGCGTGCACCATGCCCTGCTCGTTGCGGGCGAGGTGGTACGGCAGGTCGGCCTCCCCGGTGAGGGCCGCCTGGAGCAGCGCCTGGCCGAGACCGGCCACGTTGCCGTGCCCGAAGATGCCCCAGACACCGGGGACCAGCCGCTGCTCCCGGCCGTCGCGCTCGCTGTACTGGTTCGCCAGGAACCGCACCAGGGCCTGGGCGGTGGTCAGCCGTACGGTGTTCACAGCAGGCTCACCGCCCGGTCCACGGCACCGGCGACGTCGCCGTCCGCGGGGTAGAGCAGGGAACGGCCGACGACCAGGCCCTGCGCGGTGGGCAGGCGCAGCGCCCTGCCCCAGGAGGCGAACGCCGCCTCGGGGTCGGTGACCTCGCCGCCGAGCAGCAGCGCGGGCAGCGTGGAGGCGGACAGCACGCGTTCCATGCCGTCGACGACCGGCAGCTTCAGCCAGGTGCAGGCGCTGCTGCGGCCGAGGCCCGAGGCGATGGTGACCGACCTGATCACGGCGTCGGTGGACAGGTCGTTGCGGAGCCGCCCGTCCCGCCAGACGGACAGGAACGGCTCGACCAGGGCGATCAGCCGGTGGTCGGCGAGCCGGTCGACGGCACGCGCGGTGTTCTCCAGCGCCGACGGGGTCGCCGGGTCGTCCAGCGCGATACGGGTGAGCATCTTGCCGCCGTCGAAGCCCATCGCGGCGATCGTCTCGGCGTCGTAGCCGGTGAAGCGGTCGTCGATCTCGAAGACCGAGCCGGCCAGGCCCGCCCGGTTCATCGAGCCGAAGACGCTCTTGCCGTCGAGGACGCCGAGCAGGAGCAGGTCCTCCAGGATGTCGGCGGTGGCGAGCACACCGGTGACGCCCGGCCGCCGCAGGGCGGTGCACATCCGGTCCAGCAGTTCGAACCGGTCGGCCATGGCCGTCGGGTCGTCGCCGACGGCGTTGGCGCCGCGCGCCGGATGGTCCGCGGCGATGATCATCGCCTTGCCGTGGTCGCCCAGCGGTGACGTGGCGCGGACCCGCCGCCGGGCCGCCTCCGCGACGGCGCCCGGGCCGCCGACCCTGGCCGTCACGATCCGCTTCACTTCGTCAGGCAGCACGCTGCACCTCGCCGAGCCGGGCGTGGACCTCGTCCCCGGTGGGCATGGCGTCGGAGCAGGCCAGCCGGCCCGCGACGATCGCGCCGGCCGCGTTGGCGAACGCCACCGTGCGGCGCGTGTCCCAGCCGGAGAGCAGCCCGTGGCACAGGGCGCCGCCGAACGCGTCCCCGGCGCCGAGCCCGTTGACCACGTCCACCGGTACCGGCGGCAGCTCCACCGCGGTGCCGTCGGCGTCCACGGCCAGCACGCCCTCCGGCCCCCGCTTGACCACCGCCAGCTCCACCCCGGCGGCCAGCAGCGCCCGCGCCGCGGCGTAGGGCTCGTGCTCGCCGGTGGCGACGGCGCACTCCTCCAGGTTGCCGACGGCGACGGTGGCGTGCCGCAGTGCCTCGGCGTAGGCGGCGCGGGCGGCGTCGCGGTCCGGCCAGAACACCGTGCGCCAGTCGAGGTCGAAGACGGTCGGGCCCGCTCCGGCCCGGTGCTCCAGGGCGGCCAGGGTGGCCGAGCGGCTCGGCTCCTCGCTCAGCCCGGTGCCGGTCATCCAGAACAGCGCGGCGTCGCGGACCGCCGTCAGGTCCAGCTCGTCGGCACGGATGTCCAGGTCGGGGGCCTTGGGCAGCCGGTAGAAGTAGAGCGGGAAGTCGTCCGGCGGGAAGATCTCGCAGAAGGTGACCGGGGTCGGTGCCACGTCCGACAGCCCGACGAGGCGGCTGTCGACGCCGTACCCGTCGAGGGCCTCGCGGACGAAGGTCCCGAAGGGGTCCCGGCCCGTCTTGGTGATCACGGCGGCGCTGTGCCCGAGGCGCGCGGCGGCGACGGCGACGTTGGTGGGGCTGCCGCCGAGGTATTTGCCGAAGGAGGTGACGGCCGCCAGGCCGACGCCTGTCTGGAGCGGGTACACGTCCACCCCCACTCGGCCCATGGTCAGCACGTCGAACGGCATCAGGCGATTTCCCTTCGCTCCGGGGGACTCCGGCTACTGGCGCGCTCTACTAGCGCGCTCTAGTGCCAGTACGATGGCGGCGGTCCGTATGTCATGTCAATAGGTTGTTACCGAGGGATTTCGTGAACGGCCGTCGGGCGTTCAGCCGCCGCCGGAGCCTCAGCCGAGCGTGATCCGCGCGACGACCGGCAGGTGGTCGCTGCCGGTGGCCGGCAGGGTGGCGATGTGGCCGACGGTCGCCGAGCGGGCCATGACCTGGTCGATCCGGACCAGCGGAAGGGCGGCGGGGAAGCTCGGCGCGAAGCCCCGCTCGGCCTCCTCCAGCCGCGAGGTCAACGGGTCCAGACCGCGGTCGTCGACGCTGCCGTTGAGGTCACCGAGCAACAGCACCGTCTCCTGCTCCTCGGCCTCGACGGCCCGGCCCAGCGCGGCCGCGCTCTCGTCCCGCAGGGCCGACGCGAACCCGCTCGCCCGCAGCCGCACCGACGGCAGATGGGCGACGTGGACCGCCACGTCACCGTGCGGCGTGTGCGCCACGGCCCGCAGCCCCCGGCTCCAGGGCCCCGTGATCCCCCGGGGCCTGATGTCCAGCACCCGGACGTCGGACAGCGGGTACCTCGACCAGAGCCCCACGGTCCCGCGGACCGCGTGGTGCGGCAGGGCCGGGCCCAGGGTCCGCCGGTAGGCGGGCAGCGCCCGCGGCACCAGCTCCTGCAGTGCGACGAGGTCGGGCCCGGCGCCGACGAGAACCCGCGCCGTGCCGACGGGATCGGCGTTGGTGTCGCCGACGTTGTGCTGCACCACGAGCAGGTCGCGCTCACCGGACGCGGGCAGCAGCAGCCCGCCGAAGCGGTCGGTCCACGCCGCCACCGGAAGCAGCAGCGCCACCAGCGCGACGGGGGAGCGGCGCACCAGCGCCAGGACCAGGAGCACCACGAGCGCCGGCCCGAGCCACGGCAGGAACGACTCCAGCAGACTGCCCGCGCGCACCAGGGAGTTGGGCACCACACGCGGGAACGCCAGCAGCACGGCAGTCAGCACCGCGCACACCGCGATCGGCCGCCCCCGGCCCGCGTACCGGACACGACGCGTCCCCTCCTGCCCCATGCTCCCGAGGACGGGCCCGCGGCCGTTCCGGTTGCCGTCCGCGCCCGTCCGTGACGGGTGACACCCGCCCGGCTCAGTCCGGTGGCGTCGGCCGCAGCGCCAGAACGGCGATGTCGTCCTCGCTGTCCGCGCCGTGACCGATCAGCAGCTCGTCGCAGAACACGTCGAGGGGCTCGCGGGCCAGCGCGGCGGCGTGCCGGCGCAGCCGCTCCAGGGAGTCGTCCAGGTGCTCGGCCCGGCGCTCGATCAGGCCGTCGGTGTACAGCAGCACCGTCGCGTTCGGCGGGAGTTCGTACCGGGCCCGGGGACGGGGCAGGCCGGGGCTCACCCCGAGCAGCAGTCCCGAGGCGTCGTCCAGGTAGTGGGTGCGGCCGTCCGCGCCGATCAGCAGCGGCGGCGGGTGCCCGGCGGAGGAGAGCAGCAGCTCCCAGGGGCCCTGCTCCGGGCCTTTGACCAGCGCGTAGATGCAGGTGGCGGTGGACTCTGGGTACAGCGTGTGGCTGGCCATGTCCAGGCGGCGCAACACGATCTCGGGCGGCTCCTGACGGTCCACGGCGATGCCCCGCAGCATGCTGCGCAGCTGGCTCATCGCGATGGCCGCGTCCAGGTTGTGCCCGGCGACGTCCCCGATGACCAGCGCCGTGTCCCCGTTGGGCAGCACGAAGCTGTCGTACCAGTCACCGCCGACCTGGGCGGTCGTCGACGACGCGGCGTACCGGGCGGCCAGCCGCAGCGGCCCGACCGCGGGCAGCACCGACAGCAGCGAATGCTGGAGCCGCTCGGCGATGTCACGCGTCTCCTGGTACAGGCGCGCGTTGTCCACGCCCAGCGCCAGACCGCCCACCAGGTCGTTGACGAGCGCCAGGTCCTCCTCCGTGAACGGCCGGTCCCGGCCGCGCCGGGCGACGGTGAGGGCACCGATGACCTGCCTGCGGGCCCGCAGCGGCGCGACGACCGCGCTGTCCGCGCCCATGGAGCGGAACAGCCCCAGGTAGTGGGCGTCCAGCGGGCTCGCCACCTCGGCGGGCGGCGGAGGCCCGGTCAGCAGCAGCGGGCCCGCCCCGCGCAGCGCCCGCGCCAGCGGCCCACGCGCGGTGTCGGACACCGCGGGCAGCCGGCCCTCGTACTCCCCGGAGCGCGGATCGCGCCCGAGGCGGTGGACCACCGAGACCCGTTCCACCTGCCCGTCGTCGACGATCAGGTCCACCGCGCACCAGTCGGCCAGGCGCTCGGTGAGGATCCGGCCCACCCCCCGCAGCCCCTCCTCCAGGTTCGGCGCGTTGCTCAGCGCGGTCGCCGTGTCGGCCAGCAGTGTCAGCCGCTCCAGCGCCGACCGGTCGGCCCGTCCCGGCACCCCGCCGCCGGCCGGGGCGGGCGTGCGCTCCGGCTCCCGGCGCACCGCGGATCTGGCCCGCCCGCCCGGCCGGGCGGAGGGGCCGGGAGCGGACGCCCGCGGAACGAGCTGGGCGACGAAGACGGTACGGCCGTCGGCCGTCTCCTGCGGCTGGATGATCAGACGCACCGGAACCAGCCGCCCGTCGTGGTGCAGCGCGGGCAGCGGCACCGAGCGGCCCAGGATCCGGGGCCGGCCGCTCAGCAGCAGCGACGTGAACGCCGCGATGTGCCGCCGGCGCAGGTGCTCGGGGATCAGCGTGGTGAGCGGCAGGCCGACGAGCTCCTCCACCTGCCAGCCGAGCAGGTCCGCGGCCGGCCCGTTGACTGCGATGATCCGGTTCCGTTCGTCGGCGGCGATCGTCGGCACCCGGCCCGCCCGCACCTGCTCCGGCTCCCACGGCACCTGCTCCGAGGAACTGGCGCCGGGCTCCCCGGGCACCACCGTCCACGCCGTGGGCTCCGCCCCCGCGAGCTGGCCGACGATCTCGTCGAGCAGCCACTGCTGGAAGAGCAGCTGACGGGGCAGCGCCGGGAGGGTCAGCAGCCGCTCCTCGCGAGCGCCGTCCTCGGCCAGCTCGAGCACCGCGCGCAGCGTCCGCACCGACGGCCCGGCGTCCGGCGGCAGCGACAGCGGCAGCGAACGGACGGCCTCACCGGCCGGCCGCCGCAACGCGTCCGTCACCGCCGCGGTGATCAGGTTGCTGGTGTCGTGGGCGACGGCGAGGTCCTGCGGCGGCACCACGATGCCGTGGCCCTCGGCGGCGGCCAGGCCGACCTCGCGCAGCAGGGCGTGCCGGTGCTGCTGCGCCGCCGTGCACAGCGCCGTCGGCACGTCCAGCAACGTCACGGTCGGGCCGGTGCCGGCCGGCGCCCCGGCGGGCTCCCAGTCGTCCGGGTGCCGGGGCGGCCCTCCGGGGCGCAGCTCGAACCAGACCGACTTGCCGTCGCCGTCCGTCTCCACGCCGCGCCGCGAGGCCAGCCGCGCGACCAGCGGCAGACCCTGCCCGGTCCCGGAGTACGGAGGGCTGCCGTACGGCACGAGCGCCCGGTCCGGCCGGCCGTCGCTGACCCGCACCCGGACGGTGCCCGCCTCGGCGCGGGCCGTCACCTCGACCTCCGTGCGGGCATGCAGCACCGCGTTGGTCACCAGCTCGCTGACCAACAGCTGTGCGGTGTCCACCAGGTCCGGCGCGACATCGCCCAGGGCGTCCCGCACGAATCGCCGGGCCTCGGCCGCACTCTTCGGTGCCGCAGGGAACCGGTACGACGGTGTTCCACGGGCGATGACGTCGCGCATGCCCTCAGTCTGCCCCCACCCGGCCCGGCCGTCCTCGGCCGACACGGTGCGGCGGCGCCGGACGCACGCCCCCCGCGCGGGCATCCCGGGCGATCACCGGACCCGCGGGCCCCATAAAGTGCCCCCATGTCTGCGACGTTGAACGCGGGGAGAACCCGCGCCGCGCTGCGCACCTCGGCGCGCATCTCCGGCGAGCTGCTGCTGGTCCTGGTGGCGGCCGCGGTGGTCCTGTGGCTGCTGGGCCGCATGTGGTCGGTGGTCTGGCCCCTGATAGTCGGTCTCCTGCTCACCACGCTGACCTGGCCCCCGGCCCGTTTCCTGCGGCGGCGCGGTCTGCCTCCCGCGCTGGTCGCGTCCCTGGTGACCGTGCTGTTCCTGGTGGTGGCCGCGGGCACGGTGGCGCTGATCGCGGTGCCCGTGGCCTCGCAGTCCGGTGAGCTGACCGACGGCGTGGTCGAGGGCATCCAGCGGCTGCGGGAGTGGGCCGCCGGGCCGCCGCTGAACATCGGCGAGGAACGCATCGCCGGCGCCTTCGACACCGCGACGGCCCGCGTCCAGGACAGCGCCGGAACCATCGTCAGCACGGTCGTCACGGGCGTGAGCACCGTCTTCAACGGTGTGCTGACGGCCGTGCTGGGGCTCTTCCTGATGTTCTTCTTCCTCAAGGACGGCCCGCGCTTCCTGCCCTGGCTCCGCAGGCAGCTCCCCGGCCGGCTCGCCACCGACGTCCCGGTCGTGGCCGCGCGCTGCTGGAACACCCTGGGCGCGTTCGTGCGGTCGCAGGCGCTCGTCGGTCTGATCGACGCCGTGCTGATCGGCCTGGGCCTGTGGTTCCTCGGCGTTCCGCTGGTGCTGCCGCTGGCGGTCCTCACGTTCGTGGCCGCGTTCGTGCCCATCATCGGCGCCCTGTTCGCCGGCCTGGTCGCGGTGCTGATCGCGCTGGTGTCCAACGGGGTGACGGACGCGCTGATCGTGCTGGCCCTCATCGTCGCGGTGCAGCAGATCGAGGGCAACGTCCTCCAGCCCATGATCCAGAGCCGCGGGCTCGGCCTGCACGCGGCGGTCGTCCTGCTCGCCGTCACCCTGGGCGGCAGCCTCGCCGGCATCGTCGGCAGCCTGCTCGCCGTACCGGTGGCCGCGCTGGTCGCGGTCGTCTGGAACTATCTGCGCGAGCAGCTCACCGACCCGCCGCGGGAACCGGCGGCCGACGGGTCGGCCGGATGACCGGCGGCACGGCACACCGCACCTCGGGACCGCGACCGACAGGAGCCCTTCGATGACATACGACCTCACCGCGCTGCGCGCCCGGATTCCCGCCCTGGCCGCCGGCACCGCGCACTTCGACGGCCCCGGCGGCACCCAGACGCCGCAGCCGGTCATCGACGCGATCAGCGCCGCGCTGTCCCGTCCCCTGTCGATACGCGGCGACGGCCTGCCCGGCGAGCGCAACGCCGAGACCCTCGTCGTCGAGGCCCGCCGCGCCCTGGCCGACCTGCTGGGCGCCGACCCGGCGGGCATCGTCTTCGGACGCAGCGCCACCCAGCTCACCTACGACTTCTCCCGCACCCTGGCCCGCACCTGGGCACCCGGCGACGAGGTCGTCGTCACGCGCCTGGACCACGACGCCAACATCCGCCCGTGGGTGCAGGCGGCCGAGCGGGCCGGCGTCACCGTCCGCCGGGCGGACTTCGACCCCGCCACCGGTGAACTGACCACCGACCACATCCGCGCGGTGCTCTCCGCACGCACCCGGCTGGTGGCGGTCACCGCCGCCTCCAACCTCATCGGGACCATCCCTCCGATCGCCGACATCGCCCGGATCGTGCACGAGGCGGGCGCCCTGCTGTACGTCGACGGCGTGCACTACACCGCGCACGCCCGGGTGGACGTCGAGGCGCTCGGCGCGGACTTCTACGTCTGTTCGCCGTACAAGTTCCTCGGCCCGCACCACGGTGTCCTGGCCGCCCGGCCCGCGCTGCTGGAGACGCTGCGCCCGGACAAACTGCTGCCGTCCACCGACGCGGTCCCGGAGCGTTTCGAACTCGGCACACTGCCCTACGAGTTCCTGGCCGGCACCCGCGCGGCCGTCGACTTCCTGGCCGACCTGGCCGGGCGGCCGGACGGCAGCCGCCGGGAACGGCTCGGCGCGGCCTTCGAGCGGATCGAGGAACACGAGGGCGTGCTGCGGGACCGGCTGGAGCGGGGCCTGGCCGCCCTCGACGCGGTCACCGTCCACTCGCGTGCGGCCCGGCGCACCCCGACGCTGCTCCTCACCCTCGACGGCCACCGCACCGAGGACGCCTACCGCTTCCTCGCCCGGCGCGGCGTCCACGCACCCTCCGGCTCGTTCTACGCCCTGGAGGCCTCCCGCCACCTCGGCCTCGGCGACAGCGGCGGCCTCCGGATCGGTCTGGCGCCCTACACCGGCGAGGAGGACGTCGACCGCCTCCTGGCGGGCCTGGCCGCCTTCCTGGACCCGGCGGCGGACGCGCATGGGTGACGCGGGCGGGGACGGTCTGACCTACGGCTGCCGCGGCGCCACCGCCCCGGACCTCGCCGTCTGGCCGGCCTCCCCGCCCGGTTTCCGGCGGTTCGAGACGTGCGTGCCGGTCGGACGCGGCGAGGACGTCTGGACGGCCGCCGCGGACGCGGTGCTGCGGTGGGAGGTCAAACGGCGCAGCGGCTTCACGGTCGCCGCGGCCGACGGGGGCGGCACCGCGGTGCGCGACGGAGGACGGTACACCGTCACCGCGGGCCTCGGCCGGCTCGCCGTCCGGGAGCCGGTCGAGGTCGTCGCCGTGGTGGACACCGGGGACCGGCGCGGTTTCGCCTACGGCACCCGCCGCGGCCACCCGGTCAGCGGGGAAGAGGCCTTCGTCGTGCACCGCGACGACGAAGGCCGGGTCTCGTTGACCTTGAGGTCCCTGACCCGGGCGGCGCCGGGCGGCCCCTGGCGTCCGCTCTTCCCCGTGCTGCTCCTGGCCCAGCGCGCCGCCCGGGCGCGCTACCTGCGCGCCCTGCCGTGACGCCCGGTCAGGAGTACAG
This sequence comes from Streptomyces calvus, assembly GCF_006782915.1. Classification (GTDB taxonomy): domain Bacteria; phylum Actinomycetota; class Actinomycetes; order Streptomycetales; family Streptomycetaceae; genus Streptomyces; species Streptomyces calvus. The sequence goes on from NZ_VCNP01000058.1 coordinate 180,244, forward strand.
CGCCTCGATCTCCTGCGCGTACGCCTCCTGCGCGGCGCGGCGTTTGACCTTCAGGGACGGTGTCAGCAGCCCGTTCTCCTCGGTGAACTCGCCGTCGACCAGGGTGAAGGCGCGGATGGACTCCGCGCGGGAGACGGCCTCGTTGGCGTAGTCGACGGCCCGCTGCACGTCGGCGCGCATCCGCGGGTCGCGGACCACCTCGGACATCGGGGTGTCGGCGGGCATCTTGCGCACCGACAGCCAGTGGGCGACCGTCTCGGGGTCGAGGGTGATCAGCGCGGCCACGAACGGGCGGTTGTCGCCGACGACGAGGCACTGGCCGACCGGCGGGCGGCTGCGCAGCCGGTCCTCCAGGACGGACGGGGAGACGTTCTTGCCGCCGGAGGTGACGATGATGTCCTTCTTGCGGCCGGTGATGGCCAGGTAGCCGTCCTCGTCCAGAAAACCGAGGTCTCCGGTGCGGAACCAGCCGTCGTCCAGCACCGCCCCGGTGGCGTCCGGGTTGTTCCAGTAGGAGCCGAAGACGATGCCGCCCTTGACGCACACCTCGCCGTCGTCGGCGATCCGCACCGCGGTGCCGGGGACGGGCAGGCCGACCGTGCCGGGCCGGGGGGAGAGCGGCGGCACGATGGTGGCGGCGGCGGTGGTCTCGGTCAGGCCGTAGCCCTCGTAGACCATGACCCCGGCCGCGTAGAAGAAGAGGTTGAGGTCGCGCTCCAGCGGGGAGCCGCCGCTGATGGCGTACCGCACACGCCCGCCGAGTTCCTTGCGGACCCTGCGGTAGACCAGCAGGTCGTACAGCGCCCAGGCGGCGTACAGGCCCGGGCCGGGGCCCTTGCCGCGGCCCAGGAACCGGTTGAGATGGGCCTCGCCGAACCGTACGGCGATGCGGTGGGCGCGCTCGAAGGAGGCGCCGCGGCCGAGCTTCTCGGCGGTGGCCCGGCCGGTGTCGTGGATCTTCTCGAAGAGGTAGGGGACACCGACCAGGAACGTGGGGCGGAACGCCTTGAGCGCGGGCCTGAGTTCGTCCGGCTTGATGCTCGGGAAGTGACCGATCTCGATGCGGCCCAGCAGACAGGCGATCTGGATGGTCCGGCCGAGGATGTGGGCGAGCGGGAGGAACAGCAGGGTCGAGGCGACCTGGTCCGTGACCTCCTTGAAGACCGGGTGCAGCAACTCGACGGTGTTGGCCGCCTCCGCGTGCAGGTTGGCGTGCGTGAGCACGCAGCCCTTGGGCCGTCCGGTGGTGCCGGAGGTGTAGCAGACGGTCGCGGCGGTGCCGGGGGTGAGCGCCGTACGGCGCTTGGTGACCTCCTCGTCGGCGACGTCCGCGCCGAGCGCCGTCAGGTCGGCGAGCCCGCCGGCGTCCAGTTCCCACACGCGCGGCGGCGCGGGGTGGACGGCGGTGGCGGTGGTGACGGTGGCGGTGTTCTGCGCGGTCTCCGTGACGACGTACCGGGCGCCGGAGTCCCGGACGATCCACTCGACCTGCTCCGCGGAGGACGTGGCGTAGACCGGCACCGACTGGCCGCCGGCGGACCAGATCGCGAAGTCCAGCACCGCCCACTCGTAGCGGGTGCGGGACATCACGGCGACCCGGTCGCCCGGCCCGAGGCCCGCCGCGATCAGCCCCTTGGCCACGGCGGTCACCTCCCGGGCGAAGTCCGCCGCCGTGACCGGGTGCCAGGTGCCGTGCTGCTCGCGCCGCAGCACCACCGCGTCGGGAGCCTCGGCCGCGTTGGTGTACGGGATGTCGGCGGTGGTACCGGTGGTCCGCCGGGGCGCGAGAGCCGCCGTGCGCGCCTCCCGCACGGTTCCCCGGGCGTCCCTGACGGTCTCGACTCCGGCGCGGTCGGCCAGGTCGGTGCGTCGTTTCGCCCGTTTCAGATCCTTGCGTACGCCCATGACGGCTCCCGGTCGCGGCTGATGCTGTCGTGCTGGTGCTGCCGTACTTACTTACTCGGGAGTCAACTTACTCATGCGTAAGAAGAAGTTTCAATGGCCGGGCCGCAGCCGACCGTCCCTCACCGGCCACGGGTCCTGACACGCCTGCGGGGCCGCCGATGGACGACGGCCCCGCGAAGGCGGTGGACCACGGCGGACCGTGGCGCGACGGTCAGCGCTCCTCGACCACCGTGAACCGCAGCGTCTCGGTGAAGGAGCGGCCGTGGGAGTCGGTCGCGGTCACCTTGGCGCGGTGGGTTCCCGCCTCGAGGCCGGAGGGCAGTTCCAGCCGCCACAGGTGCATGGTGCGGTCGGCCACGCTGCCGCCGTTGACCAACTGCTGGGCGGCCGCGTGCGGGTCGGACCACTCCGGACCGATCAGCTGGTCCTCACCGCGGGCCTGCTGGGTGCGCACGGCCTCGCGCGCACGGCCGCCGTCGATGCTGACCTTCACCTTCGAGCCGGTGGAGCCCATCCAGAAGTTGGTGGTCAGCCAGGTGGTGCCGGTCAGGTCGTCCCGGCTGACCACCGTCGGGTCGCCCAGCTCGGGGGCCTCGCCCTGCTTGTCCGCGTTCCAGGCCCGACGGTCGACGTACCACTGCCGGTAGGTGGGCGAGTTGACGCCGAGCTGCATCTGGACGTCGTCCTTCTCACCGGTGACGGTGAAGCGCTCCTCGAAGGAGTTGCCCTTGATGTCCAGGGTCAGCACGCCCGGGCGGGCACCGTCACGGCCGACGGCGACCGGGTAGCCCTTGTCCGTCAGCTCCCCGGAGTACCAGTCGCCGGAGATGGCACCGGCGGTGATGTGCGGGAAGGGCAGTCCCTCGACGCCGAAGAGGTCGCGCCAGCCCTTGAACAGGTCGCCGGTCTTCATGTTCTCGATCGAGTGGGTGTGCCCGGCCACCGAGACGGCCCTGCGGCCCTCCAGCAGGTCGTAGACCTCGCGGACCTGGTCGACCTGGTGGCGCGCGCTGCCCTCGTCGGCGAACGTCAGCAGCGGGATGTGCCCGGCCACGACGACCAGCTTGTCCGAGGGGACCTTCGCCAGGTCCTGCTCCAGCCACTCCAGCTGCTTCTCGTCGAGTCGGCCGTTGTAGGACGGGCTGTTCTCGGGGTCGTTGCAGTTGGTGTGGCGGCCGTCGGCGTTGTCGACGTCGGGGGTGCACGGGTAGCGCACGGTGTTGAGGGCGATAACGTGCGTCCGGCCGACGTCGTAGGAGTAGTAGGCCGGGGCCATCTGCGCCCGGAAGGTGTCGAAGGAGTGCTCGGCGGTCTTCGCGTCGAAGTCCAGGTCGTGGTTGCCGGGCAGGAAGCGCACCGGGCCGTTGAGTTCGGCGGTCAGCCCCTTGACGTCCGGGTACAGGGAGAGGTCGTCGCCCACCACGTCACCGATGAACAGGGCGCCGCAGCCGGTGTAGTCGTTGCGCCGGGACAGGTCGGAGATGGCTCCGGCGCGGGCGTAGCCGACCTCCTCCTTGTCGTAGGTCTGCAGGTCGCCGGCGATGAGGCAGTGCTGCTCGCGGTCCTTGGTGGCCCGGCTCTTCACCAGCGGGAAGTTGACGGCCTCGGGCAGCGGGCCGGTGGGCTCGATGCCGCCGTACCGCAGTTCGGGCGAACCGGCGGGCAGGTGGTTGTAGTGGAACTGGGCGACGTTGTGCTCGTCGACGGGCACCTGGTAGCCGGACGGCTGGGTGATGAAGACCGTCATGTTGTCGTAGGCGGGCAGCCGGTAGCGGCCGTGGCGGTCGGTGGTCACCACGTCGCGGCCGTTGGAGACCACCACGCCGGCCAGGCCGCGCTCGCGTCCGTCGCTGCGGCTGTCGCGGTCGCCGTCGAGGAACACCCGGCCGGTGAGCAGCCGTCCTTCGTCGGCGGTGTCCTCGTCGGCGGGCACGACCTCGACTTCGCCCCGGTAGGCGTTGGCGTCCCAGTCGTTGCTCTCGTGTCTGTCGTTCCGGTCCGCGTGCGCGGCGGTCGCGGGCGCGGCGGTCGCGGTCTGCACGGCCAGGGTGGTGAGCGTGGAACCTGCGATCGCCATCGCGCCGAGCACCGCGATCCCGGTGCGCATCGGCTTGGACGAGGGGCGAGAGAGTGGCACTGCTCCTGACACCTCCGTTGGTCTTCCGCTGAGTTGACGTCGCACTCCTGTGCGGGATGCCGGGCGCGAACACCCGGCGACCGTGACACTGTCCGCCGGAGCTGAACTGCGGGGGAGGGGAAGGCGAAGGGCCGGAAGACCGTGGGTCTCCATCGGGCCCGAATGCCCGCAGGAGGGGCAGAAGGGACACCGCCGTCGGGCGGGACGCCCGTCCCGTGCCGCGGGCGGTCTTCGCCGCCTATGCAATGCACCGAACGGAACGCGCCGAACGGTACGCGCCGAACGGTACGCGCCGAACGGGGGTTTCGACGCGGCGGGTCCCTGCTGCCGTGCGGCGCGCACGGCCTGGTGGCACGGGCGACTACCCGGGGGACACCGGTCCCGTCACGTCATGTCCTTGCCTCTTCGGGTGGTTGACGCCCGCGTCGGCGGCTGTGACGGCGCACACCGGATCCGGAAGAGTGGTGCCTGCACCACCTCGCCAGGGCAGTTGGCCGCATGGACCGGGAGTCACGGAGCCTCCTACGGTTGTCCCTTGGCGCGCAACCCGGTGGGCGTCGGTACGGCAAGGGAGTTGAGGTGCGGTCGTGTCAGTCGGGGCACCGCCCCGCGCGGGCCTGGGTGAGCAGGACGACCGGGCCGGCACGCTCCGTCGGCCGGGGCACCGGCCCCGGGACGGACCGCCGGGCGGACGCGGGACGCCGCACCCGGTGCTCCCGCTCCGGGAGGTGCGCACGGTGACGACCGACGACCGTCCGGCGGTCGGACGGCCCGGTCGGCCGACGGCCGCCTCCGCCCGCGCCCGGGCCGCGCTGGACGCCCTGGAGCACCTCGTCGGCGGCATGGGCACCGGCCTGCTGGCACTGCTCGCGCTGCTGTGGCTGACCCTGACCGCCGTGACCTGCCTCCTCGGGGTCGGCCTGGTGCTGCTGCCGTCCGCCCTGCACGCGGTGCGGGCCGTCGCCGACCGGGAGCGGGCCCGGCTGTCGCGGTGGGGTCCGGAGCTCATCGGCCCGGCGCCGCTGCCGGCCGGGCTGCGCGCCGCGCTCGCCGACCGGGCCGTTCGCCGCGAGGCACGCTGGGTGTGCTCCCACGCCACCTACGGCCTGCTCCTCGGCCTGATCGGAGCGACGCTGCCGCTCAACGCGGCACACGACACCGCCTTCCCGCTGTTCTGGCGGCTGCTGCCGGCGAACGACGCCACCGCCGCGGTGGGCTGGTGGATCGTGCGCGACTGGCCCGGCGCCCTGCTCGTCAGCCTGATCGGGCTGCTGTGGGTGGCCGTCATCGTGGCCTGCGCCCCCGCGCTCGCCCGCGGCCAGGCATGGCCCGGACGGCGGCTGCTGAGCCCCGACCCCGGGGCGGACCTCGCCCTGCGGGTCGCCGAGCTCACTGCCACCCGGGCCGCCGCGCTCGACGCCCACGCCACCGAACTGCGCCGCGTGGAGCGGGCGTTGCACGACGGCACCCAGAACCGCATCGTCGCGGTGACGGTGCTGCTCGGTGCGGCCCGGCGCGCCCTGTCCCGGAATCCGGAGGAGGCCGACGCCGTGCTGGCGCGCGCCCAGGACGCCGCCGAGCAGGCACTCGCCGAACTGCGGGCCGTCGTCCGCAGCATCCTGCCGCCTGTCCTGGCCGACCGCAGCCTGCCCGACGCCCTCACCGCCCTGGCCGCCGACTGCCCGGTCCCCTGCCGCGTCGACGCCGACCTGCCCGGCCGGTGCGCGGCGTCGGTGGAGGCGACGGCGTACTTCGCGGTCGCCGAGGCGCTCACCAACGTCGCCCGGCACAGCGGCGCGGGTGAGGCCGGCGTTCTGGTGCGCCGGGTGGGCGACCGGCTGTACGTGGAGATCCACGACGACGGCCGCGGCGGGGCGCGCGAGCACGGCGGAACCGGACTCACGGGCATCCGCCGACGCGTCGAGGCCCACGACGGAACCCTGCTGCTGGCCAGCCCTCCCGGCGGCCCCACTCTGGTGAAGGTGACCCTGCCGTGCGGATCGTGATCGCCGAGGACGACGCACTGCTGCGCGAAGGACTCGCGCTGCTGCTGCGCGCCGAGTCGCTGGAGGTGGTGGCCACGGCCGACGACCCCGGCACCTTCCTGGACGCCGTGGACGCGGGGGAGCCGGACGTGGCCATCGTCGACGTCCGGATGCCGCCCACCCACACCGACGAGGGCATCAAGGCGGCCGTGGAGGCACGGCGCCGCCGGCCCGGCCTCGCCGTGCTGGTGCTGTCCGCCTACGTCGAGCAGGCCTTCGCCACCGACCTGCTCGCCCAGGGCAGCGCCCGGCTCGGCTATCTGCTGAAGGAACGGGTCGGACGCGTCGAGGAGTTCCTCGACGCCCTGCACCGGGTCGCCCGCGGCGGCACCGCCATCGATCCCGAGGTCGTCGCCCAACTGCTCGCCCGCACCCGCCCGGACGACCGGCTGCGGCGGCTCAGCCCGCGCGAACGCGACGTCCTCGCCCTGATGGCGGAAGGGCTCGGCAACGCGGCCATCGCCGAACGGCTCGTCGTCACCGACGGCGCCGTCCACAAGCACATCCGCAGCATCTTCGCCAAGCTCGACCTGCCTCCCACCGACCGCGCGGACCGCCGCGTGGCCGCCGTCCTGCACTACCTGGACGACGCCAGACGCCGGGCGTGACACCTCGGCCCCCGGAAGCCGGGCCCGGCTTCCGAGGGCCTTTCGGGTTTCGGTGCCGGCCGGTCCTAGGCGGCCAGGCGCCGGGCCAGCTCCTTGGCCCGGGCGGCCGCGTCCTCGTGGGCGCGTTCGCGCGAGCTCTCGAAGAGCGGGACCAGCTCGGCCATCGCCGGGTTGTGCGGAGCCATGGTCAGCTCCGGGACGATGAACTCCAGGTCGAGCCCCAGGCCGTCGGCCAGTACCGCCCGCAGGTAGGTCTGGACGTACTCGAAGCCCTCCCGGGGCGTGCCCGGAGCGTAGGAGCCGCCGCGGCTGGCGATCACGGTGACCGGGGTGCCCTTGGCGGACTGGCTGTCACCCGCCGTCCGGCCCATGAGGATCACGTTGTCCAGCCACGCCTTGAGCGTCGAGGGGATCGTGAAGTTGTACATCGGGGCGCCGATCAGCAGCGCGTCCGCCTGCTCGAACTCCTCGATCAGCCGCAGCCGCTCGGCGAAGGCCGCCGCCTGTCCGGGAGTGTGCGACGCCGGATTTGCGAAGCCCGCGGTGTGGGCGTCGGCCGTGATGTGCGGGACGGGGTGCGCGGCGAGATCGCGGTGGATCACGGTGCCCTCGGGGTGCTGCTCCTGCCAGGCCTTGCGGAACGTCTCCGCCACCGCGCGGGACGCGGAGCCGGACGCCGGGAACAGGGACGAGTCGATGTGCAGAAGGGTGGCCATCGGGATCTTCTCCATGGACGCAGGAACGGGGACGCTCGAGCGCCACCGCTGAGTTTTCGTATTCGACTATGGATAACACAGGTACTTACTTTTTTTCACCCTCTTGTGGTGAGGTAGTACCCTGGAGGCATGGCGGTCGAGCGGGTTCACGAGGCATCGGCATGCAAGCGGGTGGACGGCGGCATCACCCGCGTCTTCCAGCTGCTCGGAAAGCGGTGGACGGGGCCGATCGTCGCCGTGCTGGTGGAGCAGCCCACGCACTTCGCCGACCTGCGCCGGGCGATCCCCGGGATCAGCGAGCGGATGCTCTCCGACCGGCTGACCGAGCTGGGCGCCGCCGGGCTGCTCGTCCGCGAGGTCGACGAGGGGCCCCCGCTGCGGGTCACCTACCGTCTGACGGAGTCGGGGGCGGCGCTGGAGCCGGCGCTCAAGGAACTCGGCAGGTGGGCCGAGACGCATCTGCCCGAGTCGGGGCCCTGTACGGAGCCGCCCGGCTGCTGAGACCGGTCGCAGGAGGGGCGTGACCGCTGCCGGCTTCGGGCTGGCTGCGGCAGGGGCCGGATGGCCGGACCCGCCCGCTCGCGGGGAGATGTTCCACGAGCGGCGGGAAAGGCTCGCGGCGAACGCCCCACGAGCGGCGGGAAAGGCTCGCGGCGAACGCCCCACGAGCGGCGGGAAAGGCTCGCGGCGAACGCCCCACGAGCGGCGGGGAAGGCTTGCGGCGAACGCCCCGCGAGCAACGGGGAAGGCTCGCGGGGAAACCCCGCGAGCGGCGCGGGACAGCGGACGTCGGTCAGTCGTTCCGGTCGCCGAGGGAGCGGCGAGTGACCCCGTCCAGGTGGCGGATGAAGACCTCGCGGGCGTCGGGCGTCAGGGTGCGCAGCGCCATCAGGGCCGTCACGGCGACGTCGCACAGCTCGGACCGGACGTCGTCCCAGGTGTGCGTGGTGCCCTTGCGCGGATTCTGGCCCGTCGCGCCGATCACGGCCTGGGCGACCTCGCCGACCTCCTCGGACAGTTTGAGAATGCGCAGCAGCAGCTGATCCGGGCCGTCGACGGGCCGGTGGGTGTCCAGCCAGCCGTGCAGGCCCTCGATGGACTCCCACAGGCCGGCGTCCGCGGCCCTCGGCGGTGGAGGAGACAGGTGATCGCTCATGGGGGAGAGCCTGGCACAGGCGACCGACACTCCCCGGCGGCCGAGCCGACCCGGCCGAGCAGCCGCCGCTACTCCTCGAACAGCGCCTCCTGCTCGCCCTCCCTGGACCTGCGCAGCCGCCGGCTGCGCGCCCCCACGGTCACCACCGTGGCCGCCGCGGCCACCGCGAACGCCACCGGGAGCATCCAGCCCCGGTTGACGGTGTGGCCGAGGGCGTGGTCCAGGGACAGCCGGCCGGGTCCCGTCACCGCGAGTCCGGCCGCCGTCAGTCCCAGCGAGGCGGCGTACTCGAAGCCGCCCTCCTGGTTGAAGAACCCGTTCGGCGCGTGCACGGCCGACGCCCCCGCCATCGCACCGGCCGCCGCCGCGCCGGCCGCCGGGGTGGCCAGGCCCAGCGCCAGCAGCGTGCCGCCGCCCGCCTCGGCGAGCCCCGCCGCCATCGCGCTGGTCCGGCCGGGGGCGTAACCGATGGACTCCATGAACTGGCCGGTGCCCTCGATGCCGCCCCCGCCGAACCAGCCGAACAGCTTCTGCGCTCCGTGCGCCGCGAGCACCCCGCCGGTTCCCAGCCGGAGCAGCAGCAGTCCCAGATCGCGTCGGTCGTAACAGGTCACGTCGTCTCCCGGGGCAGTGGCTTGCCCGACCACCGTCGCACCCGCACCGCCGGACCGGCCCGCCGCCGGTCGCCGTTCGGGTGACGCGGGTGGCGGACGCGGAAACCCGGGACGACGCTGAGGGGCATGACGATTCAGACCACCCGACTCAGCGACCCGGTCGTCCGGGCCTTCGTCACCGCCGTCAACAACCACGACCGCGAGGGCTTCATGGCCCTTCTCGCGCCCGGCGCCACCATGGCGGACGACGGCTCCGAGCGGGACCTCGACGAGTGGATCGACCGGGAGATCTTCTCCGCCAACGGCCACCTGGAGGTCGACAACGAGTCCGGCGGAGGCCGCCGCCTGCTCGCCCGCTACCGCAACGACACCTGGGGCGAGATGCGCACCCGCTGGTCCTTCACCGTCGACGACGACGGCCGTATCTCGCGCTTCGAGACCGGCCAGGCCTGACCTGCCGCAACGCCACAGCGACCCGCCGTCCGCGAAACGTCCGGCGCGTGAGGATCGGGTGAGGAGATGGTCACAGATCTCTCCCAGTCGCTGGTTGGCGGTTCAAGCAACGCGTTCAACTCGGCATTTGCCGCTCGGTTGGCTCCGACTTGGGCGGACGTTGTGGAGATGTGCCGCCCCGCCGCCTCTGACGTGCCGGGACACCATTGATCTGATCGCGACAAGTAGTCAGTCTTCTCGTCAGCCTCGGCGTGACACTGCGCCCGAGGTCAACCCCCCACACCTGACGAGGAGATCCCTCTTCATGACGCATCAGATGCGCTTCGTCGCGCTGAAGGTGACCGCCGCGGCGTGCGCGGTGACCGCCGCGACCACGGCCGCCCTGCTCGGGGCGTCGTCCGCCAACGCCGCGGAACCCGCCCAGGGCGCCGTGTACGGCATCAACGCCGCGGACGCCGTCGCCGGCAGCTACATCGTCGTGCTCGACAAGAAGACCACCTCCGCCGCCAAGAAGGACCTGGCCCAGGAGTACGGCGGCAAGCTCAGCCGGTCCTACGGCTCCGCGCTCGACGGCTTCGCCGCGTCCGGCCTGACGCAGACCGAGGCCAAGCGGCTCGCCGCCGACCCCGCGGTCGGCGCCGTCGTCGCCAACCGCACGGTGCACACCACCGCCACTCAGGACAACCCGCCCTCCTGGGGTCTGGACCGCGTCGACCAGGCGGACACCGCGGGCGACAGCAAGTACACCTACCCCGACCAGGCCGGAGAGGGCGTCACCGCCTACGTCATCGACACCGGCGTACGCATCAGCCACACGGACTTCGAGGGCCGCGCCAGCCACGGCTACGACGCCGTCGACAACGACGACACCGCCGACGACGGCAACGGCCACGGCACCCACGTGGCCGCCACCATCGCCGGAGCCGCGCACGGCGTCGCCAAGAAGGCGAACGTGGTCGCCGTCAGAGTCCTGGACGACAACGGCTCCGGCACCACCGAGCAGGTCATCGCCGGCATCGACTGGGTCACCGAGAACCACCAGGGGCCCTCCGTCGCCAACATGAGCCTCGGCGGTGGCGCCGACCCCGCCCTGGACGCGGCGGTCGCCAAGGCCATCGCCTCCGGCGTCACCTTCGCCGTGGCGGCCGGCAACGAGTCCACCGACGCCGGCCAGGGCTCCCCGGCGCGCGTGCCCGAGGCGATCACCGTCGCCTCCAGCACCGAGGACGACGCCCAGTCCGACTTCTCCAACTACGGTGCGGTCGTGGACGTCTACGCGCCCGGCTCCGACATCACCTCGGCGTGGAACGACAGCGACGAGGGCACCAAGACGATATCCGGCACCTCGATGGCCTCGCCCCACGTGGCCGGCGCGGCCGCCGTGTACCTGGCCGGCCACCCCGACGCCGCCCCGGCGGACGTGGCGACGGCGCTCACCGACGGCGCCACCCCCGACAAGATCAGCAACCCGGGCTCCGGCACGCCGAACAAGCTGCTGAAGATCACCGAGTAGTGCGCGGCACGGCCACGCGCGACTGACACCCGGAAGGGGCCACGGCGGAACACCCCGCCGTGGCCCCTTCCGCCGTCGGACGGCCCCGGCGTCAGGCACCGGAGAGTGGCCCGGTTCACATGGCGTCCCCGGCCCGCCGCCGACACGATGGTCTTCGTCACCGGCGAGCTGAAGGGATCGACCATGTTCCGCAAGGTGCTGGTAGCCAACCGAGGCGAGATCGCGATTCGGGCGTTCCGCGCGGGCTACGAGCTGGGTGCCCGAACCGTCGCCGTCTTCCCCCACGAGGACCGCAACTCGCTGCACCGGCTGAAGGCCGACGAGGCCTACGAGATCGGCGAGCCGGGACATCCGGTGCGCGCCTACCTCTCCGTGGAGGAGATCGTCGGCGCCGCTCGCAGAGCCGGCGCCGACGCCGTCTACCCGGGCTACGGGTTCCTCTCCGAGAACCCCGAACTGGCCCGGGCGTGCGAGGAGGCGGGCATCACCTTCGTCGGGCCGAGCGCCCCGATCCTGGAACTGACCGGGAACAAGGCCCGCGCCGTGGCCGCCGCCCGCGAGGCCGGCGTGCCGGTCCTCGGCTCCTCGGCGCCCTCCACCGACGTCGACGAACTCGTCCGCGCCGCCGACGACATCGGCTTCCCCGTCTTCGTCAAGGCGGTCGCCGGCGGCGGCGGGCGCGGCATGCGCCGCGTCGAGGAACCCGGCCGGCTCAGGGAGGCCGTCGAGGCGGCGTCCCGCGAGGCGGCCTCCGCGTTCGGCGACCCCACGGTGTTCCTGGAGAAGGCCGTCGTCGAACCGCGCCACATCGAGGTGCAGATCCTCGCCGACGGCGAGGGCAACGTCATCCACCTCTACGAGCGGGACTGCTCGGTGCAGCGCCGCCACCAGAAGGTCATCGAACTCGCGCCGGCACCGAACCTCGACCCGGAGCTGCGCGACCGCATCTGCGCCGACGCCGTGCGCTTCGCCCGGCGCATCGGCTACCGCAACGCCGGCACCGTGGAGTTCCTCCTCGACAGGGACGGCAACCACGTCTTCATCGAGATGAACCCGCGCATCCAGGTCGAGCACACGGTCACCGAGGAGGTCACCGACGTCGACCTGGTGCAGGCGCAGCTGCGCATCGCCGCCGGTGAGACGCTCGCCGACCTCGGCCTCACGCAGGACACCGTCACCCTGCGCGGCGCCGCACTGCAGTGCCGCATCACCACCGAGGACCCGGCCAACGGCTTCCGCCCGGACACCGGCCGCATCAGCGCCTACCGCTCGCCCGGCGGGTCCGGCATCCGCCTGGACGGCGGCACCACCCACGCCGGTACGGAGATCAGCGCCCACTTCGACTCGATGCTGGTGAAACTGACCTGCCGGGGCCGGGACTTCGCCGCCGCGGTGGGCCGCGCCCGGCGCGCGGTGGCCGAGTTCCGCATCCGGGGCGTCGCCACCAACATCCCCTTCCTCCAGGCCGTGCTGGACGACCCGGACTTCCGGGCCGGACGGGTCACCACCTCGTTCATCGAGCAGCGCCCGCAGCTGCTCACCGCCCGCCACTCCGCCGACCGCGGCACCAAACTGCTGACGTACCTCGCCGACGTCACCGTCAACAAGCCGCACGGCGAGCGGCCCGAGCTGATCGACCCGCTGACCAAGCTGCCGCCGCTGCCCGCCGGCCGGCCCCCGGCCGGCTCCCGGCAGCGGCTCGCCGAACTCGGCCCCGAGGGCTTCGCCCGCTGGCTGCGCGACTCCCCGGCCACCGGCGTCACCGACACCACCTTCCGTGACGCCCACCAGTCGCTGCTGGCCACCCGCGTGCGGACCAAGGACCTGCTCGCCGTCGCGCCCGCGGTCGCGCACACCCTGCCCGGGCTGCTCTCCCTGGAGTGCTGGGGCGGCGCCACCTACGACGTCGCGCTGCGCTTCCTCGCCGAGGACCCGTGGGAGCGCCTGGCCGCCCTGCGCGAAGCCGTACCGAACATCTGCCTGCAGATGCTGCTGCGCGGCCGTAACACCGTGGGCTACACCCCGTACCCGACGGAGGTCACCGACGCCTTCGTCCAGGAGGCGGCCGCCACCGGCATCGACGTCTTCCGCATCTTCGACGCGCTGAACGACGTCGACCAGATGCGGCCCGCCATCGACGCCGTACGCGAGACCGGCACGGCCGTCGCCGAGGTCGCCCTGTGCTACACCGCCGACCTGTCCGACCCGTCCGAGCGGCTCTACACCCTCGACTACTACCTGCGGCTGGCCGAGCGGATCGTCGAGGCGGGCGCCCACGTCCTGGCCGTCAAGGACATGGCCGGCCTGCTGCGCGCGCCCGCGGCGGCCACCCTGGTGTCGGCCCTGCGCCGGGAGTTCGACCTGCCGGTCCACCTGCACACCCACGACACCGCGGGCGGCCAGCTCGCCACCTACCTCGCGGCGATCCAGGCGGGCGCGGACGCGGTCGACGGAGCGGTGGCGTCCATGGCGGGCACCACCTCCCAGCCGTCGCTGTCGGCGATCGTCGCCGCCACCGACCACTCCGAGCGGCCCACCGGACTCGACCTCCAGGCCGTCGGCGACCTGGAGCCGTACTGGGAGAGCGTCCGCAAGGTGTACGCCCCCTTCGAGGCGGGCCTGGCCTCACCGACCGGCCGCGTCTACCACCACGAGATCCCCGGCGGGCAGCTGTCCAACCTGCGCACCCAGGCCATCGCGCTCGGCCTCGGCGACCGGTTCGAGGACATCGAGGCGATGTACGCCGCCGCCGACCGCATGCTCGGCCGCCTGGTCAAGGTCACCCCCTCCTCCAAGGTGGTCGGCGACCTGGCCCTGCACCTGGTCGGCGCGGGCGTGGCCCCGGCGGACTTCGAGGCGGAGCCCGGCCGGTTCGACATCCCCGACTCCGTCGTCGGCTTCCTGCGCGGAGAGCTGGGCACCCCGCCCGGCGGCTGGCCCGAACCGTTCCGCAGCAAGGCCCTGCGGGGCCGCGCCGAGCCCAAGCCGGTCGCGGAACTGACCGCCGACGACCGGGCCGGCCTGGCCAAGGACCGCCGCGCCACCCTCAACCGCCTGCTCTTCCCCGGCCCCACCCGGGAGTTCGAGACGCACCGCGGCAGCTTCGGCGACACCAGCGTCCTGGACAGCAAGGCCTTCTTCTACGGACTGCGCCCCGGCAAGGAGTACGCCGTCGACCTCGACCCCGGTGTGCGGCTGCTCATCGAACTCCAGGCCGTGGGCGAGGCCGACGAGCGCGGCATGCGCACCGTGATGGCCACCCTGAACGGCCAGCTGCGGCCGATCCAGGTCCGCGACCGGGCGGCGGCCTCCGACGTCCCGGTCACCGAGAAGGCCGACCGGTCCGACCCCGGCCACGTCGCGGCGCCGTTCGCCGGTGTGGTGACCCTCGCCGTCGCCGAGGGCGACGAGGTGGCGGCCGGAGCCACGGTGGCCACCATCGAGGCGATGAAGATGGAGGCCGCGATCACCGCCCCGAGGGCGGGCCGGGTGACGAGGCTGGCCATCAACCGCATCCAGCAGGTGGAGGGCGGAGACCTCCTGGTGCACATCGTCTGAGCGTGGCGAGCCCGGCCGGCCCGGACCGCCGCCGCCGGCCGGGCGGCCGAACCCCGACCGGCCGGTCCGGCGGTCCGGCGGATAGGGTCCGTCAGCATGTCGGAGAAACAGGGGGCGGACGGCCCTCCGGACGGACTGTGGGCCGCCTGCGCACTGGCGGCGTGCGCGGGCGTACTGGTCTGGATGCTCGGGTGGCTCACGGTCGGGGTGTCGGAGCTGGACGAGCGCTGCGCCCACGGGCTGGAAGGCCCCGGAGGCGACTTCCGGATGGAGCGCAGCAGCTTCCCGCCCGGCGAGCGCTGCGTGTTCGCCGACGGCACGACGGTCTCCTCCGGCGACGTCCTGGGCTGGGTGCTGTGGGCGTGCGTCGTGGTCGCGGCGGCCTGCGCCCTCCTGGCGGCGGTGCGCGAGTTCGCCGGGCTGCGGCAGCCGCGCTCCGTCGTACGGTTCGCGGTCATCGCCCTCGTCTCGTGCCTCGTCCTGGCCGCCCTGTGCGCGTTCGTGCCGCTGGCCGTGGCGCCGCCCGGCCGTGAACCGCTCTCCGTCTGCTCGGCGTTCACCACCGGCATCTACGAACGGGCCTACGAGGTGCGGCGGTCGGTGTTCCCCGTCCAGGCGACGTGCCTCTACCCCGGCGGAGCCCGCCACGACCTCGTGCCCGTGTGGTGGAGCCGGCTGGCCTGGGCCGCGCTCGGCGCGCTGCTGCTCGCCCTCCTCGGACTGGCGGGAGCCGTACGACGCCATGGCGGGCGGCCGCGCGTCCCGGAGCCGGACACCTCCTGAGCCGCGGCGCGGACCGGTCCCGGCGAGCGCTGCCGGCTCCCGCATCCGGCCGGACCGCCGCCGGACCGACGGCAATTCACTGGACAACACCGGCATCCGCGGCCAGCCTGGACGGGATGGAGCAGAAGGACATCTGGGACGCCGAGACCGCCCGGAACTACGACACGCCCGGAACCGGCATGTTCGCGCCCGAGGTGCTCGACCCGACCGTGGACCGCCTCGCCCGGCTGGCCGGCGAAGGCGCGGCACTGGAGTTCGCGATCGGGACCGGCCGGGTGGCCGTGCCGCTGGCCGCCCGCGGTGTGCCCGTCACCGGCATCGAGCTGTCCGGGCCGATGGTGGAGCAACTGCGCACCAAGGCCGACGAAACGACGATTCCCGTGGTCATCGGCGACATGGCGACCACCACCGCGCCCGGCGAGTACACCCTGGTCTACCTCGTCTTCAACACCATCTCCAACCTGCTCGAACAGGACCAGCAGGTCGCGTGCTTCCGCAACGCCGCCCGCCATCTGGCGCCCGGCGGACGCTTCGTGGTCGAGCTGTGGGTGCCCGAGCTGCGCAAGCTCCCGCCGGGCCGGACCGCCACCGTCTGGCAGTCCACGCCCGGATACATCGGCCTGGACACCTACGACGTCCTGCGCCAGCACGTCGTGTCGCACCACTTCCACTTCGACGGAACCCGCAAGGCACAGCTGTTCCGCAGCCCGCACCGCTACATCTGGCCGGCCGAACTGGACCTCATGGCCCAACTGGGTGGATTCGAGCTGGAGAGCAGGCACGCGGACTGGGCCGGCAGCCCTTTCACCGCCGAGTCCCCCTCGCACGTCTCCGTCTACCGACTCCCCGGCGCCGTGTAGCACCGCCGGGTTTCCCTCAAGTGCCGCCCAGGGCGCGCCGGTTCCGGCGCGCCCTTCCCATTGCCCGACACGGCACGGACTTTGAACTCATCGATGACAAAGTATGGACGTGCCCAGCAGAAGTCTCCTAGCGTGTGCGCCGCAACCGTTGGCATTTTTCGCTACCGGAGTTTTCCGGCCCTCCGGTCGAACCCACAGGAGGAAGCATGAGCGCACGGCTGCCCCAGCGCGCCCGAAGATGCCTGACAGGGCTGCTCGTGGGCGCGTTCTTCGCGGGCGGGCTCTTGGGTTCACCCCTGGCCTCGGCGCAGCCGGGCTCCGCGGCGCGGGCCGACGTGCCGCCGCAGGAACCCGGTGTCACCCTGCGCGTCTTCGACGTCCAGGTCCCGCTGGACAAGATCTGCACCCTCAAGCCCGGGCAGACCCCCAACGTCGACCGGCTGATGCCGACCATCGACTGGAAGACCACCGACGACTTCGGCGGCTTCAGCGACAACTTCGTCACCCAGGTCGTCGGCAACATCCACATCCCGGCGGACGGTTCCTACACCTTCCGCCTGACCAGCGACGACGGGTCCCGTCTGCTCATCGATGACAACGTAGTCATCGATCATGACGGACTGCACGGCGCCGAGCCCAAGGACGGCACCGTCCAGCTCACCGAGGGCATGCACGCGCTGCGCATCGACCACTTCGAGCGCGGCGGCGACCAGCAGATCACCCTCGCTTGGCAGCCTCCGGGCGCCGCCGGGTTCGAGACCGTCCCGGGCACCGCGCTGAGCACCGACGCGGGCGTGGTGCGGGTGACCGCACCCGGCCGCAAGGAGTGCGAGGGCTTCCGGGACTCGCCGGGCGACGGCCTGCCGCTCAACTCCGTGCGCCCCGACCACACCCTCACCGACCTGCGGCCCGAGGGCTTCGAACCGCAGGTCACCGGCATGGACTGGCTGCCCGACGGCCGTCTGGTGGTGAGCACCTGGGGCGGCACCGACAACACGGACGGCGAGGTCTACGTCCTCGACGACACCGCGGGCAGCACGGGCCCCGACAAGGTGAAGGCGACGAAGATCGCCGAGGGCCTCAAGGAGCCGATGGGCCTGAAGGTCGTCGACGGCACCATCTTCGTGTCCCAGAAGCACGAGCTGACGGAGCTGGGCGACACCGACGGCGACGGCGTCATGGACCGGACCAGGACGATCGCCACCTGGCCCTACGGCGGCAACTTCCACGAGTTCGCCTTCGGCCTGCTCTACCGCGACGGGTACTTCTACCTGAACCTGTCCGTCGCCATCAACTACGGCGGCGCCACCACCGATCCGCAGCCGGCTCCCGGCCGCGGCACCACCGTCAAGGTGAACCGCAAGACCGGCAAGGTCAGTTACATCGCCGGTGGCCTCCGCACACCGAACGGCATCGGCTGGGGTCCCGGCGGCGACATCTTCGCCACGGACAACCAGGGCGGCTGGCTGCCCGCGTCGAAACTGGTCCACGTCAAGCAGGACCGCTTCTTCAACCACTACACCAACCCCGCCGGCCCCTTCGACTCCGAGCCGGTGACCCGGCCGGTGCTCTGGCTGCCGCAGAACGAGATCGCCAACTCGCCCAGCACACCCCTGTACCTGACCAAGGGCAGGTTCGCCGGGCAGATGCTCTTCGGCGACGTCACCTACGGCGGAATCCAGCGCGCCTACCTGGAGAAGGTCAAGGGCCAGTACCAGGGCGCGGTGTTCCGCTTCACCCAGGGCCTCGAAGCCGGCGTGAACCGCATCGCGATGGGCCCCGACGGCGCCATCTACGCGGGCGGTCTGGGCGCGGACGGCAACTGGGGCCAGGAGGGCAAGCTCAAGTACGGCCTCCAGAAGCTGTCCCCGAACGGCGGCAACACCTTCGACATCCAGGCGATGCGGGCGAAGAAGGGCGGCTTCGAGCTGGAGTACACCCAGCCGCTGTCGCAGGAGACCGCCGACGGCCTGGCCGCCCACTACGAGGTCCAGCAGTGGCGCTACACCCCGACGAAGGACTACGGCGGCCCCAAGATCGCCGAGGAGACCCTGAAGGTGACGTCCGCGAAGCTGTCGGACGACCGCAAGAAGGTGACCCTCGCCATCGAGGGCCTCAAGCCGGACCGCGTGGTGCACGTCCGCTCCCCGCGCCCGTTCAGCTCCGCGTCGGGTGAGTCCCTGTGGAGCACGGAGGCCTGGTACACGCTGAACGCCCTGCCGGGCAAGCAGCCCGCGCCGTCGCCGGTGTACGAGGCCGAGGAGGCCGCGCTCACCGGTCCGGTCGGCATCAACACCGACCACCGGGGCTACTCCGGCAGCGGCTTCGTCGACCGGTACGGCACCCAGGGCGGCACGACCACGTTCGACGTCGAGGTGTCCGAGAGCGGCACGTACGACGTGGGTCTGCGCTACTCCAACGGCCCCGACCCCTTCCGGGGCACCAAGTCCCTCTCCCTGTACGTCAACGGCAAGAAGGTGAAGCAGACCAAGCTGCGCGACACCGGCAACTGGGACACCTGGTCGACACAGCGCGAGGCCGTACCCCTGCGGGCCGGCCACAACACCGTCGCCTACCGGTACGACGAGGGCGACACCGGTCACGTCAACCTCGACCTCATCACCGTCGACCCGCAGGGCGCCCCCGTCACCCTGTTCGACGGCGACGGCCTGGACCGCTGGCAGCACACCGACGGGCGCCCCGTGCAGTGGCCCGTCTCCGACGGCGCGATGGAGGTGTGCTGCGGCGACATCCGCACCAAGGACAGCTACGACGACTTCAAGCTGCACGTGGAGTTCCGGCTGCCCCAGCTTCCGCCGGACGTGACCGGACAGGACCGCGCCAACAGCGGCGTCTACCTCCAGGACCGCTACGAACTCCAGATCCTGGACTCCTTCGGTGACACCACACTCGACACCAACGAGGCAGGAGCGATCTATCTGAAGAAGGCACCCGACGTGAACGCCGCCACGGCGCCCGAGACGTGGCAGTCGTACGACATCGTCTTCCGCGCGGCCCGCTACGACGCCGAGGGCAGGAAGACGGCGGACGCCCGGGTCACCGTGATCTGGAACGGCAAGAAGATCCACGACGACGTCGCGATCGACAGCCCGACCGGAGGCGGAGCCGCCGAGGGCCCGGCGGCCGGCGCGATCCGGCTGCAGGACCACGGGAACAAGGTGCTGTACCGCAACATCACCGTCGAGCCGCTCGACTAGAACCGGGCTCCCCGGGTGCCGGTGTCCTGTCGTCCCGAGCGGACGGCAGGACACCGGACGTCCCGCCCCCGGCGGACCTCCGCACCGCGGGGAACCCGGGCGCCCGACCGCCCTCTCGACCGTCCGGAAAAAAGACCGGACGGCGATGTCGAGAATCCGTGGCCCGCTCCGTCCCCGGGGTGAACGCGACCACAATGGGTCGCACCAGCACCGAGGAGAGAGACCATGGCCAAGTACCTGCTGCTGAAGCACTACCGCGGCGCTCCGGCTGCGGTGAACGACGTGCCCATGGACCACTGGACGCCGGAGGAGATCTCGGCCCACGTCCAGTACATGAACGACTTCGCCGCCCGCCTGGAGCAGTCCGGCGAGTTCGTCGACGGTCAGGCGCTCGCCCCCGAGGGGATGTGGGTCCGCTACGACGGCGAGGGGCGCCCGCCGGTCACCGACGGCCCGTTCGCCGAGACCAAGGACCTCATCGCCGGCTGGATGGTGATCGACGTCGACAGCCGGGAGCGGGCCGTGGAACTCGCCGGGGAACTGTCGGCGGCGCCCGGCGCGGGCGGGAAGCCGATCCACGAGTGGCTGGAGGTGCGCCCCTTCCTGGCCGCGCCGCCCACCATCACGGAGTGCCACTGAGCATGGACGAGGTCCTGCTCAGGAGCCTCACGCCGAGCGTGCTCGGCATCCTCGTCCGCCGCGGAGCAGACTTCGCGGCGGCCGAGGACGCCGTGCAGGACGCGCTGGTCGAGGCGGTCCGCGTCTGGCCGGCCGACCCGCCACGCGACCCCAAGGGCTGGCTGGTCACCGTGGCGTGGCGCAAGTTCCTGGACGCCACCCGGGCGGACGCCGCCCGCCGCCGCCGGGAGGACCTCCACGAGGAGCAGCCGCCGCCCGGGCCCGCGCCCGCCGTGGACGACACCCTCCAGCTGTACTTCCTGTGCGCGCACCCCTCGCTCACCCCGTCGTCCGCGGTCGCCCTCACCCTGCGCGCCGTCGGCGGCCTCACCACCCGCCAGATCGCCCAGGCCTACCTGGTGCCCGAGGCGACCATGGCGCAGCGCATCAGCCGGGCCAAGCGCACCGTGTCCACCGTGCGCCTCGACCGGCCCGGCGACGTCGCCACGGTGCTGCGCGTGCTCTACCTCGTCTTCAACGAGGGCTACTCCGGCGACATCGACCTCGCCGCCGAGGCCATCCGGCTCACCCGGCAGCTCGCGGCCGCGATCGACCATCCCGAGGTGGCGGGCCTGCTCGCCCTGATGCTGCTCCACCACGCCCGGCGCCCCGCACGGACCGCGCCCGACGGCAGCCTGGTGCCGCTCGCCGAGCAGGACCGCGGCCGATGGGACACCGCGGCGATCGCCGAGGGCATCGGGATCCTCCAGGCGGCCCTCGCCCGCGACCGGCTCGGTGAGTTCCAGGCCCAGGCCGCGATCGCGGCGCTGCACGCCGACGCGCCCACCGCCGAGGAGACCGACTGGGTGCAGATCGTGGAGTGGTACGACGAACTGGCGCGCCTGACCGACAGTCCGGTCGTCCGGCTCAACCGCGCGGTCGCGGTCGGCGAGGCCGACGGACCCCGCGCCGGCCTGGCGGCACTCGATGCGCTGGACGCCTCACTGCCCCGCCGCACGGCGGTGGCCGCCTACCTCCACGAGCGCGACGGCGACCTGGCGACGGCGGCACGGCTGTACGCCGAGGCGGCCCACAAGGCGCCCGACCTCGCCGAGCGGGACCACCTGACCCGCCAGGCCGCCCGCCTCAACTCCCGCCTGCGCCGCTGAGGCGCCGCCCGTCACCGCTGCCCGCCCCACTGGCCGCACCGGCGCGCCCGGCGCGGCGGCGGAGCAGCGGGCGGGACGGAGTCGAAGGGCGGCTGTCGGTGCCCGATGGCACGCTGAGGTCAAAGGGAATCAGCGAAAGGACATCGCGGTGATCACCACTGACTTCGCCCCCGGCTCCCCCTGCTGGCTCGACCTGGGCACCCCCGACGTCCGGGCCGCGGCCGCCTTCTACGGCGCCGTCCTCGGCTGGCAGTTCGAGTCCATGGGGGAGGGGGAGGACATGGAAGGCGGCATGTTCCGCAAGGACGGCAAGATCGTCGCAGGTCTCGGGAAACTCACCGAGGAGGGCGCGCGCTCCGCCTGGATGATCTACTACACCGTCACCGACGCGGACGCGACCACCGAGGCGGTGCGGGGCGCGGGCGGCACCGTGCGGGTGGAGCCCAGGGACCTCGACCAGTGGGGCCGGATGGCGCAGTACAGCGACCCGCTGGGCGGCCAGTTCGCGGTCTGGCAGCCGGGCGACACCAAGGGCGTCGACCTCGTGGACCAGCCCGGATCGCTGTCCTGGACGGAGCTGTACACCAGCGACGCGGCCGCCGCGAAGGAGTTCTACGGCGGTGTCCTCGGCTGGAGCTTCAGCGACATGGAACTGCCGGGCGGTGGGGGCACCTACTCGCTGATCACCCCGGCCGGACTGCCCGAGGACCGGATGCACGGCGGTGTGATGCAACTCCGCAAGGAGGATCTCGCCCTGGCGGGCGGGCGGCCCTACTGGCACCCGGTCTTCGCCGTCGCCGACTGCGACGCGGCGGTCGCCGAGGTCACCGGGAACGGCGGCCGCGTCCAGATGGG
Organism: Streptomyces calvus; assembly: GCF_006782915.1. GTDB lineage: Bacteria > Actinomycetota > Actinomycetes > Streptomycetales > Streptomycetaceae > Streptomyces > Streptomyces calvus. The sequence continues at coordinate 202,452 of NZ_VCNP01000058.1, forward strand.
ACCCGAGGACGCGGAAGGCGTCGGCCGCCTGGCCGTCTGCCTCGACCCGTTCGACGCGGACTTCGTGGTGCTCACCCCGGCCGGGAGCTGAGCGCACCGGCACGCCGGCCGGCGGGCGACCACGCGGTGCTCCCGCCGGCCGCCGCCGGAGCCCAGGTCACCCGGTCGGCCGCTGCGCGTACACCTCGATCTCGATCTTCATACGGGGATCGGCCAGACCGCACACGAGCATCGTCGCCGCCGGCCGTACCTCGCCGAAACAGCGGCGCAGCACCGGCCAGCAGGGCTCGAAGTCGGCCCGGTCGGGCAGCAGGTAGCGCACCCGCACCACGTCGGCGAAGGTGCACCCTGCCTCGGCGAGCGCTGCGCCTATGGTGCGCAGGCACTGCTCGGCCTGCTCCACCACGTCGTCGGAGATCGTCATGGTGCTGTAGTCGAACCCGGTCGTGCCGGACACGTGCACCTGGTCGCCGACGACCACGGCACGGGCGTAACCGATCTGCTCCTCGAACGTCGAGCCGCTGAGGATCGCGCGTCGCTCTGTCATGCGCCGCACGCTAAGTGATCAACGCCGGACGGGTCCACCCCCGCCCGGCCGGCCCTCACGTTCATCCGGCCGGGTGCAGCTCCCGCAGGGCGTGCAGCACCTCCTCGTCGGTGACCTGGTGGAAGTCCTCGTACCACTCGCCCACGGACCGCAGGTGCTGCGGCTGGAGCAGCGAGATGACGTCGTCGGCCTCGTCCCGCAGCGCCGCGGCGGTCGCGTGGCCGCAGACCGGCACCGCCAGCGTCAGCCGCAGCGGACCGCCGCGGCGCAGGTGGCGCAGGGCCGCCCGGGCGGTGATCCCCGTGGCCAGCCCGTCGTCCACCACCACGACGCCGTGCCCGCTGATGTCCGGGGCGGCACGTCCGCCGCGGTACAGCCGCTCACGCCGGTGCAGTTCGACGCGCTCCCGGGCGATGTCCGTTCCCAGCTTGTCCTCGGACAGGTGCATGGCCTGGAGCCCGGTACGGTCGAACACCGGCGGGTCGTCGCCGACGATCGCCCCGATGCCCACCTCGGGCGACCCCGGCACCCCGATCTTGCGGACGACCAGCACGTCCAGCGGAACCGCCAGCGCGCGGGCGATCTCCGCCCCGACCGGCACGCCGCCGCGCGGCAGCGCCAGTACCGTCACATTCGCCAGATCGCCGCTGCTCGCCCACTCCAGCAGCCTGACGGCCAGCTCCTGGCCGGCCTGCTTGCGGCTTCGGAATCGCACGGCTCGCTCCCTTCCTCGGCCACCGGTGGCCGGGTATCCGTCCCGCCCCGCCCCTCACCTCCCCGCGCCCGCCCGAACGCGATGCGCCGACGGCCGGATGCCGAGGACCGCAGGCCGGTTCCGACCCACCGGTGCGAGGCGCCCGCACGGGGCGGACGCCGGAGAGCCCGTCACCACCGCACGCCCGCCGAGGCCGGCGCCGGGCGGGCCGGGCGTCGGGAGTGGGCCGGGCCGGCGCTGCCCACGCTGCTGGTCTCCATCGATGCGTTGCTGCTGCTGCCGGGGCTGAGCGCGGACCTCGGGGCCGACACACCGAGCAGCTGTGGAGTGTGGACCTCCACGCGTTCATGCTCGCCGGTTCCTGATCAGGATGAGTACGCCCGGCGACCGCGTCGGCCGCCGCCAGCTGCTGTGACCGGTGCCGTCGCCTTCGGCGCGGCGGAGGCCGCGGGCAGTCCCGCAACGCCGGCCGCGGCCCGCGCGGCGCCGGGGATCGCGGGGCGGCACTGGCACCGTCGACGATGCCCCTGATCACCCACATGTTCCGCGACGCCGGGCAGCTGGCGCTGGCCGTCGGCATCCGGATGGTGTGCCCGACGGCCGGCCGGCCGGCCGCCACCGGTTGGACGCGGTCACCGGCCATCTGCCGGAGACGGCCGGTGACCGCGAGGCCGCCCGGTCCGCCCACCGGTCGGCCGCGCGCCGCACGACGAGCCTGCCCGAGCGGCGCCACCTCGAGGCGCGGGCCAACCGGCTGACACCGTAGGCGTGCACCGCGGCATGGCTCCACCGTTCACGGCACAGTGGAGAGATGACCACAGAGAACGAAGGGGTTCTGGCCGGGGCACGCGTGGCGACCAGGCTTCCCGCCCAGGACCTCGACCGGGCGCGGCGCTTCTACGCCGAGCGGCTCGGTCTGGAACCCGTCGACGAACGGCCCGGTGGGCTGCTGTACCGATGTGCCGGCGCGGATTTCGTGGTGTTCCGCTCGACGGGCACCTCCCCGGGCACCTTCACCCAGATGGCGTTCGAGGTCGACGACATCGAACGCGTCGTGGCGGAGCTCAAACGGCGCGGCGTGGTGTTCGAGGACGTCGACGTGCCGGGGTTCCGCACCAGGGACGGGATCGCCGAGGTCGAGGGGAACTACCCGAGCAAGGGCGCCCGCGGTGAACGCGGCGCGTGGTTCCGCGACAGCGAGGGCAACCTGCTGGGCGTCGGTGAACCCGTCGTGTGAGCCGGTGCGGCCGTCACAGCCGCGGAGCGCCGGTCACCGACATCACCAGGGAGTACAGGGAGGTGGTGGCGGTGATGAACAGACGGTTGTTCTTGGGGCCGCCGAAGGCGATGTTGGAGACGGGCTCGGGGACGCGCAGCCGGCCGATGAGGGTGCCGTCGGGGTCGTAGCAGTGCACGCCGTCGTCGAGGGCGGCGGCCCACAGGCGGCCCTCGTCGTCGAAGCGGATGTTGTCGAAACGGACGTCGCCCCGGCCCTCGGCGAAGACCTTCCCGTCGGAGAGCGTGCCGTCCTCGCGGATGTCGAACGCGTGGATCCTCGCGGCCCGCGAGTCGGAGACGAAGAGCCGCCTCTCGTCCGGCGACAGGATGACCCCGTTCGGTCCCGCGAACCCGTCCGCCGCCAGGTGCACGTCGCCCGACACGGGGTCGATCCGGTACACGTTGCACGCGCCGATCTCGGACTCGGCGCGATGGCCCTCGTAGTCACTGGCGATGCCGAAGTCCGGGTCGGAGAACCAGACGGTGCCGTCGGAGCGGACGACGGAGTCGTTCGGGCTGTTGAGGCGCTTGCCGTCGAACCGGTCGGCGAGGACGGTCACGGTCCCGTCGGGTTCGGTGCGGGTGACACGGCGATTGCCCTGCTCGCAGGTGATCAGGCGGCCCTGCCGGTCGAGGGTGTTGCCGTTGCTGTGCCCGGCCGGGACGCGGAAGACACCCACCGTGCCGGTGGCCTCGTCCCAGCGCAGGATGCGGTCGTTGGGAATGTCGGACCAGATCAGCTGGCGCCAGGCCGGCACGTAGAGCGGACCCTCCGCCCAGCGGCAGTCGTCGTACAGCACCTCCAGCCGGCTGTCGCCGTTCGCGCAGCGTCCCGTGCGGAACCGCTCGTCCAGGATCTCGTACGGGCCGTCGGCGCCGGGCATGGTGCCCCCTCGAAGAGAGTGATCGGAATGTGATGCAACGTAACACGCGAGCGGCCGAACCAGGTACGGTCAGGGCATGAAGCAACTGGATGACATAGACCGCCAGTTGATCGCGCAGCTCCAGCGGGACGCGACGCAGTCGTACGCCGCGCTGGGCGGAGCGGTCGGACTGTCGGCGGGCGCCGCCCACGAGCGCGTACGCAAACTGCGTGCCCAGGGCGTCATCCGGGCCACGACCGTCGACGTCGACCCCACCGCGCTCGACCGCGGCGTCCTCGCCTTCGTCTCGGTCGACTCCACGGCGTGGATGGGCGACCGGGCCGCGGACTTCGCCGCCGTGCCCGAGATCCAGGAGGCCCACGTCGTCGCGGGCAGCGCGACCGTCCTGGTGAAGGTGCGCACCGCGACCACCGAGCAGCTCCAGGACGTGCTGCGCCGGCTGTACGCGATCGACGGGGTCAGCGGGACGCGGGCCACGGTGGTGCTGGAGACCTTCTTCGAACGCCCGCCGGACGTCGGCCGGTCCGCGGCCACCGGTCCTTGACGGGCCGGCAGGTGAGCGTGGCGAGGCCGTCGCCGACGGTACGGCCGGTGACGAGGGCCAGCGGTGTCGTGGCGCCGGGCGTGTCGAAGAGGCGCCGGCCCGCCCCGAGCACGACCGGGAACACGGCGAGCCGCAGTCGACGAGACCGTGCTCCACGCGGGCGCTTCCGCGACCGCTGCGGACGGCGCGCCGCCCGCCCGGCCCGTGTCACAGGTGTTCCGTACGCTCGTCCCCGGACCGCACGGAACGAGGGAGGGCGACGATGGACGTCACCGCGCAGGACGCGATCGAGGCACTGAGGGAGCTGGAGCGGCGGCTGCCGGACCTGTTCACGCTCGAGCCGGGGATGACGGACGCCGAACTGACGGAGGCGGAGCCCCGTCTGCCGGACGGCATACGCACGCTGCTGCGGGCCGTGAGCGCCGTCCACATGGCCGGTGACGACCGGCTGGACCTCGACCCGCGGGTGACCAAGGCCGGAAGCCGGTGGATGCGGGGGCCGGGCGAGGAGAGCCGCGTGCTGCTCTCCCTCGCCACCGGTGACCACTTCTTCGTCGACGTGCACCCCGGGACCGGCGAGTGGGGCGCGGTGTTCTCCCAGTCGGCGGACTTCTTCAGCACCTACGCCTACTGTGCCCGTTCGCTCCCGGAGTTCCTCGTCGACTACGCGCGCGAGGCGCTGGCCCACGCGGACCGGGTGAAGGCCGACCCGGAGGAGTACGACTGGGAGGACGAGGAGTTCGACATCCTGTTTCCCTGCGAGTCGGTGTGGGGCGGGCGCGCGGACGTCCATGGCACTCCGGTGGCCGAGCTGCGCGGCACGGACGACCCCGACCTGGCCGAGGTGGTCGCCGGGCTGCCGGACGAGGCCGTCCTCGTCGATGTGCGCACCCTGGAGCCGCCGCTGCTGATGAAGCTGAGGCCGACGAACCGCAAGCAGGAGGAGTTCGTCCGTCTGGGGCGGCAGCGCCAGTTCGCCGTGGCCGTGCCCGAGAACACGCCACTGCCCGCGCACGACGCGCACTGAGCTGCCCCTGCCCGGGCCCGGTTCGCCGCCGGGCCCGGGCTCGCGGACAGAACCTGACCGCAAGGCTTCCTACGGTCGTGCCATGACACAGACGCAGAAGATCCTCGTCACCGGTGCCACCGGAACCGTCGGCCGCCAGGTCGTCGCCGAACTGCTCGACCGGGGCCACGCGGTACGGGCCCTCACCCGGGACGCGGCACGGGCCGCCCTCCCCGCTGCCGTCGAGGTCGCCCAGGGCGATCTGACCGACCCCGAGGGCCTGGTCCCGGCGCTGGAAGGCGTCACCGGGATCCATCTGATCACCTTCGGCGGGGCCTTCTTCGCCCCGCTGGAGACCGGCCCCCGCATCCTGGAGCTTGCCCGGGCGGCGGGCGTGCGCCGGGTCACCGTGCTGCACGGCGGCGGGCCGTCGCTGCTGGAGGACGCCGTGCGCGCCGACGACGGCGTGGACTGGACGGTGCTCATGCCCGTCGAGTTCATGGCCAACGCCCTGGAGTGGGCCGACGGCATCGTCGCGTCGGACGTGGTCCGTGAGCCGTTCGTCTCCCGGCTCAGTGCCATGGTGCACGAGGGCGACATCGGGGCGGTCGCGGCGGTCGCGCTCACCGAGGAGGGCCACGCCGGGCAGGAGTACGTGATCACCGGACCCGAACTGCTGACGGTCGGCGACAAGGTGGCGGCGATCGCCGCGGCCCGCGGCCGGGACATCGCACTGGTGGAGCTGACCGAGGAGCAGGCCGTCGCGCAGTGGCGGGCGGCCGGGCACTCCGAGGACGTGATCGGCTTCCTGCTGGAGGCGTACGGCAACACGCCGGAGGTCGGCCGGACGGTCCTCGACACGGTCGAGAAGGTGACCGGCCGCCCGGCCCGCACCTTCGGCCGGTGGGCGGCGGAGCACGCGGCGGCGTTCACGAAGGGCCGCTGACCCGGCGGACGTTCCGGGCTGCCGGGGCCGGCGCCCCCGCAGAGGGCGCCGGCCGTCCGGTTCAGCCGAGCAGAGCGGCCACCATCGTGGCGAACTCCTCCGGCGTGGCGAGGCGCACGCCGAGCTGTTCGGCCTTGGCGCGCTTGGATCCGGCACCCTCGCCCACGACCACCAGGCCGGTCTTCTTCGAGACGCTGGAGGAGGAGCGTCCGCCGGCCCGCTCGACGAGTTCGTTCATCTCGTTGCGGGAGAGCTTCTCCAGGCTTCCGGTCATCGCACCCGTCACCACCACCGTCATCCCGGCCAGCGGGCCGCCCTCCGCCGGCGCCGCGGCCTCGCCGTCGGTGGACGCGGCGCCGGCGGGCGGCGCGGGAGTGGCGCCGGGCTCGGTCATGTTGACGCCGGCGGCGGTCAGCTTGTCGATGAGCGGGGCGAGTTCGGCCAGCTCGGCGACGATCGACGGAGCCTTCTCCGCCCCGATGCCCTCGACCCGCTGCATCGCGTCGGCGTCCGCCGCACGGATGGCGTCCATGGTCGCGAAGTACCGGGCTATGCGCCGTGACATGGACCGTCCGGTGCCCCGCACACCCAGCGCGCACAGCACCCGCGACAACGGCTGCTCCTTGGCCTTCGCGAGCGCGGCGAGCAGGTTGTCGGTACTGGTCTCGCCCATCCGCTCCAGCGCGAGCAACTGGTCGCGCCGGAGGGTGAACAGGTCGGCGAGATCGGCGACCAGGCCCGCCTCGACGAGCTGGACGACGCGGGTGGCCCCCAGCCCCTCGATGTCCAGCTGGTCGCGGCCCGCCGCATAGGCGAGCGAGGCGACCAGGTGGCAGTTGCGGCCCTGGGCGCACCGCCAGCGCTCCTCGCCGGTGTCGATGTCCGAACCGCAGCGGGGACACTGCGCGGGGAACACGATGGGCCGCTCCTCACCGGTCCGCAGGTGCGCGACCGGTGCCTCGATCCGCGGGATGACGTCACCGGCCCGGTGCACCATCACGTGGTCGCCCAGGCGCAGGTCCCGGCGGGTGATGTCGGCCGGGTTGTGCAGCGTGGCGTAGGTGATGGTGGAGCCGTCGATGACGACCGGTTCGAGGACGGCGCGCGGCGCGATGATCCCGGTGCGGCCCACGTTCCACTCCACCTCGAGCAGCCGGGTGATCTTCTCCACGGCCGGCAGCTTGTAGGCGACCGCCCAGCGGGGCGCGCGCGAGCCGTTTCCGGCGGCCCGCCGGTCGGCGGCGAGGTCGGCCTTGACGACGATCCCGTCGATGCCGAACGGCAAGTCGGCGCGCAACGCGGCGATCTCCCTCACCCGCTCCAGGACGTCCTCGGGCGTCTCGGCGACCACGTCCGGGACGGCGGTCCGGGCGCTGGTGTGCACACCGAGGTCCGCGGTGAGGGCCATCACCTCGCTGTACGCCAGCTCGTTCAGCCGCTCGGCGAGCGCGCCGTCGGTGCCGGGCAGCGGCAGCAGGCTGTAGCCGAAGAACGTCATCGGCACGGTGTACAGGCGTTCCTTCGCGCGCAGGGTGCCCGCCGCGGCGTTGCGCGGGTTGGCGAACGGCTGCCCGCCGTGGGCGGTGCGCACCTCGTTGGCATGCTCGAACTGGGCGGCCGTCATGAGGACTTCGCCGCGCACCTCCACGGTGACCGGCTCGCCGAGCTTCTCGGGCAGCCCCTCGACGGTGCCGATCGCGTGCGAGACGTCCTCCCCGGCCGTCCCGTCGCCGCGGGTGATCAGCCGGGTGAGGCGGCCGTCGACGTAGCGGGCGGCCATCGCGAGCCCGTCCAGCTTGGGGCCCACGCTGAAGCGTCTCGCGTCACGGCCGGTACGGCGGGACAGGGACGCCGTCCAGGCGGTGAACTCCTCGGCGGAGAACACGTTGTCGAGGCTGAGCATCGGCTCCGTGTGCGGTACGTCGCCCTCCACGGCGCCACCGGCGACCTTCCCGGTGGGGGAGTGCGGCAGTGTCCGATCGGGGTGGGCGGCCTCCCAGTCGGCGATCCCCCGCACCAGCCGGTCGTACGCGTCGTCGTCCAGCGGCGAGGTGCCGCCCGTGTAGTAGGCGGCCGCCGCGCTCACGGCGTCCTCGACCGCCCGAGCGTAGGCGGCGGCATCCACGATCACTGCTGCAGGAGTTGTCATGCGTCGCATCCTGCCGCCCACCACTGACAACGGCCCCGGACCGGCCGCACATCGATGCCATTTGCCTAAAGGCTTTAGGCTGGCGCATAATCATTACAGTCGAAAGGGAGGACGATGATGGTGCGTGCGGGACTGACAGCTGAGCGACTGGCACGCGCCGGCGCGGAGCTCGCCGACGAGGTCGGGTTCGACCGGGTCACCGTCTCCGAACTCGCCCGGCGCTTCGACGTCAAGGTGGCGAGCCTGTACTCCCACATCAGGAACTCCCACGAGCTCAAAACGCGGATCGCGCTGCTCGCCCTGGAGGAACTCGCCGACCGGGCCGCCGACGCCCTGGCCGGCCGGGCCGGCAAGGACGCCCTGGTCGCCCTCGCGGACGTCTACCGCGACTACGCGCGCGAACACCCCGGCCGCTACGCCGCCGCCCAGTACCGGCTCGGCCCCGAGGACGCCGCCGGGAGCGCCGGTGTGCGGCACGCGCAGATGACCCGGGCCCTCCTGCGCGGCTACGACCTGACCGAGCCGGACCAGACCCACGCGGTCCGGCTGCTGGGCAGCGTCTTCCACGGCTACGTCAGCATCGAGATGGGCGGCGGATTCAGCCACAGCGCCCCCGACTCCCAGGAGACCTGGTCGCGCATCCTCGACGCGCTGGACGCCCTGCTGCGCACCTGGCCCTCCTCCTGACGCGCGAGCCACCCGGCGGCCGGCACGCCGGCAGCAACCCCCCGTCCCCCCCCTTCCACCCCGACCGGAACCGAGGACGTACCCCCATGCCCCCGACCCCCGCCACCCCGCCCGGGTGGATCACCACGCCCGTCACCGCGGACCTCGTGCGCGGCGCCCTCGACCTGGAACGCACCGCGCACGGCCTCCTGCCGCACCGCCTGCCCGCGCGGGCCCGCGCCCAGAACACCGACGGCCAGCTCGCCATGGCCGAGTCGCAGCCCTCCGGCGTACGCCTCGTCTTCCGCACCGGGGCGACCGCCGTCGAACTGGACACGCTGCCCACCAAACGGGTCTACGTCGGCGCCCCGCCCCGACCGGACGGCCGGTACGACCTGCTGGTCGACGGGCGCCCGGCGGGCCGGGCCACCGCCGACGGCGGCAACAGCGTGGTCGTCGACCTGACCACGGGAGCGGTCGAGCAGCGGACCGGGGCCGTGGCCACCCTCCGCTTCACCGGCCTGCCGGAGCGGGACAAGACCGTGGAGATATGGCTGCCGCACAACGAGACCACCGAACTCGTGGCGCTGCGCACCGACGCCCCCGTCGAACCGGCGCCCTCCTCCGGACGCAGGACGTGGCTGCACCACGGCAGTTCCATCAGCCACGGCTCCGACGCGGCGAGCCCCACCACCACCTGGCCCGCGCTGGCCGCGTCACTCGGCGGCGTCGACCTGGTCAACCTGGGGTTCGCCGGGGGCGCGGTGCTGGACCCGTTCACCGCGCGGGCCATGCGCGACACGCCCGCCGACCTGATCAGCGTCAAGATCGGCATCAACGTGGTCAACACCGACCTGATGCGGCTGCGCGCCTTCACACCCGCCGTCCACGGTTTCCTCGACACCATCCGCGACGGCCACCCCACCACGCCGCTCCTCGTCGTCTCGCCGGTCCTGTGCCCCATGCACGAGGACACGCCCGGACCCACCGTCTTCGACTTCAGCCGTCTCGCCGAGGGACAGCTGCGGTTCGCCCCGGCAGGCGACGCCCCGGCGCAGGCCGACGGCAGGCTGACGCTCACCGTCATCCGCGACGAGCTGAAGCGCATCGTCGAACAGCGGGCGGCCGACGACCCGAACCTGCACCACCTCGACGGCCGGGAGCTCTACGGCGAGGCGGACCGGGCGGAGCTGCCGCTGCCCGACGAGCTGCACCCCGACGCGGCCACCCACCGCCGCATGGGCGAACGCTTCGCCGCCCGCGTCTTCGCCGGAGACGGCCCGTTCGCGGACGGCCGCGACTGACGGTTCGCGGACGGCCGCGACCCACGGATCGTCCACGGGCCGCCGCGACCGACGGATCGTCTCGTCCACGGGCCGCCGCGACCGGCCGTTTCACGGACGGCCGGTCGTGGACGGCACCGGCTTCCCGGCTACTCGAAGAACTTCAGGCTCCAGCCGGTGTCCGTGTTCGGGCCGGGGACGTTGGCGCGGCTGTAGGTGGTGTTCCCCCACCAGCAGAAGGTGCCCGTGTACCAGTAGCGGTTCTCCCATGTGTACGGCGTCCCCTTCGGCACCGCGTGGAACATCAGCGGGAACCTCGGGCCGGCGGGCGGACTGGTGGCGATGTCGCCGTGCAGCAGCACGAAGCTGTGGTGCCCGGGGCCGTTGACGTGCAGCGTCGGGTCCCAGCCGGCCATCATCGTCGCCCGGTTGGAGCCGAACAGGCAGCCGTTGGACTTGTACCAGTCCCACACGTACGTCGGGTCGCCGCCGGCCCGCAGCCGCAGGTCGGCCAGGCAGTACTGGTCGCTCCAGCTGCCGTTGGCGGAGTACACGATGTGCAACTGGCCGTTCGGGTCCTTGATGGGTTCCGGGCCCTCGTTGATGAACGGGTTGCCCACCACCCGCTCCCAGCTCTCCCGGGGCTGCGAGATGATGTACCGCGCGCCGGTCGGCGTGGTCGGGCTGCTCATCCGGGCGATGTAGATGTTCTGCTCGACGTTGGTGTCCCCGGCCCAGCCGGACCAGACGAACCAGCGCTGGCCGTTGAACGTGAACAGGGTGCCGTCGATGGCCCACTTGTCGTCCGGCAGGGCCAGCCGGGTCTCGGCGGAGTAACCGCTGTCGGGGCTGGCCGAGCTGATCGCGTACATCCGGTGCGCGGAACCCCGCCCGGCCGTGAAGTAGATGTAGTAGCGGCCGCCGTCCATCACGATCTCCGGAGCCCAGACCTCACCGAGGTTCCGGGTGTCCGACCAGACCTGGCGTGGCGTCGCCGACGCCAGCGCGGACGTCGACGCCGCCTGGCGTACGGCGATGCCTCCACCGGTCGACTGCACCGAGATGTACGTGCCTCCGACGCGGATCACACTCGGGTCCGCGGCGCGCAGGGACGTCTGCTCTGCGCGGGCGGGCTCGGCGGACGTCACGGTCATCACGGCGGCGAGCACGCCGGACAGGACGAAACCGAGGACGCCCGCCAGGCGGCGGGAGAGTGTCGTCGTCCTCTGTACGGGTCTGACCATCGGGTTCCGTCACCTCCGCGCCGGGATTTACATCGATGAAACAGCCCTCACAGGATTGTGACTGGCCCTGGACATGTCAATAGCTGCGCCGGCTGCGGGTTGTGGGTTGCCGGTGCCAGGTGCCGGTGTCGACGGCGGTCTCGGTGCAGGTGCCGGGCCGTCCCGTACAGGTGCGGCGCATCACGAGTCGCGCGTAGCCGCTCTGACGGTGCGTCAGCTGTGCGCGAAGCCTGGACAGTCGTCGGACGGCGTGTTGTCATTCCGCTGCACACCGGATTTCCAACGTTGGAAGGGAATCCCGGGCCGAGGCGGTGGCCGCCCTGCTTCGCCATGGCCCCATGCCCTCTGCGCGAGGAAAGGTTCGATGACAAGACAACTCACCCGCCCCAGACCCAGATGGTGGGCCCTGCTGACCGTGACCGCCCTGGCCCTGTCCACGGGCGCACTGGCACCCGCCGCCTCGGCCGTCGTGCCGACGGCCGGCACGTCCGCCGGCGCGGCCGCCGAGGCCGCGGCGTCCGACGTGGAAGTGCACGGCCTCAAGGGCGAGTACTTCACGATGTCGGCCCCGGGCGCCCGGGACTTCGCCGAACTCGGCGGCACCCTGCTGGAACCGCAGATCAACTTCTCCGGACTGACAAGCACCTTCCAGGAGCTGACCGGACGGACGGAGCACACCACCGCCCGCTGGACCGGACAGATCGAGGCCCCGGAGACCGGCGACTACACCTTCTACGCCATCGGCGACAACGGCTTCCGGCTCTTCATCGACGGCGAACCGGTCATCGACCACTGGGAGCCGGACTGGGACCGGGAACAGACCAGTGTCCCCGTCAGACTGACCGCCGGTGAGAAGCACGACTTCCGCCTGGAGATGTTCCAGGACTTCGGCGGGTCGAACATGTACCTGCGCTGGTCGACCCCGACGATGCCCAAGCAGCTCGTCCCGACCACCGCGTTCACCCCGCCCGCCGGCTTCGAGGTCTTCCCGGTCGAGCTCACCGTCGCCGAGGACGGACGGCGGCTGCGCGCCCGGTTCGAGGACGCGGTCGGCGGCATCGAGAACGTCCGGGAACACCTCAGGATCGAGGCCGACACGACGGCCATGCCGATCGGTTCGGTGGCGGTGGCCAAGGACGACCCGCACGCCCTGCTGATCACGCTCTCGGAGCCGATCCAGAAGAACCAGCAGGTCCGGGTGACCTACGACGGCGAAGGCGGCCTCAGGGCCGGCGACGAGACCGTCCCCCGCGTCGTCCGCTACGCCATGAACACCTCCACCCACCGGCTCACCACCCCGTGGGGCGACAAGCTCGACAGGAACAACCCGCTGCCGGAGTACCCGCGCCCGCAGCAGGTGCGCGCGCAGTGGAAGAACCTCAACGGGCCCTGGCAGTTCAGCGGCGCCGAGGCCGGCGAGGAGCCGGTCTTCGGCAAGGACCTCGACGAGAAGATCGTCGTGCCGTTCCCGGTGGAGTCGCAGCTCTCCGGGCTCGAACGGCACGAGGACCACATGTTCTACCGCAAGCTCGTGAACGTGCCGGAGAGCTGGAAGGTCGGCAAGAGCGGCAAGCGGCTCAAGCTCAACTTCGGCGCCGTCGACTACCGGGCCCGCGTCTGGGTCAACGGCACGAAGGTCGCCGAACACACCGGCGGCTACAACGCCTTCAGCGCCGACGTCACCGACGCCCTCAAGGACGGCGGTCCGCAGGAGATCGTGGTCGCGGTCACCGACACCGGCGGCGCCGACCAGCCGATGGGCAAGCAGTCCACCAACCCCGGCGGCATCTTCTACACCCAGTCGTCCGGCATCTGGCAGACCGTGTGGATGGAGCCCGTCGCCGACACCTCCATTGACAACGTAGTCACCACGCCCGACATCGACACCGGCACCCTGGCCGTGACCGTCGAGTCCGACGACGCCTCGAAGGACGCCCGGGTCGAGGCGGTCGCCCGCGACGCCCGCGGCCGGATCGTCGGCCGCGTCAGCGGACCCGCCAACAGCGCGCTCAGTCTGCCCGTCGCCGGGCAGCACCTGTGGAGCCCGGACGACCCCTACCTCTACGACCTCGACGTCAAGCTGACCGACGGCAGGTCGACCGACCGGGTCGGCAGCTACTTCGGCATGCGCGAGATCGGCATCGAGGACGTCGGCGGATTCCGGAAGCTGGTGCTCAACGGCAAGCCGATCTTCTCCCTCGCCACTCTCGACCAGGGCTTCTGGCCCGACGGCCTCTACACCCCGCCGAGCGACAAGGCCCTGGCGTTCGACCTCCAGGCCCACAAGAAGCTCGGCTTCAACGCGGTCCGCAAGCACATCAAGGTCGAGTCGCCGCGCTGGTTCTACCACGCGGACCGGCTGGGACTGCTGGTCTGGCAGGACTTCGTCTCCGGGAACATCACCAACGAGACCGGACGGAAGGCGTTCGTCGACCAGGGCCGGGAGATGATGCGCCAGCACCACAACTCGCCCGCCGTCATCGGCTGGATCGTCTTCAACGAGGGCTGGGGCGAGTGGGACCGCGAGGAGAGCGGCCGGATCGCCGAGTCGGTGAAGGCCGCCGACCCGTCCCGGATCGTCAACGCCCACAGCGGAGTCAACTGCTGCAACTCCAAGGGCGACTCGGGCAAGGGCGACATCATCGACCACCACGACTACAACAACGAGGACCCGCCCTTCCCGGACCACCGGGCGGCCATGGACGGCGAGCACGGCGGCTTCACGCTGCGCACCCCGGGCCACATGTGGCCGGGCGCGCCGACCGTCATCTACAGCGGCGTCGCCGACAAGGAGGCGCTGACCCGCAAGTACGTCGAGAACACCGAGAAGTTCTACCTCGACCAGGCGGGCGCCGAACTCTCCGGCTCGGTCTACACGCAGATCTCCGACCTGGAGAACGAGCTCAACGGCCTCTACACCTACGACCGCCGCGAGATCAAGGTTGACCCGGTCCCGGTGCGTGAGATCAACCGCAAGGTCATCGCCGCCGGCGCCGCGGCGGGCGACCGGGAGCCGCTGACGGGCGGCGGCCACTGGGCCCTCGACGAGGGCGCCGGCACCACCGCCGAGGACAGCGGACCCAACGACAGGCCGCTGACCGTCACCGAGGGCACCGCCTGGACCGGCGGAGTCAGCGGCAGCGCCCTGAAGTTCGACGGCCAGGGACAGTACGCCCAGACCGACGGCCCGGTGCTCGACACCACCGGCAGCTACACCGTCTCCGCCTGGGTCACCCTCGACGCCCTGCCCGGCAACTACGCCACCGCCGTCAGCCAGGACGGACGCCGCCAGGCCAGCCCCTTCTACCTGCAGTACGGGCAGGGGGCCTTCGCCTTCAGCACGCCCGACGGGCAGCGCGCCCGGCTGGAGACGCGGCCGGAGACCGGCCGCTGGTACCACCTGGTCGGCGTGCGCGACGACGCGACCGACCGGATCACGCTGTACGTCGACGGCAAGCGGGCCGCGACCTCCGCGGCCGGCCCCGCCTACGTCGGCTCCGGCCCCCTGGCCGTCGGCCGCGCCCAGTGGAACGGTGGGAACACCGACTTCTGGCACGGCGCGGTCGACCAGGTGCACGCCTACGACAAGGCGCTCACCGCCGAGGAGGTGAGCGCCCTGTACGGCCGGGAGAAGCCGTAGCCACGAAGGTTTTCGGACCGGCGGTCCCGGCGGGAGGGTGTCACGCCCTCCCGCCGGGACCGCGCCGGTTCAGGAGGCGGGGGAGACCGCCACGTTGTCGAAGGACGCGGCGGTGTCGAAGACCCGGACGCCGTTGGCGCCGCTGCGGTACGTGTCGTCGGTGACCGAGATCTTCGGCGTCATGAGGTCGTCGACGTACACCTTGAGGGACGGGCCGACGGCCGTGACGCGCAGCCGGTGGGAGGTGCCGGGAGTGACGGACACCCGGGCGGATCCGAGCGGGGTCCAGGAGTCGTCGGCCCGGCCGAGGACCACCGTGCCGTCCCCGCCGATGCCCGCGTAGTACCCGGAGTAGCGGTCGACGCCCGTGCCCGGCCGGCTCGCCCGGAACACCAGACCGGCGTCGCCCCGGCCCGCGGCCGGCGTGACGTCGGCGTCGTAGGTGAAGTCGGCGAAGTTCGTGTCGAGCAGCGCCTTGCCGCCGAGCGAGCGGCCCGCCCGGTAGCGGCCGCCGGCCGCCGCCCAGGTACCGCCGTAGGTCTTCCAGCCCAGCGCGTTGCCGTCGGCGAAGTTGTCCCGCACCTTCATCTCGATGCGCCGGATCGTGCCGTCGGGCCGGAAGTACATGCGGTCGTACGCCAGTTGACGGTGGTTGCCGTCCGTCTCGCCGAGCGGGCGGCGGTGGTAGAAGATGTACCAGATGTCGGTGCCGGGCACGTTGACGACCGAGTTGTGGCCGGAGCCCTTGGCGACCGCCGGGTCCTGGGCGAGCACCTTGTCGAGCTTCTCGAACGGACCGGTCGGCGAGTCCGAGACGGCGTACGAGACGGAGTAGTCGGGACCCGTCCAGCCGCCCTCCGACCACATCAGGTAGTACTTCCCGCCCCGCTTGAACATCTGCGGGCCCTCGACGTAGTCGGCCGGGGTGATCTCCTTGAACGTCGACCCGTCGGCGAAGGTGCCGAGGCTGGTCATGTCCGGGTTGAGCTTGACCACGTTGGCGTGGCCCCAGCCGCCGTAGTACATGTACGCCTGGCCGTCGTCGTCGATGAAGACGTCCTGGTCGATGGGCTGGGCGCCGTTGTGGAACTGCGAGATCAGCGGCCGTCCGATGGCGTCCTCGTACGGGCCCTCGGGACGGTCGGCGACGGCCACGCCGATGCCGCCGAGCTGGGAGTCGTTCTGGATGTCGTTGGCGGCGAAGTACAGGTAGTACTTGCCGTTCCGCTCGATCGGCGCGGGCGCCCACATCGCGCGCCGCGCCCAGGAGATGCTCGCCTTCGTCAGGACGTTGCTGTGCTTGGTCCAGTGCACCAGGTCGGTGGAGGAGAACGCGTCGAGGTGGGTCTGCTCGTCGTACGGCCTGGAGGTGGTGGGGAACACCCAGTAGGCGCCGTCGTACACCGCGATGTCGGGGTCGGCGTACCAGCCGTCGACGAAGGGGTTGCCGGCCTCGGCGGTGGTGTGGTCGGGAATGCCGGGCGCGGCGAGGGCGGCCGAGGGTGACAGCGTTGTCAACAGGCCGCCGGCGAGCATCGCGGCGCAGCACTTGACGGCGAGTCCGGTCGTTCTGGCAGTCATCGTCCGAGAACTCCAAACGGTCGGGGGCGGGTTCGGGCGTGGGAGACGTGCGCGTGCGTCGAGCGGCCGGTCGCGCGGTGCACGCGACCGGCCGCCCGGTACCGGACGGGGGCGGGGCCGGCGGACCGGCCGCCCCGTCCGGAGCTCTACATCAGTTGTCGTCTGCGGCCCAGCCAGGTCTGGGCGACGACCACCACCGCGAGGAAGGCGCCGCTGACGACCTGCTGGTAGGAGGAGTCCAGCGAGCCGATCTGGTTGATGACGTTCTGGATCACCTTCAGCAGCAGCACCCCGACCAGTGACCCGCTGACGTAGCCGAGCCCGCCGGTGAGCAGGGTGCCGCCGATGACGACGGCGGAGATGGCCTCCAGTTCCATGCCATTGCCGAGGATGGTCACACCGGAGGCGAGCCAGGCGGCGTTGAGCGCGCCGGCCAGTCCGGCCAGCAGCCCGGACAGCGTGTAGACGAGGATCTTGGTGCGCGCCACCGGGGCGCCCATCAGGGCCGCCGCGTCCTCGTTGCCGCCGACCGCGTACACGTGCTGCCCGAAGCGCGTGCGCCGCAGCACGACGGCCCCGGCGACGAACAGCGCCAGCGTGATCCACACCGGGTTGCCGAGGCCGAACGTGGTGCCCTGGCCGAGCTCCGCGAGGAACGAGCCCTTGCCGATCAGATAGGTGTCGGCGCCCTCGTCGGTCAGGGCCAGCATCAGGCCCCGCGCGCCGAGCATGGCGGCCAGCGTGACGATGAACGGCGCCAGCCGGGACCGGGCCACGAGCAGCCCGTTGACGACGCCGATGGCCCCGCACACCAGCAGCGGCAGCAGCAGCGCCACCAGCGTGCCGTGCCGGGAGCCCCAGGCCGCCAGGACCCCGCCGAGCGCGAACAGCGAGCCGACCGACAGGTCGATGCCGCCGGTGATGATCACGAACGTCATGCCGAGCGCGACGATCGCGAGGAACGCCGAACTCGTCGCCATGTTGCCGATGTTGTCGCCGGTGGCGAAGGAGTCGAAGCTGAACGACGCCACCAGCGAGACGAGCACCAGCACCGCCAGCGCGCCGTGCTGCTGGACCAGCGCGGTCAGCCGCTCCGAGCGGGCCGGGCCCGTGGGCCCGGCGGCCGCCGCCGGCTCCGCGCCGCGCGCCGCGGCCGTCCGCGCGTCCGTCTTCGTGACGGTCATCGCTTCCCCCGTCCCCGTGCCGCGTAGACCGCGCACACGATCACTATGGCCTGCGCGATCTGGGTCCAGGAAGGCGGCAGATCGTGCTTGATGAGGGTGGCGGTGAGCAACTGGATGAGGACGGCTCCCGCCACGGTGCCGGCGATGTTCACCCGGCCGCCGGTCAGCGGTGTCCCGCCGACCACGACGGCGGTGATGGCGGACAGTTCCATCAGGTTGCCCAGCGACGTCGGGTCGCTGGCCTGGAGCCGGGCCGTGGCCAGGACGCCCGCCACGGCCGCGAGGAGCGCGCAGACCACGTACACCACGATCAGCACCCGGCGCACCGGCAGGCCGGCGAGCTGCGCGGCGGGACGGCTGTCGCCGATGGCGAGCAGCTGCCGCCCGAAGGTGGTGCGGCGCACCACGAACGCCACCAGCAGCGCCAGCACGGCCGCGATCAGGATCAGGTACGGGACGCCCAGCACGTCGCCGGAGCCGAGGGAGGCCAGCGCGGGGTTGCGCAGGTCCTCCAGCTGCGGCAGCAGCACCAGGGCCAGGCCGCGGCCGCCGACCATGAGCGCCAGTGTGGCCACGATCGGCTGCACCCCGACGAACGCGACCAGCGCCCCGTTGGCCAGCCCCGCACCGGCCGCGAACACCGCCACCACCAGCAGGGCCGGCAGCAGGCCGTAACCGAGGTACAGGGCCGTCACGGACGCCGCCAGGGCCATCACGGCCCCGACCGACAGGTCGACGCCCTCGGTCCCGATGACCAGGGCCATGCCCAGCGCGACGATGATGACGGGCGCGACCTGCACGGCCTGGGTGCGGAAGTTCTCCGCGGACAGGAAGTGCGGGGTGATGACGATGTTGACGACCAGCAGCAGCGCCACACCGGCGTAGACGCCGTAGGTCTGCAGCCACCGCAGGACGCGGGTCCGATCCAGCGGGACGGTCTTGAGGGTGGCTTCAGCCATCGGTGGCCGCCTCCTCGACCGCGTCCCGGTCCGGGGCGTGCCCGGCGATGGTCCGCATCAGCTTGTCCTCGGTGACCTCGTCGCCGGTCAGCTCGCCGACGACCGCACCGTCCTTCAGTACGACCACGCGGTCGGACCCTTCGATCAGTTCCTCCAGGTCGGAGGAGATGAGCAGGACGCCCAGGCCGTCCGCGGCCAGTTCGTCCACGAGTTTCTGCACCTCGGCCTTGGCGCCGACGTCGATGCCCCGGGTGGGCTCGTCCAGCAGCAGCACCTTCGGGTTCATCGCCAGCCAGCGGGCCAGCAGTACCTTCTGCTGGTTGCCGCCGGACAGTTCGCCGACCTTCTGCTGCGGCGAGGACGCCTTGATGCGCAGCCGCTCGATGAACGTGTCGACGATGCTGTCGACGCGCGCCTCGGAGACCAGTCCGAAGCGGGAGAGCCGGGGCAGCACGGCGAGCGAGATGTTCTCCCGGACCGACAGACCGGGGACGATGCCCTCGCTCTTGCGGTCCTCCGGCAGCAGGCTGATGCCGGCCCGGATCGCCGCGGGAGTCGAACCGCCGCGCAACGGCACCCCGGCCACCGTCACCCTGCCCGAACTCGTGGCCAGCGCACCGGAGATGGCCTTCGCCGTCTCGGTGCGCCCGGAGCCGAGCAGTCCGCCCAGGCCGACGACCTCGCCGGGGCGGATGCTCACCGAGACGCCGTGCAACTGGTGCGGCACCGTCAGGTCCCGTGCCTCGAGGACGGGGTCGGTGTCGGCGGCGTGATGGTCGCCGGTGAACTTGGTCAGGCCCTCGGAGCGGACCTCGCCCAGTTCCCGGCCCAGCATCGTGGAGACCAGGGAGAGCCGGTCGAGGTCGGCGAGCCGGCCGTGGTGCACGCGCCGGCCGTCGCGCAGCACGGTGACCGTGTCGCACACGGCGTACAGCTCGTCGAGCCGGTGGCTGACGTAGATGACGGCGATGCCGTCGTCGCGGAGCCGGCGGATCACCGAGAACAGCGTCTCCACCTCCCGCGGTTCGAGCGAGGAGGTCGGTTCGTCCATGATGACGATCCGCGCCTCGCTCGCCACGGCACGCGCCAGGGCGACCATCTGCTGGGCGCCGACACCGAGGGTGCGCAGCGGACGGCGGACGTCCACCCGGACGCCGTAGGCGCCCAGCGCCTCCTCGGCCTCGCGGTGCATGCGGGCGAAGTCCAGCAGGCCGAAGCGGTTGCGCGGCTCGCGGCCCAGGAACAGGTTGCGGGCCACGCTCAGCAGCGGGATGAGATTGACCTCCTGGTAGATGGTCGAGATCCCGGCCTTCTGCGCGTCCAGCGGCGTGGCGAAGGAGACCGCGCTGCCCTGGAAAACGATGTCACCGGCGTCGGGCCGGTGCACACCCGTGAGGAGTTTGATGAGGGTCGACTTGCCGGCGCCGTTCTCGCCGATCAGGGCGTGGACCTCACCGGGGTGCAGGGTCAGGTCCACGTCGTCCAGGGCCCGGACGCCGGGGAAGGTCTTGCTCAGTCCGCGGACGGCGAGGACTTCGGCGGGGGGAGCCACCTGTGCCTCCAGCATGAAAAGGGTGACGTTCGGACAGGGGGCCCGGAGACCGGGCCCCGCGGCGGATCAGTAGGCCTTGCCGAGGTCCTGCTCGGCGTTGTCGGCGTCGTAGGCGCTGTCCTGGATCACGATGTCCTGCGGGACTTCCTTGCCCTGGGTGAAGGTGTCCAGCGTCTGGAACGCCAGCGGGCCGAACCTCGGGTTGGACTCGATGACGCCGCTGATCCAGCCGTCGACGACGCCCTGGACGGCGTTGCGCGTGCCGTCGACCGTGACGATCTTGACGTCGCCGGCCTTCTTGCCGGCGCCCTTGAGCGCGGCCACCGCGCCGAGGCCCATCTCGTCGTTCTCCGCGTAGATGCCCTTGATGCCGGGCTTGGACTGGATGAGCTGCTCGGTGACCTGCTGGCCCTTCTCGCGGGTGAAGTCACCGGTCTGCTCGAAGACCACCTTCAGCCCGGGGGCCTTCTCGGCGACGCGCTCCTTGAAGCCCTTGGTGCGTTCGGTGGTGACGTTGTTCCCGGCCGAGCCGAGCAGGATGGCGACCTCGCCCTTGCCGCCGGTGGCCTCGATCATCTGGTCGGCGGCGCGCCGGCCCTGCTCGACGAAGTCCGAGGCGATGAAGGAGACGTAGTCCTTGCAGGCCGTGGCGTTGATCTTGCGGTCGATGGTGACGATCGGCACCTTCTTGGCGGCGGCGGCCTGCAGCACCGGGTCCCAGCCGTCGGAGTTGAGCGGCGCGATCACCAGCAGGTCGGCGCCCTTGGCGAGCAGGTCCTGGACGTCGCTGATCTGCTTGGAGAACTGCGACTGGGCGTTGGCCGTCAGCAGCTTGACGCCTCTCCTGGCCGCCTCGTCCTTGATGGACTGCGTCTCCGCGATGCGGAACGGGTTGGCCTCCTTCTCCGACTGGGAGAAGCCGACCGTGGCGTCCTCGAGGTCGATCTTCTTGCCGCCGTAGGCCTCGATGGTGCAGGTCTTGCTGCCCGGCTTCGGCGTGACGACCTTCTGGCCGGCGTCGGCGGCCGCCGAGGGCTTCTTGTCGCCCGACGCGTCGTCCTCCGACTTGGCACAGGAGCTGGCGGTCAGGGCCACGGCGGCGGCCAAGGCCACGGCCACGGGACGGGCGAGGAGGCGGGAACGGTGAGTGGTGCGCTGCATGGTGACCCCGATCCGGGTGACGCTGAAAAGGTGAATGGGGAGCGGGAAGCCGCGCATGAGTGGTGCTGCTCCCCCTCTGCGGGCGGCGTCCGGTGCGCCGCAAAGGAGGTTTTACATCGTTGGAAGGATGCTGTAAACCCCCTGCGCACAAGGTGGGAACGCGGTGCGGCGGGCGAAGGGAGGGGCGGGGCGAGGCGAGAGGCGGTGCCGCACGGGACGGGTCCGGCGCGGTAAGCGCGTGCTGCCGTGCGCCGTGAAACGGGCCCCGTACGGCGCCTTCCGTCTTCGCGGCGCGCCCGGTGCACGGCCCTCGCGGGCACTCCGGGAGAAGCGGTGCCCGGGCCGTGGCCGTGCCAGTCGTGGGATTCCGGGCGGGGCGCGGTGGGTGTCCGGGGCCGGACACCGGTCCCGGACGGCGAAACGGGCGTCGCCAAGGGCGCACCTTGACCGCGACAGGTGCGGCGGCGGTCAGCGCGCATGCACCGGCGACCGGGACCGGGCCGGGCCCGCGAGGTCACGCGGCAGGCGCTGCGACAGCAGACGGCCGGCCGGCAGGGGCGGAGCGTGCCCGCCGGCCGGTGAAACGAGGACGGTGCACGTCCGTGTTCCCGCACCGCCCCGACGCGGGGTTCCGCGTTCACGGAGCGGACGGCACGGGCGGCCCGGCGGCCGCGTACGGCCGCGGGGCGGATCGCCGCGCGGCCGTGGACGTCACCGTGTCAGGAGTCCGTGCGCCTCTGGGCCGCCGGGCGGCCCAGGGTGCTCTCCCGCTCGACGAGCCGGTACGGGGCCGAGACGCGGCGGTGTTCCGTGGCCCGGTCGTGGAGCCTGGCGAGGACCGATTCCACCGCCAGCCGCCCGATGGCGGCCTTGTCCGGGGACACGGACGTGAGGGTGACCGCGCCGAAACGCCCCTCGATCACGTCGTCGAAGCCGACGACGGCGATGTCCTCCGGCACCCGCAGTCCCCGCTCGTGCAGCACCCGCATCGCCCCGATCGCCATCGGGTCGTTGTAGGCGAACACGGCGTCGGGCCGCCGGCCGCTGTCCAGGATGTGGTTCATCGCCGACGCGCCGTCGGCGTGCCCCCAGCCGTCGGTGGCCGCGACGAGCCGTTCGTCGGCCGGCAGCCCCGCGGCGGTCAGCTCCTCGCGCCAGCCCCGCACGCGCAGTTGGGCGGGTTCGCTGCGCCCGCGGCGGGCGCCGATGAACGCCACGTCCCGGCGCCCCAGATCGATCAGGTGCCGCACGGCGGCGCGGGCCGCCGCGACGTTGTCGATGGCGATGTGGTCGTACGGCAGGTCGTAGTCCCGTTCGCCGAGCAGCACCAGCGGCACGTCGTGGGCGCGGTCGCGCAGGTCCTCCGTCTCCAGCTCGATGGGGCTGAGGATGAGGCCGTCGATCACCCGGGCCCGGAATCCCTGGCTCACCAGCAGTTCCTGCTCGCGCAGTCCGCCCGTGTGGTCGAGGAGCACGATGTAGTCGTGCTGGGCCGCGGTGTCGATGACGGAGGCGGCGAGTTCGGCGAAGTAGGGGTTGCCGAGTTCGGGCAGGGCGAGCGCGATGATGCCGGTGCGCCCTTTGCGCAGGTGCCTGGCGGCGAGGTTGGGCTGGTAGCCGAGTGCGTCGATGGATCTCTGGACGCGCTCGCGCATGGCGGGGGTGACGTGCTGGTAGTTGTTCACCACGTTGGAGACGGTCTTGATCGAGACCCCCGCGTGCGCGGCGACGTCCTTGAGGCTGACCGGCACGGCAATCCCTTCGTGAGCGGCCCGGCCCGGTCGGCCGGTGCGGATGCGGTGCCCTGACCATGAGCCGTGCGCCGAGCCGCTGGGCTCAAGTTTTACAACGTTATACACGCCGTCAGGTGGCACTGACAAGGCCGTGCGGACCAGGAACCGTCGACCCGGCGGCGCGCCCACCTCCACCGTCCGGCCCGCGCGGAACGGCCCTCACGCTCCCGAACTCTCCCGCACGATCAGGCGGTGCCCCGCCGTCTCGTCCACCGCCGGACCGCCCGGTGCGCCGGCCTCGATCCGGTCCAGCAGCAGCCGTACCGCCCGCCGCGCGATGCCGCGCTTGTCCGGCGCGACCGTGGTGATCGTGGGGATGCTGAACCGGGTGGCCTCGATGTCGTCGAACCCGACCACGTCCACGTCCTCGGGAACCGACCAGCCGTCCTCGTGGAGGGCGCGCACCGCGCCGAGCGCCAGGTGGTCGTTGAGGCAGAGCAGCGCGTCCGGCCGGTCCGGCAGCCGCATCAGGCCGCGGGCGGCGGCGGCCCCGTCCGCCCGGCGGAACTCGGGCACCGGAAGAACGAGCTCGTCGGGCAGGGCCAGCCCGGCCCCGGACAGCGCCTCCTGGTAGCCGAGGGTGCGCAGCCGGCTGGTGTTCAGCGTCCCGCGCAGGTCGCCGCCGACCACCGCGATGCGCCGGCGGCCCCGCGCCAGCAGGTGCTCGGTCGCCTCGCGGGCCGCCGCGACGTTGTCGATCGCCACGTGGTCGGCGCTGCCCGGCAGGTTGCACTCGCCGAGCAGCACCAGCGGCAGCCGGGTGTCGCGGTCGGCCAGGTCGCGGGGGAGCAGGGCGAGCGGCGAGAGGATGACGCCGTCGGTGAACTGGGCGTCGAACCCGCGCACCGCGGCCAGTTCCTTCTCGCGCCGCCCGCCGGTCTCGAGCAGCAGCGTGGTGCTGCCGAGCCGCTCGGTCTCCGCCATGACGTGCCGGGCCAGCTCGGCGAAGTAGGCGATGTCCAGGTCCGGCACGGCGAGCGCGATCATGCCGGTGCGGCCCCGGCGCAGCTGGCGTCCGGCGATGTTGACCCGGTAGCCCAGGACGTCGATGGCCTCGCGCACCGCGGCCCGGGTCTGCTCGGAGACGTGCTCGTAGTCGTTGAGGACGTTCGACACCGTCTTGGCCGAGACGCCGGCGTACTCCGCGACGTCCTTGATCCTGGGCCTGCCCATGCTTCCCTTCTCGTTCCTCACCGTGCCCCCGGATCGTAACGGCAGCGTCGAGGGGCGCCGTCGTGCACCGGGTCGGAACCGGTCGTCGAAAAGTTTCCACCACGCCATTTACATCGATGTAATCGTATGGTCGCATGACCCCGTACCGAGCGCACCCGTAGTGACGAGGAGCAGCATGAGCACGACCCTGCCCCTGGACGTTCCGCGTCCGGAGTACCCCCGGCCCCAGTTCGTCCGCGAGGCATGGCTGAATCTCAATGGCCGCTGGCAGTTCGAGACGGACCGGGGGGACAGCGGACTGGAGCGCGGACTGCGCGACCGCGACCTGACCGGCGAGATCGTCGTGCCGTTCTGCCCCGAGTCCGAGCTGTCGGGGATCGGCGACACCGACTTCATGGAGGCCGTCTGGTACCGGCGCACGGTGACGATCCCCGGGGAGTGGTCCGGGTCCGACGTGCTGCTGCACTTCGGCGCGGTCGACCACGACGCCACCGTCTGGGTCAACGGCACCGAGGTGGCCCGACACCGCGGCGGCTTCACCCCGTTCACCGCCGAACTGCGCGGCGTGGCCGCGCCCGGCGAGGACGCCGTGATCGTGGTCCGCGCCCGCGACAGCCGGCACGGCCCGCAGGCCCGCGGCAAGCAGGCCACCTGGTACGCCAACACGCACTGCCACTACACCCGGACCACCGGCATCTGGCAGACCGTCTGGCTCGAGCCGGTACCGTCCGCGGCCCGCCTCAAGCGCCCGCGGATCACCCCCGACCTCGGGTCGAACTCCTTCCACGTCGACCTGCCGATCACCGGCAACCTGCCGGGCCACCGGGTGCGCGCCGTGCTCTCCGACGGGGACGGCGAGGTGGTGACCGCCTCCGCCCGCGCCGACCTCGACCTGTGCCCCCGACTGGTGCTGACCGTCCCCGAGGACCGGGTGCGCACCTGGTCACCGGCCGACCCGCACCTGTACGACCTGCTCCTGCAACTCCTCGACGCCGACGGCGCGGTGGTCGACGAGGCCGCCTCGTACGCCGGGCTGCGGTCGGTCGCCGTGCACGGCAAGCGGGTGCTGCTCAACGGCGCCCCGGTCTTCCAGCGGCTGGTGCTCGACCAGGGCTACTACCCGGACGGCCTGATGACCGCCCCCACCGACGCCGACCTCGTGCGCGACATCGAACTCGGGCTGCGCGCCGGCTTCAACGGCGCCCGGCTGCACCAGAAGGTGTTCGAGGAGCGCTACCTCTACCACGCCGACCGGCTCGGCTACCTGGTGTGGGGCGAGTTCGGCGACTGGGGCTGCGAGACCGGCGTCCGCGACGACAACCAGCGCCCGGACGCCAGTTACGTCGCGCAGTGGCTCGAGGCCCTGGAACGCGACCACTCCCACCCGTCGATCATCGGCTGGTGCCCGCTGAACGAGACGTACCAGAACCTGCACGACCGGATCACCCCGCTCGACGACGTGACCCGGGCGATGTTCCTGGCGACCAAGCAGGCCGACCCGAGCCGCCCGGTGATCGACGCCTCCGGCTACGCCCACCGCGTGCCGGAGACCGACGTCTACGACTCGCACTGCTACGAGCAGGACCCCGAGGCGTTCGCCCGGACGATGTCCGGCCTCGCCGAGGACCGCCCCTACGTCAACACCGGCCCGGACGGCCGCCCCTGGTCCGTCCCGTACCGCGGACAGCCCTACTTCTGCAGCGAGTTCGGCGGGATCTGGTGGGACGCGGCGGCCGCCGCGACCGCCGCCGGCGACGAGACCGGAACCTCCTGGGGCTACGGCGAACGGCCGCGCACCGTCAAGGAGTTCCTCACCCGCTTCGAGGGCCTGGTGGACGTGCTGCTCGACGACCCGGACATGTTCGGCTACTGCTACACGCAGCTCACCGACGTCTTCCAGGAGCGCAACGGCGTCTACGGCTTCGACCGCGGCGAGAAGTTCGACACCGCCGTACTGCGCCGGATCCAACAGCGCAGCGCCGCCTGCGAATCCACCGACTGACCGCGCCGGACCCCTCCGGTGGGCGACCGGAGCCGGACCCGCGCGCACGTCGCGTCCCCAGCAACCGCCGGCGATGTACATCGATGTAGAGAAAGGTAGTGCCATGGTCGACCTGCCTGGCCCACGGGCCGCCTCCGCCAGGCCGGAAGGTAACCCCGCCGCGCTGTCCCGACGCGGCCTGCTGCGCGCCTCGTTGGCCTCCGCCGCCGTCCTCCTCGGCGGCGGGGCCCTCGCCGGCTGCGGTTCCGCTGCCGCCGCGTCGGACCCGCGCACCGTGCGCATGTGGGACCTGTTCAGCGGCGCCGACGGCGCCCTGCTCGACGAACTCATCGGCGTCGCGGGGCCCGACATGCCCGGCACCCGCGTCGAGCGGACCGTCCTGGAATGGGGCCCGCCCTACTACACCAAGCTCGCCATGGCCTCGGCCGGCGGGCGCGGACCGGACGTCGCCGTTTCCCACATGTCGCGCCTCGCCGGCTACGCGCCCCTGGGACTGCTCGACTCCTGGGACACCGGACTGCTGGCCGAGTTCGGCGTCCGGGAGCAGGACTTCGCCGACGCGGTGTGGAACCGCACCCAGTACCGGGGCCGTACCTACGCCGTACCGCTGGACACCCACCCGTTCATCGTCTTCTACCACCCGGACACCGCCCGCAAGGCCGGACTGCTGACGGGCGCCGGAGACCTCGACCTGGACGCCTTCGCCGGTCCCGAACGGTTCGTGGAGGCGGGCCGGGAACTGGCGAAGGCCTCCGGCCGGCAAGGCATCGCCTTCGGCTACGTCAACGACACCGCCCAGGGCTGGCGGTTGTTCTACGGGCTCTACCGGCAGACCGGGAACGACTTCGACCTGCCCGTCGGCGGCCGGGTCACCGCGAACGTCGACGCGATGACCGAGGTCATCGCCTTCATGCGCAAGCTGGTCGACGGCCGCGTCAACCCGCGCCGCCTCGACTACCCGGCGGCCATCGCGGCCTTCACCAACCGGCAGACCGGGATGATCCTCTCCGGCGAGTGGGAGCTCGGCACCTTCCGGGCCGCCGACCCGGAGGTCGGCGCCGCGCCCTTCCCGACCGTGTTCGGCACGCCCGCCGTCTACGCCGACTCCCACTCCTTCGTGCTGCCGCGCCGCCCCGACCCCGACGAGGCCCACCGCAGGCGCACCCACCAGGCGGTCGCGGCGATCCTCAAGGCCGGGCAGGTCTGGGCGAAGGCCGGTCACATCCCGGCGTACCAGCCGGTCACCCGCACCCGGGACTACGCCCGGCTGGAGCCGCAGTCCCGCTACGCGGTGGCCGCCGACCACGTGGTGCTCGACCCGGCGGTCTGGTTCGCCGGGGCCGGATCCGACTTCCAGAACTCGATGTCGCAGGTGCTCCAGCGGGCCGTGCTCGACGGACTCGCCCCCGACCGCGCGGCCCGCGCCATGGTCGACCGGATCAACACCGCCCTGTCCCAGCCCAGTCCGGCCTGAGCCGCCGCGAAGGAGGCAGCAGATGTCCACCCCACTCGCTTCCCCCGGCCGGCCACGGGCCGACCGCACCCCCCGGGGACTGGGCGCCGCGGTACGCCGCGCCCTCCCGCCCGGACTGCTCTTCGCCCTGCCCTTCCTCGTCCTGTTCGCCCTGTTCATGCTCTGGCCGATGGTGCAGGGCGTCTGGATGAGCCTCACCGACACCTCGCTCGCCGCCCACGAGCCGTCCTTCATCGGGCTGGACAACTACACCGAGGCGTTCGGCGACGCCGACATGTGGCGCGCGATGTGGAACACCGTCTGGTTCACCGTCGTGTCCACCGTGCCCCTGGTGGCCGTCGCCCTCGCCATGGCCCTGCTGGTGCACACCGGCCTTCCCGGCCAGTGGGTGTGGCGGCTCGCGTTCTTCGCCCCTTACCTGCTGCCGGTCGGTGTGATCGGCCTGCTGTGGGGCTGGCTGTACCAGCCGGACCTCGGCCTGTACAACCACCTGCTGCAGGCGGTCGGACTGGACGGCTACGCCTGGCTGAGCGACGAGTCCATCGCCCTGTACGCGATCGTCATCGCCACCCTGTGGTGGACCGTCGGCTTCAACTTCCTGCTGTTCCTCGCGGCGCTGCAGACCGTGCCCGACCACCTGTACGAGGCGGCGGCGCTGGACGGGGCCGGCGCCTGGCGTCGGCTGTGGCACGTGACGCTGCCACAGCTGCGGCGCATCACCGGCGTGATCACGGTCCTGCAGATCCTCGCCTCGCTGAAGGTGTTCGACCAGGTGTACCTGCTCACCAAGGGCGGCCCCAACGGCTCCACCCGTCCCGTCGTCGAGTACCTCTACGACATGGGCTTCACCGGCTACCGCCTCGGCTACGCCTCCGCCATCAGCTACGTCTTCTTCGCGTTCATCGTGCTCGCCTCCGCCGTGCAGTTCGTCGCCCTTCGCCGCAGGGAGAAGTGACATGACCTCCACCGACGTCCGGACACGGCCCGCGCGCCGCACGGTCTCCCCGCTGCCCGCCGCCCGCCGCGCCCGCCCGGCCGTGCAGCGCGGGCCCAACCTCACCCTGGGCGCCGGCCCGCTGGCCCGCACCCTGGCCCTGGCCGCCCTCGCGGTGCTGGCGGTGATCTGGCTGCTGCCGATGTTCTGGGCGGCGTTCACGGCCCTCAAGTCCGAGCAGGACGCCAGTGATCCGCTGCACTGGATCTGGCCGCAGGGCGGTTTCACCCTGGACGCCTTCCGCACCGTGATCGAGCGCGGCGACCTGCCGCTGTGGATGCTGAACAGCTTCTTCATCGCCGCGGCCGTCACCGTCGTCACCGTCGCGGTGTCGGCGATGGCCGGCTACGCCTTCTCCCGCACGCTCTTCCGCGGCCGGCGCTGGCTCTTCACGGTCACCATGGCGTCGATCCTGGTCCCGCCGCAGCTGCTGATCGTGCCGTGGTTCCAGCAGATGCTGACGCTGGACCTGGTGGACACCTACGCGGCGGTGATCCTGCCGCAGACGGTCGCTCCGGCGATGGTCTTCATCCTGAAGAAGCACTTCGACACGATCCCGCGCGAGCTGGAGGAGGCGGCCCGCATCGACGGCGCGAGCCATGCGCGGATCTTCCGCTCGGTGATGCTGCCGCTGTCCCGTCCCATGCTCGCCGCCGTGTCGATCTTCGTGTTCATCGGCGCGTGGAACAACTTCCTGTGGCCGTTCGTGTCGACCTCCGACCCCGCGCTGATGACCCTGCCGGTCGGCATCACCGCGGTGAAGGACGCCTACGGCGTGCAGTACGCGCAGACGATGGCGTCCTCGGTGCTGGCCGCGCTGCCCCTGGTGCTGGTGTTCGTCTTCTTCCAGCGGCACATCGTGAAGTCGGTGGCGACGACCGGCCTGGGCGGTCAGTGACCGGACCGGACGGGAGGCGGCGGCGCGCCGGACCGCGCGCCGCCCGTCCCGGGCCGGCGGAGCCCCGGGCGGAGCGGCGCCCGGGGCCGGCGCCCGCCGGGCCTCAGCCGACCGGCGTGGCCCTGCCGGTGTCCGCCGCGGGCGCGGACTCCTCGGCGAGGCGTTCCATGCCGCTGGTCGTCTTCAGCGGCTTCTCCTTGAGGAAGACGACCGTGATCAGCGCCAGCAGGGCGCACGGTGTGGCGATGAGGAACAGATCGGCGGTGGCGACGCCGTAGGCGTGCTCGATGATCGCCCGTACCGGCTCGGGCAGGGTGCTCATGTCCGGGACCCCGTGCGCGCTGCCGCCGGCACCGCCGCCTGCGGGAATGCCGGCCGTCTCCATGCCCTTGGCCGTCTCGGTGGCGACCCGGTTGGCGAGGATCGCGCCGAGGACGCTGGTGCCGATGGTGCCGCCCATGCTGCGGAAGAACGACAGCACGGACGTCGCGGCGCCCAGTTCGGCGGCGGGCACGTCGTTCTGGGCGGCCAGCACCAGGTTCTGCATCAGCATGCCGACGCCGACGCCGAGCACCGCCATGTAGAGGCTGAGCAGCGTGAACGACGTGTCCGCGCCGATGGTGGAGAGCAGCCCCAGACCGACCGTCATGATCACCGCGCCGGCCACCAGGTAGCGCTTCCACACACCGGTCCTGCTGATGACCTGCCCGGCCACGGTGGACGACACCAGCAGGCCCATGATCATCGGCAGGCTCATCAGGCCGGCGACGGTGGGGGACTTGCCGAGGGACACCTGGAAGTACTGGGAGAGGAACACCGTGCCGCCGAACATGGCGACACCGACGAGCAGGCTGGCGACGGTGGTGAGCGTCACGGTGCGGTTGCGGAAGATGTCCAGCGGAATGACCGGCTCGGGGGTGCGGGCCTCGACGACCACGGCGGCGGCCAGCAGCACGAGACCGGTTCCGGTCAGCGCGGCGGTCTGCCACGACGCCCAGTCGAACTCGTTGCCCGCCAGCGTCACCCAGATGAGCAGGGCGCAGACACCGGCGACGATGAGGAAGGCACCCAGGAAGTCGATCTTCGCCTCGCGCCGGGTCACGGGCAGGTTCAGCGTGCGCTGGAGCAGCACGATGGCGAGCAGCGCGAACGGAACGCCGATGAAGAAGCACCAGCGCCAGCCCAGCCAGGAGGTGTCCACCAGGACGCCGCCGACCAGCGGGCCGGCCACCGTGCCGACGGCAAACACGGCACCGAAGACACCGGCGTACTTGCCGAGCCTGCGGGGCGGGATGATCGCGGCCATGACGACCTGGGCGAGCGCGGTGAGTCCGCCCGCTCCGATGCCCTGGACCACCCGGCTGAAGATCAGCAGCCCGACGCCGTGCGAGAAGCCGGCCAGCAGCGAGCCGACGACGAACAGGCCCAGCGACAGCTGGAGCAGCAGCTTCTTGTTGAACAGGTCGGACAGCTTGCCCCACAGCGGGACGGTCGCCGTCATGGCGAGCAGTTCGGCGGTGACGACCCAGGTGTAGGAGGACTGGCTCGCTCCCAGGTCGGTGATGATCGTGGGCAGTGCGTTGGACACCACGGTGCCCGCCAGGATCGCCACGAACATGCCGGCCATGAGCCCGGACATGGCCTGGAGTATCTGCCGGTTGGACATGGGAGCGGGCGGCGCCGCGTCGGGCGCCTGTGCTGCGGTCACGGTTTCTCTCTCGACGATCGGTGGGCAGTGCCGGGTCGCGCCCCGGTGCGGGGGCGGGGGAGCGGGGAGGGCGAGGACACCCGGGCGGCGTACGCGCCGCCCGGCGGCCGCCCGTCGGGGCGGCTACCGTTCGGGTGCCGGGAGTCCGGCGGCGAGCAGCGCGAACACCTCGCGGAAGACGTCGGCGAAGGCGAGTTCGTCCTGCCGGTCGCACCAGTGCTGCACGCTGACCCGGACCGCCGCGCCGGCCACGGCCGCCAGCAGGCGCGGGTACAGGTCGAGTGCCCGGCCCCGCTCGCCCGGGCCGCCCTCGTCCGGCGGGACGTCCGCGCGGTCGGCGGCCGTGCCGCTGATCCGCCGGGCGATCGTCTCGGCGAGTCCGGCCTCGTCGGCCATGTGGGCACCGAGGCTGCGGACCAGCAGGTGCGGTGAGTTGCGCAGCACCTCCGCGTGCAGGCTCCACAGCTCGTGCTGCCGTTCCGCCTCGGTGAGTTCCGCGGCGAGGGCCTCGCGCAGGGCGTCGAGCGGGGTGAGGTCCGCCGGCGCTTCGAGCAGGGCCTGCCGGACCCGGACGGACGCGTCCGCGTCGATGACCACGAACGCGTCGTCACGCGAGTCGAAGTAGTTGAAGAAGGTGCGTACGGACACACCGGCCGCCGCGCTGATGGCCTCGACCGTG
Organism: Streptomyces calvus; assembly: GCF_006782915.1. Classification (GTDB taxonomy): domain Bacteria; phylum Actinomycetota; class Actinomycetes; order Streptomycetales; family Streptomycetaceae; genus Streptomyces; species Streptomyces calvus. The sequence continues at coordinate 234,512 of NZ_VCNP01000058.1, forward strand.
ACGTTGTCCGCGCCGTGCTCGGCGGCGAGCCGCACCGCGGCCTCCGCGAGGGCGGCGCGCGTCGCCCGCTTCTTGCGCTCCCGCAGTCCGCCGTTCGCGCTGTTCTTCCCCGTCATGTCTTGCATGGTATGAAAAAATGCAGGCTCTGCAAAATTGGCGATTGCGGAGCGGGAACCCGGCGCAATCGTCGCCAGTGCGTCGGTATCGGCGGGCCCCCGCCACCGGCTGCGGGCAGGGGGCGGGGCCTTGCGGACGGCCGGGCGCGGTGGCACCCTGCGTTCCGTTCACTCCGGCCAGGCGGAGTTCTGGATGACGTCGACGAAGTCGATCCGGCGGAAGCCCGGCACGAAGTGCTCCAGGACGTCCGCGTTCACCGTCCCGAACGTGCTGTCCGGGCGGTGCCGGAACCCGTCGGCGAACGCCCGGAGGATCTGCCGTTTGAAGTCCGGCCGCGGGTGGGCCGCGGTGACCTCGTCGATCTGCGCCGGAGTGATGTGGGCGAGGTTCAGGCCGAGCACGTCGGTCTCCACGCCCGCCGTCGTGGCGGCGATCTCGGGGGCCAGCTTGTAGGGCACCTCCGGGGTGGTGTGCAGGGCGACGGCCGTCCACACCTTCTCCGCGTCGCTCTCGGACAGCCCGTGCGTCAACAGGAACGCGCGGGCCTGGTCGGCGCCGTCCATCTCGAAGCGCTGGTCGTCACTGCGGTACGGCGCCACCAGGCCCGTGTCGTGGAACATGGCGGCCACGTACAGCAGTTCGGGGTCGGGGCGCAGCCCCAGCGCCGCGGCCTGCAGACTGCCGAACAGGTACACCCGGCGGGAGTGGTGGAAGATCAGCGGCGGTGTCGTGTCGCGGATCAGGTCGGTCGCGGCCTGGGCCAGCTTGCTGTCGGGGATCGCGATGCCGGCGATCACTTCACTCATGACGGTCTCCTCGGGCAGGTGGTGCGCGGAGCCGGTCGGGACACCGACCGGACAGCTCCACCATCCGCCCGCCGAGGACCGCGCGTCCGCTACGGAACGGCCGACAATCCCTCACGAACGGCCACACTTGCCGGGCGGGGTGTCAGGCGCCGCGCGGGGAGGTGCGGGAGCCGGCGCCCGTCGTGGTGAACCGCTGCCGGTACCTGGTCGGCGACAGGCCCAGGTGACGTGCGAACGCGCGCCGCAGGCTCTCGTAGCTGGGGAACCCCGACAGTGCCGCCGCCTCGGTGGCGTTGTGCCCGGCGTCCAGCAGCGCCTTCGCCCGGTCGAAGCGGATCAGCTCCACGTACTTCATCGGCGTGGTGTCCAGCTCGTCGCGGAACATCCGGGTCAGATGCCGGGGACTGACCCGGACCCGCGCGGCCAGCGCGCCGAGGCTGTGATCGGCCGTCGGGTCGGCCTGGACCGCGTCCTGCACCAGCCGCAGCACGGGCGTCTGCGGGGCCGGTCCCTGGAGGGAGGCGGAGAACTGCGACTGCCCGCCGGAACGCTGCATGTACACCACGAGCGAACGGGCGACGCCGCGCGTCAGGTCCGGTCCGTGGTCGGCCTCCACCAGTGCGAGCGCGAGATCGATGCCGGCGGTCACCCCGGCCGAGGTGTAGGTCGTGCCGTCCCTGACGAAGATCGCGTCGGGTTCCACCCGCGCCGTCGGGCAGACACGGGCCAGCAGCGCGGTGTGCTGCCAGTGCGTCGTCGCCCGCCTGCCGTCGAGCAGACCCGCCGCCGCCAGGACGAACGCGCCGGTGCAGATGGAGGCGACCCGCCCCGCCCGCGATGCCAGATTCCGTGCCGCCGCGGCGAGCGCGGGGTCGACGGGGGAGGCGGGCAGCCGGTCGCCGCCCACCACGAGCAGGGTGTCGAAGGCGGGGGCGTCGCCGGCGTCCGCGTCGACCGGCACCCGCAGGCCGATGGACGAGCACACGGGCTTCCCGCCGGCCGACACGATGCTCAGCCGGTAGCGGGCGCCAAACCGGCCGGCCTCGCTGAACACCTCCGCCGGGCCGGACAGATCCAGCATCTTCATTCCGTCGAACACCAGGAAGCCGACGTGGTGCTCCCGCGGTTCCATCCGTCCTCACCTCGAGACGATCCCGGCTCCGCGCCGGAGCCCGCACAGCCACATTGTGCTGCGTGCGGGCGCCGCACGCGGACCGCGGAGGGCGCTCGACGCCGCCGCGGCGTGCGCGGCATGCGGGTATGCGGGTATGCGGGTATGCGGGGCGTGCACGGCGTGCACGGCGTGCGGGGCGTCGGGCGCGGCACCGGTGCCGTCGGCGCGCCGCGGGACCGGCGCGCCGTGCGGTGCCGGCCGTCAGTCCACGCGGTGCACGAGCTGGCTGGTCAGCTCGTAGCGGGCCCCGACGACGGCCAGCCGGCCGGTGGACAGGCGGGCGGCCAGGTCCGGTTCGGACGCCAACCGGTCGCGGACGAGCCGGATGTTGGCGTCGACGGTCGCGTCGATGCGTTCCTCGCCCTGGTGGCCGTGGTCGATGGCCGGGGCTATCCGGTCGGCGATGTACTGGATGTGGGCGGGCAGCCGCTCCCCGGACTCCTCACACTCGACGGCGGCGCGCACGGCCCCGCACGACTGGTGTCCGAGCACCAGGACCAGCGGGACGTCCAGTTCGAGCACACCGTAGGCGACGCTGCCGAGCACCGCCTCGTCCAGGACCTGCCCGGCGCTGCGCACGGTCATCAGGTCCCCGAGCCCCTGGTCGAACACCAGCTCCGGGGGAACGCGGGAGTCGATGCAGCTGAGCACCACGGCGAACGGGTGCTGACCGGAAACCAGTGCCTCGCGCACGGCGCGTGTCTCGTCCGGGTGCCGCTCCCGGTAGGTGCGCCAGCGCCGGTTGCCGGCCGCCAGTTCGCGCAGGGCGTCCTCGGGCGTGGCGGGACGTTTGCGGGCGCGGGAACCGGCGGCGGCCGCCGGGGCGGCGCCGGCGGTGCCGGCGGCGACAGCGGTGCCGACGGCGGCGGCACCGGTGACGGCGGAGCGCAGGAGCAGGCGGCGCGGCGGCTTCCGGTCGGGAGACTGCGGGGACCCCGTAGGGGAATCGGTGTTCACGCAGGGAACGTATGAGCGAGGAAGGGGTGCGTTCCGCTGCCCTGCCGAACCATGGCCTCGTCATGGGGAGTTCATGATGAGACGTTGATCAGCTCTTGACGGGCGCCACGGTGACCCGGCCCCCGGACCTTGACAGACGTACGGAACCTCCGCCCCCGGACCGCCGTCAGCCGGTGGGGCGGGTTCCTCCCGGGCGGACGGTGGTCACGGCGAGCACCGGGTCGAGTGGCTCGACGAGCCGCTGCACCGCCACGGCCACGAGAGGGGCCGGAACCTCGCCGTCCAGCAGTCCTCGGACGTACGCGAGGGCCTGCGCGGGAGTGAGGTCCGCCAGCCGCCGCCGCAGCACACGCACCGCCGTCATGGTCCCGTGCGCGGCGGCGGCCCGCCGTAGCTCGTCGTGCAGGTCGTCCACGGCCGTACGGATGGTCTGCCCCCGGATGCGGACCCGGTAGTCGGCCTCCCAGTCGCCGCCCATGGCGGACAGGACGCCGATCCGGTGCAGTCCTCCGTCGACACGGTCGACCAGGTACGGCCCGACACCGATGAGCATGGCGTCCCGACTGCCGGTGCGTACGAACTCCTCGGACTGCCGTCCCACGATCCACACCAGCTCGTGCTCCTCGACCGTGGTCACGACCGTACGCACGGGATGCACGCCCCGGGCGGCGCACCTCTCGTCCTCGCGGGCGAGTTCTTCCTCGACGATGCGGACGGCGGCTTCCCGGTCGATCACGGGCCCAGTATCCGGTGCGGACTGCAGAATGGGGCCATGCCCGAGTCGCACCTGCCCGGAGGTTTCGTCAGCGGGGTCGTCAGGGTCGGGGACACCGTCCGCCGTTCCCCGCCGGCCCGCCCGGAGTTCGTGTGGGCCCTGCTGAGATGGTTCGAGGCGGCCGGCTGGGACGGGGCCCCGCGGTACCTCGGTACGGACGACGAGGGGCGCGAGGTCCTCGGCTACCTCGACGGACATGTGGCCTGGGAGCCGCGTCAGCCGGCCGCCGTCTCCTCGGACGAGAGCCTGGCGGCCGTCGCCCGGCTCGTCCGCGCCTTCCACGACCTCACGGCCGGCACGGCGTTGGCCGGTGGCGAGGAGGTGGTGTGCCACAACGACCTCTCGCCCAAGAACACCGTCTACCGGCCGGTGGACGGCGAGCTGCGACCGGTGGCCTTCATCGACTGGGACCTGGCGGCGCCCGGCGCGCGGATCCACGACGTCGCCCATGTCTGCTGGCAGTACCTGGGCCTGGGCCCGTCGGTGACCGACGTCGCGGCGGCGGCCCGTCGGGTGCGCCTGATCGCCGACAGCTACGGGCTGACGGACCGGCGGCAGCTCGTGTCCACGGTCCTGTGGTGGCAGGACCGCTGCCGGCGCGGCATCCGGAGCGGGGCGGCCGCGGGCGATCCCGCGATGCGCCGGCTGCGCGACGCCGGAGTGGTCACCGGCGTGCGCAGGGCCCACCAATGGGTCCTCGAACACCGGGCCGTCTTCGAGGACGCGTTGCGCTGACGCGCCCGGGACCGGCCGCCCGCCCGACCGGCTGCCCGCTCGCCCGGACGCCCGCTCGCCCGGCCGGTCCCGACCGGACGCCCGCTCGGGACCGGCCGGGCGCCGGTACCCTGCCCGGCACCCGGGACCGGTCAGGCCGCGGTGGTCAGCCGCCACAGGGACGTGGTTTCCGCACGGCGCGCCGCGTGGAGCGGGTCGGTGGTGTCCCTGGAGCGCCGGTGCCGGGGCCTGGTGTCGATCCTGTCCACCACGCGCAGGTGAGCCGCCCGGACGGCGTCGAGCAGGTGCGCGCGTGTCCGCAGGCCGAGGAGTTCCGCCAGGTCGGACAGGACGAGCCAGCCCTCGCCGCCCGGTCGGAGACGGGCGGCGAGCCCGGCGAGGAAACCGTGGAGCATCGCGCCGTCCGGATCGAAGACGCCCTGCTCGACAGGGCCGGTCGGACGGGCCGGGATCCAGGGCGGGTTGCACACGACGAGGTCGGCGCGGCCTTCCGGGAACAGGCCGGGGCCCCACACCTGGACACGGCCGGTGAGTGCGAGCCGCCGGACGTTCTCCTCGGCGCAGGCCAGCGCGCGCGGGCTGATGTCGGTGGCCACGACCCGCCCGATGCCCCGCCGGGCCAGGACCGCGGCGAGGACGCCGGTGCCCGTGCCGAGGTCGAAGGCCATGGCGCCGGCGGGAGCACAACGGACCGCCGGTGGCAGCGGTGCCTCGGCGACCAGGTCGACGTACTCGCCCCTGACGGGGGCGAACACGTCGTAGTGCGGATGGACGCGGGCGCCGAGCATCGGCACCTCGACTCCTTTCAGGCGCCACTGGTGAGCGCCCGTCACCCCCAGCAGCTCCCGCAGCGACACCGCCATGGGGCCCTTCGGCGGGCCGTAGGCCTCCAGACACGCCCGGCGGACGTCGGGGGCCCGGCGCAACGCCAGGCCGTAGTCGTCGTCCAGCAGCACCAGCAGCCTGCCGAGGACACGGGCGCGGTGGCCGCTGTCGCGCCGGTGCAGACGGTAGGTCTCGGCGGGGGACGTGCCGGGAGTGGGCGGTGTGCGGTCGATGCGGCGGCCCATCGCCTGCAGCAGGTGACGGGCGTTGTGGAAGTCGCCCCGCCACAGCAGGGCCGTTCCCGCGCAGGCGTGGTGGTAGGCGTCGTCGGCCCTGGTCCGGTCGTCGACGACGACGGTCCGGCGGGGCAGGGGCGTGCCGTTCTCGGAATGCCAGCGGGCGGACCGGCGGACGGAACCTTCGGTCCAGTGGATCGTGGACACCACGAACTCCTCGTGATCGAACGTGCGGGGGCACGAAGAGCACTTCGACGAGGAGCAGGCAGAACCGACGCCTGTCCACGGGACAGGCGTGTGCGTCGAGGCAGGTGACGGTTACCGCTCTCGCGTCGAAGCGCGACAGCGGACGTCCCAGAGAACCATGCCGAGCATGTCAGGTGCCCTTTCGGAGGAGTGGTCAGGAGAGTTGCACAGGTGCCGCCCGGCTGCCAAACGGCCCGCCCGGCCCGGCGCGCACCGGTACGGCCGCAGCCGGGCGGCCGGCGCTTCCGGCGACGTCACCCACGGCCGACGGACGACAACCGTCCGCCTCGCCGTGCGGAGTCGTCCGTCGGCCCTGCGGGCAACTCCTCGGTGCCGAGCACCCCGCAGCAGGGCCGGCCGTTCACGGGCCTCGTCGTCTCGCGGGACTCGTCGTCCGCCGGGGTGAGGGCCGGCAACCGCCGGCTGTGGTCCGGAGTGCATGTCCGGGCTCGGCGTGGGCAACTGACCCCGGCCGCCCGTCGGTCGGCGACGGGCGGCCGGGGTCAAAACGAGCCGTGGGTGGCGGCCGTGGCACCGCACCGGTCGGGCCGCGCGTCGGGTGGCGCCGCAAGCGTGAGGGGCCCGCCGGTCGGCCGGTCGGTGCGGTCCGGCAGTCGGCCGTGCGAGCCGTCGGGCCGCTGTCCGGGATCGGTGCGAGGGCCGCCGTCGGCCGCGACGGTTCCGGGAAGGCGTATGCGCCGCAGGCGGACGCGTGAGTCGGGATTCTCCATGCTTCCCTTCTTCGCTGTCCTCACGAGGAGGCTCATGAGTGGAGGGAGTCCTCCACTTTACCGGAGGGGGTCCTCCGGTGCAACCGGGCGAAGAGGGCGACAGGGATCCGGCGCGCGCGTGAGGCCGCCTCCGGCGCGGGAGTCGTCGGGCCGGCGAGCGGGCGAACTCGCCGTCTCGTCAACCGAGTTCGCGTTGCAGGACCCGGCGGGCCGCCTCGGCCTCCGCCGCCGGCGGGGACAGCTCGTCGAGGGAGTCGAGCTCGTCGTCGGCCTCCAGCTCCCGCTCCCAGGCCGCCGCGAGGCGCTCCTGTTCCCCGCGCGGTCTGGCGCCGACGGCATCCCGGTGCTCCGGGTCCAGAGCTGCCAGGAATCGTCCGACCGGGTCCGTGGACATGCCGTGCTCCTCGTCGCTGGAAAAGGGGGGTCCGTGTGCGACCAAGGATGGCCAGCCGGGCCCGGGACGGCAGTCCGACACGTCCGTCACCACCCTGATGGCCCCGCCCGGCCCACCGCCCCCGGCACCGGCCCTGGAGGGGAAGCGGCCCGCCGGCGCCTCGCGCCCTCTCCGACCCGGGCGCCCCGCCGACCGAGGACCGCGCGCGGACGCTGCCCCGGATCGCGGCGTGCGGACGCTGCCCCGGATCGCGGCGTGCGGACGCTGCCCCGGATCGGCGCGCGGCCGGTGTACGCCCGTGCCCGAAAGCCGGCCCATCGTCCGCCGGAAACCGCCCGCAGTGCGTACGGCGGCACCGGAGGCCGCCCTTCCGTCCACCGGCCGGCCCCGTTGTCAGAGGCCTCCTCTACAGTTCCCGTCACTTGATCATTGCGGATGCGGAGGCACGCATGGGGTGGGTGTCGGCCGGCGGCTACGAAGTCGCCCTCGACGACGGCAAGGTGGTGTGCCGCAACGCGGCCGGGCGGCGGCTGAAATCCGTTCCGCCGAAAATCGCCGACGACCCCGCGGTGGTGGGGCTGCGTCAGCTCGTCGAATGGCTGGAACGGCACGAACGGCAGTGCCTGACCGACGTGGAACGCTGGATGGTGCGCTCGCTGCCGGTGCCGTTCGAGGTACTGGCACGGGTGTGGCCGGACCCGGCCTGGCAGGCCGCGCTGCGCGACCTCGTGGTCACCGGAGCGGACGGCGTGGTGGCCGGATTCCTGCGGGACGCCGACCCCGAGCGCGGTCTCGGCCTGGTCGACCTCGACGGCGACACCGTCCGGCTCACGCCCGACCTGGTCCGCCTGCCGCACCCGGTGCTCCTGGACGAGCTGGAGGAACTGCGCGAGTTCGCCGTCGAGATAGGCATCGAGCAGCGCGCCCAGCAGCTCTTCCGCGAGGTGTGGCGCCGGCCCGCCACGCTGGACACGGAGGCCACCTCCGTCGAGGACCACGCGGGCGGCGCCTTCAAGGAACTGCGGTTCCTGCACGGCCGTGTCACCCAGCTGGGATACCGGGTGCGCGGAGGCCACGCCGTGTGCTCGGTGCACGAGGACGGCCGCACCGTCGAGGCCCGCGTGTGGGTCGGCGACTACGACGGCTACGAGGAGACCGAGACGGGCCCGCTGCTCTTCACCGACCAGGCGGGCCGCGTGCTGAAGCTCGGCCAGGTGGGGCCGGTGACCTGGTCGGAGGGCATGCGCATGGCAGCCGCACTGTACGCCGGACGCGACATCGAGGACGAGGAGCGTGCGGCATGACGACGTACGACGGCACCACCCACGACGACACCACCTCCGCCGCGCTGCTCGACGCCGGAGCCGTCCTGCCCCCGGGCACCACGGACCGGGAGGACGCCGACGTCCTCACCGTCCGCACCTACACCCACACCGCCCTGGACGAGCGGAAGATCGTCCGGCTGGTGCCGGGCACGCTCGGCGAGGCCGAGGACCTCGCCCTGGACTTCCTCGGACTGGTCCGCGAGCCGGAGACCCGCGAGGTCGGCCAGGTCCGCCGGGAAACCCTCGGCTTCCCCGCATGGGCCCTGGTCAACGACCCGGCGAACGGACACCACGCGCTGGCCCTGGTCAGGGACGTCGAACGGCTCGCCCGGCAGGCCAAGTCCCGGCCCGGCACCGCGAAGGAGGGCTTCGAAGCGCTCGGCGAGCGGCTCGGCCGCACCGTGCCGCACTTCCTGCCCACCTTCTACGAACAGGCCGCCCGCGTCTTCCTCCAGCACGAGAACACCACCTACGCCTCGGCCTTCTTCGGCAAGGCCCGCGAGGCGGAGCGCGTGCACGCGCTCACCGTCGACGAGGAACGGCAGCGGGCCGTCTTCCTGGAGTTCGCCTTCGCCGGAGCACTCACGGTCAAGGCGCTCAAGGAGCACGTGAAGGACCTCGCGGCACGGCTCGCGCCGGGCGAGGCCTGGGCGCAGTTCCGGCAGCTGTCCGTGGAGCGCTGCGCGGCCGGCATGCCGCCGTACGCGTCCCTGCCCCAGGACGCACGCGCCCTGATCAAGGCCGCCGGACTGGACCGGGCCACCGAGGAGTGCGCGCTGGTCGCCGACCTGATCGCGTCCCCGGCCGCGGTACGCGCCCCCGCCTCCTTCTGGAACACCTACCGGGCGACCCTCGTCCTCCTGGCCGGACAGCGGCCGGACGTACGGAGCCGGCTGCTGGAGATCATGCCGGCCGGGCTGGGCCGCTCAACCGGCGACGACGAGTTCTGGCTGGCACTGCTCGCCGAGACCGGCGCCGACCGGCTGCTGACGGGCGAGGACCCGGCCGACGGCGTCGACGCGGCGGACTGGCTCAGCCGCTGGGCCCTGCACCGCAAGCACGGCGGCTCCGCCGGCGGACGCTCGCCCGCCACCCTCGCGCTCGTGGAGCGCATGGCCCCGCGCCTGCGCGCCCAGGGGCGGCCCGTGGACCTCTTCACCGGCCGCTGGCACGCCGGAGCCGACCTGGACCTGCTCGACCTGTGCGTGGCCGAGGACGTGCCGCTGACCCTGCCCGCGACCGACCAGGACGTCCACCTCCCCGTCAGCCAGTGGCTGAAGGAGAACCGGCCCGGACAGCGCGACCTGACGGCGCTCGCCGCGCACCCGCGCTGCCGGAACCTGCTGTACAGGTCGGTCGGGAAACTCGGCGGCCACCGCCCCGACCCCGCGTTGCTGGAGGAACTGGCCGGACACCCCGTCCTGGCCGGCGTACTGCGCGAGTGGCTGGACGACGCCGCGGGCGACCTGCACGCCGCCGCCGGACTGCCCGCCGCCCGCGAGGCACTGGAACGCCTGCGCCCGTTCCGCGCGGTCGCCGCCCGGGTCGGTGAACAGGCCGTCGCCCGCGCCGCCGCACTCGACGTCGCACCACTGCTGGGCCGCACCCTGCGCGCCGGCATCCCCGACGAACTGGGCTGGCCCGCCCTCGAGGAGGCGCTGCGGCGGCTCGACGCCGAGACCCGACGCGGCCGCGACGACACCCTCGCCGTCCACGAGGCATGGCCGGCGCTGATCCTCTCCCGCGGCAACAAGGCGATCGTCGTCGGACCGCAGGACATCCTGCTCGAACACGACCTGCGGCTGCCGGTCGAACTGGGCCGCTGGCAGCGGCCGTCGTTCCGCTACACCGACGGCGAACTGCTGGTCGTCTGGCACCAGGACGGCAAACAGCACGCCTACTGGTCGAACCGCCCCACCGAGGTGTTCCCGCTCGGCGGCGAAAGGCTCTCGCACTGGTACGGCCGTACCGACGCGGGCAACACCTCCATCCCGCTGCCCGGCGGCGGCCGCGCCACCGGCGGCCGCGTCCTGCACGCCGGCGACACCGTCGTACCGCCCGCCCGGCCCGTCCTCGGCGACGGAACGTCCTACTGGCGCCAGGGCCGGCAGGGGCGACGGCAGGTGTGGCTGGAGTACGACCCGGCCACCGGCACCCACGGCCGGGCCTCGCTGCCCGCGTTCCTGCGGTCCGGCATCCGGGACGGGGCCACCCTGCTCCAGCAGCACTGCTCGGTGCTGCCCCTCCAACCCGGCCTGGAGCACAGCCCGTTCGGCACGGACGGCACCGTCCTCGGCCGCTGGGTGCGTACCGAGGGCGAGAACGGCGAGACGCGCACCACCGTCGGCACACCGGACGGCCGGACCGTCACCGTGCCCGGGACAGGCACCCGGATGCCCGGCGTGCCGCTCGGCGCGCTGCGACTGCCCGGCGGCGCCGAGCCCGTCGTCGTCGCCCTGCACCGCCAGGTCGCCCTGTACACCACCGACGGCGACGGCACCGGAGCGCGGGAACTCGGCCGGATCACACCGCTGCAGCGCGGCGGCGAGTTCGCGGCGGGCACGCCCCTCGTCCCGCCCGTCGACTTCTGGCACGCGCTGCGGCCGCGCGACGAGGAAGCCTCGGCGGCCCTGCGGTCCCTGACCGACGAGCAGGCGGACGCGCTGCTGCGCGCCGGGGCCCGGACACTGGCGGAGCGGCAGGCGAAGGTTGCGGCGGCCGCCGCCGGCGCGGACCGGCCGTCCGCGCCGCACCACGACGCCGGGGACACCACCGCCGAGCCCGCCGTGCCGAGCGCCGACGAGGTCCTGCGCGCAGTGGTCGCCGACCGCGTGCCCGCCCTCACCGACCCCCGTCTGCTCACCGGCGTCACCGCCCTCGTGCACGCGGTGCTGCGCCTCGCCGAGTCCGTCGCCGGCTTCGTGCAGCCTCCCGTGGAACGTCCCAGGACCGAACGCCGGCACGCCGAAGGCATGTTCGCCGACTACAGCCCCGAGGACGGCGACGACCGGACGCTGCGCGAGGCGACTGCCGGACTCGCCCACCTGCACGGCTGGTGGAGCAGCACACCGCGGTGGAACGCACTGCGTCAGATCCGTGCCGTCAACCACGTCCTGTCCGGCCGGCCCGCCGACGGCAGGCCCCTGCCCGACACCTGCCGGCTCACCGGGCCCGCAGACGGCTGGAGCAGCGAGGAATTCACCGTCCCCGGCATCGGCACGAGCTGGCCGGCCGTGCTGGGCGTGCTGCGCCCGCTCGCCTACCGCGCCGCCTCACCCGCCCTGACACCGGCCCACCGCCGGGCGCTGCTCCTGCTGTTCGAGGCCGTCGCCGACGGCCCGCTGGCCGCACCCGGGGGAGCACTGCGCGAGGTCGTGCTCGGCGAACCGCACGGCACGCAGGACCGCACCGGCCAGGTGCTGCGCCGCGACGGCCGCACCGTCGTCGTCCTCGGCAGCCACACCGCGGGCCGCCCCCACGGGCGCGTGTGGTGGCTGGCCCTGGACCACGACCCGGCCGGCGCGTTCGGCGCGATCGCGCACTTCACCCTGGAACGCGAGACCGCGCACCCACCGGTGTTCCCCGCCGACGCACTGACCGCGGTCACCGACCTGATCCGGGACAAGGGCGCCGCGCCCTGGCAGCCGGACGCGCCCGCCGCACTCGCCGCCGCGACACGCGACGGACTCGGACCCGTGCAGGCGGCCCTGCTGCTCGCCGGCAAGCCGGCGCAGCACACCGACGAGGTGAGCGCCACCACCGGGCTGAAGCCGCGGCAGAAACAGCTCGGCGACGCCCTCCTCACCTCGCTGGGTTTCGCCGACCAGGCGGCGCTCGTCGGCGCACTGCTGCCCGACGACCCCGCCGACCTGTGGACGACCGGGCCGGACACCGGCGCGGCGGGCCGGGTGTGGAGCGAGCGCCTCGACGGGATGGTCCGCCTGCCCGAGGACCTCGCCGCCGACCTCACCCTGGCCGGCGTGGCCACCGGCTCCGCCGAGGAGGTGCTCAACCCCGGCCGCACCCCATGGATCAGCCGCACCACCGTGCAACGGCCGGACAAGGACGGCAACCTCGTCCCGGACGACCCCCGCGCCCTGCCCGGCCGGTACCACCTGGTACGCGCCGTGACCACTCTGGCCGGCCTCGCCTACTCCCTGCCGTACGGGCACCCGCTGCGCGCCCTGCTGCCGGACGGACTGGCCGCGCTGCGCCGCCGCGTCGCCGACCAGGAACTGCTGCTGGACCTCGACGTGGCGTGGACGGAAACGGGCTCGTCGACCGCCGTCGAACTGCGCAAGGCGTACGGACTGCCCGCCACCGGCGGCGCCGACGCCCACGGCTCCACCCCGGTCGGCGAGGCACTGGTCCTGCGCCCCTGGTACGGCGACCAGGAGACCGTCCTGGTCCGCCCGGCCGCCCTCACCGGGTCCGACGACCCCGTCCTCGCACTGGTCGCAGGGCTCGTCGGACCGGGACGCGGCGAGGGCCTGCAGGCCCTGCGGACCCTCCTGGACGAGGAACTCCTGCGCGCCGTCACGGCCGGCATCGATCCCGAAGGCCCCACCGGCCACGCCCAGGACCCGACGGTCAGTGTGCCCGGCCTGGTCGCCGAGGTCGCCGAGACCCACGGCCTGGGCGAGGACGCGGCCGCGCTCTACCTGCAACTGCTGGCCCTGCCCGACCCGACGGACCGCAACTGCGCCCGCTGGACCGGCTGGAAACCCGCCCGCATGAAGAAGGCCCGAGCCGAACTGGCCGCCGCCGGCCCGGTCGTCGAGGCGAAGCGGGCCCGCGCCGGGCGCACCCTCTTCCTGCCGTGCGGCTGGCTGGACCTGAAGTCGCCCGCGCTGCCGGTGGAGATCTGGAAGCAGGGCCTCTACCCGGTCGGCGGCACCTCCCGTGCGGTGCCGCTGATGCCGGTGCCCGACCTGTTCCACCGCGCGTGGGACCGGGTCCGCGCCGGCGACGCCCCGGCCTACGAGGAACTCACCACCCGCGCCACCCGCAAGGGCCGCCGCCGATGACCACCGTCCACCCGCACCCGGAAGACACCGCACCGATGACCACCACCCTCCCTCCCGCCCCGGCCCGGCAGATCGTCCCGCCCGAGGACCGGTACGCGACCGAACTGGCCTTCCTCGCCGCGTACGACGACGGGCCCCGCCCGCCCGCGTGGCGGCTCACCCCGCGCGCCGTCGTCACGTTCGTCATGGGCAGCGACGGACAGGCACTCGGACTGCCCGACGGGGCGCAGGCCACCGAAGGCGTACCGCAACGGCTGGTGATCGAGGGCAAGTTCGTCGGCGACCGGGCGCTGGTCGAACGGTGCGTGGTGACCCTCGCCGGAGAGCGCGGCCTGCTGCTCGTCGGCGAGCCCGGCACCGCCAAGTCGATGCTGTCGGAACTGCTCTCCGCCGCCGTGTGCGGCACCAGCGGCCTGGTCGTGCAGGGCACCGCGGGCACCACCGAGGACCAGCTCAAGTACGGCTGGAACTACGCGCTGCTGCTGGCGCAGGGCCCCAGCCGGCAGGCGCTGGTGCCGTCGCCCGTCATGACCGCCATGTCCCGGGGCGCCGTCGCCCGCGTCGAGGAGGTCACCCGCTGCCTGCCCGAGGTGCAGGACTCGCTGGTGTCACTGCTCTCCGAGCGGCGCATCGCGGTACCCGAACTGGCCGGCACCGAGGACGCGCTGGCGCACGCGGCGCCCGGCTTCACCCTCATCGCCACCGCCAACCTCCGCGACAAGGGCGTCTCCGAGATGTCCGCGGCCCTCAAGCGCCGCTTCAACTTCGAGACGGTCGGACCCATCGGCGACCTCGACGCCGAGACCGCGCTGGTGCGTGGCCAGGCACGGGCGTCCGTGGAGCGGGCCGGGGCACCGTTCCAGGTGGACGACGCCGTGCTGGAGGCCCTGGTCACCGCGTTCCGCGACCTGCGCGAGGGCCGGTCGGCGGAGGGCTGGGAGGTGGAACGCCCGTCGACGGTGATGAGCACCGCCGAGGCCGTGTCCGTCGCCGGCGCGCTCGCCCTCGCGGCGGCGTACTTCCCGGGCGACCGGGACGTGCTGGGCCTGCTGCCCGGTCACCTGCTCGGCGTGGTCCGCAAGGACGACCCCGCCGACGCGGCCCGGCTGCGCGGCTACTGGGACGGCCCCGTCCGGCGCCGCGCCGAGCAGGGTTCCGCCACCTGGCGCACCCTGTGGGACCTGCGTACGGTGCTGGAGGACTGACGGCCGTGTCCCTCACCCACGGGGCCGACGCCTCGCGCGACACCGGCGGCGCGGGCGTCCTGCCCGTCCCGCCCGACGAGGCGCTCGCCGCCCTCACCGGCCCCCGCGCGCCCTACCTCATCGGGGTACGGCACCACGCGCCCTCCCTGGCCGCCGTCGTGCCCGCGCTGCTCGACGCGGCGGAGCCGGAGGTGCTGCTCGTCGAACTGCCCGCCGAGATGCAGCAGTGGCTGCCGTGGCTGGGACACGAGGAGACGCGGGCCCCCGTGGCGCTCGCCGCCGCTCCCGGTGACGGGAGCGGCGGTGGGCCGGCGTTCTATCCGTTCGCCGACTTCTCGCCCGAACTGGCCGCCGTCCGCTGGGCCGCCCGCACCGGCACACCGGTGATCGCCTGCGACCTGCCGCTCGCCGACCCCGCCTGGTCCGAGGGCCGGCGGGCCGTGGGGGAGCGGTCCGGGGGGCCCGGCCTCGCCACCGCCGTACGGGCCCGGCTGACGGGCCGGCCCGGGGACGACCTGTGGGACCGGCTGGTCGAGGCGGCCGCCCCCGGCTCCCCGCCGGAGGCCCTGCGCCGGGCCGCCCTGCTCACCGGGTGGGCGCTGCGCGAGGACGCGGCCGCCTCGGGCGGGGTACCGGTACTGGACCTGCGGCGCGAGCGGTGGATGCGGGACCGGCTGGCCGAGGCCACCGCGCGCGGCGAACGGGCCGCCGTGCTGGTCGGCGCGTTCCACGCGCCGGCGCTCGTGGCCCGGGACAGCGGGCCGGACACGGAGGCCGACGGCGTGTCCGGCGGATCGGAGCGCGGGGAGCGGAGCACGGCCGACGCGCCGGTGTCCGCCTGGACCACCTCGCTGATCCCGTACACCTACGCCCTGCTCGACGAGCGGTCCGGCTACCCGGCGGGCATCCGGGACCCGGAGTGGCAGGACATGGTGCTGCGCGCGGCCGGCGACCCGGCGGCACTGCAGGAGGCGCTGACCCGGGCGGCCGTGCGTGTCTGCGCCGCACTGCGGGACCTCGGCCACCCCTCGGGGCCCGCCGACGCGCGGGAGATCAGCCGGCTCGCCTCCGATCTGGCCCGGCTGCGCGGACTGCCCGCGGCGGGCCGCGGCGAACTCGTGGAAGCCGTCCAGACGGTGCTCGCACAGGGCGAGCCCTACGGGCGCGGACGGGCCGTGGCGCGCGCGATGGAGCGGGTCCTGGTCGGCACCCGTGGCGGGCGGCCCGCCCCGCAGGCGCCGCGCAGCGGCCTCGCCCCCGCGGTCGAGGCCGAGGTGACACGGCTCGGCCTGCCCGGCCCGAGGGCTGGCGGCCCCGGCCCCGCGAAGGACCTGCGGCTGGACCCGCTGCGCTCCGACCTCGACCGGCTCCGCGAACTGCTGCTGCGCCGCCTGACGGTGTGCGGTGTCCCCTACGGGGAGGCCAAGGAGGTGGCCGGCGCGGGTGGCGGCGAGGCCCTCACCACCCGCTGGGAGGTGCGCTGGACACCGGCCACCGAAGCCGTGCTGACCGCGGTCGGCGCACGCGGCGTCACCGCCGAGCAGGCCGCCGAAGGAGTCCTGCTCGAACGGCGGCGCCTGGAGCGCGACGAGGGCGGGCCCACGGCCGCGCAGGCCCTCGAAGGGCTCGAACGGGCGGCCGAGTGCGGCCTGACGGGGCTCGCCGACGAACGGCTCACCGATGTCGCCGACGTCCTTCCCCAGGCCGGCACCCTGCCGGAACTCCTCGCCGGCCTGGCCCTGCTGGACCGGCTGCGGGCCGGCCACGTCCCCGGGCTGGGCACCGACCCGGACCGCGAGGCCCGCGCCGGCGCCGTCGCGGACCTGCTCACGGCCGCGGCCGTACGGCAGGTCGACGGCCTGACCGGGTCCGAGGACCTCGCCGACGCCCATGCCCTGCTGGAACTCTCCCACCGCGCCGACCAGTTGGGCGGCATCCGGCTCGCCGACGCCCTCGGCCGCCTGTCCGCCGGCGGCTCCCCGCTGATGCGCGGCGCCGCCGGGGCCGTACGCGTCCTGCTCGGCCACGAGGACGCGCGCACCTTCGGCGACCGCGTCGCCTCCTGGGTCGACGCGGCCACCGCACCCGACTCGCGCGCCGCCCTCACCGCCCGGCTCGGCGGACTGCTGACCGCCGCGGGCCCGCTGCTGGAAGCGGCGCCGGCCGCGCTGGAACCCCTGCTCACCCGGGTGTCCGAGCTGCCCGACCGGGCGTTCCTGGACCGGCTGCCCGCACTGCGCGGAGGCTTCGACACACTGAGCCCCGCGGCCCGCGACCGCCTCCTCGCGACCGTCGAGGAACACCTCGATGCCCCGTACGTGCCCGCCACGGACGGCGTCGACCCGGCGGCACTCGCCGCCTGGACCGCCGCGGACTTCGCGGCCCGCGAGACCCTGCGGACCCTCGGGCTGCTCCCCGCACCGGGCCCCGTCACCGAGCCCACCGGAACGGCCACGACGAACCCCCCGCCGGCCGGCACCGCGCCGCCCGGCACCGCGCCGCCCGGCACCGCGCCGCCCGGCACCGCGCCGGCCGGCACCGCGCCGCCCGGCACCGGGGCGGTCGGCACCGTGCCGCCGCCCGGCACCGACGACCCTTTCCTCACGCCCGCCGACCGCTGGCGTCTCCTCCTCGGCCGCCGCGCGGACCGGCTGCCCCCGTCCGCGGCCCCGATCGCGACCGCGCTGGACGAGCTGTACGGCAGCGGACGCGGCGAGGGCAGCCGAGGCGACCTCTCCGGCCCGGGCCGCGGCGGGGGCCGCGAGGCCCCGTACCCGGGGGTGCGGGAGTGGTCCGAGGAACTGGCCGCGCTGTTCGGGCCGGGCATCCGCGAGGAAGTGCTCGCCGCGGCCGCCGCGTCCGGCCGCAAGGACGTCCTCACCGAACTGGACGCGGACAGCGTGCGACCGTCGGTGGACCTGCTGCGCACCGTGCTGCGGCACGTCGGCGGACTGCCCGAGGCGCGGCTGGCCGCACTGCGCCCGCTCGTGCGACGGCTGGTCGACGCGCTGACCCGGCAACTGGCCACCCGCCTGCGCCCCGCCCTGCACGGCACGGCCCTGCCACGCCCCGGCCGGCGGCCCGGCGGCGGCCTGGACCTGCCCCGCACCCTGCGCGCCAACCTGGCGACCGCGCGCCGCGCCCCGGACGGCACGGTGCAGGTGATCCCCGAACGCCCCGTCTTCCGCACGCGGGCGCGCCGGGCCGCCGACTGGCGGCTCATCCTCGTCACGGACGTCTCGGGATCGATGGAGGCGTCCACCGTGTGGGCGGCGCTCACCGCCTCGGTGCTGGCGGGAGTGCCGACGCTCTCCACCCACTTCCTGGCGTTCTCCACGGAGGTCATCGACCTCACCGGACACGTGGACGACCCGCTGTCGCTGCTGCTGGAGGTGAGCGTCGGCGGCGGCACCCACATCGCCGCCGGGCTGCGGCACGCGCGCGAGCTGGTCACCGTGCCGTCGCGCACCCTCGTCGTGGTCGTCAGCGACTTCGAAGAGGGATATCCGCTGGGCGGACTGCTCGCCGAGGTCCGCGCGCTGGTCTCCTCCGGCTGCCACGTCCTGGGCTGCGCGAGCCTCGACGACACCGGCCGGCCCCGCTACGCCACGGGGGTCGCCGGTCAACTCGTCGCCGCGGGCATGCCGGTCGCCGCCCTGAGTCCGCTCGAACTCGCCCGCTGGGTAGGGGAGAAGATCGCATGAGCCCGGACCTGCCTCCGGTCGTCCCGTCCGTCACCGCCGAACTCGTCGCCGCGCTCTCGCCCCGGCTGCGCAAACGGCTGGACGCGGGCGTCACGAAACTTCTGGCACGTCCCGTGACCCGCGACGGCGACAGCGTGCGGATCGCCGTCGACGACGACACCGACGTCGTCCTGCACGCACCCGGCGGGACGGTGACCGGCGCGGACGCGATCCACTGCGGTTGCCTGCTGGCCCCCGACTGCCTGCACCGGGCGGCCGCCGCCTCGGCTGCGCCGGTCGCGGACGACCCGCCGGCCGACGCCCCCGCCGGCACCACGCCGACGGGCGACGAGCCCACCGCGGCCCCGGAGACGGAACCGGCGGACGGCACGGCACAGACGGACGGCACGGGACCGGCGGACGGCACGGCACCGGCGGGCATCGAGACCGCCACCGACGTCCAACGCGTCGCCGCCCGCGCGGTGTTCGACGCGGCCGGCGCCGTCCTGGAAGCCGGCGCGGACGGTGCCGGCGCCGTGCTCCAGGCGGAGCTGCTGCACGCCGCGCACACCGCCCGCCTCGCCGGGCTCCCCCGCGCCTCCGCCGCGGCGGTCTCCGTGGTGACGGGAGTGCGCGCCGCCCGCTCGGCCGATCCCGGCCACCGCCTCGCCGACCTCACCGGCGCACTGGCCGAGGCCCTGGGCGTCGCCCACCGCCTCCCGGACGCCACCGGCGACGACCTGACCGGGCTGCGCGGCACGGTGCGGCAGCCGTACCGCCCGGACGGCTCCCTGCGCCTGTACGGCCTCTTCACCGAGCCCGTCCTCACGGCGACGGGCTATGCCGGCGCGGTCACCTGGACCGCCGACGCCGACGGACGGCTGTACACGGTGTCGGACGTGGCGCCGGGCGGACCGGCCCGGGCGACCGGCGCAGCCGACCGGGCCGTACGCATCGGCGACACGTCCCTGACCCACCGTGAACTCTCCCGCGCCGGACTGGCCGTGTCCGGCGCCACCGTCTCACCCACGGGCCGGCTCGGCGCGGGGGCCGGCGTGCGTGCGGTGCGCGCAGCCGGTGCCTCCTGGCACGCCGAGCCGCTGGACCGGCTGTGGTCCGTACCCGCCGCCGACCAGGTGGCCCGGGCCCTGGACGGCGGACCTGACCTGCTCTTCCTCGACGTGACCCTCGCGGGCACGGTGCGCGGGACCACGGGCGACTGTCTGCTGGCCGACTGCGCGGGCGTGCCCCTGCGGCTGGTCACGGCGCACGACGACCCCTCGCTGCCGTACCGCGACAACCTGCGCCTGCTGGCCGCCGCCCGGGGCAGTCGGCTGAGGATCGTCGCGCGCCTGGCCCCCGGGCCCCTGCCGCGCGTCCTGCTGCTCGCCACCGAGCACCCCACCGATCCCACCGCCCGGGTGGACCTCGGTCTGGACCGGCTTCAGCACGCCGACCTGCCGGCCGGCGCGGTCGCGTCACCGGCGGCGGACGTCCCCGCCGCGGACGAACCGCCCCTGCACCTGCTGCGCCGCCGCGTCCACCAGGCGGTGTCCGGCGGTCGCCGGGTCCTCGCCCTCGGCGGAGGCGCGTCGGGTGACGGAGCCCGCCTGCGCCGGCTCGGTCTCGGCACCGCCGGTGACCTCCTGGACGACCTGCACGCGGCCGCCGCGGACCGTTCCCGTGACTCCTTCGGCCGCCTGCTCCCGGCCGACACGGCCCGCTTCGCCCGCTCGTGGCTCGCCGCCGCCCTCTACACCGACACGGTGGAACGGTCCCTGTGCGCCGGCGCCTGGGCCGCCACCGCCGAGGCACCGGCTCCGGCCCGACCGACGGAGGTGGCCTGACCAGAGGATGTACGAAGGCGGCCTGACCACCGGAGACGGCCGCGGGGTCTGCCATGTCTGCCATGTCGGCCGGGAGGACGGCACGGCGGTCGGCGGCAGGACGGTGCGGCGGCCGGCGGCAGGACGGTGCGGCGGCCGGCGGCGGAATGGTGGCGGGGCCGTCGTCCCGGGCGTTCCGCACGCCCAGCAGAATGACGCCATGGCCTCGACCTCCCGCATCCGCCCCGGAGTTGGCGACCACCCGGCCCGTACCCGGCTCGTGGCGGCCGTGGCCGCGGCGGCGACCGTCGGCGCGGCACTGGGGCTGAGGTCGGTGGCGACGGGAGACGTGGCCAAGTACGGGGGAGACGCCCTCTACACCGTGCTGGTCCTCGCCCTCGTCGTCCTGGTGGCGCCGCGGGTGACACCGCTGAAGGCCGCAGCGGTCGCGCTCGCCGTCAGCTGGGGCGTGGAGTTCCTGCAACTCAGCGGGGTCCCGGCGGAACTCTCCCGGCACAGCACCGCCGCCCGCCTGGTCCTCGGCTCCACCTTCAACGCACCGGATCTGTTCTGGTACGCGGTGGGCGCAGCGGCCGGCTGGTCGGTGCTGAGCCTTCGGGCGACCCGTCGGCCGTGCTCCACAGCCGACCGGTCGTAGACACACAGCGCACACCCTGCAACGCCATACCGTTCGTCCGGGCCTCACTCCACAGCCGTCGGTTCGTACAGGGACCTCGCTGTGCAGCCCCTGCTAGGCTGCACCCGACGTTGGTCGTATGTCGAGTTGTATGCCGAGGAGAGCCGGACATGGTGGGTGACGACGACATCTGCGGGTGATACCCGCACGTGACGGCCACCGGCAGGCGCACAGGAGCGCCGCCGCAGTGGCCTCCCCGTCGTCCCCTCTTCCGTCCCACCGGGCAGATGCCCTTTCCTGCCCGGCATTTCCGCGAGGTCATCCACATGTCCAACGCTGCCGTCGTCTGCTCCGACCTGTCCTTCTCCTGGCCCGACGAGACCCCCGTCTTCGAAGGGCTGTCCTTCACCGTGGGCCCCGGCCGGACGGGCCTGGTCGCCCCGAACGGTGCCGGCAAGAGCACCCTGTTGAAGCTGATCGCCGGTGAGCTGCTGCCGGGCAGCGGCTCCGTGTCGGTGGCCGGCACGCTCGGGTACCTGCCGCAGAGCCTGCCCCTGACCGGTGACCTCACCGTCGCGGAGGTGCTCGGGGTGGCCGCGGTGATCAGGGCCATCAACGCCGTCGAGTCCGGTGACGTCGACGAGCAGCACTTCACCACCATCGGCGACGACTGGGACATCGAGGAACGCACCCAGGTCCAGCTCGACCGCCTGCAACTGGGCGACCTGGCCCTGGACCGGACCCTGAACACGCTCAGCGGTGGCCAGATCGTCTCCCTCGGCCTGGCCGCGCAACTGCTGAAACGGCCCGACGTGCTCCTCCTCGACGAACCCACCAACAACCTCGACGCCGAGGCCCGGCACGCGCTCCACCAGGTGCTGGACGACTTCAACGGCGCCCTGCTGGTGGTCAGCCACGACCGTGCGCTGCTGGACCGCACGGAGCGCATCGCCGAACTGACCGACGGCGGACTGCGCCTGTACGGCGGCAACTTCACGGCGTACGAGGAGATCGTGCGGACGGAACAGGAAGCCGCCGAGAAGAACGTCCGCAACGCCGAGCAGGAGCTGAAGCGGGAGAAGCGCGAGATGCAGCAGGCCCGGGAACGCGCCGAACGCCGGGCCTCCAACGCCGCCCGCAACCTCAAGAACGCCGGACTGCCCCGCATCTTCGCCGGCACCATGAAGCGCGGAGCGCAGGAGTCCGCGGGACGGGCCGGGCAGACGCACGCCGCGCGCGTCAGCGACGCCAGGGCCCGGCTGGACGAGGCGGGCAGGGCGTTGCGCGACGAACAGCGCCTCGTCCTGGACCTGCCCGACACCCGTGTGCCCGCCGGCCGGACCCTGTTCCTCGGCGAGGCGATGCGGGTCCGGTACGGCCGGCACGACGTGTTCCGCGGCGAAGGCGCCGACCTGACGGTCCGGGGCCCGGAGCGCATCGCACTGACCGGACCCAACGGAGCGGGCAAGAGCACCCTGCTGCGCCTGATCAACGGCGACCTCGGCCTGGACGGCGGACGGATCAAGCGGGCCGACGGACGGATCGCGTACCTCACGCAGCGACTGGACGTACTGGACCCGGAGCGCACCGTCGCCGAGAACTTCGCCGCCTTCGCACCCCACCGCACGGAGGCCGAGCGCATGAACCTGCTCGCCCGCTTCCTCTTCCGCGGCGCCCGGGCCCATCTGCCCGTGCGCGTGCTGTCCGGAGGGGAGCGGCTCCGCGCCACCCTGGCCTGCGTGCTGTGCGCGGAACCGGCGCCGCAGATGCTGCTCCTCGACGAGCCGACGAACAACCTCGACCTCGTCAGCACGGGCCAACTGGAAACGGCACTGGGCTCCTACCAGGGAGCGTTCGTCGTGGTCAGCCACGACGAACGGTTCCTCACCGGGATCGGCGTCGACCGGTGGATCCGTCTCGCCGACGGCGAACTCACCGAGACGGGCGCACCGAGCACCTGACCGGCACGGGCACACCTCGCACCTGACCCGGACGGGCCTCGCAGCGGACCGGCGCGGGCGGACGCCTCGGCTGCCGCCCAGCCGCACGCGCCCCGCATGCGCGGCCCTGTCACTCCGGGCACGCTGGTCTCATGGCCGGGGACCAGCCCATCGTGATCTACCCGCCCGCCGCGGACGGCGGCAGGCGGGTCCGCGCCGACGGGCGCTTCCTGGGGATGGCGTACGGGCTGCTGGACGTCGTGGAGTTCCTGCGCCTCGCCGGTCTCGAGAGCGTCGACGACGACTGGCTGAAACAGTCCGACCTGGTCGAATGGCGCGGCGGAGGCCCGGACACCTGGAGCGCCGACAACTGACCTCATGGGTGGACGGTGATTCACCCGAACCGGGGACTTGGAATCTCAATCCAAGTACTGGACTATGGATCCAGTCGATCCAGTCGATCCAGTCGATCCAGTCGATCCAGTCGATCCAGTCGATCCAGTCGATCCAGTCGATCCAGTCGATCGAGGCCGTAGGTCCGGAGGGAGGGCGCGTGGCGAGCGAGGTACGCCCGAGCGGGCGGAGGGCAGGGGGGACGCCGATGCGTCCTGACACGGAAGGGGACGGGCAGCGGACACGTGAACAGGACGCGATCATCGCGGCGTTGGGCCCCGTGGCCGACGGCATCGCCGCCACGCTGGGATCCTTCTGCGAGGTCGTCGTCCACGACTTCCGCCGCCCGGAGCGGTCGGTCGTCGCCATCGCCGGCTCGGTCACCGGACGTTCCGTGGGCGGCTCGATGAGCGAGATCGGCATGGGCGTACTCGCCCGGGGCGACGAGGCCGAGGACCGGCTGAACTACGTCACCCGGACCTCCGGCGGCAAACTCGTCAAGTCCTCCACGATGGTGCTGCGCGACTCCGCCGGCACGGTGTTCGGCGCCCTGTGCGTCAACCTGGACATCACCGCCGTGCAGCAGGCCGGCTCACTCATCGGTGAACTCGCCGGTGTGCAGGCCCCGGTCGGCGTACCCATGACGACATTCGGCAACGACATCGACTCCGTCGTGGACGCCCTGGTCGACACCGAACAACTGCGGCACAGCAGACCCTGGAACGCGCTCGACCGGGAAGAACGCCTCCGTCTCTTCGCGCGCCTGGACGCCGACGGCGTCTTCGCGGTGCGCGGCGCACCCGGACGGGTCGCGGAGCGCCTCGGCATCTCCCGGGCCTCCGCCTACAGCTACCTCGCACAGGCCAGAAACGCGACGACGGCCGAACCCGGGCCGGACGACGCCGTACCCGCACACCACGAACCGAACGGAGAACGGACATGACGGTCACCCTGGACGACGTGCGGGACGCGGCGGCGCGGATCGAGGGAGTCGCGCACCGCACCCCGGTCCTGCGCTCCCGCACCCTGAACTCCCTCGTCGGCGCCGAGGTGTTCGTCAAGTGCGAGAACCTGCAGCGCGTCGGCGCCTTCAAGTTCCGCGGGGCGTACAACGCGGCCTCCCGCCTCACCCCCGAGCAACTGTCCCGGGGCATCGCCGCGTACTCCTCCGGCAACCACGCCCAGGCCGTGGCCCTGGCCGCCCGTGAACTCGGCACCACAGCGGTGATCGTCATGCCGGAGGACACCCCGACATCCAAGGTCGAGGCCACCCGCGGCTACGGCGCCGAGGTGGTCACCTACGACCGCTACACCGGCGACCGCGTGGCCATCGGAGAGGCCCTGGCCGCCGAGCGCGGACTCGCCCTGATCCCGCCCTACGAACACCCGCACGTCATCGCCGGCCAGGGCACCGCCGCGCTGGAACTGCTCGAAGAGACCGGAGACCTCGACGCCCTCGTGGTGCCGGTCGGCGGCGGCGGACTGATAGCGGGCAGCGCCACGGCCGCCAAGGGCCTGCAACCCGGCATCAAGGTCATCGGTGTGGAGCCGGAGGAGGGGGACGACACCAAGCGGTCACTGGAGGCGGGCAGGCGAGTGTCCATTCCCGTGCCCCGGACCATCGCCGACGGGCAGGCCGCCGACATCCCCGGAGAGCTCACCTTCTCCCTGAACCAGAAACTCGTGGACGACATCGTCCTCGTGAGCGACGACGAGATCCGTCAGGCGATGCGCACGGCCTTCGAACGCATGAAGACCGTCGTCGAACCGAGCGGCGCCACACCCCTCGCCGCTCTCCTGGCGGGCCGGATCGACCCCGTGCCGCGCCGCATAGGCGTCATCGTCTCCGGCGGCAACATCGACACCCGTCGCTTCGCCCAGCTCGTCGGCTGACGCCGACGCGGAACTCGGGCCCCCGTCCACGGCGCACGGCCGGCCCCGCCGAGCGCGACATGTCCGCCACCGCGCACCGGCGCGGGCCCGGTGGCGGACACGAGCCATCCGGCGCGGACCCGGTGGCGGACACGAGCCCTCCGCCGCACGGCGGGTGGACGGCGCGGACCGGTGGACGCGGGGCTCGCGCCGCGCGGTTCAGCGACGGCGCCGTACGAGACGGCGGAACGCCCCGGCACCGCCGGCCGGTGCGGGCAGCGCACCCGCCACCGCGTCGGCCAGCAGGGAACCGACGGTCTCGGCCGCGCAGGCACGGTTGGCACCGATCCCGCCCGAGGGACCGCGCTTGATCCACCCGACGACATACGTCCCCGGCCTGCCCGTCACCCGGCCCCGCTCGTGCGGCACGGTCCCGGTCGCCTCGTCGAACGGCAGCCCCGCCTGGGGCACACCCCGGTAGCCCACCGCCCGCAGCGCCAGGCCGGCCGGTATCTCCGACTCACCCGTGCCGTCCGTGACCCGCACGGCCCGGGCCGCCTCGCCCCCGCACACCGCCACGGGCTCGGACAGGAAGCGGAACACGATGCGCCGCCGCTGCCCCGGCGCACCCGGCGACAGGGACCAGTCGACGGCCTCCCGCGGAACGTCCCGCAGCACCGCCGCCTTGTCCCACGGCCCGGCACCGTCGATCGCCGCGGCGATGCGCGGATCGTGGTCGTCGACGAGCAGGTCCACCCCGGGCAGGTGCTTCAGTCCGAGCAGTTCGGACCTGGTGAACGCCGCGTGCTGCGGCCCACGGCGCCCGAGCAGCACCACCTCGCGCACCTTGCTCCGCCGCAGCTCCGCCAGCGCATGGCCGGCGATCTCGGTGCCGGCCAGCGCCTCCGGGTCGCAGACCAGGATGCGGGCGACATCGAGCGCGACGTTGCCGTTGCCGATCACGACGACCCGCTCGGCCGACAGGTCGACCGCGTCCGGCGCGACCTCCGGGTGCGCGTTGTACCAGGCGACGAACGTGGTCGCCGAGACACTGCCCGGCAGGTCCTCACCGGGGATGTTCAGCCGCCGGTCGGTGGCGGCACCCACCGCGTAGATCACCGCGTCGTGATGGGCGGCGACCTCCTCCGCCGTGATGTCGCTGCCCACGTCGACCCCCAGGTACGTCCGCACCCGGGGATGGGTGTGGAAGCGGGCGAAGGACTCGCCGACCTTCCTGGTGGCCGTGTGGTCCGGCGCCACGCCGTACCGCACGAGCCCGCCGGCGACCGGAAGCCGGTCGATGAGCGTCACCTCCGCCCGCGTGTGCAGCAGCAGGTCCTTGGCGGCGTACATGCCGGCCGGGCCGGTGCCGACGACCGCGACCCGGAGCGGCCCGAAGTCCGAGGGCAGCACCCGGTCGAACACCGGCTCGCCCCAGGTGTGGAAGTTGGGACCCGGGTCCGCCGCCTCCGCCGGTGACTCGTCCTGCTCGAAGTAGGCCGCGTTGATCCGCGCGTACTCCTGCAGCCCGTCGGTGAGCTGGTCCACGGGGAAGACGGCGTCCACCGGGCAGGCGTCGGCGCACGCCCCGCAGTCGATGCAGCTCTTCGGATCGATGTGCAGCATCTCCGTGCTGCCGAAGGCCCGTTCCTCGGGCGTGGGGTGAATGCAGTTGACCGGGCAGACGGACACACACGTGGCGTCGCTGCAGCAGGTCTGGGTGATCGCGTAGGCCATGGTCGTCCGCTCCGCTGAAAGGCCGTGAGGGGCAGGCTGAACGTCGTCAGATGAGGTGGGCGCGCCGGTAGAAGAAGAGCGCCGGCCGGGTGAGCAGCCCCACCGAGGACAGGAACTCCATCAGGCCCGAACAGCTCGCGCGCATCATCGACTTGTGGTGTTCGTTGGCCTTCGCCTCGCGGACGGCGCGCTCCTCGTCCAGCCCCGCGTTCGCGTACACCTTCCGGTTCACCATGCTGGTGACGATGACGTACGCCGCGACGGCGATCAGCACGGCGTGGATCCGGCGGCGCAGCCGCCCGGCGCGCGCGAGGTGCTTGCGCGTCTCGTCCCGGGCGAACTTCATGTGCCGCGACTCCTCCACCACATGGATGTTGTTGATGGTGCGGACGAAGGGCACCACCCGTTCGTCGCGCATCCAGTCGCGCTGCATGACGTCGAGGACCTCCTCGGCGACCAGGATGGCCGCGTACGCGGCCTCGCCGAAGGCAACGGTCTTGAAGAACCTGCCCAGTTCGACCGCGACCCGGTGCGGGCGGTAGGCCGGGGCCCCGAGCTTCTTCGCGCCGCGGGCGAACATGATCGAGTGCCGGCACTCGTCGGCGATCTCGGTGAGCGCCCACTGGAAGGTGTCGTCCGTCGGGTCCTTGGCGTAGATGTCCCGCAGCACCATCTGCTGCAGGATCATCTCGAACCAGATGCCGGTGCTGGCGACGGACGCGGCCTCCTGGCGCGTCAGCGCCTTGCGCTGCGCGTCGGTCATCTCGTTCCAGTACGCCGTTCCGTAGAGCGTGCTCCACTCCGGGCTGGCGCCGTGGAAGTCGGTGTCCAGGGGCGTGTCCCAGTCGACCTCGGTGAGCGGGTCGTAGGAGAGCTGCGCGGAGGAGTCGAGCAGCCGCCGGGCCACGCCGTCGTCGGAGGACTGGTTCCTGGCCTGCGGCCGAGAGGTGCTGATGGCCATGCTGAAGGCTCCTCGAGTCGAGTCCGGGCACTATTACCCCGGGTAACCACCCTGGCTTGTTGACGCACTGTATAGCAAGAGGTGGCCGGTTCCCAGCCCGGTGACGCCGAAGAATCGCGATCGGCGGCGCGGTCGTCCGAGTCCGTGCGCACCGGCGGCGAAAGAAAATCGCTTGATGCGATCCTGACAAAGCAGGATTTCCGTGGCACTCTGCCTGACGCACGTCGATCCGCACCGCTCTTCGTTCCCCCCAGCCCTGCCCGGACCCGACCGGTTCCGGCACGGCAGAAGGAGGCATGCGTGAGACGCAATCGCACCGCGGGCATCCTGCTGGCTCTCGGAGCCCTGTTCGGCGGCGGCCTGGCCGCCGCCGCCCCCGCGCACTCGGCACCCACCCCCACGGCTGACGGCGCGTCGGCCGCGCTCCGTACCGTCTCCCCGGCCGAACAGCGCACGGCCCGCACCTTCTGGACTCCCGAGCGCATGCGCGGCGCGGCGCCGCTCGATCTGCGCCTGACACCGAAGGCCGCGGCCGCGCCGAAGACCCCCGCCCCGGACGGGAAGGCGGCCACCGTCGTGCCCGGCGCCGCCCCGACGGCCTTCCCGGAGGGCGGTGCGCCGTGGACCGGCGGGGGAGCGGTGGTGTCGACCTCGGGCCGGGTGTTCTTCACCTTCGACGGACGCACCGCATCGTGCTCCGGCAACGCCGTCACCAGCGCGAACGCCAGCACCGTCATCACCGCCGGGCACTGCGTGAAGTACCAGGGCAGCTGGCACACCAACTGGGTCTTCGTCCCGGCGTACGACAACGGCAAGGCCCCGTACGGTCAGTGGACCGCGACCAGGACGCTGACCACGCCGCAGTGGGAGGCGAGCGAGGACATCAACCACGACGTCGGTGCCGCGGTCGTCGCGCCGCTGAACGGGCGGACGCTCACCTCGGTCGTCGGCGCGCAGGGCCTCCAGTTCAACGGCGGCTACAACAAGCAGATGTACGCCTTCGGCTTCCCCGCCGCCTCGCCGTACGACGGCTCCGCGCTGATCCACTGCAGCGGCAACAGCTCGAAGGACTTCCTGTTCTCCCAGGACCACAGCCTCGCCTGCGACATGACGGGAGGCTCCAGCGGCGGCCCCTGGTTCACCGGCTTCGACGAGGCGACCGGCACCGGCCTGCAGGTCTCGGTGAACAGCTTCGGTTACACGTTCCTGCCGAACCGCATGTTCGGCCCGTACTTCGGTGACGTGGCCAAGGCCCTGTACGACAGGGCCCAGGCCGCCTAGGGGGCCTGCGGATCAGGCCGACCCCAGGCCACGACGCCTTCCTCCAGACGTCGGCGCCCGGCTGCCCGGCGGACCGGGCAGCCGGGCGACCGGGTGGCGCTCAGCAGCTGAGGTTGCCGCCGGGCTCCACGCCGAGGAGCTGGGTGAACCGCTGGTAGTTGTCGATCCGGCTCTGCACCTGGCCCGGGTTGCCGCCGTTGCACTCCAGGCTGCCGTTGATGGCGCGGATGGTCTCGCCGAACCCGGCGCCGTTGACCATGGCGTCATGCGGTGTCATGGAGCCCGGTCCGCTCTGGGTGTTCCAGTACCACAGGCCCGTCTTCCAGGCGACGGACGCGTCGTTCTGCACCAGGTCCGGGTTGTTGAGCAGGTCGATGCCGAGTGCGTCACCGGCCGCCTTGTAGTTGAAGTTCCAGCTCAGCTGGACCGGGCCGCGGCCGTAGTACTTGTCCGTGCCGGCCGGGCAGCCGTAGGGCTGGGTGGCGTCGCAGTAGTGCGGGTAGTTGGCGGTGTTCTGCTCCACGACGTGGACCAGCCCGCCGGTCTCGTGGCTGACGTTGGCGAGGAAGGCGGCGGCCTCCTGCTTCTTGACCGTGTCACTGCCGGTGTTGGTGAACCCCGGATAGGCGCTGAGCGCGGCGGTCAGGCCGCTGTAGGTGTAGAACGGGTTCCTGTTCGGGAACATCTCCTCGAACTGCGCCTCGCTGACGACGAATTCCGCCGCGGCGGCCTTCGTGTCGGCCGTTCCGTCCGTCTTCTGGGCGGATGCCGTCGGGGCCAGCGTGAGGCCGCAGACAGCGGCGGCCACGCCGGCGGCGGCCAGCGCGGAGAGTTTTCGGGCATGCACGATGTCGGGTCTCCTGCAGGTGTTGTGGGGGGAAGACACGGGGGAGGGCGGGCGGTCGAAGGCCCGCCGAGAGGCGGGGGGGGGGGCGCCCGTACGGACCGTGCGCCGTGGTCCCTGGAGCCGGGCGCCCGCCCGGGAATCGTTCCGGCCTGAGGTCAGCCGCCGACGTTCACGTCGATGCAGGCGTAGAACGCGTTCGAGGTGTCGGCGACGTTCCACACCGCGAGCACCTTCTGCTGCCCCGTCAGGCCGCCGAAGTCGACCTGGTGGTTCACCACTTCACCGGGCTGGGCGCCACCGTCGTCGAACAGCGCGATCCGCTGGCCGCCGACGTAGTACTCCCAGGTGCTGGTCGAGTGCCGGGCGGTGAGCTTCCACGAGAACGTGGCGTTCTTCGGGACGGGCGTGACGGCCCAGCCCTTGCTGTCGTCGTCCAGTTCGGCGAAGCGGCTGTTGCCGCCGCTGCAGCTGGTCAGCCCCTTGGGGCCTTCGACGCTCTGCGGCTCGTAGGTGATGTCACCGCAGGACACCGTGCCCGCGGCGCACTGGGCCTGACGGCTCGGCGGATCCGAGATGTAGCCGTGCGCGCTCGCCGACGAGGCGGGCAGGCAGACGGCGACCACCGGGGCGAGAGCCGCACCGATCAGCGCGGCCTTTGTCTTGTTGGTACGCATGTGGATCTCCTTCACATCGGATCGTCCCGGCCTGTGTGGGTCATGAGTGGGGGGACCGCACACGAAGGAACGACCGCTCGTGGGTGGGGCCAAGAGGCGCGAAGGTAGCGCGCGCTCGCCGTCCTCGCGGGGAAGTGGTCGGGGCCCGCGAAGGATCAACTCCCAAAGCGGAGCGGCGAGTTCTGTTGGACTAGACCATACAAGCGGTGAGCATGAGCGTGTCAAGGGTGGGTGCGAAAGGCGCGCCGCCGGCCGCCTCGCGGTTCGGGCGGGCGGTGAGGGGGACCGGCCGGGCGGGCGTATCGGCGGATGCCGCCACCCGGTGTGCTGCCGAGCCGGTGGTCGTGCGGGCGGTGCTCAGGCCGCCGTCGGGTCCTCCACGGGAATTCCCAGCCGGCCGGCGACGGCGGTGAGGGCCGCGCCCAGCGGGAGTGCGACCCGGGTGAGGGCGTGCCGGTCGCCCCGCGTCACATCACGGTTGACGATCAGCACCGGCTTCCCCGCCTCGGCGGCCTGCCGGACGAACCGCAGCCCCGACATCACCGTCAGCGACGAGCCCAGGACCAGCAGAGCGGAGGCCTCACGGACCAACGCCCGGCAGTGCTCCACCCGTTGCGGCGGGACGGCCTCGCCGAAGAACACCACGTCCGGTTTGAGGACGCCGCCGCACACCGCGCACGGCACCACACGGAAATCGCCGACCTGTTCGTCGGTGAGGTCGGCGTCGCCGTCCGGATTGATGCCCGCGGCCACCGGTGCGAAGCCCGCATTGGCCTCCTCCAGCCGCCGCGCGAGCTCCCGGCGCGCGCTGAGGGCACCGCAGGACAGGCAGACCACGCGGTCGAGGCTGCCGTGGAGCTCCACGACGTCCCGGCTGCCGGCGGCCTGGTGGAGGCCGTCGACGTTCTGGGTGATCACACCGGCGAGCAGGCCGTGCCGCCCGAAGGCGGCCACGGCCCGGTGCCCGGCGTTGGGCAGGGCCCGGCCGAAGGTGCGCCAGCCCAGGTGGCTGCGCGCCCAGTAGCGGCGCCTGGCCGCGCTGCCGCCGATGAAGTCCTGGTACGTCATCGGCGTGTGCCGGCTCAGGCTTCCGCCCTCGCCCCGGTAGTCGGGAATGCCGGACTCCGTGGAGATGCCCGCCCCGCTCAGCACCAGCACACCGCCGGCGCCCAGGGCGTCGGCGACCGGCGCCGGGTCCGTGGTGCCCGGCGGCAGGTCCTCTGTGGGCGTCCAGCTCAGAGTGGGGCGCATGCGCATGCCGCCAGGGTACGCAGGCGCCTCGGCGTCCGGTGGTCCCGTCGATCGGCTCACGGAGGATGTCCGCGCGGCCGGCGTGACGGCCGCTCTCCTCGATCATGTACAGGGCGGCGCCTCCTCGTGGTGCCGTGCCGGCTCAGGCCGTGCGGCGGACGATCAGGATGTGGTCGGTGACCTCAGCGGTCCGCCCGTCCGGTCCGCTCGCGACCCGGCGGGAGGCGTCGGCCCGCTCGACCGTCCAGGCCGCCGGGTCCAGGGCGATGTCCGCGGCGACCTCCTGCGGTGCCGGATGGCGGAGGTCGGGGTCCTGGTTCCACGACCACGGCGCGGTCGAGCCGTGGTCGACCACCAGCAGCCGCCCGCCCGGCCGGAGCGCGTGGGCGGCCGTGCGCAGCACGCTCGCCCGGTCCAGGTCGAGGGGAGTGTGCAGGTAGTGGGCGCAGACCAGGTCGAACGTGCCGTCCGGGAACGACTCGCGCAGGTCGTGCCGCCGGGCGGTGATCCGCTCCGACAGACCGTGCGCGGCGGCGAGCTGCGTCAGCCGCTCGACGGCCACCGACGACACGTCGACCGCGGTGACGTGCCACCCCTGGCGGGCGAGCCACAGCGCGTCACCGCCGGCCCCGCACCCGAGGTCCAGCACGTCACCGGGCGGCGGGCCCGTGACGGTCTCGGTGAGCCGTACGTTCGGCCGGGGGTCGGCGGGCGCGGGACGGGCCGCGTACACGTCGTCCCAGAACCTGACCGCGTCGGTGGTGTTCATCGTGGGTACCTTTCGCCGGAAGGTCTCCGAGTCTCGCCCGGCCCACGACGCTCCGGCACGCGAACTTGCCGTTACGGCAAACAGTGGTGCCGCGCACCGGCAGTCACCGGGCACTCCGAGCCCGTTCCGCCCGCCCCGGCACCCTTCGCACGCCGTCCTGAGGGCGTCGTCACACCGGCACCTCCCGGCGCGGCGGCGCCTCGTCGCCGCGCAGCGCCGCCCACCACCCCGGATGGCGCGTGTACCAGGCGACGGTCCGGGCGAGCCCTTCCTCGAAGGGCACGGTGGGCCGGTAGCCCAGCTCGGCGGAGATCTTGTCGTACGTCAGGGCGTACCGCAGGTCGTGTCCCTTGCGGTCGGGCACGTGGTCGACCCGGGACCAGTCGGCACCCAGCAGGCCGAGGATGCGTCCTGTGAGGTCCCGGTTGGTCAGTTCCGTGCCGCCGCCGATGTTGTACACCTGGCCCGGTCTCCCGCCCGCCGCGACCAGCGCGACACCCCGGCAGTGGTCGTCGACGTGCAGCCAGTCCCGTACGTGCGAGCCGTCCCCGTACAGCGGAACCCGCTGCCCGCTGAGGATCCGGGTGACGAAGCGGGGGACGACCTTCTCCGGGTGCTGGTGCGAGCCGTAGGTGTTGGAGCAGCGGGTGACGCAGACGGGCAAACCGTGAGTGCGGTGGTAGGCGAGCGCGAGCAGGTCGGAGGCCGCCTTCGACGCCGAGTACGGCGAGTTCGGGGCCACCGGTGACTGCTCGTCCCAGCGGCCCGGTTCCTCGATCGAACCGTAGACCTCGTCGGTGGAGACGTGCACGAACCGGGCCACCCGGGCTCTCAGCGCCGCTTCCAGCAGACGGTGGGTTCCCATGACGTTGGTGCGGACGAAGTCGTCGGCCGCGGCGATGGACCGGTCGACGTGCGACTCGGCCGCGAAGTGGACGACCAGGTCGGCGCCCGTCAGCAGCTGCTCGACCAGCGGCTGGTCGCAGATGTCCCCCTTCACGACGGTCAGCCGCGAACTCCCTTCCGCCTCACGCAGGTTGCCGGGGCCGGCCGCATAGGTGAACCGGTCGAGCACGGTGACGTGAGCGGCACGGAACTCGGGGTGGGTGCCGCGCAGGACCTGCCGGACGAAGTGCGAGCCGATGAAGCCGGCCCCTCCGGTGACGACGATGTGCACGCTCGGCCCTTCTCATTCGATGATGTCGAGGAGGTACTGGCCGTACGAGGTGTGCCGCAGCCCGTACGCCAGCTCCCGGCACTGGTCCGCCGTGATGAACCCCATCCGGTACGCGATCTCCTCCAGGCAGGCGATCCGCACCCCTTGCCGCTGCTCCAGCACCTGTACGTAGTGCGCGGCCTGCAGCAGCGAGTCGTGGGTGCCGGTGTCCAGCCACGCGAACCCGCGCCCCAGATTGACCAGTTGGGCCCGGCCCTGCTCCAGGTAGGCACGGTTGACGTCGGTGATCTCCAGTTCGCCGCGCGGCGAGGGACGCAGGTTCTTCGCGATGTCGATGACGTCGTTGCTGTACGCGTACAGCCCGGTGAGCGCCAGACTGGAGCGCGGCTCGGCGGGCTTCTCCTCGATGGAGACCAGCCGCCCGTCCGCCGCGACCTCGCCCACCCCGTAGCGCCGGGGATCGCTGACCTCGTATCCGAACAGCACGGCGCCGTCGACCTGGGACAGCCGGCTGCGCAGCAGGTGGGAGAAGCCGGGGCCGTGGAAGATGTTGTCGCCGAGCACGAGCGTCACGGGGTCCGCGCCCATGTGGTCGGCGCCGATCGTCAGGGCCTGGGCGATCCCTCCGGGATGAGGCTGCTCGGCGTAGGAGAGGGAGATCCCCAGGTGACTTCCGTCGCCGAACAGGGTGTGGAACAGCGGGAGGTGACGGGGCGAGGAGATCAGCAGGATGTCGCGGATGCCGCCCAGCATCAGCACGGACAGGGGGTAGTAGACCATCGGCTTGTTGTAGACGGGCAGCAGTTGTTTGGAGACGGCTTGGGTGAGCGGGTAGAGGCGGGTTCCGCTGCCGCCGGCCAGGAGGATGCCCTTCACGACGCCTGCTCGGGCGGCAGCTCCTCGACGCGCCGGACGCCCTCGTTCCGGCCGGCCGCGCCCCGGCCCCGGCCGCCTTGGTGCTCGGGGCCGGCGGCCGACGGCATCCGGTGGACGGGCCGCCCGGCGCCGTCGGAGGCCGCCGCGGCCGTGATGCCGGGCAGCCGCACATGGGTGTACTGCATGGGCGTTACTCCTCGGAGCGGGGTGTGGAACGATCCGACGGCCACCGAATTCCTCGGGGTCACCTGACATATGGGGGTGCACCTGGATTGCTCAGGTGCACCCGGAAAGAAGGCGCCCGCCGCACGTATACAGGGTGCGGGTTCCGCTCGCCCGGGATTTCACGGAGAAATTCCCTGCGGAGAGGGTGCGAGAGGGCGCGACTGTTTTTTGAAGTCTTCGTGCAAGCCCGCGGAGGACTCGCTCTTCCGGTCTTCCCGGAGCGCTTCACGTACGGCCGAGGCGAGGGGAATCACTGCGGTTGTCGGAGTGGAGCTTCTCGTGGGGGCTCGCCATGACCAAAGAACGTAGATCACCCCGAGGCTAAATTCACCACTTGAATCAAGTCGTGCGCGGGCGGGGTGAATTGTCCGGATAGAGTCCGGTGTCGGATGGATTGCTTCGGGCTTCTCGCGCCGCCTCAGTCGGACGTTGTCTCGTCGGCAGGTGAGGAAACCGGCAGGTCGGAGCGGTGTGGGCAGGGTCCCGGCGGGAGAGGTGCACGTAAAGGGCCGGCGTGTTGCGCAAGCTGGCCGATTGGTGCCGGAGGAAACGTTCAGCGGGTCGATCGGGCAGCAATTGTTCCTTCTGGTGGACTTGGCGACCTCTGTCGCGTATGCGCCCATGAACTCTCTTCGCGGGAAGACGCGAGGGAGCTGGTCGACTCGGGTGTGCTGGATTCCTCTGATGTTCACCGGCGACCGGGAGCACCCCGTCGACTTTCTCGACCGGCACGCGGTTGACACACGAAAACCCGCACGCTTCAATTCCGTACGGCGACACAGCGGGGTGTTCGCCCTTTTCCTCCGGCGGGCCGGTGACACCGCCGTTTCTGCAGACCATCGGCCGCCCGGCCGGCCGTCTCCCATCGCTCTTCCACTCTGCGCCTCGAGCCGCGCAGTTCCGGCTCCTCATGTCATTCGGGTCGTACGGACAAGGAGAAATACAGAATGCTTGCGACCACCGGCGTCCTTGCGAAGTCGGGCCGTGTCCTGGCCGGCGCCGCGACCCTGGCCGGCCTCCTCCTGGCGGCGCCCGCATCGGCGCACGCCCACTCCGCCGACTCCGCGGACGATCCCGCGACGGCGTGCCCGTTCAGCCGGACCCTGTGCCTGTTCGACAGCACCGGCTATACGGGCGCCCGCTTCGCGGTGCAGTCCCGCTCCCCGTCCGAGACCGTCTGCGTCGACCTCGTCGCGCACGGCTGGGGCGACAGAGCCCGCTCGGCCGTGAACACGGGGACACGGGCCGCCCACCTCTACAGCAGCTCCGACTGCACCGGCACGCCGGTGACCGTCACGGGCGCGGCGTCCTCCCTGCCCCTCCAAGGGGGAAGCGTGCGCGTCTCCTGAGCCGGCGCTCCCCTCGGACCCCGGCCGGGTCCCCGAACGGAAAGGAGGGACTGTCCCGTCATGAGGAGAGTTCTCGGGTCGAGCCCCGGGCTGCGCAGGTTCGTCGTCGCCCGAGCGCTCTCCAGGGCCGGTGACGCGGTCTTCCCCATCGGCCTGGCCGCCGCCATGGTCGAGCAGTCGTTCGGGGCCTCCGACGTCGGCGTTGTCATGGGCGCCTCCCTGGCACCCGTCGTCCTGCTGATGCCCATCGGCGGAGTGGTCCTCGACCACTTCAACGCCAGGACGCCGATGGTCGCCGCCGACATCGCCCGCACACTGCTCCAGGCCCTGCTGGCGTTCTCGCTGCTGGCCGGGCGCCCGCCCCTGTGGCTGATCCTGGTGCTGTCCCTGGCCTCCGGGGCGGCCCAGGCGTTCTTCCAGCCCGGAGTGGCCGGCATGCTGCGGCAGTTGGCGCCGGAGCGGCTGCGGGAGGCGAACGCGACGATCCGCACACTGGAGTCGGTCGTGGCGCTCACCGCGCCCGCCCTCGCCGGAGTGGTCATCGCCGTGTCGGACGCGGCGATCGTCATCGCCCTGGACGCCTGCACCTTCGCCGCGAGCGCCTGGCTGCTGGCCGGCATCCGGTTGAAAGGCGCCGCCCCCGCCACGGCCCCGCCCAGGATCTGGCGGGAACTGCGGGAAGGCTGGCAGGAGTTCACCGCCCGGCCGTGGTTGTGGTCCGTCGTGTCGGTGTTCTCCCTGTTCGGCCTGGTGGTGTTCGGCCCGTTCGACGTGCTGAAGGCCATCGTGCTCATCGACCGCTTCGGCGCCGCGTCCTACGCCTGGCTGATGTCCGCGTTCAGCCTGGGCGCCGTGCTCGGCGGGCTGCTCGCCCTGGCGACCGCGCCCGCCCGGCCCCTGCGCACCGGCCTGCTGGCGCTGCTCGGCTTCGTCCCGCTGCCGGTCGTCATCAGCCTCGACCTGCCCGTGACCCTCGTGGCGGCGGCCATGGTGACGGGCGGAGCCGCCAACGCCTACTGGGCGGTGGTGTGGGCGACGTCCGTGCAGTCCCACGCGCCGCCGCACGCACTGAGCCGCATCCACGCCTACGACGTCATCGGATCCATCGGCCTCATGCCGGCCGGCCGGGCGCTCACCGGAGCGGCCACGGCCTGGACGAGCGCGGCCACCGTCCTGTTCACGTCCTCCGCCGCCCTGCTCGCGGGCTGCGCGGCGCTCCTGCTCGTCCCCGCCGTCCGCAGACTCCCGGCCGACCGGCCGCCCCAGGAACAGAAGGCCCCGGCCGGCCCGGCCGCCGCCACCCGCCACGCCCGAGACCACTAGGGGGTGGCGTTCGGATCAGACCGACTCCAGGCAACGGCGCCTTCCCACCGCGCAGACCCCGTGACCCCGGACAGATCTCACCGGCAACCCCTAGGAGCGCCATGCACCATCCCCGGACCAGCCGCACCCTCACCGCCAAAGAGTTCTCCGACATCAAGCACACCGTGGCGATCCGCTCCCAGTCACGAGCCCGGCTGCGCCAGGACGCCGGCTACGCCTCGGACGTCCCCCGCGAGGTCAGCCTGCAGCTCACCTACAAGTGCAACCTGCGCTGCACCCACTGCTACCAGTGGAACGAGCAGGGCTTCTTCCGCGACTGGGGAATCGACAAACAGCGCACCGAACTCGACCTGTCCATCGTCGAGGACGTACTGAAGGCCACCGCGCCGGTGCGCGGCAAGCTGTTCCTGTGGGGCGGCGAACCGCTGATGCACAGCGGCTTCACCGAGGTGTCGCGCCTGATCGAGCGCCACCCCCGCACCGTCAACATGTGCACCAACGGGCTGCTGTTCCAGCGCCGGATGGACGATCTGCTGCGGATCGGACGGGACCTCAACCTGCTGGTCAGCCTGGACGGCCTCGGCGCGGACCACGAGGAACTCCGCGGCAGGGGCACCTTCGGGCGCACCACCCGGAACATCGAGACGATGCTCGAGATGAAACGCAAGGGCGAGTTCCACGGTGAGCTGTCCCTGTCCTGCATGGTCTCGCACGTCACCGTGCACCGCATGTACGAGTTCATGGAGTGGGCCGAGGAACTGGACGTCAACACCGTCTACTTCCAGTTCCCCTGGTACATCAGCCCCGAGGTGGCGCAGGCGATGGACTCCGTCTACCAGGAGCACTTCGCGTGGCTGTCACCGCAGACCGGCACCGCACGCCCCACCTGGCACTCCTACACGTACCAGCTGCCGCCCGAACTGCTGCCGGCGCTGCGGGACTCCATGGCCCGGCTGGCCGGCCGGGTCTGGCGGCCCCGGGTGCGCTACCAGCCGCAGCTGGAGCCGGACGAGGTCGAGTCGTTCATCCTCGGCACGTCCCGTCCGGCGCAGCGCCGCACCCGCTGCCTCGCGGTCACCAACCGGATGGAGGTGCACGCCGACGGCAACGTCAGCTCCTGCAAGTTCTTCCCGGAGTTCGTGGTGGGCAACCTCTACGAGTCCTCGACCGCGCAGCTG
Source organism: Streptomyces calvus (assembly GCF_006782915.1). Taxonomy (GTDB): domain Bacteria; phylum Actinomycetota; class Actinomycetes; order Streptomycetales; family Streptomycetaceae; genus Streptomyces; species Streptomyces calvus. Next base: position 273,064 of record NZ_VCNP01000058.1, read on the forward strand.
TGGCAGAGCGAACGGTTCCGCCGTGTCCGGTCCGTCCTCGCCGAGACCGGCATGATGCCGGTCTGCTCCAAGTGCATCCTTCTCTACTTGAACGGAGTGTGACCCATGAGCAGCGCTACCGAGATCACCGAGACGGAGGCCCGCGTGCGCACCGTGCTCGCGGAGGTGCTCGAGGGCAGGGTCCCGGTGGAGGAGATCACCGTGGACGCCGACATGGTCCAGGAGCTCGGCCTGGACTCGCTGCAGGCCATCCAGTTCCTGCTGCGCATCGAGGACGAGTTCGACGTGGAACTCGACTACGAGAGCCTCAGCCTGGACCATCTGAGGTCGGTGCGCTACTTCACCGCCGAGGTCCTCGGGCGGCCGGTGCGCGAACCGTGAGCCGTGCCCGTCCGGCCCGTGCCGGGGCCGTCCTCTTCGGGTCCTTCGACGCCGAGCGGCGCTGGCGCCCGGACGGCCTCGCCTCGCTGCCGCAGCTCGCCGACCCGGGCGCCGACCGGCTCGTGGCCCGCATGGACGAGGCCCTGTTCGCCGCCGCCGAACCCGGCGACCTGCTGATCACCCGGGAACCGGTCGCCCCGGCCCTCCTGCACGCCCGGGAGGCCGCGGGATTCACGTGCGAGCACCGCCACGCCGGCGGCCCGGACACGGCCGCGGACGTGGAGCACCAACTGCTCGCCGACCCCGAACTCCTGGGCCGCATAGCCGACTTCGCCCGGCTGCGGCCGTACGCGGTGCTCCCCGGCACCGGCGCACTGGCCGAGCGCACCGGGCACGCGTCCGGCCTGCCGGGCAGCGGGACCGTGGTCCGGGTCAACGGCAAGGCGTGGTCCAGCCGGCTGGCCGCCCGCCACGGACTGCCCGGCGCCGGCCGCGTCGTGCGCTCGGCGGCACAACTCGCCGAGGCGGTACGGTCCGACGTGGAGCGGGGACACCCGGTGGTCCTCGTCAAGGACCCCTACGGAGTGGCCGGCCGGGGCACCTTCGAGGTCGGCTCCGAGCGGCGGCTGACCCGGCTGGTCGCGCATCTGCGCCGCCAGGAGGACAGAGGTCTCCGCGTCGAGTTCGTGGTGCAGCCGCGCTACGACCGCGTCGCGGACTTCTCCAGCCACCTCCGCGTCGACCGCGACGGATCCTGGCACCTGCTCGGCGTGCAGCACCTGGCCAACTCGGGCTACCGGCACGAGATGTCCGGGCCCGCGCCCCGCACCCTCACCGGAAACCTGAGCGACCCCGCCCACCCGGAGGTGCTGGACGTCGTGGCACGCGCCCTGGCCGAGGAGGGCTACGACGGTCCCGTCTGCGTCGACTCCATGGTGCTGCGGGACGGCACCTGGGTGCCCGTGGTCGAGGTCAACGCCCGCATGTCCATGGGCGGACTGAACCTCCGGCTCGACGACCGGGTACGCGCCCACGGGCTGCGCAGTCACCTGTGGCAGGAGGACGCGGCCGTCGCCGACGGCTGCGGCGTCGACCACTTCCTGAAGATGCTCCGCGAGGAGGGACTCCTCTACGACGGCGGGAGCGCACCGGGTGTCCTGCCCCTCGTCGGTGGTTCCCTCACGGCCCCGCGCGGGCGTCTGGTCTGCGCGGCGCTCTGCCCGCCGGAGTCGTATCCCCGCCTGCGGGCAGCTGCCCGCTCCGCCGCGGCCGCGGCCGGTATCTCCCTGGCGAGGCCCGCATGACCTGGGGCATCGGACTGATCGGCGCCACCGGCATCGCCGAGCGCGCCGTGATCGCCCCGAGCCTGGAGCGCCGCGACGTCGCCGTGCACGCGGTGGCGGCCTCCGACGGGCGGCGCGCGGCGGCGTTCGGACAGCGGCACGGCATCAAGGTGCTGCCCGGCTACGAGGACGTGGTGACGGCACCGGACGTCGACATCGTCTACGTCTCGCTGCACAACTCGGCGCACGCCCACTGGGCCCGGCGGGCGGTCGCCGAGGGCAAGACGGCGCTGGTGGAGAAACCCCTGTGCCTGACCGTCGCCGAGTGCGGCACGCTGCGGGAAGCGGAGAACCGGGGCGGAGGGCAGGTTCTGGAGGCCCTTCCCACCCTCGGCCACCCCTGGCACGGCATCGTGCGGCGCATGCGGGACGAGGGCCGGTTCGGCCGGCTCGACCGTGTGCACAGCCGGTTCACCTTCCAGGTGCCCGCACCCGGCGGCTACCGGCTGCGGCCCGACCTGGGCGGCGGCATCTTCCGGGACGCGGCGGCCTACTGGCTCCAGGCGTTGCAGGACACCACAGGACTGCCGCCGGCCGGCGGCTCGGGCACCGCACAGTGCGCCGAGCCGCACGGCGTCGACCACGCCTTCGAGGCCCGGCTGCCCCTGCCGGACGGGGCGACGGCCACCCTGTCCTGCGCGTTCGCACCACGTCACACCGCCGAGCACGTCTTCCACTTCGACGAGGCACGCGTACGCATCCGCGGAGTGCTGCTGCCCACCGCGGGCGCGGTGCCGTTGAACGTCGCCGTGCGCACCACGACGGGCCGCACGGAGATCACACGCACCGATCCGGTGTCGTACTACGCCGCACAACTCGGCCGACTCACCGACCTGTTGAGCGGGCGGGCCGGGCACTGGGGCGCCCAGCTGACCGCGGCGGGCACCCGCATCCGCACCATGGAGCACATCCACCGGACGGCGCGGCGTGAGATCCGTGCCGCTGCCCTCGACAAGGAGCACAAGGAGCACCCATGAGCCCTGAGGACCTCGACCCGGCCGTCGTCGCCGTGCTCGCGAAGGTCTCGGTCACACCGGCGGACGTCGCGGAATGCGCACCCCTGGCCGGAGGGACGTACAACTCCCTGCTGCGCCTGGCGCTGCGGGACGGACGGCACTGGGTCGTGAAACGGCCGCCGTCCGCGGGCCCCGGATCGGCGCTGCGGTACGAGCACGATCTGCTGCGCGGCGAGACGGAGTTCTACCACGCCGCACGACACGTACCGGGCGTGCCGCTGCCCCATCCGGTGCACACGGACGTCGGCGGCACCCCGCCCGCCGTGTCCTGCCTCGTCATGACCGAACTCCCCGGCACCCCGTGGCACGAGGCCGACGCGTCCCTCACCGCCGGCGAACGGACCCGGCTGCGGCGGGACCTGGGCACGGCCGTCGCCCGCCTGCACTCCGTGACCGGGCCGGAGTTCGGCTACCCCGCCCGGCCCTTCGGACCGCCACCGGCCGACTGGAGGAGCGCCTTCACCGCCATGACGGACGCCGTCCTCGACGACGCGGAACACTACGGCGCAGAACTTCCCCTGCCCGCGGCACGGATCCGGGACCTGCTCGCGGAAGCCGGGGACGTCCTGACCGACGTGACCCGGCCCGCCCTCGTCCACTTCGACCTGTGGCAGGGCAACCTGCTGCTCGACGGCGAGGCGGGCGCCAGGACCCTCAGCGGAGTCATCGACGCCGAGCGGATGTTCTGGGGCGACCCGGTCGCCGAGTTCGTCTCCCTCGCGCTCTTCGACGACATCGAGCACGACGACGCCTTCCTCACCGGATACGCCGCAGGGGGAGGCGAGGTGACCTTCACGGACTCCGTGCGGCTGCGCCTCCACCTGTACCGCTGCTACCTGTACCTCATCATGCTGGTCGAGGCGGTTCCGCGCCGCTATCCGCCCGAGCAGCTGGCCTGGACGCGCCGGCACGTCGGCAAGCACCTCACGGCGAGCCTCGACGCGGTGGCCTCGGCCCTGGCCGGCCGGCGATGATCGCCGTCCTGACCTCGGGCGTGGCCCTCGGCGTCCACGTCCCCGGGCTCCTGCTCGCCTCCCGCCTGCGCGAACGCGGAGCCGAGACCGTGGTGGAGGTGATCGAGCGGCTGCTCCCCGACGACCGGCGCCGGAGCATCGAGGCCTCCCGGGCCGTCTTCCACCGGGACTTCCGTGTGGCCCGCGCGGGCCAGCGCCTCGCCGCCGACCCGTCCTCCGCCGTCGACGGCACCGCCCTCGCCGCGCTGCACGACCGCTGGACCCGCCTCGGGGTGCGGCACGCGGTGGTGTTCTCCGGCTTCTGGCTCGGCGCGCTGCGACGACTGTCCGGCACGGGACTGCGGCTGCCGCACGTGACCGTCTGCCACGTGGACTCCGTGGAGTCCCCGTCGTTCCGCCGGGCCGGCCCCACGTCCCCCGGCACGGACGTGGTCCGCCTCGCCTCGTCGGCCACGGGCCGCCTGCCCTGCACCATCCCGGTCACGCACCGGCCGCCCGTGCCGTGGGCCGAACGCGGCGGCCGGCTCCTCGTCCACGGCGGCGGCTGGGGCATGGGCACCTACCGGGAGCGCGCGGCGGACCTCGCCGCGGCCGGCCACGCGCTCGACCTCGTCGTCCACGAACCGGACGAGGCGGCGTCCGCACCGCCGGGCACCCGCGCGTACCTGATGGACCCGTCCTGGCATCCGTGGCACGACGACGGCTACCCGCCGCTCGGCCGCCTCGCCCCCGGCCAGGACCCCGGCTCGGTGCGGTACCGGCGCGGCACCGCCCACCACGCCTCGTTCGACCTGGCGCGCGGGGCGGCGGCCATGGTCAGCAAACCGGGCGGCGGCACCCTTCTGGACTCGCTGTGGTCCGCCACCCCCCTGGTCCTGCTGGAGCCGTCCGGGCAGCACGAGGAGCACAACGCCCGCCTGTGGTGCGAACTCGGCTTCGGCATCCGGTACGAGCAGTGGCGGGCCACCGGTTTCGACCCCGCGTGCCTGCGGCCCCTGCACGAGGCCCTGCTCGCCGCCGGCACCGGCCCGGCTCGCCCGCAGAGCCTGCTCGACGTGCTCGGCGCCCGGGAAGGACCCGCATGTACGCGATGAAGCTGGTCGGGGCCGACCGCGACGCCGCCCTGCACGCCTCCTTCACCCAGCAGGAACGGCTCGCCACCGGACGGAACGTACACCTGCAGAACAACGTGCTGACGTTCGGCTGTCTCGTGGAGGGCCCCCTGGACCCCGGGCGGCTCCGGCAGGCGTATCTGGCCCTTCGGCAACGCCACGAGAGCCTGCGCCTCGTCTTCCCCAAGGACCCCGGGGCCACGGGCGGCACGGCCGCCCTGCGCGCGCCCTGCGACACCGGCTTCCACGTCGCGCACGCCACGGCCGACGACCCCGACGACGGGCTCCGGCAGGCCAGGGCGCTGGTCGCCGAGGCCGCCACGGTGCCGTTCGACCTGGCGGCCGGCCCGCTCGTCCGGCTGCTGTGCGTACGCATCACCGCGGACCTGCACCTCGTCGGCTGCGTGGCCGACCACATCGTCGTCGACGGCGACTCCTGCACCCTCATGGCCGAGGACCTCTTCGCGCTGTACGCCGCGGAAACCCCCGAGGCAGCACAACTGCCGCCCGTGCAGGTTCAGTTCCCCGACTTCGCCCACTCCGAGAGACTCCACCTGCAAGGACGGACACTCGACCGACTCCTCACGTACTGGCGTCGCAAACTCGACGGCGTCGGCGCGATCCCCCCGTCCCACCTGCGCGACCCCGACACGGACGACCGGCACCGGCCCGCACCGGCCCGCGGCCTCCTGGTGCGCCGGGCCACGATCCAGCCGCCGTCGACCCTCCGCCTGCGCGAGGGGGTCCGACGCCAACGCGCCACCCTGACGGCCGTGTTCGGCGCGGCGCTCAAGGACGTCGTCCGCCGGCGCCGACTGGCCCTCGGCATGACCGCCGAACAGGCCGGGGACGTCGCCGTGATGGGCTCGATCGGCAACCGCCACCGTCCCGAGGTGCGGCGCTCCGTCGGCTACTTCGCCACCCCGTGCGTGCTGCGCACCGACTGCACCGACGCGCCGCCCTTCACCGACCTGGTCCGTCGCGAGACCGGCACGCTCCTCGGCACCCTGCGGCACCAGGAACTGCCGCACGCGCTGATGACGCGCGAGCTCGACCCCGAGCACTACGGAGTGCGTCACCGGGGCGACCCCGGGGCGGTTCCGGGATACGTCAACTTCGACGTCTCGGAAGCCGGAGCGGCCTGGTCGTTCACCGACCGCGCCCTGCGCGTGACCATGACGCGCATCCCGCGCGACGAGGTGCCCCGCGGGGGAGTGCGACTGCTGGTGCGCGACGAGGGCCCGCGCATCCTGGTGGAACTGCGCACCGACGCCTCCCGGTTCGGTCCGCGCTGGGCGGAGGAGTTCCTGACCGACTTCATGGCCCTGGTCGGGACGTTCACGGACCGGGCCGTGCGGTAGCCCGCCGCGGATGCCGCACTCCGGCTCCCGCCCGCACGGCCCGGACCGCCGGGAGACGGCCCGGGACACCCGGCCGGCCCGCACGCGTGAGGCGAGGCGAGCCCGAACGTCGTGCGGCCCGCTGCACGGGAAGGCAGCGGGCCGCACGGGGTCCGGGCGCTCACACCGGTGACACCGTTCCCCGAGGCGGTGCCCGAACGGGGGCCGGCGGCGGTTCAGGCGGCGGCGACGTTGTCCCGCACGCGCATCCGCCCGCCGAGGAACCCACCGAGCGCGGTGATCAGCGACAGCGTCATGAGCAGCAGGGCGGCCGGCCAGGAGGCCCCGCCGCCGGCCGCCAGCAGCGCGGTCGCGAGGAAGGGGAGGAACCCGGTGAGCGCGCCGGCCAGGTTGTACGACAGGGCGACACCGGTGTAGCGCAACTGGGCCGGGAAGAGTTCCGCGAGCAGCGCTCCGGACACCGCGTAGGCGATGGAGAGCACGGCCACGCCCGTCGCCATGGCCAGCACGATCACGAACGGGTTCCTGGTCTCCACCAGCCAGAACAGCGGGAAGGCGAAGACCGCGCTGAGCAGGCCGCCCCACAGTGTGACGCGGCCCGGGCCGAGACGGTCCGCCATGCGCCCCACGACGATGATCACCGCGATCTCGACCACGGCGGCCACCAGTGTCCCGTTCACCATGAGCGACCGCGACAGCCCCAGGGTGTCCGTGCCGTAGCTGATCATGAAGGTGGTCAGCATGTAGAAGCCGCCGACGCCCAGCGTGGCCGAGGCCATGGCGACCAGCAGCCGCCCCCACGCCTTGCGGAACACGTCGAGCGCGGGCACCTTGGCCTGCTCGTTGTGCTCCATCATCTCGTCGAACAGCGGTGACTCCTCCACCCTGCGCCGGATGTAGACGGCGATCGCCATCAGCGGGAAGGCGATCAGGAACGGCAGGCGCCAGCCCCAGGCGTCGAAGGCGTCCGAGGGGAGCAGCAGCACCAGGGCGAACGCGCCGGAGGAGAGCAGGGTGCCCACGGGCGAGCCGACCTGGGGGAGTGCGGCGTACCAGCCGCGCTTCTCCGGCGGTGCGTGCTCCACGGCCAGCGTGATGGCGCCACCCCACTCACCGCCGACGGCGATGCCCTGGACCAGCCGCAGGAGCACCAGCAGCAGCGGCGCCGCGATGCCTATGGTGGCGTAGCCGGGCAGCAGGCCGATCAGACCGGTGGCCGCCCCGATCATCACCACGGTGATCAGCAGGGCCGGCTTCCTGCCCATGCGGTCGCCCAGCCATCCGAACACCAGGGCGCCGATCGGCCGGGCCGCGAAACCGACACCGAAGGTCGCGAAGGCCGCGAGCGTGGCCGCCGTCGGGTTGAGGGTGGTGAAGTACAGCCGGTTGAAGACGATGGCCGAAGCGGTGCCGAAGAGGAAGTAGTCGTACCACTCCAGCGCGGTGCCCACGAAGGAGGCGAAGGCGACCCGGCCGGCGTCCTTGCCGCTCACCGCGGTCGCCGCGCCCGGAGGGGCCCCTGGGGTGACCTGACCGACTGTGCTCATGAGTGACTCCTTGCGTGTTGCCGAGCGGTTCCGGCCATGGGGAGGGGCCCGTCCAGTGACGCCGGGTCCCCGAGAGCGTCGGCGCCGTGGACGCACTCCCCGGCCACGAAGGTGGCCAGGACGTCGATGGCGCCTATCCGAGTACTGTCGGCAAGGACAGGGTCGTCGGAAAGTATGACAAAGTCGGCGTATTTGCCGGGTGTGATGCTGCCCCTGCGGTCCTCGTCGTGGCTGGCCCACGCCGCGTCGATCGTGTACGCCCGCAGCGCCTGCTCCGCGGTGACCCGTTCGTCCGGCGCGAGCACCGTGCCCGCACGGCTGAGGCGCTCGACCATGGACTGCATGCCGAGGAGCGGCGCGCCCGGGGCGACCGGGCGGTCGGAACTGCCCGGCACCCGGATCCCCCGCTCCAGGAAGGACCGGTGCCGGTACATCCACACGGTGCGTTCGGGGCCGAGCCCGGCGGACATGCTGTCGCCCACCTCGTACAGGAAACGCGGCTGCGGCACCGGGACGGCGCCCAGCTCCGCATAGCGGTCAAGCTGGTCGGGGCGGACGACCCCGGAGTGTTCGACGCGGTGCCGCACGTCCGGGCGGGGCAGGACGCGCTGCGCCTCGGCGAAGGCGTCGAGGGCGAGGTCGACGGCGCTGTCGCCGATCGCGTGCGCGGCGACCCGCCAGCCCGCCCGGTGCGCCTCGACGACGAGCCGGTGCATCTCCTCCGGGCTGTTCTGGTAGACGCCGCCGGCGTGGTCGTGCCCGCAGAGCGGCTCCGACACCGCCGCGGTACGGCCGATCAGCGACCCGTCCAGCCAGATCTTCATCGGGCCCAGGCGCAGCCGGTCGTCGCCGAACCCGGAGCGCAGGCCCAGGTCGATGCCCGTGGTGATGCCGTCGTCGGCGTGGGCGCGCAGCGCGTGCAGGTTGTCGGCGGCCACCATCAGCTCGACCCGGGTGCGCAGCGTGCCGCGCTCGCGGGCCAACTGGTAGGCGGCGGCCTCGACGGGACTGCGGCCGATGAGACCGAGCCCGATGCCGGCCTCCACGACATGGGTCAGCCCTTCCGCGGCGTAGACCTCGGCGGCCCGGCCCAGGGCGTCGGCCAGGTCGGCCACCGGATAGGGCATGACCAGGTCGGTGACCAGGGCCTGGGCCCGCTCCTGCAGCAGTCCGGTGGGCGCGCCGTCGCCGTCGCGCACCACGACCCCGCCCTCCGGCGCGTCCGCGGTGCCGTCGAGGACGCCGGCCCGCCGCAGGATCTCGCTGCCGACCGCGCACATGTGCCCGGAGCGGTGCTTGAGCCACACCGGCCGCCCGCCCGCGGCCCGGTCCAGTTCCGCGCGGTGCGGGTGCCCGCCCATGACCGTGTCGTCGTACCCGGAGCCGATGATCCAGGCGTCGGCGGGCAGGCCGGCCGCACGCCGGGCGACGGCGTCGTAGACCTGGGACAGCGTCGTCGCCGTGCTCAGGTCGAGTTCGGTGAGGGACTGGCCGAACCAGGCCATGTGGTTGTGCGCGTCGCCGAACCCGGGGACGACGGTCGCGCCGCCGCAGTCCAGCACGGTGCGTGCGGGCAGGTCCTCGACCGTCGCGTCGAGACCGACGATCCGGCCCGCCAGGACGCCGAGGGTATGGGCGTGCGGCTGCTGGTCGTCCACGGTGCGGATGCGCGCGTTGCGCAGTATGAGATCGAGCATGGAGCGGCTTTCGCTGGGCGGGAGGGGACGCGTCGGGGTGTCCGGCAGGTCCGCGCGGCCGGCGGAGGGCGGCGGGGACGTTCGGCCGGGGGG
>NZ_VCNP01000059.1 GCF_006782915.1 Streptomyces calvus
CCGGGTCAGCGGCAGGTCCGCGGCGTGGTGGATGTCGACCGGGCGGCCGTCGACGAGGACCGCCTCCGGCGTCGTGGGCACCTGCACGGTCGGTACGGCCGTGTTGGCGACCATGTCGCCGCGGGTCAGGCCCCGGCTGTCCCGCAGCGCCGTGTAGCGCACCCCCTTGGGCAGCGCGCCCGCGGCGGCCCGGTCGTCCAGGCAGGCCTGGGAGACGAAGACCGTGGACAGCCGTCGCGGAGCCCCGCCGAGCCCTCCGAAGTAGGGCCTCATCCGCCGCGGCTGCGTCAGCCGGGTGGAGCCCGAGCCCGAGCCCGACACCCCCCAGGCGACGAAGCCGGACTTGATCACCAGCTCCGGCTGCGCGCCGAACGTGGCGGGCCGCCACAGCACGACGTCGGCGATACGGCCCGGACGCAGCGAACCGACGTCCGACGCCATGCCGTGCGCGATCGCCGGATTCAGGGTGATCTTGGCCAGGTAGCGCAGCACCCGCTCGTTGTTGACGACGTCCGGCCCGGTCTGCCCGGCCAGCTGCGCCTGGACGTGGGCGAGCTGCCAGGTGCGGCGCGCCGTCTCCGCGATGCGGCCCATGCCCATGGAGTCGGAGTTGACGATGCTGATCGCGCCGAGGTCGTGCAGCGCGTTCTCGGCCGCGATGGCGTGCTCGCGCACCCGGCTCTGCGCGATCGACACATCGCTCTCCACCCCGTGGTGGCCGCCGTGCACCGTCATCGTCATGGGCAGCAGCTCGGCGACGGTGGCCGGTGTCAGGGGCAGCGTCGGAGTCGTCGAGGAGGTGAGCACGTGAGGCTGCGAGACGATCTCCAGCAGGTCGGGATGCCCGCCGCCGCCCTCCACGTGGTAGGCGTGCACGGTGCGCCCGCGGGTGGCCGAGAGGGTGTCGGCCAGGTAGCCGGACTCGTTGAGCGTGTCGGTGTGCAGGGCCACGGGCAGGTCGGCCTGTTCCGCGACGCCCAGGCAGGTGTCCACGATGCGGGGCGTGGCCCCCCAGTCCTCGTGGATCTTGAAACCGCCGGATCCGGCGAGGACCGCGCGCTCCAGCAGCTCCTGCGAGGAGGAGGAGCCGCGGGCCAGGAACGCCACGTTGACCGGGGCGTCGCGCCAGCCCTCGATGAGGCTGTGCAGGTTGTACGCGGGGTTCGCACCGACGTCCCACACGCCGCCGATCCCCATGCCGACCATGGTGGTGACACCGGCGGAGAGCGCCGCGGGCACCACCTCGGGGCTGGAGAGGTGGACGTGGGAGTCCACGACGCCGGCCGTGGCGAGCATCCCCTGCCCGTTGATCATCGCCGTGTGGGAGTCCACGACGAGTTCGACCCCGGCGTCGATCTCCGGGTTGCCGGCCCGGCCGACGCCGACGATCCGGCCGTCCTTGATGCCGATGTTGGTCTTGCGGACGCCGATGAGCGGGTCCAGGACGACCACGCCGAGGATCACCATGTCCAGCGCGCTCTCACGGGCCGCGCGGCCGGTCACCAGCAGTCCGTCGCGGGCGGTCTTGCCGCAGCCGCCGAGCAGCTCCTCACCGGGCTCGGTGTCGTCGCCGTCCACCCGCACCCACAGGTCGGTGTCGGCCAGCCGGACCCGGTCACCGGTGGTGGGGCCGTACAGGGACGCGTACACGCGCCGGGACATCCGGTTCATCGGTCTGCTCCTCGTGCGACCACGGTGACGGTGCGGGTCGAACCCGCCTCGAACTTCTGCGAGGTCCCGGCCGGGAGGTCCAGCCGGTGTCCGCGCGCCGCCTCGCGGTCGAAGTCCAGGGCGGTGTTCGCCTCCTCGAGCGGGAAGTGCGAGGAGACCCACACCGCGCGGGCGCCGTGGTTGGTGATCTGCAACTGCTTGCGCGGACGGCCGGGCGCCAGATCCGTCTCGCCGCCGGCGGCCAGTACGGCACCGGGGTCGTCCGGCCCGGCCGGCCCGAACGGTTCGGCGACGTGGACCAGCGTGGAACCGTGCGGGAAGAGCGCCTCCACCTGGAGGCTCGGCACTGTCCCGGCGACTCCGGGCAGCAGCCGGTCACGGGTCACGACCTGCCGGGCCCGCTCCACCACGGTCTCCAGCGGCACACCGTCCCAGGCCATCTCGAGGACCTCGTCGCACACCAGGGCGACCGCCTCGGTCGCACCGAGCCGGGCGCCGCGGGCGAGCCGCCGCCGGGCGAGTTCGGCGGCCGAGAACAGCGTGAGCCGTTCGTGCTCGCGTGGAGTCAGATGCATGGGAATTCCCCTCATGATCGTGCGCGGCGCGGTGGCCGCGCGGTGGGGCACGCACAGCACAATGCCCTGGAAGGAGTGCGTGAACAATGCTGAAACGCTCCGCCCTGAGGCAGCGATAATGTGCACATGCACAACTCACCGGATCTCGACGCCCGCGCGGCCGTCCCCGCTCCCGGGCCCGTCGGCGACGGCAGCGCGCCGTTCCCTGCCGAGCTGCGCACGCTGGTGCGTGACTGCCTGGACGACCTGGACGAGCTGGTCGGCCGGTACGTCCCGGAGGTCGCCGCGCTCGGCGACTACGAGGACACGGTGTCGTCCGAGGACCTGCGGGACACCGCCCGTGCCTGTTTCGAACTGCTGCTGCGTCTCATCGGCGACCTGCCGGTGCCCGAGGACCTGCGCGCCGTGCCGGAACGCCTCGGCCGCCGCCGCGCCCACCAGGGCGTGCCGCTGGAGCGGCTGCTCCAGGCCGTGCGCATGGACTTCCGCGTGCTGTGGACCGCGTTCCTGGAACGCACCCGCCCCGAGGACCTGCCGCAGCTGACGCGCGGCGCGGTGCGGGTGTGGGAGGCCGTGGAGTTCCACACCGTCCACGTGCACGCCGCCTACCTGGACGAGGTCGCCGTGCTGGCCCGGGAACGGGAACGCGAGCGGACCGCGATCATGGGCAGGCTGCTGTCCTCCGACGGCCGCGACCAGCAGCTCCTCGCCCAGGCGGCCACCCTGCTCCAGGTCAACGCCCAGTCGGACTTCGTGGTGGCGGTGGCGCCGCCGGAGTCGCAGCAGGAACTGCGCCGGGCCGTCGCGGCACGGCTGACCGGCCAGTCCTGGCACCTCCAGCAGCACAACGGCATGCTGGTCCTCGTGGCCAGGCTGCCGCAGGGGGCGGACGCTCCGCCGCCCGGCTGGCTGGACGGCGTGGCGTGCGCGCTGGGCCCGGTCGCCCACGGACTGGCCCGCGTCCCCGACACGGCCCGCGTGACCGAGGCGATCGCCGTGACCATGGACGGTGCGACGGCACCCGGCCCGGTGACCCTGGTCGAGGCGTGGATGCCGGTGGCGGCGGCACGGCTGGGACCGATCGCCGGGATGCTGGCCGACGCGGTGCTGACCGGCCTGGACCGGCTGCCCCCGCACGAGCGGCAACGCCTGGTGGACACCGTGGTGGCGTACTGCGCTTCCGGCTCGGTCGCCGCGGTGACCCGCGAGCTGTACTGCCACCGCAACACGGTGCTCAACCGCCTGAGCCGGTTCACCGAGCTGACCGGCCTGCATCCCACCAGGCCGACGGAGGCGGCCGCCGTCCTGTTCGCCCTGCAGTGCGACCGGAGCCGGAGCAGCTGACACGGATGAGGCGGGCCCCGTCCCGTCGACCGGTTACGCGTCGGTGCCCGTCACCGGTCTGCTGCCCGGGAGCTGCGTACGTCCGACCACCGGCCCGACGCCACTCGGCGGAAGGGCTGACGGCGCCGCTCCCTAAGGAGCCGCGCCGGGACCCTACCGGCGTCCGTCCGCCGGGAGCTGCGCCCGCCGCCCGCGGCCGGCCATCACCGCGTACACCAGCACACCGGCGAACAGGAACAGCACACCCTGGTAGACGGCCGCGTATCCGGCGCCCGCGACCAGCCACAGCGAGAACCCGCCCGCGACCGACGCGACCACGGTGTCGCGCACCAGCCGCACCCGGTCGACCCGGTCGCGGCGCCCGGAGACCAGGTCGAACAACTGCGCGGCGGTGGCCAGCAGATACGGCACGGTCGCGGTGAACGTGGTGACGAGCACCAGCACCTCGAACACCTTCGCCGAGCCCGAGGCGTAGTTGTACACGGTGAGCAGCGAGGCGAGGACGACGGTGACACCGACGCCGAACGTCGGCACTCCGCGCCGCCTGCGCGTGAACGCGGCCGGGAACAGTCCGTCCTTCGCCGCCGCGTACGGGGTCTGGGCGCTGAGCAGCGTCCAGCCGTTGAGGCAGCCGGTCATCGACACGAGCGCGGCGAGCGCCACGGCCCAGCCGCCCCAGGACCCGCCGAACATGGCGTCGACGGCGTCCGAGAACGGCGCGGTGGAGTCGACCAGGCGGTCGTGGGCGACCGTTCCGAAGACGGACAGCGTGCCCAGCAGGTAGACCAGCGCCGCACCTGCGGTGCCGATGACGGTGGCGCGTCCCACCGTGCGCCGGGGGTCCTTGACCTCGCCGGCGCTGACGGCGGCGGACTCCACACCGAGGTAGGAGAAGAGCAGGATCGCGGCCGAGGCGGAGACCGCGCCGATGGCACTGCCGCCGCCGGCGTTGAAGGGGCCGAGGTTGTCCGGGTCGAAGAAGAACAGCCCGCCGACCGCGACGAGCAGCAGCGGTGCGAACTTCAGCACGGTGGACACCAGCTGCACGGCTCCCACGTAGCGGCTGCCGGCGAAGTTGGCGAGCGCGGGCAGCCACTGCAGGACGAGGGCGGCCAGGCAGGCGGTCCAGCGGTGGTCGTTCACCGGGATCAGCACGTCGAGGTAGCCGACGGCGGCGACGGCGAGCGCCGCGTTGGACACCCAGGTGGTGATCCAGTACGCCCAGGCGGCGAGGAAGCCCGCGAAGTCGCCGAACGCCTCGCGGGCGTAGACGTACGGTCCGCCGGTGCGCGGGTCCCGCTCGGCGAGCCGGCCGAAGACCAGCGCGAGGGCGACGGCGCCGACGGTCAGGACGCCGAAGGCGAGCAGACTGACCGTGCCGTACGGGGCGACGGAGGCCGGAAGCAGGAAGATGCCGCCGCCGATGATGTTGCCCATGACCAGGGCGGTGGCGACGGGCAGCCCGAAACGGCGGGCGTGCCGGCCCGAAGTGCCGCCGGCGGGGCGGTCGGGGGCCGCGGGGGTCTCCTGCGGGGCCGGAGCCGACGGAGGGACGGTTCCGGTGTCGTGCATGGGGTGGTGCGCCTCTCTTCGAACTGCTGCCCGGGATCGCCGGGACGGCGCCCATGGTCGGGTACGGCCCGGGGCCCTTCCAAATCGCACGTATTTGTCCTGCGTGAACCCCTGCCGCACGGTAAAAGGTGCGCCGTCGCGGGCCCTCGGCCGCGAATTGTCCGGGATTCCCGCGGTGCCTCGTCGTCCCGCCCGCCGGTGCCCTGCGTCCCGTCCGCCCCACCCTCCGTGGCGGTCCCGGAGGAGTCCGCCTCCGGCGAGCGGAACGGTGACAGCCGACACGTGCGCCCCAACTCTTCGCGCGGTCCCGCGTATTGACGTCGGAATGCGGGGTGTCTACTGTGACGCCGCATCGTTACATCGATGTAAACGCTGCACGGTCCCCGCCCCGAACGTGGCCTTCCGGCCGAGATCCACTCCCGGAAAGGACCCCCTCCTGTGTCTCCGAGACCCCGCCCGCGCCTCCTCCTGCTCGCCGCCGCCCTGCTCGGCCTGGTCCTGGGCCTGCTGCCGACGGCCACCGTCCCGGCCGCCGCCGCTTCGCCCGCGGCCGCGCAGCCACGGGCCGCCGCCGCTGCGGCCGGCACGTTCCGCAACCCGCTCAACACCGGCCCCGACCCGTTCATGACGCACTGGAACGGCGCCTACTACCTCACCACCACCCAGGGCGACAGCATCAAGATGTGGCGCTCTCCGTCCCTGGGCACTCTGCTGACGGCCGATCCCGTCACCGTCTGGACGGACACCGACCCGTCCCGCAACCGCAACATGTGGGCCCCGGAGTTCTACCGCTTCGGTGACCGCTGGTACCTGTACTACACGGCCGACGACGGCATCGACGAGCACCACCGCCTGTACGTCCTGGAGTCGGAGCGCGACGACCCGGCCGGCCCCTACCACTTCAAGGCGAAGCTCACCCCGCCCAACCACGCCGACGACTTCGCCATCGACGCGGGCGTCCTCCAGCTCGGCGGGCGTCTCTACCTCGCCTACAGCGGCATCAACCAGTACCAGCACAACGGGCTCAACATCGCCCCGATGTCCAATCCGTACACCGTTTCGGGCAACGCCGTCGCGCTCGACGCGGCCGGCGGCTGCCCCGAGGTGCGGGAAGGACCGGAGTTCCTGTACCGCAACGGGCGGGTGTGGATGACGTATTCGGCCTGCGACACCGGCAAGCCGGACTACCAGGTGTGGATGATGTCGATGCCGCTGACCGCCGACCCGCTCGTGCCGGGCAACTGGCAGCAGCACCAGGGCGCGGTGTTCTCCCGGGCCGACGACCGGGGCGTGTTCGGGCCGGGCCACCACGCCTTCTTCCGCTCTCCCGACGGCACCGAGGACTGGATCGTCCACCACGCCAAGACGACGTCCCAGTACACGTACTCCGACCGCACGACGCGGGCGCAGAAGTTCACCTGGCGGGCCGACGGCAGCCCCGACTTCGGCCGTCCGCTCGCGATGGGAGCCACCCAGGACCTCCCCTCGGGCGATCCCGGCTCGGGCAACTACTGGATCAACGACGACGGCCGCTCCAGCGGCCCCGGCGGTGTCACCTACACCGGCTCCTGGAACTCGGGCACCGGCTGCGCCACCCAGTGCTTCTGGAGCGACGACCACTGGAGCGACCGCGCCGGGGCCACCGCCACCTTCTCCTTCACCGGCACCCGCATCGTCCTGCTCTCCGTGAAGGACACCGGCAACGGCTACGCGGCCGTCAGCGTCGACGGCGGGCCCGAACAGCGGGTGGACTTCCACGGGCCGATCCGCGTCGGCGAGGCGGTGCAGTACGTCAGCCCACGCCTCCCGTACGGCCGGCACACCCTCCGCGTCCGGGTCACGGGTGAGCACAACTCGCAGTCCCGGGCGTCCTTCGTGAGCGTGGACCGCGCCGAGGTGTACATGAACTGAGACCGGCCCGCCGGCCGTCGGTGACGCCGATGCACCGACGGCCGACGGGCCTTCGTCGCTCCCCGCCCGCACCGCCCGCACCGGCGCGTCACGCACCCGGACGCCCTGCACCGCCGGACGCTCCACTGAGGCCGCGTCTACTCCGGCGGCGTAGGAGTGTCGTGCGTGTGGTACATCGCCTGGATGTCCAGCTCCAACTGGACGGTGGGGCCGACCACCGCGATGCCGCGGGCCAGCATGGAACGCCAGTTGAGGGTGAAGTCCTCGCGGTGCAGCTCCGTCTTCGCCAGCGCCGCGCAGCGCAGCTCCTGGTCGTAGCCGCCGTTCACGGTACCGAGGTAGGTGGTGTCGAGGCCCACCGAACGGCTGGTGCCGTGCATGGTGAGGGTGCCGTGCAGCGTCCACTTGGCACCGCCGTGGTAGGCGAAACGGGTGCTGGTGAAGTCGATGTGCGGGTAGCGCTCGACGTCGAGGAAGTCCGCGGACCGCAGATGGTTGTCACGGGTCTTGTTGCCCGTGGTGATGCTGGACGCGTCGATGCGCACGCTCACCTGCGACTCGGTCATGTCCGGCGCCACGCGTATCGCGCCCTGGAAGCGCGTGAAACGGCCGTGGACGTGCGCCATGCCGACGTGCTTGGCGATGAAACGGATCGCGGTGTGCGGCGGATCGAACAACCAGGTACCGGCGGGCGGCAGTTCCAGCTGACGTGCGGGCACCAGCATCATGCGCGCCCGGGGACGCGCCACCCCCGGGGCGATGTCGACGGTCTCGCGGGCGGGGTTCAGCCCTTCGGCCGAGGCCATCACGCTGTACGAGCCCGGCGGCAGCGCCGCCATGAACAGTCCGTACGGGTCCGTGGTTCCCCGCACCGTGACGCGGTGACTGTCCCGTTCGGTCACCGTGACCTCGGCGCCACCGATCGGCTGCTCCATGCTGTCGACGACCTCGCACCCGAACCCGCCAGCGCCGGGCGGCAGGAGGGCCGACAGTTCATGCGCGCCGCCGGAAGAGCGCCGGCGTCGCAGCAGTCCGAGGACCATGATTCGTCACCTTTCTGGTACGGGTCGCTGGTGCGTCACCCGCACGATGAACGCGTTCGCGGTTGCCAAGCACCCCTCGGCCGTCTGGCGGAACGCGTCCGAGGGGTGCCTCAGGCAAGATCATAAAGCCGCCGCCCGGGCGCGGTCCGGCCCGGGGCCCCGCCGAGAAAGGCCCGGATTGAGCGATAACGCCTCCATGTGTCCCCAACTGACGCCACGCGAACCGGACGCCCGCCGCCCTCCTTTGCGTCACTGCACCGGCAAAGCCCCGAAGACCTGACGCAACGTTCACAGTCTCCCCGCACTTTCGGGGCATCCGGACGGCAGGCCCGCACGCTCCCGGCCGCCACGTCGCACGCCCGGCAACCGCCGCAGGCGGCCTAGGAGTTCCAGAACTGCCTCAGCGCCCGGTTGACGGCGTCCGGTTGCTGGGTGTGCGGGTAGTACCCCGGAACGCGCAGCACCCGCGCGTCGAGCGCGTCACCGAGGAACTCGGCACAGGCCATCAGCGGTTCACCGACGTAGGCGCGATACGGCTCCGGCGCCTCCTCCCAGGTGCCGCAGACCACCAGGGTCGGCCACGGAGCGGACCGCAGCGGGTCGAGCGGGATGCGGGCCTCCCAGACGGGCCGCTCCCGCATCGACGTGGCGACCGCGCGCAGCCGCCCGGGGGTCGGCTCCGGCATGGGCAGCCCGATGCCCTCCGTGGACGCGCGCAGGAAATCGAGTGGGGTCACGGACTCCGGCAGGTCGCCCGGCGCCGACGCCGCCACCCGGTCCAGCATCGCCGCGACGACGGGGTGCTCCGCGGCGGCCGTGAAGGCGGAGGGCTGGATGAGCGCCAACGACCGGACCAGATCCGGGCGGCGTCCGGCGGCCAGCATGGCGATCACCCCGCCGTTGCCGTGACCGACCAGATGCGCCCCGGACCCACCGCCGCCCGGCACGGCATCCAGACCCTCGAGCAGGCGGACGACGTCCTCGGCGTCGGTCTCGAAGTCGCTGCGCCCGGCCCCCGCACTGCGTCCGTACCCGCGCCGGTCCACCAGGTGCAGGCGGAAGCCGTCGGCCAGCGGACGCTGCGCCGCGAAGCCGTACAGGTCGTCACTGCCCCAGGTGAAGATGTTGTGCACGAAGACCGCGTGCGGCCCCTGCCCGTTCGTCCCGTCCCACCTCGTCACATGGATCCGCGTCAACGGCTGTGCCTCCTCCCGGCTGCCGACCGCCCAGGAGGACCCGCCCCGCCCGAGGATCCCGCGGGCGCCCGGCCCCTCGGCGGACTCCGGCCGAACCGCCCGGCCGGCCCTACGATGATGCCCCGCGCACCGGCGCCGCGTCCGCGTGCGAGAAACAGCCGGCGCCGCCGTTCGCCTAGGCTGTCGCCCGTGCCAGCCCCACCCCTGCGCCGTGTCGCCGTCCTCGTCCTCGAAGGCGCCAAGCCGCTCGACGTCGGCATCCCCGCCCAGGTGTTCACGACCCGGGCGAGCATGCCGTACGAGGTGCGGGTGTGCGGCCCCGCCCCGGGACTGGTCACCGGCGGCGACGGACTGTCGTACCACGTCGCCCAGGGACTCGACGCCCTGCGATGGGCCGACATCGTCTTCGTCCCCGGCTACCGCTTCCCCGACCGCGAGGACCCGCCCGCCGCCGTCGTCGACGCGCTGGCCGCGGCGCACGACCGGGGCGCGCGGCTGGCGGCCATCTCCACCGGCGCCTTCGCCCTGGCCGCCACGGGCCTGCTCGACGGCCGGCGCGCCACCACCCACTGGCACTACACCAAGGCCCTCGCGGCCAGACATCCCGCGGTCCGGGTCGACGAGAACGTGCTGTTCGTCGACGAGGGCAGCGTACTGACCTCGGCCGGCGCCGCCTCGGGCATCGACCTGTGCCTGCACATCCTGCGCGGCGACCTCGGGGTGGCCGCCTCGAACCACGCCGCCCGGCGGCTGGTCGCGGCCCCCTACCGCAGCGGAGGCCAGGCGCAGTACGTGCCGCGCAGCGTGCCGGAACACCTCGGTGAGCGGTTCGCCGCCACCCGCGAATGGGCCCTGCGCCGGCTCGGCGAACCCCTCACCCTCGCCGAACTCGCCCGACACGCGGCCGTCTCACCGCGCACGTTCTCCCGGCGGTTCGTCGAGGACACCGGCTACACGCCGATGCAGTGGGTCATGCGCGCCCGCATCGACGCCGCCCGCGAACTGCTGGAGCGCTCGCAGCGCAGCGTCGAGCAGATCGCCGCCGACGTCGGCCTCGGCACGGGCGCCAATCTGCGCCTGCACTTCCAGCGCATCCTGGGCACCACGCCGAGCGAGTACCGGCGCACCTTCGCCGAGGCCGACCAGTAGCGGCGCACGCCACCACGGGGCGGTTGGCGCGATCCTTGCGAACCATGGCGATCACGCCACTGCCGCCGACCCGCAGGGAACGCGATCCTCGTCGTGGAAGAAGGGACACCACACATGACTCGTATCGCGATCAACGGATTCGGCCGCATCGGACGCAACGTGCTGCGCGCGCTGCTCGAACGCGACAGCACGCTGGAGGTCGTGGCGATCAACGACCTCGCCGACCCCGCGACCCTGGCGCGCCTGCTCGCCTACGACACGACCGCGGGGCGGCTCGGCCGGCCGGTCACCGTCGACGGGGACACCCTGGTCGTCGACGGCCGCCGCATCAAGGTGCTGGCCGAGCGCGAGCCGGCGCAGCTGCCGTGGGCCGAACTGCGGGTGGACATCGTGCTGGAGGCGACCGGCCGCTTCACCTCCGCCAAGGCCGCCCGGGCCCACCTGGACGCGGGCGCGAAGAAGGTCCTGGTCGGCGCGCCGTCCGACGGTGCCGATGTCATCCTCGCCTTCGGCGTGAACACCGACGCCTACGACCCGGCGCTGCACACCGTCGTCTCCAACGCCTCGTGCACCACCAACGCGCTCGCGCCGCTGGCCGCGGTCCTCGACGAGGTCGCCGGTATCGAGCACGGCTTCATGACGACGGTGCACGCCTACACCCAGGAGCAGAACCTCCAGGACGGCCCGCACCGCGACGCCCGCCGCGCCCGTGCCGCGGCCGTCAACATCGTGCCCACGACGACGGGCGCCGCCAAGGCGATCGGACTGGTGCTGCCCAACCTCGACGGCAAGCTGTCCGGCGACTCGATCCGCGTCCCCGTTCCCGTCGGCTCGATCGTCGAGCTCAACACGACCGTGTCCCGGGACGTGACGCGCGAGGACGTACTGGAGGCGTACCGCGCGGCGGCCGAGGGCCCGCTCGCCGGGATCCTCGAGTACTCGGAGGACCCGCTGGTGTCGTCCGACATCACCGGCAACCCGGCGTCGTCGATCTTCGACTCGGCCCTGACCCGCGTCGAGGGCCGCCACGTCAAGGTGGTCGCCTGGTACGACAACGAGTGGGGCTTCTCCAACCGTGTGATCGACACACTGGAACTCCTCTCCGCCTGACCGGGCGGCACGATGTCCTTGCGGGTTCGGCCCGGAGGCACGCGGCAGGGGCGGACGGACGGCCGGGCGGGCGGAAAGCCGCCGGCGGTGGCTGTCCGGCCGCCTACTGCGGGCTGATGAGGAGCAGCGCGATGTCGTCGCCCGGAGTAGGGGCGTGCCGGACGAGGGTGTCGGCCATGGCGTCCAGGTCGCCGGCATCGGCCGGTTCCACGAGCCCGGCCAGGGCGGCGATCGCGTCGTCGAGGTCGACTCCCGGCGCCTCGATGAGCCCGTCGGTGTAGAGGACGAGGACGCAGCCGGGCGGCAGGTCGCATTCGAGGGCCGGGTACCGGGCGTCCGGAGTGATGCCGAGGAGGAGCCCCGGCGGGACGCGGAGCAGTTCGGTGCGACCGTCCGGGTGGCGCAGCAGCGGTGGCGGATGCCCCGCGCTGGCCAGGCAGGCACGCCGCCGGCCCAGGTCGAGATGCGTGTAGAGACAGCTGCTGAACAGGCCGGGGTCGAGGTCGGTGAGGAGCCGGTTGGTGCCGTTGAGGACATGGTCCGGGGACGCGCCGACGGTGGCGTGGGCGTGGACGGCGGTACGCACCTGACCCATGAGGGCCGCCGCGTCGATGTTGTGGCCCTGGACGTCGCCGATGGCGGCGCCCGCCGTGTGCCGGTCGAGGTGGATGAGGTCGTAGAAGTCGCCGCCGACGCCGAGGCCGCGGGCGGCGGGGTGGTAGCGGGCGGAGACCCGCAGCCCGGGGATGTCCGGGAGGCTGTGGGGGAGCAGCGCGGACTGGAGGCGGTGGGCGAGGTTGTGTTTGGTGTCGTAGAGGCGGGCGCGGTCGAGGGCCTGGCCGACGAGGCCGGCCAGTGAGGTGAGGACGGCGCGTTCACTGGGCGGGAACGTGTGGGGCCGGTCGTAGGCGACGAGGAGCGATCCGATGGGGTGGCCGGAGGCGATGAGCGGCAGGAAGGCCCACGCGGCCATCCGGTCCTCGTGGACGACGGTCGGATAGGTCCGTTTCAGATCGCCGAAGTTCGCGTAGAAGCCGGGCTCGCCGGTGGCGAGCACGTGGGCCCCGGGGATGTCCTGGCTGAGGGGCAGGTTGTCGAAGCGCTCCATCAGCTCGTCGCTGTATCCGCGGGAGCCGAGCAGCTTGAGCCGCCCGTCCTCCGCCGTCATCAGGACCATGCCCTGGGCGCCGAGCGCGGGCAGCAGCTGGTCGGCGGTCTGGTTGACGACGTCCTGCACACCGACGGCCTCGGTCAGGCTGGTCGCCAGATGCATGAGGTGGTACAGGACGGTGGCACGGCCGGGGCCCCGGGTCGGCGGCGGCTGCGGCGCGGGCGTGCCTCCGTCGCTCCCGGCGGGAGTGATCCGGACGCTGATGCCGGAGGAGTCCGGGTACAGCTCGAACGACAGCCAGGTGTCCGGCGGACGCAGGACGGTGAAGGCCTGCGGCCGGCGGCTGACGAGGGCCGCCCGGTAGCGGTCCTCGACCTGGGGGACGTCCATCCACGGAAGGATCTCCCAGGGCAGGGAGCCGAGCAGGTCGTCGGGGGCCGCGCCGACGAGGTCGGCGGCGGCCGGGGTGATGAAGGTGATGCGGCCGTTGAGGTCGAGCGTGCAGGACCCTCCCGGCAGACGGTCCAGGTACGCGGCGACGGCCGACGCCTCGGCGGGGGAGGGCACACGCTCCGGTGGGGTCGTCACGAGGCGCGGCCGCTGCGTGGGCCGTGGCGGTTCGCCGCGGTCCGCCGCTTCCTGGAGCAGCCCGCTCAGACGTCGTCGGCCCGCCTCGACCGCCTCCCGCTCGTCGGCAGTCAGGTGCGGCGGGTGGTCGCCGGGCCACAGGAGGACCAGCCCGCCCCAGACGGCGGAGTCGGTGGCGAGGGGAACGGCCGCCAGCGCGAAGTCGTACGGGAGGACCAGCGCGGGCCTCGGGTAGCGGCGCGCCATCTCCTCCCGTCCGCCGACCCAGACCATGCGCCGCTCCCGCACGGCGTCCGCGACCGGCATCGGGTCGTCGAGCGACACACGCGTCCAGGGGGCGGCGATGGCGCGCGGGGTGCCGGTGAGCATGGTCAGCCACAGCGCGTTCCCGTCGGGTGGCAGGACGTACAGCAGGGCTCCGGAGGCGTTGCTCTGCCGCACCACGTCGGCGATCGCGCGGTCCATCAGCCGGCCCGCCCGCCCACGCGACGCCGGGACCGGCGCGCGCCGGTCCACGACGACGGCTTCCGTCGGTCGACACCGCGGAGGGAACCCCGCCGGGCCGTGCGACCACGGCGTGTGCCGGAGGAAAGGAGATCAGCGGCTGCCACGGCTGTCGCCTGCCCTGTGCGGTCCGCCGCCTGCCCCGGGCACGACGGCCACCCTTCCGGACGCCGGGGTGTGCCGACCGGCGGGATCGGTCGCCGCCTTCCGCCGGTTCCAGCGCGGCTGTACCTCACCAGCCTCACCGAACAACTCCATACCGGGACAATACGCGCTTCTCATGGTGGGAGCACCCATACCCGGCCCGCCTCGGACCGCACCGCGCGTGACCGTGTCAGTGGTGGGGGCCGTGCCGGCCGAGGGTCTCCACGGGGGTGGCGCCTGGGCGGGTCCACTGCGGTACGGGGCGGCTGGTCGGCCCCCAGGTGGCGTTGCCGTCCGCGTCCGTGCGCCAGGACCAGCACGGGGCATTGCCTTCCGGCCATCCTGCGGGAGCGTCCTCCCAGGCCTCCCCGCGGCCGTAGGGCGTCATGTCCAGCAGGCCGAGGGAGGCGTTGACCCGTTCGTTGCCGCGGCCCGTCGTCGCGTAGGTGAGGAACGTACGGTCACCGTCGCGCAGGAAGCAGGTGAGGTACCCCATCTCCCCGCCGACCGGTTCGTCCACGCCCCGCACGGAGTACCAGGGCTGGGTGTAGCCCATGAAGTCGGTGTAGGCGGCCACTTCGTCCCAGCGCCCGGTGGTGAGGACGGCGAAGGAGACGCCGCGGGCGTTGAGGTAGACGGCGTCCTTCACATGCCAGGCCGTGGTGGTGCAGCCCTCGCACTGGCCCTGGTGCGGTGCGCCGTCGTACCACATGTGCTTGTAGACGACGAGCTCGTCGCGCCCCTGGAACAGGGCCAGGAACGGCACCGGGCCGTCGGCTCCGGTGACCTCGACCGTCCCGTCGAACTCCACCATCGGCAGCCGGCGGCGTGCCGCGGCGATGGCGTCGCCCTCACGGGTGTGGGCCTTCTCGCGGGCGAGCAGCTCGTCACGCGCGGTCCGCCAGGCGGCCGGGTCCACGACGGGCGGACGGCCGGGCAGCGCGGTGGCCGGGTCCTCGGGTGCGGTGGTCATGGTGGTCTCCACGGTGTCTCGTGCCGCGCGGTGCTCCACGACGCCTAGCGGCGCCGGTCCCGTGCGGTCCTCTGTGACGCCCCACGACGCCGATCCGGTGCGGCGCACCGCGACGTCCTACGACGCTCATCACAGAAGACCGGCGGCGCGGCCGGAACTCATCGCGGCATGGGGTCCTCCCGGCCGCTGCCCCCGGCCGGGCACGGCGGCCCGGCCCTGCCCGGTGCGACGCCCGGAAGACACCCGGAAGGGTGGAAAAGCCAGCCGTTCGGTCCCGGCCCCGGCCGGTGCCCGAAGCCCGGGCGACACGACCGGACTACCTTTCCCGCGGAACAGACCCCTGTGCTGCCCGGCAACCCCGCCGGGTCCGCGCTGCGTTCCGGCCTCATCAGCGTGCTGCGTTCAAGGGACTCCGATGGCGACACACACGACCGAACCGATTTCTCCGGTCCCGGCGGCGGAAGGACGACGCGGCAAGGGACGCGTGGTCATCTCGTGGCTGACCACGACCGATCACAAGAAGATCGGCCACCTCTACCTCATCACGTCGTTCGTGTTCTTCCTGATCGCCGGGCTCCTGGCGATGGTGATCAGGGCGGAGCTGGCCCGGCCGGGTCTGCAGATCGTGTCCACGGAGCAGTACAACCAGGCGTTCACCATGCACGGCACGATCATGCTGCTGCTGTTCGCGACGCCGACCTTCGCGGGCTTCGCCAACGCCATCATGCCCCTGCAGATCGGCTCGCCCGATGTGGCCTTCCCCCGGCTGAACATGCTCTCGTACTGGCTGTTCGCCCTCGGCGGCCTCATCGTGATGGTCGGCTTCCTCACCCCGCAGGGCGCCGCCGACTACGGCTGGACCGCCTATCCGCCGCTCAGCGGAGGCGAGCGCACGCCCTTCGTGGGCGGCGACCTGTGGGTGATGGGGCTGGCGCTGTCCGGGTTCGGCACGATCCTCGGGGCGGTCAACTTCATCACCACCATCATCTGCATGCGCGCCCCCGGCATGACCATGTTCCGGATGCCGATCTTCACCTGGAACGTGCTGCTCACCTCGCTGCTCGTGCTGCTCGCCTTCCCGGTCCTGGCCGCCGCGCTGTTCGCGCTGGAGGCGGACCGCAAGTTCGGCGCGCACGTCTTCGACCCGGCCAACGGCGGACCGATCCTCTGGCAGCACCTGTTCTGGTTCTTCGGCCACCCCGAGGTCTACATCCTCGCCCTGCCGTTCTTCGGCGTGGTCAGCGAAATCATCCCGGTCTTCTCCCGCAAACCGATCTTCGGCTACATGGGCCTCGTCGGGGCCACCATCGCGATCACCGGGCTGTCCGCCACCGTGTGGGCACACCACATGTTCGCCACCGGTGCGGTGCTCCTGCCGTTCTTCTCCTTCATGAGCTTCCTGATCGCCGTGCCCACGGGTGTGAAGTTCTTCAACTGGATCGGCACCATGTGGCGGGGATCGCTGTCGTTCGAACCGCCCATGCTGTGGGCGGTCGGATTCCTCGTCACCTTCCTCTTCGGCGGCCTGACCGGCGTCCTGCTCGCCTCACCGCCCCTGGACTTCCACGTCCACGACAGCTACTTCGTCGTGGCGCACTTCCACTACGTGCTCTTCGGCACGATCGTGTTCGCGATGTTCGGCGGATTCAGCTTCTGGTGGCCGAAGATGACCGGCACGATGCTCGACCACCGGCTGGAGAAGATCCACTTCTGGAGCCTGTTCATCGGCTTCCACACCACCTTCCTGATCCAGCACTGGCTCGGTGCCGAGGGAATGCCCCGCCGCTACGCCGACTACCTGGCCGCCGACGGCTTCACCGCCCTCAACACCGCTTCCTCCATCGGAGCCTTCCTCCTCGGCCTGTCCACCCTGCCCTTCCTGTACAACGTGTGGAAGACCGCCCAGAAGGGGGAGCGGATCGAGGTCGACGACCCGTGGGGCTACGGGCGTTCCCTGGAGTGGGCCACCTCGTGCCCGCCGCCCCGCCACAACTTCGTCACCCTGCCGCGCATTCGCTCGGAGTCGCCGACGTTCGACCTCCACCGCCCGGCCCTGGCCGAGGTCGACCAGGCGGAGAACGCCGGGCAACGCGACGTCGTCGACCCCGAGGGCCACCAGGGCGGCAGGCCGTGACGCGGAGTCGGTTCCGGCCTCCTGCCACCGGCGACGCCGCCGCCCTCCCGGCCGAGGCGGAGGGCTTCCTCATGGCCCAGGCCCACATCGCCCAGGCCCACCGTGAGGCGGAGGCCCTGTGCGCCGCCCTTCCGTGGCTGACCACCGCCCAGGCCGAGGACCTGACCCGGCACTACGTCAGCCAACGCATCGACCTCACCCGCCAGATGCTCGAGGCGACGGTCCGCCGCGCCGGCGAACTCCGCCGGGAGTACGAGGCCCGCTACCTCGAGCTGCGAGGAGCCCTCCTCAGACGCCACGCCGCGTGGGCGTCATGCCTCCTGGCCTGCGCCGCGGGCTTCGGCGCCACGGTGTGGACGACGGCGCGGTAGGCCGACCCCCCGGCGGCTGCCGCGGCCCCGCGCCAGTGTCCCCGCGCCGGTCCCCACGCCGTGCCTCCGCGCTGGACCCCACGCCCGTGCGTCCGCGCCGGACCCCACGCCCGTGCGTCCGCGCCGGAGCCCGCGCCTGTGCGTCCGTGCCGGACCCCACGCCAGTGTCCCCGTGCCGGAGCCCGCGCCCGTGCGTCCGCGCCCGTCACGGCGTCGCGGACGGCGGGACCTCCGCCCGGCCGCCACTGCCCCCGCCGTACTTGCCGTTCTCGCCGTGCTTGCCATGCTTGCCGTTCAGGGTGCTGGGCCACCAGGCACGCGGACCGATGTCGATCACGAGCGCGGGTACCAGCAGCGAACGGACCACGAGGGTGTCGAGCAGCACACCGAACGCGACGATGAACGCGATCTGCACGAGGAACGCGAGAGGAATGACCGTCAGGGCGGCGAAGGTCGCGGCGAGGACCACACCGGCCGAGGTGATCACTCCTCCGGTGGTGGTCAGTCCGCGCAGGACGCCCTGACGGCTGCCGTGGGCGAGTGCCTCCTCCCGGACCCGGGACATGAGGAAGATGTTGTAGTCGACACCGAGCGCGACGAGGAACACGAAGCCGTACAGCGGGACGGACGCATCCGTCCCGCTGAACCCGAGCAGGTGCTCGAAGACGAGCGCCGAAATTCCGAGTGTGGCAAGGAAGTTGAGCGCGACGGTCGCCACCAGCAGAACCGGCACCAGCACGGAGCGCAGCAGCAGCACCAGGATGAGCAGGATGATGACAAGGACGAGCGGCACGATGAGGGCGCGGTCGTCGGCGGCGGTCCGCTGGGTGTCGTACTGCTGTGCGGTGTAGCCGCCGACCAGGGCGTCGGCGCCGGACACGGCGTGGACGTTCTCCCGCAGCCGCTCGACGGTCTCCTTGGCGGCGTCGCTGTCGGCGGCGGCCTGCAGGGTCGCGTCGATACGGACCCGGCCGTCGACGACCAGCGGTTCCCCGTCTCCCGGCCCTCCCCGGGCGGAGACGACGGTGGCCGACGCCACGCCCTCGGTCCGCCGCGCGGCTGCCGTCACCTCGGTCGCGCGGTCGGCGTCGGCGATGATCACGGCCGGGTTGCCGGATCCGCCGGGGAAGTGCCGGCCGAGGGTCTGCTGCGCCGTCACCGAGGGCGCGTCCGACACGAAGATCTCGTCGAGCGGTACGCCCTTGGCGGAGAGCGAGGGGGAAAACGCCGCGAAGGCGGCCAGTGCGAGCGCGGTCACCACCCACGTCCTGCGCGGGCGGCGGTCCACGGCGGCGGCGACCCGACGCCATACCCCGTGTCCTTCCGCGGAGGCGTCGGCCGCCTTCGGCCGGGAGGGCCAGTACGCGGCACGGCCGAGCAGGGCCAGCACGGCCGGCAGGAACGTGAGCGTGGACAGCACGGCGCACACGATGCCGATCGCGCCGACCGGCCCCAGGGCGCGGTTGTTCATGAGATCGCCGGCGAGCAGGACCAGCAGCCCCAGCGCCACGGTGGCCGCGCTCGCGGTGATCGCGCCGAACGAGCTGCGCACCGCGGCGAGCGCGGCCGCGGCACGGTCGTCGCGCACGGCGAGTTCCTCACGGAAGCGCGCCGCCAGCAGCAGCGCGTAGTCGGTGGCGGCACCGATGACGAGGATCGACAGGATGCCCTGCACCTGCCCGTCGACGCGGACCACGTCCCGGTCGGCCAGGGCGTAGACGACGGCACAGGCCAGTCCCAGAGCGAACACCGAGCCGAGGATGATGACGAAGGGCAGCAGCACGCTGCGGTAGACGAGCAGCAGGATCAGCAGCACGGCCGCCAGTGCCACGCCGAGGAGCAGCCCGTCGATGCCGGCGAACGCCTCGGACAGATCGGCCTGGCCGGCCGCGGGGCCGGCGATCAGCGCGGTCGTGTCCGGCACGCCGCCGGCCGCCCGGCGCACCTCGTCCAGGACCGCGGGCAGGTCGTCGCCGAGGTCGGACTCCAACTGGACGACGGCCTGCAAAGCTTGCCGGTCGTCGGAGACCAGCGCGGCCGTCGGCCGGCCGACGACGCCCGGCTGCCCCGCGAGCGCACCGACCGCGCGGCTGGCACCGGCCTGTTGCGCCTCGGTGACGGGTTCTCCGTCGGTGGTCCAGACGACGATGGCGGGTACGGCGTCCGACCGGGCGAAGTCCTCACCCTCTTCGAGTACGCGGGTGGACTCGGCGCTGCGCGGCAGGAAGGCGGCCTGGTCGTTCGTGGCGACCTCGCCCAGCTTGCCCGCATAGGGGCCGAGCGTGCCGCCGATGCCCAGCCAGACCAGCAACAGGACGACGGGGACGAGCCACCGGGCCGTGCGCGGGTTGTTCTTCACGTGATTCCTCGGGTGGTGCCGATATATGTCACTCATCAACTATCTCAATGATTGAGTGATCATATACTGGAGGTATGAGCGGTACCCACGACACCTCGCCCACTCTCCCCGGCGACGACCTCACAGGTCTGCAGCAGTTCGCTGTCCTTCTGCGCCGGATGAACGGCGAGTTCAACCGCATCGCCCAGGAGTTCGCTCACACCCACAAACTCCACCTCACCGACGTGCTGGCCCTCATCGCCCTGCTCGACGCCGACACCACCGACGGCCCCATGACACCCGGCCGGCTCCGCAAACAGCTCAACCTCACCTCCGGCGCCGTCACCGCATGCCTCGACCGCCTCGAGAAGGCTGGCCACATCCGCCGCGTCCGGGCCGACGACGACCGCCGTGTCGTCCACCTCCACTACGCCGAAGCCGGCCGCGCCCTCGCCCGCGAGTACTTCCGTCCCCTGGCCCACAGCACCCAGACCGCCCGAGACCGCTTCACCCAGGATGAACTGCAGGTGGCCGCCCGCTTCCTCACGGAGATGAACAAGGAACTGTCCCTGCTGCGCACCTGAACGCCCCACGACACCACCGCCCCGATGGCCACGTCGTAACCCTCGCGCCCCGGCCTTCAACTCCTGAAACGGCAACGCATGCGCGCAAAGAGAGGGCTCCTGTGAGTGACCGCGAGGTACGGCGGTCACCGTGACGGCTGACATACGTGCGCCAGATATGTCAGCCGCCGCAATGCATCGCACCAACCGATCCACGATCCAGGAGCGACACCATGAGATGGGACAGTCACCGCGTCGTCATCACGGCCGCCGGCCGCGACTTCGGGCGAACCCTGGCCATCCGCCTCGCGGACCTCGGTGCCGAGATCTTCCTCTCGGCACGCGAACTCACCGCCGCTCAACGAGTCCGCGACGAGATTCGCGACCGCGGCCATCAGCGGGTGCACGCCTTCGCCTGCGACCTGACGGACCCCGCTTCGATCCGCGACTTCGCTTCCAGCGTCGCGGAACACACGGACCGCGTCGACGTACTCATCAACAACGGTTCTCGCTACCTCGCGGGGCCGGACCTGCTGTCCGCATCCGACGCCGACGTCGTCGACACCATCGCCTCCGGCGCCACCGGCACGGTCCTGACGACGAAGAGCTTCCTCCCCCTCCTGCTCAACTCGGCGATACCGGATGTCGTGACGATGGTCTCCGCATGCGCAACACCGGGCCACCACCGGTCAGACGCGCACGACGCCTTCTACGCAGCCAAGAGCGCCCAGGCAGGGTTCACCGAGATCCTCTCCAAGCGCCTGCGCTCTCAAGGGGTCCGGGTGATTTCGCTCTACCCGCCCGACTTCGACAACGCCGACCCCCTGTCCGAGGAGTGGGAGACCACCCCGCGTGAGGCCGATGACGCCCTCACCGCGCACTCGCTCGTGGAGTGCATCCTCTTCGCCGTCGCCCAGCCTCGCGACTGCTTCATCAAAGCGTTCCACTTCGAACAGGTCTGAACGGTGCCCTCGCGCGTAGACGCACGACGGCGGATGCCAGGTCCGGAAGCGGGCCCGGCCGCATCTGGATTTCGCGCTGCTGCTGAAGTCCTGCACCAGGCACGGCCGGTTCCCACCGGGGCCGGGTGGTTTTCCCGGACGAGGTGGCCGGTTTCGTCGCCCTGCAGATGAAGGTGTCGGCCAAGAGTCGTGACGTACCACCGGCTCGCCGCCACGAGCCGGGAACGGGCCTTTCGCGTCCTCCGAGTTGCGGTACACGATGCGGGACGTGTCCCGCTCGGCCAGGTCGCCTGCCGTCGCCGGGTCCCTCCTGGACGGCAAGCGGGGAACGCGCGCCGCTCACCGTTGTCCGCCCCGGCCTGCGCATCCCTCCCGAAAGTCGCCTGACGTCACGTGTACTTCGCAGGCTCGCGAGCAGTGCCGCCGCCGGACAGAGCCTTCGCTTCGGACCGGGGCATGTCCCACGGGCGTGGGGCCGAGGCTGGCCGGTCGGTCTTCAGTTGTGTCCCGAGGGATCTGCGGAGACCGCAGGGTGCTGTCAGCCGTCATCCTCCTCGGCGTCAGGTGGTCGCGGGTTCACCTGGGGTCTGCTCCAGCGGACCGTGGCCGGGGCTACCCGGCCGGGCGGGTGAGCAGTTCCACCAGCGCGGCCCCGCGGCCGGTCAGCCGCTGGCGCACCTCACGGCCGTAGCGCTCCCGCTGGAGCAGACCGGCCGCCTTCAGGTACTCGCAGTGGTAGGTGATCGTGCTGACCCCGGTGTTCAGCGTGCGGGCCAGCTCACTGACCGTCGCGGGGGGCTGCAGCGAGCGGAGTACGCCTGCCCTGACCGGTCCCAGCAGCTGAGCCAGTCCGTCCTCACGGGCGGGCTGCCGTTCCGGTGGGCCAAGACGCTTCAGTCCGGGCAGCGGGTAGCTGAACCAGACCACGTCGTCGCGGTCGAAACTGTGCATCGAGGCGGCGGTACCGGAGACCACGGGTACCAGCACCAGTCGGCGGCCCCCGAGTTCGAAGACCTCCCTCGCGCACTGCGGCAGCTCGAGCGCCCCGTCCACGTAACGCACCCGGGGGCTCAGACCGGCCAGCACCGCGCCGAGATTCCGGCTGACCACGGCGGAACCCACCCGCTCGGTCTCCTTGCCCAGCAGGGTGTCCGCCCGCGCCCACAGCGGCTCCAGGCGCCGCCAGGCGGCGTCGGCCACCTCGTGGTACGCGGCGAGGAAGCGCGCGGGATCGTCCAGCACCCGCTGCCAGCTCCGGGGCACCGCGTCACCGAACTGCCCGGTCACCTCGGCCGCGAGGTCGTCCGGACCGACCTCCCGCAGCTGGGACAGCACGGTCTCCATACGGGTGGCGCGCACGTCGCCGGTCAGCGCCAGTACGTCGGGCAGCCAGCCGTGTCCGGGCGCGAACAGGGGGCGGATCACGTCGGCCGACGCGGGAAGGGCGGATTCGACGGTGCTCCGCCACCGCCCCGGCACTCCGTGCCGCGCACCTCCCAGCACCTCGTGCAGCACGGGGAAGAGGGTGGCGCCGGGGGTCCGGGCCACCTCCACGTGCACCTCGTCCAGCGAACCCAGTAAGAGACGACTCCCGGTCAACAGAACCCCCGTCGTGAAGGCAAAGCGTCGTTCGTGCTCCGACCAGCACAACACCGTCCGGCCGGATGCCGTTCCCCGGACGTCGGGTTTCCGGCCACCGCGGCGGACGGCCGCGGCGACGTTTCGAGGAATTCCGAAAAGCTTGCACGCCGCCCCACCGCGGCCGACGCTGGCCGCACGAGGGACACCGCCCGGCCAAGGGCCTCCCGGAACCCATCAGGGGGAATCAGACAATGCACAGGACGAGTTCACGCCCGCTGACCAAAATCATGACCACGGCCGCGGTGGGCGTGATGGCCGCCGCCGGCATGGCGGCTCCGGCCTCCGCGGCGGAAGCCCCGCAGGCCGGCCGGACGAACGTGAGCGCCCAGTTCGAGACGGTCACCACCTGGGTCCAGGGCAATGTGCGGATCGGGCCGTCGACGGGCTACCGCATCGCCTACACCGTCGCGGCGAACCAGAACCTCACCGCCGTGTGCTGGCTCGAGGGCGGCACGGTCTCCGCCAACGGCTACACCCACAACAAGTGGGTGTACCTCTTGGACGACAACTACATCTGGGGCGGCCTGCTCAAGGGCAACGAGGTGGGCAACGTCAGCTCCCGCTGCTGGTGACCCACCGGGCTCCCGCACCCACCGCGGGAGCGGCCGTCCCCGCTCCGCGTGCCGCTCCCCGGCCACCCGCTGCATTCGCTCGGTCGGGGTCGGATGCTGTAGCGGGCGTGCATCGCGTACGCCCACTCTGCGCGTGGGCCATGTCGCCGGCGCAGCCCTCGCGGTGAGGCACTGTGCCGGTGTGCGCGGGGTGCGCAGTGTTCGAGCGGACTTCGACGGTCGTGCGCAGCGTGAGAGGGGGGCGGTACAGCGGACAGGGGTCTCTGTGGAGCAACTGGGTGTTCATGCGGCGGACCGTGTCCACGTCGGTGGCTTACCGTTTCGGCTGGCCGGGGGCCCGCCTGACGGGTGCTCCGGTAAGGATTCAGCGATGACCTCGCGTCCGGCGGGAAGGACCCCGGGTCGCGCCTTCTTGACCCTGAGCGCAGACGATGGACGGTCGGGCAGGGCTGGCGTGTACGGGCGGTCCGGAGGCAAGGAGAGAATGAGGCCATGGCGATATGTAGGAAGTGTGGTGCGCAAAAGCGCCGTTGGCCTCGTTCCTGTTCCCGGTGCCCATCCCAGTCGGACCGGGGGGATGCGGTCGCGGACGCTGCCGAGCTGGCCGTGGAGACAGGACTCCTCCGGTGGGTCGGGCGAGGAGTCATGAGCGTCGTGCGGCTGGTATTGCGCGCGATCGACTGACCGCCCCACGCAGAGGTGCCCCGCCCCCGAGCGCCTTGCCGCTGTCCGTCGGCTGCCGCTTACCCGGGGCCGTGCGCCGCGAGGTGCTCCGCTTATTCTTCCCGATTTCTTCCCGATCACCCTGCTCCGGTCCGGGTTCGCCGCCGTTGCCTGTGCCCACCCGCCCCGCTGCCTGCGCTCGGTACCGTGAGCGCCGGCGCCATGCGCGAGGCTTTCACCGCCCGGCTCGCCGACCTCGACGGTTGGGCCGAGGTCAGTGAGAAGGTCGACGCCTGACCGCTCGGCCGAGTACACCGCCGCGCAACCGCCCGATCATGGGGGAGCCGAGACCGAGACCGGTCCCGGCTCCCCCATGCCAAAGCAGCAAGCAGACCATGACGGCCGCCGCACGGCTGCCCCCGTCCAGCTGGCCCACATCGGTTGAGCCGACCCCACGCCTCGCACGAGCGCTCGGCCTGGAACGCAGCACCTCCACCGACGCCACAGTGTCGGTGTGGTCGAGGCCGAGGATCCGCTCCCGGTCTGCGGCCACCCGCTCGAACAGGGCGCCGGCCTGTCAGGCCACCGCTCGGACACCCGCCCGCCGAAGCGTCGCATGGAGCTGCTGTCGCTGACCGGTCCTGCCCCACCATGCCGCGCCGCGTGCAGGAGCACTGCGCCGCGCGCGCCCCGGGCCCACGCCCGCCCCTGTGATCTTGGTGAACCGGTTCTCCAGGTCCAGGCCGTCGCGGCCGTATCCAGTGCCCGGGCGCGTGGTCGGCGGCCCGCAGAGGGCTTCCCGCGGTTGCTCTCGCGGGCGGTTGGTCCGTCCGGCGAACGATCCAGCCCTGAACGGGACTGGAAGCGCTATCCGTTGGGGCAGTTTCCGTCCTCGGGGCCGTTCGTCGGCCACGCCGAAGACATACGCGGACCGACAGGCGGACAGATCGGGAACAGTCAGTCACGGAGCCGTCTGTATCGGGAAGCGGATGGTCGCACCGGCCGAACCGGTCATCGCCATGCCGTCCCGGAAGAGCCGAAACACCATCATCCGCCTCCTACGCAAGGCGATACTGGTGCTTTTCTCACGACGTATCAGGCAGGGGAGTGGAACCGATGCGCGCTGCGCAGGAGAACGTGGAGTCGGGCAGCACCTGGGGCGGACGCCATGCGGTGGTTGTCGGCGGCAGCCTGGCGGGCCTGCTCGCGGCACATGTCCTCGCCGCCCACGTGGACCGGGTGACCGTCGTCGAACGTGATCGTTTCTCGGAGGCACCGGAGCCACGTCCCGGTGTGCCGCAGAGCCGGCACATCCACGTCCTGCTGGAAGGCGGGCAAACGGCTCTGGAAACGCTGCTGCCAGGGTTCCTGCAGGAGTTGGAGGAGGCGGGTGCGCCCCGGGTGGGCATCCCCTCGGACATGGTGCAATGGCAGAACGGGCGTTGGTTCCGCCGGTTGCCCGCATCGGCGTACTACCACACCGGTTCCCGCTCGCAGCTCGAACACCTCGTACGGCGACGGGTTCTCGCCAATCCGCTGATCAACGTGTTGGAGGGCACGGATGCCGTCGGTCTGCTGGGGGACGCCTCACGTGTGCGGGGCGTGCTGCTGCGCGAACGCGCCGACGCGGCGCGTGCGGAGTCCCGGCCGGTCGAGGCCGACCTGGTCGTGGACGCCTCCGGCCGCAGCACGAAGGCCCCGCAGTGGCTCACGGCGCTCGGAGCGCAGGCCGCGCACGAGGAGACCATCGACACGGGTCTCGCGTACGCCACGCGTGTCTACCGAGACAAGGACGGCATCCTCGGCACCGACGCGCTCGGCTACTACATCGTCCCCAATCCGTCCCAGACCTACGGCGCCGTCGTCCTGCCTCTGGGAGACGGCACCCACCTGGTCACTTTGTCCGGCCTGCGGGGCGACGAACCGCCCACGGACGAGGAACAGTTCGCGGCCTATGCCAAGAAGCTGCCGCACCCGCTCGTGTTCCGGTGGCTGAGCACGGCCGAGCCCTTGTCACCGGTCTTCGGCTTCCGCCGCACCGCGAACGTACGGCGCCGCTACGACCTGCCCGGTCGGCGTCCGGCCGGATTCCTGGCAGTCGGCGACGCCCTGTGCACGTTCAACCCGATCTACGGGCAGGGCATGACCGTCGCCGCCATGAACGCGGTCGCGCTCCGCGACGCCCTGGCCGACCCGCGTCGTACGCCCACGACGCGCCGCGTCCAGCGGGCCCTGCTGTCTTCGTCCCGCCAGGCGTGGGACATTTCCGCCGGAGCCGACAAGCGCATGCCCGGCGCGACCGGCAACGCGGTCGCCGTCCGCGCCGCGGACCGCGCGGCCCACTGGTACCTGAGCCGGGTCCAGGACCGCTACGCCGGCGACCCCGTGGTCGGCGCCGCCTTCCGATCCGTACTCAGCCTGTCCGCACCGCTGACCGCCGTGTTCGCCCCGTCGGTGGCCCGGGCCGTTCTGTTCGGCCCGCCCGTCCCGACCCCCGCCGATCCCCCGATGACGCGCGAGGAACCGCGAGGATCCGCGACCTGACCCGTACGTCGGACAGAAGACGACGGCCGTCGTGTGCGCGTCATCGACCGCAACCCGTCAGGACCCCGTCGGGCCGTTCCCGGCTTCGGCTCGTCGGGTGCACTGCCCGAAGTCCCTGACAGCACCGGGGCCGGGGTGGTGGCGGAACCTCCCGGTGCGTGAGGTGAGTGCATGGCGGCGGGCTGACATCCGCGGAACGTCGGCGCCGGGAGACGGAGCGGAGGACGGCGGCCGTGATGTCCCCGGGCTGCTCCGTCTCTTTGTGGGCGATGCCGCCGCCTGCCGGGAGAGAGGTGTTCCGTCAGCGGGGCTCGGCCTGCTGACGTTATCGGCTGGCTCCCTTGGGATACACCCCGCACCGGGACGCCAGTCCCTTCTGCGTAACCGGGCATGCGAAACAGCGCGCCCTGCTGGTGTCCGGCAGAGCAGCCGGCCACCTCGCGGGTGGGCGGGTGGAGGCCGCATTCGCTCTCGCCGCCCGAACGCTTGCCGCATGCCCGAGGGTTTCCACCGGTCAGCAGCCGTACGTCGGCGACGGCCGGGCGCTGCCGCTGAGCAGCCGCCGGGCGCGGCGGGCGAAGTCCAACGCTTCCACGCCGTCGCCAGTGTGTGCCTCGAACTGGGCGACCGACACCGCCCGCACCGGCCTTGCCGGGCCCCCGGCGCCTGCCATCCGGCGCCTGGTGGTGGAACGACCTCCCTCATCCGAAAAGGGCCCGGGCTGCGGCTTGCAGACGGTGTGCTGCATCGTCGCGCCCCGCAGGCCAGGCCCGTCCTTCCAGTCCGCTGGCGGTCCGCTGAGAGCCCGCCGGACTTCTGGGGCGGCCCGCCTCGTCGGCGAAAGGGCACTGCTCTGCCGTCTGGGCTGTCCCGGCCCTGGCATCGGACGTGGGGAAGGGTGTCTGGTGTCAGGCGCCGGGTCCGGGGTCGGGGTGGACGGGGTCGGTCAGGCCGGCCCGTGCGGCTTCCAGCTGGGCGGCGAAGGCGATGCCCAGGAACAGCGCGATGCCGGTGAGGTTGGCCCAGAGCAGCAGGGCCACGAACGCGGTGAGCGGGCCGTAGACCGCGCCGAAGGAGCCGCTTTCGGCGACGTACAGGGTCAGCAGCCAGGTGGCGCCGACCCACAGCACCAGGTGCACGGCCGAACCGAAGGCCAGCCAGGTGTAGCCGGGCTGGTCGCGGCGTGGTGACCAGCGGAAGATGACCGCGGAGGCGATCCAGGCGAGTACCGCGCCGAGCGGGAACCGCACGGCCGCCCACCAGACCGGCATCCGCGGCCAGCCGAAGGCTTCGGCCGTCGACTCGCCCACCGCCTCGCCGGCGACCAGGACGAGGAAGCCGAGCACCATGGGGACGCCCGCGGCGAAGGCGAGCAGGACGGCCCTGCCGTACTTGAACGGGAAAGGCCGGTCGCGTTCGATGCCGTAGATACGGTTGGCGCCGCGTTCCACCTGGCCCATGGCGGAGGCCAGGTTGAGCACCGAGAAGGCGAGGCCGAGCCAGAGCGCGACCGTGCTCCACACATCGGAGTGGGCGCTGCGCCGGGTCCCGGTCAGCGCTTCCTCGACCACCTCGGCGCTGGCACCGGGCACGATCCGGCCCAGGGCCAGCTCGATGATCTGCCCGACGCTCTCCGTGTGCGCGGCGGTGGCGACCCCGACCAGGGCGATCGTGAAAGGAACCATGCCGAGCACGATCTGGAAGGCGAGGCCGCGTGCGTTGGTGAAACCGTCGGCGTAGCGGAACCGCGCGAACGCGTCGGCCAGCAACTGCACACCGCCGTAGCGGCGCAGCGCGGTGAAAGCCTCGTCGCCGGAGAGTTCCTCCCCGATCATGTCCCGCGTCTGCGGAACGTGTACGACCGTCCCCATCGTCTGCGTCTCCCTCGTCTCCCGTCCAGGGATACCGTGTGCCCGGCCGTGCGCGGTGCAGGCGCGTGCGCGGGTGCGGCGCGCCGCGCCCGGGTGCCCTCCCCCCGTCATGGCGCACACCCGGTACCGCCCAACGCCCTGCCGCGGTCCGACGCGAACGGCAGCCGTCACCTGCCCAGGTGCAGTGGTGGGGTCGCGCGAGCCCTGCCCGCTGGCCCGGCGCGCCCGTACGGCGCGCCCCCGCCGGGCGGCGGTCGCCCCCGCCGGGCGGTGGTCGCGCCGTGGACGCAGGACGCTGCGCAGCGCTTGGTGGACTGGCAGGTGGAGAGCCCGCGGACCCCTCAGGACAAGGTGGAGGCGAACGTAACCGGTTTCCTGCGCCGGCCGGAGCGGAAGGCCGCCCGCGTCCGCGAGTGGACGACCGGTGCCGCCGAGTGGGGACAGACCCGCTCGGCCTTGGACTGGTTCGACGGGTGCTCGGCTGCCGCAGGATCAACCGGGCTCGCCGTTCCCGCGGCCGATGGAGCAGATGCCGCACCGGTACAGCCGGAAAGCCGGTGAGGATCACGCTCTTTGACGACCGGATCGGTTCGTTGTTTTCCCAGGTCAAGTGCCGTGTGTGCAGCCTTGTGATCGGTGAGGCAGGCGCCCGTCGGCCGTCAACTACACAAGGACATAAGACATCGAAGGGGAGTGGAGCACATGGGGGCGTGCGGTGACTGGAAGAACCTGGGCCTGGGCGGGACGATCATTTCGGCCCTCAGCGCGGCATCGCGGGTGCGGGAGCGGGTCACCCTGGTCGCGCGAGATACGAAGACCAGATCGTCTACCGCTCGTAAACCGACGGCAGCGGCTGGGCCGACTGGAGCGAACTGGGCGGCCACCTGCCCTACGGCCCGGCCGTCATCTCTCCTCCGACCCCAAGCAGCGGCAGCACCGCCCGACGAGGGGCTCGGCCGTGCCCTGGGTGGCCTGACCTGCACGATCCACTTCGCCGGGGAGGGCGGTTGCCGGCCGCTGGCCCTTGGGCGGTGATAAGGCGTACAGCTCTCGCCGCAATCGCCGCTACCTGCGTCGACGCCATATCAAGCAAGCAGCACATCCCCGAGCCGAGCGACCAGCGGGCCAAAATGCCGACGCCGCGGCAATCAGGAAGGCCGACCCGCAAACTTCGCCAAGGAGATGCACAAGCGCCGCAACGAAGGTGAGCGGACGATCAATCGGCTCAAGCAGTCCCGGGCCGTTGCCACGCGCTACGACAAGCGCGCATACGTGTTTCACGGCACGATCACGCTTGCTTCGATCAGGCTGCGGTGCCTCCCAGACCGCTACCGCACGGAACAGTAAAGCCGGGCTCCCTGGCCAGAAGCAGTGCGGGCCAGAGACGCCAGCTCAGCAAGGTGGCTGATGGCCTCGCCTTCCTCGATGAACTCCCCATCGACCCGT
The DNA here is from genome assembly GCF_006782915.1 of Streptomyces calvus. Lineage (GTDB taxonomy): Bacteria > Actinomycetota > Actinomycetes > Streptomycetales > Streptomycetaceae > Streptomyces > Streptomyces calvus. Next base: position 29,997 of record NZ_VCNP01000059.1, read on the forward strand.
CGCAGGTGCGACCACTTACGAGCAGCATCTTCAAGGCGCAGCGGATTTTCAGTCGCGAGCAACCCCTGGAGCCGCTCCGAAATAACGAAGACGTAGCAGCCGTCGTTCGTGATTTCAGTCAGTACCTGCGGTTCGCCGGCCCGCATGAGCTCCTGCGGACTGTCTCCCGTGAAGAGGCTCTCCCATTCGACTACGGCATCCGCAGGATCGTAGACACTCACAGGAACGACCTTGAACGCTCGGCGCGGGCTGAAGCCCTTGACTGCAGCCGCCGACTCGTCATCAGGCGCGATGAAGAAATCTGCCCACTCATCCACTCCAACATCATGTCCGGCGCCCAGACCATGTGACCAGCACGATCCGCCGGACAGGCCCCATCTATCTATTCGGTGTGCGAGTGCCGGGCCGTCTGAACCGTCGTGCACCCGGGCGTGAGCGCAGGCCCCTGGGGGCACGACGCCAGCTGGTGCGCGGCAGGAATCCGTGGCAAGGGCTGACGGTGGCGAAGACGGGAGGCTGCGGACGATGCCGGCCGCGGTGGCAACCGCCGCCGACCAGGCAGCCGCTGACGAGGTGTGCTTCGTGGTGGCTGCTGAGGCGCTGCCCGCCAGCCAGGCCTCCACCGGCGCCGACCGGCTCCTCGCCGTCATCAGGCCCGACAATACCGGTGAACTCCTCCTGACTCTGATGCTTCCCACCGACATGTGAAGGCGGGCACCTGTCCACGACGGCATCACATGTGGGTTGGACCTCGAGCCCGCCCGCCTGTGCCGCTCAAGCAACGCTTCAGAACCCGGGCCCCGGGTCGCCGCCGTGCTTGAGGCATTCGTCCGCGGTGTCGAGCCAGTCACCTGCCGGTTCGATGGCTTGCTCACGCTCGATGCCGGAGTCCACCTTTCCGTCAGCAGGGCGGGCGTCGTCGGCGATGTCGCGGGCCCGCTGGCATGGATCGGATGAAGGGCCGGACAGCTCGGCGACAGCGCCGACGACGCTCAACGAGAGGACGACGGCTGCCGCCCAGGCCATCACCAGGCCCGCGGTCCGGTCCTGTATGAGACGCGGCAAGTGGCGCTGCCAGCGGAAGTACGGAATGCGGTTGCGGCTGCTCACGGCGGTCCCTATCGGGTGGCAGGTTTCGGAAACATGGACACGGCGGGAGCTACCTGCCGGGTTCGCATTCCCAGCATTGCACTGACCATGGCGACTCTTCACCTTGCCGGTGAGGAACGCCCGGCGAAGCAGCGCCGCCTGCGATCGGCCACGAGCCCCGAGACGGCTGGTTACAGCGGCTTCTGGTGCCGTGCGATGAGTTCAGCGAAGTCCGTCAGGACCTCCCGCCGCCCAGCCCGCTGAACTCCCAATCCCTGTAGGGCGCCCAGGCGGACATCGTCATCACCGCGCCCGAGGACGGGGTGCGGCTGCTGTTCGTGGAGATCGACAACTGCTTCGAGTCCGCGCAGGTCCTCGCCGCGAAGATCGACAAGTACATGCGGTTCGGCCAGCGGAAGGTGAAGGACGTAGACGGCAAGGAGCGACCGATGTGGCGCGCTCGCTGGTGGGCGCCTGACGCCCGCCGCGGCGACCAACCGCACCGCCTGCCCTGCTGCTCGTCTTCAACCGTGTCGGCCCGCGCAACCCCGGCACCGTGACCCGGCAGCTGGCCGAGCTCACCCGGCGGTACTGGCAGGGCACCGCTCACCCCGCTTCCACATGCACGACGGCAAGCTGCCCATCGTCGTCACCGGCAGAAGCAGCTGAAGGAGCACGGCCCGGCTGGGGCGGTCTTCCGGCGTTTCGGCCGGCCGCACCACCAGACCCTCTCTGAGGCGATCGGCAAGCCGCGCCGCGAAGCCCGCCGGCAGGCCGATCACGCCGCCCGCGAGCGGGAGCGCCGCATTGCCGCATAGCGGGAAGCCAGCCGTCCCGTGTGCGTCGGCTGCGGCACCCGCTTCACCGACGAACGGTGGAAGGCCATCGAGCTCGCCGGGCGGGACACCCCGCGCGAGACCCACCCGCACCTGTGCGACGACTGCAGACGGCAAGCCGTCACTGCCGAATGCCCGGCCGAGGAGGCGGCGGCCGGGCACGAGCACCAGGAGCACGACCGGGCCGTGCCCGAGCAGAAGGCCGGCGGCACCTGGCGCTCCCGCCTCCGCAGGTGATGAGCCCGCGCCCCGGCTGTCATCAGTTGTCGGCGTACACGCTGATGTGATCAGGCGCGTACGGATGAACGTGCTCAGGGAGGATGGCGTGTCGTAACCGGGGCATCGGGGGCTGCGGTTGACGCTTTGGCTGTGCGGTCGTCGGCTGGATGGCCGGCATCAGGAGGTCATGGCGCATGCTTGTTCTGGGTCGCTCGCAGGTCGAAGCCTTGCTCGACGTGGACTCGCTGATCGATGCCCTGGCCTCGGCGATGGCAGACCTCAGTGCCGGCCGCGCCTCGGTGCCTGCCCGCGTCGCGGCCCTGGTGCCCGGGCGTGATGGATTCCTGGCGGCCATGCCGGGCTTCCTGCCGTCGGCCAGCGTGCTCATGACCAAGCTGGTGTCCCTCTTCCCGCACAACGACGAGGCACGGCTGCCTACACACCAGGCGTTGATCGTGGCGTTCGACCCGGACACCGGCGAGCCCGCCGTGCTGCTGGACGGCACGGCCATCACCACAGCGCGGACCGGCGCCTGCTCCGCATTGTCCGCGCGGCTGCTGGCCCGCGAGGACGCGACAGTACTGGCAGTGCTGGGCACCGGTGTGCAGGCCCGGTCCCACGCCCGCGCGATCTGCCGAGTCCGCCCGATCCGACAGATCCGTGTCGCGGGGCGGGATCCGGCGAAGGCCGCTGTCCTGGCCGCCGAACTTTCAGCCGTACTGGAGGGTGAGGTCCGGGCCGTGTCCAGCTACGCCGAGGCACTCGACGGCGCGGACATCGCCGCCGCGACGACCCACGCCGTCGAACCCGTGATCCGCCGTGCCTGGCTGACACCCGGCGTGCACATCACATCCGTCGGGTACAACCCGGCCGGCCGCGAGATCGACGACGCCACGGTCACCGAGGCACTGGTGTGCGTCGAGTCGCGCCAAGCCGTGCTGGCCCCGTTCCCCGCGGGCAGCAATGACCTGCTCATGCCGATCCGCGACGGCCTCATCACAGCCGCACACGTGCACGCCGAACTGGGCGAACTCATCACCGGCAGCAGACCGGGGCGCACCACACCGGACCAGATCACCCTCTACAAGTCGGTCGGCGTGGCAGCACAGGACGCGGCGGCCACAGCCCTGGTCATCGCCTCCGCCCGCGAGCAGTCGATCGGCGAGAACATCACGCTGCGATGATGCCCCTGAACGCGCAATCAACCGGTTGAGACATTCGTCCGTACGCGGTTGAGCACATCCGCGTGTACGCCGACAGTAGTGGCTGCCAGGCTGAACGGATGGACCGTGATGACAAGCAGCTGCTGCGCCACCGGGTCTACGGCGCTGGCCCCGACCACCCCGGCCCGCGACCCGACCGTCGTTACGCCGAACTGGTCGGTGGTCCGCTGGACGGCCTGCTGCTGGACATCACGGGCTGGACGCCCGACGAGGTCGACACCGGCGTCGCGCCGGCCACCGAGGTGGGCAGGACGGCGGTGTCGGTGCGGAAGCGGTGCCGGTTCTGAGGTCGGCTGCTGGGTCGAGGCCCTTCCGGGCGGTGACGGCCTCGGTGGCCGCGGCCGGGATGAGCGGTCCGAGCTGCCGCGGAGACGCCTGCCTGTCCTCGTGGCCGTGAGGCTTGCCGATGGCTGGGCCTGCGGCACCTGTGGAGTGCCGGCCCGTCACCTGGTTGAGCCGTGCTCGGTAGGTGCGGCAGTCCAGCCCGGTGCCTGGTCGCCTTCGCCGGCCGCGTCGCGGGGACTGCCGGGGTGCGCGGCGACGGTGACCGCCGGGCACCGGCTGCCGGGACATCGTCAGCCGCTCTTCCTTCTCGGGCCGACGCAGCGTGTGCCGTACCGGGTTGACGCGGGGAGCGGGCTTGGCCGGTACAGGCTTTGCTGCAGGAGGTCGCGCAGCCACCAGGTACCGTCGGCGTCGCGGAAGATGATCGCTGCCGGGTGGGGCCGCCTTCTTTGGGGGGATGTGGTGGGTGAGGCGGGGGCAGCACTTTCTCGGGCAGGTGGCTGTCGTCCGTGGTGCCGGTCCCTGGTGGTAGCTGACCGGGGCGGCGTGGTCCACGGGGCGCCCGCTGTCGTTGGTCGTGCTGGTGGTGCAGGCCACGGCGTCGGCGGCGGAGCGGCGCTCTTGTGTCCTTTGCGGCATGTCTCGCGGGCACCGGGTGGGGGTCTGTTTCGGCGTGGGCCCGAGGGCGGTGGTGTGTCGCGCGGTGGTGGGAGGCGCTCTTGTGGCGAGAGGGTCATCGTTCCCGGAGCTGAGCTGAGCTGAGCTGAGCTGGAGCCGGAGCCGGGGTTGGTGTCGGAGCCGTTCCCGGAGCCGTTCCCGGACCGGAGCTGGAGTCGGGGTTGGTGTCGGAGCCCTCGGAGCCGGGGTTGGAGGTCTTTGGGGCTGGAGTGGGGGTTGTTCCCGGTG
>NZ_VCNP01000006.1 GCF_006782915.1 Streptomyces calvus
GACGGCGGCCCGCGAGGGCCGTGGTCGGCGCCGTACCCGTGTCCTGGCGGCCCGGGTCACTCCTGCGCGAGCAGGGCGTAGGCGGTCGCCAGGAACGGGTCGCGGGCGCGGAAGCGGCGGGTGCACACGGCGGCCAGGGCCGTGCCGGTGCCGGGCCGGAAGCCGAGGAACGTCTGCTGGCCGAGCGTCGCGCCGCTGTGGAAGTACATCGGACCGGCGTCCGTCGGGTGCCGGAACCAGCCGACGGTGTGGACGTGCCGGTGTCCCAGCCCGCGCCGCAGCACGGGGGTGCGTACGGCGTTCAGCGCGCCGGCCAGCGCCGGTGAGGCGCCCGGGTCGAGGTGGGCCTCGAGGAAGGTGAGCAGGTCGTGCGGGGTGGCGCGGACGGCGCCGGCCGCCTGGAAGCCGCCCGCATCGAAGGCGGGCACGGGCCTGCCGCCGTCCTTGGTGTGCCCGGTGGCGTCGCGCCCGTCGGTGCCGGCCCGCAGGGTCGTGTCGTGCAGCGCGAGCGGTTCGAGCAGCTGACCGGTGACGAGGTCCTGCCACGGGGTGCCGGTGGCGGCGGCGAGGGCGTGGCCGAGAACGGCGACGCCGAAGTTGGAGTAGCGCCAGCGGGTGCCGGGCCGGTGCCGGGGGCGGTGGCGCAGGAAGGCGTCGACGACGCGCGCGTCGCCGTAGCGGGCGTAGGGGTTGCTGCGCCAGGCGGGCAGGGCGCGGACGTAGAAGCCGGGCGGGAGGACCGGCAGTCCGGCGGTGTGGGTGACGAGGTGGGCGAGGGTGACGGGTGCCGTGCCCGGCGGGCGGCCGCGGTCGAGGAGGGTGGCGGCCGGTTCCCCGCCGTGCAGCCGGCCGCTGTCGACCAGCCGGGCCAGCAGCAGCGCGGTGAAGGTCTTGGTGGCCGAGCCGATCTCGTAGCGCAGGGTGTCGCGGGGGTGCGGCGGGGGCGGGGCGGTGCCGCCGGTGCGTACGGTGCGCCGGCCGTGGCGGGAGAGGGCGAGGACGACGTCGGGGGCGTCGGCGGCGGCGACGGCGTCCGTGAGCCGTTCGTCCCGGTGTTCGTCGTCCGGCGCCGGGTCCGGGCGGGCGGCGGGCCGGTCCTCCTGGTCGGGCGGCTCGCCCGGCCAGGTGCGGTACGCCGTCGTCACGAGGCCCGGGCCAGCTCGGTCAGGGCGCGGGAGGTGGCCAGTACGGAGGCGAAGGCGGCGACCAGCGTCGAGTGGTACACGATGTCGAAGACCGCCTCCTCGTCGCCCTCGGGCATCACGCGGATCGCGGGCATGGCGCCGTCGGGCTGCTGTGCGGCGGCGAAGGCGCGCCAGGCCGGCTCGTCCAGGGTGGGGCGGGGCAGGCAGGCGTCGACGACGAGGAGTTCGCCGAGCAGGTCCCAGCGCTCCAGGTCCAGCCAGTCGTCGATCCAGGCGGGCAGCCAGGTGGCAAGGTAGTCGGCGATGTCCGCGGGCAGGCCGGCGGGGTTCTCGCCCCAGTCGGTCAGGTGGAACACGCAGTGGGTGATGTCGTAGGCGATGTGGCCCTCGACGGTCCAGGGTTCCGGGGTGTGGGCCAGCCAGGTGGCGCGCAGGGCCTCGTCCTCGGCGGGCCGGGGGGTGAGTCCGAAGCGGCGCTGGAAGGCGGAGAGTCCGAGCCGCCGGGTGGGCGTGGCCTCGAAGGCCCGCCAGCTGTCCAGCCGGTGGTTCAGGACGACGGCGCGCTCCACCTCGGGCTGGCTGTAGCCGAGTTCCCGGAACGGCAGGTACACCTCGAACGGGATGGGTGAGGCGGGCTCGGTGCGCTGTCCGCGCACCAGCATGGTGCCGCCGTCCAGGGTTTCGCGCCAGACGTGGTCGAGCAGCCGGCGGGCGAGGTCGGCCTGGCGGGAGCCCGCGACGCCTTCGCGGAACAGCACCTTGCAGACCAGGGCGAGTTCGCCGACGGGTTTGAAGCGTTCCAGGAAGCCGACCTCGGGGTCCGCGTCGGGCTCCAGCCGGAAGCCGTCGCGGTGGGCCCACAGCCATTCCATGGCGCCGACTCCGACGGTGTGGACGATGCGGGTGTCGGTCATGCCTGCGCTCCTTGTCCGCCGTGCCGGGGCCGCGCGCCGGCGCCGACGGGCGGCCCGGCCGGGCGGGCGCCGGTCAGTACCGCCGCGAAGGCGGCCATGAGGGTGGAGTGGTAGTGGTGGAGGAAGTACCGTTCGCCGTCGGTGACTTCGGATGCGGTGGAGTCGGCGGCACGGCCTTCGAGGGGGATCTCGCCGGAGGGGCGGCGGGCGGCGGCGAGCCGCTGCCAGGCGTCCAGGGGTGGCGGATCGCCGGTGCGGCGGGCGACGACGGCGGCCACGGCGAGCAGTTCACCGCTCAGGTCCCACATCCGCGCCTCCAGGCAGGTGTCGAGCCAGGGCGGCAGCCAGTCGGCGAGGTAGGAGACGAGGTCCGGCGGCAGGCCCTCCGGCTCGCGTCCCCAGTCGGTGAGGTGGAAGACCACGTGGGTCAGGGCGTATCCGGCGTCGCGCTCGAAGGTCCACGGTTCCGGCAGTCCGCCGAGCCAGGTGCGCGACAGCAACTGCGGTGTCTGCGCGGGCCGGTGGATGCCGCAGCGCTCCTCGGCGCGCAGCACGCCCAGCCGGCGGGTGGGGTCCTGTTCGGTGAGCCGCCATCCGCGGGTGCGGGCCACCACGGCGGCGGTCTCCTCGAAGGCGGGGTGCCGGAATCCGGCGGAGGCGAGGGCCGCGTACACCTCGAGGGGATAGGTGGCGAAGGGCTCCAGGCGTTGCAGCCGCCGGAGGAGTTCGCCTCCTCCGGTCTCCTGCCAGGCGAACTCCAGCAGCGCGCGGGCGCGCCGGTGGACGGGGTCCGCGGGGGCGGTGTGGTGGGCGACGGTCGCGCAGACCTGGGCCAGTTCGCCCAGTGGCTTCCAGCTGCTGTCGACGTCGCCGTCGACGGCGAGCGCGTCCTCGCCGAGGGCGAAGCCGTCGCGGCGGATGTCGGCCCAGGCGAGGGCGTCCTCGGCGATCCTCCGGACGTCGGGGGTGTCCTCGGGCGGGGTCACACGAGCGCTCCGGCCCGCATCCGCCGCGCGGCCTGTACGTGCAGGGCGACGAGCGGGTCCTGGCCGCCCATCAGCTCCACGAAGTCCAGGCCGGCCTCGAGGCCCACGGTGTCCGGTACGCCGGACAGCAGGGTCAGCCAACGACCTGCGCCCGCGGCCTGCCGCCAGTCCCGGCGGCGCACGGCCCGCACGAAGCCGCGGGCGACGTCCACGGGCCGGCGGCCGGCGAGGCGGCCGAGCGCGCAGTCCTCGCCGGGCAGCGCGAGCGGGGCCAGGACGGCGAGTTGATGGGTGAGGAACTGCCAGGTGGCGTCGTCGAGCCAGCCGGTGCCGGGCTCGTCCGGTGGTCCGGCGGTGTAGGAGGGGTCGACCCTGCGGAGCGTGCGGGCCATGCCCCAGTGGCTCCATCGCACGGTGGGCGCCGCGTCCGCGCGCGGCGGGTACGCCTCGACCGCCTTGCGGAAGAGGGCCACCTGCGCCGGGTCGGTCGGGGTGCGCAGCAGCAGGTCCGGCAGCAGCGCGTCGGATCCGAGGACGCGTACGGCGGCGAGCGCGAGTTCTCCGGCTTCCCCGTCGGTCCCCGCCGGGGGGACCGCTCGCGCGTGGTCTCCGCCCCGAAGGGCGGAGACCACGCCGGAAGCGATGTCCTGCACTGCGCCCTGCAAGAGGGTCGAAGTGCCCGACTGCTCCATGTGACTACTCCCGTCGATCCGTTCAGCCCTTCTTCGGACGCGGGGTCGGGGGCGACAGCAGCAGCTTGGTCGAGCCGGAGAGGAGGGCCAGGGCGGCGCACTGGCGGCTGTCGCGGTACACACCGTCGGCCTCTACCGGGTCGAGAGCCGCCTCGATGTCGGCGCTCTGGATTCCGGTGACTTCGCGGACCGTTTCTTCGGGACGCATAACACCATCTCCCTGAGGTGTAGCGAGTACCTTCACTCTCAGAATCACCCCAATCGGACAATTCATGCCACTTTTCCCATGACTCACTTTGGTCACTTCTTCAACAGACCGGGTGTGGCGGGGAGGACGGGCAGGCACTGCGGGAGCACCGGCGGTGTGCGTCCGGAAGCCGCCGGTGCGCCGCCGCTGACGGGCGTTCAGCGGATGGCGGCGAGCAGGACGCCGCTGTGCGGGCGGGTCGGGACGCGGTGCAGCGGGATCGTGAGGTTCTGCTGCGGCACCGTGTACTCCATACGGGCGAGCCGCACGGCGAGCGCCTCCAGCACGCCGACGGTGATGCCCTCGCCGGGACAGCGGTGGCCCGTGGCGGGGTCGCCGCCGCCCTGCGGGATCAGTTCGTCGCGCCCGACGGGCCGTCCGAGGAAGCGCTCCGGCCGGAACGCGTACGGATCGCCCCACAGCGACTCGTCGTGGTTCTGGCCGTACACGTCCAGCACCACCAGTCCCCCGGCCGGCACCCACTCGCCCCGCCAGTACAGGTCCCGGGCGGCCAGACCGCCGAGGAACGGCACGAACGGGTAGAAGCGCCGGACCTCGTGCGCGAAGGCGGTGACGAAGGGGACGTCCCCGTCCGCCAGCCGGGCCCGGTGTCCGGGCCACCGGTGCAGGGCGTGCGCCGTGAAGGCGACGAACCAGGCGACGGCGGCCGTCGGACGCACCACGTTGAGCAGTTCCACCGCGGCCGTCCTCCCGTCGAGCGGCGCCCCGTCGGCCTCCCGGTGCCGGCACACCAGGTCGAGCACCGAGTCCGCGGGCGCCGAGGCCCCGCCGGTACGAACGTGGCGCACCAGCCGGGCCTCCTGCCGGGCGCGGGCGCGCCGGGCCCGCAGGTGGCGGGGTCCGGCGGTGGCGAAGCCGTCGACCATGGCGATCAGGTCGCGGGCCGTCGCCCGCTCCTCACAGACGTCCAGCGGTATCCCCGCCCAGCGGTGGACACCGGCGGTGAGCACGGTGGCCGCCTCGTCGAACAGCACGACGGCGCCGCGCCCGCTCCAGTCGGGTACGGCGTCGTCCCACGCGGCGGTGACGTGGTCGACGAGGCCGGCCACCCGCTCGGGCGCCAGCAGCGGCAGGAACAGGGACTTGCGGGCGCGGTGGGCGGCGCCGTCGAGGGTGTGCACGGCCCCGTGGCCGAACAGCGTGCCGAGCACGGGTTCGGGGACGGCGCGGTGCCGGTGCACATTGCGTTCGTCGTAGAAGAAGCGCACCGCTTCCGGCCCGCGCAGGGCGAGCGCCGGGCGGCCGAGGATGCGGGTGCGCACCACGGGGCCCGGGGTGTCGCGCATCCGGTTGGGCAGCCAGGCGTAGCCCTCCGCCAGCAGCGGCAGGGTGCGGTCGACGAGGGGGCGGCCGAGAACGTCCATGGCCGCCGGGTGCCCCCGCGGTGTCCCGCGGACACGCGGCCGGACGGGTGCGTCGGCGGCACGGATGTGTCCGGGGCCACGCCTCGAACGAGGCCCGGGTCACGCCGGGGCGGGTGCCACGACGGCTACCGTTCGGTGCGGTCCCTCTCCCCCTCGGTTCGGACGGCCCGGCAGTGCAAGCAGATCTCTCCCCGGTCATCGCGGCGACCGCGCAGTGGCTGACACGTTCCTACCCCGCGCCCGGCGGCGCGCTCGCCACCGCGCTGTGCGAGGCCCAGGCCCGGCAGGCGGCGACGCTCGCCGCCCGGTTGCGGTACCCGACGGCGATGGACGCGGCACTGGTCGGCCTGGCCGGCCCGGGCGGTTCGGCGCGGCTCGACCGGGTCACCGGCACCGGGGACGCCGGCCGGCAGCCGTGGCGCACCTGGGTCGACGAGGTCGTCGCCAGCTGGGCCGCCTGCCTGCTCGCCGAGCCGGGGCTCGCGTCGGTCGCGGCGACCGCGCTCGGGCATCCGTCCACCGAGTTCCGCCGCCTGCTCGACCCCGACGAGGGCGATCTGCGCGCCGGGGCCCTGCTGCGCCACCCCGACCTCCTCTCCCCCGTGGCCTCGCTCCACCGGCCGGCCCTGCTCGCCCGCCTGGACCCGGACGCCACCCTGGTCCCCTGACGCCCCTTCCACGCGGCCGTGACCTGCGGAAACGGCAGGCACCGCGGTGTTCTCACGCTCCGTCTTTCACCGGTTTGCAGTAAGCGACCGTGCCACCCGTGTGGGCGCGGCCCAGGCTGGTTCCCGGGGTCGACGGCCCGGCCCGGCGCCGTAGCCACCGGTCGGCCCCGGCCACCGACACCTGCGACGGAGGGCTGAGCGACATGACCAGCGCCACATCCCGGAAGTGGGAGCACGCCGTCGTCACCGGCGGCGCGGGCTTCGTCGGCTCCCATCTGTGCGCCGCCCTGCTGGACGCGGGCGCCGCCGTCACCTGCGTGGACGACTTCAGCACCGGCCGGCCGGAGAACGTCACGCCGCTGCTCGACCGGCCCGGGTTCACGCTCGTCCAGGCCGACGTCGCCGAGGAACTGCCGGTCGGCCGGCCGTGCGACCTCGTACTGCACTTCGCCTCCCCGGCCTCCCCCGCCGACTACCTGCGGCTGCCGCTGCACACCATGGAGACCGGCAGCCTCGGCACCCGCAACGCCCTGCGCCTCGCCCAGGACTCCGGAGCCCGCTTCGTCCTCGCCTCCACCTCGGAGGTGTACGGCGACCCGCAGCAGAACCCGCAGGACGAGCGCTACTGGGGCAACGTCAACCCGGTCGGCCCGCGCAGCGTCTACGACGAGGCCAAGCGCTTCGGCGAGGCGCTGACCACCGCCCACGCCGAGACCCACGGCACCGACACCTGCATCGTGCGGCTGTTCAACACCTACGGCCCCCGGATGCGCGGCCACGACGGACGGGCGGTGCCGACGTTCGTACGGCAGGCCCTGGCCGGAGAACCGCTCACGGTGACCGGGGACGGCCGGCAGACCCGCTCGCTGTGCTACGTCGACGACACGGTGGCCGGCGTCCTCGCGGCCGCCGCGCACGGCATGCGCGGTCCGGTCAACATCGGCAACCCGGGCGAGATCACCATGCTGGACCTGGCCCGGCTCGTCGTCGAACTCACCGGTTCCGGCTCGCCAATCCGCTACATCGAACGCCCGGTGGACGACCCGGCCGTGCGCTGCCCCGACATCACCCTGGCCCGCGACAAGCTCGGCTGGGAGCCGCGGGTGGGCGCCGAGGAGGGGCTGCGCCGCACCATCGCCTGGTTCCGCGCCGAGGCCGGTCGCTGAGCGCGGCCGTCCGCTCCGGCCCAGGACACCGCGGCCCCGCCCACCGCCCCGATCCGCGAAAGGCCCGCCCGCCATGCGCATCCTCGGAATCAACGCCCTGTTCCACGACCCCGCCGCCGCCCTGGTGATCGACGGACGGACCGTCGCCGCCGCCGAGGAGGAACGCTTCTCCCGGCGCAAGCACGGCAAGCGGCCACTGCCGTTCTCCGCCTGGGAGCTGCCGGAGAAGGCCGCCGCCTGGTGCCTGAAACGGGCCGGCCTGCGTCCGCAGGACCTGGACGCGGTCGCCTACTCCTTCGATCCGGCGCTCGCCCGCCCCGCCGACGCGATGGGCCTGGACGACCCGTGGGACCACCTGCGGCTCACCTACGCGCGCGAGGCCCCCGGCTTCCTGCGCACCGCGCTGCCCGGTCTGGACCCGGGACTGGTCCGCTTCGTGCCGCACCACATGGCGCACGCCGCCTCCGGCGCGTTCGCCGCACCGGACGCCGGCGACTCCTCCGTCCTCGTGCTGGACGGCCGCGGCGAACGCGCCTCCCACCTGGCCGCCCGGCGCGTCGGCGACCGGCTCGAACCCCTCTACGCGCAGGACCTGCCCCACTCGCTCGGCCTGGTCTACGAGGAACTCACCGAGCACCTCGGCTTCCTGCGCTCCTCCGACGAGTTCAAGGTGATGGCCCTCGCCTCCCACGGCCGCCCACGCCTGCTGGAGGAACTGCGCCGGTACGTGTACGCGACGGGCGACGGCGGCTTCCACGCCACCGGCGTGCCCTGGCACGAGCTGTGCGCGCCGCGCGGACCGGACGAACCGTGGACCCGGGACCACGCCGATGTCGCCGCCAGTGCGCAGGCCGTACTGGAGGAGACGCTGCTGGACCTGGTGCGCTGGCTGCACGGCCGTACCCACGACCGGGTGCTCACCCTCGCCGGGGGCGTGGCGCTGAACTGCGTCGCCAACTCCCGCATCGCCCGCGAGGGTCCGTTCTCCCGGGTGTGGGTGCAGCCGGCCGCCGGTGACGCGGGCACCGCCCTCGGCGGCGCGCTGCTGCTGTCCGCCGGCGCCGGCGACGAGCCGGAGCCGATGCCCGGCGCCGACCTCGGCCGGGACTGGAGCGACGCGGAACTCGGCGCCTGGCTGAAGACCGCCGCCGTGCCGTTCGAACGGCCGCCGGACATCGCCGCCACCGTGGCCCGGGCGCTGGCCGACAACGGCATCGTCGCCTGGTTCCAGGGCCGCAGCGAGTACGGGCCCCGGGCGCTCGGCCACCGCTCGCTGCTGGCGCACCCCGGGCACGCGGGCAACCTGGAGCGGCTCAACGACGTCAAGGGCCGCGAGCAGTTCCGGCCGGTCGCGCCGATGGTGCTCGCCGACCGGGCCGCCGGCATCTTCGACGGGCCGCTGCCCAGCCCGTACATGCTGTTCGTGCACGACGTGGCGCCGGAGTGGCGGGAGCGCATCCCGGCCGTGGTGCACGTCGACGGCACCGCCCGCATCCAGACCGTCGATCCGGCGCGCGAGCCCCTGGTGGCGCGGATGCTGGGCGAGTTCGAACGGCTGACGGGGCTGCCCGTGGTCGTCAACACCAGCCTCAACACGGCGGGCCGGCCGATGGTGGACGACCCGCGCGACGCCCTGGAGTGCTTCGGCTCCTCACCCGTCGACCTGCTGGCCATCGGCCCGTACGCGATCCGTCGGAACGGCTTCTTCCGTTCCGATGACGGGGGGCTGCGGTGACCGGGCCCGCCGCTCCGGGCGGCGAGTACGCCGTGGTGGTGCCGACCCTGGGCCGGCCGAGCCTGGGCGTGTGCCTGCGGGCGCTGGCCGAGGCGGAGGGGCCGGGCCCGGCGCGGGTCGTGGTGGTCGACGACCGCCCGGGTCCCGCCGGCGTGGCGCTGACCGCCGCCGTCCCGCCGTCGCTGCGCTCGCGCACCCTCGTCGTGCCCGGCGGCGGACGGGGCCCGGCCGCAGCGCGCAACACCGGGTGGCGGGCCGCCGGGGACGTGCCGTGGGTCGTCTTCCTGGACGACGACGTGGTGCCCGGCCCCACCTGGGCCGACGACCTCGCACTCGACCTGGCCGGAGCGACCGTGGCGACCGCCGGGATCACCGCCCGCATCGAGGTTCCGCTGCCCGCCGGGCGCCGGCCCACCGACTGGGAGCGCAACACCGCCGGTCTCGCAGGCGCCCGCTTCATCACCGCCGACATGGCGTACCGCCGTCGGGTGCTGGAGGCCGTCGGCGGCTTCGACGAACGGTTCAGGCGGGCCTTCCGGGAGGACGCCGACCTCGCCCTGCGGGTCCTCGACGCCGGGTGGACGCTCTCGGCGGGCCGTCGCACCACCACGCATCCGGTGCGGCCCGCCGGGCGCTGGGTCTCGGTCCGGCTCCAGGCGGGCAACGCCGACGACGTGCTGATGACCCGGCTGCACGGACGCGACTGGTGGCGGCGGGCCGAGGCGCCCCGGGGACGTCTGCGCAGGCATCTCGCGGTGACCGCCGCGGGGCTGGCGGCCGCGGGCTGCGCGCTGTCCGGCCGGCCGGGCGCGGCGGCGGTGTGCGCCGCCGGATGGCTGGCGGGGACCGGCGAGTTCGCGGCCGCGCGGATCCTGCCGGGCCCGCGCACCCGGGACGAGATCGTCACCATGGCCGTCACCAGCGTGCTCATCCCGCCGGCCGCCGCCTGGCACTGGCTGCGCGGGCACCTCGTGCACCGCGCCGCGGCTCGCCGCACCGCGCACCGGCCCGGCGGCGCGCCGCCCGCGCACCGTCCGCCGGTCGGCGAACGGCTGGGCTCGTGAACGGCCACGCCCGCAACCGGGCCCCGGCGGTCGGCCCCGCGCCGCCCGCCGGGACACCGCGCGTGCCGTGTTCCACCCGCCCGGGAATGCGCCCGCCACGGTTGCGGCGCTGCGCGCTCGCCCGGCGGACCTCCCGCGGGTCCGGCGGGTCGCGCGGGGAGCGGACGGACCGAGGAGAGGCCGTATGAACATCCTGCTGTGGCACGTGCACGGCTCCTGGACGACGGCGTTCGTGCAGGGCCCGCACCGCTACGTCGTCCCCGTCACCCCGGACCGCGGCCCTGACGGCCTCGGACGGGCCCGTACCTTCTCCTGGCCCTCGTCGGTGCGCGAGGCCGCACCGGAGGAGCTGCGGCACCTGCCGTTCGACCTGGTGATCCTGCAACGGCCGCACGAAGCCGCCCTGGCGGAGCGGTGGCTGGGCGGCCGCCGTCCCGGCCGGGACGTGCCGGCCGTGTACCTGGAGCACAACGCCCCCAACGGCGACGTACCGGACACCCGGCACCCGTGCGCCGACCGCGCCGATCTGACCGTCGTGCACGTGACGCACTTCAACCGGTTGTTCTGGGACTGCGGCACCACCCGCACCGAGGTGATCGAGCACGGCGTCGTGGACCCGGGCCACCGCTACACCGGGCGGCTGGAGCGTGCCGCCGTCGTCGTCAACGAGCCCGAGCGGCGCGGCCGTCACACGGGTACGGACCTGCTGCCCGGGTTCGCCCGGACGGTGCCGCTGGACGTGTTCGGCATGCGCACCGAGGGCCTGGCCGCGCATCTGGGGCTGCCGCCGGACCGGTGCCGCACGGCCGACCTGCCGCAGCACGACCTGCACGCGGCCATGGCCGAGCGGCGGATGTACCTGCACCCGGTGCGCTGGACCTCCCTCGGGCTGTCCCTGCTGGAGGCCATGCACCTGGGCATGCCCGTCCTGGCGCTGGCCACCACCGAGGCGGTGGAGGCGGTGCCGGCCGGCGCGGGCACCGTGTCCAACCGGCCCGACGTCCTGGCCCGGGCCGCCCGCCGCTATCTGGCGGACCCCGCGGCGGCCGCCGCCGACGGGGCGCGGGCCCGGCAGGCCGCTCTCGAACGGTACGGGCTGAAGCGGTTCCTGGACGACTGGGACCGCCTGATCACGGAGGTGTGCTCATGACCCCGCCCCTCGGCCCCCTGCCCGCCGGCCCGCTCGGCGAGGACCCCCTCGCACCGGGCGTGCTGCACATCGCGCTGGTCTCGGAGCACGCGAGCCCGCTCGCCACGCTCGGCGGCGTCGACGCGGGCGGCCAGAACGTCCATGTCGCCGCACTGGCCGGGGCGCTCGCCGACCGCGGCCACCGGGTCACCGTGCACACCCGCCGCGACGCGCCCGCCCTGCCCGACCGGGTGGCGCTGCGGGAGGGCGTCGAGGTGCACCACGTGCCGGCCGGCCCGCCGGAGCCGGTGCCCAAGGACCGGCTGCTGCCGTACATGGAGGAGTTCGGGCGGCTGCTGCTGCGGGAGTGGCGGGCCCGCACCCCCGACGTGGTGCACTCGCACTACTGGATGTCGGGTGTGGCCTCGCTGTGGGCGGCGCGGGAGCTGGGGCTGCCGCTGCTGCACACCTTCCACGCGCTCGGCACGGTCAAGCGCCGGCACCAGCGGCTCGCCGACACCAGCCCCGCGGAGCGGATCGGCTGCGAGATCGAGGTGGGGCTGGGCTGCGACCGCGTCGTCGCCACCTGCCGGGACGAGGTCGCCGAGCTGGTCCGCATGGGCGTGCCCGCCGCCCGGATCGGCGTCGTGCCGTGCGGGGTCGACACCGACCGGTTCACGCCGATGGGTCCCGCCGCGCCGGGCGGCCCGCACCGGCACCGGCTGGTGCAGCTGGGCCGGCTGGTGCCGCGCAAGGGCGCCGCGGTGTCGGTGGCGGCGCTGGCCCGGCTGCCCGGCACCGAGCTGCTGGTGGTCGGCGGGCCTCCCGCGGACCGCCTCGACGACGACCCGGAGGTGCGCCGGCTGCGCGGCATCGCCCGGGACGCCGGGGTCGCCGACCGGGTGCGGTTCACCGGCGGGGTGGACGCCGGTGAGGTGCCGCCGCTGCTGCGCTCCGCCGACGTGGTGCTGTGCCCCGCCGACTACGAGCCGTTCGGCATCGTGCCGCTGGAGGCCATGGCGTGCGGTCGTCCGGTGGTGGCGAGCGCGGTCGGCGGCCAGCTCGACACGGTCGCCGACCCGGGCACGGGCCGGCTGGTGCCGCCCGGTGACCCCGAGGCGCTGGCCCGCGCCGTGGCCGGGCTGCTCGCCGACCCGGCGGCCCGGGAGGCGTGCGGCGCGGCCGGCCGCCGCCGGGTGCTCAGCCGCTACGGCTGGCCGCGCATCGCCGCGGCCACCGAGGCGGCGTACTGCGAGGTCCTCGACGCGGAACCGGCCGCGACCGGAACCGCCTGACCCGCCGGCCCCGGCCGGCCGACGTCCGACGTTTGGAAGGAGGTGCGGGTCCCGCCGCCGTCCTCACCGAGGCGGTACGCCCGAACAGGATGACCGAACACCCCGCGCTCGACGCCGCGCATCTGCACTGCCGGTCGCTCCAGGAGGCCCTCGACCGCTTCCGCCGGCACGGTCTGCCCCGGATCGCCGACTGGGGCGGCAGGCTCGCCACCGTCCTCACCGACGGCGGACGGCTGCTGGCCGCCGGCAACGGCGGCAGCGCCGCCCAGGCCCAGCACCTGACCGCCGAACTGGTCGGCCGCTACCGCCGGGAGCGGCGCGCCTACTCGGCGCTCGCCCTGCACGCGGAGACCTCCAGCGTCACCGCCATCGGCAACGACTACGGCTTCGACCACGTCTACGCCCGCCAGGTGACCGCCCACGGGCGGCCCGGGGACGTGCTCCTGCTGCTGTCCACCTCGGGCCGCAGCGCCAACCTCATCGCCGCGGCGGTCGCCGCCCGGCAGGCCGGACTGCGGGTGTGGGCGCTCACCGGGCCCGGCCCGAACCCGCTGGTGGAGGCGGCCCACGAGGCGCTGTGCGTGGAGGCGGGCAGCACCGCGACAGTCCAGGAGACGCATCTCGTCGCCGTGCACCTGCTCTGCGAGTGTTTCGACGCCGCCGTGGCCGCGCCCCTCGCGCGGGACGCGGCGGCCGTTCCCGGGAGGATGTCATGACCGGTCCGAAGCCGCTCGTGGTGGTGGGTGACGTGCTGCTCGACGAGGATATCGAAGGGGTCGCCACCCGGCTGGCGCCGGACGCGCCCGCGCCGGTCGTCGACGTCACCGGTGACCGCCGGCATCCGGGCGGGGCCGGGCTGGCCGCCGCGCTGGCGGCGCGCGGCGGCCGGGACGTGGTGCTGGTGACCGCGCTCGGCGACGACCCCGCCAGTGAGGCCGTACGCCGGGAGCTGAGCGGCCGGGTCCGGCTGCTGGAGCTGCCGCTGCACGGCACGCTGCCGGTGAAGACCCGGGTGCTGGCGGGCGGGCGGCCGGTGGTGCGCATCGACCGGGGCGGCGGGACGCCCGGCGAGCCGGACGACGCGGTGCGCGAGGCGCTCACGGCCGCGCACGCCGTCCTCGTCGCCGACTACGGCCGGCACACCGCCGGGGCCGTACGCCCGCACCTGGAGGAGGCGGCCCGGCGTACCCCGCTGGTCTGGGATCCGCATCCCAAGGGCGACCCGCCGGTGCCGGGGACGCGGATCGCCACGCCCAACGCGGCGGAGGCGGTCGCCCTGTGCGCCGGTGCGCCCGGGTCGTCGCTGGGCGCGTTCGCCGAGCGCGGGGCGGAGCTGGCGGAGCGCTGGCGGGCGGCCGGTGTGGCCGTGACGCTCGGTGAGCGCGGGGTGCTGCTGACCCGGCCCGGAGGCGGGACGCCGATGCTGATCCCGGCGCCGTTCCGGGCCGAGGGGGATCCGTGCGGCGCGGGGGACTGTTTCGCCGCGACGACCGTGGCCGCGCTGGCCGACGGGCTGCTGCCCGAGGAGGCGCTGCAGCGGGCGGTCGCCGAGGCCGCGGCGTTCGTCGCGGCGGGCGGGGCGTCGAACCCGGACCTGTGGCACACGCCGGCGGTGCCCGGGCCGGCGCGGGCGCCCGCGGCCGACGCGTTCGAGCTGGCGGAGGCGATCCGGGCGCGCGGCGGCACGGTGGTGGCCACCGGCGGCTGCTTCGACCTGGTGCACGCCGGGCACGTGGGCCTGCTGGAGAGCGCCCGGCGGATCGGCGACTGCCTGATCGTGTGCCTCAACTCCGACGCCTCCGTCACCCGCCGCAAGGGGCCGGGCCGGCCGCTCAATCCGGCGGCGGACCGGGCCAGGGTGCTGGCCGCGCTGGGCAGCGTGGACGCGGTGGTGGTGTTCGAGGAGGACACTCCCGAGGCGGTGCTGGACCGGCTGCGGCCCGATGTGTGGGTCAAGGGCGGGGACTACTCCGTCCAGGCGCTGCCGGAGGCGGAGGTGCTGCGCGGCTGGGGCGGCCAGGCGGTGGTGCTGCCGTACCTGGACGGCCGCTCCACCACCCTGCTGACCCGCCGCGCGGCCCGCGCGGCGGCGGTCGCCCTGAAGTCGGCGGACGGCTGAGCGGGCCGCGCGAGGCAGTCCCTGTCTGCGGCCGCCCGCACCGACCGGCGCCGCACGGGCCTCGTCCGCACGCGCCGGACGGGCCGGCGGCGAACCGGCGGAGCAGGGCCCGGGCGGGCCCGTCCCGCGCCGGCCCTGCTCCGCCGGACGGGATCAGGCGGACGGGATCAGGCGGCGGTTTCGAGGGCGGGGCGGGCCGGTGCGTCGGTGCCCGGGCCGCGCAGCAGGAGCGGGGCGGTGCCGCGGCGGGTGCGCAGCAGGTGGCCCGAGGCGATCGACGCGGCGATGATCAGGCCGCCGGTGACGAGGGCACCGCGGGGGCCGGCCAGTTCCATGAGGAGGCCGAGCGAGGGCGGGCCGCCCAGGCCCCACACGGTGCCGATGCTGCCCCACACGCCGAGCACGCGGCCGCGCAGATGGGCGGGCGGGTCGGTCTGCAGCACGGCCGTGCCCGCGGTGTCGGAGACGGACTCGACCACGGCCATCGGCAGGACCAGCACCAGCAGCACGGTCAGCGACGGCGACAGCCCGGCCACCACCTGCAGCAGCGCGCCCGCCGCCGCGAGGGCGCCGACGAGCCGCACGGTCGGCCTGCGAAGCCGCGCGCCGAGCACCGCGCCGAGGATCCCGCCGACGGCGAGGACGGTGGACACCGTGCCGAACGCGCCCGCGCCGCCCGCGAGCGGCCCGGTGACCAGCACGGCGAGCGTGAGCCCGTAGTTGCGGCCGAGGACCGCGCTGATGCCGGTGACGCCGGCGAGGGCGAGCAGCCGCGGTCGGCGGGCGAAGAACGCCAGCCCTTCACGGACGGTCATCTCGCTCCGCGGGCGCGCGGACCTGTCCACGACCTGCCGGGCAGCACCGGCCGCCGGGCGCAGGAAGGGGATGACCGCGGTCACGAAGAGGAAGGAGAACCCGTTGGCGAAGTACGCGGCGGCGGTGCCGAGGAAGCCGACGGTCACACCGGCGAGCGCAGCGCCCGCGAGCCGGCCCGCGTTGAACACCAGCGCGCCCACCCCGATGGCCGACGGCACGTCCTCGGCGGGCACGAGGTCGTTGCCCAGCAGGGCGCAGGCCGGGTTGTCGACGGTGGCGACGACGCCCGTCACGGCGGCCAGCACCATCAGGGACGTCATGTCGAGCCGGTCGAGGGCCACCAGGAGGGCCGTGGTGAAGGCGATGGCGGCCAGCAGCGCCTGGCTGACGGCGGCCGTCAGCTTGCGCGGCCAGCGGTCGACGGCCGCGCCGCCGAGGACGCTCATCAGCAGGGCCGGCGCGGCCTGCACGGACATCGACAGGCCCGTGGCGGCGGCGGACCCGGTGATCTGCAGCACCAGCAGGTTCTGCACCGTGAGCTGCATCCACGTACCGGCGTTGGAGACGAAGTTCGCGACGGACCACCAGCGCATGCTGCGGTGTCGCAGGGACCGCCAGGGGGAGCGTGAGACGGGCTGGGCAGGGGTGGGCGAGGAAGACACGTTGCGCTACTCGGAGACGAGCCGGGGGCTCAGCGGGAGGGGGCGCGGAGAGCGGAACGCCGGCTGCGCTGCGCGGCGGCTCCCGTCGCCGGGACAGGGCGCGGACCATCGTGGCAGAAGGGCCCGCCGAGTCGTTTCCGGGCGGGCGCGCGCCGAGCGGGCGAACGTGTCAAGGAGCGGTGGGAGCGGGGGACTTGGCGCGGTGAGTGGGGTTGATCACAGCGTCGGGAGCACGGTGGGCGCACCGCAGGGGCCCGTCGCGACGGCGACGGGCCCCTGCCTGTGGTCCACGTCTCAGCCGAGCTTGCCGCGTCCGCTCATCGCGTCGCGCAGCCGGTCGACCATTCCGGCGCCCGGGGCCAGCAGCTTGTTCGCCGGGGGCTTGTCCGGGGCGGCCGGGTGCGGCCTGGTCGGGGCCGTCTTCTTCGCCTGGCGGACCTTCTCGCCGAGCTGGTCGAGCGTCTCCGCGGAGCAGGCGGCGCGCAGCCTCGGGAACAGGTTCTGTTCCTCGTCGGCGATGTGTCCGCGGATCTCGCTCATCAGTGAGCCGATGAGCCGGTCGAACTCGGGGTCGCCCGCGTCACACGCTTCGAGGTCCTTCATGGTCCGCTCGGCCGTGGCGTGGTCCTCGAGTTCCCGGTCCGCGAGGGCGTCGCCGTCGGGCACGTGCTCGCGCACGGCCGGGTAGAGGTACGCCTCCTCGGCCACCGAGTGCCGGACCAGTTCCATGGTGACCTGGTCGGCGTACACCTTGCGGTCCGCGTGGCCGGGCGGCAGTTCCTCGATCTTGCCGAAGAGTTCCTCGACTTCCCGGTGATCGGTCACCAGTTCGTCGATGACGTTGCCTCCGTGTCCCATGTCCTCACCTCCGGTTCGTGGTGGCACCCGGCCGGGTCCACCCCGCCCCACGGGTCCCCTCGCACCCGGGGGGCTAACACGGTGGCGGGGTGCGTCACCCGGGCAGCTTGGCCCGGATGCGGCCGGCCGCCGCGGCGGGGCGGGCGCCGGCGCGCACGGACCGCTGGACGAGGTGGGCGTCGCGGCGCAGGTCCCGGGCGGCGTGCCGGCTCCGCCACAGCAGCGACGGGGCGGCGCCGGTGTCGTCGGCGGCGATCAGCAGGCCGCCCAGCATGGAGAGGTTCTTCAGGAAGTGGATGCGCTGCTGGACGCGCTGCTCGGGGTCCTCCTCCTCCCAGAAGCGGTGCCCGGCCAGCGTCGTGGGCACGAGCGTCGCGGCGATCGCGAGCGCGGCCGGGCGGGACATGCGTCCGGTGGCCAGCAGCAGTCCGCCCACGAGCTGGACGGCACCGCTGAGGCGTACGGCGTCCTCGGTGCGGTCCGGCAGCACCGCGACGCGGTCGGTGACGGGCTGCACGACGGGCTCGGCGGCCGGCGCGACGGACTCGGGGCTGCGGACGGATTGCAGGCCGCCCGCGACGAACATCGAGGCGAGCATGGGACGGCCGAGGACGCGCAACAGACTCATGGCCTTCTCCTGGGAGTGTGGGTGGTGGGCCTTCGCCGGGTTCCCCTCGGGGTGGGGAGCATTCGGCGCGGCCTCACCAGAACCGGGTGGTGAGGGCGGGCCGGTGGACGGCCTGGACGGCGTCGCGCAGGGACAGGGCGACGCCGATGGTGGTGCGCAGGACCGAGGGCCGTACGGTCTGGGCGGTCTCGGTGGCCAGGACCAGCAGGCAGCCCGCCGCCTGCTCCACCACCGAGACGGGCAGGGTGTAGTCGCTGTCGGCGGCCGCGCGGAACGCCTTCAGCGGGATTCCGGCCCCGTCGACCGTCCGCCGGGCGGCCTGTTCCAGGTGCTGGGCGGCCTGTTCGCAGACCGCGGCGGGCAGGGTGAGGGTGCGCTGGAAGGAGGAACTCGTCATGAATCCAGTGGTCCCCCGGCGCGTCGCGTTCCGATCGGTGTGCGGCGGGATTTCACCGTCCCGCGTGACGGGCGGCGGCGACCGTGGTCGCGGTGGGCCGTGCCACAGGGGCGCGGCCCTTGCCGCACGCCGGGGAAGAGTCCGGCGTGCGGGCGGACACGCGTCGGCGTGCACCGGCCGGTCTCGCTGCCGGTGCACGCCGTGCTGTTCGGTCGCCGCCGGGCCTCGTTCGGATCATCCCGGGGTCGCGGGGGCCGGCACGCGCATCTGCGGCGTTGACGTCGGTTGGCGACTCCCCCACGCTCGGCTCCGCTCGCGCGGGGGCACCCCCACCGCGTTGTCGCCCTCCTCCGCCGTGCAGCTGCACGCACCAGACCCCGCTCGGGCCGGTCGAAAGGGCACCGCACCTCGCAGCCGCGCTGATCCAAACGACGGACCCTAGCGGGCCCTCGCCGTGGCGGGGCCGGCGCCGGCCGGGTGACCGCTCACCGGGTCACCACGTGCCGTTCGTCGGGCACGCAGTGGGTCATGGTGAGTCCCTCCACGTCGCGCGGCGGGTTGTCACCGAGGTTGGCCAGCCGCTTGCGGTCCTCGTCCGTGAGGTCCTGGCTCGCGAGCGGTTCCAGGTGGGCGACGTCCTCCGGCACGATGCCGAGGCCCTCGCCGACCCGGCGGCCGAGGTCGTTCTCGACCAGCAGGAAGTGCCACACCATGCGCTCCTGCACCTCCCGGTCGCACTGGGAGATCAGGTCGACGAAGTTCTTCACCAGGTCGTCGCGCTCCCAGTCCTCCATCAGCAGGTAGCGCTGGCCGGCCTGCAGGTAGTCGTTGGTGCGGGGGATGCGCTTGCGGGTGAGCCGGCCGCGGATCTCCGGGCCCTGCTCGTCGTGCGTCGGGTACTCGCCCTCCCGCAGTCCGCCGGTGATCGACGGCTCGTAGTTCACGTGCGGGTTCTCGCCGCCGCCGTCGACGTGGTACGTCATCAGGCCGTCGCGCTGGTTGGTGCGCACGTCGGCGTTCTTGGCCTGGTTGACGGGCAGTTGCAGGTAGTTGGGGCCGACTCGGTAGCGCTGGGTGTCGCTGTAGGAGAAGGTCCGGCCGACGAGCATCTTGTCGTCGGAGAAGTCCAGGCCGTCGACGAGGACGCCGGTGCCGAAGGAGATCTGCTCGTTCTCGGCGAAGAAGTTGTCCGGCATCCGGTTGAGCACCATGCGGCCCACCGGCTTCGGCGGGAAGTCCTGCTCGGGCCAGGTCTTGGTGTCGTCCAGCGGGTCGAAGTCGAGTTCCGGGTGGTCGTGGTCGTCCATCATCTGGACGAGCAGTTCCCACTCCGGGTACTCGCCGCGCTCGACCGCCTCGTACAGGTCCTTGGTGGCGTGGCCGAGGCCCTGCGCCTGGACGTTGGCGGCGTCCTCCGCGGTCATGCTGCGCACGCCCTGCTTGGGCATCCAGTGGTACTTGACCAGTTTGGTCTCGCCCTCGGCGTTGACCCACTTGTAGGTGTTGACGCCGAAGCCCTGCATGTGGCGGTAGTCCGCCGGGATGCCGCGCGGGCTGAACAGGTTCACGAGCATGTGCATCGCCTCGGGCGTCTGCGACATGAAGTCGAAGATGCGGCGCGGCTGCTGCTCGAAGGTGACCGGGTCGGGCTTGAGGGCGTGGATGACGTCCGGGAACTTGATCGCGTCCCGGATGAAGAAGACGCCCAGGTTGTTGCCGACGAGGTCCCAGTTGCCGTCCTCGGTGTAGAACTTCACGGCGAAGCCGCGGGGGTCGCGGGCGGCCTCGGAGGAGTCGCGTCCGCCGATGACGGTGGAGAAGCGCACGGCCAGGTCGGTGCGCTTGCCCTGCTCCTGGAAGAGCTTGGCGCGGGTGTAGCGGGAGATGGGCTCGTCGCCCCACTTCCCGTACGCCTCGAAGTATCCGTAGGCGGTGACGCCGCGGGCGTGCACCACGCGTTCGGGGATGCGTTCCCGGTCGAAGTGGCTGATCTTCTCCAGGAACTGGTAGTTCTCCAGCGTGGCCGGGCCGCGGGCGCCGACGGTGCGCTGGTTCTGGTTGTCGTGGACGGGATGGCCCTGCCGGTTGGTGAGTACCTTGCGGTCGTCGCCCGGAGCGGGGCCCCGGTTCGAAACGTCCGTCATGATCGTGGGCTCCTTGCGCTGATCGACGTCCGCCGTGGGCGTGCGTACGAGGGCCATGCTGCCCCGCCTCCCCGGGTGCGGCGACTCGGGACGGCCCGCTGCGTCCGTACGGGGGGGTGGGGCGGCGCGGGCCCGGCCACCGCGGCGACGGTGGCCGGGCTCCGTGACGCGGCGCGTCAGCCTCCGCTCAGGCGTGCCTTCAGCAGTTCCTTGCCCAGTTCCGCGCCCTTGCGGCTGTCCGCCTGGGCCTTGCGGAACAGGTCGGCGACCTCGGTGTCCTTGGCGCGCTCGGCGTCCTGGATGTAGCTCTCCAGGCGCAGCGCGTTGCTCAGACACGCCTCGACGTACCAGATGAGGTTGTAGTCCTTGTCCTGCGTGCCGGTGACGCCGCCGGTCTCCGTGTCACTGGTCATCCGGTCCTCCTCTTCGCGGTGCTCGTTACCGGCCCGACCGCGCCGGTCCGGGCGGGCGGGCCTCCACAGCGGCGGTCGGGTACCCGTCCTCACCGCAGGCACACAGCGAAAGGCGGCGGGGGCGCGACCGGTCCCCCGTTCCGGTCGTGCCCCCGCCAGAGTTCGAAACTATGCGGAATCACCCGCCCTGTGTACCGCGCCGATGCCCGCTGCGGACGGCCGAGGGCTCATCCGTGCACAACTGAGTCCGAAACGCCCCGTTTACTCGCCCGACAGGCGCGGTCGCTCCAGGTCACCGACCGCCAAATGGGCCAGGGCGACCTCGTACAGGTCGGTCCCGGCGGCCAACAGCTGGCGTTCGAGGACCGGTTCGGCGCTGCGCACGTGCTCCCGGACGGTCTGCGCGTGGACGCCGAGGCTCTGCGCCGCCCGCTCGGCGTTGCCGCCCGCGGCGATCCAGGTGCGGACCGTGCGGCGCACGTTGCGGGAGTCCAGGTCCAGCCGGCCCAGCAGCTCCCGCGCCCAGGCGCCGAGGGCGGGGCCGGCCAGGAGATGGGCGAGGCCCGGGGTGTGCCCGTCGGCGGCGATGCCGGTCCTGGCGTCCTGGAGGTTGATCTGCGTGTGCAGGGCCAGGTGGACGACGGCGCGGGCGGTGACGTCGTCGAAGTCGACGCCGAGCATGGTCTCGACGCGCTCCATGCGGGCGCGCACGGTGTTGCGGCTGACGCCGAGGATCTTGGCGGTGTTGACGGCGGTGAACTCCAGACCGAGGCGGGTGGTGGCGAGGAGTTCGGCGCGGGTGTGGTGCGCCAGCGCGTCGAGCGGACGCAGCACCCGGGCGCTCCAGACGCGCAGCGCAGCCGGGTCCATCAGCCGTTCGGGGTGGGTGCGTTCGGCGTACACGGCCGTCTTGTCCGCGCGGAAGCGGGCCACCGCCAGGGCGCTGACGGCCTGAGCGTAGGCGGTGGCGGTACGGGCCAGGCTCTGCCGGACGCTGCCGCCGAGGAAGGTGTCCGCGTGCCGGCCGACCAGGACGCGCAGGGCGTCGGAGATCGCCTCGCGCGGGCTGACGACGATCAGGTGTCCGTCGACGGCGGGGCACCGCACGACCAGGGCGTCCTCGCGGGTGGTGTCCAGGCACTCCTCGAGGAGCAGTTCGCGCCGGCCGGGCTCGCACTCGACGACGTAGACGCAGGCGGTGTCGGCGTCCAGCAGGCCGGGCCACAGGCCCGCGGCGACCCTGCGGGCGGCGACGGTGTCCTCGACCATCAGCAGCTGGAGGATCGCCAGGCGCAGGTCGGAGGTGGCCCGTTGCAGCCGGTGTCCGGCCTCGGTGGTCTCGTGCGCGGTCAGCAGGAGTTCGATCACCTGGGCGGAGTGCGTGACGACGTCGGAGGTGTGCCGGTCGTAGGGGGCCTCGCGGGAGACGGCCAGGACGCAGGTCCGGGTGGGGTGGGCGATCCGCACCAGACGCAGGTGGCGGCCCTCGCCCTCCCAGGCGGCGGAGGCGATGCGGCCGGAGCAGAGATCGGCGACGAGGGTCGCGTCCAGCGTCAGTCCGCTCCCGGCGACGAGCGTGCCGTCGGCGTCCTGCAGGGACACCTCGGCGCGCGCGGTGGCGGCCAGCCAGTCCAGGACCCTGCGCACGTCCCGTCCGCCGGGCCGCAGGTGATCGAGCAGTTCCCGCGCCCACGACCGCTGCTCGCCGGCAGCCGTCGGTGTCCGCCGGATTCCGTCCGTACGGCCTGTCACGCCGGCCTTCCCCTCGTTCGTTCGCCGCCTTGGGCCCAGTTCGGCGACGTTACCTCACCCGGACGCGCGGCTCACCCCGGCGCGTCGCCGCCTCCGGCGCGGGTGGCGTGTGCGGTGCCCCGCGCGCGGCGGCATAAGCTCGGTGAATGGCGAAGTACTTCGACGTGCACCCCGACAACCCCCAGCCGCGCACCATCGCGCAGGTCGCCGACAGCATCCGCTCCGACGCGCTGATCGCGTACCCGACGGACTCCTGCTACGCGCTCGGCTGCCGTCTGGGCAGCCGGGACGGCATCGACCGGATCCGCACCATCCGCAAGCTGGACGACCGGCACCACTTCACCCTGGTGTGCCGGGACTTCGCGCAGCTCGGCCAGTTCGTACGGATCGACAACGACGTGTTCCGCGCGGTCAAGGCGTCGACGCCGGGCAGCTACACGTTCATCCTGCCCGCGACGAAGGAGGTGCCGCGCATGCTCCAGCACCCCAAGAAGAAGACGGTGGGCGTGCGCATCCCGGACCACGTCGTCACGCAGGCGCTGCTGGCGGAGCTGGGTGAGCCGCTGCTGTCCAGCACCCTGCTGCTGCCCGACGAGGAGGAGCCGATGACGCAGGGCTGGGAGATCAAGGACCGCCTCGACCACGTGGTGGACGCGGTGCTCGACTCCGGTGACTGCGGCACCGAGCCGACCACGGTGATCGACTTCTCGGGCGGCGAGGCGGAGATCGTACGGCGGGGCGCGGGCGACGTGTCGCGCTTCGAGTGAGGGCACCGCGCCGGCCCGCCGCGGCGGCATGGTGTCCGCGCTCCCGGCGCGACACCGCCGGGGGCGGCGGCGGCCGGGCGGGGCGCGGCACGGTGGGCACCGTGCCGCGCCGCGTCACCTCCCGGACGGATCGGCTCGGTCGTCCGGCCGGCTACCAGCGTCCGGGCGCGGTGCCGGTCAGGGGCCGGGAGGGCCGGCCGTCCACGCCGACCGGGACGTCCCCGGCGAGCATCACCCGGTGCATGATCCGCGGGTGGTCGAGGTGGGCGGTGTCGCCCGGGGCGAGGTGGATGGTGGCCCGGTTGTCCCAGAACGCCACGCTGCCCGGCTCCCAGCGGAACCGCACGGTGTACTCGGGCCTGGTCGCCTGTTCCAGCAGCATCTCCAGGACGGCCGCGCTCTCCGGCCGGGACAGGCCGGTGATCTGCTCGACGTAGTAGCCGTTGACGAACAGCACCCGCTCCCCGGTCTCCGGGTGGACGCGTACCAGGGGATGTTCGGAGGCGGTCTGGTGGTCCAGCAGGTGGCGCACGTAGGCGTCGTCGCCGGGCCGGGGCTGGTAGCCGACGCCGAGGCGGTGCTCGGCGCGCAGCCGGTCGGCGAACTCCCGCACCGGCGCGGACAGTCCTGCGTACGCCGCGGCCAGGTTCGACCAGGTGGTGTCGCCGCCGTAGGGCGGGACGGTCTCGGCGCGCAGGATCGTCGCGGCCGGCGGGTCGACGCGGGCGCCGTGGTCGCAGTGCCAGCCGCGCAGCAGGGTGTGGCGGCGGCGCCGCAGCCACTCGTCGTGGTCCATGCCGAAACGTCCGCCGAGCTCCAGCCGGTCGGCGGTCGTCTCGATCTCGGGGAAGTCCGGCGGGGAGGCGGTGCCGCGGCGCGGCAGCACGACCGGCTCGCCGAACCGGCGGGCCAGCGCCACATGTGCGGCGTGGTCGAGGCGCTGGCCGCGGAAGAACACCACCTTCCGGCGCAGCACCGCGGCCCTGATGCCGGCGATCACGGCGTCGTCGAGGTCACCGGCGAGGTCGACACCGGTGATCTCGGCCCCGATGTGCCCGGCGACCGGGCGGACGTCCACCGCCGCGTCGCCCCTGCCGTCCGTCACGCCGTCGCTGTGCGTCGTCATGCGTCCCCACTCCGTCGCTCGTTCCCGCCGGTCCCGTGCGGGCCGGCCGCCGGGACGATCGTGGCAGTGCCGGGCGGGCCTGGCGACAGTGCCTCACGCGCGGACCGCCCGTCCGGTTGATCACCGGCCCCGCCGTCCGCGAGGCTGGGGGGACGACACTGTCAACGTGAAGGGCCCCTCGTGACGAGCATCCCGAGCCACACCCTCAACGACGGCACCACGATCCCCGCCCTGGGCCTGGGCACCTGGCCGATGGACGACGCGGAGGCGGAGCGGGCGGTGGCCACGGCCCTCGCCGCGGGTTACCGCCTCGTCGACACGGCGGCCAACTACCGCAACGAGACCGGTGTGGGCCGTGCCGTGGCCGCGGCGGACGTCCCCCGCGAGGAGATCGTCGTGACGACGAAGCTCCCGGGCCGGCACCACGGCTACGAGGAGACCCTCGCCTCCTTCGAGGAGTCCCGGGCCCGGCTCGGCCTGGACTACGTCGACCTGTACCTGTTCCACTGGCCGCTCCCCCGGGTCGACAAGTACGTCGACTCCTGGAAGGCCATGATCAAGCTGCGCGAGGACGGCCTGGTCCGGTCGATCGGCGTCTCCAACTTCACGGCCGCGCACATCGAACGTCTGGAGAAGGAGACCGGCGTCCTGCCCTCGGTCAACCAGATCGAGCTGCACCCGCTGTTCCCGCAGGAGGAGCTGCACGCGTACCACACGGGCCGGGGCGTGCTCACGGAGAGCTGGAGTCCGCTCGGCCGCGGCTCGCAGCTCCTGGACGACCCGGCCGTGGCCGCGGTCGCCGAGGCGCACGGGGTCACGCCGGCCCAGGCGATGCTGCGCTGGCACATCCAGCTGGGCGCGCTTCCCGTGCCCAAGTCCTCCGACCCGGGCCGGCAGCGCGCGAACCTCGACGTCTTCGGCTTCGAGCTGGACGCCGACCAGATGCGGACGCTCGCCGACCGCGCCCACCGGCGGCTCGGCGGGGACCCGGAGGTGCACGAGGAGTTCTGACCGGGGTACCCGGGGCCCGCGCGTGCGCCGCCGGCGGACGACACCGCACGGAACCGGCGGCGTACGGCGTACGGCGCCGCGCGAACCGGCGGCGTGCGGTGACGGCGTACGGGAAGGAGCGGCACGGTGGGCGAGCGGGACCGGTTGCGGGAGTACCACGGCAAGCGGGACTTCGACCGGACGGGCGAGCCCCGGGGAACCGGGGCGGCGCCGGGGCCGGAGCCGCGCTTCGTCGTGCAGATCCACGACGCGCGGCGGATGCACTTCGACGTCCGGCTCCAGGTGGGCGACGTGCTCAGGTCCTGGTCGGTTCCGAGGGGCCCGTCCGCCGACCCGCGGGACAAGCGGCTTGCGGTGCCGACGGAGGACCATCCGCTGGAGTACGAGGAGTTCGAGGGAGTGATCCCGCGCGGCGAGTACGGCGGCGGCACGGTGATCGTCTGGGACCACGGCACGTACGAGCCGCTGAGCCACGACCGCCGGGGCCGGCCGCTGGACTTCGCGGAGTCGCTGGAGCGCGGCCACGCCACGTTCCGGCTGCGCGGCGCGAAGCTGCGCGGCGAGTACGCCCTGACCCGCTTCCGCGACGGCGGTGACGACGGCGGGGAGGCGTGGCTCCTGGTCCGGGCGGCCCAGCAGGGCGCCGGCCGCGGCGCCCCCGATCCGCGGCGGGCCCGCTCGGCCCGCACCGGCCGCACCCTCGCCCAGGTCACGGCGGAGGACGGGGAACGGCCTCGCTGAGAGCCGGGGGTGCGGTGCCGCCGGCTCGACGCGGCCCGAGGGGCCCGTGCGGCCGTGCCGGCCTCACCGCTGCAGAGGGTGCCGCCGGAATGACAGTCCCTCCGGACCGTGGACGACCACCGTCGGCACCGCCCGGAGGACGCTTCGTCAGGGCTGCTCGTGGTCTACCCGGACGGTGGGAGGTCGTCGTACGGGCTCCGGACCGGGTCCGGCAGGGTCTGCTCCGCCCAGATGGTCTTTCCGGCGTCGGTCTGGCGGCTGCCCCAGCGCTGGGTCATCTGGGCCACCAGCAGCAGTCCGCGGCCGCCCTCGTCGAAGGCGTGCGCGCGGCGCAGGTGCGGTGAGGTGCTGCTGGCGTCGGCGACCTCGCAGATGAGGCTGCGGTCCCTGATCAGCCGCAGCTGCACCGGCGGCACCCCGTAGCGGATGGCGTTGGTGACCAGTTCGCTGACGACGAGTTCGGTGACGAAGGCGATCTCGTCCAGTCCCCACGCGGTGAGCATGTCGATGGCCCACTGGCGGGCGGCGGCCACCTCCTCGGGGGTCGAGCGCACGTTCCGGGTGGCGACGCGGTCGGCGCCGAGGGCCCGGGTCCGGGCCAGCAGCAGCGCCACGTCGTCGCTCGGTTCCTCCGGCAGGACGTGCTTGAGCACGCTGTCGCAGAGCGCGTCGAGCGAGTCGGCGGGCACCGTCAGGGCGCGGCGCAGCTCGTCGGTGGCGCGGTCGATGTCGCGGTCGCGGTCCTCGATCAGACCGTCGGTGTAGAGGGCGACGAGGGAGCCCTCGGGCAACTCGACCTCCGTCGCCTCGAAGGGCAGTCCTCCCACCCCCAGCGGCGGTCCGGCGTTCACCGGGACGAGCCGGCACGTGCCGTCGGGCAGCACCACGGCCGGCGCGGGATGCCCGGCGGCCGCCACCGTCAGGCGTGCCGAGACCGGGTCGTAGACGGCGTACAGGCAGGTGGCGCCGAGTTCGGCGACCTCGTCGAGGTCCCCGGAGGCGAGATGGGTGACCAGGTCGTCGAGGTGGGTGAGGAGTTCGTCGGGCGGCAGGTCCACGTCGGCGAGGGTGCGTACGGCCATGCACAGCCGGCCCATGGTCGCCGCGGAGGGGATGCCGTGGCCCACGACGTCCCCCACGACCAGGGCCACTCGGCTGCCGGCCAGCGGGATGACGTCGAACCAGTCGCCGCCGATGCCCGCCGCCGACACCGACGGCAGATAGCGGTGGGCGACCTCGACGGCCGCCTGTCCGGGCAGTCCCCGTGGCAGCAGGCTGTGCTGGAGCGTCAGCGCCGTGCTGCGCTCGCGGGCGAAGCGGCGGGCGTTGTCCACGCAGACGGCGACCCGGCTGGCGAGTTCCTCGGCCAGCACCGCGTCGTCGGCGGCGTACCCGTCGGGGTGGAGGCTGCGCATGGCGATCGCGACACCGAGGGTGGTGCCGCGGGCGCGCAGCGGTACGGCCAGCAGCGAGTGGATGCCGGCCGGTCCGTGCGGCACGCGCTCGGCGATCCACCGGTCGAAGTCCGCTTCCCCGGCCCGGGCGAGCACCGCCCTGCCCTCCCGCAGCGCCCGCGCGAGCGGCGAGTACACCGGGTGGACGTCCGTCCGGCCCAGGTGGACGGCCGGACCGGGGCTCTTGTGGTCGGCGGAGCGGTGCGCCACGCGGCGCAGTACGACGTCACTGCCCGGCAGGGCGGTGGGGGGTTCGTCGGTGCCGAGCACCCAGTCGAGCAGGTCGACGGCGGCGAAGTCGGCGAACGCCGGGGTGAGGACGGCCACGAACTCCTCGGCGGTGCGCACGACGTCCAGGGTGGTGCCGATGCCGGCGGCGGCCGCGTTGAGCAGCGCCAGGCGCCGCCGGGCCCGGTGCTGCTCGGTGCTGTCGAACGCCGCGATGGCGGTGCCGGCCACCTCGCCGGTCGGTTCGCGGACCGGCCACATCTCGATGTTCCAGGCGTGCGAGCGGTCCTCGGACGGTGCCCGGGTGACGGTCTCGTAGTTCAGGGGCCGGCCCTCCTCGGCGACCCGGCGCAGATACAGCGCGATGCCGAGGGTGTCCGCGCCGGAGTCCACGGTGTCCAGATAGGGGCGCCCGACCGGGTTCCTGTCGCTCCCGCCCATGAGCCGCAGGGCGGCGTCGTTGAGCGTCAGGAAACGCTGGTCGGTGTCGAAGACGGACATCGCGACGGACGCCTGCTGGAACGCACGGGCGGTCAGGGAGGTGCCGGCCGCCTCGGGCGGCTCGGCGGTGATGACGTGCCCGGCCGGGGCGCCGCCCGCGCCCCGCAGCGGCCGGACCGTGAGGAGGACCGGTACGGGGTGGCCGTCGCGGTGGCGCAGCACGACCGGGCCCGACGGCAGGGGCGTGCCGGCAGGGGCCGGGGCGTCCGGGGCGAGGAGTTGCCGTACGGCCCGTCCCACGGCCTCCTCGGCCGGGTGTCCGGTCAGCCGCCGGGCTTCCTCGCTCCATCCGGTGACGGTGCCGCGGGGGTCGACGACCACCGCGGCGGAGGCGTCCTCCATTGGTCCAGGATCGTCCCGGTGCCCGCCGCTTCTCAACCGCGGCCGGGCGTCCGGGTGGTCTCAGCCGCGGTGGGCGCGGAGCGCGGCGAGCGCGCGGTCGGCGTGGACGTTCATCCGCAGTTCGCTGCGGACCACCTCCAGGACGGTGCGGTCGCGGTCTATGACGAACGTGGCCCGCCGGGTCGGCGCCAGGGCGATCCCCCGCTTCACGCCGAACCGCTCGCGGACCGTGCCGTCCGCGTCGGACAGCAGGGGCATGCCGAGGGTGTGCCGTCCGGCGAACTCCGCCTGGCGTTCGACGGCGTCCGCGCTGATGCCCACCGGTCGGGCGCCGGCCTCGGCGAACTCGGCGGCGAGGTCACGGAAGCGGCAGGCCTGGGCGGTGCAGCCGGGGGTGAGCGCGGCGGGGTAGAAGAACAGCACCACCGGCCCGTCGGCGAGCAGGTCCGACAGCCGGCGCACGGTGCCGGTCTCGTCCGGCAGCGCGAAGTCCTCGACCGTGTCGCCCTTGTCCGGCCGCCCGCTCACGACCGGCCCTCCGCGCTCTTGGCGACGGCGCGCGCCCACAGCACCAGCGGCAGCTGCAGGGGCAGGCGTCCGAGGGCCGCGGCCTTCTGCGGGGCGGGGCGGTGCCGCCAGTCGACGGCCATCTTCACGTTGGCGGGGAACACGCCGACGAAGAAGGCCGCCGTGGCCAGTGCGGCGGCCTTGCGGGTGCGGGGCAGCGCCACTCCGGCGGCCAGCGCGAGTTCCGCGGCGCCGCTGGCGTAGGTCCAGGTGCGGGGCGAGCCGGGCAGGGAGCGGGGCACGATGTGGTCGAACTGGCGGGGGGCGGCGAAGTGGGCGGTGCCCGCGGCGGCCAGCAGGCCGGCGAGCAGCAGGGGTGAGCGTTCGGACCGTTGCACGGTTCCTCCTCTGGTGACCTGCCGCGCGATATTACCGGACAGTAAGTCGGATGCGGGCGCCGCCGGGCCGGTCAGGTCCGGCGGCGGTGACTGCCGGGCGTGCAGCCGAGCGAGCGGCGGAAGACGTCGATGAACGCGCTGGCGGAGGCCCAGCCGCAGCGGTGCGCGACGGTCGTCACCGGCAGTCCGTCGGCGAGCATCCGCAGGGCGTGGTAGAGCCGCGACTGGGTACGCCACTGCGGGAAGGTCATGCCGAACTCGCGGCGGAAGAGCCTGCTGAGGGTGCGTTCGCCGACGCCGGTGGCCGCGCCGAGGGCGGCCAGGGTGCGGGTGTCGGCCGGGTCGGCGTGGACGAGCGCGCACACCGCGGCCAGTCGCGGGTCGGTGGGCGTCGGCAGTCGCAGCGGCTGCTGCGGCGAGACACGCAGCCGGTCGCGGAGGACGGCGAGCAGGCGGGCGCGCTCGGGGCTGTCGTCGCCGGGGTCGCGGGCGTAGGCCACGATCAGTTCGCGCAGCAGCGGCCCGACGGCGAGCACGGCCGGCGCGTGAAGGGCCGGCGGGTTGTCGTCGGCGGGCAGTCCGACCAGGTGCAACTCGAGCCGGCCGTGGGCCCGGTGGGCGTGCACGGTGCCGGCGGGGACCCAGATGGCCCGGGTGCCCGGGGCGAACCAGGTGCCCGCGTCGGTGGTCACCTCCACCACGCCGGAGGCCGCGTAGACGATCTGGTGGTCGTCGTGGCGGTGCGCGTCGATGCGCTCCCCCGCGGTCAGGAGCCGTGCGCGGGTGGGTGCGGTGGGGTCGTGGCGGATGTGCGGCACAACTGGGCAGATTATCGGAAGCGGGACGGCCGGGCGGCGGCCGAGGATCGCGGGGTGACCACCGCATTCCTCTCCGCCGGCCGTCGCCGGCCCATCGCGCTGATGTCCGTCGCGCACGCGTGCGTGGACGTGTACCAGGGGGCCGTGGCCGCCCTGGTGCCGTACTTCGTCGCCGAGCGCGCCTACTCCTATGCCGCCGCCTCGGGTGTCGTACTGGCCGCCTCGCTGCTGTCGTCGCTGGTGCAACCGGTGTTCGGGGCGCTGACCGACCGGTGGGCGATGCCCTGGCTGCTGCCGCTGGGCGCGCTGGCCGCGGGAGCCGGTGTCGCGCTCAGCGGTGTCACCGGTTCCTACGCGCTGACGCTGGCGGCGGTCGCGCTGTCGGGGGTCGGTGTCGCCGCGTACCACCCGGAGGCGGCCCGCGCGGCGCGCGCCGCGGCCGGCGGCAGCCACACGGCGATGGGCCGGTTCTCGCTGGGCGGCAACGTGGGTTTCGCGCTGGCGCCGCTGCTCGTCGCGGCCGTGGTCGCGGTGGGCGGGCTGCGCGCCTCGCCGCTGCTGGTGCTGCCGGCGCTGCTGGGTGCGGCGCTGTGCGTGGCGGCCGGCCGCTCGGCGGGGTCCCGCGCGGGCGGCGGGGCCGTCACGGCCGCGTCCGGCCGTGACGACTGGCCGTCGTTCCTGCGCCTGTCGGGCGCCGTGGCCTGCCGGTCGGTCGTCTTCGTCGGGCTGAGCGCGTTCGTCTCGCTGTACGTTCCCGGACGCGCCGGCGGCGGGGAGGCGGCCGGTACGGCCGCGCTGTGCGTGCTGTACGCCGGTGGCGCGGTGGGCACGGTGGCCGGGGGCCGGCTCGCCGAGCGGTACGGCAGGCTCGCGGTGGTGCGGCGCGCGTACGTGCTGGCCGTCGTCGCCGTGGCGGGGGTGGTGCTGGTGCCGGGGCCGGCGGTGTACGGGTGCGTGGCGCTGGCGTCGGCCGGGCTCTACGTGCCGTTCTCGCTGCACATCACGCTCGGCCAGGACGCCCTGCCCCGTCGGGTCGGCACCGCGAGCGGGGTCACGCTGGGGCTGGCGGTGAGCGTCGGTGGCGTGGCGGCTCCGGCGCTCGGCGCACTGGCCGACGCGACGTCGCTGCGCACCGCGCTGCTTCCCCTGGTCGTGCTCCCGCTGGTCGCCCGGCTGCTGCTGTGGGGGCTGCGGGAGCCGGTGCCGGCGGGTGCCGGGCCGGAGGCGCAGGTGCGGTGAGGCGGCCGGGTCAGGGGGTGGGCGCGCGGTCCGGTTCCTCGTCGGTGGCGTGGGCGAGGAAGTCGTCGACCATGCGGTGGAAGAGGGTGGCGAGCTGCCGCAGGTCCTCGGGCGACCAGTGGGCCAGTGCCGCCTGCATGCCCCGTACCCCGGTCTCGCGGATGCGGGCGATGGCCTCCCGGCCGGCGTCGGTGAGTTCGATGCGCTGGGCGCGGCGGTCGTCGGGGTCCGGGACCCGGGTGACATGGCCGGACTTCTCCAACTGCTGCACGGTGCGCGTGACATGGGAGGCCTCGACGCCCAGCCGGGCAGCCAGCTCCCCCGGCCGCATCGGCTCGGCGTCGGCCATCCGGCGCAGCAGCGCCACCGCGGCCCGGTCCATCGGCACACCTGCCAGGGCCATCAGCCGCTCGTGCTGCCGGGCGCGCGTGCTCAGGTAGGTGATGCGGTGCAGCGCGCGCTCGATCTCGGCCACTTCCGGGGATGCGGGGACGTCGGGGGGCGGGGGTGTGGGCATGCACCGCACTTTACCATCTCATTGCGTAACTCAATCAATCGCCCTGCCTCCCGTGCCCGACCCGCCGCCGCGTCGCCGCCACGGTCCGCCGCCGTCCGCTGCCGTGCCGTCGGCCACCGTTCGGGGGAAACCGGGGCCGCCCGCGCGTGCCGCTCCGCGCAGGCGTCCACACCTCACCCGTGACCCTGCCACTGATCCCGCCCATGCTCGCCACTCCCGGCACCCTGCCGCCGCCTGCGGCGGACGCCCGCTACGCGTACGAGACGAAGCAGGACGGGCAGCGGGCCGTGGTCTACCTCCCCGGGGACGGCACCGTCGTGCTGCGCGCCCGCTCCGGCACGGACATCACCGGCGCCTACCCGGAGCTGGGCCCGCTGGCCACCGCCCTCGGCACCACGCCCGCGGTGCTGGACGGCGAGGTGCTGGCGCTGGACGAACACGGCCGCGCCAGCTTCCAGTTGCTCCAGTCGCGGATGGGCCTGGCGCACGCGCCCGCCAAGGCGGCCCGGCGGGCGGCGGCCGTCCCGGTGCACCTGGTGCTCTTCGACGTCATGCACCTGGCCGGGCGGTCGCTGGTCCGGCTGCCCTACACGGCGCGCCGCGAGGCGCTGCTCGGCCTCGGCCTCGACGGCCCCGCCTGGTCCACGCCGACGGCGATCGTCGGCCACGGAGCCGAGGCACTGCGGGCGACCCTCGACCACGGCCTCGAGGGCCTGGTCTGCAAGCGGCTGGACTCGGTGTACGAGCCCGGCGTGCGCTCCCGCGCCTGGATCAAGATCCGCAACATGCGCAGCGAGGACGTCCTGGTCGGCGGCTGGCTGCCCGGCAAGGGACGGCTGACCGGCCTGCCCGGCGCGGTCCTGGTCGGACAGCGGGCGGCGGGACGGCTGCGGTACGTGGGCGGTGTGGGCACCGGCTGGAGCGAGGCCGAACGGACCGATCTGGCCGCCCTGTTGCGGGCGGCGGCGACCGACACCTGCCCCTTCGACCCGGCGCCGGCCGTGCCGGGCGCGCGCTGGGTGGTGCCCCGGCTGGTCGGCGAGGTCCGCTACAGCACCCGCACCCGGGAGGGGATGCTGCGCCAGCCGTCCTGGCTGCGGCTGCGGCCGGACCTGGCCCCGGAGGAGGCGGCGGCCGACATTCCGGACGACATGGTGTGATCCGGGGCCGGCCGCCGCGAGAGTTGGGCCGCACTTCATCCCCGGGACGCCTGTGCCCTCTTGGCACGGGTGTTCCCGAGCGGGATCATGAACTCCCTTTCCCCCCACAGCCGTTGGGCTGCGCCCGGACCAAGAGGAGGACGCAGTGTCGCCGAGCACGTCCCGAACGCACCGCAGGAGGTGGCTGACCGGCCTGGCCGGCGCGGCCGCCCTGGTGATCGCCTTCCCCGCCACCGCCTTCGCCGCACCGCCCCCCGCACTGCCGGCCAACGCGGACGCACTGGAGCAGACGTTCCAGCCCGCCTACGACTACGACACCGACGGCTGTTACCCCACACCGGCCATCGGCCCCGACGGCTCGGTCAACACCGGCCTGAACCCGACCGGCGCGCTCAACGGCAACTGCCGTGACGCCTCGGACCTGGACAACACCAACGGCTATGCGCGCTCCAAGTGCAACAACGGCTGGTGCGCCGTCATCTACGGCCTGTACTTCGAGAAGGACCAGGCGCTGCCCGGCAGCAGCCTCGGTGGCCACCGCCACGACTGGGAGCACGTCGTGGTGTGGGTGCAGGACAACACCGTGCAGTACGTCTCGACGTCCGCCCACGGCTCGTTCTCGATCCACGCGCGGTCGGCGGTCCGCTTCGACGGGACGCACCCGAAGATCGTGTACCACAAGGACGGCGTCAGCACCCACTGCTTCCGCCTCGCGGGCTCC
Organism: Streptomyces calvus; assembly: GCF_006782915.1. Lineage (GTDB taxonomy): Bacteria > Actinomycetota > Actinomycetes > Streptomycetales > Streptomycetaceae > Streptomyces > Streptomyces calvus. The sequence continues at coordinate 33,746 of NZ_VCNP01000006.1, forward strand.
GGCGACGAGCCGCCGGAGAACCACAGGGGCAGCTGGCAGTACCCGGCCCTGGTCGGCTGGAACGGCTACCCGGCGGGGCTGCGCGAGAAGCTCGTCTCCTACGACTTCGGCAGCGCCAACTTCGGCCTGAAGGACGGCAGTTTCAACTCCCACCTGGCGGCGGCCAAGCCGTCGGGCATCCCGTTCGACCCGAACGCCTGACCGTCACCGGCCGTTGCCGGGGCGCCGTACGGTGTCCCGGCAACGGCCGGGGCCCTGAGGGTCTATCGTGTCGGCATGTCCGCCCCGGAACAGATCCGCATCGTCTCCCGCGACTCACCCATGGCACTGGCCCAGGTGGAGCGCGTCCGCTCCGAGTTGGCCGCGGCCCATCCCGGTGTGCGCACCGAGGTGGTGCCGGTGAAGACCACCGGCGACAAGTGGCTGGGCGATCTGTCGCAGGTGGAGGGCAAGGGCGCGTTCACCAAGGAGGTGGACGCCGCGCTGCTCGCCGGCGAGGCGGATCTCGCCGTGCACTGCGTCAAGGACGTGCCGGCCGACCGGCCGCTGCCCGCGGGCACCGTGTTCGCCGCGTTCCTGAAGCGGGACGACGTCCGTGACGCCCTCGTGCACCCGGGCGGTCTCACCCTGGACGAACTCGCGCCCGGAACCCGGATCGGCACCTCCTCGGTGCGCCGGGTCGCCCAACTGGCCGCCACGCACCCGCATCTGCGGTGCGTGCCGTTCCGCGGCAACGCCAACCGGCGGCTGGAGAAGCTGGCGGCCGGTGAGGCGGACGCGCTGCTGCTGGCCGTCTCGGGCCTGGAACGCATCGGCCGCACCGACGTGATCAGCGAGATCCTCTCCCCCGAGGCGATGATGCCGCCCGTCGGCGCGGGCATCCTGGCCCTGCAGTGCCGCGAGGACGACACCGCCCTCATCGAGGCCGTCGCCGTCCTCGGCGATCCGGACACCCACCGGGAGGCGGACGCCGAGCGCATGTTCCTGCACGTGCTCCAGGGCCACTGCAACAGCCCGATCGCCGGAACAGCGAAGGTGCACCGCACCGGCGACCTGTCACTGCGGGCCTGTGTGTTCACCCCGGACGGCAAGACCCGGCTGAACGCGCACGAGTGGGCGGGGCGGCTGGATCCGGCGACGCTCGGCACCTCGGTGGCCGTGGCGCTGCTGCGTCAGGGCGCCCGCGAGATCATCGACGGCATTCCGCACTGACGCCCGATCAGGCGGTGCCCTCCTCCGCCTGCTCCTGCAGGAACACGCTCACCTGGTGGGCGAGGCTGTCGCGGCAGGCGCCCGCGGACGCCCCGGCGGGCAGCTCCTGCACACCGATGCCGCCCGCCCACAACCGCCGGCCGGCCCACTCCTCGTCGACCCGCACCTGCACCTGCACGTCGACATGGGTCAGGGACGCCTCGGGAGCGGCCGCGTAGAGCACGGCGGTGGCCCGGCGCAGCGGATAGACGTCGAATCCCTCGATGAACTGCGAACTGCGCCAGTCGATGAACGCGCTTTCGCCGTCGGGACCGGTCCGCACATCGATCTGACCGTCCTCGAGATGAATGCAGAACGGCCGCTCGCCGCGATTCTCGGCGGTCACGCGGACACTGAAGTACGTCAGCCCCTCGGCGGCGTCGTCCCGTCCGCGCGGGGGTTCACCCGGTTCCAGACGGTGGACGCGGACCCGCAGACCGGCACGCTCGTCGTACTCCTGCCAGTCGCCCAGCACGTTCGGCTCGTACACTCTGCACCTCTCGACTCCGTCCGCTGCTTCCTATCCGCGGGCTCAGCGCACTGTCAAATGAGCAGAATGCGCTGTCGTCGGGCGGTTCGCCCGATGTGATCGACGATCAAGCGCTGCGCTGGAGGAATCCACCGGCCGGCCCTCCGCCCCGCCGGCCCGGCGTGCCGCACATCACGTCCGTCGGGGTCACCCCGTCGGCCCCGGGAGCCGTCCGCAGCCGACGGAACGGCCGCCGCCGGCCGCACTCCCGGCCGTCGTCGCATTTCACACCACGAATTCCTCCGATTCCATAACGTGCACATTCCATGAATACGTCCGCGGAATTCGCTGAACCGTTTTGAAAGGACGGCGGACGGGGAATGGGATGGTCAGTGCTTCGGACAGGAGGCACGTCCGTGGGAACCGCTCGCCGGCCGCGGGCCTGTCGTGGTCCGAGCCGCCGCTTCCCACGGATTTCTGTCATCCGGCACCCCGCTCAGGGAGGTGCGTGTGATGCGTACCGTCAGTCCCAGGAAGCCGCACCCGCACGACGACTCCCCCGACACGGCCGACGCCTTCGCTCGTCTGGCCGGGCTGCCCGAAGGCCCCGAACGCAGCGCCCTGCGCGACGAACTGGTCACGGCCTGGCTGCCCATGGCGGAGCGCATCGCCGTCCGGTTCCGCGGGCGCGGCGAGGCCCTGGAGGACCTCTACCAGGTGGCGGCCCTCGGTCTGGTGAAGGCCGTCGACCACTACGACCCGGGGCGCGGCAACGCCTTCGAGGCGTACGCGGTGCCCACGGTCACCGGTGAGATCAAGCGCCACTTCCGCGATCACATGTGGACCCTGCACGTACCGCGCCGGGTCCAGGACCTGCGCAACCGGGTGCGGCACGCGGCGAAGGAGCTGGCGCAGACGACGCCGGGCCGGGCGCCCACGGTCGCCGAGATCGCCGCGCACGCCCAGCTGACCGAGAGCGAGGTGCGCACCGGCATGGAGGCACTGGAGTGCTTCTCCGCGCTGTCGCTGGAGGCGGAGATGCCGGGCACCGACGGATACGCGCTCGGTGACGCGATCGGCGGCCCGGACCCCGCGTTCGACACGGTCGTCGACCGGGTGGCGGTGCGGCCCTGTCTGCAGGCGCTGCCGGAGCGCGAACGGCTCATCCTCTACCTGCGGTTCTTCGGCGGGATGACGCAGAGCGCCATCGCCGATCAGCTCGGCATCTCGCAGATGCACGTGTCCCGGCTGCTCAGCAGCTGTTTCGCCCATCTGCGCGAGGAACTGCTGGCCGAGTCCGGCTGAGCGGGCCGGTGCGCAGCGCCGGGACCGGCGGCGCGCCGGGCACCTGGGTCGGGCCGAGCCGGTCGAGCACCTCCTCCAACGCCGTGCGCACCTCCGCCGGCAGCAGACCGGTGCGTCCCCAGACGAGGATCATGTCGGCGACGTTGCGGAGCTTGATGTTCGTGTGCTGGGAGACCTCCCTCAGCACCTCCCAGCCCTGGTCGGGCGAGACCCGGCCGAGGGCGACGATCATGCCGATCGCCTGGTCCACCACCGCGTGCGAGGCGACCGCGTCCTTGAGCTGCTGCACCTCTTCCTCCAGTCGGAGGATCCGGTCGGCGCCCCCGTCCGTGGGCATGGCCACCTCCTGGTCCGGTGTGCCGCTCCCGCGCTGCCTTCGCACAGTGCTTGAGTGCCTTCACCCAGTGTCCGATTCCTCCATCGTCACCACTCGGGCCGCCCCGTGCCACCGGGACGGCCGGGGTGGCCGGGCCCACCGTTTCGGTGCCGCCGCCGGGGTACTCGGCAGGCGCCCGGGCCGGTACCCGGCGGACACTGGTGCCATCCGGGTGGCTGCCCGGCCGACGAGATCAGGACGCGACTGCCATGAACCACGACATGCCCTCCCCTGCCGGCACGACGGACGTCTTCTCGACGCACTCCGTGTTCGGGGCACCGTGCTGGGTCAGTCTGACCAGCCGCGACGTGAAGACGACCGAGGAGTTCTACGGGGCCGTCCTGGGCTGGCAGTGGCGTCCGGTCCGGCTCGGCGACCGGTTCCGCATCGCGCTGGCCGACGGCTCGCCGGTGGCCGGGATCGCCGGCGTCGCGACGATGTGGCAGATGGCGGTGGCGTGGACGCCGTACTTCGCGGTGCGCAGTGCGGACGAGGCGGCGGCACGGGTGCAGGAGCGCGGCGGCACCACGGCGGTGGGTCCGATCTCCCTGCCGCCCGGCCGGGCGGCGCTGCTGGCGGACCGGGACGGGGCGACGTTCGGGATCTGGGAGGGCGAACTGTTCACCGACTGGCCCACCTGGCGCCGTGCCCAGCCGGCGTTCATCCGGCTGCACACCCGGGACGCGTTCGACGCCGCGATCTTCTACGGCGAGGTCTTCGACTGGGCGTCCGACAAGCCCGGCTGCTGCGAAGTCCACTACGAGGGCGAGGAAGTGGTGCTGCGCAGCGGCGGTCAGGTGGTGGCGCGCATCGAGTCGGGGGCGGCGGAGTCGGCTCCCGACCCGGCGATCCGGCCGCACTGGCAGGTGCACTTCGCGGTGAAGGACGTGGCGGCCTGTGCCCGTGCCGCCGAGCGGCACGGCGGCAGTGTGCTGTCGGAGAGCGCCGACGAGGCGGTGCTGCGCGACAACGAGGGCGCACAGTTCACGGTGACGGCGCGCCCCGAACGGTGATCCGTCCGGGGCGCGCGCCGGTCACCGCGCGGTGCGGGACGGACGGGACAGCAGCACCAGGCTGCGGGCGTCCACGGTGAGGGTGGTGCGGGCCTTGTGCTCCGACTCGTCGGGCGTGCCGTCCGGGTCGGCGGTGTCGATCAGCGTCGTCCAGCGCTCGCCGTAGGCGGCGTCGGGCAGGCGGAAGTCGACCGGCTCCCAGTGGCTGTTGAGGAGCAGCAGGAAGGAGTCGTCGACCAGCGGCCGGCCGCGCGGGCCGGGTTCGGCGATGGCGTCGCCGTTGAGGAAGACGCCCACCGAGTGCGCGTCGGAGCGTTGCCAGTCGTCGTCGGTCATCTCTCTGGCGTCCGGCAGCAGCCACACCAGGTCGGGCAGCGGCTGGTCGGCGTGCCGCACGGTCTCGCCGCGGAAGAAGCGGCGGCGGCGCAGCACCGGGTGGCTGACGCGCAGCGAGATGAGGGTGCGGGTGAACTCCAGCAGGCCGCGCTGCTCGTCGGTGAGCCGCCAGTCGATCCAGCTGAGGTCGTTGTCCTGGCAGTAGGCGTTGTTGTTGCCGCGCTGGGTGCGGCCGAGTTCGTCGCCGTGGGAGAGCATCGGGATGCCCTGGGACAGCAGCAGGGTGGCGAGGAAGTTGCGCTGCTGCCGGGCGCGCAGTTCGAGGACGGCCGGGTCGTCGGTGTCGCCCTCCGCGCCGCAGTTCCAGGAGCGGTTGGTGTTCTCGCCGTCCCGGTTGCCCTCGCCGTTGGCCTCGTTGTGCTTGTCGTTGTACGACACGAGGTCGCGCAGGGTGAAACCGTCGTGCGCGGTGACGAAGTTGACGCTGGCGCGCGGCCGGCGTCTGCTGTGCGCGTACAGGTCTGAGGAGCCGGTCAGGCGGGAGGCGAACTCGCCGAGGGTGTGGTCCTCGCCGCGCCAGAAGTCGCGTACGGCGTCGCGGTACTTGCCGTTCCACTCCGACCACAGGGGCGGGAAGTTGCCCACCTGGTAGCCGCCCTCGCCGACGTCCCAGGGTTCGGCGATCAGTTTGACGCGGCTGATCACCGGGTCCTGCTGGATGAGGTCGAAGAACGCCGACAGCCGGTCCACCTCGTGGAACTGGCGGGCGAGCGTGGCCGCCAGGTCGAAGCGGAAGCCGTCGACGTGCATCTCGGTGACCCAGTACCGCAGCGAGTCCATGATCAGCTGGAGTACGTAGGGGTGGCGCATCAGCAGGCTGTTGCCGGTGCCCGTGGTGTCGTAGTAGTGCGACCAGTCGCCGTCCACCAGGCGGTAGTACGAGGAGTTGTCGATGCCCCGGAAGGAGAGCGTGGGGCCCTTCTCGTTGCCCTCGGCGGTGTGGTTGTAGACGACGTCGAGGATCACTTCGAGCCCGGCGGCGTGCAGGGTCTTCACCATCTCCTTGAACTCGGTGACCTGCTGTCCGCGGGTGCCGCGGGCGGCGTAGGCGTTGTGCGGGGCGAAGAAGCCGATGGTGTTGTAGCCCCAGTAGTTGGCCAGGCCGCGGCCCTGGAGCACGCCGTCGTGGACGAACTGGTGCACCGGCATGAGTTCCACCGCGGTGACGCCGAGCGAGGTCAGGTGCTCCACCACCGAGGGGTGCGCCAGCCCGGCGTAGGTGCCGCGGAGTTCGTCGGGGACGTCGGGGTGGGTGCGGGTGAGGCCCTTGACATGGGCCTCGTAGACCACGGTGTCCGCGTAGGGGCGGCAGGGGCGGGCGTCGTCGCCCCAGTCGAAGGCCGGGTCGGTCACCACGCCGAGCATGGTGTGTCCGGCGCTGTCGGCGGGGTCGGGTCCGTGCGGGTTGCGCTCGTACAGCGAGGGGTGGTCGTCGATCTGTCCGTCGACCGCGGTAGCGTAGGGGTCGAGGAGCAGTTTGGCCGGGTTGCAGCGGTGGCCGGCCGCCGGTGCCCACGGTCCGTGCACCCGGTAGCCGTAGCGCTGTCCGGGGCCGACGCCGGGGAGGTAGCCGTGCCAGACGAAGCCGTCGACCTCGGTGAGCCGTACGGTGCCGTGCCGGCCGTCGTCGTCCACCAGGACCAGTTCGACGCGTTCGGCGACCTCGCTGAACAGCGCGAAGTTGGTGCCCTCGCCGTCGTAGGACGCACCCAGCGGGTAGGGGCGCCCGCTCCAGGCGGGCGCCCCTTCCCGGTTCTGGCGCCGGGTCACCGGACCTCCTCCAGGAGGCCGCCCGGTGTTCGGACCCGGCCGGTCAGCTGGGAGACGCTGACCTCGCGGGGCAGGTCCAGGCCCTCGCTCTCGCGCGGGTCGGGCGCGGTCGGCACCAGCGGGACGCGCTCACCGGCGCGGGCGCGCCGGGAGAACCAGATGACCTTGCTGCCGGTCTCGGTGGCGCAGCAGCCCCAGCCGTCGCTGCTCGCCGCGATGTGTTCGAGGCAGCCGCGGAGTTCCTGGTCGGGTCGCAGGGCGCGGTCGTTGTCCCCGATGGCCGTGATGAGGTGCTGGCCGTTCCACCACATCTCGATCGACGTGTTCTTGTCGGTGGCGTGTTCGTCGATGGCCCGCAGCAGCATTTCGGCGCCGCCGCAGACGGGCTCCACCAGGTTCTCCAGGTCCCAGAACCGGAGGTGGGCGGCCAGTATGCGGCTGACCTGACCCACCTTCTCCGGGCTGACTTCCACGTCGAGGTGGTAGTAGCAGGGCACTGCGGTCTTCATGGTCGTCGGCTCCTCACCGCGAAGCTCGCGTTCCTCCTCGCCCCTGCGGGACGAGCCCCCGGACACGGAACGTGAGCGGGTATCGCTTCTGAGTCACCTTCAGAGTGAGGGCGTTGGTCCATCCGTGCAACACGAGCGCACGGATGAGACCTCCGTGACGACACGTGAGCAGCGCGCTTCACCTCTTCCACTGGCGACGGCCACAGTCAGTTGAATATCCAACAAGACGTTGAGTCATCACCCATGCACGATGTGTAAGACCTCGATCGCCGTTACGGGACCGTGCACCGTCCGCACGGCCTCCGCCCGACCGTCGGGACAACGCGCTCCCATCGAGCCCCGGAAAGGTGAACGGCACCATGCTGCTACCCGCCAAGGCCGAAGTCGCCCGGCAGTTGCGCCGCTACCGGGCCTGGGAACGCGTGATGCTGGCGGCCCCGACCGACCACACGGTCCGGGCCACCTTCGAGGACTCGGGCTACACGCTCTGCGTGCTGATGGGCAAGCGCTGCGCGCGGGAGGCGGCGGACGCCGCCGAACGGTACCTGCGCACCACCCTCGTCACCTATCTGCAGGAACAGAACGCCGACAGGCCCCGTCCGGTCGCCACGGTCAGGCGGGGCCCACCCGCCGTGGAGCGGCGGTCCCCGGCGGGAAGGCAGTGACCTTCCCGCCGCCATGTCTTCCCCCGTCCGGGCGTCCGCCCGGGCGCCGAGCCCGGCGGAGGTGCACAGCCCCATGAAGACGACCCGGACCATCGGACGTATCCCGGTACGGGACGTCCGGCCGTCCGTCGACTGCGGCAGGCGCCCGGCGAAGGCCGTCGTGGGCGAGACGTTCGAGGTCACCGCGACCCTCTTCCGGGAGGGGCACGACGCGGTGGCCGCCAATGTCGTCCTGAAGGATCCCGAGGGGCGTCCGGGGCCGTTCACGCCGATGCGGGAACTGGCGCCGGGCTCCGACCGCTGGGGCGCGGAGGTCGTGGCGGACGCGCCGGGCCGGTGGACCTACCGCGTGGAGGCGTGGGGCGACCCGGTGGCCACCTGGCGCCGGATCGCCACGGTCAAGGTGCCGGCCGGCATCGACACCGGGCTGGTGCTGGAGGAGGGCGCCGATCTCTTCGAGCGCGCGGCGGCCGGGGTGCCGAAGGGCGCGGGGCAGGCCGTGCTGCGTGCGACCGCGGAAACCCTGCGCGACGACTCCCTGCCCTGTGCCACCCGGCTGGCGGCGGCGCTGACGCCGGAGGTGGACCGGGTGCTGGCCCGTCATCCGCTGCGGGAACTGGTCACCAGCAGTGCCCCGCTGCCGCTGCTGGTGGAACGCGAACGGGCCCTGTTCGGCTCCTGGTACGAGTTCTTCCCCCGCTCCGAGGGCCCCCCCGAACACCCCCACGGCCCCTTCGACCCCGCCCCCCGCCGCCTGCCGGCCATCGCCGCGATGGGCTTCGTCGTCGTCTACCTCCCACCCGTCCACCCCATCGACACCACCTTCCGCAAAGGCCCCAACAACGCGCGGAACGCGGGCCCGGACGACGTCGGCGGGCCCTGGGCCATCGGCTCCCCCGAAGGCGGCCACGACGCCGTCCACCCGGACCTGGGCACCGTGGAGGACTTCGCCCGCTTCGTGGCCCGCGCCGGCGAACTCGGCCTGGAGGGCGCCCTGGACTTCGCCCTGCAGTGCTCCCCCGACCATCCCTGGGTCCACAAGCACCCCGAGTGGTTCCACCACCGCCCCGACGGCTCCATCGCCCACGCCGAGACCCCGCCGAAGAAGTACCAGGACATCTCCCCGATCGCCTTCGACGCCGACATGGACGGCCTCGTCGCCGAGACCGTGCGCGTCCTGCGGTTCTGGATGGGCCACGGAGTGCGGATCTTCCGCGTGGACAACCCGCACACCAAACCGGTCGTCTTCTGGGAGCGGGTCATCGGCGAGATCAACCGCGCCGACCCCGACGTCATCTTCCTGGCCGAGGCGTTCCCCCGCCCCGCGATGATGCACACCCTGGCCCAGCTCGGCTTCCCGCAGTCCTACACCTACTTCACCTGGCGCAACACCAAGCAGGAACTCACCGAGTCCCTGACCGAGCTGTCCGGCGAGGCCGCCTCCTACATGCGGCCCAACTTCTTCGCCAACACCCCGGACATCCTGCACGCCTACCTCCAGCACGGCGGTCGGCCCGCCTTCGAGGTCCGCGCCGTCCTGGCCGCCACCCTCTCCCCCACCTGGGGCATCTACAGCGGCTACGAACTGTGCGAGAACACTCCGCTGCGCGAGGGCAGCGAGGAATACCTCGACAGCGAGAAGTACCAGCTCAAACCCCGCGACTGGGAAGCCGCCGCACGCGAGGGCCGCACCATCGCGCCCCTCGTCACCCGCCTCAACACCATCCGTCGCGAGCACCCCGCGCTGCACCACCTCAGGAACCTGCGTTTCCACGGCACCGACAACGACTCCGTGATCGCCTACAGCAAGCGCAGCGGCTCCGACGTGGTGCTCGTGGTCGCCAACCTCGACCCGCACCACACCCAGGAGGCCACGGTCTCGCTGGACATGCCGCAACTCGGCCTGGACCGGCACGAGTCGGTACCGGTGCGCGACGAGCTCACCGGCGACACCTACCACTGGGGCGGCGTCAACTACGTGCGGCTGGAGCCGGGGCGGGCTCCCGCTCATGTCCTGCACGTCCAGCGGCCGCCCGCCGCACCGCGAAACGGAGGGCCAGGAGCGCCATGACCGTCAACGAGCCCGTGCCGGACACCTTCGAGGACACGCCCGCCAAGGACCGGGACCCGGAGTGGTTCAAACGCGCCGTCTTCTACGAGGTGCTCGTCCGCTCCTTCCAGGACAGCAACGGCGACGGCATCGGCGACCTCAAGGGCCTGACCGCGAAACTCGACTACCTGCAATGGCTCGGCGTCGACTGCCTGTGGCTGCCGCCCTTCTTCAAGTCGCCCCTGCGCGACGGCGGTTACGACGTCTCCGACTACACCGCCGTCCTGCCCGACTTCGGCGACCTCGCCGACTTCGTCGAGTTCGCGGACGCGGCGCACCAGCGCGGCATGCGCGTGATCATCGACTTCGTCATGAACCACACCAGCGACGAACACCCGTGGTTCCAGGAGTCCCGCAAGGACCCCGACGGCCCCTACGGCGACTTCTACGTCTGGGCCGACGACGACAAGGGCTACCCGGACGCGCGGATCATCTTCGTCGACACGGAGGCGTCGAACTGGACGTACGACCCGGTGCGGGGGCAGTACTACTTCCACCGCTTCTTCTCCCACCAGCCGGACCTCAACTACGAGAACCCGCGCGTGCAGGAGGAGATCCTGGCGGCCCTGCGGTTCTGGCTGGACCTGGGCATCGACGGCTTCCGGCTGGACGCCGTGCCGTACCTGTACGCGGCCGAGGGCACCAACTGCGAGAACCTGCCGGCGACGCACGCCTTCCTGAAGCGGGTCCGCAAGGAGATCGACACCCAGTACCCGGACACCGTGCTGCTCGCCGAGGCCAACCAGTGGCCCGAGGACGTCGTCGACTACTTCGGCGACTACCGCGCCGGCGGCGACGAATGCCACATGGCCTTCCACTTCCCCGTCATGCCCCGCATCTTCATGGCCGTCCGCCGCGAGTCCCGCTACCCGGTCTCCGAAATCCTCGCCAAGACCCCCGCCATCCCCTCCGGCTGCCAATGGGGCATCTTCCTGCGCAACCACGACGAGCTGACCCTGGAGATGGTCACCGACGAGGAACGCGACTACATGTGGGCCGAGTACGCCAAGGACCCCCGCATGCGCGCCAACATCGGCATCCGCCGCCGCCTCGCCCCGCTCCTGGACAACGACCGCAACCAGATCGAACTCTTCACCGCCCTGCTGCTCTCCCTGCCCGGCTCGCCGATCATCTACTACGGCGACGAGATCGGCATGGGCGACAACATCTGGCTCGGCGACCGCGACGCCGTCCGCACCCCCATGCAGTGGACACCCGACCGCAACGCCGGCTTCTCCTCCTCCGACCCCGGCCGCCTCTTCCTGCCCACGATCATGGACCCCGTCTACGGCTACCAGGTCACCAACGTCGAGGCCTCCATGGCCTCACCCTCCTCCCTGCTCCACTGGACCCGCCGCATGATCGAGATCCGCAAGCAGAACCCCGCCTTCGGACTCGGCACCTACACCGAACTGCCCTCCTCCAACCCCGCCGTCCTCGCCTTCCTCCGCGAATACGAGGACGACCTCGTGCTCTGCGTCAACAACTTCTCACGCTTCGCACAACCCACCGAGCTCGACCTGCGCGAGTTCGACGGACGCCATCCGGTCGAGCTGTTCGGCGGAGTGCGCTTCCCCGCCATCGGCGAACTGCCGTATCTGCTGACCCTCGGGGGCCACGGCTTCTACTGGTTCCGGCTCACCCGAGTCGCATCCCGCATCGGCCGACGACTGTGAGCGTGTGCCGGCGAGAGGAGGCGTCACCATGACGAAGACCGCATTCCTGCGCCCACGGAGCGCACCCGCCGAGCCCATGGAATCGCTCGCGGGGCTGCTGCGCGAGTGGCTGCCGCTGCAGCGCTGGTTCGCCGGCAAGGACCGGCCCGTCACCGACCTCGGCCTGCTGTCCATGACGGAGCTGTTCCCCGGCTGTCTGCACCTGCTGGTCCACGCGGCTCACGGCGGCGTGCCCGCCCCGGGCGGCACCACGCCGGCCGGTGACTGCTACCAGCTCCTCCTCGGCGTCCGGGAGCGCCCCGCCCCCCGCCTGGGCAAGGCGCTCATCGGCACGGTCCAGGAGGGACGGCTGGCCGGACTGACGGTCTACGACGCCCTCCACGACCCGCGCGCCGCCCAGCTGCTCCTGGAGCGGCTGCGCCGCCCCGGCGCGGCCGGCCCGCTGCGCTTCGAGAACGACGCGTCCCAGTCGCTGCCCTCCGGACTGGTGCCGCGCCTGATGACCGCCGAGCAGTCCAACTCCTCGCTGGTGTACGGCGACGAGTACATCCTGAAGCTGTTCCGGCGCATCCAGCCCGGCGTCAACCCGGACCTGGAGGTGCCGGGCGCGCTGGCCCGCCAGGGCTGCCACCGTGTCCCCGCGCCGGTCGCCTGGTTCCGCACCACGCACCCGTTCAAGGCGACGCTGGGCGTGCTCCAGCCGTATCTGCGCGACGCCGCCGACGGCTGGACCCTCGCCCTGGACGCGCTCGCCTCCGGTGACGACTTCACCGCGCAGGCGCACGCCCTGGGCCGGGCCACCGCGGACGTCCACCTGGCCCTGTCCTCCGCCTTCCCCGTCGGTGAGCCCGGGGAGAACGGGCGGACGGCGGCCGCGATGACCGAGCGGCTGACCGCCGCGGCGCACGCCGTCCCCGCGCTCCAGCCGTTCGTGCCGGGACTGCGGTCCGCCTTCGCCGCGCTGGCCACCTGCGACGCCGGACCGCCCGCCCAGCGCATCCACGGCGACCTGCACCTGGGGCAGGTGCTGCGGGCCGGGCGGGAGTGGTTCGTGATCGACTTCGAGGGCGAGCCGTCCCGGCCGCTGACCGAACGGCGCAGCGCCCACTCCCCGGTACGGGACATCGCCGGGATGCTGCGCTCCTTCGACTACGCCGCCCGGCAGCGCCGCCCCTGGCGCCCGGAGTGGGCGCGGCGCTGCCGGGAGGCCTACTGCGCGGGCTACGCGGTCCGCGCCGGCTGGGACCCGCGCAAGAAGCACGGCCTGCTCCGCGCCTACGAAACGGACCGGGCCGTGTACGAGGTGCTGTACGAGGCCCGGCACCGACCCGACTGGCTGCCCGTACCCATGGCGGCGATCGAGCGCCTCGCCGTGAGAGGAGACTGAAGCCGTGGCCCTGCGTGACACCCCGCTTCCCGAGACGGCCGGGCCCGTCCCGTCCGCCCCCGCCGACGCGGCCCCGCCGCCCGCGCCCGCCCTCGACCCGACCGACCGCGGGCGCCTGCTGGCGGGCGCCCACCACGATCCGCACGCGCTGCTCGGCGCGCACCCGGTGCCCGGCGGGATCGCCTTCCGGGCACTGCGCCCCTTCGCCCGCGAGGTGAGCGTGGTCGTCGACGGCGCGCGCACCCCGCTCGTCTCGGAGGGCGACGGACTGTTCTCCGGCCTGCTGCCGCTGGACGCGGTCCCCGCGTACACGCTGGCCGTGGCCTACGGCGAGGACGCGGCCGTCGAGGTGCACGACCCGTACCGGTTCCTGCCCGCGCTCGGCGAGTTCGACCTGCACCTGATCGGCGAGGGCCGGCACGAGGAGCTGTGGACGGCGCTCGGCGCGCACCCGATGACCCACCAGGGCGTCACCGGCACCCGGTTCACCGTGTGGGCGCCGAACGCGCAGGGCGTGCGGCTCGCGGCGGACTTCACCCACTGGGACGGCACGGCGTTCCCGATGCGCTCGCTCGGTTCGTCCGGCGTCTGGGAGCTGTTCCTGCCGGGTGTCGGCGAGGGCACCTGCTACAAGTTCGAGATCCACTCCCGCTACGGCCACCGGTTCCTCAAGGCGGACCCGATGGCCCGCCGCACGGAGGCGCCGCCGAACACGGCGTCCGTGGTGACGTCCTCGGACTACGTGTGGGGTGACGCCGAGTGGCTGGAACGGCGGGCCGAGGTGCCGGTGCACGAGGCACCGTTCTCGGTGTACGAGGTCCACCTGCCGTCCTGGCGGCCGGGATCGACGTACCGTCAGCTGGCCGAGCAGCTCCCCGCGTACGTCAAGGACCTCGGCTTCACGCACGTGGAGCTGATGCCGGTCGCCGAGCACCCCTTCGGCCCGTCCTGGGGCTACCAGGTCACCGGCTTCTATGCGCCGACGGCCCGGCTCGGCAGCCCCGACGACTTCAAGTTCCTGGTCGACGCGCTGCACCGGGCCGGCATCGGCGTGATCATGGACTGGGTGCCGGCGCACTTCCCGAAGGACGACTGGGCGCTGGCCCGGTTCGACGGGGACCCGCTGTACGAGCCCGGGGACTCCCGGCGCGCCGAGCACCCGGACTGGGGCACGTACACCTTCGACTTCGCGCGCACCGAGGTGCGCAACTTCCTGGTCGCGAACGCCGTGTACTGGTGCCAGGAGTTCCACATCGACGGGCTGCGGGTGGACGCCGTCGCCTCCATGCTCTACCTGGACTACTCGCGCGAGGACGGCCAGTGGGAGCCCAACGCCCACGGCGGCCGGGAGGACCTGGCGGCGGTGGCGTTCCTCCAGGAGATGAACGCGACCGTGTACCGGCGCTGCCCGGGCGTGGTGACCATCGCCGAGGAGTCGACGGCGTGGGGCGGGGTGACCCGGCCCACCGACACCGGCGGACTCGGGTTCGGCCTGAAGTGGAACATGGGCTGGATGCACGACTCGCTGGAGTACGTCGCGCACGAGCCGGTGCACCGCAAGTACCACCACCACGAGATGACGTTCGCGATGGTGTACGCGTACAGCGAGAACTACGTCCTGCCGATCTCCCACGACGAGGTGGTGCACGGCAAGCAGGCGCTGGTGTCGAAGATGCCCGGCGACTGGTGGCAGCGGCGCGCCAACGTCCGCGCCTACCTCGGCTTCATGTGGGCCCACCCGGGCAAGCAACTGCTGTTCATGGGCCAGGAGTTCGCGCAGGGCGCCGAGTGGTCCGAGGAGCAGGGACCGGAGTGGTGGCTGCTCGACGACGGATACCACTCCGCGGGCGACCACCGCGGCGTGCGGGACCTGGTCCGTGACCTCAACGCGCACTACCGGGCGACGCCGGCACTGTGGCAGCGCGACACCGACCCCGCCGGATTCCGCTGGGTCGCGGTGGACGCCGCCGACGACAACGTGTTCGCGTTCCTGCGGTACGACGCGGAGGGCCGGCCGCTGCTCGCGGTGTCGAACTTCTCCCCCGTGGTCCGCCACGCCTACGCGCTCGGCGTCGGGGACGACGTGGTCGCCTGGCGGGAGATCCTCAACACCGACGCCGCGCACTACGGCGGCGGAAACGTGACGAACCCGGATCCGGTCAAGCCGGAGGACGGCCTCGTCCGCCTCACGCTGCCTCCGCTCGCGACCGTGTGGCTGGCTCCCGTGGATCTGTGAGGCCAGGCGACGCCGTCAGGTGTCCGATGCTCCGGGCGGGGCATTCGGGGTCGTACGACCGGGGACCCCCGGCGTCGTCGCGGCAGGTCACAGAAAGGCGGCATCACGTGCGCACCGTCGGAGTGGAGGAGGAACTCCTCCTGGTGGATCCGGAAACGGGAGAACCGCGGGCGATGTCCGCCGCGGTGCTCGCCCGAGCCGAGCGGGACGGCGCGGAGCCGGACGTCTTCGAGAAGGAACTGCACGAGCAGATGCTGGAGTTCGCCACGCATCCGCAGTCCTCGATGGAGAGCCTGCACGCGGAGATCGTCCGCTGCCGCAAGGAGGCCGCGGGCCACGCCGAGGAGATCGGCTGCACCGTCGCCGCCCTCGCCACCTCCCCGCTGCCGGTCAGTCCCGCGATCGGGATGAACCGGCGCTACCGGTGGATGGAGGAGCAGTACGGCATCGCCACCCGGGAACAGCTCGTACTGGGCTGCCACGTCCATGTGTCCGTGGAGTCCGACGAGGAGGGCGTCGGTGTCGTGGACCGGCTGCGGCCCTGGCTGCCGGTGCTGGCCGCGCTCAGCGCGAACTCGCCGTACTGGCAGGGCAAGGACTCCGGGTACAGCAGCTACCGCAGCCGGGTCTGGCAGCGCTGGCCGTCGGCCGGCCCGACGGAGATCTTCGGCTCTGCCGAGTGCTACCACCGGCGGGTCGCCGACATGGTGGCCACCGGCACCATCCTCGACGAGGGGATGATCTACTTCGACGCGCGGCTGTCCCAGCGGTACCCCACGGTGGAGATCCGCGTCTCCGACGTCTGTCTGCACGCCGAGACCGCGGCACTGATCGCCACCTTCGCCCGCGCGCTGGTGGACACCGCGGCCGGCGAGTGGCGGGACGGCCGTGAGCCGCTGGACCCCGGGGTGAGCCTGCTGCGGCTGGCCGCCTGGCAGGCGGCCCGCTCGGGACTGACGGGAGAGCTGCTCGACCCGCGGACCATGCGCCGCATGCCCGCCGAGGCGGTCGTCCGCACGCTCCTCGAGCACGCCGCCGGGGCTTTGGAGGCCAACGGGGACCTGGAGCGCGCCCGCGAGGGCTGCGCGCGGCTGCTCCGCGACGGCAACGGCGCGCAGGTGCAGCGGGCCCTGATGGACCGCTCGGGGAGCCTCAGGGACGTCGTGACGGAGTGCGTGCGGCACACGCAGGCGTGAGCCGCACCGCACTCAGAAGATGAGTATCAGGGCGTAGACCAGGAAGAACGCCGCGACCAGCACCGCCAGGGCGAGGATGGCCGTCAGGGGTCCCTTGGCCCAGCCCTTGGTCGGGTTGTGGGTCTCCCGGGGGCCCGCCTCGGGCATGCTGCTCTCCGCGGGCGGGGTCTCGCCCGGGGGGACACCGCCTCCCGGTTCGAGGCCGGTGCTGCGTTCCGGTTCGGGGTCTGGATTGATGTACGTCATGCCGTCCGGGTCCCCGAATGCGCGGGGATCATCGGTGCGGACACACTTGGCCCGATCCCGGCGCGGGGGCGCGTCGGCTCGGCTAGATTCAGGCACCGCCGGTGACGGTGCCCATCGGCCGAGTCACAGCCCGTACACGTCAGGAGCAGTGCATGCGCGACCTCGCTCTCGCTCCCCCGTCCGCCCCGCACCTGACCGGCGGCCTCGCCGACAGCCTCTTCGGGACGGCGGCCGAGAGCCCGGCCCTGCCGGTGCTCGCCCGCCGGGCCGGCCCGGCCTCCGCCACCTGGGAGCAGGTCACCGCCGCGGAGTTCCGGGACGAGGTCGTCGACCTGGCCAAGGGGCTGATCGCGTCCGGTGTCTCGACGGGCCTGCGGGTGGCCGTCATGGCGCGCACCCGGTACGAGTGGACCGTCCTGTGCCACGCCCTGTGGGCGGTGGGCGCCGAGGTCGTCCCGATCTATCCGACGTCCTCGCGCGACCAGGTGGAGTGGATCCTGCGGGACTCCGGGTGCGTGGCCGTGCTGGTGGAGGACGAGCAGGGCGTGATGACCGTCGGCTCGGTGTGCACGGCGCTGCCGCTGCTGCGGCACGTCTGGCAGTTGGACGCGGGCGCGCTCGACCGGCTGGTGGAACGCGGTGCGTACATCCCGACGGCGACGGTGGACTCGATGCGCCGGCTCGTGCTGCCGGACTCCACCGCCGTCATCGCGTACACCTCCGGCACCTCGGGCCACGCGATGGGCTGTGCGCTGAGCCACCGCGGTCTGGCCTTCATCTGCGACACGCTGATCGCGGGCTGGGGCCACACGGTGGCGGAACCCGGGGAGCAGGGCGCCGTCCTGGCCTTCCTCCCGTTCTCCCACGTGTACGGCCTGATGATCCAGGGACTGTGCGTGCGCGGCGGTCTGCTGATGGGGCACGAGCCGGACATCGGCGGGGAGGCCCTGTCCTCGGCCCTGCGCACCTTCCGGCCCACCTATCTGTACGCCGTGCCCTCGCTGCTGGAGAAGATCTACAAGAACTTTCTGCGGACGGCGCAGCAGTCGGGCCGCGGCGCCCTGTTCGAGCGGGCCGCGGGCACGGCCCGGGACTTCGCCGCGGCCCAGGAGCGGCAGCGGCTGGGCCTGGGCCCCGGGCCGGGTTTCGACCTGCGGCTGCAGCACGCGCTGTACGAGCGCACCGTCTACCGCAAGCTGCGGGCGGCGCTGGGCGGCCGGGTGCGCCGGGCCACGTCGGGCGGGTCGCCGCTCAGCCGCGACCTCTGCCTGTTCTACGAGGGCATCGGCATCTACGTGCACGACGGTTACGGGCTCACGGAGACCAGCGGCGGGGTGACGATGCAGCCGTTCGGGCAGGAGAAGTCCGGCACCGTCGGGCGGGCGCTGCCGGGCACCGAGATCAAGGTGGCCGACGACGGCGAGATCCTGGTGCGCGGGCCGTCGGTGTTCCAGGGCTACGTGGGCGACGCGGCCGCCACGCGGGCCGCGCTCGACGGCGGCTGGCTGGCCACCGGGGATCTCGGCCGGCTGGACTCCGAGGGCTATCTGACGATCACCGGCCGCAAGAAGGACGTGGTCATCACCAGCAGCGGCAAGTCGGTGGCGCCTGCGGCCCTGGAGCAGCGGCTGCGGATGCATCCGCTGGTCCACCAGGCCGTGGTCGTCGGCGACAACCGGCCGTGCGTGGGTGCCCTGATCACGTTGGACCCCGACTTCCTGGCGGACTGGCGGGCGGCGCTGTCGCTGTCCGGCGACGCGGTGACCCGGGCGGCACGGGAGGAGAACGCGCTGCGCGAGGAGATCGGGCGGGCGGTCGCCGCGGCCAACAGCAGTGTGTCGCCCTCGGAGTCGATCCGGGTGTTCCGGGTGCTGCCGGAGCCGTTCGACGTGGCCAACGGGCTGTTGACGCCGTCGATGAAGCTGCGCCGGGACGAGATCGTGCGGCGCTACGCGCTGGAGATCGACGCGATGTACCAGTCGCGTCCGCGTCCGCGGCGCACCGCAGAGCCCGACCCGTCGTCGGGCTGGGACGACGCGGACAACGTGTTCCGCTGACCACCCCGGCGCGGCTTCCGGTGCGTGAGGTGTTTGTCACCGTCCGGGCACGGGCATGCGGGCGCGTAGGCTCCGGGCGCGCGGGAACCCACTGTTCGAGGGGGGTTCAGGGCACAGGACACGACCGCCCCGTGACGGCGGGGCCCGGAAGGCGAGATGGCACCCGAGCCGCGTAGGGACAGGACACTGGCTGGCGAGGAGATCACGAGCCGCGTTGCCGGCTTCCCGGGGGAGCTGCACGACGTGACGGACGCACGCCTGGTCGCGGAGGAGTTCCTCTTCGACCTGGCCCGCGTGTCGGCGCCGTCGGCCCCGGAGCACTGGGACGACATACTCCTGGTGGTCACGGAGCTGGCGGCCAACGCGGTCCAGTACGCCCCCGGACCGTTCGAGCTGCGTCTGCGCAGAACGTTCGACGGTGTGCACGTGGTGATGCACGACACCAGCACCACCGAGCCGGCCCCGCGGCCGTTCCATCCGAGCCACGGCGCGGGCGGCATCGGTTGGCATCTGATCCACACGCTGTGCGACCAGGTCAGCGTCGTCACCGACGAGCACGGCAAGGACATCCACGTCTTCCTGCCGTGGTGAGCCGTCGGCGGGCGTTCAGGACGCGGGCGCCTCGCGCAGCGGCACCAGCACGCTGATCGTCTTGCCGCCCCCGGCGCGCCTGCGGATGTCGATGTCCCGGGCCAGCCTGATCACCAGGGGCCAGCCGTAGCCGCTGATCCGGTCCGCGGGCGGGAGGGTGCCGGATCCGGTGGCGGCTTCGGGGACGACGTCGCTGTGGTCGTGGACGAGGATGCGTACGCCTTCCTCGGTCGTCCGGGTCTCGAAGCCGGCCAGTCCGGCGCCGTGCCGGATCGCGTTGGTGACCAGTTCCGACACGACGAGCGAGAGGTCGATCATGTCCTGGGGGTGCGGGGTGCGGCCGTCGGACTCCCAGCGTGCGCGCACCACCGCCTCGGCGTGCGCGCGGGCGCCGGCGGCACTGTCCACGTGCGCGGCCGGCGACCACTGCGTCGGGGCGGCGTTCACCCGGCGGTACTCTCGCGCGGCGGCAGTCGGTGGTAGTAGTCGCCGACCGCGGTGAGGTATGCGGGGTCCATGGTCTCGCTGTCGGTGCGGAAGCGGGGGGCCGCCTTGACCTCGGCCCTGGTGCAGGACACCGTCAGCCTCCGCTCCCCGGCCTCGACGGACGCGACGAGGCCGACGGGCACCAGGAGGCTGCGGCCGAACACCCACACGCCGGTGTCGACGACGAGGTGCCGCATGCCGTGGTGGTCGGCCTGCCGGTCCACGTGGCCGATGGTGCCGTCGCGCGCGACGACGGTGTAGCCCGTCAGGTCCCGGCCCTCGACGGGGCCGAGGTCCGGCGCGTACGACCAGATGCTGTCGATGGGCACTGCTCCTTGCCTCCCGGTGGACGACGGATCCCGGAGCGGGCCCGGTCGTGCCCGCCGGCTCCACAGCAGCAGATACCCGGCAGGCGCGAGCGCATTCGAAAGGAACGGACCGAACCGCGGGCCGTGCCTGTTCCGGGCCGGTCGCCCGGTTCGTCCGGGCTTTGTTGCGGGGCCTCCGGATGGGTTAGCCTTCGGCGTATTTTTCTCATCTTGCAGATCCGTGAACTGCGGACATGCACACTGCTTCTGCCGGAACGAGGATGCGCATGACCAGCAAGGGCCCCGAGGGCACCGAAGCGACTCCGGGGGACCAGGAGCTCAGGCAGCTCCTGGCGGGGCTGACGGCCGTGCGGGACGGAGACTTCGGCACCCGGCTGCCGGACGGCGCCGACGGGCTCATGGGCGACATCGCCACGGTCTTCAACGGCATGGTGGACCAGTTGTCGCTGTTCACCTCCGAGGTGACGCGCGTGGCCCGGGAGGTGGGCACCGAGGGGGCGCTCGGCGGGCAGGCGGAGGTGCCGGGGGTCTCGGGCACCTGGGCCGACCTGACGGACTCGGTGAACGCCATGGCGGGCAACCTCACCGCGCAGGTCCGCAACGTCGCCCAGGTGACGACGGCGGTCGCCCGGGGCGACCTGTCGCAGAAGATCACCGTGGACGCACGCGGCGAGCTCCTCGAACTCAAGAACCCCATCAACACGAGGGTCGACCAGCTCTCCGCCTTCGCCGACGAGGCCACCCGCGTCGCCCGCGAGGGCGGCACCGAGGGACGCCTCGGCGGCCAGGCCGACGTGCAGGGCGTGGAGGGCACCTGGCGCGACCTGACCCACTCGGTGAACCTCATGGCGGGCAACCTCACCGGCCAGGTCCGCAACATCGCGCTGGTGGCGACCGCGGTCGCACAGGGCGACCTGTCGCAGAAGATCACCGTGGACGCACGCGGCGAGATCCTCGAACTCAAGAACACCATCAACACGATGGTCGACCAGCTCTCCGCCTTCGCCGACGAGGTCACCCGCGTCGCCCGCGAGGTCGGCACCGAGGGACGCCTCGGCGGCCAGGCGCAGGTGCGGGGCGTCTCGGGCACCTGGAAGGACCTCACGGACAACGTCAACGTGATGGCGTCCAACCTGACCGGTCAGGTCCGCTCCATCGCCCAGGTGGCGTCGGCCGTCGGCCGGGGCGACCTGTCGCAGCGGATCAGGGTCGAGGCCGCCGGCGAGGTGGCCGCGCTGGCCGACGTGATCAACACCATGGTCGACACGCTGTCGGCCTTCGCCGACGAGGTCACCCGCGTGGCCCGTGAGGTCGGCACCGAGGGGCGCCTCGGCGGCCAGGCGCACGTGCCCCATGTCGCGGGCACGTGGAAGGACCTCACCGACAACGTCAACTCGATGGCCAACAACCTCACCGGCCAGGTCCGCAACATCGCGCTGGTGACGACCGCCGTGGCCCGGGGCGACCTGTCGAAGAAGATCGACGTCGACGCGCGCGGCGAGATCCTGGAGCTGAAGACGACCATCAACACGATGGTCGACCAGCTCTCCGCCTTCGCCGACGAGGTCACCCGCGTCGCCCGCGAGGTCGGCACCGAGGGACGCCTCGGCGGCCAGGCCGAGGTGGAGGGTGTCTCCGGCACCTGGAAGCGGCTCACGGAGAACGTCAACGAGCTGGCCGGCAACCTCACCCGGCAGGTCCGGGCGATCGCCGAGGTCACCAGCGCGGTCGCCGAGGGCGACCTGACCCGTTCCGTCAACGTGGAGGCGTCCGGCGAGGTCGCCGAGCTCAAGGACAACATCAACGCGATGGTGGAGTCCCTGCGCGAGACCACCCGGGCCAACCAGGCGCAGGACTGGCTCAAGACCAACCTGGCCCGGGTCTCCGGTCTGATGCAGGGCCACCGCGACCTGCCGGTGGTCGCCGAACTCGTCATGGACGAGCTGGTGCCGCTGGTGTCGGCGCAGTACGGCGCCTTCTACCTCGCGGAGGACGGCGAGAGCGGCCCCGAACTGCGGCTGGTCGGCTCCTACGGCTACCCCGACGACGAGGCCCGGCCCACCCGCATCCCCTTCGGCCGCACCCTCGTCGGCCAGGCCGCGCGCAGCCGCCGCACCATCGTGGTGGACGAGCTGCCGCCGGACTACGTGACCATCTCCTCCGGGCTCGGCCGGGTGGTGCCGACCGCGCTGGTGCTGCTGCCCATCGTGGTCGAGGGCCAGGTGCTCGGTGTCATCGAGCTGGCGTCGGTGAGCCCGTTCACCCCGATCCACCAGGACTTCCTGGCCCAGCTGATGGAGACCATCGGGGTCAACGTCAACACCATCGTGGCCAACGCGCGCACCGACGAGCTGCTGGCCGAGTCGCAGCGGCTCACCGCCGAACTGCAGGCCCGTTCGGCGGAGTTGCAGTCGCAGCAGGAGGAACTGCGGCACTCCAACGCCGAACTGGAGGACAAGGCGGCGCTGCTGGCGGCGCAGAACCGGGACATCGAGGCGAAGAACCTGCAGATCGAGCAGGCCCGGCAGGAACTGGAGGCGCGGGCCCAGCAGTTGTCGCTGGCGTCGAAGTACAAGTCGGAGTTCCTGGCCAACATGAGCCACGAGCTGCGCACCCCGCTCAACAGCCTGCTGATCCTCGCCCAGCTGCTCGCCCAGAACCCCTCGCGCAACCTCACCCCCAAGCAGGTGGAGTACGCGCAGATCATCCACTCGGCGGGCTCCGACCTGCTGCAGCTGATCAACGACATCCTCGACCTGTCGAAGGTCGAGGCCGGGAAGATGGACGTCAGCCCCGAGCGGGTGGAGCTGCGGCGGCTCATCGAGTACGTCGAGGCCACCTTCCGTCCCATGACGATGCAGAAGAGCCTGGACTTCACGGTGACGACGGCGCCGGGCGCACCGGCCGACCTGCTCACCGACGACTCGCGGCTGCGGCAGGTGCTGCGCAACCTGCTGTCCAACGCGGTCAAGTTCA
Source organism: Streptomyces calvus (assembly GCF_006782915.1). Classification (GTDB taxonomy): domain Bacteria; phylum Actinomycetota; class Actinomycetes; order Streptomycetales; family Streptomycetaceae; genus Streptomyces; species Streptomyces calvus. Next base: position 56,790 of record NZ_VCNP01000006.1, read on the forward strand.
CCGAGCGGGGCAGCGTGGAGCTGCGGATCGAGCCCGCGGCGGACGACGAGGTCCCCGGGAGTGTGCTGCGGGGCGGGCCCGTGGTGGCCTTCCGGGTGCGGGACACCGGAGTCGGCATCCCGGAGCAGCACCTGGAGACGATCTTCGGCGCCTTCCAGCAGGCGGACGGCACCACCAGCCGCAAGTACGGCGGCACCGGCCTCGGCCTGTCCATCACCCGTGAGATCGCGCACCTGCTCGGCGGCGCGGTGACGGTGGACAGCGTCGCCGGCCAGGGCAGCACGTTCACCCTGTTCCTGCCCGTGGCGCGGCCGGAGTTCGAGCTGCAGCTGAGCCCGGCGCCGGGACCGGAGCGGATCGTGGGCGAGGTCCTCGCGAACGAGCCGTCCGGGCAGCCGCAGGCGATCGAGGCGGGCCCGGGTTCGGGGCCGCGTCCGCGGCGGCTGCTGGTCCTGGAGGAGCGGCCCCGGGGTCTGCTGACCCTGGTCGCGGAGAGCGTCGTGCAGGACGTCACCCACGGCGGCGGCGACGGCGGGGCGCGGCTGTCGGTCGACGTCATCACCGCCGTCGACGCCCGGGAGGCGGCCGGCGCGCTGGCCGCCGACCCGTGCCACTGCGTGGTGCTGGAACTCGGCATGGCCCAGGAGGAGGTGACGCGGTTCCTGGAGGCGCTGCGCGGCGACGCCGCCCTGGCGAGCGTGCCCGTGCTGGTGCACAGCGGCCACCGGGCCGACGCGGCCGCGGAGGAGACGCTGCGGGCCCGGGCCGCGGGCACGGCGCTGGAGTTCCTGTCCAGCCTCGACGAACTGCGCGAGCGCATCACCCTGCACCTCGCCGCGGAGGAGCCCGGCGACGTGCTGGCGCTGGTGCGCGCGGACGAGCCGCAGCGGCAGGCTCCGCAGACCGTCGTGGACGGCTCGTTCGCCGGCCGTACCGTCCTCGTCGTCGACGACGACGCGCGCAACCTGTTCGCGCTCAGCGGGATCCTGGAACTGCACGGCTTCCGCGTCCTGCACGCGGAGAACGGCCGCAAGGGCATCGAGAGACTGGTGGACAACCCGGACGTGGCGCTCGTGCTGATGGACGTGATGATGCCCGAGCTGGACGGCTACGCGGCCACGGCCGAGATCCGCTCCATGCCCCGGTACGCCGAGCTGCCGATCATCGCCGTCACCGCGAAGGCGATGCCCGGCGACCGGGACAAGGCCCTCGCGTCGGGTGCCAGCGACTACGTCACCAAGCCGGTCGACGCGCAGGACCTGATCGCCCGCGTCCGCCGCTGGCTGCCGGCGTGAGCGCCGGGGAGCGGCCGGAGGTCCGGCCGTACGGCGGGGCGGCGCGGCCGGAGCGCCGCGCGGCCGGGCCCGCCGGGGTGTCCGCAGACTCGCCCGTGGGGCGGCTGGCGGCCACCGTGGAACGGCTCAGCCGTGAGGTGCGGGCCGCGCAGGCGGAGGCCGAGGGGCGGGCGTTGATCGAGCTCGCCAAGGGCATCCTGGTCGAACGCCTGGGGTGCGGTCCCTCGCAGGCCGCGCGCCAGCTCGCCGAGCTGACCGAGCAGGCCGGGACGAGTCCGCTGGAGTTCGCGGTCGAGGTCATCAACCAGGCCGCCCGGGACCGGATGTCCGAGGTGACGGACGCCTTCCTGGCCGCCACGGCCGCCGCGGAGGAGGCGGGCCCGGAGCCGGCCGCCGTACGGCTGCGGGCGGCGGAGAGCGGGGCGCTGGCGGCCAACGACACGCAGGCGGTGGCCGAGTCGTTGCTCGAGCAGGCGCTGCGCCCGCTCGGCGCGGTCGCCGTGGCGATCTGGGCGGCGGCCGCCGACGGGTCGCTCACCCTGGCGGGCAGCGCCGGTTTCTCCCCGGCGGAGGCGGCGCGCTGGTACTACGTGCCGCCGGACGTGGCGACGGTGGCCCGGTGCGGTCTGGAGGAGCGCGACGGCCTGTGGCTCAGGTCGCCGGCCGACAAGGGGCTGCCCAGCGTCGGCCGCCACCACTACCCGGAGGGCGGCCGGGCGGCCCTTCCCGCGGGCACCGGGGGCAGGCTGTACGGCGTGCTGGAGATCGTGTGGCCGGAGCCGCTGCCCGCGCAGCCGCCGCAGATCGTCCGCCAGGTGGAGGCCCTGGCCGAGCTGTGCGCGCACACCCTGGAGACGTACACGGCGCCGGGCGGCCCGGACCAGCGGCCCGCGGTGCTGCCGGACGCGGCGGAGCTGATGGACCTGGCCGACGGGCTGTACGACCCGGCGCTCGTCCTGGTGCCGCACCTGGACGCCGCCGGGAACCTGGTGGACTTCCGCATCCAGCACGTCAACAGCCGCTTCCTGGACCCGGCGGGCCGTCCGCGGGGCATGGTCAGCGGGGCGCTGCTGCTGGAGGCGTACCCGATGGCCGCCGGGGACAGCGAGCTGTTCCAGCGGATCGAGCGGGTGTACGCCACGGGTGAGCCGTTCCGGGCCCGGCGCATGAACCTGACCGCGCTCGTCGACCAGGTGCCGCTGGCGGCGGTCGCGGACATCAGCGTCAGCCGGCACGGCGCGGGCATCCTGTTCATCTGGCGCATCGAGGACGAGACGGCGCGTCTGGCGAGCCTGCTCCAGCACGCCCAGCGGCTCGGCCGGATCGGCGGTTTCGAGGAGAACCTGCTCACCGGCGAGATCACCTGGAACGGGCAGCTGTACGACCTGTACGGGCGTCCGCACGCGAGCCTGCCGGTGCCGCTGGAGGAGCTGCCCGCGCACGCCCACCCGGACGACGCGGTCACCATCGGCCGCTTCCTGCGCACGCTGCTGCACCACCGGCGTCCGGCCTCGGCCGCGTTCCGGCTGCAGCGGCCGGACGGGGTGACCCGGCACATCCGGGTCGTCGCCGAGCCGGTCCTGGACACCGACGGCCGGCTGCTCACCATCCGTGGCGCCTACCAGGACATCTCGGCCCAGCACTGGACGGAGGTGGCGCTGGCGGCCACCCGGGACCAGCTGGCGCACACCGAGCAGCAGGCCAGCGAGCGCGACCGGCTGGCCCTGCAACTGCAGCGCGCCATCATGCCGCCGGCGCAGGCGCCGCTGCAGGTGCCGGACCTCGACGTGGCCGTGCGCTACCGGCCCGCGGAGGCCGAGCAGTTGGTGGGCGGCGACTGGTACGACGCGGTGGTGCTGCCGTCCGGGCTGGTGCTGCTGTGCGTGGGCGACGTCGCCGGTCACGGCATAGAGGCGGCGACCAGCATGGTCGTCCTGCGCAACGCGCTGCGCGGTCTGGCCGTCACCGGGGCGGGTCCCGGGCAGCTGCTGTCGTGGCTGAACATCGTGGCGCACCATCTCACCGGCGGGGTCACCGCCACGGCGGTGTGCGGCCTGTACGACCCGGCCTCGCGCACGCTGCGCTGGGCCCGGGCGGGCCATCTGCCGCCGGTGCTGGTGCGCGGCGCCGAGGCCGCTCCGCTGCCGTTGGTGCGCGGGCTGCTGCTCGGTGCCGTACCGGAGGCGTCGTACGAGGAGGACGAGGTGCGGCTGGCGGCCGAGGACAACCTGCTGATGTACACGGACGGTCTGGTCGAGCGCCGGGACCGCTCGGTGGAGGAGTCGCTGACGCATCTGCTGACCGCGGCCGCGACCGCGCCGGGCACGCTCGACCAGCGGCTGGACCGGCTGCTGACGTACAGCAGGTCGGACACGGACGACGACACCTGCATCGTGGGTATCCGGGTCGGCTGAGCGCAGGGTCCGGGGCCGTGGGCACGGCCGAGGTGTGAGGGAGCGATTCGGGGGTACGCGCGGCTGCGCGACGAAGAGCTTGATCACCTGTTGGAGGTACTCGTGCCCATTGCCCAGGACCCGTTGTCCGTCGAGGTGTCCCTTCCGCGTGAGGACGTGGCCCTCCTCACGGTGGCCGGGTACTTGGACGTCGACACGGCGACCGAGTTCCAGCACCACCTGGCCAACCAACTGCACCACGGCCGCCGCCACTTTCTGCTCGACCTGTCGGCGGTCCCTTTCATGGACTCCTCCGGCATGAACATCATTCTGCGGGTCTACCAGGAGGCGCGGGAGCTGCCGGGGAGCGTGCACATCATCTCCCCCGCCCCCGCCGTGCGCCGGATTCTGGACCTGACGGGTGTGAGCATCACCGTTCCCGTCTCGGAGAGCGTCGACGAGGCGCTGGAGCGCGTGGACGGGACGCCGCCGGCCCCGGAGGAACCGCAGGACTGAGCGGTCCGCCGCCCCCTTTTTCACCTTTTCCACTTTCCGCTTCCCGCTTTTCCGCTTTTCCGCGCCCGGGCCGATGCGGGTGCGCTGTCGCGTCCGGGGCCGACGCGGGTGCGCCGTCCGCGTCCGGGGCCGGCGCGGCAGGCGCAACGACCGCGGAACCGCGATACCGCGACGACTACGAGGAGTACGACAGGTGCCGGAGCACGAATCAGCCGGAGCACTGGAATCACCCACGCATGCGGTCAGGGACTTCCTGCGGCGCCGACGCGAGCAGATCGCCCAGCGGTGGGCGGACGAGCCCCTGTTCCGTACGGTGTTCACGGTCTCGCGCGACGAGGCGGTGGAGGCGGGCAAGCTGCTCGTCGACGCGCTGGCCCAGGTCGCCGACGCGGAGCGGGTCGAGGACCCGGACGCGGCGGGCTTCACCGAGGTGCGCGAGCAGCTGGCGCGGATGGGAGCGGCGCGGACCCGCGCCGGGCTGTCCACCACCCAGGTGTCGGCGGAACTGGCCGCGCTGACCCGGCCGGTGGAGAACCTGCTGGTGGCCGATCTGGAGCAGGAGCCGTCCGAGCGGCTGCGCGCGTGCGCGACGACACTCAGCGTGCTGATGGGCACGCTGCGCCTGGTGGCCATGCAGACGGCGCTGACCGAGGTGCAGGCGCTGATCGACCGGCAGCGGCTGCAGCTGCTGGAGGTGGCGACGCCGGTGATCAAGCTGTGGGACGGCATCGTGGCGGTGCCGCTGATCGGGACGCTGGACAGCGCCCGCAGCCAGGTGGTGATGGAGACCCTGCTGAACGCGGTGGTCGACCAGCACGCCCGGTTCGCGATCCTCGACATCACCGGCGTGCCGACGGTCGACTCGCTGGTGGCGCAGCACCTGATGAAGACGGTCGCCGCGGCCCGGCTGATGGGCGCGGAGTGCGTGGTGTCGGGCATCCGGCCGGCGATCGCGCAGACCATCGTGCACCTGGGGCTGGACCTCGGCACCGTGAAGACCCGGGCGAGCCTCGCCGACGCGCTCGGATACTGCCTGCACGAGCTGGGGGCGAACATCGTGAACGCGGCACCCGACGGGCCGGGCCGCCGGTGAACGAGGACTTCGCCCGCCGGGTCGCGGGACATGTGCCGGTGCTCAGGCTCGGCGACGTTCTGCTGGTCACCCTCCAGGGAGACCTGCACGACAGCACGGCCCACCAGCTCCAGCAGGACATCTCCGAGACCATCGTGCGCAGCGGCGTCTCGGGAGTCGTGATCGACATCTCCGGGGTGGAGATCGTCGACTCCTTCCTGGGGCGGGTGCTGGCCGAGATCGCGGCGCAGACCGAGCTGCTGGCCGCGCGGACCGTGCTGGCCGGAATGCGGCCGGCGGTCGCCGTCACGCTGGTGGAGCTGGGTCTGACGCTTCCAGGGCTGCGGACCGCGCTCACCACCGAGGCGGCGCTGGAACTCCTCGCGCAGCCCGTCGTGTCGTCCCGTTCCGGCGGCAGGCGCGAGGAGAGTCCGTGATGCACACCGCCGCGGGTGTGGAGGCCCGCCTGCCCATCCGGTCGGACATGGACCTGGTGTGGGTGCGTCAGCATGTGCGGCAGGCCGCCGCGCTGCTCGGCTTCGGCCTGGTGGACCAGACGAAACTGGTGACCGCCGCCAGTGAGCTGGCGCGCAACACCCTGGTGCACGGCGGCGGCGGCCTGATGGAGGCGTCGCACGTCGGCAGCAGCGGCGTCGACGGGCTGCGGCTGACGTTCAGCGACACCGGGCCCGGTATCGCCGACCTCGACCGTGCCCTCAGCGACGGCTACACCTCGGGCGACGGCCTCGGCATGGGGCTGGGCGGCGCCCGCCGCCTGGTGCACGACTTCCACGTGGAGAGCGCCCCCGGGAAGGGGACCACGGTGCGGGTGACGTCGTGGGTGCGGCGGCCGCCGCGGGCGGGCGGGGCCGTCTGATGCCCCGGGTGTGGGACGTGCCGGTGCAGGACTCGACCCGGGTGCGGGACGTGCGGGTCGCGGCCGAGGAGGCGGCGGCGCTCGCCGCGCTGGGCGAGCCGCGCACCGCCGCCGCGTCGCTGGTGGCGACCGAGCTCGCCACCAACCTCCTCAAGCACGCGCGGGCCGGCCGGGTGCTGATCGACGTGGTGGACCTGCCCGCGCCGAGGGAGGGACGGCCCGGTCGGGCCGTGCAGCTCACCGCGATCGACCACGGGCCGGGCATCGCCGACGTGGCCGGCGCCCTGCGCGACGGGTTCACCACGACGGCGTCGCTGGGCGCGGGCCTCGGCACCTGCCGGCGGCTCGCGGACGACTTCGACCTGCACAGCGTGGTCGGCCGGGGCACCGTCGCGGTGGCCCGCGTCGGCGCGGGCGCGGAGGCGGGCACCGCCGGGGACCCGCCGGGGATCCCGCCGGTGCGGGCCGGCGGTGTCAACGTCCCGTTCGCGGGCGCGGACTTCTCGGGTGACGCCTGGGCCTGGGTCAGGTCCGGTGACCGGGTCACGCTGATGCTGGCCGACGGCCTGGGCCACGGCGGCGAGGCGGCCCGTGCGTCGACCGCCGCGACCGACGCGCTGCGCCGGTGGGCGCACCTGCCGCCCGCCGAGGCGTTGGGCAGGATCCACTCGGCGCTGGCCGGCACCCGGGGTGCGGCCGTCGCCGTGGCCCAGCTCGACACCTGGGCCGGCCGGTTGTCCTTCGCCGGGATCGGCAATGTGACGGCCCGGCTGCGGGAGGCGGACGGCTGGCGGACGCTGCTGTCGCGGCCCGGAATCGTCGGCGTGCACCGGCCCCGCACCGTACGCGAGGACGTGGTCGCCTGGTCGCCGCAGAGTCTGCTGATCCTGCACACCGACGGCCTGCCGGGCCGCTGGACGCCTCCCCCGGACACGGGGCTGCCGCCGGCCGACCCGGCCGTCACCGCCGCCGTCGCCGTCCGGGACGCCGGCAGTGCCGCGCGGCCGGCCCGGGACGACACCGCCGTGGCCGTGCTGGCCCCCGTACCGCCGGAGCGCCCATGACGCGCACCTGGCGGATCCACACGGTCACGGACGCGGCGCGGGCCCGGATCGCCGTCGCGCGCACGGCGGCGGCGTACGGGGTGCCCACCGTGGAGCGCGCCCGGCTGGCGACGGCGCTCAGCGGCCGGCTGCGGCAGTGCCTCACCAAGGGCGGCACCTGGCTGCTGACGCTGGACGCGTCCGCCGCGGCCGACGCACCGGCCGGGGCCGCGGGGGCGCTGCACGTCGCGCTGACGCCCTCGCCCGCGGCGGGCGCCGCCGGGCGCGCCGCGTGGACGACGACCGTGCCGTGCCCCGAGCCGGGCCCGGTGCCCGGCACGGACGCGGTGCCCGGGGATCCTGAGGGCCTGTCGGAGGCGCTGCTGGGCGCCGACGAGGACACGGCCGTGGTGCTGGACAGACTCGCCGAGCAGGAGGAACTGGTCGCCTTCCACCGGGAGGAACTGCACCAGACCAACCAGGGCGTGCTGGCGCTGCACGCGGAACTGGACGCGGCGGGCCGCGCCCAGCGGGAGGCGTTCGCGGCCGAGCGCCGCGCCCGCAACGAGGCGGAACGGGCGCGCAGCAGGCTGACGTTCCTCGCGGACGCCAGCGCCGCGCTGAACGCCTCGCTGAACCACGACGAGATCGCGCGCCGGCTGCCGGAGCTGCTGGTGCCGCGGTACGCCCGTGACGTCGACGTGTGGCTGCTCGACGACGAGGACGAACCGCACCGGCCCACGAGCCACGCGGCGGCGGCGGTCCGCGCGGCCCGCACCGGGCGCCCGCAGTACGCGGCCGACCACTCGGGCGGGCTGCCGGGCGTGGACGACCGTCCGCCGTCGGCGCTGTCGCCCGACCGGCCGCTGCTGTGCCTGCCGCTGGTGACGCGCCGGGCGCCGCTCGGGGTGCTGACGCTGTCGCCGCCCGGTGAGCGCTGGGCCCCGGACGACGCGGTCATGCTGATCGAGTTCGCCCGGCGGGCCGGCATCGCCCTGGACAACGCCCGCCGCTTCGAGCACAACCGGGACATCGCCGAGACGCTGCAGCGCGCCCTGCTCACGGACCTGCCGGCGATGCCGGGCCTCGGACTGGCCGCGCGCTACCTGCCGGCCACGCACGGGCTGAACATCGGCGGCGACTGGTACGACGCGTTCCGGCAGCGCGACGGCAGCCTGATCACCGTCATCGGCGACGTGACCGGGCACGGGCTGCACGCCGCGATGATGATGAGCCAGCTGCGCACCGCGCTGCGCGCCTACGCCGTCGACGGGGGCAGCCCGGGCCGGCTGCTGACCCGGCTGCACGGGTTCCTGCACCATCTCCAGCCGGACCTGTTCGCCACGGCCGTCATCGCGCGGTTCCATCCGGACGAGCACACGCTGACCTGGGCGGCCGCGGGCCATCCGCCGCCGGTGCTGCGACTGCCCGACGGGCGGGTGCGCATCCTGGACGCCAAGCCGGGCGCCATGCTCGGCATCCCGCTGCAACAGCAGATCGCCGACCACACCGAGCGGCTGGCGCCGGGCTCGACCCTCGCGCTCTACACCGACGGGCTGGTCGAGCGGCGGGCCCGGGGCATCGACCCGGGAATCGCCCGGCTGGCGGCGGCCCTCGGCTCGTTCGGCCCGGCGGAGCTGGACGGGGACCTCGAGGGCACCGCGGACCGGCTGCTGCACCCGCTGCTGAGCGACTCCGAACGCGACGACGACGTCTGTCTGCTCCTGTGCCACCTGCACGGATGACCCGGTCGCGCGGTCCGGCGGCCGCGGCTTCCCGGTGCGTTCCTCGGCCGGTGCGGGCATCGTGGTGCTGAACAGGGGCACGCGTCAGACACGAAGGCCGTAAGGGACCGCCCGGAGCCTCGGGAAGGGATGGACACCGTGACACGACCGAAAATCCTGGTGGTGGGCGCCGGTTTCGCCGGTGTGGAGTGCGTGCGGCGGCTGGAGCGCAGGCTCGCCCCGGACGAGGCGGAGCTCACGCTGGTGACGCCGTTCTCCTACCAGCTGTATCTGCCGCTGCTCCCCCAGGTGGCGTCCGGAGTGCTGACCCCGCAGTCGGTCGCGCTCTCCCTGCGCCGCAGCGAGAGGTACCGCACCCGGATCATCCCCGGCGGCGCCATCGGCGTGGACCTGCGGGCGAAGGTCTGCGTCATCCGCACCATCAACGGCGAGACCGTCGACGAGCCCTACGACTACATCGTGCTGGCCCCCGGCAGCGTCACCCGCACCTTCGATATCCCGGGCCTGACCGACCACGCCTTCGGCATGAAGTCGCTGGCCGAGGCGGCCTATCTGCGGGACCACGTCATCTCGCAGCTCGACCTGGCCGACGCCAGCCACGACCCGGCCGAGCGGGCCTCGCGGCTGCAGTTCGTGGTGGTGGGCGGCGGGTACGCCGGCACCGAGACCGCGGCCTGCCTGCAGCGGCTGACGCACGCCGCCGTCCGGCGCTATCCGCGACTGGACCCGGCGCTGATCAAGTGGCATCTGATCGACATCGCGCCGAAGCTCATGCCCGAACTGGGCGAGCACCTCGGCCGCAGCGCGCAGGAGATCCTGACCCGGCGCGGCATCGAGATCTCGCTGGGCGTCTCCATCGCGAAGGCGGGCGCCGAGGAGGTCACCTTCACCGACGGCCGGGTGGTGCCCACCCGCACGCTGATCTGGACCGCCGGGGTGGTCGCCAGCCCGCTCATCGCCACACTCGGCGCGGAGACCGTGCGGGGACGGCTCGCGGTCACCGCGGAGATGTCCCTGCCGGGCCACGACGGGGTGTTCGCGCTCGGCGACGCGGCGGCGGTGCCCGACGAGGCCAAGGGCGACGGCGCGGTGTGCCCGCCGACCGCGCAGCACGCCCTGCGGCAGGGCCGGCACGTCGCGGAGAACGTCATCGCGACGCTGCGCGGCCTGCCCCGACGCCCGTACGTCCACCGGGACCTGGGTCTGGTGGTGGACCTCGGCGGCACCGACGCGGTGTCCAAGCCGCTCGGTGTGGAGCTGCACGGCCTGGCCGCGCAGGCGGTGGCCCGCGGCTACCACTGGTCGGCGCTGCGCACCGGCGTCGCCAAGACGCGGGTGATGACCAACTGGCTGCTGAACGCGGTCGCCGGCGACGACTTCGTCCGGACCGGGTTCCAGGCGCACAAGCCGGGCAATCTGCGGGACTTCGAGTACCTGGACGCGTATCTGACGCCGGAGCAGGTGCGGGCGCACGTCGCGGAGGCGGGCCGGGCCGCGCGGTGACCTGGCGGACCGCTCCGGTCCACGGCATGCGATGCTGGGTACCTGGTCAACGCGTGCGACGGGAGAGAGTGCGGCGGGGTGAAAGCGGCGGGACGCTCGGTGCGGGCACGGCTGCGGGACCGCCTTGCGGCGTCGGATCCCGGGCTCTTGCGACTGACGGCGGGGCTGCGGACGGTGGGGGCCATCGCGCTGACGCTGGCCGTACTCGCCTCCCTGGGATTCGGTATCACCCGTCTGGTGGCCGGGGCCATGGCGGCGATGGTCGCCACCTTCGCCATCCGGGAGCGGCAGCGCGGCGCCCAGGCGGTGACGCTGGCCCTCGGCCTGCCGGTGGCGCTGGTGTCGGTGTCGCTGGGCGCGCTGCTCAGCGAACGGGTGGTCGCCGGGGACGTGTTCTTCGTCGCCCTGATCTTCTGCGCGGTCTACGGCCGCCGGTTCGGTGACCGCGGGACCGCACTGGGCCTGATCGGCTTCCAGGTCTACTTCCTGGCGCTGTTCGTGGGTGCCTCGGCCTCGAAACTGCCCGGGCTGTGGGCGGCCCTGTCCGTGGCGTTCGCGTCGAGCGCCCTGGTGCGGTTCGCCGTGGTCCCGGCGAGTTCGGCGGGTGTGCTGGAGCGGCTGCGGCAGGCGTTCCGGGCGCGGCTGGCGCAGTTGGTCTCCGCGCAGCTGGCGCTGCTCGACGCCGGGCCGGACGAGGTGGACAAGGCGCTGGAGGACGTGCGGGAGGGCAACGCCCGGCTGCACGAGACGGCGCTGATGATCCAGACCCGACTGGAGGAGGGCACACCGGACGAGTCGACGGCACGGCTGGTGCAGCGCCGGATCGCGGACGCCGAGATCGCCGCGGAGCGGCTCGGTCTGCAGCTGCTGTCCGCGCGCAGCACCGAACGGGCGGACACCCTCACCCTGCACCTGCCCGGCGCGCCCGCCCCGGAGGTGCGCCGCCTGCCCGGCCCGGACGAGGCCACCGCCGTGCTGCGCCGGGACCTGCTGGCGCTGCGCGCGCTGGTGCTGCGGACCGGGGTGATGGGGACGGCGGTGGCGCAGGTGCGCAACCGGCTGCTCGGCTACCGGGACGAGGAGAACCTGCCGGCCGCCTCGCCCGCGGTGCAGGACGTGTTCCGGGCCGTGGGTGAGACCGCGCGTGCCGTCATGGGGCTGCGCATCGCCCTGGACGGTCCGCAGGACGAGTCGGACGACACTCCGACCACCGCGCGTTCCCGGGAGGAGCTGGACGCCGAGGACGCCGCCATCGACGCCGGCGAGGAGAGCGAGCCGGAGGAGCCCAAGGGGCTGCAGCGGCCCACGACGCGGGCGGCGGTGCAGGTCTCCGTGGGCTCGACGCTGGCGATCGTCGGCGGTGAGCTGCTGTCCACGGACCGCTGGTACTGGGCGGTGCTGACCTGCTGGATCGTGTTCATCAACACGGCCTCCACCGGCGAGATCCTGGTCAAGGGCTACCGGCGGCTGCTGGGCACGGTCTTCGGGGTCGTCGCGGGCATCGTGCTGGCGGGCCTGGTGGGCGGGCACACGCTGACGGCGTTCGTCCTGGTGCTGCTGCTGATCTTCGCGATGTTCTACACGGCGCCGCTGTCGTACACGCTGATGTCGTTCTTCGTGACCGCGATGCTCGGGCTGCTGTACACGCTGCTGCACACCTACAGCTGGGAGGTGCTGGTGCTGCGGGTGGAGGAGACGGCGCTGGGCGCCGCCTGCGGGGTGGTGGCGGCGGCGCTGGTGCTGCCGGTGAACACCGACCGGCGCACCAACGAGCTGCTGGTCACGGTGCTGGAGCGGCTGGCCGAGGTGACCGAGGCGGCGGTCGCGCAGCTGAGCGGCGGTCCCGCCGACGAACTGCTGGACCGGGCGCGGGAGCTGGACCAGGCGCTCGGCGACCTGCGGGCCGCGACCCAGCCGCTGACCCATCCGGTCACGCCGCTGCGGGCGCGCCGCACCACCGCCCGCTATGTAGTGGCGCTGCTGGAGACGTGTGCGTACCACGCCCGTTCGCTGGCGGCCACGGCCGAGCTGCTGCCGACGCATCCCTCGATCGCGGCGGATCCCCGGCTGCGCGGGGCGGCCGGGCGCACGGTGGGCAACATCAGGGCCATCGCGGCACGCGTCGGGGACGGGGAGGCCGGTACGGCGGTCGAGACGGGGCCGAGCATCGCCTCACTGCTCGGCGACGACGGCGCCGCCCGCTACGGCCGGATCACCGACCGGGTGCTGCGTCATCTGGAGCGGCTGGACGAGGCGGTCGTGGGCCTGGCGCGTCCGCTGGACGTACGGGTGAAGGCGCCCGAGCGCTGACGGGCGGGCGGCCGGCGGTGGGCGCGGCGGCCGGCCGGGGCCTCAGAAGTCGGTCGGCAGGCCGCTGGCCTCGGCGATGCCGCGCAGCTCCTCGTTCTGCCGGTTCCGGTCCCTGATGAAGTCGGCGATCTCGCCGAGGCGGGAGGGGTCGGCGGCGGTGGCCGCGTCGGTGACGACCCTGACGGGGCCGGACTCGTCGACCTCCAGCTCGACCACCTCGTTGTCGAGGCGGCCGGTGACGGCGGTGGCGATGACGAGGGCGGCCTCGTCACGCACCTCCTGGGGCAGCTCCTCGTCCCCGCCGTCCAGGGCGAGGTCGAGGCCTGCCAGACGGTGTTCGTCGATCGCCCGGAGGACCGGCTCCACCACCGTCAGCAGGAGCCGGTAGTCCTCCGAGTCCATCCGGACGCGCAGCAGGTCGAGGTAGAGGTCCACGGGCCGGCCTTCGGGCGGGAACTCGGGTTCGCTCATGACCTACGGGTTCCCCGCGCGCGGCCGCTCATACGGCGGCCGGTGCGCCCGCTCCCGCCCCGGCGTCCCGTCGGCCGGCCGCGGGCAGGTCGTCGGCTCCGGCCAGCCAGCGGCGTGCGGTGGCGAGGGCGTGCCGCACGTCGCGGGTGCCGGTCGACACGCACAGCGTGTAGGCCAGGTCGTTGATCCGCGCGTTCGGGGCGGTCGGGCCGCCGGCGGTCGCCGTCCCGGTCCCGGTCGCCGTCAGGGTCTCGTACTCCTCGACGAGGCGGCGCAGCACGGTGGGGTGGGGCTTCAGCATGTGTCTGGCTCTCAGTTCTGTCGTGGTCCGGGTCGGACGTGGTCACGCCGACTTGGTGGTGGTGCGGAAGGGCGTGGTCACGCCGTCTCCGTCGTGGTGCGGGCGGGAGTGGTCACGCCGTCTCTCTCGTGGGCCGGGCGGGTGTTCTCAGGCCGTCGTCGAGTGTCCGCCGGTGCCGTGCCGGCCGCCGCGCTGTCCCATCGCCTCGGCGCGCACCCGCGCGCAGCTGCGGCTGATGAGGCGGGAGACGTGCATCTGGGAGATTCCCAGCCGGTCGGCGATCCGGCTCTGGGTCATGTCCTCGAAGAAGCGCATGTAGAGGATGGCGCGCTCGCGCTCCGGCAGCCGGCGCAGTCCCTCCTTGGCCGACTCGCGGTCGATGACGACGTCGTAGGAGGTGTCCGAGGCGCCGAGGGTGTCGGCGAGGCTGTATCCGTCGTCGTCGGAGGAGAGCTCGGCGTCCAGGGACAGGGTGCTGAAGCTCTCCAGCGCCTCCATGCCCGCGGTGACCTCCTCCTCGGTGAGCCCGGTGTGGGCGGCGATGTCCGCCACGGACGGCTCCGGGCTGCCCGGGTTCTGGGTGAGTTCGCGCCGGGCCACGCGCACCTTGTTGCGCAGTTCCTGCACCCGGCGGGGCACGCGCAGCGCCCACATCCGGTCGCGGAAGTGCCGCTTGACCTCGCCGGTGATGGTCGGAACGGCGTAGCTCTCGAAGGCTCCCCGGCTCGGGTCGAACCGGTCGATGGCCTTCACCAGCCCGAGGGCGGCCACCTGGCGCAGGTCCTCGACGGACTCGCCGCGGTCGCGGAACCGGCCGGCGATGCGGTGGGCCATGGGCAGCCACGCGGTGACGAGTTCGTCGCGGACCGCGTCCCGCTCGGGGCCGTCGTCCAGGGAGGCCAGGCGGGAGAAGAGGGCAGCGGTGTCGGGGGCGTCGTCGTGCCGCCGACGGTGCGCGGCGGTCGTCGTGTCGGTGTCGGGACGATGGGTGGGGGGGTCAATGAGCATGCGGTTCGCTCCCGAACGGTGGTTTCAGGTATCTACCGCGGGCGGTTGCCGCCGGGACGCCCGGAGGGTCCTCAGCGGCCGTACCACTCCCGCTGGCGCGCCTCCGGTCCGAAGCACGAAACTCCGATTGCCCCACCCCCGGTGGAACAAACTCCGCTTCTTCGCGGAAATCCGCCGGGGCGGTGGCGGGGGTCAGGCCAGGGGGACGACGGCGGTGATGCACTTGCCTCCGGCGGGCAGGTCGGAGACCCGGATGTCGCGGGACAGGCGGCAGACGATGGGCCAGCCGTGGCCGCCCGGGCGGCTGCGTCCCTGCCGGTCGGTCGGCGGCAGGGCGACGGGCAGTGCGTCGCTGCGGTCGCTCACCGACAGACGCACACCGGGGCCGCTGACGTCGACCTGGAAGTCGGTGATGCCGCCGCCGTGCAGGATGGCGTTGGTGGTGAGTTCGGAGGCGACGAGCAGGGCGTCGGCCAGGGCGTCGGTGTCGCAGCGGGTGCGGGTGTCCCGGCAGCGTTCGGACACCGCCCGGACGACGGCCTCGCGCACCTCGGCCGGGCGGCAGGGGCACGGTGGCGCGGCCGGCGGCTCGCGGTGCGGGTCGGTGGTGTACTGCTCACGCATCGTGCGGCTCCCTGATCAGTGAACGAAGGTGGGTGCAGAAATGCCTCGGACCTCCCTTTTCGGCTCACCTGTCCCGGTAGCGGCAAACCTCTCGGCCGTGACCCGGCCACCAGTCGTTCGAACGGCGCACGGCGGGTACGCGGACGGTATGACCGATGTGGTGGACTCGGACGAACTGCTGCGGCGCATCCAGCGGGCGCGGGCCTGGGCCGCGCAGGAGGAGCGGACGTGGCGGGCCCGGGGCGAGGCGTTGGACCGGTCGGACACCGGTGGTCCCGGCGCGGCGCGCGACGCCGAGGTGCACCGGGTGGCGTACGGGGTGGTGCTGCGGGTGCTGGACGAGATCCTGACGCCGGGCCGGCACTCGGCGCAGGGCTGAACGGGCTGCCGCGTCCCTGCGGCCGGGGCGGTGCGGATTGGCGGGAGCGGGTGCCGGGAACCCGGGCTGCATGGTCGATCACAGCAGGGCACCGGTTCTGGAGGCACTGGAGGACTACCACCGCAGGGGGCGGCTGGGTTTCACCCCGCCGGGGCACAAACAGGCCCGTGGTGCCGATCCCGCGGTCCGGGAGGTGCTCGGGGACTCGGTGTTCCTGGGCGACGTGCTGGCGTCGGGCGGTCTGGACGACCGGCTGACCCGGGGCCGGGTGCTCCAGGAGGCGCAGGAGCTGATGGCGGACGCGGTCCACGCCGACCACACCTTCTTCAGCACGTGCGGCAGTTCCCTGTCGGTCAAGGCGGCGATGCTGTCGGTCGCGGGGCCGCACGAGAAGCTGCTCATCGGGCGGGACGCCCACAAGTCGGTGGTGGCGGGGCTGATCCTGTCCGGGATCGAGCCGGTGTGGGTGGAGCCGCGCTGGGACGCCGGGCGCCGTCTCGCGCATCCGCCGTCGGCCGACGACTTCGACCGGGCCTTCGACGCCCATCCGGACGCGCGCGGGGCGCTGGTGACCAGCCCGACGCCGTACGGGGCGTGCGCCGATCTGCGGGCGGTCGCCGAGGTGTGCCACCGGCGTTCGCTGCCGCTGATCGTGGACGAGGCGTGGGGCGCGCATCTGCCCTTCCACCCCGATCTGCCGTCCTGGGCGATGGACGCGGGTGCCGACATCTGTGTGACCAGCATCCACAAGATGGGCAGCGGTCTGGAGCAGGGGTCCGTCTTCCATCTGCGGGGCGACCTGGTTCCGCCGGCGCTGCTGGGCATGCGCGCCGACCTGCTCGGGACGACCAGTCCCTCGGTGCTGATCCTCGCGGGTCTCGACGGCTGGCGGCGGCAGATGGCCCTGCGCGGCAAGGAGCTGATGGGCGCGGCGCTGGCGCTCTGCGCGGAGGTGCGGGCCGCGATCGAGGAGATCGACGGCATGCACGTCAACGACCGGGACGACTTCTGCGGTCCGGAGCTGGCGGACGACTTCGATCCGCTGCCGGGCGTGATCGACCTCGACGGG
This sequence comes from Streptomyces calvus, assembly GCF_006782915.1. Taxonomy (GTDB): domain Bacteria; phylum Actinomycetota; class Actinomycetes; order Streptomycetales; family Streptomycetaceae; genus Streptomyces; species Streptomyces calvus. Next base: position 73,396 of record NZ_VCNP01000006.1, read on the forward strand.
CTGGGCATCAGCGGCTACCAGGCGGCGGACTGGCTGCGCGAGCACCGCGGCATCGACGCGCACCTGGTCGACCACCGGCGCATCGGGGCGCAGATCACCCACGGCGACGACCGGGAGACGACCGGCGAGCTGCTGTCGGCGCTGCGTGAGCTGGGGCGGGCGGCGCGGCATCTGCCCCGGGCCCCGCGGGTGGAGGTGCCGCCGCCGGGCGAGCTGCGGATGGAGCAGGCGCTGCTGCCCCGGGACGCGTTCTTCGGTCCGGCCGAGGACGTGCCGGTGTCGCGGGCCGCGGGACGCGTCGCGGCGGAGATGATCACACCGTATCCGCCCGGCATCCCCGCGGTACTGCCGGGCGAGCGGCTGACCGAGCCGGTGCTGAGGTATCTGCGCACGGGACTCGACGGGGGCATGCACCTGCCGGATCCGTCGGATCCCGCCCTCGACACGATTCGGGTCGTCGACGAGAACGCCGGCTGAAACGGACCGGCACGGACGGACAGTCGACGGCACGGAGTGAAACAGGTCACGCGACCGGGTTTCGGGTGACGGAACGCCCGCGGAATGGTTTATCGTTCATGCATACGTGGTGACGGAGTCGACGCCCGTCCTCCGACACCGCTTACGGCCCTGGCTGGTTTCCCCCGTCCAGCCAGGGCTTTCTCATGCCCCGAAGAACCCGCGCCCGCCGAGGTGCCCCGAACGGCGGCAGCGGCTGAAATGAACGTAGGGAAAGCCCCGGAACCGAACGCCCGGCGAGGAGCCCTGCCTCATGACCAAAGCGATCAAACTCCTGACGGCCCTTCCTCCCGCGCAGCGCGAACGGCTGATGACCCTGGCACGGGAGGTGTCCTTCCCCGAGGACGCCCGGATCTTCGAGGCGGGCGGCACCGCGGACCGGTTCTGGGTGATCCGCTCCGGCGCGGTCTCGCTGGACCAGCCGGTGAACGACCTGCGCCGGGTGACGGTCGCGGGCCTCGGCGCGGGCGATCTGCTGGGCTGGTCCTGGCTCTTCCCGCCCCACGAGTGGGACTTCGGCGCCATCGCCTTCAGCCCGGTGCGCGCCTACGAGTTCGACGCGGCGGCCGTGCTCCGGCTCTGCGAGGAGGACCCGCAACTCGGACTGGTCCTGGTGCGCAACGTCGCCGAGGTCCTCGCCCACCGGCTGGAGATGACACGCGGCAAGCTGATGGAGCAGTACGCGATGCACCGGCGCGGCGGGGCGCTGTAGGCGGGGCCGCGGACACCGGGCGCGAGGGGCCCCAAGCCGGCCTCACACGCGGTAGCGGCGCCGCGCCGGCGCCGCGGCGGCCAGCGCCAGCATCACCACGACGACGAGGATCCCGCCGCCCGCCACGGCGGTACGGGGCCCGAAGGCGGAGCCCGCGGTGCCGTGGAGCACGTCGGCCAGCCGGGGCCCGCCGGCCACGACGACGGTGAACACGCCCTGCATCCGCCCGCGCATCTCGTCGGTCGCCGCCGACAGCAGGATCGCCCCGCGGAAGACCATCGAGACCATGTCGGCGAGCCCGGCCAGGGCGAGGAAGGCCACCGCCGGCCACAGGCTGCCGCTCAGCCCGAACCCGGTGACGGCCAGACCCCAGACGACCACCGCGCCGATGACCATCCAGCCGTGCCGGCGGGCCCGGGAGAACGTCCCGGAGAACAGGCCGCCGGCCACCGCGCCGAGCGGGATCGCCGCGAACAGCAGGCCGAGCGCGAACCCCTCGCCGTACGGAGCGAAGGTCTCCGAGGCGAGCTGCGGGAACAGGGCGCGGGGCATGCCGAGGACCATGGCGACGATGTCGGCGAGGAAGGACAGCAGCAGGACCGCGTGTCCGGAGATGTACCGGAAGCCCTCCACGATGCCGCGCAGTCCCGCGCGCCCGGCCTTCACGGCCGTCAGCGGCGGCAGCGCGGGCAGGCGGTGCACGGCCCACACGGTGACGCACAGCGCCAGGGCGTCGATGAGGTACAGCTCGGGCAGGCCGATGACGGGGATGAGCGCCCCGGCCAGCAGCGGTCCGGCGATCTGGCCGGTCTGCATCACGGTGGAGCCCAGCGCGTTCGCGGCGGGCAGTTCCTCCGCGGGGACCAGGCGGGCGATGGAGGCGCTGCGGGCGGGCGCGTTCAGTCCCCAGAACGCCTGCTGCACGGCGAGCAGCACCATCAGCGTGGCCACCGACTCCAGACCGGTGGCGGCCTGCACCCAGAACAGCAGCGAGGTGACGGCGATGCCGCTGTTGGTGATCAGCAGCAGCTTGCGCCGGTCCATGGCGTCGGCGATCGCCCCGCCCCACAGCGCGAAGACGACCAGCGGCAGCAGTCCGGCGAGGCTCGCGGCGCCGACCCAGGCGGAGGAGCCGGTGATGTCGTAGATCTGCTTGGGCACCGCGACGGCGGTGAGCTGGCTGCCGACCGCCGTGACGACGGTGGAGGCCCACAGCCTGCGGTAGGCCGGGCGGCGCAGGGGCCGGGTGTCCATGGCCCAGCGGCGCCGGCCGCGCCGCCGGGGCGGGCCGGGGTCCGGGTCCTTCGCCTGGGCTTCGGTGCTGCTCTCGCTGGTGTCCACGACCGTCCTGGTTGGTGGGTACAACTTGTGGCCGGGGTTCACTATCGCAGCAGCGGCCGGGCCGCCGGGATCCGCCCGTCAGCTTCCGGCGATCAGCGTGAGGCCGAGGGCGATCATGGTGGCGGCGACCAGTCCGTCCAGGACGCGCCAGGCGGCCGGGCGGGCCAGGAAGCGGCTCAGCAGCCGGGCGCCGAAGCCGAGCGCGGCGAACCAGCAGACGCTGGCCAGGACCGCGCCCAGGCCGAAGGTCCAGCGCTGCGCGCCGTGGTCGGCGGCGACGGAGCCGAGCAGGAACACGGTGTCGAGGTAGACGTGCGGGTTGAGCCAGGTCATGGCGAGGCAGGTGAGCACGGCCCGGCGGCGCGAGCCCGCCGCCTCGCCGTCCGTGGCCAGGCCTGCGGTGCCCGGCCGGAGCACCCGGCGGGCGGCCAGGGCCCCGTAGCCGAGCAGGAAGGCGCCGCCGATCCAGCCGACCGCCGTCAGCGCGCCGGGCCACGCCACGACCACCGCGCCGACGCCGCCGACACCCAGGGCGATGAGGGCCGCGTCGGACAGGGCGCAGATGCCGACGACGGCGAGGACGGCGTGCCGGCGGATGCCCTGGCGCAGGACGAAGGCGTTCTGGGCGCCGATGGCGACGATGAGGGAGAGGCCGGTGCCGAATCCGGTGGCGGCGGTGGTCAGGGCGCTGGTCATGACGAGGACGCTACGGCCACCCCGGTCGTGCAGTACAGCTAAGGATTCTTACGTAGCCTTAGCGTTCGTGATGACAGACCTTCCTCTGGACCAGGTACGGACCCTGCTCGCGGTGGTGGACGAGGGGACGTTCGACGCGGCGGCCGCGGCGCTCCATGTCACGCCGTCGGCGGTGAGCCAGCGGGTGAAGGCGCTGGAGCAGCGCACCGGGCGGGTGCTGCTGCTGCGCACCAAGCCGGTGCGGCCGACCGAGTCGGGCGAGGTGCTGGTGCGGCTGGCCCGGCAGGTGGGCCGGCTGGAGCGGGACGCGTACGCCGAGCTGGGGCTGAGCGGCGCCGGGGAGCCGACCCGGGTGTCGGTGGCGGTGAACGCGGACTCGCTGGCGACCTGGTTCCTCGGGGCCCTGACCCGCGTGCCGCCCGAGGCGCGGCTCAGTTTCGAACTGCGCCGGGAGGACGAGGCGCACACGGCGGCGCTGCTGCGGGAGGGCACGGTGATGGCGGCGGTGACCTCCTCACCGGACCCGGTGCCGGGCTGCTCCGTGCGGCGCCTGGGCCGGATGCGGTATCTCCCCGTGGCGCGGCCGGAGTTCGCCGCACGGCACCTCGACGGGCCGCTGCGCCGGGCGCTTCCCGAGGCGCCCGTGGTGGTGTTCGACCGGCGGGACGACTTCCAGGACGGCTTCGTGCGCCGGCTCACGCACGGTCGCGCCGAGGCGGGCGTGCGGCGCCACTACGTGCCGACCTCGGAGGGGTTCGTCGAGGCGGTCGCCGCCGGCCTGGGCTGGGGCATGGTCCCCGAGGCGCAGGCGGTGCCGCTGCTGCGCGAGGGCCGTCTCACGGTGTTCGCACCCGACCGGACGGTGGACGTGCCGCTGTACTGGCAGCAGTGGAAGCTGGACTCCCCCGCCCTGGCGGTGGTGGCCGACGCGGTCACCGAGGCGGCGGCCGGGGCCCTGCGCAGCGGACGCGCGCGCGGCGACGCGGGGCGTGATCCCGCGGTTTCGGCGCGTGCCGACCGGTGACCCGAGGAGGAGTCAGGCATCCGTAGAGGTGCTCATCCACTGCGATCACAGGTGACTTTCGATGGACAACTGGCGGAACAGCGCTGCCTGCAGGACCGAGGATCCCGACCTCTTCTTCCCGATCGGCACGTCCGGACCGGCCCTGATGCAGACCGAGCAGGCCAAGGCCGTGTGCCGGGGCTGCCCGGTGCGCGAGCCGTGCCTGGAGTGGGCGCTGGAGACGGGGCAGTCCATCGGGGTGTGGGGCGGCACGAGTGAGACGGAACGGCGTGCGCTGAAGCGGCGCACCGCGGCCCGGCGGGCCGCCGGCGGCTCCTGAGCAGCCGCTGGGCGGTGGTCCGCCGCCGCCCGGTGGGCCGCTGCCGCCGCAGCTCAGCGGCCGGTCCTGCGCAGTGGCCCCCAGGCACCTTCCTGGCGGGCCACTGCCCTCCTCGCCTCGTCGATCACGGCGGAGTCGATCCAGCACAGCGGGTGGACGTCCGTGACCAGCGGCTCGTTGTCCGGGCCCCGGCCGTTCTCGCTGCCCTTGAGCACCCAGCAGCGGATGCCGGGCCCCTTCTCGCGCGGCAGGTGCTCGTAGTCGTAGAGCCGGCGGGCCACCCACAGTTCCACCGGCCGCTGCTCCCACCACCGTTCGACGTCGAGCGGGTTCGCCGACAGGCCGGTCATGGAGACGCCCGTGAGGTCGTCGACGCTCGACGCCTCGCCGAGGTCGGTCGCCGGGCCGCGGGACCAGCGGACGTACAGCCCCCGGTCGCGCTCGACCAGTGCGGTGAGCTCGGCGAGCGAGCCGACGACGGGCAGGTCGTCCGTTGCGTCCATGAGCGGCCTCCTTCCACGAACGTGGCGTCCGGCGGTCGTAGTACCCGCTCCGCGCGAACGGAATCGGTCCTGCCGGTTCGTCCGGACCGGCAGGACCGTGAGGACCGCAGGTCCGGCCGGGCAGGACGCCACGGTCACGGCTCGCCGTGCCCGGTTCCGTGCCCCGCAGTAGGCTCGCGGCACACCGCCGGAAGGGGCCGACCATGAGCGTGCGCGTGCGCCGCGTCCACGAACCGCCCGAGCCGGAGGACGGCGTGCGGGTGCTGGTGGACCGGTTGTGGCCGCGCGGTCTGACGAAGGAGGCGGCGCGGGTGGACGAGTGGCCGAAGGAGCTGACCCCGTCGACCGGGCTGCGCCGCTGGTACCACGCGCAGGACCGGCCGTTCGAGGAGTTCCGCGGGCGGTACGAGGCCGAGCTGGCCGCTCCCGGGGCGGCCGGTGCCCTGGACCGCGTGCGGGAGCTGGCCGGGAAGGGCCCGGTGACGCTGCTGACCGCGTCCAGGCACCCCGAGCGCAGTCACGCCGCGGTGCTGGCCCGCCTCCTCGGCGGCTGAGGGGCGGGCCGCGCGCGTCACGCCGTCCGGTCGGCCGCGGCCCGGCCCGCCGCACGGCCGGAGAAGAGGCAGCCGCCGAGGAAGGTGCCCTCCAGGGCGTTGTAGCCGTGGAGCCCGCCGCCGCCGAAGCCCGCCACCTCGCCCGCCGCGTACAGTCCCTCGACCGGGCTGCCGTCGGCGCCGAGGACGCGGGAGTCGAGGTCGGTCTGGATGCCGCCGAGCGTCTTGCGGGTGAGGATGTGCAGCTTGACGCCGATCAGCGGGCCGGCCGCCGGATCGAGGATGCGGTGCGGTGCGGCGACGCGGCCCAGCCGGTCGCCGAGGTAGCGGCGGGCGTTGCGGATTCCCTGTATCTGGGCGTCCTTGCTGTAGGCGTTGGCCAGTTGCAGGTCGCGGGCCTCGATCTGGCGCCGGAGGGTGCCCGCGTCGAGCAGGGGTTCGTCGGTGAGGGCGTTCATCTTCCCGACCAGTTCCTCCAGGGTCGCGGCGGTGACGAAGTCCGCGCCGTTGCGCAGGAAGGCGTCCACCGGTCCGGGGGCGCCCTTGCCCAGGACCCGTTCGCGCAGGAACCCGGCCCGGTCCTTGGCGGTGATGTCGGGGTTCTGCTCGGAGCCCGACAGAGCGAACTCCTTCTCGATGATCTTCTGGGTGAGGACGAACCAGGAGTGGTCGTAGCCGGCGATGTCCTCGGTGGTGCGCAGGTACCGCAGCGTGCCGAGGGTGTCGTAGCCGGGCAGGCACGGGTCGGGCAGGCGGCGGCCGAGGGCGTCGAACCACAGGGAGGACGGTCCGGGCAGGATGCGGATGCCGTGGCCGGGCCAGACGGGGTCCCAGTTGCGCAGGCCCTCGGTGTAGTGCCACATGCGGTCCCGGTTGACCAGCCGGGCGCCCGCGCGGGCGCTGATGTCCAGCATCCGCCCGTCGACGTGGGCCGGGACGCCGGTGACCATCGCGCGGGGCGGGGTGCCCAGCCGCTCGGGCCAGTACCGGCGGACGATGTCGTGGTCGGCGCCGATGCCGCCGCTGGTGACGATCACGGCCTGGGCGGTGAGTTCGAACGCGCCGACCGCCTCGCGGCTGGAGGCGACGCCGCGCGGCGCGTTGTCCTCGGCCAGCACGGTGCCGCGGACGCCGCTCGCCGTGCCGCCGTCCACGACCAGTTCGTCGACGCGGTGTCGGTGGTGGAAGGTGAGCAGTCCGTCGCGCGAGGCCTGCCGGGCGTGGCGGACGAACGGTTCCACGACGCCGGTGCCGGTGCCCCACGCGATGTGGAAGCGCGGCACGGTGTTGCCGTGGCCGTCGGCGCGCAGGTCGCCGCGCTCCGCCCAGCCGACGGTGGGCAGGAAGGTGATGCCGTGGCCGGTCAGCCAGGAGCGCTTCTCCCCCGCCGCCCATTCGACGTAGGCGCGGGCCCAGCGCACCGCCCAGCTGTCCTCGTCGTCGAGCCGGTCGAAGGCCGCGCTGCCCCGCCAGTCGTTCCAGGCGAGGTCGACGGAGTCCTTGATGCCCAGGCGCCGCTGTTCCGGTGAGTCCACCAGGAACAGTCCGCCGAAGGACCAGAAGGCCTGGCCGCCGAGGTTGGCGGCGTTCTCCTGGTCGACCAGGGCGACCCTGCGGCCCCTGCTGGTCAGCTCGTGGGCCGCGACCAGGCCGGCGAGGCCCGCTCCGACGACGATGACGTCGGCATCCATGGCGACCGTCCCTTCCTTCATCCGGTGAGCAGCGCGGTCAGCAGTTGTTTCAGCCAGGCCCGGGCGCGTACGACGTCCCGGTCCAGCAGCAGTTGGGTGGTGACGCCGTCGTAGGCGGCGACCACGGCGTGCGCGGCGCCCTCGGCGTCGCCGAGGACCGCGGGCAGCGCGGCGCGGCCGTCGGCCCGGGCCAGCCGGTCGGCGATGGCGCCCCGCAGCCGCGCGCGGTGCTCCAGCAGGGCGCCCGCCACCTCGGGGTCGCGGGCGGCGTGCACCAGGAAGTCGGTCTTGACCAGCAGCCAGTCGCGGTCGAGCAGCAGCACCTCGGTGACGCGGTCGACGGCGGCGGGCACGTCGAGGCCGGGTCCGTCCTGGGCGAGCGCCGCGGAGACCTGTTCCGCGATGAGTTCGGCGTGCTCGGCGTAGAGGGCGAAGAACAGTTCGTCGAGTCCGGTGAAGTTGGAGTAGAAGGCGCCCCGGGTGTAGCCGGCCGCCTCGCAGATCTCCTCGATCGAGACGTGCCCGAAGCCCTTGGCGGCGAAGACGGTGAAGGCGGCGTCCAGGAGGTTCGCGCGCGTGCGCAGCCGGCGCCTGGTGACGCGCCCGGCCCTTCCGTCCACCGCCATGTTCCGCTCCTCGTTCGATACAGCAACGTATCCGATACACCAATGTATCGAACAGGCCCGAGGCCGGGTTTTCCCGCAGGGCCGGGCGACGGGACCCGTCACACTCGATCTAGAACAGACATTCGATTCAGGAGTACGCTGGTCCCATGACCACGCACCACCCCCGGGCGTTGCAGGGATCGCTCTTCGACCAGGACGACGAGCTGCGGCTCGGCCCGCTCGACGCGGTGCGCCGCACCGTGCTGGGCCGCGGCGCCTGGATCGACGTGCTGCCGGGCTGGCTCAGCGGGTCCGGGGCACTGTTCGAGCACCTGGCCGCGCACGTCCCGTGGCGGGCGGAGCGGCGCCAGATGTACGACCACGTCGTGGACGTGCCCCGGCTGCTCTCGTACTACGGCGCGGACGACCCGCTGCCGCACCCGGTGCTGGCCGAGGCGCGCGCCGCGCTCAGCGCGCACTACGCCGGCGAGCTGGGCGAGCCGTTCGCCACGGCCGGGCTGTGCTACTACCGCGACGGCCGGGACAGCGTCGCCTGGCACGGCGACCGGATCGGGCGGGGCGCCCGCGAGGACACGATGGTCGCCATCCTCTCCGTGGGTGCGCCCCGTGACCTGCTGCTGCGCCCGGCGGGCGGCGGCGACACCGTGCGCCGCCCGCTGGGCCACGGCGACCTCATCGTGATGGGCGGCTCCTGCCAGCGCACCTGGGAGCACGCCGTCCCCAAGAGCACCCGCGCCACCGGCCCCCGGATCAGCATCCAGTTCCGCCCGCACGGCGTGAACTGACCCGGCGTCCGCGCCCGTCCGGCGGTCTGCTTTCCTTCTCCTCCCGGGACGGGAACGACGCAACTCCTCCCGGCACTCCCCTCGGGACGGACGACGGAGCGCGGCACGATGATGCGAGCAGCGGTGCGACAGGTCGCGGACGGCACCTATCTGGTGCACGGGCCCAGTACCAACTGGGTGATCCTGACCGAGGGCGACGCGGTCACGCTGATCGACACCGGCTACCCCGGCGACCGGGAACGGCTGCTCGACTCACTGGCGCAGGTGGGGAGTTCACCGGAGGCGGTGACGGCCGTGCTGATCACCCACGCCCACAACGACCACCTGGGCTCCGCCCAGTACCTGCGCGCCGCCCACGGCACGCCGGTCCTCACCCACGAGGCCGAAGTGCCGCACGCCCGGCGGGACTTCCTGCACCAGGTGGGCGTCGGCCGGGTACTGCGCAACGCCTGGCGTCCCGGTGTGGCGCCCTGGGCGGTGCACGCCCTGCGGGCCGGCGGGACGGCCGACGTCGCGGTCGGCACGCCCGGGCCGTTCCCCGCGCCGGGCCCGCTCGACCTGCCCGGCCGGCCGGTGCCCGTGCACACGCCCGGGCACACCGGCGGCCACTGCGCCTTCCACCTGCCCGGCGTCGGCGCGGTGGTGTCCGGCGACGCGCTGGTGAGCGGTCACCCCACCTCCCGTGTCCGGGGTCCGCAGCTGCTGCCGGACATGTTCCACCACGAGCGGGCGGCCGCCCTGGAGTCGCTGGACGTCCTGGCGACGCTCCACGGCGACCTGCTGCTGCCGGGCCACGGGCCCCTGCACGAGGGGTCCGTGGCGGACGCGGCGCTGCTGGCGCGGGAGCGGGCGCAATAGGGTGAGGTGAGGACCGCCCACGAGACGAGGACACCCGAGCCATGGCACTGCAGATCAACGCCACCAACCCGGAGCATCCCGCGCTCCTGTTGGAACTGCCGTGGCACCTGCCGCTGGAGGAGTGGCCGGACCGGTACCTGGTGCCGCTGCCGCGCGGCATCTCCCGGCACGTGGTGCGCTACGCGCGCGCCGGCGACGAGGTGATCGCGGTGAAGGAACTCGCCCAGCGGCCCGCGCTGCGCGAGTACGAACTGCTGCGCGACCTGGACCGGATCGGCATCCCGGCGGTTGACCCGCTCGCCGTGGTCACCGGCCGCACCGACACCGCGGGCGAGCCCCTGGAGAGCGTCCTGATCACCCGGCACCTGGGCGGCTCGATGCCGTACCGGTCGATGTTCGAGACGACGCTGCGCCCGGCGACCATGCACCGGCTGATGGACGCGCTCGCGGTGCTGCTGGTGCGGCTGCACCTCGCCGGGTTCGCGTGGGGCGACTGCTCGCTGTCGAACACGCTGTTCCGGCGGGACGCGGGCGCCTACGCCGCCTACCTCGTGGACGCCGAGACCGGCGACCTGCACCCCGAACTCAGCGTCGGCCAGCGCGAGTACGACCTGGATCTGGCGCGCGTCAACATCAGCGGCGAGCTGCTGGACCTGGAGGCGTCCGGGGCGCTGCACCCCTCCGTCGACCCGATCGAGTTCGGCACCGAGATCTGCGGCCGCTACCAGAGCCTGTGGCAGGAGCTGACCCGCACCTCCGTGTACCCGGCGGGCAAGTACCACTACATCGAGCGCCGCATCCGCCGCCTCAACGACCTCGGTTTCGACGTGGCCGAGATGCAGATCGAGCACGCCTCCAACGGCGACACGGTCACCTTCGTGCCGAAGGTCGTCGACGCCGGCCACCACCAGCGGCAGCTGCTGCGCCTGACCGGCCTGGACGCCGAGGAGAACCAGGCCAGGCGGCTGCTGAACGACCTGGAGAGCTGGATGGCCACCCAGGACGACTACGCCCCGAACGATCCCCTGGGCGCCCGTCCCGAGGTCCTCGCCCACCGCTGGGTGCGGGAGGTGTTCCGGCCCACCGTGCGGGCCGTGCCGCCGGAGCTGCGCGGCCCGATGGATCCCGCGGAGATCTACCACGAACTCCTGGAGCACCGCTGGTACCTGTCCGAGCGGGCGCAGCACGACATCGGGCTCGACACGGCCGTCGAGGACTACATCAGGAACATCCTGCCGAAGGTCCGCGAGTCCCTGCGGCCGACCACCGACTGACGCCGCCGGGCCCCGGGCGTTCCCGCTCAGGCGGGCGGCACGACCGCCACCGGGCAGTCGGCGTGGTGCAGGACGCCGTGCGCCACGGAGCCGATCCGGGCGCCCACGGCCGTACGGCGGGCGCGGCGGCCGACGACCATCAGCTGGGCGGTGCCCGCCACCGACAGCAGCACCTGGCCGGCGCTGCCCATCTCCACGTGCTCCACCACGTGGACGTCCGGGTAGCGCTCCCGCCACGGCGCGAGCGCCGCCGCCAGGCCCTTGCGCTCGAACGGCTCCAGACCGCCCGCCTCGTCGAGGAGCTGGAGCGAGGCGGGGCTGTAGGCGAACACCGGCGGCAGGGTCCAGGCCCGCACCGCGCGCACGGTGGCGCCGCGCCGGGCGGCGGTCTCGAAGGCGAAGCCGAGCGCGGCGGCGCTGTCCTCGGGCCGGCCCTCCTGCCCGACGACGATCTCGTGCCCGGAGACCTCGTTCGACGGCCGGTCACCGGCGCGGACCAGCACCACCGGCCGCGCGGCGTCCACGATCACCTGCTGGCCGACCGAACCGACCAGGAACCCCACGATCGGCCCGTGTCCGCGCGAGCCGAGCACCAGCATCTCCGCGTCCGCGGCGGCCCCGGTCAGCGTGTCCACGGCGTCGCCCTCCAGGACGTCCACGGTGACGGCGAGATCCGGGTGCCGTTCGCGGACGGCGTGCACCGCCGACTCGGCCGACTCGCGCACCCACCGCTCCTGGGTCGCGCGGTCGCCGGTGTCCACCGCGTCGTGCTCCTCGACCCGCCAGGCGTGCACCACCCTGAGCGGCAGTCCCCGGCGGACCGCCTCCCGTGCCGCCCAGGCCAGCGCGTCGAGGCTCTGCTCGGTTCCGTCGATCCCTGCCGTGATCGGGCGCGTCATGCGGCTGTCCTCCCGGGGGTCGTGTCTCTTCCGCGTGGTCCAGTCTTCCCCACGGGCCCGCGGTGACTCGGCAGCCGCGGTGCGGCGGCCACCGTGGCCGAGCGCGCGGGCACGAACAGCCATACGATGGCCGGGGCCGGCGCGGCCTCGGACGCATCGGGCCCGCCGTGCCGTGGGACCGAACGCAGGACGTGGGGGACGTATGGCACAGGCCGCCGACACGGCACGGACCGTCATCATGACCGTGGACGACGACCCCGGGGTGTCCCGCGCCGTGGCCCGGGACCTCAGGCGGCGCTACGGGGCGTCGTACCGGATCGTGCGCGCGGAGTCCGGGGAGTCCGCGCTGGACGCGCTGCGCGAGCTGAAGCTGCGCGGCGACGCGGTGGCCGTGATCCTCGCCGACTACCGGATGCCGCGCATGAACGGCATCGAGTTCCTCGAACAGGCCATGGACATCCACCCGGGCGCGCGCCGGGTGCTGCTGACCGCGTACGCGGACACCGACGCGGCGATCGACGCGATCAACGTGGTGGACCTCGACCACTACCTGCTCAAGCCGTGGGACCCGCCGGAGGAGAAGCTCTACCCGGTCGTCGACGACCTGCTGGACGCCTGGCGGTCGAGCGACCACCGCCCCGTGCCCAGCACCAAGGTGGTCGGCCACCGCTGGTCGGCGCGCTCCTCGGACGTACGGGAGTTCCTGGCCCGCAACCAGGTGCCCTACCGCTGGTACTCGTCCGAGGAGCCGGAGGGCAGACGGCTGCTGGCCGCCGCGGGCGAGGACGGGACGCGGCTGCCGGTGGTGATCACACCGGACGGGACGCCGTTGGTGGAACCGGAGGCCGTGGACCTCGCCGCCCGGGTCGGACTGGAGACGACCCCGACGGCCGACTTCTACGACCTGGTGGTGATCGGCGGCGGCCCGGCGGGGCTCGGCGCGGCGGTGTACGGGGCCTCGGAAGGGCTGCGGACGGTGCTGGTGGAACGGTCGGCGACCGGCGGGCAGGCCGGCCAGAGCTCGCGCATCGAGAACTACCTCGGCTTCCCCGACGGGGTGTCGGGGGCCCAGCTCACCGAGCGGGCGCGCCGGCAGGCGGCGAAGTTCGGCGCCGAGATCCTCACCGCGCGCGAGGTGACGGGTCTGGAGGTCAACGGCTCCGCCCGGATCGTACGGTTCTCCGACGGCTCGGCGGTCGCCGCGCACAGCGTCATCCTGGCGACCGGGGTGAGCTACCGGCAGTTGGCGGCGCCGGGCTGCGACGAGCTCAACGGCTGCGGCGTGTTCTACGGTTCGGCGCTGACCGAGGCCGCCGCCTGCCAGGGCCACGACGTGTACGTCGTCGGCGGCGCCAACTCGGCCGGGCAGGCCGCGATGTACCTGGCCCGGTTCGCGAAGTCGGTGACGCTGCTGGTGCGCGGGCCGGACCTGTCGGCGTCGATGTCGCACTACCTGATCCGGCAGATCGAGCAGGCGCCGAACATCTCGGTGCGGTGCGGCACGGTCGTCGAGGGCGCGCACGGCGACGGCCGGCTGCGGCAGCTGACGTTGCGCGACACGGCCGGCGGGCGCAGTGAACTCGTGGACGCGCAGTGGTTGTTCGTGTTCATCGGCGCCGCCCCGCTGACCGGCTGGCTGGACGGGACGGTGCTGCGGGACGAGCGCGGTTTCATCCTCGCCGGGCCCGATCTGACCGCCGACGGGCGGCCGCCCGCGGGGTGGGAACTGGACCGGCCGCCGTACCACCTGGAGACCAACGTGCCCGGGGTGTTCGTCGCGGGCGACGCCCGCGCGGAGTCCGCCAAGCGGGTCGCGTCCGCCGTCGGAGAGGGAGCCATGGCCGTGATGCTCGTCCACCGGTATCTGGAGCAGTCGTGAGCGGGCGGCCCCTGCCGTGCAGCCCGCGGGAGATCGGCTCGCTGTTCCTGTTCGAGAAGCTCGCTCCCGAGCAGCTCGGACGGCTGTGCGCCGAGGGCCGCGTGGAGGGCTTCGGCCCCGGGCCCGTGTACGCCGAGGGCGAGCCCGCCACGTGCTTCTACGTGATGCTGGAGGGCACGGTCGTGCTGTCCCGCCGGGTCGGCGGCGACGACGTGGAGGTCAGCCGCACCTCCCAGCGCGGCGTGTACGCGGGAGCCATGCAGGCCTACCTCGGGGACCGGGTGCGGCAGGTCTACAACATCTCGATGCGGGTGACCGAGCCGACGCGGTTCTTCGTGCTGCCCGCGGACACGTTCGCGAGCATCATGCAGGAGTGGTTCCCGATGGCGGTCCACCTCCTGGAGGGGCTGTTCTTCGGTTCGAAGAGCACCCAGCGGGCGATCGGGCAGCGGGAGCGGCTGCTGGCGCTCGGCTCGTTGTCGGCGGGGCTGACGCACGAGCTGAACAACCCGGCCGCGGCGGCCGTACGGGCCACCGCGACGCTGCGTGAACGCGTGGGCAAGATGCGGCACAAGCTGCGCATGATCTCCGCGGGCACCTACGACCGCGAGACGCTGGCGAACCTGATCGAGTTCCAGGAGCGCACCGCCGAACGCGTCGCCAAGGCGCCCGTGCTCGGCCCCCTGGAGGCCGCGGACCGTGAGGACGCGCTCTCCGACTGGCTGGACGACCACGGCATCACCGAGGGCTGGCGGATCGCGCCGGTCTTCGTGCAGGCCGGGCTCGACTCGGACTGGCTGGAGCAGATCGCCGCCGCCGTGGACGAGGAGACCCTTCCGGGAGCGATCGGCTGGATCGGCTACACCGTCGAGACCGAGCTGCTGATGGACGAGATTGCCGACTCCACGAACCGCATCTCGCACCTGGTGGACGCCGCCAAGCAGTACTCGCAGCTCGACCGCGCCCCGTTCCAGGTCGCCGACGTGCACGAACTCCTCGACAGCACCCTGCTGATGCTGTCCGGGAAGACCGGTCCGCGGATCAAGGTGGTCAAGGAGTACGACCGCACGCTGCCGCGCATCCCGGCGTACCCGGCGGAGCTGAACCAGGTGTGGACCAACCTGATCGACAACGCGGTCGCCGCCATGCGCGGCCCGGACGGCCAGGACGCCGAGGGCACGCTGACGGTGCGCACCGCACGGGACCACGACCGGCTGCTGGTGGAGTTCCGCGACACCGGTGCGGGCATCCCGGCGGAGGTCCGCGACCGGGTCTTCGACCCGTTCTTCACCACCAAACCGGTCGGCGAGGGCACCGGGCTGGGCCTGGACATCTGCTGGCGGATCGTGGTCGACAAGCACCACGGGAGCCTGCACTTCGAGTCCGAGCCGGGCGACACCCGCTTCCAGGTGCTGCTCCCGCTCACCGCCCCGGCCCCCGACGACGCACCCGACGGCATCCCCGAGGAGTCCGCATGACCGGTGAGCACGCCATCGACCCCCGCATCCCGCCGACCGGCCCCGGCTGCGCCGACTGCGACGCGGCCGGCGGGTGGTGGTTCCATCTGCGGCGCTGCGCGCAGTGCGGACACGTCGGCTGCTGCGACAGCTCGCCCGGGCAGCACGCCACGGCGCACTACCGGGCCACCGGGCATCCGGTGGTGCGCAGTTACGAGCCGGGCGAGGACTGGTTCTGGAACTACGCCACCGACGCACTGCACGAGTCCGGTCACGAACTCGCCCCGCCCCTGAGCCACCCGGCCGACCAGCCGTCGCCCGGCCCGGCCGGCCGGGTCCCCGAGGACTGGGCGCGGGCGCTGCACCGCTGAGCCGCCGCCGCGACCGCGCGCACGTCGGGAACCCCGGCGTACCGCTCCTCGTTGTCCGGACACACCCTCACCGGTGGGTGGACGACGACATCAGGGCGGCGTGATGAGCGACTTGGTCCCCGGCGGCAACCTGCCCCTGCCGGGCGGTGCCGTGACCGTCCGGGTGCCCGGGCCGTTCGACGTCTCCGCGCTGATCACGGACGACGGTGGAAAGGTGCGCGACGACGCGGACTTCGTGTTCTACAACCAGCCGGCCGCCCCGGGAGCCCGGCTCGCCGGTGACACGCTCACCGTCGACCCGCCGTCGCTGCGCCCCGGCGCCACCCGGGTCACGGTGGCCGTCAGCGCCGCCGAACCCGGCACCCCGCTGAGTGCCCTGCCCGCGCCCGTCCTCCGGGTCGCCGACGCCGGCGGGCGCCCGCTGGCCCGGTTCGCCCCGCCCCGCCCCCGGCAGGAGACCGTGCTGCTCCTCGCGGAGGTCTACCGGCGCGGCACCGGCTGGAAACTGCGCGCGCTGGGCCAGGGGTACGCCGACGGACTGGCCGGACTCGCCCGGGACTTCGGCGTGGACGTGGAGGACGACGGTGCGGCCGCCGGCGGGACGGCACCGGCCGTGGCGGGACCACCGGGTGCGCCGGGCGTACCGGGCCCGCCGGGCACGGTGGCCGCACCCGCACGACCGGTGCCCCCGCCGCGCCCCGCCGTCCCGCCGCGCCCCGTGGCGCCGCCACCGCCCGCCTCCCCCGCGCCCGCCGGTGACGGCTTCTTCGAGCTGGTCAACTCCGCCCGGGCCGCGGCCGGTTCCCCGCCGGTCACCCATGACGCGCGGCTGGCCGACGCGGCCCGGGAGCACGCCGCCATGATGGCGCGGGGCGGGAGCCTCGGCGTGGAGGGCGTGGACGGTGTCTCGGTGTACCAGCGCGTCGTCGCCGCCGGATACCCGTACCTGGCCGTCGGCGAGCACCTGGTCTCCGGCCCGCTCACCGTCTCCGCGTTCGTCGACCACTGTCTGCGCCACGACACGGCCCGGCGCACCGTGTGCGACCCGGCGTTCACGCACGCCGCGCTGGCGGGCGCCGGCGGCGGCGGGTTCGGGGACACCTACTGGACGGCGCTGTGGGCCGGTCCGCTCACCCCGGAGGGCCTGGACCGCACGGCCGCCGAGGTCGTCGACCTCACCAACCGGGAGCGCGCGCGGGCCGGGCTGCCGCTCCTGTCCCGCGATCCCCTGCTGACCACGGCCGCCCAGGCGCACAGCGCCGACATGGTGGCCCGCGACTTCTACTCCCACACCGCGCCCGACGGCAGCCGGCCCTGGGACCGGGCCGCCGCGGCGGGCTCCACGCGCCGCACCATCGGCGAGAACATCGCCTGCGGCCAGCGCTCGGCCGCCGAGGTCGTCCAGGGCTGGATGAACAGCCCCGGTCACCGCGCCAACATCCTCAAGGCCGACTTCACCCACATCGGCGTCGGTTTCGCGGGCGGCGGCCGGGCGGGCACGTACTGGACGCAACTCCTCGGCGCCTGACGGGAGCCGGCCGAGTACCCGGCGAAGTCGGGCGGTCCTGGCGGAAGCCGGGGCTCCGGGCGAGGATGCCTCCATGAAGGGTGACCTGTTTTCCAGTCGGCACATGATCCGGCCCGCCACGGCGCCGGGCATGACGGTCGAGAACACCAAGTGCGTCCGCTACACGGTCGACGGCGAGATGCTCGCCCGCCAGGGCGCGATGATCGCCTACCGCGGGAACCTGCAGTTCGAACGCAAGGGCCAGGGCGTGGGCGGCATGCTCAAGCGCGCGGTGACCGGCGAGGGGCTGCCGCTGATGGCGGTGCGCGGACAGGGCGAGGCCTGGTTCGCTCACGAGGCGCAGAACTGCTTCGTCGTGGAGGTCGAGTCCGGTGACGAGTTCACCGTCAACGGCCGCAACGTGCTGTGCTTCGACGCCACGCTGTCGTACCGCATCGCCACGGTGAAGGGCGCCGGCATCACCGGTGGCGGCCTGTTCAACAGCGTGTTCAGCGGGCACGGCCGGCTGGGACTGGTCTGCGAGGGCGAGCCGCTCGTCATCCCGGTGTCGCCGCAGTACCCGGTCCACGTGGACACGGACGCGATCGTCGGCTGGACCGCCGGCCTGACCACCTCGCTGCACCGGTCGCAGTCACTGGGCTCGATGCTGCGCGGCGGGTCGGGCGAGGCCGTGCAGCTGATGCTGCAGGGTGAGGGCCATGTCGTCGTCCGGCCCAGTGAGGCGACGCCGCAGAAGGCCCAGCAGCACTGAACGATGTTGACCTCGGCCGGGGCGCGGGTCAGGGTGGGTCCGGGCACGGATCACGCCCCGTGCCGGAGAGGTGGCAGTCGTGATCGAGATCGCCGGCATCGAAACCGCGGCCGAGCGGATCGCCGGACATGTGGTGCGGACGCCGACCGTGCCGAGCCCCGGGCTGTCGGCGCTGCTCGGCGTCCCGGTCACGGCCAAGCTGGAACTGCTGCAGCGCACCGGTTCGTTCAAGGTGCGCGGTGCGGCGGCGAAGCTGTTGTCGCTGGGCGAGGCCGAGCGGGCCGCCGGGGTCGTCGCGGTCAGCGGCGGCAACCACGGCATCGCGCTGGCGGTCATGGCCGCCGCCCTCGATGTGAAGGCCACCGTCGTGATGCCCCGTTCGGCGCCGGCGCGGGCCGTGGAGATCGCGGAGTCGGCCGGCGCGTCGGTGCGGCTCACCGACGACATGGACGGCGCCTTCGACCTGACGGCCCGGCTCCGAGAGGAAGGGCTGACCCTGGTCCACCCCTTCGACGACCCGGTGGTGATCGCCGGACAGGGCACGGTGGGCCTGGAGTTCGCCGCGGACGCCGGTGAACTGACCGACGTGCTGGTGAGCATCGGGGGCGGCGGGCTGATCTCCGGGGTGGCGGCGGCGCTGCGGGCCCTGCGGCCCGGGGTGCGGATCTGGGGCGTGGAGACGGAGGGCGCGCAGGCGATGTCGCAGGCGCTGGCGGCGGGCGGCCCGGTCCCCGTGAAGCTGACGTCGATCGTCTCCACGCTCAGCGCCCCCGCCGTGTCGCGGCTGACGTACGAGCATGTCTCGGCGCTGGTCCACGAGGTGCTGGTGGTGCCGGACCGGGAGGCGGTGCGGGGCTCGCTCGACCTGGCGGACCACGCCAAGGTGTGGGCGGAGCCGGCCGCCGGCTGTCTGCTGCCCGCCGCGCGGCGGGTGCTGGAGCGGGTCGGTGAGGGTGCGCGGCTCGGGCTGGTGGTGTGCGGCGGCAACGCCACCACCGGCGACATGATCGCCTGGGCGGAGCACTTCCGGCTGCGCTGACCGTCGCGGCCGCCGGGACGGATCCGGGCCGCCTCGTTGAACGGGCCCCGCCTCTCCCCCGTACCTCCGGGGTGCAGGGTCGAGCAGCGGTGCGACGAGGGATGGCCATGGGCAGGGCGCACGTCTCCACGGACCGGCCGGTCGCCGGACGGTTCCGGCCGGTCGAGATCACCCACCGCGAGACCAACCGCGTCCGCTGGTACGCCGACGACCTGCGGACGGGCCGCCCGTTCCTGGTCACCCGGATCGGGCTCCCGCCCGACGCCGGTGACGCCGTGCGCCGCGCGCCGTCCCGTGTCCTGCGAACGGCCGGCATCGTGTCCCGGCTGTGCCCTGAGCGGACCGCCACCGTGGTCGAGACGGCCGTGGAGGCGGGTTTCCTGTGGATCGTCACCGCCTGGATCGACGGCACGCCGTTGGACGACGTCCTCGCCGGGGAGGGCGCGTTCGACCCGGTGCGGGCGGCGCGGACCGGGCTGGACCTGCTCGACGTCCTGGACGCCGCGCACGCCGGGGGCCTCACCCATGGCGAGCTGAGCCCCGGCGAGGTCTTCCTGCGCCCGGGCGGCCCGCTCGTCGTCGCCGGGTACGGCCTGACCGGCACCACGCCGGCGCCCCGGCTGACGGCACCGTCGTACGCCGCGCCGGAACAGGCCCGCGGTGAACCCGCCGGGCCGGCCGCGGACCTGTGGGCGCTGGGCGCGATCCTCTACGCGCTGTGCGAGGGCCGTGCCCCGTTCCGGGACCGGGGCCGGTTCGAGGCCACGCTCAGGGGCGTGGACCGGCTGCCGCTTCGCGCGCCCGTGCGGGCCGGGCCGCTCACGCCGGTCGTCCAGGGGCTGCTGTGCAAGGAGGCGCGGGAGCGGCCCACCGGTGCGGCGGTGCGCGAGGCGCTCGCCCGTGTGGTCCGCGAGGACGCCGGTGCCGCCCCGACGGCGGGGCCGGACATCCGGCCGCGCGGCGGGCACTCCCCCGCTCTGCTGTGTGCGGGCCGGGAGGTGAGCAGGCGGGCCGTGGTGCTCGGGGCCGTGCCGGCCGCCGCGGGCGTGGCGGCCCTCGTGCTCGCCGCGACGCGCGGGCTGCCCGGCACCGCGACCGGCACCTCGTCCGGTCCGCCACCGGCCTCGGCGTCCGGGCCGACCGGGTCCGGACCGCCGGACTCCGGGCGGGACGACCCCGAGCCCGGCGGCCGGGGTGCCGCCCCGGCCCCGACCGGCCCGCCGGGGTCGGCGGGCCTCCCGCCCGGCTACCGCACCCTGCACGCTCCGGAGGGCTTCTCCGTCGCGCTGCCCGCGGGCTGGCAGCGGCTGGACACCTCAGGCGTGTCCGGCCTCGCCTACCGCGTCACCTTCGGCGCGGACGACGATCCCCGCCGGCTCGCCGTCACCTACAGCGAGCGCGTCGGGACGGACGCCGTCGCCGTGTGGCGGGACGACGTGGAACCGCTGCTGCGGCGGTCCGGCGGCTACCGGCGGATCGGCGGGATCCGGGCGACGACGTACCGGGGCCGCGAGGCCGCCGACATGGAGTGGTTCACGGCGGCCGACGGCACCCGGGTGCGCACCTTCGGCCGCGGTTTCCTCCTCGGCGGCGGGCGCGGCTTCTCGCTGCGCTGGACGACCCCGGCCGACGGCTGGGCGGAACCCGGGAGCCGGGAGGCGCTGCGGACCTTCCTGCGGACGTTCCGGCCCTGAGCGCCTGTCATGCGGAGCGTGGCGGGGCCGCGGGGTCCGGGCAGGTCCGG
Source organism: Streptomyces calvus (assembly GCF_006782915.1). Taxonomy (GTDB): domain Bacteria; phylum Actinomycetota; class Actinomycetes; order Streptomycetales; family Streptomycetaceae; genus Streptomyces; species Streptomyces calvus. The sequence goes on from NZ_VCNP01000006.1 coordinate 93,963, forward strand.
CCGAAAGACGCCGGTCAGCGCGGGCCGCGCGGGGCGCGCAGCGCGTGCAGGGGTGCCGCGTGCAGCGGACGGGTGTGCCAGTGCGCGGTGAAGGTGCCGCCGGTGAGGGTACAGGTCACCCGGAGGCGGTGCGGCGTCTCCAGGAACACGGCGTCCACGGCGAGGGTGTCGCCGTCGGTCCAGCCGCCGCTCACGGCCGTGGCCGGATCCCCTTCGGTGACCGTCCAGCCGTGCCCGTCCCGACCGCCTCGGCCGTCGGTCGCGCCGAGCCGCAGGTCCAGCCGCCGTCCGCCGTCGGTGAGGGTGACCGTCCAGCCGCCGTCCGCGTCCTCGGTGACCTCGGCCCCGGTCAGTCCCGGCTGGTCCGCGCACACTCCGCCGTCCGGGGTGAAGACGGCGCCGGACCACTCCCGGGCCCGGTCGCTCGGCACGGGGCCGCCGTCGGCCGGGGGCAGCGCGAGCCGTTCCAGGCGCTCCCGCAGGGCGGCGTCCGCGGCCTGTCGGCCGGGCAGCGGCCCGGGGCGGAACGCGGGCAGGAGGTGCTGCCAGACCAGGTTCAGGTACTCCTGCATCCGCTCGGTCGCGGCCGTCGCGGCGATCACCGCGTCCTGCTCGGGCAGCACCAGGCAGTACTGCCCGTACGCCCCGTCGCCGCGGTAGCCGTGCCGGGACATCCAGAACTGGTGGCCGTAGCCCCGGTCCCAGTCCTGCCGGTCCTGCTCGCCCATCGCCCCGGCGGTCGGTATGTGCGGGCGGGAGGCGCGGGCGACCCATCCCTCGGGCAGCAGCCGCTCGCCCCGCCACACCCCGTCCCGCAGGTAGAGCTGACCCAGCCGCGCGACGGCATCGGTGGTGGCGTGCAGTCCGCTGAAGCCGATCTCGCGGCCGGTGCGGTCCCGCAGCCACCACGCCTCGCCGATGCCGAGCGGCTCGAACAGCCGGGGCCGCAGATAGGCGGTGAGGGACTGGCCGGTGACCCGCTGCACGATCGCGCCGAGCGTGTACGTGGTGGGCTGGTTGTAGGCGAAGACGGTGCCCGGGTCGCGCTGCGGCGGCTGGAGCAGGAACCCCCGCACGGGTTCGGCGGGGTCGGTGCCGTATGCCTCGTCGACGGTCTCGCGTACGTGTCCGCTGGCCATGGACGCGATGTGCCGGACCAGTGTCGCGCGGCTGCGCGGGTCGGTGATGTCGGCCGCGAACTCCGGGAAGTACGACAGCACCGGGGCGTCGAAGTCGATCAGGCCCTCGGCCTCTGCGAGGGCGGCGGCGGTGCCGGTGAAGCTCTTGCTGAGCGAGTACAGCAGCTGGGGACGTCCGGCGGTGTACGGCGCCCACCAACCGGAGGCCACCAGCCGGCCGTGGCGCAGGATCATCAGGCTGTGCGGCTCGATGTCCGGGTCGGCTTCGAGGGCGTCGAGGAAGGCGTGGACGCCGGCGGCGTCGACGCCCCGGTCGGCGGGCGCGGCGGTGGGCAGCGGTCGGACGGTCATGGGGGCATCCTGCCCGGGGCGCGCGGCGGTGATCCCTCGTTTCCCACGGGCCGCGCGCGGGGACCCGGGCGGCATGGTGCGTATCGGATACACGATGATGACCGAGCAGGCCGGGCCGCGGGAGCTGGTCGACCACGTGGTGCGGGCCGAGGCGGCGGGCTTCGACTTCTCGGTGACCTCGGACCACTACTTCCCCTGGCTGCGCACGCAGGGCCACTCGCCGTACGCGTGGAGCGTGCTGGGCGCGGCCGCGCAGGCCACGTCGCGCATTCCGCTCATGACGTACGTGACCTGCCCGACGTTCCGCTACCACCCGGCGGTGGTGGCGCAGAAGGCGGCGACGCTGCAACTGCTGTCGGAGGGCCGGTTCCGGCTGGGGCTCGGCTCGGGCGAGAACCTCAACGAGCACGTGGTGGGCGGCGGCTGGCCGTCGGTGGACGTGCGGCACGAGATGCTCGAGGAGGCGGTGGACATCATCCGGGCGCTGTTCGAGGGCGGGCACGTGAACCACCGGGGCACCCACTTCGACGTCGAGTCGGCCCGGTTGTGGGATCTGCCGGAGCAGCCGCCGCCGATCGGCATCGCGGTGTCCGGTCAGCGGTCCTGCGCCCTCGCCGGCCGGCTCGCCGACCTGGTGATCGCCACCGAGCCGAAGGCGGATCTGCTGGACGCCTTCGACCGGCACGGCGGCCGGGGCAAGCCGCGGGTGGGGCAGCTGCCGGTGTGCTACGACCCCGACCGGGACGCGGCCGTCGAACGCGCCCACTCCCAGTTCCGCTGGTTCGGCAACGGCTGGAAGGTCAATTCCGAACTGCCGCATCCGGACGCCTTCGCGTCGGCGACGCAGTTCGTGCGGCCCGAGGACGTCGCCGGCTCCATTCCGTGCGGCAGTGACCCGGCGGACTTCGTCGAGGCCGTACGCCCGTACGCGGAGGCCGGTTTCACGGAGATCGCGCTGGTGCAGATCGGCGGCGAGTCGCAGCTCCGGTACCTGGACTGGTCGGAGAAGACGCTGCTGCCGGCCCTGCGGGACGCCTTCGGCTGACGCCGGGGGCGGGCCGGGGCGGTGGGTGATTCACCCGTAGGGCTGAGCATCTCGTGGGGATGCGGGGTACTAGAGGGCTCTACGTCGTACTTCCCGGAGGCCCGTAGTGAACTCGTTCGTGCACAAGACCCTGGTGGTGGAGCTCCAGGCGGGCGACACGGATCGCTTCCCCGTGCTCGCCCACCTGAGCTACGACCCGTCCGACCCGTTCGCCGTCACCATCGTCTTCAGTCACGACGGACGGGTCCTGGCGCGCTGGCAGCTGGACCGGGAGATGGTCACCGAGGGGCTGACCCGTCCGGTGGGCATCGGGGACGTGCGGTTGGCGCCGCAGTCCCGTGGCGTGGGCCGGGAGCTGCGGATGGAGTTCCTCGGTGAGGCGCGTGCCGACGGCGGCCGGCACCACGCGGTGGTGTTCGCCTGGGCGGAGACGATCGGCGAGTTCCTGCACGAGACCCGCAGGATGGTGGCGCCGGGTCAGGAGGAGGTCCGGGTCGACGACTTCCTCGCGGACGTGCTCGCCGGGTGAGTCCGGGCCCGGGGCGGACGGCCCCGGGCCCGTCCGCCGTCACCGCGACGTGTGGCGGTACCGGGTCCACATCGGCAGGCCGAACCAGCACAGCAGGTACCAGCACACCACTCCGGTCACCAGGTACGGCACGAAGTCGTCGTCGGTGGCCACCCGCAGGATGAGCAGCAGGGAGGAGCTGGTGGTGGCGAGCAGCAGCAGGAGGCCGAGCAGGGTGAGCCGGGAGGCCCACTGCACCGCCTGCGGTTTGATGCGCCGCCCCGAGACGAGCCGGTGCAGCGACACCGGGCCGATGAGCGCGCCGGTGGCGCAGGCGCCCAGCACGACCGTCACGATGTAGATCGTCTGGTCGGTGTCGGACAGCTTGGCGTACGTCGGGGTGAACACGACCGTCAGCAGGAAACCGAAGAGGATCTGCACGCCCATCTGGGCGACGCGGACCTCCTGGATGAGTTCCTGCCACATCCGGTCCGCTCTCTCCTCCTCGGTCTCGTTGCGTCCCCGGCGCCTGCTCTCGCCCCGCTCCGTGTCCGACACGGTGCCTCCCTGGTGTGCGTCGTCGATACGTCCGCACACCAGGGTTCCCCGAAAGCCGCCGTCCTTGCCGGAAACGGCCGTCCGTCCGCTGCTACCAGCGGTTTTCCACCTGTTCCCGGATCCGCCGCTCGTAGAGGTCCCGGATGGCGTCGAGGGTCGCCCCGGACAGTTCCGGCAGCCGGGCGGCGGCCGCGTTGGCGCGGGCCTGCTCGGGCGAGCGGGCGCCGGGGATGACGGTGGTGACGCCGGGCTGCTGGACGATCCAGCGCAGCGCCAGCTGGGCGGGGGTGTATCCGTCGGGGGCGAGGTCGGCGAACTCGGCGGCGGCCTCGACGCCGGTCGCGTAGTCGACGCCGGAGAACGTCTCGCCCTGGTCGAAGGCCTCGCCGTGCCGGTTGTAGGTGCGGTGGTCGTTCTCGGCGAAGACGGTGTCCTTGGTGTACTTGCCGGAGAGCAGTCCGGAGGCGAGCGGGACGCGGGCGATGATGCCGACGCCGGCCGCTCGGGCGGCGGGCAGCACCTCGCGCAGCGGCTTCATGCGGAACGGGTTGAGGATGATCTGCACGCTTGCCACGTTCGGCCGGGCGATCGCGGTGAGCGCCTCCGCGCAGGTCTCCACGCTGACGCCGTAGGCGGCGATGCGTTCCTCCGCCACCAGGGTGTCGAGGGCGTCGAAGACCTCGTCGGTGGAGTAGACGGGGGTGGGCGGGCAGTGCAGCTGCACCAGGTCGATGCGGTCGACGCCGAGGTTGCGGCGCGAACGGTCGTTCCAGGCGCGGAAGTTGTCCAGGACGTAGTTCTCCGGGATCTGGTCGACCCGGCGGCCCATCTTGGTCGCGACCAGCACGTGCAGGTCGGGCCGTCCGCTCAGGAAGGACGCGATGGTCTGTTCGCTGCGTCCGTCGCCGTAGACGTCGGCGGTGTCGAAGAAGGTGACGCCCGACTCCGCGGCGGCCTCCAGTACCGCGAGGGCCTCCTTGTCGTCGACGTCGCCCCAGTCCGCCCCGAGTTGCCATGTGCCGAGACCGATCACGGAAGCGTGCTGGCCCGACCTGTCGAAAGTGCGCTCGTCCATGGCGTCAGTGTGTCATCCGGCGCGGCGGACCGGCGGGGGGGTCCGCCCCCCCGGCGGC
>NZ_VCNP01000007.1 GCF_006782915.1 Streptomyces calvus
CTCCGGGTGGCCCCAGCCCTTGCCGTTCTTGGCGATGGGCTCGCCCGCCGCGTAGGACCGTCCGCACGGGCAGCGGCCGGGGAACTTGGCCTTGATCGTGCGGGTAGCGGAGGTACCGGCACGCCGCCGGCCCGGCTTGCCGCCGCCGGAGGTGCGCTGGGCGGCGGTGCCGGCCGGGCGGACGGGAGAGGGCGGCGGCTCGGGCGAGCCCAGCGCGCTGCCGGCGTCCTGCTGCGCGGCGGCCGCCTGGCTGGCGGCGCGGTCGGCGAAGTCGTTGAGCGGGTCGCCGTCGACCTGGTGGGCGGGGACGTAGCGGAACTCCACCGAGCGGTCCTGCAGCAGGTCGTCGATGCGGACGACGAGGTCCTGGTTGGCGACCGGCTTGCCGGCCGCGGTCCGCCAGCCGTTGCGCTTCCAGCCGGGCAGCCAGGTGGTGACGGCCTTCATCGCGTACTGCGAGTCCATCCGGACCTCGAGCGGCACGGCCGGGTCCGTCGCGGCCAGCAGCCGCTCCAACGCGGTGAGTTCGGCGACGTTGTTGGTGGTCCTGCCGAGCGCTCCCGCCTCCCAGCGGACCGGTGTCCCGGAGGCGTCGGCGACCACCCAGGCCCAGCCAGCGGGCCCGGGGTTTCCCTTGGAAGCCCCGTCGCACGCGGCCACAACACGTTCACCCATGTGCCCGATCATGCCACGCCCGGCCGGGTCCGCACGGCCCGGGCATCGCGGGCGAGCCGTACGGCCGGGGTGCGCGGGCGAGCCGTACGGCCCCGCGGTCCGGGCGCCGGCCTTCCCGGGCCACCCGGCCGACGGCCCGCCGCCCGGCCCGGTGTCCCCGGCGTGTCCACCGGGGATGGGCGGGGCCGGCGATCCGGTGGGGGCCTGAGCGTGGCCCGGAACCCGCGGGCCGCCGTGTGTCCGGGCGCCGGTGCGGTGGGCCGGCTGCCGATGGGGCCCGCGCGGCGGGGCCCGTCGTCCGGCCGGTGTCACCGGCCCGCGTAGGCCTCCTCCAGGGCCGCGATGTCGATCTTGCCCATCGACATCATGGCCTTCATCGCGCGGTCCGCCTTCTCCCGGTCCGGGTCGCTGATCATCTCGGTCAGCCGCACCGGGTTGACCTGCCAGGAGACGCCGAACCGGTCCTTGAGCCAGCCGCAGGGGCCGTGCTCGCCGCCGCCTTCGACGAGCTTCTCCCAGTAGTGGTCGACCTCCGCCTGGTCCGCGCAGTCGAGCTGGAAGGAGATCGCCTCGTTGAACGTGAACTCCGGTCCGCCGTTCAGCGCGACGAACTTCTGGCCGTTGGCCGTGAACTCCACGGTGAGGACGTCGCCCTCGGGGCCCGGACCGGACGCGGTGTAGTGGAGGATCCGGCTGATGCCCGAATCCTTGAAGAGGGAGACGTAGAAGTTCGCGGCCTCCTCCGCCTGGCCGTCGAACCAGAGGCAGGTGGTGAATCCATCGGCGGTCATGAGTACCTCCCGGGCGTGGAACACGGTCATGGGTGTCGACCGGTCCGCGCCCCGGAACTCATCGGTGCGGCGCCGAACCGGTCAGGACGGCGGTGCCGGGCCGTCGGCCCGGCACCCCGCGCACGACGCCGCCATCCGACTCCCGAAGCGGGCGCCGGCGCCCGGAGAGCGGAAGCGCGCACTCGCCTCCGGGCGCCGCCCGGCCCGCTGGACGCAGTCTCCGGCCGGGGCGGCACGCGCGCGCTCAGCCGCCGCGAGCGGCGCCCCGGCCGCCCGACACGGGCCCGGGCCGACTCCGCGGCGACGGACGAGCCGGACCGCTGGTCGGCCATGTCACGGACCCCTTCCGGGAGTTGAGGCACAGTCAGGCCGGACGGCCGCTCTGCCCGTGGCGAATCTGCCACGGGCAGAGAAACGGCCGCCCGGCGCCGCCACCGGCCGACAGTGGAGACACGCGGCCGCCCGGGCCGCGTTCCGACGAGCGATCACCAGGAGCGCCCATGTCTCCACTCACCGCCGGCCCCCGGCCGGCCGCACTGCCCCGGGCCGAGGAGGGCGACACCCCGCCGACCCAGTTCGACGACCACCTCGCCGCCCAGCTGCTCGCGCAGCGGATCGTGCTGCTCGGCACCCAGGTCGACGAGGTCTCCGCCAACCGGGTGTGCGCACAGCTGCTGATCCTGTCCGCCGAGGACCCCCGCACCGACATCGCCCTGTACATCAACAGCCCCGGCGGTTCCGTGCACGCGGGGCTGGCCATCTACGACACGATGCGGCTCATCCCGAACGACGTCTCGACCCTCGCCATGGGCTTCGCGGCCAGCATGGGGCAGTTCCTGCTCTGTGTCGGCACGCCCGGCAAGCGGTACGCCCTGCCCAACGCGCGCATCATGATGCACCAGCCGTCGGGCGGCATCGGCGGCACCACCGCCGACATCGAGATCCAGGCGGCGAACCTGGAGTTCACCAAGCGGACCATCGAACGGATCACCGCCGAGCACACCGGCCAGACCCCGGAGACCATCTCCCGGGACGGCGACCGGGACCGCTGGTTCACCGCCGAGCAGGCGCGGGAGTACGGGATGGTCGACCGGGTGGTGGAGTCGCTCGACGACGTCCGCCCGGCCGCCGCACGACGCAGGATGGGGCTGCAGTGATGGGGACCTACACGATTCCGAACGTCGTCGAGCGCACCCCCAGGGGCGAGCGGTCCTACGACGTGTTCAGCCGGCTGCTGTCCGAGCGGATCATCTTCCTGGGGACGGAGATCGACGACGGGGTCGCCAACGTGGTCATCGCGCAACTCCTCCATCTGGAGTCCGAGGCCCCGGACAGCGAGGTCGCGATCTACATCAACTCGCCCGGCGGCTCGTTCACCTCGCTGATGGCGATCTACGACACGATGACGTTCGTACGCGCGCCGATCTCCACGTTCTGCGTCGGGCAGGCGGCGTCCACGGCGGCCGTACTGCTGGCCGGCGGGGACCCGGGGCGGCGGTTCGTGCTGGAGCACGCGCGCGTGCTGCTCGGGCAGCCGGCCTCGGGCGGCGCGCGCGGCACGGCGTCCGACCTGTCACTGCAGGCCAAGGAGATGGTGCGGATCCGCTCGCAGGTGGAGGAGGTGCTGTCCCGGCACACGCGCCACGATGTCGCGACCCTGCGCGCGGACATGGACCGCGACAAGGTGTTCACCGCCCACGAGGCCGTGGCGTACGGCCTGGCCGACGAGGTGCTGGCCCGGCGCCTGGCATAGCCGGAGGGCGCCGGGCCGGGCGGCGGTCAGGCGGCCAGGCACAGCCCGTTGCGCGCGGAGCCGGACAGGCCGTGTCCGGCCCGGCGGGCGGTGCTGCGGACCAGCTCTCCGTGGGCCCGGGTCAGCAGGTCGCCGAGGCCGAGGCCGAGCGCCTGGGCGGCGGCCGCGAGGACTTCCGACGAGGCCTCCTTGCGGCCCCGCTCCACCTCGGAGAGATAGGGCATGGAGATGCGGGCCGCGTCCGCGACGTCCTTCAGCGTCCGCTCCTGGGCGAGCCGTTCGCGGCGCAGCACGTCGCCGACGAGGTCGCGCCACAGGGGCTCCCTGGCCGCGGGGGCGGGGTCCGGGGCGGAGGCGGGCGGGGCCTGGCCGGGTCGCAGGGGGATGACGCGGGCGTGGTTGGGCGCTTGACTGGTCACCCCCTCAGCGTAGGAATTCCGTCGCGCGGGGGAAGGGAGCGGCGTTCCGCCCTGAGTGAAGCGGCGTCCCACCGCGTGCCGGCCGCGACGTGCGCTGCGCGGACCGGCCCGGCGTGCCGCGGACGCCCCGGACTGCCGCCCGGACCACTCCCGCGTACCATCGGTCGTACGGGTGACGGCCGCGGGGCACCCGCCCTCCGGCTGTTCGCACTACGGTGTGAATGGGTCCGCACCACCCGGGTACCCGCATGGCCGGTAGGGCCCAGGCACACGCCGGCCGTGACGTTCGTGGGGAGAGGCAAGGGAGACCGCCGTGATCCGGTCGCAGGCGCAGGTTGTCGACGAGCACACCGAGGCCGGGACGGGTGACGGGGTCCCGCGGGACGTCGTGGACCCCCGCTCGGTCGCCCCGCGCGATGCGCGGGAGCTGTCGCGGCAGTTCTTCCGCCGTATGGCGGAGCTGGAGGAGGGCACGCACGAGTACCAGTACGCGCGCAACACCCTCATCGAGATGAACATGTCCCTCGTGCGGTTCGCGGCCGGACGGTTCCGCGGCCGGGGCGACGACATGGACGACATCGTCCAGACCGGCATGATCGGGCTGATCAAGGCCATCGACCGGTTCGAGCTGTCCCGCGAGGTCGAGTTCACCTCCTTCGCGCTGCCCTACATCGTGGGCGAGATCAAGCGTTTCTTCCGTGACACCACCTGGGCCGTGCACGTGCCGCGCCGCCTCCAGGAGCTGCGCGTCGAACTGGCCAAGGCCCGCGAGGAACTCGCCAGCCGACTGGACCGCGAGCCCACGGTCGCCGAGCTGGCCACCCTGATGAACATCACCGAACAGCAGGTCGTCGAGGGCCAGATCGCGGCCAACGGCTACAACTCGTCGTCGCTGGACGCCGCCCTCACCGGTGACGGCCCCGAGGGCGGGGAGTCCGTCCTGGCCGACTTCATCGGCGTCGAGGAGGAGCGCCTCGCCCTGGTCGAGGACTTCCACGCGCTGGCCCCGCTGATGGCGGAGCTCAGCGAACGCGACCGGGAGATCATCCACCTGCGGTTCGTGGAGGAGGCCACGCAGGCGGAGATCGGCGAGCGCCTCGGCTGCTCCCAGATGCACGTGTCCCGGCTGATCAAGCGGATCATCATGCGGCTGCGTGAGGGGATGCTGGGCGAGCTGGGCCGCGTCTGACCGGCGGGCGCGGCGCCACCGGCGCCGTTCAGCGTGCGTCGACGGGCAGCACGGCGCGCACCCGCTTGCCGACGGGCACCCGCTCCACGTCGACGGTGTGCGCCAGCGCGCGCACGATCTCCAGACCGTGCCGGCCGATGCGCTCGGGGTCGCGCGGGAAGACGCGGGGCAGGGCGGCGCTGCTGTCGTAGACGGCGACCGTGATGGTGCTGTCCGTGCCCTCCAGTTCCAGGATGTACGGCCCGTCGCTGTGCCGGTCCGCGTTGGTGACCAGTTCGCTCACCACCAGGAGCACCGCGCCGTCGGCCCGCTCGCCGATCGTGGCGCACCACTCCGTCCTCAGCTGCTCGAGGAACTGCGCGGCGAAGGCCCGCGCCTCGGCGATGCATCCCGGCTCGCCGGTGAAGTGTGCCGTCCGCCGAAGCGGTTCCACGGGCACGTCGAAACCAGTCGGTATCACTGCCCCGTCCAGGTGGTAGGTCATGCGTTTCTCTCTGCGAAGCCGGTCCGGCCGGACGATCCGCACCAGTCCTGGTACCCCGAGTCCGGCCGTGCAGTCCACCCGATCCGTGTGCGGCCCGCGGGGCGGGGAACCCGGGCTGCGCCGGGGTACGGCGGAAGGGCGTGCCATGAACGGACTGACGGCGGTGCGGAGCCTCGCCACGCTGCCCGTGGTGACGCTGGGCGGCGACGCCGTGGCGCACGTGAAGGACACCGTCTTCGACCCCTCGGGCGAGCGGATCGCGCGTTTCACGCTCACCGGACGGAGCCTGCTGTCGGGCCCGCTGCCGCGGGACCTGCCCTGGCCCGCGGTGCACTGCCTCGGGCGGCACGCCGTCATGGTGCGCGACGAGGGCGCGCTGTTCGACCTGCCTCTGTCGGTGGCGCGCCGCGAGGCGGTGCGCGGCCGGCTGCTCGGGTCGCAGGTGGTGACCGAGGACGGCCGCACGGTGGGCACGGTGCTGGACGTGCTGGTGGAGGGCGGCACCAGCGGCCGGCTCGTCGCGTTCCGGCTGGCCGCGCAGCGGGAGCTGGTGCACGGCTCGCGGCACCGCCGGCACCGGGTGTACGTGCCGCGCGGCGAGGCGCTGAGCGTCACGGGCCGCACGCTGGTGATCCCCGCGCACGCGACGGCGTACGTGACCGACGACCTGCCGGGTTTCGTGGCGCGTGTCGGCGCGGGCCACGACCGGGGCGGAGGCGGGGTGCGGTGATGCTGTTCTCCCGGGTGCGCGGGCTGCCCGTGCTGACGCCGGGTGCCGCCGACCGGATCGGGGTGGTGCGGGCGCTGACGGTCGACGCGGCGGCCGGGCGGGTCACGCACGTCCGGATAGGGCGCGGACGGCTGCGCGGGCAGGCCGTGGTGGCGTGGGAGGCGCTGGGTGCGGTCGGCACGGACATGCTGGTCGTGCGTTCGGCCGACGGGCCGGCCGGGGCGCCGCAGCACCGTGATCTGCTCGGTGCCAGGGTGCTCACGGAGTGCGGTGAGGAGCGCGGCACGGTGCTCGACGCGGCCTTCGACCCGGTCACGGCCCGGGTCGAGACGGTGCTGACGACGTTCGGTGAGGTGCCGCCGGGCCTGCTGCTGGGTCTGGGCGACCACGCGCTGGTGATCCGGACCGGACATCATCGCTGACGGCCGACGCGGACGGACCTCCCGGCGGGCGAGGGGCGCCGGGCCTGCTTAGCGTGCACACGTGAGCGCACGCATCTCCTCCGACCGTCCGGCCGCCCGCCACGGCTGGCCGCAGGCCCTCGTCACGGTTCTCGGCGGACTGGTCGCCATGGGTGCGGTGGCCGCGCTCGGGCTGTGGGCGGCCGGTGCCACGGACCTGCCGGGGGGCTCCTTCCCCGCGGTGGTCGCGGCGACGGTGGTCACGGCCGTCGGCGGCACGGTGGAGCTGTCCGGGGACGCCGGTGCGCTGGCCGGCACGGAGGGCGGTCTGACCGTCATCCCGCTGTCGGTGACGCTGGCCGGGGCGCTGGTCGTCGGCACCGGTTTCCTGCGTCCGCTGCGGCGCCGGGCGGTGGCCGGGGCTCCGGAGCTGGCCGGGTGGGCGGCACGGATCGCCGTGCTGTGGCTGCTCGCGCTCCTCGGTCTGGCGCTCGCCGCCCGGCACACCTTCGAGATCTCCCTCGGCGACGGCCCGCTCGGTGACCTGGGTGAGCTGTTCGGGCTGACGCCCGTGGTCGGGTTCGCGGCGGACGTGCCGCTGACCGTCCTCATCGGCCTGGTCTGGCTGGCCGGGGTGCTGGTGGTGGCGCTGCTGGCGTCCCCCGGCGCTGCGCTGCCTGCCGGGCTGCTGCGCTTCGGGCCGGCGGTGCGTCCGGCGGCGCACACGATGGTGCGGCTGCTCCTCGCGGCCGTGGTGATCTGTCTGGTCGTCGCGCTGTTCGTCGCCGCCACCCGGGGCCACGCGGTCGAGACGTTCGCGGTGATCCTGCTCGGGCTGCCCAACGTGGCCTGGCTGGCGCTGACGGTCGGGCTCGGCGCCACCTGGGACGGCCGGGTCGAGGGACCCTTCGGGCTGCCGATGCCGCACGTCCTCGACGAGGTGCTGCGCACACCGGACGTCTCCGCGCTCAACCTGGGCACCCTGGTCGAGCACGACGGCGGGCGCTGGTGGTGGCTGCTGGTGGCGGACGCCGTGCTGCTGCTCGCCGCCGCGTTCCTGACGGCGTCCGCGTCCCCGGCCGGGGTTCCGGCCTGGCAGCACGCCGTACGCATGGCGGTGGCGCTGGCGCTGACGGTACTGATGATCTGCCTGATGGCGCGGATCTCCGCGCGGATCGGTCTGTCCGTGCTCGGCATCGGTGACCTCGGCGACGGGTTCTCCGGGCAGGTGCTGCTGAAGCCGCGGCTGTGGACCGCGCTGGGGCTGGCGCTGCTGTGGGGGCTGGTGGCCGGGTTCGCGGGGGCGTGGCTGGCGCGCGCGGTGCGGCGGCGGGGCCGCGGGGCGGAGCGCTGAACCGGCCGGGAGGTCAGGCGACGGGGACGCCGAGGACCCGGGCGGCGCGCTGCATGCGCAGGGCGTCCACGGACTCGGCCAGCAGTTCGTACTCGGTGGTCTCGTCGCCGGTGGCGACGCGCACCATCCGTCCGGCGGCGAGCGCCTCGGCCACCGCTTCCTGCCGGGCGACGTCGCCGCACCAGGTGCGCAGCACGGTGGGCACGTCGGGGACGTTCGGGGGTACGGGCACGAGCGCGCCCGGCGGTAAGTGCTCGGAGTCGGGCCGGGGGTCGAGGCGCTCGGCGATCCAGGAGGCGCGGTCGCGCAGCCACCACAGGGCGAGGGCCAGGGTGGGCGCCCGGTAGGTGCCCAGCGGTACGCCGATGCGCCGTCCGTCGCAGATGCCGTACGCCGTGACGTGGCACAGGAATTCGTCGTGCACGTTCCCTCCCCCGCTGCGTCGCTCGCCCACCGGACGGGCCGACTGCCCGTTCGTGGCTCGCATGCTGTGCGTGAGGGCGCCGTCGCGCGGTGTGAAGCGCTCTCCCGTCGAGTATGTTCACCGCTGAATCACTGTCACCACGTGTTTCCGGCCAGTCTCCTGGCATATTCACCGCCGCGCTTGGCCGAAAACGGCGCGCGCACCGGGCCCCGGGCGGGACCCGGTGCGCGACCGGGGGACGTCGGTGGTGCTACTGCTTGACGACCGCGTCGATACGGGCCAGCTCGTCGTCGGAGAAGTCCAGGTTGCGGGTGGCCGCCACGCTGTCCGCCAGCTGCTCGGGGCTGCTCGCGCCGACCAGCGCCGAGGTCAGGCGGCCGCCGCGCAGCACCCAGGACAGCGCCATCTGGGCCAGGGTCTGGCCGCGGGAGGCGGCGATCCCGTTGAGCGTGCGCAGCCGGCCCACCAGGTCCTCGGTGAGCGCGTCGGTGTTCAGGAAGGGGCTGTCGCTCGCGGCCCGGGAGTCCTCGGGGATGCCGTCGAGGTAGCGGGCGGTGAGCAGGCCCTGCTCCAGCGGGGAGTAGGCGATCGAGCCGACCTGGAGCTCGTCCAGGGCGTCCATCAGGCCCTGGTCCTCCGGGCGGCGGTCGAGCATCGAGTAGCGCGGCTGGTTGATCAGCAGCGGTGTGCCCAGCTCGCCGAGGATGCGGGCGGCCTCCCGGGTCTGCTCGGCGGAGTAGTTGGACACGCCGACGTACAGCGCCTTGCCCTGCTGGACCGCCGAGTGCAGCGCGCCCATCGTCTCCTCCAGCGGAGTCTCCGGGTCGAAGCGGTGCGAGTAGAAGATGTCGACGTAGTCCAGGCCCATGCGGCTCAGGGACTGGTCCAGCGAGGACAGCAGGTACTTGCGCGAGCCCCATTCGCCGTACGGGCCGGGCCACATCAGGTAGCCGGCCTTGGTGGAGATCACCAGCTCGTCGCGGTAGCGCGCGAAGTCCGTGCGCAGCGCCTCACCGAGGGCGGTCTCGGCCGCGCCGGGCGGCGGCCCGTAGTTGTTGGCGAGGTCGAAGTGGGTGACGCCGAGGTCGAAGGCGCGGCGCAGGATGGCGCGCTGGGTCTCGGCCGGACGGTCGGGACCGAAGTTGTGCCACAGGCCGAGCGAGAGCGCGGGGAGTTTCAGGCCGCTGCGGCCGGTGCGCCGGTAGGGCATGTCCGCGTAGCGGTCGGGGTGTGCGGTGTACAACGCGACTCCAGAGGGGTTGGCACACGTCTTGGCGGTTCCGTCGAACCACCGGTCCACTCTGGCGTGACCTGCGGGCAGTGGTCCAACAGAAGAATCCGATGGTATTCAGCGGATACGCTTCTCAATCATGGAACTGCGTCACCTCCAGCACTTCGTCGCCGTCGCCGAGGACCAGCACTTCACCCGGGCGGCGGAACGGCTGATGGTCTCCCAGTCGGGCTTGTCCGCGTCCATCCGCGCGCTGGAGCGCGAGCTGGGCACACCGCTGTTCGTGCGGACGACCCGGAGGGTGACGCTCACCGAGGCCGGGCGGGCGCTGCTCGCGGAGGCCGAGCGCATCCTGGCACAGGTGCGGGCGGCGCACGAGGCGGTGGCGGCGGTGCAGGGGGTCCTGCGCGGCACGCTGGCGGTGGGCTCGGAGCAGTGCATCGCCGGGGTGCACGTGGCGGAGTTGCTCGCCGCCTTCCGGCGGCGGCACCCGGACGTGGAGATCCGGCTGCGGCAGTGGGGGTCGGCGGCGCTGGCCGAGGAGGTCGCGGCGGGACGGCTGGACCTGGCCTTCGCCTACCGGACGGAGGCGGACCCGGAGCAGCTGCGCTGCGTGCCGCTCACCAGCGAGCCGATGACCGTGCTGTGCCACCCGGGCCATCCCCTGGCGCTGGCCGGCGCGCCGGTGACTCCGCGCGACCTGGGTGACGAGGTCTTCGTGGACTTCCACCCGGACTGGGGCCCGCGCCGGGCCACCGACGCCGCCTTCGCCGCCGCGGGCGTACGGCGCACGGTGGCGCTGGAGGTGAACGACGTGCACAGCCTGCTGGATCTGGTCGACGAGAACCTGGGCGTCGCCGTCGTGCCGCGGCACTTCCGGCACAAGCGCGAGGCGCTGGCCGCGCTGGCGCTGAAGGACACCGGCGAGGCGGCGTACGAGACCGTCGCGCTGGTGCCGTCGCCGCGGGCGACCAGTCCGGCGGCCCGCGCGCTGATGGCGCTGCTGGACCACGGGAGCGCGTGAGGGGCCCGGATGCGCGAGGGTGGAGGCATGCATGCCAAGGACATCCTCATCGACGGCTTCGGCCGCATCCGCGAAGAGGTCCACGCCGCCGTCGAGGGCCTCGGCCCCGACGAGCTGAACGCCCGGCCCGGCCCCGACGCGAACTCCGTCGCCTGGCTGGTCTGGCACCTCACCCGGGTCCAGGACGACCACGTCGCCGACGCGTTCGGCCTCGACCAGGTGTGGCTGTCGCAGGACTGGGCGAAGCGCCTCGCGCTCGGCCTGCCCCGGCACGACACCGGGTACGGCCACACCTCGGCGAAGGTCGCCAAGGTCCGCGTCGACTCCCCCGAACTGCTGACCGGCTACTACGACGCGGTCCACGAGCAGACCCTGGGGGCGCTGCGCTCGCTCGCCGCGAAGGACCTGGAGCGCGTGGTCGACGAGGGCTGGGACCCGCCGGTGACCCTGGGCGTACGGCTGGTGAGCGTCCTGTCCGACGATCTCCAGCACGTCGGACAGGCCGCCTATGTGCGGGGGCTGGTTCAGAGCACGGACGCGTAGCCCGGCAGCACGACGTCCCGGACGAGCGCGGTGCGCTCGTCGTACGGGAGGAAGGCGCTCTTCACCGCGTTCACGGTGACCGTGCGCAGGTCCTCGGCCGTCCAGCCGGCCTGCTCGACCAGCAGGGACATCTCCCGGGTCATGGTGGTGCCGGAGACGAGCCGGTTGTCGGTGTTGAGGGTGACGCGGAAGCCGAGGTCCTTCAGCGCGGTGATCGGGTGCCCGGCGATGGAGTCGGCGGCGCCGGTCTGCAGGTTGGAGGTGGGGCACATCTCCAGGGCGATCCGGCGGTCGCGCACCCAGGCGGCGAGCCGGCCGAGCTTGCCGGCCGCGAGGTCGGGGATGTCCTCGGTGATCCGCACGCCGTGGCCGATGCGCTGCGCGCCGCACACCTGGAGGGCCTGGTGGATGCTGGGCAGGCCGTGCGCCTCACCGGCGTGGATGGTGAACGGCACGCTCTCGCCGCGCAGGTACTCGAAGGCGGCCAGGTGGTCGGCGGGCGGGAAGCCGTCCTCGGCGCCGGCGATGTCGAAGCCGACGACGCCGGCGTCCCGGAAGGCCACCACCAGGTCGGCGATCTCCCGCGTCCGGTCGAACATGCGCATGCCGCACAGCAGCGTCCCGACCCGCACCGGCGTGCCCGCGGCGGCCGCCTTGGCCATACCGGCCGCGAGCCCCTCCTGCACGGCCTCGACGACCTCGGGCAGGGTCAGTCCGCCCCTGGTCATCAGCTCCGGCGCGTAGCGCACCTCGCCGTAGACGACTCCGTCGGCGGCGAGGTCGAGCACGTACTCCTCGGCGGTGCGCAGCAGGCCCTCGCGGGTCTGCATGACGGCGAGGGTGTGCTCGAAGGTGCCTATGTAGCGCACGAGGTCGCCGGAGCCGGCGGCCTCGACGTACCAGGCGGCGAGCTCGTCGGGGTCGGTGGTGGGCAGGGTGTGGCCGACCGTGTCCGCGAGTTCCACGAGGGTGGCGGGGCGCAGTCCGCCGTCGAGGTGGTCGTGCAGCACGGCCTTGGGCAGCCGGCGGAGGGTGTCGGTGTCGATGGCGGGGGCGGTCATGGGCGGCGTTCCTCGGGATCGGTGCGGTGCGGGGTCACTCGGCGGGCTGGAGCAGGTCCCAGCGGTTGCCGTACAGGTCCTGGAAGACGGCGACGGTGCCGTACGGCTCGTGGCGCGGCTCCTCCAGGAAGGTCACTCCGGCGGCGGTCATCCGCGCGTGGTCGCGGGCGAAGTCGTCGGTGTACAGGAAGAAGCCGACCCGTCCGCCGGTCTGGTCGCCGATCCGGGCGCGCTGGGCCTCGCCCTTGGCGCGGCCGAGCAGCAGGGCCGCGCCGGTGTGCCCGGCGTCCGGTTCCACGACGACCCAGCGGCCGCCGTCCGGGCGGGGCGAGTCCTCGGCGAGCCGGAAACCGAGGGCCTCGGTGTAGAAGCGGATCGCCTCGTCGTAGTCGTCGACGACAAGGCTGACCAGGGCGATACGACGCATCGTGACCTCTCGCAGGGGTGATTGACGGGAGAGGTTATACGTAAAACCACCGCGTCGCCAAGCCCGCCGCGGAAGGGGTTCGAACGTCCCGGCGGGACCCGGTACGGCTGTGGTCCGGGCGGGCGGCGATCGAGTGGTCGCGGTTCGCTCGGGGTGCCGGGCCGGAACACGGCGCTGCCCGTCCGCCGCATCGCCGGGGGCCGGTGCGGTGGACGGGCAGGTGGCCGAGCCGACGAGTGCCGGCGGTGGTCGTCGACGGGGTGCCGCGCGACGGCCGCGGTGGCGGAGCGCTACGGGTAGGTGTAGGTGTTCAGCGCGGTGACGGCGGCCGCCGGGTCGCCGAGGTCGTAACGGTCCACGGCGAGGTAGTTGGGCTTCTTGCGGGCGGCGGGCTGGCAGAACCGGCGGGCCCGGTCGGCGAGTTTGCTGTTGTCCGTCCTGGCCGTGTCGGTGACCGTGGCGTCCCGGAAGTGGTTCATGACGAACAGCGGACGGAAGCCCGGCTCGGTGCGGGTGAGCGGGATGGTGGTGTTCGCGTCGTACCAGCGGCTGTAGCAGGACCAGTCGGAGGTGCCGGCGCCCGATCCCATGGACCAGTGGTTCTCGACGGTCCACTCGCGCTGGTACATCACGCCGAAGGTGTCGCGGGTCAGCCCGGCGGACTCGTCGGCGGCGCGGCTGTGGTCGGTGAGGATCAGCAACCGGTCGCCCGCGGCGGCCAGTTCCGCCATGGTCGGCCAGCCGTTCTCCCGGACACCGGTGCGGTCGGGCCGGTAGAGCACGTCCGACAGGCCCTGGACGCGGGCGAGTTCGTCGCGCAGGACGCCCGGGTCGACGTAGTCCTCCAGGAAGACGGTGACGAACTGGTCGGGGTGGGCGCGCAGGAAGTCGACGATCCGCTGGAGGTCGACCCAGAGCGCGACGGGCCGGCTGACCAGGGTGCAGCTGTTGTGGCAGAGGATCGCGCCGTCCGGGGTCTGGTGGATGTCCAGCATGAATCCGCGGACTCCGTCGGCGAGTTGGCGTTCGATGCCGCGGCTCTGGTTGGGGAAGAGGTTGACGAAGGGCGGGGCGAAGCCGCCGTCGACTCCGTTGGCGTAGGCGTTGTGGGTGGTGAGGAAGGTGACCTGGTCCAGGGTGCGCGCGTCCTGGGGCGGCATGGGGCGGGTGACCGGGTCGGCCGGGGTGAGGTACCAGGTGGCGAGGTCGCCCGTGCCGGTGCCGACGGCGAGCTGTGCGGGGTGGTTGGCGCCGGCGGGCTTGGGGGCGACGGTGAGGCCGCGGTCGCTGCCGGGGACGGCGAGGGTGAACCGGTCGGCACCGGCGGGGGTGATCCGCCAGCGGGCGTCCGGGCTCGCGCAGGCGACGGTCCTGGCCTGGTCGCCGGCCCGGCCGAGGCAGGTGCCGGGGCTGTCGGTGTTCTCCAGGAGGTGCGTCTCGCCGTCGGCCCGCAGGGTCCACTGCTGGTGGTCCTCGTCGCCGCGCGGTCTGTGCTGCTCGACGGCGCCAGAGGCGTCGGCGGCGTTCAGTCCGGTCGTCGCGCTCTGCACGTAGTACGTGCCGGACGGCGGGAGAGCGTCGGCGCCCGCGGCGGGGGCCGGGGTCACGACCGTCGCGGCCAGCGCGGCGGCCGTGACGGTCGTGGTGAACAGGGCGTGGGGGGTGCGCATGCGGTGGTGTCCTTCGTCCGAGGGATGGCCCGCGCACTGCCGTGGGCGGGCCATGACCGGAGGTCTTAAGTCAGGTGCATGACACCACGCCGGGCGGTCGGGCGTCAGCAGTACAGGTTGCCGCCGGGTGACGTTCCGAGGATCTGGGTGAACTGCTGGTACTTCGTCACACGGCTCTGCACCTGCGCCGGGTTCCTGCCGTCGCACTCCAGCGCGCCGTTGATGCTGCGGATGGTCTGGCCGAAACCGGCCTGGTTGACCATGGCGTTGTGCGGGGTCATGGTGCCGGGGCCGGTCTGGGTGTTCCAGTACCACAGCGCGGTCTTCCAGGCCACGGCGGCGTCGTTCTGCACCAGCCAGGGATTGTTGAGCAGGTCGATGCCGAGCGCGTCGCCGGCCGCCTTGTAGTTGAAGTTCCAGCTCAGCTGGATCGGCCCGCGCCCGTAGTAGGCGGCCTGCCCGGCCGGACAGCCGTAGGGCTGTCCCCAGTCGCAGTAGTGCGGGTAGTTGGCGGTGTTCTGCTCGACGACGTGCACCAGGCCGCCGGTCTCGTGGCTGACGTTGGCGAGGAACGCCGCGGCCTCCTGCTTCTTCACCGTGTCGCTGCCCGTGGTGGCGAAGCCGGGGTAGGCGCTCAGGGCGGCGGTGAGGCCGCTGTAGGTGTAGAAGGGATTCCGGTTCGGGAACATCTGGTTGAACTGCGCCTCGGTCACCACGAAGTTGCCGACCGGCGTCCCGGGGCCGTTGTCGCAGGCGTACGGCTCCCAGTACCAGGTGCTGATGGTCGGGTCGTAGCCCGGGTTGGCGTGCTCGGCGATGTAGGCCCTGCCGTCGGTGTAGCGCACGATGTCACCGGCGTTGTACGCCTTTCCGGCCACCCAGTTCGGGTAGCTGGAGCACGCGGCGGCGGAGGCGGTGGCGGCGGGGAGCAGGACCGGGGCGCTGCCGGCGAGGACGAGGGCGGCGGTCACGGCGGCGATGCGTCTTCTCGACACGGGACGACTCCTTTGCGGAACAGGGCCGCTTCCCGGCGAGGACACGCCTGAGCGGGCCTCGCCCGCACGCGCCGGCGGGGCCGGTCACGGCAGTGGGGGCGGCCGTGGTGGGGGGTGCGGGGCACACTCAACCGCTTTGGTCTGTACCAGTCAAGGGTGTAGACCAGTCAACCGCTCCCCGCCACACCGCCCGACCGCTCCCCCGCCCCGCCCCGGGCCCCGACCCCTCCGCACCACGAGCGTCCGACGGCTCCGCACCGCAAGCGTCCGACCGCTCCGCACCGCGAGGGTCCGCCCGCTCCGCACCGAAGGCGTCCGACCCCTCCGCACCACGAGCGTCCGCCCGCTCCGCACCGCGAGCGTCCGACCGCTCCGCACCGCAGGCGTCCGCCCGCTCCGCACCGAAGGCGTCCGACCCCTCCGCACCACGAGCGTCCGCCCGCTCCGCACCGCGAGCGTCCGACCGCTCCGCACCGCAGGCGTCCGGCCGCTCCCCGCCCGGCCGTTCAGCTCGCGAACGGCACCTGCGCGACGGGGGCCGGCCGCGCGGCGGAGGGGTGCCGCCACAGTCCGCGGGCCGCGAGGCGCGGGAGCACCCCCTCACCGAACCAGTACGCCTCCTCCAGATGCGGGTAGCCGGAGAGGACGAACTCCTCGATGCCCAGCGCCCGGTACTCGAGGATCCGCTCGGCGACCTCGTCGTGGCTGCCGACCAGGGCGGTGCCCGCGCCGCCGCGCACCAGCCCGATGCCGGCCCACAGGTTGGGGTGGATCTCCAGTCCGTCCCGGCCGCCGCCGTGCAGGGCGAGCATGCGTCGCTGGCCCTCGGACTCGCTGCGGGCGAGACCGGCCTGCACGGTCCGCACGGTCTCCGGGTCGAAGCCGTCCAGGAGCCGACGGGCCTCGGCCCAGGCCTGCCCGGCCGTGTCACGGGTGATGACGTGCAGGCGGATGCCGAACCGCAGCGTGCGGCCCTCGCGGGCGGCCAGCTCCCGCAGGCGGGTGATCTTCTCGGCGACCTGCGCGGGCGGTTCGCCCCAGGTGAGGTAGACGTCCGCGTGCCGGGCGGCCACCTGAGCGGCGACGGGCGAGGAGCCGCCGAAGTACACCTGCGGCACGGGCTCGGGGAGGCGGGCCAGGACCGCCTCACGCACGCTCAGGTGCTCCCCGTCCACGGTGACGGTCCTGCCCTGCCACAACTGCCGTACGATCTCCAGGAATTCGCCGGTACGGCGGTAGCGGGCCTCCTTGTCGAGGAAGTCGCCGTAGGCCCGCTGCTCGTGGCTCTCGCCGCCCGTGACCACGTTGAGCAGCAGCCGGCCGCCGCTCTGCCGCTGGAAGGTGGACGCCATCTGCGCGGCGAGCGTGGGTGACACGAAGCCGGGCCGGAAGGCGACCAGGAACTTCAGCCGCTCGGTCTCCCGGGAGACCATCGCGGTGGTCAGCCAGGCGTCCTCGCACCAGGCGCCGGTGGGTGTCAGGGCGCCCACGAAACCGAGGTCCTCGGCGGCACGGGCGATCTGGCTCAGATACGCGATCGTCGGGGGCCGGTCCTGCCCGGCCGGGGAGGCGGGGGTGCCGTGGCCGCCGCCCACGACGTGGCGGCTGTCGCCGTTGGTGGGCAGGAACCAGTGGAAGGTGAGGGACACGCGGGGCTCCGATCGGGCTCGTTCTCGGGTGGTCCGGCACGGCGGGCCGTGGCGGCGCGCCCGTTTCCGGATGTGTCGTCGCAGGTCACAACAGGCCGTGGCGGGGCGGCCGGATCCCGCTGAGCACGTATCTGCCGATGTGCTGGATCTTCCAGCGGACCGGGTCGTGCAGGGTGTGGGTGCGGGCGTCGCGCCAGTGGCGGTTCAGGTTCAGGGCACCGAGCGCCGAGCGGGTGCCGGCCACCTCGAAGAGGGCGTTCGCCACCTCCACCGCGGTGTCGGCGGCGTGTGCCTTCGCGGCGGCCACCGCGATCGACGCCTCGGCCGCCGAGTCGTCGGTCAGGCCGGCCCGCGCCCGGTCCACGGTGCGCCCGGCCTCGCGCAGCAGCGCCTCCGACGCCCGGACGCGCACGGCGAGTTCGCCGAACCTCTGGACGAGCAGCGGATCCTCGGCGGCCGTCTCGAAGCCGCTCTCGAACCAGGGACGGCTCCTGGTGCGGACGAACGCGGCGGCCTCGGCCAGCGCTCCCCCGGCGATCCCGGTGTCGATCGCCGCGTGCAGCAACTGCGCGACCGCGCCGTGCAGTTGCGGCTCCTGGAAGGTGAGGTGGTGCGGGAACACCCGGTCGGCGGAAACCCGTACGTCCGTCAGCCGGACGGTGCCGCTGGCCGTCGTCCGCTGGCCCATGCCGTCCCAGTCGTCGGTCACCGTGAGCCCGGGCGCCCCGCGCCGCACGAAGGCCACGTGCAGGGCGTCGTCGCCGGCGCGGGCGAGCACGGGGATCCAGTGGGCGAAGAGGGCTCCGGTGGCGTAGTGCTTGACGCCGTTCAGCAGGTAGGAGCCGTCCGGCTGCGGCTCCAGGCGGGTACGGATGTCCTGGACGTGCCGGGTGCCGGCCTCCGACTGGGCGTTGCCGAGGCGCCGTCCGGCGAGGAGTTCCGCGTGGAAGAACGTCCGCTGGTCGTCGGTGCCCCGGCGTTCGATCACCTCGGCGTACACGAAGTGGCTCTGCGGGATCTGCGCGAGGCTGGCGTCGGCCGTGGCCAGCAGCCGGAACACCTCCGCGAGGGTCTCCCGGCTCACGTCCGCCCCGCCGTGGGCGGCGGGGACGGTGACGGCGAGCAGGCCGGAGGCGGAGAGCCGGTCCACCTCCGCACGGGGCAGTCTGCGTTCGGCGTCCCGCGCGGAGGCTCCTTCGCGGAACTCCTCGGCCAGGGCGGCCGCGACGGCGAGGGCTTCGGCGTCGTCGGCGATCACGTGTGTGGTCATGGCGGTCAGCCCGCGGCGGCCGGGGCCGGGACGCGTGCCAGGGCGGCCGAGAAGTGGTCGACCACGTCCGCGAGGGCCTCGTCGGCGGCCGGGGCGACGGTCAGCGCGCCTCCCTCGTGCACGGTGATGTCCCGGTCGAGGGTGAACCAGCCCTGCACGATGTGGGCCGCACCCATGGAGTTCAGCACCGGCCGGAGCGCGTAGTCGATGGCGAGGACGTGGGCGGTGGAGCCACCGGTGGCCAGCGGCAGCACCGTCTTCCCGGCCAGCGCGTGCTGCGGCAGCAGATCGAGGAGCGCCTTGAGGACCCCGGAGTACGACGCCTTGTAGACGGGGGTGCCGACGACGACGCCGTCGGCGCGGGCGAACAGGTCGGTGACCCGGACGACGGCCGGGTGCCGGAAGTCCGCGCCGAGCAGGGCTTCTGCGGGGAGGGCGCGGACGTCGAGCGGGATCACCTCGTGGCCGTGGGCGGTCAGCCGCTGGTCGAGGTGGCGCAGCAGCCGGTTGGTGCGGGATGTGGCGGACGGGCTGCCGGAGACGGACAGGACGGTGGCCATGGGCCCTCCTCGGAAGGCGGTGCGGGCGGGGTGCAGGTGCGGTGGGGACGGGGTGCGGGGTGCCGGCAGGGCGGGGCGGCGGGGCGGTCAGGAGTACCAGGTGGGCTCGGGCAGTTCGCCCTCGAGGACCCAGCGGCCGACCTCGCGGCGCTTGTAGGCGACCGGGTCGTGCAGGGTGTGGGTGCGGATGTTGCGCCAGAACCGGTCCAGGCCCTCGGCGGTGGTGGTCGAGCGGGCACCGGTCACCTCGAAGATGCGGCTCGTGACCTCCAGGGCGACGTCCGTGGCCCGGGCCTTCACCGCGGCCACCCGCACCTCGAAGTCGCCGCGCGTCTGCTCGGTGACCGCGTCGGGGTCGTCGTGCAGGTGCTGCCCCTCGACGGCCACGGCGTCGGCGAGCGCCTCGACCGCCCACAGCTTCGCCGTGAGGTCGCCGTAGGTGTCGACGACGTAGGGCTCGTCGACCGCGCGGTCGTGGCCGCCGTGCAGCCAGGGCCGGGTCCGGGTGCGGGTGTAGGCGGCCGCCGTCTCCAGCGCGCCGGCCGCGATGCCGAGGTAGAAGTTGACGAAGACCAGCTGGATGGTGGGGACGTTGAGGGTGTTGTAGACGCGGGGCCGGAACTCCCGGTCGACGTATCCGGCCGCGGAGGACCAGGGGGTGCGGACGCCGTCGAGGGTGACGCTGCCGCTCTCGGTGAGCCGCTGGCCGATGTTGTCCCAGTCGTCGTGGAAGGTCAGCCCCTCGCTGTCGGACGGCACGATCGCGAAGACGTGCCGGTCCGTGCCGTCCAGGACGCCTTCGAGGACGGTGACGTCGGAGACCCTGCTGCCGGTGGAGAAGGTCTTGCGGCCGGTGAAGACCAGGTCGTCGCCGTCCTCGGTGACGACGACGTCCTTGTCCCGCGGGTTGACGGCGCCGCCGAAGAACCAGCGGTTGCGGGCGGCCTCGGCCTCGACGTGCTCCCACTGTTCGCGTGTGCCGACCAGGCGCGCTGCCCAGTTCCACAGGTAGTGGTAGCCGAGGAGCTGCCCGATGGAGCCGTCGGCCTTCGCGATCTCCCGGACCACGTGGTAGGCGGTGATCCAGTTCTGGCCGCCGCCTCCGTGCTCGGCGGGGCCGAGCAGGGTGACGAGACCGGAGTCCTTCAGCAGCCGCACCTCGGCGTGCGGGGCGGCGCCGGCGCGGTCCCGGGCCGCGGCGTCGGTGGCGAGTACGGCCGCGACCGCGCCCGCGCGGGCGATCCACTCCTCGGCGGTGCGCGGGGCGGGGCGGAGGTTCCAGTCGGTGGGGGTGGTGGTGCTCATGGGTGTGGCCCTCTCTCGTGTGCGTACGGGGTGCGGGGGTGTCAGGCGTGCGCGGGGACGGAGGCGAGGTCCGTGCTGTCGGCGGCCTCCAGTTCCCGCACCAGGGGCAGGACGCGGCGGCCGAAGTACTCGATCTCCTCGTGGTAGTGGAGGAAGCCGAGGAGGAAGAGGTCGACGCCGAGCCGCTTGTGGGCGACGATCCGTTCGGCGATCTGCTCGGGGGTGCCGATCAGGCCGGTGCGGAAGCCGTCGTTGTACTGGACCAGGTCCTCGAACGTGGAGTCTTGCCACATGCCCTTGCCGTCGGCTGTGGACCGGCCGGCCTGGGCGACGGCGGCGCCGAAGCCCTCCACGGCCTCGGTGTCGGCGTGGGCGACGATCTCCCGGAGGGTTTCGCGGGCCTCGGCCTCGGTGTCGCGGGCGATGAGGAAGGCGTTCAGGCCGAATCCCGGGGGCCGCCTTCCGGCGCGGGAGGCGGACGCGCGGATGTCGGCGAGCTGTTCGGCGACGCCGTCGAGGTCGCGGCCGTTGGAGAAGTACCAGTCGGAGACGCGGCCGGCCATGGCGCGGGCGGCGGTGGAGTTGCCGCCCTGGAAGATCTCGGGGTGCGGACGGCCGGGCGTGCCGAGCGGCTTGGGCTTGAGGGTGAAGTCGCGCAGCCGGTAGAAGTCTCCGGCGAGTTCGGCGTGGTCCTCGGTCCAGAGCAGGCGCAGGGCGCGGATGAACTCCTCGGAGCGGCGGTACCGTTCGTCGTGTTCGAGCCAGGGCTCGCCCAGCGCCGTGAACTCGTCCCTGAACCAGCCGCTGACCACGTTGACCGCGAAGCGTCCGTTGGACAGGTGGTCGGCGGTGGCGCCGAGTTTGGCGAGGACGCCCGGATGCCACAGCCCCGGGTGCACGGCGGCGATGACCTTTAGGCGCTGGGTGGCGAGCAGCAGGGCGAGGCTGAAGCCGGTCGACTCGTGCTGGTACTCGGCACCGTAGCTGGCCATGTAGCGGACCTGGGTGAGGGCGTACTCGAAGCCGTTGTCCTCCGCCAGGACGGCCAGTTTCCGGTTGTACTCGTATCCCCAGTCGGTGCGTTGTTCGATGGTGCTGGTGACCAGTCCGCCACTGACGTTGGGGACCCAATAGGCGAATTTCACAGGCTCTGCGGACATGCGGAACTCCTCGTGCGGAATTCAGAGGGATTTCGGGCACGCCGCATTCGAAAGGCGCGCGGGAGCGCGAAATGGGCGGTGCCGGGAGGGAACGACGCGGAACCGGTCTCGGACCGGGCGCGGCGGGGAAAGCGTACGGCGGCGGATCTGGGGGGATCAGGCCGCGGTGCGACAGCAGGAGCTGGAAACGCGCGCGAGGTCGACGTGGCGTCGCCGCGTGAGTTCCAGTCGCATCGTCATGCCGACGATCGTGACAGCCGCGGCCCTGCACCGTCAAGGAAAACCCGACCGGTCTCGTATCGCGGACCATTGAATTTAACGAAGGCGTGACAGGAAAACCCTTGAACGCCGGTGGAGGGCGTCCGCATTCTGTTGCCGTGCGGACCGAACAACTGGAATACATCGCGGCCGTGACCCGGCTGGGCTCGCTGCGCCGCGCGGCGGAGGAACTGCGCCTGTCGCAGCCGGCGTTGAGCGAGACGGTGCGGAACCTGGAGCGGGAACTCGGTGTCGACCTGCTGGAGCGCAAGCGCTCGGGGGCGACGATGAGCGCGGCGGGCCGGGAGCTGCTGCCGCGCATCGTCGACGTCCTGGACGCGGTGGACCGGCTGCGCGCGGCCGCGGGCGAACAGCACCGTGTCCGCCGCATGGTGCGCGTCGGCACGGTCAACGCGGCGACCGTGCCGTTGCTGGTGCCCGTGGTGCGGGAGTTCCGCGCCGCGCATCCGCTCACCCAGGTCGAGGTGGTCGGCGCGCAGCAGAGCGACATCCAACGGGCCCTGCTGGAGGGCGGTTTCGATCTGGGGCTGGTGAACCACCTGGAGGGTGACGACATGCCGGCCGAGTTCGAGTCGACGGAACTGCTGCGCGGCCGGCCGGTGGTGTGCCTGCACCCGGACAGTCCGCTCGCGGCCGGCGCGCAGGTGTCGGTGGACGACCTGCTGACCGAGCCGTTGATCGTCATGCGGTCCGGCTATGTGATGCACCGTTATGTGCACCGGCTGCTGGCGGGACGCGCACCGGCGTTCGTCTGCTCCACCGACGGTGCGGAGATGGGCAAGCTGATGGTCGCCGAAGGGCTGGGGGCGACGGTGCTGCCGGACTTCAGTGTCGTGGGGGATCCGCTGGAGCGGCGGGGCGCGTTCGTGTGGCGGCCGCTCGCGGGCGACCCGGCCGGGGTGCTGCTCGTGCTGCGGCGGCGCAGGGCCGCGTCGGTGCCGCTGGCCGCCCGGGCCCTGCACGAGGCGTTCGTGCGGCGGGCCCGGTCGCTGGACGGTGCGGTCAGTCGGCGTCCCGGTGCGTGACGACCACCAGGAAGGCGTCCGACTCCAGATCCATGACGACCGTCGCGGGCTCGCCCTCGGCACGGCGCCGGGCCGCGTACTCCTCCGCCGGCCACGATCCGCGCGGGGATCCCGCGGGGAACCGCTTCAGCACCTTCGCTCCGGTCACGGCAGTCATCGGGGTGCACACCTCCGGTCGTCGCTCGGCCTCCCGGCCGTCGTCCTGCGTACGGTTCGCCTGCCCCGGCCGGGCGGGGACATGCGCGCAGCCGTCGTCCGCGGGACGCCTCGGGGGACGAGCGGGAGGAGAGGACGACGGGAAGGGGAGGAAGGAGGAAAGGAGGAAAGGGGGAAAGGGGGAGGAATGAGGGAGAAAGGAGACAAAGAGGGGAACCGGGGGTGAGCAGGAGTACGGCGGCGCAGGCGACATGAGGAGGCCGCGGTGACGGTACCGGAGGACGGCACCGGCCGGGCACCGCTGTGCCTGGTGACCGGTGCGACGGGTTACGTCGGCGGGCGGCTCGTGCCCGACCTGCTCGACGCCGGGTACCGGGTGCGCTGCCTGGCCCGGTCGCCGGACCGGCTGCGCGACCACCCCTGGGCGGAGCGCGCGGAGGTGGTCCGCGGCGACGTCACCGACCCGGTGTCACTGGCCGCGGCGCTGCGCGGGGCGGATGTGGCGTACTACCTGGTGCACGCGCTGGGCACGGGCCGCGACTTCGAGGAGACGGACCGCAAGGCGGCGCGTACCTTCGGCGAGCGGGCGCGCGCGGCGGGTGTGCGGCGCATCGTGTACCTCGGCGGCCTGACCCCGGCGGGCGTCCCGGAGCGGGAGCTGTCCCCGCACTTGCGTTCGCGGGCCGAGGTGGGCCGGATCCTGCTGGAGTCGGGCGTTCCGACCGCCGTGCTGCGCGCGGCCGTGGTGATCGGTTCGGGTTCGGCCTCCTTCGAGATGCTGCGCCATCTCACCGAGCGGCTGCCGGTGATGGTCACTCCGAGGTGGGTGCACACCCGGATCCAGCCGGTCGCGGTGCGTGATGTGCTGCGCGCCCTGGTGGGCGCGGCGGGCTTGCCCGAGGACGTCAGTCGGACCTTCGACATCGGCGGCCCGGAGGTGCTCACCTACCGGGACATGATGGTGCGGTACGCGGCCGTCGCCGGACTTCCGCGCCGGGTGATCGTGCCGGTGCCGGTGCTCACGCCGGGGCTGTCCAGTCACTGGGTGGGCCTGGTCACCCCGGTGCCGGCGGGCATCGCCCGGCCGCTCACCGAGTCCCTGCGGCACGAGGTGGTGTGCCGGGAGCACGACATCGCACGGTACGTGCCCGATCCGCCCGGGCATCCGATCGGCTTCGACGAGGCGGTGCGGCTGGCTCTGAAGCGCGTACGCGAGGCCGATGTGGCGACCCGGTGGTCGTCGGCCTCGGTGCCCGGGGCACCCAGTGATCCACTGCCCACCGACCCCGACTGGGCGGGCGGCAGCCTCTACACGGACGTGCGGGAGCGGACCGTGGACGCCCCGCGCGCCTCCCTGTGGCGGGTGGTCGAGGGCATCGGCGGCGAGAACGGCTGGTACTCCTTCCCGCTCGCCTGGACGGTGCGCGGCCTGCTCGACCGGCTGGTCGGCGGGGTGGGGCTGCGCCGGGGGCGGCGGGACGCGTCCCGGCTGCGGGTCGGCGACTCGCTGGACTTCTGGCGGGTGGAGGAGATCGAGCCGGGCCGTCTGCTCCGGCTGCGGGCCGAGATGCGGCTGCCGGGTCTGGCCTGGCTGGAGATGTACGCCGAGACGGACGACGCCGGCCGCACCCGGTACCGCCAGCGGGCGCTGTTCCATCCGCACGGGCTGCTCGGCCACCTGTACTGGTGGGCCGTCGCGCCGTTCCACGCCGTGGTGTTCGGCGGCATGGCCCGCAACATCGCCAGGACCGCGGAGAGCATCCCCGCGTCCGCGCCGAACTCCCCCACAACCCCTACACATAAAGGGCAAATAAGCGCAGAATGATACGTACGCGGCGTTTACCCGCATATCGCACCAGCCGCGGTCAGGCCTGCTAGTCAAAGGAGACGACCCATGGCCAACGTCTCGCACCCGCGCGGTGACATCACGAGCCACCCCGATGCTCACGAGATGCGGGCACGCTACGACCGCATGCTCGGCGGTCGCGATGTGGCCCTCGTGGACGGACCGGTGTTCCTGCTCGGCCTCTACTGTGCGGTGTCCCCGTGGATACTCCACTACACGACGAGCCAGCCCGCGCTCGTGACCCACAACCTGATCGTGGGCATCGCGATCGGTCTGCTCGCCCTGGGGTTCACCGCGGCCCCGGCACGCATGTACGGCCTCAGCTGGGCCATGTGCGCACTGGGCGCGTGGATGATCATTTCGCCGTGGATCGTCGGTGACGGACCCGACGCCGGCGTGATCTGGAACAACATCGTCATCGGCGCCCTCGCCGTGCTCCTCGGCGCGGTCTGCGCGGCCACGGCCGCCAAGAGCACCGCCCGGCCGTAGCAAGGTCGCGAAAGGAGCCGAGCGCCGGTCCGCGCACACCGCGGGCCGGCCCTTTCACGTCGGGGGAGGGTCCCGGCAGCGGGTCGGGGGCCGGTCCGCCCGACCGACGGGTGCGGACTCGCGGCGCACCGCGGGCGCCGGGCGTGCGGGCCGGCGCCCGCGCGCGGGATACCTCGCGAGCCGGTCGGCGCCTGCCGCCTCAGGGACGGGACAACCACTGCTCGTACCAGGTCACCGTGGCGTCCAGGGTGTCCTCCAGCGGCGTCGGCCGGAGGCCGAAGGCCCGCTCCACGGCCGAGGAGTCCATGATCTGGGGCTCGGTGTGCTGGTAGAACATCTCGGCGTACTCGGCGATGAACTGCTCGTCGAACGGCCCGAAGGGGCGCGGTTCGGCGAGGACGACGACGTTCAGCGGCCGGCCGGTCCGCTTCTCGATCATGGTGTGGATGTCGCGGGTGGTGACCGCGGGCGCGGTGGGCAGGTGCCAGACCCGGCCGTCGCCCTCGGGCCGCTCGCCGAGCGTGGCCAGGCCGACGGCGACGTCCTCGATGCCGGTGCAGCTGTGCGGCAGGTCGATGTCGCCCAGCGCCAGCACCTCACCCCCGGTCAGCGCGCCCGGGAACACGGCCGCGCCGAGCGTGGAGTTGAGCACGCCGGGGCCGACGAAGTCGGCGGAGCGGCCGAGGACCACACGGGCGCGGCCCTCCCGGTGCGCGGCGAGGTAGCGCTCGTCCAGGGCCGCGCGCATCCGGCCCTTGCGGGTGGTCGCCCGCCAGGGGGTCTCCTCGGTCATCACCGCTCCCTGGGTCTCGCCGTACGGGTAGAGCGTGTCGAGTACGACGAGCCGGGCCCCGGACGCCTCGACGGCGGCGAGCACGGCCTGCTGGATCCGGGGCATCACCTCGACCTGGAGGTGATAGCCGACGTTGACGCAGTGGTACACCACGGCGGCCCCCTCGACCGCCGCCCGTGCCCCCTCTTCGGTGGCGACGTCGGCGGCGTGCCGGCGGACGCCGTCGATCGCGGGGCCACTGCCCGTGCGGTCGACGAGCCGGACGGGGTGGCCGCGGCGGACGAGTTCGCGGGCCAGGGTGGTGCCGGCGGGACCGGACCCGAGGACGGCGTGCAGGGGGCGGGAGTCGTGGACGTCAGCAGGCATGACGGTCTCCTGGGCAGCGGACGCGACGGGCCGCTTATCGACCCTCGCAATAGTTAGAGACTATAACTCCAGGGATAGCGGCTAGCAATCCACGGGGTGTGCCCGCGCTTCATGGCCCCTCGGGGCCGGAAAGCGCCAAGGGGTCGGTGCTCGGAGAGGCGGCCCCGTGGACGAGGGGCGGACGGGAGTGGAGTGCTACCGCACCGGCCGGTACACGTACGGCGTGGTCGTGGTGAGGGCGGCGAAGCCGAGGCGTTCGAGAACGGGGCGGCTCTGGCCGGAGGCGTCGACCCGGAGGTAGCGGTAGCCGCGGTCGACGGCGACCCGGGCGCGGTGGGCGACCAGCGCACGGTAGATGCCACGGCGGCGCCAACCCGGCACGGTGCCGCCGCCCCACAGCCCGGCGAACCCGGTGCCCGGCACCAGTTCCATGCGGGCGGAACTCACCGGCTCGTCACCGGCCAGCGCCACCACGGCGACGACGGTGCCGGGGTCGTCGACGAGCCGGTCCAGCAGCTGACGGCGGAGCCGGGAGGCGTCGGTGCCGAAGACCCGCTCGTGCACGTCCGCCACCAGGTCGACACCCGCCCGGTCGGTGACGGGCACGACGCGGATCCCGGCGGGCTGCTCGGTGTCGAGGGCCGTCCGAGCCGTGTCGGCGATCATGAGCGTCTCGTCCGGTTCGGGCACGAAGCCGGCCGCCAGGAGCCGCCGTCCGAGATCCGCGGGCCGGTCATGGCCGTACAGCTTCCATTCGAATTCGCGGCCGAGCCGGGTGAAGTGGGCGATCTGCTCGGCGATCACCGCGTCGGGGTCCGTGCCCGGTGTTCCGAGCGCGGACCACAGAACGCCGTTCCAGCCGTGCTCGGGGGCGCTCTGGCGCACCACGGCGCCCACGCGTTCGACCCGCGCGCCGGGGCCGTCGGGCCGCGCCTTCTCGCGCAGGTGGTGGTCGAAGAGGGCGAGTACGGCGGCGTGATCCATGGTGCCGAAGTCCATCACCGGGCGTAGCCGGGCACAACGGGATTAAGGTGGCCGTCGATCAAGCCGTCGTGAGGAGGCCGGGCCATGGCCGTGAAGGATGAGGAGCTGCCCCGTCTGCGCCGCTGCGTGGAGCTGGCGGCCGAGGCGCTGGAGTCCGGCGACGAGCCGTTCGGTTCGGTCCTGGTGTCCGGTGACGGGACGGTGCTCGCCGAGGACCGCAACCGGGTGGCCTCCGGGGACCGCACCCGGCACCCGGAGTTCGAGCTGGCGCGCTGGGCGGCGGCCCGCATGAGCCCCGCCGAGCGGGCCGCCGCCACGGTGTACACCTCGGGCGAGCACTGCCCGATGTGCGCCGCCGCCCACGCCTGGGTGGGCCTCGGACGCATCGTGTACGTCGCCTCCTCCGAGCAGTTGGCGTCCTGGCTCGCCGAGCTGGGCGTGCCCGCCCCGCCGGTGCGCACGCTGCCCGTCGCACAGGTGGCCCCGGGTGTGGCGGTGGACGGGCCGGTGCCCGGGCTGGCCGAGGAGGTCAGGCGGTTGCACCGGCGGTTCCACCGCGGCCAGGCCTGAACCGGGCGGCCCGTGCCGCGGGTCCGGGACCGGGACGGCCCGGGACCCGCGGAGCCCCGCCGGACGATGGAGGGCGGGCCCGGCGGTGCTGATCGTTCCCGCGGAGCCGTTCAGCCGTCCGTCCGCGGGCGGGCCCGGCGGTAGAGGGCGACGCCGCCGAGGAAGAGCGCGGCTCCGGTCGCCAGGACCGGGACCGTCCGGTCGGCGCCCGTGTCGGCGAGGGCGGCGGTCCGCGGCGGCGTTCCGTGCGGCGCCGGGGCGGGACGGTCGCGGGGCGGCTCGGACGGCCGGGGCCCGGGGTCGGCCGGGCGGTCGGGCCGCTGCCCGGAGTGGACGGACTCGTTGTCCACGGCCGCGTTCCCGGCACCGACCACGTTCACGCTGTTCCCACTGACGTTCACCGGCAGGTCCACCGGAAGCTGCACCTCGTTGCCCGACACCACGCCCGGTGAGCCGTACGCGCCGCCCGTGGCCGTCGCACCGGCTGCGGACTCACGGCTTCCGCCCTGCGTGGCCCGGTCCCCGTCCTCGGTGACGCAGGCGTTGCCCACCGCGGGGTTGAGGAGTCCGACCACGTTCACGGTGTTCCCGCAGACGTTCACCGGCAGGTGCACCGGCACCTGCAGGGTGTTCCCGGAGCCCACCCCGGGCGAGCCGGCCGTGCGGCCCTCCGCCCCGGCATCGGCGTACGCCGGTGCCGCCACGGCCATCGCGCCCGACACGACGGCGACGGCGATCACACCGTTTCGCGTGACCTGTCTCATGGGTTCCCTGCCTTCCCGGCCATGGTCGCGGGCGCTCGCCCGCACCGGGGAGAACGCGGGCGCGGCATCCGGGTTATGGCTCGTCCGAATGCCGCAGCGGCTTCACCCCATCGGGGGGCGTGTCGCTCGAACCCCGGGCAAAAGGCCCTCGAACCCGCGGCGCCCGAACACCCGGACGGGGACGCTCCCCGGGGGCCGCCGGGCCGACAGGCGGGGGCCGCGGGGCCCGCTTATGGTGGGCGAGGGCGCCGTTTCCCGGTCCGCTGCGGGGCGCCCCTGGAGGCATCGATGCTGGCCAAGCTGTCCACGCGACCCCCGGCCCGGCGCCCTGCGGTGCGGTCCGCGTTCCCCGGCTGCGCGGCCGCCGGGGCCGTCGGACTGGTCCTGCTGGGAGCGGGCCTGACGGCCACCGGCCGCTCGAACGCGGACCTCGACCGGTTCTACGACCAGGAGATCACCTGGTCGGCCTGCGAGGCCATGGACCTGCCCAAGGACCTCCAGTGCGGCAGCATCACCGTGCCCCTCGACTACGCGCACCCCGAGAAGGGCACCCTCGAACTGGCCCTCGCCCGCTACCGGGCGTCCGACGAGCCGCGCGGCTCGGTGCTGCTGAACTTCGGCGGTCCGGGCGGTTCCGGAGTGCTGGGACTCGCCCACGGCCGCAAGGACTTCCTGGGCCTGACCGACGACTACGACGTGGTCTCCTTCGACCCCCGTGGCGTCGGCCGCTCCTCACCGGTGAGCTGCGGCGCCGACGCCACCGGCCAGGCGCTGGAGGCGACCGACGGCGAGGAGATGTCCGATCCGCGCGAGACGCTGCGGCAGCTGCGCGAGGTGGCCGTGGAGTGCGCCGAGCACTCCGGTCCGGTCCTCGACCACATCGGCACCGTGAACGTGGCGCAGGACCTCGACGTGATGCGCCAGGTGCTCGGCGACAAGAAGCTCAACTACCTGGGTTTCTCCTACGGCACCCGGCTCGGCGCGGTGTACGCCGCCCGGTTCCCCGACAGGGTGGGCCGCATGGCGCTGGACGGCGTGGACACGCTGACCGAGCCGCTGGCCGAGCAGGGGCTGGCCAGTGCCCGGGGACAGCAGCGGGCGCTGGAGAACTTCCTCACGTGGTGCACCGAGGAGCTGTCCTGTCCGTTCGGGCAGGACCCCAGGGACGCCCGTGTGCAGGTCGTCGACCTGGTCGAGTCGCTCGACGAGAATCCCGTCCCGACCGACTTCGGCTACGAGTTCACCGGCCAGGACCTGGCCGGCGCCATCGGGCAGGGCCTGTACACCCAGGAGATGTGGCCACTGCTGCAACGGGCGCTCGCCCAGCTGATGGAGGACGGGGACACCAGCGGGGTGGAGGCCCTCGCCGGAGGCGGGATGCTGCCCGTCCCGCAGCGGGCCGACGACCCCCTCGTGGACGAGGAGGACGTGCCCCTCGACAACCTCCCGGCGGCGTTGATGGCGGTGAACTGCGCGGACGATCCCGACCGTCCCGCCGCCGGGCGGCTCACCCGTGACCTGGCCCGGCTGCGCACGGCCTACGCGGAGGCCTCACCGGTCTTCGGCCGGTACCGGCTCGCCCAGGTGGTGCTGTGCTACGGCCGCCCCAAGGGGACCGACTACATCCGGAAGCGGGTCAAGGACCTCGACACGCCGAAGATGCTGCTGGTCGGCACCCGCGGCGACCCCGCCACGCCGTACCGCTGGACGATCGAGACGG
Source organism: Streptomyces calvus (assembly GCF_006782915.1). GTDB lineage: Bacteria > Actinomycetota > Actinomycetes > Streptomycetales > Streptomycetaceae > Streptomyces > Streptomyces calvus. Next base: position 30,108 of record NZ_VCNP01000007.1, read on the forward strand.
CCGAGCGGCTGGGCTCCTCGGCCGTGGTGCTGGACAACCGGGGCGAGGGGCACACCGGCTACGGGTCGTCCGAGTGCGTGCACCGCAGGATCGACGACTTCCTGCTGTACGGCTCCCTGCCGCGCAGCGGCAGTTCCTGCGGCGCGGAGGACCAGGACCGCCTCTGACCGGTCAGGCCGCGTCCTCGGCGGCTCCGTCCGCGCCCAGGTGCCGCCGCAGTGCCCGCGCCGCCGCCCCGGCGTCCGGCACGGACACGGCCAGCCGGACGAACGGCACCGGATGCCGCAGGTCCACGACCACCACGGGCACGCCCGCCCGTACGGCCACGAAGTCCCGGCCCCACGGGTGCTCCCGCTCGCCCACGCAGAACCGTCCGGCACGGCAGCGCCCGACGACCGGCGTCCCCCGCATCGCGCGCCACCAGTCGGGCTCCACACCGATGGCCCGCACCTCGGCCAACGGCACGCGCACCGCGCGGCGCCGGGCCACGAGAGCCTCCCACCAGGACAGCCGGACGACCACGGTCCGCGCGGCGGCGGACCCTTCCACGACCAGGTGCGCCATCGACGGTCACCTCCCCCACCAGGCTGCACCCACCAGCGCCACGGCCCCACTCGCACCTGGGCGATTTCGTACCGAATGCCCTGCCGGGCGATCCGCCCTATGGTGCTGTCATGGAGCACGATCTGAGTCCCGCGACCCTTGCCGAGCTTCGCCGCCCGCGCCCCTATCCGGCGGTGTCCGTGCTGACTCCGACGCACCGGCGCGATCCCCTCAACGCCCAGGACGCGGTCCGCCTGCGCAACGCGGTCGCCGAGGCCAAGAAGAAGCTGGAGTCCGACCCGGCGGTCACCCGGGACCGGCGCGTCGACGTGGCCCGCCAGCTCGACCAGGCCCTGGCGGAGGTGGACCTGGCGCACTCCGAGGACGGCCTGGCCATCTTCGCCGCCCCGGGCGAGCACCAGGTGTGGTCGCTGGCCCGCACCGTGCCCGAGCGCATCGTCGTCTCCGACACCTTCCTGACCCGCAACCTGGTCTCCGCGCACACGGCGGAGCGGCCGTTCTGGGTCCTGTCCGTCTCCGCGGACCGGGTCACCCTGTGGAACGGCGGCGTGGACCGGGTCGTCGAGGAACGCTCCGGCGGCTTCCCGCTGAACCGGGAGGCGCCGAACTTCGACCCCGAGCGGCAGGAGCGGATCGGCGACCAGCCGAGTTCGTTCCGCGACGAGGGCACCCGCCGGTTCCTGCGCGACGCCGACACCGCGCTGGGCCGGCTGCTGCGCGACCACCCGCGGCCCCTGTACGTCACCGGTGAGCCCGCCGCCCTGTCCCTGCTGTGCGAGGCCGGCAGCGCGGCCAAGGACGCGGTGCACGTCCAGCACGGCGGGCTCGCGCACGGCACGCCGGAGGCGGTGTGGCAGGCCGTGCGGCCGGTGCTCGAGAGCGAGGCCCGCAAGCGCACCGAGGACGTGGCCCGGTCCCTGGAATCGGCCCGGGGCCGCAAGGAGTTCGCCGCCGGGGTGGACGAGCTGTGGCAGAGCGCCCGGGAGGGCCGCGTCCGGCTGCTGGCCGTCGAGGAGAACTACCGGATCACGGTCCGTGACGCCGGCGACCATCTGATCGTCACCGGGGACGGGGAGCTGGACACCCGCGAGGACATCGTGGACGAGATCGTGGAGCAGTGCCTGGAGACCGGAGCCGAGGTCCGCTTCGTCCCGGACGGCATGCTCGGCGACGCGGACGGCATGGCCGGCGTGCTCCGCTACTGAGGCTTCACCGGGCCGGGGCTACCCGCCGGTACTCGACGAATGGACGACCCCGTGTCGAACGCGCGTATGAGTGACGGCGGCCCGGCCGACGGAGCGTCATATCACTTGCGTACCATGGGAGTTGATACGCCGGTCGCACCTCTGACGTATATCCGGGAGTAACCGGGCGAAGACGGTGGCATATGCCGTAGGCACCGCCTTATCGTGTGTTGCCGAATCCCTTACAGGCCGTCGCGGGCTGTGCGACAGTCGTTACGGTCCCTCCGTCCGCCTGAAGGCCGTTCCTCCCCCGCATCGGAGTGCGTCATGCCGTCCCACCTCTCCGCGGACCGCCCAGCCGCCCAGCCGCAGGGAAGCGGCCCGGTCGACGCGCTCATCACGCAGGCCCGACGGCTCAAGGGCGAGGTGGACGCCGTACGACGGGACACGCCGGCCGACGGAACCGACCCGCGGGAACGCTGGCGGCGCGCCCTGTACGACCTCACGCTGCACCAACTGGACGACGTCGACCGGCACTTGGCGCAGCTGCGGGACGACCCGCAGACCGCGTCCGGGCCGTCCGCCGGGGACCCGGTGACGCAGCCCGGGCCGCGCCGCGGCTCACTGCTGAGCCGGGTCGGCAGCGCGGAGTGGAACCTGCTCACGGACGAGGTGACCTGGTCCGGGGAGCTGTACCGCATCCTGGGCCGCGACCCGGCCGCTCCCCCGCTCACCCTGGACGAACTGCCCTCGCTGGTGCTCGACGAGGACCGGCCGAGGCTCACGTCGATGGTCACGGGCTGTCTCGTCGACGCCCGGCCCATCGACGGCGAGTTCCGTGTCGTACGCCCCGGCGACGGCGTACGAACGGTGCACATGGTGGGCGAACCGGTGCTCGGTGCCGACGGCAGCACCGCCTCGATGTGGGCGGTGCTGCGCGACGTCAGCGAACTGCGCCGCTGCCGACGGACGGTGAGCGAGACCCGTGACTCGCTGCGCCGCGAACGGCACGCCGCCGCGCGGACCGAGCACCGGCTCGCGGTCGAGTTGCAGGAGGCCGTGCTGCCACCGGCGCACGGCTCCCTGCGGCTCCCGCACGACGCCTCCCACACCCTCGACCTCGCCGCCACCCATCTGCCGCCGTCGACGCAGACCCCGGTCGGCGGCGACTGGTACGACGCCCTCGGCCTGTCCGACGGCACGACGCTGCTGAGCGTCGGCGACCTGACCGGCCGCGGGATCGGCGCGGCCTCCGGCATGGCCATGATGCTCGGCGCCGTGCGCGGCATCGCCATGACCGGCGCCGATCCCGGCCCGCTGCTGGCCTGCCTCAACCGGTTACTGGACACCACCGCACAGCCCGCCCTGGGCAGCGCCGTCTGCCTGCGCTACCGGCCCGAGACCCGCTCACTGGTGTGGGCGCAGGCCGGACACCCCGCTCCGCTGTTGTTCCGCGGCGGAACGGGGCGTGCGCTCGACGCGCCCCGGGGCGTCCTGCTCGGCGCCGTCTCCGGCGCCTCCTACGGACAGGCCGAGGAGACCCTCGAAGCCGGTGATCTCCTGCTGTTGTACACCGACGGACTGGTGCCCGGGCACGCCGGGAACACCGCCGCGCACCGGCTCCTCGCCCTGGCTCCCCGATTCGCCGGCGCCCGTACCGCGCAGGACTGCGTCCGGGCCGTCGTACGGGAGTTCGGCGAGGGCGAGCGCGAGGACGACGCCTGTGTGCTCGTCGCCCGGATCGCCGGGTAGCGGGCCCCTCGACGGGGCGGTCCCTCACACCTGGGCGCCGGAACCGCCCTTGCCCCGCGGCTTCGGCAGCGCCAGCCGGATCTCCTCCCTGAGCTCCTGGATCTTCGGATAGGAGGCGTACTCCGCGGTGAGCCGGTACATCTGGCGCAGCCGGTCCCAGGTGCGGCGGGAGGAGTTGGAGCCCATCGACATCAGCGCCAGGCGCGCGTACCGGTCGGCCTGTTCGGGGTCGTCCGCGATGAAGCAGGCGGAGGCCATGGACAGATGGTCGAAGATCTTCGACCGCTCCCGCCCGTCGACGCGCAGCGACAGCGCCTTCTCGGCGTAGTGCTGGGCGTGCACGGCGGCGCCGGGCTCGAACTCGGCCAGTGTGCGGTAGGCCAGGGCCGTCATGCCGTACAGATCCTCGTCCTTGAAGGTCTGCATCCAGTCCGGCGTCTCCACGTCGGACTTGTCCGAGACGAACAGGTCCTCCGCGCGGCCCAGGGTGCGGCGCATCGCCTGGCCCTTTCCCATGGACGCCTGCGCCCAGGCCTCGATGGTGTGGAACATCGCGCGGGTGCGCGGCAGGACCTCCTCGCCCGAGCCGGACTGGGCGAGCTTCATCAGGTCCAGCGCCTCGTCGGGCCGGCCCAGGTGCACCATCTGGCGGGCCGCCCGGGACAGCGCCTCGCCGGCGCGCGGCCGGTCGCCGCCCTCCCGGGCCGCGTGGGCGGCGATCACGAAGTACTTCTGCGCCGTGGGCTCCAGGCCGACGTCGTGGGACATCCAGCCGGCGAGGACGGCGAGGTTGGCGGCGACGCCCCACAGGCGCCGCTGGAGATGGGGTGGGTGGCGGTAGGCGAGGATGCCGCCCACCTCGTTGAGCTGGCCGACCACCGCCTTGCGCTGGAGGCCGCCGCCCCGGGCGGCGTCCCAGGCGCGGAACACCTCCACGGAGCGCTCCAGTTCCTCGATCTCCTGCGACCCGATGGGGGCGGCCTCGTAGCGGTCGAACCCAGCGGGGTCGGCGTGCAGGGGGTTGTCGAGTCGGGGAGCGTCGGCGGTGAGGGCCGGATCGGTGTGCAGCCAGTCGTGCATGGCGCTGCTGAGTGCGGATCCCGCGGTGAGCGCGGCGCCCGCGCCCACCAAGCCGCGTCGGTTGAGCATGAGGTCCATTCCCGTGAATTCGGTGAGGACCTCGGCTGTCCGCTCGGGCGCCCACGGCACTCCGTCGGGGTGTTGCGCACCCCCGTCGCGTGGCCGTTTCCCCGTACGCCCGTGCCGGACCAGACCGAGATCCTCGATGGTCACGACACGGCCGAGACGCTCGGTGAACAGAGCCGCCAGCACCCGCGGCACGGGATCGCGCGGGATCTCTCCCATGTCGATCCACCGCCGCACCCGGGAGGTGTCGGTCGCCAGCTGGGCGTGGCCCATGGCCGCCGCCTGCCGGTTGACCAGCCTCGCGAGTTCGCCCTTGGACCAGCCGGCCAGGCCGAACAGGTCCGCGAGCCGGGTGTTGGGTTGTCCGCTCACGTCAAGCCCCCAGGTTCTCGGCTGAGTTGACAGTAGCCCGGTGCGGGTTGCCGAGCGACTATTCGCCAGGGTTCGCCAGGGTGCGCCAGATGGTGTGCCAGGGGCCATCGGGTGTCGAGTAGGAACGCGCCACCACGACCCCGTCGCCGCAGGGGCATTCCCCAGGGTGCGCCCGGGCGGCCGGGCCGTGTGGTGCGCAGACGTCGCAGGCACACGAAGGGATCTGTATCACCCATGTACGCAGCATCGTCCTCCGTGTCCGCCCCGCCCCGGCCGCTGCGTCCGCGTCCCTCGGACAGCGGCCCCTACCTCGCCCCCGCACGCCCGGCGGCCCCCCTGATCGGCGCGGGCACCGCACGGCGCACCACGGGACCGGGCACCCAGCCGCTCAGCGGGAGGCTGGACCTGTCCGGCCCCCAGGGCGCCCAGCTGCGCACGGCGATCGCCTCGGTGCACCGCATCTGCCCGGAGTTCACGCCGGTCCAGGTGCTGCGCCGCACCGGCCGTTCCGTCCTGCTGGTCGGCACCGCCGGACGCAACACCGCGGTCGCCAAGTGTTTACTGGACCACTCCCCCGCGTGGAGCGAGCGGATCCGCCATGAAATAGCGGCCTACCGCTCGTTCGTCCGGCACCGCCCCCCCGTGCGGGCGCCCCGGCTGATCGCGGCGGATCCGGACAACTGCACGCTGGTGATCGAGCGGCTGCCCGGCCGGGTGGCGGCGCTCCAGCGGCACCCGGTCGAGGCACCCCCGCGGGCGGACATCAGGGCGGCACTCGGCGCGATCTGCCGGCTGAACTCATGGCGCCCGCCGGCCGGGACGTTCGACGCGCCGCTGGACTACGCGGCCCGCATCTCCCGGTACCACGAGCTGGGCCTGCTCACCGACCGGGACCTGGGCGACCTGCAGAAGCTGCTGCACGGCATCGCGCTCGCGGCCGGACGGCAGGGCATGGGCCAGTTCTGCCACGGCGACGCCCTGCTGTCGAACATCCTCATCTCCCCGGCCGGTCCGGTGCTGGTGGACTGGGAGCACGCGGGCTGGTACCTGCCGGGCTACGACCTGGCGACCCTGTGGTCGGTCCTCGGGGACGCGCCGGCGGCCCGGCGCCACATCAGCCAGATCGCCCAGTCGGGCGGTCCCGCCTCGCGGGACGCCTTCCTGGTGAACCTGATGCTGGTGCTGACCCGGGAGATCCGTACCTGCGAGACCGCCGTGCAGCGTTCGATGCGGGACACGGTGACGGCGGCCCCCGGGACGGCTCACCCGGGTGCGGTGCCGTCCGGCGAGGAACAGCGGCTGCTGCTGCGGCGGCTGCACGACGACTGCCAGCTGGCCCGCCGGGCCGTGCGCGCGGCGGTCGGTACTCGCTGACGGCGGCGGACGTCCGCGGTGCGCTCCGACGTAGGCGCACCGCGGACGTCCGCATGTGTCCCCGTCCGAACGCTCCGTACGGCCTCCGGCCGCTTCCGTACGGGACCATTGGTGTACGCCTGTGACGCGTCGCAGGCCCCGCGGCCGTCGCCACGAAACCCCCGCACACCCCGATTGACAAGGGATATCGCGCCTCCCTGGGCATGATTGACGGATTATCTGCTGACCGGTACCACTGACGCACCGCTCGGCTCCGTACATCACGTCGTGCCCGACCGTCCCAGGAGGCTGCATTGCGAGAACCCGCCACCGAGCCCGGCCGTGCGGCCGGGCCGTCCCGACGTGCCACCCGGCGTGCCCTGTGCGCCCTGGCGGCGGCCGCGCTGACCCTGCCGCTGCTCGGCGCGGCCCCGTCCGAGGCCCGGCCGTCCACCGCCCGGCTCCAGCAGGCGTTCTCCGCGGCGGCCGCCGAGTACGACGTGCCGCGCAGTGTGCTGCTGGGCGTCTCCTATCTGCAGTCCCGCTGGGACGCGCACGGCGGTGCCCCGAGTGTCACCGGCGGCTACGGTCCGATGCACCTCACGGACGCCGAGGCCGCGCTCGCCGCGTCGGAGCACCACGCGGAGGGCACCGAGGACCCCCGCGGGGACGACGCCCGCCCGGCGCTGCGCCCCGAGGAGCGTGCGCCGCGCACCACCGGCCTGCCGGACCGGCTCACCACCCTGCCGAAGGCGGCCCGGCTGACCGGTCTGAGCCCCGAGCTGCTGCGCGAGGACCCGGCGGCGAACGTGGCGGGCGGCGCCGCGCTGCTGGCCGAGGCGCAGCGGCGGCTGGGCGAACCGCCGAGCGACGACCCGGCGGACTGGTACGCGGCGGTGGCGCTGTTCTCCGGCGCGGACGACTCCGCGTCGGCCGCGGCGTACGCCGACGAGGTGTACGCGGTGATCCGTTCCGGCGAGGCGCGTGTCACGGACGCCGGGCAGGAGGTCGCCCTGGCCGCCCGCCCGGACCTCGCGCCCGACACCTCGGCGTTGGACCGCGCCGGGCTGCGCACCGCCTCCGCCGCCGGGACGGAGTGCCCGAGGACGGTGTCGTGCGAGTGGATCCCGGCGCCCTACGAGGAGTTCGGGGACGGCGACTACGGCAACCACGACCGGGGGAACCGGCCGGCCTCGCAACCGATCCGGTACATCGTCGTGCACGACACGGAGGGCGCCTGGGAGGGCGTGCTCGACATGGTGCAGGACCCCACCTATGTGTCGTGGCAGTACAGTCTGCGCTCCACGGACGGTCACATCGCCCAGCACGTGAAGGCGAAGGACGTGGCCTGGCACGCGGGCAACTGGTACGTCAACGCGGGGTCGATCGGCCTGGAGCACGAGGGGTTCCTGGCGGAGCCCGACGCCTGGTACACGGAGGCGATGTACCGGTCCTCGGCGCGGCTGGTGAAGTACCTGTCCAAGAAGTACGACATTCCGCTGGACCGGCAGCACATCCTCGGCCACGACACGGTGCCGGGCCCGACCTCGGGCACCATCCCCGGGATGCACACCGACCCCGGCCCCTACTGGGACTGGGCGCACTACTTCGAGCTGCTGGGCCGTCCCTTCGAGGCCACGGCGGGCAAGAACTCCGGCGTCGTGACGATCCGGCCCGACTACTCCGCCAACCGGCCGGTCTTCACCGGCTGCGAGAGCGCGGGCGAGCCTTGCGCGACGCACGGGTCGAGCGCGGTGCGGCTGTACTCCGACCATGACGAGAACGCGCCGCTGATCAAGGACGTCGGTCTGGGCAGGGCACCGACCACCGGGGTGAACGACCTGTCCTCGCGTGTGTCCACCGGCCAGCAGTACGCGGTCGCCGACCGCTGGGGCGACTGGACCGCCATCTGGTACCTGGGGCAGAAGGCATGGTTCCGCAACCCGGAGCGGCAGCCGGCGGCGGTGCCGTCCAAGGGCCTGGTCGTGACCCCGCGCGAGGGTCTGGAGTCGGTGCCGGTGTACGGGCGGGCCTACCCGGAGAAGGAGGCCTATCCGGAGGGGGTGCCGGCGCAGGCGGTGTCGCCGCTGCCGTACACCCTGCCGAAGGGCCAGAAGTACGTCACGGGCGGGAAGGTGCCCGGCGAGTACTACTACGCGGTGACGTTCGACGAGGCCTCGCACCGCGTGGTGACCGGCAAGGACCTGTACTACGAGATCCAGTTCGGCCACCGGGTCGGCTTCGTGCGGGCGGCGGACGTGACGGTGACGTCGTCGTAGCACCGCCGGAGCGGGGCGGAGGGCCGGGTTCCCACGGGGGCCCGGCCCTCCGGCGCGCCGGGAGCGTCCGTGTCGTACGGGGGGTCAGCCCTGCTGGAAGAGTTCCGCGGGCAGCGGCTTGAGGAGGGCGTACAGGTCGTCGGTGATGGGCCGGTCCCAGGCGGCGATGGTCACCAGCACGTTGTCGCTGCGGTCGAACTGCACGCAGGAGATGCGGCCCTCGGAGAGCTTGACCCGCCGCACGATCAGCAGGTTGTCGCCCTGCATCACCGGCACGTCCTCGGTGCCGACGACGGTCACCTCCTCGTCGTTCTCCAGCGCCAGCAGCAGCTGTCCGACCTCGAAGGGCACCTCGCCCTCGGGGACGTCCCGGGCCGGTGAGCCCTCGGGCAGGTTGCCGATGACCATCGCGGGGCCGCGGCCGCCGAAGAGGTCGTAGCGCAGGAAGACTCCCTGGCAGCTTCCGTCGGGGGCGGGCAGCAGTCCGGCACCCAGGTTTCCGGGCCAGTCGCCCGGGTCCATGGCCAGTACGTCGAAGTCGGGCCCGGCGGGGGTGGCGCTGCGGCGGCGGAGGAACGACATGCCGCCATGGTACGTGCCCGGGCCCGTGAGCGGACGGTCGGGCGGCGACCGCGGAGGCCGGTCGGGGTCCGGTGCCGCTCGTGGTGGCGGGCCGCGCGGGGGCGGTTGCGCGGGACGGCTCGCACCGCTTCCGGCGCGGGTGCTCCGGCGGGAAGTGGCGGACGCGGCGCGGCCCGTGGCAGGCGCGCGGCCGCTGTCGTGCGTCGCCCGTACACACGCCGAGGGCGGCCCGGACGGGACCCCTCTCGTGCTGCGGCGGGCACCCCGTAAGCGGGCCGGGCGACCGGGCCGCCGCTGCTCCGCGCGGGTCCGCGCCGGCGCCGGGCGGGTCACTCCTCGGCGGGTGCCGGCGGGACGACGGCGATCGGGCTCGCCGCGTGGAGCAGGACGGCCTGGGTGACCGAACCCATCATCCGGGCGGGGGCCAGGAGACGGCGGCGGTGGCGGCCGACGACGACCAACTCGGCGTCCCGCGAGGCGTCGACCAGGTGACCGGCGGCGTCCCCGGGCAGCACGTCGGTGTCGGCGGTGACGTCGGGGTGGCGTTCGCGGTGCGGGGCGAGGAAGCCGTCGGCGAGGATGCGGGTCTCGTGCTCGACGGCGTCCTGGTCGATCTCCGGCGGCGGCAGTTCGCCGGGCAGCATCCACGTCTGCAGGGGCCACGGATAGGCGGCGACGATCCGCAGCCGGGCACCGCGCAGGGCGGCCTCGGCGAAGGCGAAGGCTAGCGTGGCCTCGTCGGGGCTGTCCGCGTGCAGTCCCACCACCACGGGCCGGCCGGACCCGGCCCGCGGCGCGCCGTCGGTGCCGCGTCCGGGCCGGGGCACCACGACCACGGGGCACTCGGCGTCGCGGGCCGCGGCCAGCGAATTGGAGCCGAGCAGCAGGCTGGCGAAGCCGCCGCGGCCGCGGGAGCCGAGCACCAGCAGTTGCGCGGCGGACCCGGCCTCGGGCAGCAGCGCGCCGGGCGCGCCCTCCAGGGCGGCGTACTCGACGGCCGGGAGGGCGGTCCGTCCCGTGAGAAGGGCGCGGACCCGGTCGAGGACCGGGTCCTCGTCCGGGTCGGGCGGCCCGGCCGCCAGGACCTCGGGCTGCACCCAGGGCACGTACTGGCGTACGTGCACGACCCGCAGCGGGGCCTGGCGCCGGCGGGCGGCGTCGAGGGCCCACTCCAGGGCGCGCAGGCTGTCGTCCGAACCGTCGACCGCCGCGACGACCGGCTGAGTGCTCATGGTTCCTCGCCTCCGGAGTACGACCTTCACCCTCCCCGGGCCAGCCTGGCTCAGGCGTGGCCCGGGAACGGCGCTTCAGGTCGCGTGTCCGGAAAAACGCGCGGAACACGTCCGGCGGCCGGCCGGCGCGGACCTGCCGGTCAGGTCAGGTCGAACTCGCCCTCCCGCGCCCCCGACACGAACGCGCCCCATTCGGCGGGCGTGAAGATCAGGGAGGGGCTCTCCGGGCGGCCACTGTTGCGCATGGCGATGAAGCCCTCCACGAAGGCGATCTGGACATCGCCCAGCCCTCGGCTGCTGGACTGCCACTGCGCGTTGCTGAGGTCCAGGTCCGGCTTGTCCCAGCCCGTGAGCGGGCGCTGCTGGGTGGTGCTTTCGGCCACGTCCGTGCTCCTCCCGATTCCGTCGTCCGCGCCAGCCTAGCGACCGGCCCCTGCCCCGGACAGGCCGCGCGGGAAGTCCCGTTCGCACGGGCGGCGCGGGACGTGCCGGGAGCGTTGAACCCACGGTGCCGCGCGGACGTACTGGTGGGGGCGGGCCCGCTCAGCGGCCCCGTTCGCCATGCCGCCGCAGGACCGCACGGAAGGACCCTCCGGGTGCCGCTCTTCATTCGCTCCCGTCAACCACAGGACGCCGGCGCGGGCGGGGCGGACCCGGACGGCGCGCCGGCCGCCGCCGGCGACACCGCTGCCGGCACACCGGTTCCGGGGCCCCGTGGCCGGTTCGGCCTGCTGCGCCGGTGGCCCCGCGCGGCGCGCGGCGTCACCGTCGGGACGACCGTTCTGGCCGGTGCGCTGGTGCTCTTCGCGCTGCTGCTGCCGAACCGGCCGGAACGTGTGCACGCGGCCGCGTTCCTGCGGCTGCCCGCCGAGGGGATCCTGGTCGCCGCGCTGCTGCTCGCGCTGCCGCCGCGCTTCCGGCGGATCACGGCGGGGGTCTCGGGTGCGTTCCTCGGGCTGCTCACGGTCCTGAAGCTGGTGGACATCGGCTTCTACCAGGTGCTGGCCCGGCCGTTCGACCTGGTGCTCGACTGGATCCTGCTCGACGACGCGGCGGACTTCGTCCGGGAGTCGTTCGGCCGGGGCGGACAGGTGCTCGCCGTGGCCGGTGCGGTCGTGCTGTTCCTGGGCCTGCTCGTGCTGATGACGCTGGCCGCGCTGCGGCTGACGGACCTGATGGTCCGCCACCGCCCGGCCGCCGTGCGGACCACGCTGGTCCTGGGCGTCGCGTGGATCACCTGCGTGACCCTCGGCGTGCAGATCACCGGCACACCCGTGGCCACCCGGGCCAACGCGGACATCCTGGGCAACCGGGTGGACCAGGTGCGCGCAGGGCTGCGCGACGCGCGGGTCTTCGAGCGGCAGTCCGCGGTCGACGCCTTCGCGAAGACACCGCCGGACCGGCTGCTCACCGCGCTGCGCGGCAAGGACGTCCTGTTCACGTTCATCGAGAGCTACGGCCGGGTCGCGATCGACGACCCGGCGATGGCGGGCCCGGTCGGCGCGGCGCTCGAGGACGGCACGCGCAGGCTTCGGGACGCCGGTTTCGCCTCCCGCAGCGGCTGGTTGAAGTCACCGGTGACGGGCGCCGGCAGCTGGCTCGCCCACTCGACCCTCCTGTCCGGCCTGTGGATCGGCAACCAGCAGCGCTACCGCAGCCTGACCACCAGCGACCGCATGACCCTGACCAGGTACTTCCGCAGGGCCGGCGACTGGCGCACCGTCGGCATCGTGCCCGGGGTGCGGCGGGCCTGGCCGGAGGGGAAGTTCTTCGGCCTCGACCACATCTACGACTCCGAGCACCTGGGCTACCACGGGCCGTACTTCAGCTGGACGCCCGTGCCCGACCAGTTCAGCCTGGAGGCCTTCGAGCGGCTGGAGCACGGGAAGAAGGACCGCGAGCCGATCATGGCGGAGATCATCCTCGCCTCCAGCCACAACCCCTGGTCACCCATCGCGCGTATGATCGACTGGGACGACCTCGGCGACGGCTCGGTGTTCCACGGGATCAAGAAGCAGGGCACGGACCCCAAGGAGGTCTGGCGGGATCCGGAGAGGGTGCGCACCGAGTACCGGCGGGCCATCGAGTACTCGCTGCGCAGCCTCACCGAGTGGGTCGAGCGGTACGGCGACGAGGACACGGTCCTGGTCTTCCTCGGCGACCACCAGCCGGTGCCGACCGTCACCGGCGGGAACGCGGGCAAGGACGTGCCGGTGTCGATCGTCGCGAAGGATCCCGCGGTGCTGGACCGGGTGGTTGGTTGGGACTGGACGGACGGGCTCGAGCCCGCGCCGGACGCTCCGCGGTGGCGCATGGACGCGTTCCGGGACCGCTTCATGACGGCGTTCGGGCCGCGGGGCGAGGGGGCCGCTGCGCAGGCCCCGTGAGGCATCGCGCCACGCGTTCGGGCGAACCGGCGCGGGTGGGCCGGCCCCGGGTGGTGCCCGGGCGCCCGCTGCCCGCCGCGCCGCGAGCCCGGCCGCCGCCGGGGAGCCTCCGCGACACGGGAAAAAGTAAGGACGGCCTCTTGCCCTGGGCGGTGGTGGCCTGAATTACTGATCCCGGAACATCGACCGAATGATCGGTCGCCCGATTTGATGCGTTTGGCGAGGTGAGGGTGCTGATGACGGAGGCGGCGGACCTGCTGGACCCGGCGGAGCGGCTCGACGTCGAGGGCCTGCGGGCGCTCCAGCTCGAGCGGTTGCGGAGCTCGCTGCGGCACGCCTACGACAACGTGCCGTTCTACCGGGAGTCCTTCGACAAGGCGGGCGTGCACCCGGACGACTGCCGCTCACTGTCCGATCTGGCCCGCTTCCCCTTCACCACCAAGGCGGACCTGCGGGAGAACTACCCGTACGGCATGTTCGCCGTGCCCCGCGAGCGGATCCGCCGCCTCCACGCCTCCAGCGGCACCACGGGACTGCCCACGGTGGTCGGCTACACCGAGGGCGATCTGTCCATGTGGGCCGACATGGTGGCCCGGTCGATCCGCGCGGCGGGCGGCCGGCCCGGCGACACGGCCCATGTGGCGTACGGCTACGGCCTGTTCACCGGCGGCCTGGGCGCCCACTACGGTGCGGAGCGGCTCGGCTGCACGGTGATCCCCGCCTCCGGCGGGATGACGTCCCGGCAGGTGCGGCTGATCCAGGACCTGAAGCCCTCGATCATCATGGTGACCCCGTCCTACATGCTCACGCTGCTCGACGAGTTCGAGCGGCAGGGCGTCGATCCGCGCGGCACCTCGCTGCGGGTGGGCATCTTCGGCGCCGAGCCCTGGACCGAGCGGATGCGGCAGGAGATCGAGGAGCGGTTCGCGATCGACGCGGTCGACATATACGGGCTGTCCGAGGTGATCGGGCCGGGCGTCGCGCAGGAGTGCGTGGAGACCAAGGACGGCCTGCACATCTGGGAGGACCACTTCTTCCCGGAGGTCGTCGACCCCGTCACCGGCGAGGTGCTGCGCGACGGCGAGCGGGGTGAGCTGGTCTTCACCTCCCTCACCAAGGAGGCGATGCCGATCGTCCGGTACCGCACCCGGGACCTGACCCGTCTGCTGCCGGGCACCGCCCGGGTGTTCCGGCGGATGGAGAAGATCACCGGCCGCAGCGACGACATGGTGATCCTGCGCGGCGTGAACCTCTTCCCCACGCAGATCGAGGAGATCGTGCTGCGCACTCCGGGCGTCGCCCCGCACTTCCAGCTGCGGCTCACCCGGGAGGGCCGCCTGGACTGCCTCACCGTGCGCGCGGAGGCCCGGCCCGACGCGGACCCGGCCGCGCGTGAGGCCGCCGCCCGGTCCATCGGGGCGGCCGTGAAGGACGGCATCGGGGTCTCGGTCGGCGTGGAGATCGTCGATCCGGAGACGCTGGAGCGGTCGGTGGGCAAGATCCGGCGCATCGTGGACCTGCGCGAGCCGCGCGGATAGCGGGCGGACAACGACCGTCTCCGTCCGCTGCGCCCACGCAGCGGGCACGGCCCGACCTGTTGAGGACCACGGAGGAGACCGGCTGTTCCCGCTCCGGCTGGCCGGGACGTCCGGCGGCGAGCGCGCCGCCGGACGTTCCGTCGCGCCAGGGGCACCACGCCGCCGTACCGACCCCTGCGCGCCGCCGCGGTCGGATCACCTCGGCCCGCGGCCACCCTCCCCGGAGCGTCCGTTGCCGGCGAACCTCGCACGCACCATTGACACATCCCACCCCTGACAGGAAAGTTTCACTCCGCAAGGCGACCCCCGAAAAATTCTTTCAGCCCGATCCGGGCCACGACACGGGAGGAACTCCATGGCGGACGAAGGGGCGAGAGGCCTCACCCGGCGTCAACTGGCGGCGGGAGCCGTCGCCTTGGGCGGGGCACTGGCCTTCGCCTCCCTCCCGGCCGACCCGGCCGCGGCGGCCGTCCCGTCGAGCGGCGCCCGGCCGACCCTGCGGCACGGGTCCGCCCGGCGGGCCGGGCTGCTCGCCGAGCCGCTGCGCCAACTCGTCTCCGACGCCGAGGCGTTCCTCGCACCCTCCCCGTTGCACCCGTGGTACGCGGGCGCCGTGCTGCTCGCCGGGCGCGGCGGCACCGTCGCCCTGCACCACCCGATCGGCATGGCGGTGCGCTACCAGGCGTACGACGAGGAGACCGACACCGGCGTGGAGTTCCCGCCGGACCGGCAGATACCCATGGCCGAGGACACCGTCTTCGACCTGGCCTCGATCTCCAAGCTGTTCACCTCGATCCTGGCGGTGCAGCAGATCGAACGGGGCGCGCTGAAGCTGGAGGCGGCCGTCGCCTCGTACCTGCCGGACTTCGGACGCGCCGGCAAGCAGGAGGTGACGATCCGTCAACTACTGACGCACACCTCGGGTTTCCGGGCATGGATCCCGCTGTACAGGGTTCCGACTTACGAGGAGAAGGTCCAGCTCGTCTACGACGAGAAGCCGGCCAATCCGCCCGGCAGCACCTATCTGTACTCGGACCTGAACCTGATATCGCTCCAGTTGGTCCTGGAGCGGATCACCGGCCGCACGCTCGACGTCCTGCTGCGCGACGAGATCACCGGACCGCTGGGCATGCGCCGCACCCGCTACAACCCGCCCGCCTCCTGGAAGCCGCGGATCGCGGCCACGGAGGACGCGCGCCAGCCGTGGTCCGGCCTCGAACGGGGGCTGGTGTGGGGCGAGGTGCACGACGAGAACGCCCACAGCCTGGGCGGGGTCGCCGGCCACGCGGGCGTCTTCTCCAACGCCTGGGACCTCGCGGTCCTCGGACGGACCCTGCTCAACGGCGGCTCCTACGGCCGGCGGCGGATCCTGACGCCGGAGTCGGTGGAGCTGATGTTCACCGACTTCAACACCGCCTTTCCCGGCGACGAGCACGGACTCGGCTTCGAGCTGTACCAGCACTGGTACATGGGCGCGATGGCCACCCCGCGCACGGCGGGCCACACCGGCTTCACCGGGACCTCGCTGGTGCTCGACCCCACCACCGACTCCTTCCTCGTCGTCCTGGGCAACTCCGTGCATCCGGTGCGCACGTGGCGTTCCGGGTCGGCGCCCCGCGTGGCCACCGCGAACCAGCTGGCCCGCGCGGTTGCGGTGCGTCCCGCGCGGGGCCGTACGGCGTGGTTCTCCGGAATGGCCGGCCCGGCTGCGGCGACCCTCGACCTGCCCGCGCTGGACACCTCCTCGGGCCGGGCGCGGCTGCGCTGCGCGCTGTGGTGGGACACGGAGCCCCGCGCCGACGTCCTCGTGCTGGAGTCCACCACGGACGGCGGCTCGACCTGGCAGCCGGTGCCGTTCACCACCGCGGCCGGGGACGGGGAGCCGCAGCGGCACCCGTCGGGCACGGCCACCGGCTGGTCCGGCCGCGTCTGGCACGCCCTCTCCGCCGACCTGCCCGCCACGCCCGGCCTCGTCCTGCGCTGGCGGTACACCACCGACCGGCTGTACGTGGGACGCGGCGCCTATGTCGACGGGCTGCGGGTCGAGGCCGACGGCGGTGTGCTGTTCGACGAGGCACGGCCGGCGGACTCGGCGCGGATCCGGGCGCAGGGCTGGACCCGGTCGGCGGACTGACCCCGCCTCCCGCGGCTCAGCCCGCGCCCGATTCCAGCACCGCCATGGCCGCGTTGTGCCCCGGTACGCCGCTCACTCCGCCGCCGCGCACCGCGCCGGCGCCGCACAGCAGGACGTTGGCGTGCCGGGTCTCCACGCCCCAGCGGCCGGTGCCGTCCTGGGCGTGGGGCCAGGACAGCGCGCGGTGGAAGATGTTGCCGCCGGGCAGCCCGAGGTCGTGTTCCAGGTCCAGCGGCGACCTGGCCTCCAGGCAGGGCCGCCCGTCGGCGTCGGTGGCCAGACAGTCGGCGAGGGGTTCGGCGAGGTGCGCGTCGAGCTGGGCGAGCGTCGACTTCAGCAGTTCCTCGCGCACGGCGTCGTTGTCCCGCGTGAACAGCCGGGCCGGGGTGTGCAGTCCGAACAGGGTGAGTGTCTGGTAGCCGCGGGCGGCCAGGTCCGGGCCGAGGATCGTCGGGTCGGTGAGGGAGTGGCAGTAGATCTCGGAGGGCGGGGCGTCGGGCAGTTCACCCGCGGCGGCCCGGGCGTGCGCGGCGGCCAACTGCCCGTACCTTTCGGCGATGTGGAAGGTGCCGGCGAACGCCTCGCGCGGGTCGACGGCGGTGTCGCGCAGCCTGGGCAGCCGTTTCAGCAGCATGTTCACCTTGAGCTGGGCGCCCTCGGCGGGCGGCGGCGGTGTGTCGCCGGTGAGCCGCGCCAGTTCCCGCGGTGAGGCGTTCACCAGGACGTGCCGGGCGGCGGCGACGCCCTCGCCGTCGGCCGTGCGGTAGGTGACCTCCGCCGTGCGGCCGTCGGTGTCGACGCGCACCGCCTCGTGGCCGGTGGCGAGGAGCGCGCCGGCGTCGCGCGCGGCTGCGGCCAGCGCGTCGGTCAGCGCGCCCATGCCGCCGACCGGGACGTCCCAGGCGCCGGTGCCGCCGCCGATGACGTGGTAGAGGAAGCAGCGGTTCTGCTGGAGCGAGGGGTCGTGGGCGTCGGCGAAGGTGCCGATGAGGGCGTCGGTGAGGACGACTCCGCGCACGAGGTCGTCGGTGAAGTGCGCCTCGATGCCCACGCCGATGGGTTCCTCGAACAGGGTCCGCCAGGCCTCCTCGTCGTCGACGGTGCGGCGCAGGGCGTCGCGGGTGGGCAGCGGCTCGGTGAGGGTGGGGAAGACGCGGCGGGCGACGCGGCCGGTCAGGTCGTAGAAGCGCTGCCAGGCCCGGTACTCGCGGTCGGAGCCGGTGAGCCGGGCGAAGGCCTCGCGGGTGCGCCGCTCGCCGCCGCCGACGAGCAGTCCGGTGGGCCGTCCGTCGCGTTCGGCGGGCGTGTAGGAGGAGATGGTGCGGGTGCGCACCCGGAAGTCCAGCCCCAGGTCGCGGACGATCTTCCGCGGCAGCAGGCTGACCAGGTACGAGTACCGGGACAGCCGGGCGTCGACGCCGGTGAACGGGCGGGTGGACACCGCCGCCCCGCCGGTGTGGTCCAGCCGCTCCAGCACCAGCACGGAGCGGCCGGCACGGGCGAGGTAGGCGGCGGCGACGAGGCCGTTGTGGCCTCCGCCGACGATGACGGCGTCGTACGTCCGGGATGCCTGGGCTGCGGTCATGGTTCTTGGTAGCACGCGGTGATCCGCACCGGCCAGACGTGGTCCGCGGTCAGGCCCCGCGAGCGGCCCGCCACGGTCGCAGCGCGGCCGCCCGGCGGTGCGGCCGGCCCGCCTTGCGGCCGCGGTCCAGCCGGTCCAGGCAGTGCGCCTCGTCGTCGCGGGCGGCGAGGGTGTCGGGATGGTCGGGGCCGAGGACGCTCGCGCGGGTCTCGGCGACCCGCCGGTACTCGGTCAGCGCCTCCGCCCAGCGGCCCAGCCAGCCCAGGCCGACGGCGACCTCGCGGCGGCTGACGAGGGTGTCGGGGTGCTCGGCGCCCAGGACCCGCTCGCGCTGCGCGCACACCTCGCGGGCCTCGGCCAGGGCCTCCGCCCAGCGGCCGAGACGGCCGAGACCGACGCAGATGCCGTGCCGGGCGCGCAGCGTGTCGGGGTGGGCCGGGCCCTGCACCCGGGTGCGGTCCGCGACCAGGTCGCGGTAGTGGTCGAGGGCCTCGCCGACGTGGCCGAGCCGGCCCAGGGCGATGCCGATCTCGTGGCGGGCGGCGAGGGTGTCGGCGTGGTCCGGGCCGAGGGCCCTGGCGCGTGCCTCGGCGACCTCGCGGTAGGTCTCCAGGGCTTCGCTCCAGCGGCCGAGGCGGCCGAGCGCGTGGGCGACCTCGCACCGGGTGACGAGGGTGTCCGGGTGCTCGGGCCCGAGCACCCGGGCGCGCGCGGCGGCGACCTCGCGGGCCAGGTCGTGGGAGTCCTCCGGCCGGCCGAGCCGGCTGAGGTTGTACGCCAGGTTGTGGCGGCAGCGCAGGGTGTCGGGGTGGTCGGGTCCCATGGTGCGTTCGCGGGCGGCGAGCACCGACAGGTACACCTGGTGTGCGTCGGCGGCGCGGCCCGACTGGGCGAGGACGTACGCCATTTCCTGGCGGGCGGCGAGGGTGTCGGGGTGGTCGGGGCCGAGGGCGCGGATACGGGCCGCGGCGACCTGCTTGTACTCGCGCAGCGCGTCGGCGGCGCGGCCGGTGCGGCTGAGGGCGAAGGCGGCCTCGTAGCGGCTGGCGAGGGTGTCGGGGTGGTCCGGGCCGAGGAGGCGTGTGCGCTCGGCGGCGACCTCGCGGAGCAGCTGTGCCGCCTCCGCCCAGCGGCCGAGGCGTCCGAGGCCGAGGCCCGCGTTGTGCCGCCCGGCCGGGTCGTCGGGCGGCTCCTGCGGTGACGGGGTGGGCCGCTTCGGCGGTGCGGTGCGCTGGCGGGCGGCGGTTCCGGGGCGTCGGGCGCACTCGTCGGACGGGGCGGGCGGCGTGGTGCGCAGCCCGGGCCGGCCGCCACCGCCGACGGCGGCCCGCCCGTCCACGCCGTCGCCGCCGCCGCCGCCGTCGCCAGTGTCGCCGGTGTCGACCGGCTCGTGGCCGGTGGTCGTGGTGCGGGTCCAGGACGGCAGCCGGGCGGCGCGGCCGGCCGGGGCGGGCTCGGCGGCGCGCCGCGGACGGAGCGCGCGCCCGCTTCCGCCTGGCGTGCCCGCGGGTTCCGGGCGGGCCGCCGCCACCGCGGCGGGCACGCCGCCCGACCCGGCGGCCCGCAACACGCCGATCCGGTCGGCGAGTTCGCGGGCGCTGTGCGGCCGTTCGCCGGGGTCCTTGGCGAGCAGGTCCAGGATGATCCGCTCCAGCCGCTCGGGCAGGTCGGCGCGGTGGCCGCGCGGCGGCGTGGGCGGTGTGTCGCGGTGGCCGACGAGGATCGCCCAGGCGTCGTCGAGGTCGAACGGCGGTACGCCGGTGGCGATTTCGTAGAGCACGCATCCGAAGGAGTACAGGTCGCTGCGCCGGTCGACCTGGCCGCCGCCGATCTGCTCCGGCGACATGTAGTGCGGGGTGCCCATCGCGACGCCGGTGCCGGTCAGCCGGGAGGTGAAGCCGATGTCGTGGCCGAGGCGGGCGATGCCGAAGTCGCAAATTTTCACGGTGCCGTCGTGCAGCCGCACGATGTTCGCGGGCTTGAGGTCCCGGTGCACGACGCCCTGGTCGTGGGTGTAGGCGAGGGCGTCGGCGACCTGCCCGGCGATCTCCACCACCTCGTCCAGGGGCAGCGGGTGGTGTTTGTTGTCCTCCAGGAGCCGGCTGAGGTTGCGGCCCCGGAGGAGTTCCATCACCAGGTACAGCACGCCTTCGGACTCGCCGAAGTCGTGCACCACGGTGATCCCGCGGTGCTGGAGCGCCGCGGCCACCCGGGCCTCGCGGCGGAACCGTTCGCGCAGTACCCGGGCGGACGACGGGTCGGGCTGCTCCGCGAGCGGTTTCAGGCACTTCACGGCGACCTGCCGGCCCAGCGACTCGTCGCGTGCCCGCCACACCTCCCCCATGCCGCCGCGTCCGATCCGGTCCATCAACCGGTAACGGCCATGGATCAGCCCGCTGTCCCCCATCTGAGCCGCCCGCCCCCGTCGCAGTCGCCGCCCTCCCCTGGCCCGTCCAGTATGGCGACAACTCGCCCGATTTTGTACGGTGCCCGACCGGCCCCGGACCGTCCGTCCGCCCGCCGCCCGGTCACGCCCACGGCCTGCTGCCGCACGAGCCCGACGCCTGCCGTCCCGCCGTCCACCGCACAGGCACGCACGACGGGCAGCCCTGCTCCTCCGGCCGCTCGGTGCCCGCCCGGCCCGGCCGGATGACCGGCGCCCTCCTGCCCGCCTCGTCGCCGAACGGCACCTCGCACGGGCGGATCACCCGGTGTGCGTGGTCAGTTCAGGGTGACGAGGAACTCCGTGCAGGCCCGGGCGCAGGCGCGGCAGGCCTCCGCCGCCTGTTCCGCCCCGGAGTGCTCGTCGAATACCTGGGCGCTCTCCAGGCACACCTGGCGGCACCACTCCACCTGGATGCGGATGGCCGCCTCGTCCACCTGGTTCTGCTCGGACAGCACGCGGCAGGTCGCGTCGCACACCTCCGCGCACATGATGCCCTTGCGTCGTACGAGTTCCTGGTTCTCGGTGCCGTCCGGGTCCACGAGACTCGCCCGCATCGCGCAGGCCCGCGCGCACTCCGTGCACGCCTGGGCGCAGGCGAAGCGGTCCTCCAGGAACCGGAACAGCTCCTTTTGAGATGTCGTCGTCACACGGCGCGGGTAGCCCCGGCCGGGGCGGCCAAACCCGGCTCCCGCAAGGGTTCCGTCCGGTTTCCGGGGACCCGCGCAGGGCACCCGGGCGGCCCGGAGCGAGCAGTGACGGAGGTGGGGAAGATGCCCGGACGTCAGGAACTCCCCTCGACCCTGGAACGCTCCTCGGAGGAGGCCCGGCGCACCTGGATCAAGGCCCATGACGCGGCCGTGGAGCAGTACGGCGAGGGCGAACGGGCGCACCGCGTGGCCTACGGAGCCCTCAAGCACACGCACGAAAAGGTGGGCGACCACTGGGAACGCAAGGAGGGCGGCCGCAAGGGCCCCTCGGATCCGCGGTCAGCGCGCCCGCGGCAGCAGGGCGGACGCAGCGGCGAGGGCGTGGACGAGCAGGCCTCCAGGGAGCACCTCTACGGGGTCGCCCGGCGGCTCGGCGTCGAGGGACGGTCGCGGATGTCGAAGGCGGAGCTGCTGGAGGCGATCCGCAAGGCGAACCGCGGCCGCACGCGCGCGGCACGGTGACGAGTGGACGACGCGCGGGACGACGTACGGACGGTGAAGCGTGCACGGTGACCAGTGCACGGAGATCGGTGATCAGTGAGCGATGAGCGGTGCACGGTGAGCGGTGAGATGAGCGGGTTCGTGGCCGGGACGGGGGGTACTCGCGAGCCATGATGAACACCTCTTGGATGCACGCGGCCGACCTCGCGGCAGGACGTGGCGCCCTCGGCGCCGGGCTCGTGGTGGCGGGCGTGGTGGTGCTGGCCCTGTTGATCGGCATGTTCGTGTTCGGCAGCCGCCGGGTCAGGAACAACAAGGTGCGTCGGCCCCGGCCCGAGGAGCAGCCCCGGATGCCCGAGGGAGGCCCGGTCCACGAGGTGCGGGAGCACCGGGAGCCGGACGAGATGCCCAGAAGCGACGAGCGGCTCACCCCGCACGAGCTGAACGAGCACGGCAACTCCGGCAGCCGCACGAGCGCCTCGCAGGAGCGGCCCCGCTGGGACGAGGGCGGCAGCGGTGCGTTCGGCAGCGGAGGCCCGGGCGGCCGCTGACCGTCCGCGGCCCGGCGCCGTGCCCGGCGCCCAGGCAAACGTCGTACAAGGAAGTGAGAACCATGGCAGATCCCGCCCGCAACGCCCTGCCGCTGCCGGACTACGACCATCTGCCCGTCGGGGGCCTGGAGAGCCGGGTCCGTTCGCTGTCCGCGGGCGAGGTCGAGGAACTCCTGGCCTACGAGCGGTCGCACGCCGACCGGCTCCCGGTGACCGAGGTGCTGACGGCCCGGCTGGACCAGTTGCGCGCGGGCGCCGAGCCGACGTCGGGCGACCCGGACGCCCTGCGCCCCGAGCAGAGCACCGGCCGGTCCGGGTCGCCGGTCTCGCCGGCCACGTCGCCGGAGCCGTTCGGCCCGCCGCCGCACGGCACTCCGGACCAGCGCGGCAAGCCGAAGGGCGACCGCAGCTGACGGCCCGAGTCGGCGCCCCACCCACCGTCATCGGACAACGCCTGACGGGCGGAGCGGCGCCGTCGGCCGTCGCGTCGACACGGCCGTCGCGTCGGCACGGTCGTCGGCGGCTTCCGGGCGGTCGGTGACCCCGGGGCCCAGGTGATGGACTTCGACGTCTACGCTGGGCCCGTGATCCTGAAGACGACAGGTGGACGGTGGCTCGGTGCCGTCCTGGCCGCTTCCGCGGCACTCACCACGGGGTGCACGGAATCGGTCGACGCCGGCGAACTCCCCGGTGTGTACCGCAACTCCGAGACCGGCGGCGAGATCGAACTCGGGTCCGACGGGACGTTCACCGCCACCGGCATCTCGGCGGACGAGTATCTGGGACGGGGAGGTGCCGATCCCGTCGACTTCAGCGGCCGATGGGAGTTCCTCGGCGACCAGGCGGGCAGCGACTTCGTCTACCTGGCGATCGAGACCGGTGGGACCGGCACGATCGGCGGCGTCCAGCTCTACACGAGGGGCGGGGGGAAGGTGGAGTTCAATCCCGATCCGGACGGGCCGCCGTCCCTGACCCTCACCGAGGCGGACACCCCGTAGCTCCCGCGTGGAAGCCCGCGGGCCGAGTCCGGTCCGCAGGGGCACCACACTCATCGTCCCGAACCGCACCGGAGTACCAGGTGCAGTGACCCCAAAGGTGCGAAGGGGCGGGCCGTGCGCCCACCGATCGCCGTTCGCGGCGGTCGTGGGCGACCGGCCCGCCCCTTCGCACGCCCGGAGTGAGATGGATCACAGCGCCTCGGTGCATCGTTTCGGCGGGCCAAGAGTCTTTGTCTGAGGTGCAAGGGGTTGTTCGAATGCGGGACGGTGGGGATGGAGCGGTTTCGGGCCGACGGCTTCGACGAGTTCGTGGCCGCCCGCTGGTCGGCGCTGCTCCATGTCGCCCGACTGCTCACCGGCGGCGACCGGCAGCGCGCCGAGGACCTCGTCCAGGAGGCCCTGGTGAAGCTCTGGTTCGCCTGGCCCAAGGTCGCCGAGCAGGCCCCTGAGGCGTACGTCCGGCAGATCCTGGTGCGGCTCGCGGCACGATCGGCCCGGCGGCGCTGGTGGGGGGAGCGGCCGGTGGGGGACGTGCCGGACCGGCCGCAACCGGACGACGTCTCCTCGGCCGTCGCCGAACGCTCGCGCCTGGAGGCCGCGCTGGCCCAACTGCCGCCCCGGCAGCGGGCCGCGGTGGTGCTGCGCTACTACGAGGACCTGCCGGAAGGGCAGGTCGCGCAGGCCCTCGGCTGCCCGGTGGGCACCGCCCGCTCCCACGCCTCACGTGGTGTGGCGCGCCTGCGGCAACTCCTGTCCGACTCCGTCAGGCCCGTGGGGTGAGGGGAGAAGCGATGGACGACTTCGAGCGGGAACTGACGCGCATGCTGCACGACACCCGGCAGCACGCTCCCTTCGAGCCGCGCCACCAGCGGCGTCTGTACCAGGGCATCCGGGCCCGCCGCCGGGCCCGTCTGCTGTGGCGGGCGGGCGGGTCGGCGCTGGCCGTGACCGGGCTCGGTGCCGCGCTGGCGCTGCTGCCGGGCACCGGCCCGGAGACCCGGCCGGCCGATCGGCGGCCCCTGCCGGCGACCAGTCCGACACCGCCGCCCGCGTCCCCGGCGCCGACGACGTCCGCGCCCGGCACCTCCCGCCCGCCCACGGACGCGACGACGATCCCCCCGCGGGACGCCACGCCGTCGTATCCCCCTCCCCCGTCCGCCACTCCCGGTGCCGGCCTCCGGGGCGCGACGTCGTCGACGTCCGCTCCGCCGCCGACGCACGCGACGCGGGCGTCCTCGACTCCGGCCGACTCCGCCTCGGCCGACGGCGGTTAGCGACCGCCGCCCGCCCGGGCGACCGCCGCCCGGGCCGTTCACCCGACCACCCACCTCGGGCGACCGTGGCGTGTCCCCACCGAACACCCGCCATGCCGTACGCCGGAAAGAGACCGTGAGCCCGTCATGAGAACCGCGAGGCGGTCGGCGCCGACCGACCGCCGCACCACCGCCGCGCCCGCGGTCCCGCTGGCGCTGCCGCGCCGGGCGCCGCTGCCGGCGCACCACCCGGACCCCGTCCTGGACGTGGTCGTCCCCGTGTACAACGAGGAGAACGACCTGGAGCCCTGTGTGCGGCGGCTCCACGCGCACCTCGCGGAGACCTTCCCCTACCCGTTCCGCATCACCATCGCCGACAACGCCAGCACGGACCGCACACCGCGGATCGCCGAGCGGCTGAGCGGCGAACTCGCCGGGACGGACTGGATACGGCTGGACGAGAAGGGCCGCGGACGCGCCCTGCACACCGCGTGGTCGCGGTCGAAGGCCCCGGTCCTGGCCTATCTGGACGTGGACCTGTCCACCGACCTGGCGGCCCTGCTGCCGCTGGTGGCGCCGCTGATCTCCGGGCACTCGGACATCGCGATCGGCACCCGGCTGGCCCGCGGGTCCCGGGTGGTGCGCGGCCCGAAGCGGGAGATCATCTCCCGCTGCTACAACGGGCTGCTGCGCGGCACCCTGGCCGTCGGGTTCTCCGACGCGCAGTGCGGCTTCAAGGCGGTGCGGCGGGACGTCGCCGAGCGGCTGCTGCCGCTGGTCGAGGACCGCGAGTGGTTCTTCGACACCGAGCTGCTGGTCATCGCCGAGCGCGCCGGGCTGCGCATCCACGAGGTGCCGGTGGACTGGGTGGACGACCCCGACAGCCGGGTCGACATCCTGGCGACGGCGCTGGCGGACCTGCGCGGCATGGCCCGGCTGGGGCGGGCACTGGCCGGCGGCCGGCTGCCGCTGGCCGTGCTGCGCCGCCCCGAGGAGGTCGACAAGGCCGCGGGGCTGCCGCCCGCGCTGGTTCCGCAACTGCTGCGCTTCGCCGCCGTCGGCGTGGCCAGCACCCTGTTCTACCTGCTGCTCTACAGTCTGCTGCGGCCCGCGGCGGGCGCCCAGGCGGCCAACGCCCTCGCCCTGCTGGCCAGCGCCGTCGCCAACACCGCCGCGAACCGGCGGCTCACCTTCGGGGTGCGGGGCCGCGCCGGCGTGCTGCGGCACCAGCTCAAGGGCCTGGCGGCGTTCCTGGTGGGGCTGGCCCTCACCAGCGGTTCGCTGGCCGTGCTGCACCGCACCGCGCCCGGGGCCGGCCCGCGCGTGGAACTGCTGACGCTGGTCGCCGCCAACCTCGCCGCGACCCTGCTGCGTTTCCTCCTCCTGCGGGCCTGGGTGTTCCCCGGCCACCGCTCCCGCCGTACGACAGGATCCT
Organism: Streptomyces calvus; assembly: GCF_006782915.1. Classification (GTDB taxonomy): domain Bacteria; phylum Actinomycetota; class Actinomycetes; order Streptomycetales; family Streptomycetaceae; genus Streptomyces; species Streptomyces calvus. The sequence continues at coordinate 56,047 of NZ_VCNP01000007.1, forward strand.
CCGCCTCATGACCACCGTTGGGACCAGCCGGGCCGTCCCGGCCCCGGCGTCCGAGCCCGAACCGGGGAAGGCCGCCCCGGACCGGCGCGAGCGGCTGCGCCGCGCCGCCGCGCACTACGGCCCCGTCCTCGCGATGTACGGCGGACTGAAGCTCGTGGGCTTCGCCGTGTTCATGTACCTGCTGGACGCGGCCGGGGACTTCCGCGAGAAGCATCCGCGCTTCGGCGGCGGCGCCCACCCCTGGGACGTCCTGGGCAGCTGGGACGGCTGGTGGTACCAGCAGATCGCCCTGCACGGCTACGACCCGGCGCTGGAGCCGATACCCGGCGCGACCGGCCTGATCACCCTCAAGGGCAACTCGGCGGCGTTCTTCCCGCTCTATCCGGCGCTGATGCGGCTGGTCTCGGAGGTCACCGGGCTCGGCCCGTACGGCGCCGGGATGACCGTGTCCGTGGTGGCCTCGTTCGTCGCCGCGCTCGGCATCTACGCCGTCACGGCCCGGCTGGGCGGGCGCGCGGCCGGCCTGGTCGCCGTCGGGCTGTGGGCGGTGTGGCCCGGGTCCGGCGCGGAGTGGGCGGTGTACTCGGAGTCCGTTTACACGGCGCTGGCCGCCTGGGCCTGCTACGCGGTGATGACCCGCCGCTGGCTCACCGCCGGGGTGCTGACCTTCACCGCCGGACTGGCCCGGCCCACCGCGGTCACCCTGGTCGCCGCGCTGGCGGTGGCCGGGCTGGTGGCGGTGTTGCGGCGGGAGGAGGGCATCCGCCGTCCGCTGGTCGCGGTGCTGATCGCGCCGCTCGGCGCGGTCGGCTACCTGGGCTGGGTCGGGTACCGGATGGGTGACTGGGGCGGCTACAACAAGCTCCAGGACGGCGCCTGGGCGCACAAGTTCGACTTCGGCCGGCACACGCTGGACGTGCTGACCTCGCTGCCGGTGGGCCACCACGACTATCTGTTCGCCATGCCCATGGAGGACACCATCGGGGTCGGGGTGGTGCTGCTGGTGCCGGTGCTGACGGTGCTGCTGGTGCGGCTGCGCCCGCCGGTGGTGCTCGTCGTGTACACGGTGCTGTCGTACCTGATGGTGATGGCCACCCAGCAGTACTTCGGGAACGTCTCCCGCTACCTGCTGCCGCTGTTCCCGCTGTTCGTGCCGCTCGCGCTGGCCATGCGGCGCCTGAAGTTGCCGTCGCTGCTCACGGTTCTGGGCACGGCGGCGGTGGCCTCCGGGTCGTACGCGGGATACGTGCTGTTCGAGCTCGGCGTGCCGTAGGCCGTAGGCCGTAGGCCGTAGGTTGCGGACCGTGGGCCGTCGGGCCCGTCCCGTACGAGCGCGGGCCCGTCCCCTACGACCGCGGGCCCGTCCCGTATGGCCGCGGGCCCGTTGTGTGAAGAGGGGCGATGGCGGTTACCCGGGTCGTCGCCCCGGCTTCGACGCGAGGGGAGTGCACGGATGTCCGATGTCGCCCCGCGCCTCCGCCCGTTCCCCGGCCCGGCGGGCCCGCGCATCGGGGTCCTCGGCTCCTACGGCGGTTTCAACACCGGCGACGAGGCCATCCTCGCCTGCGTGCTGGGCTGTCTGCGGGCGCACCGCCCGGCCGCCCGGCTCGTCGTCTTCAGCCGGGACCCCGCGCACACCCGCGCCCACAGCGGCGACGCCGACGAGGTGGCGGGCTGGGAGGGCGTCGCGCAGGGCGCGGTCCTGGAGGTGCTGTCCGGCCTGGACCTGCTGGTGCTGGGCGGCGGCGGCATCCTCTACGACGGCGAGGCGCGCCGCTATCTCCGGCTGGTCCGGGCGGCGCAGACCCGTGGTGTGCGCACGTTCGCGTACGCCGTCGGCGCCGGCCCGCTGCGGGAGCCGGAGGACCGGGAGGCGGTACGGGCGGTGCTGCCGGGGATGGACGACGTGGTGGTGCGGGACGAGGAGTCCCGGCTGGTGCTGGAGGAAGTCGGCCTGGAACGGGAGTTGAGGGTCACCGCGGATCCGGCGCTGCGGCTGTGCCCCGAGCCGTTCACCGCGCGGATGATGCGGGACGAGGGCGTGCCCACCGGCACCCGGCTGGTCGGCATGTCGGTGCGGGAGCCGGGCCGGGCGGCCGAGAAGCTCGACGAGAGCGACTACCACGTGCTGCTCGCCGAGGTGGCGGACTTCCTGGTGCGGCGTCTGGACGCGTTCGTGGTGTTCATGCCGATGGAGCGGCACGACGTGCGGCACGCGCACGCCGTGCTGTCCCACATGAGCGCCCCTGACCGGGGACGGATCCTGAACGGCGCCTACAGTCCCGGGCAGGTGCTGGGGTTCATGCGCCATCTGGACCTCGCCGTCGGCATGCGGTTGCACTTCGTGATGTTCGCGGCGCTGGCCGGACTGCCGGTGCTGCCGCTGCCGTACTCGGGCAAGGTCTTCGACTTCGCGCGGCGCATCGGGGCGCCCGCGCTGGTGGGGGTGGCCCGGGAGCAGACCGGGCTGCTGCTGGCCGAGGTCGACCGGCTCTGGGACGAGTATCCGCAGCGCCGCGCGGAGCTGCGGTGCCGGGTGCGGGAACTGCGCACGCTGGCCCTGGAGACGTGCACGCGCTGCGGCGTGCTGCTCGACCGCATGGACGCCGGGGCGACGGGCGCCGGCGAGCGGGGCGCGGGCGGCGCGGAGGGCGCGGGCGGCCCCGGGCAGGGGGTGCGTGCCGCGGGCGGACCGCCGTAGCGGCACGGCACGAGCGAGCCGACGGGAGTGACACGATGCCCATCCTCGAAGCACCCGATCCGTCCCGCACCGTCACGTTGCCGCCGCGGGCGGCCCGGCACGCGGGCCGCACCGGCGTGCTGGTGGTGGGGGGCGGCCCGGCCGGCTGCGGTGCCGCGCTGGCCGCCGACGCCGGGGCCGGCGTGGTGCTGGTGGAGCGCTACGGGTTCCTCGGCGGCAACGCGACGGTGGCCCTGGTCATGCCGTTGATGTCGTTCCACAACGAGCACCGGCAGGCCGCGTTCGACGCGGCCGGGGACGGCACCCGGCTGCTGCCCACGGACCACGGCGAGGGCGAGCCCGTGGTGGCCGGGGTGCTGTGGCGGCTGCTGGACCGGCTCGCCGAGCGCGGCGGATGCGTCCCGCCGTCCCTGGAGACCGGGTACACGGTGCCGTTCGACCCGGAGGTCTTCAAGCTGGTCCTGCTGGACCTGCTGGACGAGGCCGGGGTGCGGATGCTGTTCCATTCCTTCGCCTCGGCCTGTCTGCCGGCCGACGGCGGCTGGCGGGTGGTCTTCGAGACGAAGTCGGGGCCGGTGGTCATCGACGCGGGCGTGGTGGTGGACGCCACCGGTGACGGCGACGTCGCGGCCGCCTGCGGAGCGCCGTACGAGATCGGGCGGCCCGAGGACGGGCTGGTGCAGCCGATGACGCTCATGTTCCGCGTCGCCGACTTCCTCCGGCCGCGGTTCGCCGAGTACGTCCGCGCCCACCCGGACCAGTGGCGCGGCGTGCACGGCCTGTGGGACCTGGTGGAGCAGGCCACGGCCGACGGCGAACTGCGGCTGCCGCGCGAGGACATGCTGTTCTTCGGCACCCCGCACCCGGGCGAGGTCAGCGTCAACAGCACCCGGGTCACCAGGGCGCTCGGCACCGACGTGTGGGACCTGAGCCGTGCCGAGTACACCGCCCGCCGCCAGCTCCAGCAGATCGACCACTTCCTGCGCCACCACGTGCCGGGCTTCGAGGACTCCTACGTGGTGCAGAGCGGCACCCACATCGGGGTCCGGGAGACGCGCCGCATCCTGGGCGAGTACCAGCTGACCGGACACGACATCCTGGCCGCCCGCTCCTTCCCCGACGCCGTCGCGCACGGCGCCTATCCGGTCGACATCCACAACCCGAGGGGCACGGGCACCGTCCTCAAACGCGTGCCGCGCGGACGGTTCTACGACATCCCGCTGCGCTGTCTGCTGCCCCGGGGGACGGAGCGGATGCTGGTGGCCGGGCGCTGCATCTCCGGCACGCATGTGGCGCACTCCTCGTACCGGGTCATGCCGATCGCGATGGCCACCGGTCAGGCGGCGGGCGTCTGCGCGGCGCTGGCGGTGCGCCTCGGCCGCACCCCGCGGGAGCTGCCGTACGCGCTCGTCCAGCAGGAACTGCTGCGGCAGGGGGCGCGGGTGCGGACCGGCGCGGAGGACGACGGTACGGGCGGGGACCACTCCTGACGGGGCGCCGACAGGTCCACGGGCGGGACGCCGAGCCGGTCGGCGGGCAGGAGCACTGGGCCGGTTCCGGGCGGGACGCCGAGCCGGTCGGCGGGCAGGAACACTGGCCGGTTCCAGGCGGAACGCCGAGCCGGTCAGCGGGCAGGAACACTGGCCGGTTCCGGGCGGAACGCCGAGCCGGTCGGCGGGCAGGAACACTGGCCGGTTCCAGGCGGAACGCCGAGCCGGTCAGCGGGCAGGAACACTGGCCGGTTCCGGGCGGAACGCCGAGCCGGTCGGCGGGCAGGAACACTGGCCGGTTCCGGGCGGAACGCCGAGCGGGACGTGGGTGGGACGTCGGCCGGGCCGCGGGCAGGGGCGGACCGGTTCAGCGGCGGGACGCCGAGCGGGACGCGGGCAGGCGCGACGACGAGTCCCGAGCCGATGCGCCGGCCGGTCAGGGCGGGACGCCGGTCGTCGTCGCGGTCCGGCCGGGTGTCAGCTCTCCCCGTCCAGGGGCCGGACCAGGAATCCGCCGCGGCCGTCGAACCGCACCTCGTGAACGGCGTCGAACCCGTCCGCCCGGGTGGGGCGGCGCAGCCGCCGCACGGTGGCGCGGAGGCCGATGTCGGGGACCCGGTGACGGCCGTCCCGCAGGGCGTTGCGCTCCAGCGATCCCGGCAGGTCGGGCGGGAACCAGTACGCGGTGACGGTCGCCCCGCAGGCGTGCGCGGCGGCGACGAGCGGCCGCCACTCCTCCGGGGAGGGATTGGTGTTGTCGACCGCCACCGACCTGCCGGCGCCGAGCGCCTCGTGCACCAGGCGCATCTGCCGGTCCTGCTTGCGCCGCGCCGACCGGGGCATCCGGTCCTTGCCGACCGGCGCATAACGGCCGGCCAGGCACTGCTCGTAGAACGTCGACTTGCCGGACGCCTGGAGCCCCACGAGCACGGCCACGTCCGGTGCCGCCGTCTCCTGCCGCGCGCCGGATGCCACGGCGACTCGCGTACCCGGGGCGGCGCCCGGCAAGCGCGGGCACCACCGGGTCCGCTGCGGGGCCCGCCACCGGCCGCGGGTTCGACGGCGTTCCGCCCCGGGTACCCGGTCGGCCCCTACGGAGTTCAGGGCGGCCGGAATGGTGACGCTGTTCCTGTGCGGCGACGTGATGCTGGGTCGGGGCGTCGACCAGATCCTCCCGCACCCGGGGGATCCGGTGCTGCGGGAGGGATACGTCCGCGACGCCCGCGACTACGTCGCGCTGGCGGAGGCCGTGAACGGCCCGGTCCCCCGCCCGGTCCCGTTCTCCTGGCCGTGGGGCCGGGCGCTGGAGGTGCTGGACGACGCCGCGCCGGACGTGCGGATCGTCAATCTGGAGACCGCCGTCACGCGCGGCGGCGCGTTCGCGCCGGGGAAGGCGGTGCACTACCGGATGCACCCGGCCAACGTGCCCGCGGTGGCGGTGGCCAGGCCCGACGTGTGCGTCCTGGCCAACAACCATGTGCTGGACTTCGGCCGTCCGGGGCTGAGGGAAACGCTGGAGACGCTGCGCGGGGCGGGTCTGCGGACGGCGGGCGCGGGGAGGGACGCCGCCGCCGCGTACGCGCCCGCGGTGGTCCCGGTCGCGGGCGGCAGGGTGCTGGTGTTCGCCGTGGGGTTGACGTCGAGCGGCATCCCGCCGGGCTGGGCGGCGACCGGTGAGCAGTCGGGCGTGGCGTACCTTCCCACGGCGTCCGCCGCCGCGGCCGAGGCGGTCCTGCGGCGGGTGCGACGGGCGAAACAGTCGGGTGACATCGCGGTGGTGTCCGTGCACTGGGGCTCGAACTGGGGGTACGGCGTCCCGTCCGCCGATGTCCGCTTCGCCCACGCGCTGGTCGACGGCGGTGTCGACGTCGTGCACGGCCACTCCTCGCACCATCCCCGGCCCGTCGAGGTGTACCGGGACCGGCTGATCCTGTACGGCTGCGGTGACTTCGTGGACGACTACGAGGGCATCTCGGGTCACGAGGAGTACCGCGACGACCTCCGGCTCGCCCATCTGGTGTCGGTCGAGGCGGGCGGTGGACGGCCGGGGCTGCGCCTGGTGCCGCTGCGCGCCCGGCGGATGCGGCTGGAGGACGCATCCCGGGAGGAGCGGGCGTGGCTGCGGGAGACGCTGGAGCGGATCAGCGGCGTCGGCTTCACCGTGGACGCCGACGGCACACTCACCCTCGCTCCCCCGTCGGCCCGTCGGTGACCGCGCGGCCCACCCGCCGAAGTCGCCGCCCGCACCGACCGCCCGTGCGCGCCGGGTCCGCGGACGATCTGGCGCGCCCCACGTCGCCGCAGATCACGCACGACGGTACGCCCCCCGGTGACGGCTGCGCGCCGGTCACACCACGCCGTCGCCCCGCACGTACACGCCCGCGCGTGCCGCGGCCGCGGCGGCCTCGGCGGCCCGGTCCGCGGCGTCTTCGTCGAGGCGGTCGCCGGTGGTCAGCAGGCGGTAGTAGAGGGGGGCGGAGACGGCACGGATCACCTCGTGAGGGTCGGTGCCCTCGGGCACCTCGCCCCGGTCGACGGCCTGCCGGACGCAGGGGGCCCACTCCTCGACGCGGGTGTCGTAGAAGTGGTGCAGGGCCTCGGCGGTTTTCGGTTCGCAGGTGGCGGCCGCGATCACCGCCCTGAACAGCGCGCCCTGCCGCGGATCGGCCAGAGTGCGCTGGACGAGCCGGGCGTTGGCCCTGAGGTCGCCGAGCAGCGTGCCGGTCTCGGTGCGCGGCAGTGACTGCTCGGCCATGTCCGCGAGCAGGTCGGCCACCAGGCCGGTGACGCTTCCCCAGCGGCGGTAGACGGTCGTCTTGCCCACCTCGGCACGGCGAGCGACGTCGGCGAGGTCCAGGTATGCGAAGCCCCGCTCGGCCAGACAGTCCCCGGCCGCCTGCAGCACCGCCGCCCGCACCCGCGCGGTGCGTCCTCCCGGCCGGACGGTTCCCGGCTCCGCAGCACCCTCAGAACCCATAACGGGACTCCAGTTTCGTTAATCGCTTCCACCTGCTACCTTGGCTCCCATCTTAACGGAACTCTGGAACCGTTAGTGACCGGCTGAGCAGATCGAGGAGTGACCATGGAATACAGGCGGCTGGGTGCGTCCGGGCTCAAGGTGCCCGCACTGAGTTTCGGCGCGGGCACCTTCGGCGGCCGGGGACCACTGTTCGGGGCCTGGGGCACCACCGACGCGCGAGAAGCGCGCCGCCTCGTGGACATCTGCCTGGACGCCGGGGTCACGATGTTCGACACGGCCGACGTCTACTCCGACGGCGCGTCCGAGGAGGTGCTGGGCGAAGCGATCAAGGGCCGCAGGGACCGGGTGATCGTGTCCACCAAGACCGGCCTGCCGACGGGTGACGGCCCGAACGACGCGGGCTCCTCCCGGTCGCGCCTGATCACGGCCTGCGAGGACGCGCTGCGCCGGCTCGGCACCGACCACATCGACCTGTTGCAGCTGCACGCCTTCGACGCCGGCACACCCGTCGAGGAAGTCCTGTCCACGCTCGACGACCTCGTCCGCGCGGGAAAGGTCCGCTACACGGGGATCTCCAACTTCTCCGGCTGGCAGGCGATGAAGTCCCTCGCCGTCGCGGAGCGGTACGGCCACGCGCGCCACGTCGCCCACCAGGTCCACTACTCCCTCGTCAGCCGCGACTACGAATGGGAGCTGATGCCCCTCGGACTCGACCAGGGCCTCGGGGCCCTCGTCTGGAGCCCGCTCGGCTGGGGACGGCTCACCGGCAGGGTCCGGCGGGACCGGCCGCTCCCCGCCGGCAGCCGGCTCCACGACACCGCCGGCTACGGCCCGCCGGTGGAGGACGCACACCTCTACCGCGTGATCGACGCCCTCGACGAGGTCGCGGAGGAGACCGGCAGGGCCGTCCCACAGATCGCCATCAACTGGCTGCTGCAGCGGCCGACCGTCTCCTCCGTCATCATCGGCGCCCGCACCGAGGAGCAGCTCCGCCAGAACCTCGGCGCCGTCGGCTGGACGCTCACGCCCGACCAAATGGCGAGACTCAACGCGGCGAGCGGCAAGGCGGCGCCCTACCCGTACTTCCCCTACGAGCGCCAGGAAGGCTTCGCCCGCCTCGCACCGCCGGTGGGCGGCCTCACGCCACCCCCGACCGCGGCCTGACATCGACGTCGGGCCCGTGACGCGGACTCATCCGGGGGTCGGGCCGACGGAGTGCGGTGTCGACCGGCGCCCGGACGGCGACGACTGGTAACTTCTACAGCATTGTAGAAGTGAAGGGTGTCCGGGGCGTCGTCGCGCCGGGCGCCCTCCCGACACGTACGGAGTTCTCATGGCCCTGTGGGACCGCCTCAAGGAGTCCGCGTCACTGATGCAGACCCAGCTGACGGCGCGGAAGAACGACCTGAAGAGCGGCGCCTTCCGCGACGCGAGCATGGCGATGTGCGCCCTGGTCGCGGCCGCGGACGGCACGGTCGACGCATCCGAGCGGCAGCGCGTGGCCCAGCTCATCGCCACCAACGAGGTACTGGCGAACTTCCCCGTCGACGATCTGCGCCGCCGCTTCGAGGAGAACCTCGGCAAGCTCACCACGGACTTCGACTTCGGCAAGGTGAGCGTCCTCCAGGAGATCGCCAAGGCGAAGAAGAAGCCCGCCGAGGCGCGGGCGGTCGTCCAGATCGGCATCGTCATCGGCGGCGCCGACGGCGACTTCGACGCCGACGAGCGGGCGGTGGTCCGCGAGGCGTGCTACGCCCTGGACCTGCCGCCGCACGAGTTCGACCTCTGACCGACGCCGGACAGCCCGGCGGGACGGCGCCACCGTCCCGCCGCACCCGGCCGGGCGGCCCGTACACCCGTGACCCCAGGGCAGGTACGGCCTCCGAGACGGCGCGACCTCCAAGCCGGTACGACCTCCGGGCCGATGCGACCTCCGGCCGGTGCGACGTCGGGGTCGGCGCGGCCTCCGATCCGGCGCGACCTCCGAGCCGGTACGGCCTCCAGACCGGCGCGGCCTTGAGGCTGGCGCGGTCGGCGATCGTCGCGCGGGCCGGGCGACGATTACCGCGGCCCCGGACCGGGCGGGCACCGGTGTCGACGCCGAGGGCGGCGGGCCCGCCGGGGCCGTCACGTGCGCCGCTCCGCACCCGGCACGACCCGTTCCCGTTCGCCGGACGGCGGTGGAGCCGTGCCGGCCGTCCGGGCCAGGTCGCGTTCGAGGTCGTCCAGGGCACGGCGGGCCGCCTCGATGCGCCGCAGCAGCAGGTGCCGGTCCTCCGGCTCGGCCGCCGCCCGGCGCGCACCCGACGGGTTCCCGTCCTCGTCCGTGTCCTTGGCCTCGTCGAGGGAGTTGAGGACGACCCCGATGAGGACGTTGACGAGGACGAACGAGGCGAGCAGCACGTAGGAGGCGTAGTAGAGCAGGCTCCAGCGGGAGATCTCCAGCCCCGCGTGGACGGCGTCGCCGATGCCGTCGAGCATCATCAGCAGGAAGAGGGTCAGGACGGCACGGCCGATGGAGCCGTAGTGCTCGGGGTCGTGGTGGCCGAAGAAGACCCAGCCGACCATGGCGTACACGTACAGCAGCAGCGCCCCGACGAGCAGGAAGCCGAGGGTGCCGGGCAGGCTGCGGGCGACGGCGACGAGCACGACACGCAGCTGGGGCAGGAAGCGGGCGGTCCGCAGGACCCGGGCGAGCCTGAGCAGCCGCAGCACCGTGGTGTTCTCGCGGACCACGGGCAGGAAGGCGCACAGGACCACCGCCAGGTCGAAGGCGTTCCACGGGTCCTTCCAGAAGTTCCGCGGGCGGTCGGCGTGGGCGGCCATGCGGAGCAGGATTTCGACGGTGAACGCGGCCAGGCAGAGGTGTTCGGCGAGCCGTAACCAGCGGTGCCACTCGTCGACGACCCCGGAGTACGTCTCCGCCCCCAGCAGTGCGGCGTTGGCGAGGATGACGCCGAAGACGGTCAGGGCGAACCAGCGGGCCTCGGTGATGCCACGGCAGTGGCGGGCCAGGCGCCGCCGCCCCGGCGGGGCGACGGCTGCGGCCGTGTGATCGTGGTGGTGCTGCGGCATCCTGCTGCCCTGTCTCCTCCGCGCCGTGCGACGGCCCGCACCGGCAGGTCCGGCCGGACCGGGGCCCGCCGAAACGGTCACGCCCCGAAGAGACTTCTACAGCACTGTAGTTTTCACCGTGCGGGCGGCCCGGTGACACCGGGGCGCCCGCGCGGTGGTGCCGTCAGGCCGACTGCGGCTGCAGGAAGCGCGCCAGCAGGTCGTCCAGGCTCACCATGCCGGTGAGCCGGCCGGTCTCGTCACGGACGACGGCGAGCGAGGCCCGGCGGCGGCGCAGCAGGTCGATGGCGTCCGCGACCGTGGCGTCGCCGCTCAGCTCGGGCACCGGACGGGCCAGTGCACGGGCGTTCGTCGCCCGCCCCCGCGCACGCGCCACCACGACGTCCCGGGCGTGCACCGAGCCGAGGACGGTGTCGTGGTCACGCACCAGGAGCCGGGTGCGGCCGCGTTCCGCGGCCAGGCGCAGGATCTCGTCGGCGTCGGCGGCGCCGTCGACCGAGGTGATCCCGTCGGCCGGCACCTGCAGATCCCGCACCGGGGTCTCCGGCTCGGTCAGCGAACGCGTCAGCAGCTCCGAGTCCGTCCGGCTGATCAGGCCGAGCCGCTCGGACTCGGTCACCAGGTGGGTGAGCTGCTCCCGGTTGTGGACCGAGGCCAGCTCGTCGCGCGGGGCGACCCGGCACAGCCGTACGAGTGCGTTGCTCAACGCGTTGAGCAGCCGGATCAGTGGCCGTACGGCCTTCACCACGGCCCGGAACGGCGGAGCGAGCAGCATCGCGGAACGCTCCGGGTGAGCGATCGCCCACGACTTGGGTGCCATCTCGCCGACCACCATGTGGAGGAACACCACCACGATCATCGCGACGGCGAAGGCCACGCCGTAGCCGAGCGCGCCGGGCAGTCCCAGCCGCTGCAGCAGCGGGTCGAGCTCGTGGGAGATCGCGGGCTTGGAGACCGAGCCGAGGCCCAGCGTGCACACGGTGATGCCGAGCTGGGCACCGGCGAGCATGAGGGACAGCTCCCGCATGCCGGCCAGGGCGGACCCGGCGCCGCGCCGGCCCTCGGCCGCCGCCTTCTCCATGCGGTGCCGCTTGGCGGCGACCAGCGCGAACTCGGCCGCCACGAAGAACCCGCTGCCGATCAGCAGCAGCACGGTGACGAAGAGCGCCATCGGGAAACTCATGTCTGCCTCTCCGTCTGTTCGGTCCGTCGCTCGAGTCGCACGCGTCCCGGCACGTGCCGGTCGAGGGTGTGCACGTCGATCACGGCACGTCCGCCGTCGGGCAGCGTGACCGCGAGCCGGTCCCCGACGGCCGGGAAGCGGCCGAGCCGGTCGACGACCAGGCCGGCCACGGTGTCGTAGTCGTCCTCCTCGGGCAGCTCGACGCCGGTGGCCTCGGCCACCTCGTCCAGGCGGCGGCCGGCGTCCACCAGCCAGCCCTCGCCGTCCGGTACGGCCACCTCGGTGACGGTGTCGGTCTCGTCGGCGATGTCGCCGACCAGCTCCTCGGCGATGTCCTCGTAGGTGACGATGCCGGCCACGCCGCCGTGCTCGTCCAGCACGACGGCGAACTCGTCGTCCCGCTCCCGCATCTGCGTGACCGCGTCCGGCAGCGGGAGCGTGTCCGGCAGCAGCAGCGGCCGCCGGGCGACCGCACCGGCCGTGCTGTCCGCCAGCCGCTCGGGGCTCAGCCGCATCAGCTCGGCGACGCCGAGGACCCCGTTGACGTCGTCGGGGTGGTCACCGAGCACCGGGTAGTTGGAGTGGCCGTGTGCGGCGATCAGGTCGACGGCCTCGGCGGCCGTGGCGTCCCTGCGGACGAAGACGGCGTCCACGCGGGGCACCATCACCTCGTCCAGCGTCCGGTCGGAGAACTCCAGCGCGTGGTCCACCAGGGCGGCGGTGTCCTCCGGCAGCGCGCCCCGCTCGTGGGACTCACCGATCAGGTGGCCCAGCTCCTCCAGGGTGGCGCCGTGGTGCAGTTCCTCCACCGGCTCGATGCCGACCCGGCGCAGCAGCCGGTTCGCCGCCCCGTCGAAGATCCGCACGACCGGGCCGACGACCTTCAGGTACGCCAGGGTCGAGGCGGCCAGCGACTTCGCCAGCCGTTCCGGCACGGCGATGGCGAGGTTCTTCGGGGCCAGTTCGCCCAGCACCATCTGCACGACGGTGGCGAGGACGAAGGCCAGCACGACCGAGATGCCGCTGACGGCCGCGTCGGGCAGTCCGGCACCCGACAGCGCGGGTTCGAGCAGTGCGGAGACGGACGGTTCGGCGATGAAACCGACGACCAGACCGGTCACGGTGATGCCGAGCTGCGCGCCCGACAGCATGAAGGACAGCCGCTCCAGCACCTTCAGGGCACGGGCGGCCTTCCGGTCGCCCGCCTCGGCGTCACGGGCGAGGGCGAGCCGGTCGGCGGAGACGTAGGCGAACTCCTGGGCGACGAAGTATCCGGTGCCGGCGGTCAGGACGACCACGGCCAGCAGGCCCAGGAGGGCGTTCGCGGCACTCATCGAACACCATCCCGCCGTGTGCCGCGCTCAGCAAACGCCTGGCGGAATGGTCGGGGACTGTGCCCCGGAGGGTCCGTCGTCGATCTGGCGGACAAGGGGGTGACTCCTTCTTTCATGGGTGTGCACAGGTAACGAATCCGGCCGGAATCATGTTCCCGATGCCGGGAGGAACCCGCGCGCGCAGGGCGGTGCTGTCACCGGACCGCCGGACCGGGCCGCCCCGGGCGGGGGCGCGCCCGCGGCGGCCCGGCGGTCATCCGGTGGCCGGTGCGGTCGGACCGACCAGTTCGGACAGCACGTCCTCCATGGTCACGAAGCCGATGACGCGGCCGCTCGCCCCGACGACGGCGGCGAGGTGACTGCCCTCGGCCCGCAGCGCGGTGAGGGTGTCGTCGAGCGGGGTGTCGATGCGCACGCGCGTGATCCGGTGCAGCGCGCTGCGCGGGAAGGGCCGGTCCCGGTCGGTCACGCCGAGGGTGTCCTTGATGTGCAGGTATCCGAGGACGGTGCCGTCGGCATCGGTGACCGGGAAGCGGGAGAAGCCCGCTTCGGCGGCCTTCCGCTCCAGCCGGGCCGGGGTGACGGTGTGGTCGACGGTGCGCATCCGCTGCGCGGGGACGATGATCTCCCCGACCGGCCGGGTGCCCAGTTCCAGGGCGTCGCGCAGCCGCTCGCCGTCGGCGGGCGACAGCAGGCCGGCCTCGCTGGAGTCGACGACCATGCGCGCGAGCTGGTCGTCGGTGAAGGCCGACGCGACCTCGTCCTTCGGTTCCACCCGCAGCAGCCGCAGCAGGACGTTGGCGAAGGCGTTGATGCCGAACACGACCGGCCGCAGCGCCCGGGTCAGCGCCACCAGCGGCGGGCCCAGCAGCAGCGCGCTGGTGACCGGCGCGGCGAGCGCGATGTTCTTGGGGACCATCTCGCCGATCAGCATGTGCAGATAGGTGGCGAGGGCCAGGGCGATGACGAACGCGATCGGGTGCACCAGGCCGTGGGGGATGTGCACCGCCTCGAAGGCGGGCTCCAGCAGGTGCGCGATGGCCGGTTCGGCGACCGCGCCCAGCACCAGGGAGGAGGCGGTGATGCCGAGCTGGGCGGTGGCCATCATCGCGGACAGGTGCTCCAGCGCCCACAGCGTCATCCGGGCCCGCTTGTCGCCCGTCCGGGCGCGCGGCTCGATCTGGCTGCGGCGCACCGAGATCAGGGCGAACTCGGCTCCGACGAAGAAGGCGTTGGTGAGCAGGGTCAGGGCGCCGATCGCGAGTTGCAGCGCGGTCATCGGGCGTCCTCCGCGAGCCGTGCGGCCGGCACGGGGGCCGGTTCGGTGATGCGTATCCGGTCGGCGCGGTGGTGCTCGACCTCCAGCACGTCCAGCCGCCAGCCGTCGACGTCCACGGCGTCCCCCTTGCCGGGGATGCGGGCCAGGCGGGTGGCGATCAGTCCGGCCACGGTCTCGTACGGGCCCTCCGGCACGGTGAGTCCCAGCTGCGCGAGCCGGTCGACGCGGACGCTGCCGTCGGCCTCCCACACCGCTCGGCCGTCCTCCGCCGCCGGGGCGGGCACCAGGTCGGGCGCCTCCAGCGGGTCGTGCTCGTCGCGGACCTCGCCGACGACCTCCTCGACGATGTCCTCCATGGTGGCCACGCCCGCCGTGCCGCCGTACTCGTCGATGACCACGGCCATGGCGTGGCGGGTGCGCAGGCGTTCCAGCAGCCGGTCGGCGGTGAGGCTGTCCGGGACCAGCAGCGGCGGGGCGATCAGTTCGGTGACCGGGGTGCCGGCCCGCCGCTCCGGCTCCAGGGCCAGCACGTCGCGGATGTGGACGGTGCCGATGACCTCGTCGAGGCTGTCGCGGTAGACCGGGAAGCGGGACAGGCCGGTGGCGTGGCTGAGGTTGGCCGCGTCGGCGGCCGTCGCGTGCGCCTCGAGCGCCTTGACGTCGACCCGCGGGGTCATGACGTTCTCCGCGGTCAGCGCGCCCAGGTGCAGGGTCCGCACGAACAGCTCCGCGGAGTCCGCCTCCAGGGCGCCTTCGGCCGCCGAGTGCCGGGCCAGTGCGCCCAGTTCCTCGGCGGTGCGGGCGGAGGCCAGCTCCTCGGCCGGCTCCAGGCCGAGGCGGCGCACGAAGCGGTTCGCGGTGGCGTTGAGGTGGCCGATGAACGGCCCGAAGACGGCCGTGAACGCGCGCTGCGGGCCGGCGACCACCTTCGCGACGGCCAGGGGCCGGGAGATCGCCCAGTTCTTGGGCACGAGCTCGCCGATCACCATGAGCACGACGGTGGACACCAGCACGCCCAGCACGGTCGCCACCGACGGCGCGGCGCCGCCCAGGCCGGCCGACCGCAGCGGGCCGCGCAGCAGCGCCGCGAGGGACGGCTCGGCGAGCATGCCGATCACCAGCGAGGTGACGGTGATGCCCAGCTGGGCGCCGGAGAGCTGGAGGGTCAGGCGCCGTACGGCCCGCAGTGCGCCGTCGGCGCCGCGTTCGCGGGCCTCGACGGCGCGCTCCAGCTCTCCGCGCTCGACGGTGGTGAGCGAGAACTCGGCCGCGACGAACACCGCGCAGGCCAGGGTCAGCAGGAGAGCCAGCAGGAGCAGCAGCACCTCGGTCACCGCGCCACCCCCGCTCCCTCACTGGCCGTACGGCGTGGACGGCGGGCAATGGCACGGCTGCTACTGGGAGGATCACCCATCGGGGGACCGTCGCTCCTTCTCTGTGGACGTGGGGTGAAGACGGATGGGGAAGCAGGATGCCCTGCCTCTACACCAACTGTAAAGCAGTGACGGAGGAGCCTTTCCGCGGGGAACGCGCACGGCCACGGACGGCACGCGAGGACCTGCGGCACCGACGGCGGACGGCACGCGAGGGCCGGGCGGGGTCCGGTACGGACAGCACACGAGGGCCGGGCGGGGCCCGGTACGGACAGCACGCGAGGACCTGCGGGGCCCGGTGCGGACGGCGGCGAAGGCGCGCGCCGTCGCGCGGGGCGGCGGCACCCGGCCGACACGGCAGCCCTATTTCGGCCATTTCCCGCACCCCGGCCATGCAGCCCGTCCCTCCCTGCCCCGCACCACCCTATGCTTCTACTCGCTTGTAGAAGCATCTGTGCGGCACCGCACCCTCAGGAACCACACGCACGTTTAAGGAGTGGACGCCACCATGGTGTTCAAACGACTGCTCGGCTCGCTCGGCGTGGGCGGACCCACCGTCGACACGGTCCTCGACCCGGGTCCCGCCCGGCCCGGCGGCGCGCTCACCGGAGAGGTACGCCTCAAGGGCGGCAGTGCCGATTTCGACATCGAGCACATCACCCTGGAGCTGGTGGCCCGCGTCGAGATCGAGCACGAGGAGGGCGAGAGCGAGGGCGGCGTCGCCTTCGACCGGTTCACCGTCGGCGGCGGCTTCCGGCTGGCCGAGGGCGAGGAGCGCGCCGTGCCGTTCAGCGTGACGCTGCCGTGGGAGACCCCGGTCACCGAGCTGCACGGGCAGCCGCTGGGCGTCGTGCTCGGCGTGCGGACCGAACTGTCGGTGGCGGGCGCCAGGGACAAGGGCGACCTCGACCCGCTGGCCGTCGGTCCGCTGCCCGCCCAGGAGGCGATCCTCGAAGCCCTCGGCGGGCTCGGCTTCGGTTTCAGGTCCACCGACCTGGAGTACGGGCGTATCGGCGGCACCGGGCAGCAGCTGCCCTTCTACCAGGAGATCGAGATCACGCCGTCGCCGCAGTACGCGCACCAGGTCAACGAGATCGAGGTGACCTTCCTGGCGAGCCCGGCCGGACTGGAGGTCGTCCTGGAGGCGGACAAGCGCGGCGGGTTCCTCTCCGGCGGCCACGACGCGCTCACCCGGTTCACCGTCGGCCATCACGACGTGCGCGACTGGAACACCGAGGTCGACGGCTGGATCCGCCGACTGATCGAGCACCGGGCCTCGTACGGCACGCACGGCGCCCACGTGTCCGGCGACCCGTACGCCGGGCACGGGCACGGCGGGCACGACGGGCACGAGGGGCATCACCGCTCGGGTCCGGGCATGGGCACCGTCGTCGCCGCGGGTGCCGCCGGTCTGGCGGTCGGCGTGGTCGGCGGCATGGTCGCGGCCGAGGTCGTCGACGAGGTCGGCGACTTCTTCGAGGGCGACGACGAGGGCGACGAGGGCTGAGCGCAGGGCCCGACTGTCGGACGGGCGCTCCGGCGGGAGCGGGGACGGTCGGGCCGCACGGTTGAAGGACCTGGCGGGCCGGGCGCGGGCGGCGACGGGGCTCGGAGGACAGCGGCCGCTCGGGGACGGAACGGGGCGGGGGTTCGTCGCCCGTCGGTGACGTCCGACGGCCCGCTCCCGGCGGATCACAGAGGGGTGGCGGCGTACAGGATGAGGACCATCGTCACGGCGGAGTTGGCGGACGACATGGCGGACACGGCGGTTCCCGCGGCGGCGGCCCACACGGCCAGGCCCACCGTGGTGAACACCGAGGGCCAGCGGCGCGCCGCCGGAGCGGGCCCGAGCAGGGCCGCCACCCGACGGGGAACCGGGCCCGCCGCGGCGAAGCCCGCCAGCGTGACCACGGGCGTGCCCCGGGACACCAGGGCCGTCTTGCCGATGGCGCACGCCACGGTCCGGCGGCTGCCGACCACCTGGGCCGCCTCCTCGTCCGCCCAGCGTTCCGCCGTGTACGCCACCGCCGTACGCAGCGGTCGCAGGAACGGATTGGCCCGCGCGGCCAGTTGCACGGCGAGCAGGAAACGGTGGTGACGGGCGGCCAGATGGGCCCGTTCGTGGGCGAACAGGGCCCGCCGCTCGGCCGGTTCGAGGCACTGCAGCAGGGCCGTGGTCACCACCACGCGATCGCGTCGGCCGCCCGGCAGCGCGTAGGCGTAGGGAGCGCCGTCCGGGAGGACCGCCACCTCCGTCGGGCGCAGTCCGGCCAGGGCCCGGTGGGCCCGGCGGCGCACCCGGGCGTGCCGCCACAGCGTCCTCCCGCACGCCACGAGCACCACGCACAGCGCCGGGATGGCCGCCTTGCCGACGATCTCGTCGTACGGGACCGCCTCGCGCACCTCCGGGTCGGACCAGCCGTCGGGCAGCGGGTTGCCGGGGAGCTGGGCGGTGCCGACCACCATCACCAGGCCCAGGCACACCGTGCTGCACACCGCCATCACCGCCGCGACGGCGGTCAGCAGCCGCGTCGCGGTGCGCGGGTGCAGATGCTGCTCGGCCAGGCGCGCGATCGGCCACGCCGTCAAGGGCAGCACCAGCGGCAGAAAGACGAACACCCCCATGAGGTCTCAGTCTTCCCTTTCGCTCCGGTGCTGGCCCAGCAGTTCGCGCAGCAGCCGTTCGTCGTCCGGTCCGAGGCCGGTGACGAAGCTGGCCAGCACCGCCTCCCGGTCACTCTCGGAGTCCAGCACCTTGCGCATCTTGTGGGCGGCCAGTCCGGCGTGGTCGGAGGCGGAGGTCCAGGCGAAGGAGCGGCCCACGCGCTCCCGGGTGACGGCACCCTTGGCCAGCAGCCGGGTCAGGATGGTGATGACGGTGGTGTAGGCGAGGTCGCCGCCCAGGCGCTCCTGCACCCAGCCGGCCGTCGCCGGACCGTCCGCATCCCGCAACGCCGACAGGACCAGCGCCTCCAGCTCGCCCTGCCCCCGTCGCCGGGGACGCTGCTGCTCAGCCACACCCTGTCTCCCTTCCGCGCCTGTTCCCGAGCGGACATCGTATAGACGCCGCCCTGCCCCTCACGCCATCCGATGCGCCTCCCCCGCACCCCCGATCCCCCTGCCGATTGTTCTACAGTGCTGTAGATTCTACGTCCGGGGGCCCGCTCCGGGCCACGACCGCACCTGCCGAGAAGGAGTACGCAGTGGGAGTTTCCCTGTCCAAGGGCGGCAACGTCTCGCTCAGCAAGGAGGCACCGGGCCTGACCGCCGTCCTGGTCGGCCTGGGCTGGGACGTGCGCACCACCACCGGCACCGACTACGACCTCGACGCCTCCGCGCTGCTCCTGGACACCTCCGGCAAGGTGCCCTCCGACCGGCACTTCGTCTTCTACAACAACCTGACCAGCCCCGACGGTTCGGTGGAGCACACCGGCGACAACCTCACCGGTGAGGGCGACGGCGACGACGAGGTCGTCAAGGTGAACCTCGCCGCCGTACCCGCCGGGATCGACAGGATCGTGTTCCCGGTGTCCATCCACGACGCCGGTAACCGCGGTCAGAGCTTCGGCCAGGTCCGCAACGCGTTCATCCGCGTCGTCAACCAGGCGGACCTCCGGGAGCTCGCCCGCTACGACCTGTCCGAGGACGCCGCCACCGAGACCGCGATGGTCTTCGGTGAGCTGTACCGCAACGGCGCGGAGTGGAAGTTCCGCGCCGTCGGGCAGGGATACGCCTCGGGCCTGGCCGGGATCGCCGCCGACTTCGGCGTGAACGTCTGACAGCCCGTGACGGCGGCGCCGGGCCGGCTCCACCGGCCCCGGCTCCCCCGGTGGCCGGGGCCCCGCCACGCCCGCCCGCACCCGCCCGCCCGCCCACCGCACATCCGCCGCACACCCCGCACATCCGCCGCACACCGCCCACCGCAACCGCGACCGCAACCCGCAACCCGCAACCCGCAACCGCAACCGCAACCGCAACCGCAACCGCAACCGCGAACACCGAACACCGAACACCGAAGCATCCCACCCGCAGGAGACCACGTGGCCGACCCCTTGCCCCTCCGCCCGGAGGACAGGCCGGACTTCGAGGCGGTCCTGCGCCGCGCGCTCACCACGACGGACATCCGGGAGACCCTGGACGCCGACCCCAGCGGCCGAGCCGCCGCGCGGCTGCGCCGCCTCGTCCTCGCGAACGCCGACGAGATAGCCGCCGCGGCGCACGAGGAGTACGGCGCGTATGTCACCCTGCGGGCGGCGGGCCGGCCGGGCGCGGCGCGCCGACCCGCCGCCGGCACCCTGCTGCCCGCCCTGACGGTGCTCACCCCGCTCGTGGCCACCGCGTCCGCCGCGGCCCTGCTCGTTCTCGGTCACCTGCTCCGGCTGACCGACGCGCGGGACGCGCTGACCGGATCACTGATCACCGCCGGATGGGTCCTGACGCTGATCGCGGGCGTCAGTGCCCTCCTCGCCTTCGCCGCGCTGCTGAGAACGGCGATGCGCGGCGGTGACGACTCCGTACACGCGGCACGGCTGAGGCAGGCGCGGCTGGACTGGCAACGGGCGCTGCTGGAACGGGGCATACTGCCCCGTCTGCGCCGGTACCTCCGCGCGGATCCGGCCGCAGGTCCACCAGCCGCGTCCGGCCGACGCCCCCACCTGTAAGCCCCACCGCCGCCACCGCTCGCGCCACGAGGCCCGGGTCCCGGAGAAGAGAGCAGGACATCCATGTTCGGACTGAGCGAACTCGCCGTCGTCCTCATCGTCGTCATCGCCGTCCTCGTCGCCAAGAAGGGCCCGGAACTGGCCCGTTCCGCAGGCAAGTCGGCCCGCATCCTCAAGGCCGAGGCGCGCGCCATGAAGGAGGAGAGCGAGGCGACGGCGGACACCTCCCCGCGGATCGTCCGCGGCGAGACCGCCGCACCGGCCGCCGACGGCAACGCCCCGGGTGCGCAAGGACCGTTGGGCTCCGCCACCGAACGGACCGAGCGCTCGGCGGACACACCTCCGCAGGACCCCAGGCCGTAGGCGGGAGGCCCGTTCGCCACGCGGGCCCGAGGCGCCTCCGGCCGCCCGGCGGACTGCATCACGTTCGAACGGGCACTCGCATGTCACCAACACGACTGAGGAGTGACGGACCGACCATGGAGATTTCAGGCATCGTCAGCGCGATCGTCATCGGCATCGTGATCGGAGTGCTCGGCCGACTCGCCCTTCCCGGACGCCAGCGCATCGGCGTTCTCTGGACGATCGCGATCGGCATCGTCGCGGCCCTCATCGGCACGGGCCTCGCCTCCGCGTTCGGCGTCGCCGACACCGACGGTGTCGACTGGATCGAGTGGCTCATCCAGATCGCACTCGCCGCCGTCGGCGTGGCGGCGGTCAGCAGGGCGAAGCTGCGCCACTGACGGTTCTCCCGCACCCGGCGGATCCCGCGGACGAGCGGCACGGGCGCCGCGGTCCGCACCGGCCGGGAGCCGACCGATGTCACCGGTCGGCTCCCGACCGGCGCCGGTTCCGCCGCCCCTGACCCGGTGACGGTGCCCCGCCGTCCGGATCCCACCCGTACACCCGTACACCCGTACACCGCGCCCCCTCCCTCGAGGCCCGAGGCCCCGAGCCGTCCGCGCCACACCGACCCCACGCCCCCACCGCACGCACCGGACGCACCGGACGCACCGGACGCACCGGACGCACCGGCACGCGCCTGCGTCGACGGTACGGACGGACACGGGTCGGCCTGCCCCGACGGACGATGCCCCCGCAGCGCCCGTGCCGTGAGCACCGGCAGCCGCCCCGCGACAGCGCCCTCCCACCTGCCCTTCTTCGCAGCCCGGCCCCGAACCCGGTCGCGCCGGTCACCGAGGCGCGTCCCGGGGCACGCCCGCGCGTCCGCGCACGTGACCTTCGCTCCCGCACGGTCGATACTTCCGGCAGGAGGACTTCAGCGGTCTTCCGACCGTTGCGCGCCACCAAGATCTAGGATTGACCGCACCCACTCCGAACAGCACAAACGCGGGACGACGACCCACCTGCCCGGCTCATCAGGAGGCACCCATGAAGATGCTCATCAACGTTCCGGAGACGGTGGTCGCGGACGCGTTGCGCGGAATGGCGGCGGCCCATCCCGAACTGGCAGTGGACGTGGAGAACCGGGTGATCGTCCGCAAGGACGCCCCGGTGCCCGGGAAGGTGGCCCTGGTGTCCGGCGGCGGGTCCGGGCACGAACCGCTGCACGGCGGATTCGTGGGACCGGGAATGCTGTCGGCGGCCTGCCCCGGCGAGGTGTTCACCTCCCCCGTGCCCGACCAGATGGTGCGGGCCGCGGCGGCCGTGGACAGCGGCGCGGGCGTGCTCTTCGTCGTGAAGAACTACACCGGTGACGTGCTCAACTTCGACATGGCCGCCGAACTCGCCGAGGACGAGGGCATCCAGGTCGCCAAGGTGCTGGTCAACGACGACGTGGCGGTGACCGACAGCCTCTACACGGCCGGCCGGCGAGGCACCGGCGCGACGCTGTTCGTCGAGAAGATCGCGGGCGCCGCGGCCGAGGAGGGAATGCCGCTGGAGCGGGTGGAGGCCATCGCCCGGCAGGTCAACGACAACTCCCGCAGCTTCGGCGTCGCGTTGAGCGCCTGCACCACGCCGGCCAAGGGCACCCCCACCTTCGACCTGCCGCCCGGCGAACTGGAGTTGGGCATCGGCATCCACGGCGAGCCGGGCCGGGAACGGCGTCCGATGATGACGTCCGGAGAGATCGCCGAGGCCGCGCTCGACGCGATCCTGGACGACCTCACCCCGCGCAACCCCGTCCTGGTCCTGGTCAACGGCCTGGGCGCCACACCACTGCTGGAGCTGTACGGCTTCAACGCCGAGGTGCAGCGGGTGCTCGCCGCACGCGGTGTCCCGGTGGCCCGCGTCCTCGTCGGCAACTACGTCACCTCCCTCGACATGGCGGGCGCCTCGGTCACCCTGTGCCAGATCGACGAGGAGCTGCTGCGGCTGTGGGACGCCCCGGTGCGCACTCCCGGGCTGCGCTGGGGCATGTGAGGAACGCCGCGTCCATCGTCCGACACTCACCTACCAGCAAGGAGTTCCCGTGCTCGACGCCGACTTCTTCCGCCGTTGGATGACGGCCGCCGCCGCGTCCGTGGACCGCGAGGCGGAACGGCTCACCGCCCTCGACTCACCGATCGGGGACGCCGATCACGGCAGCAACCTCCAGCGCGGTTTCCGGGCGGTGACGGACGCCCTGGCGAAGGAGCCGCCCGCCACTCCCGGCGCCGTACTGACGCAGGCCGGGCGGCTGCTGATCTCGACGGTGGGCGGCGCGTCCGGCCCGCTGTACGGGACGCTGCTGCGCCGCACCGGCAAGTCGCTCGGCGACGCCGCCGAGGTCGACGCGGGGCAGCTGGCCGAGGCGCTGCGCGCCGGGGTGGACGCAGTGCGGCAGCTCGGCGGTGCCGCGCCGGGCGACAAGACGATGATCGATGCCCTGGTGCCCGCGGTGGAGGCGCTCGGTGACTCCTTCGCCGCGGCCCGCACCGCCGCCGAGGAGGGCGCCGTGGCGACGACACCGTTGCAGGCCCGCAAGGGCAGGGCCAGTTACCTCGGTGAACGCAGTATCGGGCACCAGGATCCGGGGGCCACGTCCGCGGCGCTGCTGATCGCCGCTCTGGTCGACGCCTCGGCGGAGACGGAGGGCGACGGTGAGTGAGGCCGGACTGGTGGGGATCGTGCTGGTGTCGCACAGCGCGGCGGTGGCCGCTTCGGTGGCGGAGCTGGCCAAGGGCCTGGCGGGCGCCGGCACCGCGGTGCCGGTGGCTCCTGCGGGCGGCACCGAGAGCGGCGACTTCGGCACCAGTGCCGAACTGATCGCCGCGGCGGCCGCGTCGGTCGACCGTGGCGCCGGGGTCGCCGTGCTGACCGACCTGGGCAGCGCGGTGCTCACCGTGAAGGCGCTGCTCGCCGAGGGTGACGAACTGCCCGAGGGGACACGGCTGGTGGACGCGCCGTTCGTGGAGGGCGCGGTGGCGGCGGTGGTCACCGCGTCCACGGGAGCGGACCTCGCCGCGGTGGAGGCGGCGGCCGCGGAGGCGTACGCGTACCGGAAGGTGTGAGGCGCGCGACCGACGGCCGCACGCCGGCGGAGTGCGGTCGACGGGTGCGGTCGACGGGGCTCAGTCGGCGGAGTGCGACCGGCGGAGTGCTGCCGGTGGACTGCGGCCGGCGGAGTACGGCCGACGGGGCTCAGTCGGCAAACTGCGACCGGCGAAGTGCTGCCGGTGGACTACGGCCGGTGGGCTCAGTCGGTGGAGTCCACGAACTGCCGGGCCAGCCGCTCCCCCGTCGTCACCGCCGACCGCCGGTCCTCGATGGGGGTGACCCGGCTGTTCTTGAACACGACGTAGGTGACGTCGGCCGGTGTGCCGCCGCCGTGCGGGTCCGGGTTGATGCCGAGTTCCTCGGCCGCCGCGTAGGACGCCTCGCCGATGATGTCCGCCGGTCCGACGTCGCCGACGACCGCGTAGCGCACCCGGTCGCGGTGGATCACCGCCGCGACCGACCCGCCGCGCACGCCGTGGGCCCGGTAGTTCCAGACGGTGCTGGGCGCGGGCACCACCACGTAGGGCAGTTCCTCGGAGCTCAACGGACGGCCGTCGGACTGCGGGAATGCCGTGGAGGCGGAGAAGTACGGGTCGGTGCGGGCGTTGCAGCGGCGGCCGGGACGGCCGTCGCAGTCGATGTCCATGTCCGCCTTCCAGAAGACGGCCTCGTTGGTGCCGCACACCGGGACGGTGGCCCGCATGCCGTGGTCCTTGCGGTAACGGCCGTTCGAGACCGGCGTGCAGTCGCGCACTCTGGCCAGCAGTTCGGCGGCGGACACGGAGCCCGTGCGCCGCGCGGCGGTACCCGCGCCGGAACCGGAGTCCGCACGCCGTCCCGGGGACCCGGCGACGGTCACGGCGTCCGCGCCGCGCACCGCCGGCCCGGGCGGGGCCACGGAGTCCGCGCGCCGCGCCGCCGGTTCGGCACGGGGCTGGGGCGCGGCGGCGGGGGGCGTCGAGGGAGCCAGCAGGGCGACACCGGCCACGGTCAGAGTGAGCGAGTGGACACGGGACACGGTCAAGGAGCCTCTCGTCGGGGACACTGACACACACTCACGGGGCACTTTGCCCCATTTCGTCCCGATATGACGATATGGCGACTCCAACAGAGCCGGACGGCGCCCGTTCGAACCAGCGTCCGCGACAGGGGCCGGGCGCCCGAGCCCGTGTCGACTCGAGCCGTCCGGCCACCCGCACCGGCGCGGGATCTGCGACGACAGCGGTCCGCGCCACGAGCCCGAACTCCCCAGCCCTCAGGGGGCGTTCGAGCCGCTCGAAGCTCCAGCATACGTAATCCCGCGGACGGCTCCCCACTTCCGACCTCTTGATGCGGCCGCGTCATCCGCGCATATTGGTACGGACCATTCTTCGGATCGTCGCCGTGTCCCGCCCGGGGAGGCAGAGTCGTGCGTGGCGTTCGCCCAGCCGTGTTCCCGCGTCGCCCACTCGCCCTGTGCGGGGTCCTCTGCGGGGTCCTGCTCGCCGTCTCGTGCCGCTGGGGCGGCTCCGGGGAAACGGCCGGCGAACGGCCGCCCGGAGCGCCGACCGGCGTCACGGCCGAGGCTGGCAGCGCCACCGGCGTGCACGTCATGTGGAACGCGGTCACCGCCGCCGACGCCGAGGTGAGCCACTACGAGGTGTTTCGGGGCACCACGAAGGTCAAGGACGTACCCGGTTCACGCCACATGGTGGACGTCACCGGCCTCCGGCCCGGCACCACATACGTCTTCACGGTGCGGGCCCGGGACGCGGACGGCCGGCTCGGGCCGCCCAGCCGGAAGGTCCGGGCGACGACACCGCGGGCGGTGGCGGCCGACGACACCGCTCCCACCCGTCCGGCGGAACTGCGCGGCCGGGCGGCGGGCAGCAGAGCCGCCCAGCTGTCGTGGTCGGCCTCGACGGACGACCGGGGTGTGGTGTCGTACGACGTGTACCAGGGCGGGACGAAGATCCACAGTGTGGGCGGGAGCCGGCGGGCCGCCGTGGTCACCGGGTTGCGTCCCGGCACCCGCTACGCCTTCACCGTCCGGGCCCGGGACGCCGCCGACAACCTGTCACCGCCCGGCGCCACCGTCCGTCTCACCACCACGGGCCGCGCGGACGACCGCGCCACCGCACCCACCGGCTTCCGCGTGACCACCGAACGCTCCGACGGCGCCCACCACCTCGTCCTCGGCTGGGTGCCGCCGCCGGTCGACGGGGTCGTCACCGAGTACGAGGTGCACCTGGACGGCCGCGCAGCGACCTCGCTGGTCTACGGCGGTGACGCGCCCCGCGACCGGGCGACGTACCGCTTCTACGTGGGCCGGGAGGCGGGTGTCGGCCACCGGGTGCGGATCCGGGCGAAGCTGCCGGACGGGACCTGGGGCGCCTTCTCGGCGGAGCGCACGGTGACGACCGGCACCGGGGACTGACCCGCACCGGACGCTGCCGGGCGGACCCGGCGGACGGGGCTGTCACCTGCCCGGCGGCGGCCGGAGTGCGCGGCGGGCGGGCCGGCCTTTGGCTGGCCTCGTGGCGGCACGGGCGCTCCCCGACCTCGGCGGCGCAAGGATGTACCGCCGGCCGTGCCGCCGGAAGGCAGCCCACCATGCGCAACTCGAAGCCACTGCTCCGCTCCGGTCCGACCGTGGCAGCCGCTGCCGCGCTCTCCTTCGCCCTGGCCGGTCCGGCCGCGGCGGCCCCGGGGATCTCCGTGAACACCAGCGGGTCGACGGTCTCGGTCAGCACCAGTGCGTGCACCCAGATGAACGGCCAGTGGGGCACCGCCTCGCTGCTCAACAGCAGCCAGACGAACTTCTCGCAGGGCCGTCAGGCGGCGCTGACGGGGACGAGCGCGGGACAGTCCGCCGCGTGGTCCAACGTCGCTCCGGGCACGTACACCGTGACCGTCGTGTGCTCGAACGGCACCACCGCGGGCACGCAGTCCGTCATCGTCGCACCGTCGCCCAGTCCCTCCGTCTCCCCCACGTCCTCGCCGTCCCGCGGAGTGATGGGCGGCATCGGCGGTTCCGCCACGGACTACGGCACGGTGACGCTGGTGGCGGGCGGCGTCCTGGTCGGCACCGGCCTCGTCGCCACCGCCTGGTACCTGCGCCGGCGCGACAGGCCGCGCCACCTGTAGACCCGGCGCCGGCCGCCTTCACGTCCGACGCGCTCCGGTCGGGCGGCCGGCGTCGCCCCACCCGGGCGCCGGGTGTCAGTCCTCCCCGGCACCCGGCCGGCCCGTTCCGTCCGTGTCCGGCAGGTGCGCAAACTCCGACAGGGCGTGGTCGAGCCACTGGGTCCAGAAGGTCTCCAGGTCGATGCCGGCCCGCAGCACCAGATGCCGCAGCCGGTCCTGCGGCCCGTCCTTGCCGGGCGGGAAGTCGCGCTGCTCGATCTCCAGGTACGTCGCCAACTGCCGTGCGTGCAGCTCCCGGTGGCGCCGCAGATCCGTCTCCAGGCCCGCCGTGCCGACCACCGCCGCCGCTCTCAGCCGCAGCAGCGTCACATCCCTGAGCGGCTTGGGGTCCTGGGAGGCGGCAGTCCAGCGGGCCAGTTCGTCGCGCCCCGCGGGCAGCACTTCGTACTCCCGTTTCTGGCCCCGCGCCGGCTGCTCGGAGGGCAGGGCCCGGATCAGGCCCTCGGCCTCGAGCCTGCCCAGCTCGCGGTAGATCTGCTGGTGCGTCGCGGACCAGAAGTAGGCGATCGACTTGTCGAACCGGCGGGTCAGCTCCAGCCCGGACGACGGCTTCTCGAGCAGGGCGGTGAGGATCGCGTGCGGGAGTGACATGGGCTCATCCTAGGGACGGCCCGCGCCCCGCCTACAGCGCCGCCGCCAGCTCCGTGCCCTGCTTGATGGCGCGCTTGGCGTCCAGTTCGGCGGCCACGTCGGCACCGCCGATCAGGTGCACGGGCGCCCCGGCGGCGACCAGCTCCTCGTACAGGTCGCGGCGCGGCTCCTGGCCGGTGCACAGCACGATCGTGTCGACCTCCAGCACGGTGCTCTCGCCGTCGACGGTGACGTGCAGTCCGGCGTCGTCGATGCGGTCGTAGCGCACGCCCGGGACCATGGTGACGCCGCGGTGCCGGAGTTCGGTGCGGTGGATCCAGCCGGTGGTCTTGCCGAGTCCGGCGCCGACCTTGGACGTCTTGCGCTGGAGCAGGTGCACGGTGCGCGGCGGGGCGGGACGCTCGGGCGCGGCGAGGCCGCCCGGTGCCCGGTATGCGAGGTCGACGCCCCACTGGCGGAAGTACGTCTCGGGGTTCTCGTGCGCCTTGTCGCCGCCGTCGGTGAGGAACTCGGCGACGTCGAAGCCGATGCCGCCGGCGCCGAGGATCGCGACGCGGTCGCCGACGGGCGCGCCGTCGCGCAGCACGTCGAGGTAGCCGAGCACGCTGGGGTGGTCGACGCCGGGGATGTCGGGCACGCGCGGGGTGACGCCGGTGGCGACGACGACCTCGTCGTGGCCGGTGACGTCGGTGGCGGTGACGCGCGTGTCCAGGCGTACGTCCACGGCCAGTTCGGCGAGCCGGGTGCGGAAGTAGCGCAGGGTCTCGTCGAACTCCTGCTTGCCGGGGACCTTGCGGGCCACGTTGAGCTGCCCGCCGATCTCGCTCGCGGCGTCGAACAGGGTGACGTGGTGGCCGCGTTCGGCGGCGCTCACCGCGCAGGCGAGGCCGGCCGGCCCGGCGCCGACGACCGCGATGCGCTTGCGGCGGCGGGTGGGGGCCAGTACCAGTTCGGTCTCGTGGCAGGCGCGCGGGTTGACCAGGCAGGAGGTGATCTGCCCGCTGAAGGTGTGGTCGAGGCAGGCCTGGTTGCAGCCGATGCAGGTGTTGATCGCCTCCGGGCGGCCGTCGGCGGCCTTGGCGACGAAGTCCGGGTCGGCGAGCATCGGGCGGGCCATCGACACCATGTCCGCGCGGCCCTCGGCGAGCAGCTGCTCGGCGAGTTCGGGCGTGTTGATGCGGTTGGTGGTGACGAGCGGGACGCCCACCTCGCCCATGAGGCGTTGGGTCACCCAGGTGTAGGCGCCGCGCGGGACGGAGGTGGCGATGGTGGGGATGCGGGCCTCGTGCCAGCCGATGCCGGTGTTGATGATGGTGGCGCCGGCCGCCTCGACGGCCTTGGCCAGCGTGATCACCTCGTCCAGGGTGGAGCCGCCTGGCACCAGGTCCAGCATGGACAGCCGGTAGATGACGATGAAGTCCTCGCCGACGGCCTCGCGCACCCGGCGGACGATCTCCACGGGGAAGCGCATCCGGTTCTCGTAGGAGCCGCCCCAGCGGTCGGTGCGGTGGTTGGTCCCCGCGGCGATGAACTCGTTGATCAGGTAGCCCTCGGAGCCCATGATCTCCACGCCGTCGTAGCCGGCCTGCCGGGCGAGGCGGGCCGCGCGGGCGTAGTCGCCGACGGTGCGCTCGACCTCGGCGTCGGTGAGCTCGCGCGGCGGGAAGGGGCTGATGGGCGCCTGGAGGGGGCTCGGGGCGACCAGGTCGCGGTGGTAGGCGTACCGGCCGAAGTGCAGGATCTGCATCGCGATGCGCCCGCCCTCGCGGTGCACGGCCTCGGTGACCACCCGGTGCTGTTCGGCCTCCGCCTCGGTGGTGAGGCGGGCGCCGCCCTCGTAGGGCCGCCCCTCGTCGTTGGGTGCGATGCCGCCGGTGACGATGAGGCCCACTCCGCCGCGGGCGCGGGCGGCGTAGAACTCGGCCATGCGGGAGAAGCCGCCCTCGGCCTCTTCCAGGCCGACGTGCATGGAGCCCATCAGGACCCGGTTGGGCAGGGTGGTGAAGCCCAGGTCGAGCGGGGTCAGCAGGTGGGGGTAACGGCTCATCTGGCCCTCCGTGCACGCGGTGTCGTGCCTGTAGTTGTAAGGCACGCACACAGCTTTGTGCAACTAGTTGCACAAGCGTGACGGAGGGCACAGTGCCCCGGGGCCGGAGGGCGTCGCCGTCCGGCCGGGGGACGTCAGCGGCTTTCCAGACGGACGTGCAGTTCCTCCTCCTGGTCGCCCGGCACCGTACTGAGTTCGTGCACCGTGAACAGGGAGTCCAGGGTGGTGCGGAACCGGTCGATCGCCCAGTAGCCGCCGTGCACGTCGGCGTCGACCGACGCGGCCAGCCGGGCCGACGGCCGGGCGCCCTGGCGCGCCTCGGAGACGTCGAAGGTGCCGAGCCACACCGTCGGGCGGGTCTCGGAGAAGTCCTGCGGCACGTCGTCCGAGCACCGGTCGGACGTGAAGCACGCGCACAGCGCGTCGAAGACGATGCGGGCGTCGTCCTTGCTGCATCCGCTGATCTCGACCGAGACGGATTCCGGGTGCGGTCGCTCACTGCCCATCGTGATCGCTCCTCTCGTACTCCACGCCGCCTACCCCCATCCCCCGCCCCCACTCAGCAAAGCACCGCCCGCCGGTGAGCACTACCCGCGTGGCGCTGCCGCGGTGACGGCTTCGCGGGCGCCCGCCACGATGGTGGGAGAAGCTGTAATCCAACGGCTGGAGCGGCGGAAAAGGGGCCCCGCGCGCGGTACAACAAGGGGTGTGTCGGCATCGTGACGGCGTGCCGTGAGGATCGGCGAAGGCGGGGCGTGGGATGAGTGCAGCGGAGTCACCCCTGGCCGACGGTGACGGGCCGGTCCGCGGGCCGGTGCGTCCCAG
Organism: Streptomyces calvus; assembly: GCF_006782915.1. Lineage (GTDB taxonomy): Bacteria > Actinomycetota > Actinomycetes > Streptomycetales > Streptomycetaceae > Streptomyces > Streptomyces calvus. The sequence goes on from NZ_VCNP01000007.1 coordinate 86,213, forward strand.
CGGGCTGCTCGACGTGCTGCGCGTGGCCTCGGTGGTCCTCGACACCGAGGGCCGCATCGTGCTGTGGAGCCCTCAGGCGGAGGAGCTGTTCGGGTACAGCGCGCGGGAGGCGCTCGGCCAGTACGCCGCCCGGATCATGGTGCACGAGCAGCACCTGGACCTCGTGGTGAAGCTGTTCTCCGACGTCATGCGCACCGGCCGGAGCTGGGCCGGTGCGTTCCCGGTCCGGCACAAGGACGGCGGCACCCGGCTGGTGGAGTTCCGCAACATGCGGCTGCTGGACGACCACGGGGACGTGTACGCCCTCGGCCTCGCGGTCGACCAGGCCACCGTGCGCCGCCTGGAACGGGACGTCGCCCTGTCCACCCGGATCGTCGCCCAGTCCCCCATCGGGCTGGCCGTCCTCGACGCCGATCTGCGGTACGTCTCGGTCAACCCGGCGCTGGAGCAGATCAACGGCATCCCGGCGGCGGAGCATCTGGGGCGCACCATCCGGGAGGTGCTGCCGCTGGTGGACGCCGACGCCATCGAGGACGCGGCACGCCAGGTCCTGGACACCGGCCGGCCGTCCGTCGACCGGTCGATGACCGGCCGTACGCCGGCGGATCCGGACGAGGACCGCGCCTGGTCGGTCTCGCTGTACCGGTTGGAGAACGCGCTGGGGACGGTGCTGGGCGTGGCCCTGTCCGTGGTGGACATCACCGAGCAGCACCGGGCGGGCGTGGAGGCGGAGACGGCCCGGCGCCGGCTGGCCGTGATCGCCGACGCCACGACCCGGATCGGCACCACCCTGGACCTGGAGCGCACGGCCGGCGAGCTGGCCGACGTGGCCGTGCCGGAGCTGGCCGACGCGGCGGCGGTGGATCTGCTGGAGGCGGTGGTGCAGGGCCGCCGCCACACCCTCGGCCCCGACGAGCCTGCGGTGATCCGGGCGCTCGCGGTCCGCTGGGTGGACTCGGCCGACGTGCTGCCGGCCGCCGATCCGCCGGGCCGGGTGACCCGCTACGCACCGGACCGGCTGATCACCGAGTGCGTACGCACCGGTCTGCCCGTGATGGTGCCGCGGGCCAAGGACGAGGACCTGGCGCGGATCGCCCGCTCGCCGGAGGCCGCCGAGTTGCTGGCCCGGGTCGGCGTCCACTCGTACCTTGCGGTGCCGCTGATCGCGCGCGGCGAGGTGCTGGGCGCCCTCGACCTCATCCGTACGCGCAACCCGCGCCCCTTCGACGAGGACGATCTGCTGCTGGCGCGGGAGCTGGCGTCCCGCGCGGCCGTCCAGATCGACAACGCCCGCTGGTACCAGAACGCCCGCGGCACGGCCCTCACCCTGCAGCGGAGCCTGCTGCCGAGCCATCCGCCCGTCACGGGCGGGCTGGAGGTCGCCTCCCGCTACCAGCCGGCGGGGGCCACCAGCGAGGTGGGCGGCGACTGGTTCGACGTGATCCCGCTGGAGGACGGCAGGACGGCGCTGGTCGTCGGTGACGTGATGGGCAGCGGCATCCCCGCGGCGGCCACCATGGGCCGGCTGCGCACGGCCACCCACACCCTGGCCTCCCTGGGCCTCGATCCGGCGGTGCTCCTGGAGCACCTGGACCGCATCACGGGCGACGTGGACCAGTCGATCGCCACGTGTGTCTACGCCGTCCACGACCCCCGCGAGCGGCAGTGCACCATCGCCAACGCCGGGCATCTGCCGCCGGCCCGGGTGCGGGCCGGTCACGCTGCCGAACTGCTCGATCTGCCCACCGGGGTGCCGCTGGGCGTGGGCGGTGTCGCGTTCTCCACGACCACCGTGGCACTGGATCCGGGCGACCGGCTGGTGTTCTACACCGACGGCCTGGTCGAGACGCGCCGGCACCCGCTGGACGAGCGCCTGGACACGCTGCTGGCCCTGCTGAACCACCCCGGCGAGTCGCTGGAGGAGGTCTGCGACCTGCTCCTGCGCACGCTGCACGAACCCGACAACGCCGACGACGTGGCACTGCTGATCGCCCGCGCGACACCCTTCGCCTGAGGTCTCCGCCCACGGGCGGTGTCTTCGACGTCGCGCCCGGTTCCCGGCACCTGTCACGCCTTCGCGCCGCACCGGGCACGGATTCTCGTACCGGATGTACGCGGGCCCGCGACGGTGGATGCGCCGTGGTCCGCAGCACGCGGGTCGGGACGACGCCGTTCCCGCTGCCGCGAAGCGGTCCGGCTCGCATGCGCAAAGCGGCTGGCACGCGGACGAAGTCCTCGTTCTGCACGGGACGTTGCTCCCCCGGTATCGGCTGCTGTCGGAAGCCACGGCTCGCCGACACGACGCCGGACGAAAGACGTCCCTCGCCAACTCCTCTGCCGTTCCCTCGCGTTGGTTCAACGGCCGACGCGTCGCACGCTTCCCGCGCGCCTTCGGCGACGGCATGGAGGAGGAAGACGCCCTCGACCTGACCTGGGGCCAGGCCGTTTGAGAGGTTGCGCGGACCGCCAACGGGGGTGGTGGGACCGTCTGATCGACTTGCGGCACCGGGCCGTCGGGATCACCGTGGAAGGGAAGGTGAACGTCGCGGCCAGCAGTTCGGCTGCACATAAGGCTCTATCGCGAGTGGCTCGGGCAACAGGTGTGAACCACGTCCCGAACACGGGTGGCGGAACTCTGGAAACGGCGACATGCGCCAATCTGAACGTCCGCACATCCAGGAGGAAGCGATGGCCACTCAGACGTTTTCCTACTTCTTCGTCCAGAACCTGCCCCCGGGGTACCGGGGAGAGATCACATGGGGCCCTGATCCGTTCTTCGACCGGGGCACATTCACCGTCTCCGCCCACCCGGTCACCAACCTCCGGCAGACCCTCTACTGGCTGACGTTCGACGACGTCTCGGTGGGCAAGAAGGACATCGGCTCCGGCGACATCAGCAATGTCCAGTCCTACCTCTGGGCGAAGACGAGGAACAGCGGGCTCAGCGGGCAGGGAACCGTCAAGTCCCACACCGTGTACCTCACCCGTACCACTGCCTGACCGCACCCGAAATCGCTGGAGGGATTCGGCATGCGCGTTTCTGTTGTACACGACGAGCAGGGATTCATCTCCGCCCTCGCGGCGTCTCCTCCCGGCGCACCGGTGGCCAGCCTCGTGCCGCTGGCGGGTGAGCGCGTGACGGAGTTGGACGTTCCGGAGGTCAGCGCCGACGGTGACCCTCAGGAGGTCGCCGGACGCCTGACGGACGTGGTCGAGAACTACCGCGTCGACACGGACACCCGGGCACTCGCCCCCAAGCAGTCCTGAGGGCGGCCCGCGAGAAAATGCCGTCTTCCGCTGAGGCTGCGCGAGGCCGCCGGCCGCAGGTGTCCGACTACGGGGTTCCTGGCGAAGTTGCCGGTGTCCTGACCCCGACCACGACCTGGGCGCAGCGCTCCTCGCAAACGGCCAGGCGGGTGCGCAGTCCGGCGGTGGTGAAGGCCTCGACGGCGGCGGGCGCCTGCCGGCGGCTGGTCTCGACCAGGAGGCAGCCCCCGGGCGCGAGCCAGCGCGGCGCGCCGGAGGCGACCCGGCGCAGCACGTCGAGGCCGTCGGCGCCGCCGTCGAGCGCGACGCGCGGCTCGTGGTCACGGGCCTCCGGCGGCAGCAGCCCGATCTCGCCGCTGGGCACGTACGGCACGTTGGCGGCGAGGATGTCGACACGGCCGCGCAGGGTGCCGGGGAGCGCGTCGAACAGGTCGCCGCTGTGGACCCGTCCGCCCAGGGGCGCGATGTTGCGGCGGGCGCAGCGCACGGCCGCCGGGTCGATGTCGGCGGCGTGCAGCTCGACCTGACCGAGCCCGGCCGCCAGGGCCGCGCCGACGGCGCCCGAGCCGCAGCACAGGTCCACGACGACGGCAGCGCCGGGCGCTTGGGCGAGGGCCTGCTCGACGAGGAACTCAGTACGGCGGCGGGGCACGAAGACGCCGGGTTCGACGGTGATGCGCCGACCGCGGAACTCGGCCCAGCCGACGACGAGTTCGAGCGGCGTCCCGGCGGCCCGGCGGCGGACCATGGGCACGATGTCCCGCGGGTCGCGGGCGGCGGCGAGGATCAGTTCGGCCTCGTCCTCGGCGAAGACGCACCCGGCGGCGCGCAGCGCGGCCACGACGGCGTCACGGGACGGGACGGCGGGAGAGGAGGACGGTACGGGGGACGAGGAGGCGGCGGACAGGGACGAGGACGGCATGTGCGGCAAGAGCCTGGGCCTTTCGGGAGCCGAAGGGCGCTCTCGCGGTCACCTACTGCCGGTGGTCCGCGTCGCTTCGAGGTGAGAGCACCCGACCTGACACAGCGGTAATGGGTCTCACCTCCCTGGTCGTCCCGGCCGGGTCGGTCCGCGGCCGGACCGCCACAGTACCCGACGATCTGCGCGGTTGTACGGTGCATGAAGGAGCCGGGATGCGCGCGCAGGGTGCGCGGGGAGGTGTACGGGGTGGACGCAGCGGAGGCCGTGGAGGCCATCCAGCGCGAGATGACGGTGTTCGCCCGCCGGGCCCGCGCCTCGGCCGGGCGCATGCACCCCGAGCTGTCGCTGGTGTCGTACACGCTGCTGGGGCATCTGGAGACGAGCGGCGGCTGCCGGGCCACCGACCTGGCCGCCCACTACGCGCTGGACAAGTCCACGGTGAGCCGCCAGGTGACGGCCCTGGAGCGGGCCGGGCTGGTGGAGCGGCGGCCGGATTCCGCGGACCAGCGGGTCCAGGTGGTGCGGCTGACGGCGGCCGGACGGCGGATCCTGGCCCAGGTGACCGACCGTCGCCGCGCCGCCTTCGCGGAGCGGCTCGCGGACTGGCCGGAGGAGGACCTGCGCCGGTTCGCCGGGTACCTGGAGCGCTACAACGGGCGGGCAGGCCACGGCACGGACGGGCCGGCGGAGGTGTGAGCGGACGCCGGCATCGGGCCACGCTCGGCACCGGCATCTCGGGGCGTGAGGGAACGCAGGACGTGGGCGGGCCCTGTGACCGGAGCACGTGGCCGGGGCGTGAGGGGACGCCGGGGCCGAGGGCGGGGTGTGAGCGCCGGGGCGGGGCGGGGCCGAGGGCAGGGCGTGAGCGGCGCGCCGGGGCGGGGCCGGAACGTGGCCTGAGCCGTGGCCGGAAGGTGAGCTGAGCCGGGTGGCCGGGCAGGAACGTGAGCGGATTCGTGGCCGGGCATCGGCGGGGCGGGGCGACGCCGTGGCGGGGCGTGGCGACGCCGTGGCCGGGGTGGCGGCGGGGCCGGTCCGGCCTGGCGGGACGCTGTTCGCGGACACCGCGTACGGTTGAACCTGGAAACACCTGAGTACCACTCGCAACGGAATCGCCGATCACGTGAACATCACCCGAGGCTTCACCGGCCGCCCCCGCGTGGACCATCCCGGTCTGCCGCCCGGTCAGTACGACGCGGGCGACGACTGGCCCGTCCTGTCCGCCGAGGTCACCCCCGAGCTCACGCCCGCCGACTGGACCTTGCGGATCGACGGTCTCGTGGCGGAACCCCGCACCTGGACCTGGGACGAGGCACACGCCTTCCCCGACTCGGCGTACGAGGGTGACATCCACTGTGTGACCGGCTGGTCGAAGTTCGGCGTGCGGTTCGGCGGGGTCTCGCTGGACGCGTTCCTCGACGTGGTCCGGCCCCATGTGTCGGCGACACATGTGGTCGCGTATGCGCACACCGGCTACACCACCAGCCTGCCGCTGGCCGACGTGACCGGCGGCCGGGCGTGGATCGCCTGGGAGTACGACGGCCGCCCGCTGCCCGCCGAGCACGGCGGACCGGCGCGGCTGCTGGTGCCGCACCTGTACTTCTGGAAGAGCGCCAAGTGGATCGCGGGCCTGCGGCTCCTCGACCACGACGAGCCGGGCTTCTGGGAGGGCAACGGCTACCACGCGCGCGGCAACCCCTGGGAGGAGCAGCGGTACTCCGGTGACTGAGCAGACCACGCCGACGACGCGGCCGGTGCCGTCCGCACCGGAGCGCTTCACCCCGCCGACGCGGTTCGCCGTGCCCGGGCGCATCGGGGTGAGCGAGCAGACCGCATCCGTGTGGCGGACGGCCACCCTGACCGAGATCCGCCGGGAGACGCCGCGCGTGGCGACGTTCCGGTTCGCGGTGCCCGGCTGGCCGGGGCACGTGCCCGGCCAGCATCTGATGCTGCGGCTGACCGCCGAGGACGGCTATGTGGCCCAGCGCCACTACTCGATCGCGTCCGCACCCGACGGCTCCGGGTACCTGGAACTGACCCTGGACCACGTCGAGGACGGCGAGGTCTCGGGCTGGTTCCACACGGTGGCGCGGCCCGGTGACCGGGTCGAGGTGCGCGGCCCGCTCAGCGGCTTCTTCGCCTGGCCGGGCGACCGGCCCGCGCTGCTGGTGGGCGCCGGCTCTGGAGTGGTCCCGCTGATGTCGATGGTGCGGCACCACCGGGCCCGCGGCCTTTCCGTGCCGCTGCGGCTCCTGGTGTCGGCGCGCCGGCCCGAGGACCTGATCTACGCGCGGGAGCTGGGTGCCGAGACCACTGCGGTGTTCACGCGGAGCGCGCCCGAGGGTGTGGCAGTCGGACGTATGACGGCCGCACATGTGTCGCCGCTCATGGCCGAGCAGCCCCCGGGTGGGTGGGAGGCCTATGTGTGTGGCTCCAACTCCTTTGCCGAGCACGCCTCCAGGCTGCTGGTGGCAGCCGGGCAGCCCGTGGACCGGATCCGTATCGAGCGCTTCGGCTGACGTCTCCGGCTGACCCCTCCTGCCGACCTCCCCGGCGCCCGAACCCCTGCGGGCGCCCGAGGGAGACCGACGCCGCACAACCGCACAACCGCACAGCCGCACAGCCGCACAGCCGCACGCGAGAAGCCTTCGTCGGCAACCGCTTTCTACCCTTTCACCTGCGTCTTTCCCGTCACACTCTGGCGATTCACCCGGTGATCCACGTACGGTGTCATCGCTCCGCACGGACTCTTCACGAAGGCGGTCCCCGATGGCCCTGTTCGACCTTCCCCTCGACGAACTCCGCGAGTACCGCAGCGCGTCCACCGCGCCCGAGGACTTCGACGCGTTCTGGTCCAAGACGCTGCGGGAGGCGCGCGAGCACGATCTGGACGCCCGTTTCGAGCCGGTCGACACGGGGCTGTCCACGGTCGAGGTGTTCGACGTGACGTTCGCGGGGTTCGGCGGCCATCCGGTCAAGGGCTGGCTGACGGTGCCCGCCCGCGCCGCGGCCCCGCTGC
>NZ_VCNP01000008.1 GCF_006782915.1 Streptomyces calvus
CCCGCCGGCGCCGAGGCCCCGCTGCCGCTGGTGGTGGAGTTCATCGGATACGGCGGCGGCCGCGGCCTCCCGCACGAGTACCTGCTGTGGGCGTCCACGGGCCGCGCCCACTTCGTGATGGACACCCGCGGCCAGGGCAGCGCCTGGGGCGCCGGCGGCGGCACCGAGGACCCGGTGGGTGGCGGCCCGGCCTATCCCGGCTTCATGACGCGCGGCATCGACGCGCCCGAGAACTACTACTACCGCCGGGTGTTCACCGACGCCGTCCGCGCGGTGGAGGCGGCGCGGTCGCACCCGCTGACCGACGCGAGCCGCACGGTGGCCGTCGGCGCCAGCCAGGGCGGCGGCATCACGCTCGCCGTGGGCGGCCTGGTCCCGGACCTGGCGGGCATCGCGCCCGACGTGCCCTTCCTGTGCGACTTCCCGCGCGCGACGACGCTCACGGACCGGCACCCGTACCGGGAGGTCGGCCTCTACCTGAAGACGCACCGCGGCCGCACCGAGGAGGCGCTGCGCACCCTGTCCTACTTCGACGGCGTGCACTTCGCGGCCCGCGGCAATGCGCCCGCCCTGTTCTCGGCGGCCCTGGAGGACCAGACCTGCCCGCCCTCGACGGTCTTCGGGGCCTTCAACGCCTGGGCACACGAGGACAAGGCGATCGAGGTGTACGACTTCAACGACCACGAGGGCGGCGGGCCCTTCCAGGAGGCGGCCAAGCTGCGCTGGATGCGCTCGTACATCTGAGACCGGAGGAACCCGGCGGACCGGCGCCTCCGCCGACCGGCGAGGGCCGAATGGCGAGGAGCCGCCCGGCAAGGCACGCCCGGGAAGGCACGCCCGGGAAGGGGCGCCCGGCGGCTTTCGGACATGGCGGCACCGGCGGCCCGCGCGGGGTATCCGCGTCGGAGGCGCGATGTCACGGGGAAGGGCGGGGTCGCCGCCGGGTGCCGTTCCGGCCGAAGCGCGGGACCACTCTTCCCTAGCGGTTTAGACCAATGCTAGATCTGGTGGCGCAACGAGCCCGCACGGCTACGGAACGTCACCACAGGAGGCGCGGCATGGCCCGCGGCATGGCCCGCACCACCCCGCACGACCACCCGGCCGGCGAAGGAGAGCCCCTCTACCGGCGCATCGCGACGGAACTCCTCGGCGAACTGCGCGGCGGGACGATTCCGCCCGGCGAACGCCTCCCCGGCGAGCGGCGGCTGGCCGAGCACTTCGGGGTCAGCCGGGAGACCGTACGACAGGCGCTCCAGGTGCTGCGCCGCGACGGCATGCTCGCCACCGACCGGCGGGGCAGCCATGCCGCGCTGCCCGGACCACCCGTCGAGACGCCCGCCTCCGCCGGTTTCCCGGTCGGCGCGCACAGCGCGGGCCCGGGCGCGGTGTCCCGGGCCACCGTCACCTGGGAGACCCCGCCGCCCGGGCACGCCGAAGCCCTGCTGGTCGCCCCCGCCCGGCCGGCCCTGGTCCACCGCTACTGGTCCTCCTCGGCCGACGGGCGGGATCTACGGACCGCCGTGACAACGTTCTCCGCGGTGGCGCTCGCGGAGGTCGAGGAACTGGCCCGCTACCGCGACCGCGCCGACGGCACCGGCGCGGCGGAGCTGCGGCGCGCCTACGACTGGATGCGCCGGGCGGGTCTGACGCTGCACCACCGGGACACGATCAGGCGGATCGCGGGGACGCCGTCGGTCCGGGTCACCCGGCGGGTGCACGACCAGTACGCCCGCCCGCTGGAAATCACCGAGCTGGTGATGGACGCTCAACAGGACGCCCTGGTCTACGAGTTCACCGTGCCCGCCGCGGTCTGAACAGCAACGTCGGAACGCCACGGCCGAAAGCCCGCGGTCCGGACGGGACAGGGCCGCACGGACCCCGGAGGGGACAGGGCCGCACGGACCCCGGACAACGCCGAGCCGCACGGCTCCCGGACGACCGCCGACCTGCGCTCGGCGTGCGCGGGCGGTGGGCCGCAGGCCCGCGTCGTCTGCCTGTCCCGCGGCTCCGCGTTGTCCGACGGCCAACCGTCGGCGGCCCGACGGCCGCCGCGGCCGGGACGCCCCATGCGGCGCGCGCGAGCCGCTCCTGTACCCCGCCCGCTACCCCTCCGGCCGTCGCGCGACGACCAGCCGCACCCGGGGACTGCCGTCCCGGCGCCGTCCGAACTCGGGCAGCGGCCGGAACTCCACCAGGAACCCGCACCCCGTCAGTCCGCGCCACATGTCGCCGAAGCGGACCGCGCGGTAGTACATGACGAACGGCGGACGCCACACCGCGTTGCGCACCCGCATCACGGCGTCGAAGCCCAGCAGCATCGCGTGGGTGAGCGAGCCCGGCCGGGGCGGCGCGACCACCGGGAAGACGAACTGCCCGCCCGGCCGCAGCACGGAGTGGACCTGCGCGAACAGTCCCGGCAGCTCACGCGGCAGGAAGTGCCCGAACGCCCCGAAGCTGACCACCAGGTCGAAGACCGGGCCGAACGGCAGCGCCCGCGCGTCCGCCCGCACCCAGGCGACCCGCGGCCCGGGCGGCCGGGTGCGTGCCCGCGCGACGTCCAGCATGCCGGCGCTGAAGTCCACACCGGTGACGGTTCCTTCGCACACCTGCCGCAGCACGTCGACGCCCGCGCCGGTGCCGCAGCACAGGTCGAGACCCGAGCCATGGGGTCCGCTCCGCCGCAGTGCCGCGACGGTGGCGTCGAGCACCGAGTCGGGCGTGCGGAAGGGGGTGTGGTCGAACTTCGGGGCGAGGAGGTCGTAGCCGCGCTCCACGGAGGACAGTGCCTGGACGGCGAGTTCACGCAGGCGGGGGCCTTCGGGGCTGAACATCGGCCCAGCGTAGGCGAAGCAGGCCGTCGGCACCCGTCTTCCGTTTCCCCGCTCCTGTCACCGCACCCGGTGGTACAGTGAGGTCAGCACTCGTCATACGCCCGTGTTCGGGCGTCGGTGCCAGTTCTTCTCAGCATCTCCCTTCGGTTCGCCGACCAGCCCGTCCTTCCGTGACCGGCGCACCGGTATTCCCGCACCACCTCGTCGGCAGGGTCCCGCCCGCCGTGACCGTGGTGCCGTTCCGCCGCCCGGAGGCGCGCATCCGCCCTCCCCTTGCGGCTCGTCCCCTTCCCACCGCACGTCCCCGTCCGTCGTCCGCGAAAGGACCGGCCTCCATGACCACCACCACACTCGACCACCCTCCCGTACGGCAGCCCCGGCTCGTCCGCGGCCTCCTGGACATCGACCCCGCGGGGAAGGGGCGCCTGCGCGCCGAGAGCCTCCTGCCGTCCCCCTCCGACCCGCCCGTCTCCCCCGCGCTGCTGCGCCGCCACGGCCTGCGCAAGGGCGACCACGTGGAGGGCGTCCTCGGCGACCGGGCCGGCCTGTCCGAGATCGTCTCGGTCGACGGGCGCACCCCCGGCTCCCTGCCCGAACGGCGGCACTTCCACGACCTGACACCGCTCCACCCGCACCGCCGCCTGCACCTCGAACACCCCGCGTCCGCGCTGGCCGGGCGGGTCGCCGACCTGCTGACCCCGGTCGGCAAGGGGCAGCGCGGGCTGCTCGTGGCGCCGCCCAAGACCGGCAAGACGGTCCTCATCCAGCAGCTCGCGGCGGCGGTCGCCGGGAACCACCCGGAGTGCCGGCTCATGGTCGTACTGCTCGACGAACGGCCCGAGGAGGTCACCGACATGCGGCGCTCGGTGCGCGGCGAGGTGTACGCCTCGACCTTCGACCGTCCGGCCAAGGAGCACATCGCGCTCGCCGAGCTGGTCGTCGAGCGTGCCAAGCGCCTGGTGGAGGCCGGAGAGGACGTCGTCGTCCTGCTCGACTCGCTGACCCGGCTGTGCCGGGCGTACAACAACGCGGCCGCGTCCGGTGGCCGCACCCTCAGCGGCGGAGTCGACGCGTCCGCGCTGCTCGGGCCCAAGCGGTTCTTCGGCGCCGCCCGGCAGACCGAGGAGGGCGGCTCGCTGACCATCCTCGCCTCCGCCCTGGTGGAGACCGGCTCCCGCGCGGACGAGTTCTACTTCGAGGAGCTGAAGAGCACCGGCAACATGGAGCTCCGGCTGAGCCGCGAGGCGGCCGCCCGCCGCCTCTTCCCCGCCGTCGACATCACCGGTTCAGGCACCCGCCGCGAGGAACTGCTGCTCACCCCGGCCGAGTTGACGGCCGCCCGGGGACTGCGGCGGGTGCTGCGCTCCCGCGACGGGCAGGCCGAGCTGGAGACACTGCTGACACGGATGCGTGAGACGCCCGACAACGCGACGTTCCTGCGGCGCGTCCAGCCCACCCTGCCCGGCGCCTGACACGGCCCGGCGTGCGGCATCCGGGTGCTCGCGCCCGGTTCCCGGCCGGGGCAGCGCGGTGTTCCGGCGACCCATTCCTACGTTTGCGGTATGACGATCGGATTTGCTTCGCGGGCGGCCGTGTCCACGTGTGCGCTCTGTACGACGGGACTGCTGGCGCTCGCTCCCGCCGCCGCGGACACCGGCACCGACCCGGCGCCGCGAGCGACGGCGGCACCCGCGTCGCTGCTGTACCGGCACGGCACCCACGTCCGGCCGCGCCCGGGAGCGCCCGACGTCCCGGACGACCTGTCCGCGCGGTCCTGGCTGGTCGCCGACGCCGACGCCGATACCGGCGCGGTGCTCGCCGCGCACGACGCGCACCGCAGACTGCCGCCGGCCAGCACGCTCAAGACGCTGTTCGCCCTCACCCTGCTCCCCGCCCTGCCGGCCGGCATCCGGCACCGGGTCGGCGAGGACGAACTGAAGGGCATCGGCCCCGGCAGCAGCCTCGTCGGAGTCAGCGAGGACCGCACGTACCGGGTGTCGGACCTGTGGAACGGCGTCTTCCTGAACTCCGGCAACGACGCCGTGCGCGTGCTGGCCGCACTCGCCGGCGGCTGGCGGGCCACGGCCGAACGCATGCAGGCCGAGGCCCGCGCCCTCGGCGCCCGCGACACCCGGGTGACGTCACCCGACGGCTACGACGCGCCCGGCCAGGTGTCGTCGGCGTACGACCTGGCGGTGTTCGGGCGGGCCGGGCTGCGCAACCGCGAGTTCGCACGCTACTGCGCCCGGGTCTCGGCACGCTTCCCGGGCCGGCACGGCGGCTCCTACGGCATCCGCAACACCAACCGGCTGCTCACCGGCGCGGACGGCGTGGAACCCTACCGGGGCCTGATCGGCGTCAAGAACGGCTACACCAGCCGCGCCGGGCACACCCTCGTGGCGGCCGCGCGCCGAAACGGACGCACCCTCGTGGCGACGGTCATGAACCCCCGTGAGGGCGGCGGGCACGCCGTGTACGAGGAGGCGCGCTCGCTGCTGGACTGGGGGTTCGAGGCGGCCGGGCGGGTGGATCCGGTGGGCTCGCTGGACGCGCTGCGGCCCCGGCCGCCGGCCGGACCGGAGACGGAACCCGCGGCGGCCCCCGCAGCACGGCCCGCCGGCCGCCCGGGTCGGCCGGCGTCCTGGACCATCGCCGGTGCCGCCCTGCTCGGCGGCTCCGGCGTGGCGCTGTACCTGAGGATCAAGTGGGGCCCAGTGCCGCGGACCCGGCCGCTGTGATCATCCCTCGCCGGTACCGGCGAGGACCTCCGGACGGAGCAGGCCGGCCAGTGTGTCGGCTGGCAACAGGCCCTTCTCCAGCACCAGTTCGGCGACGCCCCGGCCGGTCGCCAGGGCCTCCTTGGCGATGTCGGTGGCGGCCGTGTAGCCGATGTGCGGGTTGAGGGCGGTGACCAGGCCGATGGAGTTCTCCACGGTGGCCCGCAGCGCCTCCGTGTTGGCGGTGATGCCGGCGACACACCGTTCGGCGAGCGTGAGGCAGGCGGCCCGCAGATGGGTGAGGGACCCCGACAGGGAGTGCAGGATGACCGGCTCGAAGGCGTTGAGCTGGAGCTGTCCGGCCTCGGCGGCCATGGTGATGGTGACGTCGTTGCCGATCACCTCGAAGGCGACCTGGTTGACCACCTCGGGAATCACCGGGTTGACCTTGCCGGGCATGATGGACGAACCGGCCTGCACCGGCGGCAGGTTGATCTCTCCGAGGCCGGCGCGCGGCCCCGACGACAGCAGCCGCAGGTCGTTGCAGCTCTTGGAGAGCTTGACGGCGACCCGCTTGAGCACACCGGACATCTGGACGAACGCGCCGCAGTCCTGGGTCGCCTCGACCAGGTCGGCCGCGGTCACCAGCGGCAGCCCGGTGATCGCGCACAGGTGGCGGCGGACCGACTCGGCGTATCCGGCCGGGGCGTTGAGGCCGGTGCCGATGGCGGTCGCACCCAGGTTGATCTCGTGGATCAGCTCGACGGCCTCGGCGAGCCGGCTGCGGTCCTCGTCGAGCATGACGGCGTACGACGAGAACTCCTGGCCGAGCGTCATCGGCACCGCGTCCTGGAGCTGGGTGCGGCCCATCTTCAGCACGTCACGGAATTCGACGGCCTTGGCGGCGAAGGCGTCCTGGAGGACCGCCATGGCGTCCAGCAGGGCGTGCACCCCGAACACCGTGGCGATCTTCACGGCGGTCGGGTAGACGTCGTTGGTGGACTGGCCGAGGTTCACGTCCTCGTTGGGGTGCAGGTGGGTGTACTGGCCCTTGGCGTGGCCCAGCAGCTCCAACGCCCGGTTGGCGATGACCTCGTTGGCGTTCATGTTGGTGGAGGTCCCGGCGCCGCCCTGGATCACGTCCACCACGAACTGGTCGTGCAGGGCGCCGGCGCGGATCTCCCGGCAGGCCCGCACGATGGCGGCCGCCTTGCGCGGCTCCAGCAGACCGAGCTCCTCGTTGGCGAGGGCGGCGGCCTCCTTGACGGCGGCCAGGGCGCCGATCAGGTGCGGGTGGGCGGAGATCGGGGTGCCGGTGATGGGGAAGTTCTCGGTGGCGCGCAGGGTGTGCACGCCCCAGTACGCGTCGGCGGGGACGTCCCGGTCGCCGAGCAGGTCGTGTTCGCGGCGGGTGGCGGCGGTCATGGGAGGGCTGGTCCCCTTTCCGAGGGGGTGAGGGTGGGTGGAGGTCCTCGCGGACGACGGGTCCGTGGCCGCCGCTACGGCCGCCGCTGCGACCCCGAGGGCGGTCAACCGCGGGCGGCCCGCGGACTGTCACCGCGGGTGGTCACCACGGGCGGCCCCGCGGACTGTCACCGCGAGTGGTCACCACGGGCGCCCCCGCGGACTGTCACCGGGGACGGCCTCGCGGACGGCCCCGCGGGCGGCCCGCGGACGGTCAGGCGCGGGCCGGGGTGGTCACCGGGTCGAGTGCGCGTACCGGCCGTACCGAGCCGACCGGCCGTCCGCCGCCGAGCAGCGGCTGCCCCGCGAACCCCGTGAGCAGGGACGGGTCCACGCCCGCGCGGGCGAGCGCCGCGGCGGCGACCGGGACCCGGGCGCGGTCGCCGCCGTCGGCGATCTTCACGGCGACGGCCGTGCCGTCGGGCAGCGCGGCGACCTGCACGCCCTCGAAGCCGTCCTTGGCGAGCAGTCCGGGGACCGCCCGCATCAGCGCGGCGACGTCGCGCCGCGTTCCGGAGGCCGCCTCGGCGTGCGTGCGCATGGCGTCGGCCACCCGGGCCTCCGGGGTGCCGGGCGCGGCGGTGGTGATGCGGGCGGCGGCGCGGGCCAGGCCGTGCAGGGAGACGGCGAACAGCGGCGCGCCGCAGCCGTCGACGGTGACCGTCGCGACGCGCTGCCCGGTGAGGTCCTCGACGATCTCGGCGATCGCCTGCTGCAGGGGGTGGGCGGGGTCGAGGTAGTCGTCCAGGGACCAGCCGTTCAGGCGGGCCGTGTACAGCATGGCGGCGTGCTTGCCGGAGCAGTTCTGGGCGAGGCGGGAGGGCGGGCGGTTCTCGCGCACCCAGGTGTCCCGGACGGCCGGGTCGAACGGCAGGTCCGGGACGTTGCGGAGGTGGTCCTCGGTCAGTCCGGCGAGTTCCAGGATGCGCCGGGCGCCCGCGAGGTGGGTTTCCTCGCCGGAGTGGCTGGCGGCGGCGAGCGACAGCAGCTCGCCGTCGAGCGGGAGTCCCGCACGGAGCATCGCGACCGCCTGGACGGGCTTGAGCGCGGAGCGCGGATAGCAGGCGGCCTCGATGTCGCCGAGCTGGAACCGGACGTCGCCGTCGGGGCCGAGGACGACGACGGAGCCGTAGTGGATGCCCTCCACGACGCCGCCGCGTATCAGGTGGGCGACGGGGGCGTGGAGGGGCTCGCGGATCAGGGGTGCGTCCGCGGGGAGACTGCTGTTCATCACTGCCTGGTGTGGTCGTGGGTCGGCGCGGGGGTGGTGCGCCGGCGCGGGGGGCCGGAGGGCTGGTCGGTGCGGCGGGGTGTCAGGGGCCCGGTGGGGCCGCCGCGCCGGTGCGTGCGGGGCGCACGATGTCGGTGAGGGTGGTCTCGACGCGGTCGAGGTGGTGGGCCATGGCCTCGACGGCGTCGTGCTCGGAACCGTCGGTCAGCGCCTCGACGATCGCCCGGTGTTCCCGGTTGGACTGTTCGCGGCGGCCGCCGAGTTCGTTGAGGAAGGCGGACTGGCGGGCCAGCGCGTCCCGGATCTCCTCGATCACCCGGCGGAACACCGGGTTCTGCGCGGCCTCGGCCACGGCGAGGTGGAACAGCGTGTCCATCGCCACCCACGCGGTGGTGTCGGTCTCCCGCTCCATACGGTCCAGGAGGTGGGCCAGGTGGTCCAGGTTCTCCGGGGTGCGGCGCTGCGCGGCGTACCCGGCGACCGGGATCTCGATGTGCCGGCGCACCTCGAGGAGGTCGCTGGCCGCGTAGTCGCCGAAGGTGGGGTCCTCCACGGCGTTGGCGACGACGAAGGTGCCCTTGCCGGTGCGGGACACGGTCAGGCCCATCGTCTGCAGGGCGCGCAGCGCCTCCCGCAGCACGGGCCGGGAGACCTCGAGGGTGCGGCACAGCTCCGCCTCGGAGGGGAGCTTGTCGCCGATGGCGTACTCGCCGCGTTCGATGGCGGCGCGCAGGTGGGAGAGCACCGCTTCCATCGCGCTGACGCGCCGCGGCCCCGCCCCACCTGTCTGGCTGTCTGACAGGTTCACGGGACGATCGTGCGGTGCGGGCCCGAGCCCTGTCAAGGCGGGGTGGTGCCAGCCACACCCCGCTTCGGGGGGACCACATCATTCTGCGCCGAAGAAATCGTTCCCATACTGAGCGCATGGCCCATTCAACAGTGCTCACGGACACCTCTCTCCCCGGCGAAGGAGAAAGGGACGGCGGAAAACAGAGAGAAACACCGAGAGAAACACCGAAGCAGACAGCGCGGGAGAAGGGTCGAGAAAAGGGCAGCGACTTCTCCGAGCTGTCGCGGCGCATATCCGAAGCGGGGCTCCTCAGGCGACGCCCGCTGTACTACACGGTGCGCTTCGGCGCGGTCGCCCTGGCACTCGCCGGCGGTGTGGCCGCCTTTCTCGTCCTGGGCGACAGCTGGTACCAACTGTTCGTCGCCGCCGCCCTGGCCCTGGTGTTCGGGCAGCTCGGACTGGCCGCGCACGATCTGGCCCACCGCCAGGTGTTCTCCCGTCGCCGCCCCAGTGAGATCGGCGGCCTGCTGGTGGCCAATGTGCTGCTGGGCATGAGTTACGGCTGGTGGATGAACAAGCACACCCGTCACCACGCCAACCCGAATCACGAGAAGAAGGACCCCGACGTCGCCCCCGACATCCTCGTGTGGTCACGGCGCCAGGCGAAAGAGGCGAAGGGGCCCGCGCGTTTCATCGGAAAACATCAGGCGGCCCTCTTCTTTCCGCTGCTGACCCTGGAGGGGCTCAATCTCAGCCTCAGCAGCTTCCGGGCTCTGCGCCGCCCGTCGATGAAACGGCCGGTGCTGGAGGGAACGCTTCTCGTCGCGCATTTCGTGGTCTATTTCGGCGGCCTGTTCCTGGTCCTCTCCCCCGGCAGGGCGCTCGCGTTCGTCGCCGTCCACCAGGGGTTGTTCGGGATCTACCTGGGTTCCGTGTTCGCCCCCAACCACAAGGGGATGCCGATGATCGAGGAGGGCACCGAGCTGGACTTCCTGCGCCGGCAGGTGCTCACCTCCCGCAACGTGGACGGCGGTGTGCTGGTCGACGCGTTCATGGGCGGGCTGAACTACCAGATCGAGCACCATCTGTTCCCCAGCATGCCGACGCCCGCCCTCGGCAGGGCCCAGATCATCACCGAGCGGTACTGCGCGGAGCTGGGCATCCCGTACTGCCGGACGGGGCTGCTCGCCTCGCACCGTGAGGCGCTGCGCCACCTCAGGCGGGTCGGGGAGCCGCTGCGCCGGGCGGGCTGAGGCACGCGGGCCGCGGAGCGGGCCGCCGCCTGCGTCACCAGCCCTTCTCGAACAGTTCCGCGATCTCGGCGATGCGCGCCTCGTCGCGTCGGTGGACGGGCGGGCCGTCGGCGGCGGTGTCGGTGCGCAGCAGGCCGAGGGCGGTGAGGATCCGGAGGTGGGTGAGGGCGACCTGGCGGGGCACGCCGAGCCTCGCGGCGACGGCGTCCGCGGTGAGGCCGCGCTCGGCGGTGCCCGGTTCGCGCAGCCACGTCAGGATGCGCAGCCGTGTCCCGTCGACGGGAGTCCTCAGCATCACGTACACCTCCGCGCCGGGGGTCCTCACCCGGGGCCCCTCCACTGTCCCGTGCCGCGCCGGACGTGTCCCGCGGTCGCGGCAGCTTGTCCGGGATGCGACGCATACGGGGCCCCGCCGACCGCTCCCCCGAGGTCGCGGTCGTGCCGTCACCGGCCGGACGGGCCGGGGCCGCGGGAGGCGGCCGCGGTCCGGTTACTGCGGCTGCGTCGCGATCTGGATCAGGTTGCCGCAGGTGTCGTCGAAGACGGCGGTGGTGACCGGGCCCATCTCCAGCGGCTCCTGGGTGAAGTGGACGCCGAGGCCCACCAGGCGCTCGTACTCGGCCCGCACGTCGGTGACGGCGAACTGG
Organism: Streptomyces calvus; assembly: GCF_006782915.1. Classification (GTDB taxonomy): domain Bacteria; phylum Actinomycetota; class Actinomycetes; order Streptomycetales; family Streptomycetaceae; genus Streptomyces; species Streptomyces calvus. The sequence goes on from NZ_VCNP01000008.1 coordinate 10,934, forward strand.
GCGAGCGGGATGCCGTCCCGGACGAGCGCGTCGCGGTAGGGCTTGACGGCGGGGTGTCCCGCGGGTTCCAGGAGGAGTTCGGTGCCGCCGGGCTCCTCGGGCGAGACGACGGTCAGCCACCGGTCCTGCTCGCCCAGCGGGACGTCGTGCTTCTTCACGAAGCCGAGGATCTCGGTGTAGAAGTGTTCGGCCTTGGCCTGGTCGTCGACGAAGATGCTGGTCAGATGGATCTTCATGGGGTGTTCTCCTGCGGTCCGGTCGGATCGGGCGCGAGCCAGCGGTCGGTGATCTGCCGCAGCGGGGCCGTGTCCAGGTCGTGGTACTTGTAGCGGCCCTCCCGCCTGGTCTCGACCAGCCCGGCGGCCTCCAGCACGGCGAGGTGCTGGGAGACCGCCTGGCGCGAGATGCCGAGCCCGTGCTTCATGCTCAGGCGGGAGCAGATTTCGAACAGCGTCTGTCCGGACCTCTCCGCGAGTTCGTCCATGATGGTGCGGCGAGTGCGGTCGGCCAGGGCTTTGAAGAGGTCGTCGGCCACACCCCCAGCATAGGCAAGTGTTCACTTGCCTATCAAGTGGGGGCCCGGCCGGCGCCGGACGTCACACCTCCGGGCGCCGGCCGCGCCCCTGCGCCGTCACCGGTGGCGGAACCACGCCGTCGCCGGCAGCAGCCGGTCGTCGTAGCCGAAGAGCGCCTGGTTCTCCCAGCCGTTGCCGGAGGACGGGTCGGCGGGGTCCCAGCCGTTGCCGGTGCGGGCGGTCCAGGTCGCCTCCCAGTAGAAGACGCCGAGGCCGCGGCCGTGCGGGACGGCCTCCACGATGCTCGCCACGTCGTTCATCCAGCGGGTCTGGCCCGTCGGGGACGCCGGGTAGCCGGGCACGAGTTCGCTGTCGAGGTCGATGATGTTCTCCAGCGCGTCCTCGCTGTCCAGACGGAACGGGTAGGCCGTCTCGGCGACGAAGACGGGCTTTCCGTACCGGGTGGCCGCGTCGTCCAGGGTGGTCTGGAAGGCGTGCAGCGTGCCGTGCCAGTAGCCGTAGTACGACAGGCCGATGGCGTCGAACCTCACGCCGTGGGACACCGCGTTGTCGAACCACCAGCGGGTGCCTTCGAGGTCGCCGCCTTCGGCGAGGTGCAGCGCGGCGACCGTGGACCGGTCGACGGCCTTGACGGCGTCGTAGCCGGAGTTGAGCAGACCGGCGAGCTGCGGCCAGTTGTCGGTGGACCCCTCGTTCCACAGCATGCCGCCGTTGATCTCGTTGCCGACCTGCACCATGTCCGCCGTGGTGCCCTGCGCCTTCAGCGCGTGGAGCACGTCGTACGTGTGGTCGTAGACGTCCTTCTTCAGCTGCCCGTAGGAGTGGCCCGCCCAGGCGGCGGGCTTGTTCTGCTTGCCCGGGTCGGCCCAGGCGTCCGAGTAGTGGAAGTCGACCAGCAGCTTCATGCCCCGGGCCTTGATCCGCTCGGCCATGGCCAGGACGTGCGCCTTGTCGTTGTAGCCGTCGGCCGGGTCCACCCACACCTTCAGGCGGGCGTAGTTCATGCCGGCGGACCTCAGGAGTGCGACCGCGTCGCCGGTACCGCCGGAGGCACTGCGGTAGACCCCGCCCATGGCCTCGCTCTTGGGCAGGGAGGAGATGTCGGCGCCCTTCACGGCCAGGCCGGAGGTGCCGGGAGCGAACGTGAGGTCGTCGACGTTGATCCAGTTGCCGGCGTTCGCGTCGCTGGTGACGCTGACCGTGCACTGGTTGCCGGTCACCGCGACCGGCACGACGATCCGGATCCATCCGGAGTCGGACACCGGCAGGTCGGTGCGCTGCTCGGGGCCGCCGCAGTTCTTCAGCGCGAGGTGGGCGGACTTCTGCCCGCCGCCGGAGCGGACCCAGGCGGTGAGTCGGTAGTCGCCGGGGGTCAGGCCCGACAGGTACTGGTACGTCTCCACCCGGTACGCGGAGGACGACCAGTGGGACAGGCGGTGGCCGCCGCCGCGGCCACCGGACTCCGTGTAGGAGGCGCCCGTGTCGCCGTACTCGGACCAGCCGCTGGGGGTGGCCGTGCCCGAACCGTCGGTTTCGAAGCCGCCGTTGGTGAGGGTGCTCGCTGCGGTGGCCTGCTGGGCGGGCAGGGCGGTGAGGGCGAGGCCCGCCACGAGCGGCGGCAGCAGGGCCCGGAGGGTGCGTCTGGGATGGAACATGGCCGTTCGTCGTCCCTTCGACGTGGGAGAAGGAGTGCCCTGCGCCTGGGCGGCGAGGGCCCCCTCCGCCCGCGGCCTGTGCTCACGCGGGCGGAGGGGAGTCGCGGCTCAGCCGTCGAGTCGTACGACCCGGACGGCTCCGGCCGGGACCGCGAGGCGGCCCGCGGCCCGCTCACCGGTCAGCAGTTCGGTGCCGGGGGTGTCCAGCGGCACCTCGGTGTCGGCGGCGGTGTGGTTGATCACGAACAGGAAGGTGCCCGACTCGCCCGTGCGGCGCACCACTTCGACGTCGCGGGGCAGATCGGCGCGCGGGGTGATCCCGGCGTCCTCGACGGCCTGGCCGAGCAGGGCGGCGAGGCCCTCGGCGCCCGGCCGGGTGGAGACGTACCAGGCGGTGCCGCGGCCGAGGCGGTGGCGGGTGACGGCCGGGCGGCCCGCGGCCGGTCCGTCGGCGTACGTCCACACGGTCTCGGCGCCGCGCGGCACCACGAACTCCGTCCACACGTCGGCGTCGAGCCCGGCGCCGCCGGGGCCGGAAAGGCGCACCCGTTCGCCCGGCAGGAGCGGGGAGAACTCCTCGACGGTCAGGCCGAGCACGTCGCGCAGGGCGCCCGGGTGGGGGCCCTCGTGCACGGCGTCGTGCTCGTCGACGATGCCGGAGAAGTACGACACGACGAGGGTGCCGCCGTTCTCGACGTACTCCCGGAGGTTGCGGCCGGCCGCCTCCGTCATCAGGTAGAGAGCCGGTACGACGACCAGGGGATGGTCCGACAGGTCGGCTTCGGGGTGGGCGAAGTCGACGGTGAGGTGGTGGTCGTAGAGGGCCTCGTAGTAGGCGTCGGCGCGTTCGCGGGCGTCGTGGTCCTCGCTGGGGCGCCAGTCGAGGTTCTGCGCCCACCAGGACTGCCAGTCCCACAGCACGGCCACGTCGGCCTCGGTGCGGGTGCCGCCAACCGGTGCCAACGCCTCGACGGCCGCGCCCAGTTCGGTCACCTCGCGCCAGACGCGGGTGTCGGTTCCGCCGTGCGGCACCATCGCGGAGTGGAACTTCTCGGCGCCGCGCCGGGACTGGCGCCACTGGAAGAACATCGCGCCCTCGGAACCGCGGGCCACGTGCGCGAGGGAGTTGCGGGCCATCTGGCCGGGGGTCTTGGCCGGGTTGCGGGGCTGCCAGTTGACGCCCGAGGTGGAGTGTTCGAGGAGCAGCCAGGGCGCGCCGCCGGCGACGGAGCGGGTCAGGTCGGCGGCCATCGCCAGGTTGACGTGGGTGCGGCGGCCGTCGGTGATCAGGTAGTGGTCGTTGGTGACGAGGTCGGTCTCGCGGCCCCAGGCCCAGTAGTCGACGGAGTCGCACTGGCTGAGGGCGGTCATGAAGTTGGTGGTCACCGGGACGCCGGGTGAGAGGCGGTGCAGGATGTCCCGCTCGGCGGTGAAGTTCTCGCGCATGGTGGCGTCGGCGAAGCGCCGGTAGTCCAGCGCCTGGGCCGGGTTGCCGACGGTGGCGGCCCGGCGCGGCGGGTTGATCTCCTCCAGACAGGAGTAGCGCTGCCCCCAGAACGCGGTCCCCCAGGCCTCGTTGACGGCCTCCACGGTGCCGTACTCGCGGGCCAGCCAGCGGCGGAAGTGCGCGGCGCAGGAGTCGCAGTAGCAGGCGGAGACGGGGACGCCGTACTCGTTGTGGACGTGCCACATCGCGAGCGCCGGGTGGTCGGCGTAGCGCTCGGCGAGCCGGGTGGTGATGTTCGCGGCGGCGGCACGGTAGTCGGCGTTGCTGTGGCAGATGGCTCCGCGCGAGCCGAACTCCAGCCGTACGCCGTCGGCCGTGACGGGCAGGGCCTCGGGGTGGGCGCGGTAGAACCAGGCGGGCGGCACCACGGTGGGCGTGCCGAGGTCGACGCGGACGCCGTTCGCGTGCAGCAGGTCCAGGTTGCGGTCGAGCCAGCCGAAGTCGTAGGTGCCGGGCGCGGGTTCCAGCAGGGCCCAGGAGAAGATCCCGACGCTCACCATCGTGACGCCGGCCTCCCGCATCAGCCGGACGTCCTCGTCCCAGACGCGTTCCGGCCACTGCTCGGGGTTGTAGTCCCCGCCGAAGGCGAGCCCGGCAAGGCCCTTGGGGGTGGTCTCCGGCATCGATACTCCCGATCTAGTCGATCAATTGTGAACGTACACACACCCAGAGGGGCGAGCGAAGCCAACATAAGCGCACAGCATCAAGCATTGACAAGTGTCCGGGATGTTTCTCTACTGTGAACGCTCACAGACGCGGCGCGAGTCGCGCATCGATGGGACAGATCGATGGACAGCAGGTCTTCGCGCCCGGCGGAGGCCCAGGTCAGGGGAGAGATCCATGCCGTACACGAAGCGCCGTCGCCTCGTGAGTTCCGCCGTCGCGGTCGCGCTCGGCGCCACCGCACTCGCCGCCTGCGGCTCGTCGTCCGACGACGGCGAGGCCGGGTCGGGCCCGGTCTCACTGACGTACTGGACCTGGGCCCCCGGCATGGACAAGGTCGTCGACCTCTGGAACGAGGGGCCGGGCAAGAAGGAGCAGATCACCGTCACGGTGAAGAAGCAGGCGTCCGGCGACACCCTGGTCACCAAGATCCTCACCGCGCACAAGGCCGGCCAGGCACCCGACCTGGTGCAGGCCGAGTACCAGGCGCTGCCCACGCTGGTCAGTAACGACGCGCTCGCCGACATCGGCGACGGCGCGGGCGCCGCGAAGGACAGGTTCGCCGAGGGCGTCTGGCAGCAGACCACGCTCGGCACGGACGCCGTCTACGCGATCCCGCAGGACATCGGACCGATGATGTTCTACTACCGCGCCGACCTGTTCGAGCAGTACGACCTGACCGTCCCCACCACCTGGGACGAGTTCGCCGAGACGGCGCGCAAGCTGAAGAAGGCGGCACCCGACAAGGACCTGACCACCTTCTCCGCCAACGACTCCGGCCTGTTCGCGGGCCTCGCCCAGCAGGCCGGCGCCCGCTGGTGGACCACCTCCGGCGACCGGTGGAAGGTCGGCATCAACGACGACGCGACCAGGAAGGTCGCCGAGTTCTGGGGCGGCCTGGTGAAGGAGGGCGCCATCGACAACCAGCCGATGTACACCCCGGCCTGGAACAAGGCGCTCAACACCGGCAAGCAGATCGCGTGGGTGAGCGCCGTGTGGGCGCCTGGCACCCTGACCACCGCCGCGCCCGACACCAAGGGCAAGTGGGCCATGGCCCCGCTGCCCCAGTGGAACGACGGCGACAAGCGCACCGGCAGCTGGGGCGGCTCCTCCACCGCCGTCACCACCGACTCCGCGCACAAGGACGCCGCCACGAAGTTCGCCGTCTGGCTGAACACCGACCGGACGGCGCTGAACGCGCTGGCGAAGGACGGCGGCATCTACCCGGCCTCCACCTCCGCCCAGCTCAGCGGCGCGTTCACCGAGCCGCCGGCGTACTTCACGAACCAGCCCGACTTCTACCGGAAGGCCGCCGAGATAGCGGAGACCACCGCGCCCTCCGCCTGGGGGCCGAACGTGAACGTCGCCTACACGTCCTTCAAGGACGCCTTCGGCGCCGCCGCGAAGAACAAGTCGGACTTCACCGCCGCCCTGGACACCATGCAGCGGGTCACGGTCGCCGACCTGAAGAAGCAGGGCTTCGGAGTCGCCGAGTGAAGTCCCCGGCACACCGCGGGCGGGCCGGGCGGGCCCCGTACCTCTTCCTCGTCCCCGCGACGGCGCTCTTCGTCCTGTTCTTCGCGCTGCCCATCGGCTACGCCCTCTGGCTCAGCCTCCGCAAGGTGCGGGTGTCGGGGCTGGGCCTCGGCTCGGGCGCCCGCGAGGAGGTCTGGGCCGGACTGGAGAACTACACCGGCGCCCTGTCCGACAGCGAACTCCTGCACGGTGCGCTGCGCGTGCTCGGCTACGGCTGCATCGTGGTGCCGGTGATGCTGGGGCTCGCGCTGCTGTTCGCGCTGATGCTGGACTCCGAGAGGGTGCGGCTCGCCCCGTTCACCCGGCTCGCGATCTTCCTGCCGTACGCCATTCCCGGCGTGGTGGCCGCCCTGCTGTGGGGCTTCCTCTACCTGCCGGACGTCAGCCCCCTGTACTACGTGCTGGACGCGCTGGGCCTGCCGCAGCCGGACCTGCTGGACGGCGGCCCGCTGTACCTGGCCCTGGCGAACATCGCGGTCTGGGGCGGCACCGGCTTCAACATGATCGTCATCTACACGGCGCTCAGGGCCGTCCCGGCCGAGGTGTACGAGGCGGCGAAGCTGGACGGGGCCACCCCGCTGCAGATCGCGCTCCGGATCAAGATCCCGATGGTGGCGCCGTCGCTGGTGCTGACCTTCTTCTTCTCGGTCATCGCCACGCTCCAGGTGTTCAGCGAACCGACCACCCTCAAACCGCTCACCAACTCCGTCTCCACCACCTGGAGTCCGCTGATGAAGGTGTACCAGGACGCCTTCGGCAACGGTGACATCCACGCGGCCGCCGCCCAGGCGACCCTCATCGCGCTCGCCACCCTGGTGCTGTCCTTCGGGTTCCTGCGGGCCGTGAACCGACGCGACAGGCAGGAGACCGCCCGATGAGCTCCCTGGCCGTACCCGGGACCGAGCCCACCGCCGGCACCGCCGGCGGCACCGTCCGGCGTCCGGCGCGACGCCGCCGGATCGCGCCGCTGCCGACCCTGACCCTGCTGCTCGGCGCGGTGTACTGCCTGCTGCCGGTGGCCTGGGTGGTGATCGCGTCCACCAAGTCCGGCTCCGAACTGTTCTCCACCTTCACCTTCTGGCCGGGCACCGGTTTCGCCGGCAACCTCGCCGACCTCGCCGCCTACCGCGACGGCGTCTACTGGCGGTGGATGGGCAACTCCGCGCTCTACGCCGGGCTCGGCGCGCTGCTGTCGACGTGCGTGTCGGCGATCAGCGGCCACGCGCTGGCGGTCTACCGCTTCCGGGGCCGCGAGGCGCTGTTCAACGTGCTGCTCGCGGGCGTGCTGATGCCGCCGGTGATCCTCGCCGTCCCGCAGTACCTGCTCCTCGCGCAGGCCGGCCTCACCGACTCCCACCTGTCGGTGCTGCTCCCGCAGATCCTCTCCCCCTACGGCGTCTACCTGGCGCGGATCTACGCCACGGCGGCGGTGCCCGCCGACGTGGTGGAGGCCGCCCGGATGGACGGCGCGGGCGAGTGGCGGATCTTCACCCGGGTCGCGCTGCCGATGATGCTGCCCGGCCTGGTGACGGTGTTCCTGTTCCAGTTCGTGGCGGTCTGGAACAACTTCCTGCTGCCGTACATCATGCTCAGCGACGACGAGAAGTTCCCGATCACCCTCGGTCTGCACACGCTGCTCGAACAGGGCGCCAACACTCCGGCGCTGTACACGCTGGTGATCACGGGTGCGTTCCTCGCGGTGCTGCCGCTGGTGGCGCTGTTCCTGGTGGTCCAGCGGTTCTGGAGTCTGGATCTGCTGTCCGGGGCCGTAAAGTCATGACCATGAGCAGCACGGGGGGCAGGCGCAAGCCGCCGACGATCCACGACGTGGCGCGCGAGGCCGGAGTCTCGCGCGGCACGGTCTCACGGGTGCTCAACGGCGGCCACTACGTCAGTCCGGCCGCCGCGCAGGCGGTCGACGCGGCCATCCGCAAGACGGGCTACGTCGTCAACCGGCACGCCCGCTCGCTGATCACCGGCCGTTCGGACTCGGTGGGGTTCCTGCTCACGGAGCCGCAGGAGCGGTTCTTCGAGGACCCGAACTTCAACGTCCTGCTGCGCGGCTGCACCCAGGCCCTGGCCGCGCACGACATCCCGCTGCTGCTGATGCTGGCCGGCACGGACGACGAACGGCGGCGCATCACGCGGTACATCACCGCCGGGCACGTCGACGGGGTGCTGCTGGTCTCCAGCCACTCCGGTGACCCGGTGGCCGAGGAACTGCGCGCGGCGGGTGTGCCGCTCGTCGCGTGCGGCAAGCCGATCGGGCTGGGGTCGAAGGTGAGTTACGTGGCCGCCGACGACCGGGACGGCGCCCGCGACATGGTGCGGCACCTGCTGGCGCTGGGCCGGCGGCGGATCGGCGTGGTGACCGGCCCACTGGACACCCCGGGCGGGGTGGAGCGGCTCGCCGGGTACCGGGAGGTGCTCGCCGAGGCGGGTGTCGAGGCCGACGAGCGGCTGGTCGTCTCCGGCGACTACAGCCGGGCCAGCGGTGAGGCGGGCGCCGAACGGCTGCTGGCGCGTGCGCCCGACGTGGACGCCGTTTTCGTCGCCTCCGACCTGATGGCGCAGGGTGTGCTGACGGCGCTGCACCGGGCGGGGCGGCGGGTGCCGGAGGACGTGGCGGTCGGCGGATTCGACGACTCGCCCGCCGCCGTCGCCGCCCGCCCGGAGCTCACCACCATCCGCCAGCCCTGGGACCGCATCAGCAGCGAGATGGTGCGGGTGCTGCTCGCGCAGATCGGCGGCGACGACCCGGCGGCGGTGATCCTGCCGACGGAACTGGTGAAGCGGGCCTCGGCCTGAGGCCCGCCCCGGACGGCGCAGGCGGTCAGGATCGGAAAAGCCGTACGCCCCTCCCCCGGCCTAGGGTCTGTCGTTTGGATCAGGTCGGCTGGGAGACGCAGCGCTTCTCAGCCCACCCGAGCGGGGCGTGGTGCGTGCAGCTGCAAGGCGGAGGAGGGCGGCGACGCGGAGCGTCGACAACCGACGACAACGCTGCAGATGTGCGTACCACGCCCCGCGAAACCGACATGATCCAAACGACAGGCCCTAGCGTGGAGGAACCGGCGCGCACGGGCGCCGGGCCGCTGCGAGGAGGAGTACGTGATGACCGACGGCCTGAAGACGATCGTCTACCCCGTCAAGGACCTCGGCCCGGCGAAGGAGCTGTTCCGCACCCTGCTGGGCGTCGAGCCGTACGCGGACGAGCCGTACTACGTGGGATTCCGGGCCGGTGGCCACGAGATCGGCCTCGACCCGCACGGTCACGCCAAGGGCATGACCGGACCGGTGCCGTACTGGAACGTCGGCGACCTCCGGGGGGCGCTCGCGGAGCTGGTGGCGGCCGGGGCGACGCCGGTGCAGGACGCGCAGGACGTCGGCGGCGGCACGCTGATCGCCTCGGTGCGGGACCAGGACGGGAACGTCGTCGGTCTGGTTCAGGACGCACCCGCGTGACCTGCTGGAACGGCCGCTCACCAGGCGTTCATTGAACATCGAACCAGTGTTACCGTTCGAGTATGGCAGTGGAGACGGCCGACGCGCGGCTCGAACAACGGTGGCGGGACATCCTCGCGGTGCACGCCCGGACCCTGGGCGAGATCGACCGCGCGCTGCACCCGTACGGGCTGGGCGCCTCGGACTTCGAGGTGCTCGACCTGCTGGCGGCCGGGGCACCGCGGGAGGGCGAGCAGTGCAGGGTGCAGAACCTGGCGGGCCGCGTCCATCTGAGCCAGAGCGCCCTGTCCCGCCTCATCGCCCGGCTGGAGAAGGACGGCCTGGTCGAGCGCAGCATGTGCCTGGAGGACCGGCGCGGCGTGTATGTGACGCTCACGTGCAGGGGCCGTGACCTGCACGCCGAGACCCTGCCGGTGCAGCGCGCCGCGCTGGCCCGCGCACTGGGCGAGTAGCCCGCCCGGCGACGAAGGTACGGCCGCACTCAGCCCCGCCGGGCCGGATTGCGCCTCGGGCTCGTCGCTCGTTCATCGCGGGGTCACGGCCCGGCACGCTCGTGCGCGCGTACCGGACCCTGTTCGCTTCGGCCGGAGGCACCGCGCCTCGCGGCCGTACGGGCCGATCCGGGTGAGCGGCCCTACGGCCGGGCCAGCAGCGTGCGTACCCCTTCCGAGGTGAGCGTCAGACGGTGCTCGGAGCTGCCGTCGATGGTGAGCGACAGGTCGTCGGCCGGCCACTGGGCGGCGAGCGCGCCGAGCGGGACCAGACGGTAGCGGGACACGAAGGGCAGCAGTCCGGCCATCTCCAGTTCGGAGGTGAACACGGGCACCACCTGGGTGCCGCCCGGCTGCTCCAGCACCGGCAGCGCCACCGCTCCCGGGTCGGCGGCCTCCTCGTCGCCCGCGTCGTCCGGCACCGGGATCAGCACGTCGCTCTCGGCGAGGGCGTCGAGCGCCGCCGCGTCCTCGGTGTTCTCCGACAGGACGTCCAGAGCCCGCTGGGCGGGCGTGGGGGCGTTGTTCTCGTGCGCGGGTGTTTCCATGACAGTTCCCTGGTAGCGGCGGTCGTGCGGCTCAACCGGGACGTGATCCGCCCCGGGCACGGTGCTGCACGCGTACCCGAACGCACGGGGCGCAACCCTGCGGACCGCGGGCGCCCGCACCCTCACCAACCACCCCCTCGGACCCCCGCGAACCCCGTGGCTATCATATGAGCACCCTCTAGCTCGAAAGATGGACCTGTGACTGTCAACGAAGACTCGTTCACCAACTGGAAGCACCGCGAGGAGATCGCGGAGTCGATGATCCCGATCATCGGGAAGCTGCACCGCGAGCGGGACGTCACCGTCCTGCTGCACAGCCGCTCCTTGGTGAACAAGTCGGTGGTCAGCATCCTCAAGACCCACCGCTTCGCCCGGCAGATCGCCGGCGAGGAGCTCTCGGTCACCGAGACGCTGCCCTTCCTCCAGGCGCTCACCACGCTCGACCTGGGCCCGTCCCAGATCGACATCGGCCTGCTCGCCGAGGCCCACCGCGCCGACGACCGGGGCATGTCCGTCGAGGAGTTCACCGCCGAGGCCGTCGCCGGCGCCACCGGCGCCCACAAGATCGACCGCCGTGAGCCGCGCGACGTCGTCCTGTACGGCTTCGGCCGCATCGGCCGGCTCCTGGCGCGGCTGCTGATCGAGAAGTCCGGTTCCGGCAACGGCCTCAGGCTGCGCGCGATCGTGGTCCGCCGCGGCGGCGAGCAGGACATCGTCAAGCGGGCCTCGCTGCTGCGCCGCGACTCCGTGCACGGCCAGTTCCAGGGCACCATCACCGTCGACGAGGCGAACAGCACGATCGTCGCCAACGGCAACACCATCAAGGTGATCTACGCGGGCGACCCGACGGAGATCGACTACACGGCGTACGGCATCAAGAACGCCATCCTGATCGACAACACCGGCAAGTGGCGCGACCGCGAGGGCCTCTCGCAGCACCTGCGCCCCGGTATCGACAAGGTGGTGCTGACCGCGCCCGGCAAGGGCGACGTGCCGAACATCGTGCACGGCGTCAACCACGACACGCTCAAGCCGGACGAGCGGATCCTGTCCTGCGCGTCCTGCACCACCAACGCGATCGTGCCGCCGCTGAAGGCGATGGCCGACGAGTACGGGGTGCTGCGCGGCCACGTGGAGACCGTCCACTCGTTCACCAACGACCAGAACCTGCTGGACAATTACCACAAGTCGGAGCGGCGCGGCCGTTCGGCGCCGCTCAACATGGTCATCACCGAGACCGGTGCCGCCTCGGCCGTCGCCAAGGCGCTGCCCGGCCTCGACGCGACCATCACCGGCAGTTCGATCCGCGTACCCGTGCCGGACGTGTCGATCGCCATCCTCAACCTCCAGCTGGCCCGCGCCACCGACCGCCAGGAGGTCCTCGACTACCTGCGCAACGTGTCGCTGACGTCGCCGCTGAAGCGGCAGATCGACTTCATCAGCGCCCCCGACGCGGTCTCCAGCGACTTCATCGGCTCGCGCCACGCCTCGATCGTCGACGCCGGCGCCCTGAAGGTCGAGGGCGACAACGCGATCCTCTACCTCTGGTACGACAACGAGTTCGGCTACTCCTGCCAGGTGGTCCGGGTCGTCCAGTACGTCTCCGGTGTCGAGTACCCGACGTTCCCGGCCCCGGCGGTCTGACCGGTCGTCAGCAAACGGAACCGGGGCGGGGTCGGCGAGTTGTCCGGCCCCGCCCCGGTCTGCGTGCGCCCCGCGGGTAAGGGGCAGATCGGTAACGATCGTCCCGCACGGGTTGTCGTGGCCCGTGAAGTTCCTAATCTTCCTGCATGCCCCTCTTCAGCAGCCGTTCCGGCAGACGCCCCCGTATCGAGCCGGCCCTCGACGACGCCGAGCTGGCCCGCGTGCTGGGCCGGTTGAGCAAGCGGAACGGGAGCGGCAAGGCCGCCGACGTGACGCTCGTGGCCTCCCTGCTGGAGGGGACCGGGGACGACTGGGACCGCCGCGGCCACCGGCTGTCCGTGCTGGCCGAGGCGACGGTGGACTCCGGGATCGCGACGGCCTGGCTGGACCGCGAGCCGGAGAACGCGGACGCGCTGGTGCTCCACTCCTGGACCGGACTGGCGCGCGGCCTGCGGGACGGACACCTGGAGGACGCCGGGGAGCTGGTCGCCCACTGCCACCGGGCCGCCGGACTGAGACCCGACGACCCGCTGCCCTGGGTGGCGCTGATCGGTGTGGCGCGGATCGAGCGGTACCGCCAGAACGAGGTCAACGCGCTGTGGCGGGAGGCCACCGGACGCGACAGCTGGCACCGTGAGGCGTATCTGCAGATGCTCGCGTACCTCTCGCCGGAGGAGGGCGGGTCGAGGGCCCTCGTCCTCGACTTCGTCGACGCGGTGCGCAGCCGGATCCCGGCCAACGCGCCGTGCGCGGCCGTGGAGCTGACCGCGGCCGTCGAGCAGTACCAGGGACTGCTGGCGCAGGGCGGTGTACGGGCCATGACGGCCGGACAGCTGTGGGGCGGCGGGCAGATCGCGGCGGCCCTGGACCAGGCGGCCGCGCTGTGGGCGAAGCCCGGCTTCTTCCAGCACGCGGCGGCTCAGGCCGACCTGAACGTGCTGGCGTACGCGCTGTGCGCCGCCGGACGGGCCGCCGACGCGCACCCCGTGTTCGAGGCGCTGCAGGGCGTCGTCACGCCCTGGCCGTGGGATGTCGACGGCCCCGCCGTCCAGCGGTACGAGCAGCACCTGGCCAAGGCGGAACGGGGCCGCCAGGGCGGCATCGGCGGCATGTGAGCGGCCCGCCGCGCCCGGCCCTCACCCGTGCGGGTCAGTCCAGGGCCAGGACGGTCGCGAGCGCCTCCCGCAGGGCCGCCGCCGGGTCGGGCGGGGCGTCCTCGCTGCGCCAGGCGACGAAACCGTCCGGGCGGACCAGCACCGCGCCGCCCGCGCCGACGCCGTGGGCGCGGGCCCAGTCGGCACCGTCCAGCGGCCTCAGGTCCGCGCCGGACCCGTCACCGACGCGGTACGCCTCCAGCGGTACCGACAGCTCCGCCGCCACCTCGGCGGCCGCCGCCTGCCAGACGCCGCCCTCGGAACTCAGCAGCACCGGTGACCGCTCGTACAGGTCGAGCGTGGAGATCCGGGTGCCGGCCCGGTCCAGCCACAGGTGCGGGGCCCGGCTGCCGGGCTCGCCGCCCAGCGCGAGCGTGTCGGGGACGACCGGCGCCGCGGGGTCCGTGCCCAGCACCGCGCCGCCCGGGTAGCGGTAGCCGAGCGCCACGTTCAGGATGCCGCCCCTGCGGCCCGCGGGCCCGGCGGCACCGGCCGCCGGCGTGTACCCGGGATGGCTGTGCTCCACCGAGCGGGAGGAGGCGCGGGCGCTGGTCGCCTCCGCGACCGGCCGGCGTTCGGCGTCGTACGAGCCGAGCAGCCCGGGGCCGGCCCAGCCGCCCAGCACGGCGGCCAGCTTCCACGCCAGGTTGTGGGCGTCCTGGATGCCGGTGTTGGAGCCGAACGCCCCGGTGGGCGACATCTCGTGGGCGGAGTCGCCGGCGAGGAACACCCGTCCGTCGGCGTACCGTTCGGCGACCCGCTCGGCGGCGTGCCAGGCGGCCCGGCCGGTGATCGTCACGTCGAGACCGGGCACCCCGACGGCCCGCCGGATGTGGGCGGCGCACCGCTCGTCGGTGAACTCCTCCAGGGTTTCGCCGTGTTCGGGGTGCCAGGGGGCGTGGAACACCCAGCGCTCCCGGTTGTCGACCGGCAGCAGGGCGCCGTCGGCGCCGGGCGTGGTCAGATAGCAGACGATGAACCTCCGCTCGCCGACGACCTCGGCCAGGTCGCGGGAGGTGAAGGTGACGCTGACGTTGTGGAACAGGTCGCCGGGGCCGTTCTGCCCGATGCCGAGCCGTTCGCGCACAGGGCTGCGCGGACCGTCCGCGGCGACCAGGTAGTCCGCGCGGACGGTGGTGTGCTCGCCCGTCTCGCGGCTCTTGACCAGGGCGGTCACTCCGTCGGGGTCCTGGTCGAACGACATCATCTCGGTCCCGTACCGCAGGTCGCCGCCCAGCTCCCGGGCGCTGTTCAGCAGCACCGGCTCCAGGTCGTTCTGGCTGCACAGGCACCAGGCGGCGGGGCTGAACCGGCCGAGCCCGCCGCCCGGGTCGATCTCCCGGAACAGCCACTCGCCGGCATCGCCCACCAGGGTCGGCGTCTGCAGGATGCCGTGGTTGTCCGCCAGCACCGACGCGGCCTCCACGATGCGCCGCTCGACGCCGGCGGTGCGGAACAGTTCCATGGTGCGCACGTTGTTGCCTCGCCCGCGCGGGTGGATCGAGGTGCCCGCGTGGCGTTCCACCAACGTGTGCGGCACACCGAGCCGCCCCAGGAACAGGGACATGGACAGACCCACCAGCGAGCCGCCGACGATGAGGACGGGCGTGCGGTGCTCCGCCTCGTCGGCCGTGTCCGATCGGTTCATTGCAGCGCCTCCAGCGTGGCCCGCGACGGGTTGAGGAACGGGACGCCCATTCCATGCCCGGTGCGGGCCGTTCCGCGTCCCGGAGGCACCCGGATGGCGCGCGGTTCACCCAGGTGCCCCGCGTCGCTCGCGCGCACCGGGGACGGCGTCGACCATCGACACATGGCGACCCCGGCCCTTGGGACACGGCGGTCGTTTCCTGACCTTCCGTGAACGGCTTCCGGACGGGGCCTCGTGACGAGGTCCCGCGGAGAAGAGGAGAGGTGCGCCGGATGACCACGTCGGGACGCATATCGCAGTCCGCTTTCGACGGCTCGAGGCTGCGGGTGATCCTGCTGCTCGACCTGTACGAAGGAGCCCAGGAGCAGTTCCTCGACGCCTACGAGCACATGCGCAACAAGGTCGCGTCCGTCCCCGGTCACATCAGTGACCAGCTCTGCCAGTCGATCGAGAACCCCTCGCAGTGGCTCATCACCAGCGAGTGGGAGAGCGCCCCGCCCTTCCTCGCCTGGGTGAACAGCGAGGAGCACGTCGAGACCGTGCGGCCGATGCACAGCTGCGTCCGGGACACCCGGTCGATGCGGTACAGCATCATCCGCGAGACCCGCCCCGACCGGCCGCTCACGTCCGAGGCCGCCACGGCCGGGCTCCAGTCGGCGGTCCGCGTCGGCGACGGTGTGGCGCGCCACGCCCTCACCTTCACCGTCAAGCCGGGCTCGGAGTCCAAGGTGGCGGAGCTCCTGGCCGGCTACCAGTCGCCGAAGGCGCAGGTCGACGACACCACGCGGCTGCGCCGCACCTCCCTGTTCATGCACGGCAACCGTGTCGTGCGGGCCGTGGAGGTGGAGGGCGACCTGCTGGCCGCGCTGCGCCACGTCGCCCGTCAGCCCGAGGTGCGCGCCGTCGAGGAGGCCATCAACCCCTACCTGGAGCAGGACCGGGACCTCACCGACCCCGACTCCGCGCGGGTGTTCTTCACCCGGGCCGCGCTCCCGGCCGTGCACCATGTGGCGGCCGGCCGGCCGGAACCCGCCGGACTGCGGCGGCACGCCCTGTACTACCCGGCCGTGCGGGGCCGCGGCATCGACCTGGCCCGGTTCCTCGCGCAGCAGGACGAGGCCGCGGCGGACGACCCGGACAGCCCGGTGCACGCGAGCACCGTGTTCCAGCGGGACGACATCGTGGTGCGTCTCGTCGACGTCACCGGCGAGCTCGACCTGGACCCGCTCGCCGCCCTCGGCATCAAGGGCCCGGGCAAGGCCGCGGAGCTGGAGCGTCTCCTGGACGGCGCCGCCATCGGCGTCGAGGGCGCCCTGGACTCCGAGCGCAACCTCAACCGGCTGCTGGCGCACGCCGACATGCTGCACGTCACCGACCGCAGCGCGGCGGATTCCTGACGCCCGACCCCGGTGGCGTCCCCGGCGGTGCCCGCCCTGGACGTCACCGGCCCACCCGGAGGTAACAACCCATGTCCCAGCAGCACCCACGCATCGTGGACCTCAGCGAGACGGAACCCAACCGGCGGCGCGGAGGGGACCTCAGGACCCTGCTCACCCCGGCCACCGTCGGCTCGACCAGCGGATTCATGGGCCTGGCCATCATCCAGCCCGGTGAGCGCATCGGCGAGCACTACCACCCGTACTCCGAGGAGTTCGTGTACGTCGTCAGCGGCGCGCTCGAAGTGGACCTGGACGGCGAGCCGTTCGCGCTCCGCGCCGACCAGGGTCTGATGATCCCGGTCGACATGCGGCACCGCTTCCGCAACGTCGGCGACCAGGAGGCCCGCATGGTCTTCCACCTGGGTCCGCTCGCCCCGCACCCGAGCCTCGGTCACGTCGACACCGAGGAGACCGAAGGGGCCGGTGCCGGGCCGCAGTTGACGGTCGGGGGGCCCGGAGGCGGCCGGCCGGCCGAGCCCAGTGAGGCCATAAAATGACCCGGCGAGTGGCCGTCACCGGTATAGGTGTGGTCGCTCCCGGCGGCATCGGCGTCCCGGCGTTCTGGGACCTCCTCGCGGCCGGCCGCACCGCGACCCGGGGCATCTCCCTGTTCGACCCGGCGGGGCTGCGCTCGCGGATAGCCGCCGAGTGCGACTTCGACCCGTACGCGCACGGCCTCGACGCCGAACTGTGCCAACACGCGGACCGCTACATCCAGTTCGCGGTCGTCGCGGCCGGGGAGGCGGTCCGCCACTCCGGTCTGGACAGCGCGGCCGAGGACCCGTGGCGCACCGGCGTGTGCCTGGGCAGCGCGGTCGGCGGCACCACCCGGCTGGAGCACGACTACGTGCTGGTCAGCGAGGGCGGCAAGCGCTGGGACGTGGACCACGAGAAGGCCGAGCCGCAGCTGCACACGGCGTTCCAGCCGAGCACGCTCGCCTCCGTGGTGGCCGAACGGTTCGGCGCCCGCGGCCCGGTGCAGACGGTCTCCACCGGCTGCACCTCCGGCCTCGACGCCGTCGGCTACGCCTTCCACACCGTCGCCGAGGGCCGGGCCGACGTCTGTGTCGCCGGGGCGTCGGACTCGCCGATCTCACCGATCACGATGGCCTGCTTCGACGCCATCAAGGCGACCTCGCCCAACAACGACGACCCCGAGCACGCCTCCCGGCCGTTCGACGCCCGCCGCGACGGCTTCGTCATGGGCGAGGGCGCGGCGGCGCTCGTCCTGGAGGAGTACGAGCACGCCCGGGCCCGCGGCGCGGAGATCCTCTGCGAGATCAGCGGCTACGCCACCTACGGCAACGCCTACCACATGACCGGTCTGACCAGCGAGGGACTGGAGATGGCCCGGGCGATCGACACCACGCTCGACCAGGCCCGGATCGACCCCACGCTGATCGACTACGTCAACGCGCACGGCTCCGGAACCCGGCAGAACGACCGGCACGAGACGGCCGCCGTGAAGCGGTCCCTGGGCGCCCACGCCCACGACACGCCCATGAGCTCCATCAAGTCCATGGTGGGCCACTCGCTGGGCGCGATCGGCGCGATCGAGGTGGTGGCCTGCGTCCTCGCGCTGAAGCACCAGGTCGTCCCGCCGACGGCGAACTACGAGACCCCCGACCCGGAGTGCGACCTGGACTACGTGCCGCGCACCGCCCGCCCGCGGAAGCTGAACCACGTGCTCTCCGTCGGCAGCGGATTCGGCGGCTTCCAGTCCGCGGTACTGCTGTCCGGGCCGGGCGGGAGGACACGATGAGCACTCAGCGCCCCCGGCGTGCGGCGGTCACCGGCATCGGTGTCGTAGCGCCCAACGGACTGGGGTCCGACGCCTACTGGAAGTCCGTCGCCGAGGGCCTCGGCGTGCTGGACCTGATCAGCCGCGAGGGCTGCGGCCATCTGCCGCTGCGGGTGGCGGGCGAGGTCCGCTCCTTCGACCCGGCGTCCCTCATCGAGGAGCGGTTCCTGGTCCAGACCGACCGGTTCAGCCACTTCGCGATGGCCGCGGCCGCCCTCGCCCTGGACGACGCCGGGCTCTCCGGTGACCCCGCGGACCCGTTCGCGGTCGGCGTGGTCACCGCCGCCGGGTCCGGGGGCGGCGAGTTCGGCCAGCGCGAGCTGCAGAAGCTGTGGGGCCGGGGCTCGAAGTTCGTCGGCCCGTACCAGTCCATCGCCTGGTTCTACGCCGCGAGCACCGGCCAGATCTCCATCCGCGGCGGCTTCAAGGGGCCGTGCGGGGTGGTGGCGAGCGACGAGGCGGGCGGCCTCGACTCGCTCGCGCACGCGGCGCGGGCCGTGGCGCGCGGCACCGACGTCATGCTCGTGGGCGCCGCGGAGGCGCCGCTCGCCCCGTACTCGATGGTGTGTCAGCTCGGCTACCCCGAGCTGAGCACCGTCGACGACCCGGACCGTGCCTACCGCCCGTTCACCGAGAAGGCCTGCGGTTTCGTGCCGGCCGAGGGCGGCGCCCTGCTGGTGGTCGAGGACGAGGCGCGGGCCCGCGGTCGCGGGGTGCCGGTACGGGCCGTCGTGGCCGGGCACTCCGCCACGTTCACCGGTGCCTCCCGCTGGGCGGAGTCCCGCGAGGGGCTGGCCCGGGCGATCCGCGGCGCCCTCGACGAGGCGGGCTGCGCGCCCGAGGAGGTCGACGTGGTGTTCGCCGACGCGATGGGGGTGCCGGAGGCGGACCGCGCCGAGGCGCTGGCCATCGCCGACGCCCTGGGCGCGCACGGCACCCGGGTGCCGGTCACCGCACCCAAGACGGGCATCGGCCGGGCCCACTGTGCGGCCCCGGTCCTGGACACCGTGGCCGCCGTGCTCGCCATGGAGCACGACCAGGTGCCGCCCACGCCCAACGTGTCCGACATCTGCCACGACCTCGACCTGGTGACGTCGCGCGCTCGTCCCTCCGAGCTGCGCACCGCCCTCGTCCTCAGCAGGGGACTGATGGGCTCCAACGCGGCGCTGGTCGTGCGCCGCGGTGACGAATCCGCCCGGTAGGACCCGGGCGGGAAAGGAGCAGTCACCCATGATCACCACCGAAGTGACCTTCGACGAACTGGCGGCCCTGATCAAGCAGGCGGCCGGCATCACCGTCGACCCCCAGGAACTGAAGGAGTCCGCGGAGACGCCCTTCGACTCCTTCGGCCTGGACTCGCTCGGTCTGCTCGGCATCGTCGGCGAGCTGGAGAACCGGTACGGCCGGCCGCTCCCGCCCGACTCCGAGCGGTGCCGCACGCCCCGGGAGTTCCTGGACCTCGTCAACAGCACCCTCACGGCTGGAGCCTGAAAGTGGCCGGACACACCGAGAACAGCATCACCATCGACGCTCCCCTCGACCTGGTGTGGGAGATGACCAACGACCTCGAGAACTGGCCGCGGCTGTTCAGCGAGTACGCCTCCGTGGAGATCCTCTCCCGGGAGGGTGACACGACGACGTTCCGGCTGACCATGCACCCGGACGAGAACGGCAAGGTGTGGAGCTGGGTGTCGGAGCGCACCCCGGACCGCGAGAAGCGGATCGTGCGCGCCCGCCGCGTCGAGACCGGCCCCTTCGCCCACATGGACATCCTGTGGGAGTACACGGAGCTGCCCGGCGGTGTGCAGATGCGCTGGACGCAGGACTTCGCGATGAAGCCCGACGCGCCGGTCGACGACGCGTGGATGACGGACAACATCAACCGCAACTCCCGCACTCAGATGGCCCTCATCCGGGACCGGATCGAGCAGGTGGCCCGCGACAGCGAGCGCACGTCCGTCGCGTCCTCCCGCTGAACGCCGGTCCGTCCAGGAAAGGACAGCCCATGCACCACGCCCTCATCGTCGCCCGGATGAAGCCCGGTTCGGCGCCGGACATCGCCGAGGTGTTCGCCGCCTCCGACCGCGGTGAACTCCCCCACCTGGTCGGCGTCAGCCGGCGCAGCCTCTTCCAGTTCGGTGACGACGTGTACCTGCACCTCATCGAGGCCGAGCAGGACCCGGCGCCCGCCATCGCGAAGGTCGCCGCGCACCCGGAGTTCCGCAGCATCAGCGAGCAGCTGGAGGCGTACGTCAGCCCGTACGACCCGCAGACCTGGCGCAGCCCGAAGGACGCCATGGCGCGGTGCTTCTACCGCTGGGAGAGCGGCGCCGGTTCCTGAGCCGACGCCCGGACACAACCCCGGGGCCGCCGCTTCCGCGTCAGTCGCGGAGGCGGCGGCCCCGGGGTTTCGTGGTGCCGGCGGTCAGCCGGGTACGGTGCACTCGAAGGCGTGCAGGTAGGCGTTGACGGGGCGGATGCCGTCGATGGCCAGACCGGCGTCGGTGAGGCGGTCGACCATGCTCTGCCGGGTGTGCTTGGCGCCTCCGACGTTGAGGAGGAGCAGCAGGTCCATGGCGGTGGTGAACCGCATCGACGGGGTGTCGTCGACGAGGTTCTCGATGACGACGACCCGGGCTCCGGGCCGTGCCGCGCGGCGGACGTTGGCCAGCGCCCGGCGGGTGCTGTCGTCGTCCCACTCCAGGACGTTCTTGATGATGTACACGTCGGCCTGGACGGGGACGTCGTCGCGGCAGTCCCGGGCCACGATGTCGACCCGGTCGGCCAGGGCGCCGCCCTCGCGCAGCCGCGGGTCGGCGTTCTGGACGACGCCGGGCAGGTCGAGCAGGGTGCCGCGCAGGTGGGTGTGCTTCTCCAGGAGGCTGGCCAGGACGTGCCCCTGACCGCCGCCGATGTCCACGACCGAGGCGGCGTCGTCCAGGTCGAGCAGACGCGCCACGTCGCGTGCGGACTGCTCGCTGGACGTCGTCATGGCCCGGTTGAAGACGTGGGCGGACTCGGGGGCCGACTCGTTGAGGTAGGTGAAGAACTCGCGGTCGTACACGTCCTCGAAGACGTTGCGGCCGGAGCGCACCGCCTCGTCGAGCAGCGGCCACACGCTCCAGGTCCACGGCTCGGTGCACCACAGGGCGATGTAGCGCAGGCTGTGCGGGTCGTCCTCGCGCAGCAGCCGGGACATCTCGGTGTGTGCGAACGTGCCGTCGGGGTGCTCGGTGAACACGCCCTGGCAGGACAGGGCGCGCAGCAGCCGCCGCAGGGTGTGCGGCTGCGTCTTCACCGCCGCGGCCAGGTCGTCCACGGTCATGGGGGTGTCGTCCAGCGCG
Source organism: Streptomyces calvus (assembly GCF_006782915.1). GTDB lineage: Bacteria > Actinomycetota > Actinomycetes > Streptomycetales > Streptomycetaceae > Streptomyces > Streptomyces calvus. Next base: position 32,362 of record NZ_VCNP01000008.1, read on the forward strand.
TCCGCCACGCCCAGGCGGACGGCCGCGCGGACGGCGGCGGCGCACGCCGCCCCGAATACGAGCTCGCGCAGCCGCATGGGCGGCGGCGGAGCCGGATCAACGGTGGTCATCCGTTGCCTCGCTTCTGCTGTGGTGCCGTCGGTGGGGCGGGGGTTCAGCACATTCCGGCGGGCTCGGAGAGCGTGCAGGTGTTGCCGCTGAACGTGTTGCTCTGGGCGGTGTCGCGGTTGGCCAGGTCGGCCGGGCTGTTGCCGGTCACCAGGTTGTCGCGGACCTCGTTGCGCTCGTTGGCGGTGCCGACGAGGCTCTTGAACAGCACGATGCCGCCGGACAGCGGGGACGTGCCCTTGTTGTCGGCCACGTGGTTGCGGGCGACCAGCGTGTCCTCGGCGCCGGTGAGGACGATGCCCGAGCCCTGCAGGAAGGGCAGCCGCGGCGTCTTGGCGCAGTACTTGTTGTTGGCGTGGACGTGGTTGCCGGTGACGCTCAGCGCGCCGGCGCGGGGCTTGGACTCGTCGCCGACGACGAAGACGGCGGCGCAGTTGGCGGTGGCCTCGTTGCGGTCGACGGTCAGGTTGCGCAGCCGCCGTACGGTGACGCCGATCCGGTTGCCGGCCGTCCTGTTGTGCCGGATGACGGTGTCGCGGGCGTCCCGGGCGCCTTCCTCGGTGTCGACGGTGTTGGCGACGAACAGTCCGGCGTCGCCGTTGTTCTCGGTGATGTTGTGGGTGAGCTCGCTGCGTACGGAGCGTTCCGTGGCGATGCCCCACTGGCCGTTCTTCTCCGCGATGACGTGGCGGACCTTCAGGCGGTCGGTGCCGGTGGCCCACACGCCGTTCTCGGTGAAGCCCCGCAGCGTCAGCGACCGTACGGTGACGTTCTTCAGGGGGCTCTTGTCGGTGCCGGTCACGCAGACGCCGTTGCCGGCCTTGGCGCAGGCGCTGCCGCCGGCCTTCGCGGGCGGGGTCAGCACGGTGAGCTTCGCGCTGGTGCCGCGCAGGGTGATGCCGGACGCGGTGATGTCGACGCTCTGCCGGTAGGTGCCGGGCGCGAGGAGGACGGTGTCCCCCGGTTTCGCGGCGTCCACGGCCTTCTGGATGGACTGGCCGGGCTGGACGCGGTGCACGGTCTGCTGGGAGGCCGACGGGGCGGCGCCCACGCCCGCGGCCACGACGGCGGTGGTGCATGCGAGATACGCGATGTGTCGTCTGGTCATGAAGCCGAAGCTAAGAGCGGGGGTTGCGGCCCGCCACCGCTGATCACCCAGGCGGGCAGCACCACCCGGACGCGGTACGGCACGCGGGTGCCGCCGGGCGCGGGGCGGGTCGTGCCGGGTGTCTCAGGTGAGGCCGGCCGCCGCTTCGGCGAGGGCGGTGCGCAGCGTCGCCGCGAGGTCGGCGCGGGCGGCCTCGGGGCCGGCGTCCGGCTCGGCCGTCCGGTAGGCGTGGTGTTCGACCGCCGCGCGCAGTGCGGCGTTGAGCATGGCGGCCCGTACGGCCGGTCGTACGTCGTCGGCGGGCAGCCCGGCCCGTTCGGCGAGGGCGCTCGCGAAGGCGGGTTCCGCCTCGTCGTGGGTCTGCAACCAGACGGCGCGCAGTCCGGGTTCGGTCCTGGCCAGCCGCAGCAGGGCGCCGATGTCCGGTCCGGGCAGCCCGGGTTCGGCCTCCCAGACGTGGTCGAAGGCCTCCTGGAGGGGCTGTCCGGGACGCCACCGCCGCAGCGCGGCGGCGACCGTGTCGACGCCGGTCGTCAGCAGGGGCCGTACGCAGCTCTCCTTGGTCGGGAAGTAGCGCCAGACGGTGCGTGCCGAGACGCCGACCGCCTGCCCGATCTGCTCGCCGGTGGTCGCGGCGACGCCCTGGGCGACGAACAGGCCGACCGCGGCGCGGGCGATCTGCAACCGGACGGCGGCCTTGCGTTCCTCGGTCAGCGGTGGCCGTCCCGTCCGTGCGCGGGCCGCGGTCATACACCCCTCCGGTGCCGGTGGTCCCTGTCGGGCGTATTCTCTCCCAGGGACTTTTTGTCACTCAGAGACATTAAGTTGGGCGCCGATGCGGCACGGCCTCGCGGCGCCGCACCTTCCTCGGCACTCCTCGCCTTCCTCGCCTTCCTCGCCTTCCTCGCCTTCCTCGCCTTCCTCACAGACGGCGGACGGCGGACGGCGGACGGCGGACGGCGGACAACGCAACAACGGACGGAGCACACATGACCGGCGGGCTGAACGGACGCGGCGTGATCGTCACCGGAGCGGGATCGGGCATAGGCCGGGCGGCCGCGCTCGCGTTCGCCGCGCAGGGTGACCGTGTCCTGGTGGCGGACATCGACGCCGAGCGGGCCGGCGCGGTCGTTCAGGAGATCGAGCAGCGGGGCGGGACCGCGGTGGCCGTCACCGGCGACCTGAGCGACCAGGGTGTCGTGGACCGGGTGACGGCCACGGCGGTGGAGCGGTTCGGCGGTGTGGACGTCCTGGTGAACAACGCCGGGATCATGGACGGCATGACGGCCCTGGCCGACGTGAGCGACGCCGAGTGGGAACGGGTCATCCGGGTCAACCTGACCGCGCCGTTCCTCCTCACCCGCGCGGTGCTCCCGCACATGCTGGCCGCCGGTGGCGGCGCCGTCGTGAACACCGCCTCCGAGGCCGCCCTGCGCGGCAGTGCCGCGGGCGCCGCGTACACCGCCTCCAAACACGGCGTGGTGGGCCTGACCAAGTCGCTCGCGGTGATGTACCGCAAGAACGGCATCCGGGCCAACGCCATCTGCCCGGGCGGCACCGCGACCGCCATCGCCGTGGACGCCGACCCCGCCGCGCACGGGCCCGCCACCCTCGCCCCGCACTTCGTCAACCTGGGCCGGGTGTCCCGGCCGGAGGAGCAGGCGGCGGCGATCGTGTTCCTCGCCTCCCCGGCCGCGAGCAACATCAACGGCGCGATCCTGCCCGTGGACGACGGCTGGTCCGCGGTCTGACACGGCGACAGCGCCGGGCGGCACCCGCACCGGTGCCGCCGTCCCGGCGGAGGGGTTCCCCAGGCGGGGGGTGTTGCCCGGCCGGAGGGGCGTTGTCAGTGCCGTGTGGCACCTTGAACGTGCCACCGCACCGCCGAGAGCGCCTGGAGTGACCGCATGGCCGATGTGCCGCCGCCGTCCCACGAACTGTTGCCCGGGGACCCGGGTTCCCCGGTGATCCTCCATGTGCCGCACTCCGCGCGGGAGATACCGGCCCAGGTGCGGTCCGGCATCGTGCCGCAGGGCGCGGAGCTGGAGCGGGAGCTGGACCACATCACCGACGCGCACACCGCCGAGATCGCGGAGGCGGCGGCCCGCGCGGCCGGGGTCGTGCCGTGGCGTTTCGTGAACCGGCTCTCCCGGCTCGTCGTCGACCCCGAGCGGTTCCCCGACGAGCGGGAGGAGATGCTGGCCGTCGGGATGGGCGCCGTCTACACCCGGACCACGCACCGGAAGGTGCTGCGGCCCGACGGGTTCGACCCGGAGCCGCTGGTCGAGCGGTACTTCCGGCCCTACGCGCGGGCCATGACGGAAGCGGTCGCGGACCGGCTCGCGGCGACGGGCCGGGCGGTGATCATCGACGTGCACTCGTATCCGAGCGCGCCGCTCCCCTACGAACTGCACGGCGACGGCCCGCGCCCGGAGGTCTGCCTGGGCACCGACTCCTTCCACACGCCGCCCGAGCTGCTCGCCGCCGCCCGCGAGGCGTTCGCGCCGTGCGGTCGGACGGGACTGGACAGCCCGTTCGCCGGGACGTACGTACCGCTGGAGTTCTACGGCAAGCGGGCCGAGGTGAGCGCCCTGATGGTCGAGATACGCCGGGACACCTACATGACCGAACCGGGCGGCCCCGCCGGGCCGGGGCTGCGGCGCCTGGCCGCGTCACTCGCCGCGCTGGTCGACGCCGTCTCCGGCTGACTGCGCCCCGCCGGACGCGATGCACGCGGCAGGGACCCGGCGGCCACGGCGGTGCCGGGTCCGTGCCACGGCGCCCTGTCCGTACCACGGCGGACGCCGTGTTTCTGCGGAGGCGGCCGGTCGGTGCCACCGCGGACGCCGAAGCCGTGCCGCGGTGGACGCCGGGTCCGGGCCGCCGCGGTCGATGCGGACCGGGCACGGGCCGGTGCGGTCGGTGCGGACCGGCCCGTGCCGGTGCGGACCGAGGCTGCCCGTGCGGACCGAGGCTGCCCGTGCGGGTCGGGCGGTGTCAGGCGCGCAGCCACTCCGTCACGACCACGTCCCCGCCGGCGCGCAGGCGCAGCGCGAACGGCCCGGACAGCGGCGTGTCGGCCGTGAAGCGCCCCATGTCGTCGGCGGTGAGCGTGGCGGCCGTCTGCGGCCCGCCGAGCACCTCGATACGGGCCGACTGGGGCGGGAGCACCTGGCCCAACAGCCCCTGCGGGCCCACCTCGACGTCCAGCGTGACCTCGCCGGCGCTGAAGGTGAGCATGCGCGGCGCGTCCGTCGCTCCCCTGACCGGGATGCCGTCGACCAGCGAGTCGAAGGTCAGCTCCGCCACGCGGGCGTCGAGGTCGTGCAGCGCGTAGGCGTCGACGGCGATCTGGAGGAGGGCCGACGGCAGCGGGTCAAGGACACCGGCCGCCTGCCGCAACTCCTCCTCCAGCAGCCCGTCGTCGAAGTCGGCGCCGTCGAAGTCCGTGTCGCCGAAGTCCGCGCCGTGGTCGCCGGGAGGCCCGTCGAACCCCGTGCCGTCGCCCGTGTCGCCCGTGTCGTTCATGCCGTTCACATCGACCCCCGTGCCTCGAGCCGGGCCCGCAGTCGGCGCAGACAGCGCTGGCGCAGCGGCCCGATGCTGCCCACCGCGATGTCGAGCGCGGCGGACACCTCCTGATAGCTGGGCGGCGGCGAGGCGATCAGCACCCGCAGCAACTGTCGGCACCGCTCGCCCAGTTCCTCGAACTCCTGCCACAGCCGCCGCACGCGTTCGCTCTGCGCGGCCGCCTCCTCCGCCTCCAGCAGCGACTGCTCCGGCGCGCCGTCCTCACTGACCCGGTCCAGCAACTGCGGATCGTCCGTCAGCATCAGCCGGCGCGCGTTGCGGTGCACCTTCAGGCACTCGTGGCGCGCGGTGCTGGCAAGCCACGATCCGGTCTTCTCCGGTTCCCGGATCCGCCCGAGATGCTGGGCGAAGCGGAACCACACCGTCTGGTAGACCTCGTGCGCGTCGGCGTCGGAGAGCCGGTGCGCGCGCACCACGGACCACACCAGGGGGCCCAGCCCTTCCACGATCGCCTTCCAGGCCGCCGCGTCGCCGTCGACAGCGGACCGGACCAACGCGCCGACTTCACTACGCTCCACGGTCCCACCCCTCGTGTACGGCACGTCATCGTACGCCGCGGAGGGGCCGATTCCGATCCTCATGGCCGGGCCGGGGGGAGCGAGACCCGCACGGGGCGCCACGTGGGCGGAAGGAGCGCCGGGACGCGCGCCCCGCGCACGTCCGCGTGCTCGGTGGTGGCGTCCATCAGCTGCCGGCGGGCCTTGCGCGGGTCGGTCTGCGCCTGCGCCGTCATGTGCGCGGCGATCATGCCGACGGCGACCGGAGTGGCGAACGAGGTGCCGCTCCACTGGGCGAGCCCTTCGAACATCACCTGGTCCGGCTTGGCGGAGCCGTCGTCCTCGCTCAGCACGCCGGTGTGGCGCGGGTGCCGGCAGGTGCAGGCGTAGCCGAAGCCGTAACGGCAGGTGTCGTAGGTGGAGTGCTGGTACACGTACGGCACGGGCGTCCCGAAGCCGGTCAGGGCGCTGGTGAGGCGCTCGCCGGGGGCGTACGCCCGCACCCAGGAGCCGTGGTTGCTGAAGCAGGCGCCCTGCCGGCCGTCCGCGCGCAGCGCGCCGACCGACAGCACGGCGTTCTCGTAGTCGGGCAGTTCGGCGTAGGCGGCGGGCCAGAAGTGCGCGTCGCTGCCGTTGTTGCCGGCGGCCGCCACCAGCAGCGTGGGCTGCTCGCGCAGCTCCCGCATGAAGGCGTCGACGCCGAGCAGGCCGTCGGTGCGCCCGTTGGAGGTGCCGGCGGAGAGGCTGATGACGTCCGGCCAGCCGTCCCGTTCGACGGCCTCGAAGAGCTTGTCGCCGAACTCGTACTCCAGGATGGCACCCGCGTCGTTGAGCGTGTTCCGCACGGTGATGTCGGTGTTGGGGGCCACGGCGGCGACGAGTCCGGCGATGAACGTGCCGTGGCCGCAGTACTGCTTCAGCACGCCGTCCTCGCCGCACTCCTCCACCTGGGCGTCGCCGCGGGTGTGGGCGAGCAGCGGGTAGGCGGCGTGGTCGTGCATCAGGCCGGTGTCGACGACGAGGACGCTCACGGCGCTGTCCGGGTCGTGGACGGCCCGGGCCGCCGCCGGGTTGGGCCGGGCGCCGGGCGGTACGGGCACCGGCTCGTCGCCGGGGCAGGCGTTGACGGCGATGGACACCACGTGGTTGCGGCTGACCAGCCGGCGTCCGGCGCGGCCCTCGGCCGCCGACAGCGCGCGCAGCGCGCCCGCGACAGCCGGGTCCCCGCTGCCGTCGCCCTCCGACGGGTCGGCGACCTGGATGCGGGTGATGCCGGAGCGGTTGGTCTCCGGGCCCGCCCGGCGCACCCGGTCCGGGCTGAGCCCGGCGAACGTGGTGAAGTGCTCGCGCACCGTGTCCTCGACGACGCGGGCCTCCTCCCCGTCGCGGGCGAGGACGACGCCCTTCTCGTAGAGGAACTCGCCCGCTTCGTCGGGCCCGATCGCCAGGGGCACGTCGGGCATCGACCGCTGGATCTGTGCGAACTGCTCACGGAATCGCTGTGGTGCCATGGCATGTCCTCCGCTGGGGCGACGGCGGCCGGGGCCGCACAGGTGTCGCCATACAGAGCCCCGGGACGGTCGTTTGATACAACGTCGCGCCTGTGGGGTGTGGTTGCGGACCACTACGATCGTGGGGTGACAGCGGGAAGCGACACGGTGCTGGAACTGCTGCCGATGGTGTTCGCCGCCCCCGGTGAGGCCCTGGCGAGGGCGGAAGAGGTGCTGGGTGACCGTCCCCCGGCCCTGCACGCCTCCGTCGCCCATCAGGTGATCGGCATCTGGCAGCGGGACTTCGGGGACATGCGGCTCGCCCTGAGCCATCTGCGGCGGGCCCGTGCGTGGGCGGCACGCGCGGACTCCGCCGAGCGGGAGGCGGACGTCCTCGCCACGCTCGGGGTCGCGTTGGTGCACGCGGGGCGCACCCGGCAGGGCATGGACGCGCTGCGCCGGGGTGTGGAGCGCGGCACGGGGCACACCCGCGCGCGGGTGCTGTTCCGCCGGGCGTACGCGTGGTGGGTGCTGGGCCACCACAAGGAGGCCCTGGACGACGTACGGCGGGCCATTCCCGTGCTGCGGCAGGCCGAGGACGTGATCTGGACGGCGCGCGCGCTGACCCTGCGGGCCACGGTCCACCTGGCGCTGGGCGCGGTGGAGCGGGCGGACGCCGACTTCACGGCGGCGGAGGCGCTGTGGGACACCACCGGCCAGGAGCACGACAAGGCGGACGCCGTGGAGAGCCGGGGGCTGGCCGCGTTCCGCTCGGGCGACATCCCGGCGGCGCTGCGGCTGCTCGACGAGGCGGAGGAGCGGTACGCCAAGCTCGGCACGCCGACGTTCATGCTGAACATCCGCCGCTGCGAGGTGTTGATGGCGGCCGGGCTGCCCGCCGAGGCGCTGGCCGAGGCGGACGCGGCGATCAGGGCCCTGGACGGCATCGGCGGGCAGTCCACGCGCAAGGCGGAGCTGCTGCTGGCGGCCGCGCGGGCGGCCCGGCTGGCGGACGATCCGCAGACGGCCATCGCCCGCGCGGCGCTCGCCGTGCGGCTGTTCGCCGGGCAGCGGCGCGCCTGGTGGGAGACGCACGCGCGGCTGGTGCTGATCGAGGCCCGGCACGCGGCCGGGCGCGGTTCGGGCCGGCTGGTCGCGGACGCGGCGGCGGTCGCGGAGAAGCTGGTCGCGCTCGGCGCTCCGGCGGCGCCCGAGGCGTCCCTGCTGGCCGGCCGGATCGCGCTGGACCTCGGCTGGACGGCGGACGCGGAACGGCATCTGGCGGTCGCCGCGCGCAGCAGGCGCGTCGGGCCGCCGCTGGCGCGGATGACCGGCTGGGCGGCGCAGGCGCTGCGGGCGCGGGCCGCCGGTTCCCCGCGCGGGGTGCTGGAGGCGTGCCGGCGCGGTCTCGACGTCCTGGACGACCACCGGATGACGCTGGGCGCCTCGGAGCTGCGGGCCCGCGCCACCGCGCAGGGTGCGGAGCTGGCCGCGCTCGCCCAGCGGGCCAGCCTGGCCTCGGGCGGGCCGCGGCGGCTGCTGGTGTGGAGCGAACGCTGGCGGGCCACCGCGCTGTCCGCCCCGCCGACCCGGCCGCCCGCCGACCCCGCCCTGCTCAGCGGCATGACCGCGTACCGCGAGATCGCCGCCCGCGCGGAGGAGGCCCGCCAGGAGGGCAAGCCGGTGCCCGCGCTGGAGCGGGAGCAGCGGCGCCTGGAGCGGGAGATCCGCTCCCGGACACTGCACATGCGCGGCGCGGCACCCGACGGCGGTGACCGTTTCGACGTGGCCCGGCTGCTGGCGCGGCTGGACGACAGCGGCGGCGGGCAGCTGGTGGCGCTCGCGGTGCTGGACGGGCGGGTGCAGGTGCTGCTGTGCGGGCAGGGGCGGGTGCGGCGGTTCGAGGCGGGGCCGCTGGCGGCGGCGGAGACCGAGGCCGAGCACGTGCAGGCGGGACTGCGGCGGCTGGCGCACCCGGGGGCCCAGGCGCGGCTGCCGGTGGTGGAGGCCGCGGGGCGGCGGCTGGAGGAGCTGCTGCTGGGTCCGGCGGCGGCGCACCTCGGGGACGGTCCGGTGGTGATCGTGCCGCCGGGGCGGCTGCACCGCGTGCCGTGGGCGCTGCTGCCGTCGCTGCGGGAGCGGGTGCTGAGCGTGTCGCCGTCGGCGAGCAGCTGGCTGCGGGCGCGGGAGACGGCTCCGCCGCCCGGCGGCCGGCAGGTGCTGGTGCGCGGCCCGGGCCTGGCCACCGGAGGCGCGGAGGTGCCCGAACTGGCCGACCGTTACGGCGGCGCGACGGTGCTGGAGTACGACGACGCGTCGGTGCCGCGCGTGCTGGCGGAGCTGGACGGAGCCGCGCTCGCCCACATCGCCGCGCACGGGGCATTCCGGGCGGACGGTCCGTTGTTCTCGTCGCTGCGGATGGCGGACGGGCCGCTGATCGTGCACGACTTCGAACGGCTGGACCGCAGCCCGTACCGGATCATCCTGTCCTGCTGCGACACCGCCCGGTTCGCGACCGTCGGCGCGGACGAACTGCTCGGTCTGGTCACCGCGTTGCTGCCGCTGGGCACGGCGGGTGTGGTGGCGTGCAGCGCGCCGGTTAACGACGCCGCGGTGGTCCCGCTGATGCTGGCGCTGCACAAGGGGATCGACGCCGGTCTCTCCCTGGCCGAGTCCCTCCGCGACGCCCGCGCCACCCTCCCGTCGGACGCCCTGCACCGTGCCACGGGCTGGGCCTTCACGGCGTTCGGCGCGGCCTGATGGCGGTGTGGCGTCGGCCCTGACGCCGGTGTTGCGCATGCGCAGACGCCGGTGCTGCTCATGCGCAGACGCCGGTGTTGCGCATGTGCGCCCGACGGGTGCGCGGTTCCGGTGGGTGGTGTCGGGGTTCCGCGGCGAGGCGGACGCGGGCCGGTGATGGACGCCGGGAGGCGTGGTGCGGGTCAGGCCGGCTGGTGGTCGGGCAGGGTGGTCAGGTGGGGCAGGGCGGTGCGGTCGGTGCCGAGGCGGGTGTAGGCGCCGTGCAGGTGGTTGCCGACGGTGCGGACGGACAGGGTGAGGCGTTCCGCGATCTGACGGTTGCTGAGTCCGGCCGCCGCGAGGGTGACGATCTGCCGCTGGCGTGCGGTGAGTTCGCCCATGACCAGCCCCGCGAGCGCCGGTGTACGGGCGCCCTGGCAGCGGCGGGCGAGCGCGACGGCGCGGGTGCGGGCGGTGCGGGCGGCGTGCGGTTCCCGATGGACCGGTACGGCCTGGGCGTGCGCTTCGGCGGCGAACAGCAGGAACCCGCGCCGCCGCAGCTCCTCGGCCACCCGGTCCAGGGCGGGCCCGTCGGCGCGGGCGGCCGCGTCGGCGTGGTCGGCGAAGACGCCGGTGAGCCGGCCGGCGGCCCGTTCGGGCGTGCCGAGGCGTACCGCGTCGTAGGCGTCGCCGCCCGCCTCGGGAGTCCCGTCGGCGCGGCCGAGTTCCGTGCGGCAGGACGGGTCGGCGGGCGCGGTGCGCAGGCCCTCGCGGGCCCAGGCGGCCGACTCCCGCAGTTCGCCGCGCAGGCGCGCGTACCGGGCGCGCAGGGCGGCGTACCCGGCCGGGACCGGCGCCCCTTCCGCCACCAGCCAGTCCCCCACGGGTGCCGGCACCTCCGTCACGTCGGCCCGTTCGATGCGGCGGGTCAGCTCCGCCGCCTCGGCGTCCAGTTCGGCGGCGCACGCGGCCGGCGGGCGGGCGAGCCGGCGGGCGCGCAGCCGTCCGGCGGCGGCCCGCAGCACCGGGCCGTGCAGGGGGTGGGCCAGGCGGACGCCGCCGTGGTCGTCGACGTGGACCAGTGAGTCGCCCTCCAGGCGTTCCAGCGCGGTGAGGTCGAGGTCGTCCGGGTCGAGCGGCAGGGGTTCGGCGAAGGCCAGGCGGTCGAGGGTGTCCCGCTCCTCGGGTCCGGTGCGGTCCAGGACGTCCGCGGTGCGTTCGCGCACCGCCGCCGTCAGCGGCACCGGGCCCCGCCAGGTCCAGGTGCCCGGCGCATGGGCGGGCCGCCCGTCGACGCGGACGGCGTCCAGGAGTTCCCGCAGCAGCCGCAGGTCCCCGTCGCACAGGCGGTGCAGCCGGTTCGCGGTGAGCGGTTCGGGGGTGTCGTCCGGGCCGGCGGACAGCAGCCGCACGGTGTCCTCCCGGGGCAGCGGCGGCAGGGCCAGCCGGGGCAGGAGTTCACCCGTCCACAGCCGGGAGACGGCCGGCGGGACGGGCTCGCCGTCGGTGACGACGACCAGCAGCCGGGTGCGTCCGTGCACGGCGAGCTGGTGGACCAGGGCGGCGGAGGAGTCGTCGAGCAGATGGGCGTCGTCGACCAGCAGCGTCCGCACACCGGCGAGCCGGCCGAGCGCCTGGTGGAGCGTGCCGGGTCCGGGCAGCAGGTGGGCGAAGGCGGCGAACGGGAGGTGCCGGGTGCGCGGTGTTCCGGTGACCCGGGCGCAGTCGGTGCCGCGGACGGCCTCGGTGACCAGCCGGGTCTTGCCCCGGCCGGCCGGCCCGGTCACCACCAGGCCGCGCCGGGCGCCGCTCAACGAGTGGCGGACCAGGTCGAGTTCGTTCTCCCGGCCGGTGAACGGCCAGGGCGACCGCAGGGGCGTCGCGTGCTTCTCGTACGGCTCGGTGGCATCCCGTCGCAATGTCGTCACGACAACAGGAGCAGGGCTACTCAGACTTGATACAGGGCCGCTTGAGCAGACCCCGACTCAGGCGGCCGTGCCGTCGGCACGGCAGGCTGTGGTGCATGACCGCTCGCTACTGCTCGCTGCCGCGGCAGCCGGCCCCCGCGTTCGCGCCGGGCCTGGCCGCCGAGCGCCTCGGCGCGCTGGCCGCCGGGCGGCGGCTGTGGGTCAACGGCACGGTGCTGCACTACTGCTTCTTCACCGGCGACAAGGCCGGCTCGGAGATCGCCGTCCCGGGCACGGGGCGGACCCGCTGGGTCCCCTGGGGCGGCTCCAAGGAGCAGCAGGACGTGGTGCGCGAGTGCTTCGAGGAGTGGCAGGGGCTCGGCTTCGGCCTGACGTTCACCGAGGTCCGTGACCGCACGGAGGCGGAGCTGCGCATCGGGTTCCAGGTCGGAGACGGTTCCTGGTCCGCCGTGGGCCGTGACGCGCTGGGCATCGGCGTGCACGACCGCACCATGAACTTCGGCTGGGACCTGACCGCGCCGGGGGAACGGGCGACGGCCCTGCACCAGATCGGGCACGCGCTGGGCATGCTGCACGAGCACCAGAGCCCGTACGCCGGTCTGCACTGGGACGACGAGGCGGTGTACGCGGAGCTGGCGGGGCCGCCGAACCACTGGAGCCGGGACCGGACGTACCGCAACGTGCTGCGCAGACTGGGCCCGGACGAGGTCAACGGGTCCGTCTGGGACCCGCAGTCGATCATGCAGTACGCGGTGCCGCCGGGGCTGATACTGGAGCCGGAGCAGTACCGCGGGGGTGTGCACCCGCCCGGTGGGCTGTCCGCGGCGGACAAGGAGTTCGTGCTGCGCCGGTACCCGCCCGCCGATCCGCGCCCGCCCGCGCTGCTGCCGTTCCGCTCGGTGCCGCTGGGCCTCGCCCCCGGCGAGCAGGCGGACTTCCGTGTCGACCCGCCGGAGACGCGCGTGTACACGGTGGGCACCTTCGGTGACGCCGACCGGGTGCTGGCGCTCTTCGAGGAGCGGGACGGGGAGCCCCGCTTCCTCGCCGGCCACGACGACGGGGGAACTCCTGTCAACGCCACGGTCGCGGCCCGGCTCGTCAAGGGCCGCCGCTATTACGTCCGTGTCCGCCTGTACTCCGCGTGGGGTCCGGGCGAGACGGCGGTCATGTGCTGGTGACGGCACGGGCCGGCCGAAGTCCGAGCCACAGTCCGGCGCCGGGGGAAGGGCCGGGGACGTCGCCTTCGGGGGAGGGAGACGTCCCCGGCCCGCGGCGCGCGGGCCGGAGCGCGCACCGACCGCTCCGGCGGCCTGTGCCCGCCACCGGTGCCGTCGGATGCCCACGTTGCGGGCCCTACCGCGCGGGTGAAGACTGAGGGCAAGGGCCGGGCCCGCCATGGACGCGTGGTACATCGCGACTCTCATCCGGAACCATCATGGCCAGAACCCCTCGGCGACATCCCTCCCGTACGGCCGGCGCGGCCGTCGTGGCCACGGCTCTCGCGTTGACCGCGGCGCCGGCCGCTGCCGTGGCGTCACCCGACACCGGCGAGCGGGCCGCGGTCGGTGTGCCCGCCGGGACGACGCCTCCGCCGACGCCCACTCCCTCGCCGACACCGACGCCGACTCCTACTCCTACTTCGACGCCGGGCGACCCGCAGACGTCCCCGCCGAGCGACACGACGGGACCGCAGACGTCTCCGCCCACCGACTCGGACGACACGACGGGGCCGGACGGCACGCCGGAGACCGGCCAGACGTCCGGTCCCGGCGAGCAGCCGGACCGGACCGAGCCGGATGCCGTGACGGAGCAGCGGGAGGAGGCCGAGGCGGTGACCGCGCGGCTGAACCGCATGGCGGCCCGGGCACCCGACGAACTGAAGCCGTCCGTGGCGCAGTTGACCTCCGTCCTGGAGCGGTCGCAGGCCCCGGAGACGTCGCCGCAGGACAGGGACGGCATCATCGGCTGCGCCGGGCACGTCGCCGCCGCGCTGGAGGCGATCAACGCTCCCGGGACACCGGCCGCGGTCCGGGAACAGCTGACCGACATCGTGCAGCAGGTGGCATCGGGGCTGGATGCGGTCAGTGACCCGGGCGTGCCGGAGGAGCAGCGGGCCATGACCGTGCTCACCCTGCAGGGGTCGGCGTCCGTCCTGGAGCTGATCGCCGACCCGGGGACGCCGCAACAGCTGCGGGACCTGCTGGCCGGCGGAACGGGCAGCCTGAACACGGCCGCCGCGCGCCCGAGTCCCGGCGTGAAGGCGGCGCCGAGCGGCCCTCCCGGCAGGAGTCGGGGCCATCAGCGGACGCTGATCACCGTGTACGGCACGATCACCAGGTCCGACACCTCCGGCGGGGACCGTCAGAGCCTGGCGGAGTCAGCGGGTGAGGCCGCCGAGTCGCTGGACAAGTCCACCGACCCCAGGGTGTCGCAGGAGGACCGGGACAGGGCGCAGAAGAAGCTGGCCGAGCAGATCGATCGGCTGCAACGGCAGTTGGAGAAGATCGCGGCCACGCAGGGGCTGCCGGACGTCCCGCTCGGCAAGGCGGCCGAGGTCTGCGCCAACGCCGCGTTCTCGTACGTTCCCGAGCCGAAGCTCATCGGGTTCCTGGCGCATCTGACTCCCGACAAGTGGAACGGCGAAGGAGTGAAGGACTACTGGAAGTCCCGGCAGTCCGGCGACGGATCGCTGGACGTGCAGGCCCAGTTGAAGAACAACAGCTTCGACCGTGCCCCGTTCGGCATCGCGCGACTCGTGCCCGAACTCGCCGATTTCATACCGGCCCGCCAGTTGTTCGGGACCCTCGGCATGCCGGGGCTCCACTGCCTGCGGTCGGCCGTGCTCCTCGACGAGCAGGGAGTCCGGGCCGGAACCTGGGTCGACAAGGGCCAGGAGCTGGCGTAGGAACACGTCAGCCGGTGTCCGCCCCGGCGGATCTCAGCAGTTCCGCGACGGGCACCTCCACGTCGGCGTACGCCGTCGCGGCACCGTAGCGCGCCACGTCCCTCTCCTCCTCGGAACGCGCCACCCCGCCCGTGAAGTGGAAGGTGGAGATGGTGTAGATCGGTCTGCCCCCGGGGGACCACACCGCCGTCACGTACCGGGGCTTCCGCGTCAGGTTGACCAGGTTGTTGTTGTGCCGCACCCGGCCGTGGTAGTAGAACTCCTCACCGCACTTCTCCGGCCGGCAGTAGTAGCGTCCTTCCGCCCGGTCCCACGACCGGTGCGGCCGCCGGAACTCCTCCACGTCGAGTTTCCCCCGGTCCTTCCTCATGTAGGTGATCTGCAGGACGACGCTGATCGTGTCGAAGTCGGTGTCGACCGGGACCTGGAACACCTGCTCCTTGGTGAACTCCTGCCCGACGTCTAGCCAGTCACCCGGACGGTGTGGGCGTCCGCTGCTGATCCTGGTGAAGTTCAGCCCGTCGACGTAGCGTTCGGCGTCCTCCGCGCGCCGCTCGTCCAGGCTCCTGCGCCACTCCTCCAGGCGGTTCGCGCCGTCGGAGTACGCGGTGGTGCGACCGTGGACCGTGTAGTCGTTGTTGATGACGTACACCGGGATGCCTCCCGCGTTCTTCACGTACAGCTTCAGCGGGACGTGCACGAACGGCCGCACGGCGTCGGCCCGTGCCGCGCCGAACTCCGCCCGCAGGACGAAGTGCATGGGGGCCGCCGCGGGCTGGTACATGGTCGAGTACGCCAGGCTCACCGCGGTCAGGAGCGCCGTCACGACGACCCCGGCCGCGAAGGTCCTGGGCCGCCGCATGCCTCGCCAGGCCCTCTCGCGGACGAGCAGCCAGAGCGCCCACACGGACCAGCACCACAGCGGCAGGAAGAGCAGCAGGAAGGGCGTGAACTCCCGTTCGTCGGCCCATACGAAGAGCAGGAGGCTGTCCGTGGCGAACGCGATCAGCACTCCGAGCAGGACCACCGCTCCGGACCCCTTGACCTGCCGTTTCCCCCAGTGGTCGAGGCCCGCGACGACCGCCGCGCCCTGTACCGCCGCGGACAGGACGAACAGGGCCCCGGTGATGCGCTGGGCGAAGGTCAGGGCGCCGAGGGCGTCGGGCCATCCGATGACGACGCCGAGGACCATGGACGCGAGCATTCCGGCCGTCATCAGCGCGGCGGTCGCACGTCGCCGCCGGGTGCGGTCGGGCCAGGTTCCGCTGTCCCCGCCGCGCCACTGCACGGCCACCGGGTCGTCCAGGTCCAGGTCCTCGGGATAGCCGAGGCGGACGAGCGTCCGGCGCAGTTGGGGCAACGACCAGACGCCGCCGACCCGCTCGCCGCCCACGACGACCGTGCGCAGACCACGGCTGTCCGGAGCCTCGACCACCACCCAGGGACGGATACTCATGGGGCCCAGGCTCGGGCCGCGCCCGGCACGCCGCATGCGGGGCTCCCCCGTTCGGCTCCGGCGGCCACCCGCCGCGGCGACCCGGCGGTGCACGGACCCCGAGCGGTGGGCCCGCACCGTGAAAGGGCCCGCGAAAAACGATCAGGGCCGTTCCGGACTGCTCCGGAACGGCCCTGATCCACGACTCTCACGAGTCGGGACGACAGGATTTGAACCTGCGACCCCTTGACCCCCAGTCAAGTGCGCTACCAAGCTGCGCCACGTCCCGTTGCGCACCGCGCGGTGAACCGCGTGATCACGCAGGTCAACCCTACCTCATCCGCGCGGTGGTGCCGGGACGGCGGGTCAGCTCCGGGCGGCCGGGGCGGCCGGTTCCGGAGTGCCCGTGACAGGGGCGGCGGACGCGAGGCGTGCGGCGCGCCGGGCGGGGACCAGCAGGGCGGCGCCGGCCGCCGCCAGGCACAGCACGGCCAGCAGGACGAAGCCCTGGGTGTAGCCGGACTCGTGGGGCAGTCCCGAGGGCTGGAGCCGACCGGTGACCAGGACGCTGGTGACGGCGGCGCCGATGGAGCCGCCGATGGTGCGGATGTTGGCGTTCATGCCGGTCGCGGCGCCGGTCTGGCCGGCCGGCACACTGCCGACGATGAGGTTGGCCATGGCGGCGAAGGCCAGTCCGATGCCGAGCCCGAACACCCCCGCGGCGAGGGCGATCTGCCACGGCCGGTCGTGCCAGAGGGCGAGGACGGCGCAGGCGAGCGAGCCGAGCGCGGCACCGGCCGTCAGGAGCGTCTTGGCGCCGAGGACGGGCTCCAGCCGGCCGCTGAGCACACCGGAGAGGAACATCGCGATCAGCATCGGCAGCATCAGCAGGCCGGCGGTGGTGACGCTCGCGCCGAAGCCGTAGCCCGCGGAGTGCGGGGTCTGGACGAAGCCGGGCAGGAAGGACCAGATGCCGTACATGCCGGCCCCGAAGAGCAGCGCGGCGGTGTTGGTGGTCCACACCGCGGGCTGCCGCATCACGCGCAGGTCGATCAGCGGGTCGCGGGAGCGGGACTCGGCGTACAGCCACAGCGCGAACAGCACCACGGCGGCGCCCAGCAGACCGAGGACGCGGCCGGATCCCCAGCCCCAGGCGCCGGCCTGGCTGAGCGGCAGCAGCAGGGCCACCAGCCACGCCGACAGCAGGACGGCGCCCGTCCAGCTGACGCCGCCCTCGGCGCGCCGGGGGGATTCCGGCACGTGGCGCACGGCGATCAGCAGGGTCACGACGACGACGGCGACCGGGATCCAGAACAGCCAGCGGTAGTCGAGGGCGGTGACGATCGGGCCGGCGGCGACCATGCCGACGCCTCCGCCTGCGGCGATCACGGCGGACAGACCGGCGATGCGGGCGCTGACCTCCAACGCCCCGAACTCGTCGCGGATGATGCCGAAGGAGAGCGGGAGCAGGGCGCCGCCGACGCCCTGGACGACCCGGGCGACGACGAGGACACCGATGTTCGGGGCGAGCGCGGCGAGCAGACAGCCGACCGCGACGGCGGCCAGGACGCCGACGAGGGTGCGTTTGCGGCCGATCAGGTCGCCGACGCGGCCGAGGATCGGGGTGAACACCGAGGCGGACAGCAGGTACGCGGTCATCACCCAGGTCACGGTGGACTGCGAGGTGTGCAGCGCGTGCTGCACGGTCGGCAGGGCCGGCGCGATCAGCGACTGCAGCATGGAGAACACGCCGGCACCGGTCGCGAGGACCGCGAAGGTGAGGCGTGTGGACGTGCGGGGCATGGAGGACCTCTCCGGATACGGACGGGGTGCGGCCGTCGCCCCCGTGGCCGCGTTCCGCCGCGGCCGGGTGCGGGCCGGTGCGCGGAGGCGGCACCGGGCACACCGGGGGCGGGGACGCGGCCGCGGAACGGCCGGTGCGGGACGGGCGGCGCGTACGTGCGGGGCCCGTGGAGGAAGGTCGTACGCGGTGGTACGAGCGGACGGGGTACGGGGTGCCGGTACGTCGGTGACGCGTGCGGCCGCACGCGTCCACGGCGGGCGCACCCCTCACTGCTAAAGTGGAGGTACCCCTCCACTGTAGCGGAGGCACCCCTCCGTTTCAATCGAGCCCAGCCCCGGAGGCCACCCGTGACCGCCCAGCCGTTCCCCGTCAGCGAGATCGTGGCGTCCCGGCGACCGCACCGCAAGGACGCCGCCCGCAACTACGACGCCCTGCTGGCCGCGGCCCGCGAGGCGTTCGCCGAGCACGGAGCGGAGGCCTCCCTGGAGGACGTCGCGCGCCGCGCCGGTGTCGGCATCGGCACCCTCTACCGCAACTTCCCCACCCGTCGGCACCTCTTCGAGAGCGTCTACGCGGGCGAGGTGAACGACCTGTGCCGGTTCGCCGAGGAGGTCGCCGACCGGGAGCCGTGGGAGGCGCTGACGGCATGGCTGCACCGGTTCGTGGACTACACGGTGACCAAGCGGGCCATCCGGGAGGCGCTGGACGGCGAGTCGGAGATCTTCCTGGCCTGCCGGGAGTCGATGTACGCGGCGGGCGGGCCGCTGTTCGAGCGGGCGCGCGAGGCCGGACGGGCCCGGGACGACATCGCCTTCGACGACCTGCTGCGGATGGTGGCCGGGATCACCGCGACCAACTTCCTCGACGACGCCCAGCGCGACCGGGTGCTCTCCATCGCCCTGGACGGGGTGCGCGCGGGACGCTGACCCGGCCCGCACTTCCCCGGCGCCGCCGCGCCGACGCGCACTCCACGCCCGCACCCGCACCGCACCTGCACCCGCACCCGCACAGCAGAGTGCCCCGTGTCCCGTCGTCGGGACGCGGGGCACCGCGCGGGCCGGCGTGCTCAGCCGGCGGTGGCCGACTGCCGCGCTGCGCCGGCGCGTCGGCCGGACCGCGAGGTCCGCGGCGCGGCGAGCCCGATGAACGGCGTGGACGCCGCGCCCGCCGGGGCGAAGGCCGTGAAGCCCCGGTCGCCGTGGATCGCGGCGAGCAACGGGCGGCCGAGCCGGGGCCCGAAGACCGCGCCGAAGCGGCCCATGCCCGAGGTCCGGCCGACGGCCGTCACCCGGCTGCGAGGCCCGGCCGGTCGCGGGTGGTGAGGACCAGGCTGTGGTGCTCGTAGTCGTCGTAGTCGTCGTAGGTGCGCAGGTGGACGGTGTCGCCGTCCTGGCCGCCGACCGTCGGCCCCAGGCAGTCGGTGCAGGAGGCGGGCGACGCTCGCGTCCGGGTCGGAGGTGAGCAGCTGGACGTGGCCGACGTGGGCGATGTCACCGAGCGGCGGAGTCACGGGTGCCCCTGGGGCGTGGGGCGGGCCGGGGGAAGACGGTGCCGTCGAAGATCGTGCGGGCGGTTCTGACGACGGCGGTGCGGCGGACGGTGACCGCGGTGCCGTCGGACTCCGTGTCGACGTCGATGTCCAGGAATCCGGTGGGGTGTTCCACGCGGATCCGGCCGCCGTCGTCCGGGAGTTCGGCGATGCCCTCGGCCACGCCGCCCGGGACGCGCAGTCCCGCCGCCACGCTCGCGGCGCCGAGGACGCCGATGGCGGTGTGGCAGCGCACCGGGATGAAGGTGCGGGTCGTCACCGCGCCGCCGTCCCGTGGCGGGGCGACGAGGGTCGGTTTGGGCACGGTGGTGCCCGCCACGTCGCCGAGGCCCATCAGCCGGCCGGCGGCCGACCGGACCTCCGCGAGCCGGGCGGCGAGTTCCGGGTCCGCCTCCAGGTCGCCGGGGCTCTCGTAGCCGGTGACGTCGAGTGCGGCGGCGGGGACCAGCACGACCGGCATGCCGTTGTCGACGCACGTCACCTCGGTGCCGGCGACGGTGTCGCGGGCGTTGCCGGTGGGCAGCAGAGGGCTGTCGGCCTGCGGGAACTCGATGACGACCGCGGCGGCGGTGCCCGGCACGCCGGAGATCGCGGTGTCGCCGGTGAGGTCGACGCGCCCGCCCGGGGTCGGGAAGGCCGCGACGGCGCGCTCACCGGTGTTGAGCATGCGGATGCGCACGGAGGTCCGTCGGTCGCCGGCCGGCACGAGTCCGCGGTCGACGGCGAACGGGCCCACTCCGGCGAGGAGGTTGCCGCAGTTCTGCCGGTCGGTGACCTCGGGCGCGTCCACGGCGACCTGGAGGAACAGGTAGTCGACGTCGGCGTCCGGGTCGTCGGAGGCGGACACCACGGCGACCTTGCTGGTCAGCGGGTGGCCGCCGCCGAGGCCGTCGATCTGGCGCGGGTCGGGACTGCCCATGATCCGCAGCAGCAGGCGGTCGCGGGCGGCGGGGTCGGCGGGCAGGTCACCGGCGAGGAAGTAGGCGCCCTTGGAGGTGCCGCCGCGCATCAGGGTGCAGCGCACCCCGGCGGAGGCGGTCACGGCCGCTCCCCGGCGGCGTACTCCTCGTACGGCTGGTAGGTCACGCCCAGTTGCCTCAGCTTCTCGCGCAACCCGTAGCGGTCGAGGCCGAGTCGGCCCTCGGCGAAGGCGGCCCTGGCGGCGGCCTCCTTCCGCTCCCGCGCCTCGGACGCCTCGGCCGTCCGCCGGGCCCGGGCGCGGGGGACGACGACCACGCCGTCGTCGTCGGCGACGATCACGTCGCCGGGGTGGACCACCTGGCCGTCCACGACGACCGGTACGTTGACCGAGCCGCCGGTGGCCTTGACCGTGCCCTGCGCGCTGACGGCCCGGGACCAGACCGCGAAGCCCATCTCCCGCAGTTCCTGGGTGTCGCGGACGCCGGCGTCGATGACCAGGCCGCGCACGCCGCGCCGTTGGAGTGCCGTGGCGAACAGTTCGCCGAACATGCCGTCGGTGGACGGCGAGGTGGTGGTGACGACCAGGATGTCGCCCTCGCCGCACTGCTCGACGGCGGCGTGGATCATCAGGTTGTCGCCGGGCCAGGACAGCACGGTGACCGCGGTGCCGGCGACGCGTACGCCCTGCTGGACGGGCCGGATGCCCGGGCCGAGCAGACCGGTGCGGCCCATCGCCTCGCCGATGGTGGCGACCCCGTACCGGGCGAGCGCCTCCACGTCCTCGGCGGCGGCCTTCGGCGGGTCGGTGACGATCACGCCGCTCATGCCAGCTCCTTCGCGATCTGCGGGAACGGCCGCATGAACGCCTCGGCCATGGTCCTGTGCGGCAGGCCCAGGTTGGGACCGGCGTTGCGCTTGAGCTGGACGCCGCGGCGGACGGCGAGGTCGGTGTAGTAGTCCCACAGGTGCTGCTGGGCGGCCAGGCACTCCATGGCCCTGCGCTTGGTCTCCCACACCTCGGTGATGTCCAGGAGCACTTCGGGCCGGAAGCCGCTCATCTCGGGCTGGTGCGGCTCGAAGTAGAAGACCGGCGGGGCGCCGATGATCCCGCCGGGGCCGGGGTAGCCGATGGCCTGGGCGAGGACGCGGGCCTCCAGGGCCATGCGGTTGGCGGCGGGGTGGTCGCCGTTGTAGGGGTCCTCGACGGGGTGGGTGAGCACGACGTCGGGCTGGGTGGCGCGGTAGACCTCGACGAGCCGGTCGGTCAGCTCGGGCGTGGCGGTCAGCGGGTAGTCGCCGGCGTCGAAGAAGCGGACCTCGGCGCCGAGGGCGGCGGCGGCCTGCTCGGCCTCCTCCCGGCGTATCGCCTTGATCTCCTCGAGCTTCCTGCCCTCCCGCCAGGCCTTGGCGGACTCGCCGCGCTCGCCGAAGGTGAGGCACGCGATGGTGGCCTTCTCCCCGCGTGCGGCGGCGAGCGCGATGGCGCCGCCCGCACGCCAGACGAAGTCGCCGGCGTGCGCGGTGACGACGAGCGTCGATCGTGGGGTGGCGGCGGGCGCGTTGCCGTGGGTCATGCTGCGTTCTCCTTCGTGGACAGGTGGCGCCCGCCTCGGTGCGCGGTTCAGTCGCGCAGTGCCTCGATCACGCTGGTGAGGTGGGCGCGGACGGCCGCCTCGGCCGCCTGCGGGTCCCTGGCCACGATCGCCTCGATCATGGCCAGGTGCTCGTTCAGGGATTGCTGCGGACGTCCCGGACGCAGCGCCAGCTGGAAGCGGTGGCGCACCAGTTGGGCGTTGAGCCGCTCCAGGAGCGCCACGGCCGTCTGCTGGCCGGAGAACTCGCGGATCCTGACGTGAAGTTCGTGGTTGAGCTCCGAGTAGGTCAGCGGTTCGCCGTCGGCCACGGCCTTGCGCATCGCCGTGCCCAGCCGCGTCAGTTCCGTGAGCTGTTCGTCGGTGGCGGCGGTGGCCGCCTTGGCCGCGCAGAGTCCTTCGAGGACCAGGCGGCACTCGGTGATGGCGACCGCCTCCTCGACGGTCACCACCCGCACCCGTGAACCGCGGTTGCGGATCCGCTCCACCAGCCCTTGCGACTCCAGCTCGATCAGCGCGGCCCGGATGCTGGCCCGGGTCACGCCGAACCGTTCGGCGAGTTCGTTCTCCACCAGCCGCTGCGCCGGCACCATCTCGCCGCGCAGGATCGCCTCCCGGAGCTGCCCGAGCGCAAGCCGTCTGGCCTGCTCCCCGGTGCCCGGACGGGATTGGTTCGGCATGGTCGCCCTCCCTGAGTGAGTGCCTGTCGAACGTAAATCTAGCCGACAAAATTGTCAACAATTTCGTTCGCGATATTGCTGACGTGCGTGGGCGGGCTGCTCACGCCCGCACTGCCGGGCGGTTGTCCTGTCAAACGGTTGACATGACGCCGGGTGCCCGCAGAAGGTGAGCGGGCAGAACAGGGACCGGGCCGGAGAGAGGCTTTTCATGGTGGATGCGCTGGGTGTCGCCGTCGTCGGATTCGGCTGGATGGGGCGGGTGCACACCCAGGCGTACGCGCGCGTGCGGCACCACTATCCGCAGCTGGCCGTCCGGCCCGAGCTGGTCGCGGTCGCCGAGGAGGTGCCGGGCCGGGCCGAGGAGGCCGCCGCGCAGTTCGGCTTCGCCGCCACCACCCGCGACTGGCGCGAGGTGGCCGCCGATCCCCGGGTGAAGGCCGTCAGCATCACCGCCCCGAACTTCCTGCACCGCGAGATCGGGGTCGCGATGGCCGAGGCGGGCAAGCACATCTGGATCGAGAAGCCGGTGGGCCTGAGCGTCGAGGACGCCCAGGCCGTCGCGGACGCCGTCGCCAAGGCAGGCGTCCAGGGCGCGGTCGGCTTCAACTACCGCAACGCGCCCGCCGTGGAGGCGGCCCGCGACCTGATCGCCTCCGGTGGGATCGGCACCGTCACGCATGTCCGCGTCCGGCTGTTCAGCGACTACGCGGCTCATCCGGAAGGCGCCCTGACCTGGCGCTACGAGCGGGAGCGCGGCGGCAGCGGAGTCCTCGGCGACCTGGCCTCGCACGGCGCCGACCTGGCCCGCTTCCTGCTCGGCGACATCGCCTCGCTGACCGCCGACACGGCCGTCTTCCTGCCCGAGCGGGCCCGGCCGACGGGCGCCACGGCCGGCCACGCCCGCGCGGCCGGCGGCGAACTCGGCCCGGTGGAGAACGAGGACTACGTCAGCTGTCTGCTGCGCTTCGCCTCCGGCGCGCGGGGCGTGCTGGAGGCCTGCCGGGTGTCGGTGGGCGAGCAGAACAACTACGGCTTCGAGGTCCACGGCACCAAGGGCGCGGTGTTGTGGGACTTCCGCCGGATGAACGAGCTCGGCGTCAGCCGCGGCACCACCTACCAGGACCAGCCCGTCAGCACCGTGTACGTGGGCCCGGGTCACGGCGAGTTCGGCGCCTTCCAGCCGGGCGCGGCGAACGCCATGGGCTACGACGACCTGAAGGTGATCGAGGCGTACCGCTTCCTGCGCTCGGTCGCCGAGGGCGTCCCGCACGGCGCGACCCTCGCCGACGCGGTGCACAGCGCGGCCGTGCTGGACGCGATGGCACGGTCCGCGCAGAGCGGCACCTGGGTCACCCCGTAGCCGTGGCGGGCATGTTGTAGGGGGTCACGACCTGGATCGCGGACGGCAGGGTGGGGCCCGCGGGCGGCAGCGCGCCGTGGGCCCGCATCACCAGGTGGCAGGCCTCGCGCAGGTCGTGACGGAGATCGTGGTGGAGCACGGCGGACAGCCGGTGCTCGCGCAGCAGTCGCGTGTTGTCGTGGTCGAGGTCGTGCGCGAGGAACACGGCGCACTCGCGCCCGGCGTCCTCGAAGGCACGCAGGGTGGCGATGTTGCCGCCGCCGATGGAGTAGACCGCCCGGATCTCCGGGTCCCGTTCCAGCGCGGCCCTGACCAGGTCGTACTGGGTGGCGTCCAGGCCCTGGCCCTCGGTGATCTCGACCAGTGTGCGCCCGGGCCGGCGGGCGCGCATGGCGCTGCGGAAGCCCATCTCGCGCTCCTCCTCGTTGCGGAAGAAGCCGCTGGAGAGGCTGGTGAGGACGTTGCCGGGCCGCTCGCCCAGCCACTGCTCCATGAGGTAGGCGGCGGTCGCGCCGGCGGCCCGGTTGTCGCTGCCGACGTACCCGATCCGAGCGCTCGCGGGCAGGTCCGTCACCAGCGTCACCACGGGAATGCCGGCCGCGGCGAGCCGTCCGACGGCGGCGGTGACCTCGGGCACGTCGGGCGCCTTGAGGATCACTCCCTGCGAGCCGCGCCGGCGGATCCGGTCGAGCACCGCGACCAGTGCGGCGGCCGGGCCGGTCTCGCGAAAGTGGTGGCGGGAGCGGACCACCGCCGGGTGCAGGGAGGGCAGTTCGGCCTCCAGGGCGGTGCGGACGGCGGTGGAGAACCGCTCCGGCGACTGCATCACGATGTCCAGCATGAACGTCCGGCCGACGAGACGGACCTGGGTGCGCTGCCGGTCGAGGTCGGCGATGGCCCGGTGCACCTCGCGCGCGGTGCTCTCCCGCACCCCTCCCCTGCCGTTGAGGACCCGGTCCACCGTGGCCTCGCTCAACCCTGCCTGACGTGCGATTTCCCGGATCGGGAAGGGGTGGCCCATGCGGTGGCTCCTGAGGGGTTTTTGATGGCTTCCTGCTGGTTGTTCGAGGGGTTTGTACTGACAAGAATGACAGAGCCGCGTCGCTCCGTGACCCGAAGGGACGGCCTCATGTCCGTATCCACTCCGCAGCAGACCCCCGCGCCGGCCGCCTGGCTGTCCGAGCGGGACTGCGACCTGGATGCCTTCCGCGCGCTGGTCGAGCAGTCGACCGACCTCGCCGCCCACCCGCACGCCTCGGCGGTGGAGCGCAACGTGCTGCTCTACGACGCCGACCGGCTCGCCCGCGCCGACCGCCGGGAGGTCCAGGCCGAGTTGGTGCGGGCCCTCGCCGACGGCCCCGGCGTCGTGGTCGTCCGCGGTGCCTTCCCCGACCCGGCGGTCGTCGACCGGACCACCGCCGTCTTCGACGCCCTGATCGCCGAGCAGCGCGCCTCGGGCGCCACCGCCGGCGACCACTTCGCCAGGCCGGGCGCCAACGACCGGGTGTGGAACGCCCTGGAGAAGGCCGCCCTGTACGACCCGCAGGCGTTCGCCGACTACTACGCCAACGACGTGATCGCCCTGGTCTCCTCGGCCTGGCTGGGCCCCGGATACCAGGTCACCTCCCAGGTCAACGTGGTCAACCCGGGCGGCGCCGCGCAGACCGTGCACCGCGACTACCACCTCGGTTTCCTCTCCAACGAGGTCGCCGCCGCCCACCCGGCGCACGTGCACCGCCTCTCCCCCGTGCTCACCCTCCAGGGCGCGGTGGCGCACTGCGACATGCCCGTCGAGTCCGGGCCGACGCTGTACCTGCCGCACTCCCAGAAGTACGGGCCCGGCTACCTCGCCTGGCGACTCCCGGAGTTCCGTGCGTACTTCGAGGAGCACCACGTGCAACTCCCCCTGGCCAAGGGCGACGCGGTGTTCTTCAACCCGGCGCTGTTCCACGCCGCCGGCGCCAACCGCTCGGCGGACATCCGGCGCATGGCCAACCTGCTCCAGGTGTCCTCCGCGTTCGGGCGGGCGATGGAGACGGTGGACCGCGAGGCGGTCACCGGCGCCGTCTACCCGGTGCTCCTGGGCCGCAAGGCCGAGGGAGCAGACGAGCGGTGGCTGGAGAACGTGATCGCGGCGAGCGCCGAGGGCTACCCCTTCCCCACCAACCTCGACAACGACCCGCCGGTCGACGGCCTCGCCCCGCCCTCCCAGGCCGACCTGGTGCGCCGCGCGCTGCGCGAGGGATGGACCGCGCGGACCCTGCGCAACGAACTGCGGGCCGGCGCCCAGCGGCGCGAGAGCTGAAAGGAAACCGGAACACGTCATGGGACTTCTCGACGACAAGGTCGTCCTCGTCAACGGCGGCAGTCAGGGCGTGGGGGCCGCCGTCGCCCGGGCCGCGGTCCGTGAGGGCGCGGTCGTGGCCGTCACCGGGCGGCGCCCGGAACCCGGCGAGGCGCTGGTGGCGGAACTGACCGCCGCGGGCGGCACGGCGGTGTTCGTCCGGGCCGACCTCGCGGACGCGGAGCAGGCGAAGGATGCCGTCGCGCAGGTCGTCACGGCGTACGGCCGCGTCGACTGCCTGGTGAACTCCGCGGGCCTCACCTCCCGCGGGACGCTCCTCGACACCACGCCCGAACTGTTCGACCAGCACATCGCCGTCAACCTCAAGGGCCCGTTCTTCGCCATGCAGGCCGCGGTCGCCGACATGGTGCGGCGCGAGGCGCCCGGCACGATCGTCAACGTCATCACCTCCTCGGCGCACGGCGGTCAGCCGTTCCTCGCGCCGTACGTCGCCGCCAAGGCCGGGCTCGCCGGCCTGACCCGCAACGCGGCGCACGCCCACCGCTGGGACCGGATCCGCATCAACGGCCTGAACATCGGCTGGACCGCCACCGAGGGCGAGGACGCCACCCAGCGCGCCTTCCACGGCGCCGCGGACGACTGGCGCGAGCAGGCCGCGGCACGGCTGCCGATGGGCAAGCTCGGCCAGCCGGACGAGATCGCCGACTTCGTGGTCCTGCTGCTGTCCGACCGCTCGGGCGTGGTCACCGGCTCCGTGATCGACTGGGACCAGAACGTCCTCGGCGGCCTCGACTGACGCACCCTCCCCCGTCTCCGCTCTCCGCTCGTACGACACCCGCAAGCAAGGAGCACCGTCCCCCATGCGCATCGGAATCCTCGGCCTCGGCCGTATCGGCGCCTTCCACGCCGAGACCCTGTCCCGGCTCGACGCCGTCGAGTCCCTCGTCGTCTCCGATCCGTTCGCGGATGCCGCGAAGGCCGCCGCGGAGCGGTTCGGCGCCGAGGTCGCCGACTCGCCCGAGGCGGTGCTCGCGGCCGGCGTGGACGGCGTGGTCGTCGCCGCCGCGACCGACGCCCACCCGGGGCTGATCCTCGCCTGCGTGGAGGCCGGCGTGCCGGTCTTCTGCGAGAAGCCCGTCGCCCGCACGATGGCCGAGGGCGTGGCGGTCCTCGAGGCGGTCGAGGGCCGCGACGTGCCGATCCAGATCGGCTACAACCGCCGCTTCGACGCGGGCTTCGTGGCCGCGCGGGCGGCCGTGCGGAGCGGGGAGCTGGGCACCCTGCACACCGTCCGCTCGACCACGCTGGACCCGGCGCCCCCGCCGGCCGCGTACATCGCCGCCTCCGGCGGCATCTTCCGCGACTGCTCGGTGCACGACTTCGACATCATCCGCTGGGTCACCGGCCGCGAGGTGAGCGAGGTGTACGCCGTCGGCGGCAACCGTGGCGCCGACTACATCAGGGAGGCGGGCGACGCCGACACCACCGGCGCGGTCCTCACCCTGGACGACGGCACCATCGCGGTGGTCTCCAACAGCCGCCACAACGCCCGCGGTTACGACGTGCGCATGGAGATCCACGGCTTCACCGACTCCATCGCCGTGGGCCTGGAGGACAAGCTGCCGCTGCGGTCGGTGGAGCAGGGCGTCGCCTTCCCGGCGGGCGTCCCGCACGACTTCTTCATGGACCGCTTCGCGGCCGCCTACCGTGCCGAACTCACCGCGTTCACCGAGGTGGTGGCGGGTACGCGGCCCTCGCCGTGCACCGTCGCGGACGCCCTGGAGGCCGGCTGGATCGCCGAGGCGTGCACCCTGTCCCTGCACGAGCACCGTCCGGTGACCGTCGAGGAGGTACGCCGGGCCTGAGCGGCCGTCCCCGGCCGCGCGGCCTCTCCCGGTCCCGTCCGGGCGGGTCGCCGGCCGGATCACTCGGGCGGGCGGCCCGGCTCGCGCGGCTCCCGGTCACCGGCGTGCGGTGCCCGGGTGGTGCGGGGCGGCTCCGCCGCCGGGCCGCCCGCCTCGTCGGCCGCCTGCCGCAGGAACGGCAGGATGCCGCGCTCCAGCAGGGCCGTGAGCCAGGCCTGCCGGGCCCGCTCCACCTCGGCGTACGGATCGTCGTTCCGCCCGGCGGGGAGGGTGCGGCGGTAGTGCCGTCGCCTCGGGCGCCGCAGCAGCGCGCCCAGGACCAGTCCGGCCGTGGCCGAGGCGAGGCACAGGCCGACGGTCACCAGACCCGGCGCGAGGTCGTGTTCCAGGCCGGCCGGCCCCAGGGCGAGGAGCAGCAGCGTCACCGCTGCCGCCCCCAGCAGCACGGCAGCCACCGCCGGGACGGACTTCCGGCGCGCCCGGCCACGAGGCGCGTACGGGACGGGCTGGGGCGCCGGTCGCCGGGCTGCGCCGGGCGGCGGGCTCGCCGCGCCCGCCGCAGCCACCCGTCGTGTCCGGGCATCGGCGGGCCCGCCCCACCCGAACATCCCCGCCGACGTCCGCAGTCGCTCCGCCCTGACCCGGAGGAAGTGCTGGTACTCGGCTGCCGCCACCGCCATGACGACCTCCCGGGCCTGGAGCGCCATGGTGCGCAGTTGCTCGGGTCCTGGCCACGGGCCGGCTGCGGGCTCCGAGGAGTGGGCGAAGGACGTCAGCGCCTGGTCGAGGAGCCGCTCGTACGCGATCCGGTCCTCACGCAGCAGGGCGGCGGGGTCGGCGTACCGCTCCGCGGGACGGACGGCGGAATCCGGAAGGGTGCGCGGGCCGAGGCCCGCCTCCCCAGGCCGCCGTTCGCTCACCTGCGGTACGGATGCGGGGGCGGTAGCGGACCGGTCGGGGCGGACCCGGACGCCGAGGAGGGAGACGAGCAGGCGCCGCCCGAGCGGGAGGTGCCGCTGCTGGACGATCGTGGGCGGCCGGTGCGCGGGACCGCCCGCCCCGACGACACCGGCGGCGGCCCGGCGGAACACGGACGGTCGCTCGGTCACGTCGAGCCCTCCTCTCCCAGCGCCGGGCCGCGGGTCAGCGGCGGCCGGTCGGCACCGCCGGCCGCGGTGTCGGCCCCGTCGCCGCCGTCCCCCGGCACGCCTCGGGACGGCGGGCGCGGCGGCTGCGGTACGGAGGCGGCGGACCGCGCCGACGAGCGGGGCCCGTCGGGCGCGCCCGTGCCGACGGCTCCGGCGGGCCCGGGCGGTTCGGGCGGCGCGGCGGGTGACGGTACGGTGCCGGGCGCCGCCTCCGTGCCCGGCGGGCCGGCGCCGATGGCCGCCTCGGTGGCGGGCGGGCCGGTCAGCGCCTCGCTGACCGACTGGACGCGGCCCAGCTGCGTCAGGATGACCGGCGCGGAGATGCCCACGACCAGCGCCGCGTACGCGCCGCTGATCTGGCCCGTGGTGCCGAAGAGCACCGCCGCTCCCGCGCCCATGGCGCTGTGCACCACGGCGGCGACGGAATCCCCGACCGGGTCGAAGTGGTCGGCGAAGCGCGGTGGCGGGTCCGCCTGTTCCGGCGGTGATCTGCGGTGGGCCCTGCGGTCCGCCTGCCAGTCGAGGAAGCGGATGTAGACGTCCAGCAGGCCCCTGAGCGCACCTCCGGCGGCGCCGAGGACGAGCAGCGTCGTCACCTCCACCGGATCTCCCGGGGGCTTCGGTTCGCTGGGTCCTCACCGGCTGCGCGCACGGCACGAGGGTAGGGCGTGGCGTACGGCGGCGCAAAGCCCCCACTCTCACCGGGAGTTGGTTCCGCTCACGCCACGGCGTCGCCCGTTCACCGGTACAGCGGCGGCTTCTCCACGAGGTCGACCTCGACCCGGCCGCCCTCCTCCAGCGCGCGCACGCCGGCCTCGCACACGGCCGCGGCGGCGTAACCGTCCCAGGTGCTCGGGCCGTCGACCTCGCCGCGGCGGGTGCTGTCGACCCAGGCCTGGACCTCGTCGTCGTAGGCCTGGGCGAAGCGTTCGGTCCAGTCCTGGGTGATGGTGCCGCCCCAGTGGCCGGCCGTGTGGGTGACCAGGGCGTGGCCGTCGCCGATGCGGGCGGTGCCGCGTTCGCAGACCGCTTCGGCCTGCACCTGGTAGCCGAAGCCGCAGTTGACGAAGATCTCGACGTCGGAGATCGCGCCGCCGTCGGTCTCCAGGAGGACGAACTGCGGGTCGCGCAGGCCCTCGGGGGCGCCGGAGGAGGGGGTGGGGCGCAGGACGGTGACGGCGGAGATCTCGTGGCCGAGGAGCCAGCGGGTGGCGTCGACCTCGTGCGCCACGGAGTCGCTGATGAGCATCGCGCTGGTGAAGAAGGGCGGGCTGGCGACGTTGCGGTGCCGGTTGTGCAGCATCAGCGGGCGGCCCAGCCGACCGGAGTCCAGCAGGGCCTTCAGGCGTACGTACTCGGCGTCGTAGCGGCGCATGAAGCCCACCTGGACGCGGCGGTGGCCGAGCGCCTGTTCGGCTTCGAGGACGCGCAGCGCGGAGGCCGCGTCGGGGGTGAGCGGCTTCTCGCACAGGACGGGCAGGTCGTGCTCGAACGCGGCGAGCAGGGCGGCCTCGTGGGCCGGTCCCGGGGAGGCGACGAGCACGGCGTCGACGTCGGCCGACGCCATCGCGGCGGCCGGGTCGGTGTGGGCGGTGCAGCCGTCGACGCCCGCGGCCACGGACTTGGCGCGCTCGGCGTCGACGTCCACGACGGCGGTGACCCGCGCGCCGTTGACGACCCGGTCGATCCGGCGTACGTGGTCGGCGCCCATGCGGCCGGTGCCGACGACGGCGATGCGCAGTGGCTCGCGCGGTTTCATCTCTCGCCTCCCCTCGGGACCGTCAGGCGCCGCAGGAGCGCAGGAACTGACGCGTGCGCACGGCGATCGGCAGCGGCTTGTCGGGCTCGCACGGGTACATGTCCTGCTCGACGATCGCGAACAGGTCCACGCCCAGCTTCTGCGCGGCCGTGAGGACCGGTCCCAGCTCGGGCACGCCGGCGGGCGGTTCGCACATCACTCCGCGCTGCACGGCCGGCCCGAACGGGACCTCGTTCTTGACCACGTCGGCGAGGATGTCCGGGTCGACCTGCTTGAGGTGCAGGTAGCCGATGCGCTCGCCGTAGGTCTCGATCAGCTTGACGCTGTCGCCGCCGCAGTAGGCGTAGTGGCCGGTGTCCAGGCAGAGGTTGACCAGGTCGGAGTCGGTCGAGTCGAGGAAGCGCTCGACGTGTTCCTCGGTGTCGATGTGGGTGTCGGCGTGCGGGTGGACGACGATGTCGAGCCCGTACGTCTCCTTCACCTCGCGGCCGAGGCGTTCCATGCCCCCGGTGAGGTGGCCCCACTGCTCGGTGGTGAGCTCGGGGGCCTCGAGGATCTCGGCGGTCTTGTCGTCGCGCCAGAACGACGGGATGACCACCAGGTGCTTCGCGCCCATGTCACGGGTGAGGGCGGCGACCCGGCTGACCTGCTCCCAGGTGCTGTCCCACTCGGACGGGCCGCGGTGCAGGCCGCAGAAGATGGTGCCGGCGGAGACCTTGAGGTTCCGCCGGCTCACCTCGTCGGTGAGGCGGGCGGCGTCGGTCGGGAGGTAACCGTAGGGGCCGAGTTCGATCCAGGAGTAGCCGGCCTCGGCGACCTCGTCGAGGAAGCGCTGCCAGGGCACCTGCTGCGGGTCGTCGGGGAACCAGACGCCCCAGGAGTCGGGGGCGGAGCCGACCCGGATGCGGTCGAGCGCGAGGGCCATGTCAGGACTTCCCTTCCGGTGTTGCGGCCGCGGGGGCCCGGAGGTCGCCCTCCTCGGGCAGTTCCTCGGTGTCGACGCCGCCGACCTGCGCCAGCTCGTGCTTGAGGGCGGCCAGTTCGGCGCCGCCCGCCATGTGGTTGGTGAGTTCCTCGAGGCCGACCTCGCTGCGGGCGGCGCTCAGTTCGAGTGTGCCGAGGCGCAGCACGCTGAAGTGGTCGCCGACCATGTAGGCGTGGTGGGGATTGTGGGTGATGAAGATGACGCCGAGGCCGCGGTCGCGGGCCATGGCGATGTACTTCAGCACCACGCCGGACTGCTTGACGCCGAGGGCGGCCGTGGGCTCGTCCAGGATCAGCACGCGGGCGCCGAAGTAGACCGCGCGCGCAATGGCGACGCACTGGCGCTGGCCGCCGGAGAGGGTGCCGATGGGCTGCTCCAGGTCGTCCAGGACGATGCCCATGTTGCGCAGTTCCTCGTCGGCGGTCTTCTTCATCCGCTCGATGTCGAGGCGGCGCAGCGGCCAGGGGCCCTTGGTCATCTCGGAGCCGAGGAAGAAGTTCCGCCAGACCGGCATCAGCGGGACGACCGCGAGGTCCTGGTAGACGGTGGCGATGCCCTTGTCGAGGGCCTCGCGCGGGGTGGAGAAGCGCACGGGTGCGCCATCGACGAGGAACTCGCCCTCGGTGTGCTGGTGCAGCCCGGAGATGATCTTGATGAGGGTGGACTTGCCGGCGCCGTTGTCGCCGAGGACGCAGGTCACCTTGCCGGGGTGGACGGTGAGGTCGACGCCGTGCAGGGCGCGGATGTTGCCGTAGGACTTGCCGGCGGAGCGGAGCTCGACCAGGGGGTGCTCGCCGCCGGGCGCGGTGTCCTCGGTGCCGGCGATGTGGCTGCCGGTGGTCTTGTCGGTCATTGCGGTCACCTCCGGGTCGCCGTGCGCTGGACCCACAGATTGATGAGGACGGCGCCGAGGAGCATCACGCCGAGGAAGGCCTTGAACCAGTCGGGGTTCCAGCCGGCGTAGACGATGCCCTGCTGCACCATGCCGAACATGAAGGCGCCGAAGACCGGGCCGATCGCGCTGCCGGCGCCGCCGGTCAGCAGGCAGCCGCCGATGACCGCCGCGGCGATGTAGATGAGTTCCTGGCCCACGCCCTCGCCGGACTGGACGGTGTTGAAGGAGAACAGGTTGTGCATGCCGACGAACCAGGCGCCGAAGCCGACGAGCATGAACAGCGAGATCTTGGTGAAGGTGACGGGGACGCCGACCGCGCGGGCGGAGTCCTTGTTGCCGCCGACCGCGAAGACCCAGTTGCCGTACTTGGTGCGCAGCAGCACCCAGGTGGCGAGGGCGGCGAAGACGAGCCACCACACCACGGTGATCTTCACCTGGACGCCGGCGACCTCGAAGCTGGACGCGAAGATCGCCTTGGCCTGGTCGAAGCCGTCCATGTCGCCGATGCTGTCGGTGGCGACGTTGCCGGTGACCAGCTTGGTCACCGCGAGGTTGACGCCCTGGAGGATCAGGAAGGTGCCGAGGGTGACGAGGAAGCTCGGCAGCCCGGTCCTGACCAGCATCCAGCCGTTGAACGCTCCGATGCCCAGGGAGACCGCCAGGGCGACGATCACGCCCATCCACACGTTCAGGGTGAGCTGGTAGCTGAGCATGCTGGCGGTCAGCGCCGAGGCCACGACGGCGACACCGGCCGAGAGGTCGAACTCGCCGCCGATCATCAGCAGGGCCACGGGCAGTGCCATGATGCCGATGACCGACGACTGGTACAGGATGTTCGCCATGGAGCTGCCGTCGCGCACCGGCGGCGCGGCGAACAGGAAGAACACCACGACGGCCACGGCGCCGAGGAACACGCCGACCTCGGGCCGGGCGAGCAGGCGCAGCGGCAGCGGGCGCCGCGCGGTGCGGCCGTCGGTCTGTTGCGGGCCGGGGGCCGGCGGTGTGTTCACCGCCGGCTCAGCCTGTTGGGCCATGCTCATCACCGAGTGCCCTTCGCGGCGTACTCGGAGACCGCGTCGACGTTGGACTTGTCGACGAAGGCCGGGCCGGTCAGCACCGGCTGCTCGCCGCCGCCGCTGTAGTTGCCGTTGTTCTTGTAGAGCCAGAGGCCGTCGACGGCGAGGTAGCCCTGGAGGTAGGGCTGCTGGTCCACGGCGAACTCGATGTCGCCGGCCTCGATCGCCTTGGTGAGGTCCTTGTTGAGGTCGAAGGTGGCGACCTTCGCCTCGCTGCCCGCGTCGCCCACCGACTGCACGGCGGTCGGCGCGAAGGGGGCGCCGAGCGTGATGACGTGGTCGATGGCGGAGTCCTGCTTCAGCTTGGCGGTGATCGTCGACTTCACCGACGGCATGTCGGTGCCGTTGACGTTGAGGATCTGGGTGTTGCCCTCGAAGGTCTTCTTCACGCCGTCGCACCGCTGGGTCAGGCCGACGTTGCCCTGCTCGTGGATGACGCAGACGGCGTTCTTCGCGCCGACCTCGTTGAGCTTCTTGCCGAACGCCTCGCCGGCCACCGACTCGTCCTGGCCGAAGAACTCGAGCAGTCCGAGGTCCTTCCAGTCGCTCAGGCCGGAGTTGAGGCCGACGACGGGGATGCCGGCGGCCTTCGCCTTGGCTATGACGTCCTTGAGCGCGTCGGGCTTGGCGAGGGTGACGGCGATGCCGTCGACCTTCTGGTCGATCGCGTTCTGCACCAGGGTGGCCTGGCTGCCGGCGTTCGGGTCGGCGGAGTAGACGAGCTTGACGTTGTCCTTGGCGGCCGCGGCCTCGGCGCCCTTGCGGACGATGTCCCAGAAGGTGTCGCCGGGAGCCTGGTGGGTGACCAGGGCAACCGTCATGCGCGGCGTGTTCGCCTTGCCCGCCGAGGCGTCGGCACCACCCTCCTCGGCCTTCTTGCCGCCGGAACCGCTGGAGCAGCCGGCGAGGGCCAGGGCGGCTGCCGCCGCGACCGCGGTGAACGGCGCGACTCTGCGGAGGCGGATGTGAGAAGAGCGGTCCATCTGTCCTGCACCTCACTGTGCTACGCGGGGGAAAGGGCGGGAGTCCGAGGATCCGGTGCCCGGAGCCTCGGGAGTCCGGGTGGTGTGCCATGGAACACGGCGGTCGTGCTGGGACGCGATCCAATCCCCAGAACCGCCTGCTGTCAATACTTTGTTAAGACATCATTTCACGAGCTAGTCCGAATGTAAGTACAAACTATTGACATCGCCGCCCTCCGAGACCTACACCTGGGAGGCAGCAGGTCCCTGGAATGCTCGTCCCCACCGTGGCAGGGCGTCCTGGGACCCGCATCCCCAGCACCTCGAGGAGCGTCGATCGATGGCCGACTCACCACAGTATTTCGACCTGATCACCATGGGCCGCATCGGGGTCGACCTTTACCCGCTGCAGACCGGCGTTCCGCTGTCCCAAGTGGAGACATTCGGGAAGTTCCTGGGCGGTTCCGCGGCCAACGTGGCCGTTGCCGCCGCCCGACTGGGCCGTTCCGCGGCACTCGTCTCACGCACCGGCGCAGATCCGTTCGGCAGCTACCTGCACGACGCCTTGCGGGAGTTCGGCGTCGACGACCGCTGGGTCACGCCGGTCGCCGCGTACCCCACTCCCGTCACGTTCTGCGAGATCTTCCCGCCGGACGACTTCCCCCTGTACTTCTACCGCCGCCCCAAGGCCCCCGACCTGGAGATCCACCCCGGCGAGCTGGACCTGGCCGCCGTCCGCGCGGCCGGGATCCTCTGGGTCACCGGCACCGGTCTGAGCGAGGAGCCGAGCCGCTCGGCCACCTTCACCGCGCTGGAGGCCCGGAACCGGGCCGGCACCACCGTGTTCGACCTCGACTGGCGCCCGGTGTTCTGGCGCGACCCCGAACAGGCCCGCCCCTACTACCGCGAGGCCCTGCGGCACGCCACGGTCGCGGTCGGCAACGTGGCGGAGTGCGAGGTGGCCACCGGGGAGCGTGAGCCCGGGGCCTGCGCCGAGGCGCTGCTGGCGGCCGGCGTGGAGCTGGCCGTGGTGAAGCAGGGGCCGAAGGGTGTCCTCGCCGTGCACCGCGACGGCACCCGGGCCGAGGTGCCGCCGGTGCCGGTGGAGGTGGTCAACGGCCTCGGCGCGGGCGACGCCTTCGGCGGCTCGCTCTGCCACGGGCTGCTCTCGGGCTGGGACTTGGAGCGGACCGTGCGCCACGCCAACGCGGCCGGTGCCCTCGTCGCCTCGCGCCTCGCCTGTTCGTCCGCCATGCCGACCGTACCGGAGGTCGCGGACCTCCTCGCGCGGGCCGCGTCGCCGCACGCGGCGGGCCTGCCGAGCCAGCCCTGAACGGAGCCCTTCGTTGAACCTCAGCATTCCCGATCTGACCGCGGTCCGGGCCCGCAACCCGGAGGCCGTCGCCGAGGCGGCCGCCCGGCGGGCCCGTCGTCCGCTGATCGGCGACAGCGGCCGGCTGATGATCGTGGCCGCCGACCACCCCGCCCGGGGCGCCCTCGGCGTCGGCGGCCGGTCCCTGGCCATGGCGGACCGCGCCGACCTGCTGGAACGTCTGTGCATCGCCCTGTCCCGGCCGGGCGTGGACGGGGTGCTGGCCACCGCCGACATCCTGGAGGACCTGCTGCTGCTCGGGGCCCTGGAGAACAAGGTCGTCATGGGTTCCATGAACCGCGGCGGCCTGGCCGGGGCGGACTTCGAGATGGACGACCGCTTCACCGGCCACCGGGCCGAGGACATCGCCCGGCTCGGCTTCGACGCCGGCAAGCTGCTGCTCCGCGTGGACTATGCCGACCGTGGCTCGCTGACCACCCTGGAGTCCGCCGCCCGCGCCGTCGACGCCATGGCGGAGCACCGGCTGCCGGTGTTCGTGGAGCCGTTCATCTCGCACCGGGTGGACGGCCGCGTCCGCAACGACCTGTCGGCCGAGGCGGTCACCCGCTCCATCGCCATCGCCTCCGGTCTGGGCGGCACCTCCGCCTACACCTGGCTGAAGCTCCCGGTCACCGACGACGTCGACGACATGGAGGCGGTGCTGCGCACCTCGACGCTGCCCGTGGTCCTGCTCGGCGGCGAGGTCGGCGACCAGGAGGCGGCGTACGAGCGGTGGGGCAAGGCGCTGCGGCTGCCCACCGTGCAGGGCATGGTCGTGGGGCGCTCGCTGCTCTATCCGGCCGACGGCAGTGTGGAGACGGCGGTCGACACGGCCGTCGGCCTGTTGTGAGAAGCCCGTTCGAAGACGGAGGCATGGCATGACGTATCACCTTCCCGCGGGCAAGGCCCGCTCCGGCCCCCACCTCGTCGACGTGACCCCCGAGACGGCGGGCTGGGGCTATTCGAGCCTGCGCGTGCTGGAGCTGCCGCCCGGTGGCACGCACGCCTTCGACACCGGCGACAGCGAGTGGATCGTGCTGCCGCTGAGCGGCGGCTGCACCGTCACCGCGGCCGACGACTTCGGCCACGAGAGCTTCGAACTCACCGGCCGCACCGGCGTGTTCGACGGCGTCACCGACTTCGCCTACGTGCCGCGCGACGCCCGCGCGACGGTGTCCTCGGCGGCCGGCGGACGGTTCGCGCTCACCGGCGCCCGCTGCACCCGCCGGCTGCCCGCCCGCTACGGTCCGGCCTCCGCCGTCCCGGTGGAACTGCGCGGCACCGGCAACTGCTCCCGACAGGTCAACAACTTCGGCGCGGCGGGCGTGTTCGAGTGCGACAAGCTGATCGCGGTCGAGGTCATCACGCCCGGCGGCAACTGGTCCTCCTTCCCGCCGCACAAGCACGACGAGCACCGGCCGGGCGAGGAGTCCGTGCTGGAGGAGATCTACTACTTCGAGTTCGCCGGCCACGACGGCACGCCCGGCCTCGGCTACCAGCGGGTCTCTCCCTCCGGTCCGGGCCGGGAGACGGACGTGCTGGCCGAGGTCCGCGACGGTGACGTGGTCCTCATCCCGGACGGCTGGCACGGGCCGTCCATGGCCGTGCCCGGCCACCACATGTACTACCTCAACGTCATGGCCGGCCCCGAGGCCGAGCGCGCCTGGCTGATCTGCGACCACCCCGACCACGCCTGGATCCGCGGCACCTGGCCGGACCAGCCGGTCGACCCCCGACTGCCCCTCTACACCGCCCCGGAGAGGTCCGCATGAGCGCCGCCACCCGCCGACTGACCACCGCCCAGGCACTGGTGCGTTTCCTGGCCGTCCAGTACACCGAGCGGGACGGCGTGCGGCGCCGGCTGATCGCGGGCACCTGGGGCATCTTCGGCCACGGCAACGTGGCGGGCGTCGGCCAGGCGCTGGTCGAGTGCGCCGACGTCATGCCGTACCACCAGGGCCGCAACGAGCAGGCGATGGTGCACGCCGCCGTCGGCTACGCCCGCCAGCTGAACCGGCTCTCGGCGCAGGCCGTGACGACGTCCATCGGGCCCGGCGCGACGAACCTGGTGACCGGGGCCGCCCTGGCCACCGTCAACCGCCTGCCGGTGCTCCTGCTGCCCGGCGACTACTTCGCCTCGCGGGTCGCCGACCCGCTGCTCCAGCAGCTGGAGCACCCGGTGTCCGCCGACGTGTCCGTCAACGACACGCTGCGGCCGGTGTCGCGGTACTTCGACCGCGTCACCCGCCCGGAGGCGCTGATCCCGTCCGCGTTGAACGCCGTGCGGGTGCTCGCCGACCCGGCCGAGACCGGCGCGGTGACGCTGGCCCTGCCGCAGGACGTGCAGGCGGAGGCGTACGACTGGCCGGAGGAGTTCTTCGCCGAGCGTGTCTGGCACGTCCGCCGTCCCGCCCCGGACCCGGTGGAGCTGGCGGCGGCGGTCCAGGCCGTACGGGCCGCTCGGCGGCCGCTGGTCGTGGCGGGCGGCGGCGTCCACCACAGCGAGGCCGAGGAGGCACTGAAGTCGTTCGCGGACGCCACCGGCATCCCGGTCGCCTCCACCCAGGCCGGCAAGGGCTCCCTGCGCCACGACCACCCGGCCGACCTCGGCGGCATCGGCCACACCGGTACGGCGGTCAGCGACGAACTGGCCCGCACCGCCGACCTGGTGATCGGCGTCGGCACCCGGTACACCGACTTCACCACCGCCTCCGGCACCCTCTTCCAGAACCCGGACGTGCGCTTCCTCAACCTCAACATCACCGGCTTCGACGCGCACAAGCTGGCGGCCCGCACCCTGGTGTGCGACGCGCGGACCGGTCTGGAACAGCTCACCGAGGCGCTGGCCGGACACCGGGTCGACGAGGCGTACGTGTCCGCGTACCGGGCCGGCAAGGAGCGCTGGGAGCGGGTCGTCGAGACCGCCTACCGCGCCGCCGACGACAACGCCGTGCCGACGCAGACGCAGGTGCTGGGCGCGCTCGACGACGTCGTGGGCGACGAGGACGTGGTGATCAACGCGGCCGGTTCGCTCCCCGGCGACCTGCACAAGCTGTGGCGTGCGCGCAGCCCGCGCCAGTACCACCTGGAGTACGGCTACTCCTGCATGGGTTACGAGATCCCGGCGGCCCTGGGCGTGCAGCAGGCGGCTCCCGGAACGCCGGTGTGGGCGCTGGTCGGCGACGGCACCTACCTGATGATGCCGACGGAGATCGTCACCGCCGTCCAGGAAGGCCTGCCGGTCAACCTGGTGCTGATCCAGAACCACGGCTACGCCTCCATCGGCGGTCTGTCCGAGGAGACCGGCGGCGAACGCTTCGGCACCGCCTACCGGCACCGGGCCGCCGACGGCACCTTCACCGGCGCCCCGCTGCCCGTGGACCTGGCCGCCAACGCGGCGAGCCTCGGCATGGACGTGGTGCGCGCCAAGACGGTACGGGAACTGCGGGACGCGCTGGCCGGCGCCCGCGCCTCCGACCGGCCGACGTGCGTGTACGTCGAGACGGACCCGGCCCCCACCGCTCCGCCGGCCGAGGCCTGGTGGGACGTGCCGGTCGCCGAGGTCGCCGGCCGCGAGGCCGCCGTCCGGGCCCGCGAGCGGTACGACGCGAAGGTCGCCGACCGCCGCCGCCACCTGTAGCACCGCCCCGCCCTCACTCCCGTCCGCGTCCGCACCAGGAAGGTACGTCCATGGCGAAGACCGGTGACCCCGCACGTGCCGCGGCCGAACCCGCGCTGAGCACGCTGGACTTCGCCCTGGACCGGGGCAGTCCGGTGCCGTTGTACTACCAGCTCGCACAGCAGCTGGAGGCGGCGATCGAGAACGGGGTCCTCGCCCCGGGCAACCTGCTGGGCAACGAGGTCGACCTGTCCGTGCGCCTCGGCCTGTCCCGTCCCACCGTCCGCCAGGCCATCCAGTCCCTCGTCGACAAGGGACTCCTGGTCCGGCGGCGCGGGGTGGGCACCCAGGTGGTGCACAGCCAGGTCAGACGTCCGCTGGAGCTGAGCAGCCTCTACGACGACCTGGAGGCCGCCGGGCAGGCCCCGGCCACCCGGGTGGTCCGCAACGAGACGGTCCCGGCGTCCGCCGACGTGGCGGCGGCCCTCGGGCTGGCCGAGGGCGCCGAGGTGGTCCTCCTGGAGCGACTGCGCAGCACCCACGGCCAGCCGGTCGCCCTGCTGTGCAACCTCCTCCCGCCCGGCCTGCTGGCCCTCGACAGCGCCCGTCTGGAGTCGACCGGCCTGTACCGGATGATGCGTTCGGCCGGCATCACGCTGCACAGCGCCCGCCAGACCGTCGGTGCCCGCTCGGCCACCGCCGACGAGGCGGCCCGCCTGGACGAGAAGGAGGGCGCGGCGCTCCTCACCATGCAGCGCACGGCCTACGACGACACCGGGCGGCCGGTGGAGTTCGGCACCCACATCTACCGCGCGTCCCGGTACTCGTTCGAGTTCCAGCTGCTGGTCAGGCCCTGAGGCGCGGGCCGACGGCTCAGTGGGCCGCGTCCAGCCGGGCGCGCTGCTCCGCCGACAGCTCCAGGTCCACCGCGGCCAGGTTCTCCTCCAACTGGGCGAGCGACGACACGCCGGTCAGCGGGAGGATCGGCATCGTGTGGCCGATCTGCCAGGCGAGCACCACCTGGTTCGGCGTGGCACCGGTCTCCCGGGCGATGTCGTGCAGCACGGCGAGGCGGGCCGGGGTGCCCGGGTGGTCGTAGTCGCCGGGGATCCGGTCGGGGCGGGTGTAGGCGCCCTTGAGCAGCGGTGAGTAGGCGACCAGGGTGAGGGCGGGCTCGGCCCGCAGGTAGCCGGCCAGTTCCGGGCCGGCGTGGCCGAGGCTGCCGTCGGGGAAGAGGGCGTCGGGGATGTCGGTGCGCGGGCGCAGCAGGCTGTGCTGGTACTGGAGGACCTCGTAGCCGGGCAGTCCGGCCGCCGCCGCGAGGGCCCTGGCCCGTTCCACCCGCCACACGGCCTGGTTGCTCACCCCGAGCAGCCCCACCGTGCCCTCGGCGACCAGCGCCCCGAAGGCCTCGACGGTCTCGCGCTGGGGGACGGTGTGGTCGTCGATGTGCGCGTACAGCAGGTCCAGCCGTTCCGTGCCGAGCCGTTCGCGGCTGCGTTCGGAGGACTCCCGGATCACCTTCGCGGACAGGCCCTCGGGGTTGTCGGTGAAGCTCGTGCCGGGGGCGAGGGGGCGGGCGCCGAGCTTGGTCGCGACGACGATCCCGTCGCCGACGCCGCGGCTGCGCCGCCAGCGGCCGAGCAGTTCCTCGCTCTGCCCGCCCTGGCCGCCGTCGACCCAGAAGGCGTAGTTGTCCGACGTGTCGATGAAGTTCCCGCCGGCCTCGACATAGCGGTCGAGCAGCGCGAAGGAGGTCTTCTCGTCGGTCACCGACCCGAACAGCATCGCGCCGAGCGCGAGCACGCTCACCCGGCGGCTGTGCGGGCCGGTGCCGATGGTGCGGTACTTCATGGCTGGTGTCCCTCCTGTTCGGCGCCCCCTGGTCGGGGCAACCGAACGGGAGTCTTCCTGTTGGAGCGCACGCGAAGTCAAGCGTGGCGGGGCGCCTGGGGATTCAGCGGGCGAAGGGGCCCTCCAGGGCCGCCCACTGGAGCAGCATGATGGTCTTGGCGTCGTTGATCTCTCCGGTGCGGATCATCTCCAGGGCCCGCCGGAAGGGCAGTTCGAGGATCTCGATGTCCTCGCCCTCCTCGTCCAGTCC
Source organism: Streptomyces calvus (assembly GCF_006782915.1). Taxonomy (GTDB): domain Bacteria; phylum Actinomycetota; class Actinomycetes; order Streptomycetales; family Streptomycetaceae; genus Streptomyces; species Streptomyces calvus. The sequence continues at coordinate 74,159 of NZ_VCNP01000008.1, forward strand.
GCCGCCCTCGTGGGTGCGGGTGGCGGCGCCGTAGGCGGCGGCGTAGAAGCTGACGCGTTCGGTGACCGAGCCGGGGCTCATGTAGACGTCGAAGACGTGCTGGACGGGGCCGATGGTGTGGCCGGTCTCCTCGACGACCTCTCGGCGCACGGCGACCTCCGGGTGCTCGTCGGCGTCGTCGAGCAGACCGCCGGGGGTCTCGATCAGCATGCCGTCCGGGTGGCCGTTGACGTACACCGGGAAGCGGAACTGGCGGGTGAGCAGGACGGTTTCGCGTTCGGCGTCGTAGAGGAGCATGGTGGCGCCGTTGCCGCGGTCGTGCGTCTCGCGTTCCTGGGTGCTCCAGGTGCCGTCGGCGTGTTGGAATTCGAAGGTCGTGGTCCGCTCCACGTACCAGTGGCTGGAGAGCAGTTGCACGTCGCGGATGCGGACGCGGGGGTTGCCGGTGAGGTCGCGACCGGTGCGGTCGAGTCCGGTGCGGCCCCGGCGGTCCGGGGTGTCGACTCCGGCGGTCATCGCCGGGCCGCCTCACGGGAGGACGCGCACGGGCAGGTCGTGGGACAAGTGGTCATGCCCGCCTTTATATCCGGGGCGCGACGGACGTGGCTTGATCTCGTCGCCTGCCCGGACGGCGGGTCCGTGATCAGCGGAGGCAAAACAGCACTTCAGACCTCAACCTCCGCGCTTTTCGGGTGAGTTGGGCGATTGGTCCGTGTGATTGACATGCACAGGGTGCTCTTTGTTAGGACCTCGGCTGCCGACTGCCGTCCGGCAGCCGGTCCTTGGTCCCTCGAAAGGGAAACCGATGCACAGACCACGGGCCGCACGGCTCCTGGCCTCGAGTGCGGCGCTGGCGGTCCTCGCGACCGTCGCGCCGATGACACCGGCGTTCGCGGCGCCACCCGACACAGGTCGGCTCACCACGGGACTCCGGGACTTCTTCTCGGGCCGGGACACCGATCCGCCTGCCCCGCCGGAACTCCCCGACACCGACGTCCCCGCCGACGACAAGCTCGCCAAGCCGAGGAACGCGCCGAAGGCCAAGCGCGTCGAGGAGCTGACGGAACGGCGGACGCCGCACTCCCGTCACTGGCGCATGTCGGACGGGCGGATCCAGTCCGAGGTCTCCGCCACGCCCACCGCGTACCGCAAGGGCAAGGGCGAGGACGCCGAGTGGAAGCCCATCGACACCGCGGTCACCGACACCGGCCGCAAGGGCTTCGAGAAGGCCAACACCACCAACCTCGCCCGCACCTACTTCGGTTCGCGCCCCGGTGAGCTGGTCCGCTTCGAACTCGACGAGGGCCACTGGGTCGCCATCGGCCTGAAGAAGCCCGGTGCCGCGAAGCTGACCCCGTCCGTCGACGGCAACAAGGTCACCTACCGCAACGCCCTGGGCCGGGGGATCGACCTCTCCTACACCGTCGGCAACGGCAGCGTGAAGGAGGACATCGTCCTCAACGAGCGTCCCGAGGACACCCCGTCCTTCGAGTTCACGCTCACCACGGGCGGTCTGACCGCGAAGTCGGAGAAGAACGGCACGATCTCGCTGTACGGCGAGAACTCCCCCGTCGGCACTCCCGCGCTGGTGATCCCCGCGCCGTTCATGACGGACGCGAAGAAGGACACCGCCTCGGCCTACGGCACCGCCGGCACCGACGCCGTCCGCCAGGTCCTCACCGGCGGGGATGGATCGTACGGCGTCACCCTGAAGCCGGACGCGAAGTGGCTGGCGGCGCCGGAGCGCCGCTACCCGGTGACGGTCGACCCGACGGTGACGATCGCGCCGACGCCGTCGCAGTCCGCCGACGCGATGATCTCCTCGGACGATCCGAGCGCCAACTACGCCGACCTCTGGCGCCTCTCGGTCGGCAACACCAGCACCGGCTCCTCGCGTGCGCTGCTGCGGTTCGGACTGTCCGGCATACCCGCCGGCACGCGGCTGGATTCGGCCGAACTGAAGCTGTACTACGACCAGACCCACACCACCGGCGCCACCGAGGTCCGACTGGAGGCGCACCGCGCCACCACGGCGTGGACCGAGTCGGGCGCCACGTGGGCCAACGCGAACGGCATCACCGGTGAGCTGTCCGGCACGTCGGTCGTCGTCGACGACGGCGACTCCGGCACCACGGCCGCCCGGGGCGCCTGGCCCACCTCCGGCAACACCTCGTACACCCAGTACGCCGTCGGCCAGGACTACCGGTACAACAAGGACACCACGGCGGGTGACACGTACACCTGGCAGCCGAGCCTCCCCGAGGACGGCGAGTACCAGGTCGACGTGCACTACGTCCCGGCCTCCGACCGCGCCGCCGACGCGCCTTACACGGTGGCGTACGACGGCGGCAGCAGGACGTACCAGGTCGACCAGCGGGCGGGCACCGAGGGCGTCTGGAAGCCGCTGGGCAAGCACCCGTTCAAGGCCGGCACCACCGGCCGGGTCGTGCTCGGCGACGGCCCCGCCTCGACGTCCACGGCCGTCCTCGCGGACGCCGTGCGCTTCACCAAGGGCGGTGTGGTCACCAAGCAGCCGCAGGCGGTCAACACCTGGCACTCCTTCCCGGTGACCAGAACCGTCCAGCAGTGGCTCGACGGCACGTACGACAACCACGGCTTCGTGGTGAAGGCCGCCGACGAGTCGGCCAGCGCGCCGAAGGGCGGCCCGCGTTACGAGGCCGCCGAGTACGCCTACAAGGGCGAGGTCGCCAACTATCCGAAGCTGGTCCTCACCTGGGGCGACCAGGGCGTCGACGTCGACCCGCCCAAGGTCGTCCACTCCACCGGTGCCGAGCTGAGCTGGCCCGCGTACACCGACCCGTCGACCGCCCCGGGCGACGACATCGTCGAGTACCAGGTCCACCGCAGCGTCTTCCAGCACTTCACGCCGTCCTCGCAGACCCTGGTCTCGCCGGTCCCCAAGGACACCCGCGCCTACACGGACACCTCGGCCCGGCCCACCCCGGCCGACTCCGCCGAGGAGTTCGGCGACGCGTACTACTACATGGTGGCGGTGAAGACCCGCAGCGGACAGGTCCTGCCGTCCGCCACGGAACTGGTCCGGCTGCCGAAGGCCGGCCGCACCACGGTGGTGCTCCAGTCCGGGCAGAGCGACACCACGCTCTCCTCCGCGCAGCCGACCACCGGTCACGACACGCTCACCGACGCGGGGGTCTCCCACCCGTGGCTGTCGGTGGGCAACAACTCGGCCACGTACGGCACCACCCGCGCGGTGCTGAAGTTCCCCTCCGTCGCCGACATCCCGGGCAACGCCCGGGTCCTCGAGGCGCAGCTGAACATGTGGGGCTTCCAGACCTCCACCGACTCGAGCGGCGCCGTCTACGAAGCGCACGGACTGACACGTGACTTCGACGAGGCGACCGCGTCCTGGACGAAGGCGGACGCCACCACCGCCTGGACGACGGCCGGTGGCGACATGGACGCGGCCGTCTCCGACACGGTCGGCACCGTCACCAACGACCCGGCACGGCAGTCCTGGTACATCACCTCGCTGGCGCAGAGCTGGATCTCCGACCCCTCCGGCAACCACGGCGTGGCGGTCAGGCTGCGCGACGAGTCGACGGCGGGCCCGCGGGAGCGGACGCTGTTCCTCTCCTCGGAGGCCGAGGAACCGCAGCTGCGCCCGCAGTTGGTCGTCACGTATCTGACGAAGTCGACGGAGGCGACGTACCACGCCCCGTACACGCCGTCCCGGATGATCCCGGGTGACGAGTACACCGTCGACGTCACGCTCACCAACACCACCACCAGCACCTGGGCGGCGGGCAGCCACGCGCTGTCCTACACGTGGTCGCTCCCGGACGGCACCGACGCCACCACGGGCGGCAACCAGCTGCAGACGGCGCTGCCGGGCGAGGTCCTGCCCGGCGACTCGGTCACCGTGCCGGCCAGGCTCAAGGCCCCGATCAACTCGGACTCCGGCAACAAACGCCTGGACTACGTGCTGAAGTGGGACCTGAAGAACACCACCACCGGCACCTGGCTGTCCGGCGCCGAGGGCATCGCGCCGCTGGCGCAGAACATCCGCACCGAGGACCCGACCTCCAACCAGCTCGGCCTGGAGAAGTTCTACTCCTACGCGGGCAAGAACACCGGTGCCGGCTCGTCGCTGATGACGAACCTGTACGCGGGCAACAGCGTCTGGCAGTACAACGCGTTCTCCAACCCGGGCCGCGGCATCGCCACCTTCGCCCGGTTCGCGTACAACTCGCAGGACACCTCCGACACGGTCCTCGGCCACGGCTGGTCGGCCCAGGCCGCGATGCCGCTGCGCCTGGGCGCCGCGCTGGACTTCCATCCCAACCCCGACCCGACCGAGGTCACCCTTCCCGACGGCGACGGCACCGCGCACGTCTTCCGCAAGCAGGACGACGGGACGTGGCGGGCCCCGGCGGGCGTGCACTACCTGCTGCGGCAGGGCACCGGCACGGACTGCGTGCCGAACAAGGACGGCGACCCGAGGGCCTGGTCGCTGACCCGCCCCGACCGCACCCAGTTCTTCTTCGACTGCGACGGCTACCTGACGTCGATCGTCGACAAGAACGGCAACACGCAGACGTACACGTACGCCGAACGCCGGTCGAACAACAAGCCGGTCAAGTTCCTCACGTACATCGAGGACCCGTCCGCGCGTCAGACCCTGACGGTCGAGTACTACACGAAGGCCGACACCAACAACCCGAAGATCATCGACCACGTCAGGTCGATGACCGACGTCTCCGGGCGGAAGATCACCTTCGGGTACTCCGACCAGGGCCTGCTCACCACCCTCACCGACGGTGCGGGCAGTGCGCAGCCCAAGGTGTTCCGCTTCACGTACGACATGGAGCAGGGCAACAAGAACGCCAAGCTGGTCGCCGTCACCGACCCGCGCGGCAACTCGACCTCGCTGGACTACTACTACCCGAGCGAGGGCGACGACCCGAAGTTCCACTGGAACACGCAGACCATCACCGACCGCCTCGGCCATGACACGGGGTACGTGTACACCGACCCGGACGGCACGGCGGGCTCGTTCGTCCAGACCCGGGTGACCGACGCCGAGGGCAACGCCACCGTCCAGTCGCTCGACGGTTACGGCCGGCCCAACACCATCACCAACGCCAAGTCGGAGACGACGAAGCTGGGCTGGGACGCGGACAACAACGTCACGCGTCTGGAGGAGGCCAACGGGGCCGTCACCACCTGGGCGTACGACCCCAAGACCGGTTACCCGCTGGAGCAGAGGGACGCCGAGGCCAACAAGAACGGCACCGAGGCGCGGACGTTCACCTACTCCTACGGTCTGAACGGCCACATCGCCGACCTCCACCAGAAGACGTCGCCGGAGGGCCGCGCCTACCGGTTCGGCTACGACACCAAGGGCAACCTGACCTCGGTCACCGACCCCAAGGGCGTCGCCAGCACCGAGATCGGCGGTGACTACACCAGCCGCACCGAGTACGACGCGTACGGCCGGGTCACCAAGGAGATCGACGCCAACGGCCACGACACCGAGTACCGGGACTACGACCCGGTCGGCTACCCGGAGACGATCCTCGACCCCCTCGACCACCCCTCGCGGTTCGAGTACGACGTCCGGGGCAACGTCACCAGGGTCGTCAACGCCAAGGACGCCGAGGTCACCCAGACCTACGACGTCTACGGCCGGCCGCTGGAGAAGAAGGAGCCGGTCAAGCAGAGCCAGGGCCGGTTCGTCGTCACGCCGGCCCCGGAGTACGACGCCAACGACAACATCACCACGGCCTACGCGCCCAACGGGTCGGAGACGACCTCGGTGTACGACAAGGCCGACCAGGTGACCGAGACGGTCGCCCCCGGGGACGAGGCGACGGATCCGGGCCGCACGACCACGACGACGTACGACAAGGTCGGCAACGTCCTGACGGTGACCGAGCCCCAGGGCAACCTGACGGCGACCGCCGGGGACTTCACCACGACGACCCGCTACGACACGGTGTACCAGCCGGTCGAGGCGGTGGACGCCGAGGGCCACCGGGCCACCTTCGAGTACGACAGCGTCGGCAACGTCGTCAAGGTCGTCGACCCGCGGAAGAACGCCACCGCCGACCCCGACGACTACACCACCAGGTACGAGTACGACCTGAACCACCGGGTCGTGCGGACGATCGACGCGCTCGAGTGGGCCACCTCCGTCCGGTACGACAAGGACGGCCTCCAGGTCGCGTACACGGACGCCGAGGGCAACGAGTCGCTCGCCACGTACGACGAGCGCGGCGCCCTGGTGGAGTCCAAGTCGCCGGTGAGCGAGAACGGTTCGGGCGAGATCACCTACCGGACGACCCGGTACGAGTACGACCAGGTCGGCAACCAGACCAAGACGATCACTCCGCGCGGTGTCGCCACGACGGACGACACCACGGACTTCACCGCGGAGACCGTCTACGACGAGCTGAACCGGGTCAAGGAGGAGCGTTCGCCGTTCGACAAGGACGACGTCCGCTACTCGTCGCCCGACTCGACCTTCTACTTCTACGACGAGGTCGGGAACCTCAGCCAGGTCTCCGCTCCGCCGTCGGACGGGCAGTCGGTCCGCAACGTCACCAAGTACACCTACTTCGACAACGGGTGGACGGAGACCACCACCGACCCGTGGGACATCACCACGTCCTACGACTACAACGAGCTCGGCCAGCAGACCAGGAACACCCTGACCTCGGCGGGCGGTTCCCAGCAGCGCACCATGCTGTGGGAGTACTACCCGTCCGGCAACGAGAAGGCCCGCTCGGACGACGGTGTCCCGGTCGGCCGGCACGTCGTCCTGGTCGACAGCTCGGACTTCAACAACACCGCGACCCAGGGCAACTGGTCGCGGACGCAGGCCGAGCAGGAGTACGGCTACGACACCTACTCGCACGCCGCCGGTGACGGCTCCGCCTCGTTCTCCTGGCAGCTCAACATCCCGCAGGACGGCACGTACGAGGTCTTCGTGCGGCACCCGAGGATGACGGGTGCGGCCACGGACGCGAAGTTCCGGGTCGACCACGACGGCGGCAGTGCCACGAAGACGGTCGACCAGACGCAGCGCACCGGTGAGTGGATCTCGCTCGGCTCGTACGCGTTCGTCGAGGACGGCCCGCAGAAGGTCACCGTCACCGACGCGGCGAACGGCACCGTCCTGGCGGACGCGGTGAAGCTGGTCCGCTCCAACTCCGGCGACACCGACGACGAGAAGAAGTCCTTCACCTACAAGTACAACGCCAACGGCAACAAGGTGGAGGTCAGGGACCTCTCGCCGGGCGCGAAGATCGACACCTACCGGATCGCGTACGACGGTCTCAACCAGATCACCAAGGTCGAGGAACTCGCGGCCGGCACGGTGAAGAACACCACCGCGCTGACCTACGACGAGAACGGTCACCCGCTCACGTCCACCCACGACCTGACCTGGTCCAAGATCGAGTACGACGAGCGGGACCTGGTCAGGAGGGTGACCAACGCCGATTCGCCCACCGCGGGCAATCAGCAGATCACCACGATGACCTACACCGGCCGCGGGCAGCTGCTGAAGCAGACCAAGCCCAACGGCAACACGCTCGACATGGCGTACTACCTCGACGGCGCGGTCAAGCAGTCGCTCGAGAAGACGTCGGGCGGCACGGTGGTGGCCCAGCACGACCTGGAGTACTCCCTCAACGGGCACCGCTCCAAGGACACGCTGAAGCTGATGAACGCCGACGACAACTCGGCCTACATCAACAACACGTACTCCTTCACCTACGACCCGCAGGACCGGATCACCGAGGTGGACAAGGCCGGTGACGACCCGGCGACCGAGTCCTACCGGTACGACCGCAACAGCAACGTCGTCGAGCAGACGGTCGACGGTGCCACCACGACCCAGCGGTACGACCGCAACCGGCTGCTGTCGGCGACGACCAACGGCGTCACGGCGACGTACAACTACGATCCGCTGGGCCGTCTCGACACGGTCAGCGCCGGCGGCCAGACCAGCGAGAAGTACTACTACGACGGTTTCGACCGCACGGTGAAGGTGCGGGCGGGCGTGGGCGACGCCGCGGTGACCACGTCGTACGTCTTCGACCCGTTCGACCGGACGGTCTCCCAGACCACCACCGGCACCGAGGGCAGGACCACGGCGTTCACCTACCTCGGCCTGGACAGCACGCTCCTGCGTGAGGCGGTCGACGGCAAGCCGGACAAGGACTACCAGTACCTGGCCGGTGGTCAGCGCTCCACCCAGGTCAAGCACAAGGACGACGGCACGAAGGAGTACTCGCACTTCGTCACGAGTCCGCGCGGCGACGTCGAGGCGATCACGAAGGAGGACGGCAGGACCCGCGCCACCTACGGCTACACGGCCTACGGCTCGGCCGACGAGTCCCAGATGACCGGCGCGGACAAGCCGGGCACGGACGGCGGCGAAGAGGGGGCGAAGGACGACTACAACTCCTTCCGCTTCAACTCCTCCCGCTGGGACGGCCCTTCGGGCACGTACGACATGGGCTTCCGCAACTACGACCCGGGCCTGAACCGCTTCCTGACCCGGGACTCGTACAGCGGTGCCATGTCGGACATGGCGCTGGCCACCGACCCGTTCACCGGCAACCGTTACGCCTTCGCCGGCGGAAACCCGATCACGTTCGTCGAACTCGACGGCCACCTGTTCGGGCTCTCGCTGTCCGACATCGGCCACGCGGCGCTCGACGTCGTGGGTCTGGTCCCCGTGGTCGGCGAGGTCGCGGACGTGGCCAACGGCATCTGGTACGCCGCCGAGGGCAACTACGCCGACGCCGCGCTCTCCATGAGCTCGGCGATCCCGTTCGCCGGGTACGCGGCGACCGCGGTGAAGGCCGGCAAGTACGCCAAGAAGGGCATCGACGCCGTCGACTCGGCGAACGACACCCGCAAGACGGTGGACAACGCCGGTGACGTGGCGACCCCGCCGAAGCCCAAGGCGGAGGAGCCCGCCGCTCCGAAGAAGCCCGAGGCGAGTTGCCCGGTGGGGCAGAGCTTCGTGGCGGGCACCCGGATCGTGCTGGCGGACGGCGGCTCGAAGGCCATCGAGTCGCTGGAGCTGGGTGACGAGGTCCTGGCCACGGACCCCGAGACCGGGGACACCCGGGCCCGGACGGTGATCGACACCCGCAGCCACGACACGGACGAGCCGCTGGTCACCCTGACCGTCGACCGGGACGGCGAGGACGGGAAGGCGAAGCCGGGCAAGATCACGGCGACGGCGGGCCACCCGTTCTGGCTGCCGGACTACGGTCAGTGGGTCGAGGCGGGTGACCTCGAGTCCGGGATGTGGCTGCGCACCGCGTCCGGCACCTGGGTCCAGATCACCGCGATCGACCAGGCGCACCGCTCCGAGCGCGTCCACAACCTCACGGTTTCGGGCGTCAACACCTACTTCGTGCAGGTCGGCGGGACCCAGGTCCTCGTCCACAACGCCACGAACTGTGAAGTCCAGGCCGAACTGGCCCAGATGCGCAAGGACATGGGCATGAAGTCGGTCGCGGACGAGGACGCGGCCCATGCCCTGAACAGCAAGACCAAGAGGAACACGCTCGGCCGGCTGGACTTCGACGGCGGCCGACCGTCGGTCTACGGGCAGAACGGCCGGTTCGAGCGGCCGGTCCCCTTCCCCGGGAAGGGACACCGGATGACCGCCACGTCCTACGAGGACCACGCCGAGGGCGACATGGTCACCCAGGCTCTGGCCAAGGGACTCAAGGGCGGCAACGCGAAGATGTACACCGACCGCGGCACCTGCAACTTCTGCAGGAACTCCATTGCCGGGTACGCGGAGCAACTCGATCTGGACAGCCTGGAGGTCTATGGTCCGTCCGGTCTGCTGGGCCGGTACACCAAGCAGGCCGGCAAGGTCGAATGGTTCTGATTCCCCGGAGACAGGGGCCCGGCGGCCCCTGTCCCTGACATAGGACCGTGGGCCGGTTCCCGACCGATCGGGAGCCGGCCCACGGCATGACCGGCTGTTTCATGAAAGGTAGGCTTTTTCCATGTTCGACGTGGCGGCTGAGCTGAGGGGCGGGGTCAAGGGCCCTCGGCACGCCTGGGATTTCCTTCGTGCCTTCGCCGCGGAGTGGGTCGGCGTCCCCGTCGCCGCAGGGCACGGTTCACCGACGGAGGACCTGGACGCGGCCGAACAGGAACTGGGTTTCGTCCTGCCCTCCGCTCTCCGCGAGGGCTTCCTCCTGCTGGGCTCGCGCGACGACCTGACGAGGAACCAGGACCCGCTGCTCCAGCCGACGGGCCTGTTCGTCGAGGACGGGGTGCTGGTGTTCCGCCGGGAGAACCAGGACTGCGCCTGGTGGGGCATCTCGCTGGACGAGGTGGAGCAGGACGACCCGCCCGTCGTCGTACAGTCACCCGACGGCTGGATTCCGTTCCTGGACCGGATGTCCACCGCCTGGGTGGAACTGGTCCTGAGCGAGACCCTGTTCGCCGACGCCGCACCGGGGCGCGGGCTGCACGACGCCTGTGAGCTGCCGTCGAGTTCCCTGTCGGCCCTGGAGGCCGCGTTCACGCGGGTGGACGTCCCGGACTACCCGATGTGGGTGGGCCCCGACGACTCGCCGGTCCGCTGGTACGCCGGGCCGGGATGCCTGTTGCGGCGGGACGGTCTGGAGGATCTCAGCTGGCTGTACGTGCGCGGTTGTACGGACGAGGTGACGGAGGGCATCCGGCGCACCGTCCCGGGGCGCTGGGAGCGCGGCTCCTGACCGACGTCCTCCCGGGGGCCGCGCACGGTCCCCGGAAACGGCCGAGAGGCTGTGTCGGTGTACTCCGACACAGCCTCTGACCTGCGACTTCGCAAAGTCGGGACGACAGGATTTGAACCTGCGACCCCTTGACCCCCAGTCAAGTGCGCTACCAAGCTGCGCCACGTCCCGGTGCGCTCACGTGCGGTGAACCGCGTGATCGCGCGAAGAGAACTTTACCCCACACCGGGCCCCGCGCCGAAGCGGGCCCGGGCGCGGGACAATCGGCGTATGGGCAGCATGGACAGCACTTCTCCCGGCAGGCCGGCCGCCGCGCGGGACCGGGACGACGAGGGGCGGGCGCGTAACGCACGGCCGCGGGACGGTCTCGGGCGGCCCCTGCCGTACGGCGCGCCGGGTGTGCCCCGACAGCCGGAGGGCGTGGTGCGGCGGCCGGAGGAGAGCGTGGCGGAGGCGCAGCGGCTGCTGGACGAGGGGAAGCCGTTCCACGCGCACGAGGTGTTCGAGGACGCCTGGAAGTCCGGGCCGGAGGGCGAGCGCGAGCTGTGGCGGGGGCTGGCCCAGCTGGCCGTGGGGCTCACGCACGCCGCGCGGGGCAATGTCACCGGCGGGGCGCGGCTGTTGCGGCGCGGTGCGGGCTCGGCGGAGAAGTGGGCCGCGGGGGCGGATTTCCGGCCGTACGGAATGGATCTGGCGGGGGTGATCTCCTGGGCGCGGGAGCTGGCCGCGGAGGTGGAGCGGGGCGGCGGCGTCCCGGTCGACGCGGCGGCGCGGGCGCCCCGGCTGCGGGGAGCCTCCTGACCTCCACCGGGGGCCGGACTTCGGAGACCGGACTTCCTGAAGACCGGCCTCCGCTGAGAGGCTCTCCTCGGGACCGGACTTCCTGAAGACCGTTTCCGCTGAGAGGCCTTCCTCGGGACCGGCCCTTCCTGGAGACCGGCCTTCCTCGGAGAGAGGCCTTTCTTGAAGAGCGGCCGGCGGAGTGACCGGATGCGGTGCACACCGCGCGGGCGGCGTGCGGCAGACTCGGGGCGTGCGAGAGATTCATGTCATCGGTATCGGCGCGGGCGACCCCGACCAGCTGACCCTGCAGGCCGTCAAGGCGCTGCGGGACACGGATGTGTTCTTCATCCTGGACAAGGGCGAGGCGAAGGCGGACCTGACCCGGCTGCGCCGGGACATGCTGGAGGCACACGTACCGGACCGGGCGTACCGCGTCGTCGAGGCGCGCGACCCGGAGCGGGACCGGACGGCCGGCGGGACCGCCTACTCCCCCGCCGTCGGGGACTGGCGCAGCGCCCGCGCGGACATCTACGAGCGGCTGATCGCCGAGGAGCTCGGCGAGGACGAGACCGGCGCGTTCCTGGTGTGGGGCGACCCGGCGCTGTACGACAGCACGCTCGGCATCCTGGAGGAGGTCCTGGCCCGCGGGGCCGTCTCCTTCACGTACGACGTCGTCCCCGGCATCAGCAGTGTGTCGGCGCTCGTCGCCCGGCACCGGACGGGCCTCAACCGGGTGGCCCGCCCGGTGCAGATCACCACGGGCCGGCGGCTCGCCGAGGGTTTCCCGGAGGGCGTGGACGACGTGGTGGTGATGCTGGACGCCCACCAGACCTTCCGTGAGCTGGCCGGACAGGACGTCCACATCTACTGGGGCGCCTACATCGGCACGCCGGACGAGATCCTCGTCTCCGGCCCGATCGACGAGGCCGCTCCGCGGATCGAGCGGCTGCGCGCCGAGGCCCGCGAGCGCAAGGGGTGGATCATGGACACGTATCTGCTGCGCCGGGGACCGGCCGAGGGCTGAGTCCGCGGTCAGGGCCGGAGAGCGGCGTCCAGCAGGCGCAGGGCGGCCGGCACGTCGGGGACCGCGGCGACCCCGTCCGGCAGCGGCGGGCGCCGGACGACCACGACCGGCAGGGCGAGGTCGCGGGCCGCGGCGAGTTTGGCGGAGGTGGCCGCTCCGCCGCTGTCCTTGGTGACCAGGACGTCGATGCGGTGGTCGCGCAGCAGGGCCGTCTCGTCGGCCGTGGTGAAAGGGCCCCGGGCCAGCAGGACCCGTGTGTGCGGCGGCACGGGCGGCTCGGGCGGTTCCACCGACCGGACCACGAAGTGCAGTGAGTCCAGGTGGGCGAAGGCCGCGAGGCCCAGGCGTCCGGTGGTGAGGAGGACCCGCTGTCCGAGCCGGGGCAGCAGGTCGGCCGCGGCCTCCAGCGAGGGCACCGGGTGCCAGCGGTCCCCGGGGCCCGGTCGCCAGCCGGGGCGGCGCAGCACCACCAGGGGCAGTCCGGTGGCGGCCGCGGCCGTTGCCGCGTTCGCCGTGATCCGCTCGGCGAACGGGTGCGTCGCGTCGGCCACGGCGTCCACGCGCTGTTCGCGCAGCCAGCCGGCCAGTCCCTCCGCCCCGCCGAACCCACCGACGCGCACCTCGCCCGCGACCGCGCCGGGCCGGGTCACGCGCCCGGCCAGCGAGGTGGTCACCCTGGTTCCGGGGCGGGCGGTGAGCGCGGCGGCCAGTTCGCGTGCCTCGGTGGTGCCGCCGAGGACCAGGACGTGGGGGGACATGGCGCCGAGCGTACGAGAGCGGGACGTCCCGTACGGCACCGGCCCCGGACCTCCCGCGCGGCGGCGCCGGGACACCGCGTCCGGGCGGTCGGCGCGTCGCCGGGGACGCGACGGTGATCAGCATCCGGCATACGGCCGCACACATGTGCGCCCACGCCCTACGATGACGCCGGCGACTGGAGGAAGCATGGCCGTGGACTTGAGCAGGCAGGGCTACCGCGTTCAGCGGTGGGCGGCGCGGGGGGCGCTGGCCGCTGCCGTGCTCGCGGTGGCGACCCCTCTCGTCTACGGCGGGCTGCGCGGCCTGCTCCTGCTGGTCTGCGGCGTCGCGGGCCTGGCGCTCAGCGCGGCCGCGGTGTGGTGGACGCTGACCCTGCGCGGGCCGCTGCGCTGGGGGGCCGCGCTGATCGCCGTGTGCGTGCCCGTCGGCCTGATCGCCCTGTTCGCCGCCACCCTGTTCTGGGCGCTGCTGGCGTCCCTGGTCCTGTGGGTGCTGGCGGTGTGGAGCGGCCGGTTCGCGCTGCGCGGGACGGGTTCCGAGCGGGCGCGGACGCGGGAACGGCGGCTGCCGCCGCCCAGGCGTCCGGTGCTGATCATGAATCCGCGGTCCGGCGGCGGCAAGGTGGGGCGGTTCCGGCTGCGGGAGAAGGCGGAGCGGCTCGGTGCGCGGGTGGTGCTGCTCGACCCGGGCAAGGAGCACGACGTGACCGCGCTGGCCCGGGCCGCCGTGGCGGACGGCGCGGACCTGCTGGGCGCCGCCGGCGGCGACGGCACCCAGGCGCTGGTGGCGGCCGTGGCCGCCGAGCACGACATCCCGTTCCTGGTCATCAGCGCGGGCACCCGGAACCACTTCGCCCTGGACCTCGGCCTGGACCGCGGGGACCCCGCCGCCTGTCTGGACGCGCTCACCGACGGTGTGGAGCTCCGCGTCGATCTGGGGTTCGCCGGCGAGCAGCCGTTCGTGAACAACGCCTCCTTCGGCGCGTACGCGGCGATCGTGCAGAGCCCCGCCTACCGCGACGACAAGATCGGCACCAGTCTGAACATGCTGCCCGACCTGCTCACCGGCCAGCAGGGGCCCCGGCTGGTCGCGCGTGCCGGGGACACGACGCTGACGGCGCCGCAGGCCGTACTGGTCAGCAACAACCCCTACCGCACCGGCGACCCCTTCGGACTCGGGCGGCGGGAACGGCTCGACTCCGCGGTGCTCGGCGTCCTCGGCGTCCGGCTGGAGGGCGCGGTCGGTGCCGCCGCGCTGCTGCTGAACCCGGATCCGAGCGGGCTGACCATCCTGACCGCCCCGGAGGTGGTCATCGAGGCGGACCGCACGGAGATCGAGGCCGGGATCGACGGGGAGGCGATGGTGCTGCCCGCGCCCGTCCGCTGCCGTATCGCACCGGGCGCGCTGCGCGTCCGGGTGCCGCGCAGGCGGCCCGGAGTCACCAGGACGCCGCCGCGCCTCGACTGGCGGCGGCTGCGCAAGCTGGCGGCGACGGTGGGCCGTACCGCGGCGCCGAGCCGGCTCCACCGCCCGTACGTCGCACCGCACCCGCCCACCGCACCGCCGGCCCCGGCTCCTCCGCAGGCACCCGACGTGTCGGGAGTCCCCGCCGCGCCGACCGAGCCGCCGCGGTCCGGCGCGCCACAGGAGACGGCCGGGCCGCGTTCACCGCACCAGTAGCTGCACGCCGCCCACGACCGTCGCCGCGATCACCAACTGCTCGAAGAGCCGCTGGTTGATCCTGTTCACGGCCCACTTGCCGAGCAGCGCGCCGGGCACCACGAACAGCACGAGCGCGGCGTCCAGCAGCAGCGAGTCGGCGTCGATCAGGCCCAGTCCTGCGCTGAAGGGCAGCTTCGAGGTGTTGACGATCAGGAAGAAGAAGGCCGAGGTCCCCAGGAAGCCCAGCTTCCGGAAGCCGGCGGAGAGCAGGTACATCGACATCACCGGGCCGCCCGCGTTGGCGACCATGGTGGTGAAGCCGCCGAGGACGCCGTAGGAGCGGGCCTTGGCCCGGCCGGCCCGGGTGGTGATCGCCTGAGGCTCCTCCTCGGCGTCGGCCCGGCGCCGCCGCCACACCGTCACTCCGGCCATCAGCAGCAGGATCGCCCCGATGGAGGTGCGTACGGCGCCGTCGTCCGCCCACATCAGGAACACGGTGCCGACGGCGACGCCCGCCGCGACCGCCGGGAACAGCCGCCACAGCGTGGGCCAGTGCGCGTGCCGGCGGTAGGTGAGGACGGCGAGCAGGTCCCCGGCGATCAGGATGGGCAGCAGGACGCCGGTGGAGGCGCGGGCGGGCAGGACGGCGGCGAAGATGGCGAGGCTGACCGTGTTGGCCCCGCTGACGGCGGTCTTGGAGAAGCCGACCAGCAGGGCCGCGAAGGCGAGCGCGGCGAATTCCCAGCCGTTGAGGTGCCAGAGCGTCATCGTGTTCATGCGAAGGCCGATGCTATGTGCAGGCAACCGGCGCCCGTAAGGACGTCTCGCCTGATGGCCGCCGTGCGCGCCGTGCTCGCCGTGCCGGAAACCGCGCCCACACCTCACAGGGGCCGACACCGCACCCGCGCTCGGTGCCGTCCTGGGTGTGCTGCCCCGGGACGTTGGCGACGTGCCGCCCCGTGGTGCTCGCCCTGCCGCGCGCAACCCCCGACGGCCGCCGCGCAGCCGGTTCAAACGGACCTGGCCCTCCTCCCGCTCATGGCGGGCATGGTGACCGGTTCGATGCAGATCGGCACCCGGCTGATGACCCGGCTTCGGTCTGACCACGGAGGCTGTTGCACGGGTAGCAGCCCCGCCGTGAGGAAGCTTGTCGTCACAAGATTTCGGAGCCTCGCATGCGCCGAAAGCGTCGCTTCGCTGCACGTGCCTGTCGCCGACTGCGCCCGTATCCACTGGTCCTGCGCACGAAATCAGCACGGAGGGCGCCGCGCGCGGTCGGGCTCGGCGCCCTCCACCATCCTGCGTCGGTTCGTGCGTTATGACCAGGGCAGGACCAGGGCACCCCAGGCGACGAAGGGGCCGAGGGCGACGATTCCGCCGGTGTAGCCGATGATTTGGCGGTAGAAGCGGCGGGTGTCCACCCCGCGGGCGTTGCTGAGGACGAGTGCTCCGTTGGTCGAGAAGGGGGAGGTGTCGACGATCGTCGTGGAGACGGCGAGTGCGGCGATCAGTCCGGCGGCGTTGAGGTGGCTGGAGAGCAGCAGCGGTACGGCGATGGGGATGATCGCTGTGAGGATCGCGGTGGAGGAGGCGAAGGCGGAGGTGATGGCCACGGTGAAGCACAGCAGCAGGGCAACGATGACAGGGGCGCCCAGGTTGGCGGCGTGTTCGGAGACCTTCTCGATGATGCCGGCCTTCTCCAGCATCGCGATGTAGGTCATCATGCCCGCGACCAGAAGCAGGGTGGACCAGCTGACGCCGTCCACGGCCTTCTCCTGCCGCGTCATGTCCACCAGGGCCAGCAGGGCGCCGGCAGCCAGCGCGAGGAAGCCGATCTCCAGGTGGAGGCCGAGCGCGCCGACGACGAGGGCCACCAGGCAGGCGAGGGTGAGCCACTGTCGCCAGTCGGGCCTGCCGGAAACGGCGAGGTTCTCGTCGTCGGCTGCCTCCGCGGCGCCCTCGACCAGCGGTGCGGGACGCTTGGCGAGCAGGGCGTAGGTGAGGATCGAGAGCACCAGGTTGATCACGAAGCTGGCGCTGAACAGCGCCACTGCGGAGATCTGCAGATCGGTCTTGTCGATGAGGCCGAGCACCAGCGCACCGGAGACGGCCAGCGGGGAGAACGCGCCCGCGTGCCCGCCGCTGATCACCATCATGCCGACGACCAGCGGGTTGAGCTTGTAGCGGTAGGCGAAGTTCATGCCGATCGGCGCGAGGATCGCGACCGCGGCCGGGGTGAACGTACCGAACGCCGTCAGCAGGGCGGCCACCAGGAACAGCACCCAGGGGATGAGCGCCACCTTGCCGCCTACCAGGCGCACCCCGGCCGCGACGAGCCAGTCGATGGTGCCGTTGCGGCGGGCGACGGAGAACAGGTAGGTGACTCCGACGATGGTGACGAAGAGCTTGGCCGGGAACCCCTCGAAGATCTCGTCCTCGGTGAGGCCGAGCGAGGCGGTGCCGACCGTGAAGGTGGCGACGAAGGCGAGGATGCCCAGGTTGATCGGCAGCACGGTGCCGACCACGAACATCACCAGCAGAGCGCCTATGGAGATCACTTCAGCAGACATCTTTGTCCTTGGTGCGGTGGGGACGGGGTGGCGCGCCCCGAGGGCGCGAGGTTATCCCGGTGTGGACGGCTGGGAGCCGGGCCGACCGAGGTGATGTACGTCGCGGCTCAGGCGGCTTGCGAGCCGACCGCTTCCGGTACGTAGATGCGGGCGTCGGCGAGAAGACGGGCCGCGCGCTGCACGGTGACCCGGTGCGGCAGGCCGTCCCTCACATCGGTGCAGCGGACCGCGACGACGCCGGCGGGAGTGCCGAGGCGCAGCCACTCGTCGGTCGGGCCGCCGGTGGCCCGGGAGACAACGGACCCCTCGAGCAGCCCGGCCGCCGCGACGGCGACGGCAGAGGTCAGGCCGATCGCAGGGTGCGGGGCGTTCATGCTGAGCATGCGCACCGACACGTCGTAGTCCTCGGCGGCAACCCAGTCACCGAGGGTGGTGGGGTACGGGACCGGCGGGCCGACCAGGCCCACCTTGGGCACCGCATCACCCGGTTCCTCGCCCGGCTGGAGCAGCCCCATCAGGGGAGCGGCGGTATGCCGGACGGTGCGCAGCCACGGGACGTCCGCGCTCATCCGCTCCAGTGACTCGGCACCGGTACGCCCGGCACTGGCGGCATCCACGAGGACGACCGGAGCTCCCGCGGTCACCATGCTCACGCGTACCGGCTCGGCGGCGCCGACCCGCAGGTCCTGGGCGCTTCGGCCGGTGGGGAGCAGTGAGGCAGTGGTAGCGGCGGGGCCGCGGAAGGTGAGGCCGACCGCGACCCCGCCGGCACGGGTGCCGGGTACCGTCTGGCGGCCGAAGTGGTGCACCACGCCCCCCGTGGTGTCGACGGTCCCTTCGAGGACCGCGCCGGTATTGGTGTTGCGCATCACCACGCGCGTCCGGTCGCCGGTGATCGGAACCATTCCTCTGCTCACCGCGTACAGGGCGACGCCGGTGGCGCAGTTGCCGCAGTTGCTCGTCCACTCCACCGAGCCCGTCCCGATGCCGACCTGGGCGAACAGGTAGTCGACGTCGACGCCGGGCTCGGAGGAGGCGCTGACCACGGCCGCTTTCGAGGTGGTGGGGGTCGCCCCACCCACCCCGTCCAGCTCCATCGGATCGGTGGCGCCGTACGCGGCGACCAGCAGTCTTTCCAGGTCGCCGCGGTCGGCAGGGACATCGACCTGGTTGAACAGCCAGCACTTGCTTGTGCCGCCACGCACCAGGGTCGCCGGAATGTGCACGTCTGAGACTCTTCCTGATCAACGGAGGTAGGGAGGGCCGAGAAGCGGTTACGGACGCATTGCGGGCGGGTGAACCGCTCGGCGATTGCGGAGACCTTCGCAGAGGCGTGACTTCGGAACAATCACCGTTCGCTTCACCTGGGTTTAGCTCAGCTAAAGTCGGAGGCATGCTCAACGTGCGCCGTCTGTTGCTGCTCACCGAGGCCACCGAACGCGGTTCACTCACTGCGGCGGCGGAGGCTCTCGGCATGACCACCTCCGCGGCCTCCCAGCAGATGTCGCTGTTGGAGCAGGAAGCAGGGCAGCCCCTCATCGAGCGGCTGCCACGCGGTGTCCGCCCCACCCCGGCGGGTGCCGCGCTGGCCGAACGCGGTCAGGCCATCCGCCGGGAACTCCGTGCCGCACAGGCCGACTTGGATTCCTTCACCGCCCTCGACCAGGGCACCTTGCGGCTCGGTTCCTTCCCCACGGCGAGCGCGTCCCTGCTGCCGCTGGCGCTTACACGTTTCCGACGGCGTCACGCCGGCATCCGCATCGAGGTACGCGCCGGAGTCCTCGCACAGCTCAGGGAGATGCTGCACACCGGCGAGGTGGAGCAGGGGCTGCTCTGGGACTACGAATGGAACCGCCTCGACGATCCGGCGCTCGCGCTCACCCACCTGCTGGACGACCCCACCGTGTTGGTCGTCCCTGCCGACTCGCCCCTGCGCACCCGTCCCTCCGTGCGCCTCGGCGACCTCGCCGACCAGGAGTGGATCATCCGTGCCGACAACCACCCCGTCGCCGACGTCCTGCGCCGAAGCTGCCGCCAGGCGGGCTTCGAACCGCGCATCGCCTACTCATCGCACGACTACCAGGAGGCGCAGGCCATGGTCGCCGCCGGCCTCGGCATCGCGCTCGCACCCCGCCTGGCCCTCACCAGCCGACGCAGCGACGTACGCCTCCTGCCGTTCGCCTCCGGCGTCCAGGCTCCCACCCGCCGCATCCTCCTCGCCCGCGCCGCGGCACGCCCCGCCACCCCACCCGCCCAGGCGATGGCCCGGGTCCTGCGCACGGTGGCGCAGCGATTCACGGTCTCAGACCTGCAACGGGCCCAGCTCGGGGCGGTCCGGCGGGGCTGACGGTGCGGCCACGAGCCGCCTCCCCGAGCAGGGGTTCCACTGGTCGCCGGAAGAACATCCGGCGGGCCCATGCGGTCCGGACCACGCCACCCGGAGCAAACGGACGGCCAGCCGTCGGCCGGTAGACGAGTGCCGACGTCGACCATGGCGCAGCAGGCGGTCCTCCGCCCAGGCTGGTCGTTCCCCGAGGCCGGAAAGCAGTGGACCGACACGGGAGATCCACGAACGACGCGACCTGAAGGGCCGTGCGGCGGGCGGGACACGCACTGTCCCGGTGCATCCAGCACACACGCGCATGCTTCGGCAGCACATCAACGACGAACTGCTCAAGCCGGGTGACCTGCTGTTTCCAGGCGCATCGGGCGACATCCCGCCGGTTCCGTCACCCGCCGGGCGCGGCCAACGCCCGTCAGGCCGTACTCCCCTCGCGCGTCTTCGAACCGGCCACCGAACGGCGCGTCCACGGCAAGCTGGGCATCAGCCCCCGCTGGACGAGGCACCGGCGGCCGCAGACCAACGGCAAGGTCGAACGCTTCCACCGCACCCTGCCCGACGAACGGGCCACCAGCGGCCCTGCACCTCGGACACCGAACGCCAGGCCGCGTTTCCCGACTGGCTGGACTGGTACGACTACCACCGACCCCACACCGGCATCGACGGCCACCCACCAGCCAGCCGCGTCACCAACCTGTCCGGACAACACACCTAGTGCCGCTCGACGAGCACCGCGCTGCCCTGTCCCACGCCGACGCACATCGTCGCCAGGCCCCGGTCGGCGCCGGTGCGGCGCATGCGGTGCAGCAGGGTGGTGAGGATGCGGGCGCCCGAGCAGCCCAGCGGGTGGCCCAGGGCGATCGCGCCGCCGCTGGGATTGACCAGGTCGGGGTCGATGCCGAGCTGGTCCACGCAGGCCAGCGCCTGCGCGGCGAAGGCCTCGTTGAACTCGGCCTCCTGGAGGTCACCGATGCTCCACCCGGCGCGCGCCAGCACCTTGCGGGTGGCGGGGACCGGGCCGATGCCCATGACGTCGGGGTGGACGCCCGCGGAGGCGCCGGCGACGTAGCGGCCCAGGGACTCCAGTCCCAGCTCGTTCAGGACCTCCTCGCTGACGAGGACCAGTCCGGCCGCACCGTCGTTCATCGGGGAGGCGTTGCCCGCGGTGACCGAGCCGCCCGCGCGGAACACCGGCTTCAGCCGGGCGAGCTTCTCGATCGAGGTGTCCTCGCGGACGCATTCGTCGGTGTCGACGACCACCCCGTCCTGGCGGTGCACCGGCAGGAGTTCGTCGTCGAAGTGGCCGTTCTTGCGGGCGTCGGCGGCCCGCCGGTGGCTGCGCAGGGCGAACTCGTCCTGGCGTTCGCGCGGGATGCCGTACCGCTCGGCGACCTCCTCCGCCGTCTCGCCCATGGCCAGCAGGCCGTGCAGGTCCTTCATCGCCGGGTTGACCAGCCGCCAGCCGAGGCGGGTGTCGGCGGTCTCCATGCGGTGCGGCAGCGCCTCGTCGGGGCGGGGCAGGACGAACGGGGCGCGGCTCATCGACTCGCTGCCGCCCGCGATCACGATGTCGGCCTCGCCCGCGGCGATGGTGCGGGCGGCGGTGGTGACGGCCTCCAGCCCGGAGGCGCACAGCCGGTTGACCGTGGCACCGGGGACGGACTCGGGCAGCCCCGCGAGCAGCGCGGCCATGCGCGCGACGTTGCGGTTGTCCTCGCCGGCCTGGTTGGCGGCGCCCCAGTAGACGTCGTCGACGCGGGCCGGGTCCAGTGCGGGCACGTCGGCGACCAGGCCGCGGACTACGACGGCTGCGAGGTCGTCGGGGCGTACGGAGGAGAGGGATCCGCGCAACTTGCCGATGGGGGTGCGGCGGGCGGCCGCGAAGTGAACGGGACGCACTACAGGACTCCTGACCCGGACCGTTGACGGTGCTCGACCGGCGAGCACCTCAATTAGCACTGCTAGTTTTCGACTATAGACCGCCGCACGGCCCCGGGAAAGGTCCCCCGCGGTGGCGGCTGCCTGCCGCTCCGGCCCTCGGCACCGGGTTTGTGGCCGGGGGCCCGGGGCACCCGCGCGTTCGTGGACATCCCATCGACAAGGAGGATCGGCACTTCATGACCGTCGTGAGGAGCACCCTGCCCGACGAGGCCCGCCGGATATCCTGCGAGGCCCTCCAGGACACTCTGGTCGACCTGCTCGGACTGTCACTGATCGCGAAGCAGGCGCACTGGAACGTCGTGGGCCCGCGGTTCCGTTCCGTCCACCTCCAGCTGGACGAGGTGGTCTCGGCCGCGCGCGCCCAGGCCGACACGGTGGCGGAGCGGGCCGCCGCACTGGGCGTGCCGCCGGACGGCCGTCCGGAGACCATCGCCAAGGTGTTCTCCCTGCCCGCGCCGAAGGAGGGCTGGCTGCGCGACTCGGAGGCCGTGGCGGTGATGACGGAGGCTCTCGGCACCGCGGTGTCACGGCTGCGCGAGCGCATCGACGCCACCGAGAAGGCCGACCTGGTCACCCAGGACCTGCTGATCTCGATCACCGCGGAACTGGAGAAGCAGCGCTGGATGTTCGAGGCGGAGAACTTCCCCGGCGAATCCTGATCCGCACAGCGGCTCCCGATCCGCACGCCGGGTCCCGATCCGCACGCCGGGTCCCGATCCGCACAGCGGGTCCCGATCCGCACAGCGGGTCCCGATCCGCACGTCGATTCCGGGTCCTGATCCGTACGTCGGGCCTTGATCCGCACGTCGGGTCCTGAAAGCACACGCACCACAAGGGGCACATCATGAGCGACGCCCTCGAGATCGACGCGCTGTGGGACGACTTCCACCGCGTGGTGAACATGACCTCCGTGGAACTCGCGGCCTGGCTGCGGGTGAGCGACGCCGACGAGAGCGCCGAACCGCTGCCGGACCGGGCGGGCAGCGAGACGGGGCGGCACGTCCTGGCCATCCTGCAGAAACGCCGCACCGACCTCACCGAGGACGACCTGCAAGTGATGGAGGAGGTCGTGGACACCGTCACCGCGCAGACCGACCCGGAGAACGAACCCGCGGCCGAGGACACGCCCCGCCGGCACCGGCTGATGACGCTCGGCCACGACCCGCTCAAGGCGTAGCCGTGTCCGGCCGGGACGAGCGGGCCGTGCTGCGCGCCCTGGTCGACGCGCACGGCCGGACCTACGCGGAGGAGGCGGGCATCCGGCTGGAGGACACGCCGCAGCCGCTCTACCGGCTGCTGGTGCTGGCCCATCTGCTCAGTGCCCGCATCAAGGGGTCCATCGCCGTGGCCTCCGCCCGCGCCCTGTACGAGGCGGGACTGCGCGATCCACGCCGGATGGCCGCCGCCGACCGGCAGGAGCGGGTGGACGCGCTGGGCCGGGGCGGCTACCGGCGCTACGACGAGCGCACCGCGACGCAACTGGGCGACGGCGCCGAGCTGTTGACCGAACGCTGGGGCGGCGACCTGCGCCGGCTCCGCAAGGAGGCGGACGGCGGGGTCGCCGAACTGCGCAGGCTGCTCCAGGAGTTCCCGGGCATCGGCCCGGCCGGCGCCGACATCTTCCTGCGCGAGGCCCAGCGCGTCTGGCCGGAGGCCGCCCCGTACCTGGACGCCAAGGCACTCCAGGGCGCCGAACGGCTGAAACTGCCGAAGGACCCCGACCGGTTGCTGTCACTGGCGCACGGCACGGAACCGGCCGTCCTCGCGGCCGCGTTGGTCCGCGCGGCGATCGACGACGACGTCGCCGAGGACGCCCGGAGCCGGGCCGCCTCCTCCTCCTGAGGGCCGTCCACCGAACCGTCCCCTCCTGTTCGCGGGACAATGTGATCACCGCGCGGCACAATGGCCGGGCGGCCTGAAGTGGTCGTACCGGCAAGGGAGAGGGAGAGACCGTGAGTGAGAGCCACACCCCGCCGAGCGGCTCGGCGAGGCTGAACACCGGTGTGGCGCACAACGCGCGCGTGTGGAACTACTGGATCGGCGGCAAGGACAATTACGAGGTCGACCAGCAGGTCGGCGAGCACGTCGCCTCGATCAACCCGGTCGTCCGGGACATCGCCCGCGCGGACCGGGAGTTCCTGGGCCGGGCGGTGTCGTATCTGACCCGTGAGCGCGGCGTGCGGCAGTTTCTGGACATCGGCACGGGCCTGCCGACCGCGGACAACACGCACGAGATCGCGCAGCGCATCGCGCCGGAGTCGCGCATCGTCTACGTGGACAACGACCCGATCGTGCTGGTGCACGCCCGCACGCTGCTGACCGGCACCGCCGAGGGCGCCACCGACTACATCGACGCCGACGTGCACGACCCGGACGCCATCCTGGAGCGCGCCTCCGCGACCCTGGACGTCACCCGGCCGGTCGCGGTGATGATGCTCGGCATCCTCAACTTCGTGCTGGACACCGACAAGGCCCGCGACATCGTGCGCCGGATCATGGCAGCGGTGCCCTCCGGGAGCTTCCTGGTCCTCACGCACCCCACGTTCGACCCGGAGGTCGGCGGCGAACTGCAGGTTCCCGCCATGGAGTTCTGGAACGAGAACGCCACTCCCCCGATCACGGCCCGCGGCGCCGCGGACATCACCGCGTTCTTCGAGGGTCTGGAGCTGGTCGAGCCGGGCCTGGTGTCGTGCTCGCAGTGGCGTGCGGCCTCGGACTCCGCCGTGGCGGTGCCGCAGTACGGCGCGGTGGCCGTCAAACCCTGACCGGTGGGGCGGCCGGCGGCGTGGGGGCCGCCACACGCGGTGAGCGGCTGCCCCCATGCTCCGACCCCGGAAAGTATGATCTAGCAATGTCTGACATGACCGAGACCACACCGGGCTGGCTGTCCTCCGACGACCTGGAGATGGCGCGCGCCCACATGCCGATCCTGTACGTCGAGGCCGTCCCCGTGCGGGTCGACGACAGCGGTGAAGTCACCAGCGTGGGTCTGCTGCTGCGCATCGGGCCGGACGGCACGGTCAGCCGGACTCTGGTCTCCGGCCGGGTGCTGCACCACGAACGCGTCCGGGACGCCCTGCTGCGCCATCTGGAGAAGGATCTCGGCCCGGTGGCGCTGCCCCGCGTGCCCGCGTCGCTCCAGCCGTTCACGGTCGCCGAGTACTTCCCCACCCAGGGCATCACTCCCTTCCACGACCCCCGTCAGCACGCCGTGTCGCTGGCGTACATCGTGCCGGTGACCGGCGACTGCCGGCCCCGGCAGGACGCGCTGGACCTGGTCTGGTTCAGCCCGCAGGAAGCCGTGTCGCGGGCGGTGCAGAGCGAGATGCCGGGCGGGCACGGCGTGCTGCTGAAGCAGGCGCTGGCGCACGCCGGCTGCGTCATCTGACGGCACCGGCCCACCCGCCGGAATCGGTCGGTTCGCATCGTCCCGGGCCGACGGCCTCCGGTCGTCCCGGGCCTCCGGTCGTCCCGGGCCGACGGTCTTCGGCCCGGGCCGGTCGGCAGCCACCGCACCTCCCGGCCGGGCTGAGACGGACCCTAGGCGCTGCTCTCCGGGTGGGTGAGGTTGGCCCCGGTCGACGGGTCGAAGACGTGCGCCTTCGCGAGGTCGATCCGCAGGTCCACGGGCGCTCCCTCGCGGGCGCGCGTGGCGGCGTCCAGCCGGGCCACGATCTGCTGCCCGGCCCCGGCTCCGGTGTCGCGCGCACCGGAGTCGGTGGCCAGTTCCTCCAGTTCGGCGGTGGTCACCGGCCCGCCCTCGGCGGTGAAGTAGACGTATGCGTCGGAGCCCAAGGACTCCAGCACGTCCACGGTGGCGGTGACGACCGGGCCGCCCGTCTCCCGCGCCAGGCTGGCGTCCTCGAACGCCTCGGGACGCAGCCCGACGATGACCTCGCGGGGCGCGCTGCGCTCCTCCAGCGCCCGGCGTACACGGTCGTCGAGCGGCAGGGCACCGAGCGGGGTGCGCAGGACGCCCTCGGCGAGGGAGGCGTTGAGGAAGTTCATCGCCGGTGAGCCGATGAAGCCCGCGACGAACAGGTTGCGCGGCATGTCGTACAGCTCGGCCGGAGTACCGATCTGCTGGACCAGGCCCTGTCGCATGACGACGACCCGGTCGCCGAGGGTCATCGCCTCCGTCTGGTCGTGGGTGACGTAGACGGTGGTGGTGCCGAGGCGGCGTTGCAGCCGGGAGATCTGGGTCCGCATCTGCACGCGCAGCTTGGCGTCGAGGTTGGACAGCGGCTCGTCCATCAGGAACGCCTTGGGGTCGCGGACGATGGCCCGTCCCATGGCCACCCGCTGGCGCTGGCCGCCGGAGAGGTTGGCGGGCTTGCGGTCCAGGAACTCGCCCAGGTCGAGCACCCGGGCGGCCTCCTCGACCTTGCGGTCGATGGTGGCCTTGTCGACCTTGGCCAGCCGCAGCGGGAACCCCATGTTCTCCCGCACGCTCATGTGCGGGTACAGGGCGTAGCTCTGGAACACCATCGCGACGTCGCGTTCCTTCGGCGCGAGGTCGTTGACGACCCGGCCGTCGATGCGCAGGGTGCCCTCGGTGATGTCCTCGAGCCCGGCGATCATGTTCAGCGTGGTCGACTTGCCGCATCCGGACGGCCCGACCAGGATCACGAACTCGCCGTCGGCGATGTCGAGGTCCACGTCCCGCACGGCGACGGAGCCGTCGGGATAACGCTTGGTGACTCCCTCTAGGACGATCTCGGCCACGGGCGGTGCCTCCTTGCCTTCAGTGTCATCCCTTGACCGCCCCGGAGGTCAGTCCGGCGACGATGCGCCGCTGGAAGAGCAGGACGAAGATGATGATCGGGACGGTGATCACCACGGCCGCCGCGGCGATCGACCCGGTGGGCTGCTGGAACTGGGAGCTGCCGGTGAAGAACGCGATCGCGGCGGGCACGGTCCGCGCGGACTCGGTGGAGGTCAGCGAGATCGCGAACAGGAAGTCGTTCCAGCAGAAGATGAACACCAGGATGGCGGTGGTGAACACGCCCGGCGCGGCCAGCGGCACGATGACCAGCCGGAACGCCTGCGCGGGCGTGGCCCCGTCCACCTTGGCGGCCTTCTCCAGGTCCCAGGGGATCTCCCGGAAGAACGCCGACAGGGTGTAGATCGCCAGCGGCAGCGAGAAGGTCATGTACGGGATGATCAGCCCCGGCCAGGTGTCGAAGATGCCGATGATCCGCTCGATGTTGAACAGCGGCGACACCAGCGAGATCGGCGGGAACATGGCGATGAGCAGCGACATGCCGATGAGGAGCCGCTTGCCGGGGAACCGCAGCCGGGCGACCGCGTAGGCGGCCATGGTGCCGAGGATCACCGCGATCACGGTGGCGATCAGGGCGATGCCGATCGAGTTGATCAGCGCCCTGGTGAACTCCGAGGTCTCGAAGATGCCCCGGTAGTTGTCCCAGGTCCAGTCCCGCGGGATGTAGTTGCCGTCGGTGAGGGTGGCGGGGTCCTTGAACGACAGCGCGGCGATCCACCACACCGGGAACAGGGCGTACAGCACCACCACGATGTTGACGACGGCCCATCGGGTCGCGTGTGTCTTGCCCACGGCGGCCATCAGCGCTTCACCTCCGCGCCCGGTGCGGCCGCGCCGAACAGCTTGACGAAGGTGAAGGCGATGATCCCGACGCAGAGGAAGATCAGGACCGAGATCGCCGACCCGATGCCCAGGTTCAGCGCGGTGAACAGGTTGTCGTAGCCGAGGATCGACAGGGATCCGGTGCCCTGGGCGCCCGCGGTCAGGACGTAGATGTTGTCGAAGATCCGGAAGGCGTCCAGGGTGCGGAAGAGCAGCGCGACCAGGATGGCGGGTTTCATCAGCGGCAGCATGACCCGGGTGAAGCGCTGCCAGGGGCTGGCGCCGTCGACCATGGCCGCCTTCAGGGTCTCCTCGGGGACCAGGGCGAGGCCGGCGAGCAGCAGCAGCGCCATGAAGGGGGTGGTCTTCCACACCTCGGCGAGGACGATCAGCCACAGCGCCGGCCACTGCTCGGTGAGCGGGGCCTCGCCGCTGGGCAACAGCTCGGCGAGGTAACCGAGTTCGGGCGTCCAGGCGTACTGCCAGGAGAAGGCGGCGACGACGGTGACGATGCCGTACGGGATGAGGACGGCGGTGCGGACCGTGCCGCGCAGGAAGAGCGTCCGGTGCATCACCAGGGCGAGTCCCATGCCGAGGACGAGCTCGATCGCCACGGACACGGCGGTGACGAACAGGGTGACCCAGAAGGCGTCCCACCAGAACGGCGAGGACAGCACCGCCCCGTAGTTGTCCAGCCCGACGAACTCGGCCCGGGCGGGGAAGCGCAGGTCGTAGCGCTGGAGGGAGAGGTAGACGGCGTAACCGATGGGGTAGGCGGTCACGGCGATCATGACGAGGACGGCCGGTGCGCACAGCAGCCAGCCCAGCCGGCGCTCCTGCTGGGCGCCGGCCGACCTGGCCCTTCCGCCCTTGCCCGGCTTCGGTTCAGGCCTCGGCTTCGGCTCCGCCATCGTGCTCACGGGATCACACCCTCGGATCGCAGGGCCTCGTCGATGTGCTCCCGGATGGTGTCGACCGCGCTCTCCGGCTTGATGCCGGACGGCGGGGACAGGGTGTGGGAGACGGCGATCGACACGTTCTGGTAGGCGGGGGTGAGCGGCCGGACGCTCGCCGACTCGAGCGCGGCCAGCACCTCCTTGGAGAAGGGGTACTCCCTCATGAACGCCGGGTCGTCGTACAGGGCGCGCAGCGTGGGCGGCAGGCCGCCCTCGAGCGCGGCGGTGAGCTGGTTCTCCCGGTTGCGCAGGCACAGGGCGGCCTCGAAGGCCAGGTCGGGGTGGCGGGAGTAGGCGCTGACGGCGAGGTCGATGCCGCCGATGGTGGGGCGGGCGGGACGGTCGGCGTCGACGCGGGGGTAGGGCGCCCAGCGGAAGTTCTCGAACAGCTCGGGGTTGTTCGCCTTCATCGACGGATAGACGAACGGGTAGTTGAGTTCGAAGGCCGCCACGCCGGACTCCATGGCCAGGCGGTTCTGGTCCTCCATCTGGTTGGGCAGGGAGGGGTCGGCGGCCGGGGAGTTGGCGAGGTCGCGCATGACCGAGGCGGCGCGTACGGCGGGCGGTCCGAGGGCGGGCTCGGTGGCGGCCGGGTCGAGGATCGCGCCGCCGGCGCTGTTGACGAGGCTGTTGAACCAGACGGTCAGGCCCTCGTACTGGGCGCCCTGGATCTCCACGTAGTGCGGTTTGCCCTGCCGGGCGAGGTCGCGGGACATGCCGATCATCTCGGCCCAGGTCGTCGGCGGGGTGGGCACCAGGTCCTTGCGGTACCACAGGAGCTGGGTGTTGGTGTTGTACGGGACCGCGTAGAGCTTGCCCTTCCAGGTGCCGGTCTGCAGCGGGACGCGCAGCGTGCCCTCGGTGGCCCGGCGCTTGGCCTCGCCCGTCCACTCCCGGATCCAGCGGGCCTCGGCGAACTCGGCGGCCCAGGTGACGTCCAGGCCCAGGATGTCCAGGGAGTCGTCCTCGGCGGCGAGCCTGCGCACCATCTGCTGGCGCTGGCCGTCGGCCGCCCGGGGCAGTTTGTGGTAGCTGATGCGGTAGCGCCCGCCGGACGCCCGGCTGCACCGGTCGGCGGCCTGCTGCAGGGCGCCGGAGTCGTCCGGGAAGTTGTACCAGTTGAGGGTGGGGCGGCCGGTGTCCTCGTCGCCGCCGCAGGCGGCGAGTGCCGACGCCAGCAGAGTCAGCGCGACCAGCGCCCGCGTCCGTCGCACCACGCGCTCCACACCTCGCTTCCGGGTCGCGGCGCGGGTGCTCCCGGCCCGCGGCATCGCCTACCCGGCGAACGTTAAGCATGACAAGTTGTGACATCAAGGACATTCACGACGACTCGCCCAGGGTGATGGGCGCGGTCGTTCAGCCGCCGGAGCCGCCCGGCACCACCGAACCGGTCCCGTAGGCGACGACCACGGCCTGGGCGCGGCTGTCGAGGTCGTGGTGCGGTTCAGGTGGGCCCTGACCCTGACCTCGCCGATGAACAGCTGCTCGGAGATCTCGGTGTCGGACAGTCCTCGGGTGCGGCAGGCGCGGGCAGCGGACGCCGACCGGGACGGGCCGCCGGAGCAGTTCCGCCCGTTCACCCCCGGGTGACGCACGACTGGCCGTGTGCTGCCCCGTGGTCTCTCGCGGGGCCTCTCCCCGCCCGGGGCGGATCGTCAGCCCGCCGGTTGACGATCGCGGTACACCGTCGTGGCACTCCGGTCGCGCGCTCAACCGTGGTCGCCGGGCGGATCGCACGACCGTGGCTTCAGTGCGCGGATCACACGGCCGCGCGGGGCGCGGGGCAGCGCGGATCGGGGCTTCGACGGAAACGACGAAGAGGCCGTCCCGGGTTTCCCCGATACGGCCTCTGACCTGCCACTCAGCAAGTCGGGACGACAGGATTTGAACCTGCGACCCCTTGACCCCCAGTCAAGTGCGCTACCAAGCTGCGCCACGTCCCGTTGCCCGCCTGACCTGGGGATTCCCCCGGCCGAACGCGCACGGAAACCATACCGCACTCGGGGCGGTGATCGCGCATCCGTTTCCCGGAGCGCGACCCGGGCGACCGCTTGACCTCAAGTTTGGTCGAGGTTGCACGATCGCGGTATGACGATCACCGAGGAACGCACACCCGCGTACGGCTACACGGATCTGCCGGCCCTGATGGGGCTGATGACCGGCGACGAGAAGCACGGCCCCGCCGCGACGTCCACGCTGGACGTGCTGTGGGTGCTCTACGACCGGGTGCTGCGGGTCGACCCGGAGCGGACGGACGACCCGGAGCGCGACCGGTTCCTGCTGTCCAAGGGACACGGGCCGATGGCGTACTACGCCGTACTGGCCGCCAAGGGTTTCCTGCCGGTGGAGTGGCTGCCAGACTTCGGCTCCTACGACTCCCCGCTCGGCCACCATCCCGACCGCGTGCTGGTGCCGGGCGCGGAGATCGGCAGCGGATCGCTGGGGCACGGGCTGCCGATCGCGGTCGGTACGGCGCTCGGGCTGCGCGCCCAGGGGCTCGACGAGCCGCGGGTGTGGACGCTGATCGGCGACGCCGAACTGGACGAGGGCAGCAACCACGAGGCGATCGCCTTCGCCGGACCCGCCGGCCTGGACCGGCTGCATACCGTCGTCGTCGACAACGCCTCCGCCTCCTACGCCCGGCCCGGCGGGATCGCCGCCCGGTTCGAGGCGGCCGGCTGGTCCGCGCACACGGTGGACGGCCGCGACCACGACGCGCTGTACGCCGCCTTCACCGCGCCCCATCCGGGCCGGCCGCACGCGGTCGTCGCCCGGGTCGAGCCGAAGAACGCGTGAACCCCTCTCCCGTCCCGACAGTGAAAGGACATCTCTCCGTGGACACCATGCGCGATCGTTTCGCCCCTGTCGTCACCCGGCTGCTCGACGAGGATCCGCGGGTGGCGGTGGTTCTCGCCGAGATCGGCGCGGACGGCTTCGCCGAGGCGCGCCGCCGGCATCCGGACCGGGTGGTCAACGTGGGCATCCGGGAGCAGCTGCTGGTCGGCGCGGCCGCCGGGATGGCGCTGACCGGGCTGCGGCCCGTGGTGCACACCTTCGCGAGCTTCCTGGTCGAGCGGCCGTTCGAGCAGGTGAAGCTGGATCTGGGGCACCAGGGCGTGGGGGCGGTGCTGGTGAGTGCCGCCGCCTCCTTCGACTGGCCGGCCGGCGGGTACACGCACATGGCGCCGGGCGACGTGGCGCTGCTGGACACCCTGGACGGCTGGACCGTGCACGTGCCGGGGCATCCGGACGAGGCCGGGACGCTGCTGCGGCAGGCGGTGGCCGCCGGTGACGACAAGGTGTACGTGCGGCTGTCGACGCAGTCCAACGCGCGCGGGCTGCCGGTGGACGGGCAACGGTTCGTCACCGTGCGGGAGGGGCGTTCCGGGACGGTGGTCGCCGTCGGGACGACGCTGGACGCCGTGCTCGACGCCACGGAGGGCCTGGACGTCACCGTGCTGTACGCCGCCACCGTGCGCCCCTTCGACGGGGCCGGTCTGCGCCGCGCCACGGAGGCGGCCGGGACGGACGTCGTGCTCGTCGAGCCGTATCTGGCGGGTACGTCGACGGCGGCGGTGAACGACGCGCTCGCCGACGTGCCGCACCGGGTGCTGGGGCTGGGCGTGGGCCGGGCGGAGCTGCGCCGCTACGGAAGGGTCGACGAGCACGTGGCCGCGCACGGGCTGGACGCGCGGTCGCTGCGGGCGCGCATCACCGGCTTCATGGGCGCGGGCCGGCCGCTGCCGTCGAGGGCCTGAGGCGGTCGGTTCCTCCCGGGACGAGCGTGCTTCGGCGGCCGGAGCCCTCTCCGGCCCCGGCCGCCGGTCACGGTCCCCGATCACGCCGCGCGGCACCGGCGGCGCCCCGGGACGTCTCAGTCGGCCGACGGCAGACCCAGCCGGGGGTGTGCCTCCAGGAGCCGGGGCGGGGCGGCCTGACGCCAGGAGTCGGCGAGGATGTCCCGCAGTTCCGCCTCGTCCTCCAGCGCGGCGAGACGGACCCTGACCCAGGCGAACTGTGCCTCGTGGCCGGCGATCCAGAACTTCTCCGGTTCGGCGAGGGCCAGTTCGTCGCGCTCCTCCTTGGGGCAGCGCACGGCGATGGAGGTCTCGTCCTCGGGCAGCGTGGCGAACATCTTGCCCGCGACCCGGAAGGTGGGCATGCTCCAGGCCACCTTCTCCGTGGTGTCCGGCAGGGACAGGGCGATCCGTCGTACGTCTTCGGCATCCGGCATGGCAGGCACCGTAGCCGCCGCCACTGACAATCACCCGGTGGCGGGCGGTTCCGCACGCGCTCCCAGGCGCTTGTAGTAGATCGTCGTCGGCCGCAGCACCCCGGCCGGGTCCGCCGCGTAGTCGGGAACGGTGCCCGCGGGCGTCCAGCCGGACGAGCGGTAGAGGTGCTCGGCGGGACTGCCGGTCTCGGTGTCGAGGTGCAGCAGGGTGATGCCCCGCGCGGCGGCCTCCTCCTCCGCGACGGCCAGCAGCCCGCGGCCCAGCCCGCGGCCGCGGGCCGCCCGGTGCACCATCAGCTTCACCAGTTCGGCGCGGTGGGCGCTGTTGGGTTTGTCGGGGAGCGCGAGGCTGACGGTGCCCAGCACCCGTCCGGGTTCCTCGTACGCCGCCCACACGGCGAGCCGGCCCGCGGCGACGGCCTCGGACCGTTCCCGCCACCAGGCGACCGCCGCGGCGTGGTCGAGCGGGGCGAGGAAGCCGACGGAGGCGCCGCCCGCCACCGTGTCGGCCAGCAGCTCCCCCAGGGGGCCGGCGAGCCGGTGCAGTCGTCCGGCGTCCAGGCGCACGGTGTTCACGGCCGCACCACCGCCAGCACGTAGCGCGCCGGCGCGGGCCCCGGGCAGCGGAACCGGGTGGGGCCCCAGACGCGCAGTCGGAGGCAGTCGCCGTCGCCGAGGTGGTGCTCCACGTCCCGGTCCGTGACGGTGAGGGCGCCTTTCAGGACCCAGATGTGCTGTTCCAGGCCGGGTACGGGCGGCCGGTCGTAGGCGATGTCCGCGCCGGCGGCGAGCCGTCCCTCGACGAGTTCGCCGCGCAGTCCGCCGTGCGGCGGGGACACGGACCTGCGGACGAATCCGGAGGCCCGGTCCTCCCACACCGGCTGGTCGGCGGCCCGCACCAGCGGGGCGGGCTCCGCCTCGACCTCGCTGAGCAGTTGGGACATGGTCCGCCCGTAGACGGCGCACAGACGGTTCAGCAGGGCGGCGGTGGGGCTGGTCTCCGCCCGCTCGGCCCGGGACAGCGTGGACCGGCTGATCCCGCTGCGCTCCGCCAGTTCGCCGAGGGACCAGCCGTGCTCGCTCCTGAGTTCGGCGAGCCGCGCGCCGAGCCGGACATCCACGGGGTCGGGGGTCGGGTCCGGGGTCGCCCCGCCACCATCATGTCGTTTCACATCCGGGACGATATCCCGGATCAGGGACGGATGGCTGTGGTCCCGGTCACCGGCGGCCGCCGAACGCCGCCAGCGTGCGCTCCAGCAGGGGCAGCGCCCTCACCACCCGCCGGGACCTGATCAGCAGGTCCCACACGGGTTCGAACTTCTTCCAGCCGCCCGCGTAGGCGAGGTGCCGCATCCGCTCGTGCGCACCGGGCTGGGCCGCCGATCCCCGCCAGATGTTCGACCAGCGGTAGAAGTCCCGGTACGCCCGCCAGTAGCCGTCCTCCAGTTGGCGCGCCGTCATGCCCTTGGGTTCGTGGACGACATGACGGGTGTCGTACAGGTCCCAGTCGCGGTGCAGGATGCGGTTCTCGGACTCCAGTTGCTTCCACAGGCCGGTCGACGGGTACGGCGTCATGATGTGGAAGGTCGCCGTCTCGATGCCCTGGGCGACCGCCCACTCGACGGTCCGGTCGAAGACGTCCGGACCGTCCTGGTCGAGACCGAAGACGAAGCTGGCGTTGACCATGACCCCGGCGTCGTGCAGCCGCCGCACCGCGGCCGCGTAGTCGGCGCCGACGTTCTGGTTCTTGCGGCGCTCGGCGAGGTTGGCGTCGTTCACCGTCTCGAAGCCGACGAAGAGGCTGCGCAGGCCCGCCTCCACGGCGCGCTCCAGAAGCCCCGGCCGGAGTACGGAGTCGACCGTGGCCGCCGCCTGCCACAGCCGGCCCGTTCCGGCCATGCCGTCGAACAGGGCCTCGGCGAAGCGCCGGTTGCCGAAGAGGTGGTCGTCGAGGAAGTAGAGGTGGCGGCCGGGCAGGCGGTCGATCTCGGCGAGGGCGTCGTCGACGGCCTGGGTGTAGAAGGACTTGCCGCCCTCGAAGAAGGCGTCCTTGTAGCAGAAGTCGCAGTGGTGCGGGCAGCCGCGGGTGACGACGATCGAGTTGGGGACCAGGTAGAGGTGACGTTTGATCAGGTCGCGCCGCACCGGCGGGAGTCCGGCGAGGGTGCGGCTCGTGGAGTCGTAGCGGCGGGCGGGGGTGCCGTCGCGGAACTCCTTGAGGAACAGCGGCCAGGTGTCCTCGCCGGGGCCCGTGAAGATCGTGTCGGCGTGTGCGGCCGCCTCCTCGGGCAGTGAGGTGACGTGCAGTCCGCCCATGGCGACGTGCACGCCCCGGGCACGGAAGTGGTCGGCTATCTCGTAGCTGCGGCGGGCGGAGGTGATGTAGGGCTGGACGACCAGGAGGTCCGGGGTGTCCAGGGCCTCCAGGTCGATCCGCTCCACGTGTTCGTCGAGGAGGGTGACCTCGTCGTCGGGGTCGAGGTAGCCGGCGAGCGTCGCCAGGCCCAGGGGCGGGAAGAGCGAGTACTTGATGGGCCGGAACAGCGGACTGGTCGCCTCGGTCAGGGCCGGGAGAATCATCGTCACACGCATGACAGCCCAGACTGATCCCGGACGGTGGCCGGTTCCCTACGCCTCCTCGGCGGCCGCGCGGAGCGCGTCGAGGACCGGGCGGATCAGCGGGTGCTCCTCCGCGCCCCGGCGCACGGCGGCGAAGACCCGGCGGGTGGGCGCCACACCGTCGACCGGGCGGACGACCACGCCCGCGAGGTCCATGCCGCGCAGCGCGGAACGGGGCACCAGGGCGACGCCCACGTCCGCCGAGGCCAGGGCCACCACCGCGCGGAAGTCGTCCGAGGAGTGCTCCAGGCGTGGCTGGAAACCGGCGCTCTCACAGGCCAGGACGACCACGTCGTGGCAGGGGTTGCCGGGGTAGGGGCCGATCCACGGGTCCTTGGCGAGGTCGGCGAGCGGCACCTCGGCGCAGCCGGCCAGCCGGTGGGTGACGGGCACGACCGCGTCGAAGGGTTCGGCGTACAGCGGTACGTGGGTCAGCCGGGGGTCGTCGGCGGCGGGCGCGCCGCGGTACTCGACGGCCACGGCGACGTCGACCTGCCGGTCCAGCACCATCGGCAGGCTGGCGTCGCCCTCGGCGTCCTGGACGCGGATCCGGATGCCGGGCGACGTATCGGCGAGCCGGGCCACCGCGGGCGCCACGACCTGCGCGATCCCGGTGGCGAAGGCGGCGACCGTGACCGTGCCGGCCGCCCCCGACGCGTAGGCGGCCAGTTCCGCCTCGGCCCGCTCCAGCTGGGCGAGGACCGCGTTGGTGTGGCCGAGCAGGATCTCCCCGGCCGCGGTCAGCCGTACGCCCTTGGCGCCGCGTTCGACCAGCCGGTGGCCGGTCTCCTGCTCCAGGGCGGCGAGCTGCTGGGAGACGGCGGAGGGGGTGAGGTACAGCGCGGCGGCTGCCGCCGTGACCGTGCGGTGGTCGGCCACCGCACGGAGGATGTGGAGCCGCCGTGCCTCGATCATGGATCCGATTGTCTCAAATGCAGCGGTGCGCTCGGTTCAGCCGTCGAGCTCCGCCCGGGCCGCCACGAAGGCGTCCACCGCACGGTTCACGTCGTCGGCGGAGTGCGCGGCGGACAGCTGGACGCGGATGCGGGCCTGGCCCTGCGGCACCACCGGGTAGGAGAAGCCGATCACGTACACGCCGCGCTCGAGGAGCAGCTCGGCCATGCGTCCCGCGCGGGCGGCGTCGCCGATCATCACGGGGGCGATGGCGTGGTCGCCGGGGAGGATGTCGAAGCCCTCCTCGGTCATCCGGCGGCGGAACAGCGCGGTGTTCTCGGCCAGCCGGACGCGCAGGTCGTCGGCCGACTCCAGCAGGTCGAGGACCTTCAGGGAGGCGGCGGCGATCACCGGGGCGAGGGTGTTGGAGAACAGGTAGGGGCGGGAGCGCTGGCGCAGCAGGGCGACGATCTCCGCGCGGGCGGCGACGTAGCCGCCGGAGGCGCCGCCGAGCGCCTTGCCGAGGGTGCCGGTGATGATGTCGACGCGGTCCATGACGCCGTGCAGTTCGGGCGTGCCGCGTCCGCCGGGGCCGACGAAGCCGACGGCGTGCGAGTCGTCGACCATGACCATGGCGCCGTGCCGGTCGGCGAGGTCGCAGATCTCGTTCAGCGGGGCGACGTAGCCGTCCATGGAGAAGACGCCGTCGGTGACGATCAGCGTGCGGCGCGCGCCGCCCTCGGCGGCCTCCTTCAACTGGCGCTCGAGGTCGGCCATGTCGCGGTTGGCGTAGCGGAAGCGGCGGGCCTTGGACAGCCGGATGCCGTCGATGATCGACGCGTGGTTCAGCGCGTCGGAGATCACCGCGTCCTCCGGGCCGAGCAGCGTCTCGAAGACACCGCCGTTGGCGTCGAAGCAGGAGGAGTACAGGATCGTGTCCTCCTGGCCGAGGAACGCCGACAGCCGCGCCTCCAGCTCCTTGTGCACCTCCTGGGTGCCGCAGATGAAGCGGACGGACGCCATGCCGTAGCCCCAGCGGTCCAGGGCCTCGTGGGCGGCGGCGATCACCTCGGGGTGGTCGGCGAGGCCGAGGTAGTTGTTGGCGCAGAAGTTGAGGACCTCGCCGGGACGTCCGCCGGCGGTGACGTTCACGGTGGCGGACTGCGGGGTGCCGATGACGCGCTCGGGCTTGTGCAGTCCGGCGGCGCGGATCTCGTCGAGGGTGGCGCGCAGGTCGTCGCGCACGGAGTCGAACATGTCAGAAGCTCCTAGAGAGGCAGTTGGCTTACGCGGTCCAGTCGAGGATGACCTTGCCGCCCCTGCCGCCGGCCGCGTCGTCGAAGGCGGCCTCGAAGTCGCGGTAGGGGTAGCGGCCGGTGATCACCGGGGCGAGGTCGAGGCCGCCCTCCAGGAGCACCGACATGGCGTACCAGGTCTCGAACATCTCGCGGCCGTAGATGCCCTTGATGGTGATCATCGAGGTGACGATCCGGGCCCAGTCGACCGGGAACTCCTCCGCGGGCAGGCCGAGCATGGCGATCCGGCCGCCGTGCGTCATGTTGGCGATCATGTCCCGTACGGCCTCGGGGCGGCCGGACATCTCCAGGCCGATGTCGAAGCCCTCGCGCAGGCCGAGGGCGTGCTGGCCGTCGGCGATGGTCGTCTCGGCGACGTTCAGCGCGAGGGTCGCGCCGATCTTGCGGGCGAGTTCGAGGCGCTCCTCGCTGACGTCGGTGATGACGACGTTGCGCGCGCCGGCGTGCCGGGCCACGGCGGCGGCCATCAGGCCGATCGGGCCGGCGCCGGTGATCAGGACGTCCTCGCCGACGAGCGGGAAGGACAGCGCGGTGTGCACGGCGTTGCCGAACGGGTCGAAGATCGCGGCGACGTCGAGGTCGACCGGCACCCGGTGCACCCAGACGTTGGTGGCGGGGAGCACGACGTACTCGGCGAAGGCGCCGTCGCGGCCGACGCCGAGGCCGACCGTGGCCCGGCACAGGTGGCGGCGTCCGGCGAGGCAGTTGCGGCACTTGCCGCACACCAGGTGGCCCTCGCCGCTGACCCGGTCACCGGTGTTGATGTCGGTGACGTCGCGGCCGGTCTCGACGACCTCGCCGACGAACTCGTGCCCGAGGACCAGCGGCGTGCTGATCGTCTGTTGGGCCCAGCCGTCCCAGGACCGGATGTGCAGGTCGGTGCCGCAGATACCGGTGCGCAGCACCTTGATCAGCACGTCGCCCGGTCCGACGGCGGGCTCGGGGACGTCCGCGAGCCACAGCCCGGGCTCCGCCTTCTGCTTGACCAGCGCCTTCAACGCTACGGCTCCTGAGGGTGGGTCCCGGCTCCCGGGCATGCCGAAGCAGCCCCGGTCCGGGAGGAGGAGTGGAATCGCACTGCAATCTGCCGTACAACACCCTCACCGGTCCATCGAGGTTTTCTTAAGCGCGGCCACAGCTTTCCTTCACGCCGTCACCCGTCCGGCCGCGCCGCCCGCTCCCACGGCGGCGGCCCGTCGTCGCCGCGCAGCTCCAGCCGTACGACGAGGTCGGCGGCCTGGGCCTTGATGGCGGCGAGCCCCCGCTGTCCCCAGGCGCGCGGCCGGACGTCGGCGGCGGAGACGGTGCCGAGCACCGTGCCGGTGCTGTCGATGAGCGGCGCGCCGAGGTAGGAGCGGATGCCGAACTCGTCCACCACCGGGTTGCCGGCGAATCTCGGGTAGTCGCTGACGTCCTCCAGGACCAGCGCCTTGCGGCGGGCCACCACATGGGGGCAGAAGCCGTGGTCGCGGGGCAGCGCCCGGCCCAGCAGGGCGCCGGTGCCGTCACCGCGCACGAACGGGGCGACGGCCGGGGTGTGCAGACCGGCGTGGAACTGTCCTGTCTCGCCGGGGAGGTTGACCATCGCGTAGGGCGCGCCGGTGAGGTCGGCGAGGGCGTACGCGAAGGCGTCGAGGGTGGGTTCGGGCTGTGCGCCCAGGCCGAGCAGGCGCAGTCTGCGGGTGCGGTCGGGGGCCTCCTTGTCCTCGGGGGTGAGCAGCAGACGACCGGCCGGGCGGGGCGGGTCGTAGCTCATGGGCGCGCTCCCGGGTGGTGGGCGGGGTTCATGGACGGGCTCCGTGGGGGTGTGCGGGGGTCATCGGTGGGCGCCGTGGCCGGTCGTGGCGGCCGGGGCGTGGGCGATGAGGTGGCGGACGAGGGTGAGCAGGGTCTGGACGCCGGAGCTGGAGATCCGGGCGTCGCAGCACACCACGGGAACCTCGGGCGGGAGGTCGAGGGCGGCGCGCACCTCCCCGGGGTCGTAGCGGAAGGCGCCGTCGAACTCGTTGACGGCGATGATGAATCCGAGGCCGCGCTGTTCGAAGAAGTCGACCGCCGCGAAGCACTCCTGGAGGCGCCTGGTGTCGGCGAGGATGACCGCGCCGAGCGCGCCCTCGCACAGTTCGTCCCACATGAACCAGAAGCGTTCCTGGCCGGGGGTGCCGAACAGGTACAGCACGTGTTGCGCGTCGAGGGTGATGCGGCCGAAGTCCATGGCGACGGTCGTCTCGACCTTGTTCTCGATGCCGTCGAGGTTGTCGGTGCCGGCGCTGACCGTGGTGAGCAGTTCCTCCGTGCTCAGGGGCGCGATCTCGCTGACCGCGCCGACGAAGGTGGTCTTGCCCACGCCGAACCCGCCCGCCACGAGGATCTTGAGTGCGGTGGGGAACGGGTCGTCCGCGTGGTCCGCGCCGCCCGTGTGGTCAGAGCTGTCGTCGTAATCCATCGAGCACTGCCTCCAGTAGGGCCCGGTCCGTCGGGTTGTGGTGGAACGCGGGGGGTTTGTCGGTCAGCGCCCCGCATTCGACGAGGTCCGCCAGCAGCACTTTGGTGACGGCCACCGGCAGCCGGAGATGGGCGGCGACCTCGGCGACCGGGACGGGGGCGCGGCACAGGTCGAGGGCCTGTGCGTGCTCGGGGCCGAGGTAGCCGAGGGGCGTGGCGCCGGTGGCCCGCACCTGCGACATGAGGTCGAGGGCGACGGTGGGGCGGGTGCGGCCGTTGCTGACCGTGAAGGGGCGCACCAGCCGACCGGCCGCGTCGTCGAGCCAGGGCCCGTCGCCGGCCGCCGTCATGCTCAACGCCTCATCGCCTGGGATTCGACGCCCTGCTGGCGGGGAGCGGTCATCAGGTACGGGCGCACGGATTTCACGAGCATCGCCATCTCGTAGCCGAGGACGGCCGCGTCGGCCTCGCGGCCGGCCGTCACGGCGAGGCAGGTGCCGGAGCCGGCGGTGGTGACGAACAGCAGCATCGAGTCGAGTTCGACGACGACCTGCCGGACGTCGCCGCCGTCGCCGAAGCGGACGCCCGCGCTGCGGCCGAGGGAGTACAGGCCGGAGGCCAGGGCGGCCATGTGGTCGGCGCTGTCCGGGTCGAGGCCGTGCACGGACTTCACGAGCCCGTCGCAGGACAGCAGTACGGCGCTGTGGGTGTGCGGTACGCGTTGCACGAGGCCGCTCATCAGCCAGTCGAGATCGGATACCTGGGCGGTCGGCGCATCGCTCGCCATGGTGGATCGACTCCTTGGGGTACGAAGGTCTGCGGGAGCGCGGGTGGTGCGGACGAGGATGGTCATCCGGCGGAGGCGCTCCCGTCGTGCCGGGTGGTGTGGTCGGTGCGGGGGGCCGTGGCGGCCGGGCGTGCGGCGGGCGGTTCCTGCCGGGACTCCGCGAGGCCGATGCCGCGTTGGAAGGCCGCCATCAGGTTGGGGTCGTGGCCGCCGGTGTCCGCCGGGTCCTGGCGGGGTGCGGGGCCGTCGCGGAGCTGCGGTGCGATGTGTTCCTGGGCGCGGCGGCGGGGCAGCCGGGGTTTGCCCATGGTGCCGCGCACCGGTCCGGGGCGGGCGGTCAGGGGCGGGGTCCCGCTGTCCGCGGGGGCGGTCCGGCCGGTGTGGGGGGCTTCGGGTGCTGCCCCGGCGGACCCGGGCCGTGCGTCGCGGGCGCCGCGCAGCGGCAGCGGCGGTGCCGTGCCGGGTGACGGGTCGGGGGTGTGCGGGCGGGGTGGTGCGGCCGGCACGGGGGTGAGCGGTGGCGCGGGTGCGTCGGCCGGCGCGTCGCCGGGGGCGGCGGGCGTGAGGGGGCGGGTCGTGGGGGCGGCGCCGGTGCCGCCGCCGTGCGGATGCGGTGCCGCCGGGGTGTGCTGTCCGCCGTCGGTGTCGGCGGCGTCGGTGCCGAGGAGGGCCTGCGGCACCACGAGTACGGCCTGGACACCGCCGTAGATGTTGGTCTGGAGCCGGACCTGGATGCCGTGGCGCCGGGCGAGCTGGGAGACCACGAACAGTCCGATCCGGCCGTCGGCGAGGAGGCTGGCCACCTGCACCTGGTCGGGGTCGGTGAGCAGGGCGTTCATGCGCTCCTGCTCGTCGACGGGCATCCCGAGTCCGCGGTCCTCCACCTCTACGGCGAGTCCGGAGGTGACGAGGTTGGCCCGCAGCAGCACCTGGGTGTGCGGGGCCGAGAACACGGTGGCGTTCTCGACGAGTTCGGCGAGCAGGTGGATGACGTCGGCGACGGCGTGGCCGCGCAGGGTGCCGTCGACCGGCGGCACGAGTTTGACCCGTGAGTACTGTTCGACCTCGGCGATCGCCGAGCGCAGGACCTCGGTCACGGGGACCGGGTTGCTCCACTGCCGCCGGGAGACGGCGCCGCCGAGCACGGCGAGGTTCTCCGCGTGGCGGCGGATGCGGGTGGCGAGGTGGTCGACGTGGAAGAGGCCCTTGAGCAGGTCGGGGTCCTCCATCTCGTTCTCGAGCTCGTCGAGGATGGAGATCTCGCGGTGCACCAGCGACTGCAGCCGCCGGGCGAGGTTGACGAAGACTTCGAGTTTCTGTTCGCTGCCGGCCTGGCTGGAGAGCTGGGACGCCTGGGCGACGGCGGTGACGGCACTGTCGTGCGCGCGGGCGAGATCGGCGGCGAGCAGGTCGAAGTCGTCGGCGTCGGCGGCGGGCGGGCCGCTGTGCCCGGGTGCGGGCGGGGCGTCACCGCGGCGCAGTGTCTCGACGAGGGCACGCAGGTCGCCCTCGCGCCGGGCGGTGCTCCGGCGCAGCGCGTCGATGCGGTCGCGCACGGAGCGGGCGGCGCGGTCGGCGGCCACGGCGGCGATGACGATGCCGGCCAGCGTCACGGCCGTGGCGCCGCCGAGCACGGCCCACAGAGTGGGGCCGGGCCGCACTCCGGTGGAGCGGACGGCGAACAGCACGGCCGCGCAGGCGCTGAGGGCGACCGCGACGGGGGGCAGCACGGCGAGGCGCAGCAGTTGGGGCCGTATGTGTCTTTCACGCAGGGGCTGGGTGCTGCGCGCGGCGGGCCGTCCGTGCCGTCCGCCTTCGCGCCGGTCCGCCCGTGCGCCGGTGCCGGGGCGGCGTGCCGGGAGGTCCGCCGGGCCCGGGGCGCCGGTCCGTTCGCGGGCCGCCACGACGGTGCCGGCGGGGGGCCG
>NZ_VCNP01000009.1 GCF_006782915.1 Streptomyces calvus
CCGGGCGCCGGGGTGGTGTGCCCCGTCCGCTCCCTCGTCCGCCTTGTGGCTGCACCTGCCGGTCCCCGCTCCCTGATCCCGTCCTCGTCGACGCGGCCCATGGCGCATCACGCCGTGCGGCGTGAGCCGCCGCGTCACCCGTCCGACACTCACCGTAGTCGCCACCGCATCACGTGCGGTGGGCAGTTGACAAACTCGTGCGGAGAGCATCCCGCTCTGGTAGGAGGCTTCGTACGACAGGCCGATAACCCGCCCGAGCGGCGGATCGAGATCGAGCAGAGAGCGATCGCGGCTGGTCAGAAGTGGTCAACCGAGAAGAGGCCGGTCGGGGCGGGCGCGCGGCCTTCCTGGCGCCCTCGTCTGCACCCCGTGCACCCGAGAGCGTTCCTAGTGAGGAGCGGGGACGCGTGGAGGCCGTCGCGACCTGCCATCGCCACGGCCAGAACATCACTCAACGTAGTCGTCGTGGGGAGTGATGCGGCTCCGGCCGCTCACGCTGCACCGAGCGCCGTGCGCCGTGCGAACCGTGGATCACCGTCCCGCGGCAGGGTGTTCCGGTCCAGCGAGGTGGTGCGCGACCGCGCGGCCCAGTTCGCTGGCCGAGACGTCCTCGCCGCCCCGTACTCCCAGTCGTTCCGCCAGGTCCGTCAGATGCAGGTCGACCGCCGTCTCCACGAGGGTGGCCAGCAGGCTCGCGGCGTCGCGGGCGCGGCCGACGGCCGTGGCGAGGACGGCGGCTCCGGCCAGCGCACCGGGCCACCACAGCACCGCAAGCGCCAGGTACAGCAGCGCCCAGCCGGCCAGGCGCGCGGCGGCGTCGTACGCCTGGCGGGCAGCGGTGACGTCGGCGCGCAGTGTCTCGGGCAGCAGGGCCCACAGCCGTGGCCAGGTCGGCTCCAGGTCGAGCGCGTAACGGCGGTGCACCCGGACCGCGACGCCGTGGAAGACGTCCCCGATCCGGGTGGGGCGCTCGGGCTCGTGCGGCTTCCGCCGTCGGGCCGTGTGCCGGGCGTACGCGAGCAGCAGCCGCCCGCCCCGGCGCCGGTGAGCGACGGCCCGTGCGATGGCGCGCCGGGCCCGCTCGACGCGGCGCCGCCGGACGCGCAGGCGCCACCGCACCATCCAGGACAGCGGCGGCCCGGCACCGGCGGCGCCCCACAGCCGTTGGAACGCGCCGCCGAGCGCGCCGGCCGTCAGGCCCGCGGCGCCTGCCGCCAGCAGGGCGGCGGCGACGGCCAGCAGAACGGCGGAGGCACTCCGGCCGACCCGGTCCCGGGCGATCTCGTCGAGCCACGTGGACAGCCGGCCGACGTCGAACGGATGCT
Organism: Streptomyces calvus; assembly: GCF_006782915.1. Lineage (GTDB taxonomy): Bacteria > Actinomycetota > Actinomycetes > Streptomycetales > Streptomycetaceae > Streptomyces > Streptomyces calvus. The sequence continues at coordinate 1,326 of NZ_VCNP01000009.1, forward strand.
CGTGCCCGAGCCGAACGGCGATGACCAGCGTCGCGATCCACAGCAGGCCGGCCAGGACGACCGTCTGCAACCAGCGTTCCGCGATCCGGGTGCCGATCCCGGTGAGCAGCGCGGACATCAGCGCGGCGGAAAGGCGTGCAGAGGCTCGTCGCCCGCCGCGCACGCGGGCGGGCCCGCCTCCTCCTCGGGGAACACCACCCGGCCGCAGCGACCCCACGGGCAGACCCAGGCGTCCACCGTGCCTGCCCCGCTGGCCGCCGCACCGTCCGTCGTCAGCGCGAACCCGGGAGGCAGCCGTCCGTTTCCGGGCCGGCCGTCGACCGGACCGCGTACGTCCAGGGGGGCCAGGCCATGACGGGCGCAGGCTTCCTCGATGGCGTCCAGCAGTTCTCCCAACCGCGCCGCGGAGGTGTCGGGGGCGGCGGACAGGAGGTCGAGGAGTTCCTCCAACTGCGGCCCCGCACCGGCGGCGGCGATCTCCGTCGTCATCGCCCGGTGCCGGGTGAGCTGGTCGCACAGCAGGCCCAGCCGGTCCCGTACGCCGTTCACGGTCCACCACCTCCGGAATTGTGCCGACGGGCAGTCAACTTCCGTCCTGTGCACGAGGATTGTCAAGGTACAGCCCACACCCAGCGGTACGCGGACAGAGGGGGATGCGATGCCCGACCGGGAGGAACTGCTCGCGGATCTCCGGCGCCGCGTCGGACGGGCTCGTGACACGGGGGACGACCGTGCGGTGCGTGCACCTGACGCCGCGAGAGCCGCCGCGGCCCTCGCCCCGGTCGTCGGGCCGGCCCTCGACCTCGACACCGCCGCCGTCCTCGGCTGGTACCACTGGCTGCGCTTCCGGCCCGACGACGAGGACGGCCCGGAGGACCTCGTGCAGGCGGTGCGCTTCCTGGCCCCGGTGCACGCCGTGGACCCCCGTGCGGTGCCCGTGGAGCTGGCCGCCGTGTACGCGGGCGACGAGCGCGACGGCACGGACGCCGAGTCGGCCTTGGAGTTCGGTCTCCTCCTGGCCCTCGCCCACGAGCGGGACAGCTCGCCCCCGCTGCTGCGCCGCGCCGTCCATCTCTTCCGTATCGCGGTCGCGGGCCCGTTGCCGGACCCCCTCGACCGGGCGATGGCGCTGAACAACCTCGGGCACGGTCTGCGGATGACCTACGAGACGAAGGGAGACCCGGCGGCCCTGGACGAGGCCGTCACGGTCGCCCGCGAGGCGGCACAGGTCACCGCGCATCCCGAGCACGCGATGTTCCTGAGCAACCTCGGACTCGCACTGTTGCGCCTGTTCACCCGCGACGGCGACCCGGCGGCACTGCAGGAAGCGGTCACCGTCTGCCGCCGAGCCGTCGTCGCCACCCGTCCCGGCCACCCCCAACTGGTGCGGTACCGCATGCATCTGGGCCTGCTGCGCGGCAGATGGGCCGAGTTGTACGACGACGCCGCCGCGGGCGCCGAGGCGATCTCGCTGTTCCGGCTCGCCGTGTCCGCGACACCCGCCCGTGACCCGGCCCGCAGCGCGCGTCTCCTGGCGTTCGCCACCGCGTTGGGCACGCAGTACGAGCGCACGGGCGACAGCGTGCACCTCGATGAGGCCGTCGCCGTCGGGCGGCAGGCCGTCGCCGTGACACCCGACGGGCATCCCCAGCGCTGCGATGCCTTACGGACCCTCGCCTGGTGCCTCACGGCGTCGGCCGTCCGGGAGCAGGACGCGACTCTGCTGCGGGAGGCGGTCGCCGCCGCGCGGGCCGGAGTGGCCGCCGCCGACCCGTCGCGCCGCGCCGAGTGCCTGAACCGGCTCGGCTGGTGCCTGCGGTCGCTGGCGGAGGCCGTGCCCGACGGGACCGACGCGAGCGAAGCGACCGCCGCCGCGGCGCAGGCCGTTGACGTCGCCCGTGAGGCCGTCGCCGCCGACCCGGACCGGGCGGACTTCCTGAACGGACTGAGCCATGCCCTGCTCGTCCTGTTCCAATACACCGGCGACGTGGGGACCTTGACCGAGGCGGCCGAGGTCGGCCGGGCCGCCGTCGCCGCCGCACCCCAGGGCGGCCCGGAACACGCCGGCCGTATGGGCAACCTGGTGTTCACCCTGTTCCGCCTGCACGACGCCGTCGGCGGGGACGACGTCCTGTGGGAAGCCGTCGCTCTCGGACGTCGGGCCGTCGCGGCGCTGCCCGAAGGGCACCGGAACCGGCCCCCGGCCCTGTCGCATCTGGGAACGATCCTGGTCCGGGCGTACGAGCACACCGGACGGACGGCCCTCGCGGAGGAGGCCGTCGGCTTCCACCGGCTGGCCGTCGCCGAGTCCGCCGACAGCTCCACCACGTACAAGTGGCTGATGAACCTGGGCATGGCACTTGCTTCGCTGGCGCACGGCACAGGCTCGCATGAAGCTGCCGAGGAAGCCGTCACCGTCCTGCGGAAGGCACTGGAGGGCCTTTCGGGCACCCACCCGGAGCGGGCCACGGCACTGAACAACCTCGCACAGGCCCTGTTCGGCCTGCACCCCTACGCCGACGATCCCTCCGTGGTGCTGCGTGACGCCGTCCGCACCGCGCGCGCCGCCGTCGCCGGTACGCCCGCCCGTCATCCGCACCGCGCCCTGCACCTGAACAGCCTCGGACTCGTCCTGCAGACCCTGGCCTGGCAGACGGCCGACTCCGCACCCGTGCAGGCGGCGGTCGCGGCCGGCCGGGAGGCGTGCGCCGCGGCTCCCCGACGCCACCCGCACCGGGCGATGTACCTGGGCAACCTCTGCGCCGCACTGCAGATGTCCTACGCCCGTACCGGGAAGGAGGAGGACATCGCGGAGGCGGTCGAGCGCTGCCGCGAGGGACTGGCCACGCTGCCCCGGGACCACCCGTACCGCGTCCGGCTGCTGCACAAGCTCGCCGAGGCGCTGGTGACGCGGGCCGTCTGGGACGACGATCCCGCCCTGTCGGAGGAGACGACCGCGGCCTGCCGGGATGCCGTCGCCGCCTCCGGTGACGACGAGTTGCCGTCCCTCCTGGGCCTGAGCCTGCTGGTCAGGGTGCTCCTGCTCACCGCCCTGCGGAACGACGACGACGCCCCGCTCCGCGAGGCCGTCACCCACACCCGTGAGATCGTCGAGCGCGTCGGCCCGGGCCAGCCGGCCCCCTCCGGCGCCCTCAACCAGCACGCCGCCGCGCTCTATCTGCTGTACGACCGGACCGGCGAGTACGGCCTGCTCGAGGAGGCGCTCGCCGCCGCGCGCACGGTGGGTGCGGACGAGTCCGCCGAGCCGGAACTGCGGATCCTCGCCCACCGTCTGCTGGCCGCACTGTCCGACTCCGTTGAGGCGCTGGCCTCGGCGGAGACGATCGTCACCCTGCTGCCGCAACTCGGCCGGGGCGCCCTGGACGCCGGCGACCGGGGACAGGTGCTCGGCGGTCTCGGTGCGATGGCGCCGGTGGTGGCCGGGGCCGCCATGTCGGCCGGGCGCCCCGGGCAGGCCGTGGAACTGCTGGAGCAGTCCCGAGGCGTGCTGACCGCCGAGTCCGTCGCCGCCGTCGGCGCCGACCTCGACCGGCTCCGGGCGGCCGCCCCCGAACTGGCCACGGCGTTCGTGAACGTGAGGAAGCGGATCGAGGCTCTCGACCGGCCCGCCCTCGCGGCCGAGGACTCACCGGTGACGCCCGAATCCCGGGCCGTCATCCGGCTGGAGACACAGACGGCGTGGCAGGCCCTGCTGCACCGGATCCGTGCGCTGGACGGCTTCGCGGGTTTCCTCATGCCCCCGCGGGCCGCCGTCCTCACGACGACGGCCGCCGAGGGCCCGGTGGTCTACGTCTACGCCACGCCGATGCGGTGCGACGCGCTGGTGCTGACCGGAGACCCCGATGACCCGGTGTCGGTGGTGCCCCTGCACGATCTGCGCGAATCCGAGGTCGTACGGCGGGTCAAGGCACTGGGTACCGCCGTCGACCGGTCCGTCGACCCGTCCCTGGATCCCACGGGGCGCCGCGCCGCCCAGTCCGAGGTGCTGGATGTCCTCGCCTGGCTCTGGGACACCGTCGCCGAACCGGTGCTCACCGCCCTGGGACACACCGCGCCACCGGCCCCCGGCGAACCCTGGCCACGGCTGTGGTGGTGCCCCGTCGGCAACCTGGCCCACCTGCCGCTGCACGCCGCCGGACACCACCGCGACCTCCTCGCGACCGACGGCTCACCGCACCGGCAGGCTCCGCGGACCGTGCTGGACCGGGTCGTCTCCTCCTACACCGCCACCGTCCGCGGCCTGGCCCGCGCCCGCGCGGCCCACCACGCGGACGGTGCCCCGGCTCCCGCCCGCGCCGCCGGTCACGACGACAGCGCTCCTGCCGCCGGCCGTGCCGCTCGCCACCGCAACCGGCCCGATGTCCGCACCGCCGTCGTCACCGTCCCCGACGCTCCGGGTGTCGGCGTCCTTCCCGGCGCCGCGACCGAGGCCGAACTGCTCGCCGAGCTGATTCCCGAGGCCACTGTGCTGGCCGACCCGACCCGCGCCGCCGTGCTCGCCGCGCTCCCGGACCACCCGGTCGTGCACTTCGCCTGCCACCACAAGCCCGCCCGGATCGACCCCTGGCAGGGGAAGTTGCTGCTCCACGACCACCAGCGGGACCCGCTGACCGTCTCCGACGTCTCCGCCCTGCGCCTGAACGGCGGGCTCGCCTACCTGTCCGCCTGCTCCACCACGCTGACCCGGCTCACCGACGAGGCGCTGCACCTCACGGGCGCGTTCCAGCTCGCCGGGTACCCGCACGTCGTGGGCACGCTGTGGCCCGTGGGCGACCGGCCCGCCCTGCACCTCGCCGCCGACTTCTACGGCCGTCTCACCCGGGGCGGCCGGAGTGCGCCCGACCTCACGCACACGGCCACGGCCCTGCATCACGCCGTACGCGCCCTGCGGGCCAAGTACCCCGTGACGCCCACCGCTTGGGCCGCACACACCCACACCGGCGCGTGATGGAGATTGTGCGAAGAAGTCAGACACTTCGCATGAATCATGTCCACGTACGGTGACATACAGGGGTACGAACGTGACCGAATGCGAAACGGGGGCGAATCCGCATGGCGGAACCACGGGGTGTACTGCTGCCTGCGTACGTACTGGCCGACGAGTCGGGGTCGATGGCTCCGTACCAGGAGGACCTGTCCGGCGGACTGGTCTCGCTCTGCGAGGGGCTGCGGGCGGAGCCGATGGTCTCCGCGAAGCTGCGGCTGACCGTGCTGGGATTCTCCGACGACGTACGCGTGCGCATGGAAATGGCCGACATGCGTTCCGCGACGAGACTGCCCGAGGTGGGGATCCGCGGCCTGACCGACTACCGGGCGGTCTTCGACGACCTGCTGCAGCGCATCCCCCACGACGTACGGCGGTTGCGCGCCGAGGGCTACAAGGTGCACCGTCCGGTGGTCTTCTTCCTCAGCGACGGGCAGCCCACCGACGGCGGTGCCTGGCGCCGTCCGCACGGCACGCTCACCGACAAGGCGCAGACACCCACCGCCCCGAACATCGTGGCGTGCGGCATCGGCGACGCGGATGCCTCCACCATGGTCGAGGTGGCGACGCGCAAGGAGTTCGCGTTCGTCGCCAAGTCCGGCACGGACATCGGACAGGCCGTCGCCGAGTTCTTCCACGCGCTCACCGCCAGCCTGGTCGCCTCGGGCCGTTCGCTGAACGCGGGCGACCCGCAGCTGGTGGTGAACCGTCCGGACCAGTTCACCATGGCGATCGACGAGGTCGGCTGATGCCGCTCCCCGGCCGTCACGTTCCCGGCGCGGGCCCGGGTGACGGCCTCGGCGGCTTCCCGTCCGGCGGTTTCGCCCCTGCCGGCCCCGGTCCCGGCATCCCCGCCCGGCCCACCGTTCCGCCCATCGTCCCGGCGGCCCCGCCGTGGCAGCGCCTCACCGTGGGCGAGCCCGGCCCCGAGTTCGAGGCGAGACCGCCGGTCGGGCCGTTCGCGTACGACTGTCCCGACACCGAGTGCGACGGCTGGTCGACTCCGCAGCTCACCGTGCGTTTCGCCTCCGTCCGGGGCGCCAAGCACCGCTACTACCGTCAGCCCCGCCAGGACGCCGCACGGGCCGCCGTGCACGAACCCACCGGCAGCACGGTGTTCGCCGTCGCCGACGGGGTGTCCAGCGCCTCGCACGCGGAACTGGGCGCCGCCGAGGCCTGCCGGGCGGCCGTACGGCGCATGCTGAGCCTGCTGTCCCGGCAGCCCGGCCCGCTCGACCTGCGCGAGGTCGCCCAGCACGCCGCCGCACGGCTGTGTGAGCTGGCCCGGCGGGACACGGGCGGTCGGGAGCCCGGACCGGGCGAGGTGGCGGACCGGTACGCAACGACGCTCGTCTTCGGTGTGGCGTACCCCGACTCCACGGGATGCGCGGTGGACATCGGCCGGATCGGCGACTCCGGGGCATGGTTGCTCGACCTCGCGGGCGGCACGTACCGGGCGCTGTTCGAGACGAAGACCGGCTCGGACAGCACCGTGGTGTCGAACGAGGTGCATCCGCTCCCCGAGGTGCCGGACCCGCTGCCGTACGCGGGGGTCCGCCCGGTGCCCGGTCAGGCCGTGCTGATCGGCACCGACGGCTTCGGCGACCCGCTCGGTGACGGCGACGGACCGGTCGGCGCGCTGTTCGCCCGGAACCTCGGCGCGGCCGAGCCGCCGTCGCCGCCGTGGCTCGCGCACCTCCTGGACTTCTCCAAGGAGACCTTCGACGACGACCGGACGCTCCTGGCGCTCTGGCCCCGCAGCGGGGCGGCGGCACCGTGACCACCGGCCGGCCACCCGTCGTCGACCACAGGACGCTCGTGCTGGGCCGTCGGCTCGGGCAGGGCGGGCAGGGCACCGTCCACCAGGTGACCAACCGGAGGGTCAGCACCTCACAGGGCGGCGGCTGGGACGCCGTCTACAAGGAGTACGCGCCGACCGTGCTCCCCCAACTGGACGTGCCCGTACTGGAACAGCTGGTGGCACTGCCGCTCGGGCTCACCGCCGCGCAGGGACGGTGGCTGTGCGAGCGAGCGGCCTGGCCCGCCGCCGTGGTCCGTCGGCAGGGCATCACCTGCGGGTTCCTGATGCGGGCCGTACCCGAACGCTTCATGTTCGAACTGCGCGGCCTGCAGGGGAACACCGGGACGACGCGGCGTCCGGCGAACGTGGAGTACCTGCTCAACGACGACGCCTACGTCGCCGGCATCGGACTGGTCATCAGCGAACGGGACAGGCTGCTGCTCCTGTCGGACCTCGCCGGCACCCTCGACCGGCTCCACGGCATGGACGTCGCCGTCGGCGATCTGTCTCCCAAGAACCTCCTCTTCACCACCGATCCGCGCCCCGGCTGTTTCCTCATCGACTGCGACGCCGTGCGGCTGCGCGGCGCCACCGCGCTTCCCCAGGCGGAGACGCCCGACTGGGAACTCCCCGCGGGCGAGCAGAAGGCGACCCGCGCAGGCGACGCGTACAAGTTCGCACTGCTCGCGGTACGGCTGCTCGCGCGTGACCAGACCACCACCGACCCCGCCGTTCTGGCCTCGCTCAGCCCGGAGCTGGGCCGACTGGCCCGCGCGGGCCTCGGCCGGGACCCGGCCGCCAGACCGACACCGGCGCAGTGGGCCGCACAGCTCAACACCGCGAGCAGGAAGGCGTCCACCAGACCCGCCGCGGGCCACGCGGGGCGCCGGCGGACCCGCACCGGCGCCCCGCCACCGCCCGGCGCCACCGGAACACCTCCCGCTCCCCGTCCGGTCACGAACAAGGGCGCCGGTGTGGCCGCCGCGGTCGTCCTGGGACTGGTGGGCCTGTTCGCCCTGGAGGCCGCGCAGGACGACGCCGGTTCGGGCTCCAGCACCTCCGTGGGCGCCAGTCCCACCGCTCCTTCTTACGCGGACCCGCCGGACTACGACCCGCCGGAGAGCGAACCCGACCCGCCGGACTACGAGCCGCCGGAGGAGGAACCCGACCCGCCCGACCCGCGCCCGACCGAGGCGCCGGAACCGCCGCCCGAGCCCCCGCCGCCGCCTCCTCCACCACCGCCTCCGCCTCCGCCTCCGAAGAACTACGGGGCGATAGCGGTGAACCGGTCCGGGGGTTACGGCAGAGCGTGGGACTACGACTCGCGGGCCGAGGCGAGGGCGGCAGCGCTGAACAGCTGCAACCGCAGCGACTGCAAGGTCCTGGCGAGTTTCGTCAACAGCTGCGGCGCCGTCGCCTACAACCCGGGCACCGGCAGTTACCACGGCGGCAGCGGCGCCACCGAGGGCGAGGCCACACGGAACGCCGTGGCCCGCGCCGGCGGCGGCCGGTGGATCACCTGGGTGTGCACCACGCGGTAGCCCTCGGACGCACTGCGCCGATCAGCCGGCAGGCCTCGCCCCGACGGCATCCGCCGCCCCACGTCAGCGTGGTCGGCACGGGCGTCCGCCTCCTCGCCCGCGCACTTCTTCCTCGCCGACGCGGTGGCGTGCCCGTGCCCGAGGAGGCGCGGGGCGCGGTCGTCAGCGGCCCGGCGGCGGCCGAGGGTCCGCGCCGGGTCACCTCGCCGCTCTCCCCGGCCGGCCGGGGGCGGGTTCGAGACGCACTGAGCGCGGAAGTCCCCCGGGCGGCGGACGGCTCCGTCGCGCTCACGGCCCGCACGCGGCGCAGGACCGGCCGAGCTGTCCGGCGGTGCCCGTGACGTCGTGACGTCGCGTTTTGCGACAGCGGGGCTCGGGTCGGCATCCCGCTGCGGGACGCCGGTGCCGACCGTTCCTACCCGGTTTCATCGGCGCCGTTCGTCGCCGACGCAAGGTCGGCCAGAGCGCGCAGCGTCGCCTCCGCCTCGGTGATCAACCGGTGGACGAGTTCGGCGGCCGGGGCGACGTCGTGGACGAGGCCGACGGTCTGGCCCGTCAACGGGATCAGTTCGTGCGCCGTGCCGTCGCGCATCGACGTCATCACTGCGGTGCGCAACGCTTCGGCCCGGGCGGCGGCCGCTTCGGCGTCGGCGTTACCCTCCTCGACGAACCGGGTGCGCAGCGACCGGGGGACGGTGCTGTACCCACCCTCGGTGGGCGGGGGCAGGATGTGCTCGACGAACGCCACTTTGACGGTGTCCTCGCTGGCGGCGGAGACGATGGCGGCCTTCCAGTCGTCGCTGACCCCGCATTCGACCGAGGCCAGGAATCGGGTGCCGATGTTCACGCCCTGCGCCCCCAGGGTCAGTGCCGCGGCGATGCCCCGTCCGTCGGCGACGCCGCCGGAGGCGAGTACCGGCAGCGGACGGACGGCGTCGACGACCTGCGGCACCAGCGCCATCGTGCTGACATCGCCGCAGAACCCGCCGGATTCCGTGCCCTGCGCGCTGATCACGTCGACGCCTGCCTCGGCCGCGCGCACCGCCTGCTCAACGGTCGTCACCTGCTGCAGGAAGACCGCGCCGGCGTCGTGGACGCGGGTCACCAGATCGTCCGGCGCGCCGAGCGCGAAGGAGAACACCTTTGGCGCCTCGGCGATCACCGCGTCGAAGAGTTCGGGGTCGAACGGCCGCCGGGTCATGTTCAGCGCGAACGGCCGGTCGGTGAGATCGCGCAGTCGACGCACGTCGTCGCGGACCTGCGCCGGCGTGCGCAGGGTGGTGGGGACACTGCCCAGCGCCCCAGCGTTGCTGACGGCCGCGGCAAGCCGCATGCCCTGCTGCCAGGGCCCTCCGAGCGGCCCTTGCACGATCGGCACCTCGATGCCCAATACTCCGCACACCGGTGTCCGAAGCATTGCGCCTCCATCCCGCATCCCCGAGACGGCGTTGTCCGGATGTCAAGCCTAGGCGCGATGCTTCCCGGCCACCTGTCGAACCGTGCGGACGGACACCACTCGGTCCCACGGTCACGTTCCGGATCATGCGGGGTCCTGGTCACGGCTCCTGGACCGCGCCGAGGACGTGCGTGAACACACCTGCGCGTGGTTCCGTGCACGGGTGCGTGTCCTGGACCGTCCCTCTACGATGCGGATATGCCGGACTTGGAACTGGCGTCACGGCGGCTCGGCAGCGGGCCGCCCCTGGTGGTCGTCCTCCAACTCGACCGGGACGGCTGGGCACCCGTCCTGGAGCGCCTCGCCCGCGAGCACGAGGTGGTGGCCGTCGACCTCCCTGGCTTCGGCGACAGTCCCTCCCTCCCCGAAGGGACCACGCCCACCGTCGAGGCGCTGGCCACCGCCGTCGCCGAATGGCTCCCCGGTGCCGGCCTCAACCGCCCGCCCGTCGCGGGAAACTCCCTCGGCGGAGCCGTCGCCCTGGAACTGACCCGCAGCGGCGCGGTCGGCAGCGCCGTCACACTGTCCCCCATCGGGCTGTGGACCCGCCCCGAGGCCGCCTACGCTCTCGTTTCGCTCCGCGTCGCCCACACGATGGCACGGGCCTGCGCCGAACGCCCCGACTGGATCGCCGGACACCCGATCGGGCGCACCGTGGCCTTCTGGCAGCTCGCCGCCCGGCCCTGGCGGATCCCGAAGGCAGCGGCCGCCGGCGCGCTGCGCAATCTGGCCCGCTCTCCCGGCTTCGAGCCGACGCAGCGCGCGGTGCGCGCCTACCGGCTGCGGGCCTTCGCCCCTGAGGTTCCCGTCCCGGTCACGGTCGGGTGGGGCACACGGGACCTGATGACCCCACCCCACCAGGCACTCAGGGCAGCACGACTGCTTCCCGGCGCGCGGCACGTCTCGCTCAAGGGCTGAGGGCACTCACCGATGTCCGACGACCCCGAACAAGTCGCCCGGGTGGTACTCGACAGCGTCAGGGGTTGACCCGGCCGAGGGCGCCGGACCGCGACGGGCAGTGGCATCCGGGGAGAGCCGTCCAAGGCGGCCGTTTCGGCGGCCTCCCCGGGCTCCGCAACCGTCGGGCTTCCGTCGCTGTCCGCCCCGCCGCGGGAAGCGCACGGCCTCAGCGGCGCCGTTCCGGGGATTCCGCTCCGTGCCCCGGCCGAGCGTCTCGTCGGCCGGCGCGAAGCCGGCCGTCTGCTCGCCGTCCGCCGCGTGGTCCTCAAGCATGCGGGCGTGCGGACGCCCACAGGACCGACGTCACCGCTCGCCCGCGAGGTCAAGATCGGCCCTGCTCGCCTCGACTGCACCCTCAGCACCCCGGGGACGCCGCCACGGGTGCGCGATCGGACCGGACACGGCCCGCCACCACGCCTCCACCGGCAGCTTCCCGGCGGGCTCGAACGGCTCGCCCGGCCGCGGGAACGCCACCGCCTGGCCGGCCTCCTCGGCCGCGTCCTTCATCCACTCCCCCGGCTCCGCCCACGCGTGCGGCGCCAGGTTGAACGTTCCCCAGTGGATGGGCAGCAGCACACCGGCCGCCGGGTCACCGCCCTGCAGATCGAGGTGGGCCCGGACGCCCTCCTCCGGCGTCATGTGGATGTCGGGCCAGAAGTCCGAGTACGCGCCGACCTGGATCATCGTGGCGTCGAACGGGCCGTGGTCGGCGCCGATGTCCCGGAAGCCGTCGAAGTAGCCGGTGTCGCCGCTGTGGTAGATCCGGTGCTCGTCACCGGCGACCACCCAGGAGGCCCAGAGGGTGTGCTGGGTGTTGCGCAGGCCCCGTCCGCAGAAGTGGCGGGCCGGGGTGGCGGTCAGGGTGAGACCGCCGACCTTGGTCGTCTCGTGCCAGTCCAGCTCGCGCAGCCGGCCGGCTGACACGCCCCAGTGCTCCAGGTGTGCGCCCACGCCCAGCGGGACGGCGAACAGGGTGTCGGTGCCGGCCAGCGCCTTGATCGTGGGCAGGTCCAGGTGGTCGTAGTGGTCGTGGGAGATCACGACGACGTCGACCGGTCCGAGGGCGGCCAGCGGCAGCGGCGCGGGGTGCAGGCGCCGGGGCCCGGCGAACGGGAACGGCGAGCAGCGCTCGCCCCACACCGGGTCGAACAGGACCCGGTGGCCGTCGATCTCGGCGAGCACGCTGGAGTGGCCCATCCAGGTCAGGCGCAGCCCGTCGGCGGGCGGGCGGGAGATGTCGGCGAGGGTGGTGGGGTACACCGGGACGGCGCCCTTGGGGGCGCGGCGGGAGCGGCTGTCCTTGTCGAGGTAGATCTTCGCCAGGTCCCGCGTCGAGCCCGAGGGCCGGATCCGCGCGTCGCCTCCGGGGTTCTGGAAGACGCCGTTCTTGAAGTGCGGGGAGCGGCGGATGCGCGCCATGCGCTCACCACTGGGGTCCGCGCCGAAGGCCACGGGCCGCAGCGCGCGGAGTCCGGGGCTCTGGAGACGGGGTCCGGGCACGGTACCTCCAAGTGGAGTGGGTCAGGCATTCCATTATGTGCGGCGGGTCCGACAGTGCGGAGCGGGTCACGGGCGGGCCGGCTCGCGCACCATGAACACGTCCACCGGGTCCTCGGTCTCGGCGGTGAAGCCGTGCCGCTCGTACAGCCGCCGGGCCGGGCTGCCGCGCAGGACGTTCAGCCGTACGACGGCACCGGCGCGGTCGCACCGGCGGAGCAGTGCGCGCAGCACGCCGGAGCCGATGCCGCCGCCCTGGTGCTCCGGCGCCAGGTAGAAGTGCTCCAGCCAGTGGCAGTCACCGGCCGGCCGGAGCGCCACGCAGCCGGCGAACGCTCCGGCCACCTCGATGACCCGGGTGTGGGCCGGCTCGAACCCGTCCCGCAGCCGTTGCCGTACGCGTCGCGCGTCGTAGCGACCGAGCCGTTCCAGATCCGCTCGCAGCACCACCGCACGCAGGTCGGCCACCGGCTCGACGTCCGCCGCGGTGGCCGGCCGCACACCCCAGTCCCCCATGATCGTCACGCTACCGTGCGAGGGCTCACGCCACCGACGCGATCCGGACCTTGATGTCGTCCGGCGACAGCGTGCCCTTGGCGGTCACGTGGTCGCCCGAGGACTCCCCGCGCAGTCGGCGGCCGATCCACGGCACCAGGTACTGGCGGGCCCAGTGGACGTCGTCGCGGCGGACCTCGAACGTGCCGCGCGGCGGCAGGGGCGGCCAGGGCTGTTCGGGGTCGGCGGGGACCTCGAGGCCGAGCGCCAGGCCCGCGCGGAGCGCCACCCGGGTGTGTCCCTCGGGCGACAGGTGGAGCCGGTCGGCGTCCCAGGCCCTGCGGTCCTGGACGCTGCGCAGGGACCACAGGTCGAGCACCGGGCAGCCGTACCGGTCGGCGACGGCCCGCACATGTCCGTTGTAGGTGGCGATCTTGCCGCGCAGATGCTTGAGCAGGGGCACGCCCCGGGTGTCGAATCCGGTGGTCACCAGGACGGTCCCGGACACGGCGGTGAGCGCGGCGACCGCCCGCTCGAAGCGCTCGGCCACCTCGTCCGGGTCGCTGCCGGGGCGCAGGATGTCGTTGCCGCCCGCGCAGAACGAGACCAGGTCGGGGGCGAGTTCGACGGCCCTGGGCAGTTGCTCCGCCACGATCTGGTCCAGCAGCCTGCCGCGCACCGCGAGATTGGTGTACTGGAAGTCGCCTTCGGGCCGGAGGTCGGCGAGAAGCACGGCGAGCCGGTCGGCCCAGCCGACGAACGCCCCGTCGGGGCCGGGGTCGCCGACGCCCTCGGTGAAGCTGTCCCCCACCGCCACGTACGACCCGATCACTGTTCTGCTGTCACTCTTCGAATCGTCTGCCACAGCCATGCATGATTCACCCTCGAATGTGACCTACGCGACCGTAGGCAGGGGTTGACGTGCGGTGAGATAAGACACTCTCAAAATGTTGGCCAATTCCGGAATACGGCGAAGGCCGGACCCGCGGGTACGGGTCCGGCCTTCGGCGGTGTGTCGCCGGGTCGCCTGGAGCGTCAGAGGCTGACGCCCTTGGAGCGGAGGTAGGAGACCGGGTCCACGTCCGAGCCGTAGTCCGGCGTGGTGCGGATCTCGAAGTGCAGGTGCGGGCCGGTCGAGTTGCCGGTCGAGCCGGAGAGGCCGACCTGCTGGCCGCCGGTCACGGTCTGGCCGGCCGAGACGGACAGCGAGGACAGGTGGGCGTACTGGGCGTAGTGGCCGTCGGCGAGCTCGATGACGACCTGGTTGCCGTACGCGCCGGCCCAGCCCGCGGAGACGACCGTGCCGGAGCCGACGGCCTTCAGGGAGGTGCCGGTCGGGACGCTGAAGTCGACACCGGTGTGGTAGCCGCTGGACCACATGCTGCCGGCCACCTTGTAGCCGGTGCCGACGCCGCCGCCGGGCACCGGGGAGCTGTAGCCGGAGGTGGGGGCGGTGCCGGTCTGCGCGGAGTCGTCGGAGGAGGACTGCTCCGCGGACTGCTCGGTGGACTGCTCGGAGGTCTTCTCCACCGGCTTCTCGGCGGGCTTCTCGGCCTTCGGCTCGGCGGCGGACTTCTTCGGCGCGCTCGGGGCGGCCTTGCCGTCGATGGAGAGCTTCAGACCGGGGTGGATGAGCGAGGGGTCGTCACCGACGGCCTCGCGGTTGTCCGCGTAGAGCTGCTTCCAGCCGCCGTCGACGTCCTCGGTCTCGGCGATCTTCGCGAGGTAGTCGCCGGCCTTCACGGTGTACGTGCGGGCGGCGTCGCTCTTGTCGGTGGTGGCCTTCTGGCCGGCCGCGGAAAGGGACTGGACGGCCTTTTCGGGAGCCGACTGCGGCGTGGCGGCGTGCGCGCCGGTGGCGCCGAGGAACGGCAGGGCGAGAGCGGCGCCACCGGTTCCGGCGACGGCGATGGAGCGGGTGAAACGCTGGGCCTTGGTACGGCGGTGCTTACCCTTCGCGGGCATGACTGTTTCCTCTCCGGCGCCTGCGAGGTGAGCTGTCGGGTTCGGACTGGAGATGCCCGGCCGCGCTTTCGCGCGGCTTAACCCCAAGCCGTTCCGGAGACCGGAACAGGCAGTCGTACCTGTGGGTCCCCCGCTCCTGCCGTACACGGGTCAGTGTGTGCGGGCTCCGGGCGGCGGCAGGATTAGGCGTCCGTCCGGATCGGTGGCGAACGTAAGCGACCCGGACGCGCGGGGACAAGCGCGAGCTTCACGGCGAACGCGCTTTTCCGTGATCCACGGACCGAAAAGGGGTCACCGAGCGTCGATCCGCATGCCGACGCCGCCGCGAATTCCCTTGTCCCGACCGGGAATTACGTGAGCATGACGGCGACGCATTGTCACGGATATGACGATGCTCACGCACCCCTTCCTCATCTCCCTTTCTTTTAGGGCACGTTATACCGAAGACGCCTAATCGGACAGAACGGCCTTATCGTCCGATCGCAGGCGCCGCAGCCGGAAGACCGCCGCATCCAGGTCACCTCGCAGGCCGGTGGGCAGTCCGTGGTGCAGCAGCACGGCACCGCGATGCACTTCGCCCGATTCGCGGCATTCGTACGATGCGGTCGGGTCGAGGCCGCGCAGCCGCAGCGCGGGCACCGGCTCCCCGTGGTGCTGCGCCTGGAGGCAGGCGAGGACGACCGTCTCGTCGCCGAGGACGTACTGCACCGCGCTCAGCCCGCCATCCGGCGGACGCAGCCGGTACAGGTCGCCGCGCTGCACCACGGGCCGGATCTCCTTGTAGAGCGCCACCCACTCCCGCGCCTCGGCCAGCTCCTCCCCGGTCCACCGCGTCAGGTCGCCGCCGACGCCGAGGACCCCGGCCATGGCGCTGACGAACCGGAACCGCAGCGAGCTGACCCGCCCGTTGAGCATCGTGTTCGGGCTGTCGGTGACCCACGCGGCCATGACGCGGGCCGGGTGGATCTGGCTGAAGCCGTGCTGGACGGCGAGCCGGTCCAGCGGGTCGGTGTTGTCGGAGGTCCACACCTGGTCGGTGCGGGAGAGGATGCCCAGGTCGATCCGGCCGCCGCCGCCCGAGCAGGACTCGAAGGCGACGTGCGGGTGGGCCGCCCGCAGACGGTCCAGCAGGCCGTACAGGCCGTGCACGTGGTCGGTCCACAGCCGCTGCGGGTACAGGTCGCCGGGCCAGCCCGCGTCGGTGAAGCAGCGGTTGAAGTCCCACTTCACGTAGTCGACCGGTGCGGCGGACAGCAGCCCGTGGAGCTGCTCCCACAGGTACTCCCGCACGTCGTCCCGCGCGAGGTTGAGGACGAGCTGGTTGCGGAACTCCGTGCGCCGGCGGCCCGGCTGGAACTGCACCCAGTCGGGGTGGGCGCGGTACAGGTCGCTGTCCGGGTTGACCATCTCCGGCTCGACCCAGATGCCGAACTGCATGCCCAGTGCGTGCACGTGGTCGGCGAGCGGCTTCAGGCCGCCGGGGAAGCGGTCGGGGTTGGGCGTCCAGTCGCCGAGCCCGGCCCGGTCGCTGGTGCGCGCACCGAACCAGCCGTCGTCGACCACGAACAGTTCGACCCCCATCGCGGCGGCCCGTTCGGCGAGCTCGCGCTGCTGTTCCTGCGCGATGTCGAAACCCGTGGCCTCCCAGGAGTTGAACAGCACGGGCCGGTCGCGGTCCGCGCCCGGGACGACGTACGTGCGCTGGTAGGCGTGCCAGGCACGGCTGGCGCCACCGAAGCCGCCGTCGCTCCACAGGCCCGCGAAGACGGGCGTGACATGGGTCTCGTCCGTGTCCAGCATCAGCAGACCGGAGTCGTCGTGTCCCGAGCCGCCGGTGATCTGCACGCGGGCGTCCGGCAGTTGGGCCACGCAGATGCGCCAGGAACCCGACCAGCCGAGGGCGCAGCCGTACACCTCGCCGTGTTCCTCGGTCGCGTCGGTGTCGAGCGCGACCCACGGCAGGTGCTGGTGTCCGGTGTGGCCGCGGCGGCTGCCGATGACCTTCTCGCCGTAGGTGAGCGGGGAGCGGGTCAGCCGCGACTCGGCGGCCCAGCGGCCGTGCAGCTGGCTCAGCCGCCACTGCTCCCGGTCGGGCAGGGTCCAGGTGGCGGAGTCGGCGCGCAGCAGCTCGACCGCCGGCCCTCGGTTGTGCAGGGTCACCCAGCGCTCGATCACGTCCCCGCGCATCCGGTAGTGCAGGGTCACGGTGAGCGCGCCGTCGCGGAAGCGGAGGCGGAGTGTGCCGTCGTCCGCCTCGTGGCCGTCGAAAACCCACTCCGTGCCCCGTCGCGCGCCGGCGCGCACGGACAGGGCGGGCCGGGTGAAGCGGGGGCCGCCCTCGACCGGGTACTCCTCGCGCCCGTCGAGACGGGACTCGAAGGGCCAGTCGTCCGGCAGCGGGCGGCGGGCGAGGGCCTCCGCGTCGGCGAGCGCGATCCGCGGGCCCCAGTGCAGGTGCACCAGCTCGTCCCGGTCCGTCACATGGACCGCGTAACTGCTGGCCGGCCCCGTGAGGAGCCACGTACGACCGTCCTGCGAGACCTGCGCCACCGGACCTCCCACACAATCGAACAGATGCGATCGGACCCCAACATCATCGGGGTCGTGCGGGCGGGCGGGCAATGCCTGTGGACAACTCATTGCCCCAGGCAGTCATGTCGTATCGTCGAGTGGTGCCCGTCGGCGAGCCGCGCCGCCGGCGCCGAGTGGGAGGAGCCGTTCGTGACGCAGCAGATCCCGTCGACGGAACCCGAGCTGACCGGAGTGCGGAACTTCCGCGACGTGGGCGGACTGCCGACCGTGGACGGCCGACGGGTGCGGTACGGGGTGCTGTTCCGCAGCGGTCACCTCGCCCACGCGACGCAGGAGGACGCCGCCTTCCTGTCCTCGCTCGGGCTGCACACCGTCTTCGACTTCCGCAACGCGGCCGACCAGAAGCTGGAGGGGCCGGACGTCGAGCTGCCGGGCGTGCGCAACGTCAACCTGCCGCTCAGCGACCCGGCGGACGGCGCCGAGTTCTGGAGGATGGTCCGCGACGGCGATCTGGAACAGCTGCGCTCGATCCTCGCGGACGGCAAGGCCGCCGATCGGATGATCAGCTCCTACCGGCTGACGATCACGACGCGCACCGCCGAGCACTCCCAGGTGCTGCACGCGCTCGCCGAGGACAGCGTCCCCGCGCTGATGCACTGCGCGGCGGGCAAGGACCGCGCGGGCCTGTCGGTGGCGGTGACGCTGCTGGCGCTGGGTGTCGAACGGGACGCGATCTTCGACGACTACCTGAAGTCCAACGCCAAACACCGCCGGTACAAGGTCCACCGCAACGGCAGCTCCGCCTCGGCCTACTCCCCCGAGGTCATGGAGCTGCTCAGCCCGCTGTTCGACGCGCGCGAGGAGTACCTGGCGGCCGCCTTCGAGACCGTCGAGGAGACCTGGGGCGGTGTGGAGCCGTACCTGGAGCAGGCGCTGGGGCTCACCCCGGAGGTCCGGGAGCGGCTGCGCGAGCGCCTGCTCGACTGAGGCGGGCCGGGCTACTTCTTCGCGCCCACCTCGAACAGGAAGTAGACGAAGGCGGCGAAGACGTGCCCCACCGCGATGTAGACGAACAGCCGCACCCACAGGGCCCGGGGGAACTTCTCTTCCATGTCCTTGCCGGTCATGACGCATCTCCGTGGGTCGGACCCAGGCACAGCGCGGCCGTGGGACTCTGCAGCAGGGTGTGGACGAACAGCAGCTCGACCCCGTCGGGGTCCTGGGCGGCGATGCGGTGCGGGGTCAGCGAGTCGAAGTGCGCGCTGTCGCCCGGGCCGAGACGGTGCAGGGTGTCCCCGAGGCGGAGCCGCAGCCGGCCCTTGAGGACGTAGAGCCACTCCTCGCCGGGGTGGACGCGCACGATGTCGCCCTGGGAGCCGTGCGGCACGTGCACCCGCAGGGCCTGCATGCCGCGCCCGGCGGCGCCGGCCTGCCAGTAGGTCCAGCCGCCCGCGGCGGTGGGCTCCATGTCGGCGGCGCGCACCACGGCGTCGCGGTCGGCGGCCGTCTCACCGAGCAGTTCGGCGACCGTCGTACCGTAGATGCGGGCGAGGGAGAGCAGCATCGGCAGTGAGGGCTGACGCTGTCCGGTCTCCAGCCGGGAGAGGTGGGCGGGGGACAGACCCGCGTCGCGGGCCGCGGCCTCGAGTGTCAGGGAGGCCCGTCGCCGCAGGGCGCGCAGTTGCGGCGCCACCGCGGGGAGCGCGCCGGCCGGCTCGGCCGACGGCTCGGTCTCGGAGGAGCTCATGCCTCCATTCAGCAGGAGGTTTGCCTCATTGGCAATTTTCTTGCCTCAGAGGCAAACCGCGCTCGGAAGAGGCGACCGGAACCACCGCCGGATCCTCCCGGCAGCGGCCCGCGGCCGCGGCTCAGCGGTGGGCGACCGCCTGCTTCACCAGTGTCTTCCCGAACTCCCACATCAGCCCGCCGTCGTGCGCGTCGTCCATCACCGCGGTGAAGGCGTCCACGAACCGGTCGACGTCCTCCTCGCCGATGATCAGCGGCGGGATCAGTTTGATCACCTCCAGGTGGTCGCCGGAGACCTGGGTGAGGATGCGGTGCCGCTGCAGCAGCGGTACGACGACCATCTGCGCGAAGAGTCCCTTGCGGGCGGCCTGGAGCACGGCCCAGCGGCTCCGCAGCTTCAGCGACCGGGGCCGGCCGAACTCGATGCCGATCATCAGGCCCCGG
This sequence comes from Streptomyces calvus, assembly GCF_006782915.1. Classification (GTDB taxonomy): domain Bacteria; phylum Actinomycetota; class Actinomycetes; order Streptomycetales; family Streptomycetaceae; genus Streptomyces; species Streptomyces calvus. The sequence goes on from NZ_VCNP01000009.1 coordinate 20,768, forward strand.
CCGCGGACGTCGGCGAGCAGCTCGTACCTCTCGGTCAGCGCGGCCAGCCGGGTCCTGAGCAACTCGCCGGTGGCCCGGACGTTCGCCACGACCTGCTCGTTCTCCATGACCGAGAGCACGGCCAGGCCCGCCGCCATGGCCTGGGCGTTGCCCCCGAAGCTGGCCGAGTGGACCAGCACCCGGTCCATGGACGAGTACACCTTCCGGAAGATCCAGTCCTTGCCGAGCGTGGCCCCCACCGGAACGTAACCGCCGGAGAGCGCCTTGGCCACGCACACCAGGTCCGGTTCGACCCCCGCCTCGTACTGGTGGGCGTAGAAGTCGCCGGTCCTGCCCAGGCCGGTCTGCACCTCGTCGGCGATGAGCAGCGCCTTGTGCCGGTGCAGCAGTTCCTGCGCGGCACGCAGATAGCCGGGGGGCGCCTCGTGCACGCCCTTGCCCTGGATCGGCTCGACGATCAGCGCGGCGACGTCGCCCCTGCGCAGCTCCCGTTCCAGCGCGTCGAGATCGCCGAGCGGTACGGCCGTGTCGGGCAGCAGCGGGGCGAAGCCGTCCCGGAAGCCGGACTCGCCGTTGACGGACAGGGAGCCGGTGGTCAGGCCGTGGAAGGCGTGCTCGCAGTACAGCACGCGCGGTCGGCCGGTCGCGTACCGGGCGAACTTCAGCGCGCCCTCGACCGCCTCGGTGCCGCTGTTGGCGAAGAACACCCGGTCCAGGTACGGGCTGTGGACGAGCAGCTTCTCGGCCAGCAGTCCGGGCAGCGGCGGGCAGTCGAAGCGGGTGAGGTCGGCGAGCGAGGCGTCCAGGACGTCGTGCAGCGCCTTGCGGACCACCGGGTGGTGGCGGCCCAGGCCCATCACGCCGAACCCGGCGAGCATGTCCAGGTAGTCGTTGCCGTCGGCGTCCCAGAAGTGGGCGCCCTCGGCGCGCTGGTACACCTTGTCGAAGCCGATGGTGTGCAGCATGCGCGGGAGCTGGTGGTTGAGGTGCCTGGTGTGCAGCTCGTAGCGCTCGGCTCCGCGTGCGGCCAGCAGCGCGCCGAGGTCGAACTGCCCGGTGCCCGAGGCCTTCGGGGCGGACTCCGCAGTGGTCATGCCTGGCGCTCCTGTGGGTCCTGGGGCTGGTGCGCGGGCTCCTCCCGGCGGGCGAGGCTCGCGCTGATCCGTCCGGCGATCTCGACCGGGGTCAGTCCGATGTCGGCGAGCACCTCGCCGCGTTTGGCGTGCGCGAGGAACTGCTCCGGGATGCCGAACCGGCGTACGGGCACGTCGACCTCGGCGTCGCCCAGTGCCAGCGCCACCGCCGAACCGACTCCGGCGGCACGGCTGTTGTCCTCGACGACGGCCACCAGCCGGTGTCCGGCGGCCAGACGCGGCAGGACCGGGTCGACGGGCTTGACCCAGCGGGGGTCGACCACGGTGCAGCCGATGCCACGCGCCTCGAGCAGTTCGGCGGCCCGCAGGCAGACCGGCGCCATCACGCCGACGGCCACCAGGAGCACCTCGGGTGTGTCCGCCCGGTGCAGCACGTCCGTGCCGCCGATCCGTTCCAGCGCCGGGATCGCGGGGCCCACGGCCTCCTTCGGGAACCTGATCAGGGTGGGCGCGTCGTCGACGGCCACGGCCTCGCGCAGCTGGGCGCGCAGCTGGTCGGCGTCACGGGGCGCGGCGATGCGCAGGCCGGGGACGACCTGGAGGACGGACAGGTCCCACATGCCGTTGTGCGAGGGCCCGTCGACGCCGGTGACACCTGCCCGGTCCAGGACGAAGGTCGCTCCGCAGCGGTGCAGTGCCACGTCCATCAGCAGCTGGTCGAAGGCGCGGTTGAGGAAGGTGGCGTAGACGGCGACGACCGGGTGCAGTCCGCCGGTCGCCAGGCCCGCGGCGGAGACGGCCGCGTGCTGCTCGGCGATGCCGACGTCCCACACCCGGTCGGGGAACCGCTCGGCGAAGGCGCCCAGGCCCACCGGATGCAGCATGGCCGCGGTGATGGCCACCACGTCCTCGCGTTCCTCGCCGATCCGGACGATCTCCTCGCCGAACACGGACGTCCACGACGGTCCGCCGGACGGGGCGAGGGGCGCGCAGGTGAGCGGGTCCATCACGCCGACGGTGTGGAAGTGGTCCTCCTCGTGGGCCAGGGCGGGTTCGTAGCCGCGGCCCTTCTCGGTGAGGCAGTGGACGAGGACCGGGCCGTGGAAGCGTTTGGCGCGGCGCAGCGCGGACTCGACGGCCTTGATGTCGTGGCCGTCGATGGGGCCGACGTACTTCAGTCCCAGGTCCTCGAAGAGTCCCTGCGGGGCGAAGGCGTCCTTGAAGCCCTTCTTCGCGCCGTGCAGCGCCTCGTAGACGGTGGAGCCGACCACGGGGACGCGCTGGAGTACGTCCTTGCCCCAGGCCAGCATCCGTTCGTAGCCGTCGGTGGTGCGCAGGGCCGCGAGGTGGTTGGCGAGGCCGCCGATGGTGGGGGCGTAGGAGCGCTCGTTGTCGTTGACCACGACGATCAGCGGCCGGTCCTTGGCGGCGGCGATGTTGTTCAGCGCCTCCCAGGCCATGCCCCCGGTGAGCGCGCCGTCGCCGATCACCGCGACGACGTGGCCCGTCTCCCCCCGCACCTGGCGTGCCTTGGCGAGCCCGTCGGCCCAGCCGAGCGCGGTGGAGGCGTGGCTGTTCTCGATGACGTCGTGCTCGGACTCCTCGCGCGAGGGGTAGCCGGACAGGCCGCCCTTGCCGCGCAGCTTGGAGAAGTCCTGACGCCCGGTCAGCAGCTTGTGCACATAGCTCTGGTGGCCGGTGTCCCACAGGATGCGGTCGGCCGGCGACTCGAAGACCCGGTGCAGGGCGACGGTGAGCTCCACCACCCCCAGGTTGGGTCCGAGGTGGCCGCCGGTCCTGGCCACCGCGTGCACCAGGAACTCCCTGATCTCCTGGGACAGTTCGCCGAGTTCCGCCTCGGACAGCGCCTTCAGGTCTCGTGGTTGCCGGATGCTCTCCAGAATCGTCACGCTCGGGCCCCCTTCGGATTCCGCGGTGTTCAGCTCACGGTGACGGCCGGCTCCCCCGACGCGACGCCGTCCTTCTCCATCTGCGCGGCGATCTTCATCGCCTCCTCGATGAGCGTCTCCACGATCTTCGACTCGGGCACGGTCTTGATGACCTCGCCCTTGACGAAGATCTGCCCCTTGCCGTTGCCGGAGGCGACGCCCAGGTCCGCTTCCCGCGCCTCGCCGGGACCGTTGACGACGCAGCCCATGACGGCGACGCGGAGCGGCACCTCCATGCCGTCGAGCCCGGCGGTGACCTCCTCGGCAAGCTTGTACACGTCGACCTGGGCGCGGCCGCAGGACGGACAGGAGACGATCTCCAGCCGCCGCTGCCTGAGCCCCAGCGACTGGAGGATCTGGATGCCGACCTTGACCTCCTCGACCGGCGGGGCCGACAGCGACACCCGGATCGTGTCGCCGATGCCCTGGGAGAGCAGCGCGCCGAAGGCGACCGCCGACTTGATGGTGCCCTGGAAGGCCGGCCCGGCCTCGGTCACACCGAGGTGGAGCGGGTAGTCGCACTGCTCGGCGAGCCGGCGGTACGCCTCGATCATCACGACCGGGTCGTTGTGCTTGACGGAGATCTTGATGTCGTGGAAGCCGTGCTCCTCGAAGAGGGACGCCTCCCACAGCGCGGACTCGACCAGCGCCTCGGGCGTGGCCCTGCCGTACTTCTGCAGCAGCCGGCGGTCCAGGGAGCCGGCGTTCACGCCGATGCGGATCGGGGTGCCGTGGTCGCCCGCCGCCTTGGCGATCTCCTTGACCTGGTCGTCGAACTTCTTGATGTTGCCGGGGTTCACGCGGACCGCGGCGCAGCCGGCCTCGATGGCCGCGAAGACGTACTTCGGCTGGAAGTGGATGTCGGCGATCACCGGGATCTGCGACTTGCGGGCGATCGTCGCCAGCGCGTCCGCGTCGTCCTGCGTCGGGCAGGCCACCCGCACGATCTCGCAGCCGGAGGCGGTCAGTTCGGCGATCTGCTGGAGCGTCGCGCCGATGTCGCAGGTGCGGGTCGTCGTCATCGACTGCACGGACACCGGCGCGCCGCCGCCGACCGGTACCGGGCCGACCTGGATCCGCCGCGAGGCGCGCCGCGCGGCGACCGGCGGCGGCGGCACCTCGGGCAGGCCGAGCGAGACAGCGGTCATGGCCTCATCCCCCGTTCCCGGAGACCGTCTCGCGCAGCGCGCGCAGCGACTCCCTCAGCGATCCCATGGTGGCGAGGACGGCGGTGGGCTCGTATCCGCAGTGCGCCATGCAGTTGGCGCAGCGCGGGTCCTTGCCGCGCCCGTACCGGTCCCAGTCGGTCTTCTCGATCAGCTCCCGGTACGTCGGCACGTAGCCGTCGCTCATCAGGTAGCAGGGCCGCTGCCAGCCGAAGAGCGAGTAGTTCGGGATCGCCCACGCGGTGCACGGGAAGTCGACCTTGCCTTCGAGGAAGTCCAGGAAGAGCGGCGAGTGGTTGAGGCGCCAGCGGCGCCGGTTGCCGCCCGCGAAGGCCTTCCTGAACAGTTCCCGGGTCTGCTCCACGCCGAGGAAGTGCTCCTGGTCGGGAGCCTTCTCGTAGGCGTAGGCGGGCGAGATCATCATCTCGTCGACCTGGAGGTCGTCGTTGAGGTAGTTGAGCACCTCGACGACGGTCGCCGGGGTGTCGGTGTTGAAGAAGGTCGAGTTGGTGGTGACCCGGAAGCCGCGCCGCTTGGCCTCCTTGATGGCCGCCACGGCCTCGTCGAACACGCCCTCCTTCGCCACCGACTCGTCGTGCCGCTCGCGCAGCCCGTCGATGTGCACGGCGAACGCGAAGTAGGGCGAGGGGGTGAAGTCGTCCATCTTCTTGCGCAGCAGCAGGGCGTTGGTGCACAGGAAGACGTACTTCCGTTTGGCCACCAACTGGCGGACGATCTCGTCAATCTGAGGGTGCATCAGCGGTTCGCCGCCGGCGATGGACACCATCGGCGCCCCGGACTCCAGCACCGCGCCCACGGCCTGGGCGACCGGCATCCGCTGCTTGAGGACCCCGGCCGGGTGCTGGATCTTGCCGCACCCCTCGCACTTGAGGTTGCACGCGAAGAGCGGTTCCAACTCGACGATCAGCGGGAACTTGTCCCGCCTGCGGAGCTTCTGTTCGGCCAAGTATGTAGCGACCTTGACGGACTGACGCAGCGGCATGGCCATCTGGCTCACCTCCTGGGGAGCGGCAAGGAACGGTGCCATTCATGAAAGGCCGGGAGTACGGAACGAAGGACACGGAAAGCCGATATTCCACCGCGCAGGGTGCCGATCCGGACGAGTTCGTGTTCCGGGGCGTCCACGACCACCCGTACGGCCGCAACCGGCCGCTCGCCCGCGCGGACCGCGCTCAGGAGTGTGGCCGCCGACTCCATGTCGACCGCGATCGCGCCGGTCGCGAGCAGATCCGACCGTTCGTGACCGCGGACGACGTGATCGGAGCCGGTGAGCGGCCCGGTGTGCACGGTGCGTCCGGGCACCGCGCGCACCAGCTCCTTCACCAGCAGGTCGGTGCCGGCGCAGCGGACGCTGCCGCGCGCGTCCCGGGTCTCCTCGGCGACGACCAGGTCGCCGGGGTGCATCCCCGGGGCGAGTCCCGCGCAGAAGCCCGTGGCCAGCACGGCCGCGTCACGCAGGGCCGGCCCGGCCAGCGCCCGCGTGACGGCGCGCCCGGCCGCGGCCGGTCCCATGCCCGTGCGCAGCACTCTGACCGGCCCGGCCGGGGCGCCGCGTTCCCGGCCGCGCAGGGCGAACCGCTCGATGCCGAGGGCGCAAGCGATCAGCAGCGCGGCGGGCGCGGGCCGGCCGCCCATCAGCTGCCCTTCGCCTCGGCGAGCGGCAGGTCCACGCCCGCGGCCGTCGGCTCGGCGCGGGCGCTCGCCGCGGCGGGCCGTGCGGCGAAGGGCTCCCCGTGGACGTACCGGCCGAGCGCGGTGAGCGGGAAGACCTGCCGGTAGAGGTGGTAGTTGATGGAGAAGTCCCAGGGGAAGCCGGTGCCGGTGAAGTACGGCTCGTCCCAGGAGCCGTCCTCGCGCTGGGTGGCCGCCAGCCACTCGACGCCGCGCTCGACGGCCCTGGACTCCCTCTCCCCCGCCGCCAGCAGCGCCATCAGCGCCCACGCGGTCTGCGAGGCGGTGGAGGTCCCGCGGCCGGCCCATTCCCGGGCGTGGCGGTAGGAGCGCAGGTCCTCGCCCCAGCCGCCGTCGTCGTTCTGCACCGACTCCAGCCAGGCGACGGCCCGGCGGATCGCCGGGTGCGAGCCGGGCAGGCCGGCGGCGGTCAGGGCGGGCACCACGGAGCCGGTGCCGTACAGGTAGTTCACGCCCCAGCGTCCGAACCAGGAGCCGTCGGGCTCCTGCTCGGCGAGCAGCCACTGGACGGCGCGCCGGGTGCGCGGGTCGTGGGCGAGCCCTTCCACGGCGAGCATCTCCACGACGTGCGCGGTGACGTCGGCCGACGGCGGGTCGATGACCTCGCCGAAGTCGCAGAACGGCAGCCGGTTGGGGAACGGGCTGGTGTTGTCGACGTCGAAGGCGCCCCAGGCGCCGTTCCTCGACTGCATGCCGAGGTTCCAGCGCACGCCGCGCCCGATGGCGTTGTCCAGCCGTTCGGGGTCGTGGTGCTTGACCCGGCGCAGCGCGAGGACCACCTCGGCGGTGTCGTCGATGTCGGGATAGTTGTCGTTGTGGAACTCGAACGCCCAGCCGCCCGGCGGCAGTTGGGGCCGGCGCACGGACCAGTCGCCGGGCCGTACGATCTGCTCGCCCAGCATCCAGTCGGCGGCCTTGACCAGTTGCGGATGGTCGGCGGGCAGTCCGGCGTCGGCCAGCGCGATGGTGGCGAGGCAGGTGTCCCACACCGGGGACTGGCAGGCCTCCACCATCCGGGCGCCGTCCTCGCGCCACACGGCGAACCGGTCCAGGGACTCCAGGCCGGCGCGCATCACGGGATGGTTCAGGTCGTAGCCGAGCAGGTGCAGCGCGATGATCGAGTAGACGGCGGGCGGCTGGATGCCGCCCCAGCAGCCGTCGTTCTCCTGCCGCTCGATGATCCACCGGGCGGCGGTGTGCATGGCCGCCGCGCGCAGCCGGCGCGGGACCGCCCGGCGCAGGGCGTGCAGTGTCCTGTCCAGCCGCTGGAAGGCGCCGTCCCAGCTCAGGGGCGGGGCGAGCGGGCGGGGAGGGTTGGGGTGGCGGGGGTCGGTGTGCAGTTCGTCCAGCGGGAACGGGGCGGGGCGCACCGGCCGTTTCGCGGAGACGATCGTCAGCGGGACGATGGTCTGCCGGGCCCAGCAGCCGAAGTCGTAGATGTTGAGCGGCACCCAGGACGGGAACCAGATCAGCTCGGGCGGCAGTTCCGGCAGGTCCTCCCACCGCCACCAGCCGAACAGGGCGAGCCAGATCCGGGTGAAGACCCGGGAGGCGGCGATGCCGCCCTGCTCGCGGACCCAGGCGGAGGCCTTCGCCATGTGCGGGGCGTCGGGCGGGTCGCCGGCCAGGCGCAGCGCGACGTACGCCTCGATGGTGGTGGAGAGTTCCCCGGGGCCGCCGTGGAAGGTGGCCCAGGTGCCGTCCTCGCGCTGCTCGCCCCGGATGAACAGGGCGGCGGCGCGGGTGGTGTCCTCGTCGCGGATGCCGAGGAACTGGCGCAGCAGCAGGTCCTCGGCGTCCATCGTGACGTTGGTCTCGAGGTCGCCCTTCCACCAGCCCTGGTCGTCCTGCCGGGACAGCAGGAAGTCGGTGGCGCGCCGCACGGCGCGGGCGGCGATGTCGGGAACCCCGGCCGCCTCGGGGATGTCGGTGTCGTTTTCGCTGGCCGCGGTCACGCGGGGCGGCAGGGCAGCCCCGGTGCTTCCGTCGGTCGTCGCTGTCATGGCTTCCCCTTCGTGCAGTCCTGCGAGTGGTGTCTGCTGTGGGTCCGCCGTCGGCCGGTGCTGTTCTCCCCGCAACACCGGCCGGCGACTACGCGAGGGCTATTCGACCGATAGTGATCATCTCTTTCGTACGACGACGAAGTCCGCGAGCGCCGTGAACTGCTCCCGTACCTGGTCGGGCATGTCGACGGCGTCGAGGGCTTCGATGGCGATGGTGTGCTGGCGGCGCGCCTCTTCGGCGGTCCACTCGCGGCCGCCCGCCTCCTCGATGAGGGCGGCGCGGGCCGCGAACTCCTCCTCGGAGAAGTTCTCGAAGTCGCTGCTCTTGGCGTCGGCGGCGAGGATCTCGCCGAGCCGCTCGGAGGCGTCGCCGCCCGCCGCGAGCGCGGCCACGACCGGGAGGGACTTCTTGCGCTGCCGCAGGTCGCTCCAGGTCTGCTTGCCGGTGGCCTCCGGGTCGCCCCAGATGCCGAGGAGGTCGTCGACGGCCTGGAAGGCCAGGCCGAGGTGGTAGCCGTACGTCTCCAGCGCGTCGGCGGTGCGGTCGTCCGCGCCGCCGAGGACGGCGCCGATGGAGCTGGCGCAGGCGAGCAGGGCGCCGGTCTTGTTGCCCTCCATCTCCAGGCACTCCTCGACGCTGACGCGGTCGCGGTGCTCGTAGGAGATGTCCTGGGCCTGACCGTCGATGAGCGCGCGGCTGGCCCTGGTCAGCCGGCGGGTGGCGCGGCCGGCCTCGACGGTGCCGAGTTCCAGCAGCACCTCGTTGGCCAGGGCGAACAGGGCGTCGCCGACCAGGATGGCCTGGGCGGGGCCGTGCACCTTCCAGACGGTGTCGCGGTGCCGGCGCTGCTCGTCGCCGTCCATCAGGTCGTCGTGCAGCAGCGAGAAGTTGTGCACGAGTTCGACGGCGACCGCGCCGGGGACGCCGGTCTGCGGCGCCGCCCCGGTGACCTCGGCGGACAGTACGGCGAGGGCGGGGCGCACGGCCTTGCCGCCGTCGCCGTCCGCGGGCCTGCCCTGGGCGTCGATCCAGCCGAAGTGGTAGGCCGCGACCGTGTCCATGGGTGGTGCGAGGCGGTCGACGGCCGCCCGCAGTACCGGCGAGGCCAGGGTCCGGCCGCGCTCCAGGAGCGCGGACACGTCCACCGCGGTCCTTCGAGCGGCCTGCGAGGCCGGGGGCACAGTGGGCACAGTCTCTCCTCTTGTTGCTCTACCGGGCGTGCGGGAACCCGCCGCGCCGCGCTCGTCAGCCTTCACCGGGCCCACCTCGCAGTGCGGCGCCGGTCCCCTCCGGCCTCCGGCCGAGGGTCAGGGGGCCGGTCCCCGGAACGTCGGACCGGGCCGCCACCTCGAGGGCGAAGAGGTGGCGCGGGCGGGGCCGGCCGAGGGCGCCCAGCGCGGCGTCCGCCGCGCCGACGCCGCTGCGGACCGCGCCCTCCATGGTCGCGGGCCAGCCGGTGGCGGTCCACGCGCCGGCCAGGTACAGGCCGGGTGCCTTGGTGCGGGCGCCGGGCCTGAGCCGGCCGACGCCGGGGGCGGGGGCGAACGTGGCGGTGCGCTCCCGGGTGACGAAGAAGTCCTCGACCCGGGCGCCGCGGGTGCGCGGCAGCAGCCGCCGCAGTTCGGGCAGGTACCGCTCGCGCAGCGCGGCGACCGGCGCGTCGATGTCGTCGTGGGCGACCGACTGGGACAGCGCCAGGTACTGGCCCCGGCGCAGCCCGGACGCCTCGGTGCGGTCGAAGACCCACTGCACGGGCGTGCCGAGGGCGGCGAGGAAGGGCCGCGTCAGGACCGGCCGGTCGTAGACGACGTGGACGTTGAGGATCGGGGCGGTGCCGATGCCGAGCAGCCGTTCGGGGGCGTCGAGCGCGCCCGCGGGCAGCAGGTCGTACGCCTCGCGCTGCGGTACGGCGAGGACGACGGCGTCGGCCTCGATCGTCCCGTCGGGCATCCGGACGCTCCACCGTCCGTCGCCGTGCGCCGAGACGGCAGTGACCCGGGTACGGACCTCGGTGCGCACGCCCGCGGAGTCGAGCGCCTTGCGGGCGAGCCCGTCGTGCAGGTCGCCGAGCGGCACCCGGGCCCAGCCGATGTCGGCCGCCGAGGGGTCGGACAGCAGACCGGTCTTGAACACCATCGCGGCGAGCGCCAGGGACGCGTCGCCCGCGACCGCGTTGAGGGTGGCGACGCCGACCAGGTCCCACAGCGCCTCGACGGCGCGCGGTGACTGGCCGTGGGCGGTCAGCCAGCTGCCGAAGTCCTGGTCGTCCAGGGCCGGGTCGTCGAGGTCGAGACCGTTGAGCGCGAGCGCGGCCCGGCCCACCCGCGCCCGGTCGGCGAGCGAGAGGTGCGGGTACGTGGCGAGACTGCGGCCCAGGTGCAGGGGTACCGGCAGCGCGTCGCGGCGCAGTCGGCCGAGCCGCCGTCCCTCGGGACGCCTGACGTCGACCACCGGCACGTCGAGGCGGTCCTGCACCGGTGCCAGGGCCGCTCCTCCGATCCGGTCGAGGAACCAGCGGTAGGCGGTGCAGCAGCGCAGGTAGACGTGCTGGCCGTTGTCGACGGTGAGGTCGCCGCGCCGGAAGGAGAAGGCGAGCCCGCCCAGGCGCGGCCGGCCTTCCAGGAGGGTGACGCCGACCCCCGCGTCGGCGAGTGCCAGCGCGGCGGTGACACCGGCGAGGCCGCCGCCGACGACGACGGCGCGCCGTCCCGCCGGAACGGGTTCGTCCGTGAGCGGCTCCTCGGAGCGCGTGCCGTGGCTCATACGCCCTCCCCCACCCGGTCGCCCCGCCGCGTGAACCGTGCGGGGCCGGCCGTCTCTGTGGGGGACGCGGCGGCGCGGCGGAGGGTTGCCCGCCGTGTCCGGTCCGGGAGCGACGTGGCCATCAGACGCGCCTCCTGACGGTCCTTCGGCTCACGTTCCGGGTGTCCAGGCCGGACAGTCCGCGGACGGCGACGTACGCCTTCTCGCGTCCGGGCAGGGAGACCCGGCCGCGCAGCACGGCCTCGGGCTCGCGTTCGATGCGGTCCAGGAGCCGGCGGTAGATGCCGGCCATGGCGGCGACGCAGGCGCCGCTGCGCCGGTCGAGCATGGGCAGCAGCCGGTAGCCCTCGGCGAAAAGGGCGCGGGCCCTGCGCACTTCGAAGTGCACGAGGCCCGCGAAGTCGGAGCCCTCGGGTGGCGTCGGCGCGCCGAACCCGCCCGAGCAGCCGAACTTGGCGAGGTCGTTGGCGGGCAGGTAGGTGCGCCCGCCCTCGGCGTCCTCGCGGACGTCGCGGAGGATGTTGGTGAGCTGGAGGGCGAGGCCCAGCGTGTCGGCGTACTCGGAGGCGCGCTCGGCGCCGCGCGCGCCCGGGGCGGTGCCGAACACGCCGAGCGAGAGCCGGCCGATGGCGCCCGCGACGCAGCGGCAGTACACCTTGAGGTCGTCCCAGGTCTCGTACGTCTCGCCGCGTACGTCCATCTGGACGCCGTCGATGAGTTCGTCCAGGCCGCCGAGCGGGATCGGGAAGTGCGCGGCGGCGTGGGCGAGGGCGACCGCGACGGGGTCGGTGTCGTCCTCGTCGACCGCTCCGTCACGGACCCGGGTGAGCAGCGCCCGGGTGTCCTCGAGCCGGGCCACCTTGACGTCGTCGGGCAGCGCGCCGTCGCCGATGTCGTCGACCCGCCGGGAGAACGCGTAGAGCGCCGACATGGCGCGCCGCTTGGGCGTGGGCAGCAGCCGGATGCCGTAGGCGAAGTTGCGCGCCTGCTGTCCGGTCACGGCCTCGCAGTAGCTGTAGGCGGCGAGTACCGGTGCGGACGCGGCTGGTTGCGACTCCACGGTCCGGATCACCCCTTTCCTCGCAGAGTCACGCCCGCCTCGCGCAGCAACTGGACCTTGCCGGGCTTGGGCGGGCCGGAGAGTACGTCGTATTCGGCGGCGGTGATCGCGTGGACGGCCGCCCTGCCTCCCGCCACGAATCCGGCGAGCAGCAGCCGGAGCCTGCCGTGGACGCTGCGCACCAGCGGGATGCCTTCGTCCAGCAGGTCCAGGGCGCGGCGGGCCTGGTACGCGACGAGTGCGCGCACCGATGCGCCGGCGCTCGCGGCGGCCAGGTCCGCCTCCTGGACGTGGAAGAGCTTCATGTCCGCGGCGGGCAGGTAGACGCGGTCGCGGCCGAGGTCCTCGGCGACGTCCTGGAGGTGCTCGACGATCTGCAGGGCCGTGCAGACGGCGTCGGAGCGGCGGATCCGCTCGGGGGTGGCGGTCCCGGTGACGGCGAGGACGAGCCGGCCGACCGGGTTGGCGGACAGTTCGCAGTAGGCGAGCAGGTCGTCGTAGGTCTCGTAGCGCTTGACGAGCTGGTCCTGGCGGTTGGCGGCGACCAGGCCGAGGAAGGGCTCCGGAGTCAGTGCGCGACGGCGGACCACGGGCTGCAGCCGGCGCAGCAGCGGGTGGCGGGGCCCGGGACCCGCCGGGTCGAACACGCGGCGGAGGTCGGCCTCGAAGGCGTCCAGGAGCACCAGCCGGTCCTCGGCCTCGCCGTCGGCGACCCCGAGGATTCGGGCGTCGGCGCCGCCGGGGGCCAGGTCGCCGTCACCGATGTCGTCGACCAGGCGTGCGAAGCCGTACACGGCCATGAGGTCGTCGCGCCAGGCCCTGGGCAGGAAGAAGGGGGCCACGGGGAAGTTCTCGGCGGCTGCCTTGTCGAGGGTGGCGCGCTCGACGTCGACGGCCCTCGCCGGGCCGGGGGGCGTCACCGGGGGCTGCCCGGGGCGAGGACGGCACGCGCTGCGTTCAGCCGGGGAGTCCTCGTAGCCATTGCCGTCACATCTCCCGTTCTACACTGCTGGCCCAATACACACTATTTCGGACACGCCGCCCAGGTTTCCACCCGTCGGCAACGCTGGATGATGTCGGGCATTATGGCCCTGATTGCCGCCTTTCGGGACCGCTACAGCTTACGTTGTACAACGCCGTGTCCGCCGCCCGGGGGTCTCCCCGCGGAGCGGGACAACGCACCGGCCGGCGTCAGCATTCCGTGGGGCGGCGGCAGTTGACGCTTCTTTGCGGGAGTTGACGCTTCCTTTGCAGACGCCGGGCCCCGCCGGACAGTTCCGGCGAGGCCCTGGTCGCATCGGGCTACTTCCCCGTGAACTTCTCGTACTCCTTGAGCACCTCTTCGGTCGGCCCGTCCATGCGCAGTTCGCCGCGCTCCAGCCACAGCACGCGGTCGCAGGTGTCGCGGATGGACTTGTTGTTGTGGCTGACCAGGAAGACCGTGCCGGCTTCCTTGCGCAGTTCGCGGATGCGGGCCTCGGAGCGCTTCTGGAACTTGCGGTCGCCGGTGGCCAGCGCCTCGTCGATCATCAGCTCGTCGTGGTCCTTGGCGGCGGCGATGGAGAAGCGCAGCCGGGCGGCCATGCCGGAGGAGTAGGTGCGCATCGGCAGGGCGATGAAGTCGCCCTTCTCGTTGATGCCGGAGAAGGCGACGATCTCCTGGTAGCGGGACTTGATCTCCTCGCGGGACATGCCCATGGCGGGCCCGCCGAGGATGATGTTCCGTTCACCCGTCAGGTCGTTCATCAGCGCCGCGTTGACGCCGAGCAGGGAGGGCTGGCCGTCGGTGTAGACCTTGCCCCGCTCGGCGGGCAGGAGTCCGGCGATGGCCCGCAGCAGGGTCGACTTGCCGGAGCCGTTGGAGCCGATCAGCCCGATCGCCTCGCCGCGGTACGCCACGAAGGACACCCCGCGCACGGCGTGCACCGTGCGCACGCCCCGGTCGTCGCCCCGCTTGAGGATGCGGCTGAGCGCCGCCGTGGCACTGCCCTTGCCGGACTTCGCACCGTTGACGCGGTAGACGATGTGCAGGTCGTCGGCGATGACGGTGGGGATGCGCGCGCTCTTCGTCTCGTCAGCCACGGCCGTACCTCTCCTCAGCCTTCCAGAAGTAGACGAAGCCGGCCGCGCCGGCCAGCAGGGCCCAGCCGAGGGCGACCGCCCACACGTGCGGGGGCAGGTAGGAGGAGCCGTAGCCGTCGATCATCGCGAAGCGGACCAGGTCCATGTAGACCGCGGCCGGGTTCCACTGCAGGACGTCCGCCAGCCAGGTCGGCACGTCCTTGTCGGCCAGCATCGCCGGGATGCTGAACATCACGCCGGAGGCGTACATCCAGGTGCGCAGCACGAACGGCATCAGCTGCGCCAGGTCCGGCGTCTTGGCGCCCATCCGCGCGAAGATCAGCGCCAGCCCGGTGTTGAAGACGAACTGCAGCAGCAGCGCCGGCACCACCAGCAGCCACGACAGCGCGGGGAAGCTGCCGAACGCCATCACCACGACGACCAGCACCAGCATCGAGAACAGCAGCTGCTGGAGCTGCTGGAGCGCGAAGGAGACCGGCAGCGAGGCCCGCGGGAAGTGCAGCGCCCGCACCAGGCCGAGGTTGCCCGAGATGGCGCGCACACCGGCCAGCACCGAACTCTGCGTGAAGGTGAACACGAACACGCCCGTGACCAGGAACGGCACGTAGACGTCGCTCGGGATGCCGCGGTCGGCGCCGAGCAGCAGGCCGAAGATGAAGAAGTACACGGCCGCGTTGAGCAGCGGCGTCGCCACCTGCCACAGCTGGCCGAGCTTGGCCTGGCTGTACTGGGCGGTCAGCTTCGCCTGCGAGAAGGCGAGGATGAAGTGCCGCCGCCCCCAGAGCTGACGGACGTACTCGACGAGGGACGGCCGTGCGCCGCTGACGGACAGCCCGTACTTGGCGGCGAGCCGTTCCGCCGTGAGGCCCTCGTCGGGCGGCACGGCCGCGCTGACCGCGACCGTGCCGTCGTGCCTTGTCTCACTCACTAGTGGAAAACTTTCGTCCTCGAGATGCTCGGCCCCGCGCGGGCCTGGCATGAGCCGGGGAGCCTGGGCAGGCCCCGATGTTCCCGGATACGAGCTTGTCAGATCACCGGGGGCCGGCCCAGTCGGGTCAGCCGCCACACCGTACGCCACCTCATGGGCCGGCGGGGTCCGCAGGGGGTGGCCCAGCCCTCCCGGAATCCGCCGAACCATGCCTTCAGCGCCGGCCGCGAGGGGCGGCGCAGCAGGGTGAGGAGCATCCAGGCGCCCAGGTAGACCGGGACGAGGAGCGCGGGGAGGTTGCGGCGCGCCAGCCAGACGCGGTTGCGGGCCACCATGCGGTGGTAGACCGCGTGCCGGGACGGTGCGGTCGTCGGGTGGTACAGCACCATGTCGGACCGGTAGTCGATCATCCAGCCGGCGTCGAGGGCGCGCCAGGCCAGATCGGTCTCCTCGTGGGCGTAGAAGAACTCGTCCGGCAACCCGCCGACCTCGGCGAACACCTTGGTGCGCACGGCGTTGGCGCCACCGAGGAAGGTGGTCACGCGCGAGGAGCGCATCGGGTCGGAGGCGCGCAGCCGGGGCACGTGGCGGCGCTGGGTGACCCCGGTGTCCGGGTCGGCGATGCGGAAGCTGATGATGCCCAGCGCGGGGTCGGCGGCGAAGGCCTGGCGGCACAGCTCGGCGGTGTCGTGACCGGCGAGCAGGCCGTCGTCGTCGAGGAACAGCAGGATGTCGACGTCCCGGCCGCCGGGGCCGAAGGCCTCGATGCCGACGTTGCGGCCGCCGGGGATGCCGAGGTTCTCCGGCAGTTCGACGGTGCGCACGCCCTCGGGGACCTCGGGCACGGGCGATCCGTTGCCGACGACGACGACCTCGACCGGGTCGCCGTCCTGCTTGGCGACCGAGTCGAGGAGTGCGCGCAGTTCGTCGGGGCGGTTGCCCATGGTGATGATCACCGCGCCGACCTTCATGCCGCCGCTCATTTCAGCCTGCTGGAGACGAGGACCGACACCAGGTGCAGCAGGGTCTGCAGCAGCGCGATGCCGGCCAGCACGGCGGTGCCGAGGCGGGTGAAGAACAGGTCGCCGCGGGTGGCGTCCAGGATCGCGAGGAGGAGGATCAGCAGGGACGCCTCGATGCCGAGGATCAGCCGGTGGAACTTGAGCGCGGCGGCGGCCCTGCGGGCCAGCGCCATGCCGGAGGACCGCGGCTCGGCGGCGGCCTCCTTGACGGGCGGCAGCCCGCCCTGGTGGCGGGCCACGCCGACCAGGTCGGTCTCCGCCTTGATCAGGATCGCGCCGAGCGCGGCCAGGGTGCCGAGGAACGCCCACAGCCAGTCGATGCGTCCGGTGCCCCACAGGTCGGCGGCGCGCAGGCCCAGTCCGACCAGGACGGCCGCGTCGCAGAGGTAGGCGCCGACCCGGTCCAGGTAGACCCCGCTGAGCGAGTACTGCTTCCGCCAGCGCGCGATCTCTCCGTCGACGCAGTCCAGCAGCAGGTACATCTGGACCATGACGACGCCGAGGACGGCCCCGGTGATCCCCGGCACCAGCAGGGCCGGGGCCGCGAGGACACCGAAGACGGTCATCAGGTACGTGAGCTGGTTGGGCGTCACCCTGGTGTTCACCAGGTAGCGGTCCACCCGCAGGGACACCTCGCGCATGTAGAGGCGCCCCATCCAGTGCTCACCGCTGCGCCGGTCCTTGACCCCCTCGGGGTGCACGACCGGACGGAGTTCAGCTACCGATGGCCTTGACATAGTCGGCGTAGTTGTCCTTGATCTGGTCGGTCTTGAGGTCGAGGTGCTCGAGGATGGTGTAGCGGCCGGGGCGGGTCTCCGGGGCGAACTCGACGGCCCGGACGAACTCGTCCACCGTGAACCCGATCTCCTCCGGCAGCACCGGCAGTCCGTGCCGGCGCAGCACCTCGGCCATGTCCGCGGCCTCCTCGTGCGCCCCGCGCAGGAACATCGCGAAGGCGGCACCGAGTCCGCACTGCTCGCCGTGGGCGGCGGCCCGCTTGGGGTAGAGCAGGTCGAAGGCGTGGTTGATCTCGTGGCAGGCGCCGGAGGACGGGCGGGAGTCGCCCGACACGGACATGGAGATGCCGGTGAGGACCAGCGCCTCGGCGAGCACCTGGAGGAAGCCGTCGTCGCCGACCCCGCCGGGGTGGCGCAGCACCGCCTCGCCGGCCTGCCGGGCCATGGCGGCGGCGAGGCCGTCGATCTTCTCGCCGTTGACGCGGTGGGCCAGCTCCCAGTCCGCCACGGCGGAGATGTTGGAGATGACGTCGCCGATGCCCGAGCGCACGTAGCGGACCGGGGCCTCGCGGATGACGTCGAGGTCGATGACGACGGCGATCGGGTTCGGCACGCCGTAGGAGCCGCGGCCCGCGTCGTTGTCGAGGGTCGCGACCGGCGAGCACAGGCCGTCGTGCGCCAGATTGGTGGCGACGGCGACCAGGGGCAGGCCGACGCGCGCCGAGGCGAACTTGGCGCAGTCGATGATCTTCCCGCCGCCGAGGCCCACGACCGCGTCGTAGTGGCCGGACCGCATGTCGCTCGCCAGCCGGACGGCGTCGTCGATGGTGCCGCCGCCGACCTCGTACCAGGTGGCGCCGGGCAGTGAGGGCGCGATCCGCTCGCGCAGCCGGGCGCCCGAGCCGCCGCTGACGGCGATGGCGAGGCGGCCCGACTGGGAGATCCGCTCGTCGGCGAGGACGGTGGCGAGGTCGTCGAGGGCACCCGGGCGGATGTCGACGACGACCGGGGACGGAATGAGCCGGGTCAGTACTGGCACGCGATCTCCCGTCCGCGGGCGAGGTCGTCGTGGTTGTCGATCTCGACCCACGGGACGTCACCGATCGGCGCCACATCGATCCGGAAGCCCCGGTTCACCAGCTCCTGGTAACCGTCCTCGTAGTACAGCTGCGGATCCCGCTCGAACGTCGCCCGCAGCGCGTCCGCCAGCTCCTGCGCCGCATCGCCCTCGATCAGCGTCACACCGATGTACTCACCGGTCGCCTCCGCCGGATCCATCAGCTTGGTGATCCGCCGCATCCCCTTCTCGGGATCCACGACGACCTTCATCTCCTCGTCGGCCAGCCGCTTTACCGTGTCCAGCGCCAGAATGATCTTCTTGTCGCCGCCCCGCGCCGCCAGCAGCGTCTTCTCCACGGAGACCGGGTGCACGGTGTCACCGTTGGCCAGGATCACCCCGTCCTTCAGCGCGTCCCGGCCGCACCACAGGGAGTAGGCGTTGTTCCACTCCTCGGCCTTGTCGTTGTCGATCAGCGTCAGCTTCAGGCCGTACTTCTGCTCCAGCGCCGCCCTGCGCTCGTACACGGCCTCCTTGCGGTACCCGACGATGACCGCGACCTCGGTCAGACCGACCTCCGCGAAGTTGCCGAGCGTCAGGTCCAGGACCGTCGGCTCGTCCTCCGCGCCCGCGGGGCCCACCGGCACCAGCGCCTTGGGGAGCGTATCGGTGTAGGGGCGCAGGCGCCGTCCGGCGCCGGCCGCGAGCACGAGGCCGATCATGCGGGTTCTCCTTCGTCGTGTACGGCGGGCGCGCCACCCTGGTGGGCGGCCACCCAGAAGCGGATGCTCTCGGCGAGCACCAGCAGGGCCACGGCCACGGCGAGGACCGTGAGCGCGACCGTGAACTGCGAGGCGGTGAGCAGGGCCGCCGCGACGGCGACCACCAGGACGCGGCCCTCGTGCCCCCCGATCGCCCGCACCAGCCAGTGCGGGGGCGCGCCCGCGTTGCCGCGGATGCGGTAGACCGTGTCGTAGTGATGGTAGGCGACCGCGGCCACCAGCCCGTAAGCGGCGGGCAGTGCCCCGTTCACCTTCGCGTCGGCGGCCAGCGCCAGGACGGTGCCGTACTCGGCGACGCGGAAGAAGGGGGGGACGAGCCAGTCGAGGGCGCCCTTGAGGGGGCGGGCGACGGCGAGCGCGGAGGCCAGGACGTGAACGCAGGCGGCGGCGACGGTCCAGGGGCCGCCGAAGCCGGTGAGCGCGGCCGTGGTGACGACGGCGAGCGTGCCGAGCAGGGCGACCGCGGGGGCCGCGATGCCGGGCAGCCGGCGGGCGGCGTTCTTCAGCGGGCCGGCGAGGCCTTCGGCGAGGGGGCCGGAGTCGGCGAGGTCCGCGAGCGCGCGGGCCGCCCGGTCGGTGCGGCGGGCCTTGCGGTTCAGCGAGCGCAGGACGCGGCCCGCGGTGGTGTACGTCGCCGCGAAGGCGCAGCCGGCGAGCAGCGCGTAGAAGGTGATCCGGGGGGTCGTCACGGCGGTGAGTACGGCGATCATCGCCCAGCGTTCACCGATCGGCAGGACGATCATGCGGCGCACCCAGACCGTCCAGCCGACGCTGTCGAGCCGGTCGGAGAGGGCGGCGGTGGGGCTGGTGTTGACGGTGGCGTCCGTGTCCCCGGCGTTGGCCTCGTTGAAGGAGAAGTCCACGACGTGCCGGCCGGTCTGCAGGATCATCGCGGCGAGGGCGAGGGCCCACACGTCGTCGCCGCCGCGGGCCGCGCCGAGGGCGAGGCCCGCGTAGTAGGCGTATTCCTTGGCGCGGTCGAAGGTGGCGTCGAGCCAGGCGCCGAGGGTCGAGTACTGCAGGGAGTAGCGGGCGAGCTGGCCGTCGGTGCAGTCCAGCACGAAGGAGGCGATGAGCAGCACGCCGGCGGCGACGAAGCCGCCGCAGGTGCCGGTGGCGGCGCAGCCGGCCGCTATGAGCGCGGTGAGCAGGGAGGCGGTGGTGACCTGGTTCGGGGTCAGGCCGCGGCGGGCGCACCAGCGGGCGATGTAGCGGGAGTACGGGCTGATGAAGTGGGTGGTGAAGAAGCCGTCGCGGGCCTTGACGGCGGACTTCAGGCGCACCGCCTCGTCGTCGACGGCGGCGACGGCCTGCCGGGCCTCGTTGCGGGCCTGGGGGTCGCTGGGGACGGTGGCGACGAGGCTGCCGAGTTCGGGACGGTGCACGTCGGCGCCGTCGGCGTCGAGTGCGGTGACGACGCGGTCGGCGAGGCTGTCCACGAGCGTGGTGCCGCCGGCCGGTGCCTCGCCGGCCGCGGAGTTCTCGCGGGCCATCGCACGGGTCAGTGCCTGACGGCCGGCCTGCTGGGCGGTGACGGCGCCGGGGATCGCGGAGAGCGGGAAGCGGGGGTCGGTGAGGCCGAGGCGCAGCGCGTGCGCATGGCCGACGAAGCGGGGGTCGACCACGGCGACGCGCTCTCCCGCGGGCACTGCGGCCAGCAGGGTCTCGGCCTCGGCGTCACCGGACGCGATCCGGACGTCGAAGCCGAGGGAGCGCAGATCGCCCTCGAGCGACGAACCGGGGACCGGCTGTCCGGTGAGGATGGCGGTCGACAACCGAAATCACTCCCTGGGTACCGACGCGTCCACGCCGGTCGTGTGCATGGTGGGGTGCCCGTGCCGGGACCTCCGGGCAGCATGTCGGCAGAGGCTATCGGATACCGGGAAGCCCGTGTTCACCGCCTGTTCGACGGCTGGATCGGCGTGGTTCGCCCACGGCTCTGCCGCGATCATCATCGGGGATGCGGGGCCCGGCCCACAAACCCGCGTCGGCGGACCGTCGTCCCGGTGCGGGACCGGGACCGTCCGGACCATGCTGACCTGCGGAACGTTTGCGCAGGTCAGCGCACATGACAACGGTGTTCAGTGCCGCGTTGCCGGATACCCCCCACCCGTAGTTGACTGTGATCCGGGACGGTCACGGAAGGGCGGCTGGCATGGGGGCTGGGCACGATCACGGGCATGCGCACGGCGCGCCCGCCGGCGGTACGGCGAGCGCGGCGTACCGCGGCAGGCTGCGGGTGGCGCTGGCGATCACGCTCGGGGTCATGGTGGTCGAGCTCGTCGGCGGGGTGCTGGCCGACTCGCTCGCCCTGGTGGCGGACGCCGCCCACATGGCGACGGACGCACTGGGTCTCGGCATGGCCCTGCTCGCCATCCACGTCGCGGGCCGTCCGCCGAGCGAGCGCCGCACCTTCGGGCTGGCCCGCGCGGAGATCCTCGCCGCCCTCGCCAACTGCCTGCTGCTGCTCGGCGTCGGCGGCTACGTGCTGTACGAGGCGGTCCAGCGGTTCGTCACGCCGGCCGACACCGAGGGCGGTCTGACGATGGTGTTCGGTGCGATCGGTCTGGTCGCGAACATGGTGTCGTTGTCGCTGCTGATGCGCGGGCAGAAGGAGAGCCTCAATGTGCGCGGCGCGTTCCTCGAGGTGGCGGCGGACGCGCTGGGCTCGGTCGCGGTGATCGTGTCGGCGCTGGTGGTCCTCGCCACCGGCTGGACGGCCGCCGACCCGGTGGCCTCGCTGCTGATCGCGCTGATGATCGTGCCCCGGACGTGGAAGCTGCTGCGCGAGACCCTGGACGTCCTGCTGGAGGCGGCGCCCAAGGGCGTGGACATGGCGCAGGTGCGGGCGCACATCCTGGCCACGGACGGGGTGGAGGACGTCCACGACCTGCACGCCTGGACGATCACCTCGGGCATGCCGGTGCTCTCCGCGCACGTGGTCGTCAGCTCCGAGGTCCTCAACGCCATAGGGCACGAGAAGATGCTGCACGAGTTGCAGGCCTGCCTGGGCGACCACTTCGACGTGGAGCACTGCACCTTCCAGCTGGAGCCCGGCGGACACGCCGAGCACGAGGCGCACCTCTGCCACTGAGCCGGCCGTTCCGGTGTGCGCGCACCGGAACGGACCGGGACGGTCTGCGCATACAGGGCGGCCGGCGTGCACCGGGGCTGCTCCGGCGCGCTTCTGCGGCCCCGCGCGCCGCGGAACGCGGCTTCCCGCCCCCGGATCCGTGCCGCCCGCGCCCACGACGGTCGCCGAGGACGGTTTTCCGTCGGCCGCCGGGGCACGATCCCTCCGATCCGCATGCGCCGCCGGGCCGGTGCGGGTCGCCGCGCGCACCGCCCGTGGGACATGCGGGCGGCGCGCGGAGTGCCGGGTGTGCCGGATTCGTGCGGCAGACTTGGGGCGCGAAGACCGAGTGAAGGATGGGTATGCCGATCACACCTGCCACTACGACGCACCGCCCGTCGAACGGCACCGCCGAGCCGATCTTGCTGGAACTGGTCGACGAGGACGGCGTGACGATCGGCACCGCGGAGAAGCTCGCCGCCCACCAGCCACCCGGGCGGCTGCACCGGGCGTTCTCGGTCTTCCTGTTCGACGAGCGCGGGCGGCTGCTGCTCCAGCAGCGGGCCCTGGGCAAGTACCACTCCCCCGGTGTGTGGTCCAACACCTGCTGCGGTCACCCGTATCCCGGCGAGGCGCCGTTCGCGGCGGCGGCCCGGCGGACGTTCGAGGAGCTGGGTGTGTCGCCGTCGCTGCTCGCCGAGGCCGGCACGGTCCGCTACAACCATCCGGACCCGGCGTCGGGCCTGGTGGAGCAGGAGTACAACCACCTCTTCGTCGGCATGGTGCAGTCGCCGGTGCGGCCCGATCCGCAGGAGGTGGCGTCCACCGCGTTCGTGACTCCGGACGAGCTGGCGGAGCGGCATGCGCGGGACATCTTCTCGGCCTGGTTCATGACCGTCCTGGACGCGGCCCGCCCGGCGGTCCGCGAGCTGACGGGACCGTCGGCCGGCTGGTGAGGTGCCGGTTTCCCGGGGCAGGCGCGAGGCTCGGGACGGACGCTAAGGCAGCCGTGTGGGTTTGAGCGGCAGGG
The DNA here is from genome assembly GCF_006782915.1 of Streptomyces calvus. Lineage (GTDB taxonomy): Bacteria > Actinomycetota > Actinomycetes > Streptomycetales > Streptomycetaceae > Streptomyces > Streptomyces calvus. The sequence continues at coordinate 43,228 of NZ_VCNP01000009.1, forward strand.
CGGCCCAGATGACCTTGCCGCCGCTCGCGGTGTGCTCGACCTCGCAGGCCCCGCCCGCCTCGCGGGTGATCTCGCGCACGAGGAGCAGTCCGCGGCCGCCGGTGCGGCCGTGGTCGGTCTCCAGGGCGGTGGGCCGGTAGGGGTGGTTGTCCTCCACAGACACCCGGACCCATTCGGCGCCGACGGCGACCTCGACCGCGAGCACCGGGGACAGCAGCGCCGCGTGCCGCACGGCGTTGGTGACCAGCTCCGAGACGATCAGGAGCAGCCCCTGCACCACGTCGTCCGCGACCGGGACCCCCTGCCGTACCAGGAGGTCGCGCACGGCGTGTCGGGCCTGCGGGACCGAGGCGTCGACGGCCGGGGCGGTGAACCGCCAGACACCTTCGTACGGCAGCGGATCGTCACCTTCACGACCCTCACGCTCGATTGTCACCACACGTCGAGTGTTGGCACCGAGCGGCTCCGACTACGACGCTGAACAGAAGTCAGCGGGTATCGAGCGATTCCGACCGTTGACGCACCGAACGACCCCATTCGGGACCGCTTCGGTCCGTCTGTGTGCCGTCTCGGCGAACTATTCGGGTTGTACGGGTTTGACGCCGGACTCGTCGCGCCCGCCCGGCCCCTCCCGCTCGGTCCGCGGTTCCGCCTCGTCGGCGAGCCGGTCGGAGACCATTCCGACGATCCTGCGCCCTCCGTAGCCGGTGGCGATCAGCCCGAGTCCGTCGAAGAGCAGGGCGAGGGAGAAGAACGTACCGATGGTGTACTGGCTGCTGCTCGGCCAGGAGGCCAGGACGAGGATGCCGAGGAGCAGCCCGAACGCGCCCTGCACCAGGGTCCAGCCGAACTGCGGTCCGCGCACCACCAGACTGCCCACCAGGCGGAACACCCCGCCGGTGAGGAAGAGCAGCGCGGCGAACATGGTCAGCGCCTCGGCCGCCGTGTCCGGGGTCCTGAGGACGACCGCACCGGCGGCGATGTTCAGGGCGGCGACGACCACCCCGAGCCAGAAGAAGTTGCTGTCCCGGGCCTGGACCGCGTGCAGCAGCCCGACCGCTCCGCCGATCAGCAGCAGCCAGCCGAACAGCAGCATGGAGGTGAGGGTGGCGAGGCCCGTGTAGACGAGGCCGACCAGACCGGCGAGGACCAGCACCACCCCGAGCGCGGCGAGCCGGCCGAAGCCGCGGTTCAGTCTCGCCGCCTCGGCCCTCGGCCCGGTGCCCTGCGCGCCCTTCGCGGTCCTGGCCATGGCAGCCTCCTCGGTTCCGTTGCCTCTCCCAGGGGCGTGTACCCGCGCGTGCCGGCTCCGTGCAGGCTCCTGCCGGTCGGCGCGCCGGACCCGGCGGATAGCATCCGGCGCATGGAGCCGCAGCTGCTGCACAGCGTCACCGACTCGGTCGCCACGGTCGTCATCCGCCACCCGGCGAAGCGCAACGCGATGACGGCCGCGATGTGGGCCGCCCTGCCCCCGTTGCTCGACGAGCTGGCCGCCGACCCGCTGGTGCGGGTGCTGGTGCTCACCGGCGAGGGCGGCACCTTCTGCGCCGGCGCCGACATCTCCACGCTCCGGGGGTCACCGGTGGAGGCGCAGCGGCTGGCCGTGGCGGCGGAGGAGGCGCTCGCCGCCTTTCCCAAACCGGCCCTGGCGGCGGTCCGCGGGCACTGCGTGGGCGGCGGGGCCCAGCTGGCGGCCGCCTGCGATCTGCGGTTCGCCGAGGAGGGGGCGCGGTTCGGGGTGACGCCGGCCAAGCTCGGGATCGTCTATCCGGCGTCCGCCACCCGGCGGCTGGTGTCGCTGGTCGGCCCGGCCACCGCCAAGTACCTGCTGTTCTCGGGTGAGTTGATCGACGCGGAGCGGGCCCTGCGCACCGGCCTGGTGGACGAGGTGCTGCCCGTGGGCGAACTGGACGGGAGGGTCGCCGAGTTCGCCCGGATCCTGGCGTCCCGTTCGCAGCTGACGCAGGCCGCGGCGAAGGAGTTCGCCAACGGCCGCACCGGCCGGGAGGCGCACTGGGACGAACGGGCGCGGCACAGCGGCGACACCGCCGAGGGCGTCGCCGCGTTCCTGGAGCGCCGCGGCCCGCGCTTCACCTGGAGCGTGTCTACGTCAGGATGAAACGGCTCTTCGACCGGAACTCCTCGACCAGGTGCGCAGGCGCCTTCTGCGGGGAGCCGGCGTCGTAGGGCGGCTGCGGGTCGTACTCGGTGAGCAGCTGGACGGCCTGCGCGTGTTCGTCGCCGGCGATCCGGCCGAGCAGGGTGAGCCCCATGTCGATGCCGGAGGAGACACCGGCCGCGGTGACGTACTTGCCGTCGGTCACCACCCGCTCCCCGGTCGGTTCGGCGCCGTACCGCCGCAGGTGGTCGAGGGCCAGCCAGTGGGAGGTGGCCCGGCGTCCCCGCAGGAGTCCGGCCGCGGCGAGCAGCAGGGATCCGGTGCACACGGACGTGGTCCAGGTACTGGCGGCGTCCGCGCCGCGCAGCCAGTCCAGCAGGGTCGCGTTGTCCATCTGGGGTGTCTGTCCGGGGCCGCCGGGGACGACGACGATGTCCGGGTGCGGCACCTCGGCCAGCGTCTTGTCGGCGGTGATCGCGAGCGTGCCGGTGTCGGTGCGCACGGGACCGGTCCGTTCGGCGACGAAGACCGTCTCCGCGTCCGGCAGCCGGCCCAGGGTCTCGTAGGGGCCCACGGCGTCCAGGGCGGTGAAGCGGTCGAAGAGGACGATGGCGATCTGCATCGGGAGCCTTTCAGGTGCGGGCGGGTGAGGGGGCGGGGCGGAAACGGCGGCGGTACTCGGCCGGTGACGTGCCGAGGGTGCGGACGAAGGCGCGCCGCATCGCCTCGGGTGTGCCGTAGCCGCTGGCGCGGGAGATCTCCTCGACGCCGTCGCCGGTGTCCTCCAGCAGGCGCCGGGCGTGTTCGAGGCGGACGCGGTCGACGTAGCGGCCCGGGGTGGTGCCGGTCTCGGCGTGGAAGGCGCGGGCGAAGTGGCGCGGCGAGAGGGACGCGCGGGCCGCGAGCGCCTCGACGGACAGGTCGGCGCCGGGGTGTTCGGTGATCCACTGCTGGACCTCGCGCAGCGGCTCGCGCCGCGCGGTCTGGGCGGCCAGTTGGGCGCTGAACTGGGCCTGGTTGCCGGGCCGGCGCAGGAACACCACCAGGTGCCGGGCGACGGTGAGGGCGGTCTGCCGGCCGAGGTCCTCCTCGACCAGGGCGAGCGCCAGGTCGATGCCGGAGGTGACGCCCGCGGACGTGGCGACGTGGCCGTCACGGACGAAGATGGGATCGGGGTCGACGTCGACGGCCGGGTGGTCGCGGGCCAGGGTGTCGCAGTAGGCCCAGTGCGTGGTGGCGCGGCGTCCGTCGAGCAGTCCGGCGTCCGCGAGCAGCACGGCGCCGGTGCAGACGGAGACCAGCCGCTCGGCGCGCGGTCCGTGTCCGCGCAGCCAGTCGGTCAGCCGCGGATCGGGCCGGCGGGTTCCCTGCCCGCCGGGCACCAGCAGCGTGTGCGGCTCCGGCGCGTCGGCCAGGGCCCCGTCCGGTACGACGGTCAGGCCGCTGCTGGTGCGGACGGGGGCGCCGTCCACCGAGGCGGTGCACAGCCGGTAGCTCCCCGGGGTGTGCTTCTCGGCGCCCGCGAAGACCTCCACGGGGCCGGTGACATCGAGGCTCTGCACGTCGTCGAAGAGGACGACGAGAACGGTTCGCTGCGCCATGCGGTCGATTCTTCGCCGGGCCCGTGGCGGCCGCAACGACGTGTTCCCCACCTTTCCTGCCACGGCCGACGGACGCGGTACGGCGGACGGCAGGCCGACGGACGCCACGGCGCCGACGGACGCGGTACGGCGGACGGCAGGCCGACGGACCCGGTACGGGCGGACGCCGCGGTGCCGGCGGACGCGGTACGGCGGACGGCAGGCCGACGGACCCGGTACGGGCGGACGCCGCGGTGCCGGCGGACGCGGTACGGCGGACGCCGAGGTGCCGACGGACGCCACCGCCGACAGCCCCGATGCGCCTGCGCACGGCACCGGGCGGAGGGTTCCGCCGGACGACATGCATGTTGAAGCGTTGACGAGGTACACGGAGCCCAACCCGGCCGCGCGGTCGGGGGAAACGAAAGGGGAGACACGTGTTCCGTGCCATCGCAGACGTACTGCGCCAGATCGGCGGCGCCATCGCCACCGTGGTCACGCTGCCGTTCCGGGCGCTCGCCCGGCTGTTCGGCGGGGCCTCGTCCAGCACGCGCGGCCACCGCGCCTGACGCCGCCCGGGCGGTGTCCGGGCGAGTCGCCGCCCTGATCCCCGATTGTCGGCGTCACCTGCCACAATTGCCGCGCAACCTCAGTGGAGAAGGCGGTACGGGATCGTGACGACACCCCTCACAGGGTCCATCGAAAGCAGGATCGCCGGGGAGCTCGGCGTACGGGAGCGGCAGGTCAAGGCCGCCGTCGAACTGCTGGACGGCGGTTCGACGGTGCCCTTCATCGCCCGCTACCGCAAGGAAGCGACCGAGATGCTCGACGACGCGCAGCTGCGCACGATCGAGGAGCGGCTGCGCTACCTGCGGGAGCTGGAGGACCGTCGTGCGGCGATCCTCGAGTCGGTGCGCGAGCAGGGCAAGCTCACCGACGAGCTCGAGGCGCGGATCCGCGGCGCGGAGACCAAGGCGCGCCTGGAGGACATCTATCTGCCGTACAAGCCCAAGCGGCGCACCAAGGCGCAGATCGCCCGGGAGGCGGGTCTCGAGCCGCTGGCGGAGGGGCTGCTCGGTGACCCGGGTGTCGAGCCCCTCGCGGCGGCCGCCGCGTTCGTGGACGCGGGCAAGGGCGTCGCCGATCCGCAGGCGGCCCTGGACGGCGCCCGCGCCATCCTCACCGAGCGGTTCTCGGAGGACGCCGACCTGATCGGCGAGCTGCGCGAGCGCATGTGGGTGCGCGGGCGACTGGCCGCGAAGGTGCGCGAGGGCAAGGAGGAGGCCGGCGCGAAGTTCGCCGACTACTTCGACTTCGCCGAGCCGTTCACCGAGCTGCCCTCGCACCGGGTCCTGGCGATGCTGCGCGGCGAGAAGGAGGAGGTCCTCGACCTCGTTCTGGAGCCGGAGGAGCCGGTGGACGGCCCGTCGTCGTACGAGGGGATCGTCGCGCACCGGTTCGGGATCGCCGACCGGGGCCGCCCCGGCGACAAGTGGCTGCTGAACACGGTCCGCTGGGCGTGGCGCACGCGCATCCTGGTGCACCTCGGCCTCGATCTGCGGCTGCGGCTGCGCACGGCCGCCGAGGACGAGGCGGTGCGGGTCTTCGCGGCGAACCTGCGCGACCTGCTGCTCGCCGCCCCGGCCGGCACGCGCGCCACGCTGGGGCTCGACCCCGGTTTCCGTACGGGCGTGAAGGTCGCCGTGGTCGACGCGACCGGCAAGGTCGTCGCCACGGACGTGATCCATCCGCACGTCCCGGCCAACCGGTGGGACGAGGCGATCGCCAAGCTGGCGCGGCTGGCGAAGGAGCACGCGGTCGAGCTGATCGCCATCGGCAACGGCACGGCGTCCCGCGAGACCGACAGGCTCGCCGGTGAACTCATCGCCAGGCACCCCGAGTTGAAGCTGACGAAGGTGATGGTCTCGGAGGCGGGCGCCTCCGTGTACTCGGCCTCCGCGTTCGCCTCGCAGGAACTGCCGGACATGGACGTGTCGCTGCGCGGCGCGGTCTCGATCGCGCGCCGGCTGCAGGACCCGCTGGCCGAGCTGGTCAAGATCGACCCGAAGTCGATCGGAGTCGGCCAGTACCAGCACGACCTGTCCGAGGTGAAGCTGTCGCGTTCGCTGGACGCGGTGGTGGAGGACTGTGTGAACGGCGTGGGCGTGGACGTCAACACGGCGTCGGCGCCACTGCTCGCGCGGGTCTCCGGCATCACCTCCGGGCTCGCCGAGAACATCGTGGCGCACCGTGACGCCAACGGGCCGTTCCGCTCGCGCGGCGAGCTGAAGAAAGTGGCGCGGCTCGGCCCGAAGGCGTACGAGCAGTGCGCGGGCTTCCTGCGGATCCGCGGCGGCGACGACCCGCTGGACGCGTCCAGCGTGCACCCGGAGGCCTACCCGGTCGTGCGGCGCATGGTGAAGTCCTCCGGCCAGGAGGTCGCCTCGCTGATCGGCAACACGGCGGTGCTGCGGTCGCTCAGGCCGCAGGACTTCGTGGACGAGACGTTCGGTCTGCCCACGGTCGGCGACATCCTCAAGGAACTGGAGAAGCCCGGGCGCGATCCGCGGCCCGCGTTCAGGACGGCCGTGTTCAAGGAGGGCGTGGAGAAGATCTCCGACCTGGCGTCCGGGATGGTGCTGGAGGGCGTCGTCACGAACGTCGCCGCCTTCGGGGCGTTCGTGGACGTCGGTGTGCACCAGGACGGCCTGGTGCACGTCTCCGCGATGTCGAAGACCTTCGTGAAGGACCCGCGGGACGTGGTGAAGCCCGGGGACATCGTGAAGGTGAAGGTGCTGGACGTCGACATCCCGCGCAAGCGGATCTCGCTGACGCTGCGGCTGGACGACGAGGCCGCGCCCCAGGGCGAGCAGCGGGCACAGCGCGGACAGCGCCAGGGCGGCAGGCCGCCGAAGCAGCGGCAGCAGGGGCGCTCCGGCGGTCAGGGCCGGTCCTCGGCCGCGCCCGCTCCGGCCAACGGGGCGATGGCCGAGGCGCTGCGGCGGGCCGGACTGGCGTAACCGCCGCCGTCACGGCCGGGCAGGTGAGCGGGCCGTCGCCCGCTCACCCGCCCGGCACTCCGGGCGATGTCCGCACCGGCCTGTTCCTCTTCCTGACGTACCACCTGCAGGTCGTGAAGGGCTACGCGCCGGTGGAGACCGGCTTCGTCGCGCCCGGGGTCCGTCGGACGGGCCTCAGGTGCGTTCCAGGACCTTGCCGTCGGTGACCTCCAGGCGCCGGGTCACCCGCACCGCGTCGAGCATGCGGCGGTCGTGGGTGACCAGCAGGAGAGTGCCCTCGTAGGCGTCCAGGGCCGATTCGAGCTGCTCGATGGCCGGCAGGTCGAGGTGGTTGGTCGGCTCGTCCAGCACCAAGAGGTTGACGCCCCGGCCCTGGAGGAGGGCGAGGGCGGCGCGGGTGCGTTCGCCCGGCGAGAGGGTGGCCGCGGGACGCATGACGTGGTCGGCCTTGAGTCCGAACTTGGCCAGCAAGGTACGGATGTCGGCCGGCTCCAGGTCGGGGACGGCCGGGCGGAACGCGTCGAGCAGGGCCTCCGGGCCGTGGAACAGCGCGCGGGCCTGGTCGACCTCGCCGAGCAGCACGCCCGAGCCGAGCGCGCCGTGCCCGGCGTCGAGCGGGATCCGGCCCAGCAGCGCGCCCAGCAGGGTGGACTTGCCCGCGCCGTTCGCGCCCGTCACGGCCACCCGGTCCGCCCAGTCGACCTGGAGGGAGACCGGGCCGAGCACGAAGTCGCCGCGCCGCACCTCGGCGTCCCGCAGCGTCGCGACCACCGCGCCGGAGCGCGGTGCCGCCGCGATCTCCATGCGCAGCTCCCACTCCTTGCGCGGCTCCTCAACGACGTCGAGGCGTTCGATCATGCGCTGTGTCTGGCGTGCCTTGGCGGCCTGCTTCTCGCTGGCCTCGCTGCGGAACTTGCGGCCGATCTTGTCGTTGTCGTTGCCGGCCTTGCGGCGGGCGTTCTTCACGCCCTTGTCCATCCAGGCGCGCTGCGTCCGGGCGCGCTCGTGGAGGGCGGCCTTCTTGTCGGCGTACTCCTCGTACTCGTCGCGGGCGTGCCTGCGGGCCACCTCCCGCTCCTCCAGGTAGGCCGTGTAGCCGCCGCCGTAGAGGTTGATCTGCTGCTGGGCGACGTCGAGTTCGAGGACCTTGGTGACGGTGCGGGTGAGGAACTCGCGGTCGTGGCTGACGACGACGGTCCCGGCGCGCAGTCCGCCCACGAAGCGTTCGAGCCGCTCCAGGCCGTCCAGGTCGAGGTCGTTGGTCGGTTCGTCGAGCAGGAAGACGTCGTAGCGGGACAGCAGGAGGGAGGCCAGTCCGGCGCGGGCCGCCTGGCCGCCGGACAGCGCGGTCATCGGCTGGTCCAGGTCGACGGCGAGGCCGAGGGAGTCGGCGGTCTCCTCGGCTCGCTCGTCCAGGTCCGCGCCGCCGAGGGACAGCCAGCGCTCCAGGCTCGTGGCGTACGCGTCGTCGGCGCCCGGCGCCCCGTCGACCAGGGCCTGCGTCGCCTCGTCCATGGCCCGCTGGGCGTCGGCGACGCCGGTGCGGCGGGCCAGGAACGCGCGGACGGTTTCGCCGGGCCTGCGCTCCGGCTCCTGCGGGAGGTGCCCGACGGTCGCGGTGGGCGGGGAGAGCCGCAGCTCGCCCTCCTCCGGCGCGGTGAGGCCGGCGAGCAGCCGCAGCAGCGTGGACTTCCCGGCGCCGTTGGCGCCGACCAGGCCGATCACGTCGCCGGGGGCGACGACGAGGTCGAGTCCGGTGAACAGGGAGCGGTCGCCGTGGCCGGCGGCGAGGTTCTTGGCGACGAGGGTGGCAGTCATCAGACCGCAGATCCTAGCGGCCGGGCCCCGGCGCACGCGTGCCGGTTTCCCGCGCCGCGGGGCCCTCGTCCGTCAGCGGCCCACGGCTGTCACCAGCACGGACCCGCCGGTGCGCGCCACGAGGAACGACCGGCCCTTCGTGGCCCCGACGTCCAGCGGGACCAGGTGGCGGCCGGGTTCCAGTACGGCGTCGAAGAGGTCCTGGACGTGGGTGCGGGAGAGGCGGTCGATCCGGTGGGCGGTGAGCCGCACCCGGCAGGACGAGGTGACCACCACCTCCGCACGGTCGCCGGCGGCGGTCAGGGCCGTCAGGCGGCGCCGTCCGGGTGCGCTCCGGTCCAGGGCCTGTTCGGTCTGGGCGACCAGGAGCGGGACGATCGGGGCGAGGCCGTCGACGTACGGCACGTCGACCCCGGCGGCGGTGAAGGCGCGGCGCACGGCGTCGCGTTCGCCCGCGCCGACCGACCGGCCGAAGACCACGGCGCCGTACGCCCGCAGTTCGTCGGCGGGGACGCCCTCGGTGTCCTGGGCGATGTCGGCGCCGATGCCGATGGTGCGCAGGGCGGCGGCGAGCCTGGCGAGCAGGGCGACGCGGGCGCCGATCAGCAGGACGCGGCGGCGGGCGCCCGTGGAGGGGCCGTTCAGCAGGGCGTCGAGCGCGGCGCGGTACTCGGCGCCGCGGAAGCGGAACGGGCCCATTCCGTGGTAGCCGTTGAGTTCCAGGTCGGCGTGGACGTCGGTCTGCCAGGCGAAGTTCCGCCAGATGTAGTCCTCGCCGTCGCGTTCGATGACCGCCGTCACCGCGCCGCAGGCGAGGTCCTCGCACTCGGGACAGCCGTAGAGGACGTACCGGCCGGCGGGCAGTGGTGCCTCGGTCTCCAGCAGCAGGCCGCGGACCTGGGCGGTGAAGAGGGTGGGCGGGACGTCGGAGGCGAGCGGGGAGACCGCGTCCAGGTCGGAGAGGCGGAAGAGCAGCGGGCGTCCGTCGACGACGAAGTCCACGAAGTCCCGGTGGACCTGGACGTCGCCGCCGGCCAGGAGCCCGCCGGCCCGCGTCGCCGGGGCCAGGCCGAAGGACGTGTACTCGGCAGACATGCCGTGAGTATTCCCCCGTGGAACGCGTCTGAGCGCGGCATGACATATTCCGCTACGGTCGCCCCCGTGGAGACCGAACTGGACTGCGACGCCCTGGTGATCGGCGGTGGAGTCGTCGGGCTGACGACGGCGGTGGTGCTCGCCGAGCGCGGGGTACGGGTGCGGCTGTGGACGCGTGACCCGGCCGAGCGGACCACCTCGGCGGTCGCGGGAGCGCTGTGGTGGCCGTACCGGATCGAGCCGGTGGCGTCGGCGCGGGCGTGGGCGCTGCGGTCGCTCGAGGTGTACGAGGAGCTGGCGGCGCGTCCGGAGACCACCGGGGTGCGGATGGCCGAGGGGGTGCTGGGCGAGACGGCGTTGGAGGACGTCGGCGCGTGGGCCGCCACCCGGCTGCCGGGTCTGCGCCCGAGCACGGCCGCCGAGCACCCGGCCGGGCCGGGGGTGTGGGCGCGGCTGCCGCTCATCGACATGCCGGCCCATCTGCCGTGGCTGCGCTCCAGGTTGGAGGCCGCGGGCGGAGTGGTCGAGACGCGTACGGTGGCGGATCTGGCGCAGGTCCGGGCCCCGGTCGTGGTCAACTGCACGGGTCTGGGCGCGCGGGAGCTGGTGCCGGATCCGTCGGTGCGGCCGGTGCGGGGGCAGCTGGTGGTCGTGGAGAACCCCGGGATCCGCACGTGGACGGTCTCCACGGGGGCCGACGGCGCGATGGCGTACTTCTTTCCGCAGCCGGGGCGGCTGGTGCTGGGCGGCACGGCGGACGAGGACGCCTGGTCGCTGGAGCCGGACCCGGCGGTGGCGGAGGCGATCGTGCGGCGGTGCGCGGCGCTCCGGCCGGAGATCGCCGGCGCGCGGGTCCTGGAGCACCGGGTGGGGCTGCGGCCCGCGCGGGACGCGGTCCGGCTGGAACGCGCCGCGCTGCCCGGCGGCCGCGTCCTGGTGCACCACTACGGTCACGGCGGCGCCGGTGTCACGGTCGCCTGGGGCTGCGCGGAGGAGGCGGCGCGGCTGGCCGTGGGCTGACCGCGGCGCGGGCGGGAGCGGGCCGGCGGGCCCGGTCCCGCCCGTGCGCCTCAGTGCTTGCCGATGGGGTCGCCCTCCACGTCCGGGCCGCGGCCGGGTCCGATGCGGAGTTCGAACTCGCCGTCGTACTTCTTGTGGCCTTCGATGACCGCCAGTTCGACCGCCTCGCTGCCCATCTCGCCGCGCACGATGACCGGGTCGCGGCGCAGGTCGCGCATGAGGGCCACGCACATGAGGAGCATCACGACGACGAACGGGGCCGCGGCGAGGATCGTGAGGTTCTGCAGGCCGGTCAGTGCGTCTCCCTGGCCGCTGCCGACGAGCAGCATGATCGCCGCCACCGCGCCGGTGAGCACACCCCAGAAGACCACGACCAGCCGGCCCGGTTCGAGCGCGCCCCGCTGCGAGAGGGTGCCCATGACGATGGACGCCGCGTCCGCGCCGGAGACGAAGAAGATGCCGACGAGGATCATCACCAGCAGGCTCGCGACGGTGGCGACGGGGAACTCCTGGAGCACCGCGAAGAGCTGTCCTTCCGGCGTCGCCTCCTCCCCGAGCCGGCCCTGCTCCTGGAGCTTCATCGCGGAACCGCCGAAGATCGCGAACCAGACGAGGCTGACGGTGCTGGGCACCAGGATGACGCCGCCGATGAACTGGCGGATGGTGCGGCCCCGGCTGATGCGGGCGATGAACATGCCGACGAACGGCGTCCAGGAGATCCACCACGCCCAGTAGAAGACGGTCCAGCTGCCCAGCCAGTCGGCGACGCCATCGCCGCCGCTGGCCTCGGTGCGCCCGGCCAGCTGGGGAAGGTCGCCCAGGTAGGCGAAGACCGAGGTGGGCAGCAGGTCGAGGACGACGATCGTCGGACCGGCCACGAACACGAACAGGGCGAGGATCAGCGCCAGCACCATGTTGGTGTTGGACAGCCACTGGATGCCCTTCTCCACGCCCGAGACCGCGGAGGCGACGAACGCGGCCGTCAGCACCGCGATGATGGTGACCAGCAGCCCGGTGCTCACCTTCTCCATCCAGCCGAGCTCCTGCACACCGGAGCCGATCTGGAGCGCGCCGAGGCCCAGTGAGGCCGCCGAGCCGAAGACGGTGGCGACGATGGCGAGCATGTCGATGACCCGGCCGCCGATGCCGTTGGCGTTCTTCGAGCCGATGAGCGGGGTGAAGACGGCGCTGATCGTCTGCCGGCGGCGCCGGCGGAAGGTGCTGTAGGCGATGGCGAGACCCACCACGGCGTAGATGGCCCACGGGTGGAGCGTCCAGTGGAAGAGGGTCGTCGCCATGGCCGTCTCCATGCGGTCGCCGGAGTCGGCCGGGTCGGTGCCGGGCGGCGGCGTGGTGTAGTGGCCCAGCGGCTCGCTCACGCCGTAGAACATCAGCCCGATGCCCATGCCCGCGCTGAACATCATCGCGACCCATGAGACGGTGCGGAACTCCGGTTCCTCGCCCTCGGAGCCGAGGTGGATCCGGCCGTAGCGGCTGGCCGCGAGCCAGAGGGCGAAGACGACGAAGCCGGAGGCGGCCAGCATGAACGCCCAGCCGCCGTTGTGCATCAGCCCGCTGAGCATGCTGCTGGAGACGTTCTCCAGCGAGTCGGTGGCGACGGCGCCCCACAGCACGAACGCGAGGGTGAGCGCGGCCGTCACGCCGAACACCACCCGGTCGGTGCGTGGACGCCCCCGCCCGGGCAGGCCCGCTTCCGAGCCCGGCAACGGGCCTGCCGTATGGTCCTTGTCGCTGTGCTGGTCCTGCGTCACAGGCGGCACCTTTCGTCGAGCCGTGGGGCGGAGAGCACTCCTCCCGTTAGGCCCCTACCACCTTTGGCGCAAAACTCACCTCATCCGCATGACGTGTCGTGTTCACCTTCCACCAGGTGGTGGGCGGCCCGCTCGTCCAGGAGGAGCGGAACGAGGGCGCGCAGCGGCTGCCGCAGCGGCACGAGCACGCCGTCGCCGTCCGGCCGGAACCGCACGCCGTGCAGCGCCAGCTCGTCCCCGACGTCCGCGTACTGAGCGGCCGTGAGGCGGTAGCCGCACGGCGGGTCGGCGATCACCTCGGAGGGCTCCGGCGGGTCGTTGTCGGCGCCGCCCAGGTGGACCGGTCCGGTGTCGGAGTAGCCGGCGGTCCGGGCCCCGGTGGTGGCCGCCTCGACCTCGCCGCGGCGTTCGGCGGCGAAGCGGAGCAGCCCGTCCAGCGCGGCGAGCTGGGAGTTCACCCTGCGCCGGTTGTTGAGCGGCTCGTCGGCGCGTTCGGCGTCGGTGAGCGGGTCGACGCGGCTCTCGATGAGCAGACCGACGCCGTGTTTGATCCCGGACATGTTGCGCAGGATGCGTTCCTGTCCGTCACCGGCGGTCTGGCGGATCGGCTCACCGGTGACGGGGTCGGTCCAGATGCCGTAGGTGCCGGTCGAGTGGCCGGCCGCCTCGGCGGCCGGGCGCACGTAGTCGCGGGACAGGGTCCGCGCGGCGTCGTGGACGGCCGGGTGGGTGTTGAGGTTGCGCGGCCACAGGTCGAACAGGTCCTTGTCGTAGAACCGTGGGGTGGCGCCGTACTCGTGCAGGTCGTACACGATGTCGGGGCGCCGGTCGCGGACGACGGCGGCGAGGGCCCGTGCCTCGGCGGTGCGCAGGGCGAGGTGGTCGCGGTTGATGTCGACGCCGTCGCCGTTGCCGCGGGTGTCGGCGGCCCGGCCGTCGGGGTTGGCGGTGGGGACGACGAGGACCGTGGTGCGTTCCAGGAAGCGGCGGGTGGGCCGGTCCTCGGCGAGGGCCAGGTCGCGGATCGTGCTCAGGCAGGCCTCGCGGCCGGCGGGCTCGTCGCCGTGCTGGCTGCACACGAGGAGCACCGTGTGGGAGGTGGCCCCGGTGCCGATGCGGACGAGTTGCAGCGGCCGGTCCTGGCGCGTCGTGCCGATGCGGCTGACGGAGGTCCGGCTGCTCGCCCGGTCCACGGCGGCGAGGAAACGCCGTTCCTCCGGCTGGGTGGTCCAGCGGGCGCCGTCGCTGACCTCGAAGCCGGTGCGGGGCGGGGCGTCGGTGGCCCGGGCGGCCGGGGCGGCGACGAGGGAGGCGGCGAGGGTGGCCGCGGCGAGGAAGAGGGCGCGTTTCACCGGGTCTCCTCCCCCGGGACGCGGTGGGCGGTGACCGCCGGGCGGCGTACGCCGTCCAGGGCCGTGTCGCGGGCCTCGGCGTGGGAGCCGGCGGTGGCGCGGGCGAACGCGGCGGTGCCGCCGACGAACGGGATCTGCGCGCTGGTGCGGGCCAGGTCGAGGGTGAGCGTGGGTGTGTCGGCCGGGGGGTCGATCAGGCCCCGGTCGGTGCCGGCGACGATCAGCGCCAGGCGGTGCCCGGCGGGGACCACGTGGTCGGTGGCTCCCAGGTGGAGGGTGAGGGTGTGGCGCTTGCCCGGGGTGAGCGGCTCGCCGTGGCCGGTGCCGGCGTGGTGGCCGAGGTCGGCCCAGCCGCGGCTGACGATCGTGTGGCCGACGTCGGCGGTCTTCGCGCGGGTCTCCTTGAAGCAGGCGCTGTCTCCGGCGGTGCTCGCGCCCCAGCAGGTGCGGTCGGGGAGCGTGGTGATGCCTTCGCCGTCGTCGGCGTAGTCGCGGACGGTGTCCGGGCCGAGGTCGACGAGGACGGCGCTCAGGTGGGCCGTCGGGGTGCTGGAGGCGGCGGTGACGGTGACCCGGGAGGAGCCCGACAGGCGCAGGTCGCGGGTGAGCGGCCCGGTGACGAAGCCCGCCTTGTCCGGTGTCGGGGTGTCGATGCCGGCGGCCCAGTCGGTCTCGCTGTGGCGCGGGTCGTCGGTGACGGTCTCGGTGCCGCCGCCGCGGCGCAGGCCGAGGGTGCCGACGCCGGGCTCGGTGCCCCGGTCGGGGCGCAGCGTGGCGGTGTGCGTGCCGCGCGGCGGCCAGGCTGCCGAGGTGACCCACTGGTCGGGGCTGCGTTCGATGTCGGCCACGGGTTCGCGGTCGATGCCGTTGTCGTAGCCGAGGAGTTCGTGGTCGAACCAGCGGTGCAGGGTGTCCACCCATGCGGCGCGCCGGAAGTCGAAGGGGTCGACGTGGCCGGTCTGGGAGAGCCAGATCTTGCGCTGCACCCCGTTCTTCGCCAGGGCGTCCCACCAGGGGCCGACGTGCTGCATGCGCACGTTGAGGTCCTGCATGCCGTGCACCAGGAAGACGCTGGCCCTCACCTTCTTCGCGGCGCGCACGTAGTCGCGTTCGGACCACAGCGGCGTCCAGTCGCCGGTGCGCGGGGCGCCGTCGACGAGTTCGTCCTGGACGGCGGCGCACCGCGCGCGGGCGTCGGGGCTCTCCACGTAGTGCGACAGCCATTCGGGGCCGGAGTCGTACAGCGGGGCGCCCTGGCTGAAGTAGTAGTCGTACCAGGAGGAGATGGCGGCGATCGGGACGATGGTCTCCAGCCCCTCGACGCCGGTGGCGGCGACGCCGTTGGCGACGGTGCCGTCCCAGCTCTTGCCGATCATGCCGGTACGGCCGTTGGTCCAGTCGGCGTCGGCCCGTTCGGTGCCGGTGCGGGTGGTGTACGCGGTGCCCCGGCCGTTGAGCCAGTCGACCACGGCCTTGGCGGACTGGACGTCGGAGCGGCCCCCGACGTCCACACAGCCGTCGGAGCGGTTGGTTCCGGCCAGGTCGACGCCGACGACGGCGTAGCCGCGCGGTACGAAGTAGTTGTCGTAGAACAGTGGCATCTGCACGACGTCGCCGTCGGCGTCGTAGGTCTTCTTCTGGCTCTCGTTGCCGCGCCCGCAGCAGGAGTAGTACGGGCTGGCGTCCATGATGACCGGGACCTTGCGGCCCTGTTGGGCGGGTTCGCGGGGCCGGACGATGTCGACGGCCACCCGGTCGGTCGTCCCGTCCCGGTCCTCGTCGAGTCCGGTGTCCACCCAGACGGCCTCGCGGACGGCGTCGTCGTAGGAGTGGACGGGCAGGCTCTCGCGGGGTGCGGCCTGTGCCGCGGACGGGGTGAGGAGGGTGGCCGTCAGGGCGGCGGTGGCCGCCGTCGCGAGCGGTCTCCAGGTCGTGAAGCGCGTGCGTTTCGGCATGCGCGGACCGTACATCGGTGAACTCGTGGGCAGAAGAGGGACGCTGACGTGTCGTGGGACGGCGGACGACCGGAAACGACGTGAGTTCGCGGTGGTGCGTGGCGGCCGGACGGTGATCGTGTGAGGGCGCTGTCCGTGGACAGGCCGGGCGGCGGCAGGGGTCGATGGGCTGCCGAAAGGACTTCGAGCCCCTACGACTTGGAGTCCTCCGTGCACCGCGGACCTGAGACTGAAGCACCGGCCCGCCACCGACGGACTCGACCCTCCTGGCCCGCACCACGCAGGAACTGTCCCGGTCCGACCCGGACTTCCTGCTGGAGGTGAGCGAGGTGCGGGTGAACGGCGCGAAGGCGTCGTTCACCACCTCCGGTGAGCCGCTGGCGGCCCTGTTCGACACCTGGCTGCACCAGCCGTCGAAGCCGGAGGCCCCGGCGGCTGGGACGGTCCCGGGGGCGGCGCAGGCGGTCGCGCCGGTGCCGCCGCGGTGGTGGCGGAGGATCGCCGCGACGAACGGCGTGCCCGACCACGATCACGGTCAGGGCCGCGGCCGCTGACGCCTTCGAGGACGGCGCGGTGGCGTCACCCAGGACGTGTGCGGTCCCGGCGTGACGCCACCGTGGGTACTGCCACTGACCGTGGCCTCCGGTCCGCTACCGGGCGGAGCCGGTGAGCCGGTCCAGTTCCTGTTCGGCGGTCCGCTCGACGCGGCGGCGGACGCCGTACCAGCCCGCGACCAGCATCACCACGATGACCGGGACGAGCAGCAGGGTCTTCCGGCCGACCTCGGGGTCGTTCCACATGAGGGCGAGGACGGACACCAGGAAGACGATGGTGACGATCTCGGTGACCGGGCTGCCGGGCAGGCGGAACGACGGGCGGGTGACCAGTCCGGCGCGGGCGCGGCGGACGAAGACCAGGTGGCAGATCATGATGATCACCCAGGTGCTGATGATGCCGAGGGAGGCGACGTTCAGCACGATCTCGAAGGCGTGGCTCGGCACGAGGAAGTTCAGGCCGACGCCGAGGACGCACACCCCGCAGGTGAGCAGGATGCCGCCGTAGGGGACCTGGCTGCGGTTCATGCGGGCGGTGAACTTCGGGGCGGAGCCGGCCATCGCCATGGAGCGCAGGATGCGGCCGGTGGAGTACAGGCCGGAGTTCAGGGACGACATCGCGGCCGTGAGGACGACGAGGTTCATCACGTCGCCGGCGGCCGGGACGCCGATCTTCGCCAGCACGGTGACGAAGGGGCTCTCGTCGGCCGAGTACATCGAGCCGGGCAGCAGCAGGGCGAGCAGGACGACGGAGCCGACGTAGAAGAGGCCGACGCGCCACATGATGGAGTTCACCGCGCGGGGGACGACCTTCTCGGGCTCGGCGGTCTCGCCCGCGGCGACGCCGACCAGTTCCAGCGCCGCGTACGCGAAGATCACGCCCTGCATGACGAGGACGACGGGCAGCACGCCGTGCGGGAGGACACCGCCGTTGTCGGTGATCATGTTCAGGCCGGGGGTGCCGCCGCCGACCTCGTGCTGGGTGGCGAGCAGGAAGACGCCGACGAGCATGAAGGCGACCAGGGTGGCGACCTTGACGATCGCGAACCAGAACTCCAGCTCGCCGAAGATCTTCACCGAGATCAGGTTCACCGCCAGGACCACCGCGAGGGCGATCAGGGCGAGCACCCATTGCGGGATGTCGGTGAACAGGCTCCAGTAGTGCGTGTAGAGCGCGATCGCGGTGATGTCGGCGATGCCGGTCGTCGACCAGTTGAGGAAGTACATCCAGCCGGCGACGTAGGCGCCCTTCTCGCCGAGGAACTCACGCGCGTAGGACACGAAGGAGCCCGACGAGGGACGGTAGAGAACCAGTTCGCCCAGGGCACGGACGACGAAGAAGGCGAAGATGCCGCAGACCAGGTAGGCCAGGGCGAGCGCCGGTCCGGCGTCGCGCAGGCGCCCTCCGGCGCCGAGGAAGAGGCCGGTTCCGATGGCACCGCCGATGGCGATCATGTTGACGTGGCGGGCCTTGAGGTCCTTGCTGTAGCCGGCGTCGCCCGCGTCCGCGGGCACCGGGGCCGCGCTGGGGTCGGCGGCCGTTGCCGTGTTCACGGCGTCCTTGCTCACGCGTTGTTCCACTCTCTGGTGCGCTCGGGCGGCCAGCGCCCGGGTGTCCGGATTGCCACGGCCGCGCGCTCTGATCGAGAGGGATCAAGGCACAGACCAAGGGGGCACCTTTCCAAAGACGGGCCCGCTATGCGATGGCAAACATCACACCGCGGAACATCTCACACGGCGGCGCGGGAAGCGTCCGAGGGTGTAACAGCACCGGTGGTACAGCGATACTGCTGCACATGACGACCGAGACCGAGGGGCCCGGCGGGCGGCAGGAGAGCGGCGACCCGACGCTCACGATCGACGAGCTCGCGGCCCGGGCCGGCGTCACGGTGCGCACGGTCCGCTTCTACGGCACCAAGGGCCTGCTGCCGCCCCCGGTGATCGGCCCCCGGCGGGTCGGTCACTACGGGCGGGAGCACCTGGCCCGGCTGGCGCTCATCGAGGAGTTGCAGCGCCAGGGCATGACACTGGCCGCCATCGAACGCTACCTGGGGCGGCTGCCGGCCGACCTGAGCGTGCGGGAGCTGGGGATCCAGCGGGCGGTGGTGGCGTCCTGGGCGCCGGACACCACCGAGACGGTCACCCGCGGGGAACTGGACCGCCGGGCGGGCCGGCCGCTCGCCGACGAGGAGGTCGAGCGGCTGGTGGCGATGGACGTCGTACGGCGCGACGGCGACGGTTTCGGCGTCGACGCCGGGCTGCTGCGGCTCGGCGTCGAACTGCTGGACGTGCCGCTGTCGCAGGAGACGATCCTCGCCGCCCGTACGGCGCTCATCGAGCACTCCCGCGCGGCGGCCCACGCGTTGTCGCGGCTGCTGCGCGACGCGGTGGCGGAACGGGACACGCAGGACGTGCGGTCCCTGTCCGCCCGGATGCATCCGCTCGTGGTGCAGGCGCTGCTCACCGCCTTCCAGCGGTCGCTGAAGGAGGAGTTGCGGGAGTGGCTCGACGACCAGGGGTGAGCCCCGTGCGCCGTGTCAGGGGGCGTCCGTGAAGACCTCTTCCTTCTCTGCCTTGGCCACCAGCAGCGCCGGCGGGGTGAAGCGCTCGCCGTAGCGCTCGGCGAGTTCCCGCGCGCGGGCCACGAAGCCGGGCAGGCCGCCGTCGTAGCCGTTGATGTACTGCAGCACGCCACCGGTCCAGCCCGGGAAGCCGATGCCGAGGACGGAACCGATGTTGGCGTCGGCGACGGAGGTGAGCACGCCTTCCTCCAGCAGCCGCACGGTGTCGAGCGCCTCGGCGAACAGCATGCGCTCCTGCATGTCCCGGAACGGGATCTCGTGTCCCGGCTTGGTGAAGTGCTCGCGCAGGCCCGGCCACAGGGCGCCGCGGCTGCCGTCCTCGCCGTAGTCGTAGAAGCCGGCGCCGCCGCTGCGGCCGGTGCGCCCGAACTCGTCGACCATGCGGTCGATGACGGTCTCGGCGGGGTGCGCGGTCCAGGTTCCGCCCGCCTCCTCGACGGCCCGCTTCGACTCGCCCCGGATCTTGCGGGGCAGGGTGAGGGTCAGTTCGTCCATCAGGGACAGCACCTTGGCCGGGTAGCCGGCCTGGGCGGCGGCCTGCTCCACCGACGCGGGCTCGATGCCCTCGCCGACCATGGCGACGCCCTCGTTGATGAAGTGGCCGATGACGCGGGAGGTGAAGAAGCCGCGCGAGTCGTTGACGACGATCGGGGTCTTGTTGATCTGCCGGACCAGGTCGAAGGCGCGGGCCAGCGCCTCGTCGCCGGTGCGCTCGCCCTTGATGATCTCCACCAGTGGCATCTTGTCGACGGGCGAGAAGAAGTGCAGGCCGATGAAGTCGTCCTGCCGCTCGACGCCCTCGGCGAGGGCCGTGATGGGCAGGGTGGAGGTGTTGGAGCACAGCAGCGCGTCGTCGGCGACGACGTGCTGGATCTCCTGGAACACCTTGTGCTTGAGCGCGGTGTCCTCGAAGACGGCCTCGATGACCGCGTCGCAGCCGGCGAGGTCGGCCGCCTCGGCGGTGGGTGTGATCCGGGCGAGCAGCGCGTCGGCCTTCTCCCGGCTGGTGCGGCCCTTGGCGACGGCCTTGGCGCACAGCTTCTCGGAGTAGCCCTTGCCCTTGACGGCCGCCTCGACGGAGACGTCCTTGAGGACGACGTCGATGCCCGCGCGGGCGCACGCGTAGGCGATGCCCGCGCCCATCATCCCGGCGCCGAGGACGGCGACCTTGCGGACCGTGCGCTGCTCGATGCCCTTCGGGCGGTTGGCGCCGGAGTTGACGGCCTGGAGGTCGAAGAAGAACGCCTGGATCATGTTCTTCGACGTCTGTCCGGCGGCCAGCTCGACGAAGTAGCGGGCCTCGATGACCTGGGCGGTCTGGAAGTCGACCTGGGCGCCCTCGACGGCGGCGGCGAGGATGTTGCGCGGGGCCGGGTAGGGGGCGCCGTTCGTCTGCTTGCGCAGGGTGGCCGGGAAGGCGGGCAGGTTGGCCGCGAACTTCGGGTTCGACGGGGTGCCGCCAGGGATGCGGTAGCCGGGCCGGTCCCAGGGCTGGGCGGACTCGGGGTTCGCGTCGATGAAGGCGCGGGCCTTGGCCAGCATGTCCTCGGGGCTGTCGGCGACCTCGTCGACGAGGCCGTTGTCCAGGGCGCGCCGGGGGCTGTACTGCTGACCCTGGAGGAGGACCTTCAGCAGGGCGTCGGCGATGCCGAGCAGGCGGACGGTGCGTACGACGCCGCCGCCTCCGGGGAGCAGGCCGAGGGTGACCTCGGGGCAGCCGATCCTGGAGCCGGGGGCGTCGAGGGCGATGCGGTGGTGGCAGGCCAGGGCGAGTTCGTAACCGCCGCCGAGGGCCGCGCCGTTGATCGCGGCGACGACGGGCTTGCCGAGGGTCTCGATGCGGCGCAGCTGCCGCTTGATGGCCATGCCGCCGTCGAACAGGTCCTGCGCCGTCTCGGGGGTGACCCGGATCAGGTCGCGCAGGTCGCCGCCGGCGAAGAAGGTCTTCTTGGCGGAGGTGAGGACGATGCCGCGGATGCCGTCCCGCTCCGCCTCCAGACGGTCGGCGATCACCGCGAGGGAGTCGCGGAACGCCTGGTTCATGGTGTTCGCGGACTGGTTCGGGTCGTCCAGGACGAGGGTGACGACGCCGGTGTCGTCCTGTTCCCAGCGGATGGTGGTGCTCTCGGTCATGAGGGTGTCTCCGGGTCTCGTGGGAGTCGCGTGGCGGTCGCTGGGATTCAGAGGCGTTCGACGACGGTGGCGATGCCCATGCCGCCGCCGACGCACAGTGTGGCGAGGCCGTAGCGCTTGTCCTGGCGCTCCAGTTCGTCCACGAGCGTGCCGAGGATCATCGCGCCGGTGGCGCCGAGCGGGTGGCCGAGCGCGATGGCGCCGCCGTTGACGTTGACCTTGTCCAGCGACAGGCCCATGTCCTTGACGAAGCGCAGCACGACCGCCGCGAACGCCTCGTTGATCTCCACGAGGTCGATGTCGTCGATGGTCAGGCCGGCCTTGGCGAGCGCCTTGCGGGTGGCGGGGGCGGGGCCGGTGAGCATGATGGTGGGTTCGGAGCCGGACACGGCGGCGGAGACGATCCGGGCGCGCGGGGTGAGGCCGTAGCGCTCGCCGACCTCCTTGGAGCCGATGGCGACGAGTGCGGCGCCGTCGACGATGCCGGAGGAGTTGCCGGCGTGGTGGACGTGGTCGATCTTCTCGACCCAGTGGTACTGCTGGAGCGCCACCGCGTCGAAGCCGCCCAGTTCGCCGATGTCCGCGAAGGACGGCTTGAGCCCCGCCAGCGAGTCGGCGGTGGTGCCGGGGCGCAGGTGTTCGTCGTGGTCGAGGACGACGAGGCCGCTGCGGTCCTTCACCGGGACGACGGACCGCTCGAAGCGGTTCTCCTTCCAGGCGGTGGCGGCGCGTTCCTGGGACAGGGCGGCGTACTCGTCGACGTCGCGCCGGGAGAAGCCCTCGATGGTGGCGATCAGGTCGGCGCCGATGCCCTGCGGCACGAAGTTGACCTGGAGGTTGGTCATCGGGTCGTTGAACCAGGCGCCGCCGTCGGAGGCCATCGGCACCCGGGACATCGACTCCACGCCGCCCGCGAGGACCAGGTCCTCCCAGCCCGAACGCACCTTGGCGGCGGCCATGTTGACGGCCTCCAGGCCGGAGGCACAGAAGCGGTTCTCCTGCACGCCGGCCACCGTGTCTGGCAGTCCGGCGGCGACGGCGGCGATGCGGGCGATGTCGGAGCCCTGGTCGCCGACGGGTCCGACGACGCCGAGCACGATGTCGTCCACGGCGGCCGGGTCGAGGCCGGGGAAGCGGTCGCGGATCTCGTGGATGAGGCCGACGACCAGGTCGATGGGCTTGGTGCCGTGCAGGGCGCCGGTCGCCTTGCCGCGCCCGCGCGGGGTGCGGATCGCGTCGTACACGTACGCTTCGGTGCTCACGAGGAGGCCTTTCGCTGAGGGTTGACGGGCGGGGACAGCAGTCGGGGTACGTCCCAGTCGCGGGCCACGTCGTCGGTGTCGGCGCCCGGCCGGGCGGGCCCGGTGCGGACGGCGGTCGGGGTCGCGGAGAACCGGGGGGCCGGTGCGGGCTGGGTGGTGCCGCCGTGGTCGGTGAAGGTGGCGCGGGCGGCGAGGTGCGGGTGGTGCGGGGCCTCGCGCAGGGACAGCACGGGCGCCACGCACGCGTGGGAGCCGTCGAAGACGGCCGTCCACGCCTCGCGGGTACGGGTCCGGAAGCGTTCGGCGACCCGCTCGCGCAGCTCCGGCCACTGGGCGACGTCGGCGTGGGCGGAGGCCAGGTCCTCGAGGCCGAGCAGGCGCAGGAACTCGGCATAGAACCGGGGTTCCAGCGCGCCGACCGCCATGTGCAGGCCGTCGGCGGTCTCGTAGGTGCCGTAGTACGGGCAGCCGCCGTCGAGGAGGTTGGCGCCGCGCCGGTCCTGCCAGGCGCCGGCGGCGAGCATGCCGTGGATCATCGCGGAGAGGTGGGCGGTGCCGTCCACGATGGCGGCGTCGACGACCTGTCCGGTGCCGGTCGCGCGCGCGTGGTGCAGCGCGGCGAGGACGCCGACGACGAGGTAGAGGGAACCGCCCGCGTAGTCGCCGAGGAGGTTGGCCGGGACGGCCGGAGGGCGGTCCGGGTCGCCGATCATGCCGAGGGTGCCGGTGAGGGCGATGTAGGCGATGTCGTGGCCGGCGCGGTCGGCGAGGGGCCCGTCCTGGCCCCAGCCGGTCATCCGGCCGTAGACGAGGCGCGGGTTGCGGGCGTGGCAGTCCTCGGGGCCGACGCCGAGGCGTTCGGCGACGCCGGGGCGGTAGCCCTCGATCAGGATGTCGGCGCGTTCGGCGAGGTCGAGGACGCGCGCGGCCCCGCCGGGGGCCTTCAGGTCGACGATCACGGAGCGCTTGTTGCGGTGGGTGACGTCGTGCGCGGGATCGATCCCGAGTCCGGGGCCGCCCGGCCGGTCCACCCTTACGACGTCGGCGCCCAGGTCGGCCAGGAGCATGGCGGCGAACGGGCCCGGCCCGATGCCGGCCAGTTCGAGCACGCGCACACCGGTGAGCGGTCCGTGTCCCGGCGCCTTCGCCTCCGTCATCGAGCCCCCAACGGCTGTGACACAACTGATGTAACACCCGCGATGTTAAGAACGCGTTCCACCCCGCACAAGGGGCGGGCGAGCAAGCGCTTAGCCACTTTACGGTGCGGTGTCCGGTTCCGCCTGTATCCAGGATGCCTCCGGACCGGCGGGCGACCGGGCTCGCGGCCGGGTCCGGTCTCCCGCACGCTAGCCTCGGCCACCGACAGCGGCGCGGCTGCACGACCAAGGGGTGTCATGAGCAGGCTGAACAGGACGGACCGTCCGTACGACATCGTGCTCTTCGGAGCGACCGGTTTCGCCGGGACACTGACCGCGGAGTACCTCGCCGCCCACGGCCCGGCCGGGCTGCGCTGGGCGGTCGCCGGCCGCAGCACGCAGAAGCTGGAGCGGCTGCGGGACCGGTTGCCCGGCGGCGAGCGGATCGGGCTGCTGCGGGCGGACGTCGCCGACCCGGCCTCGCTGCGCGCGCTCGCCGAGCAGGCACGCGTGGTCGCCACGACCGTGGGCCCCTTCGTGGAGTACGGCGAGGAACTCGTCGCCGCCTGCGCGGACGCCGGCACGGACTACGTGGACCTCACGGGTGAACCGGAGTTCGTGGACCTGGTGTACGTCCGTCACGACGCACGTGCCCGGGAGACGGGGGCGCGGCTGGTGCACGCCTGCGGCTTCGACTCGGTGCCGCACGACCTGGGCGCCTACTTCACGGTGCGGCAGTTGCCGGAGGGCGTGCCGCTGACCGTGGACGGTTTCGTGACCGCCGACGCCGCCTTCTCCGGCGGGACCTTCGCCTCGGCGCTGAACCAGTTCGCCCGCCACCGGCAGCTCCGCGCGGCCGCCCGGGACCGCCGGCGCCACGAACCGCGGCTGGCGGGCCGCCGGGTGTCGGCCCCTGCGGGCACACCACGCTACGCGCCGGAGGTGGGCGCCTGGGCGCTGCCGCTGCCGACCGTCGACGCGCAGATCGTGCGCCGCTCGGCCCGGACCCTCGACCGGTACGGACCCGACTTCCGCTACCGGCACTACGCGGCCGTCCGGCGGCTGCCGGTGGCGGTGGGCGGCGTCGCGGCCGTGGGCGCGCTGGTCACGGCGGCCCAACTGCCCGCGCTGCGCCGCCGGCTCTCCGACCGGCTCCGGCCGGGTGACGGGCCGAGCGCCGAGAAGCGTGCCCGGAGTTGGTTCAGCGTCCGCTTCGTCGGTGAGGGCGGCGGACGGCGGGTGTACACGGAGGTCTCGGGCGGCGACCCGGGCTACGACGAGACGGCGAAGATGCTGGCCGAGGGGGCTCTGTGTCTCGCCTTCGACGACCTTCCGCCGACGGCCGGACAGGTCACGACGGCGGTGGCGATGGGCGACGCCCTGATCGAGCGCCTGCGCGCTGCGGGCATCCGCTTCCGCGTCGCCGCGACCCGCTGACGGCCCTGCCGGCCGGGAGTCCCGCTACAGCGGCCACTCGACCAGCGTGTAGATCATCCCGACGATCCAGCCCAGCCCCGCCAGGACGGCGAGGGTGAGCCCGACGGTCACGGCCCGCTCGACGGGCCGGCCGTCGGCGGCAACGGACTTGGTGGCGCGGTGCGTTGTCATGCCCTCAGCCTGCCGGGGCGGGTCCGGCCGGACATCCGTACGAGTACTCAGCCCGGTACTCAGCTGCCCCCGGCCACCCGACCCCGTACCCACCAGATGTGACCCCCCGGTTGAGACTTGTGCCGCCCCGGCGTCAGTACTGCCGGACCGATGGGATGGCCAAGTGTCAATGGGCGGTTCAATGAAACACTTGAGGGTATGCGATTCCTTCTCGAAGTCACCATGGACGACGAAGCATGGGCGAAGGACCCGGCGGGCGAGCTGGGCCGGATCCTGCGGTACTGGGGCGGAAACCTGCGGCACTACGCGCTGGTGCCCGGCGACGGGTCGGCCGTCCACGACTCGGCGTACCGGGAGGTGGGCCGGTGGAGCATCGAGGACACGCCCTAGCCGACGCGCATGCCGCTCGGGCGGGATCCCCGGCGGGCCGCACGGCGTCACCGGCCCGCTCCTCCTCCCGGACGGGCGGCGGCAGTTGACGGGACGCGTACGCCGGCGGTGTCACCCGGCGGCGGCCTCGGTCAGCGCTCGGCGGCACAGGGCGTCGGCCCTGCGGGTGGTCTCCGGGAGGCGGTATGCGGGGGTCAGGGCCAGGGTGTGGGCGCAGGCGTTGTCGAGGCCGGTCCGGTGGCCGACCGAGACGAAGACCGGCTTGACGCCGTCCCGGGTGCGCAGGGCGCGGCCGACCTCCTCACGGCCGGCGAGCAGCGGCGCCGTGCTGCCGCGCGGGGTGTCCGGTTCGTCGTGGGTGAAGGTGAAGGGGTTCTTGGCGACCCCGATGGTCGGCAGCCCGGTGAGCACGCCGAGGTGGCTGGCGAGGCCGAAGCGGCGCGGATGGGCGAGGCCGTAGCCGTCGCAGACCACCAGACCGGGCGCGCAGGGCAGCGCGTCGAGGGCGGCCAGGACGGTGGGGATCTCGCGGAAGGCGAGCAGTCCGGGCACGTACGGGAAGGAGATCCGGCCGACGGCGGTGGCCTCGGCGACGACGTCGAGGCGTGCCGCGTCCAGGACGACGGCCGCCGCGGCGACGAGGTCCCGTTCGTCGTCGTACGCCACGTCGACCCCGGTGACGTGTCCGGTCCCGGGCGGCGGGCCCGGTTCGTCGAGCACCACCCGCGTGCGCAGCGCGTCCTGCACCGCGCGGGCCTCTTCCTCGGTCACGGGCCAGTCGGCGGGCGTGTGTACGGTCGTCATGGTGCCCCTGAGCCTACGGGGCGTGGGCGTTCCGCGCGGAGGGCACCCGGCGCTCCTCCGCGCGGAGACGGCTCACTTGCCGAGCGCCCGCTGGAGCTGGCTCTTGTTCATGTTCGAGCGGCCCTCGACACCGCGCTTCTTGGCCTCCTCGTACAGCTGGTCGTACGTGGGGCCCTGGGAGCCTCCCTTGCCGGACCGCTGGCCGCCCCGCTTCCCGGACGACATGTCCTGCGTCGAGGTGCGGCTCGCCGTCTTGGACTCACCGGACCGGGCGCGTTCCTTGTTCACGGTGCGGGCGGCGATCTCCTTGGCCCGCCCGGTGCTCTCGCCCCGGCTCTTGGCGCTGTCCTTGATGTGCTCGTACTGACGCTCCCGTTTGGGGCTGGAACCGCGTGGCATGTCCGCTCACTTCCTCTCGCGTACAGCGAACGGGTACCCACGTTGGCACCGATCAGGGCCCACCGCATGCGTCAGTGCTCCAGGCGGGCAGCCCGTCCCCGCTCGCCCGCCGCCCAGCAGCCGTGGTCCGGCGCGCAGTCGACCGTGTCGTAGGAGCCGGTGTCGACGGTCCGCCAGGTGCGGCCGGCGTCGGTGGTGAGGTCGGTGCCGGTGGGGCCGACCGCGAGGGCGGCGGTGCGGCTGTGCGGGAGCCAGGCGACACCGGAGCGGTAGGCGGGCGGCGACGTGCCGGCCGGCTGCCAGGTGCGGCCGCCGTCCGCGGTGTGCGCGGCCGCGTCGGAGGAGGCCTGGTCGGGGCGGAAGTCGCCGCCGACGGCGAGGCCGTGGGCGCGGTCGCGGAAGGCGAGGGCGAAGACTCCGCGTGCCGGGTCGCCGCCGGGGATCGGCGCGTCGGCGGCCGTCCAGGTGCGGCCCCGGTCGGCGGAGTGCAGCACCCGCGCGCGTGCCGCTCCCCCGGTGGCCAGCCAGACGTCCTTCGGCCCGGAGGACACCAGGCACTGGCCGCTCGCCGCGAAGCCGGCCTCGCCCTCCAGCGCCGGCGGCATGCCCGCGTCGGGCAGCACCGTCCAGGAGCGGCCGCCGTCCCGGGTCGACAGGATGCGGAACCTCCCGTCCACCGGGTCGCTCATCGCAAGTCCGTGGCGGTGGTCGAAGAAGGTGAGGCAGTCGTAGAAGGCACGCGCGTCGGTGTTGCGGAAGGACTCCGTCCAGGTCGCCCCGCCGTCGTCGGTGCGGTACACCCGGGACGCCTCGCCCTCGCCGATGGCCAGCACCACCGCCCGGCGTGCGTCGAACGCCTCGACGTCCCGGAACTGCAACTCCCCCGCGCCGGGCGGCGAGACGTTCCGCCAGCTCCTGCCGCCGTCGGTGGTGCGCAGGACGGTGCCCCGGGTGCCGGCCAGCCAGGCGGTGTCCCGGCTGACGGCGGACAGACCGCGGAACCTGACGTCCGGGGTGCCGGTGTCCTCCAGGGACCAGTGCGGCGACGGCCGCCGGTCGGGCTCCTGCGCCTGCGCCGGTACGGCCGTCGGCGCGGCCAGAGCCGCCGCGCACACGGCCGCCGCGGCCACCAGGCGGTGCGTTCGTCCCCTGCGTCCCTCACCTCGCGTGTTCCCCGAGCGCCTCATGGCGGGCGAAGGTAGCCCACCGCTCCGGCGCCGTCCAGAGGGCCGCTCCCCGCGCGGACGCGGCGCGCGGCCGTTCAGGCGTCCCGCATCAGTTCCGCGAGATCGTGGTCGAGGTCGAGCTGCAGGTACTCGTAACCGGTCGGCACGAGTTCGCTCGTGGCGTCCAGGAAACGGCGCACCTCACTGGAGTGGACGTGCACGACGGCGGTCCCCTCGGGGGCGTGGAACTCCAGCACGGTGCGGTCGTAGTCGTACGGCCGCACCCGTACGTCGCCGTGGCCCTCGGGCTCCAGCAGGCCCGCGGCGAGCAGGTCGCGGGCGAAGGTCCAGCAGACGTCCACGCCCTCCAGGGTGGCGGGCGCGGGGAAGGTCATGCGGACGGCGAACGGGTCGTCGGGGTCGTAGTGCAGCGTGGCGGGAATGGTCGTCATCCGCGGCGCGGCGGCGACGAGACGGGCCTCTACGGGCTGCTCGATGACGGTGGACAACGCCTTGCTCCCTCGTGACGGCTGGACGGGCTTCCGGGACGGCGGATCGGGCCGGCTACTGGAAGAGACGACGGAACGAGCCAATCCGTGTAACCAAGGGCGAGTGACCTCTGTCACCGCCTTCATGCACCCGGGTGACGGGGCTCTCCTCACGTGTCCCCGGGGCCACTTGCGCCGCCGGCCGCCACTTCGGTGCGCCGGGACCGGGCCGCGGGTGCGGACGCGGTCAGCGCGGTGCGCAAGGAGCGCAGGATGCCGTCGAGCGCGGGCGCGGGCGCGGCGGCGCGCCGGGCGAGGGCCTCGACGCGCCGTTCGTCGGCGCCCGGCAGCAGGCCGGCCGCATGCGCGAGGACGACGGCGGTCGCGGCCTTCGGGGGCACGGTCTCCGGCGGTGCGGGTCCGTCCACGACGGTGCGCGCCTCCCGGTGCAGGGCGTCCACGCGGGCGGTGTCGGCCAGGACGTGCTCCACCGACGGGAACACTCCGAGGACCCGCCGCCGCTCGGCCCGCAGCACGCCCTCGGCCACCAGGTGCTCGCGCACCGCGTCGAGGGTGTGGCCGGCCCTGAGCGTCACCCAGGTGCGCCAGGAGTGCGGACAGGACTCGCTGACCAGTTCCAGCAGTCCGTCGAGGACCGCGTCGCCGGTGCGCGAGTCCAGGTCGCGCGGGGTGGCGATGCCCTCGTCGTCGAGCAGCAGACCGCGCTGCGCCAGGTCGGCGAGGGCACCGGCCCGCACCACGGGGGCCGGCCGGGCCGGCTCGCCGGCCTCGCGGCGCGCGGTGTCCCAGGAGAGCAGGCAGAGGCGGGCCGGGAGGGAGAGCGGGCGGTGGGACACGGGGCCTCCTCGGGGCAGCGGCGTCGTGGTCGGTAAATGCGTTGACAGCCGATCCGGGCCACTCGTACGGTCGATAGCGGTCCTGTTGCCGTCGATTGGAGAAGGACGTTGCTCGTCTGAGGTTCTGAGACACCGCGTCACACCCGTCAGGTGTGTACGTCGCGTGCGACCTCGGCGTTCGAGCCGTCCTTGCGGTCCCTGCGGAACAGGGCTCTTCTCATGCCCAGGACTTCCCTCCCGACTGCCGGTCGTCGTCCCGCGGTGTCTCGATACGCGTGTGCCCCTGATCCCCCCGAGCAACCGCGGAGGCCCGTATGTCACCGTCCATCACCTGCACGTCCCTCTCCTTCACCTGGCCCGACGGCACCACCGTCCTCGACGGCCTCGACGTCGCCTTCGGCGCCGGCCGCACCGGCCTCGTCGGCGTCAACGGCTCAGGGAAGTCGACCCTGTTGAAGCTCATCGCGGGTGAGCTCACCCCGGCCGACGGCGCCGTCCGGGTGGCCGGGGAGATCGGGTACCTGCCGCAGAACGTGACGCTGGACACCGCGCTGCGGGTCGACGAGGCGCTCGGCATCGCCGCCCGGCGGGCCGCGCTGCACGCCATCGAGGCGGGCGACGCGGCCGAGGAGCACTTCGAGGCCCTCGGCGACGACTGGGACGTCGAGGAGCGCGCCCTGGCCACGCTCGGCGAACTCGGCCTCGGGCACATCGGCCTGGACCGCACCGTCGGCGAGGTGTCCGGCGGCGAGTCGGTGCTGCTGCGGCTGGCCGCGCTGCTGCTCCGGCGTCCGGACGTGCTGCTGCTCGACGAGCCCACCAACAACCTCGACCTGTACGCCCGCAGGCGGCTGTACGCGGCCGTCGAGGGCTGGCCCGGGGTGATGGTCGTGGTCAGCCACGACCGTGAACTGCTGGACCTGGTCGACCAGATCGCGGACCTGCGCTCGGGCGAGGTCACCTGGTACGGCGGCAACTTCTCGGCGTACGAGGAGGCCCTGGCCGTCGAGCAGGAGGCCGCCGAGCGGATGGTGCGCGTCGCCGAGGCCGACTTGCGCAAGCAGAAGCGCGAACTGGTCGACGCTCAGGTCAAGCTGGCCCGGCGCAAGCGGTACGGGCAGAAGATGTTCGAGCAGAAGCGCGAGCCGAAGATCGTCATGGGTGCGCGCAAGCGCGCGGCACAGGTGTCCGCGGGCAAGCACCGCATCATGCACGAGGAGAAGCTCTCCGAGGCCAGGGACCGCCTGGACGACGCGGTGGAGGCCGTGCGGGACGACGACGAGATCCGCGTCGACCTGCCGTACACGGCGGTACCGCCGGGCCGTGGTGTCCTCACGCTGCGGGACCTGCGCCTGGCGTACGGCGCGCGGGTGGACGGCGGGTTCGATCTGCACGGCCCCGAGCGGGTCGCGCTGATCGGACGCAACGGCGCGGGCAAGACGACGCTGCTGCGGACGATCGCCGGGGAGCTGGAGCCGGTCTCCGGCGAGGCGACGGCCCATGTGCCGCTGCGGTTCCTGCCGCAGCGGCTCGACGTCCTCGACCTGGAGCTGACCGTCGCGGAGAACGTGGCCCGGTTCGCGCCGGGCGCCACCAACAACCGGGTCCGGGCGCGGCTCGCCCGCTTCCTGTTCCGGGGCGCGCGGGCCGACCAGAAGGCGGCGACCCTCTCCGGTGGCGAGCGGTTCCGGGCGGCGCTGGCCGCGCTGATGCTGGCGGAGCCCGCGCCGCAGCTGCTGATGCTGGACGAGCCGACCAACAACCTCGACATGGCGAGC
Source organism: Streptomyces calvus (assembly GCF_006782915.1). Lineage (GTDB taxonomy): Bacteria > Actinomycetota > Actinomycetes > Streptomycetales > Streptomycetaceae > Streptomyces > Streptomyces calvus. The sequence continues at coordinate 74,116 of NZ_VCNP01000009.1, forward strand.
GTCCGGCAGCTGACCACGGCACTGGAGTCGTACGAGGGAGCGCTGGTCGTCGCCAGTCACGATCTGCCGTTCCTGGAGTCGGTCGGCATCACCCGATGGCTGCTGATGGAGGAGGGAGAACTCAGGGAAATCACGCCAGAAGCTGTCGGGTATTCCGCCTAGCGTCGGGCGGCATGAGCCAGTCCAACGAGTTCATCACCATCACCGGGGCCGAGGAGAACAACCTCGAGGACGTCACACTCCGCATCCCGAAGGGCCGGCTGACCGTGTTCACCGGCGTTTCGGGGTCGGGGAAGTCGTCGGTCGTCTTCGACACCATCGCCGTCGAGTCGCAGCGGCAGCTCAACGAGACGTTCACCTGGTTCGTCCGCAACCGGCTGCCCAAGTACGAACGGCCGCACGCTGAGGCCTTGGAGGACCTGACGCCCGCGATCGTCGTCGACCAGCGGCCCATCGGCGGCCACTCCCGGTCGACGGTCGGCACGATGACGGACGTCTACTCGGTGCTGCGGGTGCTGTTCTCCCGGCACGGCACACCGAGCGCCGGCCCGGCGACGGCGTACTCGTTCAACGACCCGTCGGGCATGTGCCCCGAGTGCGACGGGCTGGGCCGGACCGTACGGCCCGACTGGGACCGCATCCTCGATCCGGACCGCTCCCTCGCCGAAGGAGCGGTCCGCTTCCCGCCGTTCGCCGCGGGCACCTGGCAGGGGCAGGCGTACACCAACAGCGACGAACTGGACCCGCACAAGCCGGTGCGGGCGTTCACCGCGGCCGAGCGGGAGTTCCTGATGCGGGGCCGCCCCGGCAGCAAGGTCACCGTGCACGGCACGGGTGGGACGTGGACGACCGAGTACGAGGGTCTCGCCGACCGTTTCGAGCGGCTGTACCTGAAGCGGGACCTCGCGGGGATGAGCGGGCGGACCCGGGACATGGTGCGGGAGTTCCTGGCCGAGGGGGTCTGCGCGGCGTGCCGGGGCACCCGGCTCAACGAGGCGGCGCTGGCGTCCCGGATCGGCGGCCGGTCCATCGCCGACTGCGCCCGGATGCAGGTCACCGACCTCATCGCCGTGCTGCGGGAGATCGACGACCCGGTGGCCCGGCCGATCGCCGGGGCCGCCGTCGCCGCCCTGGAGCGGATCGAGCGGATCGGGCTGGGCTACCTCAGCCTCGACCGGGAGACGACCACCCTCTCCGGCGGCGAGGGGCAGCGGCTGAAGACGGTGCGGCACCTCGGATCCAGCCTGACCGGGATGACGTACATCTTCGACGAGCCCAGCGTCGGACTGCACCCGCGCGACGTCCACCGGCTCGGCGAACTGCTGCTGCGGCTGCGCGACAAGGGCAACACCGTGCTGGTGGTCGAGCACGACCCCGACGTCATCGCCCTGGCCGACCACGTCGTCGACATGGGCCCGGGGGCCGGCACCGAGGGCGGCCGGGTGGTGTTCGAGGGGACGCCGGACGCGCTCGCCGCCTCGGGCACGCTCACCGGGCGGTGTCTGCGGCGGCGGACGACGGTCAAGGACACGGTGCGGGAGGCGACGGGCGAGCTGTGGGTGAAGGGCGCCGACCGGCACAACCTGCGCGACGTCACCGTCCGGTTCCCGGCCGGGGTGCTCACCGCGGTGACCGGGGTCGCCGGCTCCGGCAAGAGCACGCTGGTCGCCGAGTTCACCGCCGCCCACACCGACGCCGTGGTGGTCGACCAGTCCGCGATCGGCATCTCCGCCCGGTCCACCCCCGCGACGTACCTCGGGATCATGGACACGGTACGGAAGATCTTCGCGCGGGAGACGGGGGCCGAGCCGGGGCTGTTCAGCTTCAACTCCGACGGCGCCTGCGGCACCTGCGAGGGCCGCGGGATCATGTACACCGACCTGGCCTTCATGGACCCGGTCACGACGACGTGCCCCGCCTGCGAGGGGCGGCGCTTCAAGGACGAGGTGCTGCGGCTCACCGTCGGTGGCCGCTCCGTCGCCGACGTGCTGGAGATGACGGCCGAACAGGCGCTGGACTTCTTCGACGACACCGGGTTACGGCGCAGGCTGCGGGCGCTGCGGGACGTCGGCCTGACGTACCTCACCCTGGGGCAGCCGCTGTCCACCCTCTCCGGCGGTGAACGGCAGCGGATCAAACTCGCCACCCGGCTGCACCGCACGGGCGTGGTGTACGTGCTCGACGAGCCGACGACCGGGCTGCACATGGCGGACGTGGACGGGCTCGTCGCCCTCCTCGACCGGCTCGTGGACGCGGGCAACACCGTCCTCGTCGTCGAGCACAACCTGGACGTCGTCGCCCGCGCCGACTGGGTGATCGACCTCGGTCCGGGCGGCGGACGGGACGGCGGCCGGGTGGTCTTCGAAGGCACACCGGCCGAGTTGCTCGCGGCGGAGGGGTCCGTCACGGCGGAGCATCTGCGCCGGGCCGGCCGCTGAAGCGGTTACCGGTGGGTCATTTCCTCGCCGCCGGGGGTGGCCCGGCCGGGATTCGCGCTGCATGATGGCTGCGCCGACGTCCGAGGGGACCGGGCCGGACCACGGACGCCCTCGGTACGGCCAGTACATGTCCCATCCCGTACGGAGTTCCGCTCGTGCCCAGCAAGAAGGCCCTCGTCCGCCGTCCCGTTCCCCGCCTGGCCGAGGGCCTGGTGACGCACATCGAGCGGGATCGCGTCGACGTAACCCGCGCGATGGGGCAGTGGGAGGCGTACACGGGAGCGCTGCGCGCCCACGGCTGGGAGACCATCGAGGTGGATCCGGCCGACGACTGCCCGGACTCGGTGTTCGTCGAGGACACCGTGGTGATGTACCGGAACGTGGCGCTGATCGCCCGGTCCGGCGCCGAGTCCCGGCGGGCGGAGACCGTCGGGGTCGAGGAGGCCGTGGCGTCGCTGGGCTGCTCGGTGAACTGGGTCTGGGAGCCGGGCACGCTGGACGGCGGCGACGTGCTGAAGGTCGGCGACACCGTGTACGTCGGCCGCGGCGGGCGCACCAACGCGGCCGGGGTGCAGCAGGTACGGGCCGCGTTCGAGCCGCTGGGGGCGCGGGTGGTCGCCGTGCCGGTCGCCAAGGTGCTGCATCTGAAGTCGGCGGTCACCGCGCTGCCGGACGGGACGGTCATCGGGCACATCCCGCACATGGACGCGCCGTCGCTGTTCGCCCGTTTCCTGCCGGTGCCGGAACCCTCCGGGGCGCACGTGGTGCTGCTGGGCGGGGACAAGCTGCTGATGGCGACGAGCGCGCCGAAGACCGCCGAGCTGTTCGCGGACCTCGGCTACGAGCCGGTGCTGGTGGACATCGGCGAGTTCGAGAAGCTCGAGGGCTGTGTGACATGCCTCTCGGTGCGCCTGCGGGACCTCTACGCCTGACCGTCGCCCTTCCTCACCCGTACGGCTCAGCGACCTGCAGTTCCGGGGCCTGCCGGTCCGGCGCCACGCCGGGCGGGAACCCCGCTGATCAGGGGCCTTTACGGCGTCCTTAACCTACGGCTACGTAACCTACGGGTTCGTAGCCTACGATGCCGTAGGTTGTCGGCCCGCTCGCCGGCACCTCCACCTGCCACCGTCCCCCTGGAGTCACCCGTGACGATCACTTCCCCTCACCTCGGCAGCCCTTCCGTCTGGACCGACGCGCGGCTGTTGTACGCACTGGAGGAAGTGGTCGAGAAGGAGCTCAACCGGCACCTCCAGGTCGCCAAGGACTGGATGCCGCACGAGTACGTGCCGTGGAGCGACGGCCGCAACTTCCCGGGCCTGTTCGAGGACGGCGAGGCCTGGGACAAGGAGCAGTCGAAGGTCACCGAGGTCGGGCGCATCGCCCTGGTGGTCAACCTGCTCACCGAGGACAACCTGCCCAGCTACCACCACGAGATCGCCACCCTGTTCGGCCGGGACGGCGCCTGGGGCACCTGGGTGCACCGCTGGACGGCCGAGGAGGGCCGCCACGGCATCGTGATGCGGGACTACCTGCTCGCCTCCCGGGCGGTGGACCCGGACAAGCTGGAGCAGTTCCGCATGTCGCACATGAGCGAGGGCTTCGAGTCGGACAACCGGCACTCGATGCTCCACTCGATCGCCTACGTCGCCTTCCAGGAGCTGGCCACCCGCATCTCGCACCGCAACACCGGCCACCAGTCCGGCGACCCGGTCTGCGACCGCATGCTGGCCCGCATCGCGACCGACGAGAACCTGCACATGGTGTTCTACCGGAACCTGCTCAAGTCGGCGTTCGAGCTCGCCCCCGACCTGACGATGCAGGCGGTGCGCGATGTCGTGGTGAACTTCCGGATGCCCGGTCACGGCATCCCCGGGTTCGAGCGGGCCGCCGCGCAGATGGCCATCGGCGAGGTCTACAACCTGCGCATCCACCACGACGACGTGCTGCAGCCGGTGCTGCGCTTCCTGAAGGTCATGGAGATCGACGGGCTCGGCCCCGAGGGCCTCAAGGCGCAGGAGGAGCTCGGCCTGTTCATGGGCGGCCTGGACGCGGAGGCCTCGAAGTTCGACGAGAAGCTGGCGGCCCGCAAGGCCCGGATGGCGGCCCGCGCCGGCGGCTGAGGACCCGCCTCGCGGCCGGAGCCGCAACCAGCCGTGCCGGCGCGTCCCGGTTCTGAGGACGCGCGCGGCCCGAGCCCCTGCGCCACACTCCCCCGTTCCGGGGCCGTGTGGTGCAGGGGCTCACTGCGAGGTCCCGCCGGTCGTCGTCGGCGCCGCTGCCCTCCCGTCCGTATCGGCTGTCACCGCGGGCGGCGACGGCGCTCCGGCCCGGGCACGGCGGCGACTGCTGTCTCGGGTCGGTCCGCAGCGGTGACGTGGCGGCGGCTCCCGTGGTTGTCTCAGCCGGAATGTCGTCCGTGGGCCTGTGGCTCACGAACGTGGGCGCCGTCCCCATGGGGGCCGCCCACACCACTGGACGGTCCATGGGGCCGGTGGTCGGGCAGGGTGAGCGCCGTATGGGCCGCCCGTCCACGTCCCGGTGGCGCGGTGGTGAGGCCGCGCAGCCTGCTGTTGCGTTGTGCGAGGGCTTCGGCGGTGGTCGGGAAGAGCGCCGCGCCGCCTTCGCCGACCTGCGCCTGGTTCAGTTCGACGAATCCGCGGAGGTCGCGTTCGTAGGCGGCGAAGGCCGCGGTGTGGTCGCGGTGGGCGGCGAGCGAGCCGGCGAGCAGGTAGGCGCCGACGAGGGCGAGGCTGGTCCCCTGTCCCGTCAGGAACGACGGTGCGTGGGCGGCGTCGCCGACCAGCGCGACCCGTCCGCTGGACCAGCACGGCATACGGATCTGGCTCACGGTGTCGAAGAACGGGTCGTCCGCGTCGCGCAGGGCGGCGACCATGGCCGGGATGTCCCATCCGTCACCGGCGAAGGTGGCGGCGACGAGGTCGTGTTGTGCCCCGGCGTCGCGGAGGACCTCGTAGGGCGGTTCGGGGTGGGTGAAGGTGAGCAGTGCGTGCAGCTCGTCGCTGTCTCCGACGGCGTAGAGCGCGGCGGCCCGTCCCGGAGTGTTCCAGAGGAGCACCTCGTGGGAGAGTCCGGCGGTGTTGGGCATGGCGAACAGGGCGAAGCAGTACCCGAGATAGTGGTGGAAGCGCCGCTCGGGCCCGAACACCAGCTCCCGGGTGCGCGAGTGCAGCCCGTCCGCGCCCAGGACCAGGTCGAAGCTGCGCCGGACGCCACTGCGGAAGGTGACGTCGACACCGTGCGCGTGGTCCCGGAGCACATCGATGGAGTCGTCGAACACGAACTCCACCTCGTCACGGACGGCCCCGTACAGGAGGCCGGTCAGGTCCCCGCGGGGCACCTCGACGTCATGTCCCTCGATTCCGCCGGTCACCGCCTGCGGACGGAGCACCGCCACCTCGCTGCCGTCGGCGTTGAGGAAGGTCATCCGGCGCGACTCGATGTGCGCGTCCCGCAGGCGCGGCAGGATTCCCATCCGGCGCGCCACCTCCACCGCGGTGCCCCGCACGTCGATCGGGTACCCGCCGCCGCGCAGTCCGGTGGACTTCTCCACCACCGTCACCTCGAATCCGTACCGGTGCAGCCAGAACGCCACGGCGGAACCCGCGATGCTCGCGCCGGACACCAGGACCGAACCCTTCGAGGCCGTTCTTGTACTCATGCGTCAACTCCTTTGTGAGTGGCGGGAATTCGAGGACCGACTGGGATCACTGCGCAGGCGAGGAGACCGTCGGCTGCCGCCCGGTCGTCCGGAGGTGGCCCTCACACCGTTTCCCGTTCGAGGCCGGGCGGCGGGGCCGTGCGGCTGTGGCGGGTGCGCCGCATCAGCCCGACGGCGAGCACCGCGGCGACGGCGAACGCGCCGGAGGCGATGGCGATGTAGCTGTACACGCCCGTCGCCGAGTTCGTCGTGTCGCCGTCGACGACCACGGTCGTCGACCTGAGCACGGCCGCGCCCACGAAGTCGAGCACCACCGCACCGATCGACACCATCACCATGACCAGGCTGGACACGATTCCCTGGCGTTCGGCGGGCGCCAGGCTGCCCGCCATGTTGAAGCCGGACGTGCCGAGCGCCCCCACCGTGACACCCAGCAGGAATCCGCAGCAGAGCGCGGCGGGCAGCCGGGAGGCCCCGAGGAACATCCCGAGGGTCACCACCGTGCCGAGCACGACCGCCCCGGCCAGCGTCGCGGCCGGTCCGATGCGTACGGCAAGCCATCCCGCCGCCGGACCTCCCAGCGTGACGCCGAGTCCCGGCGCCGCGAGCAGCAGTGCCACCGATCCCTGGCCGGCCAGTCCGTATCCGAGGTTCTGGTCCGCCGCGACGTCACCGATCAGAGGGATGAGCTGGAGCATGCTCTGGTACGAGCCGGCCGCCAGGAAGACGACGACGAGCGTGAGCACCAGCGGCCGGCCGAGGTTCCTGAGGTCGATCAGGGCGTCGGGCTTGCGGCTGGACACCAGTAACCACCGGGCCAGCGACCCGACGCCGCCGACGAGGAGAGCCAGCGGGCCGACGGCGAGCCAGCCGAGGGCCGAGCCGAGACTGACGTAGCCGAGCACCCCGGCGAGACCTCCGCCGAGGAGGAGGGCGCCGCGGATGTCGACCCTGCCCGGTGTCCTGGCCAGGTCTTCGGGAATGACACGGCGCACGCAGACCGCCATCGCGGCCGCGACGACGGCCGACCCGAGGAACAGGATCTGGAAGCCGAACTCCGTGGCGAGTTCCTCGACGAGGAAACGGGTCGCGATGTTGAGCACCGCGGAGCCGGAGGTCACGATGCCCACGACGATCATCGCGGTGCGGGGCGGGCAGACACTTCGCGCGATGGCGACGGAGAGGAACACGGCCGCCAGCGCCGCTCCCTGCAGTACGCGCCCCGGCACGAACACCCAGAGGCTGGGGGCCACGGCGCACAGGAGGGCGCCCACGCCGCTGAGGAGCAGCGTCACCACGAGCACCCTGCGCCTGCCGTGGATGTCGGCGCTCTTGCCGAGCAAGGGCGCCCACATCACGCCGGCCAGCATCGCGGTGGCGTTGAGCCACGCCGTCTGGTCGGTCTCGAAATGGTCGAGCATGTCGGGGAGGACGACCAGCGGCGCGGTGATGGCCGAGTCGACCACGAAGTTCACCATCACCAGGACGGCCACCAGGCCGATGAGCCGTCCGTTCCCGCTCGTGTGCAATCCGACGTCCGTGTCGTCGGTCCTGCTCTGCTGCATCAGGGACTCCTCACTGCGGGCTCGCGACGGGTGGCCGGCGCGGCCTGACGTGTCGTCGACTGGAAGGCGGCGCAGGGCTGCCCACCGCCTAAGATACGTTCTAGTTTCTTATTTTGGAGAGTAGAGTACGCCGATAAGAAACGTCAAAGTTTCTAAGGAGTGTTGTGGGAAGACGGCGCGGTGAGGCACTGGAGGCGGCGATCCTCGAGGCGGCCTGGGACGAGCTGGGCGAGCGGGGGTACGCGAACCTGACCTTCGACTCCGTGGCCCGACGGGCCGGCACCAGCAAACCGGTGCTCTACCGGCGCTGGCCGGACAAGCAGAAGCTGGTCGAGGCGGCCGTGGTACGCCGCAACGTCGTCCAGTCCGTCCCCCCGGCCGACACCGGGTCCCTGCGCGGCGACCTGATCGCCACCCTCACCGAACTGGGCCAGAAGCAGGGGCCGTTCCTCGCCCAGCTCAGCCTGCTGCTCGCCGACTACTTCATCGAGACCGACTCCAGCTTCGCCGAACTGCGCGAGATGATCGTCGCCGGACGCCGCTCCGGACGCGACGAGATCATGGAGCGCGCCATCGAGCGCGGCGAGCTCGACCCGGCCAGGCTCACGCCACGCATCGCCTCGCTCCCCTTCGACCTGCTGCGCGGCGAGACGATGATGACGCTGCGGCCGGTCGCACCGGAGGTGATCGAGGAGATCGTCGACACGATCTTCCTCCCGCTGGTCGGGCGGCGTCCCGCGCCGTAACGGTTGTCCACGGGGGCCGGCGCTCGGGGACAGGGCCCGCTCGGCAGGCAGCGGTCGGGGCCGGGCGGTTCGGCAGTCAGCGGTGAGCGGACAGCGGCCAGGGCCCGGTCGGCAGTCAGGGCCGGGCGGCCGGCGGTCAGCGGTCGGGGCCGGGCGGCCGGCGGTCAGCCGCGCTGCGGCCACGCCTCGGCGGCCTGGACTCGGCGGTAGGCGGCCTGGACTCGGCAGCCTGGACTCGACGGCCTGGACTCGGCGCTCGGCGCCTGGACTCGACGGCCTGGACGCGGCGCTCGGCGGCCTGAGCTCGGCGGTCCGGGCTGGGCGGTCGGGCTCAGCGGTCCGGGCTGGACGGTCCGGGCTCGGCGGTCGGCCGGAACTACCGTCCCGCGCGCCGCAGTTCCAGGCGTTCCTTCTCGGACAGGCCACCCCACACGCCGAACCGCATGTCATGGGTCATCGCGTACTCGAGGCAGGTGGCGCGGATCGGGCACAGGCCGCAGATGCGCTTGGCCTCGCGGACCGAGCTACCGGGATCGGGGAAGAAGAAGTCTCCCCCCGTCTGGGCGCACAGCGCCTCCTCCTGCCAGGCCAGGTCGGGCGACCGCAACGTTTCGATGTGCATGGCGGGAAGCGTGCCGGGCGGCGAAAAACGTTCGATCAACGCCGGCTCAACACGGCGGCCCTCCCCCGGCCTTCTCCGCGTTTCCCGGTCTGCCCCGCCTGCCCGCCGCCGCTCGCCCCGGCCGGCCTCTTCCTCGCCCCTGTCGGCCTCTTCCTCGCCCCGCCCCTCCTTCGCCGCCGCTCCTTCGCCGCCCCGGCGGCCCGCCGCGACCGCACGATGATGACGTCCCGCCGTCCGGCCGCGCACGGCGGCGCGCCGGTGTTTCACGTCTGGCGCGGGTCACCCCTGAGGACGGCGAACCGCGCGCCGTACGGGTCCTCCAGACGGGCGAGCCGGCCGACACCGGCGAGTGAGGTGGCGGGCATCCGTACCCGGCCGCCGAGTTCGACGGCCCGGGCGACGACGGCGTCGGGGTCGTCGGTCCCGAAGTAGGGCAGCCAGTAGGGCCGGCCGCTCGCCGCCTCGACGGGGTCGTCGGCGAGGGTGACCAGGCCGCCGAACATGCCGTCGTCGCCGGTGCCCGCGGGGTTGACGGAGGTGTAGACGCCGCCGGGGAAGGACACCGCGGACGTCTCCCAGCCGAGGACCGAGCGGTAGAAGGCGGCGGCGCGGGCGACGTCCGGGGTGTACAGCTCGACCCAGCACAGCGAGCCGACCTCGCCGGCCGCGTCGACGCCTTCGAGGCGCGCCGGCTCCCAGATGCCGAAGCCTGCGCCCGCCTGGTCGGCGAGGACCGCCATCCTGCCCTCGCCCGCCACGTCCAGGGGCGGCACGGGCACGTCGCCCCGGGCCTGCCGGGCCGCGTCCGCCGTGGCGTCGGCGTCCGGGCTGCGGAAGTAGACGGTCCACGCGGGCGGGCCCTGCTCCGCGGTGATCTGCATGCCGCCCGCGACGGTCCGGCCGTCCAGCCGGAAGAAGCCGTAGCCGCCGGCGTCGGGCCACGCCGTGCGGAACTCCCAGCCGAACAGGCCGCCGTAGAAGGAGGCGGCGCCCTCGATGTCGGGCGTGCCGACGTCGATCCAGCCAGGGGCGCCGTCGACGAAGCGGGTGGTGAGCATGGTGCCTCCTTGGGCAGGTCCCGTCGCCTGCTCTGCCGAGTGTTCCACCGCCCGCCGGAGGGGCACCGGCGGAACACCCGGACGGGTGTGTCACGGGACAGGTGCCGCAGGGTCAGGCGGAGGCGCGCCGGACGAGTGTCGTCGGCAGGATCACACTGGACGGGCTGCCGCCCACGGCCGCGTCGGCGGTGGTGTCGCGGTCGAGGTCGCGCAGCAGCAGCCGGGCCATCAGCCGGCCCATCCCTTCGATGTCCTGACGGACGGTGGTCAGCGGCGGATCGGTCTGTTCGGCGATCGGCAGCATGTCGTCGAAGCCGACGACCGCCACGTCGTCCGGCACCCGCCGCCCGTGCTCGCGCAGCACGCGCAGGGCGCCCGCCGCGGTGAGGTCGTTGGCGGCGAACACCGCGTCGAGGCCGGGGCAGTGGTCGAGGAGTTCCCGCATCGCCCGCTCACCGCCCGCCGCGGTGAAGTCGCCCTCCACGACCAGCCCGGGGTCGGCGCCGACCATGACGTCCCGGAACCCGTCGAGCCGGTCCACGGCGGAGGTCTGGTCGAGGGCGCCGGTGATGTGCGCGACGCGGCTCCGGCCGAGGCCGAGCAGGTGCCGTACGGCGTCGCGGGCGCCGCCCCGGTTGTCGCTGTCGACGTAGACGACGCCGCCGCGGCCGCCGCCCCAGTCGGGCCGGCCGCCGAACACCGCCGGCAGGCCGGCCCGCTGGATCAGCTCGGGCAGCGGGTCGTCGATGTGGAGGGAGAAGACCAGCGCGCCGTCGACGTGGCCGCCGGCCAGGTAGCGGCCGACCCGGGCGTGGTCGTCGCGGCCCTCGGTGAGCAGCAGGACCAGCTGGTTGTCGTGGGCGGTCAGCTCCTTGCTGATGCCGCGCAGTTGGCGGGCGAAGAACGGGTCGGAGAACACCCGTGTCTCCGGTTCGGCCACGATGACGGCGATGGCGTCGTGCCGTTTCGTCACCAGGCTCCGGGCCGCCTGGTTGGGTACGTATCCCAGTTCCTCCACCGCCTGACGGACCCGCTCGGCCAGGGGTTCGCGCACCCCGTCGGAGCCGTTGACCACACGGGAGACCGTGGCCCGGGAGACCCCGGCCCGCGCGGCCACGGCCTCCAGTGTGGGGCGCGGCACTGTCTCGCTCACTTCAGGGCTCCTCACCTGCGGCTGCGGGCAAGGATATCCCCGGGCCCGCCGACGGGCCGGAGCGCTCTCGGATCACATGCGGCGGCTCAGTGCCGGTGCTCCTGTTCCTGCTCCGGCTGCTTCTCCGGCTGCTCCTCCGTGCCGGCCTGTGCGTGGGCGTGCTCGTGCGGGTCGTACCCGGGGATGGTGCCGTCCGGCTTCTTCACCAGGAACAGTCCGACCATGCCCATGTCGGAGTGGCTCTGGACGTGGCAGTGGTACATCCAGGCGCCCGCGCCGACGCCCTCCCCCGCGATCACCTGGAAGCCGAAGGAGTCCGCGGGCCCGCAGATCTTGTTGTCGATGACCTGGCTCGGGTCGTCGGGGCCGGTCAGCATGCCGGTGCGGTTGTCGGCCCAGCGATGACCGTGCATGTGGAACGTGTGGTAGAACTCGCCGTGCGTGATCACCACGAACTCCACGCGGTCCCCGACGGTCGCCTCGAAGTCCGGTCCGGTGTGCGGCTGGCGGTTGTTGATCGTCATGTCGTTGAAGACGACGGTGTGGGTCGCGTCGGGCAGGACGTCGCCCTTGCGACGCACGATCACCGGGCCGTAGAGGCCGTTGCGGATGCCGCCGGTGCCGTGGACGGTGCCGACGACGTGGTCGTGGTAGTGCCAGTAACCGGCGCTGCCCGACCGCCAGGTGCCGTCCGAGCGGCGTCCCGGTGTGTGGGTGCGCCAGGTGTAGGTGCGGGTGCCGCCCGGCGGGACGTCGCTCTTGTTCTGCTTGGTGCCGTCGCTGGAGATCTCGTAGTCCAGGCCGTGGACGTGCAGGCTCACGGGTACGTCCATGGTGTTCTCGAACTCGATGTGCACCGTGTCGCCCTCGTTGAGCTCGATCAGCGGGCCGGGGATGGACGCCTTGCCCTTCTCGAAGCCGTACCCCATCCTTCCGCCGTCCAGCCGCTCGGCGTACAGCTTGATGCGCCGCACCTCGCCACCGGCGGGCGCGGTCCTGGCCGGTTTGGCCGCGCCGGCGGCCTCGGGCGCCAAGGACAACGATGTCGCGACGGCCGCGCCGCCCAGCAGTACCCGTCGGTTGAAACCGCGTCTGTCCATGCCGAACTCCCCAGGTGGCTGTCATGAACCTGGGAAACCGTAGCTGCCACCCCAGCGTTTATCCACACTCAGGACAAAGTTCGTTTCATTGCGGTCATAGGTCTTGGCGAATGGCGCAAAGGGGTCTAGCTTCCTTGACGCCGTTTGCTGCGACCGAGGAGGGGTGGGTGGCCACGTGCGATTCACATCGCATCAACAACCCATGCACTGGCGCGGATTGAGCACGAGAAGCGTCACCGGTACACCAAGGACGAAACCCAGACGACGCCTCTGGGCGGCCACCGTGGCCGCCGGCGTCGTCGCCGCCGGACTGATGTCGGGCCCCGCCGCCACCGCACGCCCGGCGCCGGACCCGTCCCTGACAACGATGTCGATCAAGTCGCCCCCGGGCGGCGCGAACGTACGTGTGCTGCTGTTCCACGGCTCCGCCGCCGGCGGTGAGGAGTCGCCGCTGGTGAACGCCGGGATCGAGGCGATCGAGAAGATCGGCCTGTCCGGCCCGGCCGACCAGCGGTTCAAGGTCACGGCCACCGACGACGCCTCGGTCTTCACCGACGCCCGGGCGCTCGGCCGCTACAACACCATCGTGTTCCTGACCGGTGGCGGCGACGTCCTCGATCCGGACCAGGAGGCCGGCCTGGAGGCGTACATGGAGGCCGGCGGCGGTTTCGTCGGCCTGCACGACGCGGCCCGCGCCGAGCCCTACTCGGACTGGTTCACCGGTCTCATCGGCGCCCGCCCCGCGGCGTCGGGCCCCGAGAAGGCGCAACGGGCGACGGTCGAGGTCGGTGACCGGACGCATCCGGCGACCAAGAACCTGCCGTTGGAGTGGAAGCGCCCCGACAAGTGGCTGAACTGGGTGGAGAACCCGTCCGGCGAGGTGCACACCGTGGCCCGGGTGCGGGAGTCGACGTACCAGCCCGGCAGCGGCGCCAACGGCTGGGACCACCCGGTGAGCTGGTGCCGCGACTACGACGGCGGCCGGTCCTTCTACACCGGCATGGGCGGCACGGTGTCGTCGTACGACGAGACCGACTTCCGTGACCATCTGCGCGGCGCCCTGCTGTGGACCAACCGTCTGGTGCAGGCCGACTGCAAGGCGACGATCACCGGCAACTACAAGGCCGAACGGCTGACCCAGCCCAACCAGCCGGGCCTGAACGACCAGATCGGCGAACCGCACGGCCTGGTCACCGCGCCCGACGGCCGGGTGTTCTACATCGGCCGGGGCGGCGCCGACGCCTCGCAGCCCGTCGTCACCGACTGGAACGACCCGGACATCGGCAAGGGCAAGGGCGAGGTCCACGTCTGGGACCCGAAGACGAAGAAGGTCACGCTCGCCGGTGCGCTGACCGTCTTCGGCAACAAGGGCGGCGGTGACGAGCTGAGGAAGGTCGAGGAGGGCCTGGTCGGCATCGAACTGGACCCGCGCTTCGCGGAGAACGGCTGGGTGTACCTGCACTACACGCCGCACTCCGAGATCAACCGGGACACGCACATGGCCGAGCGGCGGGTCTCCCGCTTCACGCTCGACCACGCCACCAACAAGCTGGACCTGGCGAGCGAGAAGGTGCTGCTGAAGTGGCCGGTGCAGATCCACAGCTGCTGCCACGCGGGCGGCGGGATGGCCTGGGACTCCAAGGGCAACCTGTACATCGCCACCGGTGACAACAACTCCAGCGGCTTCAGCGGCGGTTACTCGGGCAACAACCCCGAGCCGAACTTCAAGGGCGTGTCCTTCGCGGACGCGCGCCGCACCGCCGGCAACACCAACAACCTCAACGGCAAGATCCTGCGCATCCACCCGGAGCCGGACGGGACGTACACGCTCCCCGAGGGCAACCTGTTCACCGGCAAGGAGACCGCCGAGGGCGGCGGGAAGACGCGCGGCGAGATCTATGTGATGGGTGTGCGCAACCCGGCGCGCATCTCCGTCGACAAGAAGACCGACGTCCTCTACGCGGGCTGGGTCGGCCCCGACGCCGGCTCCCCGTCGACGACCTGGGGTCCGGCGAAGTACGACACGTTCGCCGTGATCACCGAGGCGTCCAACCGCGGCTGGCCGTACTGCATGGGCAACAAGCAGCCCTACCGGGACCGCAACCTTCCCGACCCGTCGAAGCCGCTGGGCTGGTACGACTGCGACCACCCGAAGAACGAGTCGCCGAACAACGACGGTCTGGTGAACCTGCCGCCGGTGACCGGCAACAACATCTGGTACTCCCCGCAGGGCGGCGGCCCGGACTTCCCGCGCGACGAGAACGGCGTCCCGTCGTACGAGCAGGACGAGGCCACCTACCGGCTGCCCTGGCTCAAGGGCGGTGGCCAGGCCGCGATGAACGGGCCGGTCTACCGCTACGACGCGGCGAGCGCCAGCGACGTCAAGTGGCCGGAGTACTGGGACGGCAAGTGGTTCGTCGGCGACTTCTACGACGCCGACCAGCCGCGCAACGCGGTGCTCATGGATCCGAGGACGCAGGGCGACGGCGGTCTGCCGGTGCACTCGGAGTCGCTGAAGAAGATCGTGCCGGTCGGCAACGAGGGCATCAGGAACCTGATGGGCTGGAAGTTCGGCCCGGACGGCGCGCTGTACGTCCTCGACTACGGCCGCGGCTTCTTCACCTCCGACTCCAAGTCCGCGCTGTGGCGGGTCACATACACGGGCGGCGGGCCGACCCCGGCCGCCGGACAGCTCGCGAGGAAGGCCGAATGAAACCAGTGACACGGCAGCGAAGAATGTGGGCCGCCCTGCTGGCCGCCCTGCTCATGATGGCCGGGCTGCAGACGGCGACGTCCGCGGCCGGCGAGTCCGGCGACCGGGACACCGCGGCCGCCGCGGCACAGGTGCTCACCTGGACCGCCGGCGACAGCATCACCGAGTACAGCTCCGCGCCCACGACCGCGGTGGCCGGTCCGGCGACGATCGTCTTCGAGAACAGCGCGGCCACCGGCAACACCACCGGGATGCCGCACACGCTGACGTTCGCGACCTCCGACCCGGAGTTCAACAACGACGTCCAGCTGAACATCCTGGCCAATCCCAGCGACGCCCAGGGCGGCAAGCACACCGCCGAGGTGACGCTCACGCCGGGCCGCTACTTCTACCACTGCACCATCCCGGGCCACGGCGAGATGCAGGGCATCCTGACGGTGACCGAGGGCAGTGGTGAGGACACCACCCCGCCCGAGGCCACGGCGAAGGTGAACGGCACGCAGAACTCCGAGGGCCAGTACGTGGGTTCGGCGAGCGTGACACTCGAGGCCACCGACGCGGGCTCGGGCGTGGACCGGATCGAGTACGCGATCGGTGCCGACGGCGCCTGGCAGCCGTACACCGCGCCGGTCGTCGTCGACCAGGTCGGCACGCACACCGTCCGCTACCGCGCCCTGGACAAGGCGGGCAACGTCTCGGACACCGAGAGCGTGGAGTTCACGGTCGTCGCACCGCCGTCCGACGACACGACGGCGCCGGAGACCTCGGCGACCGTGGACGGCGAGAAGAACGCCGACGGTGCCTACATCGACATGGCGACGGTCACCGTCACCGCGTCGGACACCGGTTCCGGCGTCAACACCATCGAGTACGCGCTCGGGGCCGACGGTGCCTGGCAGCCGTACACCGGTCCGGTGATGGTCCACGAGGTGGGCACGCACACCGTGCGCTACCGCGCCACCGACAAGGCGGGCAACGCGGCGGCGGAGAAGAGCGTGGAGTTCACGGTGGTCGCCGCACCTCCGCAGGACACCACACCGCCGGCGACCGGCGTGACCGTGGAGGGCACCAGGAACTCCGACGGTGCCTACGTCGGTGACGCCACCGTGACCGTCAGCGCGGACGACGGGCACGGCGGGTCCGGCGTCGCGGGCATCGAGTACTCGCTCGACGGCGGACCGTACCTGGCCTACACCGAGCCGGTGGTCGTGGACCGGGCGGGCCGGCACACCGTGACGTACCGGGCGACCGACCGGGCCGGCAACACCTCCGAGCCGCGCACGGTGAGCTTCACGGTCGTGGCGGACGGCGGGGTGCCCGCGCCGAACTGCCCGGAGTACGACGAGCGGCTGACGGTGATCGTCGGCACGGTCGACTCGGGCGTGCCGAACCGGGTCACCAACAACCGGTGCCGGATCGGCGAGCTGATCGAGGACGAGAAGGAGTGGACCTCGCAGGCCCTGTTCCTCAAGCACGTCGACGGCGTCCTGGACGCGCTCCTGGCGGAAGGGGTCGTCGACAAGCGGGAGTACCGCGCCATCACCAGGGCGGCCCGTGAGTCCGGCATCGGCAAGCCGGGCCAGACGGAGGGCTACCGCAAGATCCTCGACGGCAGCGAGGAGTCCTTCGCCAAGTGGGAGCAGGTGGGCGGCGGTTCGTTCGCACTGAACCCGGACGGGTCGATCACCTCCGGCACCACCAAGCCCGGCCTGGGCATGCTGTGGTTCCCGGAGCGCAAGTACGGCGACTTCTCGCTGAGGCTCCAGTGGCGTGACGACGCACCGGGCACCGGCAACGCCAACTCCGGTGTGTTCGTGCGGTTCCCGCAGGTCCACGACCACCCGGAGGAGTCGCGTCCGGAGTGGGTCGCCATCAAGTACGGCCACGAGGTGCAGGTGTTCGACTCGCCGTCCGGCGACATGTACAAGACGGGCTCGGTGTACGGCTTCGACCGTGTGGGCCTGGCCGGCGCGGGCGTGACGCAGAAGGGCACCTGGAACGACTACGAGATCCGCGTGGTGGACCAGCACTACTCGGTCTACCGCAACGGTGTGCTGATCAACGAGTTCGACAACACCGGCGGCCAGCTGTTCGAGCCGCCGCGGTCGGACGACCCGGGCACCGACGGGCGGCGGTTCGCCTCCGGCTACATCGGGCTCCAGGTGCACGGCACGACGGACGTGGTCTCGTTCCGGGACGTCCGGATCAGGGAGCTGTAGTCCCGCACGGCTCCGTGTGAGGCGCCGGGTCAGGAGGCCGAGGGTTTCGGCTTCCTGGCCCGGCTCGGCTGTACGCGGCTGGGCTCGCCGGGCATCTTCGGGTACTCGGGCGGGTACGGCAGGTCGCCGAGGCCGTGCTCGTGCTCGTCCCGGCGGGCGAGTTCGAGCAGCGGCTCCAGCGAGAAGGCGTGGTCGTCCATGTCCGCGTGCACGTCGCCGAGTTCGGCGAAGCGCGCGGGCATGGTCG
The DNA here is from genome assembly GCF_006782915.1 of Streptomyces calvus. GTDB lineage: Bacteria > Actinomycetota > Actinomycetes > Streptomycetales > Streptomycetaceae > Streptomyces > Streptomyces calvus. Next base: position 91,656 of record NZ_VCNP01000009.1, read on the forward strand.
CGAGGTCGAAGTCCTGCGGATGCGCGACGCCTACCTCCTCCCAGCGCAGCGGCGCCGAGACGGGCGCGTGCGGGCGGGGACGCACGGAGTAGGCGGAGGCGATGGTGCGGTCGCGGGCGGTCTGGTTGTAGTCGATGAAGATGCGCTCGCCGCGCTCCTCCTTCCACCACTTGATGGTGACCTGCTGCGGCATCCGGCGTTCCATCTCGCGGCCCACGGCGATGGCGGCGCGGCGGACCTGGGTGAAGGTCCAGCGCGGTTCGATGGGCACGAAGACGTGCAGGCCCCGGCCGCCGGAGGTCTTGGGCCAGCCGCGCAGCCCGTACTCCTCCAGCACGGCGCGCAGTTCGTGGGCGGCGCGGGCGGCGTCGTCGTAGTCGGTGCCGGGCTGCGGGTCGAGGTCGATGCGGAGTTCGTCGGGGTGGTCGACGTCGTCGCGGCGCACCGGCCAGGGGTGGAAGACGAGCGTGCCGTACTGGGCGGCCCACACCACGGCGGCCTCCTCGGTGGGGCACATCTCGTCGGCGCTGCGGCCGCTGGGGAAGGTGATGTGGGCGGTGGGGATCCAGTCGGGCATGCCCTTGGGAGCGCGCTTCTGGTAGAACCACTCGCCGGTGATGCCGTCCGGGTAGCGCTGCAGGGTGGTGGGCCGGTTCCTGAGGGCGCGCAGGATGCCGGGGCCGACGGCGGCGTAGTAGCGGGCGAGGTCCAGCTTGGTGAAGCCGCGTTCCGGGAAGAACAGCTTGTCCGGGCTGGACAGCCGCACCGTCCGGCCGGCCACCTCGAGTTCCACCGCGTCACCCATGCGAGCCACGGTAGGCGCACGGCACCTGCCTCGCACTCCGGCCGGCGCGGCTGGTCCGGTGACGCGGGTGACCTCCACCTCGGTGTCGGTCGCCCGGCGCTCGGCAGGCGGTCCTCCCGGTGCGCTCCTACAGTCGGAGCATGGATCTGCCCGTCATGCCACCCGTGAAGCCGATGCTCGCCAAGTCCGTGGCGAGCATCCCGCCCGGCATGCAGTACGAGGCGAAGTGGGACGGCTTCCGGGCGATCGTGTTCCGTGACGGCGCCGAGGTGGAGCTGGGCAGCCGTACCGGGAAGCCGCTGACCAGGTACTTCCCGGAGCTGGTGGAGGCGGTGCGGGAGCGGCTGCCCGAGCGGTGCGTGGTGGACGGGGAGATCGTCATCGCGCGGGAGGGGCATCTGGACTTCGACGCGCTCACCGAGCGCATCCACCCGGCGGACTCACGGGTGCGGATGCTCGCGGAGCGCACCCCGGCCTCGTTCGTCGCGTTCGACCTGCTGGCGCTGGCGGACGAGTCGCTGCTGGACGTGCCGCTGACCGACCGGCGGGCGTTGCTGGCCCGGGCGCTGGAGGGAGTCACTCCTCCGGTGCACGTGGCGCCGGCGACGACCGATGTCGAGGTGGCGCGGGGGTGGTTCGAGCAGTACGAGGGGGCCGGTCTCGACGGGGTGATCGCCAAGCCGCTGGACCTGCGGTACCGGCAGGACGAGCGCGCCATGTTCAAGGTCAAGCACGAGCGGACGGCGGACGTGGTCGTCGCCGGGTACCGCCTGCACAAGAGCGGCCCGGTCGTGGGCTCGCTGCTGCTGGGCCTTTACGACCGGGGCGGCGCCCTCCAGCACGTCGGTGTGTCGGCCGCGTTCTCCATGAAGCGGCGCGCGGAGCTGGTCGAGGAGCTGGAGCCGCTGCGCATGGACGACGTGTCGGGTCATCCGTGGGCGGCCTGGGCGGACGAGGCGGCGCACGAGACGGCGCGGCTGCCGGGCGCGCCGAGCCGCTGGTCGGGGCGGAAGGACCTGTCGTGGGTGCCGCTGCGTCCGGAGCGGGTGGCGGAGGTGGCGTACGACCACATGGAGAACGGGCAGCGTTTCCGGCACACTGCCCGTTTCCGTCGCTGGCGTCCGGACCGCACCCCGGAGAGCTGCACCTACGCGCAGTTGGAGGAGCCGGTCCGCTACGACCTGGCCGAGATCCTCGGCGGGCCCTGAACCGCGGTACGTGTCGGCGGGGTCAGGGCTGCATCAGCACCTTGACGGCGCCGTCCCGCTTGTTCTGGAACATCTCGTAGGCCTGCGGTGCGTCGGCGAGCGGCACGCGGTGGGTGGCGAAGTCGTCGACGCCGAGCGGGTCCTCGTCGGTGAGGTAGGGGATGATCTCGTCGCTCCAGCGGCGTACGTTCGCCTGGCCCATGCGCATCTGGATCTGCTTGTCGAACAGGGTGAGCATGGGCATCGGGTCGGCCATGCCGCCGTAGACGCCGACGACGGACACGGTGCCGCCGCGGCGCACCAGTTCGATGGCGGTGTGCAGGGCGGCGAGCCGGTCGACGCTGAAGCGTTCCGCCATCGGGCCGCTGAGTTTCCTGGGCAGCAGCGCGGAGGCGTTCTGCACCATGCGGGCCGCCGCGCTGCCGTGGGCCTCGGTGCCGACGGCGTCGATCACGGCGTCGGGGCCGCGGCCGTCGGTCTGGTCGCGGATCGCGGCGACGAGTTCCTTCTCGTCGTCGAAGGAGCGCAGGTCGAAGGTCTCCACGCCGCGTTCGCGGGCCCGGCGCAGCCGCTCGGGCACCAGGTCCACGCCGAACACCCGCCCGGCGCCCTTGACCTGCGCGACGCGGCAGGCCATGTCGCCGATGGGGCCGAGGCCGAGCACGGCGACGCTGCCGCCCTGCGGAACGCCGGCGTAGGCGACCGCCTGCCAGGCGGTGGGCAGCACGTCGGAGAGGTAGACGAACCGGTCGTCGGGCGGTCCCTCGGGGACCTTGATGGGGCCGTACTGGGCCTGGGGGACGCGCAGGTACTCGGCCTGGGCGCCGGGCACCGCGCCGTACAGGCGGGTGTAGCCGAACAGGGCCGCGCCCATGCCCTCGGCGCTGACCTGGGTGGTCTCGCACTGGGTGGGCAGCCCGGTCAGGCACATCCAGCAGTTGCCGCAGGCGATCTGGAACGGCACCACGACCCGGTCGCCGACCTGGAGGTCCGGCACGGCCGCGCCGACCTCCTCGACGATCCCCATCGGTTCGTGTCCGAGGATGTCGCCCGGCGTCATGAACGGGGTGAGGACCTCGTACAGGTGCAGATCGGATCCGCACAGCCCGGTGGAGGTGATGCGGATGATCGCGTCGGTCGGCTCCTCGATCCGCGGGTCGGGCACGTTCTCCACCCGTACGTTCCGCTTTCCCTGCCAGGTCAGTGCCCTCATCTCCGCCCGCTCCCTCCGTGCTGCCGGTGTGTCGCTCGTGCGGTGGGCGTCCGGGTACCCGAGGGCCGTCCGGCCGAACCGCGCGGCGCTGGGCCGATCGGCGGAACGCACCGCGCGGGACCACCGCCGATCGACTGTGGCCAGCAACGATCAGAAGAGCGCACAATCAAGACATCTGATGACATGAGGCAGGCGCGGTGGCGACGGTGGGCAGAGCACGAAGGACGCGCACCCGGCGCGGCACGGCGGCGAGGGTGCTGCTGGCCGCCGTGACGGCGGCCGGTCTGGCGGCGGGCTGCACGATGTCGGACGGGCCGGACGACGACGGGCGCGGCTCGCCCCGCCAGTCGTCGCAGCCGCGCGAGCCCCGGGAGTCCGGTCCTGGCACACCGGACGGTGCTCCGGTGCTCGCCGTGAAGATCGACAACGCCCGCGCGGCCCGGCCCCACACGGGCCTGACGCAGGCGGACGTGGTGTACGTCGAACAGGTCGAGGGCGGGATGAGCCGGCTGATGGCGGTGTACGCGAGCCGGCTCCCGGACTCCGTCGGGCCGGTGCGCAGCGCACGGGAGTCGGACCTGGAACTGCTGCGCCAGTTCGGCCGGCCGGTGCTTGCCTTCTCCGGGGCGCAGGGCAAGCTGCTGCCGCTGATCGACCGGGCGCCGCTGGATGCGGTGACGCCCGAGTCGGCGCCCGGTGCCTTCGTGCGGGACGCCGGCCGCCCCGCCCCGTACAACCTGTATCTGCGGCCCGGGCGGGTGCAGGACGAGCCGCCCGGCCCGGCCGCCCTGACCACCGGCTTCCGCTTCGGCCGGCCCCCGGCGGCCGGTGTGCCCGAGGACGCGCTCACGGTGCGCTACCCGGCGGCCCGCTACACCTTCACCTGGTCGGACGCCCGCGACCGCTGGCTGGTCTCGATGGACGGCGCCCCCGCACTCACCACGGAGGGCGAGCGACTGGCGCCCGCGACGGTCGTCGTGCAGTACGTGACGGTGCGCCGGTCGGACTTCCAGGACTTCCTCGGCAACAACACCCCGTACACGGAGACGGTGGGTTCCGGCGAGGCCACCGTGCTGCGCGGCGGACGCGCGTACGAGGCGCGCTGGGACCGTCCGAACGCCGAGGACGGCACGACCTTCACCACCGGCTCCGGCGAGCGGATGAACTTCGCGCGCGGTCAGGTGTGGGTGGTGTACGCGAAGGCGTCCTGAGCGGCCCGCCGGGGCGCGGTCGCCGGTCAGCGCTCGCGGCGGGGGCGGGGCGGGGTCGGCGGGCGGTGGAAGGGCCGGTTGCCGAGGCACGGGTCGGCGGGTTGCGGAGGGGCCGGTGCGGGGGTGTTGCGGGTCAGTGGGCGGCGGTGGCCGGTGCGGGGACGCGGGTCAGTGGGCGGCGGTGGGGGCCGGGGCGGGGTCGCGCAGGCCCTCCGCCGCGTCCGCCACGCGTCGCATCAGTTCGATGAAAACCGCCTGCTCGCCGGGGTCGAGCGGGGCGAGGAAGACCTGGTTCATGCGGGCCGTGCGCACGGTCAGCCTGCGGTGGGTGCGCATCCCTTCGTCGGTGAGGCGCAGCAGGAAGCGGCGGCCGTCCTGGGGGTCGCGGACCTTGTCCAGCAGACCGCGCCGGATGAGCCGGCCGATCACCTCGGCGATGGTGGACCGGTCGAGGCCGACCCGCTCCCCCACGGTGCGCTGGTCCAGCCCCGGTTCCGCGACGAGCGTGTTGAGGACCGCGAACTGCGGTGAGGTGATCTCCTCGGAGACCATCGTGTTCCACAGCAGGTAGTGCGCCTGCTGGAGCCGCCGGGCCAGATGCCCGGGGTGGGTGGTGAGGTCCACGGCGGCCATGCGCGCTCCCACGGTCGTTGTCGTCGTCGTCAGTGCACCAGTGCACCAGTGCACCGGCATCTGTCGGTGCACTGATTTTTTTCTGTGTGCCGAAGAATACTGGACAGGTGCGCCACCCCGTGTAAATACTCAGTGCCCTGACTAATTGGGCCGGGTCGGCTGGGAGGGACGGTTCCACGGATGGACAAGGTGGTGGCGTCGGCCGCGGAGGCGGTGGCGGATGTGCCGGAGGGTGCGTCGCTTGCGGTGGGTGGTTTCGGGCTGAGTGGTGTGCCGGACGTGCTCATCGGGGCGTTGTACGAGCGGGGTGTGGGTGGGCTGTCGGTGGTGTCGAACAACTGCGGTGCGCTGGAGTCGGGCCTTGCGGTGCTGCTGGCGGCCGGGCGGATCGCGCGGGTGACGGGTTCCTACATCGGGGCGAACAAGGAGTTCGCGCGGCAGTATCTGGCCGGTGAGCTGGAGGTGGAGCTGATTCCGCAGGGCACGCTGGCGGAGCGGCTGCGGGCCGGTGGTGCGGGGATACCGGCGTTCTACACGCCGGCGGGGGTGGGCACGCAGGTCGCCGGGGGCGGGCTGCCGTGGCGGTACGACGGTGCGGGCGGGGTGGCGGTGGCGTCGCCGCCGAAGGAGGTGCGGGAGTTCGACGGCACCTCGTACGTGCTGGAGCGGGGGATCCGGACGGATTTCGCGCTGGTGCGGGCGGCGCGGGGGGACCGGCACGGGAATCTGGTGTTCGGCAAGTCGGCCCGGAACTTCAATCCGCTGGCGGCGATGGCGGGGCGGGTGACGGTCGCGGAGGTGGAGGAGCTGGTGGAGCCGGGCGGGCTGGATCCGGACGCGGTGCATCTGCCGGGGATCTTCGTGCAGCGGGTGGTGGTGCTCACGCCGGAGCAGGCGGCGGACAAGCGGATCGAGCGGCGGACGGTGAGCGGCTGATGGCCTGGACACGCCAGGAGATGGCGGCGCGTGCGGGCCGGGAGCTGGAGGACGGCCAGTACGTCAACCTCGGCATCGGTCTGCCGACGCTGATCCCGAATCATCTTCCGGCCGGGGTGGAGGTGGTCCTGGAGTCGGAGAACGGCATCCTCGGCACGGGCCCGTATCCGGCGGAGGACGCGGTGGACCCGGATCTGATCAATGCCGGGAAGGAGACCGTGACCGTTGTGCCGGGTGCTTCCTTCTTCGACTCGGCGTTGTCGTTCGCGATGATCCGCGGCGGGCACATCGATGTCGCGGTTCTCGGTGCGATGCAGGTGTCCGCGGCCGGTGATCTGGCCAACTGGGCGGTGCCGGGCAGGCTGGTGACCGGGATCGGCGGGGCGATGGACCTGGTGCACGGGGCGCGCCGGGTGATCGTGGTGATGACGCACACCGCGAAGGACGGCACACCGAAGATCGTCGAGGAGTGCACGCTGCCGCTGACCGGCCGGGCGTGCGTGGACCGGATCGTCACCGACCTCGGTGTCCTCGACGTCACCGACGACGGGCTCGTCCTCGTCGAGACCGCACCCGGCGTGACCGTCGAGGACGTCACCACCAGAACCGGAGCCGAACTCATCCCGGGGGAGGGATGGTTGTGACCGACGTGCTGACGCAGGCCGACATCGACGAGGAGATCGCGGCCGCGCACGCCGCGTACGAGAAGCGGGTCGCCGACGGCGCGCCCGTCGAGCACCATCCGCGCCGGGACTACCGGCCGTACCGCTCCTCGGTACTGCGCCACCCCCGGCAGCCGCTGGTCGCCATCGACGTGTCGCAGGACCCGGAGCTGATCGAGCTGTCCTCCCCGGCGTTCGGGGAACGCGACATCACCGAGGTCGACAACGACCTCACCCGGCAGCACACCGGTGAGCCCATCGGTGAACGCATCACCGTCTCCGGGCGGCTGCTGGACCGCGACGGCCGCCCGGTGCGCGGGCAACTGGTGGAGATCTGGCAGGCCAACGCGGCCGGGCGGTACGCCCACCGGCGCGAGCAGCACGACGCGCCGCTCGACCCCCACTTCACCGGGGTGGGCCGCACCCTCACCGACACGGACGGCCACTACCGGTTCACGACCGTCCGGCCGGGCCCCTACCCGTGGCGCAACCATGTGGGCGCCTGGCGTCCGGCGCACATCCACTTCTCCGTGTTCGGCTCCGCGTTCACCCAACGGCTGGTGACGCAGATGTACTTCCCCCACGACCCGCTGTTCCCGTACGACCCGATCCTGCAGTCCGTGACCGACGACGCGGCGCGGCAGCGGCTGGTCGCGGCCTACGACCACAGCCTGTCGGTGCCGGAGTTCTCGCTCGGCTACCGCTGGGACATCGTGCTCGACGGGCCGCGCGCCACCTGGACGGAAGAAGGGCGCTGACCAGGATGACGACGACCGACACGGGTGGCCCGCAGAGCGCGCTGCCCACTCCCTCGCACACCGTCGGCCCGTTCTACGGCCACGCGCTGCCGTTCCGCGGCGGCGAGGACATCGCCCCGCTCGGGCACCCGGACAGCGTGACCGTGCACGGGTACGTGTACGACGGTGAGGGCCGGCCGCTGCCGGACGCGCTGCTGGAGGTGTGGGGACCGGACCCGGAGGGCCGCGTGCCGACGGCGGACGGCTCGATGCGGCGGGACCCGGCGAGCGGCGGTTTCCTCGGCCGCAACGGCGTGGAGTTCACCGGCTTCGGCCGCGTCCAGACCGACGCCGACGGCCACTGGTACGTGCGCACGCTGCGGCCCAGGGCGCGCGGCCGCAGCGCACCGTACCTCGGTGTGTGCGTGTTCGCGCGGGGCCTGCTGGTGCACCTGTTCACCCGGATCTACCTTCCGGACGACGGGACGGTACTGGCGTCCGATCCGTTGCTGTCCCGGCTCGCCGCGGACCGCCGCGACACGCTGGTCGCGGGCGCCGAGGGCGAGGGCACGTACCGTTTCGACATCCGCCTTCAGGGCGAAGGCGAGACGGTCTTCCTGGAGTTCCAGTGACATCAGCCGATTCCGACACCGGTCTACTCGCCCCCGGGTGGACCGCGTCCCCGGCCGCCGCCGAGACCGGCGACGCGGCGTTCCTGCGGGCGCTGCTCGACGCGGAGGCCGCCCTGACCCGGGCCCAGGCCGGCCTGAGCCTCGTCCCGGCTGAGGCCGCGCAGGCGGTGACGGAGGCGGCCGACCCCGGCCGTTTCGACATCGCCTCCCTCGCCGAACGGGCCCGCGGCGGCGGCAATCCGGTGATCCCGCTGGTCGCGGACCTGACCCGGGCGGCCGGCGAGGACCACGGCCCGTACGTGCACCGGGGTGCGACCAGCCAGGACATCGTGGACTCGGCGCTGATGCTGGTCGCCCACCGCGCCCTGGGCCCGGCCCTGACCGACCTCGACCGCTGTCAGCGGGCCCTGGCCGGGCTGGCCGCCGAGCACCGTGACACCCCGATGCCGGGCCGTACGCTCACCCAGCACGCCGTGCCGACGACGTTCGGGCTGAAGGCGGCCGGCTGGCGGTCGCTGGTGCTGGACGCCCGGGACCGGGTGACGGCGGTACGGAACTCGCTGCCCGCCCAACTCGGCGGCGCGGCGGGCACGCTGGCCGCCTTCACCGCGTACGGGGCGGACGACGCGACCGCGCTGCCCGCCGCCTACGCGGCCGAACTCGGCCTGCGCGCACCACTGTTGCCCTGGCACACACTGCGCACACCCGTCGCCGACCTCGCCGGTGCGCTCGCCTTCACCGCGGGCGCGCTGGGCAAGCTCGCGGCGGACGTCCTCACGCTGTCCCGCACGGAGATCGCGGAGGTCGCCGACGGCGGCGCCGGAGGTTCCTCGGCGATGCCGCACAAGGCGAACCCGGTGCGCGCCACCCTGATCGCGGCGGCGGCGCGGCGCGCACCGCTGCTCGCCGCCACCCTGTACGGCTCGCTGGCCGCCGAGGACGAGCGGCCGGCCGGGGCCTGGCACGCCGAGTGGGAGCCGCTGCGGGACCTGCTGCGCCTGGTCGGCGGTGCCGCTCGGGACGCCGCCGAACTCACCGGGACCCTGCGGGTGTTCCCGGACCGGATGCGCGAACACCTCGGGCTCACCCACGGCTTGATCGTCTCCGAGCGGCTGTCGGCCGAGCTGACGCCCGTGCTGGGCCGCGCCCGCGCGAAGGAGCTGCTGACGCGGCTCTCCCGGCGGGCACACGAGGAGGGCCGCGAGCTCGGCGAACTGCTCGCCGCCGAGGACGAGTTGAAGGACCTCGACCTCTCCGCTGCCGGCGATCCCGCCCGCTGCACCGGCTCCGCCGGTGTGCTCACCGACCGTGCCCTGGAGCGACCGTGACCGATCCTCTCCTCCACCACCGTGCCGAGGGCCCCGCCTCCGCTCCCGCGCTGCTGCTCGGTCCGTCACTCGGCACCTCGTACGCCCTGTGGGACCGGGTGGCGCCCGAGCTGTCGAGCGCGCACCGGGTGGTCCGCTGGGACCTGCCCGGGCACGGCGGCTCGCCGGCGGGGCTGATCGGCGCCGGTGCGACCGTCGGTGACCTCGCCGCCCTGGTGCTCGCGCTGGCCGACGCGCTCGGCGTCGAGCGGTTCGCGTACGCGGGCGTCTCGCTGGGCGGCGCGGTGGGACTGCACCTTGCCGTGCACCATCCGGAACGCGTGTCGTCGCTGGCCGTGATCTGTTCCTCGGCGCACTTCAACGGATCGAAGCCGTGGCAGGAGCGGGCCGCGCTGGTGCGGCGCGAGGGGCTGGCCGGGCTCGCGGCGGGCGCGGACGCCCGCTGGTTCACGTCCGGGTTCACCGTGCCGGAGCTGGTACGCGATCACCGGGACGCGGATCCGGAGGCGTACGCCGCCTGCTGCGACGCGCTGGCCGCGTTCGATCTGCGGGAGCGGCTGGCGGAGATCTCGGTGCCGACGCTGCTGGTGGCCGGCCGGGAGGACCCGGCGACACCGCCCGAGCATCTGCGGCAGATCGCGGACGCGGTTCCGGGCGCCGCGCTCGTGGAGGTTCCCGGCGCCTCGCATCTGGCGCCCGCGCAACGCCCGGAGGCGGTGCTGACCGCGTTGCGGGCGCACTTCGACGGGGCCGCCCGCCGCGGCATGGAGGTCCGGCGCGAGGTGCTGGGCGATGCGCACGTGGACCGTGCGCAGGCGCGGCAGACGCCGTTCACGGCGCGGTTCCAGGACTTCATCGCCCGCTACGCCTGGGGCGAGGTCTGGACCGACCCGACGCTGACCCGCCGCGAGCGCAGCATGATCACTCTCACGGCGCTGGTCGCGCACGGCCACCACGACGAACTGGCGATGCACGTCCGGGCGGCCCTGCGCAACGGTCTGACGCCGGAGGAGATCGGAGCGGTGCTGTTGCAGACGGCCGTGTACTGCGGGGTGCCGGCGGCGAACTCGGCGTTCGCGACGGCGCAGCGGGTGCTGGCCGAGGAGGCCGGGGCCGGGTCCTAGGGTCCGTCCTTCGGATCGGCCCCGCGGCACCGGGACGATCCGAACGACAGGCCCTGGAGGGTCACCGGGGTTCCGAGGCCGACTCCAGCTCCGCCCGGGCCCGCCGCACCAGGCCGTCCGCGCCGCACGACCGGGCCAGCGCCAGGCCGCGCTCCAGGTCGGGCACGGAGCGGGCGAGGATCCCGTACTCGACGCGGGCGGCGGCGTGTTCGTACTGGCAGGGCGAGGACTCCAGGTGGGTGACGGCCTGGGCGGCGAGGCCGACCGCGCGCCGGCCGGTCTCCAGGGCGGCGGCGACCCGCAGGGCCTCTCCCAGAGCGGTGTCCGTGCCGAAGCGCTCGGCGTTCCGGCGGACGTCGAGGGCCAGCCGGGCCGCGCGGGCGGGGTCCTCGGTGGCGAGGGCGCGGGCGAGGTCGGCGGCCCAGAAGACGTGCACGGGGTTGTGGTGGCCGCGGGCGGCGGCCGCCTTCTCCGCCGCCTCCAGTTCGTTGATCCCCTCCTTGGTGCGGCCGACGGCCAGCAGCAGCCGGCCCCGCACGGAACGCGGGTCGGGCAGCACGATGGTGGACGGGTACGGCGGTGCGAAGCCGTGCCGTTCGGCCACCTCCCAGGCTTCGTCGACATGACCGCGGGCGAGCAGGGTGTCGACGAGGTTGCAGGTCGCCGTCCAGTACAGGGGCAGTCCGCGGCCGACGCGTTCGGCCAGGCGCAGGGACTCGCGCAGTGACGCCTCCGCCTCCGTCAGCCGGCCCCGCCTGCGGTGCCCGAGTCCCACGTAGGCGTGGGCCAGGGCCAGATGGCCGCCGCCCCAACCCGCCGTGTCGTAGGCGTGCAGGGCCTCGTTGTAGAGGCTTTCGGCGCGGTCGAGGCGGTCGGTGTAGGCGTACGCGTCGGCCACCATCAGCAGCAGCTCGACGCCCCACTCGGAGTCGGTCCAGCCGAGGCCGGGCGCGAGGCGGCCGTTGACGAGGGCGCGGTCGCAGATCTCGACGATCTCCTCGGCGTTCTCGCCGCGCATCATGGCGTCGAAGCCGCGCACCATGAGCAGCGCGCGTTCGGAGTTGTCCCGGCCGGTGCAGGTGGCGGCGAGTTCGGCCAGCCGCTCGGAGCGGCCGGGGGATGCGGCCTCGCCGGCGTGGATGCCCTCCCACATGAACTGCACGGTCCGCAGCCGCATCTGTGCGGGGCCGGGCTCCAGCCGGGTCGCCTCCGCCTCGACGGTGCGGACGGCCTCCTCCAGTTGGTCGTTGTGCAGCAGTGCCTGGGAGAGGCGGACCACGGCGTCCACGCGCCGGTCGCCGTCGAGGCCCGGCATGCCGAGGGCGGTGCGCAGATGGCCGATGGTGCGGGCGGGCGCGGTGAGGAAGGTGGCACAGCCCAGTTCGTACAGGACCTGCGCGTGGACCTCAGGTCGCGGCGGTTCCTCCAGGGCGCGTTCCAGGCAGCGGCGGGCGGCGTCCGGGGCGCCGACGGCGAGGTGTTCGCGGGCGGCCTCGCGCAGCTGCCACACGAGTTCCTCGTCGTCGTCCGGGTGCACTTCGAGGAGGTGGCGGGCGGCCGCCGCGGCACCGCGCCCGGAGTCGGTGACGATGCGTGCGGCTATGCCGTGCATGGCGCGGCGCAGTGCGTCGGGGATGGAGTTGTAGACGGCGGTGGCGATCAGGGGGTGGACGAATTCGAGGTCGGCGGGCCCGGTGCGGCCGGTGGCCGGGTCGGGAGGGGTGAGGATGCGGGCGGTGCGCAGGAGTTCGGCGCAGCGGACGGCGTCGTCGTGGTCGAGGGTGGCGAGCCGGGCCACGAGGTCGACGGTGATGTCGCTGCCGAGGATGGCGGCGGCCCAGGCGAACCGGGTGGCGTCTATGCCGAGTTGTTCGAGGCGGGCGACGAGTCCGCCGCCGCGGGCGGAGCGGTTCAGGTCGCGCAGCTCACCGGCGTGGGCCTCGACGGGTTCGAGTTCGCTGTCGCGGACCTTGGCGAGGAGTTCGACCGTCTCGTAGGGGTTGCCGCCGGTGACGGCCCACACCTCGCGGCAGAACGCGGCGTCGGCGTCGTCGCCCAGCGTGGCGCGGGTGAGGCCGGCCGTGGCGGCCGGAGTGAGGGCGCTGAGGGTGGTGACGGGGCGGTCGGCCGCGGCGGCGACGGCGTCCAGGTGCCGGGCGCCGGCCCCGGAGATCTCGCCGGGCCGCCGGGCGACCACGACGAGGACGGACAGGTCGGCCAGGCGCTCGGCGAACTCGGCCAGCCAGTACAGCGTTTCCTGGTCGGCCCAGTGGGCGTCGTCGACGAGCAGGACCAACGGCCAGTCCCGCCGGGCCAGCCGGCGCACGGCGGCGACCAGGCCCTCGCACACGCCCTGCGGGTCGGCGTGCCGGTCGCCGGGGTCCGCCACGCCGAGGGCCGGGCCGGCGATGTCGTACCAGTCGCCGAGGTACTCACGGACCTCCTCCGGCAGCATCGACACCAGTGCGGGCTGGAGGAGTTGGCGGACGACGTTGAAGGGGACGGTGCGCAGGGTCTCGCCGCCGCGGGCGGACCACACGGTGCAGCCGCGCTGTTCGGCGATGCGCCGGGTCTCGGCGAGCAGCGCGGTCTTGCCGAGTCCGGCTTCGCCGCGGAGCACCAGCAGGCTGCCGGGTGAGGAGCGGTCCGCGCACAGGATGTCCACGGCCCGTGTGATGGCGGCGACCTCGTCGTCACGCTCCCACAGGGCCGCCGAGAGGGCGGCCCGGGGCCGAACCTCCGTCATCCCGCTACCTCCCCGAGTCGCCCGAACGACGTACAGGTCACGAGCCTAGCGGCCCCGTCACCGCGGTGGTGGCCGGACGGGCGAGGTGTTGCCGTGTCGGGTGACAACGGGTACCGGTGGTCGACGCGCACTCGCGCCCACCCTGGCACTCGGCGGTCGACGATCGACGGGGGACGGGTCGCGCGGACGGGGACCGGGCGGGCGCGGAACGGGGGCTCTCTCATCCGGCTTTCACCGACGCCTCATACGGTGGGGGCATGACGCAGGTGACTCCTCCCGGGTGGTACCCCGACCCCGGGCAGACGAATGACGGACCGGCCACCGAGCGCTGGTGGGACGGCGCTGCCTGGACGGACCAGGTCCGTCCGGCGGGGTCGGCGGCCGCCTGGGCGCCGCCGGCGCCGGGCGCGGCGGCCGGACCGGGGTATCCGGCCTACCCGGCGTATCCCGCCGCGCCGCCGCCCGGCCGGGGGCACCGGGTGCGCAACGGGATAGCCGTGGCGGTCGCCGTCGCCGTCCTGGCGAGCATCGGTGTGGGCGTGTACGCGCTCACGGACGACGGCGGTGACCGTGGTTCCACGACCTCGCAGGGGCCGGGCGGACGCGACGGCGGCGGTGCGCCGGACGGTGGGGACGGCGGTCCGGACGGGGACTCCGGCGGTGAGGAGCCGCAGGACGGTTCCGAGGCGCCGCGGATCGAGAGCGGGTCGGTGACGGACGGCCTGAGCGGCATCAGCCTGCCGATCCCGGACGGCTGGTACGGGCAGGAGCTGGAGGTGGGTGCCGCGGTGACGTCGGAGGACTCCTACGACTGTCCCGGCGACACCTCGAAGACCTGCACCAAGGGCGGGGCGTACTCGGTGCCGGCGCTCGCGCTCGGCGCCCGGGGCACGACCGCCGAGGAGGTCGCCAAGGCGGACATCGCCGCCAACGCCGAGGAGAGTTACGGCGGTGACTCCTACGGAAGCATCACCTCGCACGACGTGCTGGCCTCGAAGGCGGTGACGGTGGCCGGACAGAAGGGCTACCTGGTGCGCTGGAAGGCGGTGACCGCGAAGGGCGCCGACGGCTACGTCCAGTCGCTCGCCTTCCCCTCCCCCGCGCACCCGAAGCAGATCGTCGTGGTGCGCTTCGGGGTGGACACCGACCAGAAGCAGGACGTTCTCGACGAGATCACCGAGGGCATCGAGGTGGCGTCGGGCAGCGGACGGGGCCAGGACGTCTGACGCGTCCGGATGGCGGGCGCCGGACGCGTCCGCCGCTCGCGGAGAACGCCCGGGCGGGACACCCCCTCCGCTCAAGGGGTGCCCCACCCGGACGGGGCGGGCGCCGCGCCCGTCCCCACGGTGCGGCGCCGGTCAGGCCGCCGTCCGGTCGTGCCGGAACGGTGACCTGCGTCGGTGCGAGGCGCCCCGTGCGGGGCGCCACGTGCGCGATGTCCCCGGCGCATGCGCGGTGTCGCGGGCGCACGCGCCAGGTCTCATGCGCCCGGTCTCATGTGCCGTGGCTCATGCGGTGACGCTTCCTGTGCTGTCGGGCGTCCCGTGCTGCGAGGAGTCGTGTGCCACGCCGAGCGCCGGCAGTACGGCGGCCTCCACGAACCGCAGCATGTAGTCGGGGTCCGCGTTCTGGCCGTCCAGTACGGGGCGGACCCGCAGCACGCCGAAGAGCTGCGCCGAAACGTACTCCAGCGCCGGGTTCCCCGCGTCGACCTCGCCGCGCTCGACACCGCGCCGCAGGATGTCCCGGAGCGCGGCGATCTCCGGATCGACCAGGGCCTCGCGCAGTGCCTGCGCCAGTTCGCGGTCCTGGACGACCGCGTGCCCGAGCGCCTGCAGCAGGGTGGCGTCCTTGGGTGACCACTCCCCCGCGCAGCGTGCCGCCTCGCGCAGGTCCCCGGCGAGGCTCCCGGTGTCGATGCGGGCGAACCGCGCCTGCCGGTTGGAGCGCAGGGCGGCGGCGACGAACTGGGGCTTGGTGCGCCACTGCCGGTAGAGCGTGGACTTGCTGCACCGCGTGCTGGCGGCGACGCCCTCCATCGTCACGGCGTCGTAGCCGCACTCGCGGATCTGGTCCAGCACGGCGTCGAAGAACTCCCGCTCACGCTCGGGCGTGATCTTGGAGCGGCGCGAGGTGCCGACCTGCCCGGGTCGGTCCGCGTCCTGCGACGTCATGGGCGGGGCTCCTGTCCTTCGAGTGAGGCGCACATCGGTCGGTGCACCAGTGTACCGGTACGCGCTCGTATCGATACGGAAGCGTATCGGTACACTGGCGTATCGGTACGGTCGCGTATCGATACACGGTCCCGTTCCGCACGAGGGCCGGTACACGCACCACCGGACTGCACCACCGAACCGCACCACCGCCAGCGAAAGGGCCGGGGGATGAATGCCCGCAAGGAGCCTGAACCGGCCGGGTCCGACGCACCGGAGCGCCCGCCGCTCGTCCGTGAACTCCTGCTCGTCACGGGCCTCTTCCTGCTCTACAAGGCCGGCCGCCGCCTGGTGGCCGGCCACACCGGCGAGGCCCTGGGCAACGGCCGGGACGTGTGGGACCTGGAGCGGGCGCTGCACCTGCCCGGCGAGGGCGCGGTGCAGTCGCTGCTGCTGCACGGGGACGGGGTGGTGCAGCTCGCGAACACCTACTACGCGGCCGTCCACTTCCCGGCCACGGCGGTCTTCCTGGTCTGGCTGTGGCTGCGCCGCCCCGCCCACTACGTCTGGGCGCGGCGGGTCCTGGCGGCGGTCACCGCTGCGGCGCTGGTGCTGCACCTGACGTTTCCGCTGGCCCCGCCGCGTCTCCTCCCCGCCACGGGGCTGGTCGACACGGCACGGCTGTACGGGCCGTCGGTGTACGGGCCGCCGCGGACGGACCAGCTGTCGAACCAGTTCGCGGCGATGCCCTCGCTGCACTTCGGGTGGGCGCTGATGGTGGCCGTCGGCCTGATCGTCGTCGCCCGGACCCGGTGGCGGTGGCTGTGGCTGCTGCATCCGGCGGTGACGCTGCTGGTGATCGTGGGCACGGCGAACCACTTCTGGCTGGACGCGCTGGTGGCGACGGCACTGCTGGGTCTCGCGCTGGCTCTGGCACGACCGCCGGGGCGTACGGCGTCGGGGACGGGACGGCCGGCCACCCGGCGGGCACCGGCGCGGGACCGGGCGCTGGTGGGGGCGGGCCGGTGAGCGCCGTGCTGTGGGCCGTGCTGCTCTCCCTCGTCTCGGCCGTCGCCTACGCGGCGGCCGCCGTCACCCAGGAACGGCTCGCCGCGCGGACCTCCGGCACCGGCGTGCTGCGGCTGCTCGGCAGCGGCGCCTGGTGGTGGTCGGTCGCGCTCAACGCCTCGGCCGCGCTGCTGCACGTGCTGGCGCTCGCGTTCGGCCCGCTCACCGTGGTGCAGCCGCTCGGCGCGCTCACTCTGGTCGCCGCGGTGCCCATGGGTGCGCGCATCGCGGGCCGGCCGGTGAGCGCGGCCGAGTGGCGGGGCACCGCCTGGACCCTGGCGGGTCTGACGGCGGTGCTGGTCACGGCGTCCGGGCCGGCGCCTGAGGACACGCTGAGCGTGCCGGAGGCGCTGGTCGTCACGGGCGGCACGGCGGCTCTGATCGGTGTGCTGTCGTGGCCGGGGTCACGGCCCGGGCTGCGGCACGCGACCGCGTCCGGGGTGGCCTCCGGCGTGGCCTCGGCGCTCACCCAGACGGTGACGGTCGCGGCGACGGACCGGTCGGGGCCGCCGCTCGACCTCCGGGTGGTCGTGGTGGCGCTGCTGGTGGCGGCCTTCGCCGCCGCGGGACTGCTGCTGTCGCAGACCGCGTACCGGGACGGCCTGGGCGCACCCCTCGCGGTGGTCACCCTGGCCAACCCGGTGGCCGCCTCGGTGATCGGCCTGTCCCTCCTCGGCGAACACCTCCGCGCCGGCCCGTCCGGTGTCCTGCTGGCCGTGACGGGCGCCGGCCTCGCCACCCGCGGCGTGCTCCTGCTGACCCGGACGGCACCCTCGGCAGGTCAGGCGCCCGGGACAAGGACGGCCCCCGCGGGAGCGCACCCGGCGGGAGCGGACCCGATGAGGGCAATCCCGACGAGGGCGGACCCGACGGGAGCAGACCCGATGAGGGCAATCCCGACGGGGGCGGACCCGGTGAGGGCAGCCCCAGGACAGGTGGCCCGCGTCGACCGGGCCGTTTCCGCGGGCCGCCCGGTCGTCGTCGGCCGGGCGGGCCCGGTGGGACGTCCGATGTCCGGGCGCCGGGCGGCGGAGGCGGCGCCGGGCGGTCCGGCGGACGCGGTGGGACGGGCGGAGCCGGCCGCCTGACCCGGGACGGTCAGTCCGTGGCGATCGCCGGGTCGCTGACGCCCGGCCGGCCGTTCTCGACGTGGCCCACGAAGCGGCGGTGGAAGGACGTGTCGGCCGCCGAGGTGACCGTCAGGTCGTACCAGCGCCGGCCGGCGCGCAGGTCGATCGTGCGGTCCACGGTCGCGCCGGGGCGGACGGTGACCGTCGAGGTGCGGCCGGAGTGTCCGTCGGCCAGCCGCAGACGGGCCGTGCCGGCGCCCTCGTTGACGAACGTCAGCCGGATGTCGTCCCCGATGTGGCGGGCGGTGACCTCGCAGCCGGCGGTCGCGTTCGTGCCCCGGAACACCCGGACGAACCCGTTCGGGCCGTGCACGGTCAGGTCGTACGTGCCGTCGGAGTACGCCGAGTTCCAGGTGTCGGACAGGGCCTTGCCGGCCTCGGTCGTGTAGGTCCACGGCCCGTCCGTGCGGTTGCCGGAGGTGACCAGGAAGGCCGCGCCCGCCACGGCGCCGGCGGTGAAGGCCAGCGTGAACGTCCCGGCCTCCCGGTCGGCCGAACCGTCCACCGCCGGCGCGTACTTCAGCGGGCGGGCCGGGCGCAGTCCCCGCTCTTGCCGGGGCAGGCTGGGGTCGGCCGGGGGCGTGGGCCGGTAGTCGGGGTGGCGTTCGCGGTCCTGCGGCTCGTAAGCGTCAGTGTCCGGCAGCCGGGCCGGCCGGCTGTCCTTGCGGGAGAAGTCGAACGCGCTGGTCAGGTCGCCGCAGATGGCGCGCCGCCACGGCGAGATGTTCGGCTCGCGCACTCCGAACCGGCTCTCCATGAACCGGATGAGCGAGGTGTGGTCGAAGGTCTCGGAGCAGACGTAACCGCCCTTGCTCCAGGGCGAGACGACCAGCATGGGCACGCGCGGACCCAGCCCGTAGAAGCCTTCCCGGTGGGTGGCGCTGCCCTCGAAGACGTCCAGCGAGACGTCGACGGTGGACCTGCCCTGGGCGGCCGACTTCGGCGGCAGCGGCGGCACCACGTGGTCGAAGAAGCCGTCGTTCTCGTCGTACGTGATGAACAGGGCGGTCTTCGCCCACACCTCCGGGTTGGAGGTGAGCGCGTCCAGGACCTGCGAGATGTACCAGGCGCCGTAGTTGGAGGGCCAGTTGGAGTGCTCCGAGAAGGCTTCCGGCGCGGCGATCCAGGAGATCTGCGGCAGCCGGTCGGCCGCCACGTCGGCGCGGAGCCGGTCGAAGTAGCCGTCGCCGTTCTTGACGTCGGTGCCGGTGCGGGCCTTGTCGTACCAGGGGTCGCCGGGCCGGGCGTTGCGGTACTTGTTGAAGTACAGCAGCGAGTTGTCGCCGTAGTTGCCGCGGTAGGCGTCGGAGATCCAGCCCCAGTGGCCCGCGGCGTCCAGTCCGTCGCCGATGTCCTGGTAGATCTTCCAGGAGATCCCGGCCTCCTCCAGGCGTTCCGGGTACGTCGTCCAGTCGTAGCCCAGTTCGTCGTTGCCGAGGACCGGCCCGCCGCCCTTGCCGTCGTTGCCGGTGTGGCCGGACCACATGTAGTAGCGGTTGGGGTCGGTGGAGCCGATGAAGGAGCAGTGGTAGGCGTCGCAGACCGTGAAGGCGTCGGCGAGTGCGTAGTGGAAGGGGATGTCCTCGCGGGTCAGGTACGCCATCGTGGTGGTGCCCTTGGCGGGCAGCCAGCGGTCGTACGTACCGTCGTGGTAGGCGTCCTGGCCGTCGGACCAGCCGTGCGGCAGCCCTTCGAGGAACTGCATGCCGAGGTCGTCGGCCTGCGGGTGGAACGGCAGCACCTCCGTGCCGTCCTCGGTGGTCTGGTGCCACACCGACCGGCCGCCGGCCGGCGCCGCCGGGTGCGGGTCGCCGAAGCCGCGGACTCCGCGCAGCTTGCCGAAGTAGTGGTCGAAGGAACGGTTCTCCTGCATCAGGACGACGATGTGCTCGACGTCCTCGATCGACCCCGAGCGGTGGTTCGCCGGGAGTGCGGCGGCCCGCTCGATGCTCGCGGACAGCGCGCTGAACGCCGTGGTGGCGCCCGCGAGCTGGAGGAACCGGCGCCGGTTGACTTCGGGCATGGGGGTGGAGAGCCTCTCGCCTGGGGGACGCATCCGGCCGGACGGCACCGGATGGATGACGGAACGCGCGCGACAGGAGTGTTCCAGGAGCAGCGAACGGCAGGGAAGGGTGCGATGGCGCCGGTGTGAAGGTCACCGGTACGCGGGGTGCCCGGGACCACCGCCCGAGGCGCCCGCCTCCACGCGCCGGCCGGTCGGGCGCACTCGAGCCGCAGGCCGTGCGTCGTCTCCTGCCTCACGGTCGGCCGAGGTGCCGCACCGGCTGCCGCGCCTCCGGCCGTGCGAACGCCGCCCAGTCCACGATCCGCACCGCCGCGCCGGCGGCCTCCCTGCCCCGGCATCGGGCATGGTGCCTGCGGGCCGTGCCGTCCAGGTCGAGGTGGGCACCGAAGGCCGGGTGCGCCGCCAGCCGTCGGGCGTACGCCCACAGACGCGGGTGATCGGTGATCCGGTGCACCGCGGCGGCGTCCAGGTGGTGGCGGTGCACGAGGTCCAGTTGCACCAGCGTCACCCACAACTGCACGTCCGCCAGGGTGAGTTCGTCACCCAGCAGGTAGGGCCGGGAGGCGAACCGCCACTCCAGCGCGTCCAGTGTGCGCAGCAGGGTGGCCAGCCCGGTGTCGCGTGCCGCGGGGTCGGCGTCGGACTGCCCGGCCCGCTGCGCGGTGGCGGTGATGCCGCGCTCGCAGAGCCGGCCCACGTTCTCGATCGCCTCCTCGGCACCGTGCGGGTGGAGGTCGGGACCGTGGCCGCCGAACCGCCGGGCCAGGTCCCGCAGGATGTCGGGTGTGTGCGTGCTGACGATCGTTCCGGTCCAGTCGTCGCTGAGGACCGGCGCCACCGCCGGTCCGGGGTGCTGGTGCGAACTGGCCTCGTACAGCGGGCGCAGTGCACGGTGCCCGCCGCCGGGCGCGTCCGGCACGGCCGGTAGCAGCGTCATCGGGAGCGTGCCGTCGAGGCCGAGCAGGCTGTGTGTGACGGCGATCTGCAGGCAGTACGGACAGGAGAGGGCGAGGTGCAGCCGGAAGCGCCGCGGCGTCGCGTAGTAGCCGCTGCGCGCGTCACGGCCGATCCTGCTGCGGAAGGACGGCACTGCTGTCGGGGTGGTGGCGGACACGCGTCTCCCTGGGATGCTCGGTCGTGGGCGCACGACGGTGACGGCACGCGGCGACTTCGGCACGGCCGGGATGCGGCACTCGGTCGGGTGGGGTCAGACGTGAGCGGGGACGGGACGGCCGTCGTGCGGCGAACCCGCCGCACTGCACACACGCAGGAGGTCGACATGGCGGCGGGACGTCAGCAGGGGCAGCTGCCGGACGGTGACGCGGGCAGCGTCACCGCCGGGGTCCGGCACAGCACAGTCCATGTTTCCCTACCGGTTCACTAGGAATCTCCTAGTGGAGTGTCAGGCCGCGTCCGCGCCCCGTCAAGAGGCCCTCGAACCGCGCGCGGAGCTCTCGCTGTCGTCCGGGGGCGCCAGGCCCAGGTGGTCGCGCAGGGTCGTGCCCTCGTACTCCGTGCGGAACACACCCCGCTCCTGGAGCAGCGGGACCACCTTGTCGGCGAATTCGTCCAGGCCGCCCGGGGTGATGTGCGGGACGAGGATGAAGCCGTCGCTCGCGTCGGCCTGCACCAAGTGGTTGACGGTGTTCGCGATGGTGGCCGGGGAGCCGACAAAGTTCTGCCGGTTGCCGGTGTGGATGACCAGGTCGCGGATGGACCAGTGGTTGGCGGCGGCCAGTTCGCGCCACTCGCGGGCGGTGGCCAGCGGATCCCGGTACATGCGGACCTGGGCGCGGCCCTGGGAGATGTGGTCGTCGCCGACGTCCGGGTCGATGTCGGGCAGGGGCCCTTCCGGGTCGTACGCCGACAGGTCCCGGTTCCAGACGAACTCCAGGTGTTTGATGGCGGTGGCCCCGCTGACCTGCTGCCGGCGCACCTCGCGGGCCAGTTCCTCGGCGTCCGCGTCGGTGTCGGCGAGGGCGAAGGTCGCGGCGGGCAGGATGAGCAGCTGGTCGGGGCGGCGGCCGTACTTCGCCAGGCGGGACTTCACGTCCGCGTAGAAGGCCTGGCCCGCCTCGAGGGTGCCGTGCCGGCTGAAGACGGCGTCCGCCTCGGCGGCGGCGAACTCGCGGCCCTCCTCGGAGTCCCCGGCCTGGAAGACGACCGGGCGGCCCTGCGGGGAACGCGGGACGTTGAACTGTCCGTGGATGTCGAAGTGCTGTCCGGTGTGGGCGAAGGCGCCCGCCTTGGCGTCCCGCAGGAAGGTGCCGGTGGCCGGGTCGGCGAGGATCTCGTCGCCGTGCCAGGAGTCGAAGAGTTCGTTCGCCGTGGCCAGGAACTCCTTGGCGCGGGAGTAGCGCTCCTCCTGCGGCAGGAAGCCGCCCCGGCGGAAGTTCTCGCCGGTGAAGGCGTCCCAGGAGGTGACGACGTTCCAGGCGGAGCGCCCGCCGGAGAGGTGGTCGAGACTGGCGAACTGGCGGGCCACCTCGTACGGCTCGTTGAAGGTGGAGTTGATGGTGCCCGTCAGGCCGAGGTGCTCGGTGACGGCGGCGAGCGCGGCCAGCACGGTGAAGGTGTCGGGGCGGCCGACGACGTCCAAGTCGTAGATCGCACCGCCCTGTTCGCGGAGCCTGAGTCCCTCGGCGAGGAACATGAAGTCGAACCTGGCACGCTCGGCGGTCCGCGCGAAGTGTGCGAAGGAGCTGAACTCGATGTGGCTGCCGGCCCTCGGGTCGCTCCACACGGTGGTGTTGTTGACGCCGGGGAAGTGGGCGGCCAGGTGGATCTGCTTCGGCGGCTTGCTCATGGTGGTGACGTCCCTCGGCTCAGGCGGTGACTGCGGCTGCGGCTGCGTAGCGGTTGGCGGGGCGGGGCAGGCCCAGCAGGCCGCGCAGGGTGTCGGCCTCGTAGGAGCGGCGGAAGACGCCGCGCCGCTGGAGTTCGGGCACCAGCCCCCGGGTGATCGCCGGGAGGTCGTGTCCGGCGACGGCGGGGCGCAGCCGGAAGCCGGACAGGCCGGCTCGGTGGAACTCCAGGAGGCGGTCGGCCAGTTGGGCCGGTGTCCCGGTGAAGACCGGGGCGTCGCTCGGGTACGGCTGTCCCGCGAGCGCGTCGAGCCGTTCCCGGCGTGCCCTCGCGGCGCCCGCGTCGTCGTCGAGGAGGACCACCAGGTCGCCGAAGACGTGCAGCGGTTCGGCGGACCGCCCGGCCGCCCGCTGCTCGGCGCGGATCCGAGCGACGATCGCACGGGCCTCGTCGGTGTCGTGCGGTGTGACGTAGCCGATGTCGGCGGCGCGGGCCACGAGCCGGTACGGGACGGTGTCGTGGGCGAGCGCGCTGACGATCGGCTGGCCCTGCGGCGGACGGGGGGTGATGGAGGGGCCCTTGACGCTGAAGTACGGGCCCCGGAAGTCGATGTAGTGCAGTTTGTCGCGGTCGATGAAGCGGCCGGTGGCGGCGTCCCGGATCTCGGCGTCGTCCTCCCAGCTGTCCCACAGGCGGCGCACCACCTCCACGTAGTCGGTGGCCTCGTCGAAGAGGCCGGCGACCACTTCCTGTGTGTCCGGATGGTCGTGGGCCTCGATCCGCGGGATGGTGCGGCGGCCGAAGTGCGCGGCCTCGTTCGGGCGGGCGGTGATCTGCACGCGCAGGCCCGCGCGGCCGGTGCTGATGTGATCGAGGGTGGCGATCGCCTTGGAGATGTGGAACGGCTCCGTGTGGGTGGCGACCACCGTCGGCACCAGCCCTATGTGCCGGGTCAGTGGTGCCACGCGGGAGGCGATGAGGACGGCGTCCAGACGACCGCGCACCTGGTCGGTGCGCTCGTCCGGGTCCGGGAAGTGGGACGACTGGAGGCCGAGGCCGTCCTCGATGGTCACGAAGTCGAGCAGCCCGCGCTCGGCCTCCGCGACCAGGTCGGCCCAGTAGGCGGCGGTGAACAGGTCGCGGGGGCGGGCCACCGGCTCGCGCCAGGAGGCGGGATGCCAGCCGGTGCCGTCCAGGGCGACGGCAAGGTGCAGCGGGGAACGGGATGCTGAGGACACGCGGGTGTGCCTTCCTGGAAGTCCGTGAAGGGGCGAGGACGGTTCGGGGCGGCCGGCCTTCTCGTTCTTGCTGTTCCACTGGCTCACGGTCGTTCTCCTTGCGCGTGGAACGGGTGAGGGGCGGTCAGAGGACCTTGGCGAGGAAGGTGCGGGTGCGCTCGTGCCGCGGGTCGTCCAGAACGGCCGCGGGCGGTCCCTGCTCCACGACGACTCCGCCGTCCATGAACACCACGGTGTCGGCGACCTCACGGGCGAAGCCGATCTCGTGGGTCACGACGATCATGGTGGTGCCGCTGCCGGCCAGGTCCTTGATGACGTCGAGGACCTCACCGACCAGTTCCGGGTCCAGCGCCGAGGTGGGCTCGTCGAACAGCAGCACCTTCGGTTCCAGGGCGAGGGCCCGGGCGATGGCCACGCGCTGCTGCTGCCCGCCGGAGAGCTGGCGCGGGTAGGCGTCGGCCTTGTCGGCGAGACCGACCCGGGCGAGGAGCCGGCGGGCGGTCTCCTCCGCCTCCTTGCGCGGCCTGCGCAGCGCGGAGACGGGGGCCTCGACCAGGTTGTCCAGCACGGTCAGATGCGGAAAGAGGTGGAAGTTCTGGAAGACGAACCCGATGTGGGTGCGCTGCTTCAGGACGTCCTTCTCCTTCAGCTCGTGCAGCCTGTCCCCGGAGCGGCGGTAGCCGATGAGGTCCCCGTCGACGCCGATCCAGCCGCTGTCGACCTTCTCCAGGTGGTTGATGGTGCGCAGCAGCGTGGACTTGCCGGACCCGGAGGGGCCGAGGATCACGGTGACCTCACCGGCGCGCACCTGGAGGTCGACGCCGCGCAGCACCTTCAGCGGGCCGAAACTCTTGTGGACGCCGTGGACGTCCACCATGACCTGACTCATCGGCTGTCTCCCAGGAGTTCGGGGGTCTTGAGTGCCGCAACGGGCCGGTGGCGCCGGGCCGGCGCCGCGCGCGGCGCCGGCGAAGCGGCGGGCGCGCCGGACCGGAGGGGACGTGGGCGGGCGGCGGGCCGCGCGGGTGTGGTGGTGTGCGGGGACGGCCTGGAGCGGGCCGGGTCGTCCGGGGCGGGTCTCATGTGTGCTCGGGCGGGTTGATCCGCGACGCATCGATCGCGGAGGCGCCGGTGCCCCATTTCGCGAGGATCCGGGCGTAGGTGCCGTCCTCGATGAGCTCGTTGACGGCGGCCTGGAAGGCCTTGGTGAGCGGGGAGCCCTTCTTGAAGACGAAACCGACGTCGAGACGGTGGTACTCGCCGAGGAACGCGGTCCCGGAAGCGGGCTGGGCCGCCTGGTGGCGGAGGCCGTTGATGGTCGACATGATCACGTCGATCCGGCCCTGCTGGAGCGCGGTGAGGGTCGCCCCGTTCTCCGAGTAGACCTTCACGTCGTACGGCTTCCTGCCCGCCTTCGCGCACACGCCCTTCTGTGCGGTGAGGGTCGCCTCGAAGGTGGTGCCGGCGCCGGTGCCGACGGTCAGCCCGCACAACTGGGTGAGGTCGGTGACCTTCGTCCGCAGCCGGGTGTTGCCCTTCTTCACCGCGAAGCCCTGGCCGTCGTTGATGTAGGTGACGAAGTCGATGGTCCTCAGGCGCTCACGGGTCACACCGAAGTTGCCGGTGCCGACGTCGTACTTGCCGCTGCCCAGCGCCGGCAGGATCGTCTCGAAGGAGGCGTCCTGCCGTTCCAGCTTCACGCCGAGCACCTTGGCCACGGCGTCGGCCAGATCGATGTCCTGGCCGGCGGGCGCGCTGTCCGGGCCGTTCGGGTAGTAGGCCCCGGGCGGGAAGCCGATCGAGCTGCCGACCCGCAGTGTGCCCTTCCTGCGCACGTCGGCGGGCAGCAGGGCGGCCACGGAGTCGACCTCGCGTACGGCGGCGACCGGGTCGTCGGTCGGTGCAGGAGAGGACCGGGCGGCCTGTGCCGCCGTGCCGTCGGTGGCACCGGAGCCGCAGGCGGTCAGCGCGAGCAGCGGCAGCAGGAGAGCGAGGACGGCGGCGCTGCGCGGTCCGCTTCCGGTCCTGGGGGCGTTCACAGGTCGGTGGCCTTTCCGGGGTGCGAGGTGATGGCGAGGTGCTCCTCCAACGGCAGCGGGCCGATGCCCTCCGGGCCGGCCGCCGTGTCGAGCCGCGGCGTGCATCCGGTGGCGAGGTGGAGGCCGCCGGCTTCCGGCCGGCGTGGGCCGGTGGTCCATCGGATCCGCCGCTCTCCGCGAGCACGCGCCGCGCGCTCCTGTTCGGCAGGCACGCGCCGGGCGGGGTCGTGGGTGGCGGCGGTGCCTGGGCATTCCACGGGCATGGCGATGGCCTTTCGGAAGCGACCGCACGCGGGCATGGCGGAACCGCCCCGCGAACGGGCATGGGTGATGAATCGTCAGACAGGCGGGTGCGTAAGGGCGTGACGACGTCGGGCGTCAGGAGGAACGGAGCTGCGGCAGCGCGCGTGAAGAGAGAACCCGGCCCGCAACGGGGGCACCGAGGGAGGGAAGGGCCGGTCGGACGGCCCGCTGCCGGATCAGGCGCAACACGCGGCCGACCACACCCGACCGAAGTCGATGTGGTGGCGCGAGACCAAGCGCTCCTGGGCAGTCATGCGGTCAATTGAGCAGGACATCCCGCTGTTCGTCAAGCGGCGGCCGGATGCCGGACACCGTCTCGGACCGCCTCTCCCAACGCCTTGTTGACACATCCGTGCCAGGGGCACATAGCATCTCGGTGACGGACCGGCCCCGCCCTGGCGCGGCAGCCCTTCCGGCCGCGTTGAGGGACGCGGCGAACGTGACGACGCCGAACCCCGGCCGCACCGCACCCCGCGCATCGCCCGCACCGTTGCGCCTCCCTGCGGATGTCACCGGGTGATCACCCACGCCTGCGACTTCCCTCCCGGAGAGCCTCCCGATGGTCACACCATCCGACGTCACATCCGTCTCTGCCGCCAAGTCCCCGGGGCCCGCGCCCGCCCCGGGACCCGACCTGCCGCGGGTCGTGCCTCGCCGCCGCATCGGCCGGTGGGTGGCCGCTGCCGCCGCCCTGCTGGTGTTCTCGATGGTGCTCAACTCGGTCGTCCGCAACGAGGCCTTCCAGTGGGGCGTGGTGGGGCGGTACTTCACCAGCGCCGCCGTGCTCGACGGGCTGGTGCTCACCCTGTGGCTGACGGGCGCGGTGATGGTGCTCGGGTTCCTGCTCGGCACCGTGCTCGCGGTGATGCGGCTTTCGGACAATCCGGTGCTGCGCACACTGAGCTGGGGCTACGTGTGGATCTTCCGGTCCACGCCGCTGCTGGTGCAGCTGCTGTTCTGGTTCAACATCGGTGCCCTGTACCCGACGCTGGGCCTCGGCATCCCGTACGGGCCGGAGTTCGTCACCGTCACCACGGTGCACCTGCTCGGCCCCACCCTCACCGCCGTCATCGGCCTGACCCTGCACGAGGCCGCCTACGCCGCCGAGGTCGTGCGCGGCGGCATCCTCTCCGTCGACGCCGGCCAGACCGAGGCGGCGCAAGCGCTCGGCCTGCCCGGGCACCGCACCCTGCGCCGGATCGTCGTCCCCCAGGCGATGCGCTCCATCGTGCCGACCGCAGGGAACATGCTGATCGGCACGCTCAAGGGCACCAGCATCGTCAGCGTGCTCGCCGTGCACGACCTGCTGTACTCGGTGCAGCTCATCTACAACCAGACGTACCAGGTCATCCCGCTGCTGATGGTCGCCACGCTCTGGTACGTCGCGGTCACCAGCGTGCTCGGCGCGGGCCAGTACTACGTCGAGCGGTACTACGCGCGCGGCGACTCCCGGGCGCTGCCGCCCACTCCGCTGCAGCGGCTGCGCGGTCGCCTCTCCGTCGTACGCACCCGGCTGCGCGTCCCGGCGGCCGCCGACGTCCGCCCCGCGACCGGCGGTGACCGGTGAGCGGCGTCCCCGCCCCGGCCGTCCTGGTCGTCGTCGGCGCGGGGCCGCGCGCCACCGGCCTGCTGGAGCGGATCGCGGCGAACGCCCCCGAACTCTGGGACGGCACAAGGGCGTTGCGCATCCACCTCGTCGACCCGCACCCGCCCGGCCCGGGACGGATCTGGCGGCACGAGCAGTCCCCGCTGCTGCGCATGAACTCCATGGCCGAGGACGTCACCATGTTCACCGACGAGTCCTCCACGATCGAGGGCCCGGTACGGCCCGGCCCCTCCCTCGCCGAATGGGCCGCCCGGCACGCCGGTCACGACCCGCGGCGCTCACCGCACTCCCCCGGCCTCCCGGCCCCTCCCCCGGCCCCGGCCGCGCCCGAACCGGAAGACGCCCCCCGAGCCCGCACGGCGTCCCCACCGCCCGCCGACCCGGACGTGCTCGCGGAACTGCGCACGCTGGCCGGCAGCGACTTCCCCACCCGCCGCGCCCAGAGCGCCTACCTGGACTGGGTGTTCCGCCGGGCGCTGGCCGAACTGCCGCCGTCCGTCACCGTCGAGTGGCACCGGGCCACGGCGACGGCCGTCACCGGGCCTGCGGACGGGCCGCAGTGCGTGCACTTGGCCGACCGTGCCACCCCGCTCACCGCCGACCTGGTGGTGCTCGCCCAGGGACACATCAGCTCCGCACCGGACGCACGGCACCGCGCGCACGCCGAGTTCGCCCGCCGCCACGGTCTCTTCCACCTCCCGCCGGAGTTCTCCTCCGACGCCGACCTGTCGGCGCTGCGGCCCGGCGAGCACGTCATCGTCCGCGGGTTCGGGCTGGCGTTCATCGACCTGATGGCGCTCCTCACCGAGGGGCGCGGCGGCTCCTACCGCACCGAAGCCGACGGCACCCTCACCTACCTCCCGTCCGGCCGCGAGCCCGTCCTCCACGTCGGATCGCGACGCGGGGTGCCGTACCACTCCAAGACCCGCTACCGCCTGCGCGGGCCCAGGCCCCCGCTGCCACGCCACTTCGGTCCCGACGCGGTCGACGCCCTGCTCGCCGGGGCACGCCCGCTGGACCTGCGCCACGACGTGTGGCCGCTGATGGCCAAGGAGATCGGCTACGGTCACTACCACGAGCTCTTCCACGCCCGTCCCGGGCGCACCACGCTGCCCTGGCCGGACTTCGCCGACTCCTACGACCGACTCGACTGGTACTCGGACGACATGGCCGCCCTCGTTGCCTCCGCCGTGCCCGATCCGGCGGACCGGCTGGACTTCGAAGCCCTCGACCACCCCCTGGACGGCGTGTCCTTCGACACGCCGGAAGCGTTCCAGGAGCATCTGCGCGACCACATCGCGCGGGACGTCGCACGCCGCGAGAACCCGGAGTTCAGTGCCGACCTCGGGGCGTTCCTCGCCCTGCTGTCCGTCTACGGCCACCTGCCCCGCCTGGTCGCCTCCGGCCGGCTCACGGCCCGCTCGGTCGCCGACGACCTCGACGGCTGGTGGCACGGCTTCTTCAGCTTCCTCGCCTCCGGCCCGCCCGGCTTCCGCCTGCGCCAGCTCCTGGCGCTGTCGCGGGCCGGCGTCGTCCGCTTCGTCGGCGCGGAGATCCGGATCGGCACCGACGAGGCCACCGGCACGTTCACCGCGACCAGCCCCACCGTCCCCGGCCGTCCCGTCCACGCCGGGGCCCTGATCGAGGCGTACCTGCCGCGCCCCTCCCTGGCCCGCACCGAGGACCCGCTCCTGCGCGGCCTGTACCGGGACGGCGCGCTCGCCGAGGAGGTCGTCGCCGACGCCACCCACACCCACCGCTCCGGCCTGCTGGCCGTCTCCCCCGCCGACGGCCACGTCGTCGACCCCTCACTGCGCGGCCCTCATCCCCGCCGCATCGCCCTCGGCGCACCCACCAACAGCAGGGCCGTCGCCGCCTTCGCCCGTCCCCGCACCGACGCCCCGGTCTTCCGCCAGAACGACGCGGTGGCCCGCGCCCTGCTGCGCACCCTGAGCGCCCTGCCCGGGTCCCCGTCCCCGTCCCCGTCCCCGACGAGCCCGCCGGCCACCCGGCCGGCGATGTCGCAGACCGCTTCCGCGATCGCGCACACCCCGCGTTCGCCCGGCCCGCCCGACCCGGCGGAGCCGGCCGACGGACCACCGGGGCGGCCCTGGGCGGGCGTGCGGTGAGGGAGCTGCCATGACGTGGTCGACGGGGCTCGCCGGGTTCGCGTTCGGCCTGTTGACAGCGGTGGTCACCGCGCCGGTGGGAGTGTCCGGCGCGGTGTTCCTGCTGCCCGTGCAGCTGAGCGTGCTCGGTGTGGCCGGCCCGGCGGTCACGCCCACGAACCTGCTGTTCAACGTGGTGGCCGGGCCCGGTGCCCTGGTGCGCTACCGCCGTGCGGGTTTGCTGCACAGCCCGCTGACCCGCCTTCTGCTCGCCGGCACCCTGCCCGGGGTGGTCGTGGGAGCCGTGCTGCGGGTCTTCGCCGTTCCCGGCGCGACGGCCTTCCGCCTCCTGGTCGCCGTTCTGCTACTGCCTCTGGGCCTGTGGCTCGTCGCGCGTACCCTCCGGCCCGCCCGGCACACCCCGGCCCAGGCTCCCTCCCGCCGTGCCGTCACCGGACTCGCTCTGGTCGTCGGGGTCGTCGGCGGGATCTACGGGATCGGCGGCGGATCCGTCCTCGGGCCCGTCCTGGTCGGCCGGGGCCTGCCGGTCGCCCGGGTGGCGCCCGCCGCCCTCGCGTCGACCTTCGCCACGTCCGTGGCCGGCGCGTCGACCTTCGCGCTGCTGTCCCTGACCGGTTCCGGTGCCGTCGCCCCCGACTGGTACCTCGGCCTGGCCTGCGGTCTGGGCGGTCTGATCGGCGGCTACTTCGGGGCGCGTCTGCAACCGCGGCTGCCCGAAACCGCGCTGCGTCTGGTGCTCGGCGCCCTGGCCGTCGCCCTCGGTGCCCTCTACGCCGTGCAGTCACTGCGCTGACGGTCCCGCTCCCACAGAGACGACGGCAACGACAGCTACGGCTGCGCCGGCGGAATGCACCGGACCGGTGAATCAACAGGATCGGCGGGATCCGCACGTCGACCTCACCGTGCAGTCGGTGCATTGTGAACGCCGTACTGCACTCGCATGTCGGACTGTTGAGAACGTGCGACGTATTCCCACGGCACATTGACGTGGCCGCCCTTCGCTGAAACTCTCGTAACCGTGATCCCGTCCAAGAACCTCGCCGCCCGTCTGCACGTCGATTTGCGACGTCAGGCCAGCGCCATCTGTGCCTGAATCGTCGCAGCCATCTCGGACGAGGCCCTTCCTCCGATCAGGGTTCTCCACTTCCAGGAACGCATTTCGCCGCGTTCCTCATCGTTCAACGGAACTGCGCACGGACAGAATTCCGGAAGGTTTCCGGGAATTCCCCCAATTCCCGCCGGAACAGGCGACGTCAGAAACACAATGCGCTTTCCAGCAGCTCCAGCCGATCTCGAACAGGAATCGCCCATGGCCACGACGGCATCGAACCGACGACAGTTCCTCTCCCTGCTCGGTCTTTCGGCGGTCGCCGTGGGCTGCGGCCCGGTCGCCACGGGCGCCACCGCCGGCGGGGGCCGGACCAGGACCATCCGGTACCAGGGCTGGGCGGGCCAGGTCATCCTGCCCGAACTGGCCGAGGACCTCGGCTATTTGGAGGACGTGACACTGGAGTGGGTCGGCAACACGAGCAGCGGACCGCAGGACATCCAGTCCGCGGCCACGGGCCAGACCGACTTCGGCGGCGCGTTCAACGGCGCGGTCGTCAAACTGGCCGCCAACAACGCCCCCGTCAAAGCCGTCATCAGCTACTACGGCGCCGACCAGTACGCCTACAACGGCTTCTACGTCCTTGAGGACAGCCCCGTCCGCTCGGCCCGGGACCTGATCGGCGCAAAGGTGGGGATGAACACGCTCGGCGCGCACGCCGAGGCCATGCTCGACATCTACCTGCGCAGGGGCGGTCTGCCCCGGGCGCAGATCGGCACGGTGGAGCCACTCGTGGTGCCCCCGGTCAGCACCGAGCAGTCGCTGCGTCAGAAGCAGATCGACGTGGCCGTGCTCGGCGGCATCCTGCGCGACAAGGCCCTGGCCGCCGGTGGCATCCGCCCGCTGTTCACGGACTACCGCCTGCTCGGCGCGTTCAGCGCCGGCACCTACGTGATGACGGACCGTTTCCTGAAGCAGAACCCCGACACGGCCCGGACCTTCGTCACCGCCGTCGGAAAGGCGATCGAGTGGTCCCGTTCCACTCCGCACGAGGAGGTCGTCGCCCGGATGACGGACATCGTGAAGAGGCGCGGCCGCAACGAGGACACCGCGCCCCTGAAGTACTGGCGGTCCTACGGCGTCGCCGAGACGGCGGGCCGGATCACCTCCGAGGAGCTCCAGCTGTGGATCGACTGGCTCGCCGAGCGCGGTGACATCGACAGGGACCGGGTCACGTTGTCGGACCTCTACACCAATGAGTTCAACGCCGCGGGTCAGGGCGCCGTGGCACCGTCCGCTGCGGCCTCCTCCGCCACGACGAGCGGGAGCTGATCCCATGCCCGGAACCACCACGCAGTCCCCGACGCCCAAGATCGTGTTCAAGGACGTACGGAAGGAGTTCACCGTCAAGGACCGCGCGGGAAACCGGCGGACGAGCCGGTTCACCGCCCTCGACGGTGTCGACCTGGAGATCGCGGACGGCGAGTTCGTCGTCATCGTGGGCCCGAGCGGCTGCGGGAAGTCGACCCTGCTGGACCTGCTCGCCGGCCTCGACCGGCCCACCGGCGGGCGGATCCTGCTGGACGGCCGGCCCGTCACCGGTCCGGGACCGGACCGGAGCGTCGTGTTCCAGCAGTACGCGCTGCTGCCGTGGCGGACGGCGCTCGGAAACGTCGAGTTCGGACTGGAGGCCACCGGCGTGCCGCGGCGTCCACGTGCCGCGCGCGCCAGGGAGTTCCTCGGGCTCGTCGGCCTCTCCGGGTTCGAGGACCGGCATCCGCACGAGTTGTCGGGCGGGATGCGGCAGCGGGTGGCGATCGCCCGCAGCCTCGCCTACGACCCCGGCGTCCTGCTGATGGACGAGCCGTTCGCCGCACTGGACGCGCAGACCCGGGAGTCGCTCCAGGACGAGCTGCTGCGCATCTGGCAGCGCACCGGCAAGACCGTCGTCTTCATCACCCACGGCATCGACGAGGCGGTCTACCTGGGACAGCGCGTCGCCGTCATGACGTCGCGGCCGGGACGCGTCAAACAGGTCGTGCCGGTCGCCCTCGGCTCCCGTACGGCCACGGACGACCTGCGTTCCAGTCCCGAGTTCGCACGCCACCGGCACCGGATCTGGTCACTGCTGCACGACGAGGTAACCAGGGCCCAGCGGTTGGAGAAGGAGGAGGTTTCCGTATGAGCCCCGTACCGGGCACGACCACCGGCAGCGGCACGACGGCACCGGACTCCGCACAAGCCGCCGCACCCCTGTCGGCCCCCGCGCTTCCCGCACCGTCCGCACCCACTGCCTCCGCGCCGTCCGAAGGTCCGTCCTCGGACGCACGCCGGGCCCTCGCCACCACGGAACGGATCCGCCGGTCGGTGCGCCGGCTGCCCCACCTGCTGCTGGGCGGGGCGACCAGGTCCGCGGCGATCGTGGCGCTGGTGCTGCTGTGGGAGGCCGCGCCGCGACTCGGCCTGGCCGACCGGACCTTCCTGCCGCCGTTCAGTGAGGTCGCCGCCGCCTGGTGGGACCTGGCCGCCGACGGCCAGTTGGCCGACAACGCACGCGCCAGTCTGGTGCGCTCCTTGAGTGGATTCGGTCTCGCCGTGGTCTGCGCCGTACCGCTGGGCCTGCTGATCGGCTGGTACCGGCCGGTCGCCGACGTCCTGGGGCCGCTCCTCGAGGTCTTCCGCAACACGGCGGCGCTGGCCCTGCTCCCGGTGTTCGTGCTGCTGCTGGGCATCGGCGAGACCTCGAAGATCTCCATCGTGGTGTACGCGTGCACCTGGCCCGTCCTGCTCAACACCATCAGCGCGGTCCGCACCGTCGACCCGACCCTGCTGAAGCTGGCGAAGTCGATGGACCTGTCCGCGGCCCGGGTGTTCCAGAAGGTCATCCTGCCGTCCTCGGTACCGATGATCTTCACCGGCATCCGGCTGGCCGGAGCGGTGTCGATCCTGGTGCTGGTCGCCGCCGAGATGATCGGCGCCAAGGCGGGCCTCGGATACCTGATCAACGCCTCGCAGTACAACTTCGCGATCCCGCAGATGTACGCGGGCATCGTCACGATCTCCGCCATCGGCGTGGCCTTCAACCAGTTGCTGGTGGCCCTGGAGAAGCGGCTCAGCTCCTGGCGCGTACCCGCCGGCGGCTGAACCCGGCCGCCCTCTCCACGACCGTCCCCGACCGATCACCTCCCGACCGGTCACCTCCCGACCGGTCACCTCCCGACCGGTCACCACCTGACGGCCACCACCTGGCGGCCACTTCACGGAAGGACACCCGCATGACCACCGGCACCGGCTTCGACATCCGCAGGATCGGCGGCCGCATCGGCGCCGAGATCCTCGGCGTGGATCTCTCCGCCGACCTCGACCCCGCCGTCGTCACCGAGATCAACTCCGCGCTCCTCGAACACAAGGCGCTCGTCTTCCGCGACCAGCAGCTCGACGACGCGGGCCAGCTCCGTTTCGCCTCCCTCTTCGGTGAACTCACCGCCGCCCACCCCACCGTGGCCTCCGTCGAGGGCCGGCCGCAGATCCTGCCCGTCGACGGCGAAGAAGGCATCCGCGCCAACCAGTGGCACACGGACGTCACCTTCGTCCGGACGCCCCCGAAGGCGTCCACGCTGC
The DNA here is from genome assembly GCF_006782915.1 of Streptomyces calvus. Lineage (GTDB taxonomy): Bacteria > Actinomycetota > Actinomycetes > Streptomycetales > Streptomycetaceae > Streptomyces > Streptomyces calvus. The sequence goes on from NZ_VCNP01000009.1 coordinate 126,057, forward strand.
GCAGCATCGTGGTGCCGCCCTACGGCGGCAACACCCTCATCGCCAACTCGGCCGCCGCCTACCGGGACCTGCCCGACCCGCTGCGCGAGCTCGCCGACCGGCTGTGGGCCGTGCACACCAACGACTACGACTACGCCGCCCCGAGGAACGAGAAGGCGGCCGAGTACCGCAGGCGGTTCGTCTCCCGTACGTACCGCACCGCCCACCCCGTCGTCCGCGTGCACCCGGAGACCGGCGAGCGCGGGCTGTTCATCGGCGGCTTCGCCCAGACCCTCGTCGGCCTCGGCTCCTCCGACTCCCGCGACCTGCTGCGCATCCTCCAGTCGTACGTCACCCGACCCGAGAACATCGTGCGTGTGACCTGGACGCCCGGTGACCTCGTCCTGTTCGACAACCGCATCACCCAGCACTACGCGCCCGACGACTACGGCGACCTCCCGCGCCTGCTGCACCGGGTGACCGTCGCCGGCGACGTCCCGGCCGGTGTGGACGGCAGCCGCAGCTACATCGTCGAGGGCGACGACGCCTCCGACTACACCCCGGTCGCGGCTGCCTGAGACCCATGAACCGCCGGGCAGGGGACACGCGCCCCTGCCCGGCGGTTCGTGGAACGGCGGCGGGGCGCGCGGGCCCGTCTCAGGACGTCACGAGAGGTACGCCTCCACCTCACTGAACTGGGCCGCCGGCCAGCCGGTGTTGCCGGTGACGTGCAGCCGCAGGTGGCGGACGCTGCCGCTGACCGGGATGGTCACGGTGTTGCCGGTGGCCGGGTCGAAGCGGTAGTCCTTCGAGGCGACCAGCGTCGCGTACGCCGAGCCGTCGGTGCTGCCCTGCACGGACAGTGTCTGGGTGCGGGCCTGCCACGCGGCCTGCGGCGGCAGCTTCAGCACCAGCCGGCGCACGGTCCGCGTGGAGCCGAGGTCGACCGTCAGGGACTGCGGGAAGGCGTGGTTGGCGGACTCCCAGTAGGTGTTCGCGTCGCCGTCGACGGCCTTGCCCGGGGTGTAGACGTCCTGGGAGCCGGTGGCCGTGGCCGTGCGGCCCCGGGCGAGGTTCACGTCCGGGTCGGGGTCGGGGGTGCCCTGGCCGGGCTGCGGCCACGTGGAGCAGTCCGGCCAGGTGCTGTCCCAGCCGGAGTTGCCGCCGCCGTCGGTGAGCGTGAAGGCGCCCGAGCCCGCCGGGTAGGGGCAGTTGTAGACGCCGGCCGAGCCGACGCCGGTCGCGGTGACGTCGCGGAAGGTGACGGCGCCCTGGGTCTCCGCCTGCACGACGACCGTGCCCACCCGGTTCACGGTGGCGCCGTCGACGGTGATGTTCTTCGCGGCGTGTCCGCGTCCGCCGCCGGAGACGAACTCGAAGGCGCTGTAGGGACTGTCGGTGACGGTCGTGTTCGTGATCTTCACCTGCGCCTCGACGGCGCTGTCGTAGGAGTCGACGCGCAGGGCGCCCATCGGGTGGTTCCAGTTGGGGTTCATCGCGCCGGTGCGCACGAGGGTGTTGCCGTCGACGGTGATGGTGCCGGACAGCGGGTGGAAGGGGTCGAGGAACTTCTGGTTGGAGATGGCGATGCCGCTGCCGAGGGCGTTGGTGTCGGTGACCAGGTTGTTCCGGACGGTGATGTCGGTGCCGCCGTAGATCGCGATGCCGTTGGCGAGGTTCGGCTGCGAGACGGTGTTGTTCTCGAAGGTGCTGTCGGTGTTCGGCGCGTACAGCGACCACATGGCGAGCGCGTCGTCGCCCTGGTTGCGCAGGAAGTTGTTGCGGACCGTCACGCCGCGTGCGTTGCCGTTGAGGTTGAGTCCGTCGGCCGTCATGTCGAGGAAGCGGTTGTTCTCCACGACGAGGTTGTCGTTGGTGCCGGTCAGCCAGAGGCCCACCTTGAGGTGCTGGAGCCACATGCCGGAGACGGAGGAGTTCGGGCCGAGGGAGCCGTTGACGAAGTTGTCCGGGTTGGAGTCGACCCGTTCGGTGACCTCGCCGATGACCGCGAAGTCCTGGATGCGGACGTTGCCCGCGGAGTTCTGCTGGTCGATGAAGCGGGAGGTGCGCACGATCGAGTGCCAGTGTCCGGCGCCCCGCAGGGTGACGTTCTGTACGCCGTTCAGTGAGGAGGTGAGGCGGTACTCGCCCGGCGGTATCCACACCACTCCTCCCTGGGCGGCGGCGATGGCCTCCCGGAACGCCTGTGTGGAGTCGCCCTGGCCGGTGGGGTCGGCGCCCTTGTCGGTCACGGAGACGGAGCCGGCGGGCCGCGCGGCCGGACCGGCGGCCTGCTCGAAGTCGGCGACGTCCACGGTGACCTGGACGCCGGTGGCCTGGAGGGCGACCTTGTCCCCGGCCTGCACGTCACGGCCGAGCAGCAGCCGGGAGTTGGCGTAGAAGTGGTGGGTGCGGGCGCCGGGGATCCAGCCGGTGTCGACGTAGGAGTACTTGGAGGTCACCGGGAGGGTCCTGGCGAGCTTCTGGCCGTTGACGTACACGTCGAGCGAGCCGGACTGGCCGTCGGGGACGCTGTAGGCCACGTTCACGGCGTTGGCCGCGCGCGGCACCGTGAACTCCACGCGCTGACCCGCGTTCAGTCGTACCGCCCGGCGGCCGGAGGCCTCGGAGGCGAGGGTGCCCTGGGTGTGGTCGGGGCCGATCTTCGAGCCGGTGGTGGTGGCGGACTCGGCCTCGACGGAGGTGAAGGGGAGGGTGGCGCCCGCGGCGTGGGCGGGCACGGGGGCCAGGGCGACGAGCGTGCCGGCGGCCAGGGCGACCGCGACAGCGACCGCGGACATGCTCCTGACGGTGGACCGGGTGGTTCCGTGCGTGCTCATGTGCTGATCCCTTCGTGTGGGGGTGCGGGAACGAGCGGGTGCGGTCTCAGGCGCGCAGCCAGACCGCCGTGTCCTGCGGCAGTCGTCCGTCGGGGTCGAGCGGGCCGCTGGCGAGGAGGATCCCGGCGGGGTCGGGCAGTGCGGCCGGGGTGTCGGAGAGGTTCACCAGGCAGCGCGCACCGCCGGCCCGCGCGAAGTGGAGGACGCCGTCGGGTGCGGGGAGCCAGGTGAGCGGTCCGTCGCCGAAGGCGGGGCGCAGGCGGATCGCCCGGCGGTACAGGGAGAGCATGGAGCCGGGATCGTCGAGCTGGCGGTCGACCGCGTGGTCCGCCCAGCCGTCGGGCTGCGGCAGCCACGGTGTCCGACGCGACCCGAAGCCCGCATACGGCGCGTCGGCCGCCCAGGGCAGCGGCACCCGGCAGCCGTCGCGTCCCGGGTCGACGCCGCCGGACCGGGCGTGCATCGGGTCCTGGATCAGCTCGCGCTCCACCTCCACTTCCGGCAGGCCCAGTTCCTCCCCCTGGTAGAGGTAGACCGCGCCGGGCAGGGCCAGTGACAGCAGGGCGGCGGCGCGGGCCCGGCGGGTGCCCAGCGCCAGGTCCGTGGGGGTGCCGAAGGCCTTGGTGGCGAAGTCGAAGCCGGTGTCGGCGCGGCCGTAGCGGGTGACCGTGCGGGTCACGTCGTGGTTGCACAGCACCCAGGTGGCGGGGGCGCCCACCGGAGCGTGCTCGGCGAGTGTCTCGTCGATGGAGGCGCGCAGCCGGGCCGCGTCCCAGGGGCAGGCCATGAAGGAGAAGTTGAACGCGGTGTGCAGTTCGTCGGGGCGGAGGTAGCGGGCGAAGCGTTCGGTGTCCGGGAGCCAGACCTCACCGACGAAGACGGCCCCGTACTCGTCGGCGATGGCCCGCCAGGAGCGGTAGATGTCGTGGAGTTCGTCGCGGTCGACGTAGGGGTGGGGGTCGCGGCCCTCGGTGAAGTCGGGCAGCCGCGGGTCCTTCACCAGCAGCGCGGCGGAGTCGATGCGCACGCCCGCCACGCCCCGCTCGAACCAGAAGCGCAGGATGTCCTCGTGCTCCTGGCGGACGGCGGGGTGGGCCCAGTTGAGGTCGGGCTGTTCCGGGGCGAACAGGTGGAGGTACCAGTCGCCGCCCGTATCGGCAGAGCGCGACGGGCCGTCCTGGACAGGGTCAGGGGAGGCGGGAAGGCGGGTCCAGGCGGGGCCGCCGAACTCCGACCGCCAGTCGTTCGGCGGGAGTTCGCCGTGTTCGCCGCGGCCCGGGCGGAAGTGGAACAGGTCGCGTTCGGGGCCGCCGGCGAGGGCGGCGCGGAACCACGGGTGCTGGTCGGAGACGTGGTTCGGCACGATGTCGACGATGGTGCGGATGCCCAGCTCGCGTGCCTCGGCGATGAGTTTCTCCGCCTCGGCGAGGGTTCCGAAGGCCGGGTCGATCGACCGGTAGTCGGCGACGTCGTAGCCGCCGTCCTTCATCGGGGACAGGTACCAGGGGTTGAACCACAGGGCGTCGACGCCGAGTTCGGCGAGGTACGGAAGCCTGGCGCGGACGCCCGCGAGGTCTCCGGTGCCGTCGCCGTCGCCGTCGGCGAAGCTGCGGACGTACACCTGGTAGATGACGGCGGAGCGCCACCAGTCGTCGCTCCGGGCAGGGGTGGGCTGTCCCACGGTGCGTGCCTTTCTCTTCTGTGAAGGGTGCCGGTGTCAGCCCTTGGTGCTGCCCGCGCTGATTCCGGCGATGATGTGCCGCTGGAAGACGAGGAACAGCGCGACCATGGGGATGCTGGCGATCACCATCGCGGCGATGAGCACGGTCAGTTGGATGTTCTGCGAGAGCTGTACGAGGGCCACGCCGATCGGCTGCTTGTCGGTGTCGGAGAACACCATCAGCGGCCACAGGAAGTCCTGCCACACGGCGACCAGCGCGAAGATCGACACCACGCCGAGCACGGGCCGGGACATGGGCAGCACGATGGACCACAGGGTGCGCAGCCGGCCCGCGCCGTCCATCTCGGCGGCCTCCAGCACGTCCCTGGGCAGCTGGTCGAAGAACCGCTTGAGCAGGTAGAGGTTGAAGGCGTTGGCGACGGCGGGCAGCCAGATGGCGAGCGGGTCGTTGAGCAGCCCGAGGTCCGCCACGGTCAGGTACTTCGGTACGACCAGGGCCTGGGCCGGGACCATCAGCGTGGCGAGGATGCCGCCGAGGACCAGCTTGCCGAAGGCGGGCCGCAGCCTGGACAGGGCGTAGGCGGCGGCCGTGCAGAACACCAATTGGAACAGCCAGGCGCCGGCCGCCTGCACCACCGTGTTCCACAGGTGGGTGGGCAGCTGCATCAGGTCCCAGGCGTCGCTGTAGCCGCTGGTGTTCCAGCTCTCCGGGACGAGGGTGGGCGGGGTGCGCGCCACCTCGTCCGGTGACTTCATCGCGCCGCTCACCATCCAGTAGACGGGGAAGAGGAAGGCGAGCGCGAACAGCACGACGACGCCGGTGAACACCGTCCAGTAGGCGGCCCTGCCGCGGGGGCGGGCCAGCACGGCCGGGGAGACGAGGGTGCGGGTGCCGGCGCTCATGCGGCCTCCTCTGCGGAGCGGGTGAGCCGGAGGTAGACGGCGGAGAACACGCCGAGCAGGGCGAGGAGCATCACGCTGAGCGCGCAGGCGCCGCCGAAGTCGTTGTAGAGGAAGGCGTACTTGTAGATGAGGTAGAGGACGGTGACCGTGGAGTTCTCCGGACCGCCGCCGGTGATCACGAAGGGTTCGGTGAACACCTGCATGGTGGCGATGATCTGCAGGAGCATCAGCATCAGGATGACGAACCTGGTCTGCGGGATCGTCACATGGCGGACGCGCTGGAGCAGGCCCGCGCCGTCGAGTTCGGCGGCCTCGTACAGCTCGCCGGGGATGGACTGCAGGGCGGCGAGGTAGATGAGGACGGTGCCGCCCATGTTGGCCCAGGTCGCGACGAGGACGAGGGAGACCAGGGCGGTGTCGGCGCCGTTGGACCAGTTCGAGGTGGGCAGGTGGAGGAAGCGCAGTGCCTCGTTGGCGAGGCCGGCGCCCGGGTCGTAGAACCACTTCCACAGCAGGGCGCTGACCACCGGCGGGATCATCACCGGCAGGTAGACGACGACCCGGAAGAACGCCTTGGCGTGCCTGAGTTCGTTGAGGACGAGGGCCAGCACGAAGGGGATCGCGAAGCCGATCAGCAGGGCGAGCAGGGTGAAGGTGAGCGTGTTGCGCCAGGCGGCGCCGAACTCGGGGTCATGGAGGACGCGGGTGAAGTTGGCGGTGCCGACCCATTCGGCTTCCGAGCCCGGTGTGTACGTCTGGAAGGCGATCACGACCGCGCGGATCGCCGGGTACCAGGAGAACAGCGCGAAGCAGACGAGGCCGCCGGCGAGGAAGCCGTAGGCGCGCAGGTGGTCGGCGAGGCGGCGCCGTCTGCGGTCCCCGGCCGGGGACGGCGCCTGCACCGGGCGGACCGGTGGGAGCGGGGCCGGCCGTTCGACGGTCTTCATCGCCGGTCAGCCCCGCGCCAGAATGCCGTCGATCTTGCCGGAGGCGTCCTTCAGCAGGCGGTCGATGTCCGCGTCCTCCTTGGTGAGGACGGCGGAGACGACGCCGTCGAGGACGGAGTAGAGCTGCTGGGCGTGCGGCGGCTCGATCTTCGTCTCCAGGCTCTGGTTGCCTTCGAGGAACGCCCGGTAGTTCTCCACCGGGACGTTCGCGTGGGCCTTCTTGACCTGCTGGTCCTTCGCGTCGGCGGCGCCGGTGAACAGGCGGGGCTCGGGCAGGCCGACCGGGGCGTCGTGCTTCTCGGCGCGGGCGTAGTCGCCGAGGAAGCCGTCACCGGGCGTGAGGAACATGTGGTCGAGCCACTTGAGGCCGGCGCGGATCTGCTCGGGTGAGGCGTCCTTGTGGAACATGTAGCCGTCGCCGCCGATGAGCGTGGCCTTGCCGCCGGGCATGGGCGCGATCGCGATGTCCTCGTATTCCGCGCCCTTCTCCTTGACCAGGATCGGGATGTTGTCGGGGGCGGCGAGGTACATGCCGAGCTTGCCGGAGCCCATCATCTGCTGGACGTCGTTGATGACGAGCAGCTGCTTGCTGCCCATCGACTCGTCCTTCCACCGCATGTCGTGGAGGGTCCGCAGCACGGCGCGGCCCTCGGGGGTGTCGATGGTGGCCTTCCTGCCGTCGGCGCTCACCACGTCGCCGCCCTGGGAGTACAGCTCGGCGGTGAAGTGCCAGCCGCCCTGGTTCTGGGCGCTGTAGTCGGCGTAGCCGACGGTGCCGTCGCCGAGCGCGGCGATCCTCCTGGCGGCGTCGCGGACCTCGGCCCAGGTGGTGGGCGGCCGGTCCGGGTCGAGGCCGGCCTTCTCGAAGAGGGCCTTGTTGTAGATCAGGCCCATCGAGTAGCCGGTGCGGGGGATGCCGTAGACCTTGCCGTCGACGGTGTAGATGTCCCGCAGTTGCTGCTGGATGGTGGCGTAGCTCTTCAACTCCTTGACGTACGGGGTGAGATCGGCGGCCTGGTCGATGTCGACGACGTGCCGGGCGTCGGTGAAGTACGTGTAGAACACGTCCTCCATCTGGCCGCCGGCGAGCTTGGCGTCGAACGTCTTCGGGTCCTGGCAGGGGAACGCGTCGTGCGGGACGACGTCGATGTCCGGGTTCTTCTTCTCGAAGGCGGCGACGTCCTCCTCGAAGAACTGGCGGTCGACCTTGGCGCTCTTGGGCGGCATGCAGTTGACCGTGATGCGGGTCTTGCCGTCGGCGGCGTCGTCGCCGTCCGAGCCGCAGGCGGTGAGCGCGAGCGCGCCGACGCCCAGCGCGACAAGGGAACGGCGGATCCCGGTGCTTCTCATCGGTGGACCCCTTAAGGGACAGGAGCGAGTGGACCCCTCGCCACAGGAGCGGCGGGCGGGCCACACTCAAGCACCGACGACAACGGTGCGCAAGATGTCGCGCAGACTTTGAAATTATTCGACAGCTCGGTGATTCTCAGGTGCGGGGCGCCTGGGCGGTCGAGCCGCGCACCACCAGCTCGGGTTCGAACAGCAGCTCCTCCGGGGCCACCGCACTGCCGTTGATCTGCGCGTTCAGCAGCTCCACCACGGCCTTGCCCATGGCCTCGATCGGCTGCCGGACGGTGGTGAGCGGGGGCTCGGTGCAGTTCATCAGCGCCGAGTCGTCGTATCCGACCACGGAGATCTGCCCCGGCACGTCGAGTGCCTTGCGGCGCGCGGCCCGTACGACACCGAGCGCGAGGGGGTCACTGGCGCAGATGAAGCCGGTGACGCCCCGCTCGATCAGCCGGGAGGCGGCGGCGTGGCCGCCCTCGATGGAGAACATGGCCCGGGCGACGTGCTCCTCGGGCACCTCCCCGGCGACCGCGCGGGCCGCGGCGAGCTTGCGCGCGGAGGGCATGTGGTCGCCGGGGCCGAGCACCATCCCGATGCGCTCGTGGCCGAGCGAGGCCAGATGCCGCCAGGCCTGCTCCACGGCCACCGCGTCGTCGCACGACACGGCCGGGAAGCCGAGGTGCTCTATGGCCGCGTTGACGAGGACGACGGGGATGTTGCGCTCGGCGAGCCGGCGGTAGTGGTCGTGCGGCGCGTCGGCCTGGGCGTAGAGGCCGCCCGCGAACACGACGCCGGACACCTGCTGCTGGAGCAGCAGGTCCACGTAGTCGGCCTCGGAGACACCGCCGCGGGTCTGGGTGCACAGCACCGGCGTCAGTCCGAGCTGGGCCAGCGCGCCGCCGATGACCTCGGCGAAGGCGGGGAAGATCGGGTTCTGCAGCTCGGGCAGGACCAGGCCGACCAGCCGGGCGCGCTCGCCGCGCAGCTGGGTGGGCCGCTCGTAGCCGAGCACGTCCAGGGCGGAGAGCACCGCCTGCCGGGTCGCCTCGGAGACCCCGGGCTTGCCGTTGAGCACCCGGCTGACCGTGGCCTCGCTGACCCCGACCTTCTTCGCCACCACAGCAAGTCGTCGCGTCATGAACGCAAGCTTAGCGCAAGAAACGCAAACTACTTGCGTAATGACGCAAGAACCGGTGTCAGGGAGCTGCCCAGAGCCCTCGCACATGCCCAAGGTGGCGGGTCATCACGGCCCGCACGGCCTCGGGGTCCCGGGCGAGCAGCGCGTCGAGCAGCTCCAGGTGCTCCTCGGCCGACGCCTCCAGCCGGCCCTGCTCCACCAGCGCGGTCAGCCCGTACAGCCGGGCGCGCTGCCGCAGGTCCCGCACCACCTCCACCAGGTGGCCGTTGCCGGCGAGCGCCAGCAGCCCCAGGTGGAAGCGCTGGTCGGCCTCGACGTACGCGATGAGGTCGCCGGCCGCGGCGGCGGTGACGATCTCCTCGGCGACCGGCCGCAGCGCCTCGAGCGCCACCGGGTCCGCGGTGACCGCGAGGTCCGCCGTCGTCGGGATCTCGATCAGGGAGCGGACGTGGGTGTACTCGTCCAGTTGCCGGTCGGAGACGGCGGTGACCCGGAACCCCTTGTTCGGCACGGTGTCGACCAGGCCCTGCTTGGCGAGGTCGAGCATGGCCTCGCGCACCGGGGTGGCGGAGACGCCGAAGCGGGCGGCGAGCCCGGGCGCCGAGTACACCTCTCCGGGCCGCAGTTCACCGGCGATCAGCGCGGCCCGCAGCGCGTCCGCGACCCGCTCCCGGTAGCTGGGCCCGCGCCCTCCGATGGAGCGCAGGGCGGGAGGGGTCCCGGTCACAGGACGAATCCCGCCGGGAACGGGTCGCGCGGGTCCAGCAGGTACTGCGCGGTGCCGGTGATCCAGGCGCGTCCGGTGAAGCTGGGCAGCACCGCCGGGCGGCCGGCCACCTCGGTGGTGCCGAGCAGCCGGCCGGTGAACCGGGTGCCGATGAAGGACTCGTTGACGAACTCGGTGTGCAGCGGGAGTTCGCCACGGGCGTGCAGCTGGGCCATCCGGGCGCTGGTGCCGGTGCCGCAGGGCGAGCGGTCGAACCAGCCGGGGTGGATCACCATGGCGTGCCGGGAGTGGCGGGCGGTGGCGTCGGGAGCGGTCACCTGCACATGGTGACAGCCGCGGATGGACGGGTTCTCGGGATGGACGGGTTCGCCGGCCGCGTTGACCGCCTCCATCAGGGACAGGCCCGCCGCGAGGATGTCGTCCTTGCGGGACCGGTCGAAGGGCAGCCCGAGCCGGTCCAGCGGCAGGATGGCGTAGAAGTTGCCGCCGAAGGCGAGGTCGTAGGTGACCGTGCGCCCGTCGGGCAGGGTGGCCTGCCGGTCGAGTGCGACGGCGAAGGACGGGACGTTGCGCAGGGTCACGGCGGTGGCGGCCCCGTCCTCGACGGCGACCTCGGCGACGACGACCCCGGCGGGCGTGTCCAGGCGGATGGTGGTGACCGGCTCGACGACCTCGACCATACCGGTCTCGACCAGCACCGTGGCGACGCCGATGGTGCCGTGCCCGCACATCGGGAGGTAGCCGGAGACCTCGATGTAGACCACGCCCCAGTCGCAGTCCGGGCGGGTGGGCGGCTGCAGGATCGCGCCGCTCATCGCGGAGTGCCCGCGCGGCTCGTTCATCAACAACTGCTTGATGTGGTCGCGGTGGTCGCGGAAGTACAGCCGCCGCTCGTTCATGGTCGCGCCGGGGATGGTGCCGATGCCTCCGGTGATCACCCGGGTGGGCATGCCCTCGGTGTGCGAGTCGACGGCGTGCAGGACGAGCTTGCTGCGCATGACCGGCCCTCCCCTACGCCAGTCCGGCCGCGAGGGCCTGCTCGGTGGCCGCGCGGACGGCCGCCTCCTGACCGGGTTCCAGCGGGACGCGGGGCGGGCGGCAGGGGCCGCCGTACCGGCCGGTGAGGTCCATGGACAGCTTGATCGCCTGGACGAACTCCACGCGCGAGTCCCAGCGCAGCAGCGGGTGCAGCCGCCGGTACAGCGGCAGCGCGGTGGCGAGGTCACCGGCCGCGGCGGCGCGGTAGAGCTCCACGCAGGAACGGGGCAGCGCGTTCGGGTAGCCGGCCACCCAGCCCTTGGCGCCCGCGACGGCCAGCTCCAGCAGCACGTCGTCGGCACCCGCCAGCAGGTCGAGTTCGGGCGCGAGTTCGGCGATCCGGTAGGCGCGCCGGACGTCACCGGAGAACTCCTTGACCGCCTGGACGTATCCCTCGCCGTGCAGCCGGGCGAGGAGTTCCGGCACCAGGTCGACCTTGGTGTCGACGGGGTTGTTGTAGGCGACGACCGGGAGTCCGGCGGCGGCGACCTCGGCGTAGTGGGCGAGGACGGAACGCTCGTCGGCGCGGTAGGCGTTGGGCGGCAGCAGCATCACGGCACGGCAGCCCGCCTCCGCCGCCTGCTCGGCCCAGCGGCGTGCCTCGGCGGAACCGTAGGCGGCCACACCGGGCATGACGCGCTCCCCGCCGACCGCGGCGACGGCCGTCTCCACGACCCTGGCGCGCTCCTCGGCGGTGAGCACCTGGTACTCGCCGAGCGAGCCGTTCGGTACGACGCCGTCGCAGCCGTCGGCCACCAGCCGGGCGCAGTGCTCCGCGTAGCGGTCGTGGTTCACGGTGAGGTCGTCGTTCAGCGGCAGCGCGGTGGCGACGAGGACGCCGCGCCAGGGGCGGTGGTCGGTCATGAGTGTCCTTCCTCGGAGTGCTGTCCGGCGAGTACGCCCAGCGGCACGGGCCGGGCGAACGGCCGCCGGGAAGGAGTGGGTTCGCAGCCGGCGAGGCCCGCGACCGCCGGTTGGCACATCCGGCCCTGGCACCAGCCCATGCCGGCCCGGGTGAGCAGCTTGACGGTGCGGGCGTCCCCGGCGCCGAGCGCGAGTGCCTCGCGGACCGCGCCCGCGGTGACCTCCTCGCAGCGGCAGACCACCGTGTCGTCGGTGACCCGGTCGGTCCAGCGGGCGGGCGGTGCGTACACGGATCCCAGGGCGGCCGCGTGCCGGCGCGCGCGGGCCCGCACCCGGGCGGCGGGCGCCCACTGCCGCGGATCCGGTGCGGTGCCGCGCAGCCGGGCGACGACGGAGCGGCCGGCGATGTGTCCCTCGGCGAGCGCGAGCGCCGCGCCGCCGACACCGGTGGCCTCGCCCGCGGCCCACACTCCGGGTACGTCGGTGCGCTGCTCCTCGTCGACGGCGACGGTGAGCCCGTCGAGCCGGCAGCCGAGGGCCTCGGCGAGGTCGGTGTGCGGGAGCATGCCGTGGCCCACGGCGAGGGTGTCGCAGGGCAGGAGGCGTTCGGTGCCGGGCCGGACACCGCCGTGCGCGTCGAGCGCGGCGACGGTGACGCCGGTCAGCCGCTCGTCGCCGTGGGCGCGGACGACGGTGCGGCGGGCGAGGAACGGCACGCGGTGCCGCAGCAGCCGGGCCGCGTACCCGGCCGCCTCCGGGAACTTCCCGGCCAGCGTCACGGCGTGCCGCGGCAGGCGTTCGGGCCCGGCGGACTCCACCAGCGCAGCAACGGTCACTCCGGCGGCGGCGAGTCCGGCCGCCACCGGCAGCAGCAGCGGCCCGGTCCCGGCGACCACGGCGGTCCGGCCCGGTGTCACGAGCCCGCCCTTGAGCATGGCCTGGGCGCCGCCGGCGGTGACGACACCGGGGAGCGTCCAGCCGGGGAAGGGCAGCACGGTCTCGTGGCCGCCGGTGGCCAGCAGCACCGCGCGGGCGTGCACCTCGGCGGGCTCCTCCTGGTCCGGTCCGAGCAGCGCGTGCACGGTCAGTCCGCCGGACGTCCGCTCCACGCCCCACACGTGATGCTCCGTCAGCAGACGTACCGAGCCTGCGGCGAGGCCGTCCCGCAGCCGGGTCCAGGTGCGCCACCGGTGGTGCAGGGCCTCGGGGCGGGCCGCGCGCAGCCCGGCGGCGGGCTGCCGGTGGAACTGTCCGCCCGGCTCCGGTGCCGCGTCGATCAGGGTGACGCGGACGCCGCGCGCGCAGGCCGCGAGGGACGCGGCGAGACCGGCCGGGCCGGCGCCGATCACCGCGAGGTCAGTGGGCATGTCCGGTCCCCTCCTGGGTGCGGATGTCGTCGCCCGGCCGTGCGGGCACCAGGCAGGCCCGCTGGTTGGGTCGGCCGTTGACGGTGACCAGGCAGTCGAAGCACACCCCGATCCCGCAGAACACCCCGCGGGGGCGGCCGCCGTCGCGGGTGGCACGCCAGGAGGTGATGCCGGCCGCCCACAGCACCGCGGCGACGGTCCGGCCGGGCAGGGCCTCGATCCGCCGTCCGTCGAACGTGACCGTGAAGGCGGGTCCGGGCCGGGCCCCGGCGAGCTCCAGTGGGTTCACCGCGCGGTCTCCTTCGTGGTCCGGGGAAAGCGGTCGGGCCGGAACGGTGTGAGGTCCAGGGCCGGTGTCCGCCCGGTCAGCGACTGGGCGATCAGCAGTCCGGTGCCGGTGGCCAGTCCGATGCCGGCGCCCTCGTGACCGCACGCGTGGTACAGGCCCGGCGCCCTGGGGTCGGGGCCGATCGCCGGGAGGTGGTCGGGCAGGTACGGCCGGAATCCGGCGTACGTCCGCAGGGCCCGTACGCCGGACAGGAAGGGGAACAGGGCCGTCGCGCCCGCCGCCAGCGCCCGCACCGCGGGCAGCGACAGGGAGCGGTCGAAGCCGACGCGTTCCCGGCTGGCGCCGATGAGCACCGGTCCGGCGGCCGTGCCCTCCACCACCGGTGAGGTCTGCAGCGCCGCCGAGTCGCTGGCGACGTCGGCCACGTAGTCGGCGGCGTACACCTTGTGCCGGATGCGCGGCGGCAGCGGCTCGGTGACCAGGACGAAACCGCGGCGGGGCAGCACGGGCAGCAACACGCCCGCACGGGCGGCGAGTTCGCCGCCCCAGGTGCCGGCCGCGTTGACGACCGCCGGCGCCTGCACGTCGCCGCGGTCGGTGCGCACGCCGCGCACCGCGCCGCCGGGGGCGCGCAGCACCCGGGTCACCTCGCGGCCGGTGAGCAGCCGGGCGCCGGAGGCGCGCAGCAGATGGGCGGCGGCGAGGGCGGGCATCACCTGGGCGTCCTGCGGATAGTGGACGCCGCCGGCGAGTCCCGGGGCGAGGCGGGGTTCGAGGTCGTGCAGTCCGTCGGCGGTGACGGGGTCGGCCGTCACGCCCGCCGCCCGCTGTGCGGCCGCGAACGCCCGCAGGGAGTCGAGGGCTTCGGGTGTGCGGGCGACGACGAGCCCGCCCTTCGCCTCGTACTCCACGGCGGCGCCCAGTTCTTTGGCCGTCTCGGCCCACAACCCCAGGGAGAGCAGCGCGAGTTGGAGTTCGGGTCCGGGCGCCTTGTCGGAGACGAGGAGGTTCCCCTCGCCCGCGCCGGTCGTGCCGCCGGCCACCGGGCCCCGGTCCACGACGGTCACCGACAGGCCCGCCCGGGCCGCGTACAGGGCGCATGCGGCGCCCGTCATCCCGGCGCCCACCACCACGACATCGCAGGTCAGCGACTCGCTCACGCCAGTACTATGTCACACATCACACATGCGGGGAACAGGTCGGACAAGGGCGGTCCGCAGCCGCTCAGTCGGCGGTGCGGACGACCCTCAGGTGGGAGGCGGCGCGGCGGGCCCTGCGGTGGCCGGCGGAGACCCGGGGCGCCTCGCGCAGGACCAGGGTCAGCCGGGCGCAGTCCATGTCCCGCAGGGTGCGGGTCGTCTCGACGACGATGCGGCAGTCCGTGGCGCCCCAGCGCGGGTCGGGGTGGAGCAGCGGCCGTACGGCGCCGTCGTGCTCGGCGGCCTGCTCGCCGACCACGCGCAGCCAGTGCGGGACCCCGTACCGGTAGGCGGCCTCCATGATGGGGTCCTGGGCGATGTCACGGCGGATCGACTGCAGTCCGCGGTCGTGGCCGTAACGCTCGACGGTCTGGGCGAAGTGGGCGAGCATCGGCAGGCACCAGCTCGACTCGTGGTCGCCGAGCACCGTGGCGGCGTCCGGGTGGAAGAGGACGAACCGCAGGAAGTTGTCGACGGGCAGGGCCGTGGGGTGCGGCTCGACGTCCTGGAAGAGCGCCCGGAAGGCGCTGTTGGTGAGCAGGACGTCCCAGCGGTGGTCCACCACCAGCGAGGGGTGCGGCGCCGCCTCCAGGAGGTCGGCGTAGTCCCGCAGATAGGCCTGGGCCTCGGGAGTCCCGGTGGTGGGCCGCGGCGCCGGCCGCTGCCCTCCTGCCTGATGTGCCATCGGGAGGTCACCCCTCTTGCCTGTGCGGCCCTGACGCGGCGCCCCGATCCTGCTGCCCAGACCTGTGGCATGTCAACTATCGTGGCATTTCATGCCGGTTGACGGCTGAAATTGGCCACAGTTGTGGCGAGACCTGGATGTGAGTTCGAAGCACGGCTAGTCTCCGTGAAGTTCACGGCAATCGCTTGTGAGAAGCCTGTGAGAGACGTAGGAGATCTTTCGGTGACGGGTGGCTTCGAGGGTCCGGGCACCGCGCCGACGACCGCGCTGCCGGCCGTCGTCGCCCGCGTCACCGCACTCGCCGACCGGCTGGGCGTGGCGCAGAGCGAGGTCTTCGACGTGGGCCGGCTGTCCGTCGCCTCCGGTGTGCCGGAACCCGTGGTCAAGGCGTTGCTGAGCGGACGTCCCGCGGGCGAGCCCGATGTGCAGGCCCGGTTCCTGCAGCGGCTGGACCTGCTGCGCCGCACCCGGCTGAAGCCCAACGGCCGCAAGTACACGCAGCAGGAGATCGCCGACGGCGCGGGCATGTCGCGCCAGCAGGCCGGAGCGCTGATCAACGGCGACCGGCGGCCCACCATGGAGCACTGCGACGCCATCCAGCGGTTCTTCCGGGTGCACGCCGGTTTCCTCACCGCGGAGGACCCCGAGGCCCTCACCGGCGCGCTTCAGCACACCGAGCAGGAGCTGCTGCAGAAGCTCGCGGACCGGGAGCGGGCGGCGGCGGCTCCGGCCGACGACCCGCTGGAGCGGCTGCTCCAGGACCACGGGGTGCGCGGGATCGCGTGGCGGGCCGCGCAGCTGCCCACCGACCAGCACCGCGACAAGGTCGCGGAGTGGCTGGACATGCTCCTGGAGAGTGTCCAGCGGCCCAAGTCCTGACCCGGGGAGAACCGTGGGCATCGGCAAGGAAATGCGCCGTCTGTGCGGCGAGTTGGTCGCGGAGCTGACGCTTCCCGCTCCGGCACGGCCCGCTGATCTGTACGCCGCCCTGTGCGAGGCGATGAGCCGGCGCCGGGGCCGCCCCGTGCTGTTCCGTACGGCCGTCTTCCCGCCGGGCACCGCCAGCGGACTGTGGCTCGACATGACGGACCTGGACCTGGTGGTGGTCGAGGAGCGCACCGCGCCCGACCACCAGTTGGTGATCCTCGGCCACGAGCTGTGGCACATGAAGGCCGGCCACTGCGGTCACCATGTCGCCGGCGCCGAGGTCGCGACCCGGCTGCTGGGCGACACGCCCGACGAGGACGCCCTGCGGGCCACCGTCCTGCGGGTCGCCGCGCGCACCCGCTTCGACCTCGCCGAGGAGAAGGACGCGGAGGCGTTCGGCCTGCTGCTGGCCAGCAAGTGCCGGACGTGGCTCGCCGGTTCGTCGCTGCGCGGGCCGGTGCAGCGGGACCATCTCGCGGGCCGGATCGGGGCGTCGCTGGGTTACCTGGGTCCGCAGGGCTGACCGGGCGCGCCCCGGCGCGCGAGCCCCTCCAGGCGGGCGAACCGGGCTGCGTCTCGGCCCGATTGTCAGTGGTGGGCGGCAAGCTGGAGGTGCGCGCCCGCAGTGCGTGGGCGTGGGACCCATGACGACGACACGGGGAGAGCCGAGCGATGCCCACCGCCGTACTGACCGACCGCGAACGCACCGCCGTCCAGGCCTATCTGCGGCTGCTGCACACCGTGCGCGCCGCCTTCGACACGCCGTCGGCGTCGCCGGACACGCCCGGCCCGCCGCTCATCCCGCCCGCCGTGCTCGCCGAGGCGGAGACGGCCCTGGCGCGGGCGGGACTGGCGGGCAACGAGGCGGAGTTCTTCCGCATGCTGCGCGACTGGCGGCGCGCCGAGCCCTGAGGACCGCGGCCGGCCGGGTCCCGGGACGGCGGCCCGCCGTCCCGGGACGGTCCGGTGCAGCCGCGCGGGACCGGCGGAAGGCCGTGAAGTGCAGGACCGGCGGAGGTCCGGACGGTGCGGGACCACCGGGGTCGGATGACGCGGGCCACCGGGGACCGGCTGGCGCGGGACCACCAGGTTCGAATGGTGCGGGCCACCGGGGACCGGCTGGCGCGGGACCGCCGGGTACGGATGGCACGGGCCACCGGGGACCAGTTGGTACGAGACCACCGGGGTCGGATGGTGCGGGCCGCCGAGGTTCGGTGGTTCGGGACCACCGGGGCCCAGTTGGTACGAGACCACCAGGTTCGTATGGTGCGGGCCGCCGAGGTTCGGTGGTTCGGGACCACCGGGGACCAGTTGGTACGAGACCACCGGGGTCGGACTCCGCGGGCCGCCGAGGGTTCAGGTGTGCGGGACCGCGATCGCGGTGGCGATCAGGCCGTCCCGGGTGGTCCAGCGGCCGGTGAAGTGGTCGAGCACCCGGGTGCCCACCCGGGGGCCGGGCACGAGGAGCGTGGCGCGGAAGCCGCCGCGGGTGGCTGCGTCGGGGTCGGGGACGATCTCGATGTCCGCCTCCGAGAAGTCCAGCCACTTGCGGGTCAGCGGGAACCACGCCTTGTAGACGGACTCCTTGGCGCTGAACAGCAGCCGGTCCCAGTGCACGGCCGGGTGCTGCCCGGACAGTCGTTCGAGGCGCGTCACCTCCTGCGGGAGTGCCACGGCGTCCAGGACGCCCTCCGGCAGCGGGCCGTGGACCTCGGCGTCGACACCGAGGGACGCCAGGTCGCCGGCGCGGACCAGAGCGGCGGCGCAGTAGCCCTGGCAGTGGGTCATGCTGCCGGTCACGCCCTCGGGCCAGACGGGGGCGCCGCGCTCACCGGGCAGTACGGGCTGCGGCGGCACCCCGAGCTTCTCCATGGCGCGGCGGGCGCAGGAGCGCACAGCGGTGAACTCCCGGCGGCGCTTGAGGACGGCCCGCGCCACCAGCGCCTCCTCCTCCGGGTACAGCGGGGCGTCGACGCCCTCGTCGCCGTAGGCCGCCACGGCGACCACCGTCTGCGGCAGCAGTTCCTCGATCATCGCTTCCCGTCCTCCCTCGGCACGATCCGGCGCAGCCGGCCCGGCGGCTGGTCCCGCTTGCGCCACTCGCGCGGGTAGCCCACCGACACCTCCTCGAAGCGGACACCGTCCTGCCAGGTGGTCCGGGGGATGTGCAGATGGCCGTAGACCATGGTGTGGAGGTTGAACCTCCGGTGCCAGTCGTCGGTCAGTACGGTGCCGCACCACATGGCGAACTCGGGGTACCACAGCACGTCCGTCGGATGGCGGTGCAACGGATAGTGGTTGACGAGGACGAGCGGCCGGTCGTCCGGCAGTGCGGCGAGGCGCCGCTCGGTCTCGGCGACCCGGGCCCGGCACCAGGCCTCACGGCTCGGGTACGGGTCGGGGTGCAGCAGGTGCTCGTCGGTGCACAGGACGCCGGTCTTGTGCGCGTACGCCAGTCCCTCGTCCTTGGTGGCGCATCCGGGCGGCAGGAAGGAGTAGTCGTACAGCAGGAACAGGGGTGCGACGGTCACCGGACCGCCGGGGCCGTCCCAGACCGGGTAGGGGTCCTCGGGGGTGAGCACGCCGAGGGCGCGGCACTGTTCGACGAGGTGGTCGTAGCGGGCGGCGCCGCGCAGCGTGACCGCGTCACGCGGATGGGTCCACAGCTCGTGGTTGCCGGGCGCCCAGACGACCTTGGCGAACCGTCCTGCCAGGGTCTTCAGGGCCCAGACGATGTCCTCCACGGTCTCCGCGACATCACCGGCGACCAGCAGCCAGTCCTCGTCCGACTCCGGCCGCATCCGTTCGACCAGGGCGCGGTTCTCGTCGTAGCCGATGTGCAGGTCGCTGATGGCCCACAGCTGTCCGCCGTCTGTCCCCGACATCACCCGTCGCCCCTTCAAGCGTCACGAACGACCCCACGAGATCACATCCGTGGCGCCGGGACAAGCGCGACCCGGCACTTGCCGGTGGTATCTGGAGCGTCCGTCGAAGCCGTATGATCTGCGGCACCACCGCCGTGAAACGCCCTTCTGACAGGGCGGTTTGGCGATCCTCCATACACCTGCCCGGGCAACGGGCCGCCGAGCCCTGCCCGCGAACCGTGAAAGGCGGCCTGCATGGTCTCTCGCGTACGCGTCTGGCTCAACCGCACGTACGCGGAGAACGTGTTCTTCATGGATCAGCTGCGGAGAAATCCCAGCGACCGCGCCGTCGAGATCCATGCCACCCACGGCGACCCCGACTCCCCCGTGCTGGCCGCCGCCGACACCGCCGAGCTGGAGCCGGAGGGCCTGTCCCCGGCGGCGTACGTCGAGTACGCGCTCGCCCAGTGCGAGCGGCGCGGCATCGACGTGTTCGTGCCCCGGCTGCACCAGGCGGCGGTCGTCGCGCACCGCGCCGAGTTCGAGGCCGTCGGCACGGCGCTGCTGGCGCCGCCGCCCGAGGCGGTGGCCGTGTTCCGGGACAAGGTGATCGCCTACGAGGCGGTCCAGGCGATCGGGGTGCCCGTGCCGCCGTGGTGGCGGGTCCGTGACGCGGACGAACTCGTCGCCGCCGTCGAGGAGTTGGAGTCGCGGGGACTGCGGGCCTGCTTCAAGCCCGCGTCCGGCGCGGGCGGGGTCGGTTTCCGTGTGATCACCCGAACCCCGTTCTCGCTCACCCAGCTGAACGGCTTCCCCAGCCCGTACGTGCCGCTCGACCTGGTGCTGGAGGCGGTGCGGCAGGCGGAGGAGCCGGTGGACTGGCTGGTGATGCCGCGGCTGGAGCAGCCGGAGGTGTCGGTGGACTGTCTCACCGGACCCGACAACCGGATCCGGCTGGCGGTGGGCCGCACCAAGAACGGCCGGCGCCGCGGGTTCACGCTGCACGAGCAGTGGCTGGAGCCGGCCCGGCGGATCGCCGAGGGTTTCGGGCTGCACCACCTGTCCAACATCCAGTTCCGGATGCTCGGCGACCGGCCCGTGCTCATGGACGTCAACACCCGGCCGGCCGGCGGGCTGCACCAGCTGTCGCTGTGCGGTGTGAACGCGCCGTGGGCCGCCGTGCGGTTGGCGCTCGGCGAGGACCCGGGCGAGATCGTCCCGCCGTTCCTGGGCCAGGACTACACGGTGGTCTCCGGTCCGCGTCCGCTGCTGCCGGTGCCGCTGCCGCAGCAGCTCGCCGACCTGCCCGCGGCCTCGCCCGCGCTGGACGCCGTACCGGCTCCGGCGGCGTCCGTGGAGCCGAGGACGGCGACCGGGGCACGCTCCTGAAAAAAATCTCCGGGGAATTTCCCGCCGGGGTGTATCAGGAGCCGGGCAGCGCGCTCTTAACGGTGAAGGCGACTGGGGAAGCCGCCGGGGGGAGCACGGGGGAACGGGGGGCTCGGGTCGGTCGGCCGCTGTCACGGGGGGCGACCGGCCGACCCGAAGCCGTTTCCCGGCCGCCTAGTTCAGATAGGCGAGGCCGGGGTGGACGGCCGTGTAGCCGTCGACCAGCCGCCGGGCCACGTTCACCGAGTCCACGAGCGGGTGCAGGGCGAACGCCTTGACCGCTGTCGTACGGGAGCCCGACCGGGCGGCGGCCAGCACTTCGCGTTCGACGGCCTTGACCGCGCAGACCAGACCGGTGGCATGGCCGGGCAGCGGGTCCACGGCGACGGGGTGCGCGCCGTTGGCGTCCACCAGGCAGGGCACCTCGATCACGGCGTCCGCGTCCAGCGGGGCGAGGGTGCCGCGGTTGCGGACGTTGAGGATGAGGGTGGTGCGCTCGTCGCGGGCGACGGCCCGCATCAGGGCGAGGGCGACCTTCTCGTAGCCGCCGGACAGGTCGTCCGCCTCGCGCTCGCCCGCGCCGGCCGCCTCCCGGTTCTCGGCCATGTAGGTGGCCTCGCGCTCGGCGCGCGTGCGCTCCCACAGGTCCAGGGCCGAGACGGCGGGGTCGTCCGTCCCGGCGTAGAAGCGGGCCTGCTGGTCGTGCAGGAAAGCGCCCCTGGTGCGCTCGGCCCGCCGGTAGGCGTCGACCGCCTCCCGGTTGAAGTAGTAGTAGTGCAGGTACTCGTTGGGCACCGCGCCCAGCGAGCGGAGCCAGTCGGCGCCGAAGAGCCGGCCCTCCTCGAAGGAGCCGAGCAGCACCGGGTCGTCGAGCAGGCGGGGCAGCTCGTCACGGCCGGCGACGCGCAGGCCGCGCACCCAGCCGAGGTGGTTGAGGCCGACGTAGTCGATCCACGCCTCCTGCGGTCGCGCGCCGAGCACCCGGGCGATACGGCGGCCGAGGCCGACCGGCGAGTCGCAGATGCCGATGACGCGGTCGCCGAGGTGGCGGGACATGGCCTCGGTGACCAGGCCGGCCGGGTTGGTGAAGTTGATGACCCAGGCGTCGGGGGCGAGACGGGCCACCCGGCGGGCGATGTCGACGGCGACCGGGACGGTGCGCAGACCGTAGGCGATGCCGCCCGCGCCGACCGTCTCCTGGCCGAGGACGCCCTCCGCGAGGGCGACCCGTTCGTCGTCGGCCCTGCCCTCCAGGCCGCCGACGCGGATCGCGGAGAAGACGAAGTCGGCGCCGCGCAGCGCCTCGTCCAGGTCGGTGGTGGCGGTCACCTCGGGGGCATCGGGCACCCCGGCCGCCTGCTCGGCGAGCACCCGGGTGATCGCGCGCAGTCGGCCGCCGTCCACGTCGTGCAGCACCACCCGCGTCACCCGCCCCTCGGCACGATCGCCCAGCAGCGCCCCGTACACCAGCGGCACGCGGAACCCTCCGCCGCCCAGAATCGTCAGCCTCACACCGCACCTCCGCCTCGCCGACGCGACGACCCTACTCGCGGGACGCGGTCCCGGCGGGCAGCCGCCCGCCGCAGCGGGCCGGCACCGACCGTCCCCGCGGCTGGGCGGAGTCCGGGCGAAATCCCTCTCACCGGTGAGGACCGGGCGGGCCGGCCGTCGTGATACTGGAACGTCCCCCGCCCCCGAGGAGCCGCCCATGTCCCTCCGGTCCGCCTTCACGCCGGTCGTCACCCGCTGGCGCTCGGCGAATCCGTACGCCCTCGACACGGCGCTCGCCGCGCTCGTGCTGTTCGCCGTGTCGCTGCACTGGATCTTCCCCGGCAAGGGCGACGAACAGCTGACCTGGCAGGGCTGGCTGCTCGCCGCCGCCACGGCCGTACCGCTGGTCTGGCGGCGGCGGTCGCCGTGCGCGTCCGCGTGGGCCGTGTCGGCCGCCACCCCGGCGCAGGCGCTCTACCACGCGCCCCCACCGGACGTGATGTACGGCGGGATGGTCGTCCTCTACACCATGGCCGCCCTGGCACGGCCCTGGCAGCGCCGGCTGATGCTCACCGGCTGGGTGGTGGGGGTCGTCGTGACCATGCAGCACCAGGCGGACAAGCAGCCGTTCGAGTACGCCTTCCACCTGATGGGCCTGGTCTGCGCCTACGCCCTCGGGGTGCTCGCCCGGGTGCAGCGCGCCTACACCACCGAGCTGGAGGACCGGGCCCGGCGCCTGGAACGGGAGCGGGCCGCCGACACCGCGCGGGCCCGGGCCGAGGAACGCTCCAGGATCGCCCGGGACATGCACGACATCCTGGCGCACGCGGTGAGCCTGATGGTGGTGCAGGCGGAGGCCGGGCCGGTGGTGGTGCGCAAGGACCCGGAGCGCGCGGAGGCCACCTTCGACACCATCGCGACGACCGGGCGGGACGCGATGGCCCAACTCCGGCGCATTCTCGGCGTGCTGAAGGAGGAACGGCCGGACGGCGAGGTGGCGCGGCTGCCGCAGCCCAGCGTGGCCGCCCTGCCGCGGCTGGTCCGCCAGGTGCAGGAGTCCACCGGGCTGCGCACCGAGCTGCGCACGACGGGCGAACCCTGTCCGCTGCCCTCGGACACCGAGATCGCGGCCTATCGTGTGGTCCAGGAAGCACTCACCAACACGGTGAAGCACGCCCGCGCCTCCCGCGCGCTGGTGGAGCTGGACTGGGCGGAGGACCACGTGACCCTCACGATGACCGACGACGGACGGGGCCCGTCGGCACCGGTCGGCGGACACGGGCTGATCGGCATCCGGGAGCGGGCCGCCGCCTGCGGGGGCAGCGCCGAGACCGGCAGGGGCCCGGACGGCGGTTTCCGGGTCGTCGTGCGCCTGCCGGCGGCCGGGGACCGGCAGGGGGCCCTCGGGTGAGCATCCGGGTGGTCGTCGCCGACGACCAGGAGCTGGTGCGGGCCGGGTTCGGGATGATCCTCGACGCTCAGGACGACATCGAGGTGGTCGCCGAGGCCGGTGACGGTGAGGAGGCCGTCGCCGCGGTGCGCCGGCACGGTCCGGACGTGCTGCTGCTCGACATCCGCATGCCGGTGATGGACGGCCTGGAGGCGGCCCGCCGCGTGTGCGCGCAGTCGTGCTGCAAGGTGGTCATGCTGACCACGTTCGACCTGGACGAGTACGTGTACGAGGCGCTGTACGCGGGCGCCAGCGGGTTCCTGCTGAAGGACGTCCGCCGGGACGACCTCGTGCACGCGGTGCGGGTCGTCGCGGCCGGTGACTCGCTGCTCGCCCCCGCGGTGACCCGGCGGCTGGTCGCGGACATCGTGCGGCGCCGCAGGGAGCGGTCCGCCGCAGAGGCGGCGCCGCCGCAGCGCCTGGACGCGCTCACCGCCCGCGAGGTGGAGACGCTGCGGCTGCTGGCCCGGGGGCTGTCCAACGCGGAGATCGCCACGACCCTGTTCGTCAGCGAGCACACCGTGAAGACTCATGTGAGCAACGTGCTGAGCAAGCTCGGTCTCAGGGACCGGGTGCAGGCGGTGATCTGCGCGTACGAGACGGGTCTGATCACCCCGGGCTCCCCCTGAGGGGTGAGGCAGGGGGCCGTCTCCCCCGTACGGGCGAGGGCCGCAAACCGCTCCCTCCGGCGATCCGATCACCCGGCCCGCCACGCGAGTCTGAGGGTCGATGAAATCCGTCACTCGCCGGGAGGGACCGTGCTTTCCGCACTTGCCCGGGCGGCCACCCGCCGCCCCTTGACCGTGATGCTCCTGTGGGGGCTCTTTCTGCTGCTGGGCTTCGGGCTGGGGACGGGCGTGTTCGCGCGGCTCTCCGACAACGTGCCCGAGGTGCCCGGAACCGAGTCGGAGTCGGCCGCACAGTACCTGGACCGCGAGGACCCGGTCGGCGAGTCGATCAGCGGCGTGGTCGCCGGCACCGCCGTCTCCGACCCGGCGCTGCGCGCCGACGTCGAGCGGGCCGTCGCCGACGTCCGGAAGGTGGCCGGTGTCGCCGCCGTGCCCGACCCGTACACCACACGCGGCCTGACCGCGGAGGACGGGCAGGCGCTGATCATCCCCGTCACGCTGGAGGGCGGTCTGGACGACGACGACGCGGAGCGCACACTCGACGCGGCGGCCGAGCGGATCCGGGAGATCGACGCCCCCGACGTCCATGTGAGCGGCGGCCCGCTGCTGGGGCAACAGCTCACCGAGCAGGCCCAGAAGGACGTCAAGTTCGCGGAACTGGTCTCCTTGCCGGTGGTACTGGCGCTGCTGCTGGTGGTGTTCGGCGGACTGCGCTCGGCGCTGCTGCCGCTGGTGATCGCGGTCAGCGGGATCGCGGGGGCTTTCCTGGCGCTGTTCCTCTTCAGCGAGGTCACGGACATCTCGGTGTACGCGATCCAGGTGACGACGATGCTGGGGCTCGGGCTCGCCGTGGACTACGCGCTGCTGATGCTGATGCGGTTCCGGGAGGAGCGCCGGCACACCGAGGATGTCGTGGAGGCGGTGCACCGCACGGTCGCGGCAGCCGGGCGGACGGTGCTGTTCTCCGGACTCACGGTGGCCGTCAGCCTGACCGGACTGCTGGTCTTCCCGAGCGTGTTCCTGCGCAGCATGGGTCTCGCGGTCGCCGCCGTGGTGGTCATCGACATGCTGGCCGCGCTGACCCTGCTGCCCGCGCTGCTGACCCGGTTCGGCGGTCGGATCCCGCCTGCGAAGGACCGGCCGGAGGGCGAGGAGGGCAGGTTCTTCGCCCGGCTCGCCCGCTTCGCGGCCCGGCGCCGGATCGCCGTCCTGGCCGTGGCTGTCCCGGTGCTGCTGGTCCTCGCGGTGCCCATGGCCGGGATGAAGATCGCCATCGGGGACGCGCGGCAGCTGCCCACGACCAGCGAGGCCCGGCAGCTGCACGACACCGTGGGCGACCACTTCCCGCCCGGTGCCGGGGTCACGCCGGTCACCGTCGTCGTCCGGCCCGGCACCGACGCCGCGACCGTCGACGGGATCCGCTCGCTGTCCCCGGCCTCCTCGGCCCGTGAACTGCCCGGTGGCGCAACGGTGCTGGAGATCCGGCCGCCCGGCGAGGCCGACGGCAAGGAGGCGACCGACCTGGTCGAACGGGTGCGCGAGGTGCGCGGCGACGAACCGGTCGAGGTCACCGGGCCCGCGGCCCGGCTGGTCGACTTCCGCGAGATGCTCGGCGAACGGGCACCCTGGGCGGCCCTGACCGTCCTGGCCGGCATCTTCGTGCTGCTGTTCGCGTTCACCGGTTCCGTGCTGCTGCCCCTGCGCACCATCGTGACGACCCTGCTCAGCCTGGCCGCCGCGCTCGGCGCGGTGGTGTGGGTCTTCCAGGACGGCCATCTGGCCGGACTGCTGGGCACCGAAGGGCTGGGCGCGCTGAGTCTCACCGCGCCGCCGCTGATCATCGCGATCGCGTTCGGACTCGCCATGGACTACGAGCTGTTCATCCTGGCCCGGATGGGGGAGGCCCGCCGGCACAGCGGTGACGACGCGCAGGCGGTGGTGGACGGACTGCGCCGCTCGGGCCGGGTGGTGACCTGCGCGGCGCTGCTGCTGGCGGTCGTCTTCGCCGCCTTCATGACCGGCGGCTTCTCACCCATCCTGCAGATCGGCCTCGGTCTCACCCTGGCCGTCCTCATCGACGCGACCGTCGTGCAGATGCTCCTGGTTCCGGCGACCATGTCCCTGCTGGGCCGCCGCGCCTGGTGGGCCCCGGCGCCGCTGCGCCGCGTCCACGACCGCTTCGGCCTGCGGGAGGAGCCGGTGGAGGAGCCGCGGCCGCGGGTGCCGACCGGGGTCTGATCCGGCCTGCGGGGACCGTCCGCACGTGGTCGAACGAGTGGCGCGCGCGGCGTCCGGGAGAGGTTTCCGGGCGCCGCGCGCGTCGTGCGGCGGTACGCGCTTGCACCCATTCGCGTCATTCGAGAGGTGAACTCGCCACCGCCGCAAGGACTTTCTCGGCTACATCTCTTGACGGCGGGGGGACCGCAGAGCACATTGACGGCAGTTGAGAGCGCTCTCAGCGATGTTCCGGGCTCTCGAACTCACCTCGCACAGGCCATCCGAACCCGAGAGGGCATCCCCACATGAGAGACACCTCCGGCACTCCCCGCATGCTGCGCAGACCCCGGCCCCTGCGGCGGGCGCTGCTCGCGGTCGTCAGCACGCTCGCCCTCGCGGCGGGCGCCGCCACCGCGGCGAGCCCGTCCGCGAGCGCCTCCGTGCCGCCTCCGCCGTCGGGCTGGACGCAGGTCTTCGCCGACGACTTCGACGGTCCCGCGGGCAGCGGTGTCAACACCTCCAACTGGCAGTACGCCACCGGCAAGGGCTACCCGGGCGGCCCCGCCAACTGGGGCACCGGCGAGATCGAGACGATGACGTCCAGCACGGACAACGTGTCGCTGGACGGCAGCGGCAACCTCCGCATCACCCCGCGCCGCGACGCCTCCGGCAACTGGACCTCCGGCCGCATCGAGACCAACCGCACCGACTTCCAGCCCCCGGCCGGCGGCAAGCTCCGCGTGGAGAGCCGCATCCAGGTACCGAACGTCACCGGTGCCGCCGCCAAGGGCTACTGGCCGGCGTTCTGGATGCTGGGCGCCCCCTACCGGGGCAACTACTGGAACTGGCCCGCGGTCGGCGAGCTGGACATCATGGAGAACACGCAGGGCAACAACACCGTGTTCGCCACGATGCACTGCGGCACCTCGCCCGGCGGCCCGTGCAACGAGACCAGCGGCATCGGCGGCTCGACGACCTGCCAGGGCACCACCTGCCAGGCCGGCTTCCACACGTACCGGATGGAGTGGGACCGCTCCACGAGCGTGGAGGAGATCCGCTTCTACCTCGACGGCGTCAACTACCACACCGTGCGGGAGAACCAGGTCGACGCGACGACCTGGTCGAACGCCACGGACCACGGCTTCTACATCATCCTCAACGTGGCGATGGGCGGCGGTTTCCCGGACGCCTTCGGCGGCGGCCCGGACGCGGGCACCCAGCCCGGCCACTCGATGCTGGTCGACTACGTGCAGGTGCTGTCCTCCGGTGGCGGCGGCACCACTCCCCCGCCGACCGGCAACCGCGACGCGTACAGCGCCATCCAGGCCGAGTCCTACGACGCCCAGTCCGGTGTGATGACGGAGTCGACCTCGGACTCCGGCGGCGGCCAGAACGTCGGCGCGCTGGCCAACGGTGACTGGCTGCAGTTCAAGGGCGTCAACTTCGGCTCGAACGCGGCCCGGCAGTTCTCCGCGCGGGTGGCGAGCGGCGCCGGCGCGAACATCAGCGGACTGGTCGAGGTGCGCCTGGACAGCCGGAGCAACGCGCCCATCGGCAGCTTCGCCGTGGGCAACACCGGCGGCTGGCAGTCCTGGCGGACGATCCCGGCGAACATCAGCAACGTGACCGGGACGCACGACGTCTATCTGACCTTCACCAGCGGCCAGCCGGCGGACTTCGTGAACGTCAACTGGTTCACCTTCGGCCACTGAGCACCCCCCCCCACACCGGCCCTCTGCGGCCGGGCAGGAGGGCCCCACGCACGCGTGGGGCCCTCTTTCGCGTGCCCGGCCCGCGGTTGCCGGTGCGGCGCGCTGGTCAGCGCAGCTCGGCGCGGAACGCCGCCGGGGTCGTGTCGGTGTGCTGGTGGAAGAACTTGGAGAAGTTGGCCGCGTCCGGGAACCCGACGGCCGCGCCGACCCGGCCGATCGGCAGGTCGGTGTGCGCGAGGAGCCGCTTGGCCTCCAGGACCACGCGTTTGTCGATGAAGCCCTTGGGCGTCTCGCCGGTGGCGGCGCGCACCGCGCGCACCAGGGTCCGCCGCGAGTAACCGAGCGCGTCGGCATAGGCGCTGACGCTGTGGTTGGTGGCGAAGCCGTGCTCCACCGCGTCCCGGAACCGGGTGAAGGCGGTGCCGGAGCGCTCGCGGTCCGCCTCGGCGGAACTGGCCGCGAGATGGGCGAGGCGCAACAGGAACGCGGTCAGCGAGTGCCGCAGCACGGCCGTGTGCAGGCTCAGCGGCAGGGTGGCGGTGTCCTCGTACTCGCGGCGCAGCTGGTCCAGGGCGGCCCGCAGCGCGGCGAGTTGCGCCGGGTCCGGGTGGAGCAGGGGCTGCCGGTCGTAGCGGTAGAGGCCGGTGGCCTCGACGGTGGCGCGGGGCAGGAAACCGGGCTGCATGGCGAGGACGGTTCCGCGGTACTCGCTGCCGCGCGAGAAGCGGTGGACCTGCCCCGGGCGGATCCACAGCAGGTCGCCCGCCGCGGCCTCGTGCTCGGTGAAGTCGATCATGTGCCGGACCGGTCCGGCGTCGAACAGCATCACGATGTGGAAGTCGATGCGGTGCACCCGGTCCAGCGGTGCGTCGGCGCGCCAGGTGCGGTCGGGGCCCATCGGGGCGATCTGCATGCCGACGCCGAGGACGCTCCGGTCGACAGGGAAGGGGAAGGTTCTGATCCCGTCACCGTCGTCGTCCCCGCCGTCCGGCCCTCCGCTCCGCGGGTTGCTGCCTGCCATGTCTCCCATGTCCGTCTTGTGTATGCCGCGCCCACCTCGATCGTGCGCCCGGTGTCCCACTTTCACCACAGGCTGGCACACCCCGACCTTCCCGCGAAAAAGTCAGACTTTTACTTTTGAACGCGCAACAGGAGCTCTCCCGCTCGGATCGAGGATTTCTTGAAGATGAGCACGCAGACACCGCACCCGCTGAACTGGACCGACCTGGACCGGCGTGCCGTCGACACCGCCCGCCTGCTGGCGGCCGATGCCGTGCAGCGGGTCGGCAACGGCCATCCCGGCACCGCGATGAGCCTGGCCCCGGCCGCCTACACGATCTTTCAGAAGGTGATGCGGCACGATCCGGCCGACCCCGAATGGACGGGCCGCGACCGCTTCGTCCTCTCGCCGGGCCACACCTCGCTGACCCTCTACACCCAGCTGTACCTGGCCGGCTACGAACTGGACCTGGACGACCTCAAGGCGTTCCGCACCCACGGCTCCAGGACGCCGGGGCACCCGGAGTACGGCCACACCGCCGGCGTGGAGACCACCACCGGGCCGCTCGGCCAGGGCGTCGCCAACGCCGTCGGCATGGCGATGGCCGCCCGCTACGAACGGGGCCTGTTCGACCCGGACGCCCCCGAGGGGCAGTCGCCGTTCGACCACACCGTCTGGGCGGTCGTCTCCGACGGCGACCTCCAGGAAGGCGTGTCCGCCGAGGCGTCCTCGCTCGCCGGCCACCAGCGGCTCGGCAACCTCGTCCTGCTGTACGACGACAACCACATCTCCATCGAGGGCGACACCGCCACCGCCTTCTCCGAGGACGTGCTCAAGCGCTACGAGGCCTACGGCTGGCACGTGCAGCGCGTCGAGCCGCGGGAGGACGGCGACATCGACGTGCACGCCCTGTACGCGGCGCTGACCGCGGCGCGCGCGGAGACCGGGCGGCCCTCCATCATCGCGATGCGCACGATCATCGCGTGGCCCGCTCCGAACGCGCGGAACACCGAGGCCTCGCACGGCTCGGCCCTCGGCGCCGACGAGGTCGCCGCCACCAAGCGCCTCCTCGGCTTCGACCCCGGGCGGAGCTTCGAGGTCGAGGCCGACGTCCTCGCCCACACCCGCCGGGCGCTGGACCGGGGCGCCGAGGCGCACGCCGCCTGGGACAAGCGGATCGCCGACTGGCGCGAGGCCCACCCCGAGCGTGCCGGGCTGTTCGACCGGATCGTCGCCGGACGGCTCCCGGACGGCTGGCAGGACGCGCTGCCGGTGTTCGAGCCCGGCAAGGCGGTCGCCACCCGGGCGGCGTCCGGGAAGGTGCTGCAGGCGCTCGGCGCGGTGGTGCCGGAGCTGTGGGGCGGCTCGGCCGACCTCGCCGGTTCCAACAACACCACGATCGACAAGGGCAGCTCCTTCCTGCCGGCGGGCAACCCGCTGCCGGAGGCCGACCCCTACGGCCGCACGATTCACTTCGGCATCCGCGAGTTCTCGATGGCCGCGGCGATGAACGGCATCGCGCTGCACGGCAACACCCGCGTCTACGGCGGCACCTTCCTGGTGTTCTCCGACTACATGCGCAACGCCGTCCGCATGTCCGCCCTGATGCAGCTGCCGGTGACGTACGTGTGGACGCACGACTCCATCGGCCTCGGCGAGGACGGCCCGACGCACCAGCCGGTCGAGCACCTGGCGTCGCTGCGCGCCATTCCGGGTCTGAACGTCGTCCGCCCGGCCGACGCCAACGAGACCGCGATCGCCTGGGCGGAGATCATGAAGCGGCACGCCACCCGTCCGGCCCCGCACGGCCTGGCGCTCACCCGTCAGGCCGTACCGGTGTACGCGCCGAACCCGGACGCGGCCAAGGGCGGCTACGTGCTGGCCGAGGCGTCCGGCGGGACCCCGGACGTGATCCTCGTCGCCACCGGCTCCGAGGTCCAACTCGCCGTCGCCGCACGGGAGGTGCTGGAGGGCGAGGGCGTCGGTACCCGGGTGGTGTCGATGCCGTCCGTGGAGTGGTTCGAGGAGCAGCCGCGGGCGTACCGCGAGCGCGTCCTGCCGCCGTCCGTGAAGGCCCGCGTTGCGGTCGAGGCCGGAGTGGGACTGACGTGGTACCGGTTCACGGGTGACGCAGGACGCATCGTCTCCCTCGAACACTTCGGCGCCTCCGCCGACGCGCAGACCCTGTTCGCCGAGTACGGCTTCACCACCGACCACGTCGTGGCCGCCGCCAGGGAATCGCTGGCCGCCGCGCGCGGCTGACGCGACCGCGAGAAAGAAGATGATCACTGTGAGCGAAGCGACCGCGACCGCGGGAGCACTGAAGCGGCTGGCCGACGAGGGTGTGTCGGTGTGGCTGGACGACCTCTCCAGGGAACGGATCGCCTCCGGCTCTCTCGCCGGACTGGTCGAGTCCGGGACCGTGGTGGGTGTCACCACCAATCCGTCGATCTTCCAGGCGGCCATCGGCTCCGGCGCGGGCTACGAGGAGCAGCTCGCCGACCTGGCCGTGCGGGGCGTCACCGTCGACGAGGCGGTGCGGATGACGACCACCGCCGACGTGCGGGCCGCCGCGGACGTCCTGCGGCCCGTGTACGAGGCGACCGGCGGACGGGACGGGTGGGTCTCCATCGAGGTGGACCCGCGGCTGGCGCACGACGCGCGGGCGACGGCCGCCGAGGCCCGGCAGCTGGCCTGGCTGGTCGACCGGCCCAACGTGATGATCAAGATTCCGGCCACCGAGGCCGGTCTCCCCGCGATCACCGAGGTGATCGGCGCCGGGATCAGCGTCAACGTGACCCTGATCTTCTCCCTGGAGCGCTACCGCCAGGTCATGGACGCCTATCTGGCCGGTCTGGAGCGGGCGCGCGCCGCCGGGCTCGACCTGGCCGCGATCCACTCCGTCGCGTCCTTCTTCGTCTCCCGCGTCGACCGCGAGATCGACAAGCGGCTGACGGTGCTGGGCACGGACGAGGCCCTGGCCCTCAGGGGCCGGGCGGCCCTGGCCAACGCGCGACTGGCCTACGAGGCGTACGAGAGCGTGTTCGGCTCCGCCGACGGTTCGACCGGGCCCGGCGACCGCTGGTCGGCGCTGGCCGGGGACGCGGGGGCGAACGAGCAGCGCCCGCTGTGGGCGTCCACGGGGGTGAAGGACCCGGCGTACCGGGACACCCTGTATGTGGAGGAACTGGTCGCGCCCGGCACCGTCAACACGATGCCCGAGGCGACGCTGCGGGCCACCGCCGACCACGGGGTGGTCCGGGGCGACACCGTCACCGGCGGTTATGCCGGGGCGCGGGCCGATCTGGCCGCCGTGGAGCGGCTCGGGATCCCGTACGACGAAGTGGTGCGGCAGCTGGAGAACGAGGGCGTCGCGAAGTTCGAGGACGCCTGGCAGGAGCTGCTCGACGCGGTGGCGAAGTCGCTCGGCGACAAGGGAGTTGACGCGGAATGACGGACGAGACGACCCAGCCGGCGGTGGCCGAGGAGGAGCAGGTGACGGACGCCCGGACGAGCCCGCCGCAGGAACCGGCCGACGGCCCGACGGTTCCACCACAGGAACCGGCGGACGTCGGATCGGCCCTCCCCGCGCCCCCGGCCGACTGGTCCAACCCGCTGCGCGACCCCCAGGACCGCAGGCTGCCCCGGGTCGCCGGCCCGTCCGGGCTGGTGATCTTCGGTGTGACGGGCGACCTGTCCCGCAAGAAGCTGATGCCGGCCGTGTACGACCTCGCCAACCGGGGTCTGCTGCCGCCGGGCTTCTCGCTGGTCGGGTTCGCCCGCCGGGACTGGGAGGACCAGGACTTCGCGCAGGTGGTGCACGACGCGGTCAAGGAGCACGCCCGCACGCCGTTCCGCGAGGAGGTCTGGCAGCAGCTCTCGGAGGGCATGCGGTTCATCCCGGGCGACTTCGACGACGACGCGGCCTTCGAGGCGCTGCGCGCGGCCGTCGAGGAGCTGGACGCCTCCCGCGGCACCAGCGGCAACTACGCCTTCTACCTCTCCGTGCCGCCGAAGTTCTTCCCCAAGGTGGTCGAGCAGCTGAAGAAGCACGGGCTGGCCGACGCACCGGAGGGCTCCTGGCGGCGCGCGGTGATCGAGAAGCCGTTCGGGCACGACCTGAGGTCGGCCGAGGAGCTGAACGCGATCGTGCACGAGGTGTTCGACCCGGAGCAGGTCTTCCGGATCGACCACTACCTCGGCAAGGAGACCGTGCAGAACATCCTGGCGCTGCGCTTCGCCAACCAGATGTTCGAGCCGATCTGGAACCGGTCCTTCGTGGACCATGTGCAGATCACCATGGCCGAGGACATCGGCATCGGCGGCCGCGCCGGCTACTACGACGGCATCGGCGCCGCCCGCGACGTCATCCAGAACCACCTGCTGCAACTGATGGCACTGACCGCGATGGAGGAGCCCGCCTCCTTCGACGCGGCCTCGCTGCTGACCGAGAAGCTGAAGGTGTTCCGGGCCGTTCAGCTCCCGGAGGACCTGGGCCGGCACACGGTGCGCGGACAGTACGCGGGTGCCTGGCAGGGCGGCGCGAAGGTGCGCGGCTATCTGGAGGAGGAGGGCATCGACCCGGCGTCCACCACCGACACCTACGCCGCGATCAAGCTGGGCATCGACAACCGCCGCTGGGCGGGTGTCCCCTTCTACCTGCGCACCGGCAAGCGGCTGGGCCGCCGGGTCACCGAGATCGCGGTGGTGTTCCAGCGGGCCCCGCACTCCCCGTTCGACTCCAGCGCCACCGAGGAGCTCGGGCAGAACGCGATCGTGATCCGCGTCCAGCCGGACGAGGGCATGACCGTCCGGTTCGGCTCCAAGGTGCCGGGCACGTCGATGGAGCTGCGGGACGTGACGATGGACTTCGCCTACGGCGAGTCGTTCACCGAGTCCAGCCCGGAGGCGTACGAGCGGCTCATCCTGGACGTCCTGCTGGGGGACGCCAACCTGTTCCCCCGTCACCAGGAAGTGGAAGAGTCCTGGAAGATCCTCGACCCGATCGAGGAGTACTGGGCGTCTCACGGGCGGCCCGCGCAGTACGCGTCGGGCAGCTGGGGACCCGCGGAAGCCGACGAGATGCTCGCACGAGACGGACGGAGCTGGCGCAGGCCATGAAGATCGACCTGACCGACACCACGGCAAGCAAGGTCAACAAGGCGTTGGTGCAGGGCCGCCGCGCCATCGGCACACCGGCCGTGGGCATGGTCCTGACGATGGTGATCGTCACGGACGAGGAGAACGCCTACGACGCGATCAAGGCGGCCGAGGAGGCCTCGCACGAGCACCCCTCGCGCACCCTGGTCGTCATCAAGCGGCACGCCCGCACCCCGCGTGAGCGCACCCACTCCCGGCTGGACGCCGAGGTGCGGGTCGGCTCGGAGGCGGGCACCGGCGAGACGGTGGTGCTGCGAACCTACGGCGAGGTGTCCGAGCACGCCGACTCGGTGGTGCTGCCGCTGCTGCTGCCGGACGCCCCGGTGGTGGTGTGGTGGCCGTCGGACGCGCCCGCGAACCCCTCGAAGGACCCGCTCGGCGCGCTGGGACAGCGCAGGATCACCGACCTGTACGCGGTCGAGAACCCCATGGACGTCCTCGAGACCCGCAGGCGCACCTACGCGCCCGGCGACACCGACCTCGCCTGGACCCGGCTGACGCTGTGGCGTTCCATGCTGGCGGCGGCGCTGGACCAGGCACGCGCGACGGTGACCTCGGCGGCGGTGGAGGCCGAGGCCGACAACCCGGCCGCCGAACTGCTGGCCCGCTGGCTGGAGGCCCGGCTGCGGGTCCCCGTCGACCGGGTGGTGACCGAGGGCCCGGTCGTCACGGCGGTCCGGCTGGGCACCGCGGACGGGGAGGTCGTCATCGACCGTCCCGAGGGCCCGCTGGCCACGCTGACCCTGCCGGGCCAGCCCGCGCGCCGGCTGGCGCTGAAGGTCCGTGCCACCTCCGAACTCATCGCCGAGGAGCTCAGGCGCCTCGACGCGGACGAGATGTACGCCGTCGCGCTGCGCGGCGAGCACACCGAGGAGACCCCCGCCCATGTCTGACGTCCCCGAGCCGACCCGGCGCCCCGAGTGGGCCGCCCTGGAGAACCACCGCAAGGACGCGCTGCCGCAGCCGGACCTGCGCGAGCTGTTCGCCGCCGACCCGTCGCGCGCCGAGCGCTACGTCGTCCACGTGGGCGACCTGCGCATCGACTACTCCAAGCACCTGGTCACCGACGAGACGCTGGCGCTGCTCGGCGAACTGGCGGCGGCGACCGATGTGTTCGGGCTGCGGGACGCGATGTTCCGCGGGGAGCGGATCAACACCACCGAGGACCGGGCCGTGCTGCCCACGGCGCTGCGCGCGCCGCGTGACGCGGTGGTCGAGGTGGACGGGGAGAACGTGGTGCCGGCCGTGCACGCGGTGCTGGACCGGATGGCCGCCTCCGCCGAGCGGGTCCGCTCCGGCGAGGGGACCGGCCACACCGGCCGGCGCATCCGCAACGTCGTCAACATCGGCATCGGCGGCTCCGACCGGGGCCCCGCGATGGCGTACGAGGTGCTGCGCCCCTACGCCGCGCGCGACCTGACCTTCCGGGTCGTGTCCAACGTGGACGGCGCCGCCCTGCACGAGGCCACCCGTGCCCTCGACCCGGCCGAGACGCTGTTCATCGTCGCCTCGAAGACGTTCACCACCATCGAGACGGTCACCAACGCCACCTCCGCGCGCACGGGGCTGCTGGACGCCCTGGGTGACGAGGCCGCCGTCGCCCGCCACTTCGTCGCCCTGTCGACCAACGCCGGCAAGGTCGCCGACTTCGGAATCGACACGGCCAACATGTTCGAGTTCTGGGACTGGGTCGGCGGACGCTACTCCTACGCCTCGGCGATCGGCCTGTCCCTGATGATCGCCATCGGCCCGGACCGCTTCCGCGAGATGCTCGACGGCTTCCGCATCGTCGACGAACACTTCGTCAACGCCCCCGCCGAGGCCAACGGCCCGCTCCTGCTGGGCCTGCTGGGCATCTGGTACAACAACTTCTTCGACGCGCAGTCGCGCGCGGTGCTGCCGTACTCGCACTACCTGTCGAAGTTCACCGCCTACCTCCAGCAGCTCGACATGGAGTCCAACGGCAAGTCGGTGGACCGCCAGGGCGCCCCGTCACCTGGCAGACAGGACCGGTGGTGTGGGGCACGCCGGGCACGAACGGGCAGCACGCCTACTACCAGTTGATCCACCAGGGCACCAAGCTGATCCCCGCCGACCTGATCGGCTTCGCCCGGCCGGTCGCCGAGCTGAGCGACGAACTGAAGGCGCAGCACGACCTGCTGATGGCCAACCTGTTCGCGCAGGGCCAGGCCCTCGCGTTCGGCAAGACCGCCGAGGAGGTGCGGGCGGAGGGCGTGCCCGAGGAGCAGGTGCCGCACCGCACCTTCCACGGCAACCACCCCACCACCACGATCCTGGCCACCGAACTGACCCCGTCGGTGCTCGGCCAGCTCGTCGCGCTCTACGAGCACAAGGTGTTCGTGCAGGGCGCGATCTGGAACATCGACTCCTTCGACCAGTGGGGCGTCGAACTCGGCAAGGTCCTCGCCAAGCGCGTCGAGCCCGCCCTCACCGAGGGCGCCGACGTCCCCGGCCTCGACCCGTCCACGGCCGCGCTGGTGGCCGCCTACCGCGAACGCAGGAAGTGAACTGACATGCAGATCGGTCTTGTTGGTCTCGGCAAGATGGGCGGCAACATGCGGGAACGCATCCGCAACGCCGGCCACACCGTCATCGGGTACGACACCAATCCGGAACTCTCCGACGTCGCCCACCTGTCCGACCTGGTCGACCAGCTCGCCGGGCCGCGCGCGGTGTGGGTGATGGTCCCGGCCGGCGCCGCCACGCAGCACGTCATCGACCAGCTGGCGAGCCTGCTCAAGCCCTGCGACACCGTGGTCGACGGCGGCAACTCCCGCTGGACGGACGACGAGCGCCACGCCAAGGAGCTGGCCGCCCGGGGCATCGGCTTCGTGGACGCGGGCGTCTCCGGCGGCGTCTGGGGCCTGCAGAACGGCTACGCCCTGATGGTCGGCGGCGACGAGGAGCACGTGGAGCGGCTGAAGCCGATCTTCGACGCGCTCAAGCCGGACGGACCGTACGGCTACGTCCACGCGGGCAAGGTGGGCGCCGGGCACTTCGCGAAGATGGTCCACAACGGCATCGAGTACGCCATGATGCAGGCCTACGCCGAGGGCTGGGAACTGCTCGAGAAGGTCTCGTCCGTGGACCACGTGCGGGAGGTGTTCCGCTCCTGGCAGGAGGGCACCGTCATCCGCTCCTGGCTGCTCGACCTCGCGGTGAACGCCCTAGACGAGGACGAGCACCTGGAGGCTCTGCGCGGCTACGCGGAGGACTCGGGCGAGGGCCGGTGGACCGTGGAGGCGGCGATCGACAACGCCGTGCCGCTGCCGGCGATCACCGCGTCCCTGTTCGCGCGGTTCGCCTCCCGTCAGGAGGACTCGCCGCAGATGAAGATGATCGCGGCGCTGCGCAACCAGTTCGGCGGACACGCCGTCGAGTCGGCGAAGAAGGCGTAACGGACGTGGGGGATCTGCTGCTGGCGCGGCACGGCGAGACGGAGTGGAGCAGAGCGGGCCGGCACACCGGCCGGACCGATCTGCCGCTCACGGCGGGCGGGGAGGCGCAGGCCAAGTCCCTCGCACCGCTGCTGGCCGGGCGGAC
Source organism: Streptomyces calvus (assembly GCF_006782915.1). Lineage (GTDB taxonomy): Bacteria > Actinomycetota > Actinomycetes > Streptomycetales > Streptomycetaceae > Streptomyces > Streptomyces calvus. The sequence goes on from NZ_VCNP01000009.1 coordinate 163,464, forward strand.
CTTCGGGCTGGTGCTGACCAGCCCGCTGGTCCGCGCCCGGCGCACCGCCGAACTGGCGGGCCTGACCGGGGCCGAACGGGAACCGGACCTGGCGGAGTGGGACTACGGCGCCTACGAGGGCATCACCACCGCCGAGATCCACCGGACCCGGCCCGACTGGGACCTGTGGACCGACGGGGTGCCGCCCGGCACGGAGTTCGCGGGTGAGTCGCCGGAGCAGGTCGGGGAGCGTGCGGACCGGGTGCTGGCGCGGGTGGCCGGAGCGCTGGAGGAGGGGGACGTGATGCTGGTGGCCCACGGCCATCTGCTGCGGGTGCTGACGGCCCGCCGACTGGGCCTGCCCCCGGCGGCCGGCCGGCTGTTCCGCCTGGAGACGGGCACCCTGAGCCGTCTGTCGCTGGAGCACGGCAGGCCCGTCGTCGCGGAGTGGAACACCCGGCCGTGAACGGATGGGCGTGAGCCGCCCGGTCGTGAACGGGCGGACCTGAACAGCTCGGTCGTGACCAGGCGGACGTGAGCCGCCCGGCCGTCGGGTCGCCCGGCCGTCGGACCGCCCGGCCGTCGGGCCGGTTGTTCTTCAGACGCCCGCGTGCGTCTGTGCCGCGTGCTGGGCGGCCAGGCGCACCGGGGCGTTGCGGGCACCGTAACCGCGGTGTCCGGGGTCGCGCTGGAGGAGTTCGAAGAAGACCCGCCCGACGGTGCGGGTGTAGCAGTGGCGCAGGGCGCCGTGCTCGTCACGGTCGTAGAGGATGCCCAGCTCCCGGTAGGCCTCCAGCTCGCCGTCGGCGAACTCGAAGCGGGCGGCGAGGTCGTCGTAGTAGTTCGCCGGGATCGGCAGCAGCCGGCCGCCCGCGTCGCGGAAACGTCGGGCCGCGGCGACCACGTCGTCGGTGGCGAGAGCGATGTGCTGGGCGTGCACGGTGTCGTCCGTGGGCGCGGCGCCGACGGTCAGGGCGATGCGGACGGTGCCGTCGGCGTTGCTGACCGCGCGGCTGCGCCGCAGGCCGTAGGGGTCGGCGACGTCGACGCTGTCCTCGGCCCGCAGTCCGAGCACGGCGCGGTGGAAGAGCACCGCCTCGTCGAAGTGGTGCCACGGCTGGGTGAGCGCGAGGTGGTCGATGTGCCGTACGTCGGTGGACGCGAAGGCGTGCCCGGTGTCCTCGAAGTCGGCGCGCCAGCCTCCGGGCCGGGTACCGCAGAAGAACAGTTCCGTGCCGTCGGGTGCGGCCACCGCGTCGAGCGGGGCGTCCCCGGGGGCGCGGCGGCGCGGCAGGACGGGCGCCAGCAGGGCCTCCGCGCGGCGGGCGGCTCCGGCGGGGTCGGGTGACTCGAGTCCGACGGCGGCCAGCCGGGTCCCGTCACGGCGTACCGCCGCCCCGGTGTTGACCAGGATGCGGGCCTCGCCCTGCTGCCACAGGTCGACGGGCTTGCCGCGGTGCCGGGCGGTGCGGGCGAAGCCCAGGGCGCGGAGCAGTCCCGCGAGGGGTTCGGCGTCCGGGGTGACGACTTCGGCGAAGGCGAAACCCGTGGGCACCACGGCGGCCGGCGGTCCGGCGACTCCGGCCGCCTCCTGGAGCCTGACCTCTTCCCGGGGGGTGAACTCCGCCCCGGGCGTGGCCTCTTCATGGGGCAGTCGCTCGTCCCGGAGCATGCCCTCGTCCCGGAGCATGCCCTCGTCCCGGAGGGTCACCTCCTCCTGGAGCGTGAGCAGGGAGCGGCGGGCGTCCACGGCGGTGGGGCCCGCCTCGGCCTGCCGGAAGACGTCGTTGAACACCTCCAGCGAGAGCGGCCCGGCGTAGCCGGTGCGCAGCACGTGCCGGACCAGGCCGGCGACGTCGAAACCGCCCTGGCCGGGGAAGCAGCGGTGGTGGCGGCTCCACTGCAGCACGTCCATCGCGGGCAGCGGGGCGTCGGCGAGCTGCAGGAAGAAGATCTTCTCGCCGGGGATGTCCTCGATGCCCCGGGGGTCGCTGCCGCGGGAGAGGATGTGGAAGCTGTCCAGGCAGGTCCCGAGCGCGGGACGACCGGCTGCCTCGACGATCCGCCAGGCGTGGTCGTAGGTGCTGACGTGCCGCCCCCAGGCCAGCGCCTCGTACGCCACCCGGCAGCCGAAGTCGGCGGCCAGGTCGGCGAGTTCGCCGAGCTGCGCGGCGGCGAGGGCGTCGTCGTCGACGGCCGCGGGGTCGACGCTGGAGCAGACCAGGACCGTGTCGCCGCCCAGCCGGCGCGTCACCTCGAACGTGTGCCGGGCCCGGCGCAGGTTGCGGGCGAACACCTCCGCGGGCACGGCCTCGATGTCCCGCAGCGGCTGGTAGAGGTCGACGGTGAGCCCGAGGTCGGCGCAGCGGGCGCGGATCTCCTCGGGGGTGAGGGGTGCGGTGAGCAGGTCGTTCTCGAAGATCTCCACGCCGTCGAAGCCGGCCCGCGCAGCGGCCGTGAGCTTCTCGGTGAGGGACCCGCTGAGGGAGACGGTGGCGATGGACGTGCGCACGTCGGTACCTCTTGCTTCCGTGAACTGCCGGGAACGGTCGGGGACTTCTGCGGGCCTGCCGGCCTGCGGGCCGGGCCACCGGTGGCGGGTTGCGGCGGACGCGCGGCCGGGGTGCGTCACCGGCGCCGGGTCACCGGGGGGCCGCGACGGCGCCGCCGGTCAGCTCCGTGAGGTCGGCGAGCATCCGGGCTGCGTCGGGTTCCCGTCCGGTGAACAGGCGGAACGCGTCCGCGGCCTGGAAGGCGGCCATGCCGCCGCCGTCGAGGGTGGCGCAGCCGGCCGCGCGGGCGGTGCGCAGCAGCTCGGTCTCCAGCGGGCGGTAGACGACCTCGGCGACCCACAGGTCCGGGTGCAGCAGCCCGGCCGGCAGGGGCAGGCCGGGGTGGGCGGCCATGCCGGTGGGGGTGGCGTGCACGAGGCCGCCGGTGCCGTGGGCGGCGGCGAGCAGCGCCGGCAGCCGCTCGGGGAGTGCGGAGGCGGCGCGGCCGGTGCCGAAGGCGCGGTTCAGCGCGGCGGCGAGTGCGGCGGCGCGTTCGGGCAGCGCGTCCACGACGGTGACCCGGCCGGCGCCCAGGGTGAGCAGGGCGTGCGCGACGGCGGCGCCGGCGCCGCCCGCGCCGAGCTGCACCACGCGTTCCAGCGGTGCGTCGGGAAGTCCGCGGGCGAAGGAGGCGGCGAAGCCGGTGACGTCGGTGTTGTGGCCGATCGCGCGGCCGTCCTCGAACACGACGGTGTTGACCGCGCCGAGCGCTTCCGCCCGCGGGTCCAGGGCGTCCAGGTGCTCGACGACGAGCCGCTTGCACGGGTGGGTGATGTTGAGCCCGTCGAATCCGAGAAGCCGTGCGGCACGCAGCAGTTCGCCGACCGCCTCGGGCGGCACGCCGATCGTGTCGAGGTCGAGGAGCCGGTACAGGCAGCGCAGTCCCTGGCGGCCGGCCTCCCGCTCGTGCAGCGCGGGGCTGAGCGACGGGCCGATGCCGGAGCCGATCAGTCCGACGAGATACGAGTCCTTGAGCACCGTGGACCTCCAGGCGGCTCACTAATGTACGAACCAGTACGTTAGCTATATCAGCAGTATCCGTCCCGCGGGAAGACCCGGCGGGCCCGGCTCCGGGCTGCTTCTACAATCACCGGCACCGCACCCACCGGCCCGAAGGAACCCGATGACCAGCGTCGAAGAACCGGCACGGCCCGGCGAGCGCATCCGTGACGCCGCCCGCACCAGGGCCGAGATCCTCGACGTGGCGACCCAGGAGTTCGCGCGGGCCGGCTACGACGGCGCCCGTGTCGACGAGATCGCCGCCCGCACCCGCACCACCAAGCGGATGATCTACTACTACTTCGGCGGCAAGGAGCAGCTGTTCACGGCCGTGCTGGAGCGGGCGTACGGCGTGATCCGCGAGGCCGAACAGCAGCTGGACGTCGACCACCTGGACCCGGTCGCGGCCGTCCGGCGACTGGCGGAGCTGACCTTCGACCACCACGAGCGGCACCCCGACTTCATCCGCCTGGTCGGCATCGAGAACATCCACGGCGCCCAGCACATCGCGGCCAGCGAGGAGCTGGGCCGGATGGGCTCCCCCGCCCTGGACGTGATCCGCCGGATCCTGACGGCCGGACAGGAGTCGGGGCTGTTCACCGCGGACGTCGACGCGGTCGACCTGCACGCGATGATCAGCTCGTTCTGCTTCTTCCGGGTGTCCAACCGGCACACCTTCGGCGCGCTGTTCGGCCGCGACCTGGTGGACCCGGACCGGCGCGAGCACTACCGGGCGATGCTGGGCGACATGGTGATCGCCTACCTGACGGCGGAGCGCTCGGCGGACTGAGCGCGTCACCGGACGCGACGCGACCCCTTGACAGTGAGGACGGCCGGGCGCAGCATCCCTACCCAGCCGCGACTAACTATCCAGTGGGTTAATTAGCGTATCGGCCTCTCCCCTCCGCTCGTCCTCCGCGTACCGTCGTGGAGTCCCCCCGAAGGAGCACGCCGTGTCCGTCCCCGCACCGCCCCACGACGCCTCCCCGCCCGGACAGCCGAGGAAGGCCGCGGCCGCGGCCTGGATCGGCAGCGCCCTGGAGTACTACGACTTCTTCATCTACGGCAGCGCGGCCGCGCTGATCTTCCCGGAGGTCTTCTTCGACGACTCCGACCCGGCCACCGCCACCCTGCTGTCGCTGGCCACGTTCGGTGTGGCCTACGCGGCCCGGCCGCTCGGCGCGCTGTTCCTCGGCCACGTCGGGGACCGGCTCGGCCGTAAGAAGATCATGGTCTTCACTCTGGTGCTGATGGGCCTGTCGACGTTCCTCATCGGCTGTCTGCCCACCCGCTCCCAGGTCGGCACCCTCGCCCCGGTGCTGCTCGTGCTGTGCCGTGTCCTGCAGGGCATATCGGCCGCCGGTGAGCAGGCCAGCGCCAACTCGATGACCCTGGAGCACGCGCCACCGGACCGGCGGGGGTTCTTCACCAGCTTCACGCTCAGCGGCACCCAGGGCGGTCAACTGCTCGCCACGCTGGTCTTCATCCCGGTCGCCGCGCTGCCCGAGGAACACCTGCTGTCCTGGGGCTGGCGGGTGCCGTTCTGGCTGAGCGTCGCGGTCGCCGTCGTGGGCTGGGTGATCCGGCGCCGGCTGGACGAGACACCGGCGTTCGAGCAGCAGACCGCCACCGAGGGTGTGGTGAAGCTGCCGCTGGTGGTGCTGGTGCGCGAGCACTGGGCGGACGTCCTGCGCGTGGTCGCGGGTGCGCTGATCGCCTCCGTCAGCACGATCTTCACGGTGTGGGCGCTGGCGTACGCCACCGGTGACTCGGTGGGCATGTCCCGCTCGTCGATGCTGTGGGTGGGCGCCCTGGCCAATGTCGTCGCGCTGGCCGCGATCCCGTTGTGGGCGGCGCTCTCCGACCGGGTGGGCCGCCGTCCGGTGTTCCTGGTCGGCGCGGCCGGCAGCGCGGTGGCGATGTTCCTGTTCCTGTGGGCGATCTCCACGGGCAGTTATCCGCTGACGCTGGTCCTCGGTGTCCTCGCCTTCGGTGTCGTCTACAGCGCCGCGAACGGTGTGTGGCCGTCCTTCTACGGGGAGATGTTCCCGACCCGGGTCCGGCTGTCGGGCGTGGCGATCGGCACCCAGATCGGTTTCGCGGTGGCCGGCTTCGCGGTCACGTTCGCCGCGCAGATCGCCGGCCCGGACGGCGACGACTGGTTCGCGGTGTCGCTGTTCACGGCCGCCCTGTGCGTGCCGCCGGTACTCGCGGCGCTCACCGCCCGGGAGACCCACCGCACCGCCACGGAACGGCTCGGCGAGCGCGTGCCCGGCTCGGGGACGGAACGGCCGGCGAAGGTGACGGCCTGACCGTTGGCCCCTCTGACCTGCCGCACCTGCTGACGAGCAGGAGCGACGCGCTGCGGCCGCGCACGGAAACGTGCGGCGGCCGCACACGTCCCGGGCCGGTCCCGAAGCGAGCCCCGGACCGATCAGGGATCGGGGCCGGGACCGGTCGGGGATGGGGACGGGCCAAGGAAACGGGACCGGGACCGGTCGGGACCGGGACCGGGACCGGTCAGAGATCGGAACCACTACCGGTCGGGGAGCGCGATCGAGGCCGTCCGGCATCGGATGGAGATCGTGGCCGGCCGTCAATCGGGACCGGGACCGGTCGGGAATCGGGACCGAGACCGGCCGGGAATCCGGACCGGGACCCGTCGGGAATCGGCACCGGGAGCGGTCAGGAACCGGGACCGGGGCCGGGACCGGTCAGGAATCGAGAAGCGCAGGTGGCCGCGGCGCGCCTAGCCTAGCCTTGGCGCGGCACCGCGGCCGGACCCCGTCGGACGGACGGCGGGCCGTGGCCGCGACCGTGACCATGACCTACGACCCGCAGCCGCACGCACCCGTCGCGGCCGGTCGTACCGAGCCGGGGAACGCCGGCGGGGGCCGTGACGGCGGGCCCCGCCCGACGGATGGAGAACGATGAGCAGGGCCACGAGGGCGGACCAGGGGCCGGCCGAGCCGCACGCCGCCGACAGCCACGACCTGATCCGCGTGCACGGCGCGCGGGAGAACAACCTCAAGGACGTCAGCGTCGAACTTCCCAAGCGGCGGCTGACCGTCTTCACCGGTGTGTCCGGCTCGGGCAAGAGCTCGCTCGTGTTCGACACGATCGCCGCCGAGTCGCAGCGGATGATCAACGAGACGTACAGCGCCTTCCTGCAGGGGTTCATGCCGACGCTGGCGCGGCCCGACGTCGACGTCCTGGACGGGCTGACCACCGCGATCACCGTGGACCAGCAGCGGATGGGGTCCGACCCGCGCTCCACGGTCGGCACCGCCACCGACGCCAACGCGATGCTGCGCATCCTGTTCAGCCGGCTCGGCAAGCCGTACTTCGGCCCGCCCGGCGCGTTCTCCTTCAACGTCGCCTCCGTGCAGGCGAGCGGCGGGTTCACCGTCGACCGCGGCGCCGAGAAGACCAAGACCGAGAAGGTGTCCTTCAGCCGCACCGGCGGCATGTGCACGCACTGCGAGGGCCGGGGCACGGTCTCCGACATCGACCTCACCCAGCTCTACGACGACTCCAAGTCGCTCTCCGAGGACCCGTTCACCATCCCCACCTACACCGGGGGCGGCTGGGTGGTGCGGGTCATCGCCGAGTCGGGCTTCTTCGACCCGGACAAGCCGATCCGCGAGTACACCAAGAAGGAGCGGCACGACTTCCTGTACCGCGAGCCGACCAAGGTGAAGATCAACGGCATCAACCTCACCTACGAGGGCCTGATCCCCAAGCTGCAGAAGTCGATGCTCTCCAAGGACCGGGAGGCGATGCAGCCGCACATCCGGGCGTTCGTGGACCGGGCGGTCACCTTCACCACCTGCCCCGAGTGCGACGGCACTCGGCTCACCGAGGGTGCCCGCTCCTCGAAGATCAAGGAGATCAGCATCGCCGACGCCTGCGCGATGGAGATCAGGGACCTGGCGGAGTGGGTCCGCGGACTCGACGAGCCGTCGGTGGCGCCGCTGCTCACCGCACTCCAGCACACCCTCGACTCGTTCGTGGAGATCGGCCTCGGCTATCTGTCGCTGGACCGCGCGTCGGGCACCCTGTCGGGCGGTGAGGCGCAGCGCGTCAAGATGATCCGCCATCTCGGCTCCTCGCTCACCGACGTCACCTACGTCTTCGACGAGCCCACGATCGGTCTGCACCCGCACGACATCCAGCGGATGAACAACCTGCTGCTGCGCCTGCGCGACAAGGGCAACACGGTGCTGGTCGTGGAGCACAAGCCGGAGGCGATCGCGATCGCCGACCATGTCGTCGACCTCGGTCCCGGCGCCGGCGCGGCGGGCGGCACCGTCTGCTTCGAGGGCACCGTGGAGGGTCTGCGGGCCAGTGACACCGTCACCGGGCGCCATCTGGACGACCGGGCCTCGCTCAAGGACACGGTGCGCGAACCCACCGGCAAGCTGCCGATCCGCGGCGCGACGGCGAACAACCTCCAGGGCGTCGACGTCGACATCCCGCTCGGCGTGCTCACCGTCGTCACCGGTGTCGCCGGCTCCGGCAAGAGCTCGCTGGTGCACGGGTCGATCCCGGCCGACGAAGGGGTGGTCGCGGTCGACCAGACGCCGATCCGCGGCTCCCGGCGCAGCAACCCGGCGACGTACACCGGGCTGCTCGACCCGATCCGCAAGGCGTTCGCCAAGGCCAACGGTGTGAAACCGGCGCTGTTCAGCGCCAACTCCGAGGGCGCCTGCCCCACCTGCAACGGCGCCGGTGTCCTCTACACCGACCTCGGGATGATGGCCGGCGTCTCCACCACCTGCGAGGACTGCGAGGGCAAGCGGTTCCAGCCGTCGGTGCTGGAGTACCGGCTCGGCGGGCGCGACATCAGCGAGGTCCTCGCGATGCCGGTGACGGACGCCGAGGAGTTCTTCGGCACCGGCGACGCGCGCACCCCCGCCGCGCACCGCATCCTCCAGCGGCTCAGCGACGTCGGCCTCGGCTACCTCACCCTCGGCCAGCCGCTCACCACGCTGTCCGGCGGCGAGCGGCAGCGCCTGAAGCTGGCCACCCACATGGGCGACAAGGGCGGCGTCTACGTGCTGGACGAGCCGACCACCGGCCTCCACCTCGCCGATGTGGAGCAGCTGCTCGGGCTGCTGGACCGGCTGGTCGACTCCGGCAAGTCGGTCATCGTCATCGAGCACCACCAGGCCGTGATGGCGCACGCCGACTGGATCATCGACCTCGGTCCCGGAGCCGGCCACGACGGCGGCCGCATCGTCTTCGAGGGCACTCCCGCCGATCTCGTGGCGGCCCGCTCGACCCTCACGGGCGAGCATCTCGCGCAGTACGTCGGCGCCTGACCCGCGGCCGGCGCCGGGGCCCGCTACGCCCCGGCGCCCCGCGGGATGCCGTACGCCCGTTCCACCCGGAGCCGCAGCACCAGCCGGCGGTCGCGGACCATGGCGGCGCGGTAGTCGTCCCAGTCGGGGTGCTCGCCGCGGAGGTCGCGGTACAGCCGGACCAGTTCCTCCACCGTCCCGTCGTGCGGGTCCCCGGCGACGGGCGACAGGTCGGCGGTGCCCTCGGCGACCGTGTAGGCCCAGCGGTCCCGGGTGGTGACGTGGTAGGAGGCCCGGGGGTCGCGCCTCAGGTTGCGGGTCTTGGCCCGGTCGTCCGTGAGCGAGACACGGATGATCCGCTCGTCCGGGTAGTAGACGTGCATGACGTTCGACAGCTGGGGCCGTCCGTCGCGTTTCAGCGTGACGAGCACTCCTCCCCTCTCCTCGGAGAGCAGACGGAGCAGTGCGTCCTGTGCGGCGTCCTGAGTCATGACACGGTCAACAACGCGTCGCGGCCGGGCGTTCCCGGCACCCGCCCGGTGACGAGGTCTGAGGCGGCCCTGGCGGGGTATGCCGGACTCACCTGGACGAACACGTGATCCAAGGAGAGCGATGGCAGTGCTGCGGCAGGAGACCGGTCCCGGGGAGGCCGGGCTGGACGCGGGGGCGCTGGAGCGTCTGGACCGGCACTTCGCCCGCCGGGTCGACGAGGGGCAGCTGCCCGGGTTCCTCGTGGCGGTCGCCCGGGGCGGCCGGGTCGCGCACCTCACGGCGTACGGGGCGCGGGACGTGGCGGCCGGGCTGCCCGTGGAGAGCGACACGCTGTGGCGGATCTACTCCATGACCAAGCCGGTGACGGCGGTGGGCGCGCTGATGCTGGTGGAGGAGGGCCGGCTGTCGCTGGACGATCCGGTGGGCCGTCATCTGCCGGAGTTCGCGGAGCCCCGGGTGTACGAGAGCGGCTCCGGCGACGAGGTGCGCACCCGTCCGGCCTCCGGGCCGCTGCTCGTACGGCATCTGATGACGCACACGGCGGGCCTGACGTTCGCCTTCTACCACGCCCATCCGGTGGACGCGCTGTACCGGGCGGCCGGGCTGGAGTCGTCGGTGCTGCCGGGTTCGGATCTCGCCCGGACCACGGAGGTGTACGCGAGTCTGCCGTTGCAGTTCGACCCGGGCACCCAGTGGAACTACTCGGTCGCCTCCAACGTGCTGGGGCGGATCATCGAGGTGGTGTCCGGGCAGCCGCTCGACACGTACCTCGCCGAGCGGGTCTTCCGTCCGCTCGGCATGACCGACGCCGGGTTCCGGGTCACCGACGAGCAGGCGGAGCGGCTCGCCGAGCTGTACGGGCAGTCCGACGGCGGCGGCCTCGAGCCGATCGCGGGACTGCCGCTGCGGGGGCGGCCCCGCTTCCTGTCCGGCAGCGGCGGCATGGTGGCCTCCGCGCACGACATGCACCGGTTCATGGAGATGCTGCGCCGGCGCGGCGAACTCGACGGCGTCCGGCTGCTCGCCCCGGGGACCGTGGACCTGATGACCCGCAACCACCTGCCGGGCAACGCCGATCTGCGTGCCTTCGGCAGCCGGCCCGCGCACGACGAACCCGGCAACGACGGGGTCGGCTTCGGACTCGGCGTCTCGGTCGTCATCGACCCGTCCCGCACCCGGGACCCCTCCGCACGGGGCAGTTACGGCTGGAGCGGCGTCGCCACGACCACGTTCTGGGTCGACCCGGGCCGCGACCTGACCGTGCAGTTCTACACACAGGTGCGGCCCCGGTCCTCCCACACCGTCTTCCGTGACCTCAAACGGCTGGTGCACGAGGCGGTGACGGGCTGACGGGCGTCAGGACAGGTGCGCCACCGCGTCCAGGTGCGGCAGGTGGTGGTCGAGGCGCTCCCGCTTGGTGCGCAGATAGGTGATGTTGTTCTCGCACGGCGGGATGAGCAGCGGCACCTGTTCGGTGACCTGGATGCCGTGCTGCACCAACGCGTCCCGTTTGCGCGGGTTGTTGGACATCAGCCGCACCGACCGTACGCCGAGGTCCCGCAGGATGCCCACGGCCACGGCGTAGTCGCGGGCGTCCACGGGAAGTCCGAGCGCCAGGTTGGCCTCGACGGTGTCCAGTCCTTCCGCCTGCAGGGCCATCGCGTGCAGTTTCGCGAGCAGGCCGATGCCGCGGCCCTCGTGGCCCCTCAAGTACACGACCACGCCCGCGCCTTCGGCGACCACCGCGCGCAGCGCCGACGCCAACTGCTCGCCGCACTCGCAGTGCCGTGAGCCGAAGGCGTCCCCGGTGAGGCACTCCGAGTGCAGCCGGGTCAGCACGTCCTCGGCGCCCGGATCCCCGTACACCAGGGCGACTTGCTCCTCGCCCCGGTCGTGGTCGAGATAGCCGACCGCCTGGAACGTCCCGTACACGGTGGGCAGCGGCGCATTGACGACGCGTTCCACGCCGGTCCGCCGGGCGGGCTTCTTGCCGAGTACGCCTACTTTTTCTGTCATGATTCTCGCGTTCCTAAGCAGAGACGAAAGGCCGTGAAGACATGGGTGGTTCACACAATCGGTCGGCGGCATACGGCCCGGTGCACGGTCTGTTGCCGGCGGACACTACGGAGGATGTACGGAATCGGGGCGCCGGCGTCTCACGGCAGATCGCGGTGCTTCCCGTCGGGAGTTTCGAGCAGCACGGCCCGTTCCTTCCGCTGGCGACCGATACGCTGGTCGCCTGTGCGATCGCCCGGGAGATAGCGGACGCCTACCCGGTGCACCTCCTCCCTCCGGTGACGATCTCCTGCTCGCACGAGCACGCGGCCTGGCCGGGCACCGTCTCCCTGTCCTCCGTCACCCTGCACGCGGTGGTCCGGGACATAGCCGACTCGCTGCGCCGGTCGGGCGTGGAGGCTTTGGTGCTGGTCAACGGGCACGGCGGAAACTACGTACTGGGCAACGTCGTTCAGGAGTCCTCCGCCCGCGGTGAACGGATGGCCCTCTTCCCGGCCCCGGAGGACTGGGAGACGGCGCGGGTACGGGCCGGTGTGGTCACCTCGCTGCTCACCGACATGCACGCCGGGGAAATCGAGACCTCCGTCCTTCTGCACACGCATCCCGAATTGCTGAGGGCCGGTTATGAGACCTCCGATCACGTCGCGGACGACCGGCGCCATCTCCTCACCGCCGGAATGTCCGCCTACACCGATTCCGGTGTCATCGGCCGCCCTTCCCTGGCCTCGCCGGAAAAGGGCAAGGAACTGCTGACGAGCCTGACGGAATCCTTCGGCGCGTATGTCTCGCTGCTGACCTCGACGGACTCCCGGCAACCGGATGAACCCGATTCATCTGGTTCACCTGATGCACGGGGTTCCGGAAAGTCGGACGCCTGAGGTCGACCCGGTGGCCCGCCCGGCGGGTGGCTTTTCGACCCGTCCGGTGCAGGGCTCCTCGCACCGGCATGGTCACCGCCTCCTCCACCCGCGCTCCCGTCCCCGGCTGCCTCACGCAGGCCTTGCCGCCAACGGACGACCAGGACCACCGCGCCCGGCAGGCTCGCCACCAGACTGAGCACCCCGTAGACGACGGCAACCGTCAGCCCTCGCCCCGGCCCGAGCCCCGCCGCCCCGAACGCCCAGGCGGCAACCCCTTCCCGGGGCCCCCACCCGCCGACGTTCAACGGCAGCCCCATGGCGAGCAGCGCCAGCACGGCGAGCGGCACCACCTCCCGCACCGAGGCGCCGGCCCCGGCGACCTGTGCGGCGAGCACGAACATCACGACGTATCCGCCGAGAACGACCACGGAGGACACCACGACCCCCGGCGCGTTCCGGCGCGAGAACAACCCCTGACGTGCCTCGGTGAGCAGCCGTCCCCACCGGCGCCCGCGTCCCCTCCCCGGGCCCGACGGCGCCCGGTTCATCCGCAGCGCGAGCACCACCGCGCCGGCACCGAGCAGGGCCAGCCCGGCCGGCGCGGCCACCTGCCGGGCCTCGTCGAGCACCGGAGACGGCATGGTCAGCAGCACCACACCTCCGGTGGCGAACAGCGCGAGCTGCCCCGCCGTCCGCTCCAGGACCACCGCCCGCACCCCGCGCCCCAGGTCACCGGTGCTCCGCCCGTGCCGCACGGCCCGGTGGACGTCGCCGAGGACACCGCCGGGCAGGGCGGCGTTGAGGAACAGGGCACGGTAGTAGTCGGCGACGGCCGGCCCGAGCGGCAGCCGGATCCCGAGCCCCCGGGCCACCAGTGCCCAGCGCCAGGCGCTGAACCCGGTGGTCACCAGCCCGATCCCCAGCGCCGCGAGCAGCGTCGGCCCGTCGATACGGCGCAGCCCGTCGAGCAGGACGCCCGTGCCCAGCCGCCAGCACAGCACCGCCAGGATGGCGACACCGGCGAGAGTGCCCAGACGGGTGCGCAGGGCTCGGGAGTTCAACCGGCCCGGGACCTTCATGCGCCACCGTCCACCGGCGCGCACAGGGCGAGCAGGTCGTGGTGGTGCACGACGACCCGCAACTCCCCCGCCGCGCAGGCGGCCAGCCGCTCGGCCAGATAGGCGTCGGCCCGCTCGGCGAGGTCCGGCCGCTCCTCCACCGCCGCGCCGACCCACCCGCGCAGCCACTGCTCGGTCAGCGCGGCCTGTCCGGGTCCGAGCCGCCAGGGGCTCGGTTCCAGCCGTACGGTGGCGCCGTGTTCGGCGAAGGCCTCCGCCGCGGCCGTGACCGCGTCCGGTCCGAGCAGGCCGCCGCGACGCTGGTGCGCGTTGAACGCCTCGGTGATCTCCGCGTCCATCGGGTGCGGTTCGGTCAGTTCGACGCGTCCGGCGACGGAGAGCGTCAGCAGGGCGGGGCAGCCGGCTCCCGCGCAGGCGGCGACGAGGGTGCCGATCTCCTCGCGGGTGAGGACGTCGAGCAGCGCGGAGGCGGTGACCAGCGAGGCACCGGCGAGTGCGTCCGCGGTGAGCCGGGCGATGTCACCGCGCCGGGTCTCGGCGGTCACCCGGCTGCCGTCGGCGGCGGAGCGCGGGGAGGCGGCCGCGGCGAAGTGGAGCAGGTAGGGGTCGCGGTCGTGCAGGACCCAGTGCTGGGCGCCGACCAGACGGGGGGCGAGCCAGCGGCCCATGGAGCCGGTGCCGCAGCCGATGTCGTGGACGACCAGGCCGTCCGCCCGCCGAGGCGTCCGGACGAGCCGGGCGCGCAGCGGGTCGAGCAGGCCACGGGAGCGGGCGGTGGCGTCGGCCGGCTCACGCAGCCGGAGCCATTCGGGCGCGTAGCGGGGCGGTTCGTCGGCACCGGTCTCCCGCAGCCGCAGTGTCGCCCGCTCGCCCGGCCTCGACACGGGCCCGGCCCCGGGGACGACGGACCTGTCGCTGCCCGTCGTACGGGGCGGGTCCGCGGGACGGCCCGGGTCCGTCCCGTCCCGCGGACCGGGTACTGCACCCGCCGCGTCCCGCCGACCGGATACCGCATGCGCCGCGTCGCGCGGGCCGGATACCGCATGCGCCGCGTCGCGCGGGCCGGGTGCCGGGCCGCCCGTGGCGTCCCGTGTTACGGGCCGCTCCGGGGCGGTCGCGTCGTGACGGGTGGTCGCCGGTTCGGTCATGCGGCCCTCCGGGGTTCGGTGGACAGTCCGCGCAGTACCGCCGCCAGGCCCTGTGCGGTGCTCGCCCAGCCGCTGAGCGCGGCGCGCCGCCCGCGCGCCGCCGCCTTCAACCGCCGCCGCTCGTCCGCCTCGCCGAACCAGCGGCGCAGTCCGGCGGCGATCGCGGCGGGGTCGTCCGGTGGGACGAGGATGCCCGGCACCCCGCCGTCGGGTGCCCGGCCGACCGCCTCGGGCAGCCCGCCGACATCGGTCGCCAGCACCGGGATGCCGCGTGCCAGTGCCTCGGTGACCACCATGCCGTACGTCTCCGCGTACGACGTGAGCACCATCAGGTCCGCGCCGGCGAAGTGGGCGTCGAGTGCGGCGCCGGTCCGCGGACCGGCGAGCTCCAGCCGGTCCCGCAGACCGTGGTCGCGGATCAGGTCCCGCAGGCGGGCGACGTACCCGGGATCCTGGCCGAGGCTGCCGACCAGGGCGCAGCTCCACGGCAGGTCGGCCACCGAGGCGAGTGCCTCCACGAGGCGGTGCTGTCCCTTGCGCGGTGTCACGGCGGCCACGCACAACAGTCGGGACACTCCGTCGGTGCCGGGCGCGAGGGGCGCGATGTCGGCGCCGGGTGCGGCGGCGTGGACGCGTTCGGGGGCCAGCCCGTGGTGGGCGACGAGGCGGCGGGCCGCCCAGTCGCTGGTGGCGACGACCGCCGGGACCGCCCGCAGCACCGCGCGCTCCCGGGCGTCGAGTTCCGTGGCGACGGCGGGGTCCAGCCCGGTCTCGTCACCGAGGGGAAGGTGGACGAGGACGGCCATGCGCAGCCGTGCCGCCTCCGGGACGACGATGTCGGGAACCCCGCAGGCGACCAGCCCGTCCAGCAGGACGGCCGCGCCGTCGGGCAGTTCGCGCAGAGTGCGGGCGAGTTCCGTCCGGGCACCGGTGTCCGGGCGCGGCCAGGCGCCGGGCACGGGGTGCCGGTGCACCTGCCAGCCGAAGCCGGGCAGGTCCAGGCACAGACGCCGGTCGTAGGCGTTGCCGCCGCTCGGCGCGGACGGGTCGTCGACAGCGCCCGGCATCACGAAGTGCACGGAGCGCAGGGACATCGGGATGATGCCGCCGTTCCTCGGCAGCGACATCTGCTGGGGAACGTAGCTCAGACGGGCGGCCCCGGACCGACCGGTGACCGCTCCGGTGCCGGTGCCGGTGTAGGCGTCGGTCTCGGTGTGGCTGTGGGTTTCGGTCACAGCGCACGCTCGTAACTCGCCCAGGCGATGTGCGACTCGTGCAGCGTGACGGTGATTCCCGCGATGCCCTTGGCGCCCTCGCCGAGCGCGCCCTTGTGGATGCGTTCGGCGAGCCGGTCGGCGATGACCTTCGCCAGGTACTCGGTGGAGGTGTTGACCCCCGCGAAGTCGGGTTCGTTGTCGAGGTTGCGGTAGTTCAACGCGCCGACGACAGCGCCGAGTTCCTGGGTCGCCAGGCCGATGTCGACGACGATGTTGTCCTCGTCCAGCTGCTCGCGCCGGAAGGTGGCGTCCACGAGGAACGTGGCCCCGTGCAGGCGCTGGGCCGGCCCGAAGACCTCGCCGTGGAAGCTGTGGGCGATCATGATGTGATCGCGGACGGTGATGCTGAACAACGGACGACCCTCCAGGTGCGGCGCGTCTGTTCCCCGGCCGATCTTCGCCGGGGATGCCGTGTAGTACGGCTGACTGTCTTCCCGTGTTCAGCGTCCGCTACGTCTTGCCGCGTCTTCCCTCAGGTCAGGTACGTCTCGTCGTGTCTCCCCTCAGGTCAGGGGCGCGCGTCGGTGCGGTGCGGGTCGCCGTAGCGGATGCGGTGGCACAGCGCGGGCGTCTCGCCGGAGGCGAGCCGGGGCATGACCTCGGGCAGTTCCTCGAAGGGGGACTCGCCGGTGACGAGGGCGTCGAGCGCGGGGTCGGCGAGCAGGTCGAGGGCGAGGGCGAGCCGGTCGGCGTAACCGCGGTGGGCGCGCGCCGGGGAGACCGTGCCGACCTGGCTGCCGCGGATGACCAGCCGCCGTGAGTGGAAGGCCTCGCCCAGCGGGAGGCTCACCTTCCGGTCGCCGTACCAGCTGAGTTCGACGACGGTGCCCTCCGCGCGGAGCAGTTCCAGGGCCGTGGCGAGCCCTTCCTCGGTGGCGCTGGCGTGGACGACCAGGTCGCACGCCCCGAGGGCGTCACCGGGCAGCGCGAAGCCGACCCCGAGGGCCTCGGCGGTCCTCGCCCGGGCGGGATCCGCGTCGACCAGCTGGATCCGTACGCCCGGGAAGCGGGCCAGCAGTGCCGCGACCGAGCAGCCGACCATGCCGCCGCCGACCACGGCGATCCGGTCACCGACCAGCGGCGCCGCGTCCCACAGGGCGTTGACGGCGGTCTCGACGGTGCCGGCCAGCACGGCCCGGCCCACGGGCACACCGTCGGGCACGGGAGTGACGGCGCTCGCCGGGACGACGTACCGCGTCTGGTGCGGGTAGAGGCAGAACACCGTACGGCCGGTGAGTGCCGCGGGCCCCTCCTCCACCACGCCGACGTTCAGGTAGCCGTACTTCACCGGTCCCGGGAAGTCGCCTTCCTGGAACGGGGCGCGCATCGCCGTGTGCTGGCTCTCGGGCACGCCGCCGCGGAAGACGAGCGTCTCGGTGCCCCGGCTCACCCCGGAGTAGAGCGTGCGCACCACCACCTCGTCGGGACCGGGTACGGGCAGGTCGACCTCGCGGATTCCGCCTCGGCCAGGTGAGTCGAGCCAGAACGCGCGGGCGGTGCGGTTCATCGGGATCCTCCTGAACGATCGGGAAGCTGCACGCGTACCGAGTGGTGCACAGGCCGCGCACAAGGTAGCGGCGTTGATCGACTCTGTCACACGGCCGGAGGGTGTTCGGTGGCCCTGAACAACACGTACGACGCGAGGCCCGTACAGCAGGAGACCGCCGTGGGAGCGGGCGTGCAGATCCTGTTGCTCGCGCTGCTCGGCACGGCGATCGGCATGGGCCCGGCCGGCTGGCTGACCGGGCTGGCGTTCGCGATCGCCACCTGGGCGGTGCTCTCCCGGGCCCTGCACCGGTCCCGGCTGCGTTCCTTCGGTGCCGCGAACCGGGTCACCCTCGGCCGCGCCACCCTCGTCGGCGGGGTGACCGCACTGGTCGCCGACTCGTTCCACGGCTCGCCGCCGGTCTCGCTGTTCGTCGGTCTCACCGCGGTGGCCCTCGTCCTCGACGGCGTGGACGGCAAGGTGGCGCGCAGGACCGGTACGGCGACCCCGCTGGGCGCCCGCTTCGACATGGAGGTGGACGCCTTCCTGATCCTGGTGCTGAGCGTGTACGTGTCGACGGCGATGGGCCCTTGGGTGCTGCTGATCGGCGGGATGCGGTACGTGTTCGTCGCGGCGGCGCGGGTCTGGCCCTGGCTGACCGCCCCGCTCCCGCCGAGCACGGCCCGCAAGACGGTGGCCGCGCTGCAGGGGGTGCTGTTGCTGCTGGCCGGCGCGGCCCTGCTGCCGCACACGGTCAACGTCGGGGTGGTGCTGCTGGCGTTGGCGCTGCTGGTGTGGTCGTTCGGCCGGGACGTGCTGTGGCTGTGCCGGGCGTCGCGGGCGACGGCGGTCCCGGCGGGACGTCAGGCGCAGGAAGAGCGGGAGCGGCGGGAGTTGGTCGCCGGGTGAGAAGGGGCCGCCCGGCGGCGGGGGCGTGTCCCGTCGGCCGGGTGGGCGGAGGACTGCTGTCACGGCCTGCGCGGCAGCAGTGCTGCCGTCGCCGCGGTCACCGCTGCCAGGACGAGCCACGGCGCCGCCGGCGGGAGTCCTGCCTCCAGCAGGCTGCCGGTGGCAGAGCTGCCGAGCAGCACGATCAGGCCGGACACCGACGACAACGCGCCGGTGTAGAGGCCCAGTCGGCCCTCCTCGGCGAGGTCGGGGACCCAGGCGCGGGCCACGGGCACGACGAGCATCTGGCCGAGGGTGAGCAGCACGACGAAGCAAGCCGCCGGCGCCAGCCCGGCCGTCCCCGTCCACCCGGCGGGACGCGCCACCGCCACCACCGCGAACCCGGCCGCCACGATCAGCAGTCCCGCCGCCATGGAGCGGCGCATCGCCAGTCGCTTCCCGGCCCAGCGGGTGACGGGCAGTTGGGCGGTCACCACCAGCAGCGAGGACAGTGCGAACAGCCAGGCCAGCGCCGTCTGGGAGCCGGTCGCGCGCTCCACCTCCGCCGGCAGGGCGAGGTACAGCTGGTTGTAGGCGAGCAGTTGGGCGCCGTAGGCGCAGCACAGCGCCAGGAAGGGCCGGTTGCGCAGCAGCAGCCGCAGCCCGCCCCGGGCCCGTGTCCGGTCGCGGCCCGGTATGCGCTGCGGCAGCAGCCGGGCGTGGCCGGCCAGCACCAGCACGAAGATCCCGGCGCCCACCAGGCAGGCGGTGCGGAAGTCCACCGCCAGCAGCAGCGCCCCCAGCAGCGGCCCGACGAACGCCCCCGCCTGCCCCGCCACGGTGAACAGCGCCAGGACCCGCGTCCGCGGTCCTCCGCCCGTCTCCTCCCACACCACCGCCTGCCGGGCCACCTCCGACTCGACGGCCGGTGAGAACAGCGCCGCGGCGAACCCGATCATCAGTACCGCGCAGACCACCGACCAGGTCCGCTCCGCGTACCCCAGCCACACGAACCCGGCGATCCGCAGCGCACACCCGGCCAGCACCACCGGCCGGATGCCGTACCGGTCGGCCAGCGCCCCGCCCACCACGAACAGCCCCTGCTGACTGAACGTCCTGAGTCCCAGTACCAGCCCCACCAGCCAGCCCGCCATGCCGATGGCCCCGCCCAGGTGTGCGGACAGGAACGGCAGTACGGCGTAGAACCCTACGTTGAAGGCGAGTTGGGTGAGGATCAGCAGCCGCAGCAGGGGCGAGAGCCGCGGGCGGCGGCGGGACATCCTGCCGGATCCCGTGGACAGCGCGGTCACCTCGTCTCCGCCAGTTCCTTGGCGGGCGCGGCGGGAGGCGCGACGGGCGGCGCCTCGGACCCGTGGTTCCTGCGCTGTCGTCCCGGCCGTCGCACGCCGCCCGCCGCGGTCACCGCCAGCGCGCCGAGCAGGGCGAGGACGGCCGCCGGGGCGAGCACGGTCCAGGGTGCGCGTTCGGCGTAGGGCTGGTTCTCGGCGAGCAGCGCGCCCCACTCCGGTGACGGCGGCTGCGCGCCGAGCCCGAGGAAGCCGAGCGAGGCGAGGGTGAGCGCGATGCCGGGCAGCCTCAGCAGGGCGTGCCGGGTGACGGGCGGCAGTACGGCCGGCAGCAGGTGGCGGCGCAGGAGGTGCCGGCGGCTCGCGCCGAGACTCCGGGTGGCCGTGAGGTGCAGGGTGGCGCGTTCCTGCGCCAGCAGTGCGGAGGTGTGGGCGGCGAGCGGCGCCCATGCCACGGCGGTCACGGCGAGCGCGGGCGTGGTCGTCCCGCTGCCCGCGACGGCGGTGACGAGCAGCGCGGCGAGCGCCGCTGGCACGGCGTTCACGGTGTCCACGAGCGGCCCGGACAGCCGGGGCAGCAGCCCGAGCAGCACTCCGGCGCACAGGGCCGCCGCGCTGATCGCGAGGGCGAGCAGCAAGGTGTCGAGGGCACCGTGCGCGACCCTGGCGAGCAGGTCCCGTCCGAGTGCGTCCGTGCCGAACGGGTGTGCCGGGGACGGTGCCTGGAGCCGCTCACCGGTGTTCAGCGCGAGCGGGTCACGGGGCAGCCCGAACGCCACGACGGCGGCCAGGACGGCGCCGTGGACGAAGGGTTGCACACTGCGGCGCGACCGGGCCGGCCCGTGCAGCGTCGGCAGCGCGCCGTCCCGCAGGGCGGGCCCGACGAGCAGCCGGGCGGCGAGTCCGCAGGCGCCCGTGGCGACCGCCCCCAGCAGGACGAGGGCGAGCGTGCCGGCCTGGAGGACCGGCAGGTCCTGCGCGAGGGCGGCCTGCAGGGTGGTGCGGCCGATCCCCGGAATGTCGAAGATCTGCTCCACGGCGACGGAACCGCCGGTCAGTCCGACGACGAACAACCCGAGGTTGGGCAGCAGGGCGGGCAGACAACGGCGTACCGCCTGCCGGGCGATCCGCCGGCCGGGCAGGCCCCGTGCGGCGGCCGCCCGCGCCCACTGCTCACCGAAGGCGCCGGGCAGCAGGTCGTCGAGCAGCCGTCCCAGCACGGCACCGGCCGGCAGACCGAGGGCGAGCGCGGGCAGCACGGTCCACTGCGGCCCGTACCAGCCGAGAGCCGGCAGCCACCCCAACTGCACCCCTACGACGGTGGCGAGCACGGACCCGACGAGGAACTCGGGCAGCGCGGCGAGCACCGCGGAACCCGTCCCGCCGGCGCGCCGTCCCTTGAGCCGTCGCCGCGCCCCGAGGTGGAGCGTGCGGGCGCAGACGGCCGCGGCGACGACGGCGGCGACGAGCAGCGCCACCGCCATCAGCAGCAGTGAGGCGCCCAGGGCCCGCAGTACGGCGGGCATCACCTCGCCGCCGGAGATCCAGGACCGTCCGGCGTCCCCGTGCGCCAGTCCGCCGAGCCACTGCGCCAGCAGGGCCGACGGGCCGGAGTCGAGGCCCAGTTGGTCGCGGATGTCCGCGAGCACCTCGGGCGTGGGGTCACGCTCGGGCGACCGGGCCTTGAGCACGGTCAGCGCCGGGTCGGTGTGCGTGAGCCAGGGCAGCAGGCCGATGCCGCAGACGAGGCCGGCCGCGAGCGCGGTGCGCCACAGGAGTGCGGCCAGGTGTGGTCGCACGGGTCAGCGCCGCGTTCCCGTACCGACGAGGGCGCGCTCGTAGGGGTCGAGCACGACGCCCCGCACCGTGGTGCCGACGCCGGTGATGATCCGCTGGTGCACCAGCGGCACCACGGCGTCGGTGCCGAGTATCTCGGCCTCCGCGGCCATGGCCGCGTCCTGCCGCTCCCCGGGGTCGGCGGTCCGCTGGGCGGCGGCGACGGCCCGGTCGACGTCCTTGTCGCAGAGCTGGGCGATGTTGTAGCCGCCGTCGCAGGTGTAGTCGCCGGCGAGGACGGCGACGGGGTCACCGGTGTCGACGAGGGTGTTCCGGGCGAGGACGAACGCGTCGAACTTCCCTTCCAGCGCGTCGCTCTCCAGCCGCGAGTACTCCCGCACCTCGAGCTGGACCGCGAATCCGGCCTTCTCCAGCTGCTGCTTCAGCACCTGGGCCACTTCGGGAAGTTCGGGCCGGTTGTCGTACGTGGCCAGGGTGATCGGGGTGTCCTTGGCGCGCTCGGCCTGCGCCCGGCCGGCCGGTTTGCGGCGCTTGCCGTCGGCCCAGGTCACGGCGGGCCCGTAGACACCGGCGCCCGGGTCGGCGTACCCCTCGTACACGCCGTCGGCGAGCGCGGAGGTGTCGACGGCCGCGCGGGCTGCGGCGCGCAGGCCCGGGTCCTTGAAGGGTCCGGAGGAGGAGTTGAGCAGCAGGGCGGTGGTGCGGGTGGTGGCGGTGTCGCGCCGGGTGTCCTCGTCGAGGGTGGCCGCCTGGGCGACGGGGACGGCTTCGGCGATGTCGACCTCGCCGGTGCGCAGGGCGTTGGCGCGGGCGGTGCCGTCGGCGACGAACCGGGCGTCGATGCCGGAGGCCTGGGCGCGTCCGCCCCAGTAGGCGTCGAAGCGGTCGAGCGTGGCGGACGCGGCGCCGTCGACCTCGGTGAGTTCGAAGGGGCCGGTGGCGGTGCCGACGGGATCGACACGGCCTCCGTCGCCGCCCGTGCCGTACGCCTTGCCGGAGAACACGGCGAGGGCGGGGCTGGACAGGCGCAGCGGAAGGATGGGATCGGGCTCGGCGGTGCGGACCCTCACGGCCTGCCCGCCGTCGGCCTCGGCGGTCAGCGTGACGCCGGAGAGGGCGGCGGGAGCGGGTTCGGCGCGGGTGGCGCGGGTGAGCGCGTTGACGACGGCGGACGGGGTGACGTCCGTACCGTCCTGGAACTCGGCGTCCCGGAGCGTGAACACCCAGGTCTTCTCGTCGACCTGCCGCCAGGATGCGGCGAGGGCGGGTGCGGCGGCACCGTTGGCGTCCATGGTGGTCAGGCCCTCGGCGACGCCGAGGCGGCTGAGGAGGGTGGCGTCGGCGCCGTAGGGCGAGAGCCGCTCGGCGGGCGGGAAGGCGAGCGCGACCCGCAGCCGCGACCCGTTCCCGCCGTTACCGTCGTCCTGCGCTTCGCCGCCTTGTGAGGCGAAGCAGCCGGCCAGCAGCGGAGTGAGCGCGAGGGCGGCGAACAGCCGGGAGCGAAGCGGGCGCACAGGTCACCGTCCCATCGGGATCTCGAAGTGGAGGACGGCACTTCCGCCGTCCGTGGTCTCACGTTCGTCGTGCACGAGCTTGCCGAGCGACCGCCAGAAGGCCTCCGCCCCCGGCACGGACGCATCGGTGTGCAGGTACACGGACCGGTAACCGCCGTCCGCGGCGGCGAAGTCGAGCAGTTCGCCGACCATCCGCCGGGCCAGGCCCCGACGGCGGTGGTCCGGCCGCACATAGACCCGCCGCAACTGCGCGGTGTCGCCGGAGGGGTAGCGCTCGGCGAGCGGGCGCGGGTTCGGCGGATGTGCGGGCCCACGGGAGTCGAGGGCGGCGGTGGCGACGACTTCGCCGCCGTCCGGGTCGAGTGCGACGAGCAGGGTGTGGCGCGGCGAGGCAAGATAGGCGGCGGCCGGATCGATGATGTCGCCGTGCCAGTGGGGCACGTAGCCGGTGCCGAAGTCGCGGTAGACGGTGTCGAGCATCACGGCTCGCGCACGGTCGAGGTCTGCCGGGCCCGCAGCCCTGATGCTGTAGTCACGCACTTGCACACCATATGCATTAAGCCTCCGAAGTCGATCACGGGGGTGAGATTCACGAGACACGACGCGGATGATTTGACGCGTCGCCGATCACACCCCTAAAACTACCTACATGACATTCATTTTCAAAAAGGTGGGGTGTCGGTGAGGATCGCGTTCGTCGGCAAGGGCGGTAGCGGCAAGACGACCCTGTCGGCCCTCTTCGCCCGTCACCTGGCGCACTCCGGCGCCCCCGTCCTCGCCGTCGACGGCGACATCAACCAGCACCTGGCGCAGGCCCTCGCGCCCGGCGAGGACGCCCCCGCCACGCCTCCTCCCCTGGGCCCGGCCCTCCCTGCCGTCAAGGCCCTTCTGAGCGGCACCAATCCCCGCATCACCTCCCCCGATGCCATGATCAAGACGACGCCGCCCGGCCGCGGCTCCCGCCTGCTGCGCCTCCTCGGGGACGACGACCTGCACACGCGGCACGTCACCCGGGTCGGCGGGGTCCCGCTGATGGTCACGGGCGAGTTCGACGAGAGCGATCTGGGCGTCGCCTGCTACCACTCCAAGCTCGGAGCGGTGGAGCTGTACCTCGGCCACCTCGTCGACGGCCCCGGCGAGTACGTCGTGGTGGACATGACCGCCGGCGCGGACGCCTTCGCCTCCGGCCTGTTCACCCGTTTCGACATGACGTTCCTGGTCGCCGAACCGACCCGCAAGGGCGTCTCGGTCTACCGCCAGTACCGCGAGCACGCCGAGCAGTTCGGCATCCGTGTCGCGGTCGTCGGCAACAAGGTGACCGGCGAGGACGACCTGCTCTTCCTCAAGGAGCAGGTGGGCGACGACCTGCTGACCCACCTGGTGCAGTCGGACTGGGTACGCGCTGCGGAGCAGGGCCGGGCCGAGACGCGCGTGCCGGACGCTTTGGAGCCGCAGAACCGGCACGCGCTGAACGTGCTGCGCGAGACGGTCGACGCACAGCACCGCGACTGGGCCCGCCTGCACCGCCACGCCGTCGAGTTCCACCTCCGCAATGCCCGCGCCTGGGCGGACGAGCGCACGGGTGAGGACCTGGCGGCCCAGGTGGACCCCCATTTCGTACCGGGCCCTGCGGCCCTGTCCTGAGCCGGCCCCGGGACGTCAGAAACCGCCGAAGTGCTCCACCGGTTACTCGACACCCGCCGCATCGAGCAGCCGGACCACGTCCTTGCGTCCGTATCCGAGCAGCCGGGCCCGGTGGGCGGCCATCAGCACCAGGTGCGCGACGATCTCCGCCGCGTACCCGTCCTTGCTGTCGGCGTCGAACCATTCATCGGGCTTCTCGACACCCAGGCTGTTCATCACCACCGCGTGTTCGCGGCGGATCTCCGCGACCGTGCCGGCGACCGCGTCCAGGAGCGTCCTGCCCGGCCGCTCGCACGTCAGGGCGAACCGCCCCCAGTCGACCGGTACACACCCCTCCGGCGGGCTCGCCCGCAGCCCTGCATACCGCTCGTCCGCGAACCGGCGGTCCGGAACTCGTCGTGCACCAGCGAGAAGCGGTGGTGGCCGGGCGGCACGGGAGGCGGCGGAGGCGTGTACTCCCATCCGGCGTCCTCGTACAACTGCCGCTTCACCTCTTCCTCGTCGGCGTGCGTCACCGTGAAACCGTTGGCGTCGTTGCGCCCGGTCGTCGTGCCGTCGGGATTGCGGTGGAAGGTCAGACTCATGTGTGCCCCCGTTGCCGTGCTGATCGAGACCAGCTGATGAGATCCAAGTGAGAGATCCACGGGATGCGAACTCCCGTCATCTGCTCGAACGGCCCGCGGGCCCGGCAGGTGCCCACTCCACGGGACATCACCCGATCGTGTTATCGACCCCCGGGGATGTCACCGGACCTCGCCTGCCGGCCCCGCCCCTCACCGCTGTCACCCAACCGCACAGTCAGGATCAAGGCTCTCCGCAGGACTGCCCGGGCGGTCACCCGGTTCGGCCTCGCGGCCCCCGACGAGCACCAGGCGGAGGCGCTCCCTCTCGCCGCCCGGCAGCTTCGGCGCCGGAACGCGGCGGCTACGCGCCGGTGCCGGCCCGCGACACCGAGAAGTCGCAGGACCGCTGCACCAGCGAACAGGCAACCGACTTCGCCGGCGGGCAGACCGCGTTCTCCCACGACGCCACGCGTGCGGTGTACTGGTCGGCCGGCCTCGGTGACGAACCCCAGAGCCGCCCCGCGACCGGGTCGACCTCCGGGGCGTCGAGCTCGACGGGACGGCCACCGGCCGGATCGACTCCACCGACGCGCCCCTGAACGACGCACGGCGCGGCCGCAGCATCGCGCTCAAGCGGGTCAAGCGCACCGCGAAGGGCGTCTCGCAGGTGGAAGTGCTGTGCAACCCGGCCTTGCGGCTCCGAGCCGCTCAGCGTGAAGGAGTGCGCCATCGAGCGAGCGGAACGGCGGTTGTTACGCTCCTCGAGTGAGGATTCCGGGACCCGAAGAGATCCGTGCCCTGCACGAGAAGTACGCGCCCACCGCCGAAGCGTTCGCGCTCGTCCACACGCACTGCGAGATCGTCTGGAGCATCGCCGAGCAGCTCATCTCGGCCTCGCGTCTCGACATCGACGCCGAACTGGTCCGCGCCGGCTGCCTCCTCCACGACATCGGCGTGTACCGCCTCTACGGTGACGACGGGCGGCTGGACCACGGGAACTACGTCCGGCACGGGTTGCTCGGCCACGAGATCCTCGAACGGGAGGGCTTCCCCGAGCCGTTGCGCCGGTTCTGCTCCCATCACACGGGAGTGGGCATCACGCGGCAGGACGTCCTGGCCCAGGGCCTCCCCCTGCCTCCCGCCGACTACCTGGCGGTGACGCACGAGGAGAGGCTGGTGATGTACGCGGACAAGTTCCACACCAAGTCCCGTCCGTCGGTGTTCCTCTCCCCCGACGAGTACGCCGCCCACGTCCGCCGCTTCGGCGAGGAGAAGGTGACCGCGTTCGGGGCGCTGCGCGCGGAGTTCGGCGACCCGGACCTCGACCGCCCGGTGCCGGAGGTCGATGTGTCCGTCCGCCCGTGAGCGTTGCCGGGCGCGACGACGACTGACCACCGCAAGGGAACCGTTCCGGTGTGGACGTTGGCCACCGGTGACGTCCGGGTGCCCGCACTGGCCGAAGACGGACCGATGACGGCTGAGCGCCTGGCCGAACCGCGCAGTGTGCTGGCCGCCCTGGCCGACGATCCGATCGCCCCCTCTCCCGTGCCACCTCGAACTCGCGGCCCTGACCATTGCGTTGAAGCGACGGGTCGTCGTCCTGCAAGCCGTGGAACACGCCCGGACCTCGACTCCACTTCGTCGAAGCGCTGCTGGTCGCGCTTGAGAGCAATGCAGGTGTCCTGGTCCGCCTGTCGACACTCGAACCGGCCCGCCCGCACGGGACGTCGGTAGCGCTGCCGTCGAGCACCACGACGTCACCGTGCTGGAAACAGGCGATCGAGATCGCCCGCGACGAGGACGGCTCGGTGGTCGCGTTCCCCGCGCTGCCCGCGTAGCGGGTCGACCCACCACCGCACCAGCCGCGACGCCCGCCGCCGACCGTCCCGAACACCGCCGCCGCGTACGGCGAAGGCACGGCCTGAGAACTCCCCTCCGTGCATTGCCGTCATGACGGCACCCGTGTGGACGGCGGCACCGGGTTCTCGCTCGCTCTGATCCACCCAGCGGCGGCGGTGCTGATTGTGAGGCTGACGGCAGGTAGCCCAGGGGCGGGAGCCGGTGCCGTCAGGCGGTGACCTCCCGCACCGAACGGGCCGCGACCATGCCCGATAGGGGCAGCCGAGCGGGACGCCGGGTGAGCGGGAATGGGCCTTTTCCGCTCTTTCCGTAGCCCTGCGACTGACGCGAAGACATGACGGACATAAGGCTCGGCCCCCATCTGCCGTGTTCAAGGCATTGACACGTGCATTACAGAGGCTTTACGTTCCGCCCACCTGAGAGCGCTCTCAGAGCGTTCTCGGACTCCCCACTTGTCATGACTCGAGGTGTTTCATGCCAGCCCCCCGCACCAGACCGGCAGCCATTGCGCTGCTGGCCTCGGCCCTCGTCGCCGTCGGCGTGGGCCCGGCCGCCGTCCCGGCGGCCGCGGCCACCGTCCCCGTAGGCTCCGGCAGTTACTCCGACACCCGGCCCTCCGGCACGTCGGGCCCCACCACCAACACGGGAACCCCGGTCACGCCCAAGGTGACCGACGCCGCCCGGAACCGGCCGGTGCCCACCAACGACTGGTGGTCCTCCCTCGCCTTCCAGCGCTACGGCGACAACCCGTACTCGACCCCCATGTACGGGCACCCCCTCACCTACCAGGCCACGGCCGGCGGGCTCGACGTCGGCTATCCGACGACCCCCGCGATCGTCGGTGACGGCCGCCAGTACGAGTACGCCCACAAGCGCGACCTCACCATCGGCCTGACCGGCCTCAACTCACCCGACACCAAGGCCGACGACTGGTCCGACTGGACGGTCACCCCCTATTGGTCCGACGGCGCCCGCACCCTGCGCACCACCATCGGCCACGGCTCCCCGTTCGTCTACGCCCAGGGCTCCGGCGGCAACGCCCAGATCACCACCGCCGGCTCGCCCGCCGTCTTCGCCGACCAGGGCAACGTCCTCGGCATCACCGTCGCCGGGCACCACTACGCCCTCTTCGCGCCGACCGGCAGCGACTGGAACGTCGCCGGCTCCACCGTCACCGCGGGGCTCGGTTCCAAGGACTACTTCTCCGTCGCCGTGCTGCCGTCCACCGACGCGCTGGCGACGTTCAAGAAGTACGCCTACAGCTTCGTCACCGGTTCCAAGGTCACCTGGAACTACTCCGGGGGCACCGTCGGCGCCACCTACACGCTCACCACCGAGGCGAAGGAAGGCACCGAGCGCGGCACGCTCCAGGCGCTCTACCGCCACCAGTGGCTGAACACCAAGGACCCCCTCACCTCCTACACCTACGTCTCACCGCGCGGCACCATGAAGGTCCGCGAGTCGGCCTCCTTCACCACGAGCCAGAAGGCGGCGGCGGTACTGCCCGCGCTGCCCAAGTCGAACGGCGTGGACACCGCCAGACTGCGCGGCTACCTGAACGAGGTCGTGAACGCCTCCGACCCCTTCTCCGGGGCCTCGGACACCTACTGGACCGGCAAGGCCCTCGGCCGCCTCGCCCAACTCGTCCCGGTCGCCGACCAGATCGGCGAGACCGGCACCCGCGACCGGATGCTCGGCCTGATGAAGGGCAAGCTCCAGGACTGGTTCACGGCGGGAGGCGCGAACGAGTTCAGCTACGACAAGAACTGGAAGACCCTCACCGGCTACCCCGCCTCCTACGGCAGCGACACCGAGCTGAACGACCACCACTTCCACTACAGCTACTACGTCTACGCGGCGGCGATCGTCGCCCAGTACGACCCGGCATGGGCCGCCGACTCCGCCTGGGGCGGCATGGTCAAGGCCCTCGTGCGGGACGCCGCCAACCCCAGCCGCACCGACACCGCCTTCCCCTTCCTGCGCGGTTTCGACGTCTACGCGGGCCACAGCTGGGCCTCCGGTCACCAGGGTTTCGCCGCCGGCAACAACCAGGAGTCCTCCTCCGAGTCGACCAACCTCAGCGCGGCCCTCGTCCTGTGGGGCTCCGCCACCGGGGACACCTCACTGCGTGACCTCGGCACGTACCTGCTGACCACCGAGTCGGAGTCGATCGCCCAGTACTGGTTCGACGCCGACGAGCAGGTCTTCCCGTCCTCCTTCGGTCACGACACGGCCGGCATGGTGTGGGGCAGCGGCGCCGCCTACTCCACCTGGTGGACCGCCAACCCCGAGGAGATCCACGGCATCAACGTCCTGCCCGTGACCGGCGGATCGCTGCACCTCGGCGGCGAGAAGGCCGCCATCCGGCGCAACATCGCCGAGATGGAGCGGGAGAACGGCGGCCCGGCCGTCGAATGGCGCGACATCCTCTGGGAGTTCCAGTCGCTCGCCGACCCGGGTGAGGCCAAGGCCAAATGGGACGCGGGCCACGCCGGCTACACCCCGGAACAGGGCGAGTCGAAGGCGCACACCTACCACTGGATCAACACCCTCGACACCCTCGGCGCCCCGGACGCCACCGTCACCGGTGACATCCCGACCTCCGCCGTCTTCACCAAGGGCACGACCCGCACCTACGCGGCCCACAACCACGGATCGACGGCCCGCACCGTCACCTTCTCCGACGGCAAGACCCTCTCCGTGCCGGCCCGTTCCACCGCGACCGGCACCGGAAGCGGTTCACAGGACCCCGACCCGCAACCGCCGACCGGCAACACCTTCCAGTTGCGCAGCGGCGGCACCCTGACCACGGCGACCGGCGGCACGGCGGGCAGCGACACCATCGCCTCCGGTGGCGGCGCCAACCACGACGGCACCCCGTACCAGCCCCTCGTCTACGAGGTGCGCGGCGTCAACGGCACGCTCACCCCGGGCGCGCAGACCGCCTTCCGGCTCCAGGTGGACGCGGGCACCACGGTCGGGCTGGGCCAGCAGGCGCGGATCAGCTACGACTTCACCGGCGACGGCACCTTCGACCGGACGGAGACGTACAACTACTTCGCGACCGACCCGGTCACCGGATGGGAGGAGTACACGCAGGCCCGCGGTCTCAAGGCGTCCACGGGCACAGCACGCGACCTCGCCGGCGGCACCGTACGCCTCGAGGTGTGGCACGCGATCGGCAACGGCACCTCGAAGCTGCAGACGGGCACGGACAAGTCCGTGCTGGTGATTCCCTACAGCTGAACCGGTGAAGGCCGACGGCGGGCATCGGTATCCGGCCGGTGCCCGCCGCACCGGCATGGTGCGCGTACGTCCGTGGCCGGGACTTCCCACCCCTCCGGCAGCTCTTGCCCGCGTGCTCGGTCCGGCGAGGACGAGAACCGGGCCGGGTGATGTGGCAACGGCCTCGACGGCCGGCTCCGGCTGCCCCGTCGGCCGGTGCCTGCTCCAAACGGACGTGCCGAGGATTCCGGCGCGGGCGGGGCGTCGATATAGGGAGGAGAGTAAGGAGATCCGCCATGCCCATGCAGGGACGCACGCAGCAACCCACGACCGAGCTCGACCCCCGATACAGCTCCGCGCTCAATCCCCGCCCGGGTGCCGCGGACGTCACCGCCACCGAGTGGGCCGAGGCCCAGCGGCACCTGGAGGCAGCCGAGATCTTCTGGGTGTCCACGGTACGGCCCGACGGCAGGCTGCACGTCACGCCCGTGATCGCGGCCTGGCACGACGGTGCGCTGTACTTCTCCACCGGCCGCCAGGAGCAGAAGGCGAAGAACCTCGCACATGATGCGCACTGCGTGCTGACCACTGGCGGGAACTCGCTCGCCGAGGGCCTCGACCTGGTGGTCGAGGGCGAGGCGAAACCGGTCACCGACCCGGCGCTGCTGGAGGAGGTGATCGCGGCGTACGAGGCGAAGTACGGGCCGCACATCACCTCACCCGAGGGCGCCTTTCACGGGATCGGCGACGCGTTCCGGAAGGGTGACGACGTGGTGTTCGCGGTGGCCCCGGCCACGGCGTACGGCTTCGGCCGCGACAACGGGGTGTACAGCCATACGCGGTGGGCGTTCTGACAACCCGACCCGACCCGCTCGGGCACCGCGTGGCACGGCCGGCCACCGTCGGCGGAACGGAGTGAGTGCCGCCGCCGTCAGCGGCCGTGGAGCAGGTCGCCGGAAGAGCGGCGCATCCGACACGGGGCCGTGATCAGGTGGCTGCCTCCTCCGGCCGCAGTACGTCCAGGCAGCACTGGACGAAGTCCTGAACGACGGGATCGGCGTCCGCGGCGGGCGCCCAGACGACGCCGACCCGACTGGGGCCGACCCCGCGGACGGGGCGGTAGGTGACGCCGGGCCGGGCATAGAAGCGGGCGGCGGACGCGGGGGCGAGCGCGACGCCGTAGCCGTTGGCGATGGCGCTGAGCCAGTCGTCCGGCTGGTCGGCCACGGCGCCGATGCGGACGGGATGGCCGTCTCGTTCGTCGGCGGCCAGCCAGTGGTCCCGCCACCAGCCGGTCGATGCCGGCGCGGCCACGAACGGCTCCTCCCACAGGTCCCGGAAGGGGATCACGTCACGCGCGGCGAGAGGGTGCCCGTCGGGGAGGGCGACCCAGCGGGGCTCGGTGAACAACACCGCCGTGCGCAGTGCGCTCTGGCCGGGGAAGGGCAGCCGCAGCAGGGCGACGTCGACGTCCCCGTCGGCGAGCCCGGCGCTCGGGTTCGACCAGGCGGCCTGCCGCATCTCCACCCGTCGGCCCGGTCGGCGCCGGGTGAACTCCGCGATGATGTCCGGGGTCGCCTCGTTGGCTGCACTGGCCATGAAGCCGACCCTCAGCAAGCGGGCCGCCCGGTCGGCGGTGCTCTTGGTCTCCCTCAGGGTCCGGTCCCAGTCGGCCAGCAGCGCGGGCACCCGCTCCGCGAGGGTCCGGCCGGGTTCGGTGAGGGTCATGCCGGTGCGGGACCGCGTGAACAGGCGCACGCCGAGCCGGGCCTCCAGTTGCCTGATCTGTTTGGTGAGCGCTGGCTGGGACACGAACAGGCGTTCCGCGGCGCGGGCGAGGGTTCCCTCCTCCGCCACGGCGACGAAGTAGCGCAGCAGCCGCGTGTCCACATCCATGCCGCCAGGTTATAGAAGCAGGTATTGGACGCCGTTCGAGGCTGTGGAGAGGCTTGTCGAGGTGGGCGTGCCGGGCACGCGCGCCGGGCCAACGACACACACGACCGAGGACGAGTCACATGTTCACCGCCTACGCGATCATCACCGTCGTCACGATTCTGGCCAACGCCGCGATCGCGGTCGCGGACTTCCTCAGGGCCGGGTTCGTCCTCGCCAACTCGGCGGAGGTGGGCGTCCCGGAGACCTGGCTCCCGTGGCTCGCCTCGCTCAAGGGTGCCGGAGCAGCCGGTCTCCTCCTCGGGCTTCTGGGCGTGCCCGTCATCGGTGTCGCCGCCGCGACGGGACTCGTCCTGTTCTACGTCGGTGCCGTCACCGCGCACCTCCGCGCCCGCGTGTACTACAACCTCGCCGTTCCGGGCGGCTTCCTGGCTCTGGCCGGTGCGTCTCTCGTGCTCGCCGTCGTGCGGTGAGCGAGTCTCACGGCCGCTGCGGTGAACGCCGAACCGTGGCAGTCGAGCCGTGGTTCGCCTGGCCCTCTCAAATCCCGTCGCGGCCGGCCCGGCGGGCCCTCTACGCTGCCGGTATGGCCCACGCGAAGACCTCGTACGTCTGCCTGCCCTGCCGGGCCTCCTACAAGCAGCCCTACGACAGGGACAGGCAGCACCGGCTCTGCCCTCGTTGCGCGGAGCCGCTCGTCCACGTGGGCTCGGCCTTCGCCCCGCCGCCGCGTCGCGACACGGCGGCCTGGCGGACCCTGTCGGTCCTGCTGCACGCAGGTGTCCGCTTCCACAAGAGCTGTTGCGGCGGACCCGGTTACCGGCCGCGCACCTTGCGCGAGGTACGGGAGCGGATGACTTACGCCCGGCGCACCGGCGAGCCCTTTGCCAAGGCACTGGTCCGCCGCGAGGTTCCGTGACACGGCCGCCGGTCACCAGCCGCACCGGGCGCTCACCCACCCCGGCAGAGACCGTTCCCGCAGTGTCAGAGGTTCGCCCGTGCCAGCAACACCGGCAGAGCCTCGGGCTTCACCTTCTGTACTGACCTCACCTGCCCAAGGTCCAATTCCGCACGGTCCACCGGGTCGCGGTACAGCGCCTTCGTCGCCTCCGGCAACAGGGTCGCGGCGACCAGATAGGGGACATCGGGGTCGTCGGGCTCCTCCCGCGGCTCCTCGTCGACCTCGGCCACCGCCGCGACCGCCGCCTCCGGACCGGTGAAGTAGAACCAGAGACGGTCACCCGGCCGCATACGGTTGCGACGACTGAGCCAGAGCTCCAGCTCCGGTTCCTCTTCCGCCAGTCGACGTATCGTCTCCTTGTCGGACGGCTCCCCGTCCAGCGTGTCCTTGCGCGGATCGAGAATGTACAGCCAGTCCGCCATGGAGTTCCTCTCGATCAGCGAAAAGTCACGTCGGTGCAGCCTCCATGCTGCCAGGTCTCCGCCCCAACGTGCGCACGCATTTTCGATGCAGACCGGATCGGGTCGCCTCGCCGGGCGCCGTCGCCCCGGATCGTGCGGTGATCCTCGGACAACTGCACACCCGCCCCTGCTTCCGGCTCCGCGGGCTCGACGTCGCCGCCGCGCAGCGGCCCGGGGCGGCGGGAGGCAGCCGTGCCGATACGGGCGTCAGCCGTCGGTCCCGAGGGCACCGAGCAGCATCGGCAGTGACGCGTGCAGTTCGCGCTGCCAGTACGCCCAGGTGTGCGTTCCCGGACCGTAGAAGTGGGTGGTGAGGTGTCGGGCGCCGACGCGCTCCAACTCCGCGGCCAGCGCATGGTTCTGCCGGTTGAAGTCGGCCTCGAGGGCGCTGGTGCTGCCCGGCGGGTCCAGCGGGCCGGTGGTGCCGTCGCCGCAGGACAGGTACACGGGAAGCGACTTGAGCCGCTGGGCCAGGTGGAACGGGTCGTGGGCCTGCCAGATGGCGCGCTGTGCCACCGGGTCGCCCCAGACGCGCAGCGGATCGTTGCCCTGGCCGGCGAAGAAGCCCATGATGCGGTCGACCGACTCGTCGTTCAGCAGCGGATGCGCCGAACCGGAGTAGGCGGCGGTCGCCTTGAACATGCCGGGATGCCGGGCGGCGTACAGCAGGGCGCCCTGGCCGCCCATGGACAGGCCGGCGACGACACGGTTGCTGCCGGCGCCCCAGTCGCGCTCCAGCAGGTGCCGCAACTCGACGGTGTGGAAGGTCTCCCAGGCGGGGTCGCCGCCCCGGCCGTGGTTCCACCAGTCGCTGTACCAGCCGTTCCAGCCGGCTTCGGGCATGACGACGAGCACGTCGCGCAGGCCGTCGATGTCGGCCACGTCGGTCCTGGCGGTCCAGGAGGTGTAGTCGCCGCAGCAGCCGTGCAGCAGCCAGAAGGTCGGCCAGTGCCGGTGCCGGTCGTGCGGGTTCCAGCCGTCGGGGGTGAGGAGGCGGACCTTGACCGTACGGCCGCCCAGGGCCGCCGACCGGACCGACAGGTCGACCTGCCGGTCCGCGACCCGGTTGACCGCGACGACCTCGGCGCCGCGCGGGCTGGGGGTGGCCGCCGCGTCCGCGGTGAGCGCGGCGGTGGTCGGCGCGGATCTCGGCGGGTGTGCGCCCGGCGGGGACGCCTGCGCCGGCAGCGCACCCAGTACGAGGAGGGCGCCGAGGGCCGCGACCGCGCCGCACAGTCTCTTCTTCATCTGCACCGCCTGGGAGGATGGGCGTGAGGATGTGACCGTGGTTCGTCGGGCGCGTGCCGATGGTCCCGCGCCCCGATCAACTATGGACCGGTTCCGGCGCGCGTCAAGACGTGGCCGACCGTCGTCGCGGTCCCGCGCGGATGAGTCGCGGCGTCGGTGCGCGCCGTCCCGGGTCCGGGAGGTGCGCAGACGGATCAGGTGTAGGGGTACTGCTCGGACGCCACCTCGACGGTCTTCTCCACGTGCAGGAAAGTGCACGTCACCGTTCCCGACTGGACGATGAACATGTCGGGCACGTGCGACTCGTAGAAGCGCAGGTATCCGATCGGGCCCGAGGTGATGGACCTCGCGCCGAGCCACTGCACGATCCGGCGCAGATCGTGGAAGTCGTCGGGGTGCGCCTCCTGCCGGACGGTCAGCGCCCATCCCCAGTCGACCGGCCGCAACTCCGCGACCTGCAGCCCTCCGATGCGCCGAGCCCACCCTCGGCCGTCCCACAGGGGATACTCGTAGCCCTCGTCCTGCGCACCCCCCTCCTCACCCAGGTGCCAGCGCAGCAGCGCGAGTTCGCCGGGCGCGAGGGAGTCGGGCAGGTCGAGCGCCAGCTGGAGTTCGTAGGTGTCGGCCATGCCCGAAGGCTACGCGCACGGCCGGAAGCGGCGGAGCGCGGTCACCGTGGTCGTGTGGAGGACAACCGCCGTTCCGGGCTGGGCAGTTGCAGCGAATCGTCCTGCGCCGCCGGAAACCCTGTGGGCCGCAGCGGTCCCGGGTGGCGACCGCGCCCGGGACCGGAACGAGGGGCCGGCTACCTGCAGACCGGGGGATCCGGGTAGGAGCAGCCTCCGTACGTGTCGCCCTCGTACGTGATGCCTCCGTCCATCCGCTGGTCGCACTCGGGGCAGTGGACGACGAAGTGCGGGTTGACACGGAGGAGAGCCGAGTTCTTCATCTCGAAGATCGACCTCACCGAGTCCACACCGTGTTCGCGGATGCCCTGCCGCAGGAACGCGAGCGCGCCGAACCTGTGGCCGGACTCGCAGGAGAAGCTCCCGAAACGGAATCGGCCGATATCGCTGATTCCCAGTTCGGCTTCGATGCTCGCCTTTTCCTCGCTCGACACCGGTTCGAGGTTCGAGGCCTCGATGAGCTCGGGTGTCCAGTGCGCGTCTCTGATCCGGGCGGACTGTTCACGGGACACATAGAACGATGCGGTTCTGCCGCTTTTCACGGCCTCCTGCACCATGGCTGCGATCGTTTCGTCGTCCGCCGAGACGACGACCTTTCCGCTGCCGACGAGATATTCGATCCTGTCCACTGTCGCTTTGTCCACGCAACACCTTCCGAGTCCGGCCCCCCGGGTCCCGATGCTTGTTCGCGGACACATATTCAGTTCACCGGCCCCGCGGGTCGGGATGCCACACGGACACCGCACCCGCCCGGCCCAATCCGTCCCGCCTTCCTGCCCCTGCCCGTGCCTCCTGCACCGGTCGGCGGGTCACCGTTCACACGGCGGCGGACCGCTCGGCGCGACGCGCGGAACGGCGCCGGAGGCTTCGTGAGGCCGTCGGCGGGCCGGTCGTCCGCTGTTCCGACGGCGTTGTCAGTGGCCCCCGATAGATTCCGTCACGTTCCGCCGCGGTGGCGTGAACGCCCCCTTTCGCATGCATGGGAGATGGTGCGTTGTCGGTCTGGGAGAAGTCGAGCACGGCGCGGGTGGTGCCCTCCGCGCGGCCGCGCAAGCTGGCCAAGGTGCCGTTCGTGGAGCTGGCCGACGGGCGGCTGCAGGGTGTGGTGTCCAGTGGGTCGGACATCGGGCGGGTGTACGTGTCGTCGGTCGAGGCCGGTACGTACGCGTTCGCGTGCAGCACCAACAACAACCGCCCGTGCGGCGGGGCGCACGGATGGTCCTGCAACCACATACGCGCACTGATCGGTGAGGCCGTGCTGCAGTACGGGGCCGACCGGGTGGCCCGGTACCTGAAGGTCGAGGTGGCCGGTGAGGCCGACGCCGGAACCCTCACCGACGCCATGACGTCGACGCGCCCGGCGCAGGGCGACAGTTCGGCCGCGGCCCAGGTGTTCAGCCGGTTCCTGCGGCACCTGGCGTACCTCGAACTCGCGCCGACCACCGCGCCGTTGCCCGAGATGCACTGGTTCCCGACGACGAGGGCGGTGGCCTGATGCGCACCGATCTGCTGACCGACACCGTCGACGGCCTCGACGAGGCCCTCGCCGCCGTGGACGCTTTCGACGAGACCCTCGTCGGCGGACTGCTCCGCCCGCAGCCGGCCCAGGCCGGAGGGCTGGCCGGGCTCGCCGACGCCGTCGCCGGGTCGCCGCTGGCCGGGCGGGTCGCCGAGGCGGCCGAGAAGACGGCCGCCGGGTCCGCCGGCGAGGAGCACTTCGTGGCGCTCGCCGCCGCGCGCACCGCCCTGCTCGGCTCCGTGCACGACGCGCTCCTCGTGCGGGTCGAGGAGGCCGTCGGGCGGCCGTGCGCCGCGGAGGGTGCCGCGCCGGCCGGTGACGGCGAGCACGCGGTGAACCTGCATGCCGCCGCCCGCACCTGGCTGTGCGACCTGGCGCGGGCCGGGTGGCAGGGCATCGACCACGAACTGGTCGGCGGCGCCGCGCCCGTCGTGTCCGCGATGCTGCCCGACCCGGCGCTGCGCCGCCTCGCGACGCTGCTCGACGGTTTCGCCGCCGAACTGGCCGCCTCCTGCCCCGGCGCGACCCTGGAGCGTGTTCCGGTACGCCGCTGGGCCGACCTGTGGACGCGGGCCGTGCTGCTGACCCTGCCCGGCGCGGTCACCACCTCCCCGACCGAGGAGGTGACGGGGCGTCTGCTGCCGCTCGGAGTCGACGTGCAGGAGCACGCCACCGCCGTACAGGCACAGGTGCACGCCGTGTTCGAGCCGGCGGACGGAGGGACTCCGCGGCTGGTGCGGGCCAGTGTGTCCGCGCCGAAGCCGGACACGGTCGTCGGGGCCGGGCTGTGGCAGCTGCTGCGGCCGCACATGTCCCTGCTGGCCGCGGTCGGCGAGGGACGGGCCGTGGAACTCGACGCGATGCCCGTCACCGCCGACGGTGACCTGGTGTGGGACGACACACGCGCCCGGACCGGAGAGCCCGCCGAGGTGTTCACCACCGCACGCGTCGCCCTGCCCACCGCGTCGGCCGCCGCGACCGCGCCCCTGGACCGGCATCCGGCCCGGATAGCGGTGCCCGTGCTGCTCGAGGGGTACACCGTGGAGGAGGACGAGGACGGGACGGCGTTCCGGGTCGCCGGGCAGCGGCTCGCGGTCGACACCGACCGGGCTCCGGCCGCCGGACCGCTCACCGCGGAGGTGGTCGCCTCGTCCGTGGCCTGCCTGGCGCTGCTGCGCTGGGACGCCGGGGAGTTCCTGCTCCAGCCGCTCGCCGTCGAGCGGACCGTGCGGAAGAAGCCCGTCGCCGTGCACGCCGGCGCCTGGGCCGGGGGCACCACCGACAAGGCGGGCGTGCGGGCCGAGAAGGCGGCCACCGAGGCCGTCAAGGTGCTGCGCGAGCGTGCCGGAAGGCTGCTGCGGAAATGAGCGAGCAGAGCATCGACGGGGCGCCGGCCCCGGATCCGTACGACAACCGGCGGCAGGTGCTGTACTGGCGGCTGCTGGCCCGGCTCTTCGACCCGGAGGAGCAGGCGTCCCTGGAGTCGGCCAGTCTCGCCGTCGTCGAGGACATCGGCCTGCCGTCCGCGCTGCTCGACCCGGGCGCGTCCGTCGATTCCGTGGTGCAGCGGCATCCGGAGCTGGCCGAGGAGTTCGACGGGCTGATGACGCCCGAGCCGGACGAGGACGGTGAACGCGACCGGGCCGCCGAGGTGCGGCGCGCCGCGCTCGCCTCGAAGGTCCTGCTGAACGTCTTCGCCCCGCACTCCGGTACGGTCACCGCCGGGCAGC
Source organism: Streptomyces calvus (assembly GCF_006782915.1). Classification (GTDB taxonomy): domain Bacteria; phylum Actinomycetota; class Actinomycetes; order Streptomycetales; family Streptomycetaceae; genus Streptomyces; species Streptomyces calvus. The sequence continues at coordinate 201,951 of NZ_VCNP01000009.1, forward strand.
TGGCGCGCTGGCAGTCCGACGCGGGCTGGCTGGAGCGGGCGCTGGGCTGCCGTCCCGGTGAACTGCGCGGCGGTCGCGCGGGCGGCCGTACCGGCGGAACGGGCGTCGGCCCGACCGGTACCGGCCTCGGCGGGGCCACGCCCGACCTCAGCCGGCTGGTGCCCGAGATCGGACCGGAGCTCGGCTCGATCGAGGCGGGTCTCGTCAAGCGCATGCATCTGCGCGAGGTCCTGGCCGACCCGCAGCTGGCCTCCCAGCTGACGCCGAGCATGTCCCTGATCGAGCAGTTGCTGCGCGACAAGGACAACCTGTCGGGCGTGGCCCTGGCCAACGCCAAGGCGCTGATCCGGCGTTACGTCGACGAGGTCGCCCAGGTGCTGCGCACACAGGTGGAGAAGTCCACGGTCGGTGACATCGACCGCTCGGTGCCGCCCAAGCGGGTCTTCCGCAACCTCGACATCGACCGGACCATCTGGAAGAACCTCACCAACTGGGACCCGGAGGAGGAGCGGCTCTACGTCGACCGCCTCTACTACCGGCACACCAGCCGCAAGACGACGCCGCAGCGCCTGATCGTGGTCGTGGACCAGTCGGGATCCATGGTCGACTCGATGGTCAACTGCACCATCCTGGCTTCCATCTTCGCCGGACTGCCGAAGGTCGACGTCCATCTGATCGCCTACGACACCCAGGCTCTGGACCTTACGCCGTGGTCGCACGACCCGTTCGAGACGCTGCTGCGCACCAAGCTCGGCGGCGGTACCGACGGCACCGTCGCGATGACACTCGCCCAGCCGAAGATCGCCGAGCCGCGCAACACCGTCGTGGTGTGGATCTCCGACTTCTACGAATGGCGGAGCGAGGAGCTGTTCGAGAGCATGGCCGCCATCCACCGCTCGGGAGCGAAGTTCATCCCGGTGGGTTCGGTGACGAGCGCCGGCCGCGGCAGCGTCAATCCCTGGTTCCGGGAGAAGTTCAAGGACCTCGGTACGCCGGTGATCTCCGGCCACATCAAGAAGCTCGTGCACGAACTCAAGACGTTCCTCACCTGATCGGGGCCGCGCCGCGTCCGGCACGGACGCGCCCCGTTCCCTCACCGATCACCGTACGAAAGGCCTACCCCCATGTCCGACCTGCTGCGTGCCCCCGCCGAGATCAAGTACGCCGAGGAACTCGACTGGCTGGAGTCGATCGACGACAACCCCAAGCCGTTCTCGTGGCGCCTGTCGCCGAAGATGGTCCGCCTGTTCATCTGCGGCTCCGAGCGGTCCGACGGCCTGGACCGGGAGATCTCGCAGAAGTGGTTCGGCGACCGCAGTTTCGTGGAGCGGTCCATCGTCACGCTCGCCTCCGACCGCGGTCTGCTGCTCATCGGTGACCCCGGCACGGGCAAGAGCTGGCTGGCCGAGCTGCTGTCCGCCGCGATCTGCCGCAACTCCACGCTGGTGGTGCAGGGCACGGCGGGCACGACCGAGGACCACATCAAGTACTCGTGGAACGTGTCGATGGTCATCGCCAAGGGGCAGTCACGGGAGTCGATGATCCCCTCGCCGATCATGACCGCGATGGAGGCCGGCTCCATCGGCCGGTTCGAGGAGCTGACCCGCTCCACCAGCGACGTCCAGGACGCGCTGATCTCCATTCTCTCCGAGAAGTACATCTCCGTCCCGGAGCTGGAGAGCGGCGGCGGTGACGACAACATCGTCTTCGCCAAGCCCGGCTTCTCCGTCATCGCCACGGCCAACAGCCGCGACCGGGGCGTCAACGACCTGTCGTCCGCGCTGAAGCGCCGCTTCAACTTCGTCCGCATCCCCGTGGTGACGAACAAGAAGAGCGAGGCGGAGATCGTGCGCTTCCGCACCGAGGAACTGCTGCGCCGCCACGCGATCGAACTGGACGTGCCGCCGACCCTGCTGGACGTGCTGCTGCAGAGCTTCGCCGACCTGCGGGCGTCCGCCGCCGCGGCCGGCAGCGACGACGAGAAGCTGGAGTCGGCACTGTCGACGGCCGAGCAGATCGGTGTGCTGGAGGACGCCGTGCTGCACAGCAACTTCTTCGGCGAGCGCACCCTCACCGCGCGCACCCTGGCCTCGTCACTGGTCGGGTCCCTCACCCGGCGCGAGCCCGAGGACCTGGCCATCTTCAACAAGTACCTGCACGGCGTCGTCGAGCCGCGCAGCAAGGAGGAGGGCGGCTCCTGGCCCGAGTTCCTGGAGGGCGGCCGCGACGCGATCGCCACGCTGTCATGAGCGGGTCCCACGAGAACAGCGCGTTCGCGGCGCTGCGCGGTCAGCTCCAGGACGCGGCCGCCACGTTCGCGGACGGGCCGGGCGCGCTGGAGGGCATCCTGCTCGGCATGGTCGACGACGTCGACCGCGCGGCGCGCGAGCCACTGGAGATCTTCCCCGTCTGCCACCACTCCCCCGCCTCCGCGCTCGCCATGGCCCGCCGGCTGCGCGAGAAGCAGCCCAAGGTCGTCTACCTGGAGCTGTGCGAGGACATGGCGCCGCTCCTGACCGAGCTGCGCAACTGCCGGCTCCCGGTGGCGCTGCAGGCGTTCGCCGGTGACGTCGACGGCTTCCCCGCCCAGTGGGCGCCGCTGTCGGTCGTCGCACCGATCACGGAGGCGTCGGCCGAGTACCAGGCCATCGCGTACGCGCTCGACACCCCCGACGTCGAACTGGTCCTGGTCGACCGGTCCTCGGACCACGTCTTCCGGTGGGACCGGCGCGACGAGCTCACCCAGGAGACGGAGACGGAGGCGAGCGCCTCTGAGAAGCCGGCCGAGGCGGCGCTGCACGGCGAGGCCGTCGGCGTGGAGATCGGTGACCTGCGGCCGCGGTTCGCCGAACTGGAGGAGCACCTGCTGCGGCACGGCAAGGTGCGGCACTGGTCGGAGTGGTGGCACCAGTACGTGGAGGTGCCGCTGGGCACCAGCGACCACGACACCTACCGGCAGGTCATGTTCCTCATCGGCAGCCTGTTCCGGCGGCTCGCCCCCGGTGACGGCGACCGGGTGCGGGTGGACGAGGACCGCGAGCGGTACATGTGGACCCGGATGCGTGAGCACCTGGCGGCGACCGGCACGGACCCGGCGGACTGCCTGTACGTGTGCGGCGCGTTCCACGCGGCCAGCCGTGTCGAGGAGTTCGGCGTGGACGGCTCCGCCGGCACGTTCACGATCTCCCCGCGCACCGGCACCACTTGGCAGTACGGGCTGATCCCGTCCAGTCACGCGGCGATAGAGGCGCAGTTCGGCCTCGCGTCGGGCTCGGTGTCGATCGCCTCGACGGAGTGGACGAAGAGCCTGAAACGTACCCGGGTGCAGCCGTACCGGCTGGCGGGTCAGGCCGGCACGAAGCCGTCCCGGGCGAAGAAGACGCCGGGCAGGAAGACCGCGGCCGGGGTGGTCCTCACTCCGGCTCCGGATCCGGCCGGTGCGGACCGGCTGACCGGATTCCTGCAGCGGCCGCCGGTGCTCGACCGGCTCGACGAGGCCGAACTGCTCGGCTGGTCGGTGGACATCGTGCGCGCGGCCCGGCGCAACGGTTACCTCGCCTCCACCGCCGACGCCATCGCCGTCTTCGAGACGTCGATCCTGCTCGCCGGCATGCGGGACCGGGCCAAGCCGACGCCGTACGACTTCCAGGACGCGGCGGTCACCTGCATCGAGAAGGACCGCGTGCCCGGGCGGCGGGACGTGCGGCGCCTCGTCGAGATCATGATGGGCGGCGACCGCATCGGGCAGGTGGGCTACGAGTCGCTGCCGCCGCTCGCCCGCGACGTGTACGACCGGCTGGCGCCGCTGGAGTTGAAGCTCCAGCAGCGGGGTGTGCAGCGGGCCCTGCTGGACCTGGCCGCCCGTCCGGAGCTCCAGGCGTGTTCCGATGTGCTGTGGATGCTGCGCAGGCTGATGCCGCACGGCGCGGCGCGGCCCATCATGGGCGAGCGGCGGCTCGGCGAGCGGTCGGTCCAGGAGTCCTGGGACCTGGCGCTGGGCACCCACCAGCGGGCCCTCATCGAGCTCGGCTACGAGGGCGTCAGCCTGGAACAGGTGCTGGAGCAGCGGCTGCGGCGCGAGGCGTACGGGCCGCAGGCGACGACCGCGACCGTGCTGGCCGCGGTGGAGGACGCGACGCTGTACCTGGGCAGCCGCCGCCTGGCCGACGAACTCGGCACGCACGCGCTGAAGGTGCTGGCCGCGGAGCGCACGGTCGACGGGGCGCCGGAGGTGCTGCGGCGGGTGCGTGCGCTGCTGGCGTACTACCGCACCAACGAGCCGGTGCTGCCGGCGTGGATCGAGGCGTTCACCAAGACCGGGTACGCCCACTACTGCACGCTGCTGCCGACGGCGTTCCGCGACGAGGACGCGACGGTGGGGCAGGTCGCGGCGATGCTGGGCTTCCTGTTCAGCATGGAGAGCCTGGCGCTGTCGCTGGGCTGCGACCGCACCCAGCTGGAGCTCGCGGTCGCCCAGTCCCACCCCGAGGACCCGGCGAAGACGGCACTGCTGTGGGCGGCGCAGGTGCAGCTCGGCACACTGTCCCGCACCGAACTGCGGGACCGCTGCGCCGAGTTGTTGGACAACCCGCTGGTGGTACCCACCTATCCGCGCTACCTCAGCGGCTTCGTGCACGCGCTGGAGCCGGTGCCGGGGCTCGCGGACGTGGTGGTGGAGGCGGTGTCGAACGCGTTCGCGCGGCTGCCGGACCCGGTGCTGCTGCCGTGGCTGCCACGGCTGATCACCACCCTGCGCTCGGGCGCGGCGGACCTGGCCCCGCGGCTGATCCGCGAGGCCGGGCGGATCTTCCCGGCCCGGCTGGCGGCACTGGACGCGTGGATACCGCCGTGGCGGGCCCCGCAGACGGACCCGTTCGCCGCCCGCAGAGCACCGCAGCCGGACACCCCGCAGGGCGCCACCCTGCTCCGGGCCCGCCCGGCGACGTGCGACGCGGTCGCGGACCTGCTGGGCTGCACGGAGGGCTGGTCCCGGCCCGGCACCCCGGCGCCGCCCCCGTCGGGCGTGGGCCTGCTGTCGGCGCACCCTGCGGCGTGCGACGCGGTGGCGGGGCTGCTGGGCTGCGACGGCGAGTGGACGGCGACCGGCCCCGTGCCATCGGCCGCCACCACCCTCACCACCCGCCATCCGGCCACGGCACAGGCACTGGACTCCCTGCTCACCGGCCACTGACGACGAGGCCGGGTCCCGGACCACGGGACCCGGCCGCAGCCGGGTCCACCGGCGCCGCCCAGTCCGTCGGCTGCCGAGATTTCGTCGGAGGAACGAGCCACAGTCTCATCCCGGTCCGGACGGCTATCGTGGCGGCGCATTCGGCGCAGCGGGTGGGCCGCGGCGGTCGCCGCCCAGGAACCTTGACCGGGGCGTGCTGTGCGCCTGGTACGCGGGACCGGACATGCGTCTCGACGACCAGCTCGGCAGCGACAACGGCAGACGGTGGAGCACAACCACTTGTGCTGGGCGAACGGCTGTCGGCCGCGGACCACGGCACCCCTACAACGTCGAAGTCACGTCGGCGAGTCCGTCACACGACAGACGACTGACGCGCTGGTCCCCCCGCGAGTTCTTTCAGTTTCGCTCGCGTCTCCGGGTCGGTCGAGTACACGACCGTACCGACCATGCCGCGTGTCAGCAGCACCTTGTAGGTGTTGCGGATCAGGCGGTCGACGTCGGCGTCCGGGGTGGACTTCTTGAACACCGGGTCCTTGGAGGCCGTACGGTCCGTGACCCAGCGGTCGCCGCGCCAGAGGAGGTCGGGGCCGATGATGACGCCGGACCAGTCGTACTCGAAGCCCTGGGCGGTGTAGACGCAGCCGACCTGGCCGAAGCCGGCCGGGTCCGTGGCCCACAGGGCAGCCGGGGGTGCTCCGGAGACGGAGCGGTCGCCGCGCAGGTTCCAGGGGCGGGCCCAGTCGCCGATGACGACATCGGGCGGAAGGGGATCCCCGGGTTTGGGTTCCGGGGACCAGCGCCAGCAGTAGCCGGCGGACATGCGGGCTCCGTAGCCCTGGGCCCGGCGGGCCTCCAGGAACGCCTCCATCTCCTGCGGGCTGTCGGCGACCAGGAGCTGCATACGGCCGTCGGGTTCCCAGGTCACCGGTCCGCCGGCTGCCAGGCCGAGGAGGCGGACCACCCAGCGCAGGTACGCGTCGCTGCCGCCGCAGCGGAACTGGCTGTCCAGCGGTACGACGTGGCAGGGGATGTCACGCTTCGCCGCCGCCTCCTTGATGTCGGCGACGGTGCCCATCTCGCCGGGGCGCACGACCTGGTGCTCGTCGAGGAAGAAGACGGGTACGTAGGCGACGTCGATGAGTTCGTCGATCTGGGCCCTGCCGCTCCGGTGCTCGGCGCGGGTGTAGCGATTGGCCGAGGTTTCGCGAATGCGGTGTGCCTCGTCGCAGATCAGGGCGCCCAGGCTGTTCTTCTCGGCGGTCATGAAGCTGTTGAAGTACTTGAACAGGTCCTGCACTTCGCGCTTGCGGGCCCCGGCGATCTTTCGCATCGTCTTGGTGAACGACTGCGAGCCGGTGGCGTGCAGCGCCGGGACCCCGCGCCGGTACAGCTCACCGAGCAGTTGGAGGGCGATCACGCTCTTGCCGGTGCCGGGGCCGCCTGTGACGATGACGACCTCTTTGCGGTCGGCGTGCTTCGCCTTCTGCACCGCGTTGAGCACCATGCGGTAGGCGACCTGCTGTTCGTCGAGGAGCACGAACTGGGTGCGTTCCCGCACTTCTTCGGCGGCCACGGACATCAACTGCTTCGACGGTACGGCGGCACCGTCGCGCAGTTCGTCCGCCGCGAGCGCCCCCGGGTGCTTGTCGCTCAGCCTGGTGCGGAGGTGGTCCAGGAAGGCGCCACGGCGTTCCCCCGTGAAGAGCAGACCGTGGCCGTCACGCTCGATCTCCCGCAGGCCGGTCACGCCGAACTCGGTGGCGTTGTGCAGGAAGGCCACCCCGTTGACCCGGTGTCCGTGCTCGGACACCGCCCCGTTGAAGTTGACGAGGTACTCGCAGTAGCGGCGTACCTGCTCGATGGGGTTGAGGACCGGGTGGGTGTAGGCGTCGACGTGGCAGAGGGTCGGGTCGTCCTCGTGGGGAAGGGCCTGGCTCCACTGCTTCAGCTCCACCACGACGTACGACGGCTCACCCGTGCTGGGGTGCACGCCGGCGAGGACGACGTCGGCGCGCTTGCTGTTCAGCGGGAGCGCGTACTCCAGCATCATCTCCACGTCGCCGAGGCCCGCGTCGATGAGCGCGGCGGCCAGAACGGGGATGCTGCGCTCCCAGGAGCGAGCCTCCGAGGCTCCGGGCCGGTAACCGTGCATATGGACGAAGTTGTCGGTGAGGTGCAGAAACAGCGAACGGTCGAGCGCCATGACGGCGACCGTTTTCGCGGACGCGCGGAACAGCAAGAACTTCCCCCAGGCAGCACGAAAGACTCGTGCGGGTGGGGGCATGTCCTTCGAGACTCCACCGTGGTGGAGCGGAAGCCCGTCGGGCCGCGTTGACGATGCTTCCGAGGTTACCTGGCATCACTGACGGCTGCGAAGGAAGCCACAGCAGGAGGAGCGCGGTGCGGTTGGCTTGAGAGGTCGGGCGCGGCCCCGGCTGCAGGCCGGGGACCGCGCGGGTGCCGGGCGTGGACAGTCCCCTCGTATGGAGCGACGTCCGCAGAGCCGCGATATGTCAAATGGGGCCCGCTGCCCGCGAGCGCTGTGTTCTCCTATGCGTCAAGTCACGGCCCGTGGGCCGTTCATCACCCCTGGAGTCCTTCGTGATCACTCTGACGCCGACGGAACGTGACATCCACCGTGTCCTCAGCACCCGCGCTCGTGAGGCGGATCCGGCGAAGCCGCGCGAGGTGTGTCTGACCTACAAGGAACTCGGGCTGCTCATCGATCCGGAGGGCGAGAACACGGGGATGAGCCGACCGCCTTTTCGCACCTTGTTCCCAGCTCTGGGCAACGTCAGCAGGTACGAGGTGGAGCACGGCAGGCCCATGCTGTCGGCTCTGGTGGTGGCGCAGGAGTCAGGGGTGCCCGGTCCCGGGTTCGCGGAGCTGGCCCGGCAGCTTCAGCTTCACGTGGGCGACGAGGACACGTACTGGGACCGAGAACTGGACGCGGTGGTCCGCTTCTGGTCCGCCCACGATCCGGTGCTTCTGCTGGATGCCGCCGTCGACCGGCTGACGGCCCAGCTGGACGACATCAAGGCTGCGATGCACCGGTTGGGCGACGCCTGACATCCCTCGCCAGCAGGTACAGCTCAGGCATCCGGTTCCGGGATCGACCCGTTCGAGGGCCGGACGTGCCCTGTCGCCCCGTCGGGGCGGCGCACCTCCCTCTCCGTGTCCGAGGGAACTGCGCAGCGGGCACGTCCGACCCGTTGAAGCGATGGGAACCCATCCCGCAGCGGTGCGCGGGCGAGCCGGCCGTGCGCGTCTGCCGCCCACGACGTCGGCGACGACGGTACGCGATCCCGACACGCCCACGCTCCGGACCTGTCAGCCCTTCTGCTCCACCCGTACCCAGTCCACCTCTGCGCGGACTCCGCCGGCCGCGATGCGGTCGACGCTCGACTGCGGGAGGCCCCAGTACGGGGTGGTGACCTTGTTCCAGCCGGCCGGATAGGCGCCGCCGAGGGCGAGGTTGAGGATGACGTACTGGTTGTGGTCGAAGACCCACTGGCCGCGGGTGGATTCGAGCTTGTTGCGGGTCGTCTCCTGGACCAGGCGGTCGTCGACGAAGAAGCGCATGCCGGTCGGCGTCCACTCCACCGCGTAGGTGTGCCACTGGTCGGCGCGGCCGCCGTTCGGGTAGGTCTGGCGGGCGCCGATGTTGCCGTCGGCGGAGTAGCCGGGGCCGTGCAGGGCGGTGCTGGTCCAGTCGCCGTAGCCGATGTTCTCCATGATGTCGGTCTCGCCGGAGGCCGGCCAGGAGACGGTCGGGTCGTCGACGTTGCTGCCGAGGAGCCAGAAGGCGGGCCAGAAGCCGTCGCCTACGGGGAGTTTCATGCGGGCGCTGACCCGGCCGTAGGTGAAGTCGAACTTGGTGTTGGTGTCGATGCGGCCGGAGGTGAAGTCGTAGGTGCCGCCGCCGGCCTGGGTGCAGCCCTTGCAGTGCTTGGCCTCCAGGACCAGGTTGCCGTTCTCCTGGCGGATGTTGTCCGTGGAGTCGACGTACGCCTGGGACTCGCCGTTGACGGAGCCCATCTCCGTGCCGGTGCGCACCACGCGCCACTTGGCGCGGTCCAGGGAGGCGGTGGTGAAGTCGTCGAAGAAGGTGGTGCGGTAGGTGCCTGGCCGGTCGGCGGGCAGGGCCGGGTAGGCGGCTGCCGCGCTGCCGCCGGTGCCCCAGACCTGGAATTCGTAGAGCGAGTAGCCGAACTGGGCGGTTGCGGGGGCCGGGTTGTGGAAGGAGCGGCGTTCCTTGCCGAGCATGCGGACGTAGCGGCCGGTGGCCGGTTGCGGGAGTCTCACCGAGTCGTGCAGGCCCACGGCCTCGCCGGGGGACGTGACGTTGGCGCGGCGGGCGGCGACCTCGGAGGCGGAGGGGCGGTACACGGTGCGCCAGGTGCGGTTGTCGTCGGAGACCTGGAGTTCGTAGTCGACCGCGTACGCCGCTTCCCAGTAGAGGTCGACGGTGTCGATGGTGGAGGTCGCGCCGAGGTCCACCGAGATCCAGCGGTCGGCGTTCCAGTCGCTGGACCAGCGGGTTTGGTCCGCCTTGAGGTCGGCCGGCCAGCCGCCGTCGGTGACGAAGGCCGGGGAGGTGCCGGCGTGCTGGTAGAAGTTCGCGTAGGCCGGGTGGTTCAGGGCCAGGTTGGTGCGGGTGGTGGAGGCGGGCGCGGGTTCGCCGCCGTAGATCCTGAAGGAGTAGAGGGAGTAGCCCCAGGCGGTGGCGCGTTCCACGCCGCGCATGCGGACGTAGCGGCCGGTGATCTCCTGGGGGTAGGTGTGGGCCGTGACCGTGCCTCCGGTGCCGGCGGTCTCCGTGTAGAACGGGGTCCAGTCCGTGCCGTTTCTCGAGGCCTCCAGGACGTAGCGCTTTCCGTAGGCCGCTTCCCAGTCGAGGACGACGCGGTCGATGCGGATCGTCGAGCCGAGGTCCACGCGGATCCAGGCGTCGTCGGCGAAGTTGCTGGACCAGCGGGTGGTGCCGTTGCCGTCGAAGGCGGCGCCGGGTGCCACGTCGGCGTTCTCGCTTCCGGAGGCGGTGACGCCGGCCGGGTTCGCGGCGTAGGCGGCCGCCGCGCGGTCGGTGTCCCAGGCGGCTGCCGCCGCGTGCGGCTGCGGGGCGGGGGCGGCGAAGGCGGGGCCCGCCGTCAGGACGGCCGTGGTGGCGAGGGCGGTCAAAAGGATGCGGGGGGTGCGGGATGGCATGCGGCTCTCCTTGTGGAGGTGGGGACGCCGGTTTCCCCGTCATGGGTGGTGGGTGAGCGGGACTCGCCGGTGAGCGCGGGGTGTTCGCCGCCCGCGCTCACCGGTGGATCGTGGGTGTCAGGCCGCTCGCCGTGCTCCGTCGGCGTGTCCGCGGATGATGTCCGCGTACCGGTGGCCGGAGCCCTTGATGGTGCGGACCTGGGTGGCGTAGTCGACGTGGACGAGGCCGAAGCGCTTGTCGTAGCCGTACGCCCACTCGAAGTTGTCCAGCAGGGACCAGGCGAAGTAGCCGGCCAGCGGGGCGCCCTTGCGGGCGGCGGACGCGCAGGCGGCCAGGTGGCCCACCAGGTAGTCCTGGCGTTCCGGGTCGTCGATGGTGCCGTCCGGGCGGACGGCGTCGGGGAACGAGGAGCCGTTCTCGGTGACGTACAGCTTGCGCGCGCCGTATTCGTCGGTCAGGCGCAGCAGCAGGTCCTCGATGCCGCTCGCGTCGACCTCCCAGTCCATGCCGGTGCGCGGGACGCCGTCGCGGCGGACGGTGCGGACGCGCGGGGCCGGGCCGGTGGGGTCGTCGGCGACGGTCTGCGGGAAGTAGTAGTTGAGGCCGAGCCAGTCCAGTTCGGCGCCGATCAGTTCCATGTCGCCCTGGCGTTCGGGCAGTTCGACGCCGTAGACCTCCCGCATGTCCTCGGGGAAGCCCCGGCCGTGGACGGGGTCGAGCCACCAGCGGTTGGTGTGGCCGTCCATGCGGCGGGCGGCGGCCAGGTCCTCCTCGCGGTCACTGGCCGCGTGGATGGTGGAGAGGTTGTTGACGATGCCGACCTGGGCGTTCGGGGCGGCGGCGCGGATCGCCCGCATGCCCAGGCCGTGGGCGAGGAGCAGGTGGTAGGAGGCGCGGACGGCCGCCGTCAGGTCGGTCAGGCCCGGCGCCATGACGCCTTCGAGGTGGCCGATCCAGGCGGAGCACAGCGGCTCGTTGAGGGTGGCCCAGTGGGTGACGCGGTCGCCGAGGCGTTCGGCGACGACCGAGGCGTACGACGCGAAGTGCTCGGCGGTCGCGCGTGACTGCCAGCCGGCGTGGCGGTCCTGCAGCGCCTGCGGCAGGTCCCAGTGGTAGAGGGTCACGGACGGGGTGATGCCCGCCTCCAGCAGGCCGTCGATCAGCTCGTCGTAGAAGGCCAGTCCCTTGGCGTTGACGGGGCCGTCGCCGCCCGGGACGACGCGCGGCCAGGCGATGGACAGGCGGTAGGCGTTGGTGCCGAGCCGGCGCATCAGGTCGATGTCCTCGCGCCAGCGGTGGTAGTGGTCGCAGGCGACGTCGCCGTGGTCGTCGTTGTCGATCTTCCCCGGGGTGTGGGAGAAGGTGTCCCAGATCGACGGTGCACGGCCGTCCTCCGCCACGGCTCCCTCGATCTGATATGCCGATGTGGCCGTGCCCCACAGGAAGTCGTCCGGGAGTGCGGCGAGGTCGATGGTCACGTGCGTCCTTTCGTTCACGGGGTGGGGGGTCACTTGACGGCGCCCGCCGTCAGGCCGGCGACCAGGTAGCGCTGGAGGAGCAGGAAGCCCGCCACCACGGGGACGCTCACCACCAGCGACGCGGCCATGATCTGGTTCCAGTACACGTCGTTCTGGGTGGAGTAGCCCTGGAGGCCGACCGCGAGGGTGCGCGTGGTGTCGTTGGTCATCACCGAGGCGAACAGGACTTCGCCCCAGGCGGTCATGAAGGCGTAGACGGCGACGGCGACGATGCCGGGGACGGCCGCCGGGACCACGACCAGGAACAGCGCCTTGAGGGGGCCGCAGCCGTCCACCAGGGCCGCCTCGTCCAGGTCGCGCGGCACCGAGTCGAAGTAGCCGATCAGCATCCAGATGGAGAACGGCAGCGAGAAGGTGAGGTAGGTGAGGATCAGGCCGCCGCGGGAGCCGAACAGGGCGATGCCGGTGGCGTTGCCGATGTTGACGTAGATGAGGAACAGCGGCAGCAGGAAGAGGATGCCCGGGAACATCTGCGTGGACAGGACCGTCACGGAGAAGACCCGCTTGCCGCGGAAGTCGTAGCGGCTGACGGCGTAGGCGGCGAAGACGGCGATGACGACCGAGCAGACCGTCGCGGCGCCCGCCACGACGAGGGAGTTCACGAAGTACTTCGCCAGCGGGACCGTCGACCAGATGTCGATGTACGGGCGGATCGTCAGGCCGGTGGGCAGCCAGTGGAACGTGCCGGTGACGTCCTCCAGCGGTTTGAGCGAGCTGGAGACCATGACGTACACGGGCAGCAGAACGAAACCGGTGAGCAGGGTCAGGAAGACGCGTCGGGTCCACAGGAAGGAGGCGGGTGCGGCCATCGGGGACCGCGGTGCGGCCGTTCGGAACCGGGGCGTGGCCGTTCCGGGGTGGGACGGAGCCGTTCCGGGGTGGGACGAGGCTGTCTGTGGGCTAGGCACGGGCGGACCTCCGTCCACGCGAGGTCAGGAACAGGTACACGCCGGTCACCAGCAGCAGGAAGAGCAGCAGCAGGACCGACATGGCGGCGCCGGTTCCGAAGTTCCAGGTGACGAACGACGACTGGTAGATGTGGATGGAGATCAGGTCGGCGGCCTCGGGTGCGGCCTCGCCGAACAGGACGTACGGGGTGTTGAAGTCGTTGAACGTCCACAGGAACAGCACCAGGACGAGGACCTGGTTGACGGGGCGCAGCGACGGCAGGGTGATGCGGCGGATCTGCTGCCACACGCCGGCGCCGTCCAGGCCGGCGGCCTCGTACAGCTCCTTGGGGATGTTCTGCAGTCCGGCCATGACGATGAGGAAGGCGAACGGCCAGCCCTTCCACACCGACACCACGAGCAGCGCGACGAAGCTGTTGTCGCCGATCAGCCAGAAGGAGGGCTTGTCGGTGAGGCCGAGCTGGTCGTGCAGGACGTGGTTCACCAGGCCGTTGTCGTGCTGGAACATGAACGCCCAGGTGATGACGGCCGCGTAGACCGGCAGGGCGTACGGCACCAGGAAGAGCGCACGGAGCAGGCCCCGGCCGCGGAAGGCGTCCTGCATGCAGATCGCCGCGGTCGTGCCGATGGCCCAGCACAGGCCGACGGACAGGAGCGTGAAGGCGCAGGTGACCAGGAAGGAATGGAGCAGCGCCTCGCCGACGGGGGCGTTGAAGTCCACCGACAGGCTGTAGTTGTCGAGGCCGGTCCAGGGGGCGGTGGTCCAGTCCCGGATGTAGAACTGGGTGAGTTCCTTGAAGCTCATCACGATGCCGATGACCATCGGCACCAGGTGGACGAGGAGTTCGAGGAGCAGGGCGGGCAGGAGGAGCAGGTAGGGCAGTCCGATGCGGCGGATCCGCCCGGTGCGGCGGCGGGGGCCGCGCGCCGCACCGGGGGTGGTCTTGCCGGCCGTCCGCTCACCCGGTCCCGCCGTGGCGGTCGTGGTGGTCATGGCGATGTCCGTGTCGTGTCGGTGTCCGTGGGGGTGCTCACTTCGTCGGCATCTGCTGCTGGGCCTTGGCGAGCTTGGCCTTCACCGACTCGGTGGTGACCGGGCGGCCGGCGGCGGCGTCGGCGAAGAGTTCCTTGACGGCCGTGCCGACCGCCGTCTCGAACTGCGACTCGTCGGGCACCTGGGGCAGCGGGGCGGCGCTGGTGGCGAGGGTCTCGCGCAGGACGCCGGTGGCGGGGCCGTTGAACGCCGGGTCGGACTGGGCGGCCTTGACCGGCGGGATGGAGCCGTAGGCCTTGTTGAGGATCTTCTGCTCGGCCTCGCTGGTCATGAACTTCACGAACTCGGTGGCGCCGTCGATGTTGTCGCTGTTCTTGAAGACGGCCATGTTGATGCCCGCGACCATGGAGTTGGTCTGCTTGCCGGCGCCGGGCGCGCCGGAGGGGACGGGCGCGGGGGCGACGCCCCATTCGTCGTCCTTCATGCCCATGGTCCTGAAGGTGGCGGAGGCGGTCTGCCAGAGCACCATCGCGGTCTTGCCCTTGGCGAAGTCACCGAGGGACTGGTTCTGGGCGTACTCGGCGTTGCCCGGGGCGATGACCTTGTCCTTGGCCATCAGGTCGACGTACTGCTTGACCGCGGCGACCGCGCCGTCGGAGGTGAAGTCGGGCTTGCCGTCGGCGGTGAAGAAGTCGGCGCCGTGCTGCTTGCCGAGGACGAAGACCTGGTGGATGTTGTTCGACAGGTTGGAGCCCTCCGCGCCGAGGCCCCACTTGCCGTTCCCGGCGATCTTCCTGCCGGTCTCGACCAGCTCGTCCCAGGTGGCCGGCGGCTCGGTGACGCCCGCCTCGGCGAACATCTTCTTGTTGTAGTAGAGGGCGTACGCCATCGAGTACAGCGGGACGGCGGCCGGGTCCTGGCCCCGGACGCCGGTGGAGCCGAGCGCGGACTCCACGAAGCGGTCGCTGCCGCCGATCTTGTCGAGGTTCTTGTCGTCCCAGGGCATCAGGGCGCCGGTGGCCTGGAGGGAGGCGCTCCAGGTGTTGCCGATGTTGAGGACGTCGGGGCCCTGTCCGGAGGTGGTGGCGGTCAGGATCCGGTTGAGGAGGTCGGACCAGGGCACGACCTCGAGTTTCACCTTGATGCCGGTCTGCTTCTCGAACTTGTCGAGCTCGGGCTGGAGGACCTTCTTGTCGACCTCGACGTTGGCGCCCTGGTTGGAGGCCCAGTAGGTCAGTTCCTTGGGCGAGTCGTTGGACCCGCCGCCCGTGGCGGAGCCCCCGCCGCAGGCCGAGGCGGCGAGAGCGAGAGACATGGTGACGGCGCCTACGGCCGCGGCTCGGATGCTGCGCATGGCTCCTGGGTCCCTTTCCGGGAGGCGAGAAGTCAGAGGGCGGGCTCCGGAAGCGATGCCCCGTTCGCCGACCAAAGCCCCTCATGGCTTAATTTAGGACGTGAGTTAAACCTCAAGAGAAGCAAGCGTCAAGATGTCTCGCACGGTCGGTCTCCGGCCGGCGGCCACGAAGGAGGGGCCGGATGGCCACACGGACCGGGCGTACCGTCCGTGACCTGCGGCGGGAGAACCGCACCGCCGTTCTGCAACGGTTGTATTTCGACGGCCCGATGAGCAGGCTCGCCCTCGGCCCGGCGGCGGGGCTGAGTTCGGGCTCCGTCAGCAACGTGGTCGCCGAACTGCTCGCCGAGGGACTGGTGGAGGAGGCGGGCAGCCTCGGCCCGGACGGCGGCCGACCGCGCACCCTGGTCCGCGTCGCGGCGGACCGCGGGCGCATGATCGGCGTCGACGTCGGCGAAACCCGGGTGCGTGTCGGACTGTTCGACCTGTCGATGCGGGAACTGGCCCGCGCGGAACGGCCGTTGCCCGGCCACGGCAGGCGGTCCTACGACGTCGACGTCGTCGCCGGTCACATTCTCGACGGGGTTGCGGAGGTGCTGGGAGGCGACGGATGCGGTGGCCCGGAGGAAACCGGGGCGGACGGTGGAGGCATCGGGCCCGGCTGGGACCTAGGGGGCGGCGGCGTCCGGGCCGGCGAGGGTCTCGGCTCCGGTGGGACCCTCGGGGACGGCGAGGGTCCCCGAGACGGCGGGGGCCTCGTGTCCGGTGGAGGGCTCGGGCCTGGTGGGAGCCTGAGCCCGGGGTCCGACCGGAAGCTTCGGCCCGGCGAGAACCTGCGCTCCGGAGATGGCCTGCGGTCAGGAGACGGTCTGAGGTCAGGAGACGGTCTGAGGTTCGGTGGGGGCATAGGGCCCGCCTGGGGCCTACCCGGCGACGGATTCGGGTCCGGCAGCGGACTCGGGTCCGGCAGCGGATCCGGGTCCGGCGGAGGCGCCGGATCGGGCGAGATCCTCGGGGCGGGCGATGGCCTCGGGGCGGGCGAGGACTTCGGGTTCGGCGGAGGTCGAGGCAACGGCCGGGTGGCCGGCGGCGCGGGTGTCGGGGCGGCACGAGGTGCCGGGCCCGGTGCGCTGGGCGGCCCCGGTGAGTTGCTCGGCATCGGGATCGGTGTGCCCGGGATCGTCGAGCACACCCCGGACGGTCCCCTGGTGCACGGTCAGACCGTCGGCTGGGACGCCGTGCCGCTGGAACGCCTGCTGCGCGCGTCGGGGCGGCTGCCCGCCCACGTGCCGCTGTTCGTCGACAACGGCGCGAAGACACTGGGACAGGCCGAGATGTGGTTCGGCGGTGGTCGCGGTGCGCGCGACGCCGTGGTGGTGCTGTTCGGCTCCGGGGTCGGCGCCTGCGTGGTCGGCGCCGAGGCGGAACCCGGCCGGGCGGTGGAGTGGGGCCATCTGACGGTGCGGGTGCGCGGCCGACGGTGCCGCTGCGGTGCGCGCGGGTGCCTGGAGGCGTACGCGGGCGCGGAGGCGCTGGTCGCACGCTGGCGGGAGGAGGGCGGCCGGCCGCCGAGCGGCGCCGGTGAGGAGGCCGCGCTGACCGCGCTGCTGGCCGCCGCCCACCCGTCCGACGGGAGTGCACCCGACCCGGTGGCCGTCCGGGTGCTGGAGGAGACGGCGGAGTACCTGGGCGCGGGACTGGCCGACCTGATCAATCTCTTCCAGCCCGAGCGGATCCTCGTGGGCGGCTGGGCCGGCCTCCAACTCGGCGCGCCTTTCCTGGACTCGGTGCGCAGGCACGCACTGGACCACTCCCTGCGGTACGCCGCGTCCCGGGTCTCCATCGTGCTCGGCCGGCTCGGACCGGACGCCGTGACGGTGGGCGCCGCGACGCTGCCCCTCCCCCCCCGGTTCCCCC
>NZ_VCNP01000060.1 GCF_006782915.1 Streptomyces calvus
GAAGAAGCCTAGGCAGTGATGCTGGGTGAAACGGCCTCTAGTGCAGATCTTGGTGGTAGTAGCAAATATTCAAGTGAGAACCTTGAAGACTGAAGTGGAGAAAGGTTCCATGGTAACAGCAGTTGGACATGGGTTAGTCGATCCTAAGAGATAGGGAAGCTCCGTTTCAAAGTGCGTGCTTGTTCACGCCGCCTATCGAAAGGGAATCCGGTTAAGATTCCGGAACCAGGATGCAGATTTTTAACGGCAACGTAAATGAACTTGGAGACGCTGGCGAGGGCCCCGGGAAGAGTTATCTTTTCTCCTTAACCGTCTACCACCCTGAAATCGGTTTGTCCGGAGCTAGGGTTCAATGGCGGGGAGAGGTC
>NZ_VCNP01000062.1:0-2500 GCF_006782915.1 Streptomyces calvus
GCCCTTAGGGGTGCACAGTGTACTTGCCAGTGCCATTTAGTCTGATGTTCATTTGTTGAGTTTGAAGTGTCGGTAAACAGCTCGCTGACCGCGCTTTTTAGCAGATTGTTACAAGCTGATTGAAGGTTGGATAAGCTTGGGTTGATAGGGACCCGTAAAGGTGAGTAAGAAGGTTTACAAGCCGAACTTGCTTCTAGGATGAATATAGCCATACATTCGCAGTTTTCACCCTAGTGCCCTCCCTTGCCGGGAGTACTCCCCCAATACTGAATGTCTATACTCCCCCTCTAATGCTGCGCGGAACCCAATATCGTGCAGTAGAGTGTGGGCCGCCCTTAGTGGTGCGCTGGACAGGAGGTGGGGGTCGGCACGGTGAGGGTCAGAATGACCTTCCTTTGGATGTCTGATCCCATTTATCTTTCTTGTTACGCTTTTTGAAGCAGAGCTGACACAGATTTCAATATAGGTTGTGATGATTCTTACAACACCTTGTAGCGGTACTTAGATAGTGTGTAGTAGCAGTGGTAGTAATAGTGATATTAGTAGCAGTATTACAGTCTGGATAATAAAATTGTTCTGAAGCTCATCTTGAAGTGCACTGACTGAAGTTAAGAGGGGGTAAGGAGGGGTAAGTAGATGACATGAAGAATTGCGCCCTAGTATGCAAGTGTAAGCTCACATTGTATGGACTTTAGGCCAGGCTTGAGGAGACTTTGAAAGCGCAAGAAGAAAAGCAGTAACGAAAAGCAAAAACCACAGCACCCAGGATTCCCGCGTGGTCCCCCACCGTGGTACTAACTGGGCGGCACTCCGGTTAACTTCGCAGATCGGACGGGATGCGGTGCTTTCGAAGTCCTATGGCCGTGGATATTAGTACAAGTGTTAATAGGAATATATACCACAAGCTCTGACGCTTTTTCCGCCCATAGAGCACCTGTTAGCAGGTTTTTGAGAGTTGTAAATGGCCCACCAGGTAGGGTATATGTCCCAGAAGTGTTGTGCATTGATTGCTAGAGGCTAGGGGCATGTGCTGTGGGTCTGCAGGCCAAAAACTGAAAATGTGCGCAGGGGGTTTGGCCAAAACCCCATTGCGCAGGGGAGAACGCGATATAGTGGACACCATTTTTCACGCCTCGCGCGCGACGCGTCCAATAAGCGCCGAAGGGAGCGCCCTGCCTACTCTATGGGAAGGGCAGACAAAGGGCAAGGGTACAGGTGCTACTGGGACTATCACTGTGGGCTTACTCGGGTTATTGGGGGATTTATTTGGATCGCTGTCCGGGATATGGGCAACAATGAGCCCTTGTTACTGTCTGCCTAGGGGGATCATAAAATGCACTTCAGACCCTCTGGAAGTGCATAAGTGGCCGGTGCATCCTGCTGCTATGGCCGGGTAATAACCTGGTTTGTAGCAGCAGGATGCACTGTTCACAGTGGGGAGCCTACCAGCTAACGGGCTCCCTGCAGGGAGGGATTGGCTCCTCTTCGGAGGAAGCCTGGGCTTCTCCCCACTAGGGGAGAGGTCTGGGTTTCTGAAGAAGAGTGAGTCATAACTATTACATTGGTACCAATGCCAGCCGCAGCTGGCCGCATTTTTTAAGTCTGCAGGGCGCGCGGCGCGTAGGCGCGTTCGTTAGACGGTCCAGAGAAAACTAAAATTCCTGGCTTCAGGGCAGGTCATATTTTACATCCCTAGGTAGCTAGTAGTGTACTTGCTTTGTATTGAACCGCTTTATTTGATGCTATAGAGGCTTTGCAATGCGCGCTCATACCAATGCTAATGCAAGTGTTGTGTGATCAGCAGAATTTATAAACCAGGTCACAGAGTGCTACAGACCCTGATCCTAACCCTTTAGTGTCTGCTGTAAGTCGTTGATAGGGGATTTAGGGCAGGTAGGCAGCTGTGAAGGGGGTAGAGTAGCAAAGACTTGTTAGACACTTGTATTGAGTTTAGGGCAGGTCTTGTGTCGCACTTAGGCACTCTGCAGGGTGCTCCCAGTGTGCTAGAGCCTGTCTGATGATTTGATGCATACTGTGGTGCTATCATTCACATTTATCAGTTCTAGGGGCAGTGTCACTCGCATTTTTTGTACATTCCACTGGGGTCCTGTTCGCATTTCTGGTGTGCAATGTGTGATCAAGGCTGCTGCTGACTTGTCCAGGTACCAGAGGTGGTGTTCACATTTTCTGTATGCTCTCCCCATTATATAGAACTGCGACACATGACACTGTCCGCATTTTTGGAGTGCAGTCACCAATTTCTGTGGATGTAGTCCGCATCTTTGGTGAGTGCAATGTGTCCAACATTGTGCTGTGTGCCAGACAGTGGTTCGCATTTTTGAGATGCACAGCAGAGCAGTGTCCGCATTTTGATGATGGTGCACAATATAGTGTTGGTCGCATTTTTTTGCAGCCAGACTTGGTGGTGTCCGCATTTTCTGTATGCACAGCTGAGGCCTATCCATGTCTGACATGAAGCAGGATGTGCCAAAGGGTGCTG
>NZ_VCNP01000063.1 GCF_006782915.1 Streptomyces calvus
GGTCTGGGTAATCTTGTGAAACTCTGTCGTGCTGGGGATAGAGCATTGCAATTATTGCTCTTCAACGAGGAATTCCTAGTAAGCGTGAGTCATCAGCTCGCGTTGATTACGTCCCTGCCCTTTGTACACACCGCCCGTCGCTACTACCGATTGAATGGCTTAGTGAGGTCTTGGGATTGGCTTCGGGGAGCCGGCAACGGCACCCTGTCGCTGAGAACTTGATCAAACTTGGTCATTTAGAGGAAGTAAAAGTCGTAACAAGGTTTCCGTAGGTGAACCTGCGGAAGGATCATTAACGAGTTTTGAAATGGGTTGTTGCTGGCCTTCCGAGGCATGTGCACGCCCTGCTCATCCACTCTACACCTGTGCACTTACTGTAGGTTGGCGTGGGTTTCTAGCCTCCGGGCTGGGAGCATTCTGCCGGCCTATGTACACTACAAACTCTAAAGTATCAGAATGTAAACGCGTCTAACGCATCTTAATACAACTTTCAGCAACGGATCTCTTGGCTCTCGCATCGATGAAGAACGCAGCGAAATGCGATAAGTAATGTGAATTGCAGAATTCAGTGAATCATCGAATCTTTGAACGCACCTTGCGCTCCTTGGTATTCCGAGGAGCATGCCTGTTTGAGTGTCATGAAATTCTCAACCCATAAGTCCTTGTGATCTATGGGCTTGGATTTGGAGGCTTGCTGGCCCTAGCGGTCGGCTCCTCTTGAATGCATTAGCTTGATTCCGTGCGGATCGGCTCTCAGTGTGATAATTGTCTACGCTGTGACCGTGAAGCGTTTTGGCAAGCTTCTAACCGTCCATTAGGACAATCTTTCAACATCTGACCTCAAATCAGGTAGGACTACCCGCTGAACTTAAGCATATCAATAAGCGGAGGAAAAGAAACTAACAAGGATTCCCCTAGTAACTGCGAGTGAAGCGGGAAAAGCTCAAATTTAAAATCTGGCGGTCTTTGGCCGTCCGAGTTGTAGTCTGGAGAAGCGTTTTCCGCGTTGGACCGTGTACAAGTCTCTTGGAACAGAGCGTCATAGAGGGTGAGAATCCCGTCTTTGACACGGACTACCAATGCTTTGTGATGCGCTCTCAAAGAGTCGCGTTGTTTGGGAATGCAGCGCAAAATGGGAGGTGAATTCCTTCTAAAGCTAAATATTGGCGAGAGACCGATAGCGAACAAGTACCGTGAGGGAAAGATGAAAAGCACTTTGGAAAGAGAGTTAAACAGTACGTGAAATTGCTGAAAGGGAAACGCTTGAAGTCAGTCGCGTCGTCCGGAACTCAGCCTTGCTTCGGCTTGGTGCACTTTCCGGATGACGGGCCAGCATCGATTTTGACCGCTGGAAAAGGGCTGGAGGAATGTGGCACCTTCGGGTGTGTTATAGCCTTCAGTCGCATACAGCGGTTGGGATCGAGGAACGCAGCACGCCTTATGGCTGGGGTTCGCCCACATTCGTGCTTAGGATGCTGGCATAATGGCTTTAAACGACCCGTCTTGAAACACGGACCAAGGAGTCTAACATGCCTGCGAGTGT
>NZ_VCNP01000064.1 GCF_006782915.1 Streptomyces calvus
CGGGACGGCCAACGGGCCTGCGGCCCGAGCAGCAGCAAGGAGAGGGGTGGCCGGGGCCGGTGACTCTGCATCAAGTGATGCACCATGTAGCTTTGGCAAAAGCACCCCACCCCCTGCTTCGAACTTTGGAAAGTATTGAATCTGAAATCAGAGCCCTCCTCTAGGCTACCAGAAATCTATTTCTCCGTCCGGATCCAATGCTTTAGCTGCCCTCAGGTCACGGTGGTTCCCCTTAGCCAGTTCTCTTTCATGTGCAGCGATTCGCCCCGGGTCGTTTTTGAGAGAACTTCTTCTGAGCTCTTCAACCATTTGATCAGCGTGATCTCTTTCCCTGGTAGCTTCCCGCATCACCCTCTCTCGGATACGACGGGCTGCTTCTTTTTCTCCTATTCCATGAACGTACTCGAAAGCCTCTTTAACGTAAGTCGCGCAGTCCTTCCACTCCGGTTCAGGGCGCGCCAATCCGTAAGACATGATGACCGCGAAGAGGAGAAGTTCATCATCGCTTCCATCTTCTCCCCAGACACGTGGCGCGATGTTCTGCATGACATAGCTTGCCCCGAAGAAGTTTCGGTCGGGATCATCTTCATGGTTTGCATAGTCAAGCAGCGTGCTGCGTGAAGGGGCAGGGTTTTCTATCTCGGAGAGCCACTGTGCTGTAAGCCTCCGAATATTCCTACCGGCCACTGTGTAGATGTCTGTCATGGTTCTGGCCCCTTCTGCGAAGCTGCGCGGGTGATGTGAGAGTGAGGTTACTGTGCGCCACTGACATCCAACATGCGTGCCTAGTCAGCCAGCTAAGCCGCCCTGGTGTCCGTCAAGGTGCTGGCGGACACCCAGGAATACCTACGAACTCTCCCGCCAGAGTGCCGCATCATTGTCATGGGAGGCTCGGCCGGGGAGCATCGCCGTGCGGGGGTGTGCGCACCAGGCCACCGCGCCGGGACTCTTCCTGATCTGGCTCGTTGAGCGGTGCTCCCCAGCACTGCGGCCAAATTAACTGGCCGCAGTCCTTACACTCTCCAATGTTACGCTGCCTTTTGGCTATTTTCTTCACGCAGGGAAGTAACCATAGCAAGCTCCTTTTTTTTAGCCTGCAAGGTAATTTCCTTATGAGCCTTGACCCACTGGCCAATATTCCTCGACCTTATCGGGTCGTCCTGGAAGGACCGAACCGCGGCAGCAAGCCACCGTCCGAGTTCTGCTTCATCGATCACATAGCAGGCCTTCAGGAAGGCAATAGCCTGCTGGGGGTCAACGGGGAGTGCCTCACCATCGATGATGCGTCGGGTGGTCGTCCTCGGCAGTACACCCGGCCCGAACATCCGCTCCATCTCGCCAGGGGTCGGGTAGCCGATCCACACATGCTGGTGCCGCAGAGCCTTCAGGAACCCCGCCGTGTCGGAGATCAGAGTCGGGTCGGGCGCCTTGCGCACGTAGTACGGCGCGCGGGTGGCCCGCCGTGCTCGAAGCCAAAGTTCGCGGCCCTTGGCAAGAGCAGGTCCCGGGCCGAAGCTCTCCTTCTCGGTGGTGGTCGTGACGATGAAGTCCTGGACGGTGTCCAGGGAGGGCACGATAGTGCCGGAGGCGGCGCGCTCGAAGGTGGCCGCGGAGGGCTGGATGCCTACAGTCTTGGCCATCTGGCTGTAGGTAAGGCCAGCCGCGTTCCTGCGTTCGCGGAGGAAGTCCGCGAGCTGGGCGCGTGCCGGGACGGTGCGGTCTACGGAGTTCTCGGGGCGTCCCATGGCAGCCACCTCAGTTCCCGGTGTGGAAGTACGCGCGGATGAGTCGGCCGAGTCGGCCCCCGCCGTGCCCTCCGCTCGCGGCCAGGGCTACGACCGCGGCGCCGATGCCGCCGGCGCCTGCCAGGAGCCACAGCACGTCCTGGACACTCATACCGTCCGGGGCGAGGACCGCGGCAGTGATGATGACCGCGATGATCACCAGCGCGTGCGGCATGCCGAACCGGCCGTTCATGGTGATGGTGTCGGACGGCGCCGAATCAATGTTTGCGACGCTCGCCGCGATGATGGGCTTCTTGCCCACAGGGGTCTCCTAACTACCGTCCGGCGACAGTGAGATCGCTGGACGGTGCTACTTGGCTCCAACCGGGGAGTCCTCTGCGCGGTCTTAGGGAGTTGGCGCTCCCTGCGCACAGGTGGACTGCTGGGACCCAGTTTTCCAGCACCTACGCCCCTTCTGAGGGGCAGTCAGGCGATTGCCTCACGGATGCGCCAAAGGAGCCTTAGTGAAGAACAGCGTGTAGGTCGGCCACGATGTGTCCGTCGACAGAGCTCGGTATGAGGCGCGGCGATCGTCTTCCGTGCAGGTCACAGCGCTGCCAGGCGCTCTACCATGAGGCCCCGACAACTGCGCCATCCTGCATTTAGAGGGAAAATCTGCAGGTCAAAGGGTGTGACACTGCCGTGTCAGACCCTCTACCAGGGGCCCTTACTTCATTGTCATGACATCTATAGCGGCAAGGCGCTGACCTGCGTTGACTCAGATTCGTACCTTCTCCCCGCTAGATGATCATGATTCTGGAGGCAGACTTCTCATCACAGGCACGCACCTCAATAAAGATGGTCGTCGCCGTCCCTGATTGCTACTGGCTCCAACCGGCGCACCGGGGATAACGGGCCAGGTGTTGGCGCACCCGGCCTATGTGAAGCCGATTGCCCTCCCTCTTTGGGCGGGCATCGGCTCCACCTGCATCGCCTACAGGTCGAACTCCAGGTGCTCCAGGTCGGTGAACTCCACCTCGAGGCCGTGGGCGCGGCGGTCTCCGTCGCGGAAGTACATCTCGCCGAGGCCTTCGGCTGCGATGGCGCGCAGCTGCTGCTCGCCGGCGCCGACGTCCTGGGCGTCGAAGAGGCGGGCCGCGTACTGCGGGGGCAGTGTGATGGTGAGGTGACGCATCCGTGCGTCGTCGGTGGTGCCGGGCGCGGCGGTGAAGCCGAACCGGGCCCGGACGGTTGTGCCGGGGGAGGGGTCGCTCGTTTCGTCTGCGTCGCCGTCGTGCAAGGGGCACCGGTACCCAGTCGGGGTGATCGCGCACTGCGTGTGGCTGTACTTCCGTATCTGAGACCAGATCACCGGCGCCGGCCAATCCGCCAAGGCCTGAGCACCGGCCCGGAACCCGGCCCCTACCCCGCCCCGACGCGACCGCCAGAGACCCACACACCCAATAATGTGACAGCGCCGACGGCGGTCCTCGAGGGCGCGCGGCCGTGCGAAAGGCAGGCGGACATGGCGAGGGCCCGGCGCCGCACCCTGCGCCCGGCCCTCTCGCCCATAACCGCCGCTTACGGCGAGATTGCGCAGGTCGACGTCCGAAGAGCAGCCGGTAGGTCACCAGGGGCCAGTAAGCCAAGTACGTCGAGCAGGGGACGACCGACTAAATACCGTTACAGGCTTTACAGGGTATGCCCGTGACCGTAGCCGCCTGCTGGGGAGGTGCGCCTGTGAGGAGGGAGCGGAGGTGTGGTGGGAGAGCGGTAGAGGTAGCCGATACCGCGGACCGAGACGATGGAGTCGGCACCCACGGGCGTGCCGTCGAGTTTGCTGCGCAGCCGGGACACCGTGAACTTGACCCGGTCGCGTGCGGCCGGGGCCGGAGCGTCCCGGCCAGTTTTCAGGAGCGTCGCGAAGTGCTGCACCACATTCGCATGGCGTACGAGGCGGTCGAGAACCCGGAACTCCGTCGCTGAGAGGGGCAGTGGGGCGCTTGCCACCCATGCCTGTTGCCGCTGGGAGTCCAGGCGTAACAGCCCGTCGTCGTAGAGGGCCTCGTGCTGGCGTTCAGCGGTCCTGTAGCGGTGCAGTACCCGCTCGATGCGGGCGACGAGCTCGACGGCTTGGCAGGGTTTGACGATGTAGTCATCCGCTCCGCTGGAGAGGCCGAGGACCACATCGACGCTTTCGCTGCGGGCCGTCAGGAAGATGACCGGGACGTCGCTGACCGTTCGCAGGCGGCGCAGCACCTCGTATCCATCGATGTCGGGCAGCATCACATCCAGCAGGACGAGTTCGGGGCTCCGGAGGTAGGCGCTGCGCAGGCCGGCCTGCCCTGTGTCTTCGGCGAAGACCGTGTAGCCGTAGCGCGTGAGCGCGAGGCCCACACCCAGGCGGATTGCATCGTCGTCCTCGACCAGCAGCACTTGCGTCGGCCGGGCGGCTCTTATCTCCGGGTGGGCGGGGGCGGCCGGCTTCGCAGGGGAGACCTCACGTGCAGGCGTCGGCAGAGGCATTGCGACATCGGTGGCCGGTACCTGCTGCTCCAGCAAATACTGGGTCGTCATCGTATGGCAGGCGGAGCAGAGCCGGAACGGCATCCCGCACACCAGCAGCGTGTGCTCGGCAGGGCGAGGACAGTGCTGACCCGCCAGCTTGGTCTCGCAGGGCCCGCCTTGCCGCGCCAGGCGAGCGGCCTCGCGTGCCCGGGCACGGCGCCCGCTTGAGCGGCAGGTGCTTGAGCAGTACTGCCGGGGGCGCCCCGCCTTCCGGGCCGGAGGCAGCGCACGACCGCAAGCGCGGCACGCGTCGGTCTGGGCGGACAAGAACAACCCCTTTTCACGACAGCACGAAACGAATTTCGTGCTTCTCATTGGGACGACTGGTCAAAGGTCCCTTGGCGCTCGCCTCCGGATGCTGTTACCTGGAAGGAGTGCGCAGGAAAACGGCAGGAGGGTCCGGCCGCCCAACGGCGGCCGGACCCAGACGTCACGGTCGCTCGGGCTTGCCGGCGTCGACGACCGTGCCAACCACCGCAGTGAGCGCCCTCGCCGCAACGGCGAGGGCCTGTGCGTCAGTCAGGATCGCGATCGCCTCGACAACGCCGAGCACGGTACGCACCCCTTCCCACCACACGTGCCGTGAAGCACCCACAAACGGCCACCACCTTCGCGACGACCGGGAGGGCGCAGGCGCGAGCCTCTCGCCCGCCGCCTCGTCTTCCCTGTCGTCCACGCACGGGTCGTCGCACATCGGGATTCTCCTTTCGACGGCGTTCGCGACCTTCGCGGGCCGTCGCGACACGCACGCGCGGTCGGGCCGCGAGAGGCTTCCCGGTACGTCCCAACCCATTGCTTTGAGGTGGTGCGCTGTCCACCGTTGCGTGCTCGGCGATAGTGAGGCAAGCGCACGCAACCAAGGTAGTTCCGACATCAGCGAAGGACCTCGGTATCGGCCCGTCAACTGTGTTATTTGCAGACTGACTTGGCAGGGGGCGAGGTCGACGTGGGGCCACAGAGCAGGGACACAACACGGCCGCGGCGTGCGTGAGGAAGGGTGGCCTGAGATGATCTTGGAGTTGGTTGTGCCGAGGGCGGGTTCGCTCGTGTCGTCTGCGTCGCCGTCGTACAAGGGGCACCGGTACCCAGTCGGGGTGATCGCGAGCTGCGTGTGGCTGTACTTCCGTTTCCCGCTCAACTTCCGCGAGGTCGAGGAGCTCATGCTCGAGCGCGGTGTGCTCGTCTCCCACGAGACGGTCCGGCGCTGGTGCGCGAAGATCGGGCAGATCTACGCGCCCGGCCTGCGCCGCCGACGGCCCCGGCCGGGCGACAAATGGCACCTGGACGAGGTCTTCGTGAAAATCAACGGTGAGGTGAAGTACCTGTGGCGGGCCGTCGACGCCGACGGCGCCGTCCTTGGCATCCTCGTGCAGAACCGGCGGGACAAGCCGCGGCCCGGCGTTTCTTCCGCCGCCTGCTGAAGACGACCTGCACGATGCCCCGGGTGATCGTCACCGACAAGCTGCGCTCCTACCGAGCGGCCCACCGCGAGGTCATGCCCTCGGTCGAGCACCGCTCGCACAAGGGCCTGAACAACCGAGCCGAGAACAGCCACCAGCCCACCCGGCAGCGCGAACGCGCCATGAAAGGCTTCCGTAGCGTTGGCGGAAGCCAGCGGTTCCTGGCCGCGTTCACCGGCATCTCACCCCACTTCCAGCCCCGCCGCCACCTGATGACCGCCCCCGACTACCGCGCCGAGATGACCATCCGCTTCGCCACCTGGGACCAGATCACCGGCGCCGCCGGCCAATCCGCCAAAGGCCTGAGCACCGGCCCGGAACCCGGCCTCTACCCCGCCCCGACGCGCCGCCAGAGACCCACACACCCAATAATGTCGCCCGTGGCCGCGGCGGATGGCTGCGCCTGGCCCACACCCCCGCCCCCGTGCTCGACCTGCTGCGCATCGTCGGCCTCGACGCCATCCTCCCCTAGCACCCCATCCTGGAAGACGCCCTCACACCCTGAACTGCGCCCTGGGCGCAGCCCGCGCGGACAGGACCGGCCCGCCCGGCCGACGGGCAGTCAAGGCCGGGCTGCCGGTCAGGAGGCACGGCGAAGGACGGCCGCCGGCCCGATGGCGTGGGGGCCGAACTTGTCACGGATACGGTCCATGGCCTGCTCGGCCAGCAGCCGGTCCTCGCGCGTGTCGTCAAGACTGATCTGCCGGGCGACCCGGTCGGCGTCGATGAGGTCTTCGCCGCGCAGGGCGATGCCGGTGAGGCGGCCGCGCTGCAGGCCGGCGGCATCCATCAGCTGGTAGGCGAGCTGACGCAGGTCGTCGTCGTGGGCGGACGGCTCGGCCAGGCGGCGGGTCTTCTCCCACGAGGTGCCGCCCGCGAACTTCAGCGTGAGTGTGAGGGCGCGGGCGGCCTGGCCGCGGCGGCGCAGCCGCACGCCGAGCCGTACGACCAGGTCGAGGAGCGCGGCGCGGACGGCAGCGCCGTCCAGCGTGTACCGGTCGAAAGAGCAGCGCACCGCGGCAGAGGCGGGCAGGGCACGGGGAACGACCGGGCGGGGATCGATGCCGCGGGCGTGGTCGGTGGCGAGGCGGCCGGCGCGACCCCCGAGGAGGCGCTGAACGGTGGCGGGCGGGACGGCGGCGAGCAGGCCGACGCTGTGGATGCCGTAGTCCCGCAAGGTCGCGGCCTGGCGGGGTCCGAGGCCGTGCAGGGCGTCGACCGGGAGCTGGGCGAGCCAGTCCGTCACCTGGTCGGGACTGATGGTGAGGACGCCGCCGGGCGGAGAGACCTGGGCGGAGGCGGTGGCGGCGACGGTGATGGACGGACCGATACCCACCCGGACGTCCACACCCAGACGAGGGATCGTACGGATCCGCAGCACCTCGCCGAGGCGGTACGGGGTAGTGCCGTGGTAGCGCAGGGCACCGGTCAGGTCGACCAGCGCGGCCGTGGGCGGCAGCGCCTGCACCACCGGCGAGAGACCGGCCAGCTCCTCCAGGATCTGGCGGTAGGTCTCCTCCGGCAGGCGATCGGGGCAGCGCACGTGCATCACCACCGCGTACCGGTGGACCTGCGTCTCCGGGCTTATCACCGCTCACCTCCTCCACCACCTACGTTATCGAACGGAAAATCGAACACGCGAGGCCATAAGGCTGATCTTGGAGCTAGAGTCAAAACGTGTTCGATGACCTGCCGCCTGATCTTGAGCGCCTGCTCACCCTGCGGGTGTGGCACGCGATGTGGCTGGAGCGCATCGACCGCAAGATCGCCGCAGTCGAGCAGCGACAAGCCGAAGCAGAGCGGGGGCGTCGGCTGCGGCCCGCGCCGCCCGACTGGGTCGCCGCCTTCGGCATCGGCGCCGGCCGCGAGCCCGCCGAGGTCCACGCCGGGGGCTGCCACATGACCGGGCCCCGCTGGCGTGCCGTCGACCGGGACGAAGCCCGCCGCCTGCTCAGCAGCGGTGTGCGCGCGTGTAGCCACTGCCAACCCGACGTCCGGCTGCACATCCTCGTCAAGAGGAGTTCGGCGCCGCGGCGGTCGAGTTCCATGTAGCCGAGTTCGTCGATGCAGAGGAGGTCGACGCGGCCGTAGTGGGCGATGGTCTTGGTCAGCTGCTTCTCGTCCGCGGCTTCGACCAGCTCGTTGACCAGCTTGGTCGCCAGGACGTACTTGACTCGGTAGCCGGCCATCGCGGCCTCGGTGCCCAGTGCGATCAGCAGATGCGACTTGCCCGTGCCGGAGTCGCCGATGAGACAGAGGGGCAGGCCCTTCTTGATCCATTCGCACTTGGCGAGGGTGTGGATCATGGCCGCGTCGATGTTGGGGTTGGCCTCGAAGTCGAACTTGCGCAGCGACTTGTCGCGGGGGAAGCCTGCCGCCTTGATGCGTCGCTCGGAGCGGCGGCGGGCCCGGTCGTCGCACTCGGCCAGGAGGAGCTCGGCGAGGAAGCCGAGGTAGGACATCTGCTCGCGGCTCGCGGTCTCGGCGAGGTCGGGGAACTGCGAACGGATGGTAGGCAGCCGGAGCATGCGGCATGCCTGGTCGACGGCGGTGGTGGCGGCCTGCTCGGTGAGTCCTCGCTGGCGGGGAAGGGACACGGCGTTCTCCTCCTTTCACGGGGTGGGGTGGTCGGGTCGGCGGAGCCGCAGGAGCTGGTCGTAGGGGGGCGACGGAGGGCAGAGGCCGCTTGTCGGGTGGCAGTTAGCCCTGACGGCCGCGGGCAGCGAGGCGATGGCGGTCTGGCTGGTGGTGGAGGCCGGCTGCGGGGGTTCTTCGGGGCCGGTGTCGGCGTCGGCTGCCCTGCGGGCTTCGAGAGCCACGGCATCGGCGGTGAGGGCACCGGTCTTCAGGGCTGCGGCGAGGCCGGTGACGAGGTGTTCGTGGGGCAGGTGGCGGCTGAGGAGGAGGACCTCGATCAGGGCCCGGGTGCCGTCGCGTTCACCGTGCGCTTTGACGGCGGCTTCCCACCAGGCGTCGTGCATGGGAGTGAACCGGCCGGCGGCCCGGGCCTGGTCGAGGGCGGCGGCGCCAGGCAGGGCACCAGGCTTGCGGATCAGCGCCTCCAAGTAGTGGTCGAGTTCGAGGCGGGATCCATTGCGGGCGATGAGCCGCTCGTGCCGGGCGACTTCCTCGCGGCCGTCGTAGACCACGAGCTCGGAGGCGTGGAGCATGACGCGGACGGTGCGGCCGATCAGCCGCACCGGCACCGAGTAGCGGTTCATCCGGACGCAGATCTGGCTGTAGCGGTCGACCCGCGGTGTGGACAGTCGGCCGGTCTCGAACTGCTCTCCGGCAGTGGCGCGAGCAGCGGCTGCTCGGCCGCGAAGTACTCGCCGATCGTGCGCGGGCGGGAGCGGATGCGGCGGGCGTCGTCCTCCTGGTCCCACCGGTCGATCATCGCGTTGAGCTCGGCGAGTGTGGCCACTTCGGGGACGGGGACGAGGTGGTTGCGGCGGAACCAGCCGATCTGGCCCTCGACGCCGCCCTTCTCGTGGGCGCCGCGGATGCCGGGCTGGCAGTAGAGGGCGTCGATGCCGTAGTGGGAGCGGAAGGCGGTCCAACGTTCGGCTTCCACCCGGCGACGGGAGAGGCCAAGCACCTGGGCGACTGCGGCTCTAAGGTTGTCGTAGCGGACCTTCCCGGTCGGCACTCCGCCCAGCACGTTGAGAGCGTGGACGTGGCCCTCGAAGAACGCTTCCTGCCGGCCGAGGCGAAGATGCGGTGCACGGCCTTTCCCGAGTACGACAGCCGGAACGCGAACAGGTAGCAGATCACCAGCTCGCTGGCCAGCCTCACTGTGACGTCGCCGAAGTCGACCTCGGCCTCCGCCCCGGGCCGGTGGGTCTGCGGGACGAACGCCTCCACCACCCCCTTGCCGGCCTGAGACGGATCTCCTCACGGCGGGCGGCGACGTAGGCGCGGACCATCTGGTAGGAAACGTCGACAGCTTCGTGCTCGTCCAGCAGCCGGTCGTAGATCCGCTTGACCGTGTGGCGCTGCTTCCGCGGCGCGGTCAGGTCCGCCCTCAGGATGGCGTCGATCACCGGCTTGTAGGTGTCCAGGCGCGTTGCCCGTGGCCTCATCTACTTGCGCGGCTCCGGCAGGGCCGAGGTCAGAGCCCTCCGCACGGTGTTGAAGCCGACGCCGTACTTCCGCATGAGCACGCGCGTCGACATGCCGGTCCTGGCATCACGGCGGATCGCCGCGTACAGATCGACCTTGGAGGAAGGCACCCGGGCCCCCTCGTCGTGCAGAGCACAACCATGGTCCCGAGGCAAGCACCTGGGCGTTCTCGAAACTCAGCGACATCACTCTCCCGTGGAACCAGGCGTTCGCACCACTGAGCAACAGACGTTCTCGAAACTCACTTACAAAGCCAGGGACCTCGTGTCCAAGACCACGCTGCTCGTCCTGCTGCTCCTGATTCTGGGTCGGCCTCGGCTTCGTCGGCGGCCTGGCCTACATCGTCTACCGTCACCCGGCCCTCGGCACGCCGCTCACCGTCGCGCTGGCTGGCGCCGCCGTACTGGTCGCCACCGTGGTCGGCATCGTCCAGCGAGGGTCCAGCCGGTGAGTCCGCACCGGCCCCGCAGCCGGTGTCCCCACGTCGGCGGGAGGACTCAGGGTGCGCGGCGAGGTGCTGCTTCATGACCGGAAGACCCCTACGTCGGCGGAGGACAGGACCGCGTCGGCGATCCGACGCCAGGACAGCGGAACACCCCCACGTCGGCGGGGAGGACCAATTCCGCAAGCGCTGGACCCGGGCCTGGGGCGGAGCACCCATCGCGGACGTGGGGGTGCCCCGACATAGGTTTTGTCGTATCTCTTGTCGCGATGCGGGGGTTTCCGGCCGTCGAGATCACGGACAAGCCCCCGGCTCACGCCCTCACCGCCGACGCGGGGTCCTCCGAAAGGCGCCTCAACGTCGTCGAGACAACGTCCTCCGACAACGTCCTCCTCGCCGAAAGCGGGGGTGTTCCGTTCGCCGAGGACTACGACCTCCTCCACTCCCTGTCCTCCCCTCCGACGAGGGGGTGCTCCTTGCGTGCACGGGGAGCTGCGGAGTGGGCGGCGAGACGGTCGGGCAGGTCACGGCCGGCTGGCGAGTGGTTTCGGGTGTCAGCCGTGGTAGCTGATGTAGCCGTTGCCGTCGCGGTCGTTGTCGCGCTTGGTGTAGGAGTGCGCGTCCGCGCGGCTGCCGGAGGGCTTGTAGAGGTAGATGGTGTCCTTGTCGTTGTTCCACAGGAAGTTGCAGTTGTCGCGGTAGACCACGTTGTTGGCGTCGGAGTCCGCGCAGCTTGATGGAGTCGCCGGGCTGCAGGTAGTGGGTGGCGGTGAAGGTGAAGCGGTTGCCGGCGGCGTCCTTGACGATGTAGCCCTTGAGGTTGACCGTCGCCGAGGACGAGTAGTTCCTGATCGTCAGTATTCCTCGTCGGTGTTGCCCGTGGAGCAGTTGTTGGAGTCCCGGCCGGGGGCGTCGTACTGGATGCCGCGGATCTTCAGGGCTGAGCTGTATTCGGCAGCCTGAGCCGAGACGGCGGGAACGAGGGCGGCCAGGGTGCCGGCGGTGACGGCTGCGGCCAGGATGGTGCGCGTACGCAAGAGGTTGCTCCCCCACAATTGAAACGAACGGTGTTGCGTGGGGAGGACCAGCGAGCAGCCGCCCTGGTTGCACAGGAAACGGGCCTGTCACCCGTTCGAGCGGCCACTGCCGGGCACCGAACAGCAGTGAACCCCGTTCCTGCCTGCTGCAGGTACGGGGTTCCTCGTATGGAGCGCCGGGCAGGCCTTGCACCTGCATCTCCCCGCAGGAAGCGGGGAATCTTTCCTTAGACGACCAACGCACAGACAGCAGCCGCTGATGCGGACCGCTCGTCTTCATGATCGACTCTAGCGCAGACAATGCCGGCACCGCACATCGTGGACGCCTTCGCGTCGCTGTCCTTCCGCCTGAACACACGTGGCAGCCTCGGCTTTCCGCCACCTGTCTGCGCAGCCCGCTCGTAAAGTGACGTTGTGTGGGGCGTTGGGCTCGCCGTGTGGACGCCTTTGCTCCGCCGCATGGGTGACCTCTCGGGTGAACCGTCCCGGCCAGTACCTGATGCCCCGTATGTGTAGTGCTGTGATCAAAAACGTGATGCGTGCTGCGGCCGTCGCCGCTCTGGCCCTCTGCTCGCTGGCCGCCCCGGCCTCCGCTTCCAGCGAGAGGGGCCCGGCACGGGCGGCGATCGACTGCCCGTCCGGGTACGTGTGTATCTACCCGGAGATCAACTTCGGCGGCCAGCCGTGGGTGCGGCGGGCCTCGGACGGCAGCGTGAAGGATTTGCCCTCCGCTATCCGTGACCGCGGCAGCTCCATCCGCAACAACTCCGACCGCACCGCCCGCGTGTACGAGAAGCGCAACCACTCCGGGCGGTGGGTGTGCGTCACCCGCAGCGGCGGCTCCATCCACGACCTGCGCGGCTACAACCTCAACGACCAGACCCGCTCGTTGAAGATCACCCGCAACGACTGTGGCTGACCATCCACCCTGCCAGCGCCGGGGCCGAAGGTCCGGTTCCCGGCCCCAAGCCGACGGTGGTACCCGGCCGACGACCTGCCTTGCGTGAGCCCACGCCCACTGATGCCGGCAGCAGCCTGAGGTGTCAGTAACTTCGCGGTTGCCAAGATGCGTTGGCCGCGTCTTGCCGGTACGACCATTGCACTCACTCGGGTGGTCTCCTGGGCCGAAGCCCGCTTCACCTCCCAGCGGCCGCTATCAACAGGAGCCACCTATGTGTTGCGCGGCCTCGTCGCCGCGGTGCTCGTCGTCTTGTCCTTCGCCGTTTCCCCGCCTCCGCGCACGCCGCGCAAGAGACCCTGTACCTGGCCGAAGCTGTGAGCCGGCTGCCCGCGGGTACCGAGTCCCGCGACGGTTACAGCCGCGACAGGTTCCGTCACTGGAACACCGGCGACGACCCGGCCGACGGCTGCAACACCCGCGCCGAGGTCCTCATCGCCGAAGCCGTCGATCCCCCCGCCATCACTGCCGGCTGCCGCCTGAGCGGCGGACGCTGGTGGTCCTACTACGACGCCACCTGGGTCACTATGGCCTCCGGCCTGGACATCGACCATATGGTCCCGCTGGCCGAAGCCTGGGACTCCGGCGCCTCCGCCTGGACCGCGCAGCGCCGGGAGGCCTACGCCAACGATCAGGGCGCCGCGACCAGCCTGGTCGCGGTCACCGCGCGCTCCAACCGGAGCAAGGCCGACCAGGACCCTGCCCAGTGGCTGCCGCCCGCCGCCGGTGCCCATTGCCGTTACGCCGCTGAATGGGTCGGCACCAAACTCCGCTGGGCCCTGACCGCCGACACCGCCGAACTCGCCGCCCTCAGCGACCTGGCCGCCGCCTGCCCGGACCAGACCGTCACCTACGAGCCGGCCGCCTGAACACTCACGCCGTACAGCAGTCAGTCCCGCGCGCGGGCCGCCTCAAGCGCGGCACGCGTGGAGGTAAGAACCCGGGCGGGACTGGATCAGCTGCGTGATCGTGAAGGGCGGTCGCCTACGCGGCGAAAGGCTCTGCAGGGCTTCAGCCGAACGATCGTCCCTGCAGGCAATAGGTGAGGCCCGGGGACACTGTCCCCTTCACAACCACGCCTTCCACAACCACACCCGGCTCCCGGTTGTTCCCCGCCTCCCGCACACTGTCGGCCCTTCCCGCTCCCCGGCTCGAGGTGTGGGACGCAGGGGCCCGCTCATCCCCTCACACCTCCCAACGCCGGACGGAGGTGTTACGCGCTGCGACGTGTCTTGCGGCCGGCAGCCTTTGCGGTGGTCTTCTTCCGGGTGCCGGCCTGTGGCCTGGAGGGTGTCTTCTTGGCAGTCTTGTCCTGGGTCTTGGGCAGGTCGTGCACGTCGGCGTCCTCACCTCGTGAGGCTTTTGCCTTCTGGACGGACTCCTGCAGGGCAGCCATCAGGTCCACCACCCGGCCCGGTTCGGCCGGCTCCGGTGCCTCGGGTAGCTCGTGATGCTCCCGCTTCGCCTCGATGATCTCCTGCAGGGCCTCGGTGTAGGTATCGCGGAACTCCTCCCCCTCCAGATCCTCACGGGACATGGTGTCCATCAGTGCCAGCGCGCCGTCGATCTCGTCGTCGCTCAGCTCCACCGCAGGCGGCAGCAGCTCGGACGGGTCACGGATTTCGTCCGGCCAGCGCATCGCGTGCAGAACGCCGTCCGCCGCTGCAGGTCCACGCCGGCGACTGCTACATGGCCGGCAAGCGGCGCCGGCCCGTCGACCGGGAGGAAGCCCGCGGCCTGATCGCCGCAGGACTGAAGACATGCAGCCACTGCCGGCCCGACAGCCGGCTCGGCATCACCAACTTATCCCCTCGCCCCGCCCCGTCCGCCGCCGCTGCAGCCGCAGCACACTGAACGAACACCCCTACCTTCCGGCCAATATCCTGCAATAGCAGCAAATCAATCAAATTACCTGGAATGGGAATCTCTGCCCATGCCCCTTCCCCCACCTGTCACCGAACCAGACCCCTCCGCCCTGACGTGTCCCGGCGACAAGGTCGGCCCCTGCGCCACCTGCCAGCGCAAAACCCACAGATACGGCACCGGAGGCAGCCCCCTCTGCGGCTGGTGCATGGCCGCAGCACAAGACAAGTGGGGCCCGGGCGTGCGCTACAACAGCACCCGCCACTGACCCCACGAAGCCGGGGACCTGGCCGCCACCGCGTGACGACGGCACCCGGCCGACGGGCCGATCCAGCGGAGGCATGAGGCATGACGTGGACGCTGCCGGCACCGATGCTGACCACTCCCACACCCCGGCCCGACCTGCCACCGGGGTACGCGGCCGAACCGAAATGGGACGGCTACCGCGCCCAGCTCGCCGTGTATCCGGGCGGCCAGGTGCTGCTGCACTCACGCAACGGCACGGACCTGACCGCCGCGTTCCCAGAGATCCGGGACGCAGCCGTCGCCCAACTGCCCCACGACACCGCGTTCCTGGACGGCGAGCTAGTCGTGTGGGAATCCGGCCGCCTCGCCTTCGAGCGGCTCCAGCAACGCCTCGCCCGCCGCCGCGGTACCGGCGCCTTGGCGGCCGCGCGCGCCCGGCCCGCTCACCTCGTCGTCTTCGACCTGATGCGCCGGGGCAGCACAGACCTCACACCCTGTCCCTACAGCCGGCGCCGAGCCGCGCTCGAGGAATTGTTCGCCGAACGCCGGCTGACCGCACCGCTCACGCTGTGCCCGTCGACCACCGACCCGGACACCGCCCGCGAATGGTTGACCTGGACGTCGGCCGGGCTGGAAGGCCTCTGTTTCAAACCGCTCCGGGCCCCCTACCGGGCGGGCGCCAGAGCGTGGGGCAAGTACAAGGTGCGGGCCACCGAGGACGCCGTCGTGGGCGCTGTCACCGGCCCCGTCACCGCGCCGCGCACCCTGCTGCTCGGCCGCTACGACACCGCTGGCCGACTGCGGTACACCGGCCGGACCACCACTCTGCCCCGCACCACCGGGACCGCACTCGCCGAGCTGCTCACCTCCACCGAAGCAGCACATCCATGGACAGGGCAGACATTCACCGCAAGATGGGGCACGCGTGAGGCGCTCTCCGTTCACCTCGTCCGGCCCGACCTCGTCGTGGAGGTCGAGGTCGACGTCGCCCGCGACGCAGCCGGCCGATGGCGGCACCCCGCACGCCTGCACCGCACACGCCCCGACCTCACCCCCGACGACACCGCCCCCTTCAACTCCTCCAGCACACCCGGGCATTGTCCGCCGCGCGAATTAGGCTCACAGGCATGAGCACCCCCGCCCCCGACTCGGCCCCGTTCGATCCGCACGCCTTCCCCGCCGACCTGATCGCCGCCCTGCGCGCCCACCAGGCCACGCTACCCTGGTCCCGCGAGCCGCACGACGGCTGGCCCGAGGAGACGGAGCGGAGCAGGGAGCACCCCGGTCGGCCCGCCACCCCCGGCTGGACGGCCGCCGAGGCCGCCGAGGCCGCCGAGGCCGCCGAGTTCGACCGGCTCCTCGACGAGCTACGCACCGCCACAGCACAGGTGCAGTGCCACCCGTGGTGGGAGCGCTGCGCGGCCGAGGGCATCAAGGGCGCGGACATGGCCGCCGCCCGCCAGGCGCTCAAGTACGCCGAAGGCGCTGTCCCTCTCGGCCGGGGTGACGTAGAAACGGCTGCGTGACCGCCAAGTACCAGCGGATCCGGGTCCGCGTCGTGCGGGTGGGCCCGCACACCACACACGTCTCCGTCCCGACGTACGCCGCTGGCCAGATACTCGTGCCTGTGGCCACCTTCGACCTCATGTCCGCAACCGGCATGACCCGGGCACAGCTCACCGGAGCCAACCTGACAGCCACGGCGAACGTCATCGCCACGGCGGACACCGACCTCTACCTGCACGACTGGCAGACACCGGCCCGCTAGGTCTGGCCCTGCCCTCCGGGGAGACTGCGAGCCCGGCCCCCCGACGCTGGTATGGAACGCGGCGTGTTGCGGCCGTGCAGGGGTGGCCACGGCGGCGAGCGCGTCCTGCGTCCAGGCGTCCGGGCTGGCCTCTGCCCAGGTGTCGCGTGAGTGACCGGCACGTGAGGCATGTGTCCCTCAGAGCTCCGTGTCTGACGGATATCTACGGGTTGTTCAGGCACGTACGGCATCTTCGCGACGTGGGAGCCTCCCCGACACTGCCCTTCATCGTCGAGCCTGAACCGTTCCTGTCCCCAGGGCGTCCATACGGGCACCCTGACACCGTGGAGCCGCCGCACTATGAGCACATCCGCACCGCCAACCTGGCCGCACTGCGCACACGGTGCAGACCCTGCTGCCAACCCCGTTGGGTGCCGCGGCATCCACGTTCCCGGCCACACCGCGTGCCTCGCCCACCTTGCCGACGCCGACCGCGACGCCTACCTAGCCGGCCTGACTCCCGGCGCCAGCATCGACCACCGGGGCACCACCTTCACCGATTCCCTCCTCATCGCCTTACTCAACGCCCTCCGTGACCCCGCAACCGGTAACGCCCGCTTAGGCACCGGCGTGTTCGGGGCGGCAACCTTCGAGGGCGACGCCGTGTTCGAGTTGGCGATCTTCGAGGGAGAAGCCGGTTTCAAGTCGGCCACCTTCAAGGGCGACGCCGTGTTCGATTCGGCGACCTTCAAGAACCACGCCGAGTTCGAGTCGGCGACCTTCAAGAACCACGCCGTGTTCCGGTCGGCGACCTTCGAGCGCCGCGCCTGGTTCTGGTCGGCGACCTTCGAGCGCCGCGCCGAGTTCGAGTCGGCGACCTTCGAGGACGACGCCTGGTTCCGGTCGGCGACCTTCAAAGGCCACGCCGTGTTCCGGTCGGCGACCTTCAAGGGCTACGCCGTATTCGAGTCGGCGACCTTCGAGGGCGACGCCTGGTTCCGGTCGGCGACCTTCGAGCGCCGCGCCGAGTTCGAGTCGGCGATCTTCGAGGGCCGCGCCGAGTTCGAGTTGGCGATCTTCGAGGGCGACGCCTGGTTCGAGTCGGCGACCTTCGTGGAGGCTGACCAGTTCGGGCCTTTGGTGTGCGCTGAGCAAATTGTGCTGTCCGGTGCTAAGTTCGGCGGCCCGGTGACTCTCTCGTTCGCTGCGCGCCGTCTGGAGTGCCGGCGCGCTCGCTGGTCATCGACAGCGGAGATCCGTCTGCGCTATGCCACGGTGGACTTCGCTCATGCGGTGTTCGAATACCCCCTCACGATCGCCGCCGAGCCGGATCCGTTCGTGCTCACCGACGGCCGACAGCTCGCCGAAGATCCCTTTCCGAGCGCGCCCGACCCCCGGGTGCGGGTGGCGTCGCTGCGTGGGGTGGACGCGGCTCATCTGGTCCTGGCCGACCTCGATCTGTCGGGATGTCTGTTCGCCGGCACGGTCCACCTGGACCAACTCCGTCTGGAGGGGGCCTGCACTTTCGACACGGCACCGCCGGCCGCGCACTGGCGGCGCTGGCCGCCTGTGCGGTTCACCGAGCGCCGCGTTCTGGCCGAGGAACACCACTGGCGCGCCAGCCAGCCGGGGGCAGTGCGGGGCTGGAACGTGGCGGTCCTCGGCGCCGGGCGGGCGGGGCCGTTGCAGCTGGCTCCGGTGTACCGGGCTCTGCGCAAGGCCTTCGAGGACGGAAAGCACGAGCCGGGGGCTGCGGACTTCTACTACGGGGAGATGGAGATGCGCCGCCACGCCGACGACATCCCCCGCAGTGAACGGGGGCTGCTGACCGCGTACTGGTCACTGTCCGGCTACGGCCTGCGAGCCTCGCGGGCCCTGGCCTGGCTCGGGGCGGCCATGCTCCTCACCATCGTCCTGCTGATGGCCTTCGGCCTCGCTCAGGACACCCCGAAGCAGACCGCGACCGGCACCGTCCCGGTCGGCGGGGGCAAGGTCACCTTCGAGATCGACAAGGACGATCCCCAGAACCCCACCGGCAACCGGTTCACCGGAAAGCGCTTCGAGAAAGCCCTGAGTGTCACCCTCAACTCGGTGGTATTCCGCTCCTCCGGCCAGGACCTGACCACCACCGGCACCTACATCGAGATGACCTCCCGCCTGACCGAACCCGTCCTGCTGGGCCTGGCAGTTCTCGCCGTCCGCAACCGCGTCAAACGCTGACTGCCCAGCCCTGCCCTGCCCGATCTGGCGGAACCCTGCGAACACCACGTCGCGCACTGACTCATCCGGTGCGCGCCAGCCCACCGCGCACTCACTGTTCGGATGCGCGCCGGTCGTCCCCGCACTGGCGGGGTTCTGCAGTAGCCGCGCTGCCGGACGGCAGCGCGGTCTTTCCTGGTCTGGGTGAGTGCTGCCCACATCGCGCCTACCGTCACCCTGGGCCTGGATTATGGGCGGGGGCGGCTGGA
Organism: Streptomyces calvus; assembly: GCF_006782915.1. Classification (GTDB taxonomy): domain Bacteria; phylum Actinomycetota; class Actinomycetes; order Streptomycetales; family Streptomycetaceae; genus Streptomyces; species Streptomyces calvus. The sequence continues at coordinate 18,636 of NZ_VCNP01000064.1, forward strand.
GCGGGCGCGGGACCGGGCTGTCTTCCGGGCGGCGAACTGTTGGTTCCGGTCGACGAGTACAGCTTCGATGGAGCCGAGGACCTGCTTTGGCCGCAAGCGTGCCGCGGCAGCTCGTCAGGCGCCCGTCGTCCTGCCGTGAGCGGTGGGGCCTGGGTGAAGCGCCGCAGCGGTGGCCTGGTCGTGGCCTGTCGGTGTGGAGGGGACAGTGTGGCGGGAGAGGCGTGGTGCGGCGTTGGCGGAGTGTTGGGCGGCGGCAGTTGTGTCCGGGGGCGGGGCCGCCGACGGCGCAGCGCGCCGGCGTAGGTCTGCCCGAACTTGGCGCACCAGCGGCGGACCGTCTCATAGGAGACGAGCACGCCGCGCTCCAGCATCAGTTCCACGACCTCGCGAAAGCTGAGCGGGAAGCGAAAGTACAGCCACACGCAGTGCGCGATGATCTCCACCGGGTATCGGTGCCCCTTGTACGACGGCGGCGCGCTGTCCACGGACGACCCCTCCCCGCATGACCAACCAGAAGATCATCCCACCCGGTCAGTCAACGTGACAGTGCCCGCCCTCGAGGAACCGGGCCTCACCGCAGGCGGTCTGCTCGGCCTCGATGGCATGGTCGGCCGTGGCTACGGCGAACGGGACACCCACGCCGCAGCGCACCACGGCTCTTCACCGCCGGGGAAGCTGTGGAGGCATCCGTCATCGAAGCACCACTCGTATGTGCACGAGGGAATGCCGGTCATGCTGAACCTCAGAAACACCACGCCCACACAGCAACTCGCCGACGTCGGACTCAACTGAACAGCATCCTGAGGCTGTCAGTGGACCCCGACCGCTGTGTGCGCCCGACGTCCTTCACTGTCCCGGGCCTGTGGCATCGCACTCGAGTGCGTGTAGACACCGGGAACGCGGGGTTGCTCCCTGAGTCAGCACTGAAATGCCCCCGCTCCAGTGATCAGAAGTTGAAAGGATAGGTCCGTACGGCTGGGAGCCAAGGAAGATGGAGCGCCTCGCATTGATCATCCTGGACGCGAACATCATTAAGGGGACCTCTCTTCGCGGTCCCGTCGCGGACGTACTCCGCGCCATCCGAGCCGCAGGAGTCGAACGAGTGGCCACACCGTGGATCGCCATCGAGGAGATCGCCGCGCAGCAGGCCCTGTCCTACGCGGAGAAGCACCAGGCGGCCATGGACGCGGTGGACGACCTCCGGAAGGCCACCCCCTGGGAGCACGTCAACCACCCCAAGCGGTGGCCGGCCGAGCACGTGCGTAGGCACTGGCGGGAGCGGTACTCGTCCATCACGGAAGTCCTGGAGACATCCCACACTGCCTACCAGCAGTCCATGTTCCGGGAGACGAACCAGATCGCCCCGTGCAAGACGGTCAGCAGCGGCACCTACAAGACCGGGGCCCGGGACGCCGCGATCTGGCTGACGGCGGTCGAGTACGCGAAGGCACACGAGGACGAGACCGTGTACTTCGTCAGCAACGACTCGGACATGTCCGAGGACGGGCACTTCCTGCCGGAAATGCAGAAGGACATCGCCGGCATGGAGCACCGGTTTCACCTGTTCACGTCACTCGACGGTGTGGTCATCAAGTTTGCCACGGCGGTGGAGGCCAGCACCGAGGACGTACGAGAGTTGCTGGACACCCAGGAAAACTACGCGACGGTCCTGGCCGCGACGAGAACCGCATCAAGGCGCTACCGGATGGTCACCGGCACTCCGATGCCCTCGGCCTCGGCCTTCAACGGCGACGGGCGGAGGCTCCCCGGGGCCACTCCCAACTGGTCCCCGACGGCGGTGGCGCTGGACAAGGTGCTTGAGGTGAGCGGCCACGAGGTCGGCAGTCACCACTGGTTTACGGCCTGGGTGCGGTGGCTGCTCAGGGACGACAGGATGATCCGGGGCGAAACGCACGAGCGGGCGTATGCCTGGGAGACTCGGGTCCTGCTGAGCACAGCGGCGGACCAGGCCATGACGGTCCTCGACTTCCGGCGGCCGGGCCCGATCTCGGCCGAGGACGTCCCCAACGTGCCGATGCTTCCCCAAGCGACGGAGGAACGCCTGACGCGCTTGGGTAGAGCGCACCTTGCCGCGTTGATGAACACTCCGGCTATGCAGGTCACCCTGACCCGCCTCGTGGAGCAGCTCGGTCCAGACCTGTCGCCGGTCGAGGAGGCGATCCGCAGCGTCCTCGACAACAGCGCAGCATCCCGCGAGCTGAATGACCGGATCGCGGAGGCCGTCCGCGACTTGCCGGAGGAGCCGGACGACAAGGAGTAGGTGGGGTTACCGGCGTCCTCCTCCACTCGCCGTGAGAAGTCGATACAGGCGCTCGGCCGGGGTGTCCCAGCCGAGCGTTCTGCGTGGACGGCCGTTGAGTTCGGTCGCGACGGCTTCCAGGTAGTCGCAGGTGCTTCTCTGTGCTGTGCCTGTTGAACGGGGTGTTCACCAGTGCTGGGGGATCGTGTCGGCCGGACCGGACAGGTCCCGGGTTCGCGGCCGCCGGCGGGCTGGGGTGGTCAGTCGAGTCGGTGGTTCCGGACGCGGCGCGGGGCCGGTTGCGGGCCCACTTCTTGAAGTCGCCGACGCGGTAGAGGAGTTCGGCGCCGCTCTTGTCGACCGGGTCGGGGAACGTGCGGTCGTTGGCGCGGGCTTAGCGCAGCGCGGCGAGGGTGTAGGGAGGTGGTGTTCGGCGGCCTCGCGCAGCCCCACCGCCTGGTCGTCATCGACCGGGGCCGTCGGCGACGTCGCCGCTGGGTCGGCGGCCGGAGCCGGGACCTGGTCGGGCGCCGCCGTGGTCGGCGTGGTGCTCCAGGCGTCGGCGAACGAGTCCGCGGGCGCGGCGGCGGGCTGAGTGTCGGGTGTGCGCGGCTTCTGCATCCGCACCGGGCTGGCCTGCGTGGGGAGGGCTGCGGGTTCGGGCGGTCGGCGGCCTTCTTGCCGGTGGTGGCCCACTCGCGGGCTTCGGTCTCGGTGAAGAACAGCACTTGGGTCTCGCGGGCAGAGCCGCCGATGACGACTTGGGCGCGGCCGCAGTGTTTGGTGGACTTCGGCGCCGGGTGGACCTCTGGGGCGAGCATGCGCCATGCGTTGACGCTGTAGCGGGCGAGGATGCGGGTGGAGGCTGTGTGACGGGTTCGCGCAGGGTGACGCAAGTCATGCCCTGACCGCTGACGCCTGGAGGCCACCGCATGCCGGCGAGCGGGCTTCGGGACGGCGCAGCCCATATCGCTCCGCATAGCCAAGAGAAGCGTGGTCGGCGAGGCACACGGGCACTGCGCTGAGCCGGTTGCGGCCAGAATGACGTAGGACCTGGCGCTCTCGCCGGTGTGACACTTCCGCCGCTCGTGAAGCAGTGGAAAGTGAGCCGACTGGTCACCGGCCGATGATGTTCGGACGGTGCCAAGGAGGCGCGAATGAGCAGGCAGTTCTGGCGGACGATCCAGCTGGCCATCGAAAGGGACACCTGGACAGGCCGCCTTGTCGTCGTCTTCTGCGCTGCGGCTGCTGTCGCCCTTGCGGTGTACGCGAGTGGCTTGCGTGGTTAGGCCCACCGCCGCACGTCCACGACAGCCACGTGTTCCAGCTCCGCCTTGCACCCCGAGATCGCCTCGCCCCGGTCTGTTGCACGACCTGAGATCGTGGTCAGTTACCGCGAATAGTGCATGGACGGAACACTGCATTTTCACCAGTAGGTCCTTGAGACGAGTGAGGCGATCGTCGGCGCGGTCACCGGCTCCCTGACCCAGCCCCGGACGCTGCTGCTCGGCAGGTACGACGCTGAAGGCCGCCTCCAGTACGTCGGTCGCACCACGACCCTCGCCCGAGCGGCAGGCACCGCGGTCGCCGAACTGCTCGAGGCGGGACGGCGCGTGCATCCGTGGACGGGCTGGTCGTTCTCCGCCGGATGGGGCAGCCGGGAGCAACTGGATGTCACGTTGGTCGAACCCGGGCTGGTGGTGGAAGTCGGCGTTGATGTCGCCCGTGATGCCTCCGGCCGGTGGCGCCATCCTGCGCGCTGGCACCGCGCCCGCCCCGACCTCTCCCTCACTGACGTTCCCCGCCTGACAGCTTCGCCACACGACGGCGGCACGCGCGGAGGCTTCGGCCGACGCGCAACCCGCTGAGCGCCCCGATCCCCGGCCGCGGCCGCGTCGCCCATCCCGCCCGTCCCTTCCGCCTTCACTCCAGCCAAGGGACATGGGCAGAGCAGCCGCAAGGCGACCACGGCAAAACGGCGTGGTGACAGCGCGAATGTTGGGTTGTCCGTCGGGTCGCGCAACAGTAGGCGCGACCCTGGGGCGCAACCTCCAGCGCAACGGTTAGGCGCAACCCCAGGTCATGACTGCGCAGCCCCGTGCAGTCAGGGCTGCGCAAGACCCGCATGGGTGCGTCGCTACAGCATTTGGAGACGGATCCACCAGAAGAGGAGTCCGATGGTGCCGGCGCCGGTGCTGTAGGCGGCCCCGCGGAGCAGGTGGTGCATCAGGTCTCGGCGTTGTCGCTTACTGCGTCGCCCCTTGCGCGGGTTCAGCGGCAGCAGGCGCCGCTTCCCGCGGCCGCCCTCGGTGGGGCGGGGGGCGGCGGCGTTGCGCCGGGCCTGTTGCTGGTGGGTGTCTTTCTTCTTGGACGGGGCGGTGCGGTCAGTGCGGGGCGTACGCTTTGGCATTGGGGATGCTCTTTCGTGAGGGTGCTTCCCGTGGGCGAGGAGCTCGTTGGCGGTCGGTGGCCTCGGAACCGGTGACCGTGGGCGAGCTCTTCGCTGGCTTTCTGACTGGCTGTTCTCTATCCGCTCGTGGAGTCGATCGGGATCGAACAGGTCCCTGGTCCGGGTGAGTCAGCCGGTGTGGGTGCATAGAAGAAGGGCCTCTTGGTAGCTCGCGGTTGTCGAATCCAGCGAGGAGCAAGAGGCCCTGTTGTCGAAGTGTCGCGCGGTCGTGGTCGCCGAGTCCAGTTCGCCCACTCCTGGGTGTGACTGTCTCGCCCATCGGTTCGGGAACGCAGTCGACCGGCCGGAGCGCCGACCCCGGTACGACTCGGACATAAGCGACGCGGAGTGGTCACGGGTGCGGGAGCTGCTGCCGGTGCCGACCTGGTTGGCGGGCCGGGGCGGCAGGCCGGAGGGCTACTGCCACCGGCAGATGATCGACGCGGTGCGCTACCTCGTCGACAACGGCATCAAGTGGCGCGCGATGCCCTGCGACTTCCCGCCCTGGCCGCGGGTGAATGCCTTCTTCGCCCGCTGGCGGGATACGGGGCTGGTGGCCGAGCTGCACGACCGGCTGCGCGAGGCCGTCCGCCGCTCGGAAGGCCGCGACGGGGAACCGAGCGCGGCCATCGTGGACTCGCAGTCGGTGAAGGCGGACGCCACCGTCGCCCACACCACACGGGGATTCGACGCGAGGAAGAAGGTCAACGGTCGCAAGCGGCACCTGCTCACCGACACCCTCGGACTTCTCCTGGGCGTGCTGGTCACGCCGGCCTCCACGACCGACCGTGACGCCGCCCGGAGCCTGCTGCCCGCAGCAAAGGATCGCTTCCGGCGGCTGGCCCGCATCTGGGCCGACGGTGGCTATACCGGCCACCTCACCGACTGGACCCTCCAGCACCTCGGAATCGTCCTGGACATCGTCCGCCGCAGCGATGACGTCCAGGGTTTCCAGGTCCTGCCCCGCCGCTGGGTCGTCGAGAGGTCCTTCGCCTGGCTCCTGCGAAGCCGGCGCCTGGTCCGTGACTACGAACGACGCCCCGACACCAGCCAGAGCATCGTCCTGTGGTCGATGACCATGCTCATGAGCCGCCGTCTGGCCGCCCGGCACCGGCCTGTTCCGGTGCGGGCAGCGTGAACCGGCCCGGCTTCTCCTCCACCAGCCAGCCCCGTTCCACCAGACGTTTCAGCCGGGCCCTCGCTCCCTCGACGCGGGAGGCGGACGCACTGTCCCAGCCCAGCACCACCGCCGCCCGCCGGGCACCCAGCCCGCCGACTCCCGCCTCCAGGGCGGCGGCCATCAACGCCTGGTAGTCCACCGACAGCACCTCGGTGTCGGCCGCGTCCTGGCGGTGCGGCACCGCCCGGCGCGGTCCCACCGGCTTTTTCTGCGAGGATCCGCCAGCCACCACAGCGGGCGCGTCCGCCTCGCCCAGCGCCTCCAGATACTGCTCCAGGCCGATCACTCGATGCCGGAGCACCTCTTCCGCCTCCGCCAGAGCCGCCCGCACCCGCTCCAGCTCGGCTTCGAGTTCCTCCACCCGCACCACCGCGGCCTTCCGCCGCGTCTCCAGAACCGCCCGCATCGATGGCACCTGGCACCCCCACGACATCTCGGCCGGCAACAGAACCAGACTCCCGTGACAACCGCGATCTCACGCCTGACCAGCAGAAATCACACATGAGGTTCGGAAAGAGAACGACCTCTGAGCCCAGCAGAGTGGCCGCGTTCACGGGTAGCGTCGCAGCAGTTGTCGGCGGGAGCCTCGAACCCCGTGCTGCCAGTCCCAGCGAAACCACCAGCGGCGCCGCCTGCCCGTTTCCGAGGCGTACTCGGCCTCCCACGGGCGCTAGCGGGGCGGAGCATGGGCGCCGGATCCGGTGCCGGGACCAGCGCCGCCAGGGCGTGCTGCAGGTCCTCAATGTGGGCGCCGCGTTCCTCCAGGCGCGCCCAAATGTGACGGGCGTTGATGCCCAGCTAGCCGAGCGGAAGTCCGCTGCGAGTTGATCTGCTAGCAGGCCGTGGCGGCCCCGACCTTGCGCAGGTTCGGGGCTGCCTGGTAGGGCGCTGATTACTGGGCCATCAGCCAGTGCTCCCCGGGTGTACCCCGACGATCGCTGCCGCGCCAGCGGGGCAGGCTGTACCGAGTCACCAGGGTCCACGCGGTCTTCGTGGCGTCCTCCACCCATGCGTGTCCCGCCGCAGGCAAGCCGCCCACTCCACGCAGCCACTTGGTGATCTGCTCTTCCGGGATGTACGTGTTGCCCTTTCCGAGGTACTTGAGGACGTACACCGCGAGATAATCAACGTCCGCCGCATCGCCCTGGCCGTTGAGGATGGCCGTGATCCGGTAGGCGAACTTCTTCCCGATGCTGTAGTCGCCCTCACCCCACAGAGAGGTGACTTCTGGTCCCCTCAGCATGTCAAGCAAGTCGATCAGGTGGGCGAGGTCGGGATCGTCGGCGAGGGTGATGGACTCCGTCACAGGCGGCTGCCTCCGAAAAGTTGTGGTTGAACCAGATTGGCGCCGCCGATCATCACGGTGCCGGTTCAAGGACACGCCGCTGCTGCAGAGAACTGCCTGATTTGCCATCCGCAAATGACCGAGATTCTCCACCTACCAGTGGCTCGCTGTGCCCTGGGCATGTTCGGGGATGGAGAGGATACGCGCCCAATGGGCAAAGCGAAGATCTTGAATCCCTGATGCCCTCGGACTCACCTACGGCGGCGGGCGGCAGGGTCGCGTCCGACGAACTGAGCGTCGCCCACCGCCCATCTGCCCGCAGATGGGCTGCACTTCCGGGAACGCAGATGCCAGGAAGATCGTTGATTCAGCGACAACGGCGCCGCAATCTCCGGCTTACCTTGAGGAGTGAACCGCTCTGCGTACTCCCTTGTCCCTCCGTATCGGTACGGCAGTGGTCTTCGCCCTGACTGCCGGCTTGAGCCTTGCCACCGGCTCCCCCAGCACCGCAGGCATCTCGCTGACCACCCAATCCACCAACAGCGAAGCAGCCGAACGAACCGATTCCTCCGTACCCGATGGCCGAGGCAACGCTGCACGCGAAGCCATACCGAGCCGTACCGACGCACCCGACGCGCAATCACGGGAACCGGCGGAACGCGCCAACCCCGATCCCACGGCCCGGCCGACTCTCAGCAGTGGCAGCAGCGGGACGGCCGTACGGGAGCTGCAACGCCTCCTTACCCGGCACGGCCACAGCACGGCCGTGGACGGACTGTTCGGCCCCCACACCGAGAAGGCCGTCAGGGCCTTCCAGACGGACGAGCAACTGGTAGCCGACGGCATCGTCGGGCCGAAGACTTGGGGGGCACTGACCGCGGCACCGCCTGCTGAGCAGCCGGCACCCTCACCCGACGCCCCCAACTCATGTTGGGAAGCAGCTGACACAGACACGAACTATGCCTACAAGTGCGCCTTCCGCGTCGTCACCGTCAACCCAGTCCCCAGCGCGGAGACCTTGAAGGACGCGGTGTTCGCACAGGCCATCAGCCAATTCTCCGACCGCTTCCCCTTCGGCGGATGCGGCCAAGTTCTCACCGTCGGTCAGATCTGCCGTCTCCAGCCTGGCAACGCACCGGTGAAGGTCGTCGCCATCGGCAAGGACTACTTCCAGTTGAAGTCACTTCCCGGGCATCCTGAAGGTGAGGGCCGGTACATCAAGTTCAGTCTCGCCATCACCGGAAACGAACTGGTCTTGAACGTCCACGCCTGGGGCAAGCCGAGCTACGGCGCGAAGGGCAGCGTTATCTCAGGGTTCGTGGAGCACATCTGGGGCACCTACGCCCAGAAGGGCATCCGGACCTTGGTCTGGCCACAGGGGTAGAAGTAGATGCACAGGCATGACTGGCTGACCACGCAGTGGGGGGAGATCCAAGTACCAGGTACGGGTCTCCCCCCATCACAAGCCCCGGCCTTGATGTCACAACCCACCCCAGCCTCCAGATGACAGCTCGACCAAAGAGAGTGAGCCGAATGCTTTGCAGGCCAGGGTCGCCTTTCCACGCCAGTAGGGCCTTGACACCGTGTCGACGAAAAGTCGCCCTCCATCTGCACCTAGGCCAGGTGCACCGTCCCGATGAACAGGCACTCCGACAGGTCGACGTCGGCGAGGACCAGATGCGCCGCGTTCACCCCGCGCAGCGAAGCCATCCGATCTTTCCACCCCTGACACCCCACCCTCACCTATTTCCAGGGCTTGGTCAGTGAGAGGAGGAGAGAAGAGGGTTGTGACGAGGCACCGAAGCCCCGGAAAGCCGTAAGGGCAGGGGAAATGCGGTCTTCTCTCGTGCCGGGCATGGAAGTGGGATCGCAAGCGCCGGCGGCAGGAGACTGCGGCGGCTTGCCCGACCGACCGGCCCTGTCGGCGCGGGCGCGCGGCTCGCCGGTCGGCGGCGCGGGGCAACCAGTGGCTATGAGGCTCGAGGAGCGCAGTCGGCACCGCTGGCTCCGGTCAGATGCCCTCGCCATGTGGCGAGGCGGGCGGCACTGATGTGGTCGGCGGCCGTGTTCGAGCCTGTGCCATCTCTGGCCTCAGCAGGGCCGCGACGGCCTCACGGTGCCATCTGTCCGGCCGCCATCACGTCATGCCCGCCGGTCTGCCGGCACAGCGCAGTTTCGCTCAGTACGAGCCTCATCGACAGCGGATCGGTCGTCCGCGTCAGCAGCGCCTGCCGGTCGACCTTCAGTCGCACCCGGGGCCTCGATCTCTCCCTCGCTCAGCGCGCCCGGACCCGCCTTCCTAAGGAAGCGGGTCCGGGCACTCGGAGCCAGCAGGTCATCCGATGGCGATGCGGGTTTTCCAGTAACTGTTCTGTCCGATGATCTCTGTGCCGGAGCCGGACAGGACGGTCTTGCCGCCTGCATAGAAGCGTACGGATCCGTCGGAGCGTACGGTCCAGATGTCAGGAATGGCGTCGCCGTTGGCGTCGGGGGTTCCGATCAGCAGCGGGATGCTGGTGCTGGACCAGCCGGAGGAGCCGTAGACGGCGTCGGTGCCGTCGGCGGAGTTGGCGGCGGAGGCCAGGGAGGTGAGGTCGGTTCCGCCTTCGGCGGCCTTGATGCCCTTGCGGAAGAGGAGCCGGCCGGAGGCGTCGCTGCGGTAGACCAGGTCCGTGACCCCGTCGCCACTGATGTCGGCCGCGGTGACGATGTCGCGGTCAGCCCAGGGTGTGGAGGACAGTCGGATCGCCTTGTCGATGGTCGCGCCGTGGTAGCCGATGAAGGCCCAGATCTCCTCGCCACGGGTGGCGAAGAAGTCCGTGCGGCCGTCTCCGGTGGCGTCGCCCGCCGAGACGATCTGAGTGAGGGAGGCGGGGCTGGGCGCGTTGGACGGCAGGAGGATCTCCACCCGTCGGTCGATGTTGACCGCGCCGTAGCCGTCACCGGGGTAGACCCAGAGCTTGCCTCCGACGCGGACGACCAGGTCCTGGAGGCCGTCACCTCCATAGATGTCACCGTTGTGGGTGATCAGGGAGTCCTTGAAGTGACCGGCGGGCGCGGCGACGAACGGTGGCAGACCGTCCTCGGAGCCTGGGTCCTTGGCCGGATTGGCGCGGTAGGCGCCAGACATGGAGTAGTCGAGGTCACCGCTGGCGCGGGTGAGGTCGGGTGTGGCCTGGGACGGGTAGAGAGCGAGATTGCCCCCGGCAGTCACGGCCATGAGGTCGGCGAGGTCGTCGCCCGTGAAGTCGCCGGCGCTGTCGGCTTCGTCGCGCGGGCTGACGTAGAAGAAGTAGAGGGCCGGGTCTGAGGGGTTGCCCGCCGAGTCGACAGCACGGATGTACAGGACGTTGGGGCCGGCTGTCGGGGGCTTGGCATCGGTGATGGTCGTCGGTGTGGTGACGGCCGTCCCGGCGGTGCGGCTCTTGGAGAAGTTGTAGTTGGAACCGTTGAAGGAGTACTCGAAGCGGACGGTGTCGGTGGAGCCAGCGTAGACGGTGAAGGACCCTGCTGTACCGAACTTTAGCTTCGACCAGTTGGCGTCCTCGGCGTCGTTCCCGAAGCCGTTCTCCGAGCCGTCGGCGTTGGGGAAGTCGGTGGAGGTGACTTTGGGGCGTTTGGGGGCGGTGGTGTCCAGGATGAACCGGCAGGGCGTCTTGGCCGGCGAGTATCCGGATGTGGCGCCCTTGTCGTCGATGCCGCGGACCCGCCAGGAGTAGAGGGTGCCGTTGGTCAGTTTGCTGGTGGAGAAGGCGGGTGTGGAGCGCAGGGCGTCGCCGCCGTCACTGCCGGTGGAAACCTTGCCTGTGGAGCCGAGTATGTCGCCGGTGGTGCCCCACTTGCCGGTGGGCCAGAGGTCGAAGTCCAGGTAGTCGAGGTTGTTGTCCTTGTCTTTCCCTCGCGCGGTGAAGGTGACGCTGCCCGCGCCCATCCGGACGTACGGCTCGGTGGTGGTGCACTTGGCGTCGGGGGACAGGTCGAGGTTGGTGGGGGACGAAGGACGGCGGTTGTAGACGAGTTCGAGTGCCGGGCCGTTGTCGCCGTTGGCCTGGAACTTTTTCCAGGAGTACTGGGATTTCTCGTCCCGGGCACGCAGACCGAAGGTGATTTTGGAGCGGCCGAGGTCGGCGTAGTTCTGTGCGGCCTTCTTCACGTCGAAGGTCTCGTAGGCGTCGCGACAACCGGACTTGTAGCCGTGCGCGAAGCTGCGGGTCTGCAGCTTGTTGCCGTCGGTGAGTTTCGGGGCGTTCTTCCAGTTGGTCTTCTTGCTGACCGCTCCGGTGACGTGGACGCTCATCGAGCGGGCGCTGCAGGACCAGGAGTACGTCTCCAGGAGGCGCAGCTTGGCGCTGCTGATCTTCGCGCCCTTGAGGTTCTTGTCGAAGTCCATGTTGAAGAAGGAACGCGAAGTGCCCCAGGTGTCAGACTCGAAGCCGACCCGGGCCTCGTGGGTGCCGCCCTTGTTGAAGCCCTTGCCGTTGTAGAAGGTGGCGTTGGGGTGCCGGCTGTAGGCGGTCGTCCAGTTGTCCATGTGCTTGGTGACGGACGGGTCGATGAAGACCGGGTAGGTCGTTTCCGGAGCGTTGAGGAAGTCCAGGTCCGGGGTGATGACCCAGTTGTCGCCCGAGAGGTCGGACTCCACGGTATTGCCCAGGGAGTCCGGTGATGGCCCGTCAAGCAGCGGAAGCGAGAGGGTTGCCGCTGATCCGCTCTGCGACGGGTCTGGGGTGGGTTCGGCGGGAGCGGTGAGTGTGGCGGTCTCCGAGGGGGTGACCTCAGGGTCGTCGGTGGGGGTGGGCAGGCTCGCGGCCTCGGATTCCCGGTCGGTCTGCTCGTCCGACTCGGCGTCGTTCGTCGCCTCCTCGGGCGGCACCGCTTCCGGTGTCCAGGACGCCGAGTTGCTGGGTTCGGGGCTCTCCGAGCCGGTCGGCTGGGCAGTGGCTCCGACCTGTCCGTCGGTGATGGCGGGCTGGCCGGTGGAGTCCCACATCAGCGGGGTGCCGGAGCTGGCCACTTCGTTGCCGTAGAAGGTCTCGGCGGTGAGGACGCCGGACAGCGGGTCGAGGCGGAAGGTCAGGTCTTCGGAGGTGATGCCGTACGAGAGCTGCCGTACCAGCGGGTTGGCCGCGGCCGCCCGGTTCTTCAGGACGAGGAGCTGGGCGAAGCCGTCGTTGTCCGCCGTGAGGACCAGGTCGGCGCCGGGGAAGATCTCCGGGTACAGGGCGCGTGAGCCGTCGATGATGGGGGCGGGGACCGGTCCCGGCCAGGTGAGCTGGATGGCGTACTCACCGGCATCGCCCACATAAAGCGTGACTAGGTTGCTCGCTTCGGCTGCGGCGGGAGCGTTTTTTACCAGTGACACACGCTGGCCCCCGGCGCGGGAGGCCCGCTCCGGGTTCTGCTTGCCCGAGCCTGCGGTGAACACTATGCGGGCGCTGGTGGCCGTGGTCTCCCAGCCGGCTTTGCTGCGCCGCAGGTCCGTGTTGATCGCGCGCCATTCGCCGTCCTTGTGGACCCGGATCGGTGAGGCGTGGAACCTTTTGGCGAGCTGGCCGTCGGGACGGGCCCAGGTGGTGGAGCGCTCGGTGCGGTCCGCGGTGACCTCGACCTGCTTGCCTGTGCGGGCGGCCTGGACGAAGGCGGCGCTTTCGGTGACCGCCTTTGCCCGCTGGGGTTCGGTCTGCTGTTGTCCGTCGGAGCTCGTGTACCCGGCATAAGCGATGCCGGTCGCTGCGACCGCCGTGGCGAGGGCGAACGCCAGGGTGCGGCGTCCGGGCCTGCGGGGCTGAATGGTTGGCATCGTGAGAGGTCCCTTTCCCCATGCCCGGCACACGGATCGACGTGTGCGGGCTCCTCCGGAACGATGTGGCCGGCCATGGCGAAGCGGACCGTTCCGTACGGGGGCGCGGGCATGGCAGGGCGAGCTGATGATGACTTATGAGCCGCCTGTCGTCACCCTGTGAATTGTCATGCCTGGGACTTGGGCCGGGTGGTCTCCGTTTCTCCCGGAGGCTGCCCCGCTGAGGCTGGCGAGTGTCCACCGCACCGAGAGAGGTCTCATATCGGCACGAAGTGCCCCATGATTTACGGCATTTGATTGTCCATCAGATATTATGGGGCGAAATTGGACTCACGTCGGAATGTATTCCTCCTCGGAGGGGTGCCGCCTGATCGGCGTCCTCTGTGAGTGATTTTCTCGTTACGAGGCGTGACAATGATCACTAGTGGTCTGAACCTCTAGCGTTTCTTCACATCGCTCTCACAGAATTCGCCCGATCTGTTTCGTCCTGCGCGAGGTCTGTTTCCGGCCCCGCTCCAAGTGGTGTCCGGGGGGACCCTCCGTGTTCGGTCGAACTCGCATTTCCCGAAGCCTGCGGGTGCGCAGAGCGGTTGTCGCCGCAGCTGGTGCCGCGGTGCTCGTCGGTCTGCTGCCCACGGCGGCGATGGCTGTGCCGCCGGTTCCGCCGGCCGATGAACCGGGGCGCGAGGCCCTGACTCTCGAGTCGCTCGCCAAAGTCGTCCCTGCCGACGGCGCCCCGGTCAACCAGGACGTCGAGAGCCTGAAGACCGATGTTCCGCAGGAGATGGAGGCGGCGCCGCCCGGCACCGACACTCCGCTTCCCGCGTCCACCACAACGGTCACGTTTCCGTCCAGTGCCGCACGGAGCTCGTCTGCCGCCGTCGAGTCCCAGTCGCTGGGTGAAGTGCCGGTTACGCTCGCCCCGGCCGAGGGGCAGCCCGCCCCCACCGGTGCGTGGGGCGTGACCGTGGACGCCCGCACCGAAGTCACCACACAGGGCGTGGACGGTGCGGTCATCCGCGTCGACCCGCCGGACACGGGCGCGGTGCCGGTCTCGCTCTCGCTGGACTACGGCACCTTCGAGAACCTCTACGGCGCCGACTGGGGCTCCCGCCTGCGTCTGGTCCAGTTCCCGGCGTGCTACCTGATCACCCCCGACGTCGAGGAGTGCCAGGCATACACGGAGCTGGAGACGGTCAACGACCCGGACGCCAACACAGTCTCCGCGACCATCGACCCGGCCGCCGACGACCCCGTCACCACGGCGTCCGAAGGCCCCACCACCCAGTCGGCGGGCTCCCGCCTGCTGGACGCGGAAGGCAGCGGCGACTCCACCGTGATCGGCGCGGTCGATTCCGGAGCCGGCCCCGGCGGCTCGTTCAAGGCGACCCCCCTTGCCTCGACCGGATCCTGGTCGCACGCCGGCAGCTCCGGCGCCTTCGTCTGGTCCTACCCGCTGACCGTTCCGGCGCCCCCGGCCGGCCCCACTCCGACGATCGCGCTCACCTACAACTCGCAGTCCGTGGACGGCCGCACCGCCGTCTCCTCCCCTCAGGCCTCCTGGATCGGAGAGGGCTGGGACTACGACCCCGGCCACATCGAGCGCCGCTACCGCAGCTGCAAGGACGACCGGAAGACCCTTGACGCCGGCGCCCCCAACAACACCGCCAAGACCAACAAGACCTCCGACCTGTGCTGGGTCTCGCACAATGCGGTGATGTCCCTCGCCGGCCGGACCACCGAGCTGGTCCGCGTCGGCACCACCGACACCTACCGCCTCGCGTCCGACGACGGTACCCAGGTCACGCTCAAGACCGGTGCGACGAACGGCGACAACGACGGCGAGTACTGGGAGGTGACCACCACCGACGGAACCGTCTACACCTTCGGCCGTCACGAGGTCGGCGGCGGCCACGCCAACACCAGCTCGGTCTCCACGGTTCCCGTCTTCGGCAACCATCCCGGTGAGCCCTGCCATGCAACCGCCTTCGCCGACTCCCGCTGCGGCGCGGGCAAGCAGCAGGCCTGGCGCTGGGGCCTGGACAAGGTCACCGATGTCCACGGCAACGTGATGGTTGTCAACTGGAAGCAGGAGACGAACTACTACGCCGTCCGGGACAAGCGCAAGACCCCGGAAGCCTACGAGCGCTTCGCCTACCCCACCACCATCGACTACGGAATGCGCTCGGACGACCTGTCCAATCCTTCCGCGCAGGTCAGCTTCGGCGTCAAGCAGCGCTGCCTGAAGTCCGCCACCGCCTGCGACGCGGCGAACTTCGCCAAGACCGACGACCCCGGCGCCTACCGCCCCTGGTGGGACACCCCCGGAAACCTCAACTGCAAATCAACGTCCAAGCTCTGCCCCGGCTTCCCGTCCTTCTGGACACAGATGCGCCTGGACACCATCACCACCCTCGGTGCCCGCCCCGGCGTGACCGGCCTGGGCAAGGTCGACGTCTACGCCCTCCACCAGTCGTTTCCCGACGACTGGTACGACACCTCTCCGGGACTCTGGCTCAACTCGATCACCCGCACCGGATACGGCCCTGGCGACACCACCGGCACCATCCAGTCCAAAGACGGCGTGAGCTTCGCCGAGTACCGGGTCGGCTCCTCCTCTCCGCTCCAGTCCCGCCTGCGTGACCGCCAGCTCCCCAACCTCGTCCGCACCGGCCCCAAGGACCAGCGCCCCGCCTTCACCCGCCCCCGCATCGGAACCGTCGCCACCGAGGCCGGCGCCGACATCGAGGTCGAGTACACCGGCGGATGCGCCACCCCGCCGTCCGAGGACAAGGAGAAGGCGAACGGAACCTGCTACCCGGTCCGCTGGTCCCCGGACGGCGACGAGCGGACCCCACCCAAGCAGTGGTTCAACAAGTACGTCGTCGCCTCCGTCGTGGAGACCGACAAGGTCACCAACCACGGCGTGCCGATCGTCACCAAGTACAAGTACACCGGCCCGGCCTGGGCCAAGTCCGACGACGAGTTCCAGCGCCCCGCCCTGCGTACATACAGCGACTGGCAGGGATACCGCCAGGTCTCCGTGACCCAGGGCAGCAAGACCACGTCCAGCAAGACCGGCAACGACGACCCGCAGTCGCAGTCGTACTCCGAGACGCGCTACTTCCTCGGCACCGGCGGCGAGGTCAAGGACACCACCGGCACCCACACCCTGGTCAGCGACGACGCCCGCCAGTACGCGGGCCTGGCCGCCGAGGTCCTCACCTACAAGGACTCCAACAAGCAACTCCTCCAGCGCACCCTGAACTTCCCCTGGTCCAAGCAGACCGCCTCCCGCTCCCGGGAGGCGGAGGACGGCTCGGCCATGGAACCGCTCCTCGCCCACCGCGTCGGCATCAAGCGCACCGACGACATCCAGTCCCTCGACGACGGATGGCAGTCCAAGCGCACCCTCACCACCGTCGACGACACCTACGGCCTGGCCACCGAGGTCGAGAGCTTCGTCGTCAAGCCCGACGGCACCGGCGGCGAAACACTCTCCGAGCAGGAGTGCACCCGCAACACCTACGTCCACAACACCGACGCGCACCTGATCGGCCTGATCTCCCAGAGCCGGACGATCGCCGTGCCCTGCTCCCGGTACGACGGCGCGAACTACGCCACGCACCTGCTGAAATCGGTCCGCACCAGCTACGACACCCTCGCCTACGCCGCCACACCGCTCAAGGGCCTGCCCACCACCGTCGCCGAATCCAACGGCGCGGGCAACGCACACAGCGTCATCACCACCACCACGTATGATCCGCTCGGCCGTATCCGCAAGGTCACCAGGCCGGATCAGGGCACCACCGAGAACGTCTACACGCCCGCCGACACCGGAGGCCCGCTCACCGGCCTCAAAACCGTCAACGCCCTCGGGCACGCCACCACGACCACGTTCGACCCCGGCCGCTCCCTCCCCCTCACCGTCACCGACCCCAACGGCCGCGTGACCCGGTACGAGTACGACGACCTCGGCCGCCTGGTCAAGGGCTGGTCCCCGATCCGCTCCAGCGGCACCCAGACCCCCGACGTCCAGATCAGCTACCAACAGGCCACCGCCACCCCCTCCAGGACCAGCCCTGCTGCCGTCACCACCAAGACGATCAAGGACGACGGCAGCTACACCTCCTCGGTCACCATCTACGACGGCCTGCTCCGCCCGGTCCAGACCCAGAACGAGGCCCACGGCCCCGGCCGCATCATCACCGACACCTCCTACGACGACCACGGCCGGCCCAGCATCGTCACCAGCGGCTACCTCGCCGCAGGCCAGCCGACCACAGCGCTGTTCGCACCCAAGTCCACGACACTCATCCCCAGCTACGTAAAGACCCAGTACGACGGCATGGGCCGCACCGTCCGCCAAGCGACCTACCACGACGGTGACTTCCAGCACGAGACCTTCACGTCGTACGGGCCAAACACGGTGCACGTGAACCCCCCGGGCAACACCACTCCGGCAACATGGACCACCACCGACGCCCTCGGCCGGGTCACCGAGATCGAGCAGTACACCGACGCCGGCCAGTCCACCACCCGATCGACCCGCTACGCCTACGACGTCCGCGGCAACCGCTCGGAAGTCACCGACCCGGCCGGCAACAAGTGGACCTACAAGTACGACGTACGCAGCCGCATAGTCGAAGCCACCGACCCGGACACCGGCACCACCAAGACCACCGCGTACGACGGCGCCGATCGCCCCCTCACCACCGTCGACGCCAACGGCAAGACCCTGCACACGACCTACGACGTGCTCGGACGAGTGACGGCTGTCCGCGAGGGTTCAGCCACGGCCAGCCCGATCAAATCCTTCACCTTCGACGCCGTCGGCGCCCTCGGCCTGCCGGTCGCCTCGACCCGCCACACCGCGGACGGCGACTACGTCACCAAGATCACCGGCTACACCACCGACTACCAGCCCACCGGGCAGGACATCACCATCCCCGCCAACACCAAGACCACCGGGCTTTCCGGCACCTACAGCTACACCTACGGCTACACGCCGACCGGCAAGCCCCTCTCGGTGACCTACCCGTCAAAGGGCGGCATCTCCTCCGAGAAGGTGGTCACCCGCTACAGCGAGGACGGCCTGCCCGAGTCCACGTCCGGCTCCAGCTGGTACACCGCCGACGTCACCTACTCCCCGTTCGGCGAAGTCCTCCGCACCATCTCCGGCTCCCAGCCCTACCGCGTGTGGACCACGAACTTCATCGACCCGCGCACCAAACGCCTCCAGCGCACCGTCGCCGACCGCGAGACCGCCTCACCTCACCGCATCACCGACAGCTACTACTCCTACGACGCCTCCGGCACCATCACCTCGAATTCCCGCAAGCTGAGCGAAGCCTCAGGCTCCACCTGGGACACCCAGTGCTACACCTACGACGCCCTTGGTGAACTCGTCCACGCCTGGACCTCCACCATCACCCCCACCAGCACAGGCAACGGCTGCAAAACCGCCAACGGTGCCACCTTCGGCTACCGCACCGACTACGCCACCTCGTCCGGCCCCGTCGCGGACGCCCCGAACGAGGCCACCGACACCTCCAGCCCGGACGCCTCGCTGACCAACACGCTCGCCGCAGCCGCCCCGGCCGCCGGCACGGTGGCGACTTCCGCCACCGCCTACCGCCAGGCATTCACCTACGACTGGATCGGCAACCGCTCCACCCTCACCGAGCACAACGTCACCGACCCCACCAAGAACATCACCTATCACTCCGGCTACGGCACCACCGCCGGAAACGGCGCCACCGAACCAGTCACCCCCCAGCCCCACACCCTGGCCTGGGTCTCCACCACCCCCACCGGCTCCGGCAGCGCCTACACCTACGACCCGGCCGGCAACACCACCAAGCGCGACCTCCCCGACGACACCCAAAGCCTCACCTGGACCGCCGAGAACAAGCCGGCCACCGTGACCACCGGCGCCACCACCGTCAACTACACCTACGACACCGGCGGCCAACGCCTGCTGGAAAACTCCAGCGAAGGCTCCACCCTTTACCTTCCCGGCGGCGAACTCACCACTGACGCCACCGGAAAGATCACCAAGGCGACCCGCAACTACGCCCACCCCGGCGCCCCCACAGTCGTCCGCACCTCAAACGGCACCAGCACCGGCCACACCCTCAACATCCAACTCGCCGACCATCTGGGTACCGCCAACACCACCATCCAGATGGCCGCCAACCAGCCGGTGACCAGGCGGGCCTTCAAGCCCTTCGGCGAAGCCCGCGGCCCCAAGCCGACCGCCTGGCCGGACAAGCGCAGCTACCTGGGCGTCGGCATCGACGACACCGCCACCGGACTGACGCACATCGGCGCACGCGAGTACGACCAGGTCAACGGCCGATTCATCAGCGCGGATCCCCTGCTGGACATCACAGACCCGTTGCAGATGAACGGCTACTCCTACGCCAGGAACAGCCCCATCAGCACCAGCGATCCCGACGGCCTGAAGCCGGTCACCGATTGCTACAGAGGCTGCCAGGACGGCAATCACACCTACCGGGACTGGATGGTCCCTAACGGTAACGGAGGTTGGTCTTACCGTTACGAAGGCGCCACTTACACCTATGACGTGGAGGGTGACCTTCACAGCGTCAACCGATTCGGCAGTCACCATCCGCAGCTGGGCACAAAGACCGTCATCAAGCCGTATGACCTGGCAGCCCAGAAGAAATCACTCAAATTCGTGGCCTCCCTCGTCGTCCCTGATGTTGAGTCATGGAAAAAGGTGATTTCTGGAGAGGCAGACGGCTGGGACTACCTTGGCGTCGCATCGGATATCCCCTTCGTGAAGGCTTTGAAGCTGGTACCCGATTCGGTTGCGAAAAAGGGTAAAGGTGCAGTCGAAGAATGGCTCAGGAAGTACGCATCAGGATGTAAGTGCTTCCTTGCCGGCACCCAAGTCCTCATGGCCGACGGCAAGACCAAGGAAATCGAGAAGATCGAGGTCGGCGACGAGGTTGTTGCCACAGACCCGGAAACAGGGGAGACCCGCCTCCGGAAGGTCACCCGCCTGATCGTCACCGAAGACGACAAGCACTTCAACGAACTGACCATCGAAACACCCGGCGGACCTGAGAAGCTCACCGCTACACACGAACACCCCTTCTGGGTTCCCGAGATCGGCGCCTGGGTCGAGGCCCGCAACCTCGCCGCCGGCCAGACGCTCAGAACTCCCGACGGCACCACCGTCCGTATCATCAGCAACCGGGCATACACCAAGCACGCCCGGACGTACAACCTCACAGTCGAAGACCTGCACACGTACTATGTGCTGGCGGGGCAGACGCCGGTACTCGTTCACAACAGCAACTGTGGCGTCCGTAAGCACGACAAAGCCAGGGGTGCCGCCGGTGTTGATGAAATGACGGCGACGTTTGAGAAGTTCTACAAGAAGTCCGATATATACAGCGAGAGCTACGGGAACGGGCTCGAACTCTGGACTCCCTATGGCGTTCGTCAAGTGGATATCGCGGTCAGGCAGCCAAACGGCAGTCTTCACCTTTACGAGGTGAAGGTGAATAAATCGAACTACACAAGGGGCCAGCGAAGGAAGGACGAATGGCTAGCGAAGACGTACGGGTTTGAAACTTCGGTAGTCCGTCGCAGTACAGAGTGTCCGATCTGCAACCCCTAACCTGAGAGGATGGCCAGTGAGTAGCGACTTCGGCTTCTGGAAGCGTTGCGTCGGGGACCCCGAGGAAGTCTTTGACGCCCTCGCTGAAGGTGACACTAGCGCCCTCGCCGTAAGCCCCGACGTGTTGCGTTTTCGGGAAGAATTGCTGGCTAGGTGGCCGGACATGAACGACGTTCTGGAGCCGTCTCAGTTTGACCTGGAGGAGGAGCCTGACGATGCATCCAAGTACGTCCTCCTGACCCTTTCGGTTCGCCAGCTTGACTATCTCCCGGAGATTCTCGACATGGCGAAGAGGAACGGACTCGTTGGATTTAGCGGAGTGGCGGGCGAGCCAATCGCCTGATCATCCACAGGGGTGGCCCTGCCTCTTCGCTCAGGCGAAGAGGCAGGGCCGCTTCATGACCGGTAGGAGGCCTTACATCCTGCCCTGACGGCAGTAGTTGACGGCAACGGCGGCGAACACTCTGGATGTTCGCCGCCGTTGCCGTGCGTGGGTCAGGGGCGGTTGAGAGCGTTGCCGAGGGCAGTCAGGGCTTCGCGTTGGAGGCGGATGCGTACGTGGGCGTAGACGGTGGCGGTGACGCCGATGTGGGCGTGGCTGAGGAGCTCCTTGATCACGACGAGTTCGACTCCCTGCTCCACGAGCAGGGTGGCGGTGGAGTGGCGGAGGTCGTGAAAGCGGATGCGGCGGAGGCCAGCACTGCGGAGGAGCGTGGTGAAGGCGCGGGTGAGGTTGGTCGGGTCGATCGCTCCGCCCTGCGCGGTGGTGAACACGTGCCCGCTGTCCTGCCACGTGGTGCCTGCGGCTTCCTGTTCGCGTTCTGCTGCTCGCGGTGGAGCTTCAAATGACCAGTCCGCGCTCACGTAGCTGCGGCAGGCAGACCTCCAGGCAGGCCTCCACCGAGGCGGCATCAGGCGGAGTTGCCACTCTGCGTGGCTGGGGGGAAGACGGCTATGCTCAGCAGATCCGGCAACCCGCACCTGGCTCTGTGGATCGTTCGCCGAGGAGGTCGGGCACGATGTCCCTTGCAGCGACTTGGAGTTGTGGGCGGTGACCCGAGGCGACAAGGGCAACGTGGGTGTGCACTTCCGTGCACCGGTTTGCCCGGCCGACGTGCTTGCCGAGCGGTACTCGGCACTCGTTGCCGCCGAGAGTGCCCAGGGCCGCACCCCGGAGCTGGACCGCATCACGTTCATCCGGTCGGACGCTGACGTTGCGGGCCTCGGCGGCCGCAGCGCCGACTTCCTGTCGGTGCTCGCTGCCCGCCACGCCGCGAGCGACCCAACCGATCAGACCCACGCGCGGAGGTAGCCGATGACGGCAGGCCCAGGAGCGTCAAGCAGCATCCGGCTGGAGGGATGACCGGCTCCGAGGTGAACGAGGTAGTTCTCGCAGGCCTGGCCCAGGAACTGTCTAGAGCCGCCCGTACCCGTGCCCCCGTCCGATTACTGTCCGAGCGCTTCCCGGGCCTGACTCTGCAGGGCGCCTCCCGCATCCAGCAGATCAACGTGCGGGCGCGGGTAGCGGCGGGGGCCCGGGTGGCCGGTCACAAGATCGGGCTCACCTTGGCCGCCATGCAGGAGCAGATGGGCATTCACGAGCCCGACTCCAGCTTCGTCTTCCACGAGATGGTCGCACCCAGCGGGGCCGGCTGCGGTCGGTCGACTTTATGAACCCGAGGATCGAATCGGAGATCGCTGTCCGGCTCGGCCGCGACATCGTGAAGCCCTGCGGCCTGGGCGCCGTCCGCTCGGCTGTGGCGGAATTTTTCCTGGCGTTCGAGATTCTCGTTCGCCACGATCAGTTCGCGCTGGCACTTGGAGCTGCACCAGGCCGACGAGCGCGCTGTCGCCGAGGTCGCCGCCCGCCTAGTGCCGGCCGAGGGCTGCACCCGCGGCCTGGACGCGCTGGGCTTCACCGACCTGACCGGCGACGGCCCCGCCCAGAGTGATGCGACCGCGCAGGACGACGAAGACGACGTGGAGTCGGTGCTCTCGGACATCAAGGCCCATCCGGGCAACGTCAGCCTCAACTCGCTGCTGGACGAAATCTCCAAGCTCAAGCAAGTCCGCACCGTCGGCATTCCGGAGAAGGCACCGGGGTCGGCGTACAGGTCGTGGGCGCCTAGGCAGTTTCGTTTGGATCAGTCGGTCGTTGGTCCGGGTGTGCCGTTGACTGATGCGCAGTGGGCGCGGATCGAGCCGTTGCTCCCGGACCGGACACCGAAGCGTGGTGGTCGCTGGCGGGACCACCGTGAGGTGATCGACGCGATCGCCTACAAGTTCCAGACCGGGACGCAGTGGGTGCACCTGCCGGAGAAGTACGGCAACTGGCGGGGTGTCTACAACCGGCTGCCGATGTGGGCCGTCGACGGCACCTGGGAGCGGGTGTTCACCGCCCTGGTCGCCCAGGCCGACGCGGACGAGGACCTGGACTGGGCCGTCTCGGTGGACTCCACGATCGTGCGGGCTCACCAGCATGCGGCGGGGGCCCGCAAAAAGGGGCCCCGGCCGGCGAGCCGGGTGACCATGCCATCGGCCGATCCCGCGGCGGACTGACCACGAACATCCACCTCGTGGCCGACGGCCGGTGCCGACCACTCGCGTTCGTTCTCACCGCCGGCCAAGCCGGCGACGCTCCCGCCTTCACGGACGTCATGGCCCGCTCGCGCGTTCCCCGACCTCGTGGAGGGCCTCGCACCAGGCCGGACCTGGTCCTGGCCGACAAGGCGTACTCCTCCCGCGAGATCCGTGACCACGTGCGCAAACGCGGCATCCGCGCGGTGATCCCGGAACGGGCCGACCAGCAGGCCAACCGGAAACGGCGCGGACAGGCCGACGGCAGACCACCGGCCTTCGACCGGGAGGCATACAAACAACGCAACACCGTCGAACGGTCCATCAACCGCCTCAAGCAGTAGCGCGGCATCGCCACCCGCTACGAGAAGACCGCCACCATCTACTTGGCCGGACTCCACATCGCAGGCATCTTCCTCTGGTCCACCCGATGATCCAAACGAAACCGCCTAGCCCTCACCTGGTGCCTGCGTCCCTCCGATGGAGAAGCCTCGTTCCCCACCACGCCACAAACGAGAGGCCCGGTCCTGTTGGTCAATTCGGGCCCTCCGACGGACTGGTCGAGGTCGGTGTTCCGGTCGGTCAGGAGCCGCACGATCTTCTTGGTCCGCACTCTCAGCTCGGCGGGGTCGAGCAGGTGCTCGTCCTTGAAGCATGTGCGGATGGCCCGCTTCCACGCCTGGCTGGAGACACGGGCGCGGGGAACGCCGCCGTAGACGGCCGTCTTGGTCGCACCCGTGTCGTCCCGGTTGAGGTTGCTGGGCGGGACGGTCCGACCGCGGCTACGACCACGACAAGTACCGGCGCTTGGTTTGGGATCTCGGCGTGAAGCCTCTGATTTGCCCGCCGGGATACCGAGCACGGCACCGGGCTCGGCGCCCAACGCTAAGTCGTAGAGCGCACCTTGCCCATCTGTACTGGTTCCGCCGCCTGCGGATCCGGTGGGAGATCCGCGACGACAACCACGAACTTGAGCAGGGCAGTTTGCTGGAGATCGTGGCCTGGGGGATGCCGAGGCGTTTGGCGGCCTTGGTCTGCGAGCCGTAGTACTCCACCAGTTGCTGGAGGGCGTGGGCTTCCTCGAGGTCGGTCATGTCGTCGCTGTGGTAGTTCGCGACGAACGCGGCCTCGAGGAGGGTCTCGTCGGTGCTGACTCGCGCGTCGTCGACGCGAACCGGGATGGTGGCCAGGCCCACGCGGCGGGCTGCTT
This sequence comes from Streptomyces calvus, assembly GCF_006782915.1. GTDB lineage: Bacteria > Actinomycetota > Actinomycetes > Streptomycetales > Streptomycetaceae > Streptomyces > Streptomyces calvus. Next base: position 43,051 of record NZ_VCNP01000064.1, read on the forward strand.
CGAGGCGCCAGTGGCCGTCGACGGCGATGTACTACGTTCCTTCGTCGAGGTCGTCGGCGCGGGTCGGGGCGGTCGCGGAGGTAGGCGTCGGTGGTGGCCACGACCATGGGCAGGATGACTCCGACTTCGCGGACGGAGTCCACGGTCTCGTCGAGGTTGCGCAGGTGGTTGCGCGGGTTGTCGGGGTTCTCGCTGATGAGCGTCACCGGCAGTTCGGTGATGGCCGCCGTGGCCGTGTTGTCGCCCCCGATCGTGCGCTCGATGACGTCGCGGCGGGAGCTGCGGGCGCCGCAAGCCGCTCCTGAAGGCGGGCGCTGCTGGGGTGTCAGCCTTGTCTAACGGATTGCTCCCTCCGCGCCCTTCTGCACGGCCACCCTGCGCCTTTGCGCCACCCAGAGTCGCCGGCCGCCCCTTCAAGCCCGCTATCCGACCGTGCGAAGCCGAAGTGGTATGCCTCTCACAGGACCGGGCCGGGTTACAGGCAGACGACCAGCACGGCCGTGGGCCCATCCACAGCTTGATGGGCCCACGGCGTGGTTGAGGCGCATCCGAGTCAGCCGATGCGTGTGGCGGCTTCCTCGGTGAAGGATCGTGCCAGCTCGCTGGCCCGCGCTGGGTCTCTGTCGAGTGCCTTGCTGTTGAGCAGTTCCAGAAGGGTGAAGAAGGCGTCGTTGTCCTTGACCCTTACGTCCAGCAGCAACGCGAGTTCGCCGGGCTTGTCGAACGGCACCCGGCGAGCTTGCTGTTCGGGACTCGCGTCCCTGTGGTTGGGGGAGGAGTCGGCGCGCGGCTCAGGGAAGTGCTCTGCTGCTGCCGAGCTTCCAGTCGCCGCCTCGCGAGTCGACTCGTCGCCCTCGCTTTTCGAGTTCTCTTCCACGGAGCCGGTGATTACGTCGTAATCACCGGCAGGGCTATCGGTTGTGGTCTCGTCAGCAGTTGATGTCCGTCGCGTCGCACGGCGGCTCGGCGTGCGTGCCGCCTCCTTGGCCGTTCGTTCAGCCTTGAGCTCTTCCAGGGCTGCTTCCTGCTGTTCGACAGGCTTGTTGCCGACTGCGCGCAGGAGGTCGATGGGTTCCTGCCCGATGCGGGCCTGGAGTTCCGGGGTCAGGTTGAGCAGGGCAAGGCGCTGGGAGACCCAGCCTTGGGAGCGGTGCAGGCGCTTGGCGAGGGCTCGCTGGCTGCCGTGGATTTCCAGCAGCCGCTGAAGGGCGCGGGCTTCGTCGAGTTCTTCGAGGGCCTGGCGGTGGATGTTGGCCACGAGGGCGGATTCGAGGAGCTCTTCGGGGGTCGAGCCCTGGTTGTCGCTGACCATGACTGCGAGCTTGTCGAGGCCGGCCTCGCGGGCTGCGGCGAGGCGGCTGCTGCCGTCGACAACGACGTGGGTGGTATCCGGCTCGAGGTCAGCTTCGCGTTCTGGGTTGGCCTTGACGTAGGCGTCGCGGTTCATCACCGTGATGGCCTGCTTCTGACCGTGGGTCTTCAGACTGCCTGCAAGGTCAGTGAGGTCCCCGAGACTGGAGCGGGGGTTGTCCGGGTTGAGGCTGATTCGGTTGACGGGGAGTTCTGTGGGTGGGGCGATTCCCTCAGTGGGGACGCCCGTGGCGGCGGCGACGGCCTGACGGCGTGCGCTGACCGTACGCACTCCCCCGCCGAACCGGCCGGAGCCCAGCTGATCAGCCTTGCTCACAGCACCTCCCTTGCCAGGGCCCGCATGCCGACAGCCTGCTGGGACTTGGGAGCGTAGGAGAGCAAGGGTTTCTTCACGCGTACTGCTTCTTTCTGTTCCTTGAGGTCTCCGATGAGTCCCACGACCCTCGGATCCTTTATGTCCACCCAACCCTGCAGGGAGGAAGTCGCGATGTATCCGCGACGGGAGTCGTAGAGGTTGACCACGATGCCCAGGTAGTCGATGTCGACCTGAAGGTCGCCGCGCAGGTCGTCGATCTGGGTGGTGAGCAGTTCGTAGGCGTCGGCGGAACTGTCCTCGGCCTGAACCACGATGAGGGCTCCGGACTGGCCGGGCTTTTCTCCGTCGCGCCTCCGGCCGTAGTAGGCGGCGGCGTCCATGCTGAGACCGAGGCTCGGGGGGCAGTCGACGATGATTACGTCGTAATCGGCTTCGAGCGGGGCGAGAGCCCGCTCAAGGGCTGCTTCCCGCGCTCGTACTGCGGACAGGCGGACATCGAGGAGGAAGGCGTCGTTGCAGGCAGGCAGCAGGTGAAGGCGGCCGCCGAACGTGTCGTCATCAACGGAGACGATGAGATCGCGCAGGTCACCCTTGGGGTCTCCCGCCATGTGGTTTGTGAGGCTGTCGCCGTTCATCGGCAGTGGGCTGCCACCGAGCTGGTTGGTGAGGTGGCATTGCGGGTCGAAGTCCACGAGGAGTACCCGCAGTCCCGGGCCGGGGAGGTTCTCGATGTCGAGCGGGTCTGCGACCACTTCGGCGTCATCGTGTGCCTCGCTCGCACGCAGAGCCTTGGTGAGTGCTTTGGCGACACGTACGGGGTGCAGGGTGTTGCGGTCTTCCGCCAGGGCCTCGCCGAGCCCGGCCGTGACAGCAGTCTTACCGACGCCGCCTTTCTGGTTGCAGACGACGATGCGCCGGGTGATCGTCGGTCGCTCGATGTCTGGGGACGGGTTGGCGTCGAGCCACAACTGGACGGACTGCGCGAGGCCTTGGATGAGGGAGACACGCCGGTCAGCGGCAATCCGTCGGAACTCTTCCCACTGCCCGGGGGGCAGGAAGGTGGAGAAGGAGTCGGCGCCGGCAGTGTCGATGGTGGCGGGGGTGGCGGCGAGGCTGCACCAGTCGGTGATGCCTTGTTCGACGGCGGCCTGGATCTCGATGCCGTGCTGAGCGGCTCTGATTTTGAGGTTCTGCCGGAGCCATCCCGGCAGTTTGGAGACGACCTTCTCGCGGTCGCTGGAGGTGGCTGGCGAACTCATGAAGGACACCATACTAACGTCCATGATCAATCACACCAGCGACACGTTAGTTAGACCAAGCTGGTGAGAGGTCGCCGCTCCCCCCAGGTGATTACGCCGTAATCAAGCGGCTACCGGAGGACTCACCCTCACACGGCGATTACGACGTAATCACCGGTGCAGCGGAGCCGAGCAAGCGATCGTGACGTCCACCCGGGCGGGGCCAATCCGCGGAGGTCGGCCCGTGCCAGCGCGGCTTCGCAGGACCGCCAGCCCAGTTCGGCCCGCATGCCAGGCCCGGGGAGGGGCGGACGGCGCGCGGATCGTGCGGCGTCACGCGAAGGAAGCCCCGGGAACGCGACACAGCAGCAGACCTGATGAACCGGGATCGCGTTGAGATCACCCGGCTGTAGGCGCCTGCGGCGGGGAGAGTTACCTCAAGCAATTGGGCTGGGCCAGGTTGTCGTGCTGACGCCTCTGGTGGCACGCGCCCCCTGGCGCCAGTGTTCTGATGGTCTGCTGTCCAAGATCCACTAAGCGCCAGAGGGAACGGGCACTGAGCCCCAGCTGAAGGCTGTGCCGCTGGTTGTCCAGTCTTCGAAGTCAACAGCGCCGCCACTGATCGTCATGTCTCTGAAGGAGATCGTGCCGCTGCTGAACGTCCCGCGGCGAAAGACGATTCTGCCTCCGCTGTTGATCGTCGCGGCTCCGAAGGAGACCCTGCCGCCGCTGAACACCGCGCCATCGAAGAGGACCGTGCCACCCGCGAAAGTAGCGTCGTCGAGGGAGACTTCGCCACCGCTGAATGCCGCGTGGTCGAAGGTGACCCTGCCACCGCTGAACGTCGCAGCGACAAAGGAGACCATGCCATCGGTGAACGTCCCGCGGCGGAAGGTGACCGAGCCGTCGCTGAACCCCGCGCCGGCGAAGGAAACAGTGCCACCGTCGAACGCCGCACCGAAGAAGGCGACCCTGCCACCGTCGAACGCCGCGCCCTCGAAAGACACCCGGCCACCGCTGAACACGGCTTCCGCGAAAGAAACCCGGCCTTCCCTGAACGCCGCGCCGTCGAAGGAGACCCGGCCCTGTCTGAACGCCGCGCCGTCGAAGGAGACCCGGCCACCGTCAAACGCTGCGCCCTCGAAAGACACCCGGCCACCGTCAAACGCCGCGCCCTCAAAAGACACCCGGCCACCGTCGAACACCGCGCCCTCAAAAGACACCCGGCCATCGCCGAACACCGCGCCCTCGAAGGAAACGGGTCCTCCGAAGTTGCTGCCGCCGAATGTGCCTCCATCGAAAGTCGCGCCGGTGAAGTCGAGACGGTGCCTGCACCAGGCCGTGGCCGCATTCGGGTCCTGCAAGTGGTCCCGGATAACGCTAATGATGGTCAGGCGGACCTGCCGCTCCCCAGCCTTGTGATCGGATGCGGCGGGATCTGGTTCGTAGGGCATGCGCAGGTAGGCACACAGAACGTCGATGCAGACCTGGCGTTGTTCTTCCCAGTCATCGGCGAGACGTGCGAGAGCGTAGACGCCAGCGAGGCGCACTGCGGCCTGGTCGTGGCCAAGCTGTTCGGCCGCAGTGGTGTAGCGGTCGGCAAGTTGGCTTGCGTCGGAGCGGTGCGCGTCGCCCTCGGAGAGGAGCTGTTTCCGGTAGGCGTACAGACCAGCGAGCACGGCACCGATCAGGGTCAGTGCGGTAACGGTGGCTTTGAGGACATCGTTGATGTTGACCGGCTTGGCTGGCGACTGACCTTCGGCGGCCTGTGCGAAGTAGTGATAGGCGTAGCGGTAGATGACGTAGCCGAGGCAACCGGCGGCTACCAACGCGAGAGGGGCCACAAGCCAGACGGGCCAGAGGTTCGGGGTGTACCGGCCTTTTGATGCCTTGGCCTTGCGCTGGAATGAAATCACCACCTGAGGATCATGGGTCCCGGGCCTAGCTCTGTGCAGCGGTTTACTCAAAACAACCCCGCCCCGTTCCCAGCCGCGCCAGGACGGTGGAGGCCGTGGGTCAGGCAAGACAACAGTGTCGCCTGATCCATTCCACGGAAGTCGGCCTTCTCCAGGCTCTTGGGGGAGCGAGGCCGAGTTGGGTGCAACGGGCCTGTGCTGCGGCGCGTCATCGGCGAGGCTGCCGACTCAAGGTGGTCGAGGGCGTGGTCGATATCGCAGCAGGCAGGCATGAAACCTCCCACAGGGCGTTTCGTGGCAACTGTCCCATGGGGCGGCTGCCGCTGCGTCGCTTGCAGGGCCAGCACCACCTAACGAGGGCGCATGCTCCGGATGCCGACACACCATGCCCAGGTCTGCAGTCCTCACCGCCTCTGGATCGACCGAGCCGTCGAATCACTCGCGCAGAACTACCCCAAGATCGTCGCCGTTCAACAGCGCCATGACCGGCGCCCCTTCGCCGACACGGCCCTCATGCAACCTGTGCTACGAGCAGGCCTCTCTGTTCTGGCCGTCCTCCTGCGGCACGAAGACCCTCAGCCATCCCCGCACAGGCGAAGCGGCTCCCGCTGCCCGGATGTAATCCCTGGCGGCGGGAGCCGCTTCGCGTGCGTCATTGTTCTGGCGGAGAACACGGCGCGGTCCTTGTGTAGTTGCAGCGCGGGAGTAGGGGCAGCAGGCCCCGCCTGGTTAGACGGGGCCTGGGGGAGTGCTGGTTTCAGTTTCAGCAGTGCGTGGGCGGCTTTCGGAGCCTAGGTGGCCGACGTCTCCCAGAGGAGGTCAGCCAAGGCAGCCGCGATCTGCAGGTGGGACTCAGAGCTACGCCCAGCCCGCCAACCTGATGTCGGCGTCACCGTAGTCGTGCCGTCATCACCCTCGTCAGTCTCGGCCTCTCACAGGACGGGGCGGCCACGTACTCGCTCCGTGGCAGCGCCGGCCAGGAGCGTCACGGCGTCAGCCTCATACGGGTCGGTGAACAGCTCGTGGTCGCTGACGTTGAACGACCCAACCGCGCGGAAACGCTGAATCTGAGCACGACGGTGATTTCCCGCTCTACCAGCGCGGCAGTGGGCCGGTCGGTGTCCCTGGGAAGCGTGCCGGGCTTGGGTGTAAGGACCGAGGCGCAGCAGTGTTCAACCCCCGGTTGACGGGACGCTGAGTGATGCGGACTGGGGGACCGGACTGCGTCCGGCCCGCAGGGCCGGTCAGGTTCCGGAGGAGGACGCCGTCGGCTTGCGCCGGGTGCGTCGGCCCCTTGCCATGATGCCGTTGATGATCTCGGAGTGACGGCCCTTGAGCGCCGCGACTGGCACCTCGATGGTCTGGTAGGTCGCGTGACCTTCCTGCCGTTCTGCCACGCTGTTCTCGTCGTGCCAGCGCAGATCAGTGCCGCCTGCCTCGATGTACGGGATGTCGGGGACGGTTTGGAGGAGCACCCGTCTACCGCCCGGGGCGGGAAGTTCAATCCAGAAGTGCTCTGGGACACCGAAAGCGCCGTCCATTCGGTAATGGCACATGATCCAGCCCGCCGGGTTAGCGGCGTCGATCCGCAGGCCGTGGGACTGTACGAAGGTCCGGACTGCGCGTTCCATGAGAGGGCGGATCGCGGCCTCGTCGTGCTGGGCGTCGAAGTTTTCGGGGTCGAAGCGCATGCCAGCGGCCATGATGTCGTCCCGCAACCGGTCCAGATCGGCTCTGACCGCCGGCTCGACCTGATCCAGCTCCCGTACGTCGGCCTCCTCGCTCAGGCCGATGAGGTAGTTCCAGTACTCACCCCGGTCGAGGCCGCCAGAGTCTGCGGCGGCCCGCACGGCCCACTCCCAGCAGGCGGCCTCCTCGGGCGTCTTGGGGAGCTTGCGCCCCTGCCCGCCCGCGTAGGTGTGCTCCCGTCCGGCAGAGGCGGCGATCAGGTTGACCGCGTCCTCGGAGATCTCCCCTTCCGTGCTCTCCTCGCGGGTGCGCTTCATCCGCTGGACGACGGTGCCGACCGCTCCGCGCGCGGAGCGGTCGGCATCAACGGGCCGCGTGGCGGGAGGACCGCTCATCGCGCGCCGTGCGTTGGCCTCAGCCTCCCGTTCGAAGCGGTCGCCGGGGTCAGAGACGGACAGCCCGTCGCCGTTGTCGGTGCCCGCGACGGGGCCCTGGCGCTGCTGGATGACGTGGGTCAGCTCATGGGCGAGCGTGTGCCGGTCGCCACCGCCGTCGCCGATGACGACATGGTTGCCGGATGTGTAGGCACACGAACCGATCTCGGCGGCGGAACGGCGGGCCTCGGCACCGGTGTGCAGCCGTACGTCGGAGAAGTCGGCGCCGAGGCGGCCCTCCATGTCAGTACGGGTGGTCGTGTCCAGGGGCCGTCCGCCGCCGCGCAGCACACCGGGCACCGTCGAACGCTGCACTGCCGGCTGCGCCGACGGCTCGGACTGTTCCGATTGCCTCGACCGGCCTGATTGCCTCGGCTCCTCGGTGTGCCCGCAGCTGGGTCCGTGCCGGTGCCGGTCCAGCGCCCCGGGGTGCCCGGCTCCCTGCAGCAGTCGCACTACCGCGGCGTTGCCGATCGTCGGCTGCATCCCGAGGAGCCCGGACACACCCGCCACCGGCCTCTTCGCGCCTGCCGTCGGCGAGGCCAGAGTTTCCCGCTCGCTGTCCCGACTTCTCCGTGCCCGCACGCCGGTTTCTCCTTTTCAGGGAACGCCCTCCCTGTCTACCAGCACACACGCGCGCGGGACGAGAGACGAACGGGCAGTCACACCTACCTGTAAGGGCAGTCTGAACCGGCGGGTGGGGTGCTGGGTTGGCACTGTCGTTCTCCACCGCGTCCTAGCCGGGCGTCCAGAGCTGTTCGGCGGGATGCATGGTGCCGTCGTCACCCTCGCTCGTCACGAGGTCGTACAGGCCGGTGGTCATCATGCACTCGCTCCCGTGCCAGTGTTGGCCGCCTTGAGGACGCGCGGGAGATGGACGTGGAGGTGTTCGACGTCGACCTGGCGGCCACGGGTGCGAAGTTCGCGGGCAAGAAGTTCGGTGAGTCCGGATGCCCTGTGCCTGCCGCCTGCACATCCGATGGCGATGCGGCGGGGGCCGGCGGGCAGGACGGCGTAATCGGCGAGGTTTGCGAGCAGCTCGCGGGCTCCGGGGGTGTTCAGAACGACGTCCTGGACGCGGGGGTTGAGGCCGTCGAGATCGAGGATGTCGCGGGCGGCGGCCGGGTCACGGAGCCGGTCGCGAACGTCCTCGATCCGGTCGGCGGAGGGCGGGATGGGGGAGCCGTCCGGGCCGGTGGGCAGGTGCAGGTAGCCGAACGAGATCAGACGGATCGGGCGCAAGGGAGCCTCCTGCTCGTAGTGAAGGGCGGGAACGTGTGGAGCGCCGCGCCCGGCCGGGAAGGGCGGGGCGCGGCGCTCCGGGGCGGTGCTACTGGGTGGCGGTGTCGGTGACCACGAGGAACTGGTCGGTGCGCAGATCCATCACGACCTGAGCAGTAGTGCCCTGGACGCGCTGGCTGGCAGCGAACTCTTCGGCAGGCCAGGAGCCGCGGCGCCCTCCAGCGGGTAACCGCTCCAGGACGGTCCGGGCCTGTTCGGGGGCGGTGTCCATCAGGCGTCACCGCCGTTCACACGCTCGTGGATGTCGATGAGGATGGCGATGGCGTCGGGGTTCTCTGCCAAGCCGACCCACGTCCCGTGCGCGTTGAAGACGGGCACGGTGTCGGTGTCGGTGTCGAAGATGACGACGTAGTCGCCGTAGCGGTCCATCACCATGTCCCGCAACACCGGGATGCGTCCGGTATCCAGGACCTCCAGGGCGTCGACGGTGAGCCGGGCAAGCTCGCCGGGTGCCGGCGGCTGGACGAGGATGCCGGTGACGCGCAGCAGGTCGCCGGGCTGGATGCCGTTCAGCAGCTCGTGGGTGATCCGGGGGTCTCCGCTGGTGCAGGTGACGACCGTGTCGGGGGCGTCGTCGGGGAGCGCGTCGATGTCAGCGGGTCGGACGATCAGGTCGAAGGTGGCGGTGCCGCGCGGGCCGGGAGAGGGTATCGCGTCGACCCAGCCGTCGACGGCGCAGTGCTTGGTGTCCATCAGCTGGCCTCCGCCAGGGTCTCGGTGGGGCGAGGGGAGCAGGGTCGGGTGGTGCGCTGGGCGATGTCCAGCAGCTCGCGGTTGCGCCGCTGCTGGGCAGGCGTGAGCGGGCGGGCCTTTGCACCGTGGCGGTGCCAGAGCGGGGAGGCGGGCGGCTCGGGGTAGGCGAGGGCGTGGTCGACGTCGCGGTCGGTGCTGCTCATGAAGGTCCTCCAGGTGGAGGTCAGGCGTGGGCGCCTTGGCCCTTGGACTTGGGCTTCGGCGCGAGGTCGGAGGCGAACCGCCCGAGGCGGGCCTCAACGGGGTTGGCGGCGATCCAGGACTCGACCGCATGCCTTTACGGGCTCGCCGGAGTGGGAGCGGATGGGCGTGGGCTAGCCGCACAGCGTGCAGGGGAGGTACTGCCAGCAGTCGAAGTGCCGGCTGTCGCGCCACTCGAGGAGAGCGCCGGGAGCCGGGATCAGGCCCGGCTCGAACGGCGGCTTCTCCTTCGTGCGTCCCCTGCGGGTCACGGCCGGAAGTCGGGCAGCTGCTGGAGCACTCGGTCCAACAGGTCCTCGGTCGGCTTCCAGGGCCCGAGCTGCCCGGCAGCGGGGACAGGCAGCGGCAGCTCCTGAACGTCCTGGAGGACCAAATGCCAGGTGCCGGCCTGCGCCCACGGCGAGCAGGGCGGTGCTCCGTCGGGGTCCTGGTGACAGTCGACCAGGCGCGCGATGCCGATCACGGCTCCGGTGGGCAGCTCGTGGCCGCGGATTGTGCGGGCGATCAGCGGGACGCGCAGGGCGGGCCGGTCGATCCGCTGGCCCGCGTGCAGGAGCATCCAACCGCGCCAGCTCCAGGGCTTGGGCCGGTTCTCGATGACCTTCTGGCCGGTCAGGATGCAGGTGGCGTGCGGCTGCTGGACGCTGATGCTGCGGATCCAGTCGCCCTGCGGGAGGATCGAAATGCTCATGCGGCTCGCCCCCAGAGGGCCGTTCCCGGGCGCCCGGGGCGGCGGCCGTTGATGGCCGGCGCCGTGGTGTGCGCGGGCGAGGCGACGGCGGCGCGGCCGGAGTGCTTGCCGTCGTACAGGGCCGCGTCGGCGGCCCGCTGCAGGACGGTCAGGTCGCGGTAGCCGACCGTGTGCGGGGTCGCGGCGCCGACGGAGGCGGCGACGTCGACGGTGCGGCCGTCCTCGAGGACGACGGGGGTGTGCAGCATGCGGACCAGCTGCGCGAGGCGCTGCTCAAGGCGCGCGGCGGGCAGCGCCAGGACCACGGCGAACTCATCGCCTCCAAGGCGGCCTACTGCGGCACGCGGGCCCGCCCACGCGGTGAGCCGGGCGGCGGTCGCGGCGAGGACGGCGTCCCCGGCCGCGTGGCCCATGGTGTCGTTCACGGCCTTGAAGTGGTCCTGGTCGACCAGAACCACGGCCGTGTCGTCGCCGTGGCGGGCCAGGATCCGGAGGGCGCGAGCGGTGTAGGAGTCGCGGCGCAGCAGGCCGGTCAGCGGATCCTTCCGGGTGGCGGCGAGCTGCCTGTGCAACGCGACGGCGTGCACGGCCCAGCCGGTTAACGGCAGGGCTGCGGTGGTCAGTAGGAGTGCGCGCTGCCCAATTCGGGCCTGCACGCGCAGGACGGAGTCCATACTGGGATCTCCCTGTCTCGTCTCGTACGGGGTGGGTAGGCCCAGGGCAGGCGGACTGGTTTGGACGCCGTTGTGCGCCTGTCCCGGGGGAGAGCTACAGCGCGAAGTCGCTGCGGGTGGTCCAGCTGACGGGGTTGTGCCAGAGGCCGGCCTTCGCAGCCGTCCACTCCATCTGCCAGCCGGGCCTCAGCCCGCGCGCTCCCCAGCTGTCCGGCTGCCTGCCGGGGATCTCGAGTCCGGCCGTGTGCGCGGCGAGCGCGGCGTCGTACACCTCGTGGGCTCGGCGCAGAGCCGCGGCGGGGGAGTCCGCGACGCCGGTGAAGACGTGCACGCCCTTGCGGGCCGGGTTGGTGGTGTCGTGTATCGGGACGTCGACCTCATAGAACTCGGTGCGCGGCATGACGCCCATCTCCTCTCCGTGCCAGTGCTTGAAGGGCCACCGCGACCGCCCCGGCCTCCGCGGCGCGGGAGGGCCGGGGCGGCGCGGAGAGCCCGTCAGGCCGCGTCGGCGGTGGAGGAGTCGAGGCCGGTGCCGCGGAGCGCGTCCAGGACGTACGGATCGAGGCGGTCCTGGTGCTGGGCGGAGACCGCATGGCCGGTGGCACGGCCGTAGGCGTAGCTGTAGGCGTACATGCTGGCGTTGGTGTCTTCGAGGGCCTGGTCGACGGCGCGGCGCGCGAGGTGCTCGATCCAGGTCTGCGCGGCAGACTCGCGGTGGGCGTGCGACGTCGTGAGGGCCACCGACTCCGCCCACCGTCCGCTGCCGCAGGCGCGGCCGCCGCACTGCGCCCAGTTCCACTGCCGCTGGCGCATGCCCTCGGGGTCGGCGTCCCAGTCCGCAGCCCAGCGGACGGCCTGCTCGGGGATCTGCTGCTGGACGACGTCCAGGACGTCGCGGCCGGCGGCGCCGAGCGCGCGGTGGGCGTCGGTCTCCTCGAGGACGCGGATCCGGTGGGAGAGCAGCCGGTAGGGGTAGTGGCGCTGGCCCCAGTTGCCGGCCTCGCCCAGCGGCTCCACGATCCACAGCCGTACGGGCCAGGTGATGGGCCAGATGCCGGTGTCCTCCAGCGCCTCGCCGACCCGCTTGACCATGCGGAAGTACGAGAAGGGGCGCTCGTCGAACCACAGGTTGGTGCAGGGCTGGGGGTGGTCGACGACCTGGCCGACGTTGGCGGCGAGGTTCACCGGGGTGCCGGCGTGCCGGGACAGCTCGATGATGCCGTCGGCGAGGGTGGCGATGTACCAGGTGACAGGCTTGCGGGCCATTCGGTCCTCCACGAAGGAGTGTTGGCGGCCGGGGCCGCTCGATAACCGGGTGTTGGTCGGGGTGCGCACGTCGGCGGTCAGGCGCGGTAGACGGGCGGGCGGACCCCGGCGCGCAGCTCGCGGATGATCGAGCAGGGGCCCTTGGTGGCGCAGTACGCGTCGTCGGTGTCCGGGAGGGCGTTGCCCGTGGTGCCCCACATGTCGCGGGCGACCGCGTTCACGGCGCGCAGCATCTCGCCGTTGTTGGGGCGGCAGGCGCTGTTGGTGTCGCCGACGCCGTGCCGGTGGGCGCTGATGATGTGCTGGCGGGCCTGGCGGGCGGCCCAGCGGCGGCTGCTGGGGCCGGTGTTCTCGTGGACGTGCCCGCTGTCGTGGAAGGTGTCGAGGTGGCAGGCGGTGCAGTGGTAGGTGACCAGTTGCTCCGGCTCGCCGCCGGGGCGCCAGGTGCCTTCGAACTCGAAGACGATGACCTCCGCGCCCGGGATCTCGGTGTGCGCGAAGGCGGTGACGAGGCCGACGCCGTCCGCGATCGCGCCGTGCTGTGCCTGGTTCCAGAAGACGCGGGGGATGAAGGTGTCCCAGCCCTTGCCGTGGGGCCACTGGGCGTACATGACGCCCTGCGAGGCGTCGAAGGTCGCCGTGCCGTCGGTGTTCTCGCGCTTGTACTGCTCGATCTGTTCGACCGACCCGAAGTAGGTGGCGCTGAACTCCTCGGACTCCAGGAAGACCAGCCCATACCCCTCGGGCGGGTGTCGTGGCTGTTCTCCCGAAGCATCTCGACCATGTCCTCGTAGCCGGGGTTTCCGGGGACGATAGTGCCGACGAGGAGCAGCCGGTACCGGTCGCAGCTGGTGACGTGGGCCGGATTGGTCTCGCTGACGTGGTGCGCGGTCCGTACGTGTTCCTGATCGTGATGTTCATCAGTGCGTGTCCTTAGAAGTCGATCCGGACTGTGATGGGCATGCGGCGGTCGCCGTAGTCGCGGCGGGGGTTGTGGACGGTGCGCTGGTGCGCGGCGAGGCCGGCGCCCCCGCCCTGGATAGGCAGGTGGCAGTCCGGGCAGCCGTGGAGCCAGTCGTCGCCCTCGGGGAGTTCGGCAGGAGTGAGGGGGTGCGGGTGCGGGCCCTCGGCGGCGCGGCTCATTCCCTCACCGCCGCGGCGTGCTGCTCCTCCAGGTCGGCGCGGCCGTAGGGGTCGTCGTCCATGCCGGCCGTGTGGGCGTCGGCCTCCTGGTCGACGTCGCCGTAGCCGCCGTGGACGTCGCAGACGATGTCGTCGCGGTGATCCAGGTCGCCGGTGAGCGCGCGGTACAGGCAGGTGACGCTGTAGGCCGGCGTCCAGGCGGTGCCGCCGCACTCGGGGTCGAACGGGCACGGCACGGCGATGTCGAACCCGATGTCGCCCTCACCGTCGACGTCCAGGCGCAGCGCGAGGGTCAGGGACTGCTGGCCGAGGCGGACCTCGCCGACGCGGTCGCCGCCGACGATGTCGGAGTCGTCCTTCCACCGCCACATCGGCAGGATCTCCTCACCGAAGAAGCGGCGTACGAGGAGCAAGTGGCCCAGGCCGTCGCTGCCGTCCAGGCCGAGGTCGGCCTGCCGGGCCGCGCTCAGGTGCCGCAGGTACGGCTCCAGCCGGTTCAGGTCGTGGGCGAAGAGGACCTGGGTGAAGCCCTCCCGGGCGAGGCTCTGGTGGGAGAAGGTCATCGCCTCGTGCTGGCGCCGGACGACGTCGTCGGGCACGCGCCGGTTGGCCGGGCGCGGCTGCTGCCGCTGGAGGCACAGCGACAGCGGCGTGGAGACGACGACCGCGACCGTCGGCACGCCGAACTTCTTGGCCGTCATCACCAGCTCGACCCTGACGGCCTCTTCGACGTTGGTTGCGTCGACGACGGTGTTCAGGCAGCGGGCCATCCGGCGCTCCAGGATGAGCTTGAGGACATCGGCGGCGTCGGCGGTGGCGGCCTGGTCGCCCGGGTCGTCGCTGACCGTGCCCCTCAGAGCGTCGAGGGAAAGGACCTGGGAGGCCGGCCAGGTGCGGGCCAGGGTGCTCTTACCGGCGCCGATCAGCACGACGAGCGCGTTCTCCGGAAGCCGCGGGTGCGTCTGACTCACGTGTCGTCTCCTTGCGGTTCAAGGGCGCGGGCGGCCCAGGTCATGCGCTGCCCGGCGTTGTCGGTGATCAGGGCGGCGGCCTCGTGCAGGGAGCGGGAGGCGACGCCGTCGCGGTAGGGCTCGTACTGCTCCGCCCGGCGGGCGGCCGTGCTGACGAGCTGGGCGAGCGCGGGGAAGAGGCCGCCGGGGACGTCGATGTCCTTCTGGAGCTCGCGCAGGATCGCGGCGAGCTCGGGGGCGTCGATGTCGTCGGCGCTCAGGTCGTCCTCGGCCTGCTGGAGGGCGAGCTGGGCGATGCCGAGCGAGGCGCGCACCCGGTCCAGGCGCGTGCCCGGGCGTGCGGTCACCGGGTCTTCGCCCCGATGGTGGCGACCAGCGCGGCGGCCGTCTCCCAGCCGTGATGCCAGGCACCGTCCAGGTGGAACGCCCCGTTGATGCCGAAGTCGGCGAGCTTGTAGAAGCCGCCCTTTCCGGTCTTGGTGGCGATCCGCTCCAGCAAACCCTTACCGGGGACGCGGCGGTCCGCGGCGTAGTGGGTGCCGAACGAGATGGCGAGCGCGGCCGCGGCGGCGGCCGGGTGCACGCGGATGCCGAGCGCGCGGGCGCCGGCCCCGGCGACGATGGCCTGCGTGGCCGTGTAGGCGAGGCAGTGGTGCAGGCACGCCTTGCGGCCGTCGGCCGTGCCGTGGACCGTCTTCTTCTCGGTGACCGGGTCCTCGTAGGTGACCGGGTGGTCGTCGGAGGCGCCCTTCACCCGGGCGCAAAAGTCGTTCTGCACCCAGATTGTTGCTGCTTTCTGGGCGTGTCTCACATTCCTCAGCTCCCGTTATTCGGTCGTGGGGTTAGCAGTTGATGAGGGTCGTGTCGCGGGCCTACCGTCCCGACCCGTGTTGGTGCACTACTTCTCTGCCGAGGGCTGGCAGTCCTGGGGGCTCAGTGGCGAGCCGTTGATCCCCGAGCGGATGCCGGTGCTGTACGACGACGACTTCCTGTTCGAGGACGAGGGCGGCCCGCGGGCGACGCGAGCGGTGAACGCCTGGCTTCGTACGCTGCCGTCGAGCGGGGCGCCGTCGCCGAACTCATGGCGGGCGTACGCGCTGGCTGCCCGGGACTGGCTGATGCATCTGCGGCGGCACCGTGTCCCGGTGTTCGGTACGCGGCAGGAGCTGGTGGCCGCGCTCGGCACGTACGCGGACCGTCGTCTGTCGGGACCGTTGGACGAGCGGCTGGAGTCCTCGTCGTGGGAGCTGCAGGTCACCGCGCTGAGCCGGTTCTACGACTGGGCCGAGAACGAGGGGCTGGCAGCGGCGGTGCCGTTCACGGTGGCCACCGGCAAGCGGATGGAGCAGGGCCGGCTGGTGGAGACCCGGCGGAACCGGGCCCTGATGCGGCGGCCGAAGCCGCATGTGAAGGTGCAGTACCTGGAGTCGGACTTCGCCGGCCTGTTCCGCTACGGTCTGGCCGGGCTGGGCCCGGACGGGCTGGAGGACGCGACGTTCCGCGGCCGGTTCCCGGGCCGGAACGCGGCGATAGGCGCTCTGGTGCTGGGCACCGGGATGCGGAGCCGGGAGTTCACCCACCTGCTGGTCCATGAGGTGCCGCCGCTGCCCGCCGAGCCGACCGAGGTGCCGATCCCGTGGGCGGTCCCTGAGCTGGGGGCCAAGGGACGGAAGTTCCGCACGACGTGGATCGACTACGCCTCGCTGGCGGCGGTGCACTCCTACATCGCCCTGGACCGGGAGATGTCGCAAGGGCCGTGGCGGCCGAGGAGGCCGCTGGTCGTGGAGGAAGCGGACTTCTACGGCGGCAGGGTCAACGGCCGGTGCACACGCTGGTCGGCACTTCGGCCGGAGGAACGGCTGCGGCTGGTCGGCCCGGAAGGCGGTTCGCTGCTGCTGGCGCTGAGCTACGAAGGGCGGCCCTTCGTGGACTGGGGGACACTGTTTCGTCGCACGGCCCGCCGGATCCGTGAGCGCTTCGAGCCGCGGTTCCCCGATGTCGCGCCGCACCGGTGCCGGCACACCTTCGCCATGGCCACCCTGGAGAGGCTGGTGGAGGGCCACTACCGGCAGGCCGCTCAGCTCGCCGCGGCGACCGGAGATTCGTCCGGGCTCGCGTTCTACCTGTTGAAAGCCGATCCGCTGCTGATCCTGCGGGATCTGCTGGGGCACTCCAGCGTGGTTACCACGGAGGTCTACCTCAAGCGCCTGGATGTCCACCGGATCTACCGCGCGGCCTGGGAAAGGACCCGCGGAGTCATCCGTGCGGCCGCGCTCGCCGAGGCCGACGCCGAGTTCGCGGAGGCGTTCTGATGCCGGCCGAAGTCCTGCGCGATCCGCTGGCGCTGAAGCTGTCCCTGCCCGGCGAGACGACGGCTGTCATCGAGATCGGTGACCTGCCCAACCTGCAGCTGGCGGCCGACCTGACCGAGGGCCTTGCCGCCTCGGTCCATCCGCACGGACCGCTCGGCAAGCGGACCACGGTGAACGCCTTCGCCTACACGCTGCGCCGGATGGTCCGCGAACTGGCCGAGGACGGCTTCGAGGGATCTGCGGCCGAGCTGACCAGAGCCGCGCTCGGGGCGTTCTGGCTACGGTCGCACTACCTGGTCGAATACCGCACCCGCACGCTCCTGCGCGCCTTCGATACCCGGCATCAGGTGCTGGCCGAACCGGTGCGGCAGATGGTGTTCGGCACCAACTACACCCGCCCAGTCGTGGGGGAGCCGCTGCCGCCCTACGCCCCGGCCGAGTGGAACCGCCTGATCGACCTCTGCAAGAGAGAGGTACGGCGCCTCGCGGAAGAACACCGGGCCATGGTCACGCTCGCCGAGAGCGGACAGGATCCAGCAATCGGCGGCTGGAGCGAGGCGAACGGTGCCTGGCTCATGCTGCGGACTGGGCCGGTGACGCGGACGGAGGTCGCCGCTCATCTCGGCATCACACCGAACGTATTCACCAAGAGGCATCGGGGCATCGAGCGGATCCGGGCAGCGCTGTTCCCGTCCCACAAGGAGGCGGTTCCCTACGTCCTGCTGCTGGCGGCCTGGACCGGCGTCGTCCCGGACGGGTTGACCGGCTTGGAGATTCCCGGGATCCGCTGGATTGGCAAGCAGGCGACGCTGCTGTCCTACACCAAGGGCCGCACGGGGCAGGAGAGCCTGGTGCTGTCGCCGCGGGCGTCGCGGCTGCTGGAGCAGTGGCTGCAGCACAGCGCCCTGCTGCGCGGCCATGTCCCGGACGAACTGGCTGAGCACGTGTGGCTGGTGACACGGCAGGGCAGGCCAGCCCGCGCGGCTTTCGAGGAGTACATGATGCGCGGGTGGGTCAGATCCCACGACCTGCGAGGGGATGACGGCGGACTGTTGCGCATCGACCGCCGGCGGCTGCGGACGACCTTCATCGCGCAGCGCGGTCAGCGGCAGTGGTCCCTGCGGGCGACGATCGATCCCAACCACTCGCCGCAGGTCGAGGGCGATCACTACCTGTCAGCTGCGACCCCTGCGCAGAAGGCGGTGGTCGAGGAGATCGCCAGGGACGCGCAGGGCGACCTCCTGCGGCGCGCGAGTGCGCCGCTGGTCGTCGACGAGGCGGCCAGCGCCGCGGGCCTGCCGGAGGAAGTACACCGACTCGGTCTCGCCGAGGGGGCCTTGGCCGAGTTGCTGTCGGGCCAGCGGGACGTGTTCAGCGGGGCCTGCGTCGACCATTTCGCCGGACTGCACGGACCGAAGGGCAAGCCGTGTCCGGCCCGGCCCTGGGTCTGCCTGCTCTGCCCGCTGGCGCTGTTCGCCCCGCGTCACCTGCCGAATCTGCTGCGGCTGAAGGCGTTCTTCGCGCGGCAGTTCCGCCAGATGCCGCGCGACCAGTTCGCTGCTGTCTTCGCCCCCTACGCCCGCCGCCTGTCGGCGGACATCCTGCCGCGTTTCGAGAAGGCCGCTATCGCGGCGGCACAGCTCGATGTCGGTGACGGGGACGCCGAGTTGCCGTTGCGAGCCGAGGAGACGACGTCGTGAGCCTGCTTTCTGTCTCCGCCGAGCCTGCGGGCCGGTCGGTGTTCGCCGGAGCCGACATCGCCGCTACCGCCCGCCTCGCGTGGCGGGAGGGCTACCCGCGGCCGCGCTTCGAGGACGCTGTGTGGTCTCTCGTCGGCTGGGCCGATGCACCAGTCCAGATGAGGGTGACGGAGAAGAACTGGCCGTTCGACCGCATCGCCTACCCGCCCTGGCGCGTGGTCGCCAAGGAACTCGCCCTGGCCTGGATCGCGACTCAGGACGAGCGCGTCCTCGCCTTGCCACACGCCCGCCGGATTCCGCGGCACCCTCGCACTGTCTATGCCCGGATCTATCACCTCACCTTCTGGCTGAACTGGTTGCACGAGCGCCGGATCACCACGCTTGCCGCGGTCACCCAGGACCACTGCGAGGCGTTCCTGCACGAGTACGGCGTCGTCCGGGACAAGGAGACCGGCACAGCCCTGCGGGACAAGACCGGCTCCTCGCTGCGGACGGTGGTGTCGACCATGCAGGACATCACCGACTACGGCGAGCTGCTGTCCGCCGACCGGCATCGGCCCGGGTTCCGGCCCTGGGGCAAGCGATCGCCCCGCGTCGTCACTGGGGCACCGTCCCGGCCCCAGGTGGTGATCAAGACCGCGCCCTTGGGCGACCACGTCCTGCGTCCGCTGCTGACGGCGTGCTTGCACCTGGTCGACGTGCTCGGGCCGCACGTCGTGGACTTGCGGACCGCGTTGCATGCCGAGCGTGACGCCCGGCAGAGAGTCGAGTGGTCCCGGAATCTGCGGGACGCCGACCGGCTCGCCTCGCTCGTCGACGCGTATCTGCGAACCGGCCAGCCGCTGCCACGGCTTGAAGACGCGCAGGTGACCAAGCGCCGCCGGTGCGGGTGGAACCCCCGGGACCCGTTGCTGGACGTCAACTTCCAGCATCTGCTGCGGCCGACCGGACACCGTGATATCGGCAAGGCCCTCCTGGTCCAGGCCCGGCCGCTGCTGGAAGAGGCGGTTGCCGAGGTCGGCACCGAGTACGTGTGGTGTCGCAACGCCGCCGAGGCCCCACGCGCGGACACGGGCGAGATGATCCCGTGGTCGTTGCCCCTGTCGCACAGGTCCGCCGATGCCCTGATCCGGGTCGCCGGTCACGCCTGCAAGGTCGCCACCTCCGCGCTAACCGGGATGCGGTCCAGCGAACTGATGGAGCTGACGGTCGGCTGCCGCCGCACGGACGATGTCTATGGCACGGGCCTGGCCCGGCACCGATTGGTCAGCAAGGTCATCAAAGCCCGCCGATGGGGCGGCGAGGTCGACGAGTGGGTCGTCGTCGAGGAAGTGACCCGCGTGATCGCCCTGGCCGAACAGCTCACCGATGCCCGCCCCGGACAGCCGTTGTTCGGGCAGTTCCCCGGCTTCGAGTCCAACGGGGCCATAACCTGGCTGCGGCAGTGGGTGGCCTCTCCGGCCGGACTCCGCGTTGGCCTGGAGCCGATTCCCGACGAGCCGGTGCATCCACGGCGCCTGCGGCGGACGCTGTCTGTCGAGATGGCCGCCCGCCCCGGCGGCTTGCTGGCCACCAAGGTCCACTTCAAGCACCTGCAGGTGGCCACTAGCGAGGGATACGCCGGCCGACCGGGTGGCGCCCAGGCCGTCTTCCACCACGAATGGAAGAAGGAGGAGGCGAAGGAAAAACTCAAGCGGACCGTCGAGGCATACCGCCAGTTCGAGCAGGGGCAGCTGCCCGCCGGCCCGGGAGCCGACGCTCTGCTGGCCGCTTTCCGCGCTGTCGAGACCGAACTGGCCGACCACGAGCCGGGGCCGGCGAAGGTGGTCACCGACCGGCAGATCGAGCTGCTGCTGAAGAAGAAGGCGTCGGTGCTGCACATGTCCGCGGCGAACTACTGCTGGTTCGAGGACCCGGCGAAGGCGCTGTGTCTCAAGCTCACTGGCGCCAAGGCTGCGGTGGCTCCGCTGACCGGGCTGTGTGACAGCTCCCGCTGTCCCCAGGCCACCCATCACCTCGTTCACCGTCCCGTCTGGCAGACCACGGCCGACAACGGCGCCGTCCTGCTGGCCAGTCCCCGCATCCCGGCCGGAGAGAAGGAGCGTCTCCGGGCCGATCACGAGCGGTCCATGCGCGTCCTCGAAGAAATCGACAAGGCAGCCGGAAAGGCCGGATGACATGGCACTCAGCCAGGAACAGCGCGACCAGATCGAGAGGCGCATCCGCGCGGCCATCGACCGGCTGCTGTCCGGGCAGATTCCACCTGGCGGCGCCTGCGACGCCAAGACGCTCGCTCGCGAGGCCGGGATCTCCCGCGCGTCTCTCTATCGAACCTGGAGCCACCTCAAGGACGAGTTCGAACAGCGGCGGGCGGCCGCCAGGGCGGCGGGTCAGCAGCCCGATCCGAAGGAAGCCCGGATCGCCCGACTGCGTGAGCTCAACCAGCGGCTCACCGGCAAACTCGCCTGTACCAACACCGAGTTCACTGTCCTCAAGGAGCGTCACCGGCTCCTGCTGTCGGTCCTGGAGGCCAAGGACGACGAACTCGAACGGCTCCGGCGCGAGCTGAGTACGTTCGCTGGTACGCATGCCTTCCCGGCTCGCAACCACGGGTTGGGGGACGACGCCACGAGCGTCGTCCCCCTCGCCCGCCACTGATGTGACACCAGCGCGCCAGGCGACTCCGCCCGGGACGGAATCCCTTCTCAATCTGCATGGCCTCGGCCTTAAATTGGAATCTGCGTTATCAGGGCCTCGTTCGAGAAAGGAGGACTCAGTGCGGTTAAGGCTTTCCGTAGGGGCAGTTACGACAACGGAGGCAGAGCTTCGCTCGCTCCACGCGTGGCTGCTCGCCGATTCCCAGGCACGACGATGCGCTGATGTGCGGTGGGATGCGGCAGCTCAGGCGCCCGTCGGCGGGATGGGGCCATTGCTCGATGTCGTCTCGCTCGTCATCGGGTCCGGTTTCAGTGCCGCTTCACTGGCTGTGTCGATCGTTCAGTGGCGCAGTACGCGCGGAGCGGGCGCCCCGTCGGTGACCGTGGAGCAGCCCGACGGTAGGCGTGTGACGATCAACGACATGCCAGCGGACGAGGCCGAGCGGCTGCTGCGCAGCCTCTTTGGTGCACGGCCGGAGGAGCGCGGCCGATCGTGACAGGGTTGCCCGACCCTGATCGGTCCAGAGTCGTGCTGGTGGGCTCCAGCCGCTTCGCTCAGTTGGCCGACTTACCGGCTGTCTCTGCCAACGTGGCGGCGCTGCGGGACAAGTTCACTTCCGAGGAAGTGTGGGGTCTGGACACCGCCCACTGCAGCATCGTGACCGACCCGCGTGAGCCTCGCTTGGTATCGCAGGCAGTCAAGCGGGCCGCCCAGGAGGCAACTGACACGCTGATCTTCTACTACGCCGGCCACGGGTTGATCGACCCGGGCACTGGTGAGCTGTACTTGGCCCTGTACGACAGCCACGCGCAAGAGGTCTACGACTCGGCGGTGCCCTACCAGTGGATCAGACGCCCCTTCGAGACGAGCCGAGCAGTGCGACGCATTGTGGTTCTGGACTGCTGCTACAGCGGCCGCGTCCTTGGTGCGATGTCCGAAGGGCTTGGCCTGGCCGAGATCGACGGGACGTATCTGCTCGCCGCGGCCGCGGAGAACGCGCTCGCCCTCGCCCCGCCCGGCGAGCTCTACACAGCCTTTACCGGAGAGCTTGTAAGTCTGCTGCACCAAGGCGTGCCCGGGGCCAGCGAATCGCTCACCCTCAACGAGATCTACGAAGGAATGCGCTCGTCTTTGCGCGCGGCCGAACGACCGGAGCCGCAGTGCCGGGACCGCAACTCTCTGGGCACAGTGCCATTCATACCCAATCCCGCCTACCAGCCACGAACAGATACTGCTCTGGACTCCCCCGAATCGGTCATGAGGCGGTTCGTGGCCGACATGTCTCACGAACTGCGCACTCCGCTAACCGCACTCACCGCCGTGACAGAGGTGTTGGAGGAGGAAACCGGCCGGCTCGATCCAATGATCGAGCCGGCAGTACGGCTGATCATCACCGAGACCCGACGGTTGAACGACTTGGTCGAGACCCTGATGGAAGTGACGAGGTTTGACGCGGGTACTGCACGGCTCGTCACCGAAGTGGTGGATGTCGTCGAGCAGGTGGCCGCCTGCCTTGATGCCCGCGAATGGGCGGCAGCTGTCACGCTGGACGCGCCGCACTCCCTCCGCGTACGCCTCGACCCAAGGCGTCTGGACGTCATCCTGGCCAACCTGATCGGCAACGCACTCAAGCACGGTGGCTCACCCGTAACGGTAGGTGTCCTGCCACGGCGAACGGAGTTCCTCATCGAGGTGAGGGACAGCGGCAGTGGTGTCCCCAAGGAGGCCCTGCCTTACGTCTTCGATCGCTTCTTCAAGGCGGACAGTCGCCGTCCCCGGTCCGAGGGCAGCGGACTGGGGCTGTCGATCGCCCAAGAAAATGCGCACTTGATGGGCGGTGACATACAGGCCGCCAATCAAGCCGAATCGGGAGCGATCTTCACGCTACGCCTGCCGCACCGCGCATAGGAGACACGGTGGCTCGCTTCCGCGTCACGGGTGGGGTTCATCAAGCACCAACGATCAGCCAACTGCCACCGGCAAGGGTGAACTTCGGTGCGGTACGTCGACTCGCGACGACCGCGACACCACTGCCCGGGCCCGCAGTTCGCCCTGAACATCAACTTCGTGCTGGGAACCGAGACACCGGGGAAGGTGGACACGACCTTCGCCGCGTTAACCCAGTAGTCACCGAGGGCGCTCCCGGCACGGGTCAGTCCGAGCAGGGCGGCGAAGACGGCGGGGCGATGCGTCATGCTGGATTTCTCCTGATCTCGAAGGGTGAAGGAGCGGGCGGCCGGCCCTTTGCCGATGCGCGGCCGCCCGAGGACCGACCCCGGCCGCACCGGCCGGGGTCGGGTCGTTCAGAACGAGGGCTCGTCCGGCCAGGCCGGGACGGGCAGGAGCCGGATGCGCCAGGTGGGCCGGTTCGCCCAGCAGCCGCACGCCCCCATCTCCGGGTTCGCGCCGTCGACCCACCAGCCGCCGTCGCCCCGGCAGTCGGGGCAGGAGCGGCGGGGCTGAGGCGTCAGCTCGATGCGGTGCCGGTCGACGTAGAACTTGAGGTGGCCGGCCCTGAGCGCGGCGGCGGCCGTCGCCGCAGTGAGCGGAACGGCGGTGGCCAGCAGCAGGGCGACGCGCAGGCGGCGGGTGGTCACGTCAGGGCTGCGGCGGCGGCGAGGATGTCGGCGTGGTCGAACGCGAGGTCGGGGAGCGCGTCCAGGGGCCACCAGCGGGCGGCGGTGGCGTCGTCTCCTGCCGTCGGCGGAACGGGCGCGGGCAGGGTGGCCGTGTAGGCGACGCTGACGTACCGGCCGCGCGGGTCGCGGCCGGGGGCGTCGAAGGCGCCCACCTGCCGCAGGTCCGCGACCGGAACAGCGATACCGGCCTCTTCCTCGAGCTCGCGCGCGGCGGCGACAACGCTCGTTTCTCCGGCGTCCACATGACCGCCGGGCAGCGCCCAGCAGCCCTCGTACGGGTCCCAACCGCGCTCGATCAGCAGCACGTGGCCGGCGGCGAGCAGGACGACGTCGGCGGTGTAGCGAATCGCCTCGTCGGTGGTGTCGGTGGTGTCGGTCATGGATTGGTGTCCTCTCGGATCAGGCGGCCAGCAGGTGCTTGGCCGGGGGAGCGATGTAGGAGGTGGGGTCAGC
Organism: Streptomyces calvus; assembly: GCF_006782915.1. GTDB lineage: Bacteria > Actinomycetota > Actinomycetes > Streptomycetales > Streptomycetaceae > Streptomyces > Streptomyces calvus. The sequence goes on from NZ_VCNP01000064.1 coordinate 66,778, forward strand.
AGGCGTGCCGTCGTAGCACTCCAGGCAGGACCCCAAGGTCTTCAAGGGGATGCAGTGGTAGTAGCGCCGGCCGCAGGTGCCGCAGGTCTGGCGCTTGGCCATCGCCTTGTCGAGCGCGGCCTCCTTCGCGAGCGTCATCGGCCGCTTGGGCTTCGCCAGGTCGATCCGGTACAGCCACGCGAAGCGCTTGCCGCCACGGCATTCGATCCGGGCGACGGGCTCCTGGCCGCCGGGGCGCATGCCCATGTCCCGTAACTGGCGGCGGGTCGCGAGCCCGGGGCCGGCCTGGCGCCACCGGAAGACCGGCAGCGTGCCGTCGCCGGGGTCGTGCGGGTCGATGTCGACCAGGTCCTCGTCCTGGCCGTCCATCACCTGCTCCAGGCGCCGGGCAGCCGGTCGGGGCGCTGCGGGTAGCGGGGGCCGGGGCGCTGCGGCCGGGGGCGCCCGATACGGCGGCGCGGGCGGGGGATGAGCACGGGTGTCCTCCAACAGGGTTGATGGCGGGCAGTGCTACGCCCGCCGGCGGGGGACCGTCGACGGGGCGGAAGGGGTGAGGCGTGCGGCCGGGCGGCCTGTCCGGTCCTCGCCAACCCCGAATGCGGGGCGGGCGAGGGCCAGGCGGAGCGACCGGATCAGCGCTTCTGCAGCGGATGCACGTTGTTGGGGGTGTCGCCTGCCGACGGGGCGGCGGGGGAGGGGAGGTGGATGTGCGGCTCGTTCTGGTGACCGGCGTTGTGGATGTGGGTGAAGAACGCCGGGCGCAGGGTCAGTCCGCGCAGCGCGAGGGTGGAGGCGGCGGTCCAGGCGAGGACGGCGAGCCCGGTGGCGATCGTGCGGCCTTCGTCGGGAGCGGCGTCCCAGACCATGGCGATGCTGGCCGCGCCCCATGCGGTCCAGGTGAGGCGGGCGCCGCTGCTGCGGAAGAAGCCGCCGACCAGGCCGAAGATGCCGACCAGTTGCCAGAGGGTGTAGACGGTGGAGGCGCTGATCGGCAGCGCGGCGGAGTGGGCTGCGATGTATGTGCGGATCGGCTGGTCGACCACGGCGAAGACGCCGGTGGAGGTGTCGGCGCCGACCTGAACGCGGGGCACGGCGGTCAGCAAACGGCGCAGCGCGTCGGCCAGGACGTCGGTCGCGCCGTCCAGCAGGATGAGGACGGCGCACACCCCGGCGAGCCCGAGCGCCGCCTTCACCCAGTTCGCCATGGCGTGCCAGCCGAGTTCCGGCGCGCGGCGCAGGTCCTCCCAGCGGTCGTGCAGCACGCCGCCGTCGTTCCAGGCGTCGTCCCACCACTCGCGCAGGGCGGTCAGCCGTGTCTGCTGCTCGTCGGGTTCGCCGAGCTGCGGCGTGAACTGGGCGGGGAGGAGGTTGCGGAGCTGGGTACCGTCGGCCGGCGACTGCTGGCGCTGGCCGGGGATCTGGGAGCGGTCGTTGTGGTCGGTCACGGTCGGCTTCTCCTTCGAGGGGCGACGGACGGCGCACGCTGCTGCGGGCGGCCTGCCCCGTACTCGACTCCGTCCCGGTGCGAGCGGTGTTCGAGTACGACGCAGGGCGCCCGAGGTCAGCGGTGGATGTCGTTGCGGGTGCGGGCGAAGAACATGCCGCGCGTGCTGCTGTTGTTGTGGATCTCGGTGTGCTGGGTGACCGGGCCCTCGTACACGGTCTTCGTGACGGCGGACCGCGCCTTGCTGATCGCGCCGCCGATCGCGGTGGCGACCATCGCGATGCCCGCGAACGGCAGGGTCGCCATGAGCACCCCGGCGAGCGTGACGGAGGCCAGGCCCTGGAGCACGAGCCAGGCGCCGCAGCCGATGCCGGTGACCCCGGCGCCGACGCCGATGGAGGCGACAGCGATCCCGGCCGCCCAGGCGGGCACGATCCGGCGGTCGTCCTGCTTCACGGGCGGGGTGTCGCCGTAGCGGGGCAGCGGGGAGTCGTCGCGGAACGACGTCTCGAACTGGCGGACCGGCTGCTGGGTGCGGAACTCGGTCTCGATGATCCGCCTGGCTTCGGCGGCGGCCTCGGAGTCGGACATCGGGCGGCCGGCGGTGGGGTGGAAGTCCACGGTGTTCTCCGTTCGGGACGAGGGCGCCCTCCCTGCCGGGCGGCGGGGAGGGCGCGAGGGTGGGGGAGCGGGGTGGGCTTATCCGAGCTGGCTGATCCATCCGGCGACGCTGCTGATCGCGCCGCTGATGGCGGGGGCGATGCCGGTGGAGGCGAGGGTGAAGCCGAACAGCACGGCGGCGAGCGCGGGCCAGATCCGCAGGTAGCCGGTACGCAGCAGGACCAGCACGGCGATTCCGGCGAGGACGACCAGGGAGACGGTCAGGGCCACGGCGAGAAGACTCCTTCAGGGATCGCAGGTAGGCCCCGGACGCTTGCTGTCCGGGGCCGGTGCTCATTGGGGGAGGCTGATCAGCCCGGATGCGTCCTTGGGGGCGAGCTGCCCCTCACGGCGCAGGTTGCTGATCGTGGTGCGGATGGACCCGGGCTTGACGTCCTTGCCGCCGTCGTTGCCGAGCGCATCGAACAGGTCGGCCTCGGACAGGGGGCCGTCCTCGAGGGCTGCGAGGATGCGCTGGGCATTGGTCTTCGGCATCGCCGGCATCGCCTCCAGCTCGGGCTCGTCACCCTCGGCGTACTCCAGGCCCGCGTCATCCGGATCGGCGCCGCCCGAGCCTGCCTTGCCCTCCTTCGGCGGCGGGAAGATGAGCCGGAGCGGCTCGCCGGGCGGGGGCTCGCTGCCGTACAGGGCGCGGATCGCGGGGTCGTGTCCCTTGTGGGGCTTGAGCGAGCCGACCAGGAAGAAGCGCGCCATCGAGGACGGCCGGTGCGAGGTCAGGTGGTAGCACATGCCCTGGCTGTTGACCTTCGTGCCGCCGGCGTCCTTGCGGTCGTCCCAGCGCCGGATGCGCCGGACGCGGCCGATCTCCTTGAGGATCGGCTGGAGGTTCTCCCCGGAGGGCAGCAGGCCGTCGGAGACCAGGGCCTGCATCATCTGCGACGACCAGCGAAGCAGGATGACCTCGCCCTCCTTGAGCATGGCCCTCAGCGTGTCGCTGCCGCCGAGCTCGTCGAGGTGTCCGGCCTGGGCGGCCAGGACGATGCCGATGCCGACGCTGCGCCCGGTCCGGCCGATCTCCTTGATGAGTTTGGCGGCCTCGGCCCGAAACGGGCTGCCCTTCTCCAGCAGGCGGTTCGCCTCGTCGATGACGACGTACTCGAGCGGGTCGGGGTCGTTGATGAGGAAGCCGGACCGGCCCAGCTTGGCGTACTTCTTGAACCGGGCTTCCGCCTTCGCGACGGCGGCCCGCAGCAGGCCCATCGCTTCCTTCAGCTCCGTCACGTGGGTGGCGACGTTGCCCTGGGCCTCGGGGACGGACTGGCCGCCCTTGAGGTCGGCGAGGTGCACGACGATGCCGGCCCGCTTGCAGGCGATCAGGAACGCCTGCAAGGCCCTGGATTTTCCGGCGCCGGTCGTGCCGAAGATGATGATGCGCTGGGCGTTGCCGGTCTCGGGGTCGTGCACCCGCATCCGCAGCGGCTCGCCGTCGTAGTACGAGCCGATCCGGATGCAGCCGTTCTCATCCATCGTCAGGTCTTCGAGCGTGATCGCCCGCATGGTGGCGAGCGGGTTCACGGGGAAGACCCGGACGACGGCCTCGCGGCCGCGGCCCTGCTCGAAGATGACGCGGCTGGGGTCGTCGACCTCCAGGAGGTCGCACAGCGCGTCGTGGTCGACACCCTTCACCCCGCCGGGGCGGGTGCGCAGGATGTACTCGCGCATCACCTTCTTCTCTTCGACGTGTTTCTTCGCGAGAGTCGCCGGCGACGTCACGGGTTCAGCTCCTTCGACAGGTCGTACTCGTTGACCTCCACCAGCTGCACGCCGGGCAGCGCGGTGCGGCTGATCTCGGCCCACACGTCCTCGTCGGCGATGGACGCCTCGGGCTTCGGCCCGATCAGCAGCATCGCGACGCCCGCGCCGTAGCCGGGGATGTCCTGGACCTCCAGCAGCGAGACCGGCAGGTTCATCAGCGCGGACAGGCGGCGCAGTTTGATCTCCGGCACGGGCTCGCCCGGTGTCTTCGAGCCGAGCGCCACGGCGACGCGACGGCCGTCCTCGATCCGCTCGATGCCGATGATCGTCGTGTCGGGGGCGACGCCGCCGTCCTTCGCCGCGTGGATCGCCCACCAGCGGGCGGCGGGGTCGTCGGGCAGGTCCTCGGCGACCGCGACCTCGGCCGAGGGCTCCTCGCCGCCGTCGGTCTCCTCGGCGACCTCGGGCTCGGGGTCGATGTTCCACTTCGCGACGCGTTTGCCGAGGGCCGCCGGGCGCAGCCACCACACGCCGGCCGTCCACAGCAGCACGGCGCCGCCCTCGATCAGCCGTGCCTGGGTGCTCGTCGCGACGAGTTCGGCGATCAGGATCGAGGACAGGAACCCGTGCGGCGTCAGGTACAGGAACGTCGCGATCGGCCGCTTCTGCGGGTGCGAGGTGACCAGGCGCGGGGACAGGAACGCGCCCCCGACGCCGAGGGCGACCGTCGTGACGAGCGCCGGAACGGTCGGCTGGTCGATGAACAGCCCGGCGCCGGCCGCGCCCGCGCCCGCGATGGTGGCGATCCGGCCGACACCCAGGGCGAGGGCGGAGCCCGCGCGCTGGGCGGTGTCGATGGCGGATCCGAAGTACGCGCGCAGCATCGGCGGCGCTCCTTTCCAGGGGATAGGTGAAGGCGCCGACCCGGTGAGCGGGTCGGCGCCTTCGGCAGGGGAGGGAGGGTTGGGTCAGCGGTTGCTGTACCACTCGCGTTCGGCGACGTCGTACGGGCCGGACTGCATCGCCTCGTTGACGGTGCCGTAGTCGGCTTCGTGGTCGCGGGCCGCGTTGTCGAACTCGGTCGACATCTCGGCCGCCTCGGCGGACAGCGCGTCGGCCAGGGCCAGGGACTCCCGCATGACGCCCGCGGCGTCGTGGTGCGAGGAGGTGACCGTGTCGTCGACGGCGAGGCTCGCGGCGACGTCGGCCAGGTGGTCGACCTGCTTCGCGCAGCCTTCGACGTACGAGTAGGCGCCCTTCACGGCCTGCGACAGCATCCGCATCGCGACCGCGGCGACCGCCAGGCGCGCGATGACGAGCGTGAACGTCAGCGCGTCGGCGATGACGTCGACGATCCGCCCGCTGCTGACCGGGGCGAGCTCACCGCCGTCGGCCGGCGCGTCGTTGTGCTCGCCCGCCGGGGCCGGAAGGTCCGGGCCGCCGGACGCGGCGACCTCCGCGCCCGTCTGCACGCTCGTGGGCTCGATGGCTTCCGATTCGCTCATGCTCACACCCCGCTTCGGTCGTGGTACTCGCGCGCGGCCGGAGCGACGTGGCCCGCGTCCTTCACCGCGTCGGCGCGGCGCTTGTCGGCCTCGATCGCGGTGTCCCGCGCGGTGAGGATCGCCTCGGACGCGCGCGGCAGGGACTCGGCGAGCGCTTCGGCCTTGTCCTGCACGCTCCCGGCACGTTCCATCAAGCGGATGCACCACTTGACCAGGACGCCGGGGACCTTCTTCTCCACGCAGGTGGCGTAGAGGTTCTCCAGGCCGTTCTTGAGCCCGTCGCACTTGGAGGCGACGAGCCGCATGTGGTCGACCCCGGCGAGGATCTGCTCGCCCATCTCCTCGTCGGAGTCGATCAGGTCGTACACGGTCAGGTCGGCGTCGACGAACTGGGTGTCGCCGATCTCACCGACCGCTGCTGCGGTTCCCATCACGATGGGGCTCTCTTTCGGTTCGGTGCGCGTCGGCGTGACCTCACCACCCTTACCGGCGGGCAGGCCCTTCTGCCCGGTCCCGATCTCTGCCGGGCGCCGCACGGAGGGCCTGCTCCGCGCCGGCTCGCGCTCGATCGTCACGGAGTAGGAGACGTCCCAGCCGGGCGGGGGCTTGAGCCACTCGCCGTCGCCGCCGGGCATACTCCCGACGCTCTCAGACGGGCCGCTGCGGCCCGTACGACTGGTGCGACGCTGCTTCCCCCCAGGAGCGCCGTCTCCGGGCTTCCTGCGGGCGCTGCGGCGCTTCCACGGGCGCTTCCTCCAGCGCGCCTTCCGCCTCTTCGCCGTACCGCTCGTGGACGTCTTCGGCGTGGTCGACGTGCCGTCGCCGTCGCCCTTGTCGTCGGCCTTGGGCTTCTTCTTGAGGTCGACCTTCTCGGCGTCGTCCTTGCCCGCCTTCGCCTTGTCGTCCTTCTTGGAGCCCTTGTCCGAGCCGCCGGCCTTCGCGCGTTCGAGCTTCGCCTTCCGCCGCTCGGCCTTCCGCTGGCGGCGGGCGTCCGCGTCCTTCTCGGCCTGCTTGCGTGCTGCGGCCCGGTCGGCGAGATCGGCCTTGCGCTCATCGGCCGCCGCCTGCCGCTGAGCCTTCGCCTCATCGGCCTTGCGCTTCTGGCGGTTCAGCGCCATCTGCCCAAGCGTGCCCGGCTTCTTCGACGAGCTGCCGCCCGATCCCCGGGAGCCGGACCTGTCGGACGACCCGGTCGACCCCTTCGAACCCTTGCTTCCAGGGCTCGTAGAACCCGAGCCGGACGAGCCGGAGTTGTTGGACCCGCGCCGGCCGCCGACCGAACCGTTGGCGGAACCCGATCCCTTCGGACCCTTCGCTCCCGTGCCGCGCCCGCCAGCCCCGGCTGAGGCGTTGCCAGTCGAGCCCTTGGCTGCGCCCTTCTGCCCGAAGGTTCCGCGGCCACCGCCGCCCGAGCCCGACCCGGACCCGCCGCCGGCACCCCGGCCGCCGCCCTTCGCCGCGCCACGCCCGAACTCCGGACCCGGCTGCACACGGTTCTTCGCGCCCTTCTCCGCGTTGGCGACCTTCTGCTTGTCGGCCGCCTCGCGCGCCTTGTCGGCGACGGCGTCGTGGTGCTCACGGCGCGCCTTGAGGTAGGCCGCCATGGACCACGTGCCGCGCATCGCCGCGACAGCGATCGCCGCCATCGTGACCATCGCCATCGAGGCCGTCGCACGGGCCGGCGTCCCGGTTCCGCTTACGGCGTTGGCGATCATCTCCCCGGCCACGTTGTCGGGGTCGTGGTCGCTGCCGTCTTCCTCGCCGTCGGGCACGTGGAAGGGCAGCGAGAAGTCGGGCGGCGGAGCCGTGCTCGGCGGCTCCGGCAGGCCCGGGACATCGTCGTCGTCCGGAGTCGATCCGGGCGGCGACAGGTTGAAAGTCGGGAGCGTCAGGACATCCGCGCCCCGGTCGTCGTCGGCCATCGGCCTATCTCCTGTTGACTACTTGACGTAACCAGATTCCTCGCGTAAGCGCGCGCGTCACGCGCGCGTGTGGCGACAGCCGGTCCGCCGGATTCTCTGGATTCGGCGTTGATTGTTGAACGCGTAGAGTCACCGCTCCTCGAGGGCCTTCTCGAGGTACTGGCCGAGCTGCTTGGCCAGCGGCTCCCACATCGGGTCGTCCTCGGAAAGCCGGGCACGCGCCATGTCGATCAGGACGATGACGCGCGCCCGGTGCCCCTCGGCAGCGTTGATCCGAGGGGCCCACAGCTCCGCCTGGAGCCGCTTCGAGCGAGCGGGGTCCTTCCCCGGCATCAGCCCGTCTTCTTCAGGTGCGAGAAGAACGGCGACGGGTCGACGGCGGATTCCGCTTCCCGGGCCGGCGGGGCCTCGATCTGCGGCTGCGCCTTGCCCGCCTTCAGCTCCGCGACCCGCTCCTTGTGGGCCTGCTTCTCGGCCCGCTGCTCCGGCAGTTCCTCGTAGTTGGCCTTGTACCGGGCGGCGTACTGGGTCAGGTGCTCGATGAAGCTCTCCAGGTCGGCGACGGCCTCGGTGAAGGGCTTCATCGTCTTGCGCGCCCGCAGGTAGCGGGACCACGGCAGGTCGCCGTACAGGGCCGGACGCTCGGCGATGTCCGCGTCCAGCTCTCCGGCCAGCGCCTTCATCTCCGCGAGCAGCGGTGCGAGGTACTGCCTGCGCTGCTCGATGAACACACGCCGCTTCTCGGGGCCTTCGGCGAGCAGGTCGGGCGTCCACACGCCCTTGCGTGACGGCTTGTCGTCGGTCGTCATCAGCGTTTTCTCCTCGGTGCGATCCGCTGGTGCGCGGGCTGGTGGTTAGGTGCGGGCCTGGCCCGCCGCATCCGTGCTCGGGGCGCGGGTGCGGGTGAAGTGGCCTGCCGGCCGTGGCCGTCACCGGCCCCGCGCTCACGCTCGGGAGCGTGGGCGTGCGGGGCCGGGGGCGACCATGAGCGGCAGGTGCTGTGCCGGGGCGGGGACGCTCAGGCGCTCGCCGGGGCGCTCACCTTCGCGCCCACGAGAGCGTCCTGGGCGCTCTCCTCGACCTGCTGACGAAGGCGCTGGGCGGTCGGGCGGGAGACGGGTTCGTCGGACAGGCCCGCTTCGGTGAGCGCGTCGCGGATCTCCGTCCACTGAGGGCGACGCCCGAGCTCGGTGTAGAGGAGACGGATGCGGTCGTGGCGGCGCTCGGTGAGCGCGTCCGTCTCGCTGCGCGTGCGATGGCCATCCGCTCGGTGAGCGTCGTCGTCGCCATCGGGGCGCTCACTGGCGCGAGCGCCCCGGGTGAGCGCCGGACGCTCACGCTCACCGTCGGCGTCCCCGGAGGTGAGCGCGCTCATCTCCGGGTGAGCGTCGTGAGCGTCGCCGCTCTCTTCGACGCGCTCGATGGTGTGAGCGTCGTCGGGGGTGAGCGTGTCGGCGAGCGCGGCGGGCGCGGAGCCGAGCTTGAGCGTCATCCGCTGCTCCAGCGGAGCCTTCCACCGCCACAGCAGGCCGTGCTCCTCGCGCAGCCGCGCTCGCAGCCAGGTCTCCTGCTGGAGGCGGGTGAGCGCCTCGTCGTAGGAGGTGATCTCCCACAGGATCATCCGGCGGCGAAGCCGGGCGGTGGGGATCGGAGCGAGGATCCAGCGCGAGCGCCGCACCGTCTCCATCCGCTTCTTGCCGGTGACCGCGCCAATCCGCGTCGCGTACACGTGGGAGGCGATCTCCGAGAAGACGACCCACAGCAGGGTGAGGGCCGCGTGCCCCAGACGCCCCGAGGTGCTGTCCGAGGCGTTCCAGTTGAGGTAGACGGTCACCGCCGTCAGCGCCCGGGGCACCCAGCGGATCCAGCGCAGCTCCATGCCCATGCGGATCAGGACCAGGTTGGCGCCGGTGAACGCGGGGATGGCGACGTCGATGCCGACCGGCAGCAGCCACGGCCACTCCCAGCCCCACCCGGCCGCCTTGGTCTCCAGCGCGGTGTAGGAGGAGAGCAGCCCGAGGGTAGAGACGACGGCAGCCGCGAGGACGATCGCGACGACCAGCACCAGTTCCTGCCCGGACAGCGGCGGCACACCACCTTCAGGTCGAGCATCGGCCCGTGCCTTGCGGCGCGCGGCGCGCGACTCGGTCCGGATCTGCCGGTGACGGGCCCGCTGCACGGTGCGCTGCGTCGCCTCGGTGAGGATGCGCTCGCCCTCAGCGCGGGCCTGCGCGGCGGCGGCCTGGTCGGCGGCGGCCTTGACCGCCGCTTCCCGGGCTGTCTCCGCTTCCTTCTCCGCCTGCTCGCGCAGCCGGACAGCATCCCATTCGGCGGCGGCCCGCAACTCCTCGGCGGAGGCGCGGGCTTCGGCCAGGGCACGTTCGGCGTCCTGCCGAAGGCCGATAGCAGCCTTCTCAGCGCCCGCCCGCACCTGCGCGGCCTGGTCATCCGCGCTCTCACGCATCCGGTCGGCCTCGCTGCGGGCCCGCTCCAGGACCTGCTCGGAGTCCTTCGTGGCGCGGGTGCGGATCTCCGCTGCGGTGCGCTCCGCCTCGGCGAGCAGCTCGGTGCGCTTCGCCTCCGCGTCGCCGAGGACCTTCGCGGCTGCCCGCTCGCCGTCGGCGCGGACCCGGTCGGCTTCGGTGGTCGCCGTAGTGATGACCTCCTCCGCCTGGCGGCGAGCGGCGGCCAGGACCTGGTCGGCCTCGCGGCGGGCGTCGGCGAGCAGTTGCTCGGCCTTCGCCTCCGCGTCCGCGCGGACCTGCTCCGCGTCGGCGGCCGCGGTCTTCGCAGCCTCCGTACGCACCCGGTCGGCGTCTTCCTCCGCGGCGGCCAGCACCTGGTCGGCCTTGCCGTTCGCCGCCGTCATGAGGGCGTCTGCCTCACCGCGCGCGTCGGCAATCAGCCGCTCGGCCTTCGCCTCCGCGTCCGTACGCGCCTGGTCGGCGGCCTCTTCTGCGTCGGCCAGGACGCGGGCCCGCTCGACGCTGGCGTCCTCGACGATGGTGGCGGCCTCGGCGCGGGCAGCGTCCAGGAGGCCGGCGGCGTGGGTGGCGGCCTGGTCCCGGAGGTCAGCGGCACGGTCGTGCGCGTCGGCCAGGACCGGGTCGGCCTCGGGGAGGATCACCGGTACGGCGGGGGACTCGGGCTCCTGCGCCGGGGATTCGGTCGCGAGGGCTTCCGCCTGGGCGGGCACGACGGCCGGCGGTGACGCCTTGGCCCGCCCGGTCCGGGCCTTACCCGCGGGCTGGCGCCTGCTGCGGCGCGAAGTGGTCTTGGGGGCCACGGGGGTGTCCTCTCTAATCTCGGGCGCCTCCGTGGAAGGGGCACCGTGGATCTGCGGCGGTCGGTAGGGTCGTGACCAGGCCTCCGGGGCCTCGGCAACTCGAATGCCGAGGACCCGGAGGCCGTCTTGCGTACGGGGTCAGGACTGCGGCGGCAGCTCCGGACGGCGGTTGGCCGTCGTGTGCTGCTGGGTGAGCCAGGCCATCGCGGCCGACGTCATGGTGTCGGCGGCGCCCTCGCTGTTCAGCGATGCGGTGTCGATGTCGCGCATCGCGTCGATCGGCGGCAGCAGCCGCATGTAGTCGCCCTGGACGTCGCGGATCAGGCCGCCGGTCACCGGGGCGAGCAGGTAGCGGAGCTTGCCGCTGGTGTACCGCTCGACGTGGGCGACGCGGCAGACGAACGTGTTGCCCGCCTCGCCGCGCCAGAACATGCCCGGGTCGCGGTACAGCACGTAGTCGTCGACCGCGAAGTTGGTCGACGTCGTGGCGGCCTGGGTGGAGAAGGAGGTCATCGGGTGCTCCTCGTCGTTCGTACGGACCGGGCTGTCCGGCTCCCCGTCACCGCCCGACCCGGCCGCCGGCGTTCGCGGTGGTCGGTGCGGGCGGATCAGGCAGCCGTCAGTCAGGCCACGACCGTGAGGGGCCGGTGAGGGGCGACGACCTTGCCGTCGGGGAGCAGCTCCCCGGTGTCCTCGAACAGCAGGACGCCGTTGCACAGCAGGCTCCAGCCCTGCTCCGGGTGGGCGGCCACCGTGTGCGCGGCCTCCCTGTCCGAGCTGTCGGCCGTCGGGCACGGCGGCGTGTGCGTGCACAGCGACGTGGGCAGCCGCCGGGCCGTGCTGGCGGTGGCGGTCGTCGTGGTGTCGGGGTGAGTGCTGCGTCGCATGAGCTCTCCTCGCGGGGAAGCAACGCCCGAGGCTCTCCCGGGCTGGAGGCGTGCGAAAGACCGGCCGCCCGTACGGCGGGCGACCGCCCTGGTGGAACAGCGTGCTGCGGGCTGGAACTTCAGATGCCGTCCCGTACGGCGGGTCAGCTCTGCGCGTTCCGGGCCCGGTTGCGGGCGGCGCGGCGCTTCATCGCGCGGCGTTCGTCCTCGGACAGGCCGCCCCAGACGCCCTCGTTCTGCCCGGATTCCAGCGCCCACTGGAGGCACTGCTCCATGACCGGGCAGCGGCGGCAGACCGCCTTGGCCTCCTCGATCTGCAGGAGGGCCGGGCCGGTGTTGCCGATGGGGAAGAACAGCTCGGGGTCTTCTTCGCGGCAGACCGCGTTGTGGCGCCAGTCCATCCCGATCACTTCCCCTGCCGGACGCGGCGCAGGGCCTCGTCCATGATCGGGTCCGAGTCGCCCTCGTTCCGTGCGATGCTGTGCTGCATCAGGTCCTCCAGTCAGGTCCTGGACAGCCTCGAGGGCCCTACTCCTCGGGGCTGTCGCGTTCACTCCCCAATTGGGGAGTCGCTGCCGTACGAGCAGCCACGGCCCCGGCCGCCCCCTGTTTTCGGGGCGGCCGGGGCCGTGGTCGATCGTCTGAAGCAGGTCAGCTGACGCGGCGCTGCGGGTGAAGCGTCTTCAGCGGCACCGGCGGCGCGCCCAGCGGCGCGTCACCGTCGGGCAGCTGCGCACGGAGGGTGTCGGCGTCGCGAACCGCTTGCTCGGCCGACGCCCACTGCTCCTTGCGCAGCAGCCACAGCGGACGGCCGGCGGCGCGCTGCTTCTCCGCCGGCGCCTGCCGCCGGGCGGCGATCTGGCTGACGGCCGGGGCCGACTCGACCTTCGGCTTGCGCCGCACGGTGGTCCGACGGCGGGCGGCGGTCTCCGCGGCCCCGTCCTCCAGGCGCTTCTGCCACACCTCGAACGCGACGTCGACGCGCACCAGGCGGTTGCTGCCCTGACAGCGGACCGCCGCGTCCTTCCATGCACGGCCGGTGTCGTGCGGGACGAGCTTCTGCTGCTTGGCCTGGATGCCGGTGATCGGAACCCATGTCTTGCAGTCGGGGCAGATCAGCGACGCGGAGGCCGGGCGCAGGTCGTACTGGTGAGGCAGGAGGGTGGAGATGACGAGCGCCGGGCGGCCGTTGACGCTCCGGGAGCGGGTCCGGCTCTTACGGGGTCGGGCGGTGCGCTCAAGGGTGGAAGCCGACATGGGAACTCCTCACGAGCGAAGTGGCAGGGGGCGCGTCGCGGTGCTCTCTCCGCCCTCCAGGCCGCGCGGCACGAGGCCGGCGCCCCGCAGGACAGACAGCGCACAGCGCTGTGACGTGCGCGCAGTGGTCGCGCTGTTAGGCCCGGGGGAGTTTGGTGGAGCTCTCGACCCCGGCCACCCGAAGGCGGACGACTACTGCGGTCTTGCTGTGGTGCTCACTCGGTGCTCCCGGAGGATCACCGACGTCTTACATACATCAGGTTGCATCAGATGCCCGCTTGTGTCAAGCGGTATAGTGAGGCAATCAGATGCAAATCGAAGGAGGCGAAGGCAGATGTCCGGGCCACCCCGAGCCGACAACCGGCCGCCGTACGCGCGCATCGCGGGCCACTACCGCGACCTGATCAGCTCCGGGGAGCTGTCGCCCGGCGATCTCCTGCCCAGCATCAAGGCGCTGGCCACGGAGTGGGACGTCAGCACGGCCACCGCCGACCGGGCGATGAGGGTGCTGCGCGAAGAGAAGCTCGTGCGGGGCATCCCCGGCGTCGGCACCGAGGTCATGGCGCGCCCGATCTCGCTGGCTTCCGGCTCCGAACGCCATGACCGCAGCAGCAGGACTCAGTCCTCGTGGGGCGTGGGCGAGAAGTCGTCCGGCCACACCGCCGGGATAGTCGCGGCACCGGAGGACGTCGCTCACGCGCTGGGCATTTCGCCTGGTGACGATGTGATTCGTCGCAGCCGCGTTTACCGGGATGGTCATGGCATCGTCTCCCACTCGACGTCCTGGATCCCGGCGGAATTCGCCCAGGCCGTACCCGAGCTGGCCCAAAGCGAGCGACTCAAGGGCGGCCTCTCCTTGGACCTGATCGCTCGGGCCACGGGGCGCCAGGTCGTGAAACGCGTTGACGAGGAGACGGCGCGCATCGCCACTAAGCACGACCTCGAGCTCCTGGAGCTGGAGGCCGGCACCGTCGCGGCGATCCTCGTGTTGACCGCGCGCTTCCTGGACGCCGACGGCGAGCTGCTGGAGTACGGCGTGGACCTGGGGGCTCCGGGCCGTACCCGGCGCACGACGTCGGAGGTCCAGCGGTGACCACCCGCAACGCCGCCGTCCTTGACGACACGCTCGTCGCCTGCCTCGAAGGCCGCCTCGGTCAGCTCCTTCGAGCGGAGCGCACCGACACCCTCACGCTGGAAGGACGATCCGAAATCACGCGCATCTCCGCCGCTTTGTCCGGCCGACCCGGTCCCGCGCCTCGCGGGATCCTCATGACCGGTCTGCAGGGTGCTGGCAAGACGACCCTCGCCCGCGCCCTGGAGGCTGCCGGGTTCCGACGCCTCTGCCCTGACGAGGAGATGTTCCGGCGCTACGGCCACTACGGCAGGGACTTTCCCCGCGGGCAGTTCCGGGTCAGGGAAGCGCCCGTACTCAAGGACATCGCCCTTGAGCTCCGGGAACTTCTGGCGGCTGGACACGACACCGTGATCGACCACGGCTTCTGGACTCCCGAAGAGAGAGCCCAGTGGACAGCGACCGTGATGGAGGCCGGCGGCGAGCCCGTTCTCATCTACCTGCCTGTACCGCACGAGGTGCGCTGGGACCGGATCCGGAAGCGCAACGAGCAATCGCTGGTCGACCCGAACAGCATCGAGTTCAGCGAGGAGGATCTGCTTCGGCATGCAGGCCGTTTCTGTCCGCCGACCAAGGAGGAGCAGCACATCGTGTACGACGGCGACCCGGAGCACGTGCTGACGGAGCTCCACCGTGCACGTTCGGCGGATGGCGGCCCGCATTGACTCCTACCTCCCACCCGCAGCTCCCGGCACTTGATGACCATGACCGTGCTCGGGTCCTGCGGCTGCGGAAAGTGACATCCGCCGGTGACATTCGGAATGTCACCGCCACTTGTCACCTCCGCGCGATCAAGGGGCCGTGCCATGCTCGGCCGCAGAAGGGCCGGCTTCCGCTCCGCGGGCATCACCCTGTCGGGGCGCAGGCTGCGCCGCTGGACCGTACGGGGAAGGGGAGCGCGATGGTTGACGAGCGTCCTGACTGGGCTCGCCGGATGGTGGAGGAGCGCGCGGCTCGGGACTGGTCGCAGACCGACGCGGTGCGCGCGCTGATGGTCCGGCTCCCGGAGGACCAGGTCGTGAGCGAGCAGGACCTGTTGAGGCAGTGGAAGAGGTGGGAGGCCGGCGACGCGCAGCCCGTGAAGTACCGATCCGCCATTGCCGCCGTGTTCGGCACGACCACCGGCGCGTTCTTCCCTGAGCGCGGCCGACGTGACGGGCGCGCTGAAATCTTGCAGGTCAGCGGCATGGACACCGTGGACATCATCGCGCGGCTGCGTGCGTCGGACGTCGACTCCGCCACGCTGGACGCGCTACGGATCACGGCGGACCGCTTGTGCTGCGAGTACGCGTACATGCCTGCGGACCAGCTACTCATGGAGGGCAAGGCGTGGCTCGCCCGGGTCGTCGGCCTCCAGCACCAGCGGGTCAGCCTGGCGCAGCACCGCGAGATCGTCGCCCTGGCCGGGAAGCTGGCGCTCCTGGTGGGCTGTGTCGAGTACGACTCCGGGCGCCCGCGCGACGCGGAGGCGACCCGGCAGGCCGCGCTGATGCTCGGTCAGGAAGCTGGGGAGCTGAGCGTGCAGGGCTGGGCGCACGAGATGCGCGCCTGGTTCTCTCTCACCCGGGGCGACTACCGCGGCGTCATCGCGGCCGCCGAGGCCGGCATCGCCGTGGCGCCGAACGAGAGCGTGGCCGCGCAGTTGTACGCGCAGCAGGCCAAGGCGTGGGCGCGGCTGGGGGACCGGTCGCAGACCGAGGTGGCGTTGGACAAGGGGCGTCAGCTCCTGGAGCGCCTGCCGTACCCGGAGAACATCGAGGACCACTTCGTCGTCGACCCGGGCAAGTACGACTTCTACCGGATGGACGCCCTGCGCCGGGTGGGGGAGAACCGCCTCGCGGAGCAGCTCGCGAACCAGGTGATCCGGGCCGGGACCGACTTCGACGGCACGGAGCGCTCGCCCATGCGGAACGCGGAGGCCCGGGTCACCCTCGGCGTCGTCGCGGCCCGTGAAGGCGACCTCGACACCGCGCTCGCGTACGGGGAGAAGGCCCTGGCCGGCGACCGGAAGTCCCTGCCGTCGCTCGCGATGGTGGCCGCCGACCTCGGGCAAGCCCTTCAGTCTCACTACGCCCATGCCAGCGAGGCCCAGGCGTTCATCGCTCACCTCCGCGAACTGCGGGGTGGCCAGTGACCGGGAGCGCCTCAGACGTTGCTCGAATTCGTCCCACGGTTGTGTCCGGTTATGGGGCTAGGTTGTGGATCACTGGAAACGGCGAAAGCCCCAGGACCGTGCAGGGTCCCAGGGCTCTCGAACGGGGCGAAGCCTCGTTTGGGCGACACCTGATGGGAGGTGATCGCGGGATGAAGACTACCCGCGTCTGCGGAACTGCACGCGTATCTGTGCCGTTTCACCTATGCGATCACGCCATCGGGTCCGCATTTGGGTATGCGCCGACTCCGCTCTCGTGTTCGAGGGGGTCGGCCATGACCTAGCGGCCATCGGCCGCGCGCGCCGATAGGTGGAGTGCAATCCACTTGGCCCCGCGCGGCCCGTCTCGCCGACCAACAGGTCGGCCGCCCAGTCCCCGGTTGGCGCCGGTCCTGGGCTCCAGCTCATCGAGCTGGATCTGTTTTCTCTGCAAAACCCCGCCCTGGCAGGCGGTTTGTTCCACCCGGTCCGCTTTGGCAAGCGGGCCACCCCGGCTCTCCAGGAGCCCCTTTGGCAGGGGGCCTCTGTTGAGCCACCAGCGTCACCCCGGGTTCCGGCGGCTTTGGCAGGCCGTCGGCGCTCGGGGCTCCGTCCGTACAGAGCGCTCGGCCGTGGTCGGGTCCCTTGGCAGGGGCCTGGTCGCGGTCGGGGCGATCCATATGAAGGTTGGTGTCCCCGCCATAGTGCACGAGATCGGTGTCCCCTGTCAGCTCGACCGTGTCCGATTTGGCCTGATTCGAGCCTCCGACGCTTCCCGTGTGACGGGATCGGCTGCCCCTGTTTGCCCTTTTCACGGCATTAATCACGAAGATTCTTGGGGTTGGAGTGTCACACCGGCCCCGGTTCGGCGCACCTATTCCGAGAGGGGGACCCCTGTCCTCCTGGCGGTGCCGGCCGCCGCGGTGCTCTGGGGCTGCGTCCCGTGGGGCGGGACGGGATCGGAAGTTTCTGCCCGCCAGGCGGGAGGGACCGGGGTCCTCGCGGCTCCGCGAACTCTGTCCACAGGCGGCCTGCGCAAGGCTGCCCGGATGATCTCTTTCTCGTTCGTCCGGGCGGGCCGGTGAGCGCCGTGGCGGCGCCGGCCGCCGTGATGGTGCCCGCTCCGCGACCGGCGGCCGACGACGCCGACGCGGTCGCCGTGCTGTTCGTGCCGGAGGCGTCGCAGTGGCTGTCGACGTCGTCGGGCCGGGTCGCGGGCGACGGCTACTCGTGGATGCAGGCGGTCCACTGGGTCGCCGGGTCCGGGCTCTACAAGCCGCGGCGGCACCGGTCGCACGGCCCGCGTTCCTTCGGGGCGACGACCGTGCGCGTCGCCCAGGAGCTCGCGCAGCTCTTTCCGTGCCGTCCGGGGATCGAGTACCTGGTGCGGCGCACCGGCCTGTCCGAGCGGTCGGTGGAGTACCACCTGGGCATGCTGCGGGAGGCCGGGCTGCTCGCGTGGATCGTCAAGGGGACGCGAGTGTCCGGCGGCCCGGCGCAGGCCAGCGAGTTCGCGCGCATGATCCCGGTGGAGTTCGACGTCGCGCTCGGCATCCGCACGGTGCAGCGGGACGAGGACGCTCCGGCGTACACGCGGGCGGCGTCCGGGATCGCGGAGTCCGGCCGGGAGCTGATGGCGAAGCTGGCGAAGAAGGCGTCGCGGAAGGTGCGCAAGCCGCGCTCGAAGACGTCGTCGAAGGCCCCGGCGAGGGGTGCCCGGAAGGGTGCTGAGCAGGGGGTTGTGACGGCTGTTTCGGATGAGGCCCGTTGCACCCCAATGCAGGTCGGTACCTCAACTGTTTCTTCTGCGGGTGGTACTTCCTTCCCCCCTGAGAGCAAGCTCGCAAGCGGGGATGCCAAGTCCCCCACCCCGAAGAAGTCCAAGGCGAAGGCCGGCGGTCGCCGGAAGCTGAACGTCGTCGGGCGCCGCTTCCAGCTGGCCCGTGAGCTCACCCAGGAGCTGGACTGGCTGCGCGGCTGCTCTGTGGCCCGGATCGCCTGGGTGGCCCGGGGCGTGGCTGATGCCGGATGGACCGTGACCGACGTGAAGGGCTGGCTGCACCTTCGCGGCGAGGCGGCCCGGGTCCGCCGTGGCTCGGGTCTGCTCGCCGTGCTGCTGGCCGGTGCGGAGACGGTCCTGGACACCCCCGCCAAGCGGGCCGACGCCGTCGAGCAGTGGCGCGGTGCCCAGGAAGCCGCCCGCCGCCACCGCATCCAGCAGGTCCGCGCCCGCACCGAGCGCTACGAGGGCGACTGGGACGCCCCGACCAGCCGCGCCGTCCAGCGGCAGGTCAACGAGGCGTTCGCCGCCTCGTTCCGGCCCAAGCCCCAGGCTGCCGCGCCCGACACGGAGGCCCTGCCCGAGGTGTCCGGCGTGGACGGCCTCGAGGACAACGTGGTGGCCGAGGCCCGCGCGGAAGCCCGGCAGCGGCTGATGGTCGGCGACACCTCGCTGATCACCGTGGCGGTCGACGCCATGGGCCGCGAGACCGCGGAGCAGCTTTACGGCGCCGACCTGGTGCGCCGCGCTCTGCAGCTGGCGAGCGGCGCCCGCAGCTCGCTGATGACGTACGGACGCCGGTAGGAGGCCGAGATGACCGAGACGACCACCCCCATCGAGCAGCCCGCCGCCGACGGCCCGGAGCTGTCCGGCGTCGACCTCGCCCGGGTCGCGCTGCACGCCGCTCGCGAGGCCGCCAGGAAGCGCGGCGAGAGCGAGGCCCGCGCCCCGCGCCGCCGCCGGACCCGGGTCGTGCAGCGCGACGGCCGGGAGCCGGCCGGGTTCGCCGCCGTACTCCAGGGCCTGATGGCCGACCGGGCCTGGGACGTCCCGGCCGTCGGCGGCACCGTCCTGGACCGCTGGCCCGATATCGCGGCCGCCATCGCCCCGCAGCTGCCCACCCACGTCCAGGCCGTCGCCTTCCACCCGGAGATCGGCCAGCTGGACCTGCGCCCCGACTCCCCGGCCTACGCCACCCAGCTCCGCCTGATCAGCGCCCGGATCGTCGCCGCGGCCAACGAGTCGGCCGGCACCGACGCCGTGCGCAGTGTCCGGGTCCTGGCCGTCGGCGCCGCCCCGGGCTCCCGGCCCGCCGCACCGACTCCGGTCACCGCCCCGGACGCTCCTCCGGCCCCGATGAAGACGCGCGAGATGGCCTCGCCGGGCTTCCACCAGGCCCTCGCCGCGCACCAGGCCGTCGCGCCTCCCAGCCGTATCGACCCCTCGATCGCGGAGGCGGTGGAGCGGCAGACCGCGGCGATGCGGGCGCTCAGCCTCCGGGCCTTCCCGGAGCCGGAGCCGGTGGCCGATGACCAGCCGGCCCCGATCGAGCAGGCCCGCATCGAGCGCCGCCGCCAGGCCGACGTCTCCCACGCCGCAGCCCTGCGCCGGGCCCGTGCGGAGCGCGCGGCGCGGGAGGCCGGGACGGCGGCCGCGGTCCCGCAGCCGACGACGCTGGGCAGGACCGCGTGAACTCGAGGCGTCAGGGGCGGCGGGCGAGGACGTCGTCGATGCGGGAGGCGTCGGCGACCCACGTTGCGGCGGCCGGCGCTATGAAGCCGAGCACGGTCTGGATGTCGTCCCGGCGGGCTTCGAGGGCCAGGTGCCAGATCCCCTCGTGGTGAGCGATGCGGTTGCGGAACTTGTGCAGCCGTTTGACCGGGTCTTCCACCGTGGTCAGGGCACGGTTGGGGGCGTAGGGGAAGGCGCCCGCGAGGTCGGGCCACAGGTTGGTCTTGTACTGGCGGGCCAGCAGGAAGCGCCAGAAGCCGAAGCTCAGCTCTGCGATGACCTTCCCGCGCGGCGTGGTCGCAGCACCGCCCCGCCCAGCGCGCTCTTGGGCCTGGGCGATGTCGCCGCGGGCCTTGCCGCTGAGGGGGACCTGCCTGTCGATGTACCACTCGGTGGTCCAGCCCCGGCGCTGCTGGCGGGCAACGAGCCGTGCGTCCAGCGCGTTGCGCAGCATGATCTCCAGGTGCCCGAGCGGTTCGAAGAACGCCGCGGCGAGGTCGCTGTTCCACCGGTACAGCGCGAGCGCGGCGGTGGAGTCACCAGCGCAGGCGGCCAGGTAGGGGTTCAGCCGGTCGGGGCTGATCAGCTCGATGACGGCCTTGTCGTCGGGCGGCTCGATGCTGGTGGGCGGCGTGCTGTGCATGGTGGGGAAATCGTAGGTACACTGGGCGACGAAGACCCTGGAATTGTCCCTGGTAGCCCTCGAAAGAAGGCAGGCCATACCCCCAGGGTTCAGACGTCAGTCGAGGGCCGCACGGTTTGACCGTGCGGCCCTCGCGCTTTCCAGCCCGTGACGACGGCCGCCCGGACCGACCTGGGCGGCCGTCGTCTGCTTCTCGGTGAGATGCCGGTCAGTCGCCGGCCTCGTGGGGGAGACCGTCGTCCAGGACGATGCGGATGGTCTCGCCTTGTCCGGTGACGCCGGTGAGTTCGGCCGCGATGCGGTTGTAGGTCGTCATGGCCAGTGCCCAGTCGCCCTGCAGCGGGGTGGCGGTGGAGCGGGTGTTCCACAGCTCGATGAGCAGGGCGATGAGGGAGCGTCCAGACAGGACCGTCTGGACGCGGCCCTCCTTGATGTCCTCCACCGAGGGCGGGGTGCGGAAGTGGCTGTGGTCGACGGCCAGGGCGGCGAGCCACTCCCAGGTGTCGCGGTGCGCGATCAGTTCGGCGGAGGCCACACCGGCGGCCTTCAGCAGCAGAACGCCATGTGCGACCCGCGGATCCTCCGCGCCGGCGGCCTGCGGCGTGGCAGCAGAGGGCTGGCCGGCGGAGGTGCCGGTGCCCTGGTAGGCGGCCTCGATGGCACTCTTCAGCGCGAGGTCCTGGTCCGCGCCGGACTCGGGCTGCGGCCGGTGCCCAGTGTTCTCCATGGTTCCCCCCTGGGAGTCGGTGTCGGTTGAGACGGACGGATGACCTTCGGCGTCGGCGGACGAGCCGTAGCTGGCCTCGGGTTCGGGCGGCTGCGCAGTCCCCTCGGGATGGGTCTGCGTGCCCTCGCCGGACGTGTCACCTGCCCCTTCGGGCGGCGCGAAGGGACGCAGAACGTCGACAAGGTCCAGGAGCTGCCGGAGCTCCCCTCGCGTCTCGTTCAGGTCGCTGATCATCCGGTCCTGCCGGCGGCGGACCTCCCGGTTCTCCTCACGCAATCCGGTGACGCCCGCCTGGAGCTGTTCCAGGATCTTCAGGCGGCTCTGCGTGACGTCACCGTGCAGTGCGGTCAGCCCGACCGTCGGGTCATCGAGGCGATCGAGACGTGCGAGTTGCTGTCGTATCGCCTCCAGTTCCTTCATGGCGTCGCCGAACGCGTCTTTCCACCCCACGTGACCCCCTGATTACTCCGAGCATGCGACCGCCCATATCTCCCCACCGGGGCCCGGGGGGACGCGACGGGTTCCAGCCCTTCCCTGGCCAGGACCATCCGTACCGCTTCCGCACGCCGTTCGTACGCGATTCGTACGCGATTCGTACGGTTAATGTTCGCCATGCGTACGGTTCTTGGGGTAGATGTCGGTCAGGAGGTGTTCCATGTCCGAGTTGTTCGACGCGGTCGACGCACTGGTCGCGTCCCGCTCGCCGCTGCCGCCAGCGGAGGAGCGCAAGCGGCTGCGGGTCGCGCACGGCCTGACGCTGGACGAAGTCGCCGCTGCGCTGAAGGTGCGCCGGGCCACGGTGTCCGGATGGGAGTCGGTCAAGAAGCCGACCGAGCCGCGCGGCCCGGAGCGTGAGGCGTACGCCCGGCTGCTGCGGCAGCTCGCGGAGCTCTACCCGGCACCTGCAACGCCGCAAGAGCCGGCTGCCCCGGTGCCCGCCACGTTCACCGGCGCGCCCGACCCGGCAGGCGAAATGCCAGAGGTGCCGGACGCTGCGATCGAAGAGATCGTCAGCTCCCTCTACCCCACTCCCGGCGCGCCCCGCCCGGCGGGCTTCGCCGACCCGGCGGGAGCGCGGACTCTGTCCACAGGGGAGGCGTCCGAGGCTGCGGCCATGAGTGCAGCCGAGAACACCCAGACCCCTGCCCCTGCTCCCGTTGCCGCTGCCCCGGCGGCCGCGCCCCGTCCGGCGCGCACCACCGGAACCTGGCCGACGTCGCGCCGCCCGGGTGCGAAGAAGGCGGCCCCCGCCGGTACCCCGGCGGGCGGCCCCGACCCGCGGTTCGAGAACGGGCCGCTGGCGGTCGTCAACGTGGAGGACGGGGAGGTGCTGGCGTACTGCACCGGCGGCTTGGTCCTGGACGTGCCCGCCAAGAGCCTCCCGTCCCTGGTGGACTGGACGCTCAAGGAGGCGAAGCTCGGGCAGCCGAAGTTGTCGGGGCCGGGCAAGGACGCCGACCTGCTGCTCGTGCTCACCGAGGCCGCCCTGGAGCGCTACGGCCTGCCCGTCACGCTCACGGAGGAGGAGAAGCACGCCGGGCGGATCCCGGAGGGCCACAAGGTCATCAAGCAGCTCGCGCGCGCGGACTGGAAGCTGACGAAGAGGGGCCTCGGCCCGTGGGCGCGGATCTACCGCCCCGCCACCGGTTCGGAGCGGGCCTGTGTGCAGCTGTGCATCCCCTCTTGGAACGCGCTGGACACCCGGCACTGGGGCGAGGCCGGGCAGCTCCCGCCGGCGGAGCTCGCCCGCGTCCTGGGCGTGTACGCCTCCCGGGTGATGACGCCGCGCGGCTCCACCGCCGTGACCGGCCTGGAGCTAATGACTGCCCTGCACCCGCCGACCCGGGCCTCCGAGCCCGACGCCGACGGCAAGCGGCACTCCGAGCACAACCCCGGCAGCCTGGGCAAGGACGCCATCGACCCGATGAACTGGCCCCCGTGCGAGGTCCCCGACGACCACCCCGTCCTCAAGGACCTGCCCCGCTTCCACGGGCGCGGCCCTGCGGAGAAGCTGTTCGAGGAGGCCTTCGACTGGGCACGGCCGATGACCGACGCGGAGTGCACCCTGCGGCACCTGGTCGGCATCGACGTCAACATGGCCTTCGCCGCCGGCGCTAACGGTCTGAACGTCGGCCTTGGTAAGGCGACGCACGTCAAGGCTCCCGCGTTCGACCCGAAGCTGCCCGGCTCGTGGCTGGTCGACCTGTCCCACGTGGACCTGTCCCGCGTGAAGGTCGGCAAGGAGTGGGTGGAGCTGGACGGCAGCCTGCTGCCGTCTCCGTTCACGCCGAAGGGGGAGCGGCCCGAGGGCCCGGCCTGGTACGCGACGCCGACCGTGGCGTACGCGGTGGAGCTGGGCTACGAGGTGCGGCCGATCGAGGCGTGGGTGCGGCGCGAGCACGGCCGCTACCTGGACGGCTGGTACAACCGGCTCCGGGACGCCTACCTGGCCACGATGGCCGACCTAGGGGTGCACGCCGACATGACGCCGGAGGCGTTCCTGGCGGCGATGGACGGCTGCACGGAACGCGACCCGGAGCTGGCGATCGTCGTCTCCGCGGTCAAGGCGACGGTGAAGGGCGGTCTGGGTAAGCTGCGCGAGCGCCCGCGCGGGGAGGGCTGGCGGCCCGGCGAGCCGTGGCGGGCACTGTCCCGGCCGACGTGGCGGCCGGACATCCGCGCGGCTGTCATCTCCCGCACCCGGATCAACCTGCACCGCAAGATCGTCAAGCATGCGGCGTTCACCGGCCAGTACCCGGTGGCGATCCTGTCCGACTGCGTCGTCTACGCGGCCAACGGGCCCTCGCCGCTGGATTTCCTGCCCTACCGGGAGGGCAAGCCGCTGCCCGGCGGCTTCAAGCTCGGCATCAACCCCGGCCTGGTCAAGCACGAGGGCACCCAGAGCGTCCTGTGGGGCGAGGAAGTCCGCGAGCGGTTCAACGCCCCGGAACTCAACCTCGCCCGGTACATCAAAGACGGCACCGTCACCGACGTCGACAACGGAGAGTAGGAGTAGGCCACGATGAGCCTGTTCGAGGACGGCCTGGACGCCGCCGTGCAGAGGGCGTTCACCCGCCCGGCGCCGAAGTCGGCCGGAGCGCAGATGCGGTACCTGGTCAAGCAGCTCAAGGGCACGAAGGCGGTCGCCCAGATGCTGCGGGTCTCCCAGCGCACCGTCGAGCGGTACGTCAAGGACCAGATCAAGAAGCCCCGCCCCAACCTCGCCGCGCGCCTGGAGCGCGAGGTGAAGAAGCGGTGGCAGCCGCAGGTCAGAGCCAAGGCCCGGCGGAACGCGGCCACCACCGGCGGCATCGTCATCGACACCCAGGCCCGCATGGGGTACACCGCACCGATCGGGTCGACAGATGAGGACCGCGTCCGGCACCTGACCGTCGCCCTGCCGCCCCGCTACGCCGCTCGCCTCTTCGAGGCCCAGGAGCACGGTGCCAGCGACCAGCAACTGCAACAGATCGTGGCCGAAGGGCTCAAGGAGGTGTACTTCCAGGACGGCGGCCGCCGCGCCGGCAGCCTGGAAGCGGTCCGGTTCACAGACATCGAGCACCTTGAGTTCGAGCTGTAGCAGAGCCGCATCCTGAACAGCCCGCGAGCCCCATGTGGCAGGGTGCGTCAGTTGGCCATTTCGGCGACCCGCGCTTGGCGATGTCGGAACGTCCCGTGCACGCCGCTGACAACGGCATCAATCTGATGGAGCGCTTGTCTCCGCACCGACGTTCACGCTGTGGGCGGAGCAATCGCGAAGATGGATCCCGTGGTGGAACCCGCGTACACCCTGCCGTCCAGCACCACGGGCTCCGTCCGCCTGCGAGTGAGATCCGCGACGCTCAAGTTCGGGTCGCGTCGTGCCGCGCTCCGCCACACGGTCTTTCCGGTTGCTGCGTCGACACAGATAATCCGTCCGTCCCCGACCAGACTGTACAGACGACCATCAGAGAACACGGGACGTGCGGGGGACTCGCCCGTCGTCTCCATGGTCCACTTTCGCAGGCCCGTCCGTAGGTCATACGCGGCCAACATGCCATCTGTCCGGCTGAGGTACAACATGTCGCCCTGCACACGGGCGGTGCCCACGAAGGCGTCCCGCAGAGGTAGGCGTTCCACGTTTCCGTCTGCATTGGTGATGCGGGTGACGCTCTTGCCGTCGAGGAGCAATGACAATGTGTCACCATCGGCTGCGACCGGGGTGCCGGGGTCCTCGTCGAATGTGGCGAGTACCTTCGTCGTCTGCAACGTGGCGGCGTGGAGGACAGCGACGGACGTGATGAAGCCCTCCTCCCCATACCGCAGCAGATGGAGCACGTTGTCCCCGCCGTCGAAGAGGTCGTAATACTCGCCAGCGGGAAAGGTCCTGGATCCAATCAGCTTTCCCGTCCGTGCGTCCCTGCGGTCGATCCGAACCCCGTCCACATGATGGTGAGTCGTCGTGACCGTGGATTTCTGTAGGGTGAAAGTCGGGGGCCCCGACGCCTGGGCTGACCACAGGCGGTCACCGGTATTCACGTCGAAGCCCACGAGCTGTTCCTCGTCCACGTCCTGGACAAGAACCGTGTCTCCCACGAACCCCACGACCAAGCCCGGCTGCGACGACTCGTCAGTGTGCCGCTTACTCCATCTGACCCGTCCGGAGGCGACGTCGATCCGCTCGGCAACCACACCGGCTTCGGTGCACACGAGAACATCCCCGCTACCGGCGCAAGCGGGGATGTCATGCGCGAGGTGCTCTGTGCTGGTGGTCGGCTTCTTTTCCCACAGCGCCCACCCCTTCGGTCGCAGGGCTGCCACCGGTTCGTCGACGGAAGCAGCCCGTGTTGACGAGGCCTTAGCCGAGGGCGATGCGGAACCTTCGGCATCGTCACGATCCCCTCCCGCAGTACCCACCTGCGCCATCGACACCGCCACCGCGACCCCGATCGCAGCCACGGCGGCCAGATAGATGCGTGCCCGGGGCCGGGGCCGGGGACCGTTCGCGATCCCTTCAGGTGCCGTCGTCTCCTTGGGCCTCTCCGCGCAATCCACCTCCTTCTCGTTGAGCAGAGCAAGCAGTTCAGTGGGGGAGGGCCGGCTACTGGGGTCCTTGCGTAAGCACTTCTCGATGACGGAACGCAGGGCCGACGGGACTTCGGCAAGGTCCGGATCGTCCTGCACGATCTTCATCGCAACCGCGATGGGCGGGGCGCCCGTGTCACCGTCGAACGGCCCCTGGCCCGTCGCTGCGTACGTCAGGACTCCGCCCAGTGCGAAC
Source organism: Streptomyces calvus (assembly GCF_006782915.1). Taxonomy (GTDB): domain Bacteria; phylum Actinomycetota; class Actinomycetes; order Streptomycetales; family Streptomycetaceae; genus Streptomyces; species Streptomyces calvus. Next base: position 92,859 of record NZ_VCNP01000064.1, read on the forward strand.
ACGTCGGCCGCCGTCCCTACCTCGCGCGGCGTGCTCACCTGTTCCGGCGCCATGAAGGACACAGTGCCAAGGATCTTGCCGGTCCGCGTCAGCGGTTCCGCCCTCAGCACACGGGCGATACCAAAGTCAATGACCCGAGGGCCGTCCTCGGTCAGCAGCACATTGCTCGGCTTCAGATCGCGGTGCACCAGACCAGCCCGGTGGATGTCACGCAGGGCCTCTGCGAGACCCCTGCCCAGCCGCCACACGGCGTCTTCCTCAAGCACACCGCTCTCGCGCACACGCTCTGAAAGCGTCGGGGAATCGAAGTACTGCGTCGCCATCCAGGGAGGCTCAGCATCAGCATCGGCGCCCACCACCGAAGCAGTGAAGGCCCCGCTGACCTGTCTCGCGGCCTCGATCTCGTGCCGGAACCGGGCGAGGTAATCGATGTCGTGTGCAAACTCCCAGCGGATGACCTTAAGAGCGACCTGCCGGCCGGACGGCGACACCGCCAGATAGACGACTCCCATGCCGCCCGCACCGATCCGGCGTTCGATCCGGTACTCCCCTACCACCGACGGCGTCTCCTCGTCCTGCAACCTCAAGGCCCCCTCCTACGACTCCGCAGTGTTCGAACCTCTCCACACATCAACGTGAGTTGGAAGGCTCACCCAGGTTCTTGCGGGCAGCATGGACGCTAGCGCATTCTGCGTCATTGTTAGATGGCGAGCGATCACAGAGGCAGTACGCAGAGCGGACCGCTCGGGGGGAGACCCTAGGGTGATTTTCCCCGGAGACTCCCACCCGCGACCAGCAGGAGCACCGCGAGAGCCGATCACACCAGTCCTTCGCCCTGCGACTTGCGAGGCTCTGGTGCAGCCGAGCTTTTGGGACGCCGGTGTAACTGGGTCCACCGCCTGCAGGCGGTGGACCCAGTTACACCGGGCGCGGTCCTGTCGCTCAGGAGCGGCTGTTGTAGTAGGTGATGTCCCAGTGGTTGCCCTCGCGAGCGTAGACGTTGCCGGCCGGGGACTTGTACAGGGTGGCGCCGTCGCTCCGCTTGCCAGAGTGCTTGAAGCGGCTGGTGATGTAGTTGTTGACGCAGCTGTTGAGCGCGATGTCGGCCTTGTAGCCGTTGTAGTGGCTGTAGGTGCCCGAGGCGTGACCGCGCTCGGTGCCGCCGGTGACACGGACGGCGCACCTGCTGGCCTTCTTGAACGCCACGAGGCCGGCGATCGTCGCCTTGTTGATCTTCGTGAACGAGGTGCAGCGGCTGTTCCCCCGGTTGGAGCAGCCACCGCTGGACGACCAGCTGATGTTGGCCTGCTTCAGCACGGCCGCCGCCTGGGCGTGGGTCTGGTACTTGGCAGGCGCGGGAGCGGCGTCCGCGGTGGCCGCGAGCGGACCGCCGAGGACGGCGGCCGCGGCGAGAGCGGAGAGGAAGGCGCGGTTCGGGGCGAGGTACTTCGTCTGCATGGTTGCTGCTCCTGGGTGGAACGGGCGCCGGACGCCGCAGGGTGCCGGCGACGTGGGTGGGAAGGCGGGGGCGCTTCGGACGAGCAGCCCCGCCTGAAGATCTTGTGGTGGTCGAACAGTCCGGTCGGGCGGCCGGTCGTGGGCAGGCGGGGCCTGGGCCGGTGGTGTTGAGCCGGCTACCGCGCGGAGGCGAATCCGGCGAACTTCTTGCTGGGCAGGTAGGGGCCGCCGCCGGTGGCGCGCTTGTCGTCCCAGGAGTAGGTCTGGCGGGTGACACTGTCGGTGCCCGCACCGGCGTTGCCCTCGATGGTGGTGACGGACCGGCCCTTCACGGAGACGACCACACCCACGTGACCGAAGGCGTTGTTGGAGGTATTGGTCCACACCAGGACGTCGCCGGGCTGCGGAAGCCTGTTGACCCGGTAGGGGTGGAACCGGTTGCCCATGTGGGTACGCCACCGCTGGGAGGCCTCGTACTTCGCCGGGACGCCCTGCTTGCCCCACATCGCGGCGGCGAAGTGCCCGCACCAGGACTGGCCGTTGTAGTTGTTGTAGACGTTGAGGTTGTGGCCGCCGAGGTAGTTGTTGTTGCCCTTCGGGGTGCTCAGCTTGATGGGGCCGTTCTTCGCCGTCCTGTACTTGGTGGGCGTCTTGAGTGCGTGCTCGGCCCTGGCGACGATCTGCTGGCGCGTGAGGGCCAGGGACGACGCGGATGCGGCGGACTTCTCCCCGGTTGCCGCCGCCGTCGCAATGGCGGGCTCGGCGGGTGCGGCCTGGGCCTGGGACACGGCGAGGCCGCCGGCGAGCAGAGCGCTGAGAGCGAGCGCGACGATACGGGTGTTCCCGGACACGGGCACGGTGGTGGAATTGGTCATGAGGTTCGCTCCTTCTGAGATGTTCGTCCCTCGCTGCCGAAGGCGACCGGCAAGGCGTTGAAGGACAGGTGGTCACGCCGGGGTGGCCGGGGGTTCCCGCGGCTTTCGGCGCAACTTGAGTCTCGGCACCAGCGGTGGGCGGGATCCAGGGTTCCGCGGTTTCCTCTTGCGCCAGGGCGGCCGGGAAACCCCCGCTGACCTCGCACGATGCGCATGCGGGTGACGGGCCGTCGGCCCAGGTCACCTGCAGCCCGGCTCGTAGGGAACCTGAGGGAGCTGCTGCCTCCACCGGTTCTCGCCGAGGTGCCCGACGACCCGGCAGACCTGGCGGAGAACCTGCTGCGCGTCAAGGCTCCACCGGCGGATCGTGCCGTCCTCGGAAACGGACACGATCGGCCCGTCCTCCCCCATGAAGGCGACGGAGCGGACGGTGCGGCGGTGCCCCTCGAGGGTGTGGAGGAGCCGCCCGTCGGAGGTGTCCCAGACGCGGACGGTGTTGTCCTGGCCCGCGGTGGCGAGCCGGGTGCCGGACCGGTTGAAGGCTGCGGTGAAGACGCCGCCGGTATGGCTGGCGAGGACGCGCGGGCGGCTCTCCGGCCCGCGATCCCAGAGCCTCACCGTGTCGTCCCAGCTGGCTGTGGCCAGTAGGCCCTTGCGACCCGCGGCCACGTCGAGAACCGGCGCGCCGTGGGTGAGCCTGCGCTGCAGACGGGCGTCGGTGAAGTCCCAGACGTTGGCCGCGCTGTCGAGACCTGCCGTGATGACGGTGTCCTCGCCCAGGAAGGCGACATCCTGCACGCCGTCGGAGTGACCGCTGAGGACGTGGAGTCGGGTCGGCCTGTCCGCTCCGCTGTCGGCCAGGTTCCAGAGCCCGGCCGTGTGGTCATCGCTGCCAGTGGCCAGGATGTGGCGGTGCCCGGGGCGGAAGTCGAGCGACCTGACGGTACGTTTGTGCGCCCGCCACTGCGCGATGGGAAGCCCGGGCGGACGCAGCGGGTCGTCGGTGCGCCAGACGAGGACGCGGCCACTCTCGTCGGCGGCGGCGAACCGGCTTCCGTCGTCACTGAAAGCGACCGCGTGCACGGATGTGTTTCCATCGCCCGTTCCCCGCAGGCGGCGTGCCGTGCCCGTGCGCAGGTCGAGGATGCGTGCGGAGCCGTCCTGTCCGGCGAGGCCCAGATGACTGCCGTCCGGGGAGAGTTCCGCATCCAGCCAGGGCTCGCCGCGCTCAAGCAGCCCAAGCGTGCCGGTGGGTGTCCACAGCCGGACGACCCGGTCGTCACCGCCGGTCGCGAGGGTACGGCCGTCGGGCGAGTACTCGGCTCCCCAGACAAAGCCCTGATGACCCACCAGGGTGGTGAGCAGCCGGTGTGAGGTGAGGTCCCAGACAGCCACGACGTCCTCGTGGCCGGAGGCGGCGACATGGAGCCCGTCCGGGGAGACCGTTACGTCGACCACCGAGTCCGTCAGCCCTGCGAAGGTCGCCTCCTTCTTCCCGCCGCTGATGTCCCAGAGGGAGACGTCGCCGTCCCATTCACCGGCCACGAGCCTGCGTCCGTCCGGAGTGAAGGCGAGGGCCCAGATGCTGTCACTCCCGTCGTTGTCCAGTTCCAAGGCCCTGTTCTCGTATAGCTACGGCAGACGGACATGTAGCGCAGGGTGACGCTCGGGGGCGGGCCGGACGCGGGGGTCGGCGGTAGCGGCTGTTTCGCTTTGAGGCGGCCTATCGGGCTTCTGCCACCCTGGTGGTTGGCCGGGTGATGCCGCAGTAAATGCCGGATTTACTGCGGCAGAGCCCTTATGGTGATCTCCGCGACCTGCGGCGGACGGTTCCGGCCGCCGCTGCGAGGTGTACGCATTTACTGCGGCAGCACTGGAAGGGTGGGGGCGGGCATGACGATCGAACCGGTTACCGAACTCGGGGGCGGGGGCGCACTCCGGCTGCCGCGCTCCCGGGTGGTGCCTCTGTCCGCCCCGCCGGCGACGTTCACTGCGGCCGTCGAGCGGTACCTCACCGGCGCAGGCATCGCGAAGTCCTCCGCGCGGATCTACCGGATCTCGCTGACGACGTGGGGCTGGATGTTCGCGGGCGAACCGGCGCCGGTCGGCCCGGCCCGCCGCGGCGCGAAGCCGCCCGTCTCCCCCGTCACCGCGATTGACGACCCGGCGCTGCCGGAGGTGCTCGCCGAGCTGGCGGCGGCGCGGGCGGACGCGATGGACGCCGACACCGTCAACCGGGAGCTGTCCATCGCGCGTAAGGCGATTGGTTGGTGGCAGCGCCAGGGCTGGATCGACGGTGATCCCACGATCGGCATCGAGCGCCGCCCGGCGCCGCCGGACCGCACCAGGGCCCTGGCGGAGAACCAGATTGCCGCCCTGTGGCGGCTGGACGTCTCCCTGCGGGAGAAGACCTGCTGGAAGATGCTCTACGAGTCCGCCGCCCGCGCGGACGAGACGCTGCGCCTGAACGTCGAGGACCTCTACCCGCAGGACAAGCGCGGGAAGATCACTGCCAAGGGCGGTGCGACGGAGTGGATTCACTGGCAGTCCGGCACCGCCCAGCTCCTGCCCCGCCTCATCGCCCGCCGCACCCGCGGCCCGCTGTTCCTCACCGACCGCAAGGCCCCGGCCCGCACACCGGCGGCGGACGTCTGCCCCGAGACAGGCCGGGCCCGCCTGTCCTACCGCCGGGCCGAGGAGATCTTCGAGGAAGCCACCCGGCTGCTGGCCAACCCCCTCGCCGCGCCCGAGGACGTCGAGGATCTGGACGGCTGGACCCTGCACCGGCTCCGCCACAGCGCCCTGACCCACGACGCTGAGGACGGCACCTCCACCCCGATGCTGCTGGCCCGCTCCCGCCACGCCTCCGTCCGCTCCCTGGAGCGGTACGCCCGCCCCGGCGTCGACGCAGTCGCCCGACACGTCGCCGAACGCGACCCCGCCGCCCGCCGCAAAAGTTGAGCCCCGGAACCTACCGGTGAGTGACTTGCTTTTGGGTGTCCGAGCTGGGACTACTGGTTCGGGTTAGCTGCTTGGCCGCATTCAGAGAGCGTCTTGACCTCTACGTCTTTTTCGGTCGCCCACATGGTGGTTTTGTCTTTGGTGGTGACGCTCACGCTGTTCGGCCATTCCGGTCCTCGCAGTCCTCCCCCTGCGGCGCGGGTCCAAGCTCTTCCGTTGGCGTCCACAAATGCGAGCCTCAGCCCGGAACCCTGGATGTTTTCTGGATCCACGTAGAGCTTCGCAACGGGAACGTCTAGGCGACTGCAAGGCGGGAGGACCCCGGCCGGCTGGGAGAGGCCCATGGGCAAGGTCGGGTCATCGAAGTATATGGAGGCCCATGCGGGATCCAGGGAGCGGTTGGCAAGGACGATACGCGTCGGCTGGTTGCCTTCGGTCCACATCGAGATGCGGGAGGCTTGTGCGCGCTCGTCGTTTTCGTTGTTCTCACGTGACTGGGCAAGCTGATCGTCTGCGACCTGAGCAGCCTTGTACGTTCCCCACGCTGTGATCGCAAGGCTTGCCGCAGCTACGACCGCGGCGAGAACCGCGGTGTGCTTGGCCACATCAGACCTGCGATACCCCCTGACAAGCCGCTGGAGCCTGGTGGGTTCTCGGGCGGTGTCTGGACCAGAAGTCGGGGATGAGTCTCCGTGGGTGGGATCTGCACCAGAGAGCTGGGGCAGAGGCGGGCGCGGCCCCACCTGGCGAACCCTTAAACGAACACGACGCTCAGACACTTGACCTCACAATCTCGTCCCGGCAGCACAGCCTGGTCCACCACTGTATTGAAGACCAGGGCCTGTGCGATGTGCCTCCATCCACGACGTCGGCTGAGGTAGCCCGTTCACGCCGGGGTAACGGCCGTCTCGCCGGGCGTGCGTGGTCCGGGGACCGTTGCGTTCCGGGTGAGGTCCAGGTCGAGGCGGCTGTTCATGTCCAACTCGAACCGGCCGTACGGATTGACATGGGTCCAAAACAGCGGGGACAGGGCCCGCCGGTCGGCGTCGGTGAGGGTGTCGGCCCACTTCTCGTCGGCGAGGATCTGCTGCATCAGCAGCGTGTTGACATGCACGAGGGCGGACTGGAGGAGGTGGAGGGCGAGCATGGACACCTCCTGGGATTCTTTGTCCTGTCCGGCCAGGTCGCCGTCCTTGCCGTAGAAGAGGTCCTTGTTCGCGCTGTTCCAGTTCTCCACCACCTGGAGCCCTTCGTTAATCTCCTGGCGCAGCTCGACGTCGGCGAGGTAGTCGCACACGAACGCCGTCCGTACGGCCCGCCCGAGTTCCTCGATCGCCTGGTAGGTGGGGTGCTTGGGGCCGCCGCGGGTGAAGCGGCGCAGGACCTGCTCGGCCTCGGCGGTGCCCAGGCGCAGGGCGGTGGTGTACTTCACGATCTGGTCGTACTGCTGGCGGATCAGATCCCAGTTGATCGTCTTGGTGGACAGCACCGGCGCCAGGTGCGGCCAGGCGTCGTCCTCTCCGGCCGCCGGCCGGTACAGCCGCGCGGAGCCGATGTTCTTCAGCCGGGGCATCAGCTTGAAGTCCAGCATGTGCGCGAAGGCGAACCCGACGATCGATGCGCCGTGGGTGTCGGTGTACTGCCGGTCGACGTCCATGTCGGTGCAGTGCCGCAGCACGCCCTCGATCATCGAGGCGACCTCGGAGGCCGAACAGCTCTTGAGCTGGGAGTAGATGCACACCGACTTCCGCTCGACGTGCCAGTAGATCATCACGCCGGGGCCGCGGTAGCGCTGGTGCCACTCGGTCATCAGGTTCGAGGACCAGGCGCCGAACTTGCGGCTGTCGGACGCGCACGCGGTGCCGGTGCCCCACCACATCTCGTCCCGGGCGGCGAAGGTGGCGTTGACCAGCTTCACCAGCGCGGCGCGCATGTTGGCACGGTTGACGAACAGGTGCCGCACCCGCCGCAGCGTCGCCTCGGACTCGCCGTGCTTGCCGGTCACCGCGACCCGCTTGATGCCCATGTTGGTGCCCAGTCCGAACAGCACGAGCAGCAGGCGGCGCCGCAGCACGTCCCTGGACAGGTTCTCGCGGGTGGCCACCGAGGTGAACTCGGCGATGAAGTCCGTGTCGAACTCGGCGTACTTCAGGATGTCCAGCAGGTCGATGGTGCCCCACCGACGCTCGATCTCCGCCTTGATGACGACCAGGGACTCCGGCTCGTCCTGCTTGCCGCGCGGGGAAACCCGAATCCACGGCTCGCCGTGCTTCTTGACGATCGCCACCCCACCCGTCGTGCCCTCCGCCAGAGCCTGCTCGAAGCGGTCCAGCGACGTGCGCAGCCTGCCCTGCAGCGCGGCGATGAACTCCCCGGCGTCCTGCGGCTGACCGAGCGCGGCGTAGTGCACGTCCCGGTTGTCCTCGAAGTCAGCCGGCAGGTCGTCCTCCGGGTTTCGCCACCGGTTCGCGCCGACCACCCAGATCTCCCGCCGCCGCAACGCGTCGCGCAGCGCCACCAGCACGCACAGCTCGTACGGGATCCGCTCAACACGGCCCTTGTCGTCGACGACAGCCGCCCGCCACTGCTCGGGCACCACGTCGTCGAGCGGCACCGTCTCCGCCGCGTCGAAGAACGCGCCCTCCTTGAGCGGCTGCTCCAGATACCGCTTGAGCAGGTCGATCGCGTCCATCACCGGCCGGTAGGCGGTGTTGTTGCACTTCAGCTCCAACGCCTTCAGCAGCGGCGCGAGCATCCGCCGCCAGTGCGCCGAGTACGACGACCGCAGCACCGTACGCACCCGCGCCTTGTAGCGGGCCTCGTTCGCCGCGGCCTCCGCCGCCAGCGCCTTGAGCGTCTTCTCCCCGCCGACCACCGGGAAGATCACCCGCCGCACGATGCCGGACGGCTCCGACAACGCCGCCTCCGCGACCCGCAACAGCATCGCCTCCTTGCCGCGGACCTTCTTCAGCTCCGCCCCCAGCTCCTTGTCGACCCGCCGCTCCGCCCGTGTGTTGATCTTCAGCACGAGCTGGATGAACAGGTCCACCAGCGAGTCAGTGATCTCCGTCTGCCGCACATGGCACAGCGTGGACAGCAGCGTCAGGCGCCGCGGCGGCTTCATCCGCTCCAGGTTCGCCGGGTACTCCTTCGATGCCCGCGCCCGCCAGGCATCGACCAGCTTCTCCGACACGTCCGCGAACAGGTCCGCGGGCAGCTCCAGGCGCCGCACTCGCTCCAGCTTGTTCACCTCGGCCAGCAAGCTCTCCAGGCCCGGGGCGCCCGGATCCGTCTTCAGCTCGGCGAAGTGCGAGCGCCCACCGCCCGCCACGGCGCCGCCGTTCGCCGCCGCGTCCTGGCCGCCGTCATCGCCTGCGACCAGGTCTTCCAGGCGTGAGCGGGTCGCGTGGCTGAGCCGGTCCAGCGTGCTGCGGCAAAACCGCTTCTCGAAGTCCTTGACCGCCTTGCCGACCAACCGCCGCACCTGCCCCGGCGCCGGCGGTTCGATGTGGTCGTTTCGGCACCGCGCCACCACCGCGGCGGCGAGCCGGTCACGGGACAGCTCCACCGGGCACAGCTCGGTCGCCAGCCATGCAGCCAACCGGTCCTGGTCCTCCTCGGTGTTCGCCCGGAACCCGTACGCCGCCCGGATCTCCGCCCGGTGTCGCTGGATCGCCTTGCCCTGCCAGCCGTAGTCGGCCCATGCGGCCGCGGGGACCTTCACCTGCTGGGCCACGTACTCCACCGCGGCGGCCGGGACCTCCCGGGCCGCCTCCGGAAACCGGGCCTCCACCTCGAAGAACTTCAGCAGCAGCGCGAACCCGAGCCGAGTCGCCCCCGATTTGTTCCGCACCCGCTTCATGTCGTCTTCGAGCAGCGTCCAGACCTCGATCAGGTCCTCCGGCTCCCAGTCTTGCCGCACCCGCCCCGCCCCCCGCCGACGTCACTCGTTCAGCTCAACGAGACGACCGGCGACGGGAAACGAACTCCACGACGGTCACGCAGCGCTACATGTCCGATCGCCGTAGCAATACGAGAACAGGGCCTTCTTGACGAGCCGGGATCGTAAGGGTGCGACGGGTTCGCCTTATGGTTCGCAAGCCGATTACCGAGGCGACGCTTGACTTGGTAGCCCCCTGAGATGTCTCAGAGCCTCTGCCCCCGCGCCATGATCCCCCGTTTGGACGCCCGTCGAGCACGGCTTTGCCACCCCTAGAACTGGCGCGTCCTCGACAAGGTTCACACCAACCCTGCCTGGGCGACCGCCTTGGCCGGAGCCTTGCTTGTCCTCATGAACCTCGCATTCGCCCGATGACCGACGATCCTCGACAACGCCACCTGCTGGCGACCAGCGCGAGCATGGCGATGCCCGCGCACACCAGCCCTGTGACCAGCAACTTCAGCTCGCACCCCCGAAAGTTCTTCGAGGTGCTCACCGACAGAAACGGCCCACGAACCTCCTGGGACCGCTCTCCGCGCCTACGTGTCGGTGCATCCTCGGCCCTGGGGGCCTCCGGTGCACCGACGGGGGCCTCAAGGGCGTGCGCGACTGCGGCTCGTGGGGGTTGTCAATGAATTGCGTGGCTGGGGCCAGCGTGGGCTGATGGAGGCATACGTGGCGGGTGATTTACCGACCGCGGGCGCGTCGTGGCGTGCTTTCGTCGGCTGAGGATGGGGGAGGGGAGCCAGGTTTTTCGTCGCCAGGTCGTAGGTGGGTGCCGCTGTGAACGCTTCGTGGGGCGGTGCTGCGAGGTAGCTCGCGCGACCGCTTGATGTAGCACGGAGTGTGGGAGGTGCCCCCGCAGGTAAGAGCTTGTGTTGCTGTAAGAGAGGGCGCGCAAAGAAAGGGCGACCTGACCTGCGGAAACACCCTTCCGCACACGGTTCTGCCGATCTGGCAGCCGGTCCTGAGCATCGTGCACCCGGTTCCTGAGGGCGGGACGAGCAGTTCTGGGAGCCGTTGTGCCCATGCTTCAGGAACCGTGACCACGACTGTAGGACCTGATCAGATTGACGCTACGTACATGAGTAGGCGCTGCTTCTGGACGGGACGGCCTTGGGTGCAGATCGATGTCGGGTGGAGAGACACGCCCTGGAAGCGGACTTCATGGACTCCGCGCTCATGTACGTTAAGTTCATCGAGTCGGCCCTGAGGGTCGCCGCTCATCGACGTTGAGGCAATGTCCGGTCAGGGAGGGCCTGTTGGCAGCAGTACGCAGACTGGTCGATGCCGACACTGGCGAGGCCATCCCATATGCGCCCTACGCCTTCTCGGGCGAGCACATCCAGGTGGACAAGGCCAGAGTCGAAGCGATCACCGAGAGCAAGGAATTCACCCCGAGCCAGAAGTACATGGTGTTGTGGTGGATCGGAGTCTCTCCCCAGGGCATGGCGCCCCTGCGGGCGACCGGCGCGGACATTGCCAAGAAGGTCGGGATGACTGCTGATGCCGTCGGTAAGATCAACCGGAAGCTGCTCAAACGGCGCATCCTGATTGAGCGTGGGCGTATCGGCAACTACAGGCTCTATCGCATCAGCCCGTACATCGCTTTCCACGGGACCGGCATCGAGCAGCGGGAAGCGATCAAGACATGCAACCCGCCGGATATCCCTGGTTTTGACAACACGACCCCTTCGCTGTGGGAGGTCCAGTGAACAACGACGACAAGCGCAAGCTCCTGGACGTCCTGCACCGCACGGCCGGCATGACCGCCAATCAGCGCTTGGTCGTCATGCTCTATGCGATGCACCCTACCGACCGTGCTGGTGCCGTCATTGAGACCGGCGCCAACCTCGCCAAGCTCGTCGGGATGTCGCCTACCGTCTTCTCCCGTACCCGGCGCCAGGTTGTCGAAGCTGGATGGCTCGAAGAGAGTGAGCGGCTCGCGCACATCAGCTACTACCGGCTGAGCGAGAAGAGCACGGGCGAGGACGTCGTCGTTCCGCTGCGTCGCGCGACCTGAGTAGCGTTGCCAGGCTAGAACTCATGTACGTGAGGTCAATGAGCACCGGTCCCTGGACCGTGCTCATTGACCTCACGTACATGACGGGCCTCCGGACGCGAAGAACCACCGGACGCCCCAGTTGCCCGTTCCTCCCTGAAACGGCCGCCTCCCCGGCGCGCCAGCGGCGGATGCGGTCCAGGACAGCAGTCGTAGGTGCCGGGCGCCGAGCAGCCGCATACGAGCACGGCGACAAACCCGACGACCGGCTCAGTCCACGACCAAACGATGTCCCTGCTCATCGGCACGGGCCTTTGGCCACGCACTGCGCACTCCAAAGACCAGCCCTGGTAGAAAGGCGACAGGGTAGTGAAGGGACAGGAGCGGGCCGGGATGCACGGTGCCGCCGCAGCCCACGGCCAGCTCATGCCACACTGGCTGAGGGCCCGCCGTGCATCCCCCGTCGCGGCGGGCCCTTCTTTGTCAGCCCCAGTCGCAGTCGATGCCGTCGTTATCGCGGTCGAGGTGTGAGCCGTACGCGGGATCACCACGCCGTACTTGGTGCAGCGCCAGCGCCCTGGTCGTCGGCTCACCTCCGCTCGCGCGGAGGAGGCCCGCTGTAGGCGGTTTCGTTTGGATCATCGGGTGGACCAGAGGAAGATGCCTGCGATGTGGAGTCCGGCCAAGTAGATGGTGGCGGTCTTCTCGTAGCGGGTGGCGATGCCGCGCCACTGCTTGAGGCGGTTGATGCACCGTTCGACGGTGTTGCGTTGCTTGTATGCCTCCCGGTCGAAGGCCGGTGGTCTGCCGCCGGCCTGTCCGCGCCGTTTCCGTTTGGCCTGCTGGTCGGCCCGTTCCGGGATCACCACGCGGATGCCGCGTTTGCGCAGGTGGTCACGGATCTCGCGGGAGGAGTACGCCTTGTCGGCCAGGACCAGGTCCGGCCTGGTGCGAGGCCGTCCACGAGGTCGGGGAACGCGCGAGCGGGCCATGACGTCCGTGAAGGCGGGAGCGTCGCCGGCTTGGCCGGCGGTGAGAACGAACGCGAGTGGTCGGCACCGGCCGTCGGCCACGAGGTGGATGTTCGTGGTCAGTCCGCCGCGGGATCGGCCGATGGCATGGTCACCCGGCTCGCCGGCCGGGGCCCCTTTTTGCGGGCCCCCGCCGCATGCTGGTGAGCCCGCACGATCGTGGAGTCCACCGAGACGGCCCAGTCCAGGTCCTCGTCCGCGTCGGCCTGGGCGACCAGGGCGGTGAACACCCGCTCCCAGGTGCCGTCGACGGCCCACATCCGCA
>NZ_VCNP01000065.1 GCF_006782915.1 Streptomyces calvus
TCGGGGCCGACGCCGACAGCGTGCCGGGCGTCCACCCGCGCGGGGCAGGGACGAACGCGCCGAGCCCGCGGCGCGCGTTGCTGCCGGATCTTCTCTGGTGCCGTGCCGCCCCGGAGCGGGACGGTGCTGTCCTGCCGGGAGCCCGGCGTCCCGGCGGCGGCCACGGTCCGGCCGAGCGCCGTGCGGCTTCCCCGCGCACCCCCTTTCCGGAAGGAGCACCTGATGTCGGACGAGCACGCACCGGTCCTGCTGCCGGGCGGAGGCTGGCGGCTCTGGGAGGAGTTCGCGCTGCGCGGCCCCGGCTTCCCCGCCGAGGGCGTGCTGCGCCTGGCCCCGCCCGGACTGGCCGAGGCCGCCGACAAGTTCGGCCCCGGCGCCGATCTGTCCGGACCCGAGTGGCAGGCCTTCGCCGAGGAACTGTCGGCGGCTGCCGTGGACACCGCCCGCCACCTCCAGCACATCGCCGGCCTGCCCCGCTTCCAGGCGGCCCTCGCCTGGCAGAACCCGGCCGTGCTGCGCACCGGCATCGCGCCGTTCCTGCGCTGGACGCCGGGCGTGGACCAGCGCAGCAGCATGCCCCGCCAGCGCGAGGAGCTGGTCGCCCACTACTGGCAGCGGTTCTGCGTGAAGAACGACACGATCGGCTTCTTCGGACCCGTCGGCTGGGGCCGCTGGGACCCGTCCGCGCCGCACGCCGTCACCGTGGACGCCGGCCGCGGCTTCCTCGCCGCGCAGGAGGTCTACTTCTCCGGCTGGGCCGTCGACGCCCTGGCCAAGGTGCTCGCCGAGGACGAGGAGCTGATGCGGTGGATCCCGCCGCGCCGGATGTCCTTCGTGCGCTGCGAGGACGGCACGGTGCGGGTCCCGGGGCGGCCCGCCCAGCCCGTCGGTGAGCTGCAGCAGGCCGTCCTGCGGCACTGCGACGGCACCCGGCACCTGGCCGCCATCGCCGCCGAACTGGCCCTGGACCCGGGCGAGGTGGCCGCCATCGTGGACGAACTGGTCCGCCGGCGCTGGGTGACCCGGCGCCTGGAGGTGCCCGCCGCCACCCACCCCGACCTGGCCCTGCGCCGGATCCTCGAGCGCGTCCCCGACGAGGCCGCACGCGAGCGTGCCCTGGCCGGCCTCGCCGTGCTGGAGCGCGGCCGGGACGCCGTACGCGCCGCCGGCACCGACGCCGCCGCGCTGACCGCCGCGATCGGCGCCCTGGAGGCCGACTTCGCCGCGCTCACCGACAGCGAGGCCCAGCGCGCCAAGGGAGCACGCACCGCCCCCTGCCGCGGACTGGTGTACTCCGACTCCCGGCGCTCCGCCACCGCCACGGCCGGCCCCGCCCTGCTGGCGCACCTGGAACCCCTCCAGCTGTGCCTGACGGCCGCCCGCTGGATGACGAACCGCTTCGCCGACGCCATCCGTGCCCGCCTGCGCACCGTCCACGCCCGGTTGAGCGCCGACGGCACCCCGGTGGACCTCGCCACCCTGTGGATGAACACCCTGCCCTCCCCGCACCCCGACGCCGGCGACCTGATCGACGCGGCCCAGGCCGAACTGCGCGCCAAGTGGGCCCGGATCCTCGACCTCCCGCCGGACGCCCGCCGCGTCCGCCTGACCACGGCCGAACTGGCCGACCGCGTGCGCCGCGAGTTCGACGAGCCCGGCGACGGCTGGTCCCTCGCCCGCTACATCAGCCCCGACGTCCTGGTCGTCGCCGAGGACGCGGACGCCCTCGCCCGCGGCGACGTCGACCTCGTCCTCGGCGAGATGCACTGCGCCCTGAACACCATGGGCGCCTCCCTCTTCGTCCACCAGCACCCCGACCGCGACCGGCTCGTCGCCGAGACCACCCGCGACTTCCCCGGCCCCCGTCTGCTGCCCACACTGCCCAAGGAGCTGCCGCTCAGGTGGTCCACCCGCAGCCGCCCCTCCCTGGACCGGCCCGAGGACCACTACGTGACCCTGGTCGACCAGACCGGCGACCCGCACCGCCCGAACTCGGTGCAGAGCGCGGACGTCCGCGTCGAGGACCGGGACGGCCACCTGACGGCCGTCCTGCCCGACGGCACCGTCCACGACGTCCTCGACGCCTACGCCAACACCCTCACCCAGCGCGTCATGGACCGCTTCACCCTCCGTCCCGAGGGCGAGCACACCCCGCGCATCACCATCGACCGTATGACCGTGGCCCGGGAGACCTGGCAACTGCCCGTCGCCGACGTCGACTTCGCCGACGACAAGAGCGAGGCCGCCCGGTTCGTCCGCGCCCGGCACTGGCAGCGCCGCCACGACCTGCCCCGTTTCGTGTTCGTCGTCTCCCCGGCCGAACCCCGCCCCTTCTACGTCGACTTCGACAGCCCCGTGTACGTCACCATCCTCGCCAAGGCGGCCCGCCGGCTCGCCCGCAAGGACCCCGGGGCCCGCCTGAAGGTCAGCGAGATGCTGCCCACCCCCGAACAGGCCTGGCTCACCGACGCCGACGGGCACCGCTACACCTCCGAACTCCGTTTCGTGGCCGTCGACCTGACCGTCACCGGCACCCAGGAGGCCTGATGCGCACCGTCGCCGACGACCTCGCCGCGCACGCGGCCCGCCACCCGGCCCGCATCGCGCTGGACACCCCCACGGGGCAGGTCACCTACGGCCGCCTCGCCGCCCGTACCGGCGAACTGACCCGGCTGCTGCGCGCCCACGGCGCCGGCCCGGAGACGGTGTGCGCCGTCGCCGTCGAGCACGGCGCCGACGCGGTCGCGGCGATGGCCGCGGTCATCCGCTGCGGAGCCGCCTTCCTCACCCTGGACGTGGCCCAGCCCCGCGACCGGCTCGCGGCCTTCGTCCGCAGCGCGGGCACCCGGCTGCTGCTGACCACCTCCGCACACTCCCGCGCCCTGGACCCGGACCTCCCCACGATCCTGCTGGACGGCCCCGCCACCCGGCCGGAAACCCCCGCGGCACCGCCCGCCCGGGTCGACCCGCGCGCCCTGGCCTACGTCAGCCACACCTCCGGCAGCACCGGCGAGCCCAGCCCCGTCCTCGTCGAGCACCACGCCCTCGACGCCTATCTGCGCGACACCGCCCGCGCCTTCGGTCTCGGCCCGGACACCGTGGCCCTGCAGACGGCACCGCTCGGCTACGACGCCTCCATCCGGGACACCTTCGCCCCGCTGCTGGCCGGGGCCCGCCTGGTGATCGTGGAACGCTCCCGGCTGCTGCGGCCCGCCGACTTCGCCCGCACCGTGGGCGAACACCGGGTGACCGCGCTGCTCAGCACCACCCCCTCCTTCCTGACCCACCTGGCCGGGCAACCGGACCTGCCCGACCCGCTGCGCGGCGTCACCCTCGTCGCCTCCAGCGGCGAGTCCCTGCGCCCCTTCCTCGCCGCCGGCGGACGGCGGACGGTCCCGGGCACGCTCGTCAACCAGTACGGACCGACCGAGTGCACCATGACCACCACCCGCCACCGCGTCCCCGACCAGCCCGACACGGCCGAGGACACGGTCGGAGCACCCCGCCCCGGCACGGTCGTCCGGGTGCTCGACACCGACCTCACGCCCGTTCCCGACGGCACCGTCGGCGAGGTGTACATCGGCGGCGCGGGTCTCGCCCGGGGCTACGGCGGGCGCCCGGCCCGCACCGCCGAGTGCTTCCTGCCCGACCCCTACGGCCCGCCGGGCGCGCGCCTCTACCGCACCGGCGACCTCGGACGGTGGGGCCCGCAGGGCCTCATCTACGTCGGGCGCACCGACCGGCAGATCAAGATCCGCGGCTACCGCGTGGACCCCGCCGAGATGGAAGGAGCCCTGCTCGCCCACCCCCGCGTCAGCGGCGCCGTGGTCACCGCGCACACCGACGACCGGGGACGCACGTACCTGGTGGCCCACGTCACCGGCGACCCGGCCGTCACGGACGCGGAACTGCGCGCCCACATGGCCCGCTCGCTGCCGCAGCACCTGATGCCCCGGCACTTCCGGCGCCACGAAGCGCTGCCCACCACCCGCGGCGGCAAGGCGGACCGCCGCCGACTGGTCGCGGGGAGCGCCCCGTGACCGCCACCGGGCTGCGGCCGGCCACGGCCGACACCCTGCCCGGCCCCGCCGACGTCGTCGCGGCCGCCGCCCGCATCGCCCCGCACGTCCGCCGCACGCCCCTGCTGAGCGGCCCGGTGTCCGCGGCGCCCGGCACGAGACTGCTGCTGAAGGCGGAACACCTCCAGCACGGCGGCTCGTTCAAGACACGCGGAGCCGCCAACGCCCTCCTGGCGCTCGGGGCCGAGCGGGTCGTCACCGGCTCGTCGGGCAACCACGGCATCGCCCTCGCCCTGCTCGCCCGCTCCCTCGGCGTCCGTCTGACCGTCGTCCTCGCGGCGGGCGCGGACCCCGCCAAGGCCGCCGCCATCCGCGCGCTGGGCGCCGAGACCGTCCGCGTGGGCGGGGGAGTGGCCGAGCGGGAGGAGCGGGCGGGCGCGCTCGCGCAGGAGACCGGCGCCACCCTCGTGCCCTCCTCGGACCACCGCCTGGTGGTCTCCGGGCAGGGCACGGTCGGCTCCGAACTCCTCGCCGACGCCCCCGACACCGAGACGGTGTACGTCCCGACCGGCGGCGGCGGACTCCTCGCCGGTGTCTGCCTCGCCGCCGCGGTCCACCCGGTCCGCATCGTCGGTGTCGAACCGGCCCGCACACCCCGCTACGGCCGCTCCCTGGCCGCCGGGCACCCCGTTCAGCTGCCGCCCTGCACCACCGTCGCCGACGGCCTGCGCGGCCAGCGGCCGGGGCGCGTCCCCTACCCGATCATCCGCGACCGCGTCGACGACCTGATCGCCGTCGGCGACGACGAGATCCTCGCCGCCGCCGCTCTGCTGCGCCGCCTCGGTGTCGACGCCGAACCCAGCGGAGCCGTCGCACTGGCCGGAGCCCTGCGGGTCGGCCGCCGCGAACGGGCCGTGGCCGTCGTCTCGGGCGGCAACACACCCGCCCGCCTGCACGCCCTGCACCGCACGGACACCACCGACCCCACGGAAACAACCGTGGCGACCACCACCGAGGAGCACGCACCATGACCGAGAACGCCGCGACCGCCACCCGTACCGCCGACCTGCTCGTCGACATCTTCCGCGAGGTGCTCGGCCTGCCCGACCTGACCGAGGACACCGACTTCTACGAGGCCGGCGGCGACTCGCTCACCGCCTTCCAGATCACCGGCCACCTCGAGCAGATCATCGGCGCGGAGGTGCCGGTCTCCCTGGTCTTCGCCTACCCCACACCGCGGGACCTGGCCGAGGTCGTCGACACCGACTACGGCCGCGCCTGACCCGGCGCGCCACCACCGCGCGCCCCACCGGTCCTCGGCGCGGCCCACCCGCACGAGGACCGGGGGCGGGTCCTGCCGGCTCCTCCCCGCGCGCCACCGGACAGCCCGACCGTCCGCCCCTCCGCGCCTGCCGCCGGACAGCCCGACCGTCCGATCCCGCCCGCCCGAGGTCTCCACCCGCCCGTCGCCCCCGTGTCCCTCCGCCCGTCCGTCCCCCGCTCGCAAGGAGAGCCCTGCCATGACCGACGACCTCGTACCGTCCCTCGGCCGCTGGCGCCTGTGGGAGCAGTTCGCGCTGCGCGGCCCCGGCTTCCCCGCCGACGGGGTACTGCGGCTGGCCCCGGCCGGACTGGCCGAGGCGGCCGACAAGTTCGACGCGGACGCCCCCCTCGACGGCGCCGGCTGGGAGGACTTCGCCCGCCTCTTCGCCGATGCCGCCGTGGAGACCGCGCACACCCTCCAGGACATCGCCCGCATGCCGTCCTTCCGCGAGGCCGTGGCCTGGCAGAACCGCCCGGTGCTCAGCTCCGGCATCGCGCCGTTCCTGCGCTGGACGCCGGGCGTGGACCAGCGC
>NZ_VCNP01000066.1 GCF_006782915.1 Streptomyces calvus
TTCTCATATTACCATTCATTAATGAAGTTAATGATATTAATCCTTCATAATTATTAATAGTTAATATATAAGCATTGACTCCTTTTTTTCTAGAAAGTGATCCATTTTTTAATTCTTTTTGAATCATTAAGGCTAATGGAAAATCCTTTAAATGAAAAACAATTTGAATGGAAGGATAATTTAGTTTACCTTTACTGGATCTTTCTGTTTTTGGAACAACTATAGTTCCATCACCCTCGATTAAACCAGTTAAATAAGAACTAAAATTTAAATAACTTAAATCTTTGTTATTTTTAGGACGCAGCGATAAATTTTTTAGTTTAATTAAAGGTAGTATTTTACAACAGATTAATTGCGGCGTATAGTCTCTGAGGATCCCTAAAATATTTAAATAAGATAAGTTTCCTGCTGATTGTGTAGCACTTTCGTTAATAAAGTAATACAGTTTCCAGCATATAGCCGCATTTAAAGCCGGCAGAATAAGTTTACCGGCTAATACAGGTAATGATAATAATAATAAAATTGCTGTTACAAAAATTGCCCATACGAATAAAGGTAATTTATGTAAGCTCATTCCATTAGTTCTCATGTTAAGTACAGTCGTAATGAAATTAATTGCCCCTAGTAAAGATGATACTCCCGCTAAGTGTAAACTGAAGATAGCTAGATCTACAGATGCACCAGAGTGAGATTGGATACCGGCTAATGGAGGATAAACAGTCCATCCAGTACCGGCTCCATTTTCAACTAA
>NZ_VCNP01000067.1 GCF_006782915.1 Streptomyces calvus
AGTACCGGCTCCATTTTCAACTAAAGAACTTAATAATAATAATATTAAGGAAGGAGGCAATAACCAGAATGAGATATTATTTAATCTTGGGAAGGCCATCAATTTTGTTATCTTAAGGCTCTTTATCCTTAATTCCTAATATCACTATTAGGTTCAGACTATGTCATCAATTACATAAATTTTACATAATTGTCGGGTTTTCGTGGAAAGATTATTGTTAGCATTACTCACTTTCTAGTCGTTGAACGTTTTTAATCCTATATCTTAAATACTTAAATTTTTTGATAATTTATATGCTGGATTAAACTTCGCTGCAAATTGTCTTATTTTTTGTTTATTTTACAAAGGACAAATAAGATTTTCTTGCAATTTAC
>NZ_VCNP01000068.1 GCF_006782915.1 Streptomyces calvus
TATTCATATTTGATTTTATATGTTTAATTAATAATTTACCATCTTCAGTTAAATGTTTTTTATCTTCTATTAAATGATAAACTTTTAACCAATCCTCAAAATCATTTCGTTTCGCGGTTAATAAAGGAAAATTTTTCAAATATTGAAGAAGAAAGTTTAATTTAGTTAAACTAGTAACCTCTATTAACCAATAATTTTTATCTTTATTATGTTTTGAGATTTTTAAATCAGCAGTTATACCAAAAAAAGACTGTATTTTATACATTATGTCTTTATATGACT
>NZ_VCNP01000069.1 GCF_006782915.1 Streptomyces calvus
TATACATTATGTCTTTATATGACTGATTGTTATAGGGTAATATTTGTCGTTGTTCTAAGACAAAACGTACTTCTATTCTTCCTTTAGTTAAAACTTTATTCGTATTTTCTTCTATTAATTTTTCAGTATAACGAATTTTAAATCCTCCATCCGCATCAATAAACCCAGCTAGCCAGCCATTTAAATTTAAATCACTTTGATCTGGGGAATAAATAGAAATATTATAATGATATCTATTATTTAACCATAAAATTAAGTCATTAAATTGAGTTAATTTAGGTGTTCTTAGATTACCATTCATTAAATTTATTAAATTTACTAATTCTTTATGAGTATTTATTATCCAAACTATAGCATTTTCTTT